>CAVWLM010000001.1:0-1187557 GCA_963755905.1 uncultured delta proteobacterium
TGGCCGGTTCGAACACTATAATGGCATTGCCGTTCGCCGCGACGACCTTGATTTGCGAACTCTGACCACCGGCCGCAAACGTGACCTTCGTCGTTATGGCCGCGATGGCCACGACCGTCAGCACACTAAGTATTTGTCGTTTCATTCTCCGGCCTCCGATTTGGTTTCCGTTGGATTTCATTTTTTGCGATTGGTATTTCACTGAAGACCAAGTGCGCACGGTTCTCTGTCTTCGCTGGCGTTCTTCGACTCCCGTCCTAAGCGCGCCACAGCTACAATAGCTCTGATGCACCGAACCTTCTTTTGGCGATGGTCCTCGCCTACGAAGAGCTCAAGTATTTTCGACAGTTCCTTTTTCAAAAAAGGCTCACCTATCCGAAAAACCGAAGGGTTCGTAAGGTAACCCATTAGGACCGATACCAGCGCTTGAATCCCTGGGCCTGCTTGTCCTCTTCCTGACATTCTACGCTGGATGCATGCGACAGCCATCGAAACGAAGGTATTCTAGGTGCTCCGAAGAACACGTGGTGTCGAACGCGGGTTGAGCCGAAGACCCGACCTGTTAAGATTTGTATGCGAGGTGCTGCATCTCAGGACCAGGAATTACTAGTCCAAGGCCTAGGAGAAACTAATTCAGCCCTCAGCCGACAATCGATGTTTCGCGAGCCTTTAAAACCGAAGGAAGGATCGAAAAACGCAGGAGCTTACTATGTTAGTCAAAGCCAGTACACTAAAAGGTTACAAACTGCAAAGCCGCGATGGGGAAATAGGAAAGGTCAAAGAATTCTATTTCGATGATCGCCACTGGGCGGTTCGTTACCTGGTCGCGGACACAGGGAATTGGATTTCGGGCAGGCAGGTATTGATCTCCCCGTATGCGCTTGGCGCCGTTAATAACGAATCCCAAAACATCACCGTCGATTTGACCAAGCAGCAAATTGAAGACAGTCCATCTTTGGAAAGTGACAAGCCTGTCTCACGCCAATTCGAGGAAGCATACTATGGCTATTATGGGTGGCCGATGTATGGCGTGCCGCATATGTGGGGGCCTTATCCATATATCGTGGCTGACGGCGTAGGTAACGGGACGTTGCGCAAAGAATCCAATCAAGATAAGAAAGCGTGGGACCACCATCTGCGTAGCACTCACGATGTGACAGGCCATGCCATCCAAGCTACGGACGGCGAGGTCGGCCACGTCGAGGATTTTCTCATTGATAATAAGACGTGGGCGATTCGTTATCTAATCGTCGATACACGGAACTGGTGGCCCGGGAAAAAAGTCCTGGTTTCACCTCATTGGATCGAGCGCGTTAGTTGGAGCGAGGCAAAAGTATTCGTCAACCTTCGCCGCGAAACCATCAAGCAGGGACCGGAATACACGAAGGAGTCTTTGATAACCAGGGATTACGAGACCGGACTGCATCGACACTACAACCGCCAAGGATACTGGGTCGATGAGTTGGCTGCCGGGAAGCATTCCCATTGAAGCGAAGACGAGCGAACCGGAAGTACGGCCACCTCGACATGCACCCGCGTTCCAGGTCATCGCATCAACTTCTGTGTCGCCGTCCCTGTCGTGAGCGGCCCTCAAATCACGGTCCCTCGCGGCAGCCGCGCAAGATCCCTCAACGAGCAGCCGAGCATCTCGGTCCAAATTACTCCGACAGGCGCCTGCGTCACCTCGGCAGAATGATTGCACATCGGTTTCGGGGACCGACGAGGCGGGCGGGTTCGCTAACTCAGCCATATCCGTCTCGCCGGAAAGCGCGCACTGAGCCCTGCTTCTTCTCGCGCGAATTACTTCTCTCCGTGCGGCGGCTGACAGGATGTACTCTGGGGAACGGGGAACCGAACTTGCGGGCGAAGCCTGCCAGAGCTAACCAGGAGATTCTACGAGAGCAATCTATCTGCTGAGATGCATTGCCATCGACGATCCGTGTCTCAAGCAAGGGCCTCCCTGTGCGATTACAGGCTAGTGTTCCGGGCGGCCAGGACCATGGCCGCTGCCATCGCCAGGTAACAGACTACAATCAAGGCGATTTTCAAATGCCTTATCCATCGCTTCGTCGACGGCGGGTGTAGTCCCGCTATTAGCTTAATGGTCCACTGATCTAACATGATTCCTACTGGAGTAATGCAGCTTGCTCCAACGCCCCCAATCGAGCACACATCAACCCCGGACTCTACTCATAAACGCGCCTACGTTGGGAACGGACTACTAGCAACGAACCCGTGCCCGTCGGTCAATCGACAAGGACTGTCCAGTTATCCGTAGCTCGCTTTTGGGTTTTGGGTCGAGCCGGTTCACCGCATCGAGTCCGAAGGTCGGCACCCCTGCGCCTGAACCGATGCGCTGCTGACCCGACTCATTGGAGGCGATAAGACGTCCCAGTATCGTGCCGATCTGTGAATTTATCCGGCACCACGATCTTCAGCGCGTTGGGGGCGATAATCTCTGCCTTGATCGTGCAAGATCTCCTCGCTGGTTCACGATCGCTCGCCGACGTGATGTTACTTCTTGTGCGAGACCTTTGGCGGCTTATCGCCTCGCTTCGCCTGCCGCGCCGCCGCAGCGTGATACTTGTGACGAATTTCCGCAATGTCCACCTCGGCCGGCGGCAGCTTCAGATCCATGTCCTCGAGAGTGTCAGCGAGGATTTCGGAGATGGCGAGGTTGCGGAACCACTTGTGATCGGATGGGATCACGTACCATGGGGCATGTTTGGTACTGGTCCTTTCCAGGACTTCCTCGTATGCCCTCATATAGTCTGGCCAGAGCTTGCGTTCCGAATAGTCGCCCTCACTGATTTTCCAGTGCCGCATCGGGTCATCGAGGCGCTGCGCGAAGCGCGCGAGCTGCTCCTCCGGGCTGATGTGTAGATAGAACTTGAGAATGCGCGTGCCGTTGTTGTGGAGCATCTTTTCGAAATCGTTAATCAAATCGTAGCGCTTCGACCACACCGACTTCGGCACCATCTTGTGCACGCGCACCACCAACACATCCTCATAGTGCGACCGATTGAAGATTACGACTTGCCCTTTGGCCGGCGTGTGCAGATGGGCGCGCCAGAGGAAGTCGTGGGCGGCTTCGATCTTACTCGGCTGTTTGAAACTAGCGACCAACGTCCCCTGCGGGTTCATGGCGGTGAACACATGGCGCACTACCCCGTCCTTGCCGCCGGCGTCCAACGCCTGCAGAACGACCAGCAATGACCTGCTGCCGTCGGCGTACAGCAGATACTGGGCCTTGGCCAGGCGCTCGACGTGTTTCTGGATCTCCGGCGCCGCGTCTTTGTGCGATTCGTCGTGCTTGTCTTTGAATCCCGGGTCAATCTTGCCGAGCCGGACCTTGGCGCCGGGCTCGACGACGAATCTCGTGCGGTAGTCCATCCTTTCGATTTCTCCTGTGGCCCGTTGTTAACCCACGCGGCGGCGGCGCCGGGACGTGCGGTCGAGGCGACTGGTTGACCGCCCCTCCTCAACCGGCGGCTGGAGCTGCCGCCTTGCCTGCGGCCGGATAAAGGCTGGCGTTGACTCTGGCCAAGTGGCGCTGATGGCTCGCGGTCCCCAGATGCAACATGCGGTAAACTTGAAGTTTTGCGATATCGGTGATGAAAAACCATACGAGCGAATAGACCCAGACTGCGATTGCGTATTTCCACCCCAGCGGCGTCATAATGCCCCATCCATAGACTGCGATCAGCGTTGCGAGCACTTGAGTCGATTCGCAGGTGACCAGCAGTCGCCAGCAAGGAAAGGGACGCCGCCAGAAGGCCTTTGCGTTCCTGGTCAGATAGATGGTCAGGTGGCCGGCAACCAGCAGAGTGAGGAACATGAGAGTCTGGACGATCGGCCGGGGCATGTGAAGGTATTTCTCCGCGAACAAGAACAGGCTGAATGAAGCGACAACTCCCAATACGCCGATAACCGAGCTGACCGTGAGCACGCGTTCCATATCCCAGCGGACCGGGCGTGGAGCCACGATGGTGTTGTCGTACGCGATCATCATGATCGGGAAATCATTGAGCACCGCAATGAGTACGATCATGACTGCGGTTACCGGGAAAAAGTTGAAGATAAGAATCGCTAGCGTCATGAAGAGCAATACGCGGATGGTTTCGGAAATTCGGTATATTGCGTAGCTGTTCATGCGCTCGAAGATCTTGCGCGCTTCTGAAATCGCAGCAGTGATGACCGAGAGGCCTTTCGCCGTGAGCACCAGGTCTGCGGCCGCGCGAGCGGCGTCGGTCGCGCCGCTGACCGCGATTCCGCAATCAGCTTTCTTGAGCGCCGGAGCGTCGTTGACGCCGTCGCCGGTCATTCCGACGATATGGCCACCAGCCTGAAGGGCCTTGACGATTTTGAACTTATGCTCGGGAAAAACCTCTGCGTAACCGTCGGCCTTGTCTATCTTGTCAGCATCGTCAGCCTTGCCGTCAGGAAAAAGCTCGCTGGCGACTGCGATGTTCGGGCCGAGTTTTAGTTCGCGCGATACCTCCTGAGCGATCGCAAGGTTGTCACCGGTGACCATGCGCACCTGCAGTCCCATTTTTCGCGCCTGCGTGATAGTCGAGGCGGAATCGTCGCGGAGCGTGTCGGACAGAGACAGCAGTCCAAGTAATTCCCACTTTCCCTGGGCATCGGTACGTGCCACGCCAAGCGTGCGGAAGCCTTTTTTAGCCAGATCGTTGACCTGCTTTTCAGCTTTTTTGCGCGCGTCCGCGTCGAGATGGACCAGATCCAGGATTACTTGCGGCGCCCCCTTGGAGACTTTGAAAGTGGCGTTGCCATGTTTGACCTCGGCCTCGGTTCGCTTGCTGACCGGATCGAACGGGGTGAAATGAGTGATTTGATAGGCCTTCAGCGCCGACGGATCGGTGAGACCTTTGACGACGGCATCGTCGATCCCATCCCGGCCGTTCGCTGGCGAGGCCAAAGAGGCGGCCAGGACCAGGCCCTGCTCGTCGCTAGCCTTGAAAACAACAGGGCTGCCCAACTTGAGCTCGTCCTTAGTGAGCGTGCCGGTCTTGTCCGAGCACAGAATATCCATGCCGGCCATCTCTTCGATCGAAGCCAGGCGGGAGACGATAGCCTTCATTCTAGCGAGCACGGACGCGCCGACGGCCATCGTGACGGACAGAACGGCCGGCAGCGCGACCGGTATAGCAGCGACCGTCAGAATCAGGCAAAAGAGCACGGTTTGAACGAACGGGTTGCTGCGATATAGCGAGATGACAAGGATCACTGCGACCAATCCGAGGGTTGTCAGAATCAGGAAATTGCCGATCTTGAGGACTGCCTTCTGAAAATGGGAAACGGTCTTAACGCTCTCCGTCAGTTGTGCGGCGCGGCCGAAGAGCGTGTTCATGCCGGTGGCGGTAACGAGCCCATTCATTTGGCCCATTTTCACGATTGATCCCGAATACGCGACGTCGTTTTTCTTCTTTTCAACGGGCAGCGACTCGCCCGTCAGCGCCGACTGATCGATGCTGAGGTATTCGCCATCGACCAGCTTCATATCGGCGGGAACGACATTGCCGAGTTTGATCATGACAATATCGCCGGTCACCAGGGTTTTGGCCGGAACGTCGCTCCACTTGCTGTCGCGCAGGACTCGGCAATTCAGTGCCAGATGCTTTTTCAGCGCCTCGATTTCGTTGTCGGCCTTGAATTCCTCCCAGAAGCCGACGATCGCATTCAGCGCCAGCATGAAGGAGATCATGATGAAGTCTTCCCAATGCCGGACCACCGCGGAGAGTATCGCGGCAATTTCGATCATCCACGCGATAGGTCCCCACAGGAACTTTAGGAACCGCACCAGCGGGTTGACGTGCACTTCCTTGATGGCGTTCGGTCCGTCCTTCTTCAGCCGGGCCGCCGCCTCCTCCTGGGTCAGCCCATCCTTGATACTCGACTTGAACTTGGTGACCGCCTCCTCGATCGTCCCGGTATCAGTCGGTACCTTCACACTTTTGGACGCACCCGCCTTGGCCCCGTCAGCCTTGGAGGCGTCGGCCTTGGACGCCGGTGGCTTGTCACCGGCCTTGGCCGGAGCAGCCTTGCTTGCAGCAGCCTTGGCCGCATCCTTGCGGGCGCGTCTTCGAGCAAACCATCCCGTGCCTGCCGCTTCGGCCTCGGGTGCGTCAGACTTGGCTGCATCGGGTTGAGCCGCGTCGGCCTTCGCCGCTTCGGACTTGGCCCCATTTGCCTTAGGCGCAGCCGCGTTGGAGGTGTCGACCTTGGGCTTGTCAACCTTGGCTGCATCTGCGGAAACTGAGGCCTCTGCTTTTTGCCAGTCGCCTAGCGCACTTCCGCCCTGGCGCTCCTTGAATATTTCGTAGGCGCGCTTGCTAATCTCCTCTAGATTGGGTTTTGACCCATTGGGTTTGGCGACTTGTTCTTTGGACCCGTTTTGCGCGGAGTCTTTTGAATCGTCTAAGGTCTTCGAATCTTCTGCGGAACTCTTGTCAGTAGCCATCTTCTAACTCCAGCCGAACTTTTCACTTACAGCGACGATTGGTCTTGGTCGCGAGTCTCCAAGGTCGGCGAATATCCGACCACGCGCGGATGACCTTTGGATACTGTTCGGTCTCTGCGAACGAACCAGCGCTTGCGCGTTGGCGGCGATACAACCCTGAGTGGGAATACCGGTGCCGATAGACCCTTGTCGCCGGAGACCAGCGCCCTCGCGGTATCGATAAGCCCGTATTCATTTGCGACGATTCTTTGGTAGTAAAAGTTCTGCAGAGTGCGCTTATCTAGTGACGGCGCCTGAAATCGGAGGCTGCGGTTGTCGGCGCGGCCGCCACGACAAGTCATCAGTCATCACATAGGTAGTCGCGGCCACGAGCATCAGAACCACTGCGACCCACAAACGCCAATCATGATGCGCATGTTTCCAATAAGGGCGATGGAAGCCATAGTTGACACCATCGCCATCTGGACCTTGATGCTGCTGATGACGGTGCCTTGTCTTACCCATGAGTTGCTGCGTGCTCGCCGGGTTCCAATTGGAGCGGTCTCGGCCCAGCGTCGCTAATGCTCAGATTCTTCCACTTCCAGTTTCGGATTTCCGGCAGGTCCTGGCCGTGCTTGTCGATGTAATGCTTGTGCTCGATGAGCTTGTCCCGCACCATCTGCTTCAGGTACGCCCCCTTGGCGCCCAAATGCGGCAGGCGATCTACCACGTCCTGCACCAGGTGAAATCGATCAAGGTCGTTCTGGACCCTCATGTCGAAGGCTGTCGTGATAGTGCCCTCTTCCTTGTAGCCCCGGACGTGCAGGTTGCGGTTGGTCCTGCGATAGGTAAGACGATGGACCAGCCATGGGTATCCATGGAAGCCAAAGATGATGTGCTTATCTTTGGTGAAGAGCGAATCGTAGTCCGTTTCGCTCAGTCCGTGCGGATGCTCGCTCGCGGACTGCAGCTTCATCAGATCGACGACATTGATCACTCGGATTTTCAGATCAGGCAAATGTTCACGCAGGATCGAAACGGCAGCCAGGATCTCCAGCGTGGGCGTGTCTCCGCAACAGGCCATCACCACATCCGGTTCGCCGTCCTGGTCGTTGCTAGCCCATTGCCAGATGCCGATTCCCTCCGTGCAATGCACAACTGCGGCGTCCATGTTCAGCCATTGCGGAAGGGCGTGTTTGCCTGCCACCACCACGTTGACGTAATCCCGGCTGCGCAGGCAGTGATCAAAGACCGAGAGCAGACAGTTGGCATCGGGCGGCAGATAGACGCGCACGATATCGGCCTTCTTGTTGATCACGTGGTCGAGGAAGCCTGGGTCCTGGTGCGTGAAACCATTGTGATCCTGCTGCCAGACGTGGGAAGCCAGCAGATAGTTGAGCGACGAAATCTTCCTGCGCCAGGGCAGTTCCAACGTCACCTTGAGCCACTTGGCGTGCTGGCTGAACATCGAGTCGACGATGCGAATGAAGGCCTCATAGCTATTGAACAGCCCGTGGCGCCCGGTCAGCAGATATCCTTCCAGCCAACCCTCGCACTGGTGCTCGCTGAGCATCGAGTCCACCACGCGTCCGGCGGGCGCGAGGAATTCGTCATTCTTTACTTCGCGGGCGTCCCACTGACGGTCGGTGACTTCAAAAACCGCACCCAACAGATTCGACAGTGTCTCATCGGGACCAAACACGCGGAAATTACGCTTCTCCTGATTCAGCTTGGCCACATCGCGCAGAAAACTGCCGAGCACGAGCGTATCCTGACCATCAACGGCGCCGGGCGAAGGCACGTGCACCGCATGGTCGTGGAAATCCGGCATGCGCAGATCGTGCAGCAGAATGCCGCCGTTGGCGTGCGGATTGGCGCCCATCCGCCGGTCACCCTCGGGCGCCAGCTCGGCCAATTCCGGTATCAGACGGCCATGTTCATCGAACAACTCCTCGGCCTTGTAGCTCTTCATCCAGCTTTCAAGCAGCTTGACATGGTCCGGATGCTCGGGGTCGACCAGCAGCGGCACCTGGTGCGATCGGAAGGTGCCCTCGATTTGTAAGCCGTCGACAAATTTCGGTCCCGTCCAGCCCTTGGGCGACCTCAGAACGATCATCGGCCAACGTCGCCGAGTGGTGTCGTTTTTGTCGCGTGCGTTGCTTTGGATTTGCCGAATGTCTTCGATGACCTTTTCCATGGTGGCGGCCATGAGTTGATGCATCTTTTCCGGCTCATCACCTTCTACAAAGTAGGGAGTCCAGCCGCAGCCTCGCAGAAATTGCTCTAACTCCTCGTGCTCGATGCGGGCGAGCACGGTCGGGTTGCTGATCTTGTAGCCGTTGAGGTGCAGGATCGGCAGCACGGCTCCGTCGGTAATTGGGTCGAGAAACTTGTTGGACTGCCATGAGGTGGCCAGCGGACCCGTTTCCGCCTCACCGTCGCCGATGATGCAGGCGACGATCAGATCGGGATTGTCGAACGCCGCCCCAAAAGCATGGCTGAGCGAGTACCCCAGCTCGCCACCTTCGTGGATCGAGCCCGGCGTCGTCGGCGCAACGTGACTGGAGATCCCGCCGGGAAACGAGAATTGCTTGAACAGCGCTTTCATCCCAGCCTCGTCCTGGGTAACGTTCGGATAGATCTCACTCCAGGTGCCCTCGAGGTAGACGTTTCCAACCAGCGCCGCGCCACCGTGTCCCGGGCCGGCGATGTAGAACATATTCAAGTCATATTTCTTGATGACCCGATTCAGGTGCACGTAAATGAAGTTCTGACCCGGCACCGTGCCCCAATGTCCGACCACCAGCGGCTTCACGTGCGACAGTTTCAGTGGTTCCTTCAGCAACGGATTCTCGTAGAGATAAATCTGGCCGACCGAGATATAGTTGGCGGCGCGCCAGTAGGCGTCGATTTTGTGCAACAGTTCCGGAGGAAGGGTTTCTGTATTCATGGGCCAATTCTCCTTTTCAGCCGAGACCAGGAACGCGGCAGACCGTCTAAACGATCATGAGTCTGCCTCGCCGGTTGTTGCGTTTCTGGATTCGAGCGGCTTCTATTCCGGCGAGTCCTGGTCCTGGTAACTCAGAATGCTGGTGAGTAGTTAGTACTGCCACCGAATACGTCGCGTAGTTATTTTAACAGTCTGCGTATCCGATGCATCCCCCGATCGGCAATTGACGTTCTTTTGAGAACAGAAAGGACTTACGATTTGATGGCCATCCCATGCACACTCGGCATAGACTATTGCCAGTGGGTAACCATGGCTTGAAGGAATTTCGGCGCGAATATGAGCTGTGATCGGTTACAAAGCGATTCGGCCGGTCAAAATACGTGAACGCCTTATGAAACAAGCACTATCGAAGATATTGGAATTCCTCGTCGGGCATGAGCGTCGCCAAGGGAACAATTCGGTGCATCGAAACTACTGTATCTGTGGCGCACTTAAGCCGGAGGTTGAGCGGCGGGAACACGAAGTGTCAACGAAGACGAAGAGCAGTCCGTAGGACTTTAGTGAACAAGCCCTCGACGGGCGCTGCGTCCGCCACAACCGGGGGGAAATTACAGTGCGCGCGAACGGCGCGCAGCCACATCGCTTTCCAGCTCAGCGACGGTTTGTTTTAGCCAAGGCCGAGCACGTCGCAAACCGTCCTGGCGATCATAAGTTCTTCGTCCGTATGAATGACGCGTACAGCGACCGAGCCGGTAGCCGTGGAAATCACGCCTTCATTCGCCGCGTTGCGCTTCTTTTCGAGTTCGATTCCAAGGAATCGCAGGCCCTCGCAAATGCGGGCGCGGACCGCCGGCGCCTTCTCTCCGATGCCACCAGCGAACACCAGCGTGTCCAGTCCGCCTAGCGCCGCCGCGAATGCTCCGATCCACTTCTTGACCTGGTAGCAAAACAGCGCGACCGCTTCAGCCGCCCGCGCGTCCTGCGCTTCATGTTCGAGCAGGTCATGCATATCGGAACTGGTCTCCGACACGCCGAGCAGCCCGGACTGGAAATTGACCATCTCATTGAATTGCTTCGAGTTCATCTTTTCAGTGCGCGCTAGATACCAAACCAGCCCGGGATCGAGATCGCCTGAGCGGGTGCTCATCGGCACGCCGGCCGTGGGAGTGAAACTCATGCTTGTGTCTATCGATTTGCCGTGACGCACTGCCGCCAGGCTCGCGCCGTTGCCGAGGTGTGCGAGGATGACCCGGCTTTGTGCCGCTTCCGATCCGGCCAGGCGGGCCAGCTCTTCCATCAGAAACGCATACGATAATCCGTGAAACCCGTACCGCCGCACCCCTTGCGCTTCGTAGCGGCGCGGGATCGGCAGTAACCGGGCCACGCGCGGCAGGTCATGGTGAAAAGCCGTGTCGAAGCACGCGACTTGGGGCAGGTCAGGAAATCGGCGATGAAACGCCTCAGTCAACAGAATTTCCTCTGGCATATGCTCAGGATCAAATGGACTGAGCTGGCGCAGATTATCGACCATTTCCGGAGTGATTCGCCGCGGCTCGAAATACTTCGGCCCGCCATGCACCACGCGATGTCCCACCGCGGTCAATGCATCCGGGTCGCTGCGTTTCTCCAGCCAATCCATCAACACGTTCACCGCTACCGTGTGATTTGGCACGGCCAAAGGCCGGGAAAATTTCTCCGAACCTTTGACTGCAAACGTCGCGTTCGGCAGGCCAATCCGGTCGATACTCCCGTCCAACGAGCGGCATAGCGTCTTGCCGGCTTCAAACAGTGCAAATTTAATGCTCGACGAGCCGCCATTGATCGTCAGAATGGTTGGGCTAGCTGGTTTCATGGATTTATTGTCTTCACGTCCTTTTGTCTTAACCCGTTAATACGCAATAGCCTGCAAACCAATAGCGATAGATAACCCCAAGCCCAATAGTAAAACGACAGGATTGTCATACAAACGAGGACGCTGTTTGATACCGATTTAGCATCATCGTTCATTGAGGGCGTGGTCTTTCGTTGCGCGACGCCAGAGGGCTCGCCGGACGAGTGAGCGTCATCCATATTGCTACTCTTATGTGCTCCGCCGCCTGCGGACTCGTCCGGTGATCGCACTGTCATCATGCCATGCTTCATGTGTCGGGAGATCAGCCACAAATTCATGGGATACGCGGTGATGAAACCGACAAGAAGCGCCATGGACATCTCTCCGTCAATCTTCGCGCTTCCTGCGCCGGCCGCGATCGGGCGCGCAGAAACATGGCCGCGCAGGCCCATCATTCGGCTCCCTCCGTGAGGTCCGGGTTGCGCCAGCAGCCGTCTGAAGCGATGATCGCCTCGGCCTCTTTCGGCCCCCAACCACCGCGCTTATAAGGGCGAACCCGGCGGTGGTTCTTAAGCACTGGGTCGACCACTGCCCACGCGGCTTCAACCGCGTCCTCACGGGTGAAGAGCGCTCCGTCACCGGCCATGGCGTCGGTCAAAAGCCGCTCGTAAGGCGCTTCCTCTCCCGGCTGTTGTTCGAACAGGTAGAGCTCGCGCTGGTCGCCGATGAACTCCTTCCCAGCCAGCTTGACGCGAGCGGCAAGGGCGATAGCCGATCCGGGGGAAAGCCGGAAGCGCAGATAGTTGGCCCGGCCAGTCGCCGGCGCTGAGTCGGCGAAAAGCTTCTGCGGCGGCGGCTTGAGCTCCACCACCACCTCGGTCGCGGTTTCGGCCAGATATTTGCCGGAGCGCAGGTACCACGGCACCCCCTCCCAGCGCCACGAGTCGATGAAAAGGCGCAAGGCGCAGAAAGTCTCGACGTCGGAATTCTTCGCCACGCCTGGCTCCTTGCGATAGCCGGCGTATTGGCCGCGCGCCAGGTCGCCGAGGCTTCAGCGGGCGCATCGCTTCAAAGACCTTGGCTTTCTCGGTGTGCACCGCTCCAAAGTCCCGATCGGCCGGCGGCTCCATGGCAAGCAGCGCGACGATCTGGAAGAGGTGGTTCTGGATCACGTCGCGCAGACAGCCGGCGGTTTCGTAAAACGCGCCACGGTCCTGCACGCCGAAATCCTCGGATAGGGTTACCTGTACGCTGGCAACGTAGTTGCGGTTCCAGATCGGCTCCAGGAACGAATTGGCGAAGCGGAAATAGAGGATATTCATGATCGCTTCCTTCCCGAGGAAGTGATCGATGCGGAAGATCGAGTCTTGCGGAAACACTGCCTGCGCGGCGCGGTTGAGATCCCGCGCGGATTTTAAGTCCCGTCCGAACGGCTTTTCGACAATGACGCGTGCATGCTCGGCCAAGCTCGCGGCACCGAGCCCTTTGATCACCGTCTCGAACAGCGCAGGCGGGATGGCGAGGTAGTGCGCCGGGCGCCGAGCGTCGCCCAGCGCCTTCTTTATCGCGGTGAACGTGTCCCGGTCATTATAATCCCCACTGACGTACTCGAGCTGGGAGAGCAGGTGGCGGAAGGCGCGTTGATTATCGATCCCGCCCGACCGTTTTATGCTGTCCGTCACGCGCTTGCGCAGACGCGCCAAACTCCACTTCGGGAAGGCGACGCCGATTACCGGGACCTTGAGGGTGCCCCGCTTCGCCATCGCATAGAGAGCGGGAAAAGTCATCTTGTGGGCGAGATCGCCCGTCACACCGAAAAGCACAAGCGCATCCGAATGAGACGCGGCCATCAGGGGTCTCCTTTGCCCGCGGCAGTCGCGGCTGGCAAAAACATGTGGCCTGTGCAGTCAGAGCCGTTTATCCTAATCCTGACTGACACTTGTTAAGTCCCGCGAATTCTAGAGCGGAATGTAAGCCGATTGAGCTTCCTAACACCTTGAGCTGGAAATGCTCGATTCCGGTGTAAAACGATTCGAACATCTACCATAGCAGATTCGGTATTCGGCTGATGCCGTCATCGGCGACTATTTGTTCTTCGGATTACAAAAGCTTACATACCCGCGCTTTTGATATTGATGGAGTTGCACGCATACTCGGTTCAGGGCGTTCGCGAACTCGTCGTAAACGATCCTGTAAGCGGAACAGGACACGACCTTAAGTAAACCCGCGCGATCGTATCGTGGCAGGAAGTCGAAATTCTCGTGGCTATTCGACGCGTTATATGGCGGCTTTGTAATGGCAAATCCAGAAAACAGAGAGATAAGGATCATGAAAGTTCTGATAGAACGACAAACACGCATTTTTGACGACCTTTTCAAGATAGAAGAAGCTCTTCTCCAATACGAAAAGTTCGACGGAAAGATGACACCCACGCTTAGGCGGCTCAAGTTCGACCGTGGAGATTCGGTAGCAGCGTTGACCTTCAATACCTCTACGAAACGAATCGTCCTGGTGAGTCAGTTCAGGTTTCCTACCTATGCGAAGGGTCCGGGCTGGACAAGCGAGATTGTTGCCGGAATGACAGATTCGAACGAGACCTCCGAAACCGCAATGCGTCGCGAACTCCTGGAAGAGACCGGGTATCGCGCATTGCGACTCGAACGCATCGCCACCTTCTACCTTTCGCCGGGGGGCTCGTCCGAGCGAGTCTTCCTTTATTATGTGGAAGTCGACAACAGTCAGAAGGTTGAATCAGGCGGCGGCTTGAAAAGCGCGGGAGAGGACACAAAGGTTATCGAACTTAGCCTGGACGAGGTCTTGCGGCAGATTCAAATTGGAACAATTGCCGACGCCAAGACCATCGTCGGCGTATTCTGGTTGCGGAATCGGCTCGACGCTCAACCGACGTCAATTACTGGGCCAGATGTTCAGTGACTCTCGACCGCGAGGTGAACTAGAGAGGCTGTCCGGGCTCTGGGTGGTGTGCCCCGCAGCCCGCAAAAGCATACGCCCTGTGCGGCCACAGCCTTTAGTCGGAACACTCGTTGACACTTGAGTCACACGTCCGGGTTCGACAGCTATCGGCGCCTCACTTGTGGATGATGTGCTGAACTGATTTCCCACACCTTGAACAGAAATGCCCGGTCCAGATACCAGGCCCCTCAAACCTTTGTCTTAGCAGATTCGGTCTTAAGCTTACCCGGCCCATCGGTCCTATTTGTTCTCCAGATTACAGATCCCGGCTAGGCTCTTATGGAGTTGCTCACATACTCAATTCACCAGAGATCCGGGATTGACATGAAGAAACTGTCAATAGTCGGCAAGGACTACCACACCGAAGCGGATGTCACCGGATACTACAATACCGGCGACCGTATCAAGTACTGGGCAAGCTTGGAGCCTTTTGGAGGCTCTTATTCGGAGCCGCCTTCTTCGCCATTACGGAGATCGGGCCCGTGTTGGTAGCTGGTCCTCTAGTTGCCTGGATTGGTGCTCTCGAAGGCGCCGTGGTGATTGGCGGGTTGACCGCCGTCGGTGCGGGATTGGTCAGCATTGGTATTCCTAAAGATAGTATTTTTAAGTACGAGACAGCCCTCAAGGCTGACAAGTTCCTTGTTCTGGCTCATGGCACGGCCGCTGAAGTGGCGAAGGCCAAGGACATAATACAAACCACGCACCCGAGAGGCTTGACATTGCACGGAACCGAAAGCGAAGAACGCTCCGGGCTTTCGGCTAAGTAGCCGTATGAACCGGATTAAGGTCTTCGGCCCAGGATTCAACCGCCGCGCAGTAAACCAACCGGTTAAGAATTCGGCGCTGCGAGAACGCTGGATCTAAACAGAAACTGCGACTTAAGAAGAATTATCGGGCCGATGCTTAAAAGTGTCGGACCATAGCTTCGATGAGCCGTGGGTTCACTGAGATCATTTTTACTACCAAACAGGGTTGGTTCCAAATATGGAAGTTTCAGAGCATCCAAGGAAGAAGGTTCACCCGCCGAAGCGACAAAAGCTCCTCGCGGCTAACTGGAAGATGCACCTGGGGCCGTCGGAGGCATGGGCCCTCATTACGGCACTCCGCGACGATATCGAACGCGACGCAAATTCGTTGCTGCGTGACCGCGAGGTGATGGTCGCGCCGCCGGCGATCCTCATTCCCGCGGTGGCTGAAGCGCTCAAGGGTTCGCCGATCAAGCTTGGCGCGCAGAATATGTACTACGAAGAGAAGGGCGCGTTCACCGGTGAGATTTCTCCGTTGATGCTTAAGGCGTTCGGTGTGACGCACGTAATCGTAGGGCACTCCGAGCGCAGGCATATCTTCGGCGAAAACGACGACTTGATCGGCAAGAAGGTGCGCGCCGCGCTGTTACATGGGCTCGTTCCGATCCTGTGCATCGGCGAAACCAAGCAGGAGCACGACGTCGGCCGCTCGTTGGAAATCGTCCTGAGTCAGATGGAAGCCGCACTTGGAGGATTGACGGCCCAGCAGGCGAGAGAGGTAGTGATGGCTTACGAGCCGTTATGGGCGATTGGAACAGGCCGCACGGCCACGCCGGAACAGGCCGAATCGATTCACGGCGCCGTCCGCGCCGCCTTCGGCCAACGTTTCGGCCGCGATGACGCGCAAAGCCTCAGGATTTTGTACGGCGGCAGCGTCAACGACGACAATGTTGACTCCCTAATCTCGAAGCCCGACATTGACGGTGCTCTGGTCGGTGGAGCGTCGCTCAAAGCTGAATCGTTCTTACCCATCATTCGGGCGCGCGCGAGTTAAATTGAAGATCAGTACACCACCCGGTCGCAACCAACTCTCAATTCGATACTTTGAGCGCAAAATGGAGGCTCCCCAACAAACCAGTCTCTGTCGTTGAGACTGACGGAATTAAAATAGCTTTCAGAGGAAAGCGCATCCACGCGGTCGTATCGAAAATCAGACGTTCAGTTCGCGCCGCCGAGCATAATCATGACCATCAGCACGACCGTCAGAATGAGAGTCACCGCCAGGAAGTGACCTCTTTCTCATTTGCGTGGCGGAATCGCGGCGGTCGTATACCGGATAGAGCACGGTCAATAGGTAGCCCAGAACCATACTCGCGCCCGGTACGATCATGGCCAGCAGCAATCGGTGGCCAATCCCAAGTGCGATAGCTGCCAAAATGGTATCGAGTGTGAAGATGATTGCCCATGCGACACTGAGGCGGAAATGCACCCGGCGAAACGAAGGCTTGTTCCACAGGTCGCGCGGTACTCTCTCTGAGCATACTGAAGCCTGAATGGAACACCGAAAATCATCGTTACCCACGCGGCTACCGCGAATAAACCCCATCCGCAGATGGTCTGGTAGTGAATGAAAGACCCTTCACCAACGGTGGCGAGCTCGACAATCGCGAGTAGGGAGAATCCCAGCGAAGTGCAATCGATTATCTTGATCCTCCGCGTAAGAATCTCGTACGCGACGATCGCCAGCATGATCACCAACCCTGAGCAGGCTGCCGCTCTCCAGTACTCCAGCGCGCCCAAAAGGCCATAGGCAATCCACGCGGCGAATCCCAGATAGGAGACCAGATTCCGCTTGGGTTTGCCGGTCATCGGTTTTGCTCAGGCCTCATCGAAAACGCAGGGATCGGGGCTATTTCTGCTATGCCGCAGGTCTCGTGACTTGGGAAATACTTGCCGTCGTGCCCATATCTTTATCCCTTGCCGCGCTGTATTCGCCACGGCGCGCAGCCCGGTCGCAACTGGCTCGATGGTACAGAGCTTGCTGTGCCGCAATCACCCGGGCCTCCCTGCCTTGCCAAATCTCTAAAGCTGGTTGCTGGATGGCGCGGGCAAACGAAAATGCCAACGCCCAGGGAAGTCGCGACTTGAATTGCACATTCATGGCATTCAAACGCGCCGACGCCAGTTCTCCGGATTGGCCGCCCGATAAGAACGCAATCCCCGGAACAGCGGCTGGGACGGCTCGCAAGAGGCATCTCACCGTGGCCTCGGCCACCTCGTCCACCGCTTCTTGCGAAGGGCAGCCCAATCCCGGAAGCACCATATTGGGTTTGAGGATCATACCCTCCAGCATTACGCGTTGACCATTCAGTTGGTTGAAAACCGTTCGCAGGACTTCTTCCGTCACCTCGCAGCATCGCTCCAAAGTATGTTCACCGGCCATGAGCACTTCCGGCTCGACGGCAGGGACCAGTCCGGCTTCCTGGCACAGGGCTGCATACCGCGCTAACGCCTGTGCGTTGGCCTCTATGCAACCCCGGCTGGGGATGCCATCACCAATGGCAATCACCGCGCGCCACTTGGCAAAGCGGGCGCCCATTCGAGAGTATTCAGCTAGGCGCTCGCGCAATCCGTCCAACCCTTCGGTCACTTTCTCTCCGATATGACCTGCCAAGCGCTTTGCGCCGGTGTCAACTTTGATGCCGGGAATGATCCCCGCATCCGTGATCACTTTAAGGAAGGGAGTGCCATCTTTCTTCCGCTGGTGGATCGTCTCGTCGTAGAGAATCGCGCCGCTGATGCACTCACCGAGACCTGGCGTGGTTACTATCATTTCCCGATAGGCTCGCCGGGATTCTTCGGTTTGTGGAATGCCTACCCTGGCAAATCGTTTGTTGCAGGTTGGATTGCTTTCATCCATCGCCAGCAGGCCCTTGTCGCTGGCGACCAGCGTCCTCGCTGTGTCGATAAGCACCTGTGTATTCATTTCTGATGCTTCCTTTGGTTGCGAAAGCCGGTGTCGGCGACGAGATAGCGGATCATCCAGTGGTCGTCACCGCAGTAAAATTCTTTGCCGTCCTCACGTTTACCTCAAGACCCTGCACTTTGTAACATTTTAGAGTTTTGACTTTAACTAGCATCGTAGGTAGTTCTTTGACCGTCTGCGGATCTGAGAGGTGGCGGAAGAAGTCAGTTAAACGAATATCATTTCCTGGACCCACACCCTGATGCGTTCAGAACCGTGCTCTAAAGATGCGTGTGTTACTGGCCCGGCCCTCGCGATGAGATTTTAACAGCTTGGGTGTTCTGCGCATCCCCTGATCGGCAGTCTGTGTACCGAAGATAACCAAACGCACTTCTGTCTTAATGGCGTTGCAACCACGCTCAGCCTAGCCTGTTTACAGGTTAAAGGCATGGCTCGCGCGTCGATTCAGGCTCGTCACAAAACAACGGACGGTAAAAGCGATAATTTGTAAACGCGCGAGATTCAGTGTGAGGCCGCGCGAGGCGGTATTGTGCGTGAAGCGATCGTACTCGCGCAGCGGTTGAGATCCGAACAGGTGCGGAGTTGCTGAATATGGATAGCTGTTGAACTAATCGAAGTCACTAGTCACTTTTCGAAGCTCAGCACATTCGCAAGGATCGAGTTGGCCGTGAATCTTAACCAATCCGAAGCGCAGCATTTCGCAGAAAGGTCAAATACGGAAGTTCCGCCTGATGCTCAGGGCTCATCGCATCCGTCGCCGCTGGAACGGGCCGAGACCTGGGTGAGCCAGGTAGAATTGATGTTCCTGCACCGCCTGATGGTGGTCGGGGTGCTCGGCATACTGGTAATGATCGGACTTTTTCTGTCGAATTATTCTACCGAAAAGGCCCGCTTCTACTGGTGTACGATGTTTCCCATCTTCGGCGTAGCCTGCCTCGCGCATGAAGTGTTGGCTGGGCGGGCGTATGAGCTAGCATTGTGGCGAATTCTCATGCGCCAGACGCTTCATTGGATCGGGCCGATAGTCGGAGTGAAGATCTTGTTTTTGCAGCATGCACGGGGCCAGATGTCGACCGATGCGGTCGCTTTGACGATCATTCTGCTGCTCGCGGTCACCTGTTTTCTCGCGGGCGTCCATTTCGACCTCAGCTTTTACTGGGTCAGCGCGTTTCTCGCGTTGGCCGCGGTGTTTGGTACGGAGATCGAAACCTATATCTGGTTCGCTGTGGTGCTGCTTCTGACCGCAATGGCGGTCGCGGTGCTCTCGATGATAGTGCTGCGTCGTGGTTCCAAGGTCGACTTGGCGCGGATACACATTTCGGCTTCCTGACGGCCGTTGGGCGGCGTAGTGACAGCAACGCGCCACTACCTAAATGGATTGCGCGATTTGACTTGGCATCGGCTCTCGGACGGGACGGCGCAAGCATTCATCTAACCTTTTTTGACTGGTCTGGAGATCAGTTTCGCTGCGGTTGGCTATACTCTGGACCACTATTCACAACGCGATGCCCAACTGCGGTAAATGCATCATCTCTGCTGCTTTCCTAGAGCCAATCCATCAAGGCAATTCACTGTTACCGTTTGGTTCGGCACGGCCAACGCACGGGAAAATTTCTCAGAACCGTTTAGTGAAAACGTGGCGCCCGGCGGGCCAATCCGTTCAATTCTCCCGTCCAACGAGCGGCGTAGGGTCTTCGCCGGCTTCAAACAGTGCGAATCTAATGCTCGACGAGCCGCCATTGATCGTCAGAATGTGTGAGCTAGCCGAGTTTCATGGATGACTCCTTCGTCAGTATGCAATCCGAACGAAGCCAGTTTCACGCACGTGGACCTGTAATCCGTGTGAAGAATGCTTCGAATCCCCAAACCTTCCGCGATCTGGACGAACATCGGGGTGTTTTCGATATAGACCACCTGCCGGGCTGGCGCTTGGGCGATGTCCAGCGCAAGCCGGAAGATGTCCTCGTCGGGCTTGCGGATGTGGACGAAGCAGGAGGAAATAAAAGAGTCCACAAAGCTGTCCAGCTTGAACTTCCGAATCCTATAGGCGTTCAGTTCGCGTGCTTCGTTGCTGACGACTGCGATCTTGAGCCCGTATCGGGCCTTGAGCTGAGCGAACAGCTTGATCATCTCGGGATAAGGCTTCGATTGCGCGAACATGAAGCGCTGAAACTGAGCCCGGGTGAAGGATCGCTTTTGGTAGAAAACCACCCGACCTAGATATTCTTCAAGAGTGAGCTTTCCCTCCTCGTAGGTGGCAAAGTTCAGTTGATGCCGATCTTCAATCTCGGCTAATTCCAACTTGAAGGTCGTCGCCGCTCGTTTGCGCGCATGATGATCCCATCCGTCGGTGAGCAGGACACCGCCGACATCCAGGAACACGCAGGTGATTGCAGCCGCTTTTTTCATCGTCTTTTTTCTGTCGATGCGATCATCGTGAACGGAGGATTCCCGTGCTACCCAGTGGGCCAGTGGGATACGAACGCCGTCGCGGTGCGAAATAGACAAAGCGCTTACCATCCGCTTTGTCCTTATTCCTCATCAGTCGCAGTCCAGTTAGCAGACGCAGGTATATCGGATCGCAAAGAGACGACAGGGACGATAAAGTCCTTGCCTTCCCAATGATCAGCGTCCGGCCAGTAGAAAGTGAATTTGACCTGCTGGCCTTCGGAAAGCGTTTCGGTCGTTAGATCGGCGATGTGAATCCCCAACCCCACATCGTGCGTCGTTGCCTCTTGGACGGTGTTCCAATCATCGGAACTCCAATGGATGACGGTAGGCGCCATCGTCTCGATGCGCAGTATTTTCCCGACAGGCATCGAGCGAATCTTGTGGTTAAACCGCCACACCATCCGCGGGGATATGGTTTTCTCGGCAAGATAGCGTTGTACGGTTTGTGGCGGCCGGTCGAAAAGCTGGCCGTCCCGCAGTGAGCGTCGCAGCTTGAGATACTCCGCATGCGCCCACACAAGCGGCATGGCTGAACCGGAAGGCCGGCCGAAATGCAGCCCGCGTTCTGGTATGTCGGGAGAGTCCCAGACTTGCTCTGAGATTAGGCCGCCTTCGTTGGCGAAGGATTCCATCGCGGTCAGTAGTCGTTCGGCATTTTCGATTCGGCCTGCCGCCAGTTCGAAGTGTGCCCGCTCGCCGGTGAGCAGCGGCCACCCGCGACCAATCCCCGTTCCGTCAAAAGGCGCACCATCTTCATGCTCGCCATAGCCATCGTCGTTGTAGCGATGCCAGGTGCAGCCGAACGGTGTCTCCACCTTGAGCAGTGCGTCAATGACTTTTGCGGTGTCCCGAATGCGCGGGTCGTCCGCGGCGCGCAGGCCGAAACGCACCAGGGCAAGAGCATCGGGACTGACCAGATGACTGGCAAAGCGGGTATCCTCAGAGGCCGCAACGTTCTTGACGTGAACACTCTTTTGGAAACTTGACCCGCCTGTCCCCGTCTCCGTCGAAGCTATCCGGACGTAATAGCCCTCAACGTGGAACTTCCGGCACCAGTCCGTGCCGGAGGCATAGATCCAGCGTTCGATGGAGGTGTTCCAGACATCGGCGATTTCGCGAAGATAGGTTGCAACGGAGGCCTCGTGATTCAAGTCGGCCATATCCGCCGCCGCCAGGAGCGCGGCGATTTCTGCCCCGACTGTGAACGGCGAATAGCCGGGATCTTCCTCCCAGCGGTCCTGCGGGCTCACCGGACCATTGCGGACTAAATATCCGGCAGCTTTCCGAACCATCGCCCAAAGCCGAGCAACATCGGCCTCGGCCAATGCCTTCTCGCGATAGGCCAGGTCCACTAGGAGAATGGGCAAAGCGGTCTCGTCCATTTGGATTCCGTTCCAATAGGGCGAACCATCCAACCACATATTTTGTGACCAGTGACCATCCGACTGCTGGGTTTTCTGCAAAAATGAGAGCATCCGGGTGACGTCCTCGTGCGCCCCGGCCGCGAGCAAACCGCCCGCCGCCTCCACCATGTCGCGCGACCAGACGAGATGGTAACCACCCTGATCATCGTCGCCTTTGCTAAATCCCCACGGAATAGCGAGGCTGGCAATCAGTGCACCTGGCGCATACTTGGATTCATGAATGCGCAGGACGGCAAGACTCTTTCGGGCAAGATCGCCTGCAGTGCCTTCACCCTTCTTCAGCGATGCGTGCGTCTCCAGCCAATCCTGCCAGCCCGCAATATAGTCTTGCTTTGCCCTATCAAAACCGTCGCGCAGGCTGGCGATGGCATTTTTTGCTGCTTCGTTCGGATCTTTTCCAAAACCAAGGGCTAAGGCGAAGTTTCCCTCCGATTTTGAAAGATCAATCTCGGCCGCCAGAGCCACATTGCCGTTTTCCGCCCGCGTGTATTCCCAGGTCAGCTGGTTGTGCGCTTTCAGGTCCCGCCAGCCGTCCGATGAACCCACGTAGCCAACCGACCGCTTGATCCATGGAACAGAACAGGCCAGCGCCAATGCGCGGTCCTTGCGCTGCGCAAACAGCAGCGGCGTTCCCTCAAATTCGCCCACCCAACCGGTATTTCCGCCGCCGTGGTTTCCCAGGTGCGGCGCGAGCAAGATATTAAGGTGATAATCGGAAAGTGCGCCTTGCTGCGCGATAAGCCGGACCTGCTGTAAGACCGTGTCCCGATGTGGATCGGTCACGATTTGCTTTTCGATGCGGTAGCGGCCCTCACGGCTGGTGTTGACCAAGCGGAATGCCGGCACGCCTTCGGCCAGCCATTCCACTTTGTGTCCGTCATCGCGTTTCTCCTCAGAGAAGAAATCCTCTCCGGCCGTGACTACCAACCCCATGTCGCGGACGCAGGCTTGGTCGATGCAAGGGTAGTAAATCTCGTTGAAGATTCCGTGGCTCAGAGTGAACCAGACGTGGCTCGTGTTGCTGAGGGCCGTGCCGACGCCGACCTTGGCGCTAGAAGTCCAGCGCGCCGGAATTCCGGGCCCGTCGGGTGCAGAACTCGTTGATGTACGCACGTCATCTCCTTTCCTTCGCGCAGACAGCCGACGGTTGGGGTGATCTGGACGCCGGCCATGCTCATTTAACGTAGCCAGAAACAGGACTCGTCCCGCGCGCGCCCAAAATCATTGCTTGCGATTCTTGCTGACACTCTATTTACTCATGCGGATTCGAGAGCTATCGGAGCATCAGTTGTGGATCGTAAGCCGAATAGAGTTCTCGACACCCTTGAACGCAAGAGTTCGGTACGAATAGCGAGAACGCTTCGCGACCCATGTTAGCAAATACCGAGTTCGGCTGATTTCCGCGATCGGCACGATTTGTTCTTCGGAGTACAAATCGCGCTTTTACGTCTTCATAACGTCGAACGCAATACTCGGTTCAAGGCGTTCACGGACAATCGTGAGGTCGGTGGGACCGGTGATCCGTTCCACCAACCGAACGAGGTTCTGTGCAGACCCTGCAGTCAAATGCCGTCTTCCGCCTGAGCAAGCTCAGGGCTCCGCGGTCCGCCCCCTTGCTCCACAGCCCCCACCTGGGCAAAACATCAACCCCGGACTCTACTCATAAACGCGCCTACGGTGGGGGCAGACCATGACTCATGAAGCAATCATCGAGGCTAACTATATGTATACAAGGTAGCTCCATGGCTAACCGTGCAACCTGATATACAAGGCGTGTTCCGACCCAGCGGAACCGACCTGATTAGCGACACGCTGGTTCTCGCCGCGCAGATGGGAATTACTCTTCAGGAGCGCCGAAATGATCATTTTGGTTGGGGACATCGGCGGTATCCACAGCCGTATCGCGTATTACGAGTTCGACACAAGCCGACTCAAATTCCTCGTCGAGGAGATATATCCCAGTGTCCAGTACACTGACTGGACCGGGGAGAGCAGTCGCATCAGATTGCCTCGTCCGCCACAGTCGAAGATTTGAGGCATCTCGAGGGATTAACTCGCCTAGCCAAGGCAACATCGCATCGCAACTCTTCCCCAGCGACTCCTCAAGCCTATAATAGATGGGCTCGCGAGTTTCAGACGACCTGCCTTTGAATGCCTCGCGGCGCGAAGACGAGTAGCTACCACCAGCGGATACCCCGCTGACGTTCGTACTCTTGCTCCATTCGCCGATGGCTCGCCGACATGATATCCCGGCGTGAGATGATTCCGACGACCTTGCGTTGGTTATCATGGTCCACGACCGGCAAGCGCCCCACTCCTTCGCGAACCATCAGTTCGTTAGCCTCGCTGAGAGTATTATCTTCGAAAACGACAGCATGATTCTTGATTGTGAGCTCACCGACTAATTCCGTTTTCATACGTGCCGGGTCGAGTAAGTCCCGACGGGTTACTACACCAATCAGCAGTCCGCGGTCGTTCAATACCGGGAACCCCTGAAAATTGCTACCAGGCCGGCCTTCCGCGATCCGGGAACGGACTTCCGCCAAAGTCAGATGCTCCGGAAGGGAAACCACTTCACGGCTGGCGACGTCGCGAACCAACAGCTGTGCAAGTAAGTCGGCAGCGTACTCGGATGGCACAAAGACGCCCCGACGAACGACCTTCTCCGTCATGAGAGTGTTCCTCATCAGCAAACTTGAAACCATATAGGCCGCCGATGAGCCACTCAGCAAAGGCAAAAGGCCAAGCGGCTGTAAGGTAGTCTCGAAGGCAAAAACTATCGACGTGAGCAGAGCTCGAGAGGCTCCCGCGAACATGGCCGCCATTCCCACTATCCCGGCAATACGCAAGTCGATCCCAAACTGCGGAAACAACAGATTCGTTCCGCCGCCGAGGGCTGCGCCGAGCGCACCACCCATAACAAAGAGCGGCGCCAGGGTTCCCGCCGACGTGCCGCTTCCGAGCGCTACCGCCCAAGATACAAACTTGAGCATACAGAGCATGATGAGCGTCTTCTCGGCGAGCGTTCCCGTGAAAATTCGCACGATGTTATCGTAGCCGACGCCCATAGTCTCGGGCAGCACGTAGCCAACGATGCCGACAACAATGCCGCCCATCGCAGGCCACCACATCCAGTGGATTGGCAATCGCGCGAACGCATCCTCCACTGCGTATACGGCGCGAGTCGCACCAACCGAGGCCAAGCCCACTATCGCGCCGATCAAGGTGTACGACATCAGTGCAGTCATTCCAGAAGTTTGCAATCGCTGCATCGGAAACATCGGCCAGGGGGCTGAAGTGAGTTTTCGCAGCGTGGCAGCCGTTGCGCTGGCAACCGCGACGGGAACAAGGGAGCGGGGACGAAACTCGAACAGCAGCAGCTCGACCGCGAGCAAGACGCCTGACACTGGGCTTCCAAACGTCGCAGACATGCCGGCAGCGGCTCCGGCCGAAAGAAGAATCTTTCTCTCCTCAGCAGTGGTCGAAAGAATCTGGCCGACGAGAGAGCCAATCGCTCCTCCGGTGACGATGATTGGGCCCTCGGCACCAAAGGGACACCCCGTACCGATCGCGATAGCCGTAGAGATGGGCTTGAGAACTCCGACTTGTGGGGGAATTCGACTTTGGTTTTTAAGTATGCTCAGCATCGCCTCGGGAATTCCGTGCCCGCGTATTGCTGTCGAGCCATACCGCGCCATCAAGCCCACTACCACGCCGCCGATGACCGGGACGACCAGCACTAGGAGGCCGAGTTGGTTGGCCGCCGGCGAGACAAAGCTCGCCGACAGTCGACCATAGAAAGACAAGTTTGTTATGAGCCCGATAAGCTTGAGCAAAGCTACCGCGGTGGCCCCGGCTGCTAAACCGATCACTGCCGCCAGGCAAGTCAGAGCGACGGCGCGCACGTCGAAAGTTCTCCTTCGGCTGGGAAAGTGCGAAGGCTCGAGAGTGCGCTCCTGGGGCCGACCGGCAACGTTCTCCGCCGTAGACGGCGAATCGGGCTTTATTTGCTCTGCCACGCTCTAATCCGAGGAGCACCTACCGCGTCTCGCGTTTTCAATCTGAATGCTTTCATTCCGCGGTCTCAAAAAATGCGTTAAGCCTTCGCTCGACCGCTAGCGTGATCCAGTGCCGACTGGCCGCTTGGGCTTCGGCAAGGTGTGAATCACCAGCACCGGGCAGACGGCGTGTTGCACGACCCGCTCTGCGACGCTGCCGATCAGAACGTGCGCCAACCCAGTGCGCCCATGCGATGAGATCACGATCAAATTTGCCCGGACCTTGTTAGCGGCCTCAATGATCGCTTGGTAGGCGACACCGAACTCTACCAGCCTCCGGCACTTGACCGCGCGCTTGACCAAGGTCCGGCAAATTTCCTCGAGCTTCTCTTCAGCGGCCCCCGCTTGATGCTCGAGAACCGCTCCGGAGTCAGGCACAAACAACGGCGCCTCGTAATACCTACGCTCGACCACGAACAATAAAATCAATTCAGCCTCATATGGCCGGCTGAATTCGACAGCCTCGTCGAGTGCTTTCAGAGAAGAGTCGGAAAAATCGATCGGCACCAAAATTCTTTCAATCCCCATCATTTCGATTTCTCCACACAGGTTATTCAGTTCGGACAAGCCCGGGAGTCGAGATGCGCCTTCGCCATTCAATTCCCTTCATGCCGGAGGGCGCGCTGCCTGGCGTCGAGCGGCCGATCAGGCTTCATGTAGGAAAGGATAGACCGTTTGAGCCTTCTCTTACATCCCGGGAACGCTGCTCCGCTTCGCGCCCTAGAGAGTCCGCCGTCATGTGATACGAGGGGTTCATCGTTGCTGCTGTCCTCCGAAGGAATAGGTGGCGGGGACGACATAAACCCGCTGTCCGCTTATTGCGTCTAGCGCTTCACGCAAGGTGTCGAAAATGTGATCGGCGCCGATGTCGTGGCTGAGCCGACGGCGCAGCAGATCCGCTCGCAGCGACGATTCCGTGTGTACCAGCACCAGCGTTATGCTGCGGCGGATTAGGTCCTGCTGCAAGTCGGCCAATACTCGTGCGGCCGAATAATCGATGCTGGTGATCGCACCCGCATCGACTACCATCCATTTCACCGCCGGGTCTGCTCCTTCAACGAGGCCGCGCACGTCGGCCACAAACCGGCTGACATTGCCATAGAAGAGGTCTGCCCCGAATTGAAAGATCACAGGGCCGGGTCCGCTGAGCGCACCTGGGACTGCTGGCATCGGCTGCCATTGTCCGCTGTGCTCGACGAGCACGGCGGTATGCGGTTGATAACTGTGGCGCACGTGCCAGAGCAGCGACAGCCCTATCGCCAGCAGGATGCCCTGTTCGACGCAGTTCACCACCACCGTCGCGGCGGTTATCGGCGCGAGCCAGAACTCACCAGAGCTCTCGCGCTGAATGTCACGCAAACCGCGCACGTCGACGAGGGCAACGGCGATGGTAAAAACGATGGCACCGAGCACGCAGCGTGGCAGGTAGAGCAGCGGACCGGCCAGGAAGAGGAGCACGAAGGCCACGACGGCGGCCGTGACGAGCTGGGCTATCTGGCTGTGCCCGCGCCGTAGCGTTCGACCATCGCCGTCTGCGTCGGGCTCCCATTCACGACGAACGTGCCGCTGAGCGCGGCCGCCGCGTTGGCCGCCGACAGGCCGACGAGGTCGGTGGTCTCGTCGAGTGTTCGGCGATGGCGGGAGGCGTAGACGCGCGCCGTCGCAACGCTCTGCGTGACGATCATCAGGAAACACGAAGCCGAGACTGGGAGCAGGCGCGGAATCTCGCGCCAACTAACATCCGGAAGGCCGATCGGCGGCAGACCTCCAGTGACGCCGTGGATGAGGGTGATGCCGTATCCGGAGAAGTCGAACACGGCGCTCGCTGCAATAGCAAAGACGATCGCAAACAGCGAGGCGGGAAATCTCGGCGCAAGCTTGTTGAAGACGAAAACGATCGTCAACACCGCAACCGCGACGCAAACTGTCGGAACGTGCAAGTAAGGCAAACCGCGGACGATCTGCGCGAGCTCAACCGTCCGATTGGAGTTGACGGCACTCCTAGCATCTCACCAAGCATCCCAATGCCGACCTGGAAGCCAACGCCGGTGAGAAAGCCGACCAGCACTGTTTGCGGAAGAAAGTCGGCCAGGAAGCCGAGTCTCGAACAACCGCGCCAGCAGCAGGCATCCGGCCGTCAAAAGAGCTACCAACCCACCAACACTTCACAGTGCTCGCTGGCAATAGGTACGATCTGTGACAGCCTGCCCGCGAGGATGGCCGCGCCGTCGCTGAATCCGCCGCGACCACCAGGTAACGCGAAGAACCGAGCGCCGCGAACGCCACCAGCGGCAGCAGCAGAGTGCAGAGTCCGGTGACGACCGGCATTCCGGCGATTCGCGCGTAGCCTAGCGCTTGCGGCACGTTCATGGCAGCGAGGGTATGCCAGCCAGCGCATCGCGCAACGTTCCTGCACGGGTGACGGGCCGGATGCCGCCGAAGAGCCAGGGCCACCGCGAGCTGTCGTGCAGCTTTCCGTGTGTCACGTTCACTAGCTACATAGGGACAGGCGCGCTTAGGCGCATTGCTCCGAAAGCTCGCGCGCGCGCCAAGCTGTCTAGGCCGCCGACGGCCTTATCGTGAGCACGGGGCAGGGAGCCTCACGTATCACGCCGTCGGCGACGCTTCCCAGGATGAGACGTGCGAGACCGCTTCGGCCATGGGTTGACATTACGATCAGGTCCGGCTTGATTTCCCGCGCAACTGTCAAAATCGCCTTTGCCGTATCGGAGAGGAACGCGGTTTCGGTGCGCGTCTCGCATTTCAGCCCGGATAGACGCTGCTCGGCCAAGTCCTTGAGCATCTTGAGGGTCCGAGCCTCCGAGGGCTTTTCGTCTTTCACGGTCTTCGCGACATCTGGCTCGCCCATTGCCGGCAAGGCGGGTACGACATGCAGCAGGTAGATAACGGCAACGCTCCCGGCGAGTTGTTTTGCCGCATCCAGGACGACTCCTTCCTGGTCGTCGAAGCCGACCGGGCACAGAATCTTCTTGAAGGGTAAATTCATCGCCTATCCCCCAGACCGATCCCAGACCCTTTCCGATTCCCATTCATTGAACAACTCCTCATCTTTTCAGATGATTGTCGCACGCGGTTTCAGCGAGGCGCTGATTCTGTCGGCTGGCCGAGAGACTGTCCCAGCTCCTTTACTTCCGTCCCGAGCGCCGCCCAATCGCCCTGCTGCAACGCCTGCAGTGCGAGTTTATAGTGAGCGGCCGCGTTCTGTAGGTCCGGTGCGGCATTCGGTACAGGAGCAACTGAGGGTAGGGATGACTTGACAGCAATCGCTGGCAGCGGGTTTGGATTGGTGAACAGCGCGGCGAGACTCGAGTCGAGATCGTTGTCCATCACTGTGTATCCGCCATATGAGGCCAGCACGCGCTGAAGTTGAGGCAGTTGTCCGGTCGCGGCGCGTATATACAGCGGCTCGACATAAAGCAGTGCGTCCTCGACTGGTATGACCAGCAGATTACCCAAAATGACTTTCGAGCCCATCTGGTTCCACAGGGAATATTTCTGCGAAATTTCAGGATTCTGGTTGATTAACGCCTGGATCTGATAAGGGCCGTAGGATAGCTCGTCCTTCGAAAACGAAAACTCGAAGAGATGACCATAGTCGGCGCCATCACAGCGAGCCGCCAGCCACGCGATCATGTTGTCACGTCCCTGTGGCACCATCGGGAGCATCAGTATGTACTCCGCCCGTTTCTGCCCTGGCAGCCGCATGATGACATAATAAGGATCCATCGTAATGGTTTGGTCAGCATAGTTTTCGCGCGGCATGGCCCACTGATCCTCCCGGTTGTAGAACACCGCAGGGTCGGTCATGTGGTAGGTGCTGTACATTTCCGCCTGGATCAGAAAGAAGTCCTGCGGGTAACGGATATGCATGCGCAGGTCTGGGGGCATTTCGCTCATCGACTTGAACACTGCTGGATAGATCCGCTCCCACGTTCGGATCACTGGATCCTCCGGGTCGGCGACGTAGAATTCGGTTGCGCCGCTGTAGGCATTAACCACGGCCTTGACGGAGTTCCGGATGTAATTGATGTGGTCAGGATTCCTCTGTGAGTATGGAAAATGATCGCTCGTCGTATAGCAGTCAATTATCCAGTAGAGCCCTCCGTCATGCACGACGACATACGGCTTGCGGTCCTGGTGAAGGTATGGTGCAAGCGCTGCGATCCGACCGTTGATGTTGCGGCGCAGCATGATGCGCGTGCCGGCCACGATGTTCCGGGTGACCAGCAGATTGACGTCGCGATAATAGAGGCTGAAAAGCAGCCGATGCCACAAGCCGGTCACCGGTATTCCGCCGCTGCCCTTGTAAAACCCGAAGACGTTGTCGCTGCCGCGTGGATAATCGAATTCCGGCGTTCGCGCCTTCACCAGCGCGTAGACGTCCGGTTCCTGACCGAAGTAAATGCCAGGCTGACTGACCTTGACGTTGATCGATGATTGGGGTGGAAGGTTCTTTATGTAAAGGACGGGCAAACCGTGCTGATCTTTGGCGTTGACCGGGCTCATTACCAATCCGTAGCCGTGGGTAAACTTGAGATGACGGTTGATCCAGGTCTGCGCGTCAGGCGGCAGCAGGCTGACGTTGAGCTCCCGCGCCGACAACATCACCTCGTTCTCGTTGCTATCCCACCAGTAGCGATCGATATCGACGCTGGTGAAATCGTAGTAAAGACGGATATTTTGCAACTGCCGGTAGGTGGCGAGCAACGGACGAGGATCCCACAAGCGAATGTTCTTGATGGTTGTTGAGTCCTCTGTAAGTGAGGCAGGCGTTAGTTCCCCCGCGCCCTCGAAAGGTTTGACATCGACCGTATTCAACTGGTACGCCCGCCGTGTCAACGCGATATTGCGCATCAGGTAAGGCGTTTCGACGCGTAGCTGATCGGGCTTTACCCACAACTGCTCAATGGCCGGTTGTAGCAGATTGAGGACGATCGCCGGCCCGAATACAACGACGGCGGCGGCGACTGGAAATCTCAGCCCACGCTCGCGCAGATTGAAAAGACAGATTCCCGCAGCGACGATCGACAGCGCGGCCAGCAGCCATAGGCCAGGTTGCCACAGAACGTGGTCAACATAGCGCAGGCCAAAGACCACGCCATTCCCATGAAGCGTAAGCTCGTAGCGCGCCAAAAAGTAGCTGCACGCGCGCTGAATAAAAAAAATGCCAAGCAACACGGAGAAGTGGGCCGTGCAGCGAGACAGAATCCGCGGCGGCGACTCACGGAAGTCGAATGCATCGCGCGCCCAATACACCGCTAGGGTTAGCAGTCCCGTCAGCACCAGAATCAAAAGAAACAAATCACACAGCTCTTCCAGTAACGGAAGCCGGAAAACGAAGAAAGCTACATTGAGGCCGAAGGCCGGGTCTTTGAGGCCGAACGGCACCCCGTAGATCCCTTTTAAGTAGACTTGCCAATCGGATGACTCGCTTCCCGCCACGAACAGCGCGAGTAGCGCCGCCCCGCAGAAAACAAGCAATCTCCACGGCACTTGGTCGCCCAACCCGCGGATCATTTCCGGCAGATTGACCTCCGCCGCTGCGCCGCTCCGGTGGACGACCCTAAGTGATTCCCTCTCGCGACTAAAACGCAGTGCGAGTATGCCGCTTACCGATATCGCGGCGAAAGTGAGTACCCAAACGACGACGAAGATCGCGACCTCGGCGTCGAGCGTGGTGGTAAATATCCCTCGATAGCCGAGCGCCGTAAACCAGAGCAGGTCGACCAGCAAACTGTCCGTGAGTCCCACGAGGACCAGTGTGCCAATTAGAATTGCTCCGAGGCTATATAGCAGTGTTCTCGGTCGCATTGGTCGTCCTCCTTCTAGGTCCGGCTACGCCGGCTGGATTGTTCTTTTCGCGCCGATCGTGAGCAGGCCATGAACTCAGACATTCCCGACAGCGCCGTCTTCAATAAGCCAGTTTTTCGTTGCACCAACCGACTTGCTTTGTGACGAGTTACGGCCGACGCCACACCCACAAACTGTTGGCCGACGCCACTAGTTGAGACTGTAGGCTGAGGCTGTCCGCAATAGCCACGAGAACGAGAGAACGATGAGTTATCTGGGGAACATATTACGCCGATCGCACAATCAAAAACTTTCTGAACACGAAAGAGCGTAGGCGCCTCACCTACCTATTGGTGGCGCTGATTCGTCAAACCACGCCGACTAACCAGAGTAGAAGAAAGAGCATCACGAAGCCTCCCCCCAATGACACCACGATGCGCTGTTCTCTTAGGACACCAACTGCTTCTCTCAGGCGGCCTTTGACTTTGTCAGCCGTTTCACTCATCACACGATTCTCCTGTTGTTGATTGTTGAAAATGTGCTCGCGCCTGATCGTCTGGGCATCACAGAGCGACGATCATCACCGAAAATGGACTACGGGTCCGAATTCGGCCAACCCACCGACCATCATGAAACAAGACAAGCAAAACAATAAGCTTCAGGTGCCCACGCTAGTTCGATGTCGACTCGGAAGCCATTGCGGGCGATACGCTTTATGGTTACAGGGAGAACTAGACCTGACGAAAGGAGCTATTCGGTCCGAAGAAGTTTGCCCGAACTATGCGCGCCCGGCGCTGGTCGCTGTAATAGCAAAGAGCAATGTATCGCTGTCGATTTGACCAAAATGGAAGACAGCCCATCCTTGGACCAACCATAGTACCCGTAGTATGGTTCCTCGAATTGTCGTGAGAGCCTTGGCGGCAACGGGTTTGGCGCCCGGCCCGACAATCGACGCCGTCGCATCAATGACCGGATCGCTTCTTCAAACCGGAGTACGACAGAGTGTTGCGAACAGGATTTGTGACCTCGGTCTATAGAATAAAGAGCTCAACTCATAACGAAAACGAACTCAGTTGGAGGCATCTACAACTCAAACAGGCGAAGGATCACGGCTAGAGTTGACGCCACCGCGAAGACAATGACTGATTAAGTATCCGCCTCCGTCAAGAAGTCGTATCTGGAATAGGGTGTCATTGGGAATGACGCATGGGAAACATCGATGATCAGGCGGAGGGACACGAAGATCTTGAGGCACGTCCTAAATTTGACAATCGCCATTCTTGTTCTTGTGGCTTCTGCATCCGCGGCCAGAGCGGGCGCATCGGCGGCCGAGCCCGACGCTGCTTCCATTGTGAAGCGAATGAAGGAGGCGCTGGAGCCCGCGCGTCCGAGCGTGCGCGTCATGACCCTGAAGGTTAGCAGCAGCGGGAGTTTCGCCACGCAATAGACGCTCGGGCAGGCGCGCGCTCATGTGAACGACGCCGATTGGATGCTGACGGTTGTGCTCAAGCCGGCCGACGCTATCGGCTTTGCCTTCGTGGACCAGCAGAGGCCTGGTGGAGTGGCCGTCGAATACGCGTATATTCCGGCCGTTCACCGCGTCCGCGAGTCTCACGCCACTGGCCGGTTACGAGCCGTTCTTCGGGACCAACTTCACTTATCAAGATCTGGGCTTTGTGCCGCTCGGTGGTCGCGGCGAGAAGCTGCTGGGCACCGAGCCGCACAAAGCCCAGATCCTGCCAGCTGAGGTCGGTAGTAAAGAAGGCTTTGTAACCCGAGATTACTAAACTCGAGTACACGTTCGGTCGTGAGGACATAAGCGTAATTGACCGCTAAGGTTGCACCTGGTTGAGCCTTGTCGAGAAAGGCTTATCCCCTTTGCTTCGGGCGGCGCCATCACCTAGGTCAGCATCCAGTGAGGCCCGTCCGCAGTCCTATTCGCCTGGGCCGTCTTCCAGTGCGCCACCGTGTTGCCGCCGCTAATGACCTTGAGCATCATGAGCCGCACGGCGTCACTTGGGCCTTCGAGTCCCTGCTTCATGTGCTGCACGATCATCGCCACGTCGGAGCCGGCCGCGGCGGCCGAGATAACAACCAGAAAAAAGATAATAGTCAGTGGTAAGAACACACGTTTCATGACTGAGGTCTTCGCCTCAAAATTTCCGTTTGAATTTTGCCATAGTCGCAGACTAACATCTTTTAGCTAATTACCTTAAAATGTAGTCTCGGAAAAGCTCCGGCTCGCCGGTTGCTTAACCCTCGTATCCAGATCCCAAAGGACTATCCCTAAAGAAGTATCCAACAGCCGCTACTGCAGATCCGGAGAGTCGAGCATCGGAGCGTTCGTAGGCGGTTTGGAGGAATGTCTCTATGCGCCGCAGTGACTCGGTGATGCTTCGCAGGCCCCTCCTCGTGCTGTCGCTTTCGCCACCGTAATCAATTGTCGAGCCCGAGATGTGGTAGTGTGAGGGCACCGCTGATGACTCATTGGGCCCCAGCACGAAGCCCACAAGGATCACATAATATGGCAGCCAGTGAATTGATCGCCGCACCAGGGCCGTCTCGTGCCACGGGATTACGGAAGGAGTCCTGCGCGGCAAAAGCGCGATCAAGCGATCAGCAGTCGTCCTGGAATTCGATACGCTGATGGACCGTCAGATAGCGGGCATCCCGACAGATTCCCATGACTGAGCGTTAATCCGGAACATTATTGCAAGAGGAGATGAAACGGTTGCTTGGAATTATACATGAGATCAGCGGCAAAGGACCGTTGGTTATTCACATCCTGCTCGCAATTGCCGTCACGGTACATGTGCTGTTACACAAACGTGACATCCGCGCCTCTATCGGCTGGATGGGGACTCGCGTGGCTTTCGCCGATCCTCGGCAGCATCCTCTACGCCATATTAGGCATTAACCGGATGAAACGGCGCGCCAATTTACTGCGCGACAAGCGCCCAGGTCGCCACGCGGCCGAACCGCCTCTTTCGCCGGCGGGCCGCGATGATCATCTGGCCCCGCTGGAGCGGGCCGGAGACCGGATAACACAGCACCGCGCTGAACGCGACACCGCTGTTACCGTCCTGCACAATGGCGATGAGGCCTATCCGAAAATGATCGCAGCGATCGAGGCGGCAAAGGCGAGCATCGCCTTGACGAGCTTCATCTTCCGGGCCGACGACGCCGGTGGCCGCTTCATCGACACTCTGGTCCGTGCACGCCGACGCCGCGTTCAAGTGCGTGTTCTGATCGATGGGATGGGCAGCGGCTATTTCCTTTCGCCCGCCTACCAACGGCTACGGCGACATGATGTCCCGGTTTTGCGTTTCATGCACTCACCGCTACCGTGGCGCATGCCTTTCCTCGACCTCCGTACCCATAAGAAGATTGTCGCTTTGGATGGCCGCATTGCGTTCACGGGTGGGCTGAATATCGGCGATGAAAACCCTCCTAGCCAACCGACCTCGCCATCCGGTGCGGGACACCCATTTCAAATTCGAAGGACCGGTCGTCGCGCAACTGATCGAGGCGTTCGCCGAGGACTGGTTGTTTGCGGCCGGAGAAAATCTCGCCGGCGAAGCTTGGTTTCCACCGCTCTATGAAGTCGGCGAGCGCGTGGCACGCGTCATCCTTTCCGGCCCCGACCAGGACCTCGAGAAGATCGAGTTCATGGTCCTCGAAGCAATCGCCTGCGCGCGTCAGTCGATCAAAATCACGACCCCCTATTTTCTGCCGGACGACCGGTTGATCACCGCGCTCGCGTTGGCCTCGTTGCGCGGCGTCGAAGTCGACGTGATCGTAGAAGCGCGCAGCATCCACCTCATCATCGTACAAGCGCGCAGCATCCACCTCATCGTCGATTGGGCCATGCGTGCCCAAATCGGCCCACTGATCGCCGCTGGTTGTGGAATTTGGCGCAGCCCGCCGCCCTTCGACCACTCAAAAATGATGACCGTTGACGGCATCTGGTGCCTGATCGGCGGCGCGAACTGGGATATGCCCAGCTTTAGGCTGAACTTCGAGCTGAATATGGAGGTCTACCACGCCGACATCGTTCAGCATGTCGACGGTCTGATGGCCGCAAGAAGGGGCACGCTGGTAACCGCCGCCGCACTCGACGGTCTGCCGCTTCCCGTCAAACTGATCGACAGGGGCGCGCGGCTGATGCTTCCCTATCTCTAGAGAGAGCGTGGTGCCCGGCGAGCGAAGCCGCTTCGTTCGAGATTCCTCAATCATGCAACCGTCGCCACAGAGTGCGTAAACGTCGGCAGTAAAGAGATCGAACGCAGGTTGGTGTATCGAGCGGCGAGCCATTTGTTTGCAATCCCCATGCTAACGCTGGTGCAACATCCTGGCCAATCGCGCCTGTGTGGTCTCGACACCCGAGGTTCAATGATATTCGGGATGACCAGGACGGCGACTACTCAGATGGCGGAAGCTCTTGATAAAAGAGACCTTCGGAAGAACAGATTCTGCGCACGTTGCTACAGGCAGAGAGCGGCGCTCGGATGGCCGACGTCTGTCGCGAGTATGGGATCAGCGATGCGACGTGTTACTTCGAAAAAGAAGTACTCGGGACCGGGTGTTCTGTCTGAGGTGGGGCTAGGGTGGGCAAGACTTCCCGGACTGCATAAGACTCTGCGAGCCCTAGTCGGACATTACTCGACCTCCTTGGTGCGGCGCCGCGTTCTTCATCGATACTTTTGAGTCTTAAGCAGTCTTGCTGGAGGTCGATTGTTCTCGGACGGCAACGACATTACTAATCTGGCGTACTGGGTAACCGGTACCGAGGGTTCGAATCCCTCCCTCTCCGCCAAATTGCTGCACGTGTTGGCATTGAGCTTTGCGGTCAAGCCTCTCTCGAAACGCCCTGATCGGCGTGGGTGGGGTCAAGATGGGATTGATTTGACGAATTCTTGACGCTCGGCTGATCAAATTAGGTATTTTTCGGCGTCGGAGCGTTTGAAATCGAGGCCGACGCCTGGCCGCGAGAGGTCGGGTTGCAAACGTCCATTGACCGGAGTCAACGCGCCGTCGAAAAGCATGTGCTCGATGCGCACGTGATCGTGGAAATATTCGATGTGGCATACCGGGCGCGCGGCGCAACATGGATGAGCGTGCATCGAAGGACCACAATGCGCCGATAGCGGCAGGGAACGCGCTTCACAAAGTGCGGCCACTTGAAGAAATCCAGTGATACCCGCACAGCGAGTCGCATCGGCCTGCAGGACATCGACCGCACCGGCCGCCAACATGCGTTCGAAGTACGGCAGATCGTAGCCATATTCTCCGGCGGCTATCTGCATTCCGCCCGGCGAGCGATCGCGGAGCAGGCGCAGCCCGTCGAGATCGTCCGAGGAAACCGGCTCCTCAAACCACGACACCCGGAGGTCGCGAAATCTTGAGGCAAGCTCCAACGCCTGTTTTCGCGTATACGCGCCGTTGGCGTCGACGAACAACTCGACGTTTGGACCTATAGCATCACGCGCGGCGGCCACCCTGTCAGGATCCTCAAGTGGCTCGCGGCCAACTTTCATCTTGACGCGCGGGATGCCCTGCTCTGCCCATCCGGATAATTGTTCGCGCAAGCGATCCTTGTCGTACGAGGTGAAACCGCCGCTGCCATATACGGCGACGCTATCGCGGGCAGCACCAAGCAGCGTCACTAACGGCAGGCCAAGGATGCGGGCTTTCAGATCCCAAAGAGCGTTGTCGGCGGCGGCAATCGCCATCGACGAGATTCCAGGACGACCCAGATTACGGATCGCCCGAATCATCGCCAGCCAATTTCCCGAAGTCGCCATCGCATCCCGGCCTTCGACCACTTCGGCGAGCATATCGTTGATCAACCGGGCCGTGGCACGGTCGGCATAGGTGTAGCCGATCCCGATTTGGTCGGCGCTCGGCGCCTCGACCACCACCAGAGTAGTCGCCTTCCACTCCAATGTGCCGTCAGATTCGGGAAAATCGGTGGGTATGTGATAGGCACTCGCCCGAAGACGTCCAATCCTGACCTCCGGCAGATGGGTACATGCCTTCATCTTATTTTCCTCTCTTGAACGTGACGAAACATCTGGCTCTCAAATATCTGCTGCACTGAAAGTCTCTAACGATCTTCAAAAGACTAGAGACCCTGAGCCTCTTAGCCTGAAGTCGCAGATTGGGGCCTTCTTGGCGTTTAATTGAACACTGCTTTTGGAATTATCTAGTCGCCACGTGCGAGGTCCAGCGGCTTTTGATGATTGGATAGATTCAAGGCGCTATTGATCAACGTTATGTGGGTCAAGGCTTGCGGAAAGTTACCCAACATGCGGCCTCCGCGGTGCTCGTATTCCTCTGACAGCAGTCCCACGTCATTGCACAGTCCAAGTAGCCGATCGTAAATCGTTCGTGCTTCGTCATGACGGCCCATTGCGACCAGGCAGTCGACCAGCCAAAAAGTGCACGGCAGAAACGCTCCCTCTTCACCGCCACCCATTGCCTTGCTGTACCGCTTAACCAAACCGCCTTCCATCAACTCGCGTTGAATCGCTTCGACCGTGCCCACAATCCGCGGGTCGTTGGCAGGCAAAAAACCAATCAGCGGCAGACGGAGCAACGCCGCATCGAGCTCGCTAGCGCCATAGTACTGGACGAAGGTGTTCCGTTTGGTGTCGAAACCACGCTCGCAAACGTCCGCATGAATCTTGTCGCGTAGCGTCCGCCATTTTTCCAGCGGCCCTTCTAAATCGTCATGCTTGATAAGCTTGACCGCCCGGTCGAAAGCCATCCAGGCCGCCACCTTGGATTCGGTGAAATGACGAGCTCCGCTCCGCGTCTCCCAGATGCCGTCGTCGGGTTTTTCCCAGGCGCTCTCGAGAAACACCAAAAATGCACACTGCATTCGCCATGCGTCGTGGTCGATTCTGATTTGATAGCGATGAGCTATATAGAGGGCGTTCATGATCTCGCCATAGATATCGAGCTGAAACTGTGCATAGGCGGCGTTGCCGACCCGAACCGGTTGACTATTCTCGTAGCCAGGCAGATGTGGAAGTTCATACTCCTTAAGCCGGCGTTCGCCGGAAAGCCCATACATGATCTGCACTTTGCCGGCCTCCCCGGCGACCGCGCGCATTAGCCATTGGCGCCAGGCTACAGTCTCTTCCGTGTATCCTGAGACTAGCAGAGCGCAGAGCGTGTAGGTTGCGTCGCGCAGCCAGCAATAGCGATAGTCCCAATTGAGCGACCCTTTCAGTTTCTCGGGTAATGATGTCGTGGGCGCTGCGACAATTGCGCCGGTCGGATGATAAGTAAGAGCCTTGAGCGTGATCAGCGAGCGTATGACTTGTTTGCGGAAAGGGCCGTCGTAGCTACAACGTGATGCCCAGTTCTTCCACCACAGGTCGGTTTCATCGCGCAGACGAATCGGATCGTCTATTGGCGGAGGAGGTCGCCAGGAGTCGGTACGAGTCATCGTGAACGGAACGGTTTGGCCCTTAGATACCGTAAATTGCCCCACCGTCTTCAGAGCCTCGCCATGCATTTGAACGGGCGTATGAAGGAAGGCCGCATCCGGTCCGCCAATCGCTCGCATGCAGTCGTCGGTATGCTGGACCCAAGGGACGATGTCGCCGTAGTCAAAACGGAAGGTCAGTTCCGTTCGCATTGCCACCGACCCTTCGAGACCTTCGACCAGCCGGATTACCTCGACTTGTCCGGTCTGCTCCTTGATCGGCATGAAATCAATCAGAGCGACCACGCCTTCCGCCGTTTCGAAGATCGTCTCCAGAATGAGTGTGTCGCCGCGATAGTTGCGGCGCACCGTCTTCGTTTTGCTCAGGGGCGCTACGAGCCATCGTCCATGCTCAGGACCGCCGAGCAGGGCCGCAAAGCAGGCAGGTGAATCGAAACGTGGCACACACAGCCAGTCGATCGAACCGTCGCGGCCGACCAGAGCGGCGGTGTGCATACTGCCGATGAGGGCGTAATCTTCGATCCGAAGACTCATCAGAAATCCTTCCAGATACTACTTCAATCTGGGAGCGCCGTGGCCCCAGGTAGCGTCAGGTGACAGATTGCGCCGGACCGGCGGGGGTTGCATATCTCGTTTGTCTGAGTCGAAGACAGTGGCGCCCTGCGAAATCAGATAGTCTGCCGCTCGAGCCGCCAGGGCTTGGATCGTCAGTCCCGGATTAGCGGAACCTTGGGTGGGCATTATGCTCCCATCGCAGATGAATAGATTGGCGATGTCGTGGCTGCGGCCATACCTGTCAACTACCGGACGTGGCCGGATCGTCGCCCATGCGCGCCGCGCCGACCAGATGCGCGTAGCGCGCTTCCTGGACAACTTTTTGGGCGCCCGCCGCCTTCATAACTTCGATTACTTTGTTCTTGCCGAATTCGATGAGCTTCGTATCATTGTCGTGGAGGCTAAATGTAACTTTTGCCACCGGGATTCCGAATTGGTCCTTTTCGTCCGCCAATTCGACGCGGTTGTCGGCGTGCGGGAGAATTTCCCCGAGCATCCCGAGCGCGGCCCAGTGATTGTAATCCATCATGACGCGCCGTAGTCCCCAGCCCCAGGCTCCCCGCGCGCTGATCATCTGTTTAGCGAACGCGATTGGTAGCGGGCCAACGGTTTGAATCGCAAATCCGCGCGCGAAGCCCCGTTTGGAATCGGTCTCGTAGAACTCCTCTGTTAGAGCATGTGCGGGTGGGGCTTTGTACATGCGAATGAGATCATCAAAATAACCCAGCACGAGATTGCCCGCTTGGGCCATCAGATAGCGTCCGACCGTGTCGCTGGAGTTGGCTAGGCCGTTTTCAAAACCTGGGCAAGCTGAGTTCAGCAACAGGCGTGGAGTTTCGATGGAATAGCCAGAGAGGACGACGGCTTTGGCCTTCTGGAAGTGTTCGCGGCCGTCTCGATCCAAATATGTGACACCGCTCACGCGCCTGTTGTTGCCAAGGTTGATGCGCGAAACCATGCAGTGAGGGCGAATTTCAGCGCCGTGACCGATCGCATCAGGCACGTGGGTGATCAAAGTGCTGGCCTTTGCGCCTACCTTGCAACCCTGAATACAGAAGCCTCGATAGATGCAATGCGGCCTGTCGACGCGAGAACCCTGCAAAATGCCGACCGGTCCTCCTGCGCTGACGCGAATACCAAGCTTGGTACAGCCACGGATCAGTACATTTCCGATGCCTCCCATCGGATGAGGGCCGAAAGCGTATCCATGAGGATCGCCCCATGGAAAGTACGGTGGTCCCGAGACTGGCAACTCGAGTTCCATAAGCTCGTAATAGGGCTTAAGCTCCTCATAGGTGATGGGCCAGTCCACAGCGACTGCATCTTCGGAATACACGCGGAAGTCCGAAGGATGAAAGCGCGGCGTAAACGCCGCCCAGTGCACAGTACTGCCACCGACGCCTTTGCCGCAGTTATTGCTTCCCAGAGCAAGTGGATTGTCACCGCCCGTGATGCGCAAGTCCTCCCAGTAGAGTTGGTGAGAGCCGGCCTCGTCACTCACCCAATCCCGCTCGGTATCCCAAAAAGGGCCGGCCTCGAGTCCGAGTACGCGAAAACCGGCGCGTGCCAGCCGTTGCAATAAGACGCCGCCAGCGGCACCGACGCCGATAATCAGGTAGTCAACCTCCTCATTCTCGGTGAACCGATGCATGGGCACTTCGAGCCGCTGCATCGCGCCGAGCATATGCGGCTGATGCCCCGGCTTCGCGAACTCTCCGAGTATGGGAGACTTCAATCGGAACCTCGCTTGGGGTGCGGAGCGGAATGCTCAATTGGACTGGGAATCGGCTCGTAGAGATCGGAAACCGAAGTGTCCGGTGCCTTCCATTCGTAGCGCCGTTCGTTCGACTCCCAAGGTTCCGGTGAGCCATTTTCGAGCCGGATATAGGCGCGCGGATAGGCCGGACCACCAAAACCGATCTCGTCCCAGGCGAATGGATGGGCGTAGTACGCTTCCACGCAGTCCTGCACGAGCATTGCCCAGAAGCGATGGACTGGCATACGCTTCCAAATCTCGTCACCGGTAGCCGGCTTGCCGTCGTGCAGCGACTTTAGAATTCTATCCTGTTCGAGCAGGCGCAGAGTCACAAAACTGCTGTGGTGGAGGTGATGAGCGATCCGTCCGATCGCCTGAAGACCCAATCGAAAGGCTTCGGGGTCAGGCGGCATGTCCGCAAAACGGTAGCCGTCGTGGCGATTTTCGTACAACCGCTTATCGATCCATGGAACGATTGGAATCTTATGAGCGGCATCACGATCATCCTGGGGAATGATGTGATCGCAAATGACCTCCATCAGATTTGCCTCGTCGGGCGTGAAGAAGCGGATCGGAGGAATGTTGTGCACGCGATCGAGAATCACTTCACGCGTGTTGGCGTCCCAGAATTTTTGCTGTGCGAGCGTGCTGAATTCGGGATAATAGCCCGGCTGGCGTAGTGGCCCGATCGGTTTTTTCGTACGGGGGTCATAGGGACGGCCATCGTCGCGGTTCTCGCCGTTCATCGCTTTTCTCTCCGCATCAGGCTCGCCAACAGGCCTACGAAACCGGCTGCCGCAAATAGCAATGGAGCGAAAATTGGCGGTCCATGGATAATGTTATAGACCAGCATCTTCGATCCGCCTGGACGGCGCAGGATACCGCGCGCGTGATAACCAAATCCCACCGCTCCATCCAGTATGGCTGCGCTTGAAAGGGCGGGCAGCCAGGTTTGCGCGATGCGTCGACTCTTCACTGCGCCTGCCGCCGCGACGACCAGCAGGGGCGCGACCACGACTGGCGTCCACTGTGCTTTGTAACGAAAATTGCTTTTGTAGTGTGAGTAAAAGGCTTCGAACCCGCTACATGCAAGCCGAGATCGCGGTCGCAACCGCCATATGCTTTTGAAATCGGCCTTCGCGCAGATTCTGCTCCCAGCCAATGCTGTCGCGCTTGTCGATTAAAAGCCGGTCCAATGGTTCGCGCTTGCCGGGCGCGGGAGGCTCGCCTGACCAGGCACCTCCTCGCGCTGAAGAAAAGACGCGACCATGCCGAGATATGCACTGGTGCCGAACAGCAATGGACCAAAAATTGGAGGTCCCATGACGATATTGGTCATCGGTAGCCGCCATCCTCCCGGTTTGCGCTGGATTCCGCGGATGTGGAAGTAGGAACCGATTGCGCAGTCGGCTAAGGTTATCGCCGAAACCGTCGGCAGGACGGTTTTCGCCGCTCGACGACTGCGGAATGCCCAGATCCCAGCTCCAAGGAGAGCGGCGCTGAGGATCACCGGCGTATACATCACGCGACGGCTATAGCTGCCGCGATAATGCATATAACCGACCTCCAAGCCGCTTAATGCACTGGACAGACCCGCCGCCAGCGCGAGCCAGCGTTGGAATCGACCTTCGCGCACACGCACGTCAATTTCTCTGGCGCTCCGCTCGATCGTGCCTACCGCCTTGGCTACAACTTCCGGAGTGAGTATGCGATGCAGTACGCTGACGGGCATCGATGTCTGCTTCCTAACCACAGCTCTCAAACTCCGATGCTTCGTTTCATGCGAATACTCCAAAAACAGCCACGTTTGGGTTCGACGCTCCGATCCCTCATTTCTTATGCGGCACAACGCTCTCGATAAATTCTCGCGCCGCCTGACGAATGATGCCGCCTTCATTGGGATCGCCCTTGATCAATGTCGAGGTGAATTTCGTGGCGTCCGCAAGTGTGATGTGCGGGGGTAATGGGGGTACATCGGGGTCGGTGATCGCTTCCAGAACGCAGGGACGATCAGCGGCGAGTGCCTCCTCCCAGGCCCGACCCACGTCATCAGGCCGATCCACCCGAATGCCTTTCAATCCGAGGGACTCGGCATACTGAGCGTATGGGAAATCCGGTATATCCTGAGACGCTTCGAATTTGGGAGCGCCGGTCATGACCCTGAGTTCCCAGGTTACCTGGTTGAGATCGTTGTTGTGCAGAACCAGGACAATCAGGCGAGGATTGCTCCACTCGCGCCAGTACTTCGAGATTGTGATGAGAGCATTGATCCCGTTCATCTGCATGGCGCCGTCGCCCACTAAGCGCGATAGCCGTACGATCGGGAAAGCAGAATTTCGCCGCGATCGCATAGGGAACTCCGGGTCCCATCGTTGCCAGGTTCCCCGACAAAGAGGCCATCATGCCAGGTCTGATTTTCAAGTCGCGGGCGAACCAGTTGGCTGCCGAGCCGGAATCGGAACTGAGAATACAGTTGTCGGGCAGGCGCGGAGAAAGTTCCCAAAATACCCGTTGCGGGTTGATCGGTTTGGCCTCACTCATTGCTCTGGCCTCGAGCACTTTCCACCATTCCGCAACGTTCTTCTCAATTGTTTTCCGCCAGCCGCGATCCGTCTTCTGTTCCAGATATGGGATCAGCAACCGCAAGGTCTCGCCAGCGTCGCCGACCAAATTGACCTCGGTGGGAAATCTGAGCCCCAGCATGCGACCGTCGATATCAATCTGGACCCCACGCGCCTGACCTTCCTTGGGCAGGAACTCCGAGTACGGGAAGCTGGTCCCGATCATCAAGAGTGTGTCGCAATCCATCATCATGTCGTAGCTTGGCTTGGTGCCCAGCAGCCCGATCGAACCGGTAACAAACGGGAGATCATCGGGTAGCACCGCTTTCCCGAGCAGCGCTTTGGCTACGCCGGCCCCAAGGATCTCGGCGACTTCCGTCACCTCGCGAGCAGCGTGAAGTGCGCCCGCACCCACTAGCATCGCGACTTTCTTGCCCTGATTCAGTATGTCCGCCGCGCGCTGCAGATCAGGCATTTGCTGGGATTACTCGTGGCGTCGAATAGCCAATCCCGGAATGAATTGTCGCATGCGCACGCTTGGGTTCTTCCGCCTCAAGCAATTGAAGATCGTTGGGGATGATAATGCAGGTAACAGTACGTTCCGATTTGGCGATTCGGATGGCGCGGTCGACCAAATGACGCATCTGCGACGGCACGGACGCCATCTCAACATACTCGTGCGCCACATCCTTAAATAAACTGATCAAATCGACTTCTTGCTGAAAGCGTCCTCCTATCGCCGCGCGCGCCGATTGCCCAACAATGGCGACGACCGGTTGATGATCCATTTTGGCATCGTACAAACCATTCAAAAGATGGATAGCTCCGGGTCCCGAGGTTGCCATACAAACGCCGACTTCTCCCGTGAACTTGGCATGCGCACATGCCATAAAGGCGGCCAACTCCTCATGTCGAACCTGAATCAGCTTGGGCTTATCGCCGGCTCGTTCCAAAGCCGCCAGTATGCCGTTGATACCATCGCCTGGAAATCCATATATCCGTTTGATGCCCCATTGACCGAGGCGCTTCAAAAGAAAATCCGCGACTGATTCAGCCATGGTGTTCTCCGCGGTCCTGGCTACTGTGTTGACGTGGTAGTTGTTACTCGAGCGGTCGTGCTTAACAGGCCTTTCGCCGCTCCATCAGGAGGCTCCGTTTAGCTAAGTCAACTGCCGCTTCGGTTACGATAAACGTGGCCGAATGTGTTGGAATTTCGTGGCAGCGGCGAAACCCAGCACTCCTGACAAAAGAAGCCCGCCAATCAGGCGATGCCTGGTCAGCCAAAATTGCACGCTGCCACGCCAAGCTTGCGCGTCGAAGTTACCGCGCGCGCCGAAGTCCCCTTGCACGGGCTCGAACAGGTTGTCGGCGCGATGAGGGTCGACCCTTTCGCTGGTTTGCTGCGAAGCAAAACCGGTACGTGCGAGATATCTGTCCAGCAAACCAGGAATGATTTTGTTGGCTTCGATCGCGATCAGCGTGGGCAGTCCCAGGTATAGCTCGCGCCGGTGGTGATGGGCGGCCCAAACTATAGCGCGCGCAGGCACGCCAGGATCGAAGATTGGCGGCACAGGCTGAGGATGACGCGGCAAGTGCGTGCGGCACCAATCGAATTGAGGAGTATTAATTGCAGGAAGTTGCACCATGGTGAGGTGAATCTTACTTTTATGATGTAATAATTCGGTCCGCAGAGAATCGGTAAACCCCCTGATGGCAGCTTTCGCGCCGCAATAGGCCGACTGCAAAGGAATTGAACGGTAAGCCAAAGCGGAACCGACTTGAACGATGCATCCCTTGTCGCGCGGAATCATGCACTTCAGCGCGGCCATCGTTCCCCACACGGTGCCCAGGTAAGTGACTTCGGTTGCGCGTTTGAACTCCGCAGGGCTGACATCGACGAACTCGGAAAAGACAGTCACCATCGCATCATTGACCCAGACGTCGATCGGACCGAGCTTGTTCTCAACTTCCACTGCGGCGGCTTGAACTTGTTCCTGATCGGCCACATCGGCAGGCAGGACTAGCGCCCGGCCGCCAAATTGTCTGATGTCCGCAGCCGCCTGTTCCAGGCGGTCTCGATCGCGAGCGATCAGCCCAACGGATGCACCCCGCCGTCCAAATTCCATTGCCGTAGCGCGCCCAACCCCAGCGCCGGCGCCAGTGACTACTACAACTTCCCCTGGCCGCTCGGCGCTCTCTTCTCGCATGTAAATTTCTCCTGGTCTGGCGTTCACTTTGAACTTCAGAACAAACCCTTTCTGCTATTCGTAATATTTTGGTGCAAGAAGCATGCTCAGGCCGGAGCGCAACTTCCGAGCTGTATTAACGATCCCGATCACCTAAAGTCTGAGAGCGCGCGCTGTACTAGGTCAAGGGCAATTGCCTGATCATCTGAAGAACATGTCCCGAAAAGAACATTCCACATGATAGCTAAGATAACTTGGACGCTGTGGTGAGCCACGTCAGTCAAAGTTCATGCGTATCGAATTCCCGAGCTGGGCAACATTTACAATCAGTTGCCGTCCTTGGCGGACGTTCGGTAAGCAGTCACGAGTAGAACGGGTCATTCGACAGTCATCGGCGCGTTCGTCGCCAGTTTTGCGAACTTCCGATTGGCGCGTGACGAGCGTCTGAACCAAAGCTGCCGCATCCCGCCAATCGTGTAGACTTGGCTTGTGCCGAAGGAAGACGCTACCGAGTTGCTCTCGATCAGCGGACGCGAGGTCCGTGTTACTAACCCGGGCAAGCTGTATTTCTCGAAGCTGATAAAGCTCTCGAAACTGGAGCTGGTCCACTACTATTTGTCGGTCGCGCCGGGCGCGCTCACCGGAATCCGAGACCGTCCGCTGGTCCTCAAGCGATACGTCAATGGCGCCGAAGGTGAGGCGTTCTATCAGAAGCGCGCACCAGCGCAGCGCCCCTCGTGGCTGCGAACGACAACGCTCGCGTTCCCTTCGGGACGCACTGCAGAAGAAATCGTTGTCGATGACGCGGCGGGGCTTGCATGGATCGTCAATCTCGGTTGCATCGAGCTGCATCCGCACCCTGTGCGCTCCGGCGATCTCGATCATCCGGACGAGTTGAGGGTCGATCTCGATCCTGGTCCTGGCGTCAGTTGGGCGGACGTGCGCGCGGTGGCACTCGAGGTGAAATCCTTGCTGGACGAGATGGGTCTTCGTGGCTGGCCCAAAACCAGCGGGTCGCGGGGGATGCACGTCAATGTGCGGATTTATCCACGATGGACCTTCGACGAGGTGCGTCGCGCGGCGCTCGCTCTGTCGCGAGCGGTTGAACGTCGTATGCCCGCCCTAGCCACTTCGAAATGGTGGAAAGAAGAGCGACATGGCGTGTTCCTCGACTACAACCAGAACGCAAAGGACCGTACCACCTGCTCGGCATATTCCGTGCGTCCGCTACCCGACGCTCGCGTCTCCGCGCCTCTTCACTGGGACGAAGTTCCCGATTGCGAGCCGTCCGACTTTACCATGCTCACAATTCCAAAGCGTTTTCTTGAGATCGGTGATCCTCATGAAGGCATCGACGGAGCGCCTGGTTCCCTCGAAAAATTGCTTGAGCTGGCGGCACGAGACGAAGCCGGGGGCCTCGGCGATGCGCCCTGGCCGCCGCACTTTCGCAAGATGGAAAGCGAACCTCGCCGGGTTGCCCCTTCGCGCGCCAAGCCCGTCGCAAAGACGCCGGGAATGAAGATGCCGCTGATAGTTGTTGCGAACTCACCAAGCAAAGAGGCTGCGCTTTCGGGTCTGGAAAGATGGAAGCGCAAACATGCCGAGGTGGAGAAGCTTCTCACCGCCGATGACGTGTTGGTCGATTCGATGCGCAGCAAATCGTCCTCCTGGACGCGGATCCGAATAAATCTGCGCAACGTGCCCGAAGAGTTACGGCCTCTTCGGGAAACTCCTGATCCTGATCACGACCCAACTCGCGAATGGCATAAGGTACGTCCGTCGAAAAAACCTACTTGAGCGCCTACCGGCTCAGATGTCGCCGGCAAAAATGGCTTTCAGCTCGTGCGGCGGAACAACTTCAAGCTGCTCGTAAGTGCAATCGCGTGGCTTCTTGTCGGTACGCCACCTCCGAAACTGCGCCGTATGACGGAAGCGCGTGCCCTGCATATGGTCGTAGGCGACTTCCACCACTAGCTCGAGTCTGAGCGGCTCCCACGATAGATCCTTGCCGTGACTCCAACGGCTCTGACCTCCCGGCATCCGATGCGTTGCATCACTTGAAGTGGACTCCGCCCACGATTTCCACGGATGATCCGCGAGAGCGTTGACACGATAGGGAGCCAGAAATTTCACCATTTCCTGACGTTTAATCTGCGTGAAGCTCGCACAGACGCCGACGTGTTGCAGCGCCCCTGAGTCATCAAACAGGCCGAGCAGAAGCGAGCCGATCGCCGTGTTGGCGCATCCTTTGTGCCATCGAAAGCCAGCGACGACGCAATCGCAATCGCGCTCATGCTTGACCTTGAACATCACGCGCTTGTCAGACTGATAAATGCTGGAAATCGGCTTGGCCATAACCCCGTCGAGGCCCGCGCCTTCAAAGCGCCTGAACCAATCCGATGCGACTCTTAGTTCACGTGTTATCGGAGTCAGATGGATTGGCGGCACTGCACTGGCCAGCAACGACTCCAGCCTTTCGCGCCGCTGCTCGAAGGGTTCGCTCCGGCAATCGCGGTTTCCTTCGCACAGGAGATCGAAAAAGACGATAGATGCCGGACTTTGCCGGGAAAGCAGTTTCACTCGCGAGGCAGCGGGATGAATTCGCAGCTGCAATTCCTCGAAGTCGAGCCCATCGTTCTTGGCGACAACGATTTCGCCATCAAGAACGCATCGAGAGGGCAGTTGCACATTCAGCGACTCGAGCAATTCGGGAAAGTATCGATTCAGCGATTTCGCATCGCGGCTCTGAATGAGGATTTCGTCCCGGTCGCGGAAGATCAGCGCGCGGAACCCGTCCCATTTCGGTTCGAAGATCCATGTTTGGCCGACCGGTAACTCGTTAATTCGCTTCGCAAGCATTGGCAGCACCGGCGGGTTCACGGGAAGATTCACGCTGCTAACGCTATTACCATGACGGGAGCGAGCCAATCATCTCCGTTCATACCGAAGATGCAAAAGAGTGCATTCGGGCGTCTGATGACCCTACGTCGCGGGATAAATGCTGAGCAATCTACACAAACATCTCGAGGAATTTCTACCCGTGGCGCGGATAGATCCTAGCGAGAGCTTATCCCGGTAGGATTTTCAATTGACTAGAACAAAAGGCAGCGCTTCAAGATTAATCGTTCTCTTTCTTTAGAGAAATCGAGGTTTCCAGTTTTGATCGGCGGGCATATTGATTGCACTCTTGAAAGTATCTCACTTCGGATCGGGAGTAAAATATGTCTAAAAACAAACGTATAAGGAACCTTCTGATAGGTATCTTGAGCGTGGCCGTCGCCGGACTAGTCCCTGTAGTTTATGCGCAGGGGGCTGGTGGCGGAGGCGGCTCTGCCGGCGGCGCGGCCGGCGGAGCCGCTGGCGGCGGCGCTGCGAGTGGCGGTGGCATGGGCGCGCCGGGCGCCCCGAGTGCCGGCTCCGGTATGGGCTCTAGCGGATCGACTACGGGACGTAATCCTGCTCCTAACAACCCAGGCACTGGGAGTGCGCCGGGCACAACAATGGGCGGTTCCCCAACAGGGGGTCCAGTGAGCCCCACCAATCCGTCGGGTCCGAATGGCAGTCCGCCGGTTCCGGGTGCGGCCGGCGCCGGAAGTGGCAACACAAACCCGTGAGCGAATGAAGACGAATTTCATGGTGCTGATTTGAGTCGGCATGGGGTCGGTCAAGAAGACGGCCCCATCCATTCGCATCATGGCTAGCGGGCGTAGTGAACTGGCCATTCCAGGAAGGCGAAAACACAAAACGAACAATAACGCTATCAGCCGAGGACGAGGCCGAGTTCATACCTCCGAGCATCGAGCTCGGAGGTATCGCCATATACCCGGTATGCCCCGGCTTGTATTAGTTCGCTGCGTCCCATGCCTCCCGTAAGCACGCCGATGCCGAGCATGCCCGAGCGCCTCGCCGCAAGCATGTCCCAAACAGCATCGCCCACGACGAAACAATCCTTGGCGGGAATCTTGAGGCGCTCCTGGCATGCCAGAAAGAGATCAGGTTCGGGCTTGGCATGCTCGACGTCGCTTTTGCAAACTACGGTAATGTCATCGGGGAGGCTCAGCGAGCGCAACGCCTTCTCGACCCCAGTCCGATCGCCGGAGGTTGCGATGCCCCAGGGAACGTGAGTTTCAGTCAACCGGCGCAGAAGCGCGGCCGCGCCCGGCAGCGGCTCGGCGTGCGGCAATAGCTCCTTGATGATGGCGCTGTGGCGCTTGTCCATCCCCTCGGCCTCGTCCTTCGAAACTGGCTTTCCCAGCTCGAGACCGACCGCCTGCGCGAGCTCGTTGCCACCCAGTCCGATCTTATTGTGTATGCTCCAAGCCGGAACCTGCAGGCCTTTGGCGGCGAAAGATTTTTGCCAGGCCAGAACATGGGCATAAACACTATCTATGAGGGTGCCATCCAGGTCAAAAATCAATGCGCGCATTTCCGCATCTTATCAGAGAGCCGGAATTTTGGCTCTCAGTGGCAGAATGCTGATATTCTAACTAACGGATGAATATAGTTGGGGCGCACAACTCAATCGCTCGTTGATAAGCGGAGCAACGCGACTCTTCAATCGACCACCGACTCTGAAGCGAAGTAGCCGACTCCATAAAGTGGGCGCAAAACGGAGCATTTCGATGACGACGCCGGTGCCCGAGGGAGAAGTATCGCTAGAATCGATGAAGAAATGCATCTTCAGGCGTTAGCAGCCTTCAGACGCCAATCCGGCCTTGTACCTATAATACTGGGAATGCCGCTTACGAAATCGGCTAAACCTTGAAGAGGAAAGCCGTTATCTATGAGACGAGCTGGAATTGGAAAGCAAAAAAACGAACCCCGCATTGATAAGGCTTAGGGGTACGAACTCGTACATGAAAGGAGGAGGTTCGCTGAGTGAAGAGGTTTATGGCCTTAATGCTGTTGTTCAGCCTGGGCCTTGCGCCGTTCTCGCACGCTCAAACGCTCGCAAATGTTGCAATCGACGCAACCCAGATCAGGCAGACGATGGACGGTTTCGGAGCGTTTGACGCTCAAGGTTCGTGTTTTAACACGTACGGCTGTACCCGGTACAACGCCTACCCGCCTCTCACCTCTGCACAGGCGGACTTCTATTTCACGTCATCGCTACCGAACAGTCTAGGACTGTCGCTGTTGCGCATTGCGGTCCCACCATATGCTGACGGATCGTCCCAGCACCCTTGGTTTTATAACTCCGGCGACATCAGGTTAGCTCTGGCCCGGAGCGCAGTCACTATGGTCCGTATCAATATGAAAATTTCGTCACCGATTACCTGAAGCCGGCACTCGTGGCAGCGGGACTGACTACTAAGATCTTAGGAGCTGAAGAAGCGGCCTGGAGTTGGAACTACGTTACTCCGGTCTCCGGCGAGCCGTCGATTGGAGTTTGTGGAAGCGGTTCCACAAACATGCCGCTGGATGTTTTTGCGGCGCACCACTATCATGGCGGTACGCCTACTGCACCGCCTTTTACCTGTGTGCCAATTTGGGAGACTGAGGTCTTTTTGAATGATGCCGGTTCGTGCGTTGCGGGAGACGACAACTGCATATCTCCTTGTGAGTTCGCAACTTGCCAAAATAACGGGCAGGCTGCGTACACACTAGCTCAACAGATAAATGACTTCACGCAGCTCGCAGGAGCCTCTGCCTATCACTATTTTCTGTTGACTGACCAGTCGACTCCCAACAAACCTGACGCTTTAGGTTATGAAGATTCTTCCGGGAACACGACCACGCCGCTCTATGCCTATGCGCTGGGCCAATATAGTCGATGGGTAAGGCCGGGCTGGAAACGCATAGCAAGCGATGGATCGGCGCTTCCCGCACGTGTAAAAGTCTCAGCCTACATGGATCCCACCGCGACTCAACTCGCCATCGTATTTGTGAACCCGACGCCTAATTGGGTGACGCTCACGCTCTCCTTGAAGGGTATAAGCGCTCCAGCTGGGCTCACCAACTGGTACACGTTCGCCGATAACGGCTTTGGGGTAAAGGGCCTGACCGAGGGTTCGTCTCAGGCTGTCGGCAGTACCGTTTGGCTCTACCCTTACAGCGTCCAGACGTTGGCGAATTAAAAATTCGAAGCTGAAGGACCTGGTCGCCGATCTGTCGTTGGATAGGCTGTCTTTGCTCGAACCCTAAACTGAGCGGAATTGCCGCGCTGGCGCGGAGTGATAGAGGGCCGCAACGGAGCCGGATCAGGGAGGGGTCTTAGCCTCTTATCGATCATTTTCTCTGTACCGCCCATATCCCGAGCCGGTTGGCGACTTTTGGATATCTCAATCTGCGCCGAAAATGCGTACTTCCCAGTGTTCTTCCCTGATACCAGGGAAAATTCGCTCTGAGAGGAGTTCGCATCAGACTGCCTCAGCGGCCATCGAGTCTTCGTTTGCACGGCTTATCCATCGAACATCCCAAATAAGCCCGGGGTGGATTTTCAATCGTTGCGCGCCGCACCAATAGGCGCTCATCGGGCAAGCGACGCCGAGTAATGGCACAGGACAGAGGACAACTGGTTCGGTAGCGAGTCAGTCTTAGACTGACCCGCTACCCTGGAAACTCGAGACTCTCCGTCCGCCCGCTGTGTCTGTGGTCTTCCTAGAAGAAGAGAAAGGATCGGACCACGACGTTCTTGCGGCAAGGAGCGTCGGCGGGCGCGGTTGGGTCGGTGCAGGCACTATGGAACGACCAGCGCGAGACGGAACCGTCGATGATGGAGTCGTAACACTTGAGCATCGAGACCTCGGTCGACTTCTGCTGGGGGAACCAGTACCACTCGTGGCTGGGACGGTAGGTGAAGCGGGTGGTCTCACCTACGCGGTCGTCGTAGATGCGGTAGTTGGTGATATACGGCTGGTCGGCGAAAGACGGCCAGGCGCAGAGCACGAAGGGGAATTGTCCAACCGTCTCCATCGGCTTGGCGAGGTTGATCGACACGAACCGCCGCGACATCTTCGCGTCGGCCTGCGCCTCCGTGTAGTGTTGCTCGCGCCCGAAATTCCGCAGATTCTTCGTAAGCAACTCGCGGCAGCGCACACGGCCGCTGTTGTCGTTCAAGTCGTTGTGCACGATGTTGGCATAGTTGGCGTTGACGCCCGGGTTCTTGTTGGCCTGGTCCTCAGTGCGGTCGCCCTTGTAGTCCTTGTCGAACACGTCGTGGTTATACACGAGCGCATCGGTTGCACCCGGGAAGAACTCCAGCAGGAGCCTTTCTATCTCGGGGTAGAATACGCGTTCCACCTCCGCCGCGTCGTAAAAATTCCTGCACTTGGACTCACAATGCGCCAGCGCAACGCCAAGCTTGTCCATGCATTCGGGGCTGCTGGGCGAGAGACCCGGGTAGTACTCCTGCATTCGTCGTGCGTCGCGCAACACCTGCGGAAAATAGAGGCCTCGGCTCCCGATGTCCTGCTCTTCCTTGCGTAGCGCTTTTGCTTCGGCCGCGCGCGCCGGGTCGCGCCACAGCGCATTGGACGAGACGATCGAGTAGGACGGCTGCTCGTAAATGGTATAGCGCAGTGGAAGTGCTACACCGCCTTCTGGGACTTTAATGTCGCTCGCCCTAATGTAATCCAGGCACTCAGAGTAGCTACGAAACCCGACGCCCCACTTGGTCTTGATCGGTCCGGGGGGCGCCTTCTCGATCATGTCGACAACCGATTGCCCTTGCCCCTCTGCAAGCTGGCGAAGCGCCGCCTCCGTCGCCGCAGCAGTTCCCGCATCGCCGTCTCGATCGAACGACATATAGGATAAACCGCCGTTCGCAGCGATTGCTGGTGGCTGTCCTTTCGTGAGTTGGAGCGGAGGCACATAGGCCGACCGAACTCTGTTCGTAGCACCCGCAACGTAGTTCTCGAACTCCTTAATCCGGTCCATAGCATGCTCCCTAGTTAAGAATACCCAATCGTGGCAGAAAGGGCTTGTAGTCTTTAGGATTCATCGCACAGTAGGCTGCTGGGTGAGGATTTCGTCCTGCGAGTTTGCGTTCGTGAGCGGCTTCATAACGCTCAACTCGTCCTCATAGTACGCTGTGATTCTTTGGCGATCTCGTGACGCAATTTTCGTGCTCGCGAGAGTACCAGAGGAATATTGAATTTCTGATGCGTGCAACCTTCTTGAAATGCGAGAAATCAAGAGATTCGAAGGATATATTCGCAAAACGCCAGTTGTCGTGCGAGCGAACCAAGTGGAATGACTCCTCCGGATTGAAATCTTTCGAACCGGCAGCGTCTCGCCCTCAGAGCTTCAGCAATAGCGGTCTTGCAGCAGGAAAATCAAGCAATTGCCCGCGCTGGAGCACTTCGAGCCTGATGGCGCGAATTTGGTTGAGATCAGGGAGCACGCCCTAAGCGCAAACTCGATCGCCGAACTCAGGTCCACAAATCAGTCGCCGCGCGGCAGCCTCTCGGCAAATCAAGCCACGAATTGACTATCGAGCAGAGAGCAGCCAACCTCTAGGATCGAAACCTTTCAAAAGCGGAGCCGCCTGATGATCGGCCGCCCCGCCAAACGCATGGAGTGCTGAAGATGACCAACTCGTCCGACTACACACCTCGGAAGGTTTGGAGCTGGAACAAGCCTAGTGGCGGCCAGTTCGCAAATATCAACCGCCCGATCTCCGGGCCGACGCACGACAAGGAACTGCCCGTTGGCCGCCATCCTCTCCAGCTCTACTCGCTCGGAACGCCGAACGGCGTGAAGGTCACGGTGATGCTCGAGGAACTGCTCGCCCTCGGCCACAGCGGCGCCGAATACGACGCGTGGTTAATCCGGATCGGCACTGGTGACCAGTTCGGCAGCGGTTTCGTCGCGGTGAATCCGAATTCCAAGATTCCAGCGCTGGTGGACCGCAGCGGCCCGACAGCGATCCGTGTCTTCGAATCCGGCGCGATTCTGATGTACCTCGCCGAGAAGTTTGGCGCATTCCTGCCAACGGACGCCGGTGCGCGTGCCGAATGCCTGTCGTGGCTGTTCTGGCAAATGGGGAGCGCGCCTTACCTCGGCGGCGGTTTCGGTCACTTCTACGCCTACGCTCCGGAAAAGATCGAATACGCGATCGATCGGTTTGCCATGGAGGTAAAGCGCCAGCTCGACGTGCTCGACCGCCGCCTGGCGCAGAGCGAGTACATCGCGGGTGGCACCTACACGATCGCCGACATAGCCATCTTTCCCTGGTACGGCGGGCTGGCGAAGGGCTGGCTCTACGGCGCCGCCGAATTCTTGAGCGTGGAGGATTACAAAAACGTCCAGCGTTGGGCCGATGCGCTCCTCGAGCGGCCGGCCGTGAAGCGCGGAAGCATGGTCAACCGAGTCTACGGCAAGCCCTCGAGCCAATTGCACGAGCGTCACGACGCTAGCGATTTCGACACGAAAACGCAGGACAAACTGGTGAAAGAGAGTTGAACCAACTCGGCTATAAATGCCCTGAGCCTCCCATATGATCCAGGGATAGTGACAAGGTATCGCACCGGAGCGGAAGACAGGGGCACGCCGAGGATCTCGTGCGCGACCACCACGCCCAGAACTGCGCAAGCGAAATGAGCCACGACGCAGCAAAGGGCATCCCAGTGCTGTAGAGGAAGGTGCCAACGATATACGTACTGAGAATCAAAGAAGCAAGCTGCGTTTCTTCCATGCGAATCTCCTCCTTACCTGCTATCCCCTGGTGCTTTCGACTTGTCCTAGAAGATAGACCAGCCCCTCGGACATTGTCGGGTGAGCGAAGATCGTATCGCGCAACACGGTGTACGGCAGTTGCCCAACCATCGCGGTCTGAACTGCGGCCATCAGCTCGCTTGCCTCGATACCAAACGCGGTGAAGCCCAGGATTTGGTCGCTGTCCTTGCCGATCAGCATTTTCATAAAGCCGCGCGGCTCGGCAATCGTGTGGGTGCGGAGCACATTTGCCATCGGCAGTTTCGCAACGCGATATTCAATTTTGTCACGCTTCGCCTCGGTCTCGTTGCGGCCGACGCGCGCCAGTTCCGGATCGGTGAACATGCAGAATGGCACGATGCGACCCTTCGTGGTTCGATTGCCGCCCTTCAAGTTGTCCCGCACGACTCGGAAGTCGTGGTACGCGACGTGTGTGAATTGCGGACTGCCCGCGCAATCGCCCATCGCCCACACGTTGGATGCTGTCGTCTCCAGCCGATCGTTGACCTTGATATAGCCACGCGCGTCGAGCTCGACGCCGACCTGCTCCAGTCCTGCTCCTTTCGTATTCGGCGTCCGACCGACTGAGACCAGAAGATCGGTACCTTCGACGATCCGTTCACCGGAACCGTCTTTTGCGTAGACCCGAACCTCCTTCCCTGAACGTCCCTCGACCTGCAAGACCTGGGTGCCGAGCAACACCTCGATTCCTTCGTCGTGAAACAAATCAAGCAGCGCAGCGCCGACGTCAGGATCTTCCCGCTCGGCGAGCTGCGCGCCTCGTTCAATCAGGGTCACTTCCGATCCAAACCGCCGCACCGCCTGCGCGAGTTCAAGGCCTATATAGCCTCCGCCAATCACTATGAGACGGCGTGGCAGACGATCAAGATCGAGCGCCTCGATATGGGTCATTGGATTCGACGCGGCGAGCCCGGGAACATCCGGCATCGTCGAGTGCGAACCCAGGTCGAGGAACACACGTTCGCCGGCAATCCGTCGAGTACCGCCATCGTTGAGCGCGACCTCAATCGTCATCGGAGCGACAAAGCGTCCTTCACCCATGATCAATTCTATTCCGGCCTGCGCGGTGCGCTTGGCGTGGAATTGATGTTCCGCTTCCACCATCTTGCGTTTGCGCCGCTGAACGCCGGCCATGTTGATTCGGAGTTGATCCATTTCCAGTCCGAATTCAGCGCCGCGCCGCATCAGCGATGCTACTCGCGCGGAGTAGATCACGTTCTTGCTCGGCAAGCATGCGATATTCGGACACGAACCGCCGAGCCATTTCCGCTCAACCATCGCAGTGCGGCGACCTTCACCGGCCATCGTCCAGGCTGTCCACTTGCCGGCTTCTCCGCTTCCCAGGACTAGAGTCTCGTATTTTTCTGCGTCAGCCATTGGCCCATTTCCTCAATAGTGACCATGAGGTCGTTCGAGCTTTATGAGACTGCCTTCTTCGAAAGTTTCGACTTGCCAGAACTATTGAGAGTGACCGCTTGGCGAATGAGCGCCTTGAAAGCGGACTCGTCAACTTCTTTTCCTTCTTGGATGTCGATCGCGCGGCGTACGTTTCCATCAAGGCTCGAATTGAAGAGACGGGCCGGATCCTTCAGAGACGCACCCTTGGCGAAGGTCAGCTTCACGACATTCTTGTAGGATTCACCCGTGCAGATGATGCCGTCGTGCGACCAAACCGGAGTGCCCATCCACTTCCACTCCTCGACGACGTCCGGGTCTGCTTGCTTGATGAGCCTGCGCATTCTGCTGAGGGTTTCTCCGCGCCAGTCCCCGAGTTCGGCGATTCTTTTCGAAATGAGCTCAGATGCCGGATGGCCTTGGCTCGCGCCCGATTTTTTCATGTACTCATCCTGGAAGTTCTTAAGACGGCAAATGGATCATTTTGCGGATTGCAAAGAACGTTGGACCAATGTGCTCGCTACTCAGAGTCTTTGAGAAACGAAGGCGATCGGCCGCTGATCGATTCCTCGATAGCCTCGCGTATGATGTCGACGACGAGGCCAGGAGCAGTGACGATCGGCGCGTGGTCGACAGGATGCGATCGCACCCGAGTGTGCATCCGCTCCGCCATAAAACGCTGCGTCTCGTGAACAATCATGCGGTCCTGCTCCGCGATGAGAAACCAGGTTGGCCGGTCTTTCCAGAGTGGACGATTCACCGGCACCGTGATGCATGCAGGCGAAATCGGCCGTTGAACCGCGGAGAGCAGCGCCAATTCAGCAGCGGACGCATTCTGCGCGAACGCCGCGGCAAATGACTCGTTCGGCATATAGATTAGCCCATGATTGTCCGGTGCCAACTTTGGCGCCAGCGGATGAGGCTCGGCACGATAGAACACATCCGCCACTGTCTCGCCCTCGTCAGGCGCGAGGGCAGCGACGTAAACCAGCGCCTTCACTTTCTCACTGCGCGCCGCCCCGATCACGGCTCCCGCGTAGGCGTGACCCACAAGAACGACCGGCCCCGAAACTCGCTCCAGCGTTCGCTCAAGCGCCGCCGTATCGTCAGCGAACGAGGTCAGGGGCAACGGAGCCGCGAGCACCCCGACGCCTTCGGCCGCCAGCGGCCCGATAACTTTGGCCCAGCTCAATCCATCAGCCCAAGCGCCGTGCACCAGCACGACACTCACATTCTCACGCGACATGAATCTCTCCTGGTGCTGCGCGACGCTTTAAAACCAACGCCACTATCTTGTCGCCTGCCTTGCAAGCTAGGAGCCAGAAATCCGACTGAGAAAGTCGCGAATAGCAGCCGCAATTTCTTCACAATGAGTTTCCAGTGCGAAGTGTCCGGTATCGAAGAAGCGCACGACCGCGCCGGTAATATCCCGTTTGAACGCTTCCGCGCCGGGCGGCAGGAAGAAAGGGTCGTTCTTTCCCCAAACCGCCAGGAGTGGCGGCTTGTGGCTGCGGAAATACTGCTGAAAGACCGGGTAAAGCGCGACGTTAGTCTTGTAGTCACCGAATAAGTCGAGCTGTACCTCGTCCGCACCCGGCCGGGCCAGATAGAAACTATCGAGTGAGTATCCGTCGGGCGAAACCGTCGTCGCATCAGAGACGCCGTGTGTGTATTGCCATACGGTTGTCTCGGGCTTGAGGAAAATGCGGAGTGCGTCGCGGTTCGCTTGCGATGGGTTCTGCCAATAGGTACGGATCGGATTCCAGCCGTCGCTCAGCCCTTCCTCGTACGCGTTGCCGTTCTGGGAAATGATCGCGGATATCCGTTCCGGGTGCTTTAGGGCAATCCTTAAACCCACGGGAGCGCCATAATCGAAGATGTAGATCGCGAACCGCTTCAACGCGATTTTGTCGGTGAAATTATCGATCGTCTCGGCAAGGTTCTCGAACGTGTATTTGAACGCATCGCGGGCAAGCAGGTCCGATTGGCCAAAGCCCGGCAGGTCAGGCGCTACAAGATGAAAGCTGCCGGCGAGCAGGGGAATCAGATCGCGGAACATATGCCCGGCGGTCGGAAACCCATGCAACAACAGCAATGTTGGAGCGTCCGGCGGGCCCGCTTCGCGATACGAGATCTTGAGGCCGCCAATATCGGCGGCGCGGTAGTGTATCCGCGGCATGAGCATTCTCCTATGAAAAAGTTGTTAGTAACCTGACTACTGCCTCCCATCAGGTTACGCCTGACGGCGATAACCTGTCAAGCCTCGCGTGAGCGGTTACGAATGAATAGAGCAGAGGACCTTCATCTGCTAAACTCAAACAGTAACAACAATATTTAACACCGAATGACCACGAACGACACTCGTCCCCCGCCGATGTTCATCGCTGGGGATCCCGGCCTCGACTTTCTTAATTCAATTGGCACGCCAGTCGACACGGTGGTCGAATGGCTGGCAAACGGAGACGACCTTATCGCTTGGCTTGAGCAAGCCGAGCTTGTGCCCCCCGAGGCCGTCGCAACGATACGCACCAATTGTTTTCCAGGAGAACTGGACGCTGTGGCCGCTCAAGCTCGCGTCCTCAGGGAATGGTTTCGCGCCTTCGTTCTCGCGCATAGGGGTCGTCCGCTGGGGCCGGACGCGCTACGCGAACTTGCGCCCCTGAATCGGATACTCGAGCGCGACGATGCATACGTGGCCATAGTGGCCAGGCCAGTCGGTGCGGCCGATCAGCCGGTCACGTCCGGCCTTCAGTGGCGGACCCTGCGCCGCTGGCGTACGCCGGACTCCCTGCTTTTGCCGATCGCGCACACGATCGCAAATTTCATTACGTCCGAGGATCTATCCCGGGTGAAATCATGTGAGAAATCACCCTGCACGCTTTTCTTCCTCGACCGGACCCGCGGCCAAGCTCGCCGCTGGTGCAGCATGATTCTGTGCGGAAATCGCGCCAAACAAGCTCTCTATCGTTCTCGCCAGAAGCGGCAGAAGCGCGCCTCTCACCGCGGTAGAAAGGCCAAGGCCTGACCACTTCGTTCAGGTTTCCGCTTCGCCAGCAAAGCGCAGCACATCGGTGGGCGCCGGTTTCCTCTGACGTGCTAACACCCAGCGTAACCGGTTTGCTCCTACTCAACAGGTTAGCGCGGCTCGGACAACCGGATGCGGGTCGGCTGCCCGCAGTCCCGAAAGCGCCCTCTGCCAAGGGAACGTTCCGGTTTGATTCGCCGGCAGCGAGAGGAAAAAATGGACGGCTCCGAAAAAGGTGACGAGGCACCGCGGAGAATCGAGGACGTCTGGTGTTGAGATTCGATCCGCACGTCGCGCAAAAATCCCAATAATTTGTTTTTCGCTGGTGCGGATGAAATAGACCCGCGCGATCGGCGAAGGCTTGGAATGCTAAATTCTCATCGAGCGGCGACGCTTTGCGGCACCCTGCCCTCCAATCCCTGATTCTCCTCCTGCGCGGTCACGTCCGACGATGGTCGCAACAAGCCCTCGAGCTCAAACTCACTCGCCGCGATCGCCGCCAGCTCGGTCTCGGGTGAAAAGGAAAGCGATGTGAGGTAGTAAGAGAGGCCCGCAACGACCAGGCTTACCAGCCAGGCAATGTCCACACCGTGCAGCTTGTTCGCGAGCGGCCCGACGTAGATCCCTGGCAAGATCGCGAAGGGCACTATGACGGTCCAGCCCAGAGTGTATGCGAGCAGTCCACGCCATGCCCAACTGCCGTAAATGCCGTCAGCTTTGAACAGGTCTTTGATAGCGTAGTGTCCGCGCCTGACAAAGAAATAGTCAACCAGGTTCACGGCCGTCCAGGGGACCAGCAGGTATAGGAGGACAGTGAGCAACAGCATAAGCGCGTTGATTGCATTCTGGCCTGCAACAAGCGTCGCGCCCGCCCATATCAGGGTTACCAGACCAACCAAGGCTGCGCGAATTCGCAGCGTGGAGTTAATCGGCAACAGAGAGTCGAACAAGGTGGCGAGCGTCAACATCCCGCTGTAGTTATTCAAAGAAAGCATCGCAAACAATAGCAGAACGCTATCGATGGCGATGATCGTACCGTAGTCGGCGAATAGCGCATTGCCCGCCCGGCTCACCGCCACCATCGGATCCGCAAATCCCAAACGCGTGGTAAGCCACGCACCCAGCGCGATCAACCAAATCGCGGAAGAAACCGCGCCTAAGAACGACCACCCGACGATTTGCGCTACGGGCGTGTCGCGTTTCAGATATCTGGTGTAGTCGGAGACGTAAACAGCCAGGACAAGGTTATAACTCGCGCAACTGGCAAACTCGACGCAGAACGCGAGACCGTTGAAGTGCGGCCGGACCGCCGACCCATGCGCGACAAGGCCGAGCGCGATCGCGGCGGTCAAAATCGCGAACAGCGGCAGGCTCGTCCAGAACAATATCTTGAACACAAGATGCATCCAGTCGTAGCCGTAGAAGGAGACGAGTGCGGACAAGATCGCGATCGCGGCCAACATCGCGTTGCGATCCCAGCCGAACAGGTCGTGAAGACCTCCAATGATCAGCAGCGCGGTGACAATATTGAAACCAGTGAAATTCACCAGCGTCGCAGTCAAAGGCAGGATGACTCCGCGGTAGCCGAACTGCGCGCGGCTCTGCACCATCTGCGGAAGACCCAGGACAGGACCCTGGGTGGCATGAAATGCCATGAAAATCGTGCCGAACAGAATTCCGAGCGTTGCTGCGACCGTCGTCCAGCCCAAGGAAAGCCCCATAGCCGGTCCGACAAAACCGAGCGAGAGGCTCATAAATTGAAAATTTACCGTGAACCAGAACGGTCCCTGGTCACGCACGTGGCCGTGACGTTCCGCGATAGAAATGTAATCGATCGAGTGTTTTTCGACCCTATAGTCCGGACCAACTTCTTCCGACTTATGGGTTTTCACCGGCTAGCTCTCGCCGGTCTGGCGCGTTCGGATCCACTTCCGTCTCCGCATGTGGCAGGCCGTTCGGTTATTTTTCCTGAATCGATTTGAGATATTGCGTCAATTGCCTCACGCGATAGTCGATCTGAGCGGAAGAGCCAGGAAGGTTTGAAGCACCTGTCGCGACGTTCAATCTCAGGCTGAAACCTTTACCCCAAACCGGCTGCTCGCGAGGTCCGTGCGCAGCGATCGGTTCGGTGTTATGTATGACTCTCAGGATCTTTCTCTCCGGAAACACACCGCCGTTATGCTTGGCCAACAGGGTCAGATCCTGGGTCTTCGCGGCCGATGCAGCCCCAGTCGGTCCACCACCTTTTCCATCGTCACCGTGGCATCGTGCACAGGCTCTCTGGTATTCCAATTTTCCTGGAGTGCTCCCGCCCGTGGATTTCGGCGTCTGACAACGCACTGCCTTAACATCCGCTATTTGGACAATTACCGCTGCCGCCAACCCTGCTACCAGCCAGAAACTCGCCAACCTAAACCTGCTCATATCCACGCACCCCTCTTAATCACGCTATGCGAGACATGGGTTCAACTATGCTCCCATCCTCTAGCGGTCCGCCGCGCATAACCACCTTCTCCCCGAAACGTGCCCAAAGTATTGGTGACAACACGGCACTCATTATGAAACATAGCGCCAGCACCAGACCCATGCCGAAACCTACGTACCCGATGTAAAGCGGCACTGGCGTTAACACCACGCAACCCAGAATCAAGGCGCCGTTCGAGACCATCAGCGCGCGTCGAATCTTCACGTAGCCCTGTGCCAACGCCTCGTCGAACTTTCGTAATCGGGCGTATTCTTCGCGGGTTCTGAACAGAAGGTAAACCTCGGAGTCGATTCCAACGCCGCTGGCAATGGCCAGCGCAGCTATGGCATTCGAATTAATCTCAATCCCGATTAGGGCCATGATGGCGAGCGAAATCAACGTACCCATTATAAGCGGCGCCATTAGAACCGCTGCCAGACGCACCGAGCCGATAAACGGAATCGCCAGCAACAAGGTGCCAATAAAGCCCAGCGCAGTCGCTACAATCAGATAATATCTGATGTTTCGATTGAACGCCTGAGCAATTCCGACTGCGCCCCCAGCGACCCCGACGTTTACCGGCAGCCCTTTGAAGAGTTCTGAAGCCTTGCGTGCAGTACTACTGATGAGTTGCTGAACGACCTCAGCCCGCGTACTACTAACGTATGCGGTCAGTACCGTGGATCTAAGATTATTCGTGAATAGCCACAAATAACCGCCGGGCGATCGGTCTGCAATGTCGAGAAGCATCGACCCAAGAAAACGAGGACTCTGAGGGACACTAAAGAATTTTGGATCGTCCGAATGGATAAACTGGTTACCCAGCTTGACCGGGAGGGCCAAATCCGCGACATATCCCACGTTCGGTTGCTTACGCACGAACTCCGCAAGCTCGCCGACCGCCTCCACAACGGCCGAATTCTCCAAAGCCTTATCGCCTGGATGCTTCGGTTCGACCACCACCGTCAATGGGTATACTCCGCCAAAGCGCTTGATAATCTCCCGTTCCATCCCATAGACACTGCTTCGATTCCAGGAACGAGTGAGATAGTTATGTATCGCGTAGGTATTGTCCTGACCGATAGGGGTCATCACATCAATCCACACCGCGACTGCAGTCACAGCCACCGCGCCCGCGAGAATGTACGCACCCAAACGTCGATCGCCGATCAGACGGCGTACAAACCCCGCCAGGGCTACGTCTAATTTGGTATCCTTACGAGCGGTTTCGCGGAAGTGCGTTGAGATGCCTTCGAGCTCGGTCAACGTTACCATGCTCAAGGCTGGAATCATCATGACAAACTCGTCGACCGTAAGAGAGAGCAAGCCGAACATGGTGACCAGGCCGAGCATGCGCACGTTGTCGAATGGAATCAACGACATCACCGCAAATGGTATGACGTCGCACAACAGCGAAACGAGCATCGGCCGCAAGCGCGAAACGAACGTCGAGATGATTGCGTCTTCCGCGTTCCCAAGCCGCGGGTATTCTTCATGAAAAAAGCGCGTCAAAAATTGAACAGAGTGGCAAGCACCAGCAGCGACGATAATAAAGGGGGCAAGCAGCGCTGATGCCGAATAAATTGTTGGACCGCACAATACGCGATATATGCCAAGGCCCATCAAGACCCCGAGAAATGAAACTCGGAGCGGTAGCACCACGCCGCTGTAACTGCGAAAGCCGTACCATAGAACAATAGCTATGACGGCGACAAAAAAGCCAAAAGCGATGAAAATGTACCACAGACCCGTACTGTTGACCCATCCGATGATGATAGGCGTACCGGCGGCTCGAATTGTTATTCCAGGGCGTTGATATTTTGCGATCAAACCCTGGATGGCTCGGTAAATAGAGACCTCATCCGTGAGCGGCAATTCCGCACCCGGAGGGTTCTCGGTGCGAAAGTCCGCCAGGATCAGAGCGGCCGTCCCGTCTTTGGACACCAGGACGCCGTCGAGCAAAGGGTTTTGTTTGACCCCCTCTTCAACCTTCTTTGCTTCCGCGACCGAGGTGGGAGCGTCAGCCATGACGGGGCCGATGAACATTGTCTCGTTCGCGGTCCCTTTGTCTAATATTTCGTACCTCTCGCTGCTCAAGCTGGCTATCGAGCGTACCGCATAGGGTATAATTCCCTGAACGAGCCGCAGATCATTAGTGATGTCCGTAATAGTCTTGAGGTTCTGAACTGTATAGACGGTCCCACCCTTCGCAGACAGTTCGATGCTGACTGAGTTCCCTCCGCCGAAGAGTGCCATGATTTTGTCATTCAGCCGAACATAAGGATCCGATCGCGGAGGCCAGGCATTCGGATCGTCGCGCATCCGCATGCCCGAAACCGCCCAGACACATGCGAGGGCTATAACGATCTGAAAGGCTATACCCCAGCGCCGACGCCGTATGAAAAAACGAGCAATCTGCGCCAAAATGCGGTCCGCACCCTGATACTCCGGTAACATCAGCTCAGCCTTTTCTCTGTGACCAGGCTCCCTTACAGGCTAGCAACAAGCTCGAAAGCTCGAGGCTGCTGCTAGGATCATTCTCCCGATAGCCATTCGGCAAAGCTCGATGGCTGTTTGGCCAGCGTGGAGGCGGTGAAGAAATCCGGCGGCACAGTTTTGGAGTCGTATACGATCTTCGTGGAATATACATAGGACGAGAACCCGCCTAGCGTGTCGTAGATAAACCAGCGGCCCCAAATCGTATACCAACTCGGCGGCTTCGGACCGTCCTCCGTGTAAAGGTGATCCTTCTCGTTGTTACCATCGATTAGAGAGCGAGAGATAACGTTAGTCAGCGTTCCGTTCTTGTCGTAAGCTTCCGCGTTGACGACTTCCATGCTCATTAGACCGATGTAGACCAGTCGCTTGGCGTACCACCATTCGACGCCGGGCTTGGGTGTGATCTCGACGATCGCGATAACGTCTCCCGCATCCGAGACTGCTTTGACATCCGGATGATCTGATCCGAAACCTGGCAGATCAGTCGGGGCGGTAAAAAGCTTAAAGCCGAGCAGCTTATAATTCAGTTGAGGCAGTGCCTGAGTAAACTCGACATCCTCATAACGACACGTCATTCCCGGGAAATACTCCTTGGCGACGGCACCAGCCAGGCGCCTGGTTCTGCGAACCTGAGGAAGATAAAGCAGGTCCTCCGGTATTAAATTCATGTCGTAGAAAAACGAGGTGATTCCCGCCTGATTCCTGAGTTCATCCGGGCTGGTGATCGCCCATCCGTAGTACCGGTTTAGCTTGTCGCCCTGCCCGCTGGGTAAAAACTTCTTGGCATGTCCACCCTCGAATGACGCAAAGGCCTCAAGATCATCCGTGTGCGTTCGGAGTTCACCATTCGGAAGCACGATGTCAGTGACCCAGGAATCCTGACCGCTCTCAATCTGAATATTATAGAAGCTGTCGTTCCAGCCTCTGGTCCAATAGTCCGCGCCCGCAAGCTTGTCCCGTTTTTCGATTGGTATATCCCAAGGCTTCGGCAGTCCAGGCGCAATCCACTGGGCCAGATAGGCAGGACCCATTTTGATTTGCTCTGGCTCCATCCAGACCGTTGGCTTCCAAAGCATCGACTCGTCACCCCATTTCACCACGTACGTACCCGGCGTTTCTCCGGGGGTAACGCTATAGGGCTTGCCGGCAATCGCCTTCGGAAGCGGTGGAAAGCTGACCGGCAAGGGCAATCCATTCGGTCCGAGACCGTTGTACACCGGAGTCGGTGAAGGCCCGCTTGGCGGGAGGTAGGGGATCTGAGGCCCAGTGTATGGTACATAACCGCCTTCGATGAGAGGCGTAATCTTTTTGACTTGTGCGAACGTGGTTCCCGGCTGGTTTGCTATTGTGAACAGAAACACGGCCGCAATCACCGATAGTGTTTTTGACATCTGCATACTTTCAGAACTCCCTCAGTAAGATGAAATAACGGACCGAACACACTAAGACATATTCAGTTTAGAATATGACTCGATGAAGCTCGAAAAAGATATTGCTGTTATTCGTGAATTGCCCGTAGGTCGTTTGACGCTGACCGGCAAAAATATTGAATCCAGTCACGAACGTCGTCTTGTCATCGTAACGAAAACTGACCTGTGGCTGCAGCCACCAGTCTTGGAACTCCCACTCGTATACACCGGCGAACTGTGTCGTCAGAGTGTCGCCCGCAAGCCAGGTCTTGTAGAGGAAGAACGTCGAAGCACTATAGTAGGGGCCGCGCAGGCCGGAATGACCACCCGCGAAACCATAAGCCTGATACATATTCGTATAAGGGCCCGATCCGGCCACAGAATCGTTCCGTTTGACGACCACGTCTTGATAATACTGGACGCTGGCAAAAAACGGTCTGTCTAAATAGTCACCCAATATATCTCTGTCCACCGCCAGCATCGTCGGCCAATGCGTAACACTTACCGGATTGCCGACCAATCCCATGTAATATTGATCGCCGTTGTATATCGCTGATTCTGCACGAAGAACCGTGCCGTCAAGCCAGTTACCGCTGTTTAATTCGTAGTCGGCTGATCCGCCTGCCACCGTCATCCGATGCGGACGGAAATCGGCCGACGTTGCCGTATCGAAATTGCCAGTGTTCGCATATTGAACCATTGAGGTCGTGTAGGTGTAAAAATAGTTGAGTGTATAGTGAAGGGGTCCTGCCGTATCGTCCCATCTGAGGCCATACTGCCAGTTGTTTATGCGGCTTGCGGTGGGATTTCTGACGTATATGGGAACTTTGTACCCATAGGAGCCATTGTAGAAGTTGTTGAAGTAACTGATGATATTGTAAGTGAAATCACCGTATCCTCCCTGAACCGCCTTATTGCCCTGAATTTGATAACCAGCGTAATAGGACGGTATGTACACCGGGATGATCAGCGCCTGAAGCGAGCCTGTATTCGTCACATTCCAGGTGGCATTGATCATCCAGTTCGGGATTTTGACGTCCTGCTCGTTAAAGATTTCCGGATTGACCAGGTTGAAGTTGTTGAGGATATCCAGAATGTAGAATCCGTCCGATTTGCCCCAGGCTACGATCTGACGGCCAATGCGGATGAAGAAATGTTTGGGATGTAGATCGACATAGTATTCGCGGAAAAGAGGATCGTACATTTCGGCCATGCGGCCATTGAGGTTGGTCGAAAGTTGATCCGACAGAGGGTTGTGGTACATGCCCTGTCCCCAACCCGTGACGTCGTAGGTGGAGTCGTACCAGGGGTTGATCCGCAGATGAAACCGGATGGGAAAGCCAGCCAGGTCGGAGGCAAAATTCGGAGAGGAATCGAGTGTCAGACTCAACTGGTTGCGCTGAAACTCGAGCTGGTCGGCATGGCGGGTAAAGAACTGGCCGGTTTGTGCGTTGAACAGGGTGCGGTTTATGGGTCCGGCAATCTGGCTCAAGCGGAAGTAGGCGTTCGCGAAATAATCGATGCAAAGACTGGTGTTGTAGCCTGTGAACTCCTGACATGCGAGCACCGAGGTCCTCAGCGAAATCAGTAGCAGGAGCGCCAGCACCGCTGGTTTGAGTCCTAGCCGAACTTTCATTACTAAACCCCTTCCTCCCTTCAATTTGTGAAAGCGGAGTGAGCGCCGCCGTTTCGTTCAGCGAATCTGAAATCCTCCACGGCTCAGGAGGACTTCAAATGCCCCCGCTTGCGTTTTTCGTCCAAGCATTTTCGATCGCGGCTTTGCGTTCCGCGGCAGCGTCTGCTGCCCGAGCGACGACCGTTTATCTCGAGCGTATGGAAACCTTTCTATAAATTTGCGCAGCCATTTAACCCATCACGAGAACACAGGGCTCTTTCTATCTCATCGGTACAGTGGCGCGTCGTCTCGATATTATCAATCGAATTGCTCGTCTTTGTACTATTCTAGGCCAAAGTCTGTCAAGTAGCTCGCCTTATCCGCCATTTGGATCGTCCGCAAGTTAATCTTAAGCCAGTCCTGTACAAAAACGGTCAGAAATCCCTCAGGTTTTCGCGCAGCGTCGGGTAGGTGTAGGAGCTACGCACGAGTCCCCGGCGCTGAAGCGCGGGCACCAGGCCCTCGGTCACTTCGATAATCTGGTTCCGGCTGACGCGCTGGTTGTGGGTTGTGATGAGAAAGCCATCACCGCCGACTTCCTCGATTATTTCGCCCATCCGGGCAGCGACTTGATCGGGTGTGCCGATCAATTCGACCGAGGATTCAAACTCCGTCGACTCGTACGCGAGCTGGCGGAGAGTTTTGCCGCTGTCGAACTGGGTGAACTTGTCGAGTGAACCCTGTTCGCCGTTAGTCGTGAGCTTCGGCAAGGGTGTATCGAGCTCGAATTTTGTGAAGTCGATATCGGTGATCGCGGAAACCAGCGCGAGAGTTTGTTCGACGAACTCTTCTGTCCCCGCCATCTTCTCGCGTTTGGCGATCGCTTCTTCCATACTGCCGGCGAGCGTGGGAATGACGAGGTACAGCACCTTGATATCGTCGGGATTGCGGCCGCATTTCGCGGCGCGCTCGCGGATGTCGTTGCGGTACCACTTCATGCCTTCGATGCCGTCGGCCAGGGTTATGATCGAATCGGCGTGCTTGGCGGCGAACTGGCGGCCGGTTGTCGACCCTCCGGCCTGGACATAGACAGGTCGCCCCTGGGGAGACCGCGCCGTATTGAGCGGGCCCCGGCAGTTGAAAAACTCACCTTTATAATTGATCGGGTGAACCTTCTTGTAGTCGGCGTAGACCCCCTTTTCGCGATCCATGACCACCGCGCCGGGTTCCCACGAATCGAACAACTGGTTGACGACTTCCATGTATTCATCGGCCATCGCGTAGCGAAGTTCACGCGGGGGCAATACATCCAGGCCGAAATTTTGCGCGGCGAGGTCCTCGGCGCTGGTGACGATGTTCCATCCAAACCGTCCTCGCGCGATGTGATCGAGGGTGGAGCACAGGCGCGCGAGCAGAAAGGGTGGATAGCCAAGCGTTGACAGCGTGATGACAATGCCGAGCCGGGAAGTAGCCGCACTCATGAGGGCGGCGAGCGGCGCGGGGTCGTGCTTGGGTGCGAGGCCATGCTTCAAATAAATTTCGGCGGTCCCGCCCATCGACTCGGACACACACAACTTGTCTTCGACCATGATGTAGTCGAAGCAGGCTTTCTCCAGCAGTTTCGCCATGTCTATGTAAAATTCACCCGACCATGGAGACCCGCCGTTGGCGAACGGTTCGTTCCAAACGTCCGCAACGAAGTTCATGAACCAACCGAGATGAAACTTCTTTACTGCCATTCCGCCGTGACTTTCCTTTCGTAATCCGCTCTTCCTAATCCGCCCCTCGTATTTCGGATCCGAGGCATCAATTGAACGCGTTCGGCGTCCGCAACGGTGCCGACACTTGGCACAAGTTTGTCAATTTTTTGCCTGCTGCCCGAAATGGCTGCCTGTTGCACAAATTTCAGACGATTCGGAGCGTAAGAATCGTTTTCACAAGGCAACAGCCCGGTGGGAGCAACCGACGTGCCATCCCGCGATGACCGCATGTCCGCTTTAGGAAGAGCGGCACGCTCCGAAGTGTGCACCACCACCCTTCGCTCGGGCCGGGCTCGGGTTTAGGATGACCGAAGCCCAACGGCAACGTGCGCCGCGCTCGGTATCCCTGCGCGCGCGCCGACATGGGCGACCGAGATTGAAGCGGCGACGATGGCAGTCCGGACGGCGACCTCGAGGGGGTCGCCGGCTGCCAGGCGGGCCGCCAACACACCGTTGAAAATATCGCCAGCACCCGTGGTGTCCCGGACCACAGCGGGCGGCGCTGGCAAAAGTTCCGCATCACGGTCGGGACTTACGATTAGTGCACCACGCGCACCCAGGGTAACCACGACTGGAGCCCGGCTCACGCCGGCGAGCTTCCCTGCGCCTTCCTTCATCACCTGCAGATCGTCGGGGAAATCATCTCGGTCCGCATGTGTGTCGGGACCTTTCTGGTCTAGGACGGCGACCAGTGCGGTAAGCTCGGTAGCATTCGGGGTAAGCACCGGTCCGTTTTGCAAAAGTCGGAGGACGGCGGGCACCACCGGGGCTGGGTTCAGGATGCACGGAACACCCGATGAAGCAGCGGCCTCGACAGCGGCCGCGACTGACTCTTCTGGAATCTCCGTACTCACCAGCAAGCAGCCGGTCCGACCAATTACTTCCGATAGAGCGAGGGACACCTGTTGGGCGGTAACGGCCGCATTTGCGCCAGCTCCGACTGCGATTTGGTTCTGACCGAGGGAATCGACCGCAATCAAGGCGACTCCGGTAGCCTCGCCCGGCAAGACCGCAATGCCATTTACATCGATCCCGTGGGCCCGCAGCTCTTCGACGGCGCTGGCGCCGTTTTCGTCGTCGCCCACCGCTCCTATGAGACGCACCGTGGCGCCGGCCCGGGCAGCCGCGACGGCAGCGTTTGCGCCCTTGCCTCCGCCGTGGCGCTCAAGGCGCCGCCCGACGACTGTCTCGCCGGGGCGAGGAAGGTGATCTGACACGACAACCAGGTCGGCGTTGATAGCACCTACCACAACCACCATTCTATTGGTCGTCGGAGGACTGAGAGACTCGGGAGTCATCGGAACGGCTCTCTATGTTATCGGGCGGGTGGGACGACGGAGTCGCGTATCCGGAGGACGACGGGCAGGAACTCGTCGCTGTGATGGCCTGCGCCTCCCTTGATGAGATCGAACAATATGGACGTGGCTCGGTATCCCATCTCGACCGCAGGCTGGCTGACGGTCGTGAGCCGGGGGGTGAGCAGTGCGGCTACTGGAATATCGTCGAAGCCCACGACGCTTACGTCCTCCGGCACTCGCAGCGCAGCCCCTTTGCAGTATTCGAGAGCACCTATGGCCATGAGGTCGTTGGCGCATAGGAGTGCCGTGGGACGTTTGCGCGCCGAGCCGGCGAGCGCCTGAGCTGCCAGCTCGCGGCCCGACCCCTGGCGGTAGTCGCCGACGAAAACCGCGAGCTGATCGGGATCATGCCCGAGCGCGGCGAAAGCCTCTCGATAGCCAGCCAACCGCTGCTCCGCCGTCCAGGACGATGCGGGCCCCGCTATTACGGCGACCCGCTCGTGACCCTGCTCAAGGACATACCGCGCGATCTCGCGGGCGCCCCGCCGGCCATCGGACAATACCGCCGGCAGGTCGAGTCCTGGACGGCGCTCGTCTACGAGCACCACGGGCCCGAGCGAAGTGAGTTCGAGAAGGCTGCTGGTCGAGGCCGCGGTGCCGGACAAGTAGATGACCCCATCGACGCGTTGGCTGCGCAGCAACCTGGCGTTTCGCGACTCGGCTTCGTCGTTCCCCTCGGAGGCGGACAACACCACCAGCACGTCCCGCTCCGACGCCGCCCGCTCGACGCCCTGGGCAAGAAGGGCAAAGAACTGATTGACGAGGTCGGGGACGAACAGGCCAATAGCCAAGGCGGAACCCCGCTTCAGATGCCGGGCCGCGTCGTTCGGGGTGTAGTGCAGTTCGCGCACCACCGCGAGCACCCTCGCCCGCCGGTCGGGAGCGACCGGACCGCTGTTGTTCAGCACGTAGCTGACGGTACTGAGGGAAACGTTGGCGTGCTCCGCCACCTCCTTCATCGTTGGGCGCGAACGGCTCATAGCTTTTTACCCGCCCAGGTGATGATCGAGGCCCAAAGCTGCCGGTAGTGCGGCCAGGCAAGAAACTCCGGGGGGGCCCAGTGCGGAGCGAGGTCAGAGGTGAATGCGACGACCCGACCGGCGCCGGCGGATCCAACCGCCAGAAGCGGGTCGCCATTGCACTGAACGACCACGATGCTGTCGGGCTTGGCGATGACTCGGTTGTACCCGAGAAGGTGAGGCCATTCTGTAGGCGTCCCGCCGAGCACCGGGTGGTTGGAGACCTTGACGCTCGGAACCACCCCTTCGGGAGTCTCGATCCGATCATCGTGGTCGAGCATGTTCACGGGGAGAACAGTGGCAAGCGGACTCATCCCGAACCGCGCCCGCCCGTCAATTCCCGTGAACGACATGTAGCCTCCGACCATCACAAGCCCGCCGCCCCGTTCGACGTACTCGGCGAGTACGCGCAATCGATTGGGGGTGCGTTCGCTTCGCAGGAAGGTCTCCTCGCACAACAGGAAGGAATTGGATCCGACGTCACTCAGCACGACGACGTCAAACTTCTCGATGCTGTCCTTGCTCTTGGGAAACCGGCTCGAAATTTCGTGCGCGCGGATGTAGGTAACCGCGAAGCCGGAATCGGCAAGTGCGCCGAGGAAAACGCCCGCCCCCTCCTCGTACTCGGTGGTGTGAAACTGGTCGAAGCCCTTGAGATGCACCGTGTGCTTGATCCATGACTCACCGACGACGAGGACTCTCAGAGGTGGCTTGGTGTCGCTCATATTGTGACTCCCCCGATTGAAAGAGCGGCCGAGATGGGATCAGGGCAGCAAGCGGTCTCGGACAAAATCGGGCAACACCCGGGACTCGGGCGCCGGCGGGACGGCGATTTCCCGCGCGTCCCAGCCAACGATCCGGTCCGGCACCAGCTCATAGAAAATCCTGCCGGCCGCCACCCCCATTTCGAAATACACCTCAGCGTACGGATGGCCAACGTAAAAGTACTTTTCGAAAAGCAGGGAGTTGAGCCGATCACTTAGCTCCGCGTCGTCGATCCGTACCATTCGTCCGACGATCCGCACCCCGCTTACGATGGAGAACTCGTCACCGGCGTCGACGAGGCCGGCTAGCGGCCGGCCGGCCTCCCCATTGCGCCCGTGACGCCCGGCGGCGTCGATTGGGAGAAATATCTTCTTGTTATCGACGATAAACCATAGCGGCGACAGATAAAGCGAGCCGTCCTCCTCAGTAGTGGCAAGGCGGATCGTCTTCTGGCGGGCAAGATAGGCCCATCGCTTGGCGCCGTGCAGCGGTATCTTCGTTTTGGGGGTCGCGATAATTCCGGTGGCGGCTGATCGCGCAGTCATGGCTGTCCCTTTCTCAGGCTTTTGAGCTCGCTGCTGTACTCGGGGCATTCGACCAGGCCGGCACGGGGCGAAGGGCCGCTCGACCAGAAGAAAATGGTCTTAACCCCGCTGGCCTCGAGGGTGTAGTCGTAACCGGCAGGCAGGTATATGTGCTCGCCCTGCCTCGCCTCAAGGATCACCTTGCGGCCCGCCGCGTCACGCACCACCAGATGAATCTTTCCTTCCAGGCAGTAGTGCGTCTCGTCGAAGTCGGCCTGCTTCCAGTTATAGGGCTCGTGATCACGTTCCATATAGCAATAGCCCTGGCGAAAGTAACGGGCGTCGTCCCGCTCGCGGGAAAGGAATATCGCAGTGCCGATCCCCTTGTTGAACGCAAGACGAGGAATCGAGTCGATCTCCTCCGGTGTGATCACCCGGGGGTAACGCCTGGCTTCAGGCGTCATCGGATCGTAGGACATACACCCCACCTCATGTGGCTATGGCAGTGCTTTTTCGCACGATGAATAAAAGGCTAGATACGTTTCTATTTTTATAGTGCGCAGGTCGTCTCGCTGTCAACGAAAATACGCACTAGAAAGCGCCAGGGCCTGCTTTGTGCGCCAACGTACGCGATTTTCCAACGTGTAGTAACTTGCCTGTAATCACGCCCTTGCCCCCGTGACTCGAACTTCTTGCGGTCACCCAAGGCGCGGGACCCCAAGGCTTCAAAATCTTAGAAAGTCTGGTTCTGTCCGCCGAAGGCCTCACTCACCGAGTCGTCGGTGAAAATTCGCCGAATTGACTCGGCAAGCAGCTTCGCACACGAGACCACCCGAAAGTTGGCGGGCGCTCCCGGCCGTAGCGGGATGGTGTCCGTGACGACGACCTCCTCAAACGGCGCGGCGGCCAGATTCTCATAGGCTGCGCCGCTGAAGACGCCGTGCGTCGCCGCGGCATACACGCGTGACACGCCCGCCCGCGTGAGCGCGTCTCCGGCGGCCCGCAAGGTCCCCCCGGTATCGATGATGTCATCGACGATCACTGCGGTTTTGCCAGCCACGTCACCAATCACGTGGTCTATCTGGGCGACCTGTTGCCGAGGTCGCACTTTGTCGAGAATCGCCAGGCCCGCACCCACCTGGTCGGCGAACTTCTTGTTCAACTTCACCCGGCCGGCGTCGGGCGCTACGACAACAAGCTGCTCGTTCAGATGAAGGTCTGCGAAGTACTGCGCCAGCATTATCATCGCCGTCATGTGGTCGACCGGAACCTGACACATCCCCTGGAGCTGGCCTGCGTGCAGGTCCATGGTGAGCACCCGATCCGCCCCAGCTGATTCGAGCATACGAGCCACGACCCGCGCTGAGATGGGCTCGCGGGGAGCGCTCTTTTTGTCCTGGCGCGAGTAGCCAAACCATGGGGTGACCGCCGTAACCCGGTGGGCACTGGCGCCAACGGCCGCGTCGATCATTATCAGTAGTTCCATCAAGGAGTCGTTGGCGTTGACGCCGGTCACCGGGTTGCCGCAAGTGGGTTGGATCAGGAAAACGTCGGCACCGCGGATCGATTCCTCGAAGCGGCAGTAGACCTCGCCGTTGGAGAACGTCTTGAGCGTGATGGGACTTAGGCCGATCCCAAGCGTCCGGCCAATGGCTAAGGCCAGCCCTGGGTTGGCCCGGCCGCTAAAGAGCATCAGATGTTTGCGTGACTCCCATGCCAGGGACGTGGAGACGTCGGACGGCAGCGACGGGTTCGACGACCGACTCGCCTTAACGATGAGCTGCTCGATCGTCATCGCTTCGCCGCCTTCGTGTCCTGGTCGAGGAGCGAACGCCCTAGCGTGTACGCAGCCCACAGATCGTCGCCTTCGTAAACGGCCGCCGCAATCTGCCGGAGAGAAGGTGTACCGTTGACCGCCACCGTGTTCCGCAAGAACCGGAACAGTGGGATGTCAGAGGTAGAATCGCCGTACGCTATGCAGTCGTCGCTCGTGACCCCAAAGCGCTTCATGAGTTCGATCGTGATCGGGACCTTACTATCGGGAGTAATCACCATGCGCGGATCTGGCGGCACTCCCGCGTAGACCGTGGCTCCTCGGACCGTCCCGACGCCCCAGGCCAGCAGCCGATCGGCAAAGAATTGGGGAGACTGGGTAATTACGGCGCTATGCTCTCCGCGCCGGGCGATGTCAGCCCATACGGCTTCGATCCCGTTCAGCCACAACGTTGCCGCGAACGTCCTATCGATTACGGCGTCGTCCAGCCCTTCCCAAAGTGGCAGGCACTCTTGCCAGTATGCGAGATGGGTGACCTCGCCTCGGCTCCAACGCTCTTCAAGCGCGTTTACGGGCTCGAGTTGACCCAGGTGCCGTGACAACTCAAGCGTCGCGGATCCCTTTAAAAGGGTGCCGTCCATGTCGAAGATGTGCAACTTGCTCATCGCCGCTCGCGAGCCGGACGCTTCGAGGCTAGCCGCCGACGCTAGCGATCGGACGTTGATCGCCAGCCCGTAGCTCCGCGATCAAATCGGCGTAGTACCACTCGGGGTAGTTCCTCTCGCTCCGCTCGATCAGCTCCGTAAAGTCCCACCTCTTGAGGAGCTTGCCATTGCGGAAGACGGGTACTAGCTGATTCTCTTCGGGCGGAATCGATTCGCGAGGCACCGTCTCGAACGTCCCATTTACGGCACGCAGTGCGAGCCGTCCCTTCTTGGAAACCTTAAACGCGGCGCCAGTCGGCGACTTGTAAATGTCGCGCCACTCGCCATTGACGCGGACGGCACTCGCTTTTTGGCCAAAATTCATCGTGTCGCGGTTGTGGTGTTGGAGCAGCCCGCCGCCCATGCCGAACACGGCGTTCTCGCACGAAAGGCCCCGCCGCTGCATCTCCACGAATACTTTGGGCAGGCTGTAGAACGTGACGCCGTCGCCCTGAACCACTCGCACGTAAGGCGGCAGAACCTTGAATCCTTTGCTGTTGACCGTGTAGCCGAAAGCGTCCATTAACCACTCGGTCGTGTCGCTGGTGATCTGTACGATGTCGCCAGAGTCGGGGCGGATGCCGACCAGGCCGGGGAAATTCTTGATGTCTTCCTTCAGCTCTTTGCCGACTATGTTCTTGACGGCGTTCTCGTGGTCATAGGTGTCCGTCAGGAGCAGTGCACAGCCATGGCGGGCGTGCGTCTTGAGCATGTTGCGCATGGCGTCGGCCTCGTGCTCCCTGCCCCAGGCGCAGAAGCCGGCGTGCTCGGAATTCGGACCGGAATTGGAAACCTTTCCCGCGTTGTACCAGCGCTTGGCGGCCAGGATGCCGGGGACGGTGTCGCTTTGGCTGAAGTTCACGAGGTGAGCGAGGCCGCCGAGCGCTGCGGACTGCTGAGACGAGACACCCCTCGCGCCGTAGTCGTGGAGCATGTGCCGCAAAATCTGCGGGTTGTCAGAGGTACGCTCGAGCGCCTCTCGAATGATCTGCTTGCTGAGCCAGCTAAGCGTGCCGATAGTTGTCGGATACCAGACAGCGCGCAGCAGACACGTCTCGAAAAAGCTCGTCACCCAGAAGTACTTCGGGTCGGTATTGATCAACTGAACGAGCACGTTGCGCGAGGGCAAAACGGTCCCTTCGGGGACCGCCTCGACCTCAACCGGAAGGAATCCGCCGTGGTCGTTCAGAATGCCGAGCCAGTTATCCGCGGTTGAAGTGCATCCCCTGCTCTCGTGTAACGAACTCGGCCTCGTCGATGTCCTCGAGCGTGATCGGATGCATCAGGTACTCTCGGAGGAAGGCCTGCAGCCCGACGAACATCGTGCACTCGAATTCGCCACCGCGCGATTCGATGTAGCTGGAGACGTATTCGGTGCCTGGCGGATAGAGGGGGTAATGGCAGTGCTTGTAGTTGTCTACATTGAGAATAATGTTGTGCAGGCCCATCGCGTAATCACCTCAGAAACGTTTCTACAGGTGTCCCAGACGAGTTGCCTTCGGAGAACCGGGTGCTCGGATTTTTAACGTTTCTACTCGTACAGGTCAAGAGCGCCCTGTTTCTGGTACAGATCAAGGCTGCCCTAGACGGTTTCTTCGCGCCGGTTTGGACGGCTCTCGGATGCGATTCTCGCGTTTGGAAAAATCGATCATAATGGAAATGCCGGTTGGAGCTTTGTGAAGATCTTGTTCAGGCGAACGTTCGTCCACCTGTTGTCAGTAGAAACTTTCTAGTGAGCCGAGCGGAGAAATCGCACGGCCTGATATGCCGTAATAATCGACGGCAACGCCGCAATCAGAAGGTAATTGCCGGAGTGGTTAATCCGGCAATTGGATTCAGACGCTTTAGCGCAGTCTCCTATCAGAATTTTTCCGGCGGTAGAGGCGGCCAAGAACTAAAGTCGTTCTCGGGCGAATTATAGTTATTTCCTGACCTAACTATATTATAGGTCGAACTATATTCAGTCGATCAAACTATATTCTCGGTCGAACTATATACCTGACTTTAGGATACGGGCCGTAAGGTCGGCTGGCGATCCCACGTTTCGCTCCTCAACCTTGACTCCCAGGAACGAATGGGATTGAATTCGTTTATGGGAGGATCGATCGATGCCCAAGAATTGGACGCAGCTCGAATCCGCGCGGAACGGGATCCTCACGCCCGAAATGCATAGGGTCGCGGCGCGAGAGAATGTGCAGCCCGAGTTCATACGTGACGAAGTAGCGCGCGGCCGGCTGGTGATCCCCGCGAACAAACGCCATCTCGCCGGCAGCGGCGGCAACGCGCCCGCGTCGAACGGATCGGCGTTGTCACGCGAGTACACGACTGCGCCCGCGGGATATCCAGGAGCGGCAGCGAGCGGGAGTCTGTGGGTCAATCGCACCGTGCCGCAACGCGAACGTGAGATTGCCGAGGCCGGCTGGATGCGCGGCGAAGGCGCACCGAAACGTCTCGATCCGATGGGCATCGGGCGCATGATCACCACCAAGGTGAACGCCAATATCGGCGCCTCACCGGTATCGAGCTCAACCGATGAGGAAATCGAGAAGCTTCGCTTCGCGCAACGCTACGGCGCCGACACCTTGATGGATCTGTCGACCGGCGGTGCTCTCGCGGAGACGCGCCAGGCACTTATCGACAATTCAACGATTCCGATCGGCACGGTTCCGATCTACGCGATGATCTTCGGCCGCAGTATCGACGATCTTAGCTACGACGACATTCTGCGGGAAATCGAGCGCCAGGCGCGTCAGGGCGTCGACTATTTCACGATCCACGCTGGCATTCTGCGCGGCCATCTCGAATTGGTGCGCGGGCGTCTGACGGGGATTGTTTCGCGTGGCGGATCGCTCCTGGCGAAATGGATGATCGATCATCGCCGCGAGAACCCGATGTTCGAGCTCTTTGACGAGATCTCCGCGATCATGCGCGAGTACGACGTGACCTATTCGCTTGGCGACGGGCTTCGTCCCGGTTGCCTCGCCGACGCTTGCGACAAAGCCCAACTGGCCGAGCTTCGAACGATGGGCGAGCTCGTGCAGCGCGCGCGTGCGGCCGGCGTCCAGGTGATGGTCGAGGGCCCGGGTCATGTGCCGCTAGACAAGGTCGGCTTCAACATGAAGCTTGAGCAAGAAGTCTGCGATGATGCCCCATATTACGTGCTCGGTCCGCTCGTGACGGATGTATTTCCCGGATACGACCACGTGACGAGTGCGATTGGCGCGACCGAGGCGGCGCGGGCCGGCGCCGCGATGCTCTGCTACGTCACTCCAAAAGAGCACGTCGGATTGCCGAAGGCCGACGATGTGAAACAGGGGTGCATCGCCTATCGGATCGCCGCGCATGCCGGCGACGTGGCACGCGGAGTCGCCGGCGCGCGGCAGTGGGACGACGACCTCTCCCGGGCGCGCGCCGCTCTCAACTGGCGGAAACAATTCGAACTCGCGTTCGACGGTGAAACCGCGCGTGCACTCCACGACGAAGATCTCAGCATCGATACGGATTTCTGCGCGATGTGCGGGCACGATTGGTGCAGCATGCGCATTTCGAAGGAGATCGAAGAGTTTGCCAGCGGCAAAGACCCGGACTTCCAACCCGACCGCCGCGTGCAGCGGAGTCCGGGACTTGGAAAGGAGGGACGCGAGCTACTCGCCAGGCGCGCAACGACGGTCCCGGTTGTAGACGGGCGCCACGTCTGTCACAGCGAAGTCGCTCCCGAAGAAAGTGCCGCGCGCGCCGCTCAGGCGAAAGCCGTGCAGCCTCAGTAGTCGCGCTCGCCGGATTCGGCTTCGCCGCACCGCTCCACATCTACCCTTCGCATAGCTGGGCAGCGCCACCGGTATTCGTGACGCTGCCCAGCAGAGCATGCGCAAAATAATCATCGACACCGACCCGGGGCGGGACGACGCGGCCGCTATTCTGCTTGCGCTTGCGTCGCCGGAACTCGAGGTTCTCGGCATTGTCGCCGTCGCCGGCAACGTATCGGTTCATCACACCGAGCGGAACGCGCGCCGCGTCGTTGACCTATCTGGAAGGTCAGACGTTCCAGTCTATCTGGGGTGTGATCGGCCGATAGCGCGAGAACTCGTAACCTCGGAGCATGTTCACGGGCAAACCGGGCTGGATGGCTACGAACTGCCGGAGCCCAAGGGGTTTGAAAAAGGCCACGGCGTCGAATTCATCATCGAGACGGTGATGTCGGCCGAGCCCGGCATCATCACCCTCTGCCAGCTTGGTCCCCTCACCAATACCGGGACGGCGCTGGTCAAGGAACCGCGCATCGCTGGCCGGATCCGTGAGATCGTTTTAATGGGTGGTACCTGTTGGGAAATCGGCAACATCACCCCGGCCGCCGAATACAACATGTACGTCGATCCTGAAGCGGCAGACATTGTCCTGAAAAGCGGTATCCCAATTACGATTGCGCCGCTCGATGTGACCCACCTCGTGTTGGCCGACAGTGAGCGGCTCGCCAGGTTCGCCAATCTAGGCAACAACGCAGGACCCGCAATCGCCGGGCTCCTCGACTACTCCCGGAACCTCGATCCCTCGAGATGGGGCGGAATCGGTGCGCCAGTATACGACCCCTGCGTGATCGCTTATCTTTTGCAGCCCGAGCTTTTCAAGGGCAAGATCGTCAACGTCAGCATCGAGACAGCGAGCCCATTGACGCTCGGAGCGACGGTAGTCGATTGGTGGCGTCGGACGGACCGGCCGCCCAACGCGAACGTCTTATACGACGTGAATGTCGAGGGGTTTTTTACCCTATTGACGGAGCGGTTCGCCCGCCTTCCCTGAGCGCGTCTGAGATCGTTTTGCGGCCGAGCGCGTGAAAGTCTCAACGCGATAGATCCTCCCGCATCTCACCGCGCAGTGGTCTTCAAATAGGCGCTTGGCCTCCAGCCAGTTACCTTCTTGAAGACGCGCGAGAAATAGTAGGGGTCAGGAATTCCTACGCGCGCGGCTACTTGCTTCACGCCGAGACCGCCGCCCTTCAGCAACCGTTTCGCCTCGGCCACGCGCAGATCGGACAGATAGTCCAACGGCGTGCGGCCGGTCGTCTGCCGAAAAAGCCGCCTTAGATGGTCAGGCGCAATAGGCATCGCACGCATGGCCGCTCCCACACGAAACTCGGAATCGTGCAGGTGCTCAACCAGTAGTGTCTTCAGCCGCGCGACGAAAGGGTGCTCCTCTTTCAGCGCCTGGCCACGGTGGACGAAAAAGAGGAACAAATCGAACAAATCCTGGGTGCCGGTCTCCCATCCCGGAGGTTTGAGGTGGGCCTCGCTATGCAACATCATCGCGAGACGCAAAAGTCGTCGGTCCTCCGTGTCCTCCACGACAGGAATCGCGTCAAGCACGGGCAGGTCGTGCGCATGGATGTAGATATCGCGATATCCGCGCTCGGAAACCTCCTTGTGAGGTACGTTGGGAGGCATGCAGATTAGCCGCCCCGGATGGAAAGGAATCTCACGTTCGCCAATGGTGGCGATGCCCCGACCGTGGGTATAGAGCACCAGCTCCCAGGTGTCGTGCTGATGCGAAGGATAGGACCGGACCGAGGGAAGCACTCCGATTGACTCAAAGCGGGGCACGCTCACACCTACCGGGTACGGCGGCGGTAATCGATAGAGCCGCAGTACAGCATGACGCGATTTTACATGAGGCGCGGATTCGACGCACCTAACGCACGTCGTTTTTGTCCATCAAGAGCGCGTTCTGGTGCATTTACCAAAGAGGCCCGTCCACACTATTAGTTTCTAGTATCCTACCTGAGGAGATTGAGAATGGGTGGTCCGCGTAGTGCCGAGAAGTCGAAGGGCGCCGCGATTCGCGAATCCGTAGAGCGGCGTGAGAATCGCCTACCGCGCGTCATGCGGCATGAAGAGATCGCGGCCATGCCGCGGTTGCGCTTCTCGAAAGGATGCGAAAGCGGAATCTTTATCTCGCGTGAGCGCGACGAATCCCGCTTCTACAGCCAGGGCCTATGCTTCCATGACGCGGACATGGACGATCTCACCTGGGAGGGAGTCAGCTGGGACGAAGCGTTCTACTGCATGAAGGGCCGCCTGCGAGTCGTAGTGACCGATGCCGAAGGCAACGAGGCTGATTTCATCGTGGAAGAGGGCGACCATTTCTGGGGGCCGGCCGGCTACAAATACTCGTTGAAGGCGACCGGCGTCGAGTCAATCAACTTCTGGACCACGGCACCCGTCCTTTTTACGGGGTGGAGCGATACCGGCGACGCGCAGGGCCCCGCAATACATCAGATGCTGCTCGACGCCCGCCCAATGTTGAAAAAATCCAGTCGGGAGTAAGGGACCAGAATGCCCGTCACGCAATACGATATCGCGCCCTTGACCGGCGCGGCTCTTTGGGGATTTCTCGAGAAAGCGCGCACGATGCGGCTGGCCACGGTGAGCGCCGATGAAGCGATCGAGGTCAGCCCGGTATGGTTCGTCGTGGAGGACGAAACGCTGTACTTCCCGATCGATCCTACAATAGGCGATCCTGGCCGATCAACGACCCCCGCATGGCGACACTTATCCGCGCTTGAATCAGGCGGGCGCGTGTCCGGGGTCATCGATGACGGTGACGACCTGACGAATTTCCGCGGCGTTCAACTGGCAGGCAGGGCCGTAAAGGTCGAGCAGGCGGGCCTCAAAGAAGATCTGCTGGATCTGACACTGGAGAAGTATTTCTACATCGGACATCCGCATCTCGAACACTACCTGAGCAGGGGAATGATCGAGGTGCGGTCATGGTTTCGGTTAGATCACGAGAAAATTTCGGGCTGGGACCGGCGATTGCTGCCACAGCCACCGCTGATGGATCGAAGAGTGCTCCCACCGTTTCTGCGGAAGACCAAATGACCGTGATACGGGTTAAATCTCCACTGCCTGGGAGCTCGGCGACCGATCGTCGCCTTTGATTGCACCTTATGGCCAGCCGCGCGGACATTGCGAATCTCATCAGCAATACCGACAGCTTCAAGCAGGCGCAGCATTCGATGTATCCGCCGGGCACGGAATACCTGTCTAGCTACATAGAATCGCGTGGCGGGATGTTTCGGTCCACCATGTTCGTGGGGCTTCAGGCGTTCCTGCGTGAATACCTGACCACTCCAATCACGATAGACAATATCGACGACGCAGAGTTCTTGTCTCGAGAGCAGGGAGTGCCGTTCAATCGAAAGGGCTGGATCGATCTATTGAACGAGCACGACGGCTTCCTCCCTGTGGAAATCGAAGCGGTTCCGGAAGGTACGGTCGTTCCGACGAGCAATGTCCTGGTGCAGGTCGTGAATACCGACCCGAGGTACTTCTGGGTCACGAACTTCTTCGAGGCCGCCCTGCTGCGCGGCGTTTGGTATCCGACGTCGGTCGGAACGATCAGTTGGATGTGCAGGAAGATCATCGAAGAGGCGCTGCGTCGTACATCCGATTACCCCGAGATGGCGAGGAAGTACCTGCACGACTTCGGCTTTCGAGGGGTGAGCTCGCTGGAGTCGGGGTCGTTAGGCGGAATGGCGCACCTTGTCAACTTCGACCAGACGGACACAGCGGCCGGCCCCCTGGCCGCGAAGAAGTACTACAACGCGGTCGCTCCGGGTTTCTCCGTAGTCAACATGGAACATTCGGCGGTATCGGCATGGACCCGGTGCCGGGAGGGCGCGATGTTCCGCGCGATCCTGGAAGCCTACAAGGGCCGGGTACCCATCGTCGGGCTTTTGACCGATACCTATGACCACGAACACTGCATCCGCAAAATCCTTGGCGGAGAATTGAAAGAGGTTATTCAGAACTTTCCAGGCCTGGTCGGTGCACGTGCGGACTCAGGCGACCCGGAGCGCGTGCCGGCGGATACTACTGAATGGTTGATGGAAAGTTTCGGCTACCAGATGAACAGCAAAGGCTTCAAAGTTCTCCCTCCCTATATCAGAGTCGTCCAGGGTGACGGCTTGAACCTGAAAACCTTCCGAGGCCTCTATATCGAGCTGGAACGTCGTGGACTGTCGGCGGACAACGTCTTCTGTGGGATGGGCGGGGGTCTGCTTCAGCATGTGAATCGCGATAGCCTGAACTTCGGGCAAAAGACCAACGCCGTATGTGTAAATGGCCAATGGATCGACGTCTGCAAGACACCGACCGGCAGCTCGATGAAGCACTCAAAGCCAGGGCGACTGGCTCTGAAGTACTCCGATGGCGAATACCGAACTGTTCGCAAAGATTCGATTCCTGCCGAGAACAATGTACTCAAGCCCGTGTTCCGCGATGGGAAGCTGCTGCGCATGTGGAACTTCTCTGAGGTGATCGAACGGAGCGAGCGCGAGGTGCCTGAGTTCTACTACGAAGACGTGATCGCTCCAATGCGTGCCGTTTCCAGTCCCGCGAGATCATAGCGCGCGAGGCCGGGCCGCCGAACAGAGAGCCCCGCCATCCGACCGATGGCGGCGAGCCTTATCGCCGCGGTAAAAACAGTCAACGCACGCTGGGAAGCGCCATCAGCAATCGGCTGCGCGTGTTCTCCGCGTGTTTGCGGATCAGACGTTGGAAATGCGTCGCGTCGGCGATCGCAAAGGCATCCGCGATCTCGCGGTGTTCCTGCTGCGCCTGTCTGAAGTCACCGGTTAAGTTCGTCTCCATCCGAATGTACGGCTCAATGAGTGAGCTGGCGTTTTCCAGTGCGCGGAGATGGTGCCTGTGGCCGCCGGGCTTCAGGAGCGCATCATGGAACCGGTTGTTGAGGGCAAACCACGCGAGGCGCGACTCTTCGGAGGTCAGCAAGGCCGGATCGTTCATTTCGGCGACGATGGTCCGCACGCACTCGACGTCATGCGCCTGCCGCCGCTCGATGGCGTGCCGAGCCAGCTCCGCCTCGAGCAGGATGCGCAGGTCGAAGAGCTCAGCGATCTCGGTGGGATCCAGCGAAACGACCGCATATCCGCGACGCGGATGCAAAACGACCATGCCTTCAGCTTCGAGGCGCGGTAGCGCTTCGCGGAGCGGACTTCGACTGACACCCAGAAGCGCCGCTACTTCTTCCTGGCGGAGCATCTGCCCCGGCACGAAGAATCCATTGAGGATCGCGCGACGAACCTGATGGTAGACCTGGTCGGGCAGTGGAACGTTCGGCGTGACGAGAAGTTCGGATAGCATATCTACTGTTCCAGCTTCCCTCGACCGGTCTCCTCGTCGAAGACGTAGAGGCCCGCGAGGAACGTCTTCTGCTGCTCGTACCATTTGCGCTGGCGCTCAGGCTGGCGCGTGCGCTCGACGGGAACACCATCCTTGAAGATGTAGTCGAAGGACCCCGGCCGCTGCAGGATGCGGATGTCGCGCGTCGGGTCGCCAGGTACCACGAGCACGTCGGCTAGCCGGCCCTGCTCGAGCTTGCCGACCTCGCGACCGTAGCGCGGAAGAACGCGCGTGACCGCGAGCGTGCCGGCATGGATTGCCTGGAGCGGCGTCAGACCGAGCAGATCCACGAATATCTCGAGCTCTCGAGCGTGCCACTGTCCATAGGGTACAGCCGACCAGCCACTCTCGCTGCCAGCCAGCAGCGGCACGCCGGCCTTGTAGGCGCGGCGCAGGTTTACCGCCGCGGCTTCGACTTCACGCTGAAATGCCGCGACGCTCGAAGCGCCGGCGTTTGCCTGGCTCGCGTCGATCAGGTTGACGATCAGGGTGAGGGTCGGATTGATCACGCACTTGTTCTTGAGGCATGCCTCGATACCGGCATCGTCGATGTACGACGCGTGGAAGATGATGTCGAAACCAGCTCGCGCCGCGTCGCGCGCGGAGTCGGCCGAGCGCGCGTGGACCGTGCAGAGTTTCCCGAGCCGGTGGGTCTCCTCCGCGATGACCTTGAACTCTTCGAGCGTGAAGGCGGACCCGCCGAGGGCGTCAGGCGTGATCAGATTGTCATTCGAACCCGAAACCTTGATCGCGTCGACCTCTTCCTTCACCTGGAGACGAATGGCTTCGATCAGGTCTTCGCGCGTCTTGACCAGGACGGCAGACTGTCCGGGTGGCCATCCGAGATTGCTCGGGAAGGAATCCTCGAGGCCCTGATGATTCGTAAGCTGTTTGCCAGAGACGGTGAAGCGAGGACCCGGGAACATGCCTGAGTCGATCGCGTCACGCACGGCTTGGGCGATTGCATACGTAGTCGCCGCGTCGAAGGCGCTGGTAACGCCCGCCTGCAGGATTTTTTTCGCATAGAACAACGCCTTGGCGGTACGAAACTCGACAGGCGTGTACAACGCGTTCTCTTCCTCGGAGCGCGATTCGCCGAACGAGATGTGCGTGTGGCCGTCGATCAACCCCGGCATGATCGAACGATCCGGAAGATCGATGACCTCGTACGCGCCGTTCCCATACTGCGGCGGCAGTCCACTGGCGTGCCCCACCCATGCGATCCGATTTCCCTCAAGCACCACGGCGCCGCGCTCGAGTGGAGGCTCGAGTGTTCCATCGATGACGCGTCCCTTCAGCACGTAGCCGGATTTCGACGTGATGGTCATTGACTATTCTCCCTGTCGGAGGCGAGATGTCGGGCGAAAAATTCCCGAACGAGCGCGAGGAATGTCGTCGTGCGTTCGAACGCGACGGAATGCGAGCATTCGCTGAGCAGGACCAGATCGGCGTCGCGAAGGTAGCCGGCCAATTGCGTCGACACGCTAGGTGGGAACCCCTGGTCGTCGCGTCCGTGCATCAGAAGGACGGGACACGCGATCCGCTCGAGCGTGGCGTGGTCGAGCACGGCGGCCTCGATGTACTGCTCCGCATCGCCCTGGAACATGGCGTCGAAGTACTCTGCGTAGCCCGGTGCCAGGATGACCGCCTCACGAGCGCGCAGATAGTCTTCGTCAATTACGGCATCATTCTTTATCAAACCACGGAGCGCGGCGATCAGCTCCTTTCGGTCGCGGGGACAATGCCAGGTGCGGCGCGTTGCGTCCGTCGGCTCGAACGGTAGCCCAATCGCGCCGGTAGTGACGACGCCCACGACGCGTGGTTCTCGGGCCGCCAACGCAAGGGCGAGCGATGCCGACAGGGAATGCCCTATCACGCCGATGCGCTCGCCTTGAATGCGGTCCAGGAGCGCGGCAGCCTGACGAAGCCAGAGCGGATAATCGAAATACAGCGGGCCTGACCTGCGGCCGCTCTTGCCAAAGCCAACAAGATCCATCGCAAAGACTTCGAAGTTCTCCGCGAGCGGACCTAGAACCGTGCGCCAATTCCCGATGCTGGACGCACCCGGACCCGACCCGTGGAGAAGAACGATAGGGGCCCCGGCGCCCCCGCGATACACGGCAACAGGGATACCCTCGAACTCAAAGGGCTCTTCGCGGATCTGGCTATTACCGCCGGAAGCTTGACCAGGCGACGCCATCTTGGATAGTGTATACAACATGCAATCAGCGGCAGCAAGCGGATAGCATATTGGAGCTACCGCCGCTGAGGGCTGGCAAACGCATGAAAATGGCAGTGAGCAAGCTTAAGCTCTCAAACCTTGCATAAACCACGAGGAAGGATGGCCGACGGATGCCGAAGGGGATCGAATATCTCAACCCCGCAGGGGTGCCGCCGCCTCAGGGATTGTACTCACATGTAACGCGAGTACCGGCGGGGACGCCGCTCTTCTTCGTTGCGGGCCAGCTGGCCGTCGGGAGGGACGGCGAGGTCGTTGGAAAGGGTGATTTCGGCGCGCAATTCGGGCAGGTCTTTGCCAATCTCGGGACCGTTCTGAGGGGATTGGATTGCAATTTCAACGACGTAATCAAATTCACGACTTACCTCGTCCATTCGCAAGACATCGAGAGGTTTATGGCCGAGCGCGCGGCACTGTTCGCGAAACTGTTTCGCGGAACGCAATATCCCCCCAACACGCTCGTCATGATCGATCGGCTCGTGAGGGAGGAATTCTTGATCGAGGTCGAGGCAATCGTACAGGGTCGCGACTGAGTTTAACGGCGATGTGATGTAGTACTAGCTAGTAGGTGAACTGTGAACTCCGCACTGACGGTAGAGAGTCTCGGCGGCATAGCGATAGACCGTAAATCACAGCGGCCGTTTGATACGAAGGACTAGAAGAAAATGGGAACAATGACCCGGGTATTACCCAACACAGCCAACGGCTCGACGCAGGGCACTCATCCCGACGAGGAGATTCGACGGCTCGTCCGCGGAGACTCCGTCCATCGCACGCTGTATACCGATCCTTCTGTGTTCGACAAGGAAATGGTACGGGTGTTCGGCGGTACCTGGACCTATCTTGCGCATGAGAGCCAGATTCCCAAGCCCGACGACTTTGTCACTACACAGCTAGGAATTCGGCCGGTCATTGTCACGCGCGACAGCCACGGGCAAATTCATGTTCTCCTGAACCGCTGCACCCACCGGGGCTCGACGGTTTGCCGCGAATCAAGCGGCAGCGCCAAGCGGTTTCAGTGTCCTTATCACGCGTGGGTGTTTGCCAATGACGGCCGCCTGGATTCGGTGCCTTGGCCGAAGGGCTATGGCAGCGCTTTTAGTTTTGACGCGCATCGTCTCGGCAGGGTTCCGCGAGTCGAGTGTTATCGCCAGTTCATCTTTGCCACCTTCAACATGGATCTGCCGCCACTGGCGCAACACCTTGGACCGGCGACTGAGTATCTGGACGCGTGGCTGGACCGCTACCCCACCGGCAACGTCATCGTGCGCAGCAGCGCCCAGAAAATGATGTACCGCGCGAATTGGAAGCTATCATATGACAACGCCGCGGATGGGTATCATCCCGCCTTCTCGCACAGGTCGCTTCTGCGTGTAGCAGCACGCTACGGCGAGGAAAGAGATATGCAGTACTTCGCAAGGCGGCCAGACGAGGGGCCGCTGTATGTAAAGTATCTCGGAAATGGACATACCGTGTTGGATCAACGGCCCGGGATGCGTGATGGATACTGGAAGTGGATCCGGCCGTTTCCTGGAATGGAAGCCTTCGAAGCCACATTGCGCGAGCGCTACGGTGACGCGGAGGCGGAACGTTTCCTTAATATGGGCCCGGGAGCCGGCTTAAACCTGAATATCTTCCCTAACCTCCTGATCATCGGGAATCACCTCCAGATCATCGAGCCATTGAGCGTCGACTCGACGGCACTTAGCTGGTACGGAACGACAATCGAAGGCGTACCATCCGAGATTAATACACTGAGAATGCGTATGCAGGAGGACTTCCCTGCCTTCGGAGAACCGGACGACCTGGCCAACTTCGAAGAAGCTCAACGTGGAATGCTCATTCCGGAAATGGAGTGGATCGACGTGTCCCGTGGCGCGGGTACAGGACGTGAGACGACCGACGACCAGGGAGTGGTCACCGGCCCGGTAACCGACGAACACCACGTCCGTGGCTACTTTCAGGAGTGGACTCGATTGATGACCGGTTCGACGACCGGTTGGTCAGAAAGCCGAGGTAATGCAGATGCGCACTGACACTGCCCCCGACCTCATGACGTATCAGCCACGGTTCATGTATGTCGACCCGGAGTTCTACGACATAGTGAAGGGTGACCTGGCGGCATGGAAAAATCCTGGTCCGATGGTCGGCCAGCGAGCGGCATCCGTCGTCGAGCAGTTTCTGATTCTCGAAAATCGCCTGGTCGATACCGGCCGCTTTGAAGAGTGGCTCGATCTTTTCACCGAGGACTGCCTCTACTGGGTGCCGACCGTGACGGCCGACGTGGATCCTACGACCCAGTTGTGTACCGCTTTCGACGATCGCCGCCGCCTAGAAGACCGCATCGTACGCCTGCGCACCGGGACAGCGTACTCGCAGATGCCCGCGTCGAGGACCTGCCGGACCATTTCGAACCTCGAGATCTGGGAGAGCGCGACCCCTGGAGAGATCCGGGTTCGATGCACGGTCGTGATCCACGAGTGGCGCGTGGGAGAGATGCGCGTCATCCCTGGCTGGTATGGCTATGTCTTGCGGCACTCTTCGGGACCGGGAGCCGAACTCTCCAAACCAAGTGACCTGCGTGTTGTCCGGAAACAGGTCGACTTGATTCAGGCAGACGTCCCGCTTCGTAATATGACATTCGTCATATGAGCGGCCCCTGTATACAGATTTAGATTCGTGGAGGCCTAGCCAAAGTGTCCGACAAACCATCGCGGCTGAGTGTTGGACGTAAAGGATTCATCGAGGAGCACGGTCTGTGGGGTGAATCCGAGCGTCATGCTGCTGCCGAAGCCATCAAGCGCGCTGCAACAGAAAACCTGACCACGATTCGCTTCGCCGTGCCCGATCAGCATGGGATCGTCCGAGGCAAAACGTTGGCCGCCAGGCTCTTTTCCCAGGCACTCGCGAACGGGATCGATTTTCCCGTGGCCCCACTCTTCTTTGATACTGCCAATGCCATTGTCTTCAATCCTTTCATTGAGGGTGGAGGCTTCGGCATGGAGGAGATGACTGGAGATCCAAACTGCATACTGGTGCCAGACCCGACGACCTTCACCATCCTTCCGTGGACCCCAAAGACGGGCTGGATACTTTGCGAAATGTTCTTCGCGAGCGGTCAACCTTTGCCCTTCGACGCTCGACGAATCTTCCGGAACGCCCTCGACCAGGCCAAAACCGCGGGATTCACGTACGTTACCGGTCTCGAGGTCGAGTGGTACCTGACGCGCATGGTCGACAACATGCTAAGCGGGGGGGAGCTTGGTGGTCCTGGAAACCCAGCGCCCGCGCCGATCGTGACTCCGGCAGCGCATGGATTTCAGTATCTGTTGGAAGATCATAACGACGAGATCGACGATGTGTTGCAGGCACTTCTCCGAACGATGACCGATCTCGGTCTCCCGATTCGGTCCCTCGAAGATGAATGGGGACCGGGTCAGGTCGAAATGACCTTTGACCCTATGGATGGCATCCGCAGTGCCGATGCGATGATTCTTTTTCGCGCCGCAACCAAGCAAGTATGCCGACGTCTCGGATTTCATGCGTCTTTCATGTGCAAGCCCAAGCTCGCCGGCGCCTACTCCAGCGGCTGGCATCTGCATCAATCGCTCGCGAGCGCCGAATCCGGAACCAATCTCTTCGCTGCGGAGACTCCTCCCGGCCCCCTTTCCGATATAGGAAGACACTTCGTCGGCGGACTCCTTAAACATTCACGAGGGGCGTCGGTATTCACAACTCCGTCGATCAACGGATATCGCCGCGTCAAACCGCACTCCTTGGCGCCGACCGGCGCGACCTGGGCAGTGGACAACCGGGCAGCTATGATCAGAGTACAAGGAAGAGTCGGTGATCCCGGTAGTCACATCGAGAACCGGAGCGGAGAGCCGACGGCCAATCCCTATCTGTATATGGCTTCCCAACTGATCGCGGGACTCGACGGAATCGAGTCCCGGGCCGATCCTGGACCGTTGCGCGGTGAGCCATACGCGGCCGCCGGCGTGGAAAAGCTGCCAACCTCGCTTCGAGAGGCAATCGAAGCGCTCGCTGCTAACAAACTGTTCCGAAGCAAGATGGGCGACCGGTTCATCGACTATATGGTTGCGATGAAGATGAGCGAGGTCGAGCGATTCGAAACCTACCTAAAGCAGGTACAGAACGGGAACTCCGACGAGGTCACCGATTGGGAACAACGTGAGTATTTCCGACTTTTTTGACTTGTGCTGAATCGAAGGTCAAATCTCGTAAAAATCCCTATCCTTCTGGCAACCGCGACACGTCCTCGATGGAGCGCGTCACGGTCGCGACGAAGCGCCACACGCTGCGAAGGCCATTTACTCACATGTGAGAGTCGAAGGTGACGACGTTTACGTGGATGTAGAAGGAGAATAGATAGTCTCAGAAAGCCCTATCCCCATCTGAGGCCGCGGGCGATCGACTGCCGGTTCGAGAATCGTTCCTTTCGTTTATCCACCAGCGTGCCATCGCGCCACGTGGCCCACGTGGGTGTCCAGATAGGCTCCCGGTCGAAAGTGAGTATCGTAGAAGTCGGTGTCGATGTGCCGAGCCTGGACGTAGCCGGCGACTAAAATACTCGGGATGGTGGCCGGGAATTTCCCGTATGTGTCGTAAAGATACTGCGCCATCTCACCCAGGGAGTCGACAAACTCCGCGGTATAGGGCGTGACGCTCTTCTTCACTTCGCGGGCGTTGCGAAAAGGCCCTGGAGTGCCCGGGTCATAAGCGCCGCCTGAACCAAACTTTCGTTCCGCAAACGTCTGTGCCGCGGCACGCAGGTCGCGCTGGTAAGGCGGGCACAATCCTTCGTAGTAACCATCGAGCCCGACAGGATTGGGCAGCGTCCATCGCGAGTCTCGCTCGAAACGGAATCCCAGTCCGGCCGTGCCTTGGTCAGCGTATGCACCCAAAACCGTCGATGGATCAATCCCGGTGTAGAACCATCCTCCTAGCCCGATGCCTTGCAGAGTAAGCACCATGTTATGACCCATGAAGGCGAGCTCCATGGAAGAAGCGGAAAGGACCGACTGTTCCAAGAAAGAGAGGGGCAAAGGTTTCGCCTCGGAGAGCAGCCCGGAGCGGATGAATGGGGCAAGGCTTCCAGCCGGTCGCTTGGCGTAATCATCGATTAGTATATAACCGCTGCCTACAAAGATGGCGAGATACGCCAGGAATTGCTCGCTCATGTCAGCCACCGGGATGAACAGGGTGGAACCCGGCGCGTTGGCGTCCCACAAGTTGTGCTCCATGATGTGTGGGGGCTTCTACGGAATATCGAGGCGTTCGTTGCGCAGGGTCACGGTATGCTCGCGGCATACGGCCAATATGCGTTCGGCATCTCCTTCGCCTTGGAATTCGCGCAGCCGCGTGGGTTGCGTGTCGCGCGTGTTGGCGAGACAGATTCCACGATCGTCGGTGTAAAACAGCACCGGTGTGCCTATCCCTGCGCCGGTCGGAGCCGTGCGTCCGCCGAAGCGTTCCGTGTGTGGATCAACCCTTCCCGGGGTTCCGTCATCCCGGAGTGGATCCACTTCTCTGTCAGGGCGCAACTTAGGCTGAAAGGATAATTTGAGGGAATGTCGGTAAAGAAGTTTCATCTGGGTTGGTTTACCAACTTTACAGTTGATCATTGGAATTTGCCGTTTGCCAATGGTGGGTCTCCATGGACAGGCGAGTTCTATGTGGAGATGGCGAGGGCGTTGGAGCGAGCCTGTTTCGATTACATCATGATCGAAGACAAGCTGTCGGTCTCCGAGGCTTACGGAGGAAGCTCAGAAGTCTATTTGAAGCACGCTGTGGGGATGGTACCCAAGCACGACCCGTCCCCGCTGGCGGCGCTCATGGCTGCCGGAACTTCACGACTAGGCATCGTTATCACGATCTCGACGCTTGGCTATCCGCCCTTCCTGCTGGCCAGACTTAGCTCGACCCTTGACCACATCGCGCGTGGACGGTTCGGTTGGAATATTGTGACCAGCGCTGAAGATCACGCTGCTCAGAATTTTGGTTTGGAGAAGTTGCCACCGCGGGAACTTCGCTATGAGATCGCGGACGAATACGTAAATTTGGTTTGTCAACTCTTCGATTCGTGGGAACCCGATGCTGTCATCATCGACCGCGAGAAAGGGGTGTATGCAGACCATCGGAAAGTCCATCCCATTAATTTCGAGGGCAAGTTCTTTAAGTGTCGGAGACCCCTCAACACCGCTCCTTCTCCGCAGGGCCGGCCGGTGTTCGTGCAGGCCGGCGGATCACCCGTTGGACGCGATTTCGCCGCGAAGTGGGCCGATTCGATCATCTCTCTCGCCGACGGTATCGAGGGCATGAAGTGGTATCGCAATGACGTCCGCGAACGTGCCGAGAAGCACGGCCGTAACCCTGACGACGTTAAGGTGTTGTTCCTGGTGTGTGTCACCCTAGCCGAGACAGAGGCGGAAGCGCGAGCGAAGAAAGAGCGTGTTCTTCACTCCCCTGCGTATATCGAGCAAACCTTGGCACTAATTTCAGCCATCACCGATATAGACTTCGCAAAATACGCACTCGATTCGAAATTGCCGCATCTAACGACCAATGGTGAGCAGGGTTCGCTGGACAAGTTTCAACAATGGGGCTCCGGAAAAACGCTTAGACAACTGGTGTTGGACTCAGCCGATTTTGTATCGTCTGTCGAGTTGACCGGAACACCGGATTCCGTTGCCGACCGTATGGCCGAAGTCATGGAGGACGTCGGGGGCGACGGCTTCCTTATTACCACACCGATTCAGAGCGTCAGCCGTCTGGACGTTATCGAAGTGACGGATGGTTTGATTCCTGCCCTTCAACGGCGCGGATTAGTTCGTACGTCCTATACTCATCCGACGCTACGCGAAAATCTCAGAGACTTCTGAGCTACTCCGTGCGCCTGGCGTCGGGATGCCGTGCGGCCTCCCGGCGCCCAGGACGTCGGCAACGCCCTAGGCAAATGGTCTCTCATGCTACCGCTTTCTGATTATGGAATGCAGGAATCACTTCATGACCGATTAGTTTGAGCGAGCGCACTATGTCGGCGTGCGGCACCCCGTCGACCCGCATCAATACTTCGTCGACGCCACGCTCTTCAAGCTCGCGTAGCCGCTTGATAAAGTCGTCGGGCGTTCCGATCATCACCGAAGGCGTTTCGCTGAGCAGAAAATCCATGTCGCCTATTCGATCCAAGAGACGCGCCATCGGCCCGTCGAGATATTCGTAGCCGCTCCGCTTACCCAACGGCACATAGATATCGAGGATGAACTTGAAATAGCCGAGCGCAACGTCACGAGCGATCTTGACGGCTTCCTGGCGGGTTTCGGCACAGAACGCAGTCGCAACGTAAAGCCCGGCTTCCTCGGTGCGGCGCGGCGCCATGCTCCTTCCCAGTTTCAGCCCGTTGCGATAGGCGTCGACGCATTCCTGCAGATAAGCGAATCCGAAGTAGTTTTCGAACGACAACACGCCGATCCCGCGCTCGCCGGCTAGCCTATGAGACTCCACGCTGGAGGCGGCGGCGTAGAAGGGCGGATGGGGTTTCTGGAGCGGCTTGGGCACGATCTCGCGTGGCGGGATCTTCCAGATCGGACCGTCGTGCTCGAGGATTTCGTCGGTAAAGGCCTTTGCCAGCACCGCCATCGAGTCTTCCCACTGCGCGCGAGTCTCGGTTGGATCTATACCAAATGCTTCAAGGGTCCACAGGTTGTTCGAACGCGCGGTGGCCAGCTCGGCCCGGCCTTTGGAGACGATGTCGAGGGTCGCAATCCGCTCGGCGACCAGAATCGGATGGTTCCACTTGAGCAGCACGGCACACATGATGCGCAGCTTGATGTCCCGCGTATGGCGGGCGACCGCGGCGTAGAGAACCTCGCAGGCCGAGACCGTGAAACGCGGTGGGCTGAAATGCTGCTCAGAGGTACCCCAGGCCGAGAAGCCCAACTGATCGGCTAGCGTTGCTTCGGCGATCATCTCTTCGTAGCGTTGAGCGATGGTCACGCCCGGAGCCGCTTCGCCTTCCTGAAGTAACCCGATCTTCATGGCGAGACCTCCGCCAAACTTCCGCTTTCCCGACATTTTAAGCCGGCCAGACCGCACCGACGGAATAAAAAGTCAGATCCTGGATGCCATCAGCGATCCGCCGGAGAGGGTGAGACCTTCTCTCTACCGAGATGGTGGCTCGCTTTTCAGCGCAGCTTTGTTTCGCACTCCGCTCGGAGGTCCACCTCTCTTAGGAGCATTGACGCGAAACGGCGGCTGGCTCGATGCTAGAAACGTATCTGCTACTTCCTGCCGGCGCAAGAAATTCTCTAACTCGACGTATCAGGCTGAACTCAAACGTTATTTGAACCGAATTTTAAGGTGCGTCGAGGGCCCGCGCCATATTTATACATATTATCGATGATTTAATTGATTGTAAACCTAGCAATCGCTGAGATCTTCCGCATCAAAGGCGCTTACTACGCGAAACCTGGGCCTCTTTTACACTGGAATCCGTAAACGGGACCCTAAAGAAAAAGCGCTCATATCTATGGATAAATTGGCCTATCTCCTACGTTTTCTTTGCTGGGAGGTTAACTGCTAACGGCGCGTCCCGCGCGTCGCCTCAAAATGATTCTTGAGTCAATCTATTTACACGATAATATAAGTCGGTTATTCTTGGCGACAATAAAGGTTTCGACCGAAGAAAGAGGCGACGCTGCGACGCATGCCTGAAAAAAGCGATGCAATTCCTGAAACCCATTCCGAGATCAACCAATGCCCGCGATGCGGCGATTGGTTTCGCACCAAGCGCGTGCGTGGCCCTAGACGAAGGCTTTGCGCCAAGTGCGGCTATCGGCAGTTCTACGTCGATACTCTGTTGGGCTCCTATCGGAATGTGAGCGACCCTCTCGTCCATTTTCGACGTCTGTTTCGACCGTGACGCGACGCGCACGTGATGTTTAAGATCGGCGCTGTCTATCTAATCGCTTATCGTCATGCGGAACGGTGGTCAGTGAGCAGCCAATTGTTCTAGCGCTCATGGACAGCGGACTGGGATGTAATACGGCACTTATGTAACCGGCGACTACAGAGTTCCTCGCGGGCCAGATACCACCAAGCAATCGGATGTAGCGAGTTCCACCCATGTCGGCCGTTTGAAGTCATTGTGAGAGTTCTTGATGGCGGAGCTCAAGAAAGACAGCCTCTCTTTTGCCGAGGCCCTCGGCCAATCGGTCGCCAATGCATCCCCGACCTTCACGCCCGCGCTCGGTGTGGGAGTGGTGGTAGGCATGGCCGGCGTCAGTGCCTGGTTTGTCTATGGAGTGGCAACGCTTGCCCTGATCGTAGTGAGTATCAACGTCGCTACATTGGCGAAAAGAATACCGTGCGCAGGCTCCTTCTTCATATACGTATCCAGGAGTCTCGGGCCTTTGTGGGGCATGATGACAGGATGGGCCATGGTGTGGTCGTATCTCGTCAATTCGATAGCTATGACGGTTGCTACTTCGATCCTAATCAAGGCGCTGCTGGCCTCTTTGGGAAGCAACGCGGCCGTCTCCAGTGTGTTTATATACTCAGTCATCTCGCTGCTGCTGTGGATTTTTGCGTACCGCGATATTCGTCTGTCCTCCCGGATGGGGCTGGTCCTTGAAGCGATCTCAATGACGATCATTCTCGTCGTGTGCATCGCGACGTGGTCGCGGCTGGGATTCCAGGCCGATGCCAGACAGCTCAAGCTGCAAGGTGCGACTTTTTCGGGGACGGCCGAGGCTGTCCTGTTCGTGTTGTATTCTTACTCTGGATTCGAAAGTTCGGCGACTCTCGGCCAGGAGACTCGTGACCCACACGTCGTGATACCGAGGGCGATCGTTCTGACGCCTGCGATCGCCGGCGTATTTATGATGTTTACGACTTACGTAATCTGTCTCGGTTTCGGCGACAACATATCGAATCTAACGTCCAGCGCAGCACCGCTCAGCGAGTTGGCGAGTCACTTGAGTAGCTGGCTCGCCGTGGCGGTCTATTTTGGGGCGATGATCAGTATTTTCGCCTCCGCATTGGCATCGATAAACGGATCTGCTCGGATGCTGTACTCCATGGGACGTTATCGTTTTCTACACCAGTCAATGGGGCGGGTGCATAGTCGCCACAAGACGCCGCATTGGGCTGTTACGACCTGCGTAATAATCAACCTGGCGACTTTGCTAGTCATGCCGAAAGTGGGCGAGATAGAGCTGCTGGGATACTTAGGTTTGACTGCCTCTTTTGGATATATTGTTATATACATCGCCTGTTCGATCGCGGCGCCCGTATACCTTAGCTTAATCAAAAACTTGTCGAAGCGCGCGCTGATGCTGGGAGTGATCGGCGCGACTGTGATGTCGCTGGCATTAATTGGCAGCGTATATCCGATTCCTCTCTACCCCTATGACTGTTTTATCTATTTGTTCCTCGCGTACATGGTCATTGGCGCGGGATGGTTCGTTGCCCTCAAAAGGCGAACACCCCAGGTGCTGCAGGATCTAGAGAAGGACCTCGAAATCGACCTTGAGCCGGAGTCCGAGAGAGACTTTATTGCCGATCTGGGTGGCGACCGTATCCCCAGACTGCAGGGACGTTCGTTTGCTTGATCGCTCGATGAATCTGACTTCTCGCTTGCCGAACGTCGTTGTTCAACGCTTCGCGGCGGACTCTCCTTGACTTCTAAACCATTAGCAGTAAATCTATCGGATGACTCGATTACACAGGCAATCGAAGCGAGAGAAAGTAAATCTAACTCCGCGAGCCATGGACCATCAGTTAAGGATGAAGCGAAGCCGGAACCATTTTTCAAGGGAACAGCATCCATGAGCGAAGTCCATAAAGGCTTGAAAACTTGGAGCCACTTGGCAGGTCCACGGAAGCGACCTAGCGAGTACGAAATAGTCTCGACTAACCTGCTGCACTGGACCTTTGACCGCAAGCTGCCGTTTCATCTGGATCCGAATCTGCCGATGAACCGCTGGTATCGCAAGTTCGTCTGGGACAGTCCGATCCAGCACGAGAATTGGGATGCGTTCCGTGACCCTTCGGCGCTTACTTACCGCTCCTATAATGCGATACAGGATCGCCAGGAATCATATGTAGATGGTCTGCTTGACGAGTACGATGAACTAGGCCACGACCACACGCTGAACCCGGATTGGATGGAGTTGTTGGCGCGTTTATATACTCCGTCGCGTTACCTGTTTCACGCCGTACAGATGTCGACAGGCTATTTAGTACAGGTCGCTCCGGCCAGTACGATCGCGATTTGTGCCACGTTTCAAATGGCCGACGCGCTGCGGTGGGTATCGCGGATCGCCTACCGTACACGTGAGCTCGCCAGCCATCAGCCTGACCATGGTTTCGCGGCCGACGAGCGAGTCCGCTGGGAGAATGAACCCGCCTGGCAGGGCTTCCGAGAGTTAATCGAACGCCAATTGATCTCCTATGACTGGGGAGAAGCGCTAATTTCCCTGAATCTGGTGGTAAAGCCCGCAATCGATGAGGTGGTAATTCGCGGGCTCGCTTCAGCCGCGAAGTCGCAGGGCGATACTCTGCTGGCGCTGCTATGCGACGCGCAATTAAAGGACAGCGCGCGGTCGCGCGAATGGACCAGCGCGCTGGTGAAGTTCGTGCTGCAGAAACCCGGCAACCGATCGGCCGTGAGGCAGTGGATCGAGAAATGGAATCCGCTTGCCGATCGGGCGATTGAAACGTTCAGCGCCGCTCTTCCGGCTTCGAGTGAAGCTAGTGCGAACGCGAAGACCGGAGTCAGAGCGTATCAACGTAGTGTTGAACTTGCACAGTAAATCACCTGCGTCCGCAAAACACAGACCAAGGGTAGTGTAAAAGGTATTAGTATGGCGCTTTTACAGAGAGAGGATTGGTACGACTTGGCGCGTACGACGAGCTGGACGCCCAGGTATGTCGCCGAAGAGGAACTCTTCCCACCCTTCTTGAGTGACGATTACGGGATATCGTCGGAGCTTTGGGACAAATACGACGAGCCCTATAAATGTTCCTATCGAGAGTATGTACGGCTACAGCACGAAAAGGATCTGGCGGTATATTCAATCAAGTCCGCGCTGGAACGTCCGCAGTCACGCAAAAAGGTCGAGCCAGGCTGGTCCAGCGTGCTCAAGGCTCACTACCCATGCATTGTCCAGCTTGAGTTCTCGGCCGTTTCGACCGGCGGCCGCTTCACTCGGTTCTTTAGGGCAGGCGGTGCCCGAAACATGGGGACGTTCGCGGCCATGGATGAAATGCGTCATGCGCAGCTCCAGCTCTTTTTCGCATATGCCCATCTCCGCGAGGACCGGCAGTTCGACTGGACCCCACGCGGGTTGAGCTCGAACAATTTGATATCGGTAGCGATCAAGCATGCCGCGGACGATGTTCTTCATACGCGCGATGTCGTGAGCGCTTCGGTGATGACCAATTTCTGTTTCGAAACCGCTTTCACCAACCTTCAGTTCATCGCGCTATCGGCCGACGCCGCCCGCGGAGGAGATAACACCTTCTCCAATTTGCTCCTCAGTATCCAATCCGACGAAGCCAGGCATGCCCAAATCGCGATTCCGGTCCTGAGACTGATGCTCGAGGCGGGCAAGAAGGCCGAGGCACAAAGGCTTATCGACGTCGGTTTCTGGCGAATGTGGAAGTTATTCTCGACCTTGACCGGTATTACGATGGACTACTACACGCCGGTCGAGCAAAGACAGCATTCGTTCAAAGAGTTCATGCACGAGTGGGTGATCGGCGAATTTGAGCAGCAACTGCGCGACCTCGGCCTGGACCATCCTTGGTACTGGGAAATCTTTAAAAAAGACATCGACGTTCAGCATCACGGCCAACATCTGCGCGTGTGGCTCAGTCGCGAGTTGGTCTGGTTCAATCCCGCGGCTGGGGTGTCCACAAGCGAGCGCGTGTGGCTCGAGCAGAAATATCCGGGCTGGAACGAGACCTTTGGCCGATGTTGGGACGTCATCACTGAAAACGTCCGAAATGGGAACCTCAAACGCGCTCAGCTTGAAACACTGCCTGTGCTGTGTCCGATGAGCAACCTCCCGGTGACCGGGATCCCCGGCGATCGCTGGGAAACGCAGCTTTATCCGCTTGAGCACCAGGGCAAGCGATACCTATTTGGATCTGGGGTCGATCGCTGGATTTTCATGCAAGAACCGCAGCGTTACCAAGGATTTCAGACTATAGTGGAGCGCTTCTTTGAAGGTGTCATCCAGCCCCAGACTCCAGAGGGCATGATTAGCTACTTGGGAGTTTCGGCAGAATCTGGCGGAGGAGGACACGACGTGCACGACTTCGCCTGGGCCTTCGAGGCCCCGGAATCCACGTCGAGCCGCTCTGCAGCGAAGCCGGCAACAAAACACGAGCTTAGTAAAGAGCCGGACGACAACGCCGACCACCGGGTTGCTTAAACGGGAAAGACGTCGCCTGCGAAGAGACGTTTCCCGAGGCCTTTCAAGCTAAGACCGTCAGAAGTGCAAAGAAGACGAGCGAGCGCTGATCCTAAAGGGACGAGACAGGGAGAGTAAGCCTGGTGGCAACTAAAATCGCCTGGTGTCTGCAAGGCGACTTCGAGTACCGATGCTCGGAATTCGAACCAGAAGACACCATGGACGAGGTGGCGAGAAAGATTGGTTCTTATGACGTGGATTGTGTTGTCAAAAAACCTCCCCGCAGCATCCTGCGGGTCAGGAACCCAGCTACCAGTGAGGTATTGCCGCGCGAACTCACGCTCAAAGACTCCGGCCTGGGCCAATGGAGTAACATCGAAATTGTTTTTGAAGAGTCCGCTGGAGAAAGCGAACTCTAATCGACCGATGCGGAATGCATCCAACTGGTTTCCTCGGAGCAGCGGGTATATTGGAGGAGCGAGTATAAGTGACTAGCGGTATGACCGATGAGCGTGGGAAAGGGAATCTAGTCGGGCCTGTCCTTTTGTCTGGCGAGTTTGTCCAGGTTATCGCGGATGCCATAGAATTAGATAATCCCGACCGCAAACTCGTGGTAAGCGACTACCTGTCATATGTGCGCGTCCATACGCCCCACGAGTGCATGATCCGCCGTGCAACTGTGGAGCACGTACTAGGAAGACCATTTAAAATGGAAGAGTTGGCCTCTCACATGGCCGCTTTTTCCGGACAGATTGAGACCTCGAGTGAATACGTTCGGTTCTTCTTCCACAGCGATAGATAACTTCTGGCAGGGGCATGGTCCTTTGCCCTCGCTGATAGGCCAGCCTGCGTATTGAACGATAATCTTTGGCGGCGGCTACGCTGTAAGACAGTGCACGATCTGTTCAGCGTGGCTGACGGCAAGTAATATAGTGCCGAGTAATTTAAGCGCGAGGAGGCTTATGAGCAGCACGACCACTCAATGGCATATCGAGGGCCGATTCTTCGAGTCCTGCAACTGCGAGATTCTTTGTCCTTGCATGCTTTCCGCCGGCCAGGCTCTTCCGACAGAGATACACTGCGACGTGATCATGGCCATCGAGATCAAAGCGGGATCTTACGGGAAGGTTGATATTTCCGGCCTCAACGCCGTTCAGGCGCTCGTAACGCCCGGCGCTATGGCGAAAGGCAACGGCACGATGGCCGTCTACGTGGACAAGCGCGCCAACCCCGAACAGCACTCCGCGCTGGAGGCGATCTTCACCGGGCAGGCCGGTGGTCCGCCCTCACTCATGAACGGGATCATCGCCACGTGGCTCCCGACCGTGACGACAGGCATTGATTTCAGCTCCGACGGCAAGGTCTGGAAGCTGTCCATACCGGGCATCAGCGAGGTTACTGTTGAAGGAATAACCGGCGCTGACGGCAAGGTGGTCTGGCTTGAAAACGTCGTCCATCCTTTCACCAGCTATCTCGCCGCCGGGCGCGGCGTTTCCAGCCATTACAGCGACCACTCGCTAGTGTTCGAAAATTCCGGGCGCAATGGGCACTACGCGCCGATTAACTGGACTGTGTCGTGAGTAGAAACAATGGATGCTAAAAAGGCCTTTACGGCCGCCGTGCATGAAAAGGTATCGCTGCTCGAGCAGGTAAAAATCCAAGCCCAAGTGCTGGTTCCTCTGATCAAGGCATTTCGTGCCGAGTTTGGAGAACAGCGCGCCAACGAGGTCGCCAGAAAGGCACTATGGGGCTGGTCGCAAAAGCTCTACAGCGACATCGCCGGGCAGTTGCCTGGCAGCCCTCGGGAAAAGTGGCAGGCGATGTGGGACGCGATGATCGCGACCGTTGGCAATGACATCGACCTGCAGCCATTGAAGGAGGACAATCGCAGTTACGAATTCAACATCACCGGCTGCCGCTACGCGGACTTCTTTCGCCAACTGGGCGAGCCCGAACTCGGCGCGTTGCTCCTTTGCGACATGGATATTCACTTTATCGAGCAGGTGGGCGCGCCGGATGTAGAGCTTACGCGCACACAGACGATTATGAAGGGCGCGCCCTACTGCGATTTTCGCTTCAAATTGAAATAGGCACCACCCTCGCCCTTTCCGCTCGCGCGCAGACAGTCAAAGCGGTCAGCGACGAGGCTGTGAAAGGCCTTGGACCCTGGACCAAGACGGCACAATAGCTGAAGTGATCAGCAATTGCGCCTGAAGCAAGCCTCGCTCAATCACCCCAACCCGTCGTCGCGACGAACTGCGAAGTCTCGCCGGGGCCTTGCGGGTCCCGAGCCGTCTGGCGCAGTGCCAACGAGATGCCTTCGCGGGGATCGTCGAGATCGAGCAGCGGCAGCACCTGATCGGCGAACCGGTCGGCCTCGGCCGTCAGCGGCCAACTGGAAAGGATGATCGCATCAGCATCGTATTCCTCGGTGTACTCGCGGATTAGATCGGCAACGGTGCGCGGCGAGCCGACGAGATAGAGACCGATGCCGTTTCCGAGTACATCCGGCGGAGCGAACTGGGTGACACCCGCCCACAGGCCCGGCGACGTTTCGAAATCCTTCGCGATCGGCCGTTTCGTGGTGCGCAGGATCTCGATACGTCGTCGAAGTTCCGGATCGTCGCTGGTCAATTCGTCGAAACCTCCGGCTATGCCGTACCGGTACGCGTTCCCGTTGGTGAATTCCCGCAAGGCGTCGGCTCCGCCCGCATCGAAGATCCGTTGCGCCTCGACCCACGCTTGTTCGTCGGTATCGCGAACGATGACGCTGGCGTGGAGCCCGATCGGCACCTTGCGTCCGGCCGCCGCGGCCGCGGCTCGAGAGCGCTCGACCTTGGGTTTTAGCCGCTCGTGCCTATCCCAGAAGATGAGATGGCGATCGAAGAGTTTTCCCGCGTGGACGTTGCCCGCGTCGGAGTTCCCCGCGCCCCACAGCGGAGTATGAGGTTTCTGGATTTGACCCGCCGTCAGAAGTGATGGAGGGAGCGGTGTCGTGCCGGACGGGCTCAGGTCGAAGTACCGGCCGGGCTCGGTGATCGGCTGGCCTTGGTAGACCTTCTTGAACAGACTCCAATACTCGAGGCTGAGCTCGTAGCGCTCGTCGCGCGGAATCCTGATCCCGTAGGCTGCGGAGGACGAATCGGTCCCGTTCACGACATTGAAAATCAGGCGCCCGCCAGTGATGTCGTCGAAGGTGCTGGCCCTCTGAGCCAGCGCTGTCGGCGAGTCGAGACCGGGATAAATCGGAAGCAAAAACCTGTGGACCTGGGTTTCCGAGATCAGCGCCGAGGCGAGCGTCCAGATGTCGTGGCCGTAGGTGCCAAAGAGCGAACCGTAGAAGCCACGCCGATCCAGCAAATTGACGTGCCGGCGCAGACGATGGAAATCGAACTGGTACCGGCCGTGCGCTACCCACGGAGTCCGCCCGTCGATAACCGACGTGTACCAAAAAACCTTAGTAGCCATGCATCACTCCCTATGATCGAGGATAGATTGGCCCGTGCTCTACCGTCTTGCCTGACCGTTCAGCAGACCGCGGCCAAGCGTGTAAGCGACCCGTAGATCCCGGCCCCGATAGGATGCGCGGGCTTTTTTCTCGAGCAATGAGTCTCCATTGACGGCGACAGTAAATGGCAATTCGCCAAATAGTTCGTAGTCCGATCGGGAATCGCCGTACGCGACGCACTCCGTAATACCCAGTGAGTATAGCCCCCGTAGCCGGCTAACTATCTCGAGCTTCGAACGATGGGTTAATACCTTTGCGTGATCGACCATCGGGCTTCCCAAGGAAACTTCGGTGGCATACGTGCTACCGACGCCCCACAAAAGCAACCGTTCAACCCAGAACGACGGCGACATGGAAATAACCGCGGAAAACTCTCCGCGGGCGGTTATATCCTCCATCAACTCGCGCAAGCCCAACATCCACGGCGCCGCCTCGAATGCCGCACAGAGATCGGCGATCGTGGTGTTCACCCATAGCGCCTGGCACACCTCATGGAAGCGCCGGTTGTCGATCTCGCCGTGAGCAGCCGCACGTTCGTACTCCTGAACCTTATCGAGGCATCCCATCCGCCGCCCCAGCTCGAGACTTGCCGTGGTGCCGCGCAGCAAGGTCCCGTCCATATCGAAAATATGCAATAGGCTCATACCCTGTCCGCGTCGCTCGCGATCGCCGAATGCCTGCGCCGCGATTAGCGCTCGTCCTTCAGGCCGCACTCGTATTGGCCGATTCGCGAACGAGACGCGGCGTCCGACTAGGCACTGATAAGCTCGCCCTCGAGTATGCGCAGCGCCTCACTCACCGCCTGCAGCTTGACCTCGGTGCGATCGCCCGAAAACACGCGCCGTTCGACTTGCGTCTGCTTGCCGCGCCGGAATGCGGCGAGGTAAACGGTCCCAACCGGATCCCTTTTGTTTCCGCCGGTCGGGCCGGCGTAGCCGGTGATTGCGATGCCAAGGTCGGCCTCGGAATGGTCACCCAGGGCGGAAGCCAGGGCGGCCGTTACCTCGGCGCTGACCGCGCTATGCTCTGCGGCGATCGCGGGATCCACCCCCAGTCCGGTTGCCTTTGCCGAGGCGTGGTAAAACACGTACCCGCGCTCAAAGACGGAAGATGCACCGGAGACTGAAGTCAGCGCCGCCGAAAGCAGTCCCGCGGTGACGGTTTCGGTGGTCGCAATCCTCAAATTTCGCTGCTCCGCCGCCTGTATCACCCGCGAGGCGGCATCGATGATGTCCTTGGGAAACAGTTCTGCCATTTTCGAAATCCCGATTTGTGAGAATGATTGGAATACGGCCCGATGAAACCTGTCCGGTGGCCGAGCCGACGGTCATTGACCTCTTTCCAGCGCCTCACCGGCGAGTCGGTTGGCCGCCTCGGCACGGTTCGCGGCAGCATAGATAGCTCGGCCGATGATCGCGTAGGTGCGTGCGCCGGCGGCGGCTTCAAAAGCGGCCTGGATCGTGCCGCCGAGTTCGCCGATGCCGGGCAGGTAAAGTGCCGGGTCCTTCCCTGTCGAAAGAATTTGCTGCGCAACGACGCGAACCCGCGCGGGTGCGTTTGCGGGCACTACGAAGCGGTTCACGCCGAGGCCCGTGGCGAGGCCGATAACGCGCGTCAGCACGTCGTCGGCGACAAAGCCTCCGCCGCTGATTGTATAGTCGGCGAGCGGCAACTCCGCACCAACGATTGGCAGGAGTCCGGAGTCGAGGCTGGCCCCAACGAAACTGGCGAGCGACGAAGGTCCGCCCAGGGGGAACAATATCAGTCCGTCGACGCCTGCCTGCGCGGCCAGAGCGGCGAGTTTGGGGCCCATGGTCGGAATGTCCAAACCCGCTTTCTGATGGTCGTAAAGGATTGGTAGCGAAGATACCGCACGTATCCGCCGGACCGATTCGGCGAGCCCTTGTTGCAGCACGCTGGTGAGTCCAATTTTGTAGGCAACGACGCCTTCCACTCCGGTCGTGGCTTCAACTAACCGCAGAATATCGTCGAAGTCGTCGAGATCCAGCGCCGGAACGATGCCGCGCTTCAGCCCAACGCCGTTCGACGTTGTCGCCGGGATCTTGTTAGCCATTGTAACCTCTTCAAATCAGGCGGCAGGAGCCACGTGGCGAGCCGCATGTCCGGGTAATCTCATCGGCTGGAGATAAGTCGCGCGCCCTCGCTGTAGTCGGCAAGGTCCCGTACGGCGGCGGTACGTTCCCTTTGCGGCGCCGGCTTGCGAGAGTGGGGAGCCAGGACGGGCAAATAGTATTCCTCGGGCACCGGCCGTTCGCTACGCGCGATCAGCTCCGAGAAATCCCATCGCTTGAGCAGCTTGCCGTTGCGAAAAACCGGTACCAGAAGATTCTCTTCCGGACGGATTGAGTCGCGAGTGACCGTCTCGTAGCGCCCATCGACGTAGCGCAATGCGAGACGGCCTGCTTTCGAGCTCTTGAGATTCTGCAGACTCGGGCTCTTATAAATCTCCCGCCATTCGCCATTCACACGCACCGCGTTCGCCTTCATCGCAAAGTGCAGGGTGTCGCGGTTGATTTGCTGCAACAGGCCGCCGCCCATCCCGAAGTAGACATTGTCTGCGGCGAGTTTGCGGCGATCCAGCTCCTGGTATATTTCGCGCAAGCTGTCGATCGTTATCCCGTCGCCCTGGCATACACGGATGCAATTCGGCAGGACCTTGTAGCCCTTGCTGTTTGCTTCGAATCCGTAGGCTGCAATCAATCCCTCGATTGTGTCTGCGGTGGTGGCAATCGGATCTCCGGAATCGGGACGGACAAAGACCGCACCCTTCTGCGCGAGAATCAGATCCTTGAGCTCCTTGCCGAAAATATTGTCGACCGCATGTTTAAGGTCGTAAGAATCGGAAACGATAACCTTGACCTGCCAGTCGTAGTACTGGTTGATGACGTTTGCGTAGGCGCTCGCCTCGTTCTCGCGCCCCCAGGCAGTCATCGTCGAATGTTCGGAGTTCGGCCCGGACGCGCCCGGCGCAACCGCGTTGTAATAGCGGGAAGCCGCCAGTGATCCAACGATTGTGTCCGTCTGCTCGAAGTTGACGAGATGAGCCATGCCGCCCAGCGCGGCCGATTGTTGCGAGCTCACGCCTCGCGCGCCGTAGTCGTGAAGGATGTCGCGGATAATCTCGGGGTGATCGGAGGTCTTCTCGAGCGCCTGGCGGATGATCTGCTTGCACAACCAACTCAGCGTACCAACCGAGGTTGGGTACCATACCGCACGCAGCAGGGAAGTCTCGATGAAGCTCGTCACCCAGAAGTACTTCGGATCGGTATTGATGACCTGGACCAGGACGTTCTTGATCGGCAAAACGGTGCCCTCGGGAACCGCTTCGATCTCGACCGGAAAATAACCATCGTGGTCGTTCAAAACACCCAACCATCCCTCGCGGTTGAACGGTATGCGGTGTTCGCGGGTTACCCGCTCAGCCTCGTCGATATCCTCCACCGTGATCGGCTTGAGCAGGTATTGTCGGAGATACGCCTGCAATCCGACTACGAGATGCGCGGGATAGGGACCTCCACGAGACTCTATATAGCTCGACACATACTCGGTGCCTGGCGGGTAAAGGACATGGTGCGAGTGCTTGTAACTGTCCGTGTTGAGAATGATGTTCCCGAAGTCAGGTACATTTGCCACGTGAGAATTTCCTTTCTCTATTACTCGATTGATTTAGTGTATTGAATCCTTTCTAGAAAGTCAAGCGCCATGTTGGCACAACGTTCTAAAACTGATGGTCGCAACAGATTCTTCAACGGTGACGCCGTAAGCTCGGCACTGGATCTGAGCGCGGTCAAGAATCGTATGGCTGCTTATAGCTAAATAAGCAGCTAATTCCGACAATGGCTGACACCGCCGGCCTCGGAGAGCAAAGGCATCCGAACGGAGTCGCCGGCTTTTCGGACAATGGTCTGGCTGAAGATCAGGAGGCTAAGAATCTATTCTATCAATTAACTGGAGTGTTCAGCAGCTTCAGGCTCGACAGCTAGGTCAGGAGCTGTAATTGGCGGCCACGTCCGCAGATCGAGTACGCGGATTGGACCGACGTACACCATCTGCGCCGCTCGAAATTATTCGCCCTGCCTGACGGATAAAGCGGCGAAGGACATGGAGCGCGACCAGCCGGTCGGCTAAGACCGATCTCTCCCGCGGCTTCCAGAAAAAAACGCGCCCACAGGGAGCGGCTGGGCGCGTTAGGTACTTAGCGGATACTTTCGCTGGCGCCTGACGTCAGGATATCGCTGCGCCTTTCAACTTCGACAATGCGCGGATTCTCACTCGCACGCTGGCGGGCTTGGCGGCGCCCTTCATCATTTCGCCCGTAGCCGGGTTGCGGATGAGCGTACCAGCCTTGCGAGCCGGAACCTTGCGCAGCGTTATCTTGCAGAGGCCGGGCAAAGTGAACTGGCCCACGCCGCGTGGATGCACCGAGCCCAACATCACGGATTCAAGCGTATTGAAAACACCAATAGCTGTCTTGCGAGGGATGTCATTCTGCTCGGCAATCAAATTGATGAGCGCTGATTTCGTCAGGGCCTGCTTGATCACACGAATGGAAGTCTCGGCCTTAACGGGCTTCTTCTTGGCCATAATTGTCTCCAAAGATTGAAGAGGACGTAGACATGTTTTTCCGAAGTTGGCGATGCTAGCTATCTCGCGCAGCGTGTGCAAGCCACCGCAAGGAGTTCCCATCAGACCGCATCATCCGCGTCACCCCTTTTCGTCTCAAGTGCGATTTTTCTGATCCTCGAATTTGGATCGGCCGTTCGACAGCCTCATCCAGATTTCCGACGCGTCCCTGCGCAGCACGCTTGAACATCCTTCGGCAAAGGCTGTCTCGCGGCGAAGCCCGGACTTGGTGCCCATGAAATTGACCCCGCTCTGCGAGCTAGTTGAGAGAGCGGGTTGGTGCTATACGAGGTTCTATAGAGAGGGGATAACATGAGCGCTTATACAATCATAGACGCCGACACTCACGTGACCGAGACGCCCGACCTGTGGACCAGCCGCGCGCCGGCCGCAATGCGAGACCGCGTGCCGCATGTAATTACCACCGCCGACGGGACCCAGCGCTGGTTGGTAGGAGGCGGTCGGCCGCTAGCGAACGTCGGTATGACCGCTACCGCCGGAGTGGGCAGTTTCAAGCATCCGCCGAAAAACTACGAAGAGATGCATCCTGGAGCGTACGACGCGACGGCGCGGCTGAAGTACATGGACCAGATGGGTATCTGGGCGATGGTCATGTATCCGAACGTGGGCGGCTTCGGGGCGCAGCAGTTCCTGAAGCTGAATGACCCCGAGCTGATGCTGACCTGCGTGCAAATCTACAACGATTGGCAGACCGAGTGGGCGTCCGCCGACGCGCGCCGCCTGCTGCCTATCACTTCGATTCCGTTCTGGGACGTAGCCGCCGCGGTAACCGAGGTGCGCCGCTGCGCCAAAAAGGGCCACAAGGGAATTCTCTTCACCGGAGAGCCGCAATACTGGGGAAAGCCACTCCTCGGCGATCCGCATTGGAATCCGTTGTGGGAGGTGGCGGTCGAGTTGGACCTGCCCATCAGCTTCCATATCGGCTCGGGTGACATGGCCGAGGGTTTGCTGAAAAACCGCGTGGCGACCTACGGCAAGATGGCGGCGTTCGCGGAGCTGGCGGTAGATATTTTTCTGCGTAACGGCGTTCAACTAAATGACCTGCTGATGTCCGGAGTGCTGGTGCGCTATCCCCGGATTAAGTTCGTCTCGGTGGAAAGCGGAATCGGCTGGATTCCCTTCGTGCTCGAAGCGATGGATTACCAGTTCCAGGGCAATAGCGTGGCCGAAGAGCATCCGGAATTCGATCTGCTGCCGTCGGAGTATTTCGCGCGCAACGTCTACGCCTGCTACTGGTTCGAACAGACGGCGCCGCGCCGCCTGATCGACAAGATCGGCGTTGACAATATCCTCTTCGAGACCGACTTTCCGCATCCGACCTCGCTCTACGGCGACGAGGTTCACGATCGGATAAAGGGCGGCCTCTCCGAGTGTGAGGAGTCGGTGAAACGCAAGATCCTCTGGGGGAACTCACAGAAACTCTATAAGGTCACGGGCCCATCGGCGGCGGACGAGGAGAAGCGCGCCGCGGCGACTGGAGTATGAGTCGCCGCCGCATAGTACGCTGACATTTCTGAGGCACGTTCACGCCGGATCGTCGCCTATCCCGTCTTGGTATAGCCGCGCTCGGGAATGGCGATTTCGCTCGAGCGGATGTGGATATCGCGCTGTGGAAAAGGAATCTCGATTCCGGCCTCTTTCAGGGCGCGAAATAGCGCGAAATAAAGGTCGCTCCGCACCCGCTCCGGCTGAACCTCCTTCACGTTGATCCACAGCAGCAGTTCGAAATTCAGGCTGGAGTCCCCAAGATTCGCGAACCGCACTTCCGGAGGCGGTGCCGGCTGGACGTTAGGCGTGCTCGCCGCCACCTCTTCCATAATCCGCCGCACTACTTCGGGAGCGGCGTCGTAGGAAACTCCGATCGGCACGTGCACACGTGTAAAGGGATCCGACCGCGTCCAGTTGACGAGCTTGCCGTCGACGAATTCAGAGTTGGGCACGAGATACTCGATGGCGTCGGGGGTCTTCATCCGAGTCGCCCGAATCCCCACTTCCTGGATAATGCCAAGGGTATCCCCGGTCGTGACGACGTCGCCTTTGCGCAGCGCACGCGTGAAGATCAGCGTGAGTCCGCTCGTGAGGTTATTCGCCATCGATTGAAGTCCCATCCCAAGCCCGATTCCCAAGGCCCCGGCGAATAGCGTAATCGTGCCCATCCCCAGGCCCACCGCTTCCACCGAGGCGAGCACGCCGATGGCAACTATGGAGTAGACGGTGAAAGTGTTAATCGCATTGGCGACACCGGGATCGATGTTGAGCTGCGGGTAGATACGGTACTCGCAATAGTCCCGGATGAGTGTGGCCGCCAGCCAGAAGAGCGCCACTATGAGGGTCGCTCTGACCAGCACGGCGAGGGAGACATTTTGATTCCCGAGGGTCACGATAGGCATCGACGCCAGGCTGTAGACCGGATGGAAAGCGCCGATCAAATGAGTAAAGCACGCCAACGTGGCGAGAGTGACGGCATACCTGATGAGTCTCGCCAGGGAGCGGTATAGGTTGACCGCATTTTCGTGGGGCACATCGTCGGTGAACATCGAGCGGCGGAGTGCCCGAACGCTCAGATGATTGACGCTCACCGCCAACAAAAAGAGCCCGATCGGCAACCAGGTGCGAGCCCAGAGAAATTTCGCGAGAGCCACGAATCCCGCCAACTGAATCAGGGCGATCGCCAGCGTCAACGCCCACAGCGTCGGGTAAAATCGATAAAACGCCGCTACAAATCCGCGATAAAGAAAATTGGGAACGTCGGGGAATAGCGCGACTACCGCGCGTCTGCGCAACGTAATGATAGCCAGCATTACGATCAGTGACAGGTATAGCGCAGTGTCGATCAAAGCGACCACATCCGCGGGCGCACCGAAAGTCGTCATCAGATTCGTGCAAACCTTAAGCGTGATCCCATAGGCCAGCAGTAACCGCGAAAACCTGAAAATATAACGCCCGTGCTCGGGCGGGATCGGCAGCAGCGGACGGATCACCAGGGCGCGCACAACGCTCAGCACGAATGAGTAAACCGTCCACGCCAAGAGCAGTTCGCCGGCGACCATGAAAAGCGGCCCGCGAAAATCGGTGAGCGCCCTTACGAACTTCCAGAGGCCCCACAGCGCAATCGGCAGTATCGTAACCGCAAATACTTCGATAATAGCGGCCGGCCATTCACGTCCGGCGGATTGTGTCCGCGCGGACGGCGCCGCAAGGTTCTGTTTGATTCGATCCTGAAGCTGGCTCCGCCAGTAGATCCCGTAGCCGATAGCGACCGCCAGCAACAGCATCAGCAGGCCGCCGCCGCGCCCAAGAACATGGCGCTGGGCGCGCACGAACTCGATTAGCTTTGGAATTTCATCGGGGAGATTTCGCAACGCCGCTTCGAGACGATTGATCGTCTGACGGCTGAACCCAAGCGGTTGGCGTACGAAAAGTGAGGACGAAGCGGATGCGGCGCGCCGATCGACCTTTTCCGCCGCAACGGTGATTCCCGTCCAGGCGAGATCGAGGATAAAGGGCATTGCCGCAACCGCCAGAATGCTTCGATAGGCGTACTTGCGGTGGCGATTAAGTAGCGTCTCGTTCCTGCCGGGCCCGCTTTGCGGCCATTCACTCATCCTGGACTTGGGTCATCAGTTCTGGATCTCGAAAACGGTAGTCGTATCATACGTCTGGTCGGGGTGCAGTACGGTGGAAGGAAATTTCGGCTCGTTCGGCGAGTTTGGATAATGCTGGGTTTCGAGGGCAAGCCCGTCGCTTTGCCGGTATTCGCGGTTGCTCGTCCCATAAAGCGATCCATCAAGAGAATTGCCCGTATAGAACTGGATACCGGGCTGGTTGGTCCACACGTTCAGCGTACGGCCGTAATAAGGCTCGCGCACGGCCGCCGCCCACGTCAATTGGTCTTGGTTTTTCGACCGATTGACTATCCAGTTGTGATCGAAACCGTTCCCATAGGCTAGCTGCTGATCGTGGAATCGGATATCCCGTGAGACCGGTTTTGGATGCAGGAAGTTAAACACGGTACCGAATACAAGCGGCGTCGCGCCGGTCGGAATCTGAACGCTATTGACCGGGGTGAAGCGATCGGCATTGATCGTCACCCAGTTGGAATAGATGGTTCCGGTTCCTTCTCCGGCGAGATTCCAGTAGCTGTGGTTGGTCAGGTTGACGACGGTGTCGGCATCCGTCGTCGCCAGGTAGCGAATGACCAGTTGATTCTGGTTGTTCAGAATGTAGGTCACGTAGGTATCGAGATCGCCGGGAAACCCCTTCACCGAATCTTCAGGGCAGTTCGGGTTAGGTGCGGTATTGCTCCAACCATCGCCCGCCGGGCTGAGATAGTTAAGTTCGATCCCAACTCCGTTTGGAGTGTAGATCAGCTTCGTGACCGTCCAAACCTTGGTATCGAATCCCTTGAAGCCGCCATGCAGGGAGTTGACTCCGTTGTTGGCGTCAAGACAGTAGGTGACTCCGTCCAGCGTGAATACCCCGTTCGCGATGCGGTTCGCATACCGTCCGATGATCGCGCCGAAATGAGGGCTGTTCAGCGTTTCATAATCGTGAAGATTGTTGAATCCCAGAACGACATTCGGTATCCCGCGCTTATTGTCTCGCACTGAGGTGACGATCCCGCCATAGGTGATGATTTTAACCTCCATGCCCTTGGCGTTTGTCAGCGTGTATTGCTCGATTGAGACGTCGGAAGTTGTCTTACCGTAAAAAGTCTTGTCGATGCTGCCGATATCGAGCGCTGACACTGTTCGCGAAGCATCGAGAGAGAGCATCAGGGCGAGGGAAAAAGCCACCAGGATGAAGGAACGCAAGGATTTCATCGTAACCCCTTGTAACCCCTTTGAGTTGCATCAGAGCCTGCTAGCTAACACATACGCGTTAAATACGACAATGCTTGGCAGATTAATCGCATTGAGTCGCCGCGAGCCTTCTCCCGACAAGCGCTGCCGTCATGGGCAGCGGCCGCAAGTAGGGATTACGTCGGGCGCGCGCCTGAACCGAGAGACCATCAGCAGGTGACCGAATCGACCCGCCGACCGCTGCACTGAAGATCAGAAGAACAGCGTCTCAGATTGGTGAAAGGTGCGATAAAGCGCTATGTGCTTTTCGTTGCAGCTCGTGTACAATTCAATAGAATCACGATATCTGTATTAGACGAAAGGTGACCAGCATAATTGACCATTAAATTACCATAACACGCGCCTTGACACTAGAGGGGCATCATTAGCGGAATATAAGTAGCACGCTCGAAGCCAGCTCTGAGTTTTACTGGAAACTTGCTCAACCGTTCTTTTCTCAAGCACCTGCTTGCTCGATTCGGCAGCGATTTCAGTCGATTTGCCATCTATTAGCAGCCGTATGCTCGCCTCCAGTCGCCACGCGTCCTATCGCATTTCGAGCTATCGCCCTAACATTTCGAGGCATCGCTACAACTCTGGACAGGAATCGGGTTGCAGGTGCGCGGCCTGCTCACTAGCGGCCTCGGAAGTTCCTGGATGAACCAACGGATGTCTCAGAAGGTGAACCCGACCTCGCAAGGGAGCGACCGCCGGCAACCTCCAATTACGCCGCAGGTTCCTGCGGATGACTGGTATGCCCGGACTATGGCCGCGTTGGTGTGCGGGTCGGGCTCCGACGCGGGGCAACTGAGGGCTCTGCTCCGGATTGGCCTTGGCATGGTGTTCTTTTTTGAAGTCGCCACCTGGTGGGAGTTCGCCCAATTCGAGTCTGCCGTGCTCAATGCCGAGCGGCCTTTCTTCATCTTCGATATCGCGCTGGTTGGCGCCGCTCTCTGCCTGACCTATTCCGAGTGGTTCATACGCAATTGGCGCGCGATCGTGATGGCATTCTGCGTGATCCTGATCGGCAGCCGCACGCTTTCGGCACTCGCCATTAGGCAGGACGAGCTACTGATGCTCGCGCTCTTCATGCTCATCGTGGGAGCCGCGGTACTGGTGCCATGGAACGTGCGATGGCAGGGTCTGCTCGTTCTGTTGAGCCTGATTGCCTTTGGCATCGCCACGGCGGGCGGAACGATCAGATCCGAGAATATCCAGCGATGGCTGGTGTTGCTGGCTATGGGAGGGTTCGGTCTAAGCTTCAGCGCGCTGAAAGATCGCTACCTATCGCAGTCCCTCCTTATCGAAACCCTCACGGACAGAGAACGGCGCCTGGCCAAAAGCGAGGCGATGCTGCGCACGCTGTTCGACGCGGTGCCGGATATTGTGACCCTGACCAGATTCAGCGACGGGAAACTCGCCGACATGAACGAGGAGCTTCTTCGCCGCAACGGCCTCAGCCGCGAGAAAACGCTGGCGATTTCGATGGTACAGGCCAGTGCCTGGGTACGTCCGGAGCAGCGCGAACAGTATCTCCGGCAACTTAAGCAGGAGGGTCGTCTCCGAAATGTCGAAACCGAGCTGAGATTTCGGGGCGAGGTTGCGCCATTTCTCATGTCGTCCGTGCTGGTCGAGATAGACGGCGAGCTTCATGCCCTCAACGTCGCGCGTGATGCCACCAGCGTAAAAGAAAACGAACGCGCGCTGCGTGAGACCCAGGAGCGGCTCCGCGCCCAGGTGGATCGGCTGAGCGCGACCGAAGCGCTCTTGCGGGCCGAGGTCGCCGAGCGCGAAGCCGCCGAGCGCGTCGCTCGCGAGCGCGAGACCACCGTGCGCATGGTCTTCGAAACCAGCCCCGATATTATCACCGTCTCGAGCCGGCGCGATTTTCGGCTGATACAAGCCAACAGCACATTTTTCCGCGAAACAGGTTATTCCCCGCAGGAGGTTATGGGCCGCCAGATCTATTCGATGTTCTGGACCGATCTGGTCCAGCGCGAGCGGCTCAGACAGATGCTGGATCGCGACGGCTTCGCGTACAACGTGGAGGCCGAACTCGCAATGAAGGACGGCACCGTCAATTCCTACCTGCTCTCCACGGTCGCGATCGAGGTGAGCGGAGAGCCCTGCAGGGTGTCGTTTTGGCGCAACGTTACCGAGGCTAAGCGCGCCGCGCAGCGGATTGCCGACAGCGAGGCCACGCTGCGCAAAATATTCGAGGCGAGCCTCGATTCGATCGTCATCAGCCGCCTGCGCGACGGCGTTCTCCTCAACCTCAACAAGGAGTTCGAGCGCTTGACCGGCTATCGGCGCGCCGACGTGCTGGGGACGACCACCAAGGCGCTCAAACTTTGGTCCGATCCGGGGCAACGTGAACACTTCTTCGAGGAAGTCAGTCTTAGAGGGCAGATTCGCAACATGGAGGCGGACTTCCGCGCCAGCGACGGCGGCAAAATCGAGGCACTCCTCTCCGCGGAGGTGGTTGAGCTGAACGGTGAGCAATGCGTAGTCACGCTCACCCGCGACATCGCCGAGCGCAAACAGATGGAGCGCGAGTTGGTTGCCGCGCGCGAGGCGGCGCTGGCCGCTTCGCAAGCCAAATCCGAATTTCTCTCCAGCATGTCCCATGAGATCCGCACGCCGATGAACGCGATCCTCGGAATGGCCGACCTGTTGAGCGACGGTACACTCGACGCCGAGCAGCGCCGCTACGTCGACACCATGCGCTCCAACGGCAACGCCCTGATGCATCTGATCAACGACATCCTCGATGTCGCCAAGATCGAAAGCGGACGCCTGAGCCTGGAGTCGGTGAGCTTCGACCTCGAGGACACGGTCAACAAGGCGATCGAAACGATGAGCGTGCGCGCCCATGCCAAGGGCCTCGAGCTGACGGCGCGCATCCTGCCTCACGTGCCGCCGAATCTGATCGGCGACCCGCTCAGGCTGCGCCAGATTTTAATCAACCTGACCGCCAACGCGATCAAGTTCACCGAGAAGGGCGAGGTCGCACTCACGGTCGAAGGCCTCTCGCCGACCGAGGCTCTGCGCCTGGGCTTTACCGCCAATTCGGCCGAGACCGAGAACGGCGCGGCGAGCGCGCCCGTTGCCTGGCTGCGCTTTTCGGTGTCCGACACCGGCATCGGAATCGCCGCCGACCAACTCGGCGCGATTTTTTCCGGCTTCACTCAGGCCGACGCGTCCATCTCGCGCCGTTTCGGCGGCTCCGGGCTCGGGCTGGCGATCGTTCGACGCCTGAGCGAGATGATGGGTGGGCGGGTCGAGGTGGAAAGCGAGGCCGGCCGCGGTTCGATCTTCCGCGTCACGGTTGCCTTGCATGTCGATACCCGGCCGGCCATTGCCGCCAAGCGCGCCGCCGCCGCCAGTCTGGATGGGGTTCGCATACTCGTGGTCGATAACAATGAAACGAGCCGGATGATCCTGCGCGAGATCCTCGTGCGCAACCACGCCAAGGTAACCGAAGCGGCGAGCGGACCGGAGGCGCTCGCGGAACTCGCGCGCGCTCGCGCCGCCGGCCAACCGTATCGGCTGATGCTCCTCGATTACCGGATGCCGGGTATAGACGGGGTCGATGTGGCGCGCAAGGCGATCGGCGACGGCTTCGCCAGCGCGTCCGCGGCCGGCCAGGATACAGTGATCCTGATGCTCACTTCCGACGACCTGAACTTCACCTTCGCGCGGATGCGTGAGGCAGGATTGCGGGAATATTTCGTCAAGCCGGTCAAACAGAGCGAATTGATACAGAAGATCGGCCACCTGCTGAACGGCAGCGGCGGCGAACGGTCGCTTCCGCAAACCGCCAAGCCGGCGCCAGCGCCCAACGACGAGATTCCATTGCGTATCCTGCTCGCCGAAGACTCCCCCGACAATCACCTTCTCATCCGGGCCTACCTGAAGAAGCTTCCGTTCGAGATAGAGGTCGCCGAGAACGGCCGCGTCGCGATAGAGAAGTTCAAGACCTGGCGTCCCGACCTGGTCCTGATGGACGTGCAGATGCCCGAGGTCGACGGGCTGACCGCGACGCGCGCTATCCGGGAGTGGGAAAGTGAACAGGGCTTCCCGCCCACGCCGATCATCGCGCTCACCGCGTCCGCCCTCGAAAATGACGTCGACCGATGCTTCGACGCGGGCTGCGACGATCACGTCAGTAAGCCGTTCAAGAAGCGAGTGCTGCTTGACGCGATTCGCAGCGCCGTGGCGATACGCCCCGCCGCGGCCCCCGAGCTGGAGCGGCCGCCCGCCGCGAATACCCAATCGCCCCTCGCGGTAGCCGCGGACGATATACCGATAGCCTGACGAGTCTGGGTAGTCTTTTCTTTCTATGGGAGATAACGTAGGTGAGCGCTGCTTTCTGCCCAAGTGGCTCGCTATAGATGACGCAGGTAGTGGTAGCGGATAAATCGCTGATGGCTCGCTGGACGATTCGGCGAGCCCTGGAGCGAACGCCCGGAATCACGGTTATTGGCGAAGCGCAAAGCGCGTCGCAGATACTCTTCCAGCTCGAGCGAAAGCACCCTCAGGCGCTGGTCATCGGTATCAATCTTTTGAGCGGACAATCACCGGCCCTAATGGCGGCTGTGATGGACCGGGCGAGCGTCTATACCGTGGTGCTGGCCGATCGCTCGGATCCGGACCAGCGCGAGCTCGCCGGCCAGGCGCTGAAAGCCGGGGCCGCGCGTATCTTGCCGCCGGTCCCACCGCCGTCGGCAGGCGACTTCAGCAGGACGGCGCTCCAGCTCAGCACGGCGCTGATAAACCCGAGACGGGCTCCGTCACGCAATCGCGAGGAACGGCGTCGAAGCACCGACGAGCATCGGCCTGCGCTTTCCGGTGAGCTGTCGCGCCGGCCGCGAGTTGTCGCGTTGGCTTCCTCGACCGGGGGACCCCGCGCACTCCACGAGTTGCTAGCGGCTTTGACGGCGGATTTTCCGCTACCGATCTTATCGGTGCAGCATATTGCCAAGGGGTCAGTGGACGAGTTCGTAAGCGTACTTGCGGCAAACTGCCGGATTCGAGTGAAACTCGCGGAGCATGGTGAACCGCTGGTTGGGGCGACGGCATATGTTGCGCCGGACGACTGGCATCTGGAAGTCGCCCAGGAACACGTGGACGATGCCATCAAACTGTCCGGCGCCCTTCCGGTTGACCGCTTCCGGCCTTCGGCCTCCAATCTGTTTGCCTCGGTCGCGCGCCGCTATGGCGCCGGGACGGTTGCCGTGATGCTAACAGGAATGGGAAACGACGGGCTCGCTGGCCTTGTCGAAGTTCGCCGCGCGGGCGGTTTGATCCTGACTCAGGATGAGAGCAGCTCGGCGAATTATGGAATGCCGGGTGCGGCTGCGGACGCCGGTCTGTCCGATGTGGTTTTGCCGCTTACGGACATTGCCGCCTACTTGATGGCGCTGGTCTGACCGGTGCATTCGACGCCCGGGTCTAAGCCGATGCCGGATTCCGCGCGCTCGCAGGCGGCGCAAATGCCCAATGGACTGCTTTATGGTATGTTATCGGAGTTTTAGGAAGCAGAACGGATGCGTTTCCTCTCAAACCTCAAAATAAGATCGAAGGTCCTGGTCGCCTTCGCCCCGCTGGTAGTGATGGGGCTCATCGCGACTCTGTATTCGTCGATCGAAAGCAGAAATATCGATGCGTGGCACAGCAATCTGATCATCCGTGACGTCCAGACTCTGCAAGACATTACGGAAGCCCACGCGCTGATCAATCGCTTCGCCATGTACCTCTATAGAGATGCGGCCGAGCCCGAACCTGATAAAGCGCAGATCATCGAATCGTACCTGGACAGGGCGTACGCGGAATACCAGACCCGGACTAACGACGCGATACGCGTGAATCCCGCATGGGCCAAAGAGATCGAGGCCAGCCGGGATTTATTCGAGCAGGCTATAGCCGAAGCCCGCCCGATCCGTGCCGCATGCCTGGCGGGCGATGGCGCCAAGGCGCTGAAGCTGACCCGCGAGCATTTTGACGATCGAATTCAACGCGCGCGGGCGGCGGTGATTGAAATTGAAAGCGAGCTGGAAAAATACGTCAAGCAGCAGTCGCGCGATCTGACCCAGCGAACCCGCCACACCATCCTGGTGACCTGGGCGGTCATCACCCTCGGTTTGGCGGCATCCCTCGCCGTCGCCTTCTACATCGTACAGATGGAGGTGGTTCGACAACTGTTGTCGTTGCGCGACAGTATTCAGGACGTGGCCCAGGGACGCCTGGATCAAACCATTACCAATGACGATCTCAACAATGAAATCGGCGAGATCAGTCGTTCCCTGGAGACTCTCCAACGAGTCGCCCAGGAGCGTGAAACTCAAGCCTGGATCAAGGCCGAGGTTGCCGCGAGCGTTCAGCGGCTGCAGTTGGTCGAAGATTTTGCCGGGTTTGGAAAAGTCCTGCTGTCGCGAATCTCGGAATCCGTGGAGTTGTTGTACGGCGCTCTCTACGTCGCCAGCGACGACCGTAAGCGCTTCATCCGCGCCGGCGGCTTCGCAATCGACAATGCGGGCGAGCCCTGCGAATTCGCGCTTGGCGAAGGGCTCGTGGGCCAGGCGGCAGCCGAGCGCCGGCCGTTGGCGGTTACCACCGGCGACGGCGATCGCGTGCGCGTTTCCGCCGGGATTGGAACCTTGATTCCCCGCGATCTGTTGTTTTTCCCTGTAATAAGCCAGGACGCCGTGACCGGGGTGCTCGAGTTGGCGCCTGTATCGCCACTGTCACAGCGCCAGCGCGCGTTGATAGAAGCGTTGCTGCCCGCTGTGGCGGCCAATGCCGAAATCCTGACCGGAAATATCGCGACCCGCAGCCTGCTCGAACAGACTCGCCTGCAGGCAGCGACGCTCGCCGCTTCCGAACGCCAAATCGCCGTGCGCAAAGAGGAACTGGAAGCGATCAACGAAGCGATGGCCGCCTCTCAGGGAGAATTGCGCGCCGCCAAGGAGGTGGCCGAAGAGGCCACCAGGATGAAGTCCGATTTCCTGGCCAACATGAGCCACGAGATCCGCACTCCCATGAACGCCATCATCGGCATGTCGCACCTGGCGCTCAGGACGGAACTCAGCCCCCGCCAGCAGGACTACGTAAAGAAGATCCAGCAATCGGGTCAGCATCTGTTGGGTATCATCAACGACATCCTGGATTTCTCGAAGATCGAGGCCGGCAAGCTGACGATCGAGACCGTCGACTTCGAACTCGACAAGGTCCTCGAGAACGTCGGCAATCTGATTTCGGAGAAGGCCGCGGCCAAGGGTCTGGAGTTGATCTTCGACGTCGAAGCGGGTGTCGCCAGCCATTTCAAAGGCGATCCTCTAAGGCTGGGGCAGATCCTGATCAACTTCTGCAACAACGCGGTCAAGTTCACCGAGCACGGCGAGATCGTGGTGAAGGCCCGCGTCAAGCAAGACAGCGCCGACGAGCAACTGATCTACTTTTCAGTCAGCGATACCGGTATCGGCCTGACCGAAGAGCAGATTGGCCGGCTGTTCCAGGCTTTTCAGCAGGCCGACGCCTCTATCACCCGCAAGTACGGCGGTACCGGACTTGGCCTGGCGATCTCCAAACGGCTGGCGGAGTTGATGAACGGCGATATCGGGGTGAGCAGCGAACCGGGCAAGGGAAGCACGTTCTGGTTCACCGCCCGCCTGGGCAAGGGCGCGGCATCGCCTCAGCGGCAGCCACTGGAATCCGACTTGCGCGGCCATCGCGCGCTGATAATCGACGACAATTCACACGCGCGCGCGGTCCTGTCGAACATGCTCACCAGCATGAAGCTCGAGGTCGATGAAGCGCCCTCGGGCCTGGAAGGGATCGAAATGGTCCGCCGGGCCGCCGAGGCCGGCGAGGCATACGAAATCGTTTTTCTCGACTGGCAGATGCCCGGTATCGACGGCATCGAAACCGGCAAGCGCATTCGCGCCTTGCCGGGACTTTCCGTCATGCCTCATCTTATTATGGTTACCGCTTATGGCCGCGAAGAGGTGCTCAAACAGGCGGAGGACAACGCCTTCGACAATGTTCTGATCAAGCCAGTCACTCCTTCGATGCTGTTTGACACTATCGTCCGCGCGGTCTCGAGCGAGCCGGACGATCATGGCCGGCGCCACGTCGAAGAGGCGAGGACTTTCGCTTTCGACGCCAGCCTGACCCGCGGAGCGCGCGTGCTGCTGGTCGAGGACAACGAACTCAATCGCGAAGTCGCACTGGGACTTCTCAAAGATACCAAGATGCAGGTCGATTGCGCGGAAAATGGCGCGGTCGCGGTCAAGATAGTCTCCGAACGCGACTACGATCTCGTGCTGATGGACATTCAGATGCCGGTGATGAGCGGGATCGAGGCGACACGCGCGATCAGATCCAACCCGCGCCTGCGGACTTTGCCTATCATCGCCATGACCGCCAATGCGATGGCGAGTGACCGCGACATGTGCCTGGAAGCGGGAATGAACGACTACGTCGCCAAGCCTATCGACCCCGACGAACTGTTCCGCGCGGTGCTTAAGTGGATTCCCCCGCGAGATGCTAATGGAGTTTCGGCTCGACCGACCGCAAACGGGCAGAGGAGCGATCCTGCGGCGGCCTCACGATCGGATTTGGCGACCGAGCAGCAGTCCGATCCGCGAGCCGGGTCCAACGGCGGCTCGGCATCCGGTTCCGACGGCGGTGGACTCGCGATCGCGGGGATCGAAACCAGGTCGGCGGTCAGGCGAATCGGCGGTAATCGCAAACGCTACGAGGATCTGCTGCGGAAATTCGCCGAGCAGGAGGCGGACGCCGTCGACAAGATCCGCGCCACTCTGACGGCCGGTGACCGGGAGACGGCGGAACGCACCGCCCACTCCCTGAAGGGCTCGGCTGGCAATCTTGGCGCGGCCGGTCTGGCGGAGGCTGCGGCGCAGGTTGAAAGCGCGATCAAGTCGGGGCACGAAGAGGTCGAACCGCAGCTTGAATCGTTGTCGCTCGTCCTGACCGCGGTTGTGCAGGCGATCCAGTCGGCTTTGCCGAAGGAGCGGTCCGCCACTACAACGGCGGCAGGGTCCGCCGATCAGGCAGCCGCCGTCGCGTCCTTGACCCGCCTGAAAGATCTGCTCGAGAGCGATGACGGGGAAGCGGCCGAGTTCATCGGGCAGGCACGGGACAGTCTGTCCGCAGTGTTAAGCGAAGCCGATATCGATCGTCTCGCCGACCTGATCGATAAGTTTGATTTCCAGGCTGCGCTCACATGCCTGTGGGAAATCGCGGCTCGTCTGGCCTTGAAGCTGGAGTGATTAGATGACGCAGGCCTTCGAGCGTAAGTTGATACTGATCGTCGACGATACTCCGACCAACATCGCGGTCATCTCGGGGTTGCTGAAGGACTGGTTCAGGACCAAGGTCGCGACCAATGGCGAGAAGGCACTGGTGCTCGCGGCCGCCGCGGATCAGCCCGATTTGATTTTGCTCGACGTGATGATGCCGGGAATGGACGGACTCGAAGTCTGCCGGCGGCTTAAGGCCAACCCCGGCACAGCCCACATCCCGGTCATCTTTCTCACCGCCAGGATCGACGCCGAAGACGAGGAGCAGGGCTTCAAGATGGGCGGTGTCGACTACATCCACAAGCCCTTCTCGGGACCGATCGTGCTGGCCAGAATCAGAACCCAACTCGCCCTCCAACTCGCCCTCTCGGAGGCGCGCGAGGCGCGTAACCGGGCCGACGAATTGCTCCATGCGCTGCTGCCGAGAGCGGCCGCCGACGAGATCCGCACGATCGGGACGGTAATCCCGCGGCGCTACGAAAACGTCGCCGTCCTGTTTTGCGACGTGGTCAATTTCACCTCGTACTGCGACAAGCACGAGCCTGAAGACGTGGTCTCGCGCCTCGACGCCCTGTTCGTCATTTTCGAGCAGGTGGCAGCGAGGCACGGCCTGGAGAAAATCAAAACCGTTGGTGACGCGTTCATGGCCGCGGCCGGCCTTCTCAATGTTGTGGAAGACCCGATCGGGTCAGCGGTTCGCTGCGGCCTCGAAATGTCATCCACGATGATCGACAGCCAACTGGGATGGACCGTCCGGGTGGGAGTTCATCAGGGCCCGGTGGTCGCGGGCGTGGTCGGACAGGAGCGCTACCAGTTCGACATCTGGGGCGACACGGTCAATGTTGCGGCGCGTATGGCCGGTATGGCGCCCGAGGGCGGCGTCGCTCTCACGGAGGCTCTGTGGAACAGAATCTCCGGCAATTTCGACGGCAGCACCCTCGGTGACATGGAAGTCAAAGGCAAGGGGACCATCGCGATCTACGAGGTCAAGGCCGAAAGAGCCGGCTAAAGACGAGCGTCCGCCGCCCTGTCTGAATCTTTGCCTGCCGAAAATTCCTCGCAACGTCCTTGTCGATTATTGCTTGTCGTCATGCTCCGCCGCATGGTGTTTTGCCGCTTCCTCGGCATGGTGGGTAGCCTGCAGATGATGTCCGTGCGCGAGGTGGGCCTGATGTCCGGCCTTTTCATGCGCATCTTCCTCATGATGCTTGGCAGCCTCGTTATGATGGCGTGCGGCGTGCTCATGGTGCTCGGCTGCTTGCCTATGGTGTTCTGCTCCGTCGTGTTTTGCATGTTCCGATCTCCTCTTTATTAAATGGTTCTTTGCGCAGCACGTCTTCGATCTGAATCTTCTAACCGCGACTAAAGCTCATTTACCCAAATATACGTCAGGTCTTCGCGGACAAGGTGTCAGGACTGTGAAATAGTCGTTGGCACGATGTGATCGATTCAGGCAAACGCGAGCCGTGTATTTCGATCCTCTTACCGCGCGCCTCTACACCTAACGCTGCCAGAGGATTTGCCTCGCCTCGAGTGGGACGCGGACGTCGCGAAATGCCGGCACTATCCGCGGCGTGTAATGGTCGGGCGGCCTGTTCGACGGCACCTGCGCCGTATAGTTGAAGCCAGAGGATCCGACCAGCGCGTCGCCGCGGGTCATCGTTTGTCGCACGGGAAGTTCGCCATTGCGGGCTTGCGCGTACAATTCGACCAGCACCGCGTCCGGTTCCAGTTCTTCGAGATACACCTGCACGCGGAAGCTATGAAAGTCACCGTTCGTCTCGCAGTTGACCGGGCCGAACCTGAGCTTCGACCAATGAGCCGCGACCAGGTCGCGCCATTGCAAGATTTGCCGCGCGAGCGCGCCTTGGGAGGCTTCGCGATCGCGGTAGGTTGCAGCGGCCGGCAAATAGTATTTCTCGGTGTACTCGCGAACGGCGCGATTCGCCGAAAACTCCGGCGTCAGGCGAGCCATGCTCTCGCGCATCATCGCGATCCAGTTGCGCGGCAGTCCCTCGCTATCGCGATCATAGAATCGCGCAACCACCTCGCGCTCCAGGATGTCATACATCTGTGAAGCTTCGGCCGCATCCCAGGCGGGATCGTCGCCATGCTCCTTACCGTCGCCCAGCGCCCAACCGACTGACGGCTCGTACGCTTCGGCCCACCATCCGTCGAGTTCCGAGAGATTCACGCCGCCATTGGCCAGCACCTTCATCCCGCTCGTGCCGCTCGCCTCCCACGGACGGCGGGGAGTATTGATCCAGACGTCGACGCCTTCGACGATCCGCTCGGCCAGTAGCATGTCGTAATCGACAAGGAACACGGCGTGCTGGCGAATGTCATGACGGCGCACGAAACGAATCCATTCCCGGATCATGTTCTTGCCGGCCTGATCGGCCGGATGCGCCTTGCCGGCGAGCACGAGCTGAACCGGAAATTTTTGATTGGTGAGAATGTTCACCAGCCGCGCGAGGTCGTGCAGCAACAGGTTGGGCCGCTTGTAAGTGGCGAACCGCCGCGCAAAACCGAGCGTCAGCGCGTTGGGGTCAAAGACTGTTTTGGCGTCCTCGATGTCTTCACGCGACGCGCCATACGAGGCCATTTGACGTTGCACCCTCAGGCGCACGAAACGCACCAGTTCCTGGCGATTATCGGCGCGCAACTTCCACAACGCGGCGTCTGATACCGCCCTGATACGATCGCCAAGCGTCTCGGTGGTATCGGTCCAGCGATCTTTTCCGCAGGCCTCGGACCACAGCCGGTCGGAATGCTCGGAATCCCAACTCGCCGTATGAACCCCGTTGGTGACGCTCCCGATCGGAATTTCCTCGACCGGCCATCTGGGAAACAGCGGCATAAAAATCGATCGGCTTACGGCGCCGTGCAATTTGCTGACGCCGTTGATCGCGCCGGCTCCCCGAACTGCTAGATACGCCATGTTGAATGGTTCGTTCGGGTCGCCGGGATTGGCGCGGCCAAGCGCCATCAGATCGTCGAAGCCGATGCGCAGTTGTTCAGTCGCATACCAGCCCAGGTAAAGTTGCATCAGCGCGGGGGAGAATCTGTCGAACCCAGCCGCCACCGGCGTATGCGTCGTGAACAGGTTGCCGGCGCGCGTCGCGATCAGCGCCGCTTCAAAGGGCGTCTGGTTTTCATGCATGAACGACAGCGCACGCTCGAGCACCGCGAATGCGGCGTGGCCTTCGTTGAGATGACAAACCTCGGGCTTCAGTCCCAGTTGCTTCAGGAGGCGCCATCCGGCAATTCCCAGCACCAATTCCTGCTGCAGACGCAATTCAGGACCGCCGCCATACAACTCGCTCGTGATGCCGCGATGCATCGGCATATTACCGGGGTCATTACTGTCGAGCAGGTAGAGTTTGAGGCGGCCGACCTTCGCCTCCCACACGCGAAGCCGCAACTTGTAATCCGGAAAGTTTATCCCCACCGGCAGCAGCTTACCGTCAACATCGCGAACGGGCGTTATCGGCAGCCACGACGGGGGATTGTAGGGGAACAGATCGCGCTGATTGCCTTCCTGATCAATTGCCTGGCGAAAGTAGCCCTGCTGATAAAGCAGTCCCACGCCAACGATTGGCACGCCCAAATCGCTGCCCGCCTTGAGCTGATCGCCCGCCACATTGCCCAGGCCACCCGAATAGATGGGCAGCGCCTCACTCAGGCCGAACTCCATGCTGAAATAGGCGACACCGCCAAGGGCGGATCCGGAATGCGCCCGCTCGAACCACGCGGCGCAATTCGTGGACTGGCGCTTGGCAAGGACGAGTTGCTCGATGCGGCTCCGCAGGTTCCGGTCGTCCGCCATCGACCTGAGCGTGTTCTCGGACGCCTCTTGTAGCATCAGCCAGGGATTGCGCGTGATCAGCCATACGTCAGGATCAATCTTGCGCCAGATATCGTCGTTGTGACGCTTCCAGGCCGCGCCCAGATCCAGCGCCAACTCCTTTAGTAAGTCGATAGTCTGTTCCGAATGAATCGATTCTGCTTCGGCTCGCGACATAGAGCACTCTCCGCCTTGCGTCTAGGCTTTCCCATAGCACAGTCCGATCAAGAAATTATTAAAGGTTGACGCCAAATCGAAGAACATCGAAATGAGCGAGGCCCTGCCCGACCGTGCGCCACGCTCGTTCACAGAGCCGTAACATGATGATGTTAGAAATATTTTTCCGGCGGTCCCGCTTGAGCCGCCATGCCTAGACCGGCGAGCCTGCCGGCTGCAAGACGCGCTGAGGATCGGCTACTTAACGAAGTTTGCGATCGGAATCCCCGCCGGCGCCTGCGGGTTAGATCCGCGCAATCGTAAATAAGGATTGGGGTTCGCGCGTCATGCCAGATGGCGTGCCATCTCGGGGCGCTTCTTCAGTTCGCTACCCTGGCGCGCGGCGATTTTGGCGATTCGTTCCGGGGCGAAATTCATATCGACGAAACTAGGCGCGACATCGGCAATTTCGCGATATTCGGCGATGCGGCCGTCGCGGATTTTCATGATCGACACGCCTTCGAACATCGCGCGCGCGGACTGCGCCTGTGGTAGTAGAGACCTGAAACTGAACAGGTAGCGCGTGTAAAGCGTCTGACCGTCGAAGACGGGATCCACCATATCCCAGCGAAAGTCATCCGCATCCTTGTAGAACCAGGTGTCGATCAATTCGGCGATCCGCTCCCTGCCGGCGAAAGCGCCGTAAAAGACGTCGTGATAGACGCCGTCCTCGCAGAACAGTTGCGCGAGACGCCGGCCGTCATGCCGCTCAACCGCGCTACAGAAATCCTGCAACATATTCTTCACGTCCATCTCGATCTTTCTCCTTCCCCTGACTTCGGATCGCGCGGCGCAAATCTCCTGCTGGAGTGACTAAAGCATCGCACCATGCCCGCGCGTGGTCCGAGCCCAAGCGCTCTTACGCGTTCCTAAGAACCAGGATCACTGGGCGGGAGCCGGTGCGACTACGACGGGGGGTGCCTGCTGGATGGTGACTTGGGGAGGAGGGTTGTGCACCTCGGTGCAGGAGAAACATCCGGTCGTCGACACGCATGCGCCGACACTGACTAGAAGGATGAGCAATTGACGCCTCAGGAGTTGCATAGCGGGGAGCCTACGCGGATGGGCGATCGCAGTCAATTAAGTCCGCCTACACGCGTCCTCAGTGCGCGTATGCGCGTGTCCAACTCCGCGCGAGCGCCCCGGCATCTCCGCGCGAAGGTGCGCTTCGTGGCCCGAACAGCATCCTGGCAGTTGGAGCCTTACCAGTTTGAACCTTGCAAGGATGCGAGGGTGAGCCGATTATGAGTCTCGCAGGTCTGGCCGCTGAGTCTGTCCATCCCGGCCGGCTGAGCCGAGGAGGAGTCTTCCACGATGCCTCTTACCGAAACCGCCAAAACGATCGTTCGCGGGGCGTGTCCCCACGACTGTCCCGACACCTGCGCGATGCTGGTTACGGTGGAGAACGGCCGCGCGACCGCGGTGCGCGGCGACCCCGAGCATCCGTTCACCCGCGGCGCGCTGTGCGTCAAGGTCAATGACTATATCGATCGCGTCTATAGCCCCGACCGCGTACTGCATCCGTTGCGCCGCATTGGCCGCAAAGGCAGCGGCAAATTCGAACGTATCAGTTGGGACGCGGCGCTCGACGAGATCAGGGGCCGCTACCAGGCGATCATCGCGGAGTACGGCGCGCAAGCAATCCTGCCCTACAGCTACCTCGGCACCGAGGGTCTGCTGAACGGACTTAACGTCGGCGACGCATTCTTCAACCGCCTCGGCGCGTCGATCAGCGAGCGCACCTTCTGCGCTTCCGGGGCGATCACCGGTTACATGATGACGGTCGGCCCCACGCCGGGCACCGACCCCGAGAGCCTCGTCCACTCCCGCTACATCGTCATCTGGGCCTGCAACGTAATCAGCACCAACCTACATCTGTGGCCGATTATCGCCGAGGCCAGGCGCCGCGGCGCCAAGGTGGTGGTGATCGATCCGATGCGTAATCGCACCGCGCGCCAAGCCGACTGGCATATTCCGATCCGGCCCGGGACGGACGGAGCGCTGGCGCTGGGAATGATCAATGTAATTATCAATGATGGCCTGACCGACAGTGACTATGTGGAGAAACACACAGTCGGGTACGCGGAGCTGAAAGAGCGCGCCCAGGAATATCCGCCCGAGCTGGTCTCGACGATTACCGGAATTTCCGCCGGCGATATCGTGAAGCTCGCGCGCGAATACGCGCGCAGCCAGCCCGCGGCGATTCGCTTTGGCGTCGGGATCGAGCGCCAGGCGGGCGGCGGTCAATGCGTGCGCGCCATCTCCTGCCTGCCCGCGCTGGTGGGCGCCTGGCGCAAGCCCGGGGGCGGCCTGGTCTTCATGCCGAACTTCGCTTTTCCGATCAAATTCGACGTGCTGATGCGCCCGGACTTCATCAGACCCGGCACCCGCCACGTCAACCAGTATCACCTGGGAGCGGCGCTGACCGGAGGCCTCGGGCTAGAGCCGCCGGTGAAGGCGCTGTTCGTTTACAACTCCAATCCGATCGTGGTTGCGCCCGACCAGGATCGAATGGTGGCCGGTCTTGAGCGCGAGGATCTGTTCACGGTGGTGAGCGAACAATTCATCACCGACACGGCCGACTTCGCCGATATCGTCCTGCCCGCGACGACCCAGCTCGAGCAGTTCGACCTGATGTTTTCGTGGGGCCATCTATATCTCACGCTGAATATGCCGGCGATTCAGCCGCTCGGCGAAGCTGTCCCCAACACCGAACTGTTCCGGCGTCTCGCGGCGCGCATGGGTTTCGACGACGCTTGTTTCAAGCGTACCGATGAAGAGACCATGCTGGCGATCACTGACTGGAGAGCACCCGCGCTCAGCGGCATCAGCCTCGACCTGCTCAAACGCGAGGGCTACGCGCGGCTTAGGGTTGGCACACCGGATACGTCGGCTCCGCATGCCGAGGGCAACTTCCCCACGCCTTCCGGAAAGACGGAGTTCGTCTCGTCGATGGCGGCGCGAGGAAATTTCGTGCTTCCGCTTTTTCGCCAGGGATCGAAGCGATCGGAGGCGAGCCACGCGGTGGACCCGTTGCCGAGCTTTATCGCTCCGCGCGAGTCGGCCCAGGCCAATCCCGCGCTGGCGCGGCGTTACCCGCTGAATATCATTTCGCCCAAGTCGCACGCCTTCCTGAATTCCTGCTACGCCAACCTGCCGCATCAGCGCCGAATCGCCGGTGAGCCGGCCGTCACCATTCATCCCGCGGACGCTGCCCAGCGCGGTATCGGCGAGGCGCGAGTCGTGCGGGTCTTCAACGATCGCGGCTCGTTCAAGGCGCTGGCGCATCTGAGCGACGCCGTACGGCAGGGGGTGGTGGTCGCGCCGCTGGGCTACTGGCGCAAGTTCAGCCGCTCGAACAGCACGGTTAGCGCCGTGAATCCCTGCGCGCTTGCCGATCTTGGCAACGCGCCGACGTTTTCCGACAACCTGGTCGAGGTCGAAGCGGCCGGATAGCAGGCGGCTCAGGTAGAGGCTGAGACAGGAGTTGAGAGCTGACTGACTAATGCCGGAAAGCAGAGTCGCATCTCCATCCGACTATCTGGCCGCCGAGCGGACCTTTCTCGCCTGGATTCGAACCGGCCTTGCATTGATGGGATTCGGTTTCGTGGTCGCGCGCTTCGGTCTTTTCCTGCGGGAGATTGCGATGACCACCCATGCGCGCCCGATGGAACCCACCGGCACCTCTCTATGGGTCGGTATCGCACTGCTGCTGCTCGGAGCGATCGTCAGCGTCGGCGCATCGATACATCACGTCCGCCTGGTTGGCCGGCTTAATCACGGCGAACAAATCGGCCAGCCGTCCTTCGGCGCTATTGCAATCGCGCTCGTGCTGGCGGCGTTTGGAGTGGGGCTGGCTGTCTACCTGGTACTGATGAACTAGCGGGCGCATGGGCAATCCGCGAGGGCCTGTGCTATGAGAAAGCTAACCTCATTTCACTAAGGACAATCCGTTGCCAAGGAGAAAACTATGAAGATAGGATTTTTCGCCATCGGAATCGGCCATCTGTCGCAGCCCGACCTGGTAAAGACCGTCGCCGTGAATGCCGAGCGGCTGAACTTCTCCACCGTATGGGCTCCGGAGCACGTGGTTCTGCTCGACAAGCACATCTCCAAGTATCCCTATTCCAAGGGAGAGTTCCCGCTGCCGACCGACACCGCGTTCGCCGATCCGTTCGTCACGCTTGCCTACGCCGCCGCCTATACGACGCGCATCAAGCTGATAACCGGTATCTGCCTGGTGCCCGAGCACAACCCGGTCGTGCTCGCCAAGGTGGTCGCGACGCTCGACCAGCTCAGTGGCGGACGTTTCACGCTGGGCGTGGGCGTGGGATGGTTGGAGGAGGAGTTCAACGCGGTTGGCGTGCCGTGGGATCACCGCGCGCAGCGCACGCGTGAGTGTATCGACGCGATGCGTTCGTTATGGCGTGACGCGCACAGCAGTTACAAGGGCGAGTTTTACAAGTTTGACAACGTTCGCAGCTATCCCAAGCCGGTCCGCGGCGGGGTGCCAATATGGTTCGGCGGTGAGAGCGGCCCGGCGCTCAAGCGCGTAGCCGAGTATGGTGACGGATGGTGCGGTTTCAATCTTACCCCGGCCGAGGCGGCGGACAAGATGAAGCACCTCGAGCAGTTGATAAAGGCGGCGGGGCGCAAGCGCTCCGACATCTATGTGGCGCTTTCGCCCTACGCCAAACCGATCACGAAGGACGACCTGAAGCGCTATCGCGACGCCGGCGTTGACGAACTGGGACTTCTCGATTTCAATCCGCCTTCGAGCGAGCGTGATTTGATAGCGAAGCTGGAGCAAACGGCGCGCGACTGGGTCGAGCCAGCCTCGAAAATTTAGGCTTTTTGCCTTTAGCCAGCTAAACCGTGATACGGCCCGGTCTCGCCGCATTCCGTGTGCGAGACCGGGCCTTCGTTTTGCCATCAATCGGCGCGTTTCCATTGAGACAGGCAAATCGAATTGCCCTGTTCCGAACGCGCCCATATCATGAAACGTTCGCATCGACGGTGCGTATCCAAGACTGCTGCGAGAGCGACGGCCCACGCGCACGAGCTTCGTCGCCTGCCGGAATAACGTGGAAGATAGGCCCAAAACAATTGTGGATACCGGGACTGTTCGGGACCAGCATGAGACCGGCGTCACGCATCAAACGGGCGACGCGCCCGTCCCTCGCCGCCCGAGGGTAGCGGCGGTCCTGCCATGGATATACAGGTTCAGAATCGAGATGATCCTGATCCTGGTGCTCGGGGGACTCGCGCTCGCCACCGGGATGACCCAGGCTCCGCTGGTCGACTGGGACGAGGCGACCTACGCCGAGGTAGCGCACGAGGCGATCGCCAATCACAGCTATCTCGACTTGACCTGGAATGGGCAGGCCTACGTCAAAAAGCCGCCGCTGCTTTTCTGGGCGCTGATTGGATCATTCAAAGCGTTCGGAGAAAGCGAGTTCGCCGCGCGGCTGCCGTCGGTAGCCGCCGGCCTGGCGACGCTCCTGCTGATCTACCTGACCGCCGCAGGAGTGGCCGGAAGGTTGGCCGGAACGCTGGCCGCCCTGGTGCCTTTGCAGTTCTATTTCTTCATCGCGCGTGGCGGACGCGATTGCGCGACCGACGCGCCACTGCTTCTTTTCCTCACGCTCGCGCTCTACGCGATACTGCGTGCGCGCGAGGACAGGAAGTTCTGCGCGCTCGCGGGCGTCGCCAGCGGTCTCGCAATCCTGAGCAAAGGGCTCGCCGGGATTATTCCTCTCATTATCGCGCCGGTGGCGGTGTTGTTGCTGCCGGGGTTCGAAGTGGTCGGGATTGCCGGTCTGACGGTCATTTTCGGATGCGCGGTGGCGGTAGCGGCGCCGTGGTACCTGTACGAGGCGCTGCGCAATCCGCTCTTCTGGACGAGCTTCGTGCATCACGAGACATTGGCTCGTGTCACGGGACACCTGGAAGACGAGACTCATCCCGGATGGTACACGCTGCACGGCTTCTGGAAAGAAGCTCACTTTCTCTGGCCGCTCATCCTGCCTACGGTTGCGTTGGCCGTAGTCATGGTGCGGCGCAGGACGCTGCAAGGGGCGCTCTCGTACAGCGCGCGCCGGTTGAGATCGATTAATCCCGCGGTGGCGTTATGGGTCGTGTGGCTGGCCGTGTCGCTGGCCGCCGCCGGCGCGGTGCAGACCAAGTTGCCGTGGTATATCCTCCCGGCGTTTGTGCCGACGGCGCTGCTGGCTGGAACGCTGGCCGCGCGCGCATTGGAATACCGGGGCCCGATGAGCGGCGTGGTGACGGGCATGGGCGCGCTCGCGCTGGTGCTGATGCTGATACATGCGCCAGTGCGGTGGCACGCAATCGCCCTCACGTATCATCGCGAGCGTCTGCGAAGCAGACCAAGCTACGCCATGGGGCTGAAGGCGCGCCGCGCCGCGGCACTGCTTGACGGCGGCCGGCTGTACTTCGCCGGTATAGAACTGCCGACGCTGGTCTACTACAGCGAGATGCACGTCGAGTTCATCAAGGCTCCTGGAGGCCTCGAGCCCATCACGGATCCGGACACCGGCGAGCTTCCACCCCTGGATTCCAACGATCTCGCGTTGCTCGATCCACAGGGCGACCTGGTGCCGATCGCTAACCTCGGACGCGAATGGTATATCAGCGGCCCCCGCACGCCCTGACCACGGAGCGGCGCGATAGCTCCTTCACCCGACGGCCGGACTCGCTCCACCTGACTCGCTCCCGCCTGCACGTTTGACCGGCGTCCTCTCCGGCCCGTTTGCAATTTGACCCGGAGCTTGCTGTAGACTGCGGACGGCTTGGCCACGGCGCGCCGCCGTATCGAGCGCGTCGAATCGCGCGCGCTCTTCGGCGCGCAACACACGGAGGGGACACTCGCCATGTTGAAAAGCGAAAAGCGCATTCTCACGACCCACGTCGGAAGCTTGCCGCGCAATCCGAAACTGACCGAACTATTGCTCAAGCAGGAACGCGGCGAGGCGATCGACGAAAAGCTGCTCGACCGCGAGGCCGAAGCCGCCGTCGCGCACGTGGTCGAACGCCAGGTTGCCGCGGGTATCGACATCGGCAACGATGGCGAACAGCCGCGGGTCGGGTTTCAAACCTACGTGCCGCAACGGATGAAAGGCTTCGGCGGTGAAAGCCAGCGCCCGACGCCGTGGGACATGCGCGAATTTCCCCAGTACGTGGAAGTTATGCGGCAGCGCGGGATGCTGGGAGGAGCCAAGGTCTTCAACGCGCCGCAGGCGATCGGCCCGCTCAGCTACGAGGATCTCAGCGCCGTGCGCCGCGAGTGCGACATGTTCGATAAGTCGACCGCCGGAAAGTTTCCCGAGCGCTTCATGACCGCGGCGGCACCCGGCATCATCGCGACCACGATGCTCAACGGCGGATACTTCGACAGTCACGAACGCTACGTGATGGCCGTCGCCCAGGAAATTCGCAAGGAATACGAATACATCACCTCGCGCGGCTATATCCTGCAACTCGACGCCCCCGACCTCGCGATGGAGCGCACCTTCCTGTACCAGGACAAATCGGTCCCCGAGTTCGTCAAGATCGTCGAGTTGCATATCGCCGCGCTCAATCACGCCGTCGCTAACATCCCGCCCGATCGCGTGCGGCTGCACGTATGCTGGGGCAACTATGACGGCCCGCACATGCACGACGTCCCGGCCGAAGCCATCCTGCCCGCGATCTACCAGGCGCGCGTCGGCGCGCTGTCGCTCGAAGGCGCCAACCCGGCCCATCAGCACGAGTACAAGGTGCTGAGCAAGCTGCCCCCGCCGGACGGGATGCTCATCATTCCCGGGGTCGTCGATTCGACCTCGTGCTTCGTCGAGCATCCCGAAGTGGTGGCCGACCGGATTTGCCGGGTGGCCGAGGCAGTCGGCGATCGTTCGCGGGTAATCGCCGGTGTCGATTGCGGATTCGGCACCTTCGCGGCCTGGGAGATGGTGCCCGAGGACATCGTGTGGGCCAAGCTTGGCGCGCTGCGCAAGGGCGCGGACCTCGCAACGCGCCGGTTGTGGAACTGAGACGAGCCACGATGGGGAACGCCGCCCGTGCGCCGAGCACGGCGCGGCCCCACCCTTCTCCTGCCGCGGCGCGATCGTTACGGCAACGACGCTCGCGCGAAGCGGCCGGCGCTCAGTGCGGAAACAGATGGACCACGTGCGGCAGCAGCAGGTAGGTCAGGCCGCCGGCCAGCACCAACAGCGCGGGATTGATGTGCCGCCAGAGCAGCAACACGAAGATAGTCGTGGCGATCAGCAGGCTGGTCAGGTTAAAGATGGATAGCCGCGCGATCGCATAAGTGCCCGCGAGCATCAGGCCGATCGCCACCGGCGCCATCCCGTGTTGAACCGCCGCCCTCCATGGCGAGTCTTTGAAGTGCACCCACAGCCGGTTGGCGACGAGGGTGAGGATGCAATCGGGCAGGAAAAAAGCCAGCCCGACCACCAGCGCGCCCATCGCCCCCGCCATCTTCTGGCCGATTAGCAGCACCATCAGCATGTTCGGCCCCGGCGCGACCTGGCCGAGGCTGTAGATGTCGCGGAACTCGCCTCTGGTGATCCACTGAAAGTGATCGACCGTCAGATGCTCCATCTCGGGCAGCACCGCGGTGCCTCCGCCCACCGCGAGGATCGCAAGTAGCATGAACACCCAGGCCAGGTTGAATAGTTTCGCCATCGTCGTGCGTATCCTGTCTGGCCTCAGTGCCGGAGGCTTATGTAGTGCCGATGGCGCAGGCGCTCTCGCAGATGGCGGGCACGTTCCTCCAATTGCGGATGCTTGGCGCCCGGCCGGTAGAGCAAAACCGCGGCCGATCCGATTACCACGAGCACAATGTAAAGTGGGACGTGCAGGATGCTTATGGCGACGAACGTCGCCGTAATGATCGCGAGATCGAGCGGTTTGACGAACTGCTTGTGTCCCAACTGCAACGTCACGGTGCTCAGCAGTCCGACCGCCGCCGCGGCAACGCCGATCAGAAACGCCTTTATCTGCGGATTGTGCGATTGCTCCTGCCAGAAGGCGCCCAGACCCATGATTATGACCACTCCGGGCAGTACCAGGCCCACCACCGCGACGATCGCGCCGGGGATGCCACGCAGGGTATCGCCGATGATCACGCTCATGTTGACCGCGTTGAGGCCGGGCAAGGTCTGGCTTATCTCGAGCGCGTCGAGAAAGCCCTCGTCATCGAGCCACTTGGCGTCGCTGACCGTGTATTCGCGGAGGTAGGCGACCACGCCGCCGCCGAAGCTGATTGCCCCGGCGGTCAGGAAAGTCCAGAAAATCGTCCCCAGAGGAACTTGCGCCGGCGTCCCCGCCTCCGCCACCGCGCTCGCATCATTCATGATGATTGACCGGCTTGCGCCCCATCCCGTAAACCATCGCAGTCTTGGTAGTGCCAAGCGCGACCCAATCGCTGCACTCCAACTGGATCTCCTTGAAGAACCTCTCCGACAGGTCGCGCGCTTTGGGATGGAGTGAGGCGAGGCCCTCGAATTTGAGCTGGTAGCCAAACTCGGCGATCATGTCGCGTCCGGTCGACCGATTGCGCCACACGGCCACCGAAGCCTTGCACTCCGTCTTGGAGCCGAAGTCCATCTCGCCGATATGGACCAGCGTCTCGTCCACCGTAACGTCGTTGACGATACCCATCGTGGCCTTGGGATTGGCGCTTTGCACCGTCTGCAAGGCGGGAAAGACCTGCGAGATCAACTCGAAGCGCTGCGTCAGGATGACGTTGGGCGTATCCAACTCGCAGCCGTTGGCATACAGCATCCGCATCCCTGCTATCTGGTCTTTGAGCTGCAGAATCTCTTCCTTGAACTTGATCGTGTAGATGCAGGGCAGCAACGGATGCATGTCCACGGCGGCAGCCGCCTTGGCGTCGGGATTACGATAGCGAATGGTCAGCTCGAAGTTCGGCTCAGGATGGCCCTTCTTGAAGAAGGTCCGTTTTCGCAGGATGAAGCCGTCGGTATAAAGCTTGAAATGCGGCGTGTCGTAAAAGACCACCTCGCGTACATGCGGCTCGTGCTTCGAGGACTTTTCCAATTCAATTCCCAACCTTTTGGCGACGGTATGGGCATGCTTGAAAAACTTGTGAAAGCCGTCTTCGTCGACGAAGCGCTCTGGCTTGAGCAGCAACTTGTACTCTCGATAGTGAATTTGCGCCTCGGGACCGAACTCGCCAGTCTCTCGCTTGTGACTTCCTTCTCCGTGGCTCATGATTCGCGATTACTCCCTGATGTTGCGCCCCATATTGCGAATGATCTCGTCATGACTCTATAGAATGTCCCGCGGCGAGTCTCCCCCTTCGATTGCATCGGGCGGCGCGGCGCTACGATCCATCAGCGGCCCGCCACTGCTGGAGGAGTGTGGGTATCAGTACGCTATCGGCGCCGTCAATGTTTCGCGTCGCCATGAGCCTCGTCTGCCCGCCCAAGGTCAACATGGCTGGTCAATGGTGAATTGACGCTGCCGCGCTCACCGCGTCGCCGCGAATCGGCCTGGCGCCGGAGCCTTAACTCTGACTTAAAAACGGCCACGCCGATCATCAAGCGCCGGATTTGTCTAGACATAGTCCGCGCAGCAGCGTCGGGCGGTGCGCGCGGCTCCGGCTAGAACTTGATCTCGCGCAAAAACCGGCGGAGCCCCTCGACCAGTCCGCGCGGATTGTCGCCCTGCACCGTGTGCGCCGCGTCCTCGACCCGCGCCCATCGCCCGTCGGGTAGCGCGTTGGCGAAACTCGCCGCGCTCTCGTCGGTCAGGACGTCGCTCTTCGCGCCGCGCAGCACCAGCGTCGGGCAGGTCATGTGAGAAATCTCGTTCATGATCTCCGCCTGCCGCGCGCGCATCGACTCGGGTGTGGGATGGGCGCGATTGGGATCGTGCTTCCAGGTCCACTTGCCGCTCGGCAATTCGCGCAGGTTATGCAGCAGGCTGCGGCGCAGCAGCGCGGGATTGCGCAACGGATTGAACGCCATCGCGCGCTCGACGAACGCGTCGACCGACTCCAGTTCGCGGTCCTGCGCGAGGAAGTTGCGGATGCGCGCCGTGCCGCTGGGGTTCAACTCGGGCGCGATATCGACCAGCACCAGCCCGGCCATCCGGGCCGCGAACTTCGCCGCGTATGCCATCGCGGCGAACCCACCCATCGAATGGCCCACCACCAGCGGACGCTCGAGATCGAGTTTTTCGATGAAGTGCTCGATGTCGCGCACCTGCGAGGGCAGGCTGTAGTCGCCAATCGGTGACCATTCGCTGTCACCATGTCCGCGCTGGTCGAGCGCAACGCAGTGGTACTCGCCGCGCAGCGCAAGGCATACCAGATCCCAGGTATGCGCGTTGAGCCCGCCGCCGTGCAGAAAAAGTATCGGACGGCTCTGCTGGGTGCCCCAGTCGAGGTAGTGGAAGCGCATCCGGTTGACCACGACATCGTGATCCTCGGGCAGGGTGAAACGCGGTACTTCGAGCCCGGCGACCTCGGCGGCCAGCTTCAGGTGCTCGAGTTGTTCCGATGTTTGCAGCATGGTTCCTTCATCCTCGCGATCGATTTGGTTGAGCGTCCAAAGCGCCGGATCGCTCACAGTTGAGATAAGTTTATTTTATCAAAGCCGATGTCGCGCCCGCCAGCGTGATCGCGAAGCGCAACTTCCAACCGGCCACGTGCAATCCCTGTTAATCGAGAATTGCTTGCAATTTGTCGCATCCGAAGGTTACGCTCCGCGGGTGCGAGTTGGCATTCGGTGCTCTCGCGATGCGTCTTGCGGGGGCGGCTGGTGCTTAGGGGGGCTATGCCTGGGCCGTATACTGTTAATGCGTTCACTCTCGCCCCGGCATCGCCGCAGGCGACTGCTATCTCGCAATTATTTGTAGGCACGCTGGTCTTTCTCAGCGCGATCCTCGTTCTCGTCACCTTTCTGGTCATCTACGCGCTCATCCGCTATCGGGACCGGCCGGGCGCACCCGAAGCGCAACAAATTTTCGGCTCGCGCAAGCTCGAACTCCTCTGGACAGTGGTGCCGATTGTGTCGCTGGCCGTGCTGACGGGCTTCATGTTCCGGGCCATGGTAGCCGGCGATCCATCGACCGCCGACGCCCAACCGGATCTCAGGATCGTGGCGCATCAATGGTGGTGGGAGGTTTACTACCTCGACTCCGGCGTGGTGACCGCCAACGAGATACACATCCCGGTTGGAAAACAGTTGCTAGTGGATTTTCGCTCGGCCGACGTGATCCACGACTTCTGGGTGCCCGCGCTGGCACGCAAGATAGACATCGTGCCCGGCCATCCCAACCGCCTCTGGCTCGAAGCCGATCACGATGGGACTTATCTCGGAGCATGCGCCGAGTTCTGCGGCAACGAGCACGCGTGGATGCGCATCCAGGTGATCGCGGACCCGCCCGAAAAGTTCGCGGCCTGGATTAAGGAGCAGAAGAACGTTCCGCCCAAGCCCGCCACGGCGGATGAACAACTTGGCGAGAAGATTTACCGCACGCGCATCTGCACCAACTGCCATCTGCACAGCGTCGGCCCGGACCTCACGCACGTCGCCACTCGTCATACGCTGGGCGCCGGCGCGGTCGAGAACTCGCCGGAAAACCTGGCCGCATGGCTGCACAATCCCAACGATTTCAAGCCCGGCAGCAATATGCCGAATTTCAAGCTCAGCGGCGATGAGGTCCACGCGCTGGTCGCGTACCTGGAGACGCAAAAATGAAAGAGACGGCGATTCCCGAGGCGCTCGGGGCCGAGTCGTTCGAGCTCGAAGCGCAAGAGGGCTGGCTGAGCTGGGTTGCCACGGTCGATCACAAGAAAATCGGGATCATGTATCTGTTCTCGGCCCTGATTTTCTTCCTGGTCGCAGGAGTGCTCGCGCTGGTGATGCGAATTCAACTCGCCCTGCCCGAAAATCATTTTCTCAGTCCCGCCGTGTACAACCAGATTTTCACGATGCACGGCACCACGATGATTTTCCTGGTGGTGGTGCCGGCGCTGGTGGGATTCGCCAACTATCTGGTGCCGTTGATGCTCGGCGCGCGCGACATGGCTTTCCCGCGCCTCAACGCGCTCGGTTTCTGGGTGCAGATTTTCGGCGGCGTGATGCTCTATTTCAGCTTCGCCACCAGCGCAGTCAACGGCGGAGCGCCCGCGGTAGGATGGTTCAGCTACGCGCCGCTCAGCGAGACCGCCTTTTCTTACGGCCCCGGCGTTGACTACTGGGTGCTCGGACTGCTCGGAATCGGCGTGGGCACACTCACCGCCGGAATCAATCTGATCACGACGATCATCTGCCTGCGCGCGCCCGGAATGAGTATCCGGCGGGTGCCGCTGTTCGTCTGGATGACGCTGATAACCGGCGTTCTGATCGTGACGGTGATGCCGATCTTCAACGCCGGTCTGGTGATGCTGCTTATCGACCGGCTGCTCAACGGGCATTTTTTTCGCGCTGACACCGGCGGCTCGGCGGTGCTGTGGCAGCATTTCTTCTGGGCATTCGGCCATCCCGAAGTCTACATCATGGTCCTGCCCGCCTTTGGGATGATCTCCGAGATCGTGCCGGTTTTCTCCGGCAAGCCCATATATGGCTACGATTTTGTCGCCGCTTCCACCGTGGCGATCGCATTCCTGAGCATGACCGTATGGGCGCATCACATGTTCGCGGTCGGTCTCGGCCATGCTTTCGACCTTTTCTTCGGCATCACCAGCATGGCGATCGCGGTGCCCACCGGAGTCAAGATTTTCAATTGGACCGCGACCATGTACCAGGGGCGAGTGCGTTTTACCACCTCGATGATGTTCGCGGTGGGGTTTCTCCTGATGTTCACGATCGGCGGGCTCTCGGGCATCGCCTTTGCGGTAGTGCCAATCGACTGGCAATTGACCGATAGCTATTTCGTGGTCGCGCACTTTCATTACGTGCTGTTCGGCGGCACCGCCTTCGCCGTATTCGGAGGCGCGTACTATTGGTTCCCCAAGATGAGTGGCCGCATGCTCGACGAACTATGGGGCAAGGTGCATTTCTGGCTAACGCTCATCGGTTTCAACCTAACCTTCATGATCCAGCACGTACTCGGGATGTTCGGGATGCCACGCCGCGTGTTCACCTATCCCCCGCTGCCGGGATGGGAAACGATGAACATGATTTCGACGATTGGCGCTTTTGTCCTGGGATTCTCGGTGCTGATTTTCCTGATCAACGTAGTGCTGTCGCTGCGCGGTGGCAAAGTGGCTGGGGATAACCCCTGGGACGCCTGGACGCTGGAATGGGCCACTACTTCGCCGCCGCCTGAAGAGAACTTCGAGCGCGTACCGCCGATCCACGGCCGCCGGCCGCTGTGGGACCTTGCCCATCCGGATCGCACCGACGAAATGATGATGAAACTGGCGGGATGAGCAAGAACGATGGCCGAGAATACGATACCTGATAAGACCAAGCTCGGAGTCGGCCTGTTCATTCTATCGGAGGCCGCCTTTTTCAGTATCCTGATTATTTCCTACATCTACTTTTATCTCATACCCAGCCATGGGCCGGATGCCGCGACGAGCCTCAATCCGACGCGCACCCTGGTCTTCAGCATCTGCCTGTTCCTGAGTAGCGCGACCGTTCATTTAGCCGGGCGCAGCTTCAGGCTCGGCCGCGCCGCGGGCGTCAGGTGGTGGCTCGCGGCGACGGTGGCGCTCGGCGCGATATTCCTGTTCGGCCAGGCGCGCGAGTACCTTGGATTGCTCGCGCACGGGGTGACCATCAGTACCAACCTTTTCGGCGCAACCTTTTTCACGCTGACGGGCTTTCACGGCTTGCACGTCTTTTTTGGCTTGTGCGCACTGGCTACGCTTCTAGGCGTGACGATCAGCGGCCGGATAGATCAAATCAAACCCTCCGGCTTCGAGGCCATCACTATGTACTGGCATTTCGTCGACGTGGTGTGGGTATTGATTTTCACGCTGATCTATCTGTGGCCGCTGTTTGGATAACCGTCAGAGGTCAACCGTCCAACGGCTCCGACTAAGATGACTGAGATTCTGCGAGCGTGGGATCCGGACCTCTCCGTGCTGATCGGATGCACGGCGCTGTTGGCGGCCTATTGGATCGCCTGCCGCGGCGATTTATCCCGCGCCGGATGGTTCATTACCGGAGTGGCCGTGATGCTGTTCGCGCTGATTTCACCGATCGACACGCTGGGGGACGAGTATCTGTTCAGCGCGCACATGCTCCAGCATCTGCTGCTCGAGCTCGCGGTGCCGCCGCTGCTGCTGCTCGGCATCACCCCGCGCTTCGCGCGCGCCACTATCGATCGCCCTGCCCTCGGTCATATCGAACACGTGCTCGGAAATCCCCTGCTGGCCTGGACGCTCGGCATGGCGACGCTCGTGCTATGGCATTTGCCGCGGCTTTTCGATGCCGCGCTGGGCAACGAATACATCCACATTGTCGAGCATCTGTGTTTCATGGTGACCGCGACCATATTCTGGTGGCCGATCCTGGCGCCGTTGCCGCGGTGCCGGATATCGCCGTTATTGAGCCAGCTCTATCTGCTCGGCGGAGCGATTGCGAGTACTCTGCTGGGCATCTGGCTTACCTTTGCACCCACGGTCCTCTATGCGCCTTACCTGCATCCCGGCGATTCGCTGCACCTCGCGGCGGCGCTGCGGGCGCAATGGGGCCTGACGCCGGCGCTCGACCAGCAGGTGGGCGGGCTCCTGATGTGGGTGGCCGGCGGCTTCGTGTTCCTGGCCGCGATGGTCGCGCTGTTCCTGCGATGGTTCGGCATGGCCGAGACGGATGTGGTTGCGCCCGCGGCGGCGGGTCTCTAGGAGGCAGTGCGATGACGCTGGAAGACGGACCGCAGCCGAGCCCCGGCGAAACCGGCGGGTGGAGCAAGCCATTGCCGGAGAAGACTCCGGAACCAACTTACGCGCCGGTGTTTCTTGCGCTGGGCATAACGTTTTTGCTTTTCGGGGTAGTCAGTTCTTATGTATTTTCGGCCGCCGGCGCGGTTCTGATGGTAGTATCGATCAGCAAGTGGGTGGGGGAATTGCTACATGGCGAGTGAAACGCCCAAGCCCGGCCAGGGCGAAGCGTTGAGTCCCGAGCGCCGCCGCTTCATGGGACGGCTCAGCATCGCGCTCTCGGCCGTCGCCGCGGCTATCGTCGGCGTGCCGGTGGTCGGTTTCATCCTGGGCCCGCTGCTCGTCACCGAGAAAGACGTATGGCGGCCGGTAGGCGCGGTCGAGAGCTTCAAGCCCGGCGAGACCGTGAGCGTCAGCTTTCTCGATCCGTCACCGATGACTTGGGCGGGAGTGAGCGCGATGACGGCGGCGTGGCTGCGGCGGCTGGAGTCCGGCAGCTTTGTCGCCTTCGCGGTCAACTGCGCTCATCTCGGATGCCCCGTGCGCTGGCTGGCGACGGCCGATCTCTTCATGTGCCCCTGCCACGGCGGCGTCTATTACGCGGACGGCAGCGTGGCCGCCGGTCCGCCGCCGCGCGGACTGTTCAAGTACCCGGTTCGCGTGCGCGATGGACAGGTGGAAATCCTCGCCAGCGCGGTTCCTATCGAATAGCGACGCGGGAGAGTGCTGGTGATAAAGCGGCTTTTCAAGCAGGCGGTCGACGCGTTCGAGGAACGTACCGGCCTGATTAAATTTTTCGGCGACGTGATGCGCCATCCGGTGCCGCCCAACACCGGATGGTGGTACGTGTTCGGCAGCGCGGTATTGGTCGCCTTTATGATGCAGGTGGTGACCGGAATCGCGCTCGCGACGCGCTACGTCGCGTCGTCGGGTTCGGCCTACCAGGTGCTCGAATTCATCACCTACAAGGCGGTGCTCGGGAACTTCCTGCGTGGGATGCACTTCTTCGGCGCGTCGGCGATGATCCTGCTGGTCGGCATCCACATGATCCAGGTCTTCCTGATGGGTTGTTACAAATACCCGCGGGAGTTCAACTGGTTCAGCGGCGTGATGCTGTTGTTCATAACGGTCGCGATGGGCTTCAGCGGGCAACTTCTACGCTGGGACCAGACCGCGGTATGGGCCACGGTGCTCGCGGCCGAAATGATCGGGCGCACTCCGTTCATCGGCACCTACCTCGCGCGCTTTCTGCTCGGCGGCAAGACGCTGGGCGGAGCGACGCTCAGCCGCTTCTTCGCTTTCCACGTATTTTTTCTGCCGGCCGCGATCTTCGCGCTGGTCGGACTCCATCTCTACCTCGTGATCCATGACGGAATCTCGGCGCCGCCGGTCCCCGGTGAAAAGGTCAATCCCAAGACCTATCGTGCCGAATACGAAAAGCTGCTCGAGGAGCGGGGCGTGCCGTTCTGGCCCGATGCCGCGTGGCGCGACGTGGTGGTCGCCTTCGCCGTGGTCGTGACAATCGCGTCGCTCGCCTACTTCATCGGGCCACCCGATCTCGGCAAGCCTCCCAATCCAAGCCTGCTCGCCAACGATCCGCGGCCGGATTGGTACATGCTGTGGTACTTCGCCGTCCTGGCGCTGCTGCCGCGCGGGATGGAGTCGGTGTTCATGATCGCGGCCCCGCTGTCAGCGATCGTCTTTCTGCTCCTGGTGCCGGTGCTGTGGAACAAGGGCGAGCGCCATCCATCGCGCCGTCCGTGGGCGGTCGCGGCCGTCGTCATGATCGTGGTGAGCATCATCTCGTTCTGGATCGAAGGGTCGATATCGCCGTGGTCGCCAAAATTCGACGCGCAGCCGCTCTCCGCCGCCCTGTTGGGCACGACTGACCCGCCGATCGTCACAGGGGCGCAGCTATTTCATGACAAGGGATGCGAGTTCTGCCACACGATCGACGGCCACGGCGGGATGCGCGGCCCCGATCTGACCGAGGTGGCGCATAGGCTGAGTGTCGACGACATCCGGATCAGAATCGCCAACGGCGGCGGCAACATGCCGTCCTTCGCGGGAATTCTCACTCACGACGAACTCGACAACCTGGTGGCTTTTCTCGAGTCGCGGACGACGCTGCCGCCCGGCATGACTTCAAGTATCAGCGGTCCGGCGGCCGTCGCACAATCCAATGGCGGGCGGGCGATCGCGCAATCCGACGGCGCGGGCGCTATTGACGCTCGCAGCCCGTGAGGGATCGCGGCAGCGGTTTCCAGTTGTTTGGGGACAGATCGCGGCGGCGGTTTCCAGTTGTTGGCGGATCGCGACGACGCCGGTGCCATTTGCGGGCGCGCTGGAGACTTTGTCCCTGCCGCCAGTTCGCATACACTTCTTTGCGCACGAGCCGTTAGCTCAGGCCGGTAGAGCATCTGACTTTTAATCAGAGGGTCCCGGGTTCGAGTCCCGGACGGCTCACTTTAACACCGCCTTCCATGGGGCCAGCTACACGGTTAACGGAGTAGTTGTGGGACTGGGACCGCGGCTCGCGCCCGAAGTGCTCACGAACTGGTTCAATCGCGTCGCGTGGCCCTGGCCCTGCATCGAGCAGCGCGTGTGCTTGGCGCGTCCGCGCTGTGTGGCGGAACTTCGGCGACGATCCCTTTCCACAATGTCTCTGGAAGGCACTTGACGTTTGACGTATAACGTTATGAGACTGATGGGTGATTAAGAGCTTCCGCGACAGCGATACTGGCACGCTCCATAATCGCGGGAGCAATCCGCGATTCCAAAGCATCGAGAGAACGGCAAGGCGTAAGTTGATCTGCTGAACAACGCGCGGAATCTGGATGACTTGCGGGCGGTTCCTGGTAACCACCTGGAGGTGCTGAAGCGCGAACGCAAAGGTCAGTACAGCATTAGGATCAACGACCAATGGCGCGTTTGCTTTCGCTGGGATTCCACCGGCGGCGACGCGTACGAGGTAGAGATCGTTGACTATCACTAGGGAAGGAGTTTTGTGGATGTCTAAGAAGCTTTCGCCAATCCATCCAGGTGAGATTCTGCTTGAGGAATTCCTGAAGCCGCTCGATATGAGCATGAACAAGCTCGCCCAAGCGCTTCACGTGCCGCCTAATCGTATCGCGCAGATCTGTTCTGGTGACCGAAGCATCACGGGCGATACGGCGCTGCGTCTCGCGCGCTACTTTGGGACCTCCCCCGCATTTTGGCTGGGAATGCAGATGGAGTATGACCTTGCGGTTGCGCAAGACCGGACAGAGGCGGAGATTGCGCACCAGATCAAGCCGCGCGCAGCTTGAGTTGTTTGAGGCCAGTGTCGAGGAGGGGCGCTTCCCTCTAGCGGGCTGCTGCGCCGATCGGCGCTACGCTCCGACGCTCTCGCTACGTGAAAACAGCGCCGCCAACTTCGCGGAAGCGCCGCAAGTGCTCGACGGTATTGATCCGCCGCGCGTGGCGATCGCCTGCTTCATCTGCGGGAAAGTCGCAATGAAGTTCCGAAGAACGACATTCGGCGAGGCCAGCGCGTCACCATCTGCCGCTACCTGGCCTCGGTCGGCTCGGCGCTAAGGCTCGCAAACGGGTAGTGGCCTAAAGGACACTATCCGCAAACGCGGGACTTCGCTGTTGTGGACCTTGTGATCAAATCAGTCGCCGGCCCTTAGACCCGTCGGCCGCGGCCGGCACGGATACTCCGATCGCGTGAGCCCGGCATGCACGCAGCAATTGCGGCGCGGCCGCCGCGATGATATTCGAGGTGCCGTAGATCGGGGTCAGACCGCACCCTGGTGCGGTATTGAACGAGGGGGAATGGCTGATGAAGACATGGTCGATAGCGTGCGTGGCGACTGCAGTTCTCCTGGGGCTAGCGGGCTGCGTTTCACAACAGAAATATAACGCCCTGGATCAGGAGTACCAGCAGCTCCAACAATCGATGGGTGCCGAGGTCGGGGCTCAGCAGATGCAGATCTCACGGCTGCAGAATGCAATCAAGGTGACGGTCAACGGCGAACTACTGTTCCCGTCGGGCGGCTGGGAAATGCCGGCTCAGGCGCAGCAAACCATCGCCAAGATGGCGGCGATTCTGGCGCCGCAACAGACGACGAAGATCAACGTGAACGGCTATACCGACAATACGCCGATCGGCCCTGGGCTGATGCGCCAGGGCGTAACGTCCAACCTCATCCTGTCGCAGAAACGAGCCGACAACGTGATGCAGTACATGATCTCGCAGGGCGTCAAGCCGAACCTTGTTTCGGCGCAGGGTTTCGGCGACGCCGATCCAGTCGCGTCTAACGCGACACCCGAGGGCAGGGCGCAGAACCGGCGTGTGGAGCTAACGCTCGCCGACACCGGCAGCTAAGCCGCTGCGCGGCCGCCGCTCAATCCGAAGCATGCTTTCTGGGCGCGAAGCTACCTTTGCCCCAAGGAATGTGATCGTTCGCAGCGGCCCGGTCGCTATCGAGCGGGAGTTTTGACGAAATCTGAAACGGTGCCTCTTTGAGTTTGGTTGAGGTCGCAGAAGCGTATGGCGGTAATTCCCCTGGTGACGCAGGGCCGCGGCGGGCAGGCAAGGCACGGATAGCAGCAGTGAAAGCTCCCAGGTTCCCGGCGCGCCAAAACCCTCTGCATTCCCGCTCCTACAACGCGAGTAACCGGCTCGGCCATAGACGCTGGGTTTTGGTCGCTATTTCGAGGCGGCCGCGCCGTCTCGCAATGCCACCTTTACAATCGGCGTGTCGCGCCGCGTCGCTTTCATCGGCGAGCTCTTCTCCTTCGGCACCCGTTTCGCCGCAGGTCCTGGCAATACACGGATTATCGCCATCATGCCGCCGTCTTCATGCTCGAGGATATGGCAATGGTAAACGAAGTCGCCTACATCCTGTCCGCGAAAATCGAGCAACACCGTAACGCTCGGATAAGGATGCCGCGGATTGCCGTCCCAGAACGGCACGTCGATCATATCGAGAAACTGGCCTTCCAGTGCGGCAATCGGCTGGCTTCCATTGATCAGGAAATTATTCTGCGAGAGCACCATGAAGTGCGTCTGATGAATATGGAATTCGTGGTTCTCCTGGCTGCGATTCTGAATCGTCCACTCCTCGACCGATCCCTGCGTGGTAGTGATCGCAGGAGGATTATCGGGCGAGAACGCGACCGGCTTTTGCCCGTCAACGGTGATGAAGAATTGGGTCTGGTTCTCCGAGAAGTATAGTGTGCGCTTCGCCGTGATTCGCGCTTCACGCATGCCTTCGAAACGCTGCCGCCACGATTCCATCTCTGTCGTCACCACCGATGAATCGGGACCGATAACATCGCCGACGGGCTCGATATCCGCCAGCACCCTGGTCGTATCGTTATCGCCGTCCGGACCGGTGTTCACTTTCTTCGTGATGAACTGCGCCGTCTTCACTGACCGTGAAGGACTGCGCACGATAAATTCCATGCGTGCCGCCGGCGGCAGTCGCAGATGCGTAATCGGAATGAGCCGGCCCTGAGCAGTTCCGTCCTGCGAGCCCACCGGAACTCCGTCCAGTGCGACCAGTGTAATCGGCTGCGAAACATTGTCGTACAGGAGCTGCAGATCGAGAATAGTGTCCGCCGACGCATTCACCACACGCCAGAACTGTTGCTCATTCGGCGTCGTCTTGATTACCGCCGGTGTCAGTGCAGGATACGGTATGGGCACGTAGTTCAACGTCACATCCCACGAAGGCACCTGTCCGCCCGGCGTCGGATTGCCTGCGACTTCCTGATCGCGAATGACCAAAACGCGCTGCGGCAGGTGAGCGACGCGCGGTTGCAGGACCTCGATTCCATCCACCACGATCGCGCCGGTTCCTCCGCCCTGCACCGCATGCTCGGACAGCCCGTGTACGTGGGGATGATACCAATACAAGCCGGCCGGCTCGTCAAAAGGGAACGCGACATCGTACGTGAACGTCTCCCCGGAGTTGATCAGCGTATGAATCACTTCGTCTGAGTGGCAGGTCGGCGACGTATTAGTGCCATGGTAGTGGATATTCACCGAGGCTGAATTCATCGTAGCCGCGCCGCAAACATCGGTGGCGTTGGTCGTCATCATCATTTCGCTGGAGTCGGTCGGCGCGGGCAGATTGTTCTTCACCTTGATGACCAGATGATCTCCCGGATGCACGTGCAGAGTGGGTGATTCGGTACCGTTGGGCGTCGTGAAGCAGTAAAGCGTCCGACCCTGGGCGTCCTGCTGGGTGTTATAAGAGAAATTTACGGTCAGCCTGCCTTTTTGGCTGAAGAGCGCGGGCGGATTGGTGACAGTGGAACCGGCGGCAAAGCGCGGGCAAGGACCAGACTTAGCGATCGCGCCGGCTGGGTTCATCGTCAGAACTAGCGAAGCAAGTAAGAAGAAGTAGATGACAAGTTTTTTCACGATTTCCTCACTCTGATTCCTGCCGCCAGGAAAAGCTTACCGGTCGCACGACTTGGTAGCGCCGAAAACCCGCGCCAAATGCGTTGCGGCGGCTATCAACGAAGCAATTCGTGTTCCCGGGGCAATTCGTGTTCCCGCAAACTGAAAAGAGGACGGCTGCGCCGGATTTGGGTTCCGATTCTGACCGGAACCGAGGCTTGGCTTCTTCAGCAATTCTCTGGCTCCACAGAGCGGAGAATCAGCCGGACGACTAAACAGTTCTGGAAGCGAAGCGACTATCGCAGCCGGGTCTTTATCTTCTGCGATCGCGAACGAAATGAAGAACGGCCGGACGAACGCGCGTCGAGGAATTCTCGCGCGCGGCAGCGGCGGGATGTTCGACATCGCCCTGTTCAGCGACGGTTCCCGCTTCTTTTCCGAGGACTCCGTGCGAGGTGGCCGGAGCGGTTGCGATTATTTCCTTAGCGCTCGGCGGACCGCTTGTTCCAGCCGATCGATTTCCTCATGCGTGTTATAAAGCGCGAGCGATGGGCGCACCGTTGCTTCCAGTCCGTAACGATCTATCGTCGGCTGAGCGCAATGGTGCCCCGCGCGCTCGGCGATGCCGTCCTGATCGAGAATCTTGCCCATCTCTTCCGCCGGAATTTCGTCGGTGACGAAGGAAACGACCCCCGCCTTCTCGGGCGCGGTGCCAATCAGCCGGACTCCGGGAATTTTGCCGAGGGCCTCCGTGGCGTAGGCCAGCAACTCCTGCTCGTGCCGCGCGACATTCTCCATCCCAATCCGCTCGAGATAATCGGCCGCCGCGCCCAGTCCGACCGCGGGACCGAGCGCCGCGGTTCCGGCTTCGAAGCGGGCCGGCGGATCGGCGAAGGTGCTGTTCTCGAAGGTCACGCGCTGGATCATGTTGCCGCCGCCTTGCCAGGGAGGCATCTCGTCGAGCAGCGCCTTCTTGCCGTACAGAACGCCGATCGCACTGGGACCGAACATCTTGTGCCCCGACAGCACGTAGAAATCCGCGTCGAGATCCCGCACGTTGACCGGAAAGTGCGACACCGCCTGCGCTCCGTCGATCAGCACGCGCGCGCCGCGCCGATGCGCCATCTGAATCATCTCGTGGACCGGCAGGACGGTTCCGAGCGCATTCGACACGTGTGTGAGCGCGACGAACCGGGTGCGGGTGGTCAGGGTCCTTTCGAAATCGCTCAGCAGCACCTCGCCGCGGTCGGTGACCGGGACCACCCGGATAACCGCGCCCACCTGCTTGGCGACGAATTGCCACGGAACGATGTTGGAATGATGTTCGAGCGTCGAGAGAACGATCTCGTCGCCTTCGCCGATGAACTTGCGTCCGAAGCTGGCGGCCACCAGGTTGACGCCCTCGGTGGTGCCGCGCACAAAAACGATTTCGCTCGGCGAGCCCGCGCCGATGAAATGCTGTAGCTTCTGGCGGGCACTCTCGTACGCGTCGGTCGACCGCGCCGCGGGAACGGCGCTGAGACCTGTGGCGCCGGATTAGCCTGAGGGGCCGCCAGCGTGGGCGTCAGAAAGTAGTACGACGGCGCGCCGGCGGATGCTGCCGGAGCCGGCGACGCTCCGCCGGCATCGTCAAACATCCGCGGCAGAGAGCCGTCCAGATTCTCAAGATTCAGCGGAAGCTCCGCCATAGTGGGAATCGACGCGGGCCAGGACTCCGCACCGGCAGGCGCCGCAATCGCGGTCTGGATCGCCGCGGCTAGCGCTGCGGTGGGCGTGGGGAGGAAAGCCCGATGGATGGCCGCGTCGGCGAGGGGCGAAGACGGAATTGCCGCGCCGGGAACCAGCGTATCGATTGCGGGCGGCGCCGGTACGCCCGCGGTCGAAGCGGGATACGGGTTCGTGGTGCGCGAGCCCGCGGCACCGGCCGCTATTTCCGGCTCGGGTCCGGATGCGCCGGGAATTGCCGCAAACAGACTGCTCGCAATATGATCGAGCGTCGCGTCATCAACCTGGCCCGGAACCGCTGCGATCCCGCTCGCGGGGGCCCGGCTTTCACTCCTCGTAGTCATGATAATTTCCGACCTCGACATTCTCGAGAATGCCCAGGGCGTCCTCGGTCAGAACCGCCGCCGAGAAATAGAGCGTCACGAGGTATGAAGCGGTCGAATTGTTGTCGATGCCCATGAAACGTACCGACAGACCGGGCAATTGCTCGCCCGGCAATCCGACCTGGTGCAGGCCGACCACGCCCTGTTTCTGCTCTCCCACCCGCATCAGCAGGATGCTGGTCAGTCCGGCGGAGCCATCCACGTCGCGATTAGTCACATGCGGAACGCGCGACCCCACCGCACGGTTTACCGGCAATTTGTCGGAAGGCACGAGCGGCACTCCGCGCCAGGTCAGGAACGGCGAGCCGAACATCTGCACGGTCGGCGGCGGAACCCCGCGGCGCGTGCATTCGCGTCCGAATGCCGCGATCGCCCGTGGATGCGCCAGGAAGAATGCCGGCTCCTTCCATACATGCGCCAGCAGGTCGTCCAGATCGTCGGGCGTCGGCGGCCCCGACCGGGTCCGGATGCGCATCGAGGACGCCGCCGCGTGTGCCAGGCCCTGCTCCGGATCGTTGATGATCTCCGACTCTTCGCGTTCCTTCATTCCCTGGATGGTCAGGCGCAGTTGCTCGCGCAGTTGGTCGTAGACGTTGTTGTACAAATCGGTGATCCGGGTATGCAGGCGGATGACGGTATGGATAGTGCGCAACTGAATCTGGCGCGGGGTCTCGTCGTAATCGACAAAGGTCCGTCGCAACTCCGGCTCTTCGCCTTCGCTGTAGGACGAGATCTCGATTCCGGCTTCTCCATACTCGTTGTGCCGCGGCCCAGCTTCTTCGCGCGCGCGGACAAGCTGTGCGAAACCGTCCCGCAGATCCGCCGACGAATTCAACAGGGCCTGGAACCGCGCGCACTCGAGGGTCAGGAACACGCTCGGGATCAGGGTCTGCGCAGTGGTCGTATGACGCCAGTCGCTGAGCAGCGCCGTCTCGCCAAAGAAGTCGCCATCGCCATAGAGCGCCAGGCGAAGCTTTTCGCCGTGCGCGTCGGTGGTGGCGATTTCGACTTTCCCCCTGACGATGATGTAGAACTTCTCGCCCGCGTCGCCTTCCTTGTACAGGTCTTCGTTCGCGCCCCGCCGTTCCTCGACCAACAGCCCGGCGATCGCTTGAAGCAGAGTTTCGTCGGCCGTCCCCAGCAGAGACAACGCGCGCAAAGCGGCGGGGTCAAGCCGCGCGGAGTCGCCCTCGAATTGCGCGACGATTCGGTCGCTCTGCCGCAGCACGATCCGTCGTCGGTTTATCTGATAAACGCCTCCGGGCACGTTCACCCACGGCAGCAAATGGAGCAGCCAGCGCGGCGACTCCGACAGCATCTGCGGAACGGTGAGAGTCGGATTCGATAGCGTCCGGGCGGTCGCGGACGCTCAATGTGTGCGGGACCAACGGACGCTGCGCGTCTGCCATCGGTAATGCTCCTTGCTTTTTTAAGGGCGGACCACGACATCTGCCACTGTTATCAAACTTTCATTATGCGAACGTGAAGTGGAAACCCGAATTGTACGAAGGCGCGCTAAATTCCACCGCCATCGTCGAAAGCCTCGCTCCGCACGAGGGCCTGGGTGACATTGCTGCCGGGCGGAACGTCGCGCGTCAGCCATACGTTGCCGCCGACCGTGGAACCGCGGCCGATGGTTACCCGTCCCAGGATGGTGGCGCCGGCGTAAATGACCACGTCGTCCTCCACGATCGGATGCCGCGCGGTGCCTTTGACCAGCGAACCATCTTCAGCAGCCGGGAATCGCTTGGCGCCCAGGGTAACCGCCTGGTACAGGCGCACCCGCCGGCCGATCTTCGCGGTTTCGCCTATGACGACGCCGGTTCCGTGATCGATAAAAAAGCTTCCGTCTATTTCCGCCCCCGGATGGATGTCGATCCCTGTCGCCGAGTGCGCGAGTTCCGCAATTATTCGCGCCAGCAGAGGCAACTCGAGCAGGTACAGCTCGTGCGTCAGCCGATGATGGGTAAGCCCGGTGATCCCCGGATAGCAGAAGCGTACCTCCTCGATGCTGCGCGCCGCGGGATCACCCTGGTAAGCGGCATGGATATCGCTTTCGAGCAGCGCGCGCACGCGAGGCAGGCGTTCGGCGAACTCGCGAGTGATCTCTAGCGCGGGCTGCGCGAGAGCGGCGGCGCTCTGTGGCGCCGTGAATTGCAGTTCGCGCCTCGCTTGATGAAACAGCATTCGCGACACGGCGTCGAGCTTATGGCCGACGAAGTAGTCGATTCCTTCGTCGGTCAGATCCGGCGAGCCGAAGTGGGTCGGAAAAAAGCACGGCGAACAGTCCGTCGAGAATCGCGCGAAGCGCTTCGCGCGACGGCATCTCGATGACCGCGCCGTTGCGCCTGCGGTCCTGCTGCGACCTGCCCCGCGAGGCCCGCAACTCGGCCACGATTCGGTCGAGATTCCACCGCGCGGACGGTCCGCGGTTGCTGGCGTTCGCTCTCATGCCGCGAGGCCCTTGGCGTCGATCACCTCGAACAAGCTCGTGCTGAGATACCGCTCACCGGAATCGGGAAGCACCACGACGATCGTTTTGCCGGCGCTCGCCTGGCGCTTGGCCACGCGCGCGGCCACCGCGACCGCGGCCCCGGAAGAGATGCCGGACAGGATACCCTCTTCGCGCGTCAGCCTTCGCGCATAGTGGATAGCCTCTTCATTACTAATCTGCTCGATTTCATCGACCAGCGAGAGATCCAAAGTATCCGGCACGAACCCCGCCCCGATGCCCTGAATCTTGTGCGGGCCCGGCCTCAACGGTTGGCCCGCCTGCTGCTGGGTCAGCACCGGGCTCGCGTCCGGCTCCACCGCGATCGAGAGAATCTTTTTGCCCTTGGCGCCCTTGATGTATCGCGAGACTCCGGTGATGGTACCGCCGGTGCCGACGCCCGAGACGAAAATGTCGATCGCGCCCTCGGTCTGCTCCCATATTTCGGGGCCGGTCGTCGCTTCGTGGATCGCCGGGTTGGCGGGATTCTTGAACTGCTGCAACAGGACGTAACGCTCCGGCGCGGACGCGGTGATCTCCTCGGCCTTCGCGATCGCCCCGCTCATCCCGCGGCTGCCCTCGGTCAATATCAACTTCGCGCCATAGGCGATTAGCAACTTGCGGCGCTCGAGACTCATCGTGTCGGGCATGGTCAGAGTCAGCGGGATATTGCGGGCGGCGGCTACAAAGGCGAGCGCGATTCCCGTGTTGCCGCTGGTCGGCTCGACCAGCTCCTTGCCGGGGCCGAGCAGACCGCGCCTCTCGGCATCCCACACCATCGCGGCGCCGATGCGGCATTTGACCGAATAGGACGGGTTGCGTCCCTCGACCTTCCCGAGAACCGTTGCCGGGGCGCCGTCGATGACGCGATTGAGCCGCACCAATGGCGTGTGTCCGATCGATTTGGAATTGTCTTCGTACCATCCCGGCATGGGTGATGCTCTCCTTGGCCTGAACCTTGACTATCGCCGCGTGGAAGCGCCGCCGGTAGCGGCTATCCGGATATTTCTACTCATGCGTATGATCGAGCACGTTGGCGGCGGTTTTGAAATGGCCGATGGCCGCGCCCGCGCGCAATTCGATCGCCACGAATACCGCCTCGGCGATCTCCTGATCGGTCGCGCCAGCCAATTTCGCGTTGCGGGTATGGAGGCTGATGCACGCATCGCATTGCGTTACGTGAGTTACTCCCACGGCGATGAGTTCCTTGATCTTGGTCGAGAGATGGTTCGGCTCGTAGACGGCGCGCTCAAATTCCACGAATTTGTCGAAAAGCTCGGGCTGTAACTCTTTGAGCTTCTGAACGCTCTTGGCTTTTACCCAATCGTGAGGGTCGGTCATGTGCAGCTCCTCCGCTATCTTTCCAGGTCTTGCGAGATCTTCCGAAGTCTTAAGAAATCTTCCGAAGTCTTCGCGTATTGGTGAACCGGGCTTCAAGCTGTCTCTGTCAATGCTCACATCCGCACACTGCGGGCCTGGCCCCCGTGATTGCACGCGGCCGTTATTGGCCGCATCTTAGCCCCAGCGAGTCGCGCTAAACGAGTCCCCGTTTGCGACCAGCGTATTCAACGGCGGATCCAGGCCGAGCACCCTGAAGGCCTCGCCAACGGCGCGTCTCGCCCTGTTCATCACGGCCTCCTCCGCAACCCGGAGATCGATAAAATCGTCATCCCGGGCGTAGACCGCGGTCGGCACCGTGCAATAACCGAGGAGGCTCAGCAGGGGCCGCAGCGAGTGTTCGAGAACCAGCGAGTTGCAGTTTCCGGGATCCGTAGCGGCAATGATCGCCACGTGATCGTCCGACTTGGAAGCGGTAAGCAGGTCGAGGCAATGCTTCAGCATACCGGTGTACGATCCCTTGGAAATTGGAGTGCCTACTATCAGCAGGTCCGCCGCTTCGATGTTTTGGAACACCGCTTCAAGCTCCGGTGACGCGTCCTGCCGCGAAACGGTAAAAGCGAGATCCGGCACGATTTCCGCGACATCGATAAGGTCCGTCGCGTGCGGCAAATGCGTGACCGCCTGCTGCACCAGGAACTCAACCAAAGCCCTCGTCGGCGAAGGCGCCGTCAGCCCGCCCGATACTCCCACGATTCTCATTATCCTGGAACTCCGCGCGGCCGCCAGAGCAGCCGAATTTATAGGTTAGAGTGAATCAATTTAATCGATAGATATACTCGTATAATGTGCCGCGGTCAACGACGAACCGATTCCGTGATCTCGCGTCGAGAGCGGACCGGGACTTCGCGGGTACGTCCCGCGCGCGCCGGAGGGGGACTCGACCTGAGCGCCCGCTACTCTAGATAGAAAACGTCAGCACGCGCTCGCCGTTTGCGGCTGTGCTCGAGCGCTTGAGAACGTCGGCGAAAGTGGTCGAATCGAGAATCGCGGCGGTCGCATCCCGCACGTCCTTCATCAGGAGACGAATTCCGCAGGTCTTCTCATCGCGGCATTCCGCGCATCTCTCATAGGCCGTCTTGCTGACGCAGGGCAACGGAGCCAGGGGACCCTCGAGCATCCGCAGCACCCGGCCGACTGACAGCAAGTCGGGCGGCTTGCTGAGGGCATAGCCGCCGCCCTTTCCCTTCTTGCTGCGTAGGACTCCATGGTTCTTCAGCTCGAGCAGAATCAATTCCAGAAAGCGCTTCGGGATGTGCTCGCGCTCGGCAATTTCCGAGATAAGCAGGGAGCCCTTGCCGTATTCCTCACTCAAGACGAGCAACGCTTTGAGGGCGTATTTGGACCTGTGTGAGAGCATATCAATTGAATATATCGTCTGTGCGGCCGAAATGCACTACACATGGGATGCTCTCAGCCCACAGCACTCAGTTGCGCGGCAGCATTGGAGACCCGGCGGCCGACTTCGCGGCGCACGATCGGAATCAGCTCGCGCCCGTAGTCGATCGCATCCTGCAGCGGGTCGAATCCGCGTATCAGGAAGGTGGTCACCCCCAGATCGTAATAGGCGAGCAAGGATTCCGCGACCTGTTCGGGCGTGCCGACCAGCGCGGTGGTGTTGCCCCGCGCCCCGGTTGCGGCGGCGACCGGCGTCCACAGCCGCTTGTCCAAAACCTCGCCGCGGGCCGCCGCCGCCAACAGCCGTTGCGAGCCGACATTCTGCGGGGCTCCGTTCGCCGGACCGAGCATCCCCTGTCCGCGACTCGTTCGAATGGTCTCGATAATATGCTCGGCCCGCTGCCAGGCCGCGGCCTCGGTGGCGGCGAGAATCGGCCGTAGCGAAAGGCTGAAGCGCGGCTCGCGCTGGTAGCGCGCAGCCGAGGCTCGCACCCTGGCTATCGTCTCGGCCGCCTGATCGAGCGGCTCGCCCCAGAGCGCATAGATGTCCGCATGCCGGCCGGCCACGTCGATCGCCTCGGGCGACGATCCGCCGAAATAGATCGGCAGAGGCCCCGTGCGCGGCTTCACCTCCGAGTAGGCGGATCGAAACCGATAGTAGGTGCCGTCGTGATTGATCGGTTCGGCGCTCGCCCAGACGCGCTTGAGAATCCCGACGTACTCATCCGTGCGGGCATAGCGGGCGCGATGGTCCAGGTAGTCGCCGTCCTTCCGCTGATCGCCGTCGTCACCGCCGGAAATGATATGCACGGCGAGGCGCCCGGCGGTGAACTGATCCAGAGTCGCGAGCTTGCGTGCGGCCAGCGTCGGGGCGACGAAGCCGGGCCGATGCGCCAGCATCAGTCCGAGGCGATCGGTCGCCGCCGCCGCGTACGTCGCCACGATAAAGCCGTCGGGGCCGTTGCTGAAATAGCCTATCAGGATGCGATCGAAACCGGAGGCCTCGTGCGCCTGGGCGAAGCGCCGCACGTAGTCAAGGTCGATAGCCGGGCCCCGCGGCGGATGAATCTCGGAATACTCGCGCGTGGCTATCATGCCGATAAATTCGACGTCCATTGCTCGGTCTCTCCTGATTGCCGAAGTTGGTTTGCCGAAGCCGGTTGCTGACGCCGCGAGCGCCCGGCGCCGCTCGACGGCATAATTCTTCTACTCGTCGGAGAACACTTTGCCGGGTGATTCGGCTCGGACAATCAGCCAAAAGAAGGCAAACAGAATCTCCGGTGCATCAAAAACGGTGCAAGCCAGGTCTTGCACGGAGGGCAGATCCGTTCGAGGGGGCCGCGTCGGAACTTGGTCGCTTCGGTAAATCATTTTAATAATCGGTTAGATAATCGCGCGGCTCGAAAGACCGCACCCTTTATCAAGCGCTTCGAAGCGGCACGCGGCCTCGGCTTCAGATTGCGCCTTCCGCGATAGGCGCAAGAGCCGCCTGGATGCGCCGCCCCTGGGCCTCATTGATCAGGCTGACAAGCACCTTCAGAAAGTGTGGCTGCTCCGCGCCCGACAGGATGAATTGCCATCGGTAGGCCTTCAGCAGGCCGGCCTTGAGCTTGCCGGTCTCCTCCGCAGAAAAAGCTCGCCCCGCGGTTTCGATGAAGTACCTGGCATCCTCGACCGCTTGGCTCTTGAGGATGCCGTCCACGGCTCCGACCAGCTCAATGAACTGATCGACGCCGAGATCTTTGTCTTCCGCCGAGAGCGCGGCATCGACCCGCTTCAATTCCAGCTCGTCGATGATCGCGTGCTGGCTTTCCTCCTTCCAGTGATAGAGAAACACGTCCTTGAATAGCGGCGAGAGGGCAGGATCGGGCTCGATACTCTGCCTGTAATGCGCCTGCGTGAATAGCTCGATATGCAGGGTCAGCAGCAGCACGGCCCAGGTGCCCTTGCTCAAAACCGCGCGAGCGATATCGTTGGGGTTCCAATCAAACCTGTAGCCCGCGGGCAGTTGATCGGCGATCAGGCTGTCGATTCGGCGAAAGAGTTCCTGATGCTTCAGCTCTTCGTCGGCGAAGCGGATCAACGCCTCGAGAGTCACCTGGTCGCCGAAAAAGTGCTCGCGGCTCAGGTTCAGCACCAGCGCGTCTATGTAACGCTCGACCAGGCCGAAGACATTGGAATAGGTGCGTCCCTGGATTTGACTGAGGTACTTCTTCTCGTCGCCGGACAGGAAATCGAACTGGTCGGTTTTGCTCAAGCCGTCGGGCAGGAACTTCTGCCGGGTATCGAAGACTCGTTCCCGGATGACGTCCTTATCGATATCCCACCTGATGCGTTTCGAAGCGGCGATCACGCGCGCGAATCGATCGCTGTCGACATTGCCTGGTGAAGCTGCCACCGCAATACCTCCTGTATATTCAAATCCTGAAAGCCGGAATGCCGGCGCGTCCTCGACTCTTCGCGGACCTACGCTTTGACCTCGTTCAACCGGCCCGTGCCGACGTCGTAGATAAATCCGCGCACGGAGATTTCCTTGGGAACCCACGGATGAGAACGGAGCTTTGCAATCTGGCGGCGCAGGTTGGTCTCCAGGTCGGTGAAACCGTGAAAATGGCTTGGCGCGTGAGCCACCGCGCCGGTTGCCTTCTCCAGCCTGCCCAGCAGATCCTCATCGTTGACCGTCAACATCCCGCAGCCGGTATGTTCGACGATGACCCACTCGTTAGTGCCGAGCAGGTAATGCGAGATCAGCAAGGAACGGATAGCGTCATCGGTTACGATACCGCCGGCGTTGCGGATGATATGAGCGTCGCCGGTCTTGAGCCCGGAGAACTCCTCGACCGTAAGCCGCGCGTCCATGCACGCAAGAATCGCGAGACGCCGGGCCGGCGGGGTGCTCAGGTCTCCGAGCTTGAAGTTACGGGCGTATTCCTCGTTTGCCCGAAGTATTTCGTCCGTTGCGCTCATATCATTCCTGTATTTCGAGAGTCGTCCATAAACGATTTAATCAACTGACTTACTCGATTGTTAGTCGCGACGCAACCACTGCGTTCCGCCCTTGGCGGAGTCTCGAAGCTGCGTCGGCGAAGTTCAAAGGGCGGAACCAGCGTTTGGCGCCTCGGGCTTAGAAGAGAAACCACCAGGAGCTTTTCGTGGTCGCGGACGGGCAGTTGTTGCCTTGGGGGTCGCATGCCGTGCTAGCCGGTGCAGCCTGTCCGGTCTGGCTCGATTGGTAGAAACAGGCCTGCAAACCGAACATCGCGAAGGCCATTACTGCTGCCATAATGATTTTTCCGTGCATGGCTTTGTAAACCTCATTTCAATCCTGTGCGCTGGGCAAACGCGAATGCAAATCAGCGCGGATGCAATAAGTCTGTCGTGTGACCGCGCATGAGAACAAGCCGGCAAATCTCGCCGCGTGGAGGAAAAAACGGATGGCGTGGCTTCAACCTGTAACCTTACGGAGTTCACGTATCACCCTGGCGCCGCTCGACCCTCGGCATCGCGATGAGCTTATCGAGGCGGTCAATGACGGCGAGCTTTTCAAGCTTTGGTATACGTCGGTTCCCGCGCCGGAGACGATGGGCCCCGAGATCGCGCGGCGGATCAGTCAACTGGCGTCGGGGTCGATGCTGCCCTTCGCGATAATCGACAATGCGAGCGGCCAAGCCGTCGGCATGACCAACTATCTGAATGTCGACTCGCTAAACCGCCGCGTGGAAATCGGGGCGACCTGGTATCGCAAAAGCCTGCAGCGGACCGACGTCAACACGCAGGCCAAGCTTCTGCTGCTCGGCCACGCGTTCGAGACGCTGGATTGCATCGCGGTCGAGTTCAGAACCCATTTTTTCAATCATCAGAGCCGGCGTGCGATCGAACGGCTTGGTGCGAAGCTCGACGGAATCCTGCGAAGCCATCAGCTAGCGGCAAATGGAACGCTTCGCGATACCTGCGTTTACAGCATCGTCGCTATTGAGTGGCCCGCAGTGAAGGCGCATCTGAGCTGGCAACTGACCAGGCCGAGAGACACATCATCGCCTTGAAAGAAGGCCTTTCCCGGGCTTCTTTACTCGTCGAGCATCTGTATGTTACGGCAAGCATTGTCTGCCTTGTCGCGGGAGGTGACCCGAACCCGATAGCGAAAGCATCCCTGCCCGATCGTTCTCGAACGCCTGAAGAATCCTCAAACGATAGTCGTCAGGCGAGAGGTACTGTCGGCAGCATCCTATTCGTCGGCTTTCAGCAAAGTTCCACGCCAAAGGCTGTTTTTCGGTTTAGCGCGTTAACCTGAGGAATTACGTCCAGGAGGAGTGCCATGCGTACGGCGAAAATTTCGGCTTGTCAGTTTCCGGTCGCGCGAGGCGGCTTCGACGACTTTCGGACGCGGGTCGAAGCAGCTATGGCGGAGGTGCCTCGCGACAGCGACTACGTGCTGTTTCCCGAGCTGTTTACCGTGGGTCTCGTGACCTCCTATCCGGACGCGTCCTCGTTGGCGGATCTCACGCGCATCGTGGAATTCACTCCGCGCTATCGCGAGCTGTTTCATCAAATCGCGGTTAGCCGCAAACAGTTCGTGCTCGCCGGTTCACATCTCGAGAAGCATGGCGACCTCTACTTCAACGTGGCTCATCTCTTTACCCCGGAAGGCCGCGAGCTGACCCACAAGAAGACTCATATCTTTCCGGCGGAGTCGCAATGGCAGACCACCGAGGGCGATACGCTCGAGGTCTGGGACGTCGGCCCGGCTAAAGTGGGCGTTGCGATTTGCTACGAGACGGAAATTCCGGAGGTCTGCCGGATCCTCGCCTATAACGGCGCCGAGATTATCCTGTGTCCCTCGTTCACGTTCTCGGAGGCGGGCTTCTGGCGCGTTAGACATTGCGCCCAGGCGCGCTGTATCGAAAATCAAATCTACCTCGTCCACTGCTGCACGATCGGCGACGCCGGCGCGCCGCTGCCGCCGGGCTACGGCCGCACTTCGATACTCAGTCCTTGCGATAAGCCCTGGAATCCGAACGGCATCGTCGCCGAGGCGGCCGTCAATCAGCCGATGGTCGTAACCGCGGCCGTCGACATCGATCCGCTGTACGAAAATCGCAAAACGGGCGCCGCAACCACTTTCAACGATCGTATACGAAGAGCCTCGATGTATAACAACTACTCACCTTATAAAGCGGAAAGCCGCAAGCGAACGTCGAACAAGAAAATCTCGTCCAAGAGAGTATTGGAAGCTCCAAATACCCAGGCCTGACGAACCAAGTGACGACGGGTTTCGGCTCGATAGCTTCCAGGCGGAACGGCTAGCGGTAGGGAGAGAACTTCAATGCCCCAGGTATCCGGCAAGGTAAAAATCCCGAAGGACAAAAAGGTAGCGGTCAATATCGGCTGCGACTTCGACGCCCAGGCGATCTGGATTGGCTCGTTCAACCTGACCTCGCCGGCATATATGTCGCGCGGCGAGTTCGGCGCCGAGATCGCCGTCCCGCGCCTGCTCAAGCTCTTCGACAAGCATCGGATCAAGACGACCTGGTGCATTCCGGGCCATACGGTCGACACGTGGCCCGAACTCTGCCGCGAGATAGTCGCCGCCGGGCACGAAGTCGGGCATCACGGCTACGTTCATGAAAATCCGACGCCGATGAGCCTGGCGGAAGAAACCAAGGTCATGGAAATGGGCCTCGAAGCGCTCGCGCGTATCGGCGTGAAGCCGCGCGTCTATCGCTCGCCATACTGGGATTTCAGCCCGAATACTCTCTCGATCTTGGAAAAGTACGGCTTTGCCGCCGACAGCAGTTTGATGGGCAATGATTTCCATCCCTACGCGATCCGGCGGGTCGAGATCCACGCGGACCAGGGCAATGTTTTCGGCGCGTCGAGCAAGGTGCTGGAAATCCCCGTGTCATGGTATCTCGACGACTTCCCGCCCGAGGAATACATCACCGGCAAACAGGAGGGGATGAACCCGGCGCTCGGAATATTCGATCGCTGGAAGGCGATCTTCGATTACGCGCTCAAGAATGAAACCGGCGCCTGCTACGTCGTGACCACCCATCCGCAGACCATCGGCAGGGCCCACATGATTTCGCGGCTCGAAGAGCTGATCGAATACATCGCGGACAAGGGAGGATGGTTCGCGACGCTCGGCGAGATCCACGACGCGACTGAGATCGCGAAATAGTCAGTTCGGTTCCGGGGAAAGGTGATTCGGAAAGAAATGCGTTTTGGCATTTACTGCGAGATGCAAAATGGATTCGCGGTCGACTACGCGAAGAATGTCTGGGACGTGTTCAGCCTGATCGAGAATGCGGATCGGCTCGGGTTCGACGTCTTCTCGATAATCGATCATCATTTTTTCCAGGAGTTCAGCATCTCGGCGAATCCGCTCGCGATGTTTTCCGCCGCGGCGCAAAGGACTCGCAATATACGCTTGCGGACGCTGTGCCATACGCTTCCGCTCCGCAACCCCGTGGTCTTCGCGGGCGAGATGGCATTCGCGGACATTCTGACCCACGGACGGCTGGAACTCGGCGTGGGACGCGGGCACGCATGGGAGTACCCGCCGGCCGGCATCCCGATCGAAGAGACGCAGGGGCGCTACGAAGAAGCGCTCGAAATCATCGAGCTCGCATTCACCCGCGAACGGTTTTCGTATCGCGGAAACTACTATCATCTCGACGACGTTTCGGTGGTCCCCAAGCCGATTCAGAAACCCTATCCGCCGGTGTACATGGTCGGTACCAGCGGCGCGGCGTTCGAAATCGGCGCGCGCAAGGGATGGGCATTGGCGTTCGGCGGTCCCGCTCCGGTGGCAGCCTTCAAGCCGGGCGTCGATCGTTATCGCGAGGCATGTGCGAAGTACGGAACCAAACCGACCGTGGCATGCGTGCGCGCGGTTTATATCACGGAGGATGAGCGGCAGGCACAAGCGGAGTGCGAGGGCGCCTTCAAGCGATTTTTCGCCTACAACTCGACCGCGGTGCCCGCGCTGCGCCGCAACCCGGAGATGAAGAAGCGTTTGCTGGAAAGCAACTACGCTTTCTACGCCGGCGAGATCATGGAGCTTCTGCCGCGCCTCAGCTACGAGGAGATCGTCACGCAGGACTATGCCTTCGTGGGCACGGCAAAGCAGGTGCTCGAGCAATGCGCCGCTCTCAAACGGGCCGTCGACGTGGATGAGATCCTGATCATTTCGCACTACGGCGATATCGAGATCTGGAAGGCGCTCCGCACCCAGGAGTTGTTCGCGCGCGAAGTGATACCGAGGCTGCGGACGATGTAGAATAAGCCATAGCGCAAAACCTGGAGTTGGAGGTTCGCTGGCAATGAAAAATCCGCAAGACCCGCCCACCATCGGACGGCGCGAGTTCATCAGGAGCGGGACGCTTGCGGGTCTCGGCGTCGGCCTCGCGGCGCTGGCCGGCCCCGTGTCCGCTGCGATTCCGCCCGCGCCCCAGGTCCGCCGCTACACCCCGCTGGGACGCACCGGCATGAAGATCTCCGACATCTCGTTCGGCGCGGATCGTCTGTCGCCCGGTCAGGAGGATCTGGTACGGCACGCTTTCGACGTCGGCATCAATTATTTCGACACCGCCGAAACCTACCGGGGTGGCGAATCGGAGACGACCTTGGGCAATGCGCTGCGTGGAAAGCGCGACAAGGTATTTCTCACCTCGAAGACGCTCGCCTGGCCGGACACCGGCAAGGACACGATGATGCAGGCGCTCGAGGGCAGCCTCCGCCGCTTTCAGACGGATTACATCGACGTGTATTTCAATCACGCGGTCAACGACGTCGCGCGGCTCAAAAACCCCGAGTGGTACGAGTTCACCGAGGAGGCAAAGAAGCAGGGCAAGATTCGCTTCACCGGAATGTCGGGCCACGCCGGACACCTGACCGAGTGCCTCGACTATGCGCTGGATTCGGGCAAATTCGACGCGATCCTTTGCGCGTACAATTTCGGCCAGGACCCGCACTTCTACCAGCGCTTCCTCGGCGGTTTCGACATGGTGGCGCGCCAGCCCGACCTGCCGCGCGTCATCCAAAAGGCCACGCAACGCGGCGTCGGCGTGGTGGTGATGAAAACGCTGATGGGCGCGCGGCTCAACGATATGCGCCCGTACGAGCGCGACCACGCGACCTTCGCGCAAGCCGCGTTTCGCTGGGTGCTGTCGAACCCCAACGTCAACGGACTCATCGTCTCGATGACCAGCCGCGAATCGATCGACGAGTACGTGGGCGCGTCGGGATTCACATCGGTGGCTGCCGAGGACCTGCCGCTGCTCGAGCGCTATGCGCGGATCAATGGGACTTCGTACTGCAAGCACGCTTGCGATGCCTGTGAGAGCGCCTGTCCGGCGGGAGTCGGGATTTCCGATGTGATGCGCACGCGGATGTATGCGGTCGATTACGGCGACCTGCGGATGGCGCGCGATGAGTACGCGATGATCGCGCGCAACGCCGAGGCGTGTCTGACTTGCACCGCGAAGCCCTGCGCGAACGCGTGTCCGCACGGGCTCAAGATCGACGCGCTCACCGCCCCGGCGCATCGCCTTCTCAGTTAGCTGGAGCGTTCGGCGCCGCCCGCCGAGCGGCCCGGGGTTTTCCGCGGGACCAGCCGCCCGCGGCCTCGTCAGCGGTTCTTAGGAGCGGCGGGATCGCCGGAGTCAGCCGATTCGGCGGGAACGCTCGAGGGCCCGTCCGGCCGGACATTCGGCGGAATATTGGGATTGACCTTGTCCTCGATACAGTCCTGGCGCTCTTCGAGTTCCTCGATTCGCACGCCCAGACGCTCGAGCTTGTCGACCAGACCCTGTATCGCGCGCGCCACCGGATCGGGCAGATGCACATGGTCGAGCCCGGCGACGTCCTTGCGCGTGCTCTCGCCTTCGATCACCTTGCCCGGGATTCCTACGATGGTCGAGTACGGCGGCGCCGACGAGACCACCACGGCGCCCGCGCCGATACGGCTGCCGCGGCCGATTCGCACCGGACCGATCACCGCGGCGCCGGCGCTGATCATCACGTGGTCTTCAATCGTCGGATGGCGTTTCTCTTTCTTGAGGCTGGTGCCGCCCAGCGTCACACCCTGGTAGATCAGGACGTCGTCGCCGATTTCCGCGGTCTCGCCGATCACCACGCCCATCCCATGGTCGATAAAGAGCCGCCGCCCGATAGTGGCGCCGGGATGGATCTCGATACCGGTGATCCATCGTGCTAGCTCGCTAAGGAGCCGACCGAGCAGGTAGAGCCGATGCTCCCACAGCCAGTGCGCCGCGCGATACGCCCAGATTGCGTGCAGCCCCGGGTAGGCGAGCGTCACCTCGAGCACGGTGCGCGCGGCCGGGTCGCGGTCGAAGACCGCCTGGACGTCCTCGCGCATCCGGCTGATGACGCCGATCGGCGGCTCTTTCTCGGCCGCGGAATCGGTTGTATGCAGGAGTGCCATGGGGCTATGTCCTCGCCGCCGCGCCATTGCGCAGCGGAACGCGCTCGCGCGGGCGCGCGCCATTGGACGACGGAGCGGACGGCGGATGCTTGACGATGCGCGGCCGGGCCGCGTCCTTGTGGAGCTTGTACTCGACCGAGTCCACCAGCGCCTGCCAGCTCGCCTCGACCACGTTGCTGGAAAGGCCCACGGTGCCCCAGCGGCGGCGCCCGTCGGCCGATTCTATCAGCACGCGCACCCGCGACGCGGTGCCGGCGCCGTTGTCGAGCACGCGGACCTTGTAGTCCACAAGCTGCATCGTTTCGAGCGCCGGAAAATACGGCACCAGCGCGCCGCGCAGCGCCGAGTCGAGCGCGTTGACCGGACCGTTGCCGGTGGCCGAGTTGCGCGTGCGCACTCCGTCGGGACCCTCGATCACCACCACCGCCTCGCTGAACGGAGAATGGTCTTCGTGCCACTTGTCGTCGAACACACGGAAACTCACGAAACGGAAGTGGTCGTGGGCGAAACCGAGCGTGCGCAGCATCAGCAACTCGAATGACGCGTCGGCGCCGTCGAAAGTGTAGCCCAGCGACTCCAGCCGCTTGAGTTCGCCGAGCAGCACTCCGATCTTTTCGTTGCCCGGATCGATATCGAGGCCAAACTCCTTGCTCTTGTAGAGAATGTTGGCGCGCCCGGACAGCTCGGAGAGCACCACGTGACGGTCGTTGCCGACCGCCGCCGGATCGATATGCTCGTAGGTGTGCACGCTGCGCTGGATACCCGAGACGTGCAGCCCCGCCTTGTGGGTGAACGCGCTGTGCCCGACGTAAGGCTGCCGCGTATGCGGCGTGATGTTGGCCAGTTCGTAGACCAGCATCGAGACTTCGCGCAGCGTCTTGAGCTTGGCCGGCGGCACGCACTGATAGCCGAGCTTGAGCTGAAGGTCGGGAATGATCGAGACCAGGTTGGCGTTGCCGCAGCGCTCGCCGATCCCGTTGATCGTCCCTTGCACCTGCGTCGCGCCCGCGCGCACGCCGGCGATCGCGTTCGCGACCGCGACCTCGGAGTCGTTGTGCGGATGGATTCCGATCGCGCAGCGCACCGTCCCGAGCGCGGCCTTCACGCCGGCTTCGATCTCATGCGGCAGGCGGCCGCCGTTGGTGTCGCAGAGCGCAATCAGATCGACCCCGGCCGAGTCGGCGGCCCGCAGGCAGGCCAGCGCGAACTCGGGGTTGGCCGCGATGCCGTCGAAGAAATGCTCCGCGTCGAAGATGACCTCGTCGACGTGGCGCTTCAGGTACGTGATGGTGTCGTGCAGGATGTCCAGGTTGGCCTGGTTGGAGATGCGCAGCGCCTCGCGCACGTGCATGTCCCAGGTCTTGCCGACCACGGTCGCGACGGGAGTCTCGGCGCGCAGCAGCAGCGCCAGGTTGCGGTCGGCCGAAGCGCGCGCCCCCGCGCGCCGGGTCGAGCCGAAGGCCGCGATTCTGGAGTGGCGCAGGCGCAGTTTCTTGACCTCGCGAAAAAACGCCGCGTCGCGGTCGTTGGAGCCTGGCCATCCGCCCTCGATATAATCGACCCCGAGATCGTCGAGGCGCTCGGCAATCTCCAGCTTGTCCTCGACCGTGAGCGACACATCCTCCGACTGGCACCCGTCGCGCAACGTGGTGTCGTATATCTGGATTTTTTTCGATACAGCCATTGACTTAGACTGACTCCGCCGAGGCCGCGTGGGAACCCTCGCCCAAGAATGCGTCGTGCAGCGCCCGCATCGCAAGCTCTCCATACTTGGCGTTGACCACGACCGAAATCTTGATCTCCGAGGTCGCGATCATCTCTATATTGACACCCTCGTCCGCGAGCACGCGGAACATCCGCGCCGCGACGCCGGCATGCGTGCGCATACCGAGGCCCACGATCGACACCTTCGCGACCTGGTCCTCGTGACGCACTCCGGCCGCGCCGATTTCCGACGCCATCAGCCGGCATAGTTCCAGCGCGCCGCGCAGGTCGTCGCGTCCCACGGTGAAGGTGACGTCGGTATGGCCGTCGGCGCTGGCATTCTGGATGATCATGTCGACCACTATTCCGGTCTCGGCGATGGGGCCGAAAATTCGCGCCGCGAGTCCCGGCCGATCGGCCACCTGGGTAATCGTGATCTTGCTCTGGTTCTGATCGAGCGTCACGCCCGAGACCATCACGTCTTCCATCGATTTGTCCTCCTGGCCGACCCAGGTACCCTCGGCCTCGCTGAAGCTGGAACGTACCACCAGCGGCACGTTGTAGCGCCGCGCCAGCTCGACCGAACGCAACTGCAGCACCTTCGCGCCCAACCCCGCCATCTCCATCATCTCGTCGTACGAGATACGCCCGAGCTTGCGTGCGCGCGGGCAGATATTCGGATCGGCGGTGAACACGCCCTCGACGTCGGTGTAAATTTCGCAGGCATCGGCCTTAAGCGCGGCGGCGAGCGCCACTGCGGTAAGGTCCGAGGCTCCGCGCCCCAGCGTGGTGATATCGCCCTTGGCGTCGACGCCCTGGTAACCCGCCACCACGGCGATATTTCCGCCGGTCACCGTCTCGATCAGGCGCTCCGCTTCCACCGAGCGGATCTTGGCATTGCCATGATGGGAGTCGGTCGCGAGTTTAAGCTGATGGGCGAGAAAGGAAACCGTGGGATAGCCAAGCGCGTGGAGACGAATCGAGAGCAGCGCGGCGGAAACCTGCTCGCCCGTCGCGACCAGCACATCGGTCTCGCGCGGATGGGGCGACTCGCTGAGCTGGGAGGCAAGTTTGAACAGCCGATTGGTCTCGCCCGCCATCGCGGAGACCACGACCACGACATTGACGCCGCTCGCGCGCACGCGCGCCACGCGCTCCGCGACAGTTTTGATCCGCTCGATCGAGCCGACCGAGGTTCCACCATATTTTTGTACGACTAGGGCCACGTCATTGCCGCCGCGAGATCGTTCGCAGCGTGATCGATCATTATGAGCGGAATCGACAACTCGAACCAGAGCCCCTGTGGGTGCCGGCTGAATTAGGCCATTTGCCTCGGCAAATTAGGCCATTCTATGACGCCAAGCGCCATTGCAGGTGGCCAGCGCAGCGTTTCGTGAACGAAGATTGTAGAAGGGACGTGAAGAGCGGTTTATTGCGGCGGTCTTTAAAATCGCAGGCCCTGTCAGAGGGCCGTGAGTCCGAATCCCACCGCCCCCGCCGCTCAACTATTTAATAGGGAAAGACGAACTGCTAGACGGATCGCATGAAGTCACGCCACGCGATTCTGGGCATGGTACTTAGCCTCGCGGCGGCGGCGTTAATCGTCGCGATCCACTTAGGCCTTCTTCGATGAGCGCTCGCCACGCCGCTGCGCTCGCCCTAGTCTGCTGGTTCTGACGCTTCCGCCGCAAGCATGGCTCGCGGTCCTCGATGCATTGACCGTGACAATCCTCGACTGAAGGCTAATTACCGCAATTGAGCGGCGACCGGAACGATTCGATTCTCTTCGGTCATCTTGAGCGGAGGCTGCCGGAGTCGAAAGATCTCGCGCGGTCCTCCGCGCGTAATCCACGATTCCTGTGATTTAGCGATGAGTTGGATTGACCCTGCCGCATTCGGGACATCCGTTGAACAACAATCGTCCCGGTTCGACGCGCGGAGGACCGCGCGAGGTCTTCCAATACGGTCGCTGCGACTCGCGCAACGCTCGCTCAGGATGACTAACTGCTGGCATTTGATGACCAGCTCCTGCCATTTGCGGAATTTTTCGACTTCGCTCGCGGCTCACTTCGCTCAGATGATTACCTCCTGGCGGGTCCGGCAAAGAAGATTCATCGCTTCGCGTAGATCCTTCGCTACGCTCACGATGACAGAAGGAGGCAGTCCCGTTGCCGCCGCGACGGCCCTCACCACTTGATTTAGTGACCTTCGCGGCGCGGCGCGGTTCGTCTTCACCTCTCCTTGACCCAGGAGAGGTCGCCGCGAGCATCGCGAGCGGCGGGAGAGGTTCGTCAGAGTTCGACTGCGGCACAGCCACTTCGAGCGGCTCGTAAATCAACCATCGGACCTCTCCCTAACCCTCTCCTCGGACAAGGAGAGGAAATACTCGGACAAGAAAAAGGAATCAGAACCGTCGCGACAGTTACGGAAAGGTCTCATCAAAGGAAAGTAGGACATCCCACTCTCGAAACTGGACCACTCACCCAGAGATTGGGGCAGTACCCGGGCGGCGGATTTCGAGGGTGAACTATGCGTATGCGGAGCGCGATCGCAGGCGTTACGACGATTGGGCGTGATAGAATCCACCGACTTGTCACGATCGCGTACTCAGGAAACAGGCGAGGCAAAAATCAAACGGAATGAAGCCCGAACAAGCGTCGCTGCTCGCGATTTTTGGAAGCATCCTGATTCTTATCGTCGTCGCGGTGTTTCTCTATCACCTCTATTCCATTCCAATCATCAGCAGCAGGCCCAACCCCTCTCCGTTTGAATCACCGCTATTCGACATGCTTGTGATTGGCGCTCTGATGGTGCTGGTGGGCGAACTTTTCCGGCTGCGAAAATAGGATGCCACACCGGAATCCCGTCCTACCAATTCGGCGGCGAGCGTCCTCGGCTAAAGTCGGAATGTCGGAGGATTTAGGAGCCCTTCCGCGGGTTATCTCAAGATCGGAATCTTCGCGACCTCGCGCTTCAGCCGCTTCGACGCTTCCCAGGCGTCATACGTCGCCTGCAACCTGAGCCACAGGTCCGGGCCGTTACCGCAAAGCTTGCCGAGCCGAACCGCCATGTCCGCAGAGATGCCAGCATCCCCAGCCATTACGCGGTGCAAAGCCTGGCGGCTCACACCGAGTAAGGCCGCAATCTCTCCGATCGTTCGGCGGCCGCGAAGTTCCGGCAGAATGTCGCGCTCAAACAGCACCCCCGGATGAGTCGGGGGCCGCGTGATCTTCTCGCGATCAACGATATACTCCTCGCTCATCGTTCGTTTCCTCTTAATGATACTGCTCAAGATTGACCTTAGTCGCGCGCGGCGCGTTCCATTCGAAAGTGATGCACCAGGGGCCGTTCACGTGGATGCTGTGTCGAACTGGCTTGGTGTGCAAAGGATGAAGGTCGTACCCGGGCAGGTTGATATCCCTTAAGTCGGCCGCCGCGTCCAGTATCTCCAATCGATCAACGCATCGCTGGCGCAACTCGGACGGTACCTTGGCGCTCCGCCCTGTCTCGAATAACTCCTTCAACTCCTTGTGTGAGAAGCTTTCGATCAACGCCGCAGTGTAATGTATAACGCGACAAATTGTCAAGCGAAGCGTTACATCGGTAGTGAGTCAATAAACTGACACGCTACCCGGCTGAGCGGTATTCGTGGGAGGCTAAGCGAAGCGCTCGCGCAGGCGTTGCAGCAATCGCGCGTAGCGTTCGGTCGCCGCGACGAACTCTATCCGGCGCGTGCGCGGGCTCAAATGGCTGATCCGCACGGAGAGCACTTCCAGCTCGGCGGCCTCGCGCAGCCGCTCGAACCATTCCACCGCGGCGACGCCGCTCGTGAACAGGTACTCGCGCAATCCGAGGTCGTCGAGCCCGGCCTCTTCGAGACGATAGAGGTCGATATGGTAGAGCGCCATCCGCCCGTGATGCTCCTGGATCATCGTAAAGGTGGGGCTAAGGATGTCCACTTCGCGGAGATTGAGTCCGCTCGCGAGCCCCTTGATGAAGCAGGTCTTGCCCGCGCCGAGATCGCCTACCAATCCGAGCAATTCTCCGCCCTCGAGTAGCGAGGCCAGCCGCCTGCCCCAGGTTTTGGTCTCGTGGGCCGAGCGGGTTTCGACGACCAGGGTCATGCGATAAGCGTGCGCCAGCGGGCGTTTTCGTTCAAGTGGCGAGTGCGGCCAGCGTGAACGGCAGTTCGTCGGCCAGATCGCCGGCTAGATAGCCAACCGGGCCTATCCGCGTGGCCAGCCTGTCGGCCGCGTGTCCGTGAACGAACGCACCTAGCGCGAGCGCGTCGAACGGCGCCAGCCGTTGCGCCAGCAACGCACCTACCATTCCTGATAGCACGTCGCCCATCCCCGGCGTCGCCATCCCGGGATTGCCGCTCGCATTGATGTAGATCTCGCCGCCGATGCCCGCGATAACCGTGCGCGCGCCCTTGAGCAGGACCGACGCGCCGCTCAGATCGCTGAGCCGCCGCGCGGCGCCGACACGGTCGGCGTTGATCTCCGCCGTGCTCATCCCGAGCAGGCGCGCGGCCTCGCCCGGATGCGGCGTCAGGACCACAGGACCCGCGGCACGCCTCAGCGCGGCGGCGCCAATTTGCGCGACCACGTTGAGGCCGTCGGCGTCTATCAGCATCGGACGGCGCGGCGCGGCACCCTCGGCGATGAGCCATTCCATCAGCGCGCGCGTATCATCGCTCTGGCCGATTCCAGGGCCGACCGCCAGCGCATCCTTGCCTTCGACGAGCCTGGCGAGCACGGCTGGCCCATACTGTCCGTCGAAATGGCCGCCGCGGTCGGCGATCGGCTCCGTCATCAATTCCGCCTGACCCGCCGCGACGATCGCACCGATCGATTCGGGGATCGCCGTGGTCACCAGCCCCGCGCCCATCCGCAGCGCGCCGCGCGAGGCCAGGATGGCCGCGCCCGACTTGCCGCGGCTTCCGGCGATCACCATCACGTGGCCGTAATTGCCCTTATGCGAGTTGCGGGGACGCGAGCGCAGGTACGGCCGCGCCTCGGCCGCGTCGAAAAATCTGCCCCGCGGCGCCACCTCGCCGAGCGCGGCGGGCGCGAATCCGATCTCCGCGATCTCGAGCTCGCCGCAAAGCTCGGCGCCCGGATACGAAACGTGGCCGAACTTCGCGAGGCCGAAGGTGACGGTCAGCGCCGCGCGCACCGCCGCGCCCATCACCGCGCCACTGTCCGCGTTTACGCCCGACGCTATATCGACGGCCGCCACTGGAACGCCGGCGTGATTTATCGCCTCGATCGCGCGGCGCGCGAGTCCTTCGACCTCGGCATTGAGCCCGGTGCCGAAGATCGCGTCGACGATTATTCCCGCGCGCCCGCCGATCGCCGCGTCGAGTTCCTTTTCGCCGACGGCTTCGACGACGGTGCCACCGGCCTTGACGAAGTCCGAATGCGCGCGCGCCGCGTCACCTTTCAACGCCGCCGCGTTCGCGAGCAGAATCGCGCGCACCGGCACCTGCGCGGCCATCAATGCGCGCGCGGCGACCATCCCGTCGCCCCCGTTGTTGCCCTTGCCCGCGACGATCACTACCCCCTGAGGCGTCGCGTGACCCCATCGACGCAGCACGGCCGCGGCCACCGCCTCACCCGCGCGCGTCATCAACGAGTAGGACGCTACTCCGTACTTTTCCTGACTCAGGCGATCGAGCTCGCGGCTCTCGGCGGCGCTCAGCAGCTTCACCTGCGCGCCCTCGCTCAGCGTTCCGCGGCGCGGGCGCTTTGAGAGCGGCTCCGCGGCGCGGCAGTCCGCCCGCGGTCAACCAGCGCCAGCATCTCACCGACCGCGCGGCTCATCCCGACCGCGATCGCGCGCGCGACGATCGCATGGCCGATATGCAGCCACTCGATTCCCGCGATTGCGGCGATCGGAGCGACGTTGCCATAGTTGAGCCCGTGGCCGGCGTTGGGCTTGAGTCCGGCGGCGCGCGCCGCCTCGATCGCGCCGCGAATCTTCCGCAACTCGACCGCCGTGGCTTCGCCGGGTTTGACCCTGGCGGCCCTGAGCGCGCGCGGCGAGTCGACGCCGCTAAGCCGGCGCTCGCCAAGGTCCCTATCGGCCAGGTTGGCGTAAGCACCGGTGTGAATTTCGACGAAGTCCGCGCCGAGCGCGGCCGCGGCTTCGATCTGATGCGGCGCCGGATCGATGAACAGCGACACCCCGATACCGGCGCCCTTGAGCCGCGCGATCATCGGCGCAAGCGGCGCGCTCAGCCCGGCCGCGTCGAGGCCGCCTTCGGTGGTAATCTCCTGGCGCCGCTCGGGTACCAGGCAAACTTCATGTGGGCGGATCTTCAGCGCGAGCTCGACCATCTCGTCGATGGGCGCAAGTTCCTGGTTGAGACGGACGCGAACCTCCTCGCGCAGACGCACCAGATCGCGATCCTGGATATGCCGGCGATCCTCGCGCAGATGGAAAGTAATCGCGCCGGCGCCGGCGCGCTCGGCCGCCAGCGCGGCCTCGATCGGATCGGGATAGTCCACGCGCCGCGCTTCGCGCAGGGTGGCGACGTGGTCGATATTGACGCCGAGCCGCGGCATCCTCAGCCTCTCGCCAGACCGGCGCGGCGGCCGATCGCGTCACCGATCTCGCGCGCGAGCGCGCCGATCTCGGCCAGGTCCTCGCCTTCGATCATCACGCGCGCCAGCATCTCGGTACCCGAGTAGCGCACCAGCAGGCGGCCATGGACGCCGAGCCGCTTCTCCGCCGCGCCAATCAGCCGCTGCACTTCGGGCATCTCGGACAGCGGCACCCGCGCAGCCACCCGGACGTTTTCCATCACCTGCGGCATACGATGCATCGCGCGCAGCTCGCTCAGCGGCCGTCCGGTCTCGACCATCAACGTGAGCATCATCAGCGCCGTGATGATCCCGTCGCCGGTGGTCGAATGATCCATGAAAATGACGTGGCCCGACTGCTCTCCGCCCAGGTTATAGCCGCCGGTGCGCATCTCGCGCGCCACGGCCGGGTCGCCGACCTCGGTGCGCACCAGGCGCGCGCCCTTCGAGCGCAGCGCCAGCTCGAGTCCGAGATTGCTCATCACCGTCGCGACCACCGCGCCGCCCGCGAGCCGCCCGGCCGTCGCCATCCTGGTTCCCATCGCCGCCATCACGTCGTCACCGTCAAACACTTCGCCATGTTCATCTATCAGCAGGGCGCGGTCGCCGTCGCCGTCGAGCGCGATGCCGGCCTGGGCGCCTTCGCGCAGCACCGTCTCGCGCAGCTTCTCCGGATAGAGCGCACCGCAACCGAGATTGATGTTCTTGCCGTCGGGATCGACGCCGAGGGCGACGACGTCGGCGCCGAGCTCGGTCAGCGCGTCGGGAGCGACCTTGTAGGCCGCGCCGTTGGCGCAATCGACCACCAGTTTGAGCCCGTCCAATGTCACCGTGCGCGGCACGCAGCCTTTGAGGAACACCAGGTAGCGGCCGATGGCGTCGTCGATCCGGGTGGCCTTGCCGATTTCGCCGCCGCTCGCGCGCAGATTGACCAGCGCGCTCCCGTCGAAGACCAGTTCCTCGATTCGCCGCTCGGTCTCGTCGTCGAGCTTGAAGCCCTCGCGCGAGAAGAACTTGATCCCGTTGTCTTGAAAGGGATTGTGCGAGGCCGAGATCACGACCCCGGCGTCGGCGCGCATGCTGCGCCCGAGAAACGCGATTCCCGGGGTGGGCAGCGGCCCGACCAGCAATACGTCGGCGCCCATCGAACAGATCCCGGAGGCCATCGCCGTCTCCAGCATGTAGCCCGACAGGCGCGTGTCCTTGCCGATCAGGATGCGATGGTGCCGGGCGGGTTGGCCCTTGAAAACGTGAGCCAGCGCCCGCCCCAGCTTGAGCGCCGTTTCCGAGGTGATCGGTTCGACATTGGCCACACCGCGTACGCCGTCGGTGCCAAAAAGCCTGTCAGCCATGATTACGCTTCATCCGCTCGCCGGGCGCTTGGCCCGGTAAATTCGAACCTTCACGTTGTCGGGAAGTTCGCGCACCAGGTCCACTCCGTCAGGCAATTCTATCTGCACCGGAAGATCGTGCAGGCCTGGCTGCACGTCTTCCGCGGTCACGAAAACCGATCCTCGCAAGTCGAGCCCGGTAAGCTGATTGAGCGGTCCGCGCACGGTGATGGCGATTTCCTTGGGCTCGACCTTGACCTTGTAGTCGGTATCGCGGACCTCGACCGGCAGGTTGCGGAATTCGCGGTCGGCGATGATCTCGCTTATCGTTACTGCCGCCTCGACCGCCGGCGGGCCCACGACCGTGACCCGGTCGCTCGGCGGCGGCAGGCTCACCGGTTGCACGAGGTCGGCCTTGGCGCCATTCACCTCGACCGGTGAGGTTTGAACGCTATCGATATGAAACACGAAGCGGCTGGGACCGCGCACGGTCGCGGCGGACGGATTGGCCTTGCTCGACACCACCCGATAGCCGGCAGCAGGTTGGCCGTGGACACTCACGCGAATCGGTACCTGGCGTTCGGTGAGCCGGTCGATGTCGAGCACGATTTGACTCGGCGAGATTCGCGTAACGTCGGTCTGCCGCGGAACGTTGAACATTTCGGGACCAATCTTGAACACCGCCTCGCCCATCGAGACGCCGCTCAAGTCCAGGCGCAGCACCATGCGGTCCGGATCGAGCAGCGAGAGCAGCGTGCGCGGACCCCGCACCTCGATTTGCACGAAGTCGGGACGCTGATTGACGATCACTAGCCCGGCCGGCAATCCGCGATAGCTTATCGGCACGCGCATCGGGGCCAACGCGCCGCGTTGCCCGGCGTTGACAAAAAACCACAGGCCGATTGCGAGCAGCAGGGCGATCGCCCGCACCCCGAGGTTACGCCGCACGCGCTGCAGCAACAGCGCCCCCAACGGAGGCCGTACCTGCCGCGGCACCTTCCCTCCCACCATCAGCCGGGTCAGGACGTTCCTGAAACGGCTCGCGATCGTCGTATGCTCCATCGTTCCGCGCCCGCTCTAGACCATCGTGACCAGGATGCCCAGCAGGTCCTCCGGGCTCAGTCCGCGCTGCAATTCGCCATGCCGCGCGAGCGAGATCGTCCCGTCCTCTTCCGAGACCACGATAACCGCCGCGTCGCTTTCCTCGGTGACCCCGATCGCCGCGCGATGGCGCGTGCCGAGCGACAGATTCACATTGGGATTGCTCGACAACGGCAACAGGCAGGCGGCGGCGAGCACGTGTTCGCCCTTCACTATCACCGCGCCGTCGTGCAGCGGCGATCCGCGCATGAAGATCGTCTCGAGCAGTTCAGGCGATAGCCGTCCGTCGATTATGCGGCCGGTCTCGACGAAGTCGTTCAGTCCGACCTCCTGCTCGAGCACGATCAGCGCGCCGATCCGGCGCGCGGAAAGCCACGCCGCCGTGTTGACCAGCTCCTGCGCCACACTGGCCACGGTCGCGTGGCCGGCGAGGAAGCTCGGGGTGCCGACCCGGGTCAGCGCGCGCCGGATGTCCGACTGGAAGATCACCACCAGGATCAGGAACAGCGAGCCGAGAAAGTTGTTGAGCAGCCAGTTAAGCGTGAACAGGCCGAGAAGCTGCGAGCCCACAAAAGCCCCGGCCACGATCAGCAGGCCCACCACCATCTGCATCGTGCGCGTGCCGCGGATCAGCAGCGCGATCCGGTAAATCACGTACGCGACGATCAGGATGTCGAGCACATCCTGCCACCGCAGCTTGGGCACCAGGCCGAAGTATTGCTCCATCGGGGTTGGCCTAGCCCTCGCCGTTGGAGGATTTGATCGCCGCCGCCATCTTCACTGCCGCCACCGCCAGGCCAACTTCATGCACCCGCACCACCGCGACCCCCGCCGCAATCGCGATCGCGTTCACCGCCGTGGTCGCCGCTTCGATCGCCGCCGCGTCCGCCCCGGCCGTGACGCGCACGAAACCCTTGCGCGACGCCCCTACCAATATGGGATATCCCAGCGCACAGAGTCGCGGCAAGGCACCGAGCAACGCGAGGCTATGGCGCGGCCGCTTGGCGAACCCCAGGCCCGGATCGAGAATGATCCGCGAGGGCGCCACGCCGGCGCGGATTGCGTCGCGGGCACGCGACGCCAAAGCGGCTTCGACCTCGCTGACCACGTCGCGATAGCGCGCGAATTTCATGTGATCGGCGGCGCCGCCCCGCATGTGCATCAGAACCACGGCGCATTTGCGGGCGGCGGCGAGCGGCGCCATCGCGGGGTCGGCGACGAACGCGCTCACGTCATTGACGATCGCCGCACCCTCGTCGAGCGCCACGCGCGCGACGGCGGCCTTGCGTGTGTCGATCGAAATTGGCACGCGAAGGCGTTCCCGCAAGCGCTTCAGCACTGGCGCGATACGCTCGATTTCGACGTCCGCTGGAACCTCGCGCGCCACGTGCGGACGGGTGGATTCTCCACCGATATCGATTATCGCGGCGCCCGCCGCTTCCATCTCGAGCGCGTGCTCGGCCGCGCGGTCCGGATCGAAATATCGCCCGCCATCGCTGAATGAATCGGGCGTGACGTTGAGCACGCCCATCACGGCTGGAAAGCGGACGATCCGGCCGTCCGCAAGACGAAGCGCGTGGCGGCGGCGATATGCCGTTACTTCCAAGGCTCGAATCCTCTGCCAATCCCCGATTCCCGATTAGCCGGCGTCTCCCGCGATCAGAAATGGGAAGGGGAACAAACTGACTTGCGTAACTGACATCGGGGAAAGCCGTGGCAATTTTTGATTATCCGCTCCTTCGTCTTCGCAGCGAAGGCCACTTTTTCAGATACGAGTTGGTTCGGTCATGGTCATGAGTCTCTTCGGTCATGAGTCTCTTCGGTCATGAGTCTCTTCGGTCATGAGTCTCTTCGGTCATGAGTCTCTTCGGTCATGAGTCTCTTCGGTCATGAGTCTTCGGTCATCTTGAGCGGAGGCTGCCGGAGTCTAAAGATCCCGCGCGGTCCTCCGCGCGTGATCCACGACTACGGGATTTTCACCATCAGTTAAACCAACCCCTGAGACCCGGCGAAGAAGACCCATCGCTTCGCGTTGATCCTTCGACTGCGCTCGCGGACTCGCTTCGCTCAGGATGACAGAAGAGACGTACCGTTACCGCCGCGACAGCCCTCACCACTCGATTCAAGGTAAAGGATACACCTGCGGCGCTTGCGTGAGGACGGGATGTGGGTCGCATATGACCGATGCGGCTGCGCTCCTGGGCAGAACGCATCGCATTGGGCAATTCGGCGGGCTAAAGAACGGCTTAAGCGAGAACGGGCTTGGGCGGAAGTCCGGGCATCGCCGGAGCTTCCTCGCCGGCCGGCTTGGGCTTTTCCGGCGCGAGCGTCTGACCCGGCTTGGAGGATCCGCCCGAGGCGGCTGGAGTGCTCGCCGGGAAAGGACGCCCTTCCTGGTAGGCCTTCACCATTTCCGCGACTTCCACGCCGTCGAGCACTTCCTTTTCGAGCAGGCGATCGGAGAGCGCGTGCAGCAGCGGGAGGTTGTCGGACAGGAGTTTGCGTGCCCGCTGAAAGGCCGCATCGACGACCCGGCGCACCTCGCGGTCGATCTCGATCGCGGTATGCTCGGAGTAATCCCGGTTATGCGCGATGTCGCGGCCGAGAAACACCTGTTCCTCGCGCCGCCCGAAGGTCATGGGCCCCAACTCCTCGCTCATGCCCCATTGGCAGACCATCTTGCGCGCAAGCTCGGTCGCCTTCTCGATATCGTCGCCCGCGCCGGTGGTGGTTTGGCTGAATACCAGTTCCTCCGCGACCCTGCCGCCGAACATCGTCGCGAGCTGAGTCATCAGGTAGTCGCGCGAATACGTATAGCGGTCGTCGAGCGGAAGTTGCTGAGTCACGCCGAGCGCCATCCCACGCGGAATGATCGTCACCTTGTGTACCGGGTCCGCGCCCGGCTGCAGCATCGCGACCAGCGCGTGGCCCGACTCGTGATAGGCGGTGTTGCGCCGCTCGTGCAGCGACATCACCATCGAACGGCGTTCGGCTCCCATCAGGACCTTGTCCTTGGCGAGCTCGAAATCCGTCATCTCGACTTTTTCCTTGTTGCGCCTTGCCGCTAACAGAGCCGCCTCGTTGACGAGGTTTTCGAGGTCGGCGCCGGCGAAGCCCGGGGTCGAGCGTGCGACCTTGCCTATATCGACGTCGTCGGAGAGCGGCACCTTGCGCGTATGGACCTTGAGGATCCCTTCGCGGCCCCTGAAGTCCGGGCGCGGCACCACCACCCGGCGATCGAAGCGGCCGGGCCGGAGCAACGCGGGATCGAGCACATCGGGACGGTTGGTCGCCGCGACGAGGATTACTCCCTCGTTGGCCTCGAACCCGTCCATCTCGACCAGCAACTGGTTGAGCGTCTGTTCGCGCTCATCATGGCCGCCGCCGAGGCCGGCGCCGCGATGACGTCCGACAGCGTCGATTTCATCGATGAAAATTATACAGGGCGCGTGCTTCTTACCCTGCACGAAGAGATCGCGCACTCGCGACGCACCGACGCCAACGAACATCTCGACGAAATCCGACCCAGAAATAGAGAAGAACGGCACGCCGGCTTCGCCCGCGATCGCGCGAGCAAGGAGTGTCTTGCCGGTACCCGGAGGGCCGACCAGCAGCACACCCTTGGGGATGCGTCCGCCCAGGCGCGTGAAGCGTTTGGGGTCCTTGAGGAACTGGATTATCTCCTCCAGTTCATCCTTGGCCTCGTCGATACCGGCGACATCGGCAAAAGTGACTTTGTGGGTGTTCTCGGTCAGGAGCTTGGCGCGGCTCTTACCGAAAGACATCGCCTTGCCGCCGCCGATCTGCATCTGGCGCATGAAGAAAATCCAGACCCCGACCAGCAGCAGCATCGGGAACCACTGCACCAGCAATACCATCCACCAGGGATCGCCGTCGGCAGGCTTGGCCTCGATTTGGATGTTCTTGGCGCGGAGCGTCTTGACCAGATCAGGGTCCGCAGGCGCGTAGGTCTTGTAATGTTCGTTGTTGACGACGACGTGGATGGTGCTGCCCTGGATGGTGACCTTGGAGACCTCTCCCTTTTCGACCTGATTCAGGAAGTCGGAAAAAATCTCCTCGGGCTCTCTGACCTGCTGGCGGCTGAACATGTTGAACAGCAGCAGGAACATCAGCCCGAGTGCCAACCAGAGCGCGATACTACGGGAAAACTGGTTCATTCTCATTTAAAGCGTACCACGTGGCTTCATTTGCAAGCAACGCGTTGTTAACTGGCGCCGACGGACCTCGGCCCGCTTATGTGAGCACAGCTTGCGCAAACGCATGTAACCGCAGGACCCGGATAGTTTCTCTAGTAACCAGCGCGATTCTTCCACGCGCCAGCCCGGGAAGCCATGCCGCCTGCCCTTCCAATGTAACCACGGGATAGGTCCGGCGGCGCGGCCGCTCAAGCTTATGATCCACAAAGATGTCCTGCAGCTTGCGCGAGCCTTCCATGCCGAGCGGAGACATCCGGTCGCCCGGTACAAAGGTGCGGACGGCCAGTCCCGCGGCGGCGCGGTCGGCGTCGAAACAGGCCTCGTAAAGATCAGCCGGCATCGGCGCCGCGTCCGCCGACACGACCTGCGAAAGAAAAACGAAATCCATCTGCGGCACCCTCGTCAGACCTTCGCGCGCGAGGGGCACGTCAAAGCGCTTCGGGGTGACCGCGAGAGGCCGGTCATCAATCTGGCGATACCGCTTCGCCCCCGCCACGCGGCGTTCCAGCAAGAGTGCGGCGTAGCGGCGCTTGACCCGCCATCCGCCGGGCAAATCGAGCGCGGCGCTGGGAGATTCACTCAGACATAGCTGATGCATAGCGTCGATATGGCGGCGGGTGAGCCGGCGGAGGCTCCCGATTCGACAGGCGAGGAACTCCCGCAGGAGCGCCGCGGCGAGCGCCGGATGCAATGCCGCAAAGCCGTCCAGATTGAGCGCAAAGCCGTCCGGATTGAGATCGAAGCGAGCGGCCTCGCGACCGGAGGAATCCGCGCCGGCTGGTACGCTCCCGCCCAGCCGCGAGCCAAGTTCGCGCGCGCCGCGCGGGCCACATAGTCGTCCAGGTCGCGCATCTCCATCGCAAGCGCGGCGAGACGGCGGCGCAGTCCGGGCGCGAAGTCGCGCTCGAGCGCCGGTAGCAGCTCCATGCGTACGCGGTTGCGTAAGAAACCCTGATGCGCGTTGCTGCTGTCGCTCACATAGCGCGCCCCGATCGAATCCAGGTAGCGCAGGATCTCGTGCCGCCACACGCTCAGCATCGGGCGCAGAATCGTCGTTGAGCCTGCCGCCGGCGTTACCGACTCAGCCATCGCGCTCAAGCCGGCTGCGCCCGCGCCGCGCAGCAACCGCAGCATCACGGTCTCGGCCTGATCGTCGGCGTGATGAGCGGTCGCGACATGCGTGGCGCCCAGCCGGGCCGCCGCTGCGGCGAGAAACGCATAACGGACTTCGCGCGAGCGTTCCTCGAGGTTGGATGCCGCGGGATCGAGGTCATCGGTCCGCTCGGCCACGAGCTCGACGCCCAGCGTCGAACATAACTCGCGCACGAAAGTCTCGTCGCGATCGGATTCCGCGCCGCGCAGACGATGATTCAGATGGGCGGCCGCGAGGCGATAGCCGAAGCGCGGCGCGAGCGTGCGCAGCGCGTGCAGCAACGCGACCGAGTCGGGCCCACCCGAGAGCGCGAGCAGGATCGACGCATCTTTCCCTTGGCCGAGCCGGGCCCGTTCGAGCGCCCGCGCGATCTTACCAACCAGGTCCGATTTAACCGTGGAGTTCATCGTGCACGAAAGTACCGAACGCGGGCCACGCGTGGAGCCTAAACAGTACGACGGCCTTTCCCGCGCCGCAATCGGCGCTCCATCACGCGCCGAACGGAAGCGGCGCGCGATCAGCGATGCATCCGGTCGAGCAGGTTGAGGATTATATCGATACCCGGAAGGTTTACTTCGAGATCGTCGGCGAGCGTGCGGATCAGCCGGGCGCGCCGCAACGTCGCGGACGCGTAGAGCGGCTCTTGCCGCCCGTCGAGCTCGACCACCCGTTCGGGTGCGAGCAACGCTTCATGCTCCCACATCGTAAGCTCGCGCTCGCTCACCCCGCTCAGCACGCAAAAAGCGTCGCGGCTGACCAGCGCCGTCCCGCCGGAACTCCGGCGCCCGGCCTGGCGACGTGGCTGCGCGGCCTTTGGCAACCGCACGGTCTTGACACGCCTCGCCATAGAGCTACTCACGCATCAATTCGGCGCGCGGGTCGGGTACCGCGCGCTTCTGACGGCGCTCGGCAAATTCCTGCATCAGCTTGCGCTCGTCATCGGTCATATCGGTCGGGGCCAGCACCTTGAGTTCGTAAAGGAGGTCGCCCCCCGCCTCCTTGCCGCGGCCGGGCAAGCCGCGCCCACGCAGACGCATCACCCGCCCGGTCTGGCTGCCGGACGGAATTTTCAGCGATACCCGGCCGTCGAGCGTCGGAACGGTTATCTCCGCGCCCAACGCCGCCTCGTAGTCCCACACCGGCAAATCGCATCGCAGATCGCGCCCGCTCACGTTGAAGACGCGATCGGGCCTCAGGCGCACGGTGAGGAAGAGGTCGCCGTTGAGTTCCGGGCGCGGGCCCTTGCCGCCCTGCCCCTTAAGCCGCATCCGCGTGCCGTCGACCACGCCCGCCGGAATCGTCACCTCGAGCGAGCGGCGGGCCGGTACCGTGCCGGTGCCATGGCATACGGGGCAAGCCTCGGCGGCACGGACGATACGGGTTTTGCCGCGGCGCTCCTCGCGCGCGACCACGCCGGTACCGCCGCAGTTTGTGCAGCCGTCTTCGGCGTTGAGCTCGATCCGCATTTTGGTGCCGCCCATCGCGTCGCGCAGCGAGATTCCGACCTCGGCGTCGATATCGCGTCCGCGCGGCGGCGCCTCGTTCACGTCGTAGCCGGTAAAGCCGCGGGGTCCCCGGCCGCCGGCGGCGCGGCCCGAAAAACCACCGCCCAGGCCGCCAAAGAATTGCTCGAAAAAATCGCTGAAGCCGCCGCCGGGGCCGCCCGCTTCGCCCGGATGATAAGCGCGCCGCCGCCGGCGCCACCGGAAGGCGCGCCGCCAAAGCCATAGCGGCGCCGCATCTCTTCCTCGGTGGTACCGCGCTCCCAGTCCGCGCCGAGCTCATCGTACTTCTTGCGTTTGCTCTCGTCGCTAAGGACCTGGTAGGCCTCGTTTATCTGCTTAAACCGGGTCTCCGCATCCTTGTTGTTGGGATTGACGTCGGGATGATGCTTGCGGGCGAGCTTGCGGTAGGCCGATTTGATTTCGGCCTGCGTAGCTCCGCGCTCGACGCCCAGCGTTTTGTAGTAGTCGCGAAATTCCATCTAGGCGCCGATCACTCCCAGCGACGCAATTTCCCCGATGACCCGACTTGCAGGGGGAATCCGCCACATACTATATCGCGCATAATATATCCAAAGATGCGCACGATCGTTCACCCGGGCAAGCGTATCGTCGATGCTCAGGAGGCTGTGCGGGACTCGACGGCGCGGGCGGCGCCGACGGCCTGGTCGAGCGCGGTCATCCGCGCCTCGATCGCGCGCAACTCGGCCTCGAGCGCCACCTGGCGGCGCCAGATGAACAGGACGTAGCCGAAGATCACCGCGAAAATTATCGCATAGGCGGCGAACAGATAGCTCAGGTTGTCCATTTACGAATTCTCGCGCGGCGATTTTCCCTCTCGCGGTTTTTCATCCGAGGACCGGCGTCACGTATCCTGCGCGGCGGCCTCGGCGAGCGCCAACGAACGCGTCAATGCGTTCAGTCGCGTATGCATCCGTAGCGTCACGAACCGCAAACACAAAAGCCAGATGAAGAGCGCGGTGAACGCCGCGAGCGAGACCAGCAGCGTCGCAACCATCCGCGGGTCCTCGAGCCCATGGCCGCCCTGGCGGGTGACCAGCACCGCCGGATGAATCGTGCGCCACAACCGCACCGACACTATCACGATCGGCACGTCGATAGCGGCTACGATCCCCACCACCGCGCCGAAGCGCGCGCCCTGCTCGGAATCACCCGCCATCGCGCGCAACATCAGGTAGCCGCCATACAGCAGCCACAGGATTAGCGTGGTCGTCAGGCGCGAGTCCCAGGTCCACCACGCACCCCAGATAGGCTTGGCCCAGATCGAGCCCGTCACCAGCACCAGCGTGCAGAAGACCATCCCGGTCTCCGCCGCGGCATAGCCAAGATCATCCCACACCTGTTGGCCGAGCCACAGGTAAAAGATTCCCGCGATCGCGACCAGCGCGAAGGAGACGAAGGCGACCCACGCGCACGGCACATGGAAGTAGAAGATGCGCTGCACGATCCCCTGGTCGGCCTCGGTCGGCACATAGACGAAGACCATATAGAGCGCCACAAGCATCAACGCCCCGGCGACGAGCCCGAGTCCGAGCCTGACTCCGCGCCCGCTCATTTTGAAAATGTCCCGAGCATGATCACGATAACGGCCGCCTCACTCCTCTCCCGCGACATATTCGAACAGCAGATAGCCGGCCGCGACGAACATCACGTCGAAGGCCACCAGCACTTTGAGCCACACCGCAGACCCGGCCAGCGGCGCGCCGGCCAGCGCCGCCGCGCTCGCCTTCACTCCGGCGATAAGCGCCGGCACGAACATCGGCACCGCCAGCAGCGGCAGCACGAGGTCGCCTCCGCGCAGGCGCGAGGATATCGCGGCCAGCAACGTCGCCAGAGCAGCGAAGCCGAGCGCTCCGAGCAACACCGCGGGCACCAGGCGCATCACGCGAGCGTCGAATTCGAGATTGAAGAACAGCACCATCAGGATGATCGAGGCGGCCTCCGCGATGCCCATGAAGATGAAGGCCGCGGCCAGTTTCGCGGCATAGAGCGCGGCGCGATCGAGCGGGCTCATCAGGAGCGCCCGCATACAGCCGTTCTCGTTCTCGGCGCTGACCGCGCGCGTCGCCCCCAGCATTCCCGAGAACACCAGCGCGACCCAGAGCGCGCCGGCCGCCGCTTCGGCGCCCTGCTCGCCGCCGCCGGGGTTGAAGGCGAACACCAACACCACCAGCACCAGCAGCGAGAGCGCGCCGAGCGCCACAGTGCTCTGACCGCCGCGCACTTCGAGCAGCAGGTCCTTGCGCAAAACGGCGCTGAAGGGGCTCATCATGACCTCGCGAATCTCGAAACTCTCACGAGACCTGCTGCCGCGCGAGCGGCGGGCGCGCCGCGCTTCGCGTCGTGGACGGCTCAGCACGCACCAACCTGCCACGGCTGAGCGTCAGGATTGCGAAGCCCAGTTCCGCGAGCGCGCTTGCCGAATGCGCGCTCGCCAGCACGGCGCATCCGCGATCCATGGCGTCGCGCACCAGTTCCGTCGCCAGCGCCGCGCCATCGGCGTCGAGCGCCGCGAACGGTTCGTCAAGCATCAGCACGTCGGGCCGCACGAGCATCGCGCGCGCAAGCGCCAGCCGTTGCTCCATCCCGCGCGAAAACCCGTGCACCCGCGAATCGGCAACGGCGCCGAGCGCGACTCGCTCCAGCCATTCGATCGCGGTCGCCCGCGCGTCATCGACGCCATAGAGCGTCGCGTAGAACTCCAGATTTTCACGCGCGGTCAGGTTGGGATAGAGAAAGCTCTGATGGCTCAGCAGGCCGACGCGGCGTCGCAGCTCAGGCCTGAGCGAACGTGCCGGCTCTCCGAAGAGCATCGCGGCGCCAAGGCTCGGCGCGGAAAGGCCGGCGAGCAGCCGGATGAGGGTCGATTTCCCCGCGCCGTTGGCGCCCACCACGGCCGCGCCGTGACCCGCTTCGACGCTGAGGTTCACATCGCGCAGGATCGGCGTCGGACCGAAACTTTTGCCCAGCACGCGTGTCTCGATAAGCGCCGCCGTCATCGCTCGGCCCGCGCCGCGGCGCGCGCCGACACCGAAAGCGGCGCGCCGCATTCGCTGCAGAATTTTCCCGCCGTGGTTTCAACGCCGCATTGCGGGCAAAACCGGACGCGCGCGGCCGCGGCGAGCACGCTCGCAGGCGCCGCCTGAGACTTGACCAGCCGCGGACGCACGGCGGCTGTTTCCGGCGCGGGCGCGGCCGCCGCGCGCAGGCGTTCGAGCGCGACGCTCGCGCCGAGCGCCCGCGACATCAGGCCTTCGCGCAAAGCCGCATAGTCCGCCTCGGAAAGCTTGCCCATCTCGCGATCGAATTCGAGTTCGCGCAGCCCCTGCATCGCGAGCGCCCGCTCATGCTCGCACCGCTCGGCCTCGGCTGCGTCCCGTCCGGCGCGCCGGGCCGCCAGCAGGCCGCCGCCCAGGGGGGCCGCGACGAATAACGCCACACTTGCGACGATCAGCACAGCGGCGAGATATAGCACGGCTCAGCGACGCTCCCGCAGTTCGCGTTCCAGACGCTCGCGGAGCGCGGGATCGAATTTTTCGGACTTATCGGTGCTGCCGGGCGTGTTGGAATTGCCAGAATTACGCGAGCCTGAATCATTCGAGGGTTGCGAAGCCGAGGATGCTCCGCCGCGCCAGCGTCCCATCATCAGGACGACCAGACCGCCGCCTAGCACCAGCGCCACGAACGGCATCGTCCAGGCAAGCAGGTTGAAGCCCTGGGTCGTGGGCGCGGAAAGAATCTTTTCGCCGTATTGCTTGCGGAAGTATGCGATTATCTCGGCGCGGCCCATCCCATGCGCGAGCATCGTGTCGATATGCTCGCGCATCGGCACCGAGAAGCTGCAATTGGGATGGTTGCAGTTGGCGACCGTCAGACCGCATCCGCACTGGCAGGTGAGCCCTTCCGCGATCTCCTGGTTGTTGGAGGCGGCCGCGCGGGCCGAGCGCATCGAGATCGTCGTCACGATCGTCAGCGTCAGTATTGCAGCAGCCGCGGCCAGCGCCGGGCCGGTGAATCTCTTTGCGACGGCCATCGGCTCAGTCGCCTCCGGGCACTGGCTCGGCGCCGAGCGCTTCATCGCGGCCGAGCGCCACCGCCAAAGCGGCGCGTTCGCGTACGTTGGGCCACATCACGATCACCGTGCCGATCGCCATCATCAGGCCGCCCGCCCATAGCCAGAAAACCAGCGGCGTGAGGAAAACCTCGAAGGTGGCAAGTCCGCTCTGGTCGTCGACGCCCGCCAGCACGATGTAGAGGTCGGCGAGCGGCGTGGAACGAATCGCCACGCGCGTGGCGGGCTGTTGCGGACGTTTGTAGAAGAGCTTGGCGGGCGCCATCGTGGCGATCTGGCGTCCGCCGCTGTACACGACGAGGCGCGCGCTCAGGTCTTCGAGATGCGCCGTCTCCACGCCTTTCAGTCCAAGATAGGTGATGTCGTACGCGCCGATACTGAAACTCTGGCCCGCGCGCACACTGCGTTTAACTTCGGTCCTGAAGAACGACGAGGAAACGATTCCGATAAACGCGAAGACCACGCCTAGATGGATGACATAGCCGCCATAGCGGCGATTGTTTTTGGCGACCAGGTTGACGAGCGCGCGCGCCGGGGTTTCATGCACCAGATGACGCCGTGCGCTCACGCCGCGGCGAAACTCGACCAAAACGGTACCGAGCGCGAACGCCGCCAGCGAAAGCGCGGTCAGCACGTACCATTGCCGCAATCCCATCGCGAAGACGGCGATGCCCGCGCCGACGCCCATCGTTATCGGGGCGAGGAAAGTCCGCAGCAGCGTCTGCGGCGAGGTGCGCCGCCACGCAATCAGCGGGCCCACACCCATCAGAAAAATCAGGCCGAGCGCGAGCGGACCGTTGACCTTGTCGAAGAACGGCGGACCGACGGTTATCTTGACTCCGCGCACCGCCTCCGAGATCACCGGAAAGACCGTGCCCCAGAAAACCGCGAACGCGATTCCGACCAGCATCAGGTTGTTGAACAGAAACGCGGCTTCGCGCGAGAGATAGGACTCGAATTCGGCGGGACTTTTCAAATCGTTGACCCGGCTGATCAATAGCGCCGTGTAGCCGACAACGACCAGAATGAGAAAAGTCAGGAAATACGGCCCGAGGCCCGATTGCGTAAACGAGTGAACCGAGGAAATCACGCCGCTGCGCGTGAGAAAAGTGCCGAACAGCGTGAGCATGAAAGCCAGCCCGATGAGCGCGAGGTTCCAGACCTTCAGCATATCCTTGCGCTCTTGAATCATCACCGAGTGCAGGTACGCCGTCATCACCAGCCACGGCATGAAGGCGGCGTTCTCGACCGGGTCCCACGCCCAGTAGCCGCCCCAGCCCAGCACTTCGTACGCCCAGCGCGCGCCGAACAGGTTGCCGAGCGTCAGGAAAAACCACGAGAAGATCGCCCAGCGCCGCGTGGTGCGGATCCATCCGTCGTCGAGCTTGCGTGTGATCAGCGCCCCGCAGGCAAACGCGAACGGAACCGCGGCGCTGACATAGCCGGTATAGAGCGACGGCGGATGGATCGCCATCCAGTAGTTCTGCAACAGCGGGTTGAGATCCGAGCCGTCGGGCGGCACGGCCGCCAGCAGATCGAAGGGGCGCGTGACGAAATTCAGCATCCCCAGAAAGAAGATCGCGACTCCGGCCAGCACGATAAGCGCCCAGGGCATAATCTCAGGATTGCGCCGTCGGTTCTGAAAAATCGCAATCGACGTGAAAATCGAGAGCAGCCAGGTCCAGAACAGTAGCGAGCCCTGCTGTCCGCCCCATAGCGCCGCGATTTTGTACTGGATCGGAAGTGTAACGCTGGAATACGACGCGACGTACTCCAGCGAGAAGTCGCTGGTGAGAAGACCCGTCCATAGCGCGGCGACCGCCACCGTCACCATCGCGCACATCGCCCATAGCGCATGGCGGGCGCTGAGCAGCAGGTCGGGCGAATTACGGCGGATGCCAAGGAAATTGGCGCCGATCGAGTAAACCGCGACCACAAGCGCAAGCGCCAGGGCGAGCTGACCTATGAGTGGCATTTCACCTTCACTTTCACATCCATTCTCACTTGGCCTGCTTGGGAACGTACTTCGAGGGACAGGACGTGAGCACCTGGCGAGCCTCGATAGTGCCGTCGGCGGCAAGCCGCCCCTCGACGATCACGTCGCGTCCTGCCGCGAACATGTCCGGTTTGGGCTCGCCGCGCGCGACCACGCGAAATTCAGCCGGTTCGGCGGCGGCGACTGTTTTGACCGCCGAGCCATCGGGATTGGCGGGATCGGGCGGCGAGACCATCGCGAAGCCGAGCGTCAGCGTCGCGGGGTCCCAGCTAATCGTCCCTGCTTTCACTCGTCCGGCCACCCGCAACATCTGGCCGCTGAGTTGGGCCTCGCGGGCGCCGACCTCGTTGACCGTGAGATAGTACTCGGACGTATTGCGAACGGCCGTAGTGATAAGGTAGCCGATGGCGAGCACGATGAGGCCCGCCCCGACCACAAACCGCAACTTCGAGGGCATCGAGTTCTCTTATCCGTCAGTCCAATACCGCTGCTAAACTGCTGCCGAAAAAAACTATCGCCAACGCCGCGCTGTCGCGCAAGGATATCCGCTGAGCGGGTCGAGCGACAGAGGGTGCGGGCGACGCTCGGATTGCCCCGAACCGGTGCAATTGTGGCCGAGCGGGGCCGTTTCAAGCAAGCGTTCGTCCTCTGCGACAACGCAGCGTCCCGGTATAAGTTCGCGTGAGGAGTAGGCCGATGGGCCGCGCGGAGTGCACGATACTTACATTGAACATCTTCCACGACCTCCCGATGTATCGGCACCTGCAGCGCCGCTGCGAGCTTATTGCCAAAGCAATCGCCGCGCGCCGGCCGCACGTGGCCGCGCTTCAGGAGGTGCTGCGCGCGACTGCGCCAGGCGATATCGGGGCGAAACTCTGCGATCGCGTCAACCGGCTCTGCGGCGACGAGGTTTACCGGCTCGACTATCTCGCGGCCGACGGTCTTGGCGAGGGCGAGTTCTCCTTCGACGAAGGCGTCGCGATCTTAAGCCGGCTTGAGGCTGACGGACCAGTCGAGTCGCTCAAGTATCGCGCGCAGGTCGAGATGGCAACCGAGGTCGCCGGGCATCGCTACCGCCTGCCGGACGACCGGGTCGCGATGCGCCGGCGCTTTCGGATGGAGAACGGCGCCAGGGTCGACGTCTGTGTATCGCATCTGACAGACCGGCCGGAATGCCTCGACGGAGTGCCCGTCCGCACGATGCAGGCGCGTGAGATAGCCGAATGGGCGGTCGCGGACGCGGGCGCGGAAACCACCGTAATCCTGGCGGGCGACTTCAACGACGTTGCCGGCTCGGAGACTATCGCAAGCCTCAAGCGCGCCGGCTTCATCGATTTGCACGAAGCGTTCGGCAGCGGCCCCGGTTATACCAACGACAGCGACGATATCGATCTGACCGCCGAGCACGGAACCCACAATCAGCGTATCGACTACCTGATGATGCGTCCGGCGGACGGACGCGCTCTTGAGGTGATGGAAGTTGGCCTGTTCGCCGACCGGCCTCATCAGGAAAGCGACGGCACGTGGCTATGGCCTTCGGACCATATCGGGGTGATTGCGACGTTTTGGCTATAGTGCCGCGGCCGGAGGCTAGCCAGGCCAGGCAATGCTCCATCGGTCGAGGTGGACGACCTCGCTCAGCGGCCGTCGCTTGACCGGGCCAAATTTGTCCTGCGGATAGCCGATCGGCATCAGCGCGTACGTCCGCATCTCATCCGGAATTTCCAGCACCGCTCTGACCTCATCCTCGTAGAGCATGTGGTTGGTCGTGATCAGCGTGCCCAGGCCAAGGGCGCGGCAGGCCAGGATGATATTTTGCACAGCGGGATAGATACTGGCGCCCGCGCGCCGCATGACGTACTCGCGCTCATCCTGGAGCTGCTCCTGTACGGCGGGCGGCAGCGCGGCGGCCGGCGGCAAAGTCTCGCGCCGCAAGCAGGCGACCAGCAACACCGGCGCCTCGGCGAGGTGGTCCCACAGGTAAGATCCGGACGACATGAGACGGCGATATTGCTCTTCGCTCATGTGAGGCGGGCGTCCACGCGCCGCGTAGATCGCGCCGACGATGTCGGCGGCCTTGCGATAGATCGCGCCAAGCCGCCGTCGCCGCTCCGGGTCGCGCACCACGACGAACGCCCAGTTTTGCGCGTTGCCCGCCGAGGGAGCGCGAATCGCGGCGTCGAGAATTTTTGCGAGCACTTCTTCGGGTACCGGGTCGGGCTTGAACCTTCGCATCGCTCGCGCTGAGTACATCGCCTCGAACAATCCGATTTCCGCCATCGCCAAAAACCTCTCCGCTGCTGGAATCCTTGCGCCTCTACTCCGCCTGGTCGTCGGAGTTCGGGGATTCGCCGGGTTCGCCGGCGGCGTGCGGGCCGAAAGCCACTCCGCGGCGCGACGCGCGCACGAACTCGACCATCTCGGCTACTTCCGGCGTCATCGCTCCCGCGGCGATCAGGTCTTCGATCGCAAGCCTGAGATTGCGCCGTCCTCCGAACAACGTCTTGAAGGCGCGGCGCAGCGCGGCTATCGAGCTTGCGTTGATACCAGCGCGCTTCAGTCCCACGATATTTATTCCGCGCAGCGTATGCGTCAGGTCGGCGATGCAAAAGGGCGGAATATCCCGGCTGGTGCGGCTCATCCCGCGCATCATCGCCAGACGCCCGATCCTGACGAACTGATGCACCACGCAGTTGCCCGAAACGAGCGCGCGGTCGCCGACCTCGACCCATCCCGCGAGCAGCGCGCCGCCCGCTATGATGGCCGCGTTGCCGACTCGGCAATCATGCGCGACGTGCGCGTTTTGCATCAGGAAATTGTCGTCGCCAACGATCGTGACATCGCCACACTCGCTACCGCGATGTACCGTCACGCCTTCACGAAAAACGTTGCGGGAACCGATGCGGACACGGCGCGGGCCTCCGCTATAAGAGAGGTCCTGGGGTTCGCCGCCGATGACCGCGTTGGGATGGAGCACGTTGGCCTCGCCCAACTCGACCTGGCCGAGGATGGTGACGTGGCCGATGAGCCGGGTGCGCGCGCCCACACGGATCGCGCCGTCGAGCAGGCAAAATGCTCCGATCTCGACTCCCGGCGCAAGCTCGACCTCGGGGCCGACCACGGCGCTCGGATGAATCCGGGGCGGCGGCAAAGGATCATGCTCAGCCATCGGTTTGAAGCGAACGCGGCTTGCGGGATTCGGCAACCCTGTGACGGCGGCGGATCAATTGAGGAGTTTCTTCTTACGGTCGTCCGGGTGCTCGCGGTCCTCGACCACTGCGCCGGGCACGCGGTAACCCTCGCCCGCCCACGTGCCGAGGTCCACCATTTGACATCGCTCGGAGCAGAACGGCCGGAAGCGGTTGGCAGGGGTCGAATCGGCGGGCCTTTTGCAAATCGGACAGCGCATCGTGCTCACCCGAATTGAAAATTGCCAGATAGCCCCGCCGCGCGCAAATCGTCTCGCGCGTCGTCAGTAGATATCCGATTGACGGCAGCGATCGGTCCCACCGACCGGTCTGAAATCCGCCGAACGATAATCGAAAACCACGCGCTCGGTGTAGCAGAACTCCTCCCGGCCCGGCCCCTGGTATTCCGCGCGCACATGGAGCATCAGGCTCAATTCGCCGGCAACGATGCGTTTGTAAGTGTCGACCGGAAGATACGAATAGAAAAAATGCGGCACCCCCGGCGAGAGCACGCCCGCCGAAACCGAAGACATCTCGTTGGGCGAGGCGGCGACGCGCTTGCCGTCCGCGAGCGCGACCACGGTGATGATCGCGCCGCTCGCCGGAATTTTGCCGTAGTTCCGATATTCGATCACGGCCCGCGGATTGGGCGTGTCGCCCTGCTCGAAGGTGATGCGTTCAACACCGAGGAACGGGCGCTCCTCGAGCGCGAAGATATGCGAGGTCACTTGGGCCGTGCGCCACGCCGCGTACGCGCTGAACGCGGTAGCGGCCACCATCAGCAGCGCCACGAAGTCGGCAAAGCGCAGGACCTCGGTGAAACGCCGAATCAGCGACTTTTCAGCCGTCGTCAAACGCTCCGGCGCGGCAGGGTCCGGGGTGCGACCGCGCTGCTCGGATTGAGATTGCCGTGCCGGATTCTTATGCTCGCTCATCCGCCAGAGGCCTCCGCCCTGCCCCGTTCGACGACTCCCCGCGCTGACGGGCTTCGAGAATACCTGTCGAATAATCGACTAAAGCGCCGCTGCTGGCAACGTATCGCGCAATGCGCACTGTTCGCGAGTGCACCATCCTGCTAGGAAACGCACCATGCAAACGCGTACGGGACGAGTGAGATCGATTGCTCTCGGGTTGGCGCTCGCCGGTGGGCTCGCGATCGCGCGGCCGGCGTTGGCGATCATAACGCCTATAACATGCGACCAGGCCGCGCTGGCGGCGGTCGCGCCCTCTAACACATTTATCGACACGGCCGCGCCCGTCGCGGCAGTGGACACGCTGCCGGCGTATTGCAACGTGATCGGCCACTACGTGGATTCGCTTGCCGGAGCCACCGGTTCGCCCAACAACGTGAATTTCCAGTTGGCGCTACCCGACCCAGCGGTGTGGAACGGCAAGTTTCTATTCCTCGGCAACGACGGCTTCGCGGGCAGCATCCAGGCCGACGTGACCACCGGGTTTCCCTACGCGACCGCCGCCACCGACACCGGACATCAGTCCGACTCCTCGTTGGACGCCAGTTGGGCGCTTAACGATCAACTCGCACAGTATGACTACGGCTACCGTGGCGTCCACTTCACGGCGCAGGCGAGTGAGGCCCTGACCAAGGCGTACTATGCCGGCACGGCTCCGACCGAGAATTATTTCGGCGGATGCTCGGACGGCGGACGCGAAGCGATGGTCGAGGCTGAGCAGTATCCCGCCGACTTCAACGGGATCGTCGCCGGCGACCCCGCCATCGGAGACCTCATCCCGGGCTTCAACTGGAACTATCAGGCACTGCTCAAAACCAGGAATTCCTGGATCCCGGCTGACAAGCTGCAGATGGTCGATCAGGCGGTGTTGGACGAATGCGACGGAAAGGATGGCGTAGTCGACGGGTTAATCCAGGACCCGCGCGTATGCGCTTTCGATCCGGCGACCTTGCAATGTCCCGCTCGGGACTCCACTCCCGATACGGATCCGACCTGTCTCAGTCAAGGCCAGGTGCAAGCGCTCAGAGCAATCTATAAGGGCCTGGTCACCAACAAGGGCGTCCGGATCTATCCCGGATATACCCAGAGCGATCCCGGCGAGGAGCTCGATAACCTGACCGACGCGTCAGGTTGGGGCGTCTGGATTACCGGCCTGCTTCCAGCGACGATACCGGTGCCGATCAACGGCGAACCATGGGGCGGATCGCTACTGATTTCGCCGCTCCAATGGTCGTTCCAGGATCAGTTACTGAAGTATTTCTACGCCGGCAGCGCGACTTACAACTCGCTCGCTTTCGACGTCAACATCGACCTCGCCAACTTCCTGAAAATTTACACGGTGGGCGGGAGCCCCGGAGACGAAGCCAAGGCGCTTCGCACATTCAATAAGCTGGGCGGCAAACTGATCATCTACCACGGCTGGAGCGACCCGGCGGTAACGCCGCTGGAAACCGTCAGGTTCTACCGCACTCAACTGATCGACAACATCTTCGCCGGCGACGCGGCCGAGGTGCGAAGGTTCGCGCGGCTGTTCATGGTGCCGGGGATGCATCACTGCAGTGGCGGGCCCGGACCAAACGTCTTCGACATGCTTGATCCCCTCGACAACTGGGTCACGAATCACAAGGCGCCGGACTCGATCCTCGCGGTACACTATTACGACAACGACCCCGCGACCTTCATCGATCGCTCGATGCCGCTGTGTGCGTTTCCCGAGACGGCGCATCTGGTCGGCAGCAACGTGTTCGAGGCATCGAGCTGGAGATGCCTCTGACGTCCCGCTCCAGACCGGCGCACCGACCTCAGTGAGAAAACTCGGGCATCACTTCCTTTACCAGGAGTCCATGAGATTCTTCCGAGTCCGGGAGCACCGCGAAATAGGTCATCCCCGTTTCTTCGACCCGTGATCGGATTTCGCGCTTCACCTCATCCGGAGTTCCCGCAAGGATCGAAGGGGCGAGGCGCGTCGCTTCCTCGTCGGGGAAACCCCATTTTTTGGCGATCTCCCGCACGTTCGCATCGGCCCGTGTCTTGTCCTTTGCAAGATTAACGAGAATCAACCCGCTGATCTCGATATCATTCGGATCGCGCCCGGCCTCTTTCGCAAGTGCGTGCAACCGTCCGATCCGCCGTTTGAGTTCGGCCTTGTCGAACCTCACGGCCGCGGCGGGATCGTTAATCAGATCCTTGCCGTTGAATATGGGCGGTATCAAATTCAGGATATCGGCCTCGACCGCCGCTATCTTGAGCAGCTTGCTTCCGGATCCGCCCAGCATGATCGGCGGATGCGGCTTCTGTAGCGGCCGCGGATTGTTATAGGCCTTGTCGATCGAAAAATAAGTCCCGTGATAGGTCGGCTCCTCCTGGGTCCACATCGCTTTGATCAGCTTGATCGCGTCGGCGAGCTGATCGAGGCGCTCGGAATTGGACGGGTACGGATAGTTGTGGGCGTCGTATTCCGAGCGCTCCCAGCCGGAACCCAACCCCAGTATCACCCGGCCATTGCTCACGTGGTCCAACGTCGAGGCGATCTTGGCGAGCAGCGGCGGGGAACGAAATGCCACCGCCGCGACCAAAGAACCCACGCGGATTTTGGTCGTCACGGCCGCAATCGCGCTTAGTGTCGTAAAACACTCCAGTTGAGGCTCATTGGCGGGCCTGAATGGCGAGAAAAAATGATCGTTGAGCAACATGGCATCAAACCCTTCGGTATCGGCGCGTTTCGCCGTCCGCAGGGCTTGCGCGTAATCGCCAGTCACCGAGAATAGTCCGAATTTAACGTGACGCATTCAATTGGCTCCATGTTTTTTCGAACCCCCGACAACGTCTGCCGGAGGAGGCCGAAACTCGATAGCGCTGATTTTCGTACCGCTTATTCGGCCGGTCGAGTCTGCACTATCCGTATGCTCAGATGAAGGAGAGAAACGCAAATCCTGGTTCAACCTTTGCTTGCATTCTCTGACGGAGTCTCGTCATCCGTCATTATCGGTCGAAGTTTCCCACTTTGCGGAAGAATTTCAATAACCTGATGGGAAAGGTCACATGGAACAAACTAGCGGCGAATTGATCGAACGGATTACGCGGCTGGAGCATAACCAGGCCGGCCTCCGGCGCACCAATCGGCGGCTGCGGCTGGTTTCGGGAGCGCTGATGCTGTTGACAAGCGCGGCGCTGCTGATGGGTCAGACCACGCCCGTGCGAAGTCTGGAAGCAGAACAATTTGTGCTGCGCGGCGGCGACGGCGTCGTAAGAGGCTCGATGGGTATCGGTGATAATGGGACGGTCGGGATCAACCTGAACGATGCTAAAGGCCAAACGCGAGTCACTATTGATCTCGCGGCCAATGGTTCGCCGGGTCTTGACCTCTATGATCAGAGCGGCAGGATGCGAGCGACACTCGCGCTTGGACCGCTAGGGACACCAGGCCTGGGGCTCTACGATCCAAGCGGCAAATTGCGAACCAGTCTTGATGTTCCCGCGGCTGAAACTCCAGGCCTCGCCTTTTATCATCCGGACGGCAAGCCCGCCTGGGGTGTTCCTTGACCGGGAGCATATCGCGAAACGGCTGTTACCGGAGGGCCATTTAGCGTGCTGCGCTCAATCCAAATTATTTTGATAGTGATTTTGCTGTGTGGTCTGGGCGGATGCGTAGGTCCCGGCTACGGACCCACCTACGGCTATCCGGACTACGGCTACTCGCCCTACTCCTACGGTATTCCAGTGTATGCGCGTGGTTACGCGCCGAATTTCGCCGTCCATCACGCCTGGGAGGAACATCACGCCGTCGGTCACAGTCAGAGCTTTTACCATGCTCCACCGGCCGCTCGTTCCGCCGGCCATATTGGCGGCCCAGTTGCGCATGCCGGCCCGGGTGGTGGTGGTCACGGAGGTGATGGCCACCGCTAGCTGACGGCGGTTGGGGAGGGCTTATTGGATACGCGCCCATCCAAAACACCCGGCGGTTAACGAACTATAACTCGAAGTCAGCTTCCTCGAGGATGCGGGCGGCGCGGTAGAGAAAGCGATTGCCGAGCACGCCGTCGATTACGCGATGGTCGTAGGAGAGCGCCAGGTACATCATCGTGCGGATCGCGATCGCGTCCTCGCCGTCGGTCTCGACTACCATCGCCCGCTTCTTGATCTCGCCCATCCGCAAAATCCCGACCTGCGGCTGATTGATGATCGCGAAGCCAAACAGATTTCCCTCGCGTCCCGGATTGGTCAGGGTGAAGCTTCCGCCCGCCAGATCGTCGGCAACGATCTTTTTCTCGGCGATCTTGCGCCGCAGCCGCTCGATCTCGCGCGCCAACCCCACCACCGACATCCCCTCGGCGGCCTTGATCACTGGCACCAGCAGTCCCTCTTCGGTATCCATCGCGATGCCAAGATTTATCTGGTGGCGCACGATCAAAGAGTCGCCAACCACCGAGGCGTTCATGCGCGGAAACTCCTTGAGAGCGCGCACCGTCGCGGCAGCCGCCAAGGGCAGCAGCGTCAGCGCGAAGCCCTCCTGCGCGGCGAAGGCATTCTTATGCTGGTTGCGCAGACGCATCACACGCGTCAGATCGACTTCGGCAAGCGTGCCTACGTGCGGCGAATGGGTCTTGGAATAGACCATGTGCTCGGCGATGAGCTTGCGCCGCCTGGTAAACTGTTCGACTACGTCGCCCTCTCGCGGCTCGTAGACCGGCGGCCGATAGCCCGTCCCTGCGGGCAATCCCACCGGCGCCGCGCCAGGACGCGGCGCAACCGGCGCCGGCTGCTGGGCGGCCGCCGGCGCGGCGCTTGCGCCGCTTCCTGTCCGTTGGCTCCGCCAGCCGTAGCGCCAGGCGCGGCCGGCGGCCGCACCTGTCCCGCGTGTAGCGCGTCCAGATAGGCGAGCACGTCACGCTTACTGACCCGTCCGCCAATTCCAGTACCGGGCACCCGCGTGAGATCGATTCCCTGTTCCTCCGCCATGCGCATCACCACCGGAGAGTACCGGCGATGCGCACTGGCAGCGCCAATATCGCCGCCTGCCGCATGCGCGGGACGCGGCGGAGCGGCCACGGCGGCGGCCGAGCCGGCCGCCGCCGTGGCCGCTCCGCCGCTATTACCGTTGGCAACCGATGCGCTCGCACCGCCCGCCGCGGCCTGGGCCGCGGCGCTGGCCGTGGCCGCCTGTTGCGGCCTCGGCTCGATGCGCACGGCGCGCAACGTCGGCTGCTGCGGGCGCGCCGCGGGCGGCGCGCCCGCAGCAGCCGGCTTGGCCGGCGCGGGTGGGGATGCGGGCGCAGCCTTCGGCTGCGCCCGCATCCCCGCAGCGGCGGCGGCAGGCGCGCCCGCCGCGGCTCCAGCCGCTTCGATTACCGCCAGCGGCGCGCCTATCGGCAGCGTCTCGCCCTCGGCAGCGATGAGCTTCGCGATCACGCCGGTCCCCGGCGACGGAATTTCGGTATCGACTTTGTCGGTCGAGATCTCGCAGAGCGGCTGGTCTTCCTTGACGCGGTCGCCTTCCTTGACCAGCCACCGGGTAACGGTTCCCTCTACCACGCTTTCGCCCATTTGCGGCATCGTTACTTCAATCGACATGCCGGCCTGCCCCTAGTACGCCGCGAGCTCGCGGATCGCCTCGACGATCTTGTTGGTGTTGGGAAGGATGGCTTCCTCCAGCGGGGGACTGAACGCGACGTGCGTATCGAGCGCGGCGACGCGCCTTATGGGCCCGTCGAGATAATCGAAGGCATACTCGGCGATTATCGCCGCGACTTCGCCGCCGATACCACCGGTCAGCCGGTCTTCGTGCGCGATCAGCACCTTGCCGGTTTTGCGCGCGGTCGCCAGGATCGCCTCGCGGTCCAGCGGCAGCAAGGTGCGGAGATCGAGCACTTCGACCTTGAGTCCGTCTTCCTTTTCGACGATTCGCGCCGCGTCGAGCGACTGATGCATCGTTCCGCCGTAAGTGATGATCGAAAGGTCGCGGCCTTCCAGCCGCACCTCGGCCGGCCCGATCGGCACGGTGAAGTCGCCCTCGGGCAGGTCTTCCTTGACGCTTCGATAAAGACGCTTGTGCTCGAAATAGATCACCGGATTGTCGTCGCGCACCGCGCTTTTCAGCAAGCCCTTGGCGTCGTACGCGGTCGCCGGCGCGACCACCTTGAGTCCGGGAACGCGGGTGAACCACGCCTCCGGGTTTTGCGAATGGAAGAGCGCGCCATGCACGCCCGCGCCCGAGGGGGCTCGCAGCACCAGCGGGCACGAGGCTTTGCCGCCGTGGCGGTAACGCAGCGTAGCCGCGGTGTTGACGATCTGGTCGAAGGCGCACGAGATGAAATCGCCGAACTGCATCTCCAGCACCGGACGCATCCCCATCATCGCCGCGCCGATTCCGGCGCCCACGATCAGCGCCTCCGAGATGGGAGTGTCGATTACGCGGTCTTCGCCGAAGGCGTCGAGCAACCCCTCGGTGACCTTGAACGCGCCGCCCAATTCGCCGACGTCCTCGCCCATCACGAAGACATTGTCGTCGCGCCGCATCTCTTCGTGCAGCGCCTGGTTAATCGCTTTCAAATAGGTGGCTTCCATCGTGCTCCAGCAGTCGAGGCGTGCTCCCGCGGTTGAGGTTCGTCAGTCGGTAGTCTGCGCGGTATTCTGCGCGCGGTGATCAGGACCCGCGATGGTTTCCGCCGCTATTGGTAGTCGAAGTGGAGGAGAAAGGGCCGGACGGCGCGTACAGGTCCTCGAGTGCTTCTTCCGCCTTGGGCATCGCGCTCTGCTCGGCGAAATCGACCGCGCCCTGGACTACCGTGCGAACGCGCTCGTCCACCTCTTCGCGGATGCGTTTAAGGTCGTGGCCCTTTTTCTCCAAAAAGAACTCGTAGCGTGGAATCGGGTCGCGGCTTTCCCATTCCACCAGTTCTTCTTTGTCGCGATACAACGCGGGATCATGCTCGCTATGGCCGCGGTAGCGGTACGTCTTGCATTCGATGAGCGCCGGGCCACCGCCCTCGCGCGTACGATGCATTACGCGCTCGCTCATCTCGACCACGGCCAGCAAATCGTTGCCGGAAACCACGTGGCCCTTGAAGCCATAGGCCGAGGCGCGCGAGGCCACGTCTTCGATCGCCATCTGCTTCTCCAGCGGCGTCGAGTAGGCGTAGCGGTTGTTTTCGCAAACGAAGACGACCGGCAGCTTGTGCACGCCGGCAAAGTTCATCGCTTCGTGCACGTCGCCGCGCGAGGCCGCGCCTTCGCCAAAGAACGACACCGCGACGTGTTTTTCCTTCTTGATCTTGTACTTGAGCGCCGCGCCGACCGCGACCGGCAGCGACGAACCCAGCATCGAGGTCGAACCGAAGACCCCATGCTCGAGATCGCCGCCGTGCAGAAATGAATCTTTGCCGCGCGAGAGTCCGGTCTCCTTGCCCATCAATTGCGCCATCAGGCGACCGGGGTCGACGCCGCGCATGAGGAAGACACCGAGGTCCCGATGGAGCGGCGCGACAAGGTCGCCGTCCTGCAACGGGGCGCAAATGCCGGCGACGATCGCCTCCTGGCCGGCGCCCGAATAGACGCCGCCAAGAATCTTGTTCTGCCGGTGAAGCCGCGAAACGCGCTCTTCGAAGCCGCGAATCAGCTTCACCCAATAATAAAGTTGCAGTTCATATTCGACGCGAGTAGCGCCGTTAATAGCGGGCGCGCTCGCACCTTCGACCTCAGCCATCATGCACCTCGCCGGTCGGCTTCGAGCACCAACAATATCGCAGCTTTGCCCTTCGCAAAAGCGCTTTTTCCTGTGGATTCGGGATCATATGGGCAGTTTTTAGATTGTTCTGTCACAAAGGCGACGTTATCTTGATCTTGCCAAGCGGCTCGCTCTGACGTATCCCCCGGCTACTGCGTCGCGAACCGCGATTGGGAGGGGGACTGCGATCAACCCATTTTCAGGCAGCGCCGGTCAGCCGACCGCGGTCGGCTGGCTAGTACGCTCCTCGACTACCCGCTTCTTAGTAGTTATTCCGGTAGTCGTCCTGGCGTGCCTGATAGGCATGGCCGCCAAGGCAATTTCCGCGCCGCCCACCGTCACGTTCTCACCACAAGGCACGATAAAGAATGTACGCCAGGCCGTGGCGCGTTTTTCGCAACCGATGGTTCCGCTCGGCGATCCGCGGGTCAGACAATCACCGTTTCGAATCGATTGCGGCGAGCATCGAACGGCACGCGGGACGGCACGATGGATAGATAGCCGGCAGTGGTCGTACGACTTCGACCAGGACCTGCCAGCCGGCGTGCGATGCACTTTCACACTCGTTTCCCGTCTCAAGACTCTCGCGGGCGCAACCGTTCCCGACCATCCGCCATTCGTCTTCGACACCGGCGGTCCGTCGGTTGTCGAGACCAAGCCGTGGACCGGCAAAAGCGATATTGACGAGCATCAGAGCTTCGTCCTGGTGCTTGACGCCGAGCCGGCTGAACAGACAGTCCTGGACCACGCCGAGTTCTCCGTCGAAGGAATGCCGCAGCGGGTCGGCGTAACTATCGTTCGCGGCGCCGGCCGCGATCTGCTCCTCAAGCACTTCAGCGACTTCATCAATAATCGTCCGACGATCATCCTGCAGGCGCGGCAGGAATTCCCCGACAATGCGGACGTGACACTCGTCTGGGGCAAGGGGATCGCGACGACCAGCGGAATCGCGAACGCGCAGGACCAGGAGCTGAATTTCAAGGTGCGCCCCGCGTTCGAAGCGAATTTCGCATGCGAACGCGAGAATGCGCAGGCCGCATGCATCCCGGTGACTCCGATGTCGCTTGCGTTTTCGAGCTCGCTGTCGGCCGACAGCGCGAGGCGGATCGAGATCGTCGGACCCGACGGTGTGGCCACGGCCGCGAAGCTTCCTGACGACACTTCCGATATTCGGAGCCTCACGTTTCCAGGCCCATTCAAGGAATCTTCGAGCTACACGATCCGGATTCCCGCCGACTTCACCGACGACACCGGCCGCAAGCTTTCCAACGCCGCGCGCTTTCCGATGACGGTAAAGACCGACACTTTTCCGCCGCTCGCGAAATTTTCCGCGCGCTTCGGAATCATCGAGGCGACCGACCCGGTGCTGCCGGTCACCGTCCGCAACCTCGAAGCACAAATCCGCGGGGCAAGACTCAAAGCCAGCGGCCCGCCGCCTCCTTCGGGCGTGCCCCTGAGCGATTTTTTTGCCCGCCTCGACGCGCAGGTCTTCGGGTTCACGGTGCCCGACGCGCCCACCGCGATTTCCTGGCTCCGTAAGGTCGCCAGCGCCTCACGCCAGCGGTCGGTCTTCGCGGGGGACAAAACGATCGGCGAGCCGAAACGCTTCAAATTGCCAAAGCCCAACGGCCCCAAGGCTTTCGAAGTGATGGGAATCCCGCTCGGCAAGCCGGGGCTGTATATCGTGGAGCTGAAGAGCGCGAGTCTCGGCAGCGCGCTGTTGGGCAAGAACGCGCCGATGTACGTGCCGACCGCGGCGCTGGTCACCAACCTCTCGGTGCACTTCAAGCAGGGCGCGGCCAACTCGCTCATCTGGGTGACCACGCTCGAAGAGGCGCGCCCGGTTGCCGGGGCGGCGGTGGCGATCGCCGATTGCCACGGCCATCAGCTCTGGGCCGGTATCACCGATCGCTTCGGTCTTGCGCTGGTGCCAAAGATCGACGGCGTGAACTATCCCACGACGTGCGACGAAGTCACGCCCACCAAGTACGACTTCTACACCAGCCAGACCCAGGCCCTGCAGGAACTCGGGTCGGGGCTGCTGGTGACGGCGCGTCTCGGCGACGACTTCAGTTTCGTCCATTCGAGCTGGCGCTACGGAATCGAGTCGTGGCGCTTTCATCTGCCGCAGGTCTACAGCCCGACCAACCTGGCCGCGCATACTGTGCTCGATCGGCCGCTGCTGCGGGCGGGCGAGACGGTCCACATGAAACATTTCCTGCGCGCGAACACCGTCGAGGGGTTCGCGATGGTCGCGCCGGCCGACCGTCCGGCTACGGTGTCGATCCGCATGGTCGGCGGCGATCAGCACTATGATTTCCCGCTCGTGTGGAGCGCCGCGGGCACTGCCGAAACCACCTGGACGATCCCCAAAAGCGCGCGCCTCGGCGAGTACTCGGTCACGATGCCGCTCAAGGGCGATCCGGGGACGGCTCCCAACGATGTGCAGACTGCGGACTTCCGGGTCGAGGAATTCCGCCTCCCGCTGATGAAAGCGGCGATTCGGATGCCGGCGGGAATACAGGTCGGCGTTGCCAGCGTCCCGGTCGACCTTAGCGCGGAATACCTCTCGGGTGGAGCGGCGAGCGGATTGGCGGTCACGCTGCGCAGCCAGATTCAGACCGACGCGACCGTCTCGTTTCCGGATTTCGGGGATTTCACCTTTGCGAACGGCGAGGTCAAGGAAGGGACTATCACCAGTGAGCAATGGGAGGAGGGTTTCGCGAACGCGACGCCGCCGGGGGTCCATCAGCGCAAGGAATTGAGGCTCGACGCGGCGGGCGGCGCACGATCCGAGATAACCGATATCGCACGGTCGCCCACGCCGGTCGACGTGCACGCGGAAATGGAATACCGCGATCCCAACGGCGAGACGCAGACCGTGTCCAACACGGTCACGATCTGGCCCGCGAAATGGCTGGCCGGAATCCGCCCCGACGATTGGGTTTCCTCTCCAGGGCGCCTCCGGCTGCGTGTCGCCGCCGTCGCGCAGGGAGGCAAGCCGGTTGCCAACGCCCCGGTGCGCGTCGAGATTTTCACCCGCAAGACGTTTTCGTACCGCAAGCGGCTGGTGGGCGGATTTTACGCCTACGACAACACTATCGAGACTCGCCGCGCCGGCGAACTGTGCTCCGGAGTTACCGACCGGCACGGACTCTTGCTGTGCGACGCGAAAACCTCGATCACCGGCTCGGTCGAGGTGCAGGCCTCCGTGCGCGACGACGCCGGCAATTCGAGCAAGGCGTACACCGAAGTGTTCATCCCCGGTCCGGACCGCCTGTGGGTCGAGGGCCATGACGAAGATCGGATCGATCTGTTGCCCGAGCAGCCGCAATACCAGCCGGGCGACATCGCGCGTTTCCAGGTGCGGATGCCATTCGCCGAGGCCACCGCGCTAGTCACCGTGGAACGCGAAGGAATTATCGCCGCCTCCGTGATTCATCTGTCGGGCCATAATCCGGTCGTCATGCTCCCCGTGCGCGATTACGCTCCCAACGTGTACGTGTCAGTGCTCGCGATTCGCGGCCGTGTCGGATCGCCCGAGCCGACCGGGATGCTCGATCTCGCCAAGCCGGCCTTCAGGCTGGGAATCGCGGAAATTCGCGTCGGATGGCGTGCCAACCGGCTGGACGTAACCGTCACCCCCGAGCATCGCGTCTATCACGTGCGCGAAAAGGCGCACGTCAGGATCGCGGTAAGGACCGCCACGGGCGCGCCGCCGCCCAGGGGCAGCGAAGTGGCGATAGCCGCGGTCGACCAGGGGTTGCTCGAACTCGCCAGCAACGAAAGCTGGAAATTGCTCGACGCGATGATGGGACAGCGGCCCTATCAGGTCGATACCTCGACCGCGCAGATGGAGGTCGTCGGCAAGCGGCACTACGGATTGAAGGCTCTGCCGCCGGGCGGGGGTGGCGGCCAGCGCATCACGCGCGAGTTGTTCGACACGCTGCTCCTGTGGAAGGCGCGGGTGCCGCTGGACGCTGCCGGCAACGCGTCGATCGACATTCCGCTGAACGACTCGCTGACCAGCTTCCGCATCGTCGCGATCGCAAGCGGCGGCGTCAAAATGTTCGGCACCGGCGACGCGCTCATCCAGTCGACGCAGGACCTGATGATCCTCCCGGGAGTCTCACCGATAATCCGGGCCGGCGATTCGTTCGACGCGGAATTCACGGTGCGCAATGCGTCGGAGCATCCCTTCACCGCGGCCGTGAACGCGAAAATCGGAGGCATCGGCAGCCAGCCGGCGCCTCAAACGCTCGAACTCGCGCCGGGCCAGGGAAAGTCCATCGACTGGAAAGTAACAGTACCGATAGGCGTGAGCGAATTGCGCTATCGGGTCGACGCAGTCGTAGCGTCAATGCCCTCGAATCAGACATCGAAGCGGCCTTCGGATCACCTGGCCATAACGCAGCGCGTGCTGCCGGCCGTTGCGGTCAGGACCTACCAGGCGACGCTGATGCGATGGGAAAAGCCGTTAGCCGAGCCGGTCGCGATGCCCGCGGGCGCGCTCAGCGGACAGGGCGGCCTGCAGGTCTCGCTCAGTCCTTCGCTCGGCGCGGGGCTCGACGGGGTGCGCCAATGGATGAGTGCGTATCCGTATTCTTGCCTGGAGCAGCGGGTATCGCGCGCAGTCGCGCTCGGCGACGCCGCGATGTGGAATAGCATCGCCGCCGATTTGCCGCAGTACCTCGACTCCGACGGTCTGCTGAAGTTTTTTCCCGGAGATGCGCGACGGCAGCGACATCCTGACGTCGTACGTTCTGTCGATCGCACACGAGGCCGGGCTCAAGCTGCCACCGCAATCCGAGGAGTCGATGGAGAACGGCTTGCGCGGCTTCATCGGGGGCACCGTGGTGCGCTACGGCGTGGTGCCCGGCGCCGATCTGCCGCTCAGGAAAATCGCGGCCGTCGAGGCACTGTCGAGAGCCGGCAAGGCGAAGGCCGCCATGCTCGGCAGCATCACGGTCGAGCCCAACCTATGGCCCGACGCAACCGTTATCGAATGGTGGAATATCCTCCTCCGCCTGCCTGACGTGCCGGACCGCGCGCGCCGCCTCGCCGAGGCCGAGCAAATCGTGCGCTCGCGGATTAACTGGCAGGGCACCGGCGCGCATCTTTCGGACGACTACTGCTGGTGCCTGATGACCGACGCGGAGAGCAATATGCTGCGGCTCGGCCTGCTGCTCGTCGACAACAAGCTGTGGCACGACGACGTGCCGCGCGTGATGCAGGGCGCCGTGAGGATGCAATCGCGGGGCGCGTGGCCGACGACGCTCGCCAACGCGTGGGGCACGCTCGCGGTCGAGAAATTTGCGCGGGCGTTCGAATCGGTGCCGGTCAAGGGAACTACTACGGCGTCGCTCGCGGCGGCTTCGCAACAGGTGGATTGGGCCCGCGATCCCGGCGGCAAAACTCTCAGCTTCGCATGGCCGCCCGCGCGGACCGATCTGAAAATCGATCACGCAGGCAGTGGAAATCCGTGGGTCCAGATTCGCGCGCGCGCGGCGATCCGGCTGAAAGCGCCGCTCTCGAGCGGCTATCGAATCACGCGAACCGTCAGCGCCGTCGAAAAAACGCATCGTGGCGGATGGCGCGTCGGCGACATCGTTCGCGTGCACCTCAAGATCCAGGCGCAGACCGACATGGCCTGGGTGGTGATCGACGATCCGCTTCCGGCCGGCGCCTCGCATCTCGGCACCGGGTTACTTCGCGATTCGGCGATCGCCACCGCCAGCGAAAACATCAACCCAAGCGATTACTACCCGCCCGACTTCGTCGAGCGGCCGTTCGATTCCTTCCGCGCCTACTATCAATACATCCCCAAGGGCACGTTCGAAATTGAATACACGGCTCGGCTCAACCAGGCCGGCGTGTTCCAGATGCCGGCGACTCACGTGGAAGCGCTCTACGAGCCCGAGCTGATGGGTGAACTGCCCAACGCGCCGGTCACGGTCGCGCCCTGAATGAAGCGCCGGATCGCATACGCGGCCGCGCTCGCGGTGGCTGGACTTCTGACGCTGATGATCTTTTGCTGGCCCGCGGTGCCGTCCTTCGAGGCGGTGCGTGCGCGATGGCGTCCTTCGGATGCGCAACTGCTCGACCGTCACGGCGAACCGATCCATGAGCTTCGGGTCGATGCGCACGGGCGGCGGCTGGCATGGACTCCGCTTGCGGCAATCTCGCCGGCCCTGCAGCGAGCCGTGATCGCTTCGGAGGATCGCCGCTTCCTGCGTCATCACGGCGTCGATTTCGCGGCCATCGCGGGAGCGGCCGCCGCTCGGCTCGCGGGCCGGCGATGGCGCGGCGCGAGTACGCTCACGATGCAACTCGCCGCGATGCTCGATCCGCGGATCGCGCGCGCCGGCACGCGCCGGCATACCGTGACCCAGAAGCTTCGCCAGATGCTCGCGGCCTTCGCCCTGGAGCGGCGATGGTCGAAGCCGCAGATCCTCGAAGCATACCTCAATCTCGTAACCTACCGCGGCGAGATCGAGGGCGTTGGCGCCGCCGCGCGCGTGATATTCGGCAAAGCGCCCCAGGGGATCGACGCGGCGGAGGCGGTCGTGCTGGCGGCACTGATCAAGGCGCCCAATGCGCGGGCCGCCGCGCTGGAGCATCGCGCCGAAGCGTTGCGTGTCGCGATGGGCAACCGATCTCTCTCGCCCGACGCGCGCGATATGGAAGGAGTGGCCGCGCAAGCATCGGGCACCCAGGTATCGGCCGCAATCGACCGTGCGCTCGCGGCCCGCGCGCGTGACTTCACCCGCGTGACGCTGGCGCCGCGGGTCGCCGAGCAACTGCTGCGCGACGGCCGTCTCACCGCCGAGTCCACGCTCGATCGCGATCTGCAGGCTTTCACGCTCGACGCGTTGCGCCGCCACGTGGCCGAAGTCCATGAACGCAACGTCGACGACGGCGCGGTGGTGGTGGTCGAAAACTCGACCGGCGAGGTCTGGGCCTACGTCGGCGGAACCGGCGCGCTTTCGAGCGCGCCATACGTCGACGGCGTGCGCGCGATCCGCCAGCCGGGCTCCGCGCTTAAGCCGTTTCTGTACGCGCTCGCGCTCGAGCGCCGCCTGCTCACTCCCGCTTCGCTGCTCGCAGACACGCCGCTCGAATTGCCCGAGCAGCGCGGACTATACCGCCCGCTCGACTACGACCGCGAATTTCGCGGCCTGGTCTCGATGCGGGTCGCGCTGGCGTCGTCGCTCAACGTCCCGGCGGTCAGGACGATCGAGATGGTCGGGGTCGAAAACTTCACCGGGCAGTTGCGCGCACTCGACTTCGAGGGAATCGTCGAGCAGGGGGACTACTACGGTGCGGCGCTCGCGCTGGGTTCGGCGGACGTGCGGCTGTGGGATCTCGTCAACGCCTACCGCACGCTCGCCAACGGCGGCCGCTACTCCGCGATGCGCCTGATGAACGACGGAGCGCCGGCGCCAGACGCGGCAAATCTATTCGCCGGCGACCGCGTTCCTCATCTCCGACATCCTCGCCGACCGCGCGAGCCGCGCCCCGACGTTCGGTCTCGAAAACGCGCTCGCCACGCGCTTTTGGAGCGCGGTCAAAACCGGCACCAGCAAAGACATGCGCGACAACTGGTGCGTCGGCTACACCGATCGCTTCACGGTCGGCGTCTGGGTGGGAAATTTCTCGGGCGCCTCGATGCACGACGTGACCGGCATCACTGGCGCGGCACCGGTATGGCTCGAAGTGATGAACTATCTCGATCAGCGTTTCGGCGGCGGCGCGATCGCCCGGCCGTCCGGCGTAACGGCGCGGATGGTCGAGTTTCCCGGTGCGGTTGAACCGGCGCGCAAGGAATGGTTCATCGCTGGCACCGAGCCCAATCGGCAGGCGGCGCGTCTCGACGACACGCCGCGAATCCTTTCGCCACCGCCGGACACCGTGGTCGCCTTCGATCCCGATATACCCATGGATCGGCAGCGCGTCGCCTTTGTCGCGAGCCCCGGCGCGCGTGTCGGGGCTCACTGGACGCTTGACCATAAGACGCTGGGTCCGGTGAACGGCGTGATGCTATGGACGCCGGCGCTTGGCATTCATACGCTCGCGCTGGACGATTCGCTGGGCCGTCCGCTCGATACCACGACCTTCAAGGTCCGCGGCGCAACTCACGATCCCTAGCGTTGATGAACGCAAAGGCATGAGCGCGCTGCCCTTGACCGGCATGTACCATCACTGACGCACCCACTCCTCCTGAATCGTGACCTCGTCGCTCCCCGTGTTGACTGCTTTCACTACGCTTCCATTCCCACCGACCGCGATCGCCTCCGAGAAATTCACAATCGGGCAGGAATAGGTTGGGTTTGGCGGAACCAGGGAAAACGAGACTGTGCCGGTGCCGTTCATATCCAATGAATAGGTACCGGTTAAAGTACCCTGACAAACCTCGCCTTCGTCGTTGATCGTTTCCGTTCCCTTTATCAGCCTTCCGCGACAGTTGGACGTGATCACGCCCGAGCCCGCGATATGACCGCTCGGAACTATTGCTGCCGAAAAGCTCAGACTATAACGGCCGCACAACAACTTGTCCGCCCGGAGGTCTTTTTCCCCACAAACACCTGGCTCGTTTTCAGCATTACAAAGTCCGAAGACCGGCCTGACCGGGAGCATCACCGCAATCACCGAGCAACAGGGCCAATACACTCTTCCTTACCGGCATCCTTGTGTTCCTCCAGTGGCGCTAGGTTATCTTTCTGTATGCATGATAATGTATTTTCAGGCCAACTACTTATCATTTATGCCGCTGAAAGCTCTGAAGTATTTCGAATTGCACTAACTTAACATCAGATCATTACTAATCCACTGAGATACTATGACATTCTGGATGACTCAGAGTTCGATTCAAGTGAGAGTAGAATAAGCATTAATTAGCAGATTGTTGATTAGTCAGACCAGGATTAATTTTGTTTAGCATGATTTTGAGTGTTTATGCCTTAGAGAGACGGCGATGGCGCAGTCAAGTATCGTAACCTTCTTGTTCACAGATTTGACTCGGTCGACGGAGCACTTGCAGGAGGCTGGCGACGAGGCCGGACAACGCCTGTTCAATGCTCATCACAAGATGATGACTCAAGCGGTTACCGCCAACGGAGGAGAGGAACTCGAATGGCTGGGGGACGGTATCCTGGCGGTGTTTTCCTCCGCGGCTGACGCGGTGCGGTGCGCGATTAGCGTGCAGCAGACCGCCCGGCGGCCTTCGGCTGGGACGCGCTTTGAGATTCGCATTGGAATCCATGCGGGCGAGGCGCTGCGCCGCGAGGGCGGTTACTTTGGAACGCCGGTGGTGACGGCACGGCGACTGTGCGACCGCGCGAGCCCCGGTCAGATTCTCTGCAGCAGGCTGATTCAGGAATTGCTCACTCCGCGGCGCGGGTTCGACTTTCGTGAGCTCGGCAACCTGGAGCTCAAGGGTCTAGCGGCGCCGATTGGAGTCACCGAAGTCGTCTACGAACGCAATGACCCTGCCGTGCTATTGCGCCGCACGCCGTTTGTGGGCAGGACCGAGCCCGTGCAGCGCATGATCGCGAAGCTGGAGGAAGCGAGCAATGGGTGTGGTTCGGTGGCGATGTTGCTGGGAGAGCCGGGGATCGGCAAGACGCGCATGCTGGAGGAGTTCACCGACCTCGCACGCGACCAGGGGGCGATGGTCCTGCGCGGCGCGTGTTACGACGGCGAATGGCAGCGTCCCTACGGACCCTTCGCCGAGATCATTCTCCAGTACGCCCGCGCGGCGGAACCGTCCGAACTGAAACTATTTGATCACAGCGCGCCAATCCTGGCTCGGATCGCGCCGGCGTTGCGCGATCGCCTGGGCAACATTCTTGAACCGGTCGCCCTGGACAAAGAAGAAGAACGTTTCCGGCTCTTCGACGCGATCACCCAGTTGTTGATCGGAATCTCACAGCGGCGGCCGTTGGCAGTGGTGCTCGACGATCTGCACTGGGCGGACCGCGGGACCGTCGCGATGCTGACTCACCTGGCGCACTTTGTACCGGACAATCCCCTGCTGTTGATTGGCGCCTATCGTGATAGCGAGATCGATCGCAAACATCCGCTCGCAGGGGCGGTCGCGGCAATACGGCGGCTGCGCAACTTTGACAGCCTGACTCTGAAAGGGCTGACCAGCGAAGAGGTCACCGACCTGCTGGAGATCATCGGTGACGGACAACCGCCCGAGAGTCTGGTCAAGGTTCTGGCCGCGGAGACCGCTGGAAACCCTTTCTTCATTCGCGAGGTCCTTTTGCATCTGCGGCAGGAGGGCCAGATTCTGCAAAACCACCAAGGCTGGCATGCCTCGGCCGGTATCGTGGAATTGGGCATCACGGAAGGAGTACGGGAGATAGTCAGGCAGCGGCTGCAAAAACTCTCGGACGAAGCCAATCGCCTGCTCTCGGTGGGCGCGGCTTTCAACGGAGCCTTTTCCTTCGAGGTGGCGGCCGCGGTGGCGGAACTTGACGAGCAGACCGCGATGGCCGCTGTCGACGAAGCCCTAGAGGCTCAACTGGTGCGGCCTGGAACCCATTCCGACAAGTTCGATTTCACGCACGCTATCATTCGAAACACCCTCTACTCGGAATTAAATCCGGTTCGCCGCGCGCGCCAGCATCGGCGTATCGCGGAGCAGATGGAGCGCGCGTGGGGCGAGCGAGCGGCGGAGCACGCCGCGGAAGTAGCCTATCAGTTCTGGCGCGGCGCCGCGGCCTCTGGCACTGAACGCGGAGTGGAATACGCGATCGCCGCCGCGGACAACGCGGAATCGGCCTATGCCTTCGACGAAGTCGCGGCGTTTCTGCGCATCGCTTTGGAGCTGCTGCCTCGCGCTAACGAGCGCCGGCCGCGATTGCTGGCCCGTCTCGGCCTTAGCTTAATCTGGACGTTGAACGACGAGGAAGCGCGCAACGTCGCACGTGATGCCGGCCAGGCAATTGCGGCCGGCGAAAGCGCCGAGGCCGCGGCCAGCTATCTGGCGACGGCCGCGCGCGCGATGTATTCGGCGGGCCTGGTCCGAAGCGCATGGGAAACGGCCGCTGCCGGCCTGAGCTACACAAACGGTCGCCGGGACATAGTTTGGGCAAGCCTTAAGGAGCTGGATCTCATGCGACAAAGCGCCGAGGATCCCGCCTTCCCTGGCGTTCGCATGGATTCTTCCGGAGAGGTCGAGCTGCGCGAGACACTGAAACAGCTCCCGTTCAATCAATTACGATCCTACGCCCTCGAACCTCCATTCGAATCGAGGCTCCAGATCCTCCACTCCGATAAAGCGACGCCTATCGCGCTGCTGTTCCTGGCGGGTGACATGCGAAAATGTCTTGCGGTCTGGAGAAAAGAGGCGGGCGAGGCGGAGCGGCAAGGGAGGATAGCGTCGGCGATGACTTCATGGGCCAGCATCACGCGCTGCCACGTCGCACTGGGCGAGTTCACATCCGCGCAGGCGGCCTATGACCGTGCCGCGGCGTTGTCCTCGCGCGCGGCCGGCGCCTCGCCCTGGCTTTTGAACCTGCTCTCCGCTCAATACGAAATGCACATGGCGTTGGATGATGGATGGTTAGAGCTGCTCAATGACCCGCGCATCGTGAGTCTCTTGCAACAACCGGCGACGGAAAACCAATGGGCGTCGGCGCCAATCCGTGCCGCGGCGGCCTATTTGTTCAGCCGAATCAACCAGCCCGAGCTCGCCCTGCAGCGATGCCTATCGGTATTGCCGGCGCTCGAACGCGGAGCCGGATGGACCGCGGTTTATGGCGTTATGGCTTGTGATGCGGCCGCTGTTTTATGGTTTCTCAATCGCACCGATGCGGTCGAAGTTATCGAACAAAATATTCTTAAAAAGCTGCTGACACCCGACTTTCGGTCTCCGATGCGCGATACGCGTCTTTCGATGGCTCGTCTCTGTGCGCTGCAGGGTCGCTATGACGAGGCCAGTCAATGGTTTGTAAAAGCACGCGGCGTCCTCGATGAACAGGGCGCTCGGCCCTTGAGAGCGGTGGCGGATTTTGACGAAGCGCTGATGTACCGGCGCCGCGGTTGGGAAGACGATAAATCACGGGCGCGGCCCTTGCTCGAGGCAGCGATGGAAGGATTTCACTCGCTCAATATGACCGGATGGATTCGGCGTGCCAGCAGTGAAGTTTGATCGGTTTGGTAAGCGAGGGTCCCCGAAGCGCTTCGCTTGAGTGAGGCCCCGACCGAATCGGTCTCGTGGCCGACCTCGCATCGAGGTGGGTTTGCGAGCCTCGGGAAAATAGCTATAGACTGCCCTGCTATGACGACCGCGCAGTCATCGGTTGTGGGACGCTCTGGGTCCCCGCAAATACGCGAAATCCTCGATCGCGCGAACCACGGCGCACGCCTCGGCGAGGCCGACGCAATGGCGCTTATCGAGTGTCCCGCCGACGAGCTGCCGGTGCTCCTGGCAGCGGCGGGCGCGCTTCGCGACCGCGTCAAGGGGCGCGTCGTCACCTACTCGCGCAAAGTCTTCCTGCCGGTCACCAACCTCTGCCGCGACCGCTGCACTTACTGCACGTTTCGCAAGGACCCGGGCGAGCCGGGAGCATGGACGATGACCCCGGCCGAGATCGCGCAGTGGTCGCGCCGCGGCCGCGCGCTCGGGTGCCGCGAGGCGCTGATGTGCCTCGGCGACAAGCCCGAGCTGGCTTTCAAGGAATACCGCGAGACCCTCGCCCGCGTGGGCGCGAGCAGCACTATCGACTACGTGGCGCGGGCCTGCGAGGTCGCGCTCGACGAGGGTCTGCTGCCGCATACCAACGCCGGCATCATGAGCCGCGACGAGATGCTGATGCTGCGGCCACTCAACGTCAGCATGGGGCTGATGCTCGAAAGCGTCTCGACCCGGCTGCGCGCGAGCGGCCAGGTGCATCAATGGGCCCCCGACAAAGACCCCGCGGTGCGGATGCGGATGCTCGCGGAGGCCGGCGAGGCGCGCGTCCCTTTCACCACCGGAATCCTGCTCGGGATTGGCGAGACGCCGGCGGAGCGCGCGCAGAGCCTGGTCGCGATCCGTGACGTGCACGAACGCTTCGGTCATATTCAGGAAGTGATCATCCAGAATTTCCGCGCCAAGCCCGAGATCGCGATGGCCGACGCGCCGGAGCCCGACGCGATGGATATGACCCGGGCTATCGCGACCGCGCGCCTGGTGTTGGGGCCGGACATGAACGTGCAGGCGCCGCCGAATCTCTCGCCCAACGAAATCGAGATGTTCCTGGCGGCGGGGATCAACGACTGGGGCGGCATCTCGCCGCTCAGCAAGGACTACGTCAATCCCGAAGCGCCGTGGCCGCATATCGAGCGGCTGGCCGAGCGCTGCGCGCGGGCCGGTTTCGATTTGCGCGAGCGGCTCGCAATCTATCCCGAATACGTCGATGATTACTGGGTTGACCCGAAGCTGTGCCCGGCGCTCGCCCGGCATGGCGCGGAGATCGGCGGAGGTGCATCGTGAACGTGCAAACCCTGCGCAATCAAGAACTGCGCGACTATGTCGATGAGATCGAAGCGGCGCCGCTAGGCGCCCTGATGGATAAGGCCAGCCCCGGCGTGCGCGCGGCGCTCAAACGCAGCCGCGAGCGCGAGGAACTGACGGCCGAAGAGGGACTCCTCCTCTACACCGCCGAGGGCGACGATCTGCGGGCCGCGATCAAGTGCGCCGATTTGGCGCGCGCCGAAGACGTCGGCGACGAGGTCACCTACGTCGTCAACCGCAACATCAATTTCACCAACATCTGTTTCGTCGGATGCCAGTTCTGCGGCTTCAAGCGCCAGCGCTGGGAATCCGACGCGTACGACCATTCCGACGCGACTATCCTCAACAAGGTCGGCGACGCGGTCGCGCGCGGCGCAACCGAGATTTGTATGCAGGGCGGGATCAATCCCGAGATGCCCGACTTCAAGTACCGCGACCTGCTCCGGGCGATCAAAGGCGGCTATCCTGAAATTCACATCCACGCGTTCTCGCCGATGGAGATCATGTTCGGCGCGCGCCGCGTGCGGATGGAGTATCCCGAGTACATCGCGATGCTGCGCGAGGCCGGGCTGGGATCGATTCCCGGCACCGCGGCGGAAATCCTGGACGACAGCGTGCGCGAAATCCTGAGCCACAAGAAGGTCGACGTCGCCACCTGGGTCGATATCATCACCACCGCGCACGCGCTCGGCGTGCGAACCACTTCGACCGTGATGTACGGACACGTCGAAAGCCCGCGCCACGTCGTCAACCATCTGAACCTCCTGCGCGACATCCAGAAGCAGACCCAGGGCTTCACCGAATTCGTGCCGCTGCGCTTCATCCACGAGAACACCGTGCTCTTTCGCAAGGGCCTGGTCCCCGAGCCGCCGCCCAAGGGCACGCTCGACTTCCAGATGTACGCGGCCTCGCGGCTGTTCCTGCGCGGGCAAATCGACAACCTTCAAACTTCGTGGGTGAAGCTGGGTGTCGAGATGGCCGCGCTCACGCTGAAGGCCGGATGCAACGACTTCTCGGGCACGCTGATGGAGGAAAGCATCACGGCCCAGGCCGGCGGCGATTCCGGCGAGTTCGTCGCGGTCGACGTAATCGAAGAGAAGGCGCGGGCGATGGGCCGGGTCGCGGTCGAACGCAGCACGCTCTACAAAAAACTCTACGGGAAGAAGGCTCCTAATGGCGCGCGGCCGATCACCACGACCCCTTCAACCGCCCACCAGGCCGATCACCACGCTTGCGGGGGGAGTGGGGGCGGCTAAGTTCCTGCGCGGCCTGGTGCAGGTCGCCGGCCAGCCGCGGCTGCGCGTGATCGTCAACACCGGCGACGACGAGGAGTTCTATGGACTTCACGTCTCGCCCGACCTCGACACTATCGTCTACACGCTCGCCGGGGCTTCCAATCCTTTGACCGGATGGGGCCTCGAGGGCGAGACCTTCACGACGCTGGGCGCGCTCGTCCGCTTCTACGGCCCGGCCTGGTTTAACCTGGGCGACCGCGACCTCGCGACCCATCTGTTCCGCACCGAGCGGATGAGCGCCGGCGAACCGCTGAGCCGCATCACGGCCGAGATCGCGCGGGGTTATGGCGTGCGCGCGCAGGTGCTGCCGATGAGCGACGATCGCGTGCGCACCTTCGTGAAAGTACGCGGGCGCGAGGCGATCCCGTTCCAGGAATACTTCGTGCGCCGACGCTTTCGCGGCATCGTCGAGCGAATCGAGTTGCGCGGCGCGGCGCGCGCGCGGCCGCTGGGCGCCGCGCTGGCGGCGATTCGCGACTCCCCGGTGATCATTATCGCGCCGTCCAACCCGTTCGTCTCGATCGGTCCGATTCTCGCGCTTAGCGGGATGCGCGCGGCGATGCGCCGCGCACGCGCGCGGGTCGCCGCGATAAGCCCGATCGTTGGCGGCAAGGCGATCAAGGGTCCCGCGGCAAAAATGCTGCGCGCGCTGGGGCATCAGGCCTCCGCACTCGGCGTGGCGCGGCTCTACCGCGGCCTCTGCGCGGTCTTCGTGCTCGACAATGCCGACCGCGGCGCCGCCGCGGCGGTCGAAAAGCTCGGGATGCGCGCGGTCGTCACCGACACCATCATGGCCGACGAGACTCGCTCGGCTCGGCTGGCGGATGTGGTTCTGCGCGCGCTCGAGGTGTAGTAGGCTTTACGGCTGATGCGTTCGGTGACGTTCACTGCAGTCGAAGGAATTCCGCTGATCGGTCAGGGTGACAACCTGGGCGCGCTGATCTGCTCGGCTATGGCAGCGAGCGGGCTGCAGGTGGCGCACGGCGATATCCTGGTGGTATGCCAGAAAATAATCTCGAAGGCCGAGGGACGCGTTCGCGAGCTCGCCGACATCGAGCCCTCCCCGCTGGCCCGCGCATACGCGGCGCGCTGGGAGAAGGACCCGCGCGCGGTCGAGCTGGTTTTGCGGCAGACCAGCCGTATCGTACGCATGGACCACGGCGTGCTGATCGTCGAGACCGGCCCCGGATGGGTCTGCGCCAATGCCGGAATCGATGAATCCAACAGCATGGCCGACGGGCGGGCGATTTTGTTGCCGGAGGACGCCGACCGCTCGGCCGCCGGCATCCGCGAGGAGGTTCGCAAAATCACCGGCGTCGAGATCGCGGTGCTGGTGACCGACACGTTCGGGCGTCCATGGCGCGACGGCCTGACCGAGATTTGCCTGGGAATCGCCGGCATGAATCCGATGCTCGATCTGCGCGGCACCAACGACTTGAGCGGACGCGAACTGCATCACACCGTGATCGCGATCGCCGACGAAATCGCCGCGGGCGCCGGCCTGCTGATGCCCAAGGCGGGCGCCATCCCTGCCGTGCTGGTGCGCGGCTACTCCTATGACCCCGGCGAGGGCGGCGCGAAAGCGCTGATTCGCCCCGCCGAGGCCGATCTGTTTCGATGACGAGGGGCGTAAGCATCGTGGACCGAAACAAAATGGGCGGCGCCGCCGCCTCCATCGCGCCGGGCAGCGCCACCGCGAATCCCGCGCGCGTGGTCGAAGCCGATTTATTCCACGCCGAGGAAAAGCTCGGGACGCTGCTCGATTCCAACGAGGCGCTAATCTCGGAAATCTGCCATTACCTGGTCGACGGCGCGGGCAAGCGGCTGCGTCCCGCCTTTATCCTGCTGGTTCATCGCGCCTGCGGCGGGACCGATCGCACCGCGGTCGACGCGATCGACGCGGCAATCGCGATCGAATTGATCCATTCGGCGACTCTCCTGCACGACGACATCATCGACGGCGGGATGCTGCGGCGCGGCAAGCCATCGGCGCTCGCGCGCTATGGATCGGCGGCGACCCTGGTCGCCGGCGACTATCTGTTCTGCCGCGCCTTCGAGCTGTGCGGCCGCTTCGAGGAAAATCTCGTGCGCACGGCGGCGCAGGCCTGCATCCAATTGACCGAGGGCGAGGTGATGGAAGGGCGGCTGCGCCACAACGCGGCGACCAGCCTCAAGGACTACCTCGCGGTGATCGCGCGCAAGACCGCGTCGCTCTTCGCCGCGGGCGGCAAGGTCGCGGCCGACCTCGCGGGCGCGCCCAAGCGGACGATCAACACGATGCAGCACCTGGGTAACGCGGTCGGGATGGCTTTCCAGATGATCGACGATCTGCTCGACATCCTCGGCCCCGAGGAAAAGATCGGGAAGCCAGTCGGATCGGATTTGCGCGCGGGAATTCCTTCGTTGCCAATGGTGCTCGGTCTTGCGGCAAACCCGGAACTGAAGGCGGCTCTCGGCAACGGCACGCGGCTCGAGGGCGCGGCGCTCGAGCGCGCGCTCAAGATGCTGCGCGAACCGAAGCTCGTCGCCCAGGCGCGCGCGATGGCGGCCGAGCAGGGACGGGTCGCGATGGCCGCGCTGAACGAACTCGCGCCGTCGGTCTATCGCGAGAGCCTCGCCGCGCTGATCGACGAGCAGCTCCGCCGCGAAGTCTGAGCACCCCGCATTGCCGGCCGTCGGCCCGACGCCGGCCGGGCGTCTCTGGCTCTTGCTAAGAAGCCCCGCAATCTCTAATTTGCCTGCCCAGGATAGACATTTTGAACCGACGTAATTACGCGTCGGCTCGCTTGGATACTCTATAGTAGCTAAGCCCAAATCAACCTGTATAAACGCCATTCCTCGGGCACGCCCTTGAGTTTATGGGAGCCGCGGTCCTTGAATTTGATTCCCGACCCGGTCACCAGGTCCTTGACCGTGCTCGAGACCAGCACTTCATCCGCGCCGGCCTTTGCCATAACGCGCGCGCCTATATGGACCGCGATACCGCCGACCGCATTTCCGACCAGTTCACACTCGCCTGTGTGTAGGCCCGCTCTTATCTCGAGGCCGAGAGTGCGGACGGCCTGCCGCATCGCAGCCGCGCATCGAATCGCCCTGGCTACCCCCGGCTGCCGGTCGAAAGTGGCGACAATTCCGTCGCCCGTAGTAACTACTTCTGTTCCCCGGGATACGCGAAGCTCTCTGCGAAGCGCGGCGTAATAGTGACTCAGCACCTCGTTCCAGCGGCGGTCGCCCAGCAGCGCGGCTTTCTCGGTCGAGCGGACGATATCGACAAACAGGACCGTGGCAAGCACACGGCCGGGCTCGACGCGACGCTGCACGGGACGCCGCTGGATACGCGTCGTTTCCAGCAGCTCTTCATATCGATGGCCGCGCCGCCGCGCGATCGCCTTTTTAACGTAGTCGCGCGCCCGCTTCTCCGAACCACAGCGAACCGTTTTTTGCCGCGGTCGACTCGCCCAATAAATCCGTCTGCCACGGCCGACTCCGCGGACCTCGACGGATCCCCATTGCAAGAGCACAGTCGAACCGGTCCGACCGATCGTCCACGCCTTGGACGTATAGCCGCTCACATTCGAATGATGAACGCCGACACGGAGGAATTTCGCCACTGGTGTCGTGTCTCGTAAATGAGTTTACCGTCTCCGGCAACGCGGATAGCTCCGCCCTGGAGAAAATGGCGCGGTCCGACGGGCCTCGACTGGCCGCGAGACGGTTTAGAGGCACTTTAGAGAAATGTTTCGCTGACATGCAGCCGGGTCAGATGAATCTTTTTTATCTTCCACGCCGCGCCTTCCTTGACGTATTCCTCGTGGTAATGCCCCCAGCCCTTGAAGTGGCAGGTCGGCAGCATCACGTAGTCGAACATCGCCCAAATACCGCGCGCCGTGGTCGCGCTGGTCAGCTCCAGCTCCGGCATGAAGCCCTGGTGAACCGACTTCGCACCCGTGAGCAGCGAGCTGACGCCCTTGACGAGTTCGGCCCGGCCCTTCAAGCCGACGACATCAGGCAGCTTGGAATTGGCGCGAGGCGCGCCTTCATACGACGCCGACACGTCGGCCGTGAAGCAATCCGCCCAGGCCTCCCATTGCTTCGTGTCCATCAGGCGGAAATAGCGCGCCTTTAACTGACGAATCGCTTCCAGATCGTTCATCTGATCGATGCTCATCGGAGGCTCTCCCTAAAATTGCCGCGTACGTCTAATAAGTCTGAAACGCCGCCACGACGGTAGGCCACGCAAGTGACGGGCGTCAAACGCCGCTCAAGGGAGGATCCCGGTCGAGACCAGCAGCGCTCTCACCTTACTTCGCAGGGTTTCCGAAACGATCTTCTTCCCCGGCGTCGACACCGAGTCGATAACTTTCGCCATCAAAAGCCGCCAGACCAGCGCTCGCTCGCTCCACGGCATAAAGCTCCACACCCGGTAGCGATTGAACATCAGCTCCAGGAGTCCGAGCCGCCAAAAATGTGCAATCGTTATCGGCGTTGACCTGGTCGCGGCAGTTCCCGCTTTTTGCGGAGCCAAAACCGCGCGACGAGAGAACCAATCGCGGATGCGCAGGGCGGTATCTTCGCCATAGTAACGGGAGAAATCCACCCAGACGTTGGGCCGCATGTCCGCCTCGATGTAGTAGCGGCCCGAACCGTCTGCCGCCTCCATACAGGCAATGTTTACGAACCCGCTCGCACCCGTAATTTCTCCCAGGACCTCCAGTTCGTCGAACACACCACGCGGGACGTTCGCCAGCGGATAGTAAGTCCGCACCACGGAAGCTCCGAACCGATGAAGGACCCGCTCAATCCTCGAATAGCCGAAATGAATTAGCTGTTCATCGAAATAGAGGGCCGAGAGATCCAACTCGACCCCTCGACTTTCTTCTGCACCAGCATCGGACCTGCGGCAAATAGCGGCGCCCGGGCGGCGATGTCGGTGTCGCTCAGGCATTCGAACACACCCTCTCCACCCGCTGACGCGTCCACTTTCAACAGCACCGGATACCCGATCTCGCGTGCCGCCGAAATAGCTTCTCCAGGATCCGCCGCGACGCGGTATGCCGGCGTCTTGATGCCACCCGCCGAAAGAACATGCGAAAGGCCGATCTTCGAGTGCAAATGCCGGCGATACTTCTCACTCCAGACTGGAAGGTAGGCGGGCCGATGCTGGCTCGGCCAATCGAGGCTTTGCAACGCGCTCAACGTATCGTCATCGGACGCGATCACCCAGTCATAGGTATGCGACTGAATCCGTTCCCAGGCACATTCCGCAACTTGACTGACGGAACCGGCCCAGTCGACCCTTCGCGCAAAACGGCTCAAGCGGAGCAACCGCGACGTGGTAATCAGATCGACCGCCAGGCCCGACCTCCACAGCATGTAGGGCAATGACAGGCTAAGCCTTCCCTCGCCGACCACCAGCGCCTCGGCAATCTTTGGCGGTGGCTCCATTCGGCAAGCTTCATGCTCGACGACGGCGGTCGGCCACTCTCCGATACCGCTCATAAACCAGTCCCGGCGGAATTTTCAGCGGCGCAGTTCAAGCAGCGTATTATCACCACCCCTCACCCCTACGCATCCTTTAGCATGCTACGAATGTTAAGCTATACCCTGATAAAAAGTCATTGTCGCAGGAAAGCATCAACGCCTTGGCAGGATGGTGAAAAACTCCGACCAGCGACCTTGGCCCTTGAATGACACTCGTACCGTCAACGTATGGTGTCCGACGGCGCCCGCGCCCGCTGACGGGTGGCCGGTGATGGTCTCTTCATCTACGGCGGGTCGAGGAGAATAATTCGCGCTTTTCAGGGCGACCCCCGGCGCGTGATGATCTTCGGCAAGAGCGCAGGGACGATGTCAGTGGGCCTGCATCTCGTATCGCCGCAAAGCCGGGAAATGTTTCGCGCGGCGATTATGGAGAGCGATCCTTCGCTCTCGAGGCCGCGGCGCTAGCTCGACCATCGATCGAAATCGAAGCCCGGCGGCAGTTCGATGAACGCCAGCATCGCGGGGCCCTCGAGCACCCGCGTGAGATGACCCTTGCCGCTGAGGTCGTCGGGGATGAACGCCGAACCGGCGCCCCATCGCCGCTTCTCATTGTCGCTGGTGCCGACCTCGACCACTCCCGACAGCACGAACACGATCTGCCGCGCCGGAGCGTGATGCCAGCTCTGATCCAGCCCGCGCGGGAGCTCGACGAACCTCACGCTGGGCGAGTCGAACGCGTTCGACTGGCGCATCAGATTGCCGAACTCGTCGCGCCGATCCTGGTTTACTGGAAGTTCAAACTCATGAAAACGCGACCCGCCGTCGTCGGTGGGATGGAACCTGGTGATCTTCATAGGACCACCGATAGCACGAACCGGGGATTCGTGGGGAATGACGGCGTGGGATGCGATAACAGCGGCCGCCGGGGTCCGGCTCGCCGCATCGCCGGAAGGCAAGAGTTATTTTGCGAGCATGGGAGCGGAGGACGCCGCGGTGCTCACGGCGTTCAGCCGCGCCATCGCGATTTTAAGTTCCGCGCGAGTGGTGCCAAGCGTTCGCAACGTCGGAAGTAATCCGCGCTCCAGGAATGTGCGCGCGCTGATTCCGGCGCCCGTGGTTTGCAACCGCACCTGGTAGTCGGGAATCAGGCCGTCGCCCGGCATTTTAAAGTTGGCGATCACGTAAGCGAGGTCGGTCAGCGTGCCGACACGGTCCTCGTCCAGTTCAAGCTCGACCGCGGTCCGGTAGAAGCCGGCGTGTGCGGCCTCGTCGCGGCTCAGGAAAAAGAAGATCGCCTCGAGCACCTTGTCGCCCTCGTTCATTGCCTTGTCTTTCTGCGCTTTGTAGGCGAGGAAGGTGGCGGCTTCCTGGAGCGCGCCATAGCAGGCCATCTGGCGGCGGGTCTGGAAGGGCAGATGCCAGACCTTGGACAAGACCCGTTCCTCGAAGGCCGCCATCTCGGCGTGCGAGCGCACCCCTGAACGCGTCAAATATTCGCGGAACACCAAACCGTGCTTGGATTCTTCGTAGCTCCAACAGGACTGGAACCATGCCGCGCCGAACATCGAGCGGGTCAGCTCGACGCCGCCGGCGTTGTAGTCAGGCAGATAAAGCTCTTCGGCACAGAAAGTTTCGATACAGGCCGTTTTCTTTGTGCTTCCGGTCGAAGTATCCAGCGCTTCCCATGGCACGTCGTTGAATATATTCCAGCGCCGTTTGGTCTCGGCGACCTCGAAAAATTCGAGGTACGCACGGTACATCTTTTCTCGTAGCACGAGCGATCCGGTCATCGATAATTCCTTCTGCTTGCCGCAGCCAGATCACCGCGTAATACCACGAGCAAGTTGTCAAAATGGAGCTAGGTAAAAATTACTTACGAGAATGCCTTACGATCCCGCTCACGACCGGTTTCAGTAAAATGCAGCTCCATCGTCAGCCGGCAGGCGAAGTTGGAGGGATGTGTAACGCAGGTGACCAGTGGGACTCTATGCCTTCAGGACGACAAAGTATAGCACCGTCAAACTTGGCATGTTCGGGCTCAACGCAATTGCTTAGGGAAGATAACAGATCATTGTTGCTAGAATGTGCTTAGATGATGTACGAAACGTCAATTTAACCAGGCCACCTGTGGAAAGGTCGTAGATGTTCATAAGACTATCGGTGGAAGGTCGTAAAAATCTCACCATTATCATGACTCAACTTTTTTCTCAGACCCGAATCAGCGTGTCATTCCGCGGAAGATCTCCATCGGCTCATCTTTCAGTTTGACCAAATACGAATAAAAAGCGAAAATTCGATCATGGCCGCTTTTCCCACCGCCCTGATCGAAACCGTCACGCAGTCTCCCGCAGCCGCGCCTCTTCGTACCGCCACCCGCCGACAAATAGCTGAGTTTTCAGGCGTTTTTCGCGGACACGAGCTTACCCGCAAGGATCGTCGCCTAAGCTCGGGTATCGCCCCGCTCGACGCTATCTTGAATGGCGGCATCGTCCGCGGCCGAGTGAGCGAAATCGTCGGACGGCCCGGGCTTGGACGAACTTCGCTCGCCGCTTCCTTCGCCGCTATCTCCACCCGGGGCGGTGAGGTCGCGGCATGGATCGATTCGGCAGGGGCCTTCGATCCGCACAGTATCACCATGGCGGGCGCGGATCTCTCCCGGATTCTATGGGTCGGAGCCGATGCGCCTGTGAGCGCGCGCAATTCGGCCAAATCGTCGGCCGCTGAATTTGCGCCCGCGCGATCGATCACGTCTGCGAAGGCGGGCGCGTCTGTGAAGGCGGGGATTAAGCCGGCGCTTTTGGCGGCCGAGATGGTTTTGGGCGCGGGTGGTTTCGGCCTGGTGGTCATCGATCTTGCTCTCGATATTGGCGGCCATACGCGAACGCTCGCGTTGAGCGCGGCGCTTCGGCTGGCGCGCGCGGCCGAGCGCAGCGGCTCCGCCGTGATCGTATTGGCCGAGCGCCGGACATGCGGAACCTTCGCTGCGCTCAGCCTGGTACTGGGGCGCACCCGGCCCTTCTTCAGTCGCATGGCGCCGGGCGCTCCGATGCTGTTCGACGGGATACGGGTCGAGGCGTACGTGGCGCGCAACAAGCTTGGGGGCTCGGGCCAAGCGGCGGTATGGCGCGCCCTCGTCGATCCAAATTTTTCCGCGCCAACTTTTCCCGCGCCAAATTTTTCCGCGCCGGCATCTCCCAGGCCAGCGTCATCCACGGCGCCAATCGCCGCCTCCGACTCAGCGCCAGCAACTCGATTTGCGGAAGCTACCGCCGCGCGCGATAGCGCTCGCGCAACTTCCTCTTAACCGGAATGGAATGCCGGCGTCCGTATCTTTTTACTTTTTACTTTTATTTTTTGCTTTTTAACTGTGATCGAACGACGCATCTCGCCGAAACCCATCGTCGCCGGCACCGCCGAAGTGATGCGCGATGCGCTTTTGCCGCCTGCCGGGCATGGTCCTGACGCCTATGCTAACGCATCCGCGGCGAATCCTCGGATCGCATGCATCCTGGTCGCGGATTTTCCGCTCGCCGCGGCAATGCGTCAGAGCCCCGAGTTGTGCGACCGTCCCCTGGTGCTGATTGATTCAGCCGGACGGCGCAATCCGACCGGCGTCGCCAACATGGAATGCCGGTTCGTGTCGGCACACGCTCGTGCGAGAGGTGTGCGGGCGGGGATGACGGTGGCGCGGGCACGCGCGACCGCCGCGGGGTTGGCCGTGATGAACCGCTCGACGGCTGCCGAAGCGTCCGCTGCCGAGGCGCTCGTCGATGTAGCCCTTTCATTCTCGCCGCTGGTCGAAGCCGGCGCCAACGGCGAAGTCTATCTCGATCTCGGTGGTCTCGAGCGGCTTCATCAGCGGCTCCGTGTCAATTCGCGTCGCGAGGGCATGGCCAGCGCCGGTGCGAGCGCATCATCATCGCCGGCGGAGATGCCAGATGCAGAGACGGCGCTTGCGCAGGAAGCGCTTGGGCGCGTGGCACGGCTCGGGATGGAGGCGGCGGTCGGAGTCGCGTCGAGCAAGGAGGTCGCACTGTTGGCGGCGCGATGCGGTGGGGCGCGGGTGATCGCAGCGGGCCGCGAGAAAGAATTCCTCAACTGGCTCCCGCTCGATCTGCTCAAGCTTGACGACGGCGCCGGCGGAAACGACGGCGCGGAACTGGAACAGACGCTGGCGCGATGGGGAATCCGGCGGCTGGGCGAACTGACGCGGCTGGACATTCGCGCGGTCGGCAGTCGGCTCGGCGCCCGCGCGGTCGAGCTGATGCGAATAGCGCGCGGAGAGTGCCGCACGCCGCTGATTGCGCGCCGGACGGCCGAAAATTTCGCCGAGACGATCGAGCTGGAATGGGGCGTGGACAGCCTCGAGGCGATGGGTTTCGTGATGCGCACGATGATCGAGCGGGTGGTCGAGCGGCTCAAGTTGCGCGGGATGGCGGCCGGCGAGGTCGCGCTCGCGCTCGAACTCGACGGCCGCCGCCGCGATATTCGCCGCGTCGCACTGCCCGCGCCGACCAATGAGGCGCGCACGCTGCTCGCACTCATCCTGCTCAATCTCGAGGCCGCGCCGCCGGCGGCGGCAGTGGAAGCTATCCGTATAACAGTCGAGCCGCGCGCGCCGCGCGCCGCGCAGGCCGACATGTTCGCTCCACCCTGCCCTGCGCCCGAACGGCTGCACGTCATGCTCGCGCGCCTGGCCGCGCTATGCGGTCCGGACAGGGTAGGCACGCTGATGCCACGCAACTCTCATCTGCCAGGCGCGGTCGAGCTTGGCCCGTTCGCACCGCGTCCGGCTATCGCGCCGACGCCAGTGCCAGCGCAAAACGGCATGGCGTCATCGGGCACGGCGTCGTCGCGCACGGCATCGTCGACGGATCGCGACGCCATGAAAGGCCGCGCCGCCGATACCACTGTGACGCAACTGGCGGTGCGGGCGGTTCGGCCACCGCATCAGGTCGAGGTGCTATGCGCTCGCGGCGGCACGCCGGAGTTCGTACGCGGCGCGGACTTCGGCGGACGCGTGGTCTCGTGCGCCGGACCATGGCGGATCGCCATGGCGGCATTCCATCCCGATAACGACGACGAACATCGGAGAACGCCAGGCTCCGCGCGCGATTACTACGACGTCGCGCTGGAAGACGGCGGAGTATACCGGCTGCTACGCGACCTGCGCTCGGGCGAATGGTACGTCGATGGAATTTACGATTAGTAACTGTCACAACGCGGCGCACAAGCGCCGACATCGGAGGCGCGTCGCGAGTGTCGTCGAAACAAACCGGGCGGCGATGAGGTCCGCGAGTCGGTCAACGAATCGACCGGCGGCGCACAAGCGCCGACATCGGAGGCGCGCCGCGAGTGTCGGTGAAACAAGGTATTGCGCTTGGCGCAAAGGAGCGAGTCTAATCTTCGTCTGTGGGTTCCTTCTTCGATTTCGCCGAGGTCTGCCAATCGCTCAGCCAGACTCATAGCCGCCTCCAGATAGCCGCGCTCGCGGCGGATTTCCTCGCCCGGCTCGCACCCGCGGAGGCCGCGATCGCCGCGCGTTTCATGGTTGGCCGCGCGCTCGAACAAGGCGGCGAGCCGCGGCTCAACGTGAGCGGCCGCGCGGTATGGAAAATCGCCGCCGAGCTTGGCGGGGGTGAGGACCAGGGCGAAGACATCTTCACCGCCGCGGCCGACTTCGGCGAGGCGATCGAGATGGTGATGCGGCTTCGGCGCGACGAGCCCGAACCAACCCTGGCGCTCACCGAGGTCAGCCACGCGTTTGAGGAGATCGCGGAAATTGAGGGACGCAGCGCGCGCCGGCGCAAGCTCGAGGGGTTGCGCGAGCTTTTCGCGCGGATGACCGCGCTGGAAGCGAAGTACGCGGCCAAGGTGCTGATCGGCGAGATGCGCCATGGGATGAGCGAGGGTCTGCTGCTGGAAGCGCTGGCGAAGATGGCCGGGCGGCCGGTCGACGAAGTGCGCCGGATGCATATGCTGGAGGGCGACGTGGGACGGCTGGCGCAGTTCCTGCGCCAGCCGTCCCACGTCGCCGCAGGCGGCGCCGGCGGGAGCGCCGCACCTGGAAGCGCCACCGGAGCGGGCGGCGACGCCGCCCGCTCCGGCGGCGGCGACGCCGGCGAAGCTGGGGCGGCGGCGGGCGCCTTCGCGCCCGCCGCCGCCCACAGCGTCGCGCATGCACGGCCGCTGCGCCCGATGCTCGCGCAGCCGGCGCGCGCGGTCGCCGACGCATTCGCGATTCTGGGCCCGCGCTTCGCCATCGAGCACAAGATCGATGGCGCGCGCGTACAAATCCATCACGCGCCCGGCGGCGTGCGAATCTTTTCGCGCCGACTCAACGAGATTACGCCCAGCCTGCCCGAGGTCGCCGAGGCGGCTCAGCGCCTCGGCGACCGCCACGCCATCCTCGACGGAGAAGTGATCGCCGTCGATCCGGCCGGCCAGCCGCTCGCCTTTCAGGAAGTCATGCGGCGGTTCGGGCGCGTGCGCGATGTCGAGCGGCTGCGGCACGAACAGCCGATCCGGCTGTTCGTGTTCGACCTGCTCGCGCTGCGACGGCGAGTTGTTGATCGACAGGCCATACGAAGAGCGCTACGACGAACTGGCCCGGCTCGCCGGCAGCGCGGGGCTCGCGCTGGCCAGCCGAATCGTGCCGGCGGCTCTGGAAGAGGCCGAACGCTTCTACGCAAATGCGATCGCCGCCGGATACGAGGGCGTGGTCGCCAAGGCGCTGGAGAGCCGCTATACGCCGGGAGCGCGCGGCCGCGGATGGCTCAAAATCAAGCACGCGCACACGCTCGACCTCGTGATCGCCGCCGCCGACTGGGGCTATGGGCGCCGCCGCGGATGGCTCTCGAATTACCATCTGGCGGCGCGCGATCCTGAACGGGGCGGCTTCGTCGAAGTCGGCAAGACCTTCAAGGGGCTGACGGACGATCAATTCGCGGAGATGACGGCGCGACTGCTCGCGCTCAAGATGGACGAGACGCGCAGCACCGTGTTCGTGCGGCCCGAGGTCGTGGTCGAGGTCGCCTTTAGCGACATTCAGCGCAGTCCGCAGTACGCGAGCGGGATGGCGTTGCGGTTTGCGCGAATCGTGCGTATCCGCGATGACAAGCCGGCCACGGAGGCCGACACTCTGACGGCGATGGCCGAGACGTTCGAGCGCCAGGTCGTCCGGCCGCTCTGAGAACGACGCTCTTTTTTCTTGCGTTCGCCCCTTGTGGGCGCGAGGCTAAGCGAGTCGCCAAGTAAGGGAGCAGCAGCCAGACAGGCTGCGATATCGGAACAGCATCGTGCCGGAACGACGCCGCAAGGGTTGGTAAAAATCATGGTTGTCCAAATTTACAGCATGACCTCGATCGCCGACGCGATAGCGACCGCCGAGGCCGGCGCGGCGCTGGTCGGCGTGGTAGTCGCCGAACCCGGTGTTGTCCCCGAGGGAATTGAGGCCGCCGTGGCGCGCGAGATTCTGGCCGCGGCACGGCCGCGCGCGCGTGGCATCGCGCTCTCGCTCGCGGACGATCGCGACGAAATCTGCGCGATGGTCGACGCGGTGCGGCCCGATATCGTGCATATCGCCGCACGCGAGATCGAACCCGAGGATTGCGCATGGATTCGCAAGCGGGTCGCTCCGGTCAGGCTTCTTCGCGCGATCGCGGTACGCGCCGGCGAAACGATTGCCGAGGCCGACGCCCATCAGGAAGCCGCCGACTACCTTATGCTGGATTCGGGCGCGAAAGGAGCGGCCGGCGAGACCCATGACTGGTCCGCTGCCCGCGCGGTAGTGGAGCGTTCACGCCTCCCGGTAATTCTTGCGGGTGGGCTCTCCGCGAACAACGTGGCGCAGGCGATCGCAGCCGTGCGCCCGTGGGGGGTCGATTCTTTCACGCATACGGATTTGCCGGGGAGTCGCGGGAAGAAAGATCCGGCGCGCGTGCGGGCGTTCATCGCGGCGGCCCTCCGCGGTTTCGCCGATATGATCGAGACGTCCGCGCCTTAGCCTCGCACGCGGGGCGTGACGGACGCGCGGAAAACCATCGCGGCAGAGCTATTCCGTGAAGCTGAGTTCCTTGAGGCGCGAACGGGCTTCGTCGGCGTCGGCCGCATGCACCATCAGGCGCGCCGGTACAGCCGCGGTGGCGCCAAGCAACCGCGAGGATTCGTCGTCGAAAATAAATGTCTCGATTCCGCTGCCGTCAAGCAGGTCATGCGCCATCTGGACCTGCTGTCGCGTCGACACTGGTGAAGACTTCGGTTAGTTCATCGGGATTGGGCTGGTCTGCCATGATGAAAGCCGCTCCGAGGCTCGCGATCTCACTGTCCCGCGACACGCCCGCCGAACGAAACCCTCACAGGGGAGTCGGGCCGCTGCGTGCGGAAGTGATTCCTTTGATTCGATTGTACAATACCGCGGCCGCTCCTACGACCAGCAACACCGCGATCGCGCCGTCGAAGCGATGAAAGTACGGGCCGAGCTGGGTCCCAATGCTGTCCGAGCTTCATCCCGGCCCACGCGAGCCCCAGACACCAGATGTATGAGCCAAGCAGAGTGTAGATCGTGAAGGGCAGCAGGCGCATCCGCGCGACCCCTGCGGGCAAGCGCGATAAAAGTGCGAACCACCGGCAGCAGCCGGCTGATGAAGACCGCATGCGGGCCCCAGCGGTCGAAAAAGCGATCGGCGAGTTCGATTTCGTGCGGCGCGATCAAAACGTAGCGCCCGTACTTCAGCAGCAGCCGGCGCCCGCCGCTCGCGCCGACGAAATACGCGACATACGAACCGAGCAGGCATCCGACCGCGCCCGCGAGCGCGACCAGGTTGAGATCGAAACGTCCGGTCGAGACCAGGTAGCCCGAAAACGGCATCGTGACTTCCGACGGCAGCGGCACGCAGGCGCTCTCGATCGCCATCAGGAGCACGACGCCGCCGTAGCCCATCGCGGAGATGGTCGTGATGATGCAGCGCGGAAACCGAGGTCATCAGGCGATCGATCATCTGGTCCTGGCGTCCTCGGCCGCGGTTGCGCGGAACTGCGATAGGCAAGTTAACGGTCGATTCATGATCGAACAGGGTGCCATGCAGGGGCGGACGACGCCAGCCTCCAGGCGCGCCGCGCACCCGGCCGGCCGCGAGGTGCGCTTGAGCGGCGGGAGTTGCCGTCAACTGTATATATGTTGATTTGCGGACTTGTCTTGGACCGCCGATCCGGCAAGACTGCCGATCGAAAGGAAGTTGCAACCTCCCCGCTACACAAGGGAAACGCCATGGCAAAAAACACGCTCACCATAACCGACAATCGCACCGGCAAAGCAGTACGAGATTCCGATCGAGGAAGGCGGCGTGATCCGCGCCGCCAATCTGCGCGACATCAAGACCGGCCCCGACGACTTCGGCCTGATGTCCTACGATCCCGCCTTCACCAACACCGCTTCATGCAGAAGCAAGATAACCTTCATCGACGGCGAGAAGGGCATCCTGCGCTACCGCGGCTATCCGATCGAGGAACTGGCCGAGCACAGCAACTACCTCGAAGTCGCCTACCTGGTGGTCAAGGGCGAGCTGCCGAACGAGCAGCATTACCACGCCTGGGAAGAGAACATCAAGACCCACACGATGGTCCATGAAAATCTCAAGAAATTCATGCAAGGCTTCCGCTACGACGCGCATCCGATGGGGATGCTGGTGGGGACGATCGGCGCGATGTCGACCTTCTATCCCGACGCGAAGGAGATCATGAACCTCGAATCGCGCCGGCTGCAGACGCGCCGGCTGATCGGCAAACTGCCGACGCTGGCGGCGTGGGCTTATCGCCACACGCGCGGCCTGCCCTACGTCTATCCCGACAACGACCTCAGCTACGCCGGCAACTTCCTCTCGATGCTGTTCAAGATGGCGGAGCTGCGCTACAAGCCCAACCCGACGCTCGAGCGCGCACTCGACATCCTGTTCATCCTGCACGCCGACCACGAGCAGAACTGCTCGGCCAACGCGATGCGCTCGGTGGGAAGCTCGCAGGTCGATCCTTACTCGGCGGTCGCGGCGGCTACCGCGGCGCTCTATGGGCCGCTGCACGGCGGCGCCAATGAGGCGGTGATTCGGATGCTGACCGAGATAGGCTCCGTCAAGAACGTTCCGGAGTTCATCAAGAGCGTCAAGAGCGGCGACGCGCAAGATGATGGGTTTCGGCCATCGCGTCTATAAGAGCTACGACCCGCGCGCCAAAATCGTGAAAAAGCTCGCCTACGAAGTCTTCGAGGTTACCGGCCGCAACCCGCTCATCGATATCGCGCTGGAGCTCGAGAAGAATCGGGCTCGAGGACGAGTACTTCGTTTCGCATCGGCTCTATCCGAACGTCGATTTCTATACCGGGATCATCTACCAGGCGATGGGTTTCCCGATGACCATGTTCCCGGTGCTGTTTGCGATTCCGCGGACTTCGGGATGGATGGCGCAGTGGGCCGAGATGGTGCGCGATCCGGAGCAGAAGATCGCGCGGCCGCGCCAGATTTATATCGGCGAGAAAACCCGAGTGTGGATACCGATCGAAAAGCGTCCCGCACCCACGACGCGCGAGGACGCGGTGAGCGACAAGATCTGACAAGATCTGATCTGATCGGTTCGGCCGGTCCACGGCCGCAAGACCGATTCGCTGCGTAAGGCGGGGCGCGCAATCGCCCCGCCTCTTTTTCGTTCTCACCTTTCACTAACCTCGCCCGCCGGGTGCGATTCGAGCAGCAGCCGCGGCTGGATCGCGGCTCTCCTGAGCCATCGCAGGGCCGTGTCAGGGAACCGCTCCTACAAAAAGAAGGCATATCCCCGGGGGTGAAATATTTCACCCTTATGGGAATTCGCGGATTCGGGCACACTTCCGCGCGATGGACGTGACGCACTTCAAGGCCACAGAACATATCGAACGGGGCGGCCCGCTGGCGGTTCATGGCGCCGCGATCGAGAACGCCGATCTTTTATCCAGCGTGCCACCCGAGTGGGTGATGCTGATTCCGGCGGGCGAGTTCAGCGGGCGCGACGGACGCGGTCCATTTCGGCTGGCCAACGCGGAGCGCGTGATCGCGGCGACCGAAGCGCTGGGCCTGACCGCCGGCGTGCCAATCGATTACGATCACGCGACCGACTTCGCCGCGCCCAAGGGGCGTCCCGCGCCCGCGGCGGGATGGATCCGCGAACTCGAAGAGCGCGCAGGCGCGCTGTGGGGCCGCGTGGACTGGACCCCGCATGGGGCAAAGGCAATAACCTCGCGCGAGTACCGTTACCTCTCGCCGGTCTTTCAGTACGCCCCGGACGGCGCGGTGACACGGCTCCTTCGCGCGGGTCTCACCAACAATCCGAATCTCTATCTGACCGCAATCTCGGCGCGTGCGGCTGGTGCGGTCACGCCGCATCCCGAAAGGAGCAATGCGATGGACACGCTGCTTCAACAGTTATGCGAAATGCTGGGTCTGGACGACGACGCTTCGCCCGAAGAGGTGCTCGCCGCGGTGCGTGCGCTGAGCGACGGCGCACGCGACGACGATGACGAAGATGATGACGAAGACGGCGAGGGCGACGACACTTCAGACGGCGACTGCGCTGACGACGGTGACGGCGACGCCGCTGATGCGATGCGGGCCGGCGCCGACCCGGCGCGCTACGTGGCGGTCGCGCAGTTTCAGCGCGTGCTCGGCGAGCTGAATCAGATGCGCGCCGAACGTGCCAGCGAGCGTGCCGAGCGCGCCGTGGACGACGCGATCAAGGCGGGCAAACTGATTCCGGCGCAGCGCCAATGGGCACTCTCCTACTGCCAGGCGGATTTCAAGGGCTTCGCGGCGTTCGCCGCGCGCCAACCCGCCGCGTTCGGAGCGGGCTTCGATAGCGCGGCCGCGACTTTCACTCCAGCGCCGGCCCGCGCCGCGGCCGCCACGCTGACGGCAACCGAGACCGCAATCTGCGCGCAGCTTGGGCTAAGCCCCGCGGACTACCTGGGGCGCAAGCGCTCCGGGCGGGGCGATTTTCTGCGGCTCAACCGCGGCAACGACTAGACCGGACGCGCGCGCCGCGCCCGGACAGGCAAAGGCAGGATTCAAAGAGGTGACGAAATGGCGGCTCTAACCAGCTCACGCAACACGCCGGAGATGGCGGATTTCGGGCGGCTGCAGATTTACCCGGTGGAGGCCAACACCACGGTCTACTTGGGCTCGATGGTGGCGCTAAACGCCAACGGCAACGCGGTGCCCGCCGCCTCGACCGCGGGTCTGCGGATCGTCGGCCGCGCCAACCAGACCTACCTCGGAATGCCGGGGCAGGACGCGGTCAACACGTCGTCGGCGACAATTCCCGGGACCAACCTGCCGGCCGGCGCGGCTGGCGCAATCTCGGTGATGTGCGCCCGCGGGGTCTTTCTTTACGCGATCAACGACGCATCGATCGCACAACCGCAGGTCGGGATGCTCTGCTTCGCGGTCGATGACAACTCGGTGTCGCTCAGCGACGGCTCGGGCGCAACCGCGGTCAGCGCGCAGTCGCATACTTTTCCCGCCTCGACCAGCGCCCAGATCGTCAGCGTCGGGCACGAGAACATCTCCAAGGTCGTGGTGACCTCTTCGCCCGCGGGCACCACCTACGTCGAGGGCAGCGACTACGTGGTCGACTACCAGGCGGGCCTGATCATGTTGCCGCCGAGTGGCGGAACGATCGCCGCCGCTGCCACGGTGCTGGTCTCTTACAACTGGGGCGGGCCTACGCGGAGCGTGGCCGGCACCATCACCAATCTCGACCCCAGCGGCCAGATCTGGGTCGACTTCTGGCATCAGTCGGCACTCGCCGTCTAGGACAACCGCCCAGCCGCTCGCGGCCGCGCCGCGGGCCCACAGGGTAGCAACGATGGAAATCAGCGCAGCAAATCTAACCGCACTGTTCACCGGCTTCGACGTCATCTTCCAGCGCGGGTTCGAAACCCCGCCGAGTTACTACGAGCAGATCGCCTCGATCGTGCGCTCGGGCTCGCGGCAAACGACCTACCCGTGGTTGGGCCGCACCACCAAGTTTCGCGAGTGGCTCGGCAGCCGCGTGGTCCAGGCGCTCGAGGCTCACGCCTACACGATCGTCAACAAGAACTTCGAAGACACTGTGGGTATCGACCGCAACGACGTCGAGGATGACACCTACGGCGTCTACGAGCCGGTGATCGAGCAGCTCGGCTGGGACACCAAGGTCCATCCCGACATGCTGCTATTCACGACCATCAAGGCGGCCGTGAATACGCCCTCGTCCGTGCTGGGTTACGACGGCCAGGCCTTCTTCTCAGCTTCTCATCCGGTGGGCCCGATGGGCAGCGCGCCGACCGAGGTCGCCAATATCAACTCGAGCGGCAGCGGCGCCTACTGGTTCCTGATCGACGCGTCGCGCCCGATCCGGCCTTTCATCTTTCAACTGCGGCGCGAATACGCCGTCACGCGGATGAATACGCTGACCGACGAAGCGGTTTTCAACCGGCGCGAATTCCGCTACGGCGTCGACGGCCGCGCCAACACCGGCGTGGGACTGTGGCAGCTCTGCTACGCGAGCAACACGGACCTCAGCAATCCGGCTAATTACGGCGCCGCGCGCGCCGCGATGCGCTCGGTCAAGACGGACGGCGGAATGCCGTTTGGCGCGCTCTCCAGCCGCAAGGGGATCTATCTGCTGGTGCCGCCGTCGCTGGAGGAAGTCGGCCGCCAATTGCTCAACTCGGAGTTCATGGCCGGCGCCGGCGCCAGTTCTTCCGTGCCCACCACCAACATCTGGCGCAACAGCGCCGACCTGATCGTCAGCGAGTATCTCGCCTAGCCTCTCCTCCCGATGCGAGCCCGGGACGGACGCCGCAAGGCTCCGTTCCGGGCCGCCCGCCCCGCCCCGAGCGCGAGCGACAAGGAAGTTCCGGCCATGGTTTACGCACAGCCCTCCGACATGATCGCACGTTACCCCAACCGCGATCTGGTTCAGTTGACCAACGAGGATCCGACTCAGACCGTCGTCGACCAGACGGTTCTGCAACAGGCGCTCGCCGACGCCTCAGCCGAAATCGACGGTTACCTGGAAAGCCGCTTCTCACTGCCGCTTACCGATCCGCCCGCCGTGCTCGCGCGCCTGACCTGCGATATCGCGATGTATCGGCTGCAGGCGTTGCGCCCGCTGCACGATCTGGACGAGGCGCGGCGGCGCTACGACGACGCGCTCACCCTGCTGGTGCGCGTCGCCGACGGTACCATCACGCTGGGCCTTGCACCCGATAACCAGGAGCCGCCCGAGGCCGCGGGCGCGGTGGTCACCGAGGCCGGCGGCGATCGATCCGGCACGCTCCCCCAGCGCGTGTTCAGCCGCGGTAGCTTGAAGGGCTTCTAGCGATGGGCGTGATCCTCGACAGTCCGTGGGCCGGCCAGATCTTCTCGCCCCCCACGCCACTCGATATCGCAACCATCGAGTCGGCGATCGCGGCGCAGCTTCGCGCGCAGATCAACGCGATCGAGGTCGTGCAATTTCCCGACAAGCCGGCCGCCTACCGCCTCACCCATCGCATCGGCGCGGCCCTGGTGGCCTGGCGCGCCACGACATACGGAGCGTTGATCGATACCGCCGCGATCGTACAGGTGCGGCGCCTCGAATTCGAAGTCAACCTGCTGGTGCGCGACCTGGGATGGAGTTTCGGCGGCGATCCCTCGGGGCCCAGCCCGGGCGCTTATGCACTGCTCGAAGCTATTCGGACCGCTCTGACGGGTTGGCTAATCCCGGGATGCCGCAAGATGTTCCCGTTGCGGGAACAGTTCCTGGGCCGCGACCCGCAGGGCGGCGTATGGACCTGGTCGGCGACCTACGCGCTCGAGACGATGGCGCTGGAAGCCTCGCAGGAGGAAAACTTCCCGCTCTTCATCAAGGGCACCGCGCTGGAAGAAGGCGGACAGACGGTCAGAGTCGCCGCGGTAACCCCGTACACGTTCAACGGGCAGAATATCATCCAGTTGCCAGTGGGTAATGTCGCCGGCCTTGTGGTCACTCCCTCCGGGGGCGGTACTCCATATCTCGCCGGCACTGACTACACGGTGGACGCGGTCAACGGCGTCATTACTCAGATCGCGGGCGGCGCGATCGCATCGGGAGCGACGGTCGACGTCGCCTATACCTATTCCGAAATCGTCACCGCGGTAGCCGGCGGGACCGCATATCCGACGGCTCCGACCAACTAGACGCAACGGGACGGCAGACTCCTGCAGGCATTAGCAAAAGGTGAAAGAAGATGGCAGCCAGTTTTCTGCATGGAATTGAAACGATCGAAGTTACCACCGGTCCGGTTCCGATCACGGTGGTCAAGTCCGCGGTAATCGGCCTGGTCGGCTCCGCGCCGCTGTGGGCGGCCGTAGGCGCGCCGGCGATGTGGCAACCCACCAAGGTGATGACGTTGGGTCAACAACTAGTCGATCCCAACGGCAACATCCAGCAGTGCTCCACCGCCGGCACCACCGGCGCATCCGCGCCGACCTGGGCGACCACGCTCAACGCCACCACCGCCGACGGCACCGCGGTGTGGAAACTCGTTACCATTGCCGGAACCCTGCTGCAGGCCACCACGCTGGTGAATTTCACCGCGAATCCGAACATCGCGGGCTCGGCCGCCGCCTTCGGACCATTGATCCAGGGATACACCGTCCCCTACGCGCTCGCGGCCATCCAGGCCCAGGGCGCGGGCCAGGTCATTGTAGTGAACGTCTTCAATCCCTACATCCACTACACGGCCATCACGGGACAGGCGATGGCAATGCCGGCGTCGGGGCCGCAAGTGCTGAACCTGGGGCACATGGGCGTCTGGAACGTGATAGTCAAGAACTCGGCCGGTTCCACTACCTATATCAACGGAACTGACTATACGCTCGACCCGATAAATGGAATCGTCACGCAGAAGGCGGGCGGCGCCATCACCAGCGGGGAGGCGCTCAGCGTCTCCTTCAGCTACGCCGATCCCAGCAAAGTTCAGGACAGCGACATCGTGGGCTCGGTCACCGGCACTATGTACACCGGAATCCAGGCGCTGCGCACGACCTACGGCACGATGGGATTTTTTCCGAAGATTCTGATCGCTCCGGGCTTCTCGCAGGATCCCGCGACCGCCAGTGCGTTGACCTCGACGGCGCTAACGATCCGCGCGGTCGCGCTGATCGATTCACCGCCCTCGCTTTCTCCAGCCACCGCGATCGCCAACCGCGGCGTCGCGGGCAACGTGTTCGACACCAGCTCGGATCGCGCCGTGCTCTGCTATCCGCAGGAACAGTTCTACGACGTCGGCCTCGTGCCGGCCGGCGTAACGCTGAGTTCGGCGGGCACTCCCATCCAAAACGCGGCCAACATTAACGCGGTCGGACCGTACTCAGCATGGGTGGCCGGAACGATCGCCGCCAAGGATCTAGCGCAAGGGTATTGGTGGTCGCCCTCCAATACCCAGATGACGGGTCCGCTCGGTCCCGACGTAACGCTCTACGCCTCGGTGCTGGATCCCGCGAGCGACGTCAACAACCTCAACGCGGCGGGCATCGTGACCGTCTTCAACGCCTTCGGCACGGGCCTCCGCGTGTGGGGCAACCGATCGGCCGCGTTTCCGACCGTTACCACGCCAAACAACTTCATCAACGTGCGCCGCACAATGGACGTGATCGAGGAATCCGTGGAGCTCGCAATGCTCCAGTTCCTCGATCAGCCGATCAGTAACGCGCTCATCTCGGCGATCCTGGCCAGCGTCAACGCTTTCATCCGTAGCCTCATCGGACGCGGCGCGCTGGTCGCCGGATCCGCCAGCTACAATCCGGCGGAAAACCCGACCAATCAGGTTGCCGCCGGACAGCTTGTCTTCGACATCGACGTGATGCCGCCGCCGCCTGCCGAGCGCCTGACTTTCAACGTCTACATCGACTCCACGCTCCTGAGCGGACTCGGCAATACCACCGCGCTCACCGCGGTCACGCTCAACGCCTAAGGCCACACTAATCGGGGCCGCGGGCGCCGCGCGCGCCCGGGCCCGACGAGGCTCATCGCAATGGCAAATCTTGCCGTAAATCGAATCACCAACGCCAACGTTTACCTCGACGGCACCGGGCTCCTCGGCCGGGCCGAAGAAATCGAGGTCGCCAAGCCCAAGCACAAGATGGTCGATCACAAGGGGCTGGGGATGGCCGGCTCGGCGGAGTTCTGGGCCGGGGTCGACAAGCTGGAGGCCAAAATCAAATGGGCCTCGATCTATCCGGAAGCCGAGACAGCGCTGAACAGCCCCTTCCAGGCGCACTACTTTCAGGTGCGCAGTAACCTCGAAACCTACACCAGCCAGGGCCGCACCCAGGAACAGCCGCTGGTCTATCTGATGACCGGGGTATTCAAGGACGCCGGCGCGATGAGCTTCAAATTGCACGAAGGAGTGGATACCACGTCCCTGATCTCGGTGTATCACTCCGAACTGTATATCGGCGGCACGCAGATTTTTCTGTTCGACGTGATGGCCAACATCTACGTGGTCAATGGAGTCGACCAGCTTGCGAACTTCCGCACCAATCTGGGCGGCTAGCGCGTCGGTCTGAACTTGTACTCGGCCGCTCGCGCGCGGCCCTGCTTGAACCATAGCTGAAACGGTTCGTCGGGAATCATTCTCATGGCAGAAACACAACTAGACCAGGCCGCCGCGGCGTCGCGATTGCGCAGCATTGCTTTGCCTTCCGGCAGAGCCGCCACGATCCGCAAAGGCAAAGGACGCGACCTGATGCGCGCACAGCGCGCGGTGTCGGGCAATTCGGACCCGACCGCGGTGGTATTTGCGCTAATCGCAGAGCTCACGCAAATCGATGGCGCGCCGATCGTATACGAGGATGTCGTGGAAATGGACCTCGGCGACGTGCTGATTCTGCAGGCGGAGGTAACGGGCGCAAATTTTCCCGAGCCGGCGCCGGACTTCCCAGCGCCGGCGGTCTCGCAGGACTCGTCCGGTTCGGATTCGGTGCCGGAGAACTAGCCGCAATGGAATTCGACGAGATCGAGTTCTGGATGTCAGCCGTTGCCGATTACAACCGCGCGGCCGACACAGCGACGAGCGAGCGCGGCGTCAACTCCAATTAGTATCGCTGGTCTCTATCAGCGAGCAGATTAAGACGGTGACGACAGTTTCAGCTAAATCGCATTAAATGCACGTTGGGTCGTAGACATCGCGACACTCATTTCAAACGGCCCAATTTGAAGATTACCGCTTTATGACTCTAATAGACAATCTTCTGGAGGTGCAGCACAGGCGTGCTGGGGCTAATGCTATTAGCCAGGCGGCTACTAATCTCGGTCTAATCGCCCGCGCGACGAAATTACTCGTGTTGGACGTGCGTCTGCGTGGTGCCTTATCATTGGGTCCTCGCCTCGGCATGGCATCGGGCATGACGGCTAACAATGGGCGAACGCATCTAGCCATCGCCAGTTCGGGCGGGCCTGATTCCTCCGTCGACGATGGACCGACGAAACCTGAAAAGGCCCGGCGCCGTCATAACTCTTCCAGGTCTTCTAAAAACGACTCTTCTTTCCCTGATTTAAAGATACTCTTAGGCATCTTCGCGAGCGCGTATCGCTCTGTTGTCGTTTCTCCCTCGGCCGATCGGCCAACGTACGAGAAGAACCCAGCCAACCGCGACAAAGTAGGAACGAGCCCGCTGGCAGACGCCAAACAGAGCGTGGCGCGCCTCTTAAGCCGACTCGCTACTCCATTCGTACCTGCTCTCGGTCGAGCGCTCGTCCAGGCGACCCGAATAGTCAACAAACTCACAGCGTTTCTGAACACTAATGCTGCGATGTCGGACATAACGACTTGGGCGCTGGATGCTTTCGGCGCATCGGTTGTCCTCGCAACCGCAATTAGATCGATGAAGCGCACGCTCGTCGAGCCTTTCAAAGAAGGCTTCAGAGTCGCACCTGACGCCGTTTTAACGCCTTCCTGGCTCGCCAGCGAGACGGACTTTGGCGCGACCCCGGTCACGATCGGGCTTGCTTCATACTTCGTCCGTGGAAGTAGAACGGCCACCATCGTCGGTCTCGGCGTTGCCGGCTTCCAACTGTACCGGCATTGGCACGCCGCCAAGCGGCTGCTCTCGGGTTCGATCGAGTCAGCGAGCAGGACCATTACCCATTTGATGAAGTGGATAGCCGACGCAACCAGGAACGCGGCCGGATACTCGGGCGATTCGATTTGGGCTACTACGGCAACGCCCTGGCATACCCCGTATGCACTCGCAACAACTCGCGGCCTGAATAGCGAGCACGCCGGCGCCATGGCGCGGTCCGCCCCGACATTGCGCAGGGTGAGCCGAGCCGCGGCGGTTGCCACGCTCGCCGCGCCGCTGATGCTCGCGGGCGCGCCCGCGAATGCTCTCGCCGCGCCCTTCACCTCAACCGACGAAACGGCGCGCATCGCGGCCCCGCTGTCGCCGGCGTCCGCGTCACAAACTCCGATCGTAATCGACTATTCACCCAATGTAGTCATTCATGCCGAAAACGCGGGCGACACTGCCGCGCTCAAGCGCCTGGTAATGGAAATACTCGAGCGCCACGGCCGCGAGCTGCATCAGGTGTTGCAGCGCGAGATCATCCGCCAACAGCGCCAGGACTTTCAGCCTCGATACTCGAATCAACAGGGATAGGACGCCAAAGAATTGTATGTTCGCACTACTCGGTGAAATCTCATTCCAGGTGATCGGATCGCCCGAGATCTTCGAGTCCAGCCGGCGCTTCGATTACGCGGAGCATCGTGTGGTCGAGGATCTCCCGCTTCTGCAATGGCTCGCGCCTGACCTGGAACAGATCACCATTGCGATGCTATTCCACGCGTCATTCACCGATCCCGCGGCGCAGCTCGCCGCTCTCCTGGCCGCCGGCGAAGATCATCAGGCACGCGCACTGGTGCTCGGCAATGGCGTCTTCCGCGGGTTCTTTGTGGTGGAATCGATTGCGACCAGCGATCTTCAACTCGCCGCCGACGCGACCCCGATCGCGATCCGGGTCCGGACAAGCCTTCGTGAATGGACGCCCGGATCCGACTTCGACCCCGCCGCACCACCACAGCCGTCTTCGCTCCCGCTCGCGGTCGCGCCGGTAGCTATAAGCTACAGTTTGCCAGCCCCACTGCTGAGCGCCATCGCACCCGCGACGAGCTATACGCCACCGACTTTCACGCAGCCTGGAGTCTCAGCGTTGGTCGACAACCCGCTGCCGGGCGGCGCCGACGGCCCGGATCTTTCGTACGCCGACGTGCCGGCGACCACCATCGTGAGGTCCGTCCAATGAGCGCGCCGCAATTCATTCAACACATCACTTACGCGGGCGAGCGATGGGACCTGCTGGCATGGCAATACTATGGCGACCCCACGAACTACAGCGTGATCATCATGGCTAATCCGGCATTGTCAATCGAGCCGGTTTTCGAGGCGGGCCTCACGGTGCAAATCCCGATCATCCAGCAGCAGACAGTATTGACCAACAATCTGCCGCCCTGGAAGACGGCCGCTACAGCGGCCACCGCGGACTGACTGTCGCTTCGACATCGCCGATGTCCATCGCGACTGGACGATAGTAAAAGGTCTTGGCAAATGACGGCCGCGATTTCATATCCAGTCAGATCTCCGAATTGGATACTTACTTACGAGGGCGTGAACATTACCGCCGATATTTCGCATATGGTGCTGTCTATCAGCTACGTCGATGAACTTGGCGGGCGCTCGGGGGAGCTCGAAATCGAACTGGAGGATCGCGAGCGGCGCTGGCAGGGACCCTGGTTCCCTCAGCAGGGCGACATCGTCACCCTGCTGATCGGCTACTCCGGCGAATTGCTGCTGCCGTGCGGCGACTTCCAGGTTGACGACCTCGAACTGGAGGGACCGCCTGACGTCTTCCATTTGCGCTGCCTGCCGGCCTGGATCACGCCCGCGCTACGTACCCGCAACAGTTTCGGTTACGAAAACGTCACGCTGCTGCAAATCGCGACGACGGTCGCCGCCCGACACGGCATGAGCGTCGTCGGGGCGCCCAGCGAACTCGACGTGAGCTATCTGCGTATTACGCAAAAGCAGGAGACGGACGTCGAGTTTCTCCGCCGTGTCGCCGCCGAGCACAACTACGACTTCACGGTGCGGGGCGCGCAGATGGTGTTTTACGCCCGTGCCGATCTCGAGGCGCAGCCTGCGGTGCTCACGCTCTCCCGGCACGACGTCGAGCGCTTCGGCTTCAGATCCAAGACTCATCTGATCTACCAGCAGGCGCAGACGGCCTACTTCGATCCGTACGGCAAACAGCTATTCACGCAAATCGCGCAAGCCACGCCGGCAGTCGCGGCCGGCGATACGCTGAAGGTCGTCGCTCGCTGCGAGAATGGGCAGCAGGCCCTGGAGCGCGCGAGCGCCGCCTTGCACGAGACCAACCGCTTCCTCGTGACGTGCCGTCTGGTCGCGCCTGGCACGACGCTTTTGGTGGCGGGCAACAATGTGGCGCTGTCGGGATGGGGTGAGATGGACGGAACGTACATGATCGAACGCGCGCAGCATCGCCTGTCGCGCACCGCCGGCTATGTAACCGAAACCGATCTGAGAATGGTGTCGTGACCGCGCGTCGCCGAGCCACGGCCACTGGGGCATAGGATTTCCAACTGACGTGAAAAAACTTCCCACAGGGATAAGCCGGCAAAGATGTTTCGCGTAGGCCTGGTAAATCAGCAAGACCTTCAGGGCGCCCGCCTGCGAGTGGTCTTTCCGGACCGCGACCAGATGTTGTCGTACTGGCTGCCGATCCTCTTTCCCAAGACACAGAACGACAAGAGTTATTGGATGCCCGATCTCGGTGAGCAGGTACTATGCCTGATGGATGAGCATGACGAAGCGGGCGCGGTACTGGGAGCAATATACTCCAGCGTCGACACAACGCCGGTCCAGAGCGCCGACAAGTACCACATGTCATTCAAGGACGGCGCCAGCGTCGAATACGATCGCGCCGCGCATACTCTCGCGGTGAGCCTGCCCAATGGAGCGACGATGAACCTGAACGCCAACGGCGCTTCGATTGCGATCGACGCGAGCGGGAACATCACGGTTCATGCCGCGGGCGGAATCAACCTGATCACCTCGGCGCACAATGATTCGGTGGACGGGATGATCAATACCTATAACGCGCATACTCATGCCGATCCGCAGGGCGGGAACTCGGCGCCACCGACGCAACAGATGTCATGATTGCTTCACGAGCACAGCGCCTCGCTGCGAAGCCGAGGCCGCTCCTAACGCCTTCCCCGCGCCGGGGAAGATGATGAAGTAGATGTCAGCCGGAGCAATCACACTTGCGAATATCTCTTCGGCCGACTGGTCGTTGATGCTCGATTTGCCGGGGCAGCCAGGGTCGGGCATCGGCAACGTGGTCACCGGGGTCAACGACGTCGACCAGTGTATCGCGATCATACTGACCACGCCGAAGGGCACAGATGTGCTTCGTCCCACGTTTGGCACCGACCTGTGGAAATTTATCGATGCACCGATTAACCAGGCAGGTCCGGCCGTGGTCCGCGAGGTTACTCAGTCGATTACCCAGTGGGAGCCAAGGGTGAAGGTTCTTTCGGTAACAACTACGCCCCTGACCGACATCACGACGCAGCCGGGCGCTCACGTTGAAATCACCGTGGCGTGGCAGCTCAACCTCGGGAGCGCCGCGAGTCCGGCACAGACTACGACGGTCACACTGCCAAGCGCGAGCCAGCCAGCCTAGTCAGGCGCAGGTGGGGCATCAATCGCGAAGGGAATCCAGATGGGAGCCGGAATACCAAATCTGCCACCACCGACGTTCGTCAACGACGCCGATGGGCTGAACCCCAATCTGATCCTGGCCGACATGGTCGCGGAATTCCAGGCCGCGGCCGGCCGCACGCTGCAACCGGCGCAGGTCGAGCGTTTGCTCATCAACCTGTACGCCTATCGCGAGTCGCTGGTCCGCAATGCCATCCAGTACGCCGGACAGCAGAATCTGCTCGCTTTCGCGGTCTTCCCGATGATCGATTACCTTGGGCAATTGCTTGGAGTAAGCCGGCTCGGCGCGCAAGGTGCGGTGACAACGCTGCAGTTCACGCTGCAAAACACCCTCACGCTGCCATACACGATCCCGGCCGGCACGCAGGCCGGCACTATCGACGGGCAATTCGTTTTTGCCACCGACGCCGACCTCGTGGTGCCGGCCACAGCCACGGTCGCGAGCGTCGCCGCGACCTGCACCGCGGCCGGCCCGAACGCCAATGGCTATCTACCCGGCCAGGTCAACGTAATGCTCAACCCCAACGTGCTGATCGCTTCGGTGACCAACACCATCACGACCGGCGGAGGCTCGGCGCCGGAAACCGACGACCATCTGCGGACCCGCATCCAGGCCGCCCCCAATCAGTTCAGCGTGGCCGGCCCGGTGGGCGCGTACCGCTTCTTCGCCCTCGGTGTCGATCCTTCGATCATCGACGTCGCCGTGGTATCGCCCGCTCCCGGCACGGTCCAGGTCTACATCCTCACCGGACCAATCGCGACACAACCGGCCGCTTCACCCAACAGCGCGGGCGTGGCGAATTCGGCGCTGCTGGCCAAAGTGCAGGAGGCACTCGGGGCCGACGACGTGCGTCCTCTCACCGACACGGTAAGCGCGCTCGCGGTCACCGAGGTTGACTACCAGATCGCGGGCACTGTCACGCTATTTGCCGACGCCGAACCGGTCTCGACCATGGCCGCGGTGAACGCCGCCGCACAGGACATCGCGCTCAACCTGGCCGCGCGCATCCAGCGCGACATCGTACCGAGCGAGATCGTGGCGGCGCTCTCGGTCCCCGGGGTGTACCAGGTCGTGCTGACAGAGCCGAGCTATACGCAACTCACCGCGGGGCAATGGGCCAACTGCACCGCGATCACGCTGGCACAGGCGATTGCCGCGGAGCACTCGTGATGGGCGCGGCGGTTAGACAGTTTTGCCCGTTGTGCCGCGGCGAGTTCCGCCCACCGGATGTGGTGCGCACGCATCTCATCGCGGACCATAAGCGTAGCGCGGCGGAGGCCGACGAGCTGATCGCGCGGTTCGATACGGCCCAGCCGATTCCCGAGCCGGAAGCGGAGCCGCATATGTATTGCGCGCAAGCGCGGCCACGCAGCAGCGGACGATCGAGGCACGCCAGTGCGGCACCCTCGGAAACGCTGGTTAACTAAATGGCGCAGCTCCAGATACCACCTTCGATAGACGATCTGCGTTCGCAATCGCTGCTGGTGACGATCGAGCGTCTCGATGCGCTCGACCTCACACCGCTGCTGGTCTACCGCCTCGACTCGGCGCCGGACTCGGCGCTGATCTTTCTGGCCTGGCAATTCGACATGCTCGATCCGCAGTGGCAACTCGCGGCGAGCAGCTCTGGTGAGAGTATCGACGCGCTGACCGATATCGACACGCTGACGGACGTGGACACGTTGTTGTCCTCGTCAAGCAGCGCCGGTCCGACCGATTTCGATTCGTGGCGAGCGCTGTTGCAAACCTCCATTCCACTGCATCGCGTGCATGGTACATCCTACTCGATAAGACAGGCGCTAGCCTCGCTGAACTGGAACAGCGTGAGTTTCCTGGAGGGACAGGCTAGCTGGGGCGGCAGCGCGTGGCCGTCCTCAGAGGGATGGGCAGTTTTTCGCGTGATGGTGAATCTGGAGACCGGGCAAACGGTCGGAGCGAATGACGCCGCCCGGATCGTCGCCGCGGTGAACTTCTTCAAGCCGGCCAGAAGCTGGCTCGACGCGCTGGTGTTCGAAGCGCCGCCGCTCAGCGACGCGGCACCGGCGCCAAGCGACTTTACCGGCACGGTCGACAACGCTCCCGCACCGAGCGACCGGCTGACCGCGCCATTGGCGCCGTTGACAGAGCGGCGGGTGATCGCACCGGTATACAACCGGCACTACTACCATATCGGGATAAGATACGGCGCCAACCAGCCGGCGGTGGCCGACTCGGGCGTGGTCGCCAACGGAGTGCCGATCTCGGCAAACGGGTAAAGCAATGATGAAACGGCCAAAAGGAACGGTCAGAATCTTCAGCCGCGGAGCGCTGGTATGGGAGTGCCGCAACCTGTTCGTCAACGCGGGGCTGCCGGCGCTGGCCAACCTGATGGCTGGGGTCACGGCGGGTCAATACGCATTGGCGGTCGGCTTCGGTTCCGGTAGCGCGGCGCCTACCGTGAACGATACCGATTTAGGCGTGGCGCCCAAGTACTACAACGCGGTGGGCGCATCCACTTTTCCCAACTCCGGCAGCGTGCAGTTCAACTATGCGCTGTCGGCAACCGCCGACTACGGCGCGCTCGGGATGACCGTGCAGGAGGTGGGCCTGTACGCTAACGGCTCGGCGGCCACGATGCCGGCGGCGATAGGCACAGCGAATCCGGCCTGGACGGCGTCGACGGCGTGGACCGCCGGCAGTCTGATCGTCGACGCCAATGGCAATATTCAGCGCTGCACGACGGCAGGCACCGGCGGCGCGACGGCGCCGACCTGGGGAACAGCGCTGAGTGCAACCACCAGCGACGGCGCCGCGGTCTGGACATTGGTCGCCCTGCATACGGCGCCGGCTCCGATGCTGGCGCACGCGGTGGTACCAGCCTTCGCCTTCAATGGCTCGGCGAATTACCAGGGCACCTGGACCTTCACGTTCTGAGGTCCGCGTTTCGAACCGCACGATCCGACGCGCATGATCCGGTGCATGATCAGAGGTGCATGATCCGAGGTGAATGATGGCAACGCTTATTGACAGTCCTGAATTTACCGCCAACGAGATTTACGAGATTCAGCAGACCGATCCGGTCGAGGGGGCCGGCGCCGGCGCGAGCTTCAGCGGTATCGGGGTGAGCAACGAGCCCCATCAGCAACTTGCCAACCGCACCGCGTTTCTGTACGGACGGCAGAATACCAACATCGCGAACATCAGCGCCCTGCAAAGCTTTGTCGCCAATTTCACCGGCTCGCTCAAAACCGCGGGCTATCTGAAAATCCCGCTGACCGACGTGAGCCGCGGTCCCATGATCGCAATTATCCAGTGGGGATACTACATTCTCGCTCAACAGAGCATCCCCAACGATACAACCTTCACGGTGACCTGGCCGATCCCGTTCCCAAACGCTATACTGCTGCCCCCGCTGGCGACCAATGTCTATTACGCTACTGTCGGCGGCAACACCGCCGCCTCGGTTGTCAGTTATAGCGCCTCCGGCGCCACTTTCGTGCTTGACGTTCCGGGTATCCTGCTGCAGCGGGCTGGCCTGGGAGACGAGCAAAGCAACGGATTCTCCTGGCTGGCAATTGGATTCTGACGGTTTACATCATGCTTAAATCGCAACTGAAGATATTTCTCGGGTCCCTGTTGGTGCTTGCCGCGACGGCCGGCGTGGCGGCGCCTCAATACCAACCGATTCCAAACTTCACCGGCATCGGCGCCGGCTTCAATTTTCGTCAGTCGATTAACGAGCACTTCTCCGGGGCCCAGCCGATCGCGCCCCAAATTGTCGGACTTACGTTCGCAACCCTGCCGAGCGAGCAGGACGGCCTGCTCCTCTGGTGCAAGGATTGCCACGCGAGCGCTCCGTGCAGTGCCGGTGGCGCCGGAGCGTGGGCGATGGGTGCGCGCGGCGCCTGGGTCTGCGCCGCCGGTCCGCTCGAGCAGGATCTCAATGCCAATGGCCACAACATCCTCGCCGCGGCCAGCGTGCAGGCCGACGAATCCGGCGACTCGCAATATCGCGAATTGATGGTGCCCGGCAATGGAATTCAGGTCGGCAACGGCACGGTCACGCCCTTCACCGTCGTCGACGAGAACGCGGACATCAGCGGTCATATAAATGGAGCAATCAACGTCAAGGCCCCGCCCTATCTCGCGAAAGGTGACGGAGCAACCGATGACACCGCGGCGATACAAGCGGCGGTCAACGCGGCCTGCGCTGCGTCCGGAAGCAACAAGCCGGAAGTCTACTTGCCCGCGACCCCCGGCGGGTTGTGCTACAAAACCAGCGCTCCCATCCTTCTCAACTGCTCGCTCAAGTTCAACGGCGGAGGCTGGCAGCAGACGGCGATTTGCCAAAACTACTTTGGTCCCACGATCATCGCTCAAGGCGCCGAGACGGGATGGAAGCCTCCGCTCGCGTCGAGCGTGACCGCGCCCTGGGTAGCCTCGCATAGTTACGCGCAATACAAGGAAGTGCTCGACTCCAACGGCAATGTCGAAGTTGCGACGACCGCTGGCACCTCCGGCAGCGGCTCTCACCCGGCCTGGCCGACCACGCAGGGCAATACCGTCAGCGATGGCGGCGTGACCTGGACGCTCGCGATGATCGGTACCAGGCTTGCCACCGGCAGTGGCTCGGCGCTTGACGCGGTAAGCCCTGAGATGTGGCCAGGAGCGGGATTCAGCTCGAACAACGCCAGCCTTGAATTGAGCAATCCAGGCAATCTGGAATCCACGGTCAGTGGCCTGTCCCACTTTACCGTCGAGTTTTATTTTAACCAGATGGATTCCACCGCCGGCGGTGGCCTATACCTGGTAAGCTATAATCAGCAAACGCCGCTACTCTCCGGCAATAGTGCATTGCAGATATTTGAAACCGGTACTTCCGGGTCGTGTCCCGATAAATGTCTGTACATGCAAGCGGATATCGGAGGAACGGTTGTCAGCCTGTTTCCGACAATAGCTGCCGCGGAGATTCCTACAGGAACCACTCAGCATATCGCTATTACCTATGACGGTTCCAATCTAAGATCGTTCTTGAATGGCACGCTCCTGAAAACCGTCGCCGCGTCGGGAACTTGGACTGTTCCCCCATATTCGAGTTTCATGATCGCGAGTGACAACGCGAGTATCTATCCAGGCATGCAAGGGAGTCAGAGCACCGCACATGCCTACTATGACTCGTTGCGAATTTCCAATATCGCACGCTACACGGCGAGCTTTACGCCTCCTACCGCGAAATTCTCCTACGACGCCAACACCGTCGCCTTGTTTAACTGGCCTTCGAGCGGAGTCCCCACTGGAACCACGGAAGGCGAAGTCGGCAGTAAAAACGCCTTCATTCCAATCGAAACCTCCGATGGCGGCGCCGACCTCAACCCGCTCTATATTGGCAATCTCTCGCTGAGCGACAACGGCATCTATGCGAACTGGATGCTGAACTCGACGATCGAGAACATCGCTCATCAATGGCGCCGGCCGCACTTGTATCAATCTGCACGACAATGACTATCAGGATACGATACGCCGGGCCTTTTGTATTGTCGTCCCCTTCGCTAAGACCAACGTTGGCTTCCTGTTCATGAACCAGTCGAACAATAATCTGTACGAGCATTTGCAGTGTGACGGACAGTATACCTGTATCGAGCAGGCGACTGGTTCGGGCCATTACATCATGCCCGACTTCTCCGACCGGGGCTATGCGATCTATCCGCTCGCCTTCATGCAGGCCCAGGCGGTATTAGACAGTCCAGAACTCGATATCGAGGACACTGCCGCAAATCAACTCGCCGCGGTGTACTCGAATGGCGGTTACGCCCCGATTGTTATCAACAGCGGGCAATTGACTCTTGGGAGCACCGGGTCCGCGTTTCTTGCGATAAACGGCGGCGCACCTTACATCGTTTCGGGGACCCAATTCGGCGGCGGCAGCCCGGCTGAAATACTCAACGTAATCGGCAATCCATCGTCGCCCGTCATCGTGCATGACGTGGTCCAGCCGAGCGGGGTCCCTCTCACCAACGCAGGCAAGTCGTGGTGGCTAAACGAAAGTGAGGCGAGTCAGGACCTGGGCGTGAAGTTCGCCGATCTGCCAGCCACGGTGACCAGCGGCGCCCGCCGTTACTGCGTCGATTGCGATCCACCCGCCAATCCGCCCGTGGCGTGTACGAGCGCGGGCGCCAAGACCGGAGCCTGGGTCAACGGACTGAACAACGTCTGGGTTTGCGTCCCATAGCATAGGCGCAGCCGCTCTGGCCTTGCGCATTACCGATCCGACCGGCAAGATTTGTCGCGAACGGGGCCACGCGCGAGACGGCAGAGGACTGGCCGCGTGACCGCGTATTGACACTGATGGCTAAGGCTTCCATTGTTGGGTGGCGTTGGTTGGGATGGGCCTCCGCCTTCTCCAGCCTGGCGCTGTGATTCGCTTGTACAGGGGGGACGCTCGTGGCTGAGCATGTGCGTGATCCTGTTACGCTGTGGCGATGTTAAAGCAGACGACCCATAGAGCCATTTTTCGATGTAGAAAAGGCAACTGCTAGATTATTCACATTCCCGGCACCACCACGGGATCCGATTAATCACAAAGACATCGCCAACTATGGGAAAGCGAGAGCTACTCAGCATCGTCGTGCCAACCAAAAACCGTGCGAGCAGCCTGCGGCGTTTGTTGGCATCTTTGCAACATCAGGACTACCAGCCGTGTGAGGTCATCGTCGTCGACGATGCCTCTGATGCGCCGCCCCGGAGCGAGAACGGTGTCAGAGTGATCCTCCGCGAAACCAGCGGCGGCCCCGGCCCGGCGAGAAACGACGGAATCACCGCGTCGAGTGGTGCATTCATCGCAATCCTTGACGACGACTGCGAGATCATAGACTCAAGTCTTTTGGTGCGTGCCGCTGAAATTCTGGAGCGGTATCCGCGCTGCGGCGCCGTAGCTTTCACTCAGGCCGACGCCTCGGGTCGCCCGTGGCCAGCAGGTTTACAGGTCACCCGATCAAGCGTGCCGTGCTATGCACCGCAGTTTTTCGGCTTCGGAGCTCTGCTACGAGGCCAGGCGATGCGCGAAGTGGGCGGCTTCGCGCTCGATTACTATTACGAGGAGATCGAGCTGTCGCTGCGACTGTTGGACGCTGGCTGGTCCGTCATCCACGACCCGAGTCTCACTATTGTGCATCACCACGACTGGCAGGGGCGCGACTGGAGGGATCTCAACCGAAGAATCCTTCGTAACACGATCCTTACGGCATTTCTGCGGTATCCAGCGTGGCTCGTGCCGGTCGTCGTCTCTCTGTATGCCCAGAATCACCTACGGCGGAGCAGGGCGGGAATGCTCAATCCCTACTTGCCTTCTCCCGATCCAGAGGCCCGCGCGGATTGGGCCGGCGTTGTATGGGCGCTGAGCGGCTCAGCGCAGGAGCTTCCGGTAACATTGCACAATCGACGAGCGGTTCGATGGAAGACGATTCGGCGCTGGCGGCACTTACGGGAGCGGCCGAAGACGCTATGACATCAGCATCGGCGCAATCTTCCGAATCTTGCCCATTGCCGATCCGACTGGCAAGGTTTGTCGCGAACGCAACTAAGCCTGAGGCGGCGGAGGGTGAGCTTTCTTATTGTGTATTACTCCCGGCGTATGACACTCCTAGCCGTTCTGCTGGTTTCGATTGGAATCGGTGCTCGCCTGCTTCAATTCTGGCGCAACGATTCGCTCATGTTGGATGAGTGTGTCGTCTGCTTGAACGTCGCCGGCCGCAGCCTGGCGGGGTTCACGCACATGCTTAGCTACAACGAGGCGGCGCCACTCGGATTCTTGATCCTTCAGAAGATGCTTTTTTTGATCGTAGGTATGGACGACGTCGCGACCCGCGTCGTGCCTCTGATCTTTGGCCTGTTGACGGTTCCGCTGATCGTCCTGTTAGCGAACCGCTTGTTCGACATACGAATAAATCCCTGTGCGACGATCCTGGCGATAGGGCTGATTTGTTTTAATCGAAGCATCATAGTGTATAGCGCGACCGCCAAGCAGTATTCGTTGGAATGTGCTACTACGCTCGTTCTTCTCCTGGCGCTCGCGCAATGCATCGGTGAGGGTGACTCGGACGGGTCGCCCGCGTCACGAACTTTTCTAGTCCTTTCGCCGGCGCTGATGTGGTTTTCCTACGGCGCAGTCTTCATCATCGGCGGAATTGGCGCCGCGCTGATTCTGCGAGCAGCTTTTCTAAACCGTCGCGAAGCATGGCGGCTAGCGATCTACTTTGGACTGAGTGCGTTCGTGATGTTGGTTCCCTTCTATCTGCTGTCGATGCGTCCGGCCTCCGCCAACCGAACACTGGTGGCAGGCTGGGCGACAAGTTTCATGCCGCTATGGCCTCCGGCGGCGACAGTTCGATGGCTGTACAATAATTTTGTCAGCGTCGGCGAAATGCTGATTCATTTGCGCCTGGCGCTATGTGTTCCGCTCGCGTTCTTAGTGGTCGCCGTCAAGGCCGTCCACACTCGCTCATGGTTCTGGATTGCCGGCTTGGTTTCCGTTTTGCTCAGCCTGACGGCATCGGCCCTTCACTACTATCCGTTCGGGGGCAGGCTGCTTCTGTTTCTTTTGCCGGTTTTTGCCTTAATGGTGGCGGACACGGTGAAGCTCGTCGAGCGACACTCGCAGCGTGCAGCGGGATTCATCACCGCCATTTTGCTCCTGGCGACGATGACCGCTCTGTCTTTGCACGGAATCCTTGGACATCATCCGGTCGACAACGTGCGGAAGGTCCACGAAGAAATGGTGTCCCGGATGGCGCCGGGCGATCAGCTATGGGTCAGTGCGTTCGCGACACCATGCTTCCTGTACTACGCCAGACAATACCCACTTCCGCGTGGCGTTTCGGTGCACCTTATCCAACTGGATGAGCATCCCGTTCTGCCAAGCGGGCGTAACTGGATTCTCGTAATGCGGACACCGTGGCTACCTGGTCAAGGGGAAGCTCTGCTGGCCACCGGCGCTCAAAGAGGCAAGGAAGAGTCGTCGTTCGACGTGGAATGGACGACCGCGAGATTATTCAGGATTCCCGAAACACGAACGGACCGGATCGCCCACTAATTTTCTGAAAGAGATGTAATTATTATCTGGCGCGCCCGGAAATCTGTAATGGACCGTTATAGCTGATAGCGATCGGCTTCCTGTCGTCTTCGTCGCGTTCGCATTATCGCATCCTGCCGACAGTATCGTTCGTTTTTTATCGTCGACGTGACCCATCTCGGTGAAACCGGGTTGCGAAGAGCTATGCAGCCGCGCCTTGCCACCTACTGAGATTTGCGAATTGTCCGCCGCCGCTCCGGCCTCTCGGTCCGGATCGTTGCATGAACTTTCCGTCAATTCGTGAGGAATTCCTTCTCTTCTCCCTCGGGCTGAACTGTTTGGGCGACTTATCAGTTTGCGTCCGTTCAACGAGGCCGCCTTTCGGACAATGTCCGCGGCTATGGAGCCGCGGAGTTTTGGCCCATCGCTCACCAATTCGTTCCTCTGATATTAGCGAGGATCGCTGGCTGCCGGCGCCTTGCGCCTCTCGTATCAGTCCGAATAGCCTGTGCGAACAATACGTATCACCGCTGTAATGGCGAGGTACTATTCATGTCGATGAGTCGGGCGCGCCTGAAATTCAAGGATACGCCTGTAGCGGTACTCGAAAGAATACTGGCCTCGGGAGAGGTGCAGGACGATGAGGGCAACGTGCTGGCTCTACATTCGAATGTCAAAGCCGAAGATGGTCAGCGCATCGCCGCCTGCATAGAACGCTATGGGATTTCACGCACCCTCGAAGTGGGTTGCGGCTACGGTGTTTCCTCGCTGTACATTTGCGACGCAATATCCAAACATTCCAACGCCCATCACGTTATTATTGATCCCTTTCAGTCGACTGACTGGCGCGGCGTGGGGGCGATGAATCTTCGGCAGGCAGGCTATAGCTGTTGGGAGCTGATCGAGCAGCCTTCCGAGCTTGCGCTGCCGACTCTGTTGAAGAATGGCCTGAAAGTGCAATTCGCGCTGATCGATGGGTGGCACACATTCGACCAGGCCCTGATCGATTTCTTCTACACGGATCGTCTGTTGGAGCAAGGCGGCATAGTTGCGTTTGATGACGTGGGGCTGGCCCCAATCACCAGAGTTGTCCGCTATGTTTTGAATTACCCCAACTACCGCCTGATCGATTTCACCGAAAAGCGGTTGCCGACTTCGCGGAAACGGGCGGCGCTTGGAGCCATCCTGCGACGATTCGCGAGCGCGCTACCCACCCATATCCAAGAGGAATACTTCAGCGCCTCCTTGCTCAAGCCCTTGGAAGAGATAGGCCTGGTCGACAGATGCGCCTTCCTGCAGAAGTCCGGGCGCGATACCCGGAATTGGGACTGGTACGCTCACTTCTAAGATCTTCGATGCGTCTAGACCTTGCCCGGAGGACGTGACTCGGGCGATGAATGCACATCCGCCGGCGGCTCCACCACCACTTCAGCCCCCGCAGGGACCATCGCGGGTTCGTGCGGCATGTCGTGTCCATCGGCGGCAGTTCGGGATGGCTCGGAGGCTTCAGCCACTGGAGACCGCCGCGATGCCAGCGGTGTCAAGTTGGGCGTACCAGGCATCGATAACGATAGCGCGGGATCCTGCGCTATCGCATCGAGCGCGCGACGCGAGATCTCGTCGGCGACCTGGACCGCATAGCGGGTGTCGGCCGGATAGCGAATCGTCAGCTCGATTCCATTGGTGCCCAGGCGCAGCCGGCTTTGCGGGCGCGGTGATTCGAATTTCATGCTGAGGTCGCGCTCGAGTTCGCTGTACTGACGCTGCACCGTGTCGCGATAGCGGGCATAGACGTCCTCGACCACCTCGAGCAGCCGCTTCTCGGCCAACCGGTAGTCGCATTCGGGCGACAGCGTCAGGCGGAATTCGTTCCATACGAAACTAGTGCCAGGCGCCTGCTTGAAAAAGTTGCCGTTGGCCTGAAACACGGTCGAGTTGGGAAAGATCACGACCCGCCCCGTCGGCAGGCGCGAGTTGCCGTCGCCAACCAGTTCCATCAGCGCCAGCTTGAATAGCCCGATATCGATCACGTCGCCGCTGATGCCGGCGATCTGGATGCGGTCGCCGACCCGGATGCCGTAACGGCCGGTGACGAAAAAATAGCCGGCAAACGAGAGGATTACGTTTTGCAGCGCGAGCGCGACGCCGGCCGCCGCCAATCCCATCACGGTCGCCAGCGTCCCTAACTGGCTGGAGAAGTCGAATAGCAGCACCAAGCCGACGACCAGGGCGACCGTCAACTTACGCAACTGAAGCAACTGGCGGCGCCTGCGCAGGTCCTGCACGTAGCGAAAGGTCAGGCTGCGCCAGATGAACGCGGCGATGAAAATCGCCAACAGCAGCACACCAAGCGCGGAGAGCCGGATGACGAGCCGGCGCAACTGGTTGTTGGAGCGCTGATTCACTGAGCCGCTCCACTGTTGGAGATTTGCGAGGTAGAGTTGCAGAACCACGCCCTGCTTGGTGAGCGGCACCAGTGCGTCGGTGATTGCCTTGTGGCGCTTTATCAAGTCGTCGAACTGCTGTTTGCGAGTACGATTCGCAGCCAAATCGTCGCCGCCTGGCAGCGCGGCCATAGCGTCGGCGCTCGCGTTAAGGTCGCGCAGGCGGGCGATTAATGGGGCGCGCGCAGCATCGTTCGCCACCGCGAGCTGGCGAGTTCCATTAGTTCGATCAGTGAGCGCGCTTTGTTCCCTGCCTAGCGCTATCAGTGTTTCTATAGTGCCCAGGAGACCGTTGTCCGACGCAGGCGTCGACTGTTCCGCAGCGTGTGTCGTAACCACCGGTGCCGGGGGAGCCGCCGACGCCGCCCCTGTGCTTTTGGCAGGAGCATTTAACTGGGGCACTCCCCGCTCTAGCGCGTCGATCTGTCCCGAGAGCCCGGTGCCCTGATTTCCGACCGATACCTCGGTGGTCTCAAACTGAACGAGCGCGTTGTAGGATTCCAGGCGGGACTGGGCGAGCTCAATCTGGCTCTGGACAATCGCAAGCTGGCGCACCACCGCGGCTCGCTGGCCGGCCTTGGCACTGGCGCTGGCGGCTTTGAGCTGTTCGGCCTGCTGCTTGAGCTGGTCGATGGTGTTCTGTTCCTGCTGAGCCTTGCTCGTCAAAGCGGCAAGCCCCGGTAACGCAGTCGCGTCGGCGCTTGCCTGCGCGCTGGAGGCGACCGCCCGAATCGACGAGGCGGCAGCAGGGGATTTCTCGGACTTCAAGAGCGCGGCTTCCGCGCGGGCGTATTGAAAGGCGAGTTTCACAATCTCGAGCGCCATCTGCCGATCGTCGTCCACAAAAAGCGCTTCGGCCGGCTCCGTCGCGAGGCGCTCCTCGCTAGCGAGCTGCTGATACCAGGTGATCGTATCGCCGAGAAACTTGACCACAGCGGCGCGCTCGTCGGGTTGTGGCGATGCGGTAGGCTGCGGGTGTGCGATAGGGCTCGCCGCAACCGTTGCGCCCGGCGCGGCGGCGTGCGCGCCGGCCGCGGCCGACGCCGCCGCGGTCGGATGCGCCGCGACGCCTGAGACCGGCGCCGCGCTTTTGGCAAGGGTGGACGGCGGCGGATTCTCCGCCGCCGTCCACCCTTGCCATGGCGCAACGGACATCACGCCAATCATCAGGGTGAGCAGGAGCGCCGCCGCTCCAGCCCGGCGGGCTGGAGCGGCGGCCCGCCTGCTCGCCCCGATCGATTTCCTAGATGAACGCATGAGAGTGCTAGCGTGCGGCTCGCGCCCTCTGCATGAGGGCGCGAGCCGCACGCTAGATCAGACTACATTCTGCAATACGCCCGCAACACGGCCAACCCGGTTCGGAATCGGACCGCGCCTCGCCGAGCAAACGGAAAAAGAAGCGGCGGACTGAAGGTCCGCCGCTTCTTTGTAGTCGATTCGCCGCGAGCGTCGCGCATCATGGGCGATGCGCGGTCTCGCACTCAGGCGTCGTAATACAGCGCGAATTCGTGCGGATGCGGCCGCAAGCGGATCTGGCTGACCTCGCGCGACATCTTGTAGTCTATCCAGGTCTCGATCAGGTCTTCGGTGAAGACGTCGCCCTTTAGCAGGAACTCGTGATCGCGCTTCAGATTGTCGAGCGCGGCCTCCAGCGACGGCGGCATGTTGGGCACCTCGGCCAGTTCAGCCGGCGTCAGCGCATAAATGTCCTTATCCAGCGGCTGACCCGGATCGAGCCGGCGTTGGATACCGTCGAGGCCGGCCATCAGCATCGCGGAAAACGCCAGGTACGGATTGCAGGTCGGGTCGGGGAAACGAACCTCGATCCGCTTGGCCTTGGGCGACGGCGAATACATCGGTATTCGCACGGCGGCCGAGCGGTTGCGGCTCGAGTAGGCCAGGTTGATTGGCGCTTCGAAACCCGGTACCAGGCGGCGATACGAGTTCGTGCCCGGATTGGTGAAGGCCGCCAGGGCCGGCGCGTGGTGCAGAATACCGGCGATGTAGTGCAACGCAAGCTCCGACATCCCGGCGTAGCCCGAACCCGCAAACAGCGGCGTCTCGCCTTTCCAGATACTCTGATGCGTATGCATGCCGGAGCCGTTGTCGCCGAAGATCGGCTTGGGCATGAAAGTCACGGTCATGCCATGACGAGTCGCGACGTTCTTGCAGATGTATTTGTACCAGGTTAGCCAGTCGCCCATTTTAACGAGCGACTGAAAGCGCATGTCGATTTCGGCCTGTCCGGCAGTGGCGACTTCGTGATGATGTTTTTCGACGCGGATGCCGACGCCCTCCATCTCGCGCACCATCTCGCCGCGGAGGTCCTGCAAACTGTCATTCGGTGGCACCGGGAAGTAGCCTTCCTTGTAGCGCGGCTTATAGCCGAGGTTGGCGCCCTCACGTCCGCTGTTCCAGAAGCCTTCCTCGGACTCAATGTAAAAGTAGCTCGAGTGCTGATTGGTGTCGTACCGGACACCATTGAAGATGAAGAACTCCGGCTCGGGGCCGAAGTATGCGGTATCTCCAATACCGGTCGATTTCAGATAGGCCTCGGCCTTGCGCGCGACGTTGCGCGGGTCGCGTGAATAGTCGGCGCGGGTGATCGGATCGGAGATGTCGCAGATCAGGGTGAGCGTGGGCTCTTTGGTAAAGGGATCCATCACCGCGGTGCTCGGGTCGGGGATGACCAGCATGTCGCTGTTGTCGATCGACTGCCATCCGCGAATCGACGAACCGTCGAATCCCAGCCCTTCCTCGAATGCGGATTCGTCCTGGAATTCGCTGATCGGCGCGGTGAAGTGTTGCCACTGCCCCAACAGGTCCATGAACTTCAGGTCAACGGACGTGGCGCCCTTGTCCTTAATCATCTGGAGAATTTGTTTTGGAGTCATCGAACGCGTAATCCTCCTGGCCGCTTTTGGGACGGCAATCCCGTATTCTTAACTAAGCTGACGACCGCGTTTCATTATCTTGGGAGCGATAAGCGGATCCGCGCGGTGCCCAAAGTGCCCACAATCCAACGCCAGACCATCCCACGCTTTGTTTCACGAAAATTCGCGTGGCGCAACGGCTGACGCCTTTTTGGGCAGCACTATGCCGGAGACGCGGTCTCAATTCGCACCTTGCGTTATTGCTGGAGGCAAAGGTTCCCTGCATTTTGCAGTGCAAATCAGCCGCTCGCAAAGCCGCATCCCCAAGTGCGTCATCCTGCGCTTTCGAGCAACGCAAAGTAAATGCCAAGCAGAACCAGACCCATCGGGACGCCGATTTTCGCCCAATGGCCGGATCCTATCCTCAGGACGGCTGCGGCGACGATGTTGGGTATGTTGCCCGGCACGAGCATCCCGCCCGCCAGCAGCAGCGCGACTATCGCTTCACGCGCGCGCGCGGGGTCCATCTTGTGGATCTCCAGCGCGACGAGCGTGGCATTGTCCATCGCCGCTGAAATCGTGTTGATCCAAAACAGCGCCGCGTGACCAAGTTTCGGCACGTAAAGCGCCGCCAGTGGAGCGAAGGCTTCGCCCACCAGTACCAACCCCGCAATGAAAACGTAGACTTTGAGCCCGCGGATGAGCGCGCGGACCACTGACTCGCGGATGAGCACCAGCGTCGGAGCCGCGCTACTCTCGCTCGCGCCGCCGTCGCCTGCCGCAAAGAGCCCGGCAACGATCGCGCACGCGAGCATCCCCGGCAGCACGTAGGGCGCCAGCATCGCGAACAGTCCGCCGAAACCCATCCCTAGACCGCTCGCGGCGAGCGTCGAAAGTGGTCCGCCCAAGGGCGTCAGCGACGACCCCAACCCTATCGCAAAGCATCCCGCCACGGTGACCTTGACGCGCGCCGGAGGCTCGAAGCGCATCAGTTGGACTAACTCGGCCAGCATCAGCGCCGCGACAATCGCGGTGAGAAGCGCTGATGACAAAGCGATTATGAAGACGGCTCCGCCGCACAACAGCGGATGTGCGACCCGTGCCCGTGTCCACCCGAGCGCTCGATCCATCAGGGCTCGCATGCGGCCGAAGACGATATCGGCGGCGATCACGGTCAGCGTGATTCCCAACGGCACCTCGGCGGCGCGGACCACGACCTCCCATCGCCACGCTCCCGCGAGCGTCATCGCGAGCAGACCGACTGCGAGGAAGAAAATCTCGATTTGTTCTTCGATCCGGCGCGACGCGACTGGCCCGACGAGCAACAGGCCGATGAGCGTCGCACCGACGGCGGAGTTCATCGGAATGCTGCGGGTTGCGGGATTGTGCCTGGCCGCAAATGCATCCCATCCTTATAAACGAGAGCGGAGGCGCAGTCGACGTTTGGAGTCGAAACGAATGCCTTACTTGAACGCGGTCGGGTTGTAATAATGGAGTGAGCGGCTAAGATGCCCATGGTCATATTGGCGACGAGCAGCGCGCCGCCGCTACACTTTTTGCAAGCGACACTTCATTTCAACGGATGGTGACATGGATTTTGATTTAACCGAGGCGCAGCAGGAAATCGTGCAAGGTGTGCGCGCGATGTGCGCGCGCTTCGACGACGAGTACTGGCGCACTAAGGATGCCGCGCACGAATTTCCGCATGACTTTTACCAGGCTGTCGCCAAGGCCGGTTACCTGGGAGTCGCGATCCCGGAGGAATTCGGCGGCAGTGGTCTGGGTATCACGGAGGCCGCGCTGGTGATGCGCGAGGTCGCATATGCCGGTGCAATGAACGCGGCCAGCTCGATCCATCTCTCGATCTTCGGGCTCACGCCGATCGTCATGCATGGGACCGAGGAAATGAAGCGCCGCCACCTGCCGCGGGTAGTCAGCGGCGAACTGCACGCCGCCTTCGCGGTGACCGAACCCGACGCCGGCAACGACATCACGCACATCAAGACTTCCGCCCGGCGCGAGGGCGACATCTACGTGATCAATGGGCGCAAGGTTTTCACCACCAAGGCGCAGGAAGCGCACAAGGTACTGCTGTTGACGCGCACCACGCCATTCGAACAGGTGGCGAAAAAGACCGACGGGATGAGCCTGTTCTTCGCCGACCTCGACCGCGACGCGATCGAGGTACGCGAGCTGCTCAAACTCGGCCGCCACGCCGTCGACACCAACATGCTCTTCATCGATAACCTCAAGGTCTCGGCGGCCGACCTGATCGGAGAGGAAGGCAAGGGCTTTCGCTATTTACTCGACGGGCTGAACCCGGAACGCATTCTGATTGCATCGGAAGCGATCGGGATAGGACGCGCCGCGGTCGACAAGGCCGTGCGCTACGCCAAGGAACGTATCGTCTTCGGCCGTCCGATCGGCCAAAACCAGGCGATCGCCCATCCGCTCGCCGACGCCTACGCCAAGCTTGAGGTTGCCGAGCTGATGACGATGAAGGCGGCTTGGCTGTTCGACCATCGCAAGCCCTGCGGGCCCGAAGCCAATATCGCCAAGCTGCGCGCCGCCGAGGCCGGTTTCGAGGCCTGTGACCGCGCGGTGCAGACGCTGGGCGGCTACGGCTACATGCGCGAATACGATGTCGAGCGGTATTTTCGCGAGTGCCGGATGCTGAAGATCGCCCCGGTTTCGCAGGAGATGGTGCTCAACACGATAAGCGAGCACGTGCTGCATCTGCCGCGTTCATACTGATCGCTCCGCGGGCGAACGCGCGGCCATGCGCAAGGGTACGCTTTTCATCATTCTTGGTGCGACGGCTTTTGTCGCCGCCGTGTTCGTTCTGCTGCTGCACGCGCAGCCGATAAAAGTGATCGACAGCGGCCTGGAGCGCGAGGGCAACAATGTGTTTGTGGCGGGCGATCTGCGTAACACCGGCGCGAATCCCGCCACGCTCGACCTTGAAATTCATTACTACGACCGCGCCGGCCGACCGCTGGGCGAGGACCGGCTCCAGGTCGGTCCGCTTGGCGCCGGCGCTCGCGAGCATTTTCGCGGCCCCGTCCACGAGGCGGGCTCAGTCAAGGATTTCTCGCTCTATCTCAATCAGGGGCGCAATCCGTACGGCAATTGAACAATCCGTAGGGCAGTTGGATATTGACCGGCGTGCTCTGCCGGGCCCCGCCGCGAGAAAGGACATCCGATGCCAAAAGCAAAAGCGACTCAGCGAACTTTCGGCGCCGTCATCCGCGAGCGCCGCCGCCAACTCGATCTCACGCAGGAAGACGTCGCCACGCGGATCAAGACTTCGACCCCGTATATCGGCCACCTGGAGTCCGGCAAGCGCCATCCCTCGGAAAAAGTGATCGCGCGGCTCGGCGAGGTGCTGGGCCTGGAAAGCCGCGATCTGTTCTTCCTGGCCAACCCTCGCACACGCGATCTACTGAGCACAGCCAACAGCGGCGGCCGCCGCTCGGCCTGGGAAGAGTTCCGGCGCGACGAGCGCATCCGGCGCGCGCACAACATCAGCACCGAGGAAATGGACGTGCTGGGGCGCGTAGCGTCGATGGGCGAGGCGCACGCGGCGCGCGACTTCATCTATATTCTCAATGCCATCCGGCAGGCGCTCAGCCATTAGCTGAGCACGGGCGGACAGAGCGCCGCCGGTGGTAAAGTCCACGCGGGCCAACTAAGCTCGGCGCGGACTTGAGATGCCCGATTCATTCCCAGCCGAGGCCACGGTTGCGATGGCGGCGCGATGGCCGCGGCGCTACACCATCATCATCCTGTTCGCGCTGTCGACGGTGCTCTGTTACGTCGATCGCGTCAACATCTCGATCGCCATCATCCCGCTCGCGCGGGCCAAGGGTTACAGCGACGCCGAGCGCGGCCTGGTGCTGTCGTCCTTTTTCTGGGGCTATCTGTGGTTCCAGTTGCCTGGCGGTTTGCTCGCCGATCGGTTTGGCGGCAAGCGCGTACTGGGCGTGGGCGTGGCGCTGTGGTCGGTCGCGACTTTCCTGACGCCGATTGCGACCGCGTCCTTCGGGCTGCTGCTGCTCATGCGAGCCGCGCTCGGCGCGGGCGAGGCGATCAACTTCCCCGCGATCCATTCGATCGCCGCGCGCTGGACGCCGGCGTCGGAACGGGCGCGCGCTATCTCGCTGCACCTCAGCGGCACGGCGCTCGGCACGATCATCGCCCTGCTCGCGAGCCCGCCGATAATAATCGCCTTCGGATGGGAGGCCGTCTTCTACATCTCGGGGCTGCTGGGGCTATTGTGGATCGCGCTGTGGTGGTGGAAGGCGGACGACTGGCCGGAGTGTTCGCGCGGCGTGAGCGCGGCGGAGATGGCGGAGATTCGCGCGGGACGGTCCGAGGTCGACGCCGCGGACGCTATCCCGTGGGGCAAAATCTGCCGCGAGCCGGCAGTGTGGGCGATCGTGATGGCCCATCTGTGCAACAACTTCGGCTTCTATATCCTGCTGCTCTGGTTGCCGAGCTACCTCGATCAAACTTTTCACGTGCCGCTCAAGAACCTCGGAATGATGGCGGTGATGCCGTATCTCGCGGCCTTCGTGGTCGGCAATTGCAGCGGATGGCTCGCCGACAGCTTGCAGCGGCACGGGATGCGAATGACGGCGGTGCGCAAGACGCTGCAATCGACGGCGTTCGGGCTCGGTGCGGCGGCGGTGTGCGCGATGCCCTTTGCGCACTCGGCGGTACAGGCCGTGATACTCGCGACGATCTCGGTCGGCGGCACCTCGATCGGGATGGGCGGATGGGGCGTCAACCATCTGGATGTCGCTCCACGTTACGCGGGAATTCTGATGGGCATCTCGAACACCTTCGCTACGCTGCCGGGAATCATCGGCGTAGCTCTAACCGGCTTCGTCGTGCAGGCGACCGGCTCCTACTCGGGCGTGTTCTATCTCGCCGCTCTCGTCTACCTGATAGGGCTTATCGCGTACCTTGTCTGGGGCAGCGGTGAGCGCAGGCTCTAGCGGCAGGACGCGCCTTGCCTGACGCATCATGCCGACCGATGCCGCTCGGCTATTTCCTGACTAACAGCTTGCTCAGGGCCGCGTGCAGCGCCGGACCCGCGGCGACAAAACCGTCGAGTTTGACGTGCTCGCGATTGAAGCGGATCGGATGCCCGTGGATGTCGGTCATCACGCCACCCGCCTCCGCCAATAGCGCGGCGCCCGAAGCGACGTCCCATTCGCTCTTGGGCGTGGCGGTGAAGGTTCCGTCGGCCTTGCCTGCCGCCACCAGCGCGAGCTTGTAGGCGACGCTGCCGATCGGGTTCGCGATAAGCTTGTCCTTGTAGGCGCTCCATTCGCCGCGCGCCGTCTCGCTGCGGCTGGCGAGCACTACCGAGCCGGAGAGGCCGGCCGCCGCGGTCACGTGAACAGGGCTGTCGTCGAGAAAGCATCCGGCGCCGCGCGCCGCCCAAAACAGTTCGCGCTTGATCGGATTGTAAGTCACGCCGAGCACCGGCACGCCGTCCTCCGCGAGCGCGATAGCGACCACGAACTCGGGAATGCCCTTGATGAATTCCTTGGTTCCGTCGAGCGGGTCGACGATCCACACGCGCCGGCGCGAGAGCCGCGCGGCATTGTCGGCGGTCTCTTCGGAAAGCCATCCATAATCCGGAAAGGCGCCGCTCAGATGCTCGCGCAGCGCGGCGTCGGCTTCGAGATCGGCCGAGGTCACCGGGTTGTCGCGGCCCTTGGAACCGACCTCGTAGCCGCCATCGCGGAAATGGCGCCGGAGAATTTCGCCGGCTTCCAGAGCTCCCGCGCGCGCGTGCTCGAGCTCGCGCGCAAACTCGCCACCCGGCGTTTTTTTCATCGAATTATCACCATGCGATCGCACACCTCGCATTCCAACATCGCGCACTCTCGGCCCGTCATGCTCACGACTCGCCTCGGCGCAGCCGCTTGCGGCGCACACGCTCGTAGGCTGTATGCAGCCGCTTCATCATGGCCTCGCGTTCGTCGTACAAACGCCGCAACCGGCGCGGCTTGCGGCGTGCCAGGGCGTAGGCCGTGATCAGCGGCAGGGCCACCGTGGAATCAACGTAGCAGACGACCGAGTCGGGCAGGCGGTTCGGATCGATCTTGCCCCAACTCACAGCCTCCGACGGCGTTGCTCCACTCAATCCGCCGGTGTCGGGCCGAGCGTCGGTCACCTGCAAAAAATAGTCGTGGCCTTTTTCCGCCACGCCCATCACTTCCTGAATTTGCGGTTCGGTTTGCAGGACGAAATTCTTGGGCGAGCCACCGCCGAGAATAAACACCGCGCTCTTCAGTCCGGCGGCTTTGGCCGCGTACACGATCGAAGCGGTCTCGTTGACGTCGGCGAGCGGGTCGAGGCGCAGGCCGTAGCCCTCGATCTCGAGCAATGCGAGGTTCATCCCAATCGATGAATCGCCGGGCGACGAAGTGTAGATCGGCACCGCGCATGCGTGCGCCGCGGCCAGCATCGAGCGGCTGTGCAGCTTGAGGACGCGCTCGCGCTCGGCCACATAGCGGCCCGCGCGATGATGAAACTCGGCGCTGCTCATGGGATGCTGAAATTCTTCGTGGCGAGCGATTTGGCGGAAAAAAGCGTCGGTCGACAGCAACACGCGATAGTCAAAAAAAATGTCGTAGATTCTGACCACGCCGGCCTTGTGCAACGCCACGTCGTCGGCTTCGGCCGAACCCTGGAACATCTGCAGACCCAGGGCGAAGTGCGTATCGTGATAGAGGTTGGCGCCGGTGGATACCGCCCAATCGACGAAGCCGTTTTCGATTAGCGGAATGAGACACGACATCCCAAGCCCGGCCGGCGTAAGCGCGCCGGTGATGCTCATCCCCACCACCACGTCGGGCTCGAGCATTTTTTCGGCGAACAGCCGGCAGGCCTCGCGCAGGCGCCGCCCGTTATAAGCAAGAAATGAGGTGTCGATCAGTTCCGCCGCAGTCATGTCGCCGCGGACCGGCGCGGGATTGATCGGTGCGCCGCCAATTCGTGGTTTACGTGGAGCCATCCGTTGTCCTGTGGTGCTTTTACAAAAGCGTCAACGCGTCCGCCCAATCCCCCTCGGTTCGCGCCCACCGGGGGACAGGCGCCGCAGTCCAGCGCAAAAATCCTAGCCGCCCGCGCCGCGCAAAGCCATCGCGTGGCGGTTTGCCACGTCACTGGCGAGCATTTAAGATTGCGCCGGGGACTTTAGCTTACGCATCTATAGCCCGCGCGCACTCGAGGGACCGCCGATGGCGATAATTGCGATCAGTCAGCAGATTGGCTCCCGTGGCACCGAGCTTGGGCACCTGGTTGCCAAACGGCTCGGCTACCGGTTCCTGAGCAGGGAGGATCTGATGGCAGAGGTCTCGCGCACCTATAATGTCACCGCCGAGCAGTTGGTGGTCCTCGACGAGCGCCAGCCTCACTTCTGGTCGCGCCTGAAGACCGAAAGCACTCGTTACGTGTCGTTCTTTCGCGCCAACCTGTTGCGCGAGATGGCGCAGGACCGCCTGGTCGCCGTCAGCCAGACCGCAGCCGTTTTCATGCCGCCCTACGGATGCGGACTCAAGGTTCGCGTCGTCGGGCCTTTCGACGATCGGGTCAAGCTGGTGAGCGAGACGGAAAATCACGCAACGGTGGCCGCTCAGCGGCGAGTGCGCGACCACGACCGCGAGGTGCGCGCGCGCATCCAGACCCTGATGGGTGTCGATATCGAGGACTCCGCCTCTTACGACTTGGTGGTGAACGGTTACGGCGCTCCGCTGGAAATCGGAGCCGCAGCCCTCGCCGCGTCCGCCGAGCAGATCGACGCGATGGTCAGCACCGAACAATGGCAGCGGATGCGCGACACGGCGACCGCCGCTCAGGTGCGGGCCGCCTGCCATGCGCATCCCAAGCTCGGCGACGCGCCGATCGAGGTACGGTGCATCCAAGGCGTCGTGCAGGTGCACGGGCCCGGGCTGGTGCCGCCGTGGGACGAGCTCGCCAACCAGGTCGCGAGCCAGGTCGAAGGCGTGCGCTCGGTGGCTGTGGAAGCAGATGAGCCGCCGATTCCCGTACGTTCCGACTAAGCCCGTCCCGATCGAGCGCGCCCCTCAGGATGCCGCGCCCGTCGCCGGATCGCGCGCCGCATCTTCCGCGAACCCGCGCTCCCCGCGCCGGGCGGGCTCGTGATAGGCTCGCCGTTCCTGTTTGCGAATGAACATCTCTCGACCGGCGTGGCGATGCGCAAGCTGATACTTTTCCTGGCGACCGGATTTTACAGTGGATACGCGCCGTTTGCTCCCGGCACCGCCGGCTCGGTGGTGGGACTGGTGCTGGCCTGGGGCGTCACGGTGCCGCTGGAGCGTCGCTCGCCGCTTGCCGCGCTCGCTCTTATCGCCGCGCTGTTCGCCGCGGGATGCTGGCTTTCAGGGCGCGCCGAAAAGCTTCTCGATCAGCACGACAGTTCACATATCGTGATTGATGAGATCGTGGGAATGGCGCTAACGATGTATCTTTGCCCGGCGGCAAGTTGGATGGCGTTCGGCGCGGGCTTCGCGCTTTTTCGCCTGTTCGACGTCCTCAAACCCGAGCCCGCGGGGCTTATCGATCGGAGGATGCGGGGTGGCCTCGCGGTGATGCTTGACGATGTGGCAGCCGCGATATATGCGAACCTCGTGCTGCGTGCGCTCGTGCTGTTAGTCTCGCTCTAGCGCGGCGCCCAACGCACTTTCAGCGGCCCGGCACGCGCGGGCAAGGGAGTTAGCGATGATTCATGGGGCGGTCATTCTCTCCACCGGGGACGAAATCACCACCGGCCGGATAGTGGACACCAATTCCAACTATATCGCCGACAAGCTCGCCGAGGTCGGAATCGAAGTCGTCGCCGTACTGACCGTAGGCGACGTCCCCGAGCGGCTGGAGTGGGCATGGAAAGCCGCGATGGCGATGGCCGACGTGGTCATCTCGACTGGCGGAATCGGCCCGACCGCGGACGACCTGACCAACGAGACCGTGGCGCGGATCACCGGCAAGAAACTGGTGCGCGACCAGGAGAGCGTCGACCACATGAAACGCATCTTCGCGACGATCAACCGCGTGATGCCGGAGAACAACCTCAAGCAGGCCGATCTTCCCGAAACCTCGGAGGTCATCCGCAACCCGCTCGGCACCGCGCCGGGCTTCCGCATGGCGGTGCCGCAGGCGGACGGCCATACCTCTCATCTGGTCGTGCTGCCGGGCGTCCCACGCGAGATGAAACCGATGATGGAAGACAGCGTCATCCCGTGGCTCAGACAGAACCGCGGCAGCGACACGATCTACGCCGTGCGCGTCTTTCAGACCTTTGGCATCAGCGAGTCGGGTCTCGACGAGGCGGTCGCCGGACTGATCAAGCCCGAGGAAGCGCGGGTCGCCTTTCGTGCGGCCTTCCCACAGATTTCGCTGCGGGTGACGGTCGAAGGCAGGCCGGGCGAAGCCGAACGCAAGCTCGACGAGCTGAGCGAGCGCGTGCGCGAGCGGGTCGCGAACTTTATCTATGCCGAGGGCGACGCCTCGATGGAGCAGGTGGTTGCGCAACTGCTGACAGAACGCAACCTAAAATTGGCGGTCGCCGAATCCTGCACCGGCGGCCTCATCGGCCATCGCTTAACCAACGTTGCCGGCAGCTCGAAGTTCTTCAAGGGCGACTTCGTCACCTACTCCAACGACCTCAAGACCGGGTTGCTCGGCGTGCGCGAGGAAACGCTCAAGCAACACGGCGCGGTGAGCGAGCAATGCGTGATCGAGATGGCGGCCGGAGCGCGCGAGCGCGGGGGCGCCGATGTCGCGATTGCGACTTCGGGCGTCGCCGGACCCGACGGCGGCACCCCCGAGCATCCGGTCGGCACCGTATGCGTCGGGCTGGTGGGTAGCAACGGGATCCAGGCCGCGCGCCGCTATCAGCTACGCGGCAACCGCGACTGGATAAAGATTCTTACCGCACAAGTCGCGCTCGACTGGCTCCGCCGCTACGCACTGGGACTGCCGCTCGGCGAATCAACGCTGTTCCGCCGATAACCTCCGGGCCCTTCTCTCGCTTGTTCGGAGAGCGGGGTTGAGGCAGCCACAGGCGCGCGGCGAAGCGCTCGCGGTACAAATGTTGCGGGACATCGCAGTCTCGTTTTTGCGGCTCGGCATCACCGCTTTCGGTGGGCCCGCGGCTCATATCGCGATGATGGAAGAGGAATTCGTGCGGCGGCGCGGATGGCTCTCCCACGCGGAATTTCTCGACATGCTCGGCGCGACCAATCTGATTCCAGGGCCGAATTCCACCGAAATGGCGATCCATATCGGCCATCAACGTGGCGGCTGGAAGGGGTTGGTGGTGAGCGGCGTATGCTTCATCGTTCCCGCGATGCTCATCGTGATGGCTGCGGCCTGGATGTATACCCGCTTCGGATCGCTCCCTTCATTCCAGGGAATCATGTACGGAATCAAGCCGGTCATCGTCGCGCTCATTTTGCAGGCGCTCTGGCGGCTCGGCCCAACCGCCCTCAAAAGCGGAATTCTCGCCGTGATTGGCTCGATAGCCGCCGTGGCGGCGATGCTCGGGGTCAGTCCGCTGATGATTCTCTTCGTCGCGGGTGTGCTTGCGGCGGCGACGGACCGGATCCGCCGTGGAAGCGCGGTCTCGGCCGCGCTAGCGGCGCTTCGACGGCCGGGGATCGCACCGATACTTGAGGGCGCGGGTGCGGCTGCCGCGATCGCACCCTTCAGCCTGCCAGGGCTTTTTCTTTTTTTTCTCAAGGTCGGCGCGGTCCTGTATGGGAGCGGCTATGTGCTGCTCGCCTTTCTTCAAGCGGACCTGGTGGACCGTCTGCACTGGATTACGCAGTCGCAATTGCTCGACGCGGTCGCTATCGGCCAGGTTACTCCGGGACCCGTATTCACCACCGCGACTTTCATCGGGTATCTGCTGGACGGCACAACCGGTGCAATAGTCGCGACGATAGCGATATTCGTCCCAGGTTTCATTTTCGTCGCGGCCAGCCGTCCGTTGATTCCGCGGATCCGGCGCTCGGTCGTCGCCGGCGCCTTTCTCGACGGCGTCAATATTGGCGCGCTCGCGCTGCTGGCCGCGGTCACGCTGCAGCTAAGCCGGGCCGCGCTAGTTGATTTAACCACGGTCGCGGTGGCCGCTGTTGGCGCCCCGCTGTTGATTTACTGGCGGGTGAACTCTTCATGGCTGATCTGTGCGGCTGGGATGGTCGGCTTCATCGCGACGCGATGGTTCGGGTGAAGCTTCGAAACAAACTTGGATGCGCGCCTTGACTTCGTCTCGCATTGGCAGCATTGCAATGGGTGTCGGCTGGCTCGATTCGCAGCCTCGTGCTAATGACGATCCCCGAGCAGGGCGATGACGCAATACTGGCCATTTTCAAGCCTGATCCGGCATGGCGCGCTGCGCGAGCGGCTGATCGTGTCGCTCGACCTGGGGACCCCGAGCGAGGCGCTCCGGCTGGTCGACGAACTGGCGCGCGTGGTCGGGATGTTCAAAGTCGGCAAGCCGCTTTACCTCAATTGTGGACCCGAATTCGTTCGCGAGATTCGCCGCCGCGGCGGTGAAGTCTTCCTCGACCTGAAGTTTCATGACAGCGCGCCCGCCGTGTGCAAGTCCGCCGTCGAGGCGACTCGGTTGGGCGTGCGAATGTTCGACCTTTATCCCCACGGCAGCTTCGAGATGATGGACCGGGTGCGCGGCGAAGTGACTCGCGTGTGCCGTAGCGAGGGACTGCGCCGCCCGCATATCATCGCGGTCGCGATGTTGGCGGCGCTCAGCCGCAATCATCCCGCGCCGACGCTGTCGGAGGGTCCGCGGCGCGTCGTGCAGATGGCGAAACTGGCGGCCGACGCCGCGCTCGACGGCGTGCTGACCTCGCCACACGAGACCGCGCGGGTGCGCGCGGCGTGTGGCCGGCGCTTCACTGTAATCAGCTCAGGAATGGGCCCCAGCCGAGGATGGGAGGCGAGCGAATACCCCTTCGGCGCGGCGGAAGCGGTGCGAGCCGGCGCCGACTATCTGATCGTCAGCAATCCCATCTGGCGCGCCAGCGAACCGTTGCGGGCGGTGCGCGAGATAACCGACGAGATGGAGCGAGGATTGCGCACCAATCCTCGGCTCGCTCTCGAACTCCACCCCTCGCGCCCATTCTGAGCCGTACCGCGCGGCATTCTCGCCGGCCCGGAAAGCCCTGAATCATTGAACTCGCGGATTAAAGTTCCTCGAACGGCGTGCTACGCCGGTTCGATTCGGTGCGGCTCGCACGTATTCTGAAGGCGCCGGGTTGCGGAAGAGGAAGGGCGGCTGATGTTAATCATGTTGGGGCTTTTGGCGCTCGCCGTTGGCGCGGGCTTTATCGGCGCGCTCTCGGGCCTGGGCGGCGGAGTCTTCATCGTGCCCGCGCTTTTGATTTTTGCGCGTATTCCGATGAGCGTCGCAGTCGGTGCGAGCATGATTTCGGTAGTCGCTACCAGCGCGGGCGCGAGCGTCGCCTTCGTGCGCGACGGCTGGACCAATCTGCGCGTGGCGATGGCGCTGGAATGCGCGACCGTGACCGGAGCCGTTACCGGCGCCTACCTTGCAGGGATCGTCCCGACGTGGGTGCTCGAATTGCTGTTCGCGCTGATGATGCTGCAGTCGGCTTATTTCACAATGACCAAGACCGGCGAGTCTATCGTGCCCCGCAGCGACCCGCTCGCGGACCGCTTGAAGCTCGGCGGGCGGATACCGGCGGCGAGCGGCAACAAGGAAATTCATTACGGAGTCATCAACGTACCGGGTGGCGCTATCCTGATGTTGGTGGCGGGTCTGATGTCGGGCCTGCTGGGCATCGGCTCGGGAGCGCTCAAGGTGATGGCGATGGACTACGTGATGCACTTGCCGCTCAAGGTCTCGAGCGCGACCAGCAACTTCATGATCGGCGTGACCGCGGGCGCGGGTGCGCTGGTCTTCCTGGCGCGCGGCGATGTCGCCACGGTGATCGCGGCGCCTGTCGCGTTAGGGGTCACGGCCGGAGCGGTCGTCGGCGGCCGCCTTCTGCCGCACGCGAACGTGCAGTCGCTGCGTACCATGTTCGTGGCGATACTGCTGCTGATTGCCGTCGAAATGGGATGGCGCGCGCTGAGCGGATTCTAGATGGACACCATCATCGCCGACGAAGAACGGATTCTGCGGGTCTGGACTCCGAGAATCCTGCGTACCATCCTGCTGGCCGCAATCGCGCTCCTGGTCTTCGGTCTGATCATGCTGGCGTGGCAGAACCCCAGCTATTACGTCGCGCGCTTTCATAGCCTGCAGGGCAACGTTCGATACCAGAACCGCAAAAGCTTGACCGGACTGATCGTGACCGCGCTGGCGGGCGATCCGCGCTCGATCATGACTCTCGGCTTGATGGTGCTGACGCTGGTGCCGCTTGTGCGCGTCGCGTTCTGCTTTCTGCTCTTTGTGAAGGAGCGCGACGGCATCTACGTCGCGTTCACCGCCTACGTTTTGATCGGGCTGGTGGCCGGCGTCATACTGGGCCGCGTCGGCTAGTCCAACTTCCCGTCTGTAAAATAATTCTCCCATTCCAAATCCGATCCGCGCCCTGCCCTCGTATATCCAGCAACGATGGCAGCCCAGGCGGCGCGGGAGATCCGCGCCCCGGTCCATCGCGTTAGCCCGCGAAGGTCTCGCGGGTACAACCGTGCGCAAATTCGGGGAGATTCTCTATGAAAACCGCCAGCGAGATTGCCGGCCAAATCATCGCCAAAATGATTGCAGCAATATGCGCGGTCGCCCTCGTCGGCGCGGCGCTGACAATCGCGCCACCGCGCGCCATCGCATCGAGCCATCGCGAGGCGCCGCTCGTCACGGAAATGCCTAAGGTGGATGGGACTGACTGGTATATGTTCCGCAGTTATGAATCCGGCCGCTCGGATTTCGTAACGATGATCGCCAACTACTATCCGCTCCAGGACCCATTCGGCGGACCCAACTATTTCCTGCTCGATCCAGCCGCGCTGTACGACATGAGAATCGACAACAATGGAGATGCGCTGCCGGACCTTATCTTCAGGTTCCAGTTTACCAACACGCGCAAGAACCTGACCCTGCCGATCAACGGCAAAAACGTCGCGGTCCCCCTGACTAACATCGGGCCAATTCCCGGCATGCCCGGCAATCTCAACGTGGTCGAGACCTACACCGTAAAAGTGATTCGTCCGGGACACGCGGCTGAATTCATCACCAACGCCAGCGGCGGCTCCAAGCGCTTCACCAAGCCCACCGACAACATTGGTTGCAAGTCGTTCGGTGACGCCGGCACGGGAACAAACTGCCTCAATGACGACAGCACCCCCGGCGCAAGTTACGACACTTATGCCCGGCAGTTCATTTACAACGTCAATATTCCCGGTTGCTCCGGGGAAGGCAGGCTGTTCGTCGGGCAACGCAAAGACCCGTTTGTGGTCAACCTCGGAGAGACTTTCGACCTCGTCAACTATGCAAATCCTGTGGGCGAAGCATTCGCCAATACGCAACCCAACAGCATCGGTGGCAAAAACGTTACCTCGCTTATTCTCGAGGTGCCAATAAGCTGTCTCGTCAGCAAAAAAACCCCGATAATCGGCGGCTGGACAACGGCCAGCCTGCCGCAGAATCGCTTTTTGAAAAGTTCTTTTGAAAACAATCCAGACGTCGAGAGTGGTGATTTCCAACAGGTGTCGCGACTTGGTATGCCGCTTGTTAACGAACTGGTGATCGGGCTGAAAGACAAGGACCGCTTCAACGCCAGCGAACCCCAGAACGATGGTCAGTTCGCCACCTATGTGACTAATCCTACCGCGCCGGCCCTCATCGCCGCGCTGTTCGGAACGCCAGCGCCCACCTTATTCCCGCGTGCCGATTTGGTTGCTACGTTTCTCACCGGCATTGCAAGCATCAACCAGCCGCCCCATGTGAAGCCGGCCGAGATGTTGCGGCTCAACACCAGCACCTCGACTACCGCTTGCGCATCTCAAAGCAGGCTTGGTGTGATTGGAGGCGATAGCGCAGGCTTTCCCAACGGCAGACGGCCGGGGGACGACGTAGTCGATATTACTTTGCGCGTCGCCATGGGCAGACTGATCACTTTAGGATTGTTCGGTACCCCGGCTCAGGCTCCATCGGGAGCCCTCGATTTTACCGACGGTGCTTTTGTGCAATGCACCGATTTCGACACCAGCTTCCCCTACATCAAAAACCCGCTGCCCGGCTCGCCCAACGGTCCCAACGGAATACCGACAGTTCCCAATCCGTAGCCGCGACGCGACAGCATCGGCGAAAGCTCAATCATGGGTACAGAGAGCTACCGGCGGAGGCACTGTCAGCGGTGGATTGGCATCGCGGCAGTGCCGGCGCTGTTGGCGATAACGTTATGGTTGGCGCCACCGGCGCTTGGCGAGAGCACCGTTGACCGCACGATCGTCATCTGCCAGAAGGTGCTGCGAGTGCGGCCGGACGATGCCACGATGTACTACAAGTTAGGCGATGCGTATGTCGAAAAAGGCCGGGAGACAGGCGACATCACCTACTACAATCTCGCGTCGCAATCCCTGCAACACGCCCTGAAGATTGAACCCGAGCTGGGTCCCGCTCGGCGCCACCTGGCATACGTGCTGTATGCGTTGCACGACTTTGCCGGCGCCGCGCTTGAGGCGCGCGGCGCGATCGCACTCGACCCGCGCGACTCGAATGCCTATGGAGTGCTCGGCGACACGCAACTCGAGACGGGACAGTATGATGCGGCGGCGAAAACCTACGCTGAGATGTCCGCCATCAGGGAGGATTTGTACTCATATAGCCGCCGCTCGGGCCTCGAGACGATTCGCGGGAACGATTCCGCCGCCATCGCCGATCTGAAACGCGCAATCTCCGACGGCATCCGCAGCGGAGAACCCGCCGAAGGGATCGCCTGGGTCCAAACGCGCCTGGCCGAGGACTACTTCCTTTTGGGCGATCTCGATAATGCCGCCGCACAAGACCAGGCCGCGCTCACTACCTATCCGGGTTACTATCGCGCGCTGGCGAGCCTGGGACAGGTCCGCGCCGCCCAGGGCAAGCTCGACGAAGCGGCCGGCTTGTACCGCGGCGCGATCGCGGTCATTCCGCTGCCTGAGTATGCCGCCGCTCTCAGCGATGTCTATACGAAGATGGGGCGCGCGCAGGACGCTCGGCGTCAGCGCGAACTGGTCGAGTTCATCGCGCGGCTCAGTGCGATCAACCGCGTCCTCTACAATCGCGTGCTGGTCGATTATTATGCCGATCACGACCTCGAACATCAGCAGGCGATCGAACTCGCAACGCGCGAATTCCAAGTTCGCCAGGATATCTATGGGCACGACGCGCTCGCATGGGCGCTCTATCGTGGCGGCAGGGCGGCCGAGGCTTTGCCGCATATCACGGCCGCACTGCGGTTCAGGACCACCGATGCCAGGCTATACTTCCACGCCGGGATGATTTATCTCGCACTGGAACTCAACGATCGGGCGCGGATCAGTTTCGCGCGAGCACTGGCTATAAATCCTCACTTCCAGCCGATACTCGACGATGTAGCCGCCCGCGAATACGCGATGCTGTTGGGAACAGGTAAGCGCCAGGTCGTAGCCGGCGGCGATTCGGTTCCGCAATGATGCGGATTCCAACGATAAGAATTGCCGCGCCGCGGTTATTAATCGCAGTCATTGCTCTATTCGCGACGGTCGCGATTCCGCGCGCCACTCAGGCGCATCCGATGGGCAACTTCAGCATCAATCACTACACGAAGATTGTAGCTGAAAGGCGCGACATCGAGCTCGACTACATAATTGACATGGCGGAAATACCGACCTTCCAGGAAACGAAGGAGGATGGGCTGATTACCAGGGCCGGCGATCCCAGCCTTGAGCGATATTTAACTCGACAGGCCGACAACTTGAAGCGCGGGTTGACGCTCGAGGCCGACGGGCAGCCGCTCGCACTTGAATGCGTTTCGCGCCAGGCAATATTCCCGCCAGGCGCCGGTGGACTGCCGACGATGAAGATGGGCTTCATCTACCGGACCCGTCTGCCGAGCACTATCGAAACCCACGGCGTGTCGCTCCACTATCGCGACCATAATTTCGCCGGCCGGGCCGGATGGAAAGAAATAGTCGCGCTCGCCCGCGATGGGGTGGCGCTGACCGCTAGTTCCGTTCCGTCGCGCGACCGCAGCCTCGAACTGACCAACTACCCGACGGATATGCTGCACAGCCCGCCGCAGACGCTCGAAGCCGCCGTGACGTTCAAGGCCGCGCCGCCGGGCACTCTCGCCGGCGACCGGCCCGTCTCCCAAGCTGCCAGCGCCGGATGGCTTGTCGATGGCAGCGCTTCAGCCGCGCCCGGCGTGTTACTGAAAGCGAATCGACAAGGCACGCCTCGCAACGCGTTCACCGATCTCATCAAGTCGAACCGCATGGATTTCGCGTTTCTATTGACGGCGGCGCTGGTCGCGGCCGTCCTCGGCGGCTTCCATGCGCTCGAGCCCGGCCACGGCAAGACGCTGGTAGCAGCTTACCTGGTCGGCTCACGCGGCACGGCTGGCCATGCGGTGTTGCTGGGGGCCGTCGTAACCGCGTCGCACACGATCTCCGTTTACGCGCTCGGCATCATCACGCTCTATGCCTCGCAATGGGTCGTGCCGGAGCAACTCTATCCATGGCTTGGAATGGCATCGGGATTGCTGGTCGCTGGGCTCGGTTTCGCGCTCTTTATCCGCCGCTACCACTCGATCGATTCGACCGCGGATGGCGTCGATGAACGCGGCCACGCCGATCACCATCGTGGTCCGCACCATGACCTGCATCGTCATGATGATGGCCACGGCCATGGCCATGACCATCATCATGGGCACGATCAGCAGCATGGTCACGATCATCAACAATGGCACGCATCCGGACCGATCCATCGTCACACCTGGTGGGGCGGCCACGTGCACGAACATTCCCGCGACGAGGCTCACGTACACGCGCATGCGCACACCCATCGGGACGTCAATCACGCGCGGCCTGGCGCGATCTCGCTCAAGAGCCTTTGCGCGCTCGGCGTCACGGGCGGAATCGTGCCCTGCCCCGCGGCGCTGGTCGTGCTGCTCGGTGCGCTCGCGATCCATCGCGTCGCCTTTGGCTTGTTCCTCATAGTGGCGTTCAGCGCGGGGCTCGCCGCCGTGTTGATTGGGTTCGGGCTGGCGATGGTTTACGCACGGCGCTTCATGAGCCGTTTCGCTGCGCACGGTCCGCTGACCGAGCGATGGCTGCCACTCGCCTCGTCGGGCGTGATAACCGTCGTGGGCCTGACGATCGCGTTGCAATCGCTGGCGAGCGCCGGCGTGCTACGCGTTTGACGATTAACGCGCGTGCGATCGATCTTGATAGGTCTCTCGGTCACCATGTAAGAGATGCCGACGGCTGAGGAAAGTTAAGCGATGGACCCTGGAAGCACCGCACCACTCGGAATCGCGCTCCTCGGGCTGCTGCTCGGGATGCGCCACGCGACCGACCCCGACCATGTAATTGCGGTGACCGCCATTCTCAGCCGCGAGCATCGTCTCGCCGCGGCAACCCGGATCGGTGTGATATGGGGCCTCGGACACACGCTCACCGTGCTTGCGGTCGGCGCGGCGATCATCATTTTCAAATTCGCCGTTCCGGTCCGTCTCGGTCTCGCGATGGAATTTGCTGTCGCGATCACGTTGATCCTGCTCGGACTCGGCAGCGTCGGCGCTTTGGTGCGCCGAACCGCCTCTCGTCTTTTCGGAACCGCGCCGCCGCAGGCGAATGACTCAACGGAAAATCCGGCGGAGCGGTTGATCGTCCACTCGCATACTCACACCCACGACGGTGCATCGCATCACCATCCCCACGTTCATGGCGCGGATGAAGAATTCCATCGTGAACACGTTCTTCCGCCTGGCGCATTGGCGCAGTTTGCCGCACGCCGTCCGTTGCTGAGGTCTTTTGGCGTCGGCCTGGTCCACGGACTCGCCGGGAGCGCGGCGATCGCGTTGCTGGTGCTCAGCGCGATCCCCGGGCCGCTATGGGCGACGCTTTACCTCGTTATTTTTTGTGTCGGGACTATCATCGGCATGGGTTTGATCACGACCGCGATTGCGACACCGATGATGGTCGCGTCACGGCGGATGTCGTCACTGCATCAGCGGCTGGTAACCGGCTCAGGACTTCTGAGTTTCGGTTTCGGCCTGTTCCTCGCCTACCAGATAGGGATCGTCGATCGGCTCTTTGACTCCGCTCCCATCTGGATTCCGCATTGAGCCACATACGTCGGTAGCCTGCACTTCCGCTTCCGCGAAAGCAGCTACTTTCGTCCAAAGCTCCTTCCGTTTGCAATCGGGCCGCTGCCTAGAGCAGTCTTAGGGTACCGCTGAAAGTTGGGATTCGCACATGCAGGAAAAAATCAAAGTTGGATACCAGACGTTTATTTCCGACGGTGGCGAGGAGTTCGGGGCGGTGCGCGAGGTGGCGCCGAACGGCCGGCCGGAATTGGTGATTTACGTCGAAAATGCCGGCGAGTTTACCGTCCCGATCGACGCTGTCGAGTCGGTGCATTTCGATAAAGTCATCTTGAATTGCGCCAAACTGGACCGGCGCCTGCGCCACGCTATCGGCCATGCTCACGACGCCGAAAAGCCCGGCGCATGATCCGAGCGGTTCACGATTCGGCCACTGCCGCGCCGGCGTGACTCGCATCTTTTCGATGAGGCCGAAGGTTTTCGGTTGGTAACTACTCTAACCACAGGCGCCTAACGGAAATTCATACTCGAGAGAGGTTTCACGATGAGTACAGGAGCGACTGGGCAAAAAACCGTACTTGGAGTAGGGACCTCCGCTCCGGATTTCAAGCTGCGAAGCACGCCCGACCAACTCGTTTCATTGAGCGATTTTCGCGGCTCTCCCGTCATCCTGGCGTTCTATCCTGCCGACTGGAGCCCGGTGTGCGGAGACCAGATGGCGTTGTACAACGAGATCCTGCCCGAGTTTCGCCGCTTCAACGCCAATCTGGTCGGTATTTCGGTCGATGGCGTCTGGTGTCACACCGCCTTCGCCAAAGATCGCAAGCTGCACTTTCCGCTGCTCGCCGATTTCGAGCCCAAAGGCGCCGTCGCTCAGAACTACGGCGCGTATAGGCCGCAAGACGGAATCAGCGAGCGAGCACTGTTCGTGATCGACTCCGAGGGAACGATCCGCTGGAGTTACCTCTCTCCGATCGGCGTCAATCCGGGCGCCGACGGAATCCTCGCCGCCTTGGAAAATCTCGCTGCAAAGCCAGGCCGGTGACCAAATGGCGAGCAAACTCACACCTAAGGTAAGCGATCGCGATCACCTGCAAGGACCGGACACCGCGAGCGTCACGCTGCTCGAATACGGCGACTACGAATGTCCTTATTGCGGACAGGCATACCCAATCGTAAAGGCGATCCAAAAACGGTTGGGCAAGCGGCTGCGGTTTGGCTTTCGTAATTTCCCTCTGACGAATGCGCATCCACACGCCGCGTCTGCCGCGGAAGCGGCGGAGGCCGCCGGCGCACAAGGTAAGTTTTGGGAGATGCACGATACGCTGTACGAACATCAGGACGCTCTCGAGGACGCAGATCTTCTCCAATATGCCGACGAGATCGGTCTTGATGTGGCGCGATTCGCCGACGATATAGCGGAGCATCGACACGCAGCACGCATCCGCGAGGACTTCACCAGCGGAGTGCGCAGTGGAGTCAACGGTACGCCCACGTTTTTCATCAATGGCGTGCGCCACGACGGTGGTTACGATCTTGCCTCGTTACTGGCCGCCATCGAAGAAGCAATGTAGAAGGCGGACGTTCGAGGAGATCGCGCGGGCCGGAGCACTCGAATAGAGGCTCCGCGATTAGTTGCGAGAGACAGACATGGAACGGCATCCGTTCGGTTCCGTCAATCGCCAGGTGGCCGCGATCGGCCAGGGGACCTGGTATATCGAAACCTCGGAGCGGCGCTCCGCAATCGCGGCCTTGCGGCGGGGCCTCGACCTCGGCATGACCCACATAGACACCGCCGAGATGTATGGATCGGGGCAAGCCGAGAAAGTGGTCGCAGAGGCAATCCTCGGCAAACGCGACGAGGTGTTCCTGGTCTCAAAGGTCCTTCCTCAACATGCTTCACGAGACGGTACGGTCGCGGCTTGCGAGAAGTCGCTGGCGCGACTGAAGACGGACCGGCTTGACTGCTATCTTCTGCATTGGCGAGGTTCATATCCGCTGGAAGAGACGATCGCGGGCTTCGACCTGCTCCAACGTGACGGAAAAATCCGCTCGTGGGGCGTTAGCAACTTCGACGTGGCCGACCTCGATGAGGTCGTGAGCATCGCCGGTGAAGGCAGTTTCGCGTGCAACCAGGTCCTATACCATCTGAAGGAACGAGCGATCGAACATGCGGTGATTCCCTGGTGCGAGCGGCATGGCGTTGCCGTCGTTGGTTATAGCCCGTTCGGCCATTCGGCTTCTTTCGCGGGTCCGGCGAGGGCCGCCAACCGCGTACTGAATGAAATAGCCGCCGCGCACGATGCGACTCCACGTCAAGTAGCGCTCAGTTTCCTGGTCCGTCGTCCATCGCTGCTTACGATTCCTAAAGCTTCGAGTTCCGAGCACGCCGCGGAAAATGCGGGAGCCGGAGACTTGAAGCTGACCGCACTCGAGATCAGTCAGATTGATGAAGCCTTTCCGCTCGACCGTCGCCATCGCCGGCTTCCGATGGGCTGATTTTCGAGGACGAAGACTCTGGCTTCTGACACGTGAAATGTGGAGAAGTGCGAAGATATGGAAATCAAAGGTAAGACCGCTGTTATTACCGGCGGTGGATCGGGGATCGGGCGCGCTACTGCCGTGCGCTTGGCGGCCGAGGGTGCCGCCGTTCTGGCGGCGGACCTGGATGAAGCGGGGTTGCGGGAAACGGTTCGGCTGATCGAGAGCGCTGGCGGACGCGCCGCTGCGGTCCGCGTTGATGTGACTGACGCGGAACAGGCGCGGCACATGATGGAGACCGCGCTATCGACCTTTGGCCGCTTCGATATACTGCACAACAACGCGGGAATCGCCGTCGGGACACCACCCTTTCCGCAATGTGACCTCGACAGGTGGCGACGCGTGCTCGATATAGATTTGCAGGCGGTCATCCTCGGATGCTTTCTGGCAGGGCCGATGATGCAGCGCGGCGGTGGCGGCGCGATTGTCAACACCGCCTCGATGGCAGGGCTATATCCGTACGTGGACGACCCGGTCTACGCAGCGGCCAAAGCGGGCGTCGTCAATCTGACCTATTCGCTGGTTCCGTGGGCCCAGCGGTTGAAAGTCCGCGTCAACTGCATATGCCCTGGCGTCGTCGACACCCCGTTGGTCAGGAAAGCCGTCGAATTCCAGCAGCGCGGCGGACACGAAGTGAGCCTGCCCAAACGAATCTTACAGCCCGAGCAGATTGCCGACGGAGTCGTGCGATTGATACGCGATGAGACGCTTTTTGGTCGTGCGCTGGAGATCAGACCCTCGGAAGTGCGCGTAGTCGATGTGCCGGGCTTGCCGCGAAAGCGACATTAAGGCCGCCGTCTCCCGTCTTAGGCGCGAGCCGCGACGGAGCCGTGCTTCCTCAGGCGAAGGGAAAGTTCCCCTTCCTGAAGGCGCCTGATTCCAGATTTTTAGCTTGGAGGTCTTCACCGCCGGCCGACGCGCTCGCGCCGGCCGGCAGTTAAGGTTGACGCTTAGTTACCGCGGAGACTTTCGGCAATTTCGCTCGGCTTCATATTGCGCTCGAGGCACCACCGGTCGATTACCTCGGCGTTGAAGCGCCAGTCGGTACCGATTCGGAAGCCCGGCAGTTCGCCTCGACGCAGCAGCTTGTATATGGTTGACGGATGTACCCGAAGGTAGGCGGAAAGCTCCTTCACTGTCATTACGCGGGGCAGATTGTACTTCGCTTCTGTGGCCATTTTCTTCTCCGCCAGCACGCTCTCTGCACCGCCCCCTTTGGGTCAAAGAACTGCTGTGCTTATTTTATCTTGCTATAACGAACGCTACCTTAACTCTGCGTTAACTGCAACAAACCTTCCCAGAACTACTTCTGCTGGTCAAGAGGCCCCACAGGGCGTATCGCCAACATTATCCACACTTATCACTGTACGCCGTACTTGCTCACGGGTTACTATCCGCAAGCAGACGCATCGCGGGTATGCGACGCCTTGCAATGCATCCGTCCCTATTAGGAGGCCATCATATCGTGGCTCATGTCAAGCCGGTCCTCGTACTTATGTTACTCGTCTCGATGGCCCTTGCGCGGCCCGCTATCGCACAAAACGTCCCATCATTGAGCATTACGAGTTCGGCATTCGCGCCCGGAACTACGATCCCAGCCGGTTACAGTTGCAAGAGTCCCAATGTTGAGTCACCTCCGCTCCGCTGGAACGGCATCCCCAAAGACGCCAAAACGCTCGTCCTGATTGTTAAGGACCCTGATGCTCCGAGCGGGACCTTCATCCACTGGGTTGTTTATAACCTGCCCGCCGGCCTCGACGGGTTGGAGGCCAATGTGCCTCCCACGGAGAAGCTTGCCGACGGGGGACTGCAGGGCATCAATAGCCTCGGTCAGATAGGCTATAAGGGCCCTTGTCCGCCGCCGGGCAGCGCGCCGCATCACTACCACTTCGAGCTTACCGCGCTGGACATAGCGCTCGGTCTTGAGCCGGGCGCCACGGCCGCCCAGGTAGAGCAGGCCGCACGGGGACACGTCAAAGCGGCGGGCGAACTCGTCGGAACCTTCGCCCGCTAGCAACGCCGCCTACCCGGTGGCGATTGGCGGACGCGGGCCTGGCAGGGCCGATCGCCGAGCGGCCTGAAAAACTCCACGCTCCGAAAGATAGCGCGTGCGATGCGGCGCATCGGCGGCTAAGCTCACACTATGCGGCTCGAGGCGAAATTCGTAACCTCCGCTTTTGCCCCTGAGGGATATCCGCGCTGGGACCGCGCCGAGGTCGCGCTGGCCGGACGCTCCAACGTAGGCAAAAGCTCGATGCTCAATGCACTGGCGGGATCGAAGAATCTCGCCCGCACCTCGCGCACGCCGGGCCGCACGCGCGCACTCAACTTTTTCTCGATCGGCGACGATCTCGCGATAGTCGATCTGCCGGGCTACGGCTTCGCCAAGATGGCGCGGACCGAGGCGGCGCGGATCGCCGCGATGATGAGCGGCTATCTCGGAGACAGCGATCGGCTCGCGGGGCTGGTGATGCTGGTCGATGCGCGTCGTGGCCCCGAGCGCGAAGAACTGAATTTAGCCACTCTCGCAACCGATCGTGGAGTGGAACTCATCGCCGTGGCGACCAAATCGGACAAACTCAGGCGCTCCGAACGTGCCGCGGCGCTAGCACGTTTCAAACCGATGGGCATCGAACCGATCTTGTGCTCGGCGCTGAACGGCGAGGGGATGGACGATCTGCGCCGGCGGATAATCGCCTGCGCGCGCCGCGCGCTCGCACCCGCCAATCACGACGCGACGGTTCCGCCCTCGCGATGACTCCCGAGGTAAGCGTAGTCATCCCGACCCATAATCGGCGCGCGATGCTGCGCGAGGCACTGGCTTCGGTCGCCGCGCAGCGCGGCGCGAGCTTCGAGGTTATCGTGGTCGACGACGGTTCCACCGACGGCACCTGGCAAGATCTCTCCGGCTACGATTTGTCAGCCGGGCGCGACGATATCCGCGCCGTCAGAACTGAGCGGTGCGGCGGCCCAGCCGCCGCTCGCAACCGTGGGATAGCGCTAGCGCGCTGCCAATTGATCGCCTTCCTCGATTCCGACGATTTGTGGATGCCCGAAAAGCTCGCGCGCCAAAGCGCTTTCATGCGCGTCAATCCCGGCTGCGCGATTTCGCAAACTGGCGAGACCTGGCTGCGCGACGGCAGGCGCGTCAATCCCGGCCGGCGCCATCGTAAACGCGCCGGCGATATCTTCATCGACGCGCTCCGCACCTGCCTCATCAGCCCGTCGGCCGCGATGCTGCGGCGCGAGGTGTTCGACGAAACCGGCGGCTTCGATGAAAATATGGCGGCGTGTGAAGACTACGACCTGTGGCTTCGGATTCTCGCGCGTCACGAAGTGGGACTGCTGGACGAGCCACTGGTCGTGCGGCGTGCGGGCCATCCGGGGCAGCTCTCGGTGACTGTCACCGCGCTTGACCGCTTTCGTATCCTCGCGCTTGCGAAACTGCTCGCGGACGCCTCGCTCTGCGCCCTCAAGCGCGCGGCAGCGGCGGAAGTGATGGGCGAAAAATGTCTCATTTACGGAAAGGGGCTGGCGCGCCGCGATCGCCAGGAAGATGCGGCTTTCTTCGCCGAGACGGCGCAGTCGGCACGGGAGCGATGGTCGCGTGAGCCCGACGCGGAATTGGAAGCGGCGCGCGTCCGTATGCTCGCGATGCTCCAGCGTGGCGACGCCGCAGCGGCCTGATTTTACTTGCGTCGTGTAGTTGGCGACACGCCGGTAATCTATCTAAATGATCGCTCTCCGCTCGCGCTGATTTCTGTCACGCCGTCGCCCGCGACCATTCGTGGGCGACGGCTCGGAAGCGCTGGAACGACCTTGGGCTGAGTCACTGTCTCGATCAGCCCGCCCTCTTTCGTGTCACCAGCACATGAAGACCTTTCCTTTCTCCTCCATCGTTGTCTATCCAGCTCTAACTAAACTTGACTTAACGCTGGCGCGATGGCAAAAACTGCCCGTTTTCGCGTCGGCAGCCCCGTCGAGGCGCACAACGCCCGCTAACGCTTCGGCGGAGATTTGGCGTGTGCGGTTGCTCTGAATCGCGAGCGGATCACTTGGGCAATGGCCCGAAGCGCTTCGCGCTTCGATCCGGCTTGAGGGGGACAAGGCATGACTGCTTCCAATCCGGCCGATTTTGTTATGTCGGGACCCGTCAGAACGTGGCGTATGGCTCTGTTTATCCTGATCGGCCTTGCAGTGCTGCTGGCCGGCGCCGGGCCGGGCTACTGGAAATACAGAACTCGACCGCGTCCACGGTCGAATCCTTCTACGCCGACAACAACGGCTTCGGACTGCTGCTTGAAGGCAGCTCGAACATCACGGTCCTCGGCGGCACTATCGCCAACAACACAGCCTCCGGTATCGAGCTGAATGAAGGGAGCTCGAACACTCTGAACGGGATAGTCCTGGACGACAATGGAACTTATGGAGTGTGGCTCGATGGCTCCGGTGCCAACACCGTCAATAACTTTACCGCCGAGGGCAACGGGCTCGCCGGAGTCTACGCCGGCTGTTCGAGCTCGGGCCCCAACGGTACGACCTGCGCTTCGCTCTCCTTGCCGCCGAGCAGTCACAACACGGTGACAGGTGGATACCTTGCGCCCGATGAGAGCGAGGTCGGCAACGGCTGGGGAATCGCTATCGACACGGGCAAACAGGGCAAACAAGGTAAAGTTCAATCTCGGCTTCGGAAGCAAACACCTCGACGCGGTCGATGAAAACAGCGGATGCGATAGCAACGTGTGGACGCTTAACAACTTCGCGACGGTCAATCCCACGAGCTGTATTCACTAGGATGGCGCGGGCCGCATCGCTGCGCGGCCGCTATTGAGACTAAAAGCGCCTCGCCGGTTTGGCGGGGCGCTTTATTGCCGGTCAGTCACGCGTGCCGGTCGCGCCCTAACGCGAACCGCTCGTTCTCTTTATCCGGAGTATCAAGGAGTATAGAGACTGCGACAATGAGCGCGGACGATATCACCCAGGAGGTGCGGGCGTGGGCCGAGACGCGTCGTCTCGATCGCGCGCATCTCGAGCAATGGCTGGCGCTGGACCCCGAGAGCGCGGCCTCGGTGCTCAACGCGGCATCCCGCCTACGGTTGCGCGTCGGCCAATTGCAAGGTGCGCTTGGGATGCTCGAAGAGATCGCGCTGCTAGAGCAGACGCCGGTCTCGGCCGTGCTTGCCCGGGCCCCGCTCGAACGGATACTTGAAGGGGTTGGACCCGCGCCGGCGCGGGCGCGCGCGTTCGTCGACGCGTTGCGGGCGATGCGCTTTCCGCGCCTGGGCCGTGCGCTCGAACGGATGAGGGCGGAAATCGCCGCGCTCCGACTGCCGCGCACGGTGGCCGTGGCACTGCCCAAGGACCTCGGCTCCGACGAGCTTCGGATCGAGATTAGCGTACGCAGCAGCACGGAGTTCCGGGAGTCGCTGCACGCGTTGGAGGAAAGGGCGGAGAGCGTCGAACGGATACTGGATCTGCTTGGCGGCAGAGATTTTTCCGGGTGAATTCTTGCGCCTGAGTTTTCGGTGAACAATCGCCGCCTCGGCAATCTTCCGCCGCGGGGCAATTTTCGTTCGACGAATTTGGCTCGATGAATTTTCGATCGATGAATTTTGAGCTCGACGAAATCATAATCGAAGAGCGATGCCGGCAAAGCGCCTTGGCCGCGCGCGTCGTCAGTCGCGCTCCCGCCACGGTACCGGTGATTTTCACCGCCGACGCCCGCGGCGCCGCGCGTCCCGGTTTGGGCCTGGCCGATCCATTCGGCGCGGGAAAACGTCGGATGATCGTGACGCATCGGCGCGCGCCGTTTCTGATGGCCTGTCCGGCGGGATCTTCCGAGTTCGCCTGTTGTGGATACCTGGTGTTGGTGCTGGCGTCGAACTGTCCGATGGATTGCAGCTACTGCTTCCTGCAGGAATACCTGGCCGACAATCCAGGGTTCCAGGTGTACGCCAACTACGCCGACGCCTTCGACGAGTTGGAGCGGGCGCGGCGTCGCGCGCCAGGGCGCGCACTGCGCGTGGGCACGGGCGAACTTGCCGATTCGCTGGCTTTCGACCGGATGACCGGGACGAGCCGCGAGCTGGTCGAATTTTGCGCTTCGCGCGAGGGGCTACTCCTCGAACTCAAGACGAAGACCGACGAAATCGAAAACCTGCTCGCGATCGATCCGCGCGGGCGGACGCTAGTGTCCTGGACCTTGTCGCCACCGCACGTTTTTTTGAATTCCGAGAAGCGCACGGCCGCGCCGGCGGCCCGTCTCGCGGCGGCCCGCCGCGTACTGGAGGCCGGTTACAAGGTTGGCTTTCATCTTGACCCGGTGATCGCCTACCCCGACGCCGAGCGCGACTACCTGGCGCTGCTCGACGATCTGTTCGACACGATTTCGCCCGCGCGTATCGCTTTTATAAGCCTGGGCGGCCTGCGGATGACGCCGGCGCTGCGCAGCGCCGCGCGCCGGCGTCATCCGCACGACCCGCTGCTGTGCGGCGAAGAGGTGCTCGCGCCCGACGGGCGCTATCGCACCTTCACGCCGCTCCGCGCGAGCCTGCTGCGCACGCTGGAGCGGCGTATAGCCGCCGCCAATCCGACGATCATGCGCTATCTGTGCATGGAGCCGCCAAGTATCCATCGGCGCGTGTTAGGCCATGCGCCCGCGCCCGCAGCGGCGCTGGGCGCGGCGCTGGCGGGGCGCTGATGGCGATGCGCGGGGGGAACGGCCGTGGCGGGCGCGGCACTCTGGGACGGACCGGCGGCGAGGCGCCGCCGGTCCGTCCCAGAGTGCCGCGAGTGCGGCGTCCGCCGCGGCGCGCAGCGCCGCGCGGGTCCGGGGCGAGCGCGGCCGCCGAAACGGCGGCCGCGCTCGCTCCGAATAATGGAAACGCCCGTCTCGCGGGGCGCGCTCGCCCAGCTAGCCGCGCCGCGGCCGACACCCGCGCGCGGCCCGTCGGCGTCTTCGATTCGGGCATCGGCGGCCTCACCGTACTTAAAGCGTTAGTCGAATTGTTGCCGCACGAGGATTTCATCTACCTGGGCGACACCGCACGGCTGCCCTATGGCACCAAGTCGCGCGAGGTCATTGTCCAGTACTCACGCGAAAATACGGGCTTCCTGCTCGCGAAAGGCGTCAAGATGCTGGTGGTCGCGTGCAACACGGCGAGCGCCGTGGCGCTGGAAGAGGTCGCGCGCGAAACCGTAGTCCCGGTGGCCGGAGTGATCGAGCCCGGCGCGCAGGCCGCATTGAGGGCAACGCGCTCGGGCAAGATTGGAGTGATCGGCACCGAGGCGACAATCGCCTCGGGCGCTTACACTCGCGCCCTGCAGCGGATGCGACCCGGAGTGGAGATCTACACCCGCCCATGCCCACTGCTGGTGCCGCTGGTCGAGGAAGGATGGACCGAGGGCGAGGTGGCCGAGCGCACGGTCGCCTATTATCTCGAAAGCCTTAAGCAAAGCGGAATTGATACGCTGCTGCTGGGCTGCACGCATTATCCGCTGCTGAGCGCGCTGTTCGCTCGGGTGCTCGGCGCGGGAGTACGGCTGGTCGATTCGGCGACCGCCACCGCCGCGGCCGTGCATAAACGGCTCGGCGCGCTCGACCTGGCGCGGCGCACCGGGCGCGGCGCGCAGAGTTTCTTCGTCACCGAGACGCCCGACCGTTTCATCCGGGTGGGGCGGCGCTTCCTGGGACCGCAGGTCGATTCGGCCGTGCGGATCGAACGCTGAAAATCGAACGCTGAAAACAGTCCGGCGCTGGGGTAGAATCGAGGTATCAAAGAGCGCATCGACCCGCGCCCGCAGCTCCCGCTATATTGGTTTTGACGAAATGGCTTCATCCCTGACCGCTGTTGCACACAAAGTCTTCGGCTCGAAGAACGACCGCGAGCTGAAGCGATTGCGGCCCCTGGTGGCCGCGATCAACGAACTCGAGCCGCAGATCTCGGGCGAGAGCGACGACCGCCTGCGCGAGCGAATCGCCGAATGGAAGGCGAAGCTGAGCGCGATCGAGGAACCCGAGGAACTGACCGAGGCGATGGACGAGATATTGCCCGAGGTCTTTGCGGTGGTGCGCGAGGCCGCCCGCCGCACGCTCGGCCAGCGGCACTTCGACGTCCAGTTGATCGGCGGGATGGTGCTCCATCGCGGCAAAATCGCCGAGATGAAGACCGGGGAGGGCAAGACCCTGGTCGCCACGCTGCCGGCGGTGCTCAATGCGCTGACCGGCCGCGGCGTGCATATCGTGACGGTCAACGACTACCTGGCGCGGCGCGACGCCGAGTGGATGGGCCGCATCTACACCTTTCTCGGATTGACCGTCGGCGTCGTCGTCCACGGCGTCAGCGATCCCGAGCGCAAGGCGGCCTACGCCTGCGATATCACTTACGGCCAGAACAACGAGTTCGGCTTCGACTACCTGCGCGACAACATGAAGTTCAACCTGGAGGACTACGTCCAGCGCGCGCATAATTTCGCGATCGTCGACGAGGTCGACTCGATCCTGATCGACGAGGCCCGCACTCCACTCATCATCTCGGGCGCCTCCGAGGAATCCACCGACACCTACTACGTCGTCGACCGCGTCATCCCGCGCCTGAAACTCGAGGACCACTATACTATCGACGAGAAACTGCGCACGGTGGCGCTGACCGAGGAGGGCGTGACCAAGGTCGAACAGTTGCTCGGGATCGACAACCTTTACGACCCGCGCAACATCCTGCTGGTCCATCACGTCAACCAGGGGCTCAAGGCCCATACGCTGTTCAAGCGCGACGTCGAATACGTGGTCAAGGACGGCCAGGTGGTGATCGTCGACGAGTTCACGGGGCGGCTGATGCCGGGGCGGCGCTGGAGCGACGGCTTGCATCAGGCGGTCGAGGCCAAGGAAGGGGTCAAGATCGAGTCCGAGAACCAGACCCTCGCGACCATCACTTTCCAGAACTATTTCCGGATGTACAAAAAGCTGGGAGGAATGACCGGCACCGCCGACACCGAAGCGGCTGAGTTCAAGGAAATCTACGGTCTCGACGTCGTGGTCGTGCCGACCAACCAGCCGATGATCCGGATCGACAATCACGACGTCATCTACAAGACCGAAGACGAGAAGTTCGACGCGGTGATCGAGGAGATCCAGGATTGCCACGAACGCGGCCAGCCGGTGCTGGTTGGCACCGTGTCGATCGAGAAATCCGAGCGCGTCGCCAGCCAGCTAAAGAAGACCTCGGTCAAGCACTCCGTGCTCAACGCGAAGAACCATGAACGCGAGGCCGAGATCGTGGCCCAGGCCGGCCGCTTCGGCGGAGTCACCATTTCGACCAACATGGCCGGCCGCGGCACCGACATCGTGCTCGGCGGCAATCCCGAGTTCATGGCCGCGGCCGAGGCCGGCACCCGCGACCCCAACGATGAAAAGTTCCAAGCCGCGCTCGAGAAATATCGCGCCCAGTGCCTGGCCGAGCGCGAGCAGGTGCTCGCGGCCGGCGGTTTGCACATCCTCGGCACCGAACGCCACGAGTCGCGCCGTATCGACAACCAGTTGCGAGGGCGCTCGGGACGCCAGGGCGACCCCGGCAGCTCGCGGTTTTTTCTGTCGCTGGAAGACGACCTGCTGCGCATCTTCGGCGCCGACAAGCTGAAGGGCCTGATGGGCCGGATCGGGATGGAGGACGGCGTCCCGATCGAGCATCGATGGATCAGCAAGGCGATCGAGAACGCGCAGAAGAAAGTCGAGTCGCACAATTTCGATATCCGCAAGCACCTGCTCGAATACGACGACGTGATGAATCGCCAGCGCGAAGTCGTCTACCATCGGCGCAAGGAACTGCTCTCGGGAGCGCCGATTAAAGACGACGTGGTCGACATGTGCGACGCGCTGATCGAGGAAATCGTCAAGGCCCACGGCGAGACGGAAGTCGCGCCCGAGGAATGGAATTGGAAGGCGATCGAGGACGCGTTCTACAAGCAGTTTCATTTTCATTTCAATTTCCGCGAGAACGCCAACGGCCGCACCATCGACCATCCCGACGACCTGATCGAGGTCGCCGGCGAACGCGTACGCGCGCTCTATGAGCAGCGCGAGCAGGAATTCACGCCGCCGGTGATGCGGCAGATCGAGAAGATCGTCATGCTGCAGACGCTCGATTCGCTGTGGAAAGACCATCTGCTCGCAATGGATCATCTTAAAGAGAGCATCGGGCTGCGCGGCTACGCCCAGCTCAATCCGCTGGTCGAATATCAGAAGGAAGGCTTCACGATGTTCGAGGCGCTGATGGCCACGATGCAGATGGACGTGGTCGAGAAGGTCTTCTCGGTGCAGACCGTGCGCGAGCAGAGCGTGCAGCAACTCGAACAGCAGAACCGCCCGCAGCGGGTCGTGATGAGCCATGGCACCGAGACCGAACAGGCGCCCGCTGCCGCTCCACCGCCTGCCGCCAAACGCGAAGCCGACAAGGTGGGCCGCAACGATCCGTGCCCGTGCGGCTCGGGCAAGAAGTACAAGCGCTGCCACGGCAAGTAGATCGGCGGCACGCCTCGGGCGGCCGCTTGCACCCTTAGGGACACGGCACGTATAAATCGCCCTCGGAGGCGCATCCCTGATGAACGTGACGCTGGAACCCGGCGTGGTAAAAGGCTTTCGCTTCGCCGGCGTCGCCGCCGGCCTGCGCAAGGAGCCGGGCCGCAAAGACCTCGGGGTGATCGTGACCGACCGTCCGGTCGCCGCGGCCGGCGTCTTCACCACCAACCGGGTCAAAGCCGCTCCAGTGGTGGTCGCCCAGGAACGCATCCGGCGCGGCCGTCTGCAGGCGGTAGCCGCCAATTCGGGATCGGCCAACTGCTTCACCGGCAAAGCCGGAGTCAGGCTCGCGCGCGATTCTTGCACGGCACTGGCGGCCGGGATCGGATGCGCGCCTGAGCTGGTGGCGCCGTGCTCGACCGGCGTGATCGGACATCTCTACGATCTCGAGAAATACCGTGGCGGGATTCGCGACGCCGTGGCCGCGCTTTCGCCCGAGGGACTCGAGGACTTCGCGCGCGCGATTATGACCACGGACACACATCCCAAGATAGCTTCGGCGCGTCTGAGGCTTGGCGGCGCGGAAGTGACGGTGGCGGGATGCGCGAAGGGCGCGGGGATGATCGAGCCCAAGATGGCGACGATGCTCGCCTTCATTGTGACCGACGCGGCCGTGGGAACGCCCGCGCTGAAACGCACGCTCAAACGCGCGCTGCCAGAGAGCTTCAATGCGATTACCGTCGACGGCGACATGTCCACCAACGACACGCTGCTCCTGCTGGCGAGCGGCGCCGCCGGCGCGCGCGCGCTCAGGGGACGCGATCGCGCGGCCTTTGAGGAAGCGGTCGCGGCGGTGGCCGGCGCGCTCGCGCGAGAACTGGTGCGCGACGGCGAGGGCGCGACCAAGCTCGTCACGATCGAGGTGCGCGGAGCGCGCAGCGCCGGCGATGCTGACCGGATCGCGCGCCAAATCGCCAACTCGCCGCTGGTCAAGACCGCGTTCTTCGGATGCGATCCGAATTTCGGACGGATCGTGATGGCGGCCGGCAAGGCGGGCGTCCCGCTCGACCTCGAACGGCTCGAAGTTCGGATGGCCGGGATCCGCATCGCCAGCCATGGAGCGCTGCACACCGACGCGCTCGCGGCCGCGGCGGCCAGGATGAAAGATCCCGAGTTCGGCGTGACGATCGATCTGAAGCTCGGCAAGGCTCGCGCGAGCATCATGACCTGCGACTTCAGCTTTGACTATGTGAAGATCAACGCCGAGTACACGACCTGAGGCTGCGGCGAACACACGATCTGAAACCAAGGAGCGACGAGCAGGCCGCGTTGCATCGGCAGGGCGCGGACCAATACAATTTTCGCGCACTACACGGAGGCAGGCGGGCGCGTGGCAAACTTCGTAAAGGCCGCTCGGCGCGGCGACATTCCTGACGGCAGCGGTAAGACGGTCGAGGTCGGAGGGCGCAAGATCGCGCTGTTCAACGCAGGTGGCCAGTTCTATGCGATCGACAACGACTGCCGTCATCGCGGCGGCCCGCTGGGCGAAGGCGATCTGATGGGCACGACGGTGGTATGCCCATGGCACGGATGGGAATACAACGTGACCAACGGACAAAACATTGACGATCCCAGCGTCAAGGTCGCCTGCTTCGCCGTGCGGGTGGACGGCGACGACATTCTGATCGATGCTTGAGCCGGCGAGCTCCTAAGCGGCGCTCGCTACGAGCATGGCCTGCGGCGCACGCACGTTTGCTCGCGGACGCATCGAACGATCAATGAACCAATGAAGTCCGGCTTGGCTGCAACTCCCAAACAGGCGGCGGGCGTGCGCATGCCCGACTTTATCGCGATCGGACCGCCGCGCACCGGCACCACCTGGCTCTATCGCGCGCTGCGCGGCCGCGTCGGGCTGCCGCACGATACCAAGGAGACCGACTTCTTCTCGACCCACTATGCCAAGGGGATCGAGTGGTATCTCGAGTTCTTTCGCGATTGCGCGGCGGATCTTCCGATGGGCGAGATTTCGCCCAACTACTTCCCCGTGCCCGAGGTGCCCGAGCGAATCGCCAAATATATTCCCGGATGCCGCATCATCTGCACGCTGCGTGATCCGGTCGATCGGCTCTACTCGTTTTATCGGCTGATGCGGCACAACGGATGGACGCGGATGACGATGCAGGAGCTGGCGGAGAGTGTTACGCCCGCGACCGAGGGCAGCCGCTACGCGCACTATCTTGACCATTGGCGCGAACGGTTTGGCGCGGAGCGCGTCCTGGTGGCGCTTTATGACGATCTGGAGAACACGCCGCAGACCTTCCTCGATACGATCTGCGCCTTCATCGGAATCGCGCCGATCCCGCTTGAGGGCTCGCCGCTGTTGGGAAAACGGGTCAACAGCGTAACGCGCGGCCCGCGTATCGCACTACTGGCCGAGCGGGCCTGGCGGTTACGGCGATGGCTGGAGGCGCGCAAGGCGGTGGCCGCGATCACGATACTTCGCAAGGCCGGCGTATGGCGTTTCAGTTTCCGCGGCGGCGGCGAGTTCGGTCCGCTCGATCCCGCGCTTGATCGGAAGCTGCGCGAGCGGTTCCTGCCCGAGGTAGAAGCGATCGAAAGGATGCTGGGGCGCGACTTGTCGGATTGGAAAAAGCCGGGCGGGACGGGCGGTTCGCTTATCGCGGAGAGTTAGCGCTGCGGAATGTTCCGCAAGCGCGACTCACCATCGGACAGTTTCGGGGAACAGCCGATGCAGCTAAGATCGGCGCGCCGGGAAATGGCGGTAGCGCCAGGGTCCAAAGGGGCCACGGGAACGAACTTGCGCGGCGCTCGCGGCGTGCGGACGGGTCTGGAGAACAGGAGTTGATCGCAAACGAAAACGCGCGCGGCGCGGACGTCGGACGACTGCCGCGCTTTCTGTTAGTTGGACCGCCTCGCACCGGCACCACCTGGCTGCATGGTGTGCTGTACCATCGCGCCTGTCTGCCGGAGCGCACCAAGGAAACCCACTTCTTCGACATGTTCTATCACAAGGGGCTCGACTGGTACCGCGCCTACTTCCGGCACTCCTCCGATGAAGCGATGATCGGCGAGGTGACCCCGACTTATTTCAGCCTGCCCCAGGTGCGTGAACGAATCGCGCGGGATCTGCCGGGATGTAAGATTATTTGCACGTTGCGCGACCCGGTCGCGCGCGCATGGTCGTGGTACCGCGTGTTGCACCGCGAGGGACGTATTCGCGCCGGTTTCGAGGACGAGATCATCAATGGCGTCGAACCCCAACTGCGAGAGGCCAACCGCTACGCCTTTCATCTGTCGGCGTGGCGCGAGCGATTCGGCGCGGCCAACGTGGGCGTGTTCTTCTACGACGACCTGGTGGCGGACCCTCAGCGTTTCGCCGATTCTTTGCTAGGCTTCCTTGGCCTGCCGCGGGTCGTCATCACGCCCGAGGTGGCCGCTCATCTGATGCGTAACGAAGCCAATTCCGATTGCCGAATCCCGGCACTCGCTTATCGAGCCTGGCGCCTCAGGATTCGGCTAAAGTCGATCCGCGCGGACGGTGCGGTGGAACGGCTGGAGCGCCTGGGGTTGTGGCGATTTTGCTTCGGTGGAGGCGGCCGGTTCGCGCCGCTCGACTTCGAGATCGAAACGCGGCTCAGAAGGTTTTTCATGCCCGAGGTCGAAGCGCTCGAGGACTTACTCGGCCGCGACCTGCGGGCCTGGAAATTGCCGTCGCCGGAGCGCGCGGCGTCTATTGCGGCGCGGTTGTGAAGGACATCCCTTCGATAAACCGCCCGAGAACGTTATTGGTTGTGTGCTTATGGAAGTGCTAGTTATCTGGCCATGAGTCGAACCTCGGTTATCATCCCGGTGCGAAATGGCGTCGCCACCGTCCGGCGCACCATCGACAGCGCACTAGGGCAGGCGGGACAGCGTCCCGAGGTGATCGTCGTGGACGATGGTTCGACCGATGCGACCCCGCGCATCCTGGGCTCTTACGGCGATCAGATAAAGGTCCTGCATCAGCGCAACCGCGGCCCGTCCGCCGCCCGCAACGCCGGCGCCGCGGCCGCCAGTCCAGATTCCGAGTACTTCACCTTTCTCGACGCCGACGACGTGTTGCTGCCCGCGATGCTCCAGACCATGACGGCCGAGTTGGACGTGGCCACCTCGGTCGCGCTGGCGTTCTGCGACGTCGTACCGGTGGACGACTACGGCCATGAACTCGACGTCAAGTTCATCGACGAATATAGCGCGCACGCTCCCACGATGAACGAGTTGTTGACGCGATGGTGGCCTATCCTGACCAGCGCGGCGGTCATGCGCCGCAGCGCCTTCGCGCGGGCCGGAGGTTTCCACGAAAGTTTCACCCGGCCGGGCTTCGAGGACCCGTACATGTGGCTGACGATGCGCGAGCAGGGCGATTTCGCGTATGTGCCGGAGCGCCTGGTGAGATATCGCACCACTCCGCCGAGCGAGCGCATGATGAAGTACGCCAAAGGCTATCGGATTTTCGGGCGGCTGGTGGCCGAGCGGTACGGCGAGGCCGGCGAGCGGTTGATCCGCGAGTCCAGCAACGCCTTCGTGTCGGCCTGGGGCTACGCGGGGCTGGTGGCACTGCGCGACGGCGACAAGTTGCGCGCGCGCCGCGCGTTCGCCTGCGCGATGCGCTACGGGCCGTTCCAGATGCGCTCGGCGTCGCGCTGGCTGCGCACGTTCCTGCCGATGCCGGTGGTGCGCGCGCTCAGTGGACGTATCGTCCGCGGCGGCCGTACGAAGCCTGAGCTTGAGAATTATTTCCGTTAGACTGATGTCTCCGGTTTTCGAACCGGGCCAAGATTTATCCGAATGACGACAAGCCGTGCGGCCCAAAGCGAACCGCGCAGCATCAGCCACCAAGTCGCGCCGGCCACGGCGTGCAAGGAGCCGATGAGTACCAAATTCTGGAACGCAGTCAACGAAACCCTGATCTGGTGGCGTCCGGCGGAGGACCAGCAGGAGAAAAGCAGGTACTGGGCTCTTTATAAGCGCCTGCTCGGCTACGCGCGTCCTTATATTTTTCCGGATCTCGTGATGGCGGTGTTGGCGATGCTGGTGCTCAGCGCCGCCAACGGCGCTATCCCCTACCTGGTCAAGGAGACCATCAATTCACTCTCGGCGCTCAAATCGATGAGCCCGCATACCTTGCAGCGGATGCATCTTCTGAGCGTGGGGATTCTCGCCGCATTCGTGGTGCGTGCGCTGACCGATTTTCTTTCCAGTTTCCTGACCGACTATATCGGAATGAAGACGGCGATGGACTTGCGCGCCGAGTTCAACGATCGCCTGCAACGGCTGCCGCTCTCGTTTTTCAATTGGACTCCCACCGGAAATCTGCTGACTCGTTCGCTCAACGACGTTCAGCTCGCCTCCTCGATCATAACGGACAGCCTGCTTTCGCTGATTGGCGACAGCCTCACGCTGATCGCTTTGATCGGCGGCCTGTTCTGGATGGATTACAAGTTCGCGCTGCTGGCCTTCGTGGTGTTTCCGGTCGCCATACTGCCAATCATCGGAGCCGCGCGGCGGGTGCGCAAGACGGCCAAGCGCGCGCAGCGCAAGCTAAGCGACCTGTCGGTGATGATGCAGGAGGCGGTGCAGGGATGCCGCGTGGTCAAGACTTTCGGGATGGAGGACTACGAGTCCGAACGCTTCCGCGTAATGCTCAAGAAGCAACTGCGGATGATGCGCCGGGTATTGCGGGCCAGCGCTTTCAGCAGCCCGTTCATCGAGGTCCTGGGGGCGTTCGCGGTCGTGCTGGTGCTGTGGTACGGAATCCCCGCGGTGCTGGCGGGAACCCGTTCGCCGGGAACCTTCGCGGCCTTTATCGCCGCGATGCTGATCGTCTACCGGCCATTCAAAAGAATCGCGGGCACCAACAATTCGATTCAGCAGGGACTGGTCTCCGCCGAGCGGGTATTCGCGATCATCGACCATCCGCCCGAGATCTACGACGCGCCCAACGCGCTCGAGCTCAAGCATGGCCCGCATAGCATCGAGTTCCGCAAGGTCAATTTCCGCTACGATCCCCAGGGCGAATGGGTATTGCGCGACATCAATATGAAGATCGGCGCGGGCGAGACGGTGGCGCTGGTGGGAATGAGCGGCGGCGGCAAATCGACGCTGTCCGATTTAATTCCGCGCTTTTACGACCCCGAGCAGGGCGTGATGCTGATCGACGGGGTGAATGCGAAGCGTTTTTCGCTCAGGTCGCTTCGCGCCGAGATCGGCCTGGTCTCGCAGCACACTTTTCTCTTCAACGACACGATACGCGCCAATATCGCTTACGGCGGCGGCAGCGGAGACTTCGCGGCGATCGTGGCGGCGGCCAAGGCGGCCAACGCTCACGACTTCATTACCCGCCTGCCGAACGGTTACGACACCTTGGTGGGCGAGCTCGGGGTGCGGCTTTCGGGCGGCGAGCGGCAACGCCTTGCGATCGCGCGGGCGCTGCTCAAGAATGCTCCGGTCCTGATCCTCGACGAACCGACCTCGAACCTCGATTCCGAGGGTGAGCGCGTGGTGCAGGACGCGATCGAGCGGCTGATGGAAAACCGTACCACCCTGATGATCGCCCATCGGCTTTCGACGGTGCGGCGCGCCGACCGCATCTTCGTGATCGTCAGCGGCGAGATCGTCGAAGAGGGCACACACGACCAACTGCTGGCGCTCGACGGCGCGTACCGCAAGCTCTGCGACCTCCAGTTCTACATGCCGGAAGACGGCGAGCCCGCCGCGCGCGGCGCGGTGAACGAATAGCGGGGGCGGAGTCCGTCAGCAGAGATGGCAGCGCCATTGGTCGCGGTGATAATCGCCGTCTACAACGGCGAGGACTGCGTCGCGCGCGCGATCGACAGCGCGCTCGCGCAGCAGTTCGATAGCTTCGAAGTGACGGTCGTGGACGACGCCTCGCGCGACGCCACGCCGAGCGTGCTGGCCGGCTACGGCGACCGCATCAAGGTCATCCGCAGAAAGAAAAACCAGGGGCTGGCCGCGGCGCGCAACTGCGGCGTTGACCGCACGCCGGGGGGGCAGTTCGTGGCCTTCCTCGACGCGGACGACGTGTGGCTTCAGGGACGGCTGGCCAAAACCGTGGAAGCCCTGGAAACCCATCCGACCACCACTATGGCGTTTTCGGACGTGGTTCCGGTCGGCCACGACGGAGTGCCGCTCGCGCCCACTTATCTGCATCCGGGGATGGCGCGGCCGCCGCTGATGGAAGATTTGCTGGAAGAGGGATGGTGGCCAATTCTGCCCAGCAGCGTGACTATCCGGCGCTGGGTCTTCGACCGTGTCGGCGGTTTCGCCGAGGAATATAAGAGCGCCGCCGGTTTCGAGGACACCGAGCTCTGGTTCCTGTTGCGCGAGCTGGGCGATTTCGCTTTCGTGCCGGAACCGTTGGTGAACTATCGGCTCGACCCGATGATCGAGCGCATGCGCAAGTATGCCCCCGGTTTCGGGCTGTTCGCGGCCCGCATGCGCAAGCGCTACGGCGAGCCGGGCGACAAGCTCGCGCGGCGCTCGGCGGCATTGTACCACTGGTTGCTGACGGTGAAGGGCCTGCGTTGCCTGGAAGCGGGCGAGATGCGCGAGGCGCGGCGCGCGTTGTTGTGCGCGCTGCGTTACCAGCCGAGCCTGGTGCAACCGGGCGTTGGCCGTCAACTACGCGCGCTTTTTGAAAACGGACGAGATCCGGCATCCCAGGGCGAAGTCGCGGCGGTGGATCGTCACGACGTGCTCAGGGCCTGGTACGCGCGACTGCCGCATCGCGCGGCGCTCGAAGTGATGCGCCGCACGGGACTGCTCGAAATCCCGCCCGCACCTTCCAGTCATGCCGGCTTCGCCGAGGAATTGCTCGCCGGCCGCGCTCCGCTCGCGCTGTATTAGCCGCGATGAGTCCGCGCAACTGCCTGATCCTGGGTTCCGGCCGCAGCGGCACCAGCATGGCGGCCGGGATTCTCGCCCAGTCCGGGTACTTCATGGGCGAAGAGTTGTGGCCGGCGGACATCGGCAATCCCAAGGGCCAATTCGAGGATCGCGAAGTCAACCAAATCAACGACGAACTGGTTGCGTCCGTGTCACCGAAATTGCCGCCCCACCCGCTTCGCCGACTGCTGTTCGGCGACGCTCCCGTGCTTGGCAGCTTGCAGCACTGGGTCGCGGTGGTACGGCCCGGCGTGTCGATTCCATGCCCGGCCACGATGAGCGCGCGGATAGCGGCGGTCGCTGCCCATCAGCCCTTCTGCCTCAAGGACCCCCGCCTCTCATACACCCTGGGCGCCTGGCGGCCGCATATTGGCGACGCGCTGTTGCTGTGCGTCTTTCGCGATCCCAGCGTCACGGCGTCGAGCCTGGTCAGCGAATGCAGGCGCGCGGACCACATGAAGAATGCGCGCGTGGATCAAAGCTGGGCGCTGAAGGTGTGGCAGGCGATGTATCGCTACATCCTGGACGTGCATTATCCGCAGGGCGGCGACTGGCTCTTCGTCCATTACGAACAATTGCTGAATCACTCGGCGGACGCGGAGTTGGAGCGCCGGTTGGGGATCCGAATCGATCCTGAGTTCGCGACAACCGAACTCAACCGCTCGCGACAGGGCGCCAGAGTACCGCGCCGCACGGCCCGGCTCTACGAGCGGCTGTGCGCGCTTGCCCGCTATGCCCCCGGCCGGCGCACCGCTCCTTCGGCATAGCCATACCGAGGCCGCGATTCGCCAGGCCCTCAACGACGCGCGAAGAATCGCCCCGCGCCGTAGGTCACTGCGGCGGCGACGATGCCAGTCACCATGCTCTCCAGTCCGCTGCGCCACCACTTACGCGTCGTGACTATCGTCTTGGCCGCTCCGACCGCGAACAGGGTCGAGATGGTCGCGAGTACCGAGATGACCAGGCCCTCATGCGGCGCGACGAAGAGGTATCCGAGCACCGGCACCGTCGCTCCAGCGAAATAGGAGACGCCGACCGTCAGGGCCGAGCGCAAAGGCCGATCGAACGATTCGACGGCCATCCCCAACTCCTCGCGCATCATCACGTCGCTCCAGCGTTCGGGGTCGGCCGTGATGTGGCTCACGATGAGACCGAGCAATTCACCAGTGAAACCCTTGGCGCGGTAGATGGCGCGGATCTCTTCGCGTTCGCGCTCGGGCCATCGGCGGATCTCTTCGCGCTCGCGTTGAATCTCGCTGTGGTAGAACTCAATCTGCGAACGCGCCGATATGAAAGCGGCGAGTCCCATCGAGACCGCGCCGCCGAGCATCTCGGCCAGTCCGGCCATCACCACGATATCGCCAGAGGTGAAGGCGCCGGCGACGCCGGAGGTGACCGCGAACGAAGCGACCAGACCGTCGTTCAGCCCCAACATCAGGTCGCGCAGGCTGGCGCCGCCGGCCGCGTGGACTTGCTCGGTATGGTGATCGTATTCGCGTTTGCGAATCGAGAAGTCCATTGCTTCGCGATTTCCGTGGACGTGGGCGGTCAGTTACCGCGGGGCGGCGGCGCGAAGCGATCGCCGATACCGGGGCCCGCTCCATGCGCGAGACTTGCCGGAGGCTGGAGCGCCGAAGCTGACGCAAGCCGCGGCGCGCGCGCGCGGCGGCGGCTCTCGAGACCGTCGCGTAGTTGCCAGAACTGCTGAACGATCCGCCGCCGTTCGGCGGGTTCCGAGGTCCTGTTCCCGAGATAATCGTACAGACAACGCAGCCGCGCGGGGCGATTGAGGAAGCGTCCGATACTGCGGTCGAGATGAACGAAGTTGAGCAGCCTTCGGTGCCAGGAAACCTTGCGCACTTGGCGAAAATCCTCGAGATCGACGAAGCTTATCCGGGGCGGCGCGCCATCGTGCTCCTGCACCATCAGGTTGGTCTCCTGCAGGTCGCGCGTATAGAGCCCCGCGTCGTGCAAGCGGCGAATCTCGCGCGAGACTTCCCGGAGCAGCGAGCGGCGGAGGCGAAAATGTACCTTGCCCCCGCCCAGCACCGCGCCGCTCAGCACGGTCGCGTCGTTCAGCGCTTCGCATACCAGGTAGGATTCGCTGAGCGCGCCTGCGCGGCGCACCTCCACGGCGGCCAGCGGCGCGGGATGGTTGAACCCCGCCGCGGATAGCATCGCCGCTCCGTCAAGCCATCGTTGGACGCGCGAGCCGCGCGCGGTGGCGAAAAGCCCTCTCGCCCACGATCCGGTGTGCACGCGCTTGACGAAAACCAACGCACCGCCGGGGCCCTTGAGCAGGCCGGCGCGTGTACGACCTTCGTCTTTCAGCGCACGGAATCCACCGTCCGCCATGAGCACGTCGAGCCGTTCGGCCATCGCGGCCCATCGCGGATCGGCGGCGAAAAGGACGCGCTTTCGCATCGGTTTATACTCTAGCCTATCGGAACGCTCCGCGCATGCGGGCATTGAAACGGCGCGGGGCTGTTTTAAAGCGTCGCGATAGAGCCGATAATGAAAGGTCATGGATCATAAATACGAAACGCCGAGTTCACAGACTATGAACCGAGAGCGATACGCAGCCAACCACAATTGTGACGTATCGGTTAAATCGCGCTCAAGCTTCAGGACAACTCTCCTGGGCATGCTCCTATTTGCCGCGGCGGCCTGCGCCTTAGCGCTAAGGCCCGGACTGGCATCCGCCCAGGCGGTCGCCTCGGCCGCGGTCATCGGGGGCGACCCTACCGCGATGGTCAAGGCGGTCGTCGATCAGGCAACCGCCGTCGTGCGCGACACCCAGACCCCGACCGCGAATCGCGACAAACGGTTGCGCGAAATCGCGGAGGCCAACTTCGATTTCTCGGACATGGCGCGTACCACGCTCGGCTACCATTGGCGTCAACTCACGCCGCAACAGCAGGCCGAATTCGTTCCGCTGTTCACGTCGTTCATGGAGAACGTCTACCTGGGCAAGCTGCAGGAATATAGCGTGCAGAAACTCCGCCAGAGCGTCGCCACCTCGAACGTCAGCTTCACTGGGCAGCAGTACGACGGCCCCGACTTCTCCGAGGTCCATAGCACCGTGCTGCTCAAGGACCAGGGCCAGCCGATCAAGGTCGACTACCTGCTAAAGCGCGACGGTACGAGCTGGAAGATCTACGACCTGAACATCGACGCGATCAGCGTGATGGCCAACTATCGCCAGCAGTTCAACCGCGTACTCAACAACGACGGCTATCCGGCGCTCGTGGGCATGCTGCGGAAAAAGATCCAGGAATTGGGGGCGACGCTCGACAAGTAGCGCTCGCGGCCGCCACACGCGGCTCCGATTAGGGCCTCAACCGTTGAACTGCTTGCAGAGATGGCGCCAGGCGTCTTCGTTCGCGCCGGCCTTGTACGGCATGTAGAAGGCGACGCGGTCGAGCAATCCGTCGTAGCGTGCTTTGACCTTGGCCGCGATGTCGTCCCACTTACCGCTCACCGAGTAAGTCTCGAGCATCTCGTCGGTGATCTCTTTGGCCATCCCGGCCCAATCGCCGCGGGCGGCCTTTTCGTTGAGACGCGGCGCAACGTCGGCCCATCCATGCGTGTCGAGCACGACCTGATAAGTGCGGGTGGAAGCATAGAAGGCGATTTGCTGGCGTACCGCCTCGCGCGCCTTTGCAATCTCCTCGTCGTTGCCGCCCACCACCACGAAGGCAGTGGTGAAGATGGTGAAGTTATCGCGCGAGCGGCCGGACTTCCTGAAGCCCTCCTCAAGATGCGGCATCACGAACTCGCGCAGGTACTTGGGCGAGTTGAACGGATGCGCGTGCAGGCCGTCGCATAGCTCTCCCGCCAGCCGGCAGATGAGCTCGTTCACGCCGGCGATGTAGATGGGGATTTTGAACTGATGCGGCTGTGGCGCGAAGAACGGCGTCATCAGCGAAAAGTTGTAGTACTTGCCCTTGTACGAAAGCTTGGCCCCGCCCTCGTTCCAGCATTTGAAAATCGCGGCCAGCGACTCCAGGTATTCGCGCAGCTTGGGCACCGGCGGTTCCCATCGCATGCCGTAGCGGCGCTCGATATGGCCCTTGACCTGCGTGCCGAGCCCCAGCACGAAGCGCCCCTCGGACAGGCGCGCAAGGTCGTACGCGGTGTATGCGATCGCCATGGGACTGCGCGGGAACGCGATCGCGACCGCCGTTCCCGTCTTGAGCCGCCGCGTGTGTTCGGCGGCGAGCGCCAGCGGCAGGAATCCGTCGTTGCCCGCTTCTATCGACCAGAGGGCGTCGAAGCCGGCGTTCTCGGCGGCCTTGGCCGCTTCGGGAACCTCGCGCAGACTCCGCACGGAAAGCATCGTATCGAGTTTCATCGATTCCACCTCCGGACGCCGGGCTGGCAGGAACGTCGGGAATCGTAACAGAAGCCCGCCGCGCCGGGAAAGCGCGTTAACGCCCGATACTGTTTTGTATCGGTCGCAGCCGGCGACTACGCGGGAAACGGTGAGGTCAAAAAATCGCTATTGAGTGAGGAACGGGCGGGCGCAAGCGCGCAGAATCAGTGACCGAGCGCGGTGCGCCATGCACGCCAATGATGACGCGAGCGCCGCTGCGAACCCGCGTCGCCCGCCAGATGCGTGGCCGCAGCGGCCGCGGCGGCTTGTGCACCCGCCGATGCCGCCGCGCCGACATGGAAATGACCGCCCAGGTCGGGCAGCTTCGACAGCATCGCGAGATAATTATCCTTGAACTGATCGAACAGCGTGCGCATACGCGGCGACACCTGATGGTTGACGCCGATGCTTTCAGTGAGCGGGTTGACGTAATGCCCTTCACGCTCCAGCGCGAAGTGGAGATGAGGTCCGGTGGACAGGCCGCTGGTGCCGACTCGCCCGATGATCTCGCCCAGAGTCACCCACTCGCCGTGGTCCAGCCCAGGGGTGATTTCGGACAGGTGGCCATAGATGCTGACCATGCTTTGCGAATGATCCAACCGCACGCAGCGACCGAGTTCTCCACACCAGCCGGCGAACTCAACCCGTCCGTCCGCAATCGCCTGCACGGGCGTCCCGTACTTGGCGGCCAAATCGACGCCGACGTGGGGCCGATACTCGTGCAGAATCGGATGATAGCGATGGAAGGTGAAGCCCGAAGAAATGTAGTTGAACTTGACCGGGAAGCGCAGGGTCTGGGGCTCGCCCAGCTCCTGGCCGTCGGCGTCGAACAGGCGCGGATTGCCGTGCTCGTCGCGAAAGGCGAACGCGCTCATGATCCGGTTCTCCGACTCTATCTGCGCCGCTTCCACGCCGGTCACCAGTTGATAGCTGCCGTCGCGCGCCACCTTTTCCTGGTAGATCAGCTTGACCACGGAGCCCGACGGCAATTCGTCGAGCGGATGATGGTCGCTGAAGGCGTTTTCCAGCGTGTAGACGATAGGTTCGGGCAGATTGTGGCGCTGCGCGGCCGTACGAAAGCTGCGGTCGACCTGAAACGCGACGCTCACTCGCCGCACGTCGTACTCGATAAGGTCGCGCGAAGTACGAATAACGCCCCCGCCCAAGGCGTGCTCGCGGATCGCGATATTCGTGTTAAGGTCGTAGCGAAGGTCACGCAAGTCGCCAGTTTCTGGATCCTTATAAAGGACGAGCGCGTGGCCTTCCTTCATCATCCCGGTGTTTGCGGCTTCCCGGAAACGATTGGCCCAGTTCTGCGCCTCCGTAGGGTCCAGCCCCGCGTCCTCAAGGTAGCGTAATACCGAGGCCGAGCGGTCCAGGGTTAGTTGGATGATGATCGGGTCGGGAGCGGGAGATGCGCTCTCGGCAAGCTCGGATGGACCGCTGTCGACGCGGCCGGCCTGCAAATCCATCAGCGCTACGGTTGGGGTGGGCGGCTCTCCCGCCTGGAAAAAAAGATGAATCGACGCAAGCGTTGCCAGGGCGGCCACCACTATGGCGGTAATGAGGCGCGGAAATAAGCGAGTCAATATCCCCCTAGGCATCGCGGCCAAGTTAGGGCATTCGGTCCGCATGTGCAACCCCACGACGCCGCTCTATCAACAACTTTTTCTCATGGAGACTATTGGACTTTATAAGGCGCAATATGCCTGTCGTCGGAATAGATTTCGGCCGTAAGCGGATAGGAATGGCCATAAGTGACAGGGAGGAAGCCTATCCAATAGGCACAATAGAACGCCGTTCCCTGAAACGCGATCTAGCCGAGATTGCTTCGCAACTGGCCGAACGCTCGGTCTCACGCATCATCGTCGGCTTGCCACTCAACATGGACGGTACCGAAGGACCGTCCGCGCGTGCCGCACGGGCGTTCGCGGAGCACCTGGGCTCGGCTACCGGCCTTCCGGTCGAGATGTTCGACGAGCGACTGACCAGCGTGGAAGCGGGGGAACGACTGCGGGAGGCGCCGGCAGGGCGCGCCTCGAAAAAGGCCGCGCGCGACGCCATCGCCGCCGCGATAATTCTGGAGGGATGGCTGGAAAGCCGCCAGACGAGACCGGGGTCGGACTCGAAGCCCGAGTCGCAATAGTTTCCGCAACATCGCTCTAGCAATCCTGCCCGCAAATCCCGTGAAACCAGAGCGCCACCTCGATATGCTCGATACCGAGAGAGGGTTTTCGACGGTGTCCATGTGAGCCGATACTTCAAGGCTGCGGTCGCCCTGACGACGCTGGGCGCGATGGCGGTCGCGGCATGGATTGCCTACGCATGTTTCTTTCCGATCGCGAAATTCGCGACGCCGAAGGTCGTGTCCGTCAACCCAGGCGATTCCCTGGGAGTAGTGGCGCGCCGCCTCTCCTCCGCCGGCGTCATTCGCAGCGCGAGAGCGATGATGCTTTATGCCGAGTTGACCGGCGGCGGCCGCAATCTCAAGCCCGGCGACTACGCCTTCAGCGGCGGCGAGCGCATCGACGAGGTTCTACGCCATCTCGTCAACGGCGACTTCGTGGCAGTGACAGTTGCGATTCCCGAGGGTGCGACGCTGCATCAGATAGCCGAGCGGCTGGAGGAGGCTGGCCTCGTATGCCAGCGGCGGTTCGAGGAGGCCGCGCGATGGGGTCCGCTGCCCGCGGCGCTGGGGCTCGCGCCCCTGGGCGCCGAAGGCTACCTGTTCCCGGCTACTTACCGGTTCTCGCCGCACGCGAGCGTCAGGCGGATCCTGGGCGCGATGCTGAGTCGGTTCTACAGTGCGCTGCCATCCCCCACCGAGGAGCGGCTGTACGAACTTCATCTTAGTGCGCACGAACTGGTCACACTCGCCTCGATTATCGAGAAGGAGGCGAAGGTTTCGGGGGAGCGGCCGACTATAGCCAGCGTGTTTTATAACCGCCTCAGGCTGGGCATGCCGCTTCAGTCCGATCCCACTGCCCAGTATAATCCGGAGGGAGAAATTGAGCCTGCGGCGGCGGCGGTGCATACTGCGTCTTCCTATAATACTTATTCGTTCACTGGACTCCCGCCGGGACCAATTGCAAATCCTGGAAAGTCGTCGATAATGGCGGCGCTGTACCCGGCGCACACGGACTATCTGTACTTTGTTGCACGTAACGATGGCACCCACATTTTTTCGCGCACGTTGCGCGAGCATGAGCGCAACATCGAGGTCGTGCGCAAGTTGAATTCCGGGGAGACAGCTCTGAAAGCACAACGGCCCGCTACCGACGCCGCGCCGCTCTCCGCATCCGCCGCAAGGAGATAACACCGGCCGTGGTCAATCCCGTCGAGCGGATCGTTGCGGCGCGCCGCCGCCTGAAACAAATCGCCGCCCTGCGTGCCGGTTTGGCGCTTTTCATTCCCGCCCTGACCGCACTGGTGCTGGCGGCGATGCTTGGTGCGATCGGCGCCGCCACCTGGGAACGCGTGGGCTACGTGTTGGCGCCCGCGAGGCTGGGCGGCGTGCGCATCGTCCTGCTGATCGCGGGCGTCGCAGCGCTCGCGGCCTGCGCCCTGATGGCTTTGCGGGCCTTTCGCGAAGCCGACGATTTGATGGATGCCGCCGAGCGCGTCGACGAAGCGGTGAATGGCCACCAGGAAATCGTTACGCTGGCGAGCCTCGCCGGCCCTGCCGAATCTCCTTTGCAGCGCGCGCAGCAGACGCCTCTGTTCCCGCTGCTATGGCGCCGCGCCGCCGGCTATCTCGAACGATTCGATCCGAGCCTCGCGTTCGCTTTCGACGTGCGCCGTCCGCTGACGCGTTCGCTGCCATTGGCTGCCGTCATTGTCGTGGTGCTCGCCGCGGCGGCCTTGGCGCTGGTGCGGCCGCCGACCGCTGAACAGTTGGAGGCGCATAAACTTCGCGCCGCCGCCCAGGAGCTTGCGGCCTCGCCCTCGTCCGCCGACAAGGAACTTGCCGCCAAAATACTGGCCGCCGCCAATGCGCTCGAGAATCCCGACCTTCCGCCCCGCGAGAAGCTCGAACGGCTGGCCGAAGCGATGAGCGATCTGCAAAGGCAGCAGCAAGGTTCGTCACCCCAGCAGTCCGCCAGGAACAACTCGGGCAGCGGCAGTGGTAGTGGGAATGGCAAGGGCAATTCCGAAAAAGGATCCGGGCAGGATAATGGGCAGGGCCAGGCGGGTGGCAAGGGTCAGAGCAAAGGTGAGGGTAAAGGCGGAGGCCAGGGTCAAAATTCCAGCGGCCCCAAGAGCAAGCAGCAGATAGTCGAGATAAGCAACGATCTATCCAAGGCGCAGGCACAGATTGAAGCCGGGTCGGGTTCCGAGAACAAAGCCCCCAAGTCGGGACAGGGCGACAAGGGCAGCGCGCTCAAGCCCGGAACCAATCCCGACAAAAAGGGCCCGTCTCAGCAGCCGGACGCGATGGCCCAGGGCAATGTCCCGCGGCCCGACTCTTCGGCCAAGGGTCAGATGCCCTCGGGCGGCACCAAGAGCGGCAAGAACCAGCAGGGAGGCCACGGCGATACCCATCTTGGAGAATTCCCCGTGCCGGAGAATTTCCAGCGCTTCTACAAACCGGGACAGGGGCCGCCGGTCGAAATCCGCGACGCGCGCTACGTGCTGTTTCGATTACCGACCGAGGTTGTCTCCGCCAGCGGCGGTAAAGTTGTCCCCGACACCAACCGGCCCACCGCGAGCGTGCCGTATGCCAATGTGCCGCTCAAGGCCGAGCCGCTTGACGGCACGCCCCAGGAACGTCAGCTTGTGCCGCCGCGCTATCGCGATCTGATCCATTAGGCCGCCCGCGGCATACGTCAATTGTAACAAGGAGAAGGCATGGGAGCCGCCCCGCAAATCACTCCAGGCGAACGCGTCGCCGAATTCCAGCGCACCTTCGCGCGCGCCGAGGCCGAGGTCGGCAAAGTGATCGTTGGCCATCAGGACGTCATCCGCAAAACTCTGACCGCGCTGTTCGCAGGCGGTCACGTCCTGATCGAAGGCGTTCCGGGACTCGGCAAGACCCTGATGTGCAAGAGCGCCAGCGACGCGCTGGGACTCAGCTTCAAACGCATCCAGTTCACTCCCGACCTGATGCCCTCGGACATCGTCGGCACCCAGGTCCTGACCGAGGCTGACGGACGGCGCGAGTTCCACTTCAAGCCCGGTCCGATCTTCGCCCACGTCGTGCTGGGCGACGAGATCAACCGCGCCACGCCCAAGACCCAGTCCGCGGTGCTGGAGGCGATGGAAGAGCGGCAGGTCACCGTCTTCGGCACGACTTATCCGCTGGAGCCGCCCTTCATGGTGCTGGCGACCCAGAATCCGATCGAGCTCGAGGGCACCTATCCCCTGCCCGAGGCGCAGATGGATCGCTTTTTGTTCAAGGCCGTGATGGGTTCGCCCAAGCCGGAGGAGCTGCGCGAAATCCTGAACCGCACCACCGGCGCCACGACCCACACCGCGCAGCCAATCTTCTCGCCGATCGACGCGCCCGTCGCGATCGAGCATCTCAAAGCGTTGGTGCGCGAAGTGATGGTGGCCGAGCCGATCGAGCGCTACGTGATTGGAATAATCGGCGCGTGCACCCCAGGCGGCCCCGGCGCGATTCCCGAAGTCTCGCAATATCTGCGCTTCGGGCCGAGTCCGCGCGGCGCCCAGGCGATCATCCTGTGCGCCAAAGTCAACGCCCTGCTCGACGGCCGCGTCAGCGTCAGCTACGAGGACGTGGCCGACGGCGTGGCTCCCGCCCTGCGCCATCGGCTGCTGCGCAACTTCCAGGCCGAAGCCGAGAATATCACCACCGATTCGATCCTCGACCAGGCGAGCAGGCGGCTCAAGAAGCCGCGCGCGTAAGCATCGATGCTGGGATTGCCCGAGGAATTTACGCCGGACTTTCTCGCCCGGCTCGAACATCTACGGATTAGGACGCGGCGCGAGTACGAGGGACTCGGACGCGGCTCCCACATTTCGCCACGGCGGGGCTCGTCGCTGGAGTTCAGCGACTTCCGCCACTACGCGCTGGGCGACGATTTCCGTTTTATCGACTGGGGTCTCTACGGCCGCACCGACAAGCTCTACATCAAGCTGTTCAAGGAGGAGGAAGACCTCCTCACTTATATTTTTCTCGACGCCAGCGCCTCGATGGGCCTGCCCGAGGCCGACCGCAAATTCCCGATGGCGGTCGCCACCGCGTTGGCCTTCGCCTATGTCGCCCTCGCGCAGGGCGATCGCGTGATGATTCGCGTGCTGGCCGGCGACGGGAAAGCCTCCACTCCCGGCTTCGTTTACGGGCGCCATCGAATCGTCGAATTGGCGCAGCGCCTCGGCGCGATCAGACCGGCCGGCCAGCTCGACCTCGCCACGGCGCTCGCGCGTGAGCTGGTTTCGGTTCGCCGCGCGGGCAAGGTCTTCGTGATTTCCGACTACCTGATGATGATCAATTCGGTGACTCGCGGACTCGGACTATTCACCGCCGCCAACATGGACGTGACCGCCGTGCAGATTCTCGGCGGCAGCGAACTGGCAGGCGCCGGACTGGCGGGCGATGTCGAGCTGGTCGACGCGGAGAGCGGCGAGCGCGTGATGGCCTCGATAGGCAACCGCGAGCGCGAGCAGTATTCCCAGACCTTGAGGCGTCTCGCGCGCGAGATCAGGACGTTCTGCCTGCGTCACGGCCTGCACTACACGCTCTATACCACCGACCTGAACTTCCATGACTTCTTCCTGCGCGCAACCGCCGACTTCGGTCTGAGGCGTTAGCGGCGTGATGGGATTCCTGTATCCAGGCGCGCTTTATTACCTGTTCGCGCTGATCCCGGCGCTCGCGGTGGCCTACCTGGTGCGCGAACGTCCGCGCCGCGTCGTCGTCTCCAGCGTACTCGCCTTTCGCGCGCTGCGTGCGCGGCGCGGGCGGCGTTTCGGCGGATGGCCGCGGCCGGACTGGATGTTCTTCGTCGAGGTGCTCATTATCGGACTCGCGGTTCTCGCGATTGCGGGGCCGTACGTCACGCGCACGGGCAATCCAATCGCGGTGGTGCTCGACGACTCGGCGGCGATGCAAGCTGCGGCGGGGCCCGGCCGCACCCGCTTTGACGCGGCGCGCGCGGCGCTCAGGGATGCGCTCGGGCGGGAAGGTCCAGGCGAGGTCAGTCTCTACCTGACCACCCCGCAGCCTCATCGTTCCGGTCCGCCGTTCGCAAGCGCGGCGGAAGCGTCGGATGCGCTCGCGCAATTGCATCCCAGCGACGCGCCGTCCGACCAGGCCGCGCTGAGCACGCTCCTGAGCGGACTTGCTTCCGACACGCGTTTGCGCCGGGTGATCTATGCCGGCTCGCGCCCGCTTGCGGCGCCTGTCCCGCCACGGATCGAGGCGTTCGTGGCCGGCGATACGCTGCCCAACTACGCCATCGGTTCGTTCGTACTGCGCCGCGAGTCGCTGGGACAGGCCGCACTGCACGCTCGTCTGACGGTCGCCAATTTCAGTCCCGCCGCGCGAACACTTCATCTAGCGATAACCGGCGACCACAAGCCCGTCGGACACGCCCAGGCGAATCTTGAACCCGGACAAATTGGCGTGATCGAATTTCCCAACCTCGCGCCCGCAGCGGTCTATCGCGCGGAACTCATGCCCGCCGATGGCTTTGGGCTCGACAACGTCGCCTGGGCCACTGCCGGAGCGGTAAAATCAATTTCGCTATTGTTCGTGACCCCGACTCCCGCCGACGCCGCGGGCCTCGACCGGCTTCCGGGAATTTCGGTACGCGTCGCCTCGCCGACCAGTTTCACGCCCAAAGATCTCGCCTCTGCGGACCTGGCAATCTTCGAGTACGCGGTGCCCAAGGAGATGCCGCCGGTCAACACGCTGCTGGTGATGCCGCCGCCGGGCGATCCGGTGTTCGGCTTCAATATTCAGCCGACCGCGAGCGTCGAGATCACCGGATGGCCGCCAACCGGACCGCTCACCGACTCGGTGAATTTTCGCTTGCTCAATCTGCATGGCGGCGAATACCTCGGACAGCATCCGTGGCTCCAGGCGATCGTTACTGGGAGTGGAGGCGCGCTGATGCTCGCCGGCGAGCGCTCGGGGCATCGCCTGGTCGCCCTGGGCTTCAACCCGTTTCCCTACCTCGGCCGGCAGAACCTCCCGATGTCGGTGCTGACGCTCAACTCGCTCAGCTACCTGGCGGGCTTTGGCGCCGAGACCGGCGGCTTTCACACCGGCGATCCGTGGATCGTGCCGGCCGGCGTCGACGCGGTCGTGCCGCCCGACGGGCGAAAGATCAAGGTCACGCCCGGGATGCTGTTCACCGGCGCGAATTTTCAGGGGCTCTACCAGCTAATCTCCTCCGACGGCGCGAAATCGCTGCGCGCGGTTAATTTCGCCGACCTTCGCGCCTCCGATCTGGAAAGCACTCCGGCCATGAAAATTGAAGCGACCGGATCCGGCGCGATGGCCGAGGTCGCACCGCGCCGCGCGCCGGTCACCAGCGACTTCATTCTGGCGATCGTGGCGCTGGTCATCCTCGAAGCGTTGATCGCGTACCGGCGCCGGCGCCAGGTGGTCACGGTCTAGCGATGAACCCGGGCGCCATCCTGGCCGATCTCAACTTGGCCGGTATCAATCTGACCGGCGTCAACCTGGCGAATCCGGGCGCGCTCTGGCTGCTGATCGCGGTCGGCGTGATCCTCGGATGGTCGCTGCTTGGTGTAGATACGCCGCGCAAGCTTTTCGCGCCCCTGCTGCGCGCCGTGGTGCTGGCGCTGTGCGTGCTGGCGCTCGCCGATCCTCAGACCGTCACGCGCAGCGAAGGCACTACGCGGCCAGCCGTGGTCGACGCTTCGGCCAGCATCACCGGAGCGATGCGCGCCTGGACGGCCAGGCTCCTGCGCGACGATCTCAAACTGCGTGCCGGCGATCCGGCGGTGATTTTCGCGACCGACGCCGAGCCCACGACGGTTTCGGGCGCGTTATCGAAGCTCGACACCGCAGCTGGATGCCCCACTTGCGCGCCGGGTGCGACCGACCTCGAGACCGCGCTCGACAAGGTCGCCGCGAATCCGGCGGCGCATGACGGCCCGGTGGTCCTGGTGACCGACGGATGGGAGAACCATGGCGATGCGGAACGCGCACTGGGCGCGATTCGGTCGGCCGGAGTGCGCCTCTACATCTTCACTCCGCCCGGCGCACGCGACATCCCCAACGTGGCGATCACCGACCTTGCGATGCCACCCGCCCTGGCCAAGTCGGAGCCGTTCGCGCTCGGCGTGACCGCCACCAATTACAATTCGACTCCGGTCAGGGGAACGATCACGATTTTCCAGAACGGCCGCGCGATCGATACCCGCACCGTCACCCTGCAAAGCGGCCAGCAGCGGTTCGACTTCCCGGTCCACGCCGAAGCTTCGGGGCTAACCTCCTACACCGCGTTGTTCAGACCTGCCAACCCGGCCGAGGACGCGTATACCGAAGACGACTCGCTTACCGGATGGATCGGAATTGGCGCGCAGCGCAAGGTACTCATCCTGACCGGCTCGGCGCGCGACGCGCAGTACCTCGAATCGGTCGTGCACCGGATGGGCCTCGATCCGACCGTGGTGACACCCAGCGGCTCCTGGAGCGGCAGTCTCAGAGGATATGACGCCGTGCTGCTCAACAACGTGCCGCGCTCGCGGCTTTCGCTCGCGGTCCAGCAAGCACTGGTCAACTACGTCGAGGAAGGCGGCTCGCTCGCGATGGCGGGCGGCGACGAGAGCTTCGGCCTGGGCGGCTACCAGGACAGCCCGCTCGCCCGCGCGCTGCCGGTCATCATGAAGCCGCCGCAGCATCGCCAGCGCACGCGCGCGCTGGTCCTGATAATCGACAAGTCGGGCTCGATGGGCCGCGACGACAAACTGGAGTACGCCAAGGCGGCGGCGCGCACCGTCACCAAGACGCTCGCCGACACCGACCTGGTAGCGGTCATCGGCTTCGACTCGCAACCCTTCGTGATGGTTCCGCTGACGCCGCTCAGCCAGAGCCGGCCTTATTTCGACCAGCTTATCAACCGGCTCAAAGCGCGCGGCACCACCTACCTGCTGCCGGCGATGGAGGAGGCCGAGCGGATGCTGGCCGGCAACAACGCGTCGGTTAAACATATCGTGGTCCTGACCGACGGCGAGACCGGCGGCACGGCCGCAATGTACTACGATATGGTGTCCACGATGCATCGCGAGGGCGGCGTGACGATCTCAACTATCGCGATCGGCCGGGAAGCCAATCTGCCGCTGCTCGAATCGATCAGCAAATATGGCGGCGGCAGCTTCTACCAGACCGACAGCCCGTCCAACCTGCCCGAACTGTTTTTGCAGGACGTAAAGTCGCATGGCGGCGAGACCACGATGGTCGAGAAGGATTTCACGCCGATCACCGTGAAGCCCGACCCGCTGCTCAAGGACCTCGCCGGCCGCCAGCTCCCCGCGATCAAGGGCTTCGTCGCCACCGAACTCAAGCCGCAAGCCACGCTCGACGCTTTCATCAAACGGGCCAACAATCGCGACCCGCTTATCGCGAGCTGGCACTTCGCGGCCGGCAAAGCGGTCGCGGTCACCACCGACGCGAGCGGGCGATGGTCCTCGCCGTGGGTGCAGGACGGGATCTTCAGCCAGGTCTGGAGCAAGGTGCTCTCGTGGATGACGCCGCAGACCGCGGCTACCGAGCAGAAATTTGACGTCGCGCTGGGCTACCGCGAGGGCCGCATCCATCTGCGGCTGACCAACTACAGCGACCGGCCGGCGCCGTCGGCGGCGCTAGTCAGCGCCACTATCACCCGTCCCGATGGCAGCCGCGTACAAAGCGCGCTTTCCGAGGAAGTTCCCGGCGAGCTTTATGGCAGCTTCGATGCGCCGCACCCGGGTACGTACAATATCGCGCTCAAGGCGGCCACCGCCGACGCGCTCGCTTTTCCGCCGCTCGCATACACGGTCAGCCCCGCGATCAACGCCGAACTGCCGCGTCCCGAACCCAACTATACTTTGCTCGAACGCCTCGCCTCGGGCAGCGGCGGACGGCTCAATCCCTCGCCCGCCGACGTGGGCCTGACGCGCCCCGAACACGAACTGCGGCAATCGATGGCGGCTTGGCCGCTGCTCGCGGCGATGATCCTGCTGATCGGCGAAGCGCTGGTCCGCCGCCTCACGTTCTAGCCTTCCGCTCGCCCCCGATAAGAGGTCGTTCGCTGACAGCACTGCGAACCGGTTGCGGTTCGGGGCTTCGAGCGCCAAGCTTTCTCTCATGGCCGATGACGACGATCATCCCGTAGACGTTCGCCACCATATCCAGCATCAGTACCCCGCCAACGTGCGCTTCTGCGCGCTCTGCGGCGGCGCGATGGAATTGCGGACGGTGCTGCCGGACCGCAAGCGCCACAAAGTGTGCTCGCGATGCGGCTTCGTCGACTTCCAGGGACCTAAGCTTGTCGCTGGATGCCTGGTGATCGACGCAGGCCGCGTGTTGCTCCTGCGCCGAGCGATTCCGCCGCGCCTTGGGTATTGGACTTTTCCCGGCGGCTATGTCGACTTCGGCGAGACTCCCGAACCGGCCGCGCTTCGCGAAACGATGGAGGAAGTCGGGATGAGCGTCACGATTGAGCGCCTGCTCGGCGTGTACGCCGATCCGCAAAATCCGATCGCGGCGGTTGTGGTCTATCTCGCGACTCCCGGCCACGAGAGCCCCGGACTCTCGAACGAGGCAAGCGAAGTGCACTACTTCGCGCCCGCCGGAATTCCGTGGCAAGAGATCGCATTCCGCACCACCGAGGCCGCGCTCCGCGACTGGATCGCTTATGCTGGCGGCGCCGGGCGGATAGACTCGTAAGGATGGCTCGACAGGAAAGCGTCAAGGCTCCCGACGACGGCTACGAACTGGTCGCCGATAACCGCAAGGCGCGCCACGACTTCTTCATCGAAGAGTCGCTGGAGTGCGGAATGGCGCTCACCGGTACCGAGGTGAAATCGCTGCGCGCCCACAAGGTCAACCTGCGCGACAGCTATGCGCGGATCAAAAACAACGAGGCGTTCCTATACGGCGTGCACATCGGGGGCTATGCGCCGGCCGGCCAGTTCAGCCACAAGGAAATCCGCCCGCGCAAGCTCCTGATGCATCGGCGCGAGATCGAGCGCTGGTGGGGACACGCGCGCGAGCAGGGCTACACGATGGTGCCGCTGAAGATTTACTTCCGCCGCGGCCGCGCCAAGGTCGAACTCGGCCTGGCCAAAGGCAAGAAGCTTTACGACAAGCGCGAGGCGATCAAGCGCAAAACCGCGCAGCGCGAAGTCGAGCGCGAACTGCGTCATCGTAACCGCTAGAGCGTGATTTATTCCGTTCGCCGGGTAGTCAGCCGCGCGGAGCCGTTGTCGCCGCGGCGGCAGGCGGCGCCTCGCCACCCGCCTCGTTGAGCAACGCGCGCAGGCGCTCGATGCGCCGCCCGAGCGGCGGATGAGTCGAAAACAGATTGGCGAAAAAGCCCTCGTCGTCGTGCACGCGCGCCCTCCAACGGATTGACGATGAACAGGTGCGCGGTGCCGCGCGAGGCGTTGCGCAGCGGCGATTCGGTTTCGGCGATACGTTCGAGCGCGCGCAACAGGGCTCGCGGATTGCGCGTGAATTCGACCGAAGCGGCGTCGGCCAGATATTCGCGCTGGCGCGACACTGCCATCGCGAGCAGTTGTGCGAAAAACGGCGCCAGCACCGCGAGCACGACCACCAGGATGCCAATAAGCGCGCCCGCGTTGCCGCCGCTATTGTCGTTGTCGCGGCTGCCGCGGCTTGTCTCACCACCGCCGCCGAAGCCGCCCGGAACCACATCGAGCGGTAAACGAAATCGGCCAGCATCGCGATCCCCGCCACCAGCACCGCGATCATCATCATGGTGCGGATGTCGTAGTCGCGCACGTGCGCCATCTCGTGGCCGAGCACGCCCTGCAATTCCTCGCGATCCATCGTGTCGACCAGTCCCTGCGTGACGCAGATGACCGAATGTTGCGGGTCGCGGCCGGTCGCGAAGGCGTTGGGCGACGGATCGTTCATCAGGTAGGCCTTGGGCACCGGCATCCGCGCCGCCAGCGCCATCTCGCGCACGACGTCGAGCACCATCTGATCTGCGGACGAATCGGCGTGCAAGCGCCGCGCCTGCACCGAGGCGAGCACCAGCGAGGCGCCGCCGTAGTACGAGAGCACCGACTGAAAGATCCGAAGACGAGCGCGAGAAGCGTCAGAAGCGGAAAGCCGGTGAGCGATCCGTCGACGATTCGCGAGGTCGCCGAAAGACGAAAATCGAGCCCGAACCCGAGCGCCGTGAACAGCGCGACGAACACGGCGACCAGCATCGCGGTCTCGCGCCGGTTGGGGCGCTCAAGCTGCCAAAAATCGTGTCGCGCGGCCGCCATCTCCGTCCGCCCGTGTCGCAGCGCGCTGAAGACGTCAGGCGGCGTGGCGCGCGCGCGCGGCGCCCAGCGACAGATCGACCTTCGGCACCGCCTGGTCTTCGGGCGCCCCTGGAAAATACTCGGCCTGCTTGAAGCCGAAATTATTGGCGATCAAATTCGAGGGAAAAGCTTTCGATGCGCGTTGTTGAGCTTCATCACCGAGTCGTTATAGGCCTGGCGCGAAAACGCGATCTGATTCTCGGTGGTGGTCAATTGTTCCTGGAGCTTGCAGTACGTTCTGATCGGATTTGAGCTGCGGATAATTCTCCATCACCGCGAGCAAACGGCCGAGTCCCGCCGTGAACTGATTCTCCGCGGCCATGCGCGAGGCCTGATCGGGTGCGCCGATCGCACTTCCGCGCGCCTCGACCACCTGGGTCAGGGTATCGCGCTCGAACTGCATGTAACCCTTGACCGCTTCTACCAGGTTCGGGATCAGGTCGTGACGGCCGCTTGAGTTGCACATCGATCTGACGCCACGAGTTATCCACTTCGTTGCGCAGACTCACCAGGCCGTTGTAACCGAGCACGGCCCATCCGACGATCGCGATCGCGATTATCAGGACGACAAGCGATGCGCTCATATCAGTACCGAACCTTCGCCGGAAGACCGTTCGCCGGCCGCGTTTCGTCGCGCTTGCTGGAAACGAGAAAAGACGCACCGCGGTTTTTACGCGCGGTGCGCCATCCGATCATTGCTGCTCTAGTTCTCGACGTTGACCTTGATCTTGGTCGGTTTCGCTTCGGGCTTCTTCGCCACACTCACCTCGAGCACGCCGTCGCGATAGGTCGCTTTGATCCCTTCCGCGCTTGCATCCTCGGGCATCGTGAACGAGCGCCGCAAGGTGCCGTAGGCGCGCTCCGACAGATGGACTTCGGCGTCCTTCGCCCGCTCAGGCTGCTTGCGCTCCGCCTCGACCATCAGGCGTCCGTCCTCGACCTGGACGTTGACAGAGTCGGCCTTGATGCCCGGCATGTCGAAGTAGAAATGATAGCCCTCGCCATGCTCGATAACGTCAGTGCGAGGCACCACGTGGTCGCGAGCTTCCGGAGCCGTCCAACCCGCTTCATTGAGGATCCGGTTGAACCTGTTCATCCGATCGTACAGCCATCCGTTCGTGTAACCGTTTCCGAGTACTACTTCCATCTTGAAAACCTCCCGACCGCATATCACCGGTCGATAATTTTAATTCGCTGCGCGCGCAGGACCCGCTGTCTTTCCCCTCCGCGCCTCGCTGAGAAGAACGTAAGTACGAACTGCGCGCCGTCAAGCGGTGCCCGCGGATGAGACGGCCGCGAAAATCGCCTCCTGGAGGCTGTTTACGCCGCGCCCACAAGGGTTTTTGGCATATCGGTGGATTGCGCTTTCCACCCTATTCTCCGTTGATCACCGGCGGCGAAATCGCATCCCTCTTTGAGCGCCTGCAGCGCACGCGCTACGTTGCCCTTGGCGAGATAGAGTCCGAGCTGTTCGAAAAATACGGACGCAATACTCGTCCGCTAACTTTGGAATCGATGACCGAACCGACCACGGAAGAAACGCTCGATTCAATTCTTGGCGGCGCGCTGCGCCTCTACCAACCGCGTCGCGGCTACCGCTTCTCGGTCGAGTCGGTGCTGTTGGCCCGCTTTGCGGCAACCCGCCCCGCTGCGAGCGTGTTGGAATTAGGCGCGGGATGCGGTGTCGTAGCGCTAACGTTCGCCGCCCTCGCCCGGCCGCGCGAGGTCGTCGCGCTGGAGATTCAAGCGGGGCTCGCGGCGCTGACCGCGCGCAATGCGGCGCTCAACGGCCTAACCATGGTGCGCGCCGTATGCGCCGACTTACGAAGCCGCCGGGCGCTCGACGCGCCGGCGGGCGGCTTCGACCTGGTGCTCGCCAATCCACCGTTTCGCGCCCGCCACAGCGGGCGCGAAAGTCCGCTCGCCGGCCGCCGCCTCGCCCGCGGCGAGGCGGCGGCCCGGCTGGAAGACTTCGTGGCCGCCGCGGCGCGTTATACGCGCCACGGCGGCCGCGTTGCCTTCGTCTTCGCGGCGGCGCGCGGCGCCGAGCTCATCTCGGCGCTGCGCGCCCGCCGCCTTGAGCCCAAGCGGATTCGCTTCATCCATCCTTACGCCGCCGCGAGCGCCTCGACTATGCTGGTCGAGGCGCGCAAGGGCGGCGGTATCGAAGTCGAAATCGAGCCGGCGCTGGTAATGCACGATGCGCCTGGCGTTTATAGCGACGAGGCACGCGCACTGCTGGAGCGGCTGTGACGCGAGTGGTTCGATCTGGAAGCTGCGCGTATTTTCTACGGGAGAACTAACCGAATGTCAGCGCTACTTTTCGATCTCCGCGACGGCATCGCCTACCTGACACTCAATCGACCCGAGGTGCATAACGCGATCAACCCCGAATTGATGGTTCGGTTGGCTGAGGCGTGGCAGCGGATTGCAGCGGACGATTCGATCCGGGCGACAATAATCACCGGCGCCGGAGACAAAGCTTTTTCTGCTGGAGCTGACCTGGTGCGGTTTCTGCCCCTGACGACCAAACAGCGAGGGCCCGAAGACGAATGGGATCACGCTCTGCTCAAGAACCCGAAGTTGCGCGATATCGCGATGCTTCATCCGTTCGAAATGCACAAGCCTCTTATCGCCGCGGTCAATGGCTACTGCGTCGCCGGCGGGATGGAACTGATGCTAGCCACGGACATCCGGGTCGCCGCCGAGCACGCAACCTTCGGCCTGATGGAAGTAAAGTGGGGACTTATCCCTTATGCCGGATCACTCGTCCGCACACCGCGCCAAATACCCTATTGCAACGCGATGGAGTTGCTCCTTACGGGCGACCGGATTGATGCGCATGAAGCGCGGCGGCTCGGGCTGATCAATCATGTGTTACCGGCCGCGCAGGTGATGGCTAAGGCTGAGGAATTGGCACGAAAGATCGCAGCTAACGGTCCGCTGGCTGTACGCGCCATCAAGCAAGGGGTTGCAAGGACCTCGGGCCGCCCATTAGAGGATGGTTACAAAATCGAAAATGAGATCGCGCGGGAAGTCTTCTCCTCGGAGGACGCGAAAGAGGGGCCGCGCGCCTTTAGAGAAAAGCGCAAGCCGAACTTCAAAGGAAAGTGATCCGCGGGGTCAAGGATGAAATACGAGGCAATCCTTTACGAGAAGCACGGCGCCGTCGCCAAAGTCATCACGAATCGCCCGCGTTACAAAAATGCGCAATCCCGCCTGATGATCGAGGAGATGGACCATGCGTTCGCGGCCGCCAATGCCGACGAAGACGTGCGCGTGATCATCCTTGCCGCCGCCGGCAATACCTTCTCTTCCGGACACGATATCGGCACGCCGGAAGAGAAAGAGGACATGCGGCGGCGTCCATTTCCGAGGGGCGTCAGCGGCGAGTACGCGCTCTCGCGCCACCTGTTCCTCGATACCACGCTGCGCTGGCGCGACCTGGACAAACCGACCATCGCCCAGGTGCAAGGCATGTGTATCTTCGGCGGCTGGATGTTCGCCGCCGCGATGGATCTCATCGTCGCCTCGGACGACGCTAAATTCCTGCCGGCGCTGATGCAGTATTTTTCAGTTCCCTGGGACATCCCGATCCGCAAGGCGAAGGAGACGATGTTTCGCAGCCGCTTCATCGGAGCGGAAGAGGCGGCGCATCTCGGATTCGTCAATCTGGTCGTTCCGCGCGAACGTCTCGAAGCTGAAACCATGGCAATGGCGGAAGAGATAGCGCAGAACGATTCATTCACGCTGCGAATGCTCAAGTGGGCCGCGAATTCCGCGCAGGACGCGATGGGGTTCACCAATTCGATCCGCAATGCACATTCGCACTACATGGTGCATGGGCTGGGTAGTCACACCAAGGATAAACTCGAGGGCAAGGGGTTTCCGAAGGTGATGCCCGGCGTCGCTCGCGCACTCAAAACGCGGCAGAAGTAGCTGCGCGCCCAGCCGGCGCGAGAGGAGACTTCGATGGCGTCGCACAAGACCGTCGGCGTGTTGCTGTTCGAGGGTTTCGAGTTGCTCGACGTGTTCGGCCCGCTCGAGGCGTGGGGAATGCACGCGGAAGCCGGGGGATGGACGATCGTTACCGCCGCGGAAACGGCGGGCGCGGTGAAAAGCGCGCAGGGGCCGCGCGCGATGGCCGACTACGCGCTCGCCGATTGTCCGCGGATCGACGTGATACTGGTCCCGGGCGGTAAGGGTACGCGGCGCGAAGTCAGTAACGCCAGCCTGCTCGAATGGTTGCGCCGGCGCGCGGATGAAGCGGAGATCGTGACTTCCGTATGCACCGGTGCGGCGCTGCTGGCGCGCGCCGGATTGCTCGACGGACGCCGCGCCACCTCCAACAAGTTCTCTTTCAACTGGGTGGCCGGACAAGGTCCCGCGGTCGAGTGGATGAAGCAGGCGCGATGGGTCGAAGACGGCAAGTTCGCAACATCATCGGGGGTCGCGGCCGGAATCGACATGACTCTAGCTCTGATCGCCAGGCTCGCCGGGGTCGAGACTGCCGAACAGATCGCGATTCGGATGGAATACGAATGGCATCGCGACCCGTCGTGGGATCCCTTCGCGAGAATACATGGATTGGTCTAGAGGACCGGCCTACTTGCGATTGAGGAACTCGGCCGCCATCCGCGTGACTAGTTCCGGCTGCTCCATCGGCAGGAAGTGAGTCGTGTCCGGGACCTTGACGACCGTGCCATTAACCAGATGCGACGCTATCTTGTCAGCGATCTTGATGCCGGTGAAATCGCTCTTCTCGCCGAGCAGCAGCAACGACGGCGAGCGGCTTTCGAGAATCAGCTTCAAGCCGTCGAATTGCCACGCACGGGCATAGAACTCCGCCTCGATTTCCGGCGCGCATTTTAGCTCGACTCCGCCGCCCGGCGCGGGACGCGTGCCATACTCACAGTAGTCGTGCAGCATGTCGCGCCGCCAGGTCGCGAACGGCGGCTTTTGCTCGAGGCCGCGAAACATCGCCTCCGCACTCTCGAACCATCGTTTGCGCTTGCGCGTGCGATCGGCGAGCGAGTCCTGCATTGACTGGGGCACACCGTCGTCGAAAACCACTGGTTCGACCAGCACGGCGCGGGAAATCAACTCGGGATGCGCGCTGGCCAGCGAGCCGATCGCGGTTGCCCCGGCCGAGTGACCCAGAGCGCGCGCGCCCTCGAGCTTCATCGCAACGATGAATGCCTTCAGATCGTCGACGGTGCTCGCCCAACTGTAATCGCTGTCGCCGGGAAGAGAGCTGTCGCCGTGGCCGCGCTGGTCGTAGCTATAAACATGGCCCGCCGATCGCAACGCAAGCGCGATTGGCCGATACACCTGTCCCAGGAATCCGGTCGCGTGCAGAACTATGATTGGAGGACCTTCGCCGCCCCAATCCTGGCAAGCCAGCCGAATCCCGTTCGCGTCCAGTGAGAAGGTTTTGGCGTCGTGGTGTGCGCTCTCCATGTCCGCGCAATATAGGCGAGCGGCCGGGATGATTGAAAGTGTTCTCCGCGTATGACTATGCGGTCGGGTTCGCCGCGCCACGCGCGGAGCATCGCGTTACCGCGTTGCGCGTTACGATTGTTTACGATTAGCTCAACGGGATGGATCGTCTGGTCGCACGCGGCAAGTTCCTGTTCGAGGGCCAACGCAAGTTCCACGCACGCGGCGTTTCTTACGGACCGTTCAGTCCCAACTCGCGCGGCGAGCGCTACCCGGAGCCCGAGCGCGCCGCGCAGGATTTCGCGCTGATGCACGAGCTCGGCGCCAACGTGGTGCGCACCTACGTACCGCCGCCGCCGTGGATGTTCGAGTTGGCTGCGAAGCATGATCTGCGGGTGATGGTCGGGATGCCTTGGCCGTTTCATATGGCTTTTCTCGACTCGCGCCAGATGGCTGCCGACATCCGCGCCACCGTTCGCAACTCGGTCAACGAGATGCGCCACTTCGCCGACGTGATCTTCGCCTTCAGCCTCGGCAACGAAATCCGCTCCGACATCGTGCGCTGGCATGGCGCGCGCGCGGTGAGCCGTTTCGTGGGCGAACTCTACGAACTTGGCAAAAGCATCGCGCCCGATTCTCTGTTCACCTACTCGAACTATCCGTCATCGGAATATCTCGACCTCAGCTTCCTCGACTTCATCTGCTTCAACGTTTACCTGCATCGCGAGCCCGACTTCCGCCGTTATTTGACTCATCTGATGGCCGCGACGGGCGAGCGTCCCCTGGTGTTGAGCGAAACCGGCATGGATACCATCCGGGAGGGCGAGGATCATCAGGCGGAATTGCTCGCATGGCAGGCGCGCGCCACCTTCGAACTCGGCCTCTCGGGCTTCATCGTGTTCGCCTTCACCGACGAATGGCATACCGGGGGCGCCGAGATTAGCGATTGGGCCTTTGGACTGGTGACGCGGGATCGCGTTCGCAAGCGCGCCTTCGACGCGGTTGGCGGGGTCTTCAAGGGCTCGATGCCGCCACCGCTGAAGGAGAATCCAAAGGCCTCGATAGTGGTTGCCGCCTATAACGCGGAGGCGACCCTGGGCGCGTGCCTCGACTCGCTCGCCAAGCTCAACTACCCCGACTACGAAACGATCGTCGTCGACGACGGCTCGATCGACTCGACCGGCGAGGTCGCGGCGCGCGCGGGTGTACGCGTGCTGCGCGCGGAGCATCGTGGACTCGCGGCCGCGCGCAATAGCGGAATCGAAGCCGCTGCCGGAAGCTGCGTCGCCTTCATCGACGCCGACGCGCGTGCCGATAGCGATTGGCTCTACCACCTGGTCGAGGCCCTCACCCGCCGCGACGCCGCGGCCGCCGGTGGTCCCAACTTCGCGCCACCACTCGTTTCGGCTCGTGCGGCGGCGATCGCCGCCGCACCCGGACAGCCGCGCGAGGTTCGCGCCGGCGACGACACCCTCGAGCAGGTTTGCGGATGCAATATGATAGTCGACCGGGCCGCGGCCCAGGCGGCCGGCGGATTCGACCCGATGTTCACCACCGCCGGTGACGATGTTGATTTCTCGTGGCGGCTCGCCGAACGCAAGTTGATAATCGCGAGCGCTCCCGCCGCGATCGTGATTCATGAACGTCGTCAGACCCTCGGCGCGTATGTGAAGCAGCAGCGGGGCTACGGCCGGGGCGAGGGATTGCTATTTCGCAAGTACCCGCTGAAGAGCGCCGGCGCGGGCTCGATCTATGGCGGCGCATCATGGCTCGGTGGCCTGCTCGGGAGCGCGCGTATCTACTATGGCGCGTTTGGCCGCGGACTGTTCCAGAGCGTCTATCCGGGCGCCGAGACTTCGCCGCTTCTGCAATTGCCGCTTACGATGCCCTGGGTCGCGATCGCAATCGTGATGATCGTCGGCGGCATCGTGAGCGCACCGATGGAGTGGCTGGGACTGGCCGCAATCGCGCTGACGTTCGCGAGCGCAATTCGTATCGCCGCGGTAAGCGCGCCGTCACGCGGCGCACGGCTGACGATGGCGGCGCGGGCGCTGCTTGCACCCGCCGCGCTGGCGGGGACGCTCGCCCGCAGCGCCGCGCGCGAGCGCGTCATATGGAGTTCCACCCCGCCGCCCGGCCCCCCCGATGACGAAGCCGCGACGGTCCGTGGACGCGGGCGCGTGCTGGTGACGCCCTCGGAGCCGCTCGGACCCGGCGGCATCGAGGCCTTGCTCGAAGCGATGCGAGCGGCGCTGATCCGGCGCGGTCTCGCTACCGCCGCCGGTGGTCAGTACGAAGCATACGACCTCGTGATCGTGATTCCGCCGGCGCTACGCGTAAAGCTCAATGGCCTGGAACTCGACGACGGCCGCGTCGCGCTCTTATGGCGCGCCGTGCCCGCTCGATGGCAAATCGCCGCGGCGGGAGTGTCAGTCGTAGTGGTGATGCTGGCGACCGGGCTCTCCGGCGCCAGCGTCATAGCCGTTGTAGCGCTAGCAGGAATAGTTGGATTGACGCTCTCCGCGTTACACTTGAGCCGCCTGCCCGCCGCGCTCAAGGCCGCCGCCACCGACGCGGTGGCCGCTCTCGGCGGCCGCGCCCACGTCGAGGAAGAAGCTGCGTGATGAGCACGCTCGGGCTCATCGGTGTGGTGTTGCGCCGCACGCGCCCGCATCTGGGACGCCTGGCGCTGGCGGTGGTGTGCGTGATGCTGGCCGCCGCACTGGAAGTGCTCAAGCCCTGGCCGCTCAAGATCGTGATCGACAACGTGTTGCACGGCGCGCCGCTGAGCGCGGCGTGGCCCGCGCGTGCGACCCGGCTTTCGCCCGCGCACCTGCTGATCGCCGCCTGCCTGGGGTTGGTGGTGCTCTACGTGGTGCTCGGCCTGATCAACGTCTTCAACAATTACATCTCGATTTCGATTGGCCAGAGGATGGTCAACGACCTGCGCGCGGAGATGTTCGACCATCTGCAACGGCTTTCGCTCTCATTCCATCGCGGCCGCCCGATCGGCGATTTGATGGTGCGGATCACTTACGACACCTTCTCGGTCCAGACGATCGCGATGAACGGGCTGTTCCCCCTGCTCTCCTCCACCGTGATGCTGGCGGAAATGTTCGTGGTGATGATGCGGATCGATCGGGAGCTGACGATCGTCGCGCTTGCGGTAGTGCCGTTTCTGGCTGCGCTGATCGCGACTGCCAGCGCGCCGATCGATCGCATCGCCGCCGCCGCCCGCGTAAAGGAGAGCCGCCTCTACACGGTGGCTCATAGATCGCTTGCCGCGATCCACGTGGTTCAGGCCTTCACGCGCGAAGCCGAATCCTACCGCGAGTTCGTGGAATCGAGCAGCGAAAGCCTGGGCGAGACGCTGCGCCTGTATACCTTGCAGACCGCCTACGCCGGCGCGGTGAACATCCTGATCGCGATTGGCACCTCGGTAGTGATCTATATCGGCGCGCTGCACGTAAGGAGCGGGCGGCTCACGATCGGCGACCTGATCGTGTTCTCCACCTATCTCGCCTCGCTGTACGCGCCGATCAATCAGATGTTCCAAACCTACGGCATGGTGCAGGGCGCGATGGCGGGGTTGCGCCGATGCCTGGAGCTGCTGGCGATTGAACCGGAGGTCAAGGATCGTCCCGGGGCACGGACGCTCGGACGCGCGCGCGGCGAGCTCGAGTTCGCGGGCGTCGTATTCGGCTACACGCCGGGCCATCCGGTGCTCAAAGGCGTGAGCTTTCGCGCCGGGCGCGGCGAGACCGTCGCGATCGTCGGACCAAGCGGCGCCGGGAAGACCACGATGGCGAGTCTGCTGGTGCGCTTTTACGAGCCGCAGCAGGGCGAGATCAGTATCGACGGTCACAACGCGCTGGAGTTTACACTGGAGTCGTTGCGGCACAACGTCGCGATGGTGCTGCAGCCGCCGCTGGTGCTGTATGACACGATGCGCGCCAACATCGCGCTCGGCCGGCCCGGCGCGAGCCAACGCGAAATCGAACGCGCCGCCGCGGCTGCGCGCCTAGACCCGGTGATCGCGCGCTTGCCGGGCGGACTCGACGAAATCGTCGGCCAGGGCGGTCACAGCCTGTCCGAAGGCGAGGCGCAACGAGTGACGATCGCGCGGGCGCTCTTACGCGACGCGCCGGTGATGGTGATGGACGAGCCCACCAGCGCGCTGGACGCGGAAACCGAGTCGCTGGTGCTGGCCGCGGTGCGCGAAGCGATGCGCGGGCGAACCACGCTGGTAATCGCGCATCGTCTTTCGACGATTCAGAACGCCGATCGCATCCTGGTGCTGCGCGACGGCGAAATCGCGGAGCAGGGAACCTTCGCCGAATTGCTTTCGCGCGGCGGCTTCTTCAGCTACCTCTACAATCTCCAGTCCTGGGGACGCGAAGCGGCCGGTTAAGCCCAGCGGCGGCAACGGCGACATGGCGGAATCGAATCGCGATGAAACCAATTACTATCGGACTAACGGGCGGAATCGGCTCGGGCAAAAGCGCCGCGGCGAAAATTCTGGCTGAGTTGGGCGCGCCCGCGATCGACGCCGATAAGGTCGGCCACGAAATTTACCAGCCGGGCACGCCCGCCTACCGCGAGCTGATCGAAGCCTTCGGCGATGGCATCCTCGCCCCCGACCGCACGATCGACCGGCGCAAACTCGGGCCGATCGTGTTCGCCGATCCCGCGGCGCTCAAACGGCTCAACGCGATCGTGCATCCGAAGATGTTCGCGCGGATGAGAGAGCTGGTCGAAGCGATGCGCAGTGGCGGCGAGACGCGGCCGATCGTCATCGAGGCGGCCATCCTGATCGAAGCCAACTGGCAGCCGCTGTTCGACGAAATCTGGCTGGTAACCGCCGCGCGCGAGCACGTGATCGAACGGGTCGAGCGCGATCGCGGGCTGAAACCCGAGCAGACCGAGGCGCGCATCCGCGCGCAGCTTTCCGACGAGGAACGGCGCAAGCACGCAACCTCGGTGATTCGCAACGACGGCACTCTCGACGAGTTGCGCGCCGCCGTTACGCGCCTGTGGCAGGACGCGCTCGCCCGCGCCGCCTGAAAGGAAAGCAGCGATGAAAATTCTGATCATGGGAGCGGGCGCCGTCGGATTGTTCTATGGCGCTCGCCTGCAGCAGGCCGGCGAGGAGGTCTACTTCTGCGCGCGCGGCGAAAATCTGCGCGTACTGCGCGAGCATGGGCTCGAGGTGCAAAAGCTTCAAGGGCGATTTCCACTTGCCGGTCAAGGCCACCGACAATCCGAAGGAGTTCGCGCCGTACGAGTTAATCCTCTTCTGCGTCAAATCCTACGACACCGTCGCCACTGCTCGCCTGCTCGACGGATGCCTTGCCGAAGACGGCGCGGTGATGACGATCCAAAACGGCGTCGAGAATGAAGAGGCGCTCTGCACGGTGCTGCCGCGCGAATCCGTGATGGGCGGGAACGCGCGCGTGGGCGCCGAATTAACCGCACCGGGCAAGCTGCGTCACACCGCCTCGGGCATCATCGAATTCGGCGAACTCGACGGACGCGAGACGCCGCGCGCGCTGCGGATGGCCGAGGCTTTCAAGCGCGCGGGAGTTTTCGGCCAGCTCACCCGCGATCTCAAGAGCGTGCGCTGGAAGAAGCTGATGGGAAACAACGGCACCAACACGGTGAGCGCGCTCGCGCGCTGCACGCTCGGCGAGATGTTCGCCGACCCCGAGGGCGACGCGCTGGTGCATCGTCTGATCACCGAGACCGCGATAGTGGGACGCGCCGAGGGCGCGAACATTTCCGACGAGGACATCGAGACGCTCTACAACGTCGCCCGCGGCTTCTCCAATGCAAGCGCGATAAGGACTTCGACCCTGCAGGATCTCGAACGCGGCAAGCGCCTCGAGTACGACGCGATAAGCGGAGCCGTGATACGCGCGGCGCGCCGCCATCAACTAAGCGTGCCCGTCACCGAGACCGTGCACGCGCTGCTCAAGCTGCTCGACGCGCATCGCGGCCCGTAGCCCCGCGGCGCGCGCCGCTGCCGCTTCGTCCTTAGCGCTTCTCGTACTGCTTGGTGCCGAACAGCGTCTGCCAGGATTCCTTGCTCGGCGGCCCGTGATGGAGATGCTCTTCCATTACCGCGCAACCCTTCTTCACCGCGGGACGCTGTTCGAGTTCGTCGTACCAGCGCTTGAGATGCGGAAAGTTCTCGAGTTCCTGCCCCTGCCATCTATGCGGCCGCAGCCACGGATAGGTCGCGATGTCGGCGATCGAGTAGTCGCCGGCCAGGTAGGGCGCTTCGGCCAGACGCTTGTCGATCACGTTGTAGATGCGCCTGGCCTCGTTGGTGTAGCGGTCTATCGCGTACTGGATCTGGTCGGGAGCGTAGCGGCGGAAATGATGCGCCTGGCCGAGCATCGGGCCGACGCTCGCCATCTGGAACATCAGCCACTCGAGCACGTTGTACCGGCCGCGCGGATCCTTCGGCAGCAGCTTGCCGCTCTTTTCGGCGAGATAAATCAGGATCGCGCCGGATTCGAAAATCGCGATCGGCTCACCGCCCGGACCATCATGATCGACCATCGCGGGGATCTTGTTGTTGGGGCTCACCTTGAGGAAGTCGGGCTTGAACTGATCGCCCTTGCCGATATCGATCGGGATCACATTGTAGGGCAACCCCAATTCCTCGAGCGCGATCGTAACCTTGTAGCCGTTGGGGGTCATCCAGAAATAAACGTCGATCATGGGATCTCCTTGATACTGCTTACACCGGGGACGCGGGCTTCATGCACGCGCCGTTCGACTTTGCGCGATCGCGGCCGCGCCGTGCAAGCACGGAGAGGGCCGGCCTCAAGCCGGGGCCACCTCGGCACCCGACTTTCGCACGCCCATCAGGTAAGCCTCGATAAACGGATCGATCGCGCCGTCGAGCACCGCGTCGGTGTTCCCTATCTCGACTCCGGTGCGATGGTCCTTCACCATCCGATAGGGTTGCAGGACGTAGGAACGGATCTGGCTCCCCCAGGTGATGTCCTTTTTTTCCTTGGCAAACTGCTCGAACTGCTCGCGTTTCTTGCGCTCTTCGAGCTCGAACAGCCGCGCGCGCAGAATCTTCATCGCCATCGCGCGATTCTTGTGCTGCGAACGCTCGTTCTGACAGCTCACTACTATTCCCGTCGGAATATGCGTCATCCGCACGGCGGAGTCGGTCTTGTTGACGTGTTGACCGCCGGCGCCGCTGGCGCGGAAGGTATCGACCCGCAAATCCGCGGGATTGATTATCACCTCGACTTTGTCGTCGATCGCCGGAAAAACGAAAACCGAGGCGAACGAAGTATGGCGGCGCGCGTTGGCGTCGAACGGCGAGATGCGCACCAGGCGATGGATTCCCGCCTCGGCCCGCAGGTAGCCGTACGCGTAGTCGCCCTCGACCGTGATAGTCGCGCTTTTGATTCCGCCGCCGTCACCGGGCTGGAGATCGGCGAGTTCGGTCTTGTAACCGCGCCGCTCGGCCCATCGAAGATACAGCCTGAGCAGCATCTCGGCCCAGTCCTGCGCTTCGAGGCCGCCGGCGCCGGGATGGATCGACAGGATCGCGCCGAGCCGGTCGTATTCGCCGCCGAGCATCAGTTGCAATTCCTGGCGTTCGATTTCGCCCCGCGCCCTGGCCAGCGCCGCCTCGGTCTCGTGCGCCGCCTCGGAGCCCTCGCCGCCATCCTCCTCGGCCATCGAGAGGTAAAGCCGCGCCTCGTCGAGGGTGGAGCGCAGCCGCTCGAAGCCCGTGAGCTGTTCGTTTATGCGGTCGTTTTCCTTGAGCGTAGCCTGGGCGGTTTCGGGCCGGTCCCAGAAGCCGGGCTTGCCAGTCTCTTTCAGCAGTTCTTCGTGGCGGGTTTTTAGGCGAGCGACGTCAAAGACGCCTCCCGAGTTTTTCGGTGCGGGTCTCGAAGTCGGCTAACTGGTCGCGCATTTCGCTGAGTTCCATCCGTTCGTCACTCTCCCCGCGGTCCATCGTGCCCGCGCATCAAATATTGTGTCAGATACCGGGTCGAAGCTTAATGGCCTCGAAACGATCGCTTCCCGGGCCGGCTCGTCAGCCGCTCCCGTTGCGATTTAGCGCACCGGCGACCGGCGACGGCATCGTGTCGGCGCCGCGACCGCGCAAGATAGCAAGCAGCACCCCGAGGAGCGTCAGCACAAAGCAGATCTCCGAAAACAGATCCCCCACGACCGTGTAAACCGTGCGCCGTGGATACCAACTCACGTCCTCGATCTCGGTGCCACGCTTGAACAATGGCGTGCGAGCCGTGATTTGGCCGTCGGCGTCGATCACCGCGCTTATCCCGGTATTGGCGACCCGCACGATCGGCGTCTTGGTCTCCACCGCGCGCATCGCTGTCATCGCGAGCAATTGGTACGGCGCGGAACTCTCGCCATACCATGCGTCGTTGGTGATATTGACCAGCACGTTGGCTCCACGCTCGACCGCGCGCCGCGTAAGATCAGGAAAGACGCTCTCGTAGCAAATCAGCACTCCGAGTTGTGCGCCCTTGACCGGAAGCAGCGTCTGCTCGGTACCCGGAATCATGTCGCCGAAGCCGTGTACGATACGATTGACGAGAAATCCCACCAGCGGGCGCATCGGCACGTACTCGCCGAATGGCACCAGTTGGATCTTGTCGTAGTACCCGACGACTTTGCCCGCGCCCGAGACCAGGTAGGCACGGTTATACATCCCAACCGAACCGTCAGCGGCAAGGCCGAGCGCCGGCGCGCCGAACAGGATCGGATCGCCGGTGTCGGCCGCCAGCTTGAGCAGTCGCTCGCGATACACCGCATCACCGGCGAAGCGCGGCGGATAGAGCGCGGTGGGCTGAAAGAAAAACGCCGCCGCCGCCTCCGGCCATACTACCAGGTCAACGTGATGGCGAGCGGCCTGCTCGGTCTGGTCGACGTAAACGTTGAAGCTGGTGTCGAGGAACGCCGGGTCCCACTTGATGCTCTGGGGGATATTGCCCTGTACCATCGCCACCCGCATCCGCCCGGCCGGCGGCTGCGACTCCACCGCATTGATCCGGATGGCCCCGAAGGCCACCGCCGCCAGCATCAAGGCCGTCAGCGTGCCGAGGCTCCAGGTCTGAACGCGCCGCGAATGCCGGCCGAACAAGACGACGAAGACCACCGCGTTGAAGAACACGATCAGAGCCGAAACGCCGTAGACCCCGGTAATCTCCGCGAATTGGATTAGTTCGAGGTTGCGGTAGGCCGTGTAGCCCAGCAGGTTCCAGGGAAACCCGATCGGAAAAAAGCTGCGCAGCCATTCCACCGCTGGCCACGCAATTGGCAACGTGACGAAAATTGGCAGCCCGAGACGCACGGTCGCGAACTGCGCCGCCCAAATTGCGAGTCCCGAAAACAACGCCATTATTCCGGCCAGCAGCAGCAGCGGCACCGCGGCCAGGACGGGATTGACCCCGGCAAAGTGATGCAGCGTGAACTCGATCCAGTAAAGCGACACCACGTAGCACACCAACCCCTGCAACCAGGCGTAGCGGAACACGCGGCCGATAGTCTCGCCGTCGATCGCGTGCAACAAAGGCACGAATGCGACCCACGCGAGCAGATTGATGTCGAATTTCGGAAAAGCGACGCCCAGCGCTATGCCGCTGATGACGCATAGCGCAAGACGGGTCGGGGTGTTGAGCGGGCCGCTCAAGGCGTCCCAAACATCTCGCGAAGCGGCATTACTCCGGCGCATGGCGGCTGACCTTGGAAGCGGTCGTAGATTTCATCGGCGTCGCGCCAGCTCTCGACCAGCGCAACCGCGCGCCCGGCCGGCAGGGCAAGATCGCCCGCAAGCCGCCATTCGCGCTCATGACTCCAATCGACTGGCACATGACGTTCAAGCTCGAGGGCGACGACGCGCCATCGCTCGCCCGGCGCGAGCAGGCTCTCAGCCTCACGCCACGGCATGTAGATGACCGGCCGCGCACCCATCTGAAAAGCATAGCGTTTCTCAATCGCGATCCCGAACGGCTCATAGCGGCGCCGGTTGCGCCGGTCAAGCAGAGTACGCAGATCGCGGACGGGTAGGTCGAACAGGCATACGACCGCTCGCCCCTCGCGCACCATCCGGTTCGAGCCTCGGATGACCCCGTCGCGCAGGATCGTGACCAGGTTGTCGAGAGCGGACTCCGTCTTTCCGGCTCGCGTGAAATGCGTAAGCATCGCGGTCGGCGATATTTTCACGCGCTGCGTTGTCATCTCTTTGCGTTCCTGCGCGTCTTTATGTTCCCGCCCGTCTTCGCATTTATACGCGCCGCCCGCGTCGGCGCCATCGGTTTCGCCAGCGAACTGCTGTGCGCCAGGCTGACGCGCCGCTTTCCCGCGCGACGAAGCGCGGCGGCCAGTTCGCGCTCTCGCGCGAACATCCGCCGCGCTTCCGCCGGCGAGCGCTCGTGGTCGTAACCGAGCAGATGCAGCAGCCCGTGCACCAGCAGCGTGCGCATCCGCGACGCCGCCGCGACGCCGAGACGGTGCGCCTGGCGGCGCGCCGTCTCGACGGAAATTACGACGTCGCCGAGCGGCGTCCCCGCGGCGGGCACGAGCGAGCCCGCCTGTGCCCGCCGCGGAAGGCGGCCGGGCGGGCGCGGCGCGAGCGCGGCTTCGCGCCGGCGCGCCCCGGCTGCGGGGTCCGCATCGGAGCGGCGCGGCTCCGCCGCGCCGCTCCGATGCGGACGCACCTCTTCGAGCTGCGAGAAAGACAGCACGTCGGTAGCCCGGTCCTTGCCCCGAAATTCCAAGTTGAGAGCGTGAACGAAGGCGTCGTCGGCGATCACTATCGACAACTCGCACGCCGCCAGGCCCATGAGCGCCATCAGCCGCCGCCCGTCGTCGCGCAGACGCGCCGCGTACGGCCTTCCGCGGCCGGTCTCGCATCGGAGCGCGACCGCCACTGACTATTCCCTTGGGGGTTTGATTCCGTTGTCGGGCAAGGCGTCAAGCCTTCCCTCGGAGGCCGCCTCGTAGGCGGTGATCACCGCCTGTACCAGGCGATGGCGCACGACGTCGCGCTCGTCAAAATAGACGAACGAGATCCCGGGGGTGCGGGCGAGCACGGTACGCGCCTCCTTCAGCCCCGACAGCTTGCCGCTCGGCAAGTCGATCTGCGTGATGTCGCCCGTGATCACCGCCTTGGAGCTGTAGCCCAGGCGGGTCAGGAACATCTTCATCTGTTCGGAGGTCGTGTTCTGCGCTTCGTCGAGAATGATGAAGGAGTCGTTGAGCGTACGCCCGCGCATGAAGGCGAGCGGCGCGACCTCGATCGTGCCGCGCTCGAGCATCCGGCGCGCGCGGTCGAAGTCGACCATATCGTGCAGCGCATCGTAAAGCGGCCGCAGATACGGATTGACCTTCTCGGCCAGGTCGCCCGGCAGGAAGCCAAGCCGTTCGCCGGCCTCGACGGCCGGGCGGCACAGCACCATCCGCGTGACCTGGTTTTTCATCAACGCCGCCAGCGCCATCGCCATCGCCAGGTAGGTCTTGCCGGTGCCGGCGGGTCCGATACCGAAGACGATATCGTGGGAGCGGATCGCGTCGATATAGCGCTTCTGGTTGACGCTCTTGGGCGCGATCACGCGCTTGTGCGCGGAGATATAGATGGTGTCGAGGAAGATGTCCTTGAGGTCGACGTTGCCGTCGGCGCGCAGGATGCGGACCGAGTATTCGACGTCGCTCGGGTAGATCGGATGGCCCTGCTTGACGATTTCGTAAAGCTCGCTCAGCACCTTGCCCGCCAGCGCCTGGTCGGGATGCGCCCCCGAGATGCGCAGCGTGCTGCCGTTGACGCCGATCCGCACGCCGAGCGCTTGCTCGATCACATGGACATGGGCGTCGTGCTGGCCGAGAAGATCGGTAAAGAACCGATGGTCGTCGAAGTGGAGTTCGAGAGAGTCTTCGGTGGCTGGCTGAGAAATGGTGTTGCTAAGCCTCGTGCCGTCTATTCGCGGCGCGCGCGCCCGGCGATAGCAGGGTCGCACGACTGCCGCGTTGCGAGGATCGTAGCTCTTTTCGCGTTCACTTTTAAAGCCCGGCTTCATTACGCGCAAATTAAGCCATCAATAAAGCTACCCAACTTAAGCGTACGTTCGGATGCATCACGAAACGAGCGCGGCAACTCGTTCGAGCGCCTCGTCGAGACGCGAGGCGTCGCGTCCTCCGGCCTGCGCGAAGTCCGGCCGTCCGCCGCCGGTTCCCCCGACGATCGGAGCAATCTGCTTGACGATATCGCCGGCCTTGATTCGGGCGGTAAGGTCAGGCGTGACCGCGACGAGGATTGCCACCTTGTCGTCGACGACCGTGCCGATCGCGACTACGGCGGAGCCGTATTTCTGACGCATCCGGTCGGCCATCTCGCGCAGGGCGCGCGGGTCGACGCCTTCGACGCGGCGCGTGACGACTTTGACGCCGGCCGCCTCGCGGACCTTCTCGGCATCCGCGCCGCCCGTCGCGCCGTCTCCCGCGATCAGCTTCTGTTCGAGCGCGCGGAGCTTTTTCTCGAGCTCCTTCTCGCGCGCCAGCAGCCGTTCGAGCCGCTCGACCGCGGCATCGTCGCGGGCTCCCAGATGGCCGCCGATCGTTTCGAGGATTTGCTCGCGGCGGCGAATCGCCTCCAGCGCGCCCTGCCCCGTAGCGGCTTCGATTCGGCGTACTCCGGCAGCGACGCCCGACTCGGCCTCGAGCTTGAAAAGCCCGATATCGCCGGTGCGTCCGACGTGCGTGCCACCGCATAGCTCGACCGAGAAATCGCCCATCCGCACCACGCGCACGACGTCGCCGTACTTGTCACCGAAAAATGCGAGCGCGCCCGCCTTCAGCGCGTCGTCGTAGGCCATCTCTTCGGTCGCGACTTCCGCGTTTTCGCGGATCCGTGCGTTGATTTCCTCTTCGATCGTCGCCAGGTCGCTCTCGCCGACAGGGCCCGCGTGCGCGAAATCGAAACGCAAGCGATCGGGCGCGACCAGCGAGCCCGCCTGATGAACACCGGTACCGAGGATGTCGCGCAACGCGTAGTGCAGGATATGAGTGGCGGAATGGTTGAGCATCGCGGCGTCGTGCCGTGCGCGATCGACGACGAGCTTGACGCGCCGGCCACGCTCGAAGTCGCCGGGCTCGCCGCGCATGAGGCGTCCGACATGGAGAATCGAGCCGTCAGACTTTCGTGTATCGACGATTTCGAGGATCGCGCCTGAACCGGATTCGATTACGCCGCGGTCGCCGATCTGGCCGCCTCCCTCGGGATAAAAGGGTGTTTCGGCGGTGACCACGAAGATGCGGTCTTCGCCGTCGCGATGGGCCGCGAGCACTTCGGACTCGGCGTCGTAGCGATGGTGTCCGATGAAGCGCGAGCCGGTGCCGGCGTCGAGCTTTATTTCAGGAGCGACGGTATCGTCTTTGCGCGCGGCGCGCCCGCGCTCGCGTTGCTCTTCCATGAGGCGGTCGAATTCCGCGACGTCGACTTCAATTCCGTCGCCGCGCAACACGTCCTCAGTTAAATCGAGTGGAAATCCGTAAGTATCGTAAAGCTTGAAGGCTATTTCGCCAGAAAGCATATGGCCGTTCGTTCGTTTAAGCCGAGCGCGCTCAGCCTCAATCAGTTCGAGTCCGCGATCGAGCGTTTCGCCAAAACGCGCCTCTTCCTGGGTTACGACGTTTTGGATGCGGGCAGCTTGGTTATTCAGTTCGGTATAGGCTCTGCCCATGCCTCGCGAACACCCTCGCAAACTCGCGCTAGGAACGGCTGCTTGATTCCAAGATAGCGTCCATGACGCGCAGCCCTCCGAATCAAACGTCGAAGAACGTACTCCCGATCGTTGTTTCCGGGATTCAGGCCTTCGGCTATCAGAAAGCTAATCGCGCGAGCGTGATCGGCAATCGCACGGAACGAAATGTCTCCTTCGGACGAGTCGCCGTAACGGGCCGGTGTCGGAGTCGGAGCAATACCGGCTTTTATTCGCGCGTCGGATGAAACCTCTTCAATCGCTTTGATAATCTTCTGGAACACGTCGGTGTCGTAATTGCCGAGAACGACATCTTTTCCGAGCCGCTTCGATTCCTCCAGGCTCTGCAAGACCGACGCGACGCGCTCCAGTCCCGTGCCGGTATCGACATGCTTCATCGGCAGCGGCGTGAGTTTCCTCGTCGCGTCGCGATTGAACTGGATGAACACGAGATTCCCCAGTTCGATAAATCGCGAGCATCCTTCGACGTTCACCGCGCACTGCTTCGGCTCGAATCCGCGTGGCCGCTCTGGTTGCAAGCGGCGACGCCGCGATCGATATGAATCTCGGAGCACGGGCCGCATGGCCCGGTCTCGCCCATCTCCCAGAAATTGTCTTTCTCGCCGCAGCGCAGGATTCGTTCGCGCGGCAGATATCCCAGCTCGAGCCACGCCTGCTCGGCCTCGTCGTCGTCCTTGTAAACCGTCGCCCAGAGACGGCCGGCTTCGATACCCCAGACCTCGTTAATCAGCTTCCAGTGGAACTCGATTGCCTCTTTTTTGTAGTAGTCGCCGAACGACCAGTTACCGAGCATCTCGAAGAACGTGTGATGGTACGAATCGCGGCCGACCGCTTCGAGGTCGTTGTGCTTGCCGGAAATCCTGAGGCACTTCTGGCAATCCGCGACCCGCGCCGCCGTGGGCGTGCGGATACCGAGGAAATAATCCTTGAACGGCACCATCCCGGCGTTGGTGAACAACAAGGTCGGATCGCCCTTGGGCACCAGCGAGGCTGACGGCACGATCTGATGGCCGCGTTCCTTGAAGAAATCGAGAAACGATTGCCGGATTTTGTCTGTGGTCCAGCGCATGTGGATTTATTCTAACGCAGACGGCCACATGAACTGTAGGGGCCGCGCTTAAGCGGCCCTCCCCGGCGAGAACCGTCTAGCGGGCGCGGCCCAGCTCTTCGAGTTCGCGCAGCGCACGCAGCAGAATTTCGCGTACCCGTTCGATCCGCCGATCGCTCGCGTGCTCGCCCGCCGCGGCCCGGAACGCCGCCTTGACCAGCCGTTCGGCCGGCCCTTTTATCTCGGACGCGTCGGGATCGAAGGCGCCGCGCCAGTCCTCCCATCGCCGGGCGCGCCGCCAGATCTCCTTGACGGCCTCGTCGCTGTCCTCGAGTTCCCGCTTCCCTTCGTCGGTCAGCCGGTAGACTTTCTTGCCCTCATGCGATTCGGAAGTGATCAGGCCTTCGTCCTCGAGCTGCTGCAGCGTCGGGTACACGGTGCCCGCACTCGCGCGGTAGACCCCGCCCGAGCGCTCCTCGAGCCGCTTCATCAGCTCGTAGCCATGCACCGGCGCCTCCGTCAGTAACGAAAGCAGCGCCAGCCTGACCTCGCCGGGACCAAAAAATCGACCGGACCGGGACATGATCCCGAAGCCGTGCCGGCCGTGGCGGGTGAACCGCGAGTATCCATAACTCATCATAGAAAAATTCTCTCCTTTGAAACATTTGATATGTCGTACGATATATCAATTGCCCCATCGAGAGCAATAGCGGACGGCGTCGCCCGACTGGAGAGGCGATACCGAAAAGTTAATGACAAGGGCAGGGAGGAGCCCGGCCGTATTCCGCTCAGAGCTCGGTTATCGCGTGCAGGTCGAATCCCTTGCGCTCTTTTCCGAGGCCGATCACCACCGCGGCGCCGACCAGGGCGATCGACGCCACCGTCGCCAGCGCCGCCGCGTATGACATCCGCTTGGCCATTAAAGCCTCGACGAAGGCCGCGTTGGCCGCAAACATCACGCCCAACTGGTAGGCAAGCCCGGTGAACAGTCCGCGCGCCTCCGGCGGCGACAGTTCCGAGAGATGCGCCGGGATGACCCCCCATGCGCCCTGCACCATGAACTGCATCGCGAACGCGCCCACCGTGAGCCATCCAAGCGAATGCGGAAAAACCCACAGCGGCACTGCCAGCACGGCGACGATCGTCGCCCCCGCCATCGCACGCCGCCGCCCGACGCGGTCCGAGAGCCATCCCACGGCGACTCCGCCCAAAAGCGCGCCGAAGCTGTAGATCACGGCTATCGTCGCGACCGCGCGTGGGTCGAAGCCTCGCTCGCGCTGCAGAAAAGTCGGATACATATCCTGGGTCGCATGCCCCATCAGGTTCATCATCGTCATCAACACGACCAGGTAGATGAATAGCGGGAGATTGGCGCGCACCGTGCGCAGGATTTTGCGCGTATTCGGACGCACGCGCTCCCACGCCGGCGACTCCGGCACCTTGGTCCGGATGTAGAGCGTAAGGAGCGCCGGCAAGCCTCCCGCGATGAACATCGCGCGCCATCCGAAATGCGGGAAAATAAAGAAGTAGGCGGCCGCCGCGAGCAGGTAGCCGAGCGAGTAACCCTCCTGCAAAAGGCCCGAGAGCGTCCCACGCCATCGCGCCGGCACCGCCTCCATGGCGAGCGACGCGCCGACGCCCCACTCTCCGCCCATCCCGATTCCGTAGAGCGCGCGCAGCACGAGAAAGGTCGTGTAGTTCGGCGCAAGCCCGCTCAGCCACCTCCACGACCGAGTAGAAAATCACGTCGATCATCAGCGGCAGGCGCCGGCCCCAACGGTCGGCCATCCAGCCGAACAGCAAGGCTCCCAACGGTCGCGTCATCAGGGTCGCGGTAATGGTGAAAGCGACGTCGGCCACCGAACGATGGAATTCCTTCGCAATCGTGGGAATCACGAAGACCAGGACGAAAAAATCGAAAGCGTCGAGCGTCCAGCCGAGGAAACCCGCGAACAACGCGTGGCCGGCTCCAATAGCGGCGGTGTCACCGGCCGGAGGCGATGGTAAACGCGGCTGTGCGGCTTCCATAGCCTGCATGTCATAATCGATAGAGCCGGCCGCGTGATAGATCGTGCACGGCCAATGATCGAATACGTGCGCGCGGCATAGCTTTTATGCGCTGCCTGCTATGAGATTTTCGTGGGACTGGCGACTTGATCTGTGCGATTGAACGGACGCCGAAACGAGACAAGCAGTAGCATGAGCATCTCCCGCAAGTCGCGAACGACGCCGGCCACAACCGCCCTGTCCTCGATGCTCGCGGCGATCTTGTCGCTCTCGCGATAGCGTCACCAGGGCTTGCGGCCGAGCCGTTTCACTTGCCGGCCGTACTGCGCAGCGGGAAAAAGATCGGCGACCTGGTGCCCGGCCTGAGCGCGCTCGACGACGTGGTCAGGATGTTCCCTGCGGCGCCGCAGGACTATCCTGGCAACCCGCGCCCGCCGGTCGGCTTCCCGGAAGTCAAGATCGGCAAGGTCCGGCCCGAGCCGGCCACCGTCTACAATCCGCCCGAGACCAGCTACGCGTTGTTCTTCGACGACAACGACAAACTGGTGATTGTCGAGGACGCACACTCGCCGCTTGCGGGCCTCGGCCCCGAGACCGTTCATCGGCGCTACCCCAAGCTCAAGGACACCGGGCACGACGAACGGGTGATCGAACTGCAGGGTCAGATAGAGCCGTGCATCGTGATGATGGTGCTGTTCAGCGCACAGACGCGCAAACTGACCAGGGTCGCCTACGCGTTCACCTGTGCGACGAGCGGCTCGGAAACCATCCGCCGCGGAATTCCTGACGGCGTTCAGCCGACGGAGGACGCGATCCGTATGCCCGGCGGAACGACACCGGCGATCCGATACCCTGGATGGTCCGGCAGCAGGCGGGAATGGCCCGCGCCGAACAGGTTCTCCCGCAGCGTCGCGCCATCGTAGCCGGTGCGCACTCGCCCGCGGCGCTGTAACTCCGGCACGACCAGGTCGATGAAGTCGGTGAAACTGCCAGGCTGATAGATCGGCACCAGGTTGATGCCGTCGATCCCCGTCTCATCCACCCAACGCTCGATTTCGTCGGCGACGCGCGCGGACTCGCCCACCAGGAGCGGTATCAGGCTCGCAAGCTTCATCTCCTCGCGCGCCTCGGCCAGCGTGAGCGGCGGGCGCCCCGGATGCACCGCCGAAAACCATCGCGCGGCCGACTTGATTCCCTCCGAAGGAAAACGATCGAGTACGTCGTCGTCGCGGAACCGCGCCAGGTCAACGCCCGTCCATCCGCCGAACAATGCGAAGGCGCCGTCGGGACTGGCGTACGAGCGCAGACGTCGTTCCTTAAGCCGCGCTTCTTCGGCGGTCTCGGCGACGATGACCGCGAGTGCCAGGACCAGCTTGACGTGGCCGGGGTCGCGCCCCTGCGCGCGAATGGCGCTGCGGATGCGCTCCACGCGCGACCGCGTGACCTCGATCGTCGGATAGACCAGAAACAGGGCTTCGCCGTGGCGCGCGCCGAAGGCGACACCGCGGCTCGATTGGCCGGCCTGCAGCAGCAGCGGCGTGCGCTGCGGAGAGGGTTCGCACATGTGCGGCCCCTCGACCTCGAAAAATTTGCCCTTGTGATGGATTGGATGAACGCGGGCGGGATCGGTATGCATGTCGCGGTCCGTATCGCGCACCACCGCGTCATCCTCCCAGCTCGCCTCCCACAGCTTGTACGCCACCTCCATGTACTCCTCGGCGCGCTCGTAGCGCTGGTCGTGCGGGAGCATCTCGCCCATCCCGTTGCGGCAGGCGCTGTCGAGGTAGGAGGTCACAATATTCCATCCGGCGCGGCCGCCCGTGAAATGGTCGAGCGAGGAAAACAGCTTGGCGGTATGAAACGGCGGATAGTAGGTCGTGCTGTAAGTGGAAATGAAGCCAAGATGGCGGGTCGCCTGGGCCATCGCGGGGAACAGCATCGTCGGATCGTTGCCGGGAAATTGCACGGCGTGGCGAATCCCGGCCTCCGCGCTGCCCCTGTACACGTCATAGGCGCCGTGGACGTCGGCGAAAAAGATCGAATCGAAGCATCCGGCCTCCAGCGTCCGCGCGAGATCGACCCAGAAGCGCGTCGAGGTATAACCCTGCGAGGTGCGGTCGCGCGGATTGCGGAACTGGCCGAATGATTGCAGCGCCGCCGAGCATTGATTGAACGCGTTGAGATGAATGATTTTCTTCATATAATGAGCTGTCCCGGACGATTCCGGAGGTCAGACAGAATATTCCTCAATCGCGCTCCTGAAGCGAGCACGTAGATCGCGTCGGAGGAAATCCGCGATGGAACGCTCCGATGAAATTCTCGAGTTCTGGTTCGGCGATGGTTCCGACCCGGAGCGCGAGCGCCTCTGGTTCGCGCAGGACGACCGTTTCGACCAGGCGTGCAGGACCGGCTTTCTAAGCGATCACGAGCGCGCGGCCGCCGGTGAACTCGATAGCTGGCAGGACTCGCCTCCAAGCGCGCTGGCGCTGATCCTTCTGCTCGATCAATTTCCGCGCAACATCTTCCGCGACACGGCCCGCGCATTCGCCACCGATCCCAAGGCCCGCGTACACGCGAGGAACGCCGTAGGCCGCGGTTTCGATCTCGCGCTGCCGCCGGTCCGCCGGACCTTTATCTACCTGCCCTTCCAGCACGGCGAGGACCTCGACGACCAGCTCGAATCGGTGCGCCTTTTTCGTAGACTGGCGGCGCAAGAGCCCGCGATGACCGCTTATATCGAGTACGCCGAGAATCATCTGGAAGTCATTCGTCGCTTCGGACGCTTTCCGCTTCGCAACGCCGTCCTGGGCCGAGTTTCCACTCCCGAAGAGACAGCCTTCCTTTCCTAGCCGTTCGACCTAATCGCGTGCGCTGATCGTTCGCGCGGCAAAAGCTGCTATAGCGAAACGCTCCGATTCCTAACTTCGCCGGTTTGTCCCTCTTCTCACTGGGCAATTCGAGCCGATCTCCGACAAATAGTCAATCGAGACCTTGTTCATCAGATAGTGGCAATATATTGGCACGGCGGTGGCAAACTCGTCGACCGTATATCGGAAATGCTCTGTTCTCTAGCCAGTTTCGCCGCTCTTTACTAAGTCTGACTATTCAACGTCTCTCTGACATTCGCCATATGTAGTATGACGGTATAACTAATCGGCTCGAGTGTATTTTGGCTCTTCATATCGACGCGTTCGGTTCTCTATGTAACGACATTGCATCGCTCTCGGATAGTCCCGATACTCAGATCGATATAAATGTAATACTCGACTTCATACTCGCCCTTCGCCTGATCGCTGTCTAACCAGTTTACCAAAGTCGCATGGATTCGTAATCCATCACGGGAAAACAACAAATGAAACGAAAAGAGCCCAGGCTGTCGATCGTCGCCGCGATCCTGATCGCGTTTACCACCGCGTGGGTAGTGGTCAGCAATTCCCAAGGCGAGAATCCGTTGGCGCCCACGGTCACCGCGACAAGTCCGGCTCCCGGCGCTACCGGTGTGACCCTCAACCAGCCGATAACCGTCACCTTTAGTCAGCAGATGTCTCCCGCTTCGATGAGCTCGGCTCTGATTCTAAACAAAGCGGACGGAACCCAGTTGAGCGGAGGAGTCACCTACGGCAGAACGGTGGTTCTCAGACCGGTCGTTGGCCTCAGACCCAACACTGTCTATACGGCCGAAGTCACCACCGAGGCCTCTGACCTGGCAGGCGTTCCAGTGGGACATGCGTTTGAATGGGGCTTTACCACTGGCGCCAGTATCGATACCACGGCGCCAACGGTAACTTTCACCAATCCCGCCAACGCCGCCACCGGCGTACCCACCAATCAGCTAATCGTTGCGATGTTCAGCGAGCAGATGTCTCCCGGCTCGCTGACCAACGCGACCTTCACGGTGACCAAGCCCGGCGGAGCCGCGATAGCGGGAACTGTCAGTTACGCCTCCGGGTCGGTCACCTTCAATCCCTCATACGGCCTTAGTATCAACACTCACTATATAGCCACAATTACGACTGGAGCCAGGGATCTCGCGCGCAACCCCCTGGCCAGCAGTTACATCTGGAGTTTCGATACAGGATCAGACCCGGCGGTGATCAGACCCACCGTTACTTCCACGAATCCGGATAGTAATGCGACACTCGTGCCCATCGATCAGAACGTGAGTGCGACGTTCAGTCAACCGATGAACTATAGCACCATTACTACAGGGGATTTTCTCCTGACCTGGTCGGGCGGCAGCGTACTCGGAACCATCAGTTATTTGTATGACGCGGTCAACAATGTCACCATCGCGACCTTCGTGCCCAAAACCAATTTGCTGGCCAACACGCAATATACCGCCACGATTACCCCTGAAGCTCAGGATCTGACCCGCAACGCGCTCGTAGGGAATCAAGTGTCGGGCAACTATGTATGGCAATTTACGACGGGTGCTACGACCAGCCTGGCCACAGTACCGCTTGGCGCGGCGGCCAATTTTGCGGTCCTGGCCGCCGCTGGAGTCACCAACACTTCGACTCCGACTACGATCACTGGAGATCTCGGGCTGTGGCCGGGCACTTCGATGACTAATTTCCCGCCGGGAATGGTCAACGGCACGATAGACGTGGACGACCCCACGGCGCAGGCTGCCGAAGCCGCTCTAACCATCGCATATGACAACGCCGCGCACAGAGTAGGGGCTTTCACCCCCGCCATCGGAAATGTAGGCGGTTTGGTCTTCACCCCCGGTCTCTACAGGTCTTCGTCGTCGACCGCTATCTCCGGCGGTGGAAACCTCACGCTCGACGCCCAAGGCAATCCGAATGCGGTCTTCATCTTTCAGATCGCTTCGACTCTGACCACGTCATCCGGCTTCGGAATCACGCTGACGGGCGGGGCTCAACCTTCTCAAATATTCTGGCAGGTCGGTAGTTCAGCGACTATCGGCGCGGGTACTCACTTTGCGGGCAACATACTGGCGTATACGTCAGTCACGCTGGTAAGCGGTGCGGTGCTGAACGGTAGAGCGCTGGCAGGGGCTCACGACCTGACAGGCGCGGTTACGATGGACGACAATACTGTCGTAAGGCCCGCTCCGTAGAGACCGGATGCCCGGCGCGAACGCGGAGAGGGGCCATAGCGGCACCTCTCCGCGTCTCTTTTTACGCCATCGGGGGTCTCCGCGGAGTGCGACCTCGCCGTCATTTCCTTGCCGACTCTTTAACGACAGCACATCCATTGTCTTTGGGCTGATTGCCTGGCCGCGCCTCGATTCTCGATAAGGCGGTCGAGCGAGCAACTTGACTGCGATTTCGGGCCCCACCTATAGTGATCTTTCGACTTGGGACCGCGAAGAGTCGCGGTCGTGCAAGCGATATAGCTGAGCTGTAATGTTTCACCAGTGGTATGCCCGACATGATCCAGATTGAAGCCGCAATCAAGTTCACCGCCCGCCGCGCACTCGGCGAGAGTCAGGCTCATGTCATCGACTGAAGGATTGCGCGCCGGCGACGATCTGGGCGCGGCGATTGAAATCGCGCTGCGCGACCAGCACGGCAACGAGCATCGGCTAGCCGAGTTTCGCGGCCACGGCCTCGTGCTTTACTTCTATCCGGCCGATGACACACCCGGATGCACGGTCGAGGGCAAGGAGTTTCGCGACCTCGATGAGGCTTTCGCGGCGCTCAAATGCGCGGTCGTAGGGGTCAGCGTCGATTCCGTCGAATCTCATCGCGCGTTCGCCAAAAAGCATGCGTTCCCCTTTATCCTGCTCTCGGACCCCAAGGGCGAATTGGCGAGCGCCTTTGGCGTGCTCCGCGGCGGCGTTGCGGCGCGTTCGACCTTCGTGATCAACGCCGATCTGCGCGTCGCGCGGGCCTTTCATGAGGTCACACCGCGCGGCCATGCCCAGCACGTGCTGGATTTCGTCCGTTCGATACTCGAATCGCATCGGATGCTCGGCGGCTGAGCGCCAAGCCCCGGATCGACGCGCCAAAAATGATGGTTATCTTGAATTATGGCGCAATAGATGACTAAACGTGTAATCTAAGGATAGAATCCTCAGCGGGTACGGTTTAAAGCTATGGCCAAGACTTCAAAGAACATTCTTGACGAGGCGCGCGCGCAGATTAAGTCGATTGATATCGACGAAGCGCGCCGGATGCTGGAAAAGCCGGGCACCGTGCTGCTCGACGTACGCGAGGGTGACGAATGGCGCCAGGGGCATATTCCTCAGGCGATCGGTATTCCGCGCGGCTTCCTCGAGCTACGCGTCGAGGAGAAGGTGCCGGATCATAAGACGCCCGTCATCCTCCAATGCGCCTCGGGCACGCGCTCGCTACTGGCGGCGCGGTCGCTGCGTGAGTTGGGCTACGAAAACGTCTACAACCTGACGGGCGGCTTTAATGCCTGGAAGGATCGCGGCCTCCCGTGGACGGCGGACCGCCAGTTCACGGCCGACGAACTCAACCGCTACTCGCGCCACTTCGTGATTCCCGAGGTCGGCGAGAAGGGTCAGGCGAAATTGCTCGACTCCAAGGTGCTGCTGCTCGGAGCGGGTGCGCTGGGCTCGTCGTCGTCGCTATACCTGGCGGCGGCGGGAGTGGGCACGCTGGGGCTGGTGGACTTCGACGTGGTCGATCTATCCAACCTGCAGCGTCAGATCATCCATACGACCGACCGGGTGGGAATGCCCAAGACCGAGTCGGCGCAGAAATCGATCAACGCGATCAATCCCGGCATCAAGGTCAACCGTCACGACGTCCGGCTCACTTCGGACAACGTGATGGACATCATCAAGGACTATGACGTCGTCGTTAACTGCGGCGACAACTTCCCCACGCGCTATCTCATCAATGACGCCTGCGTGCTGGCGCACAAGCCCCTGGTCGACGGCGCGATCTTTCGTTTCGAGGGCAACGCCACGGTCTTTTACCCGGCCAAAGGCGGCCCATGCTACCGATGCCTTTACCCGGAGCCGGCGCCGCCGGACATGGCGCCGTCGTGTGCCGAGGCCGGCGTGCTGGGCGCATTGCCGGGAATAATCGGCTCGATCGAAGCGCTCGAGGCGATCAAACTTCTCCTGGGCGCGGGCGAACCGCTTATCGGCCGGATGGTTTACTTCGACACGCTGTCGAAGGACTACGTGCGGGTGCTCAAGATAAGGCGCGATCCGAAATGCCCCGTGTGCAGCGACCATCCGACGCAAACCGGACTCGTGGATTACGAGGCCTTCTGCGGACTGGCGGCGGCACCAAGCGCGGGGGCAGCGGTCAACGGGCACGCCGAGGCATCGCCGGCCGCCGGGCGCTGAGATCCGGGAGACACTTCCCCACGCTCTCGTTTCCTCTCCGCGGTTCGGGTTAAATGTTGGCGGGTGCCGCTTTTAAGGCGCCCGCCAAATATTTTAGCGAAGCGCGGGCGGAGAATATGGCACTGGGGCCGTTTTACGTGGCGGAAATACTCAAACAAGCTGGTGGCGTGCGCGGCGTTGCCCTACTGGTGCGCCATGGTGAGACGCCATGGAACCGGCAGGGCCGTGTGATGGGCCGCAATCCGGTCGAGCTCGACGATCAAGGCCGCGCACAGGTCGCGGGTCTGGTAGATTTCGTTCGAACGCTCAAGCCCGATCTCATCGTCACCAGTCCGCTCGTGCGCGCGCGTCAGTCGGCCGAGATCATCGCCACCGGCCTCGGTGGCGGCGTGCCGCTTCGCGAAGATCCGCAAATCGCGGAGGTGCGGTACGGACGCTGGGAGGGAATGGATTACGAAGAACTAATCGTCGACGATGAGTACCAGCGCTATTGCGCGGAGCCAATCCTGAGTTCGACGCCCGGCGGCGAAACTATCGGCGAGGTCCAGGCGCGCGGCGTCGAAGCGGTGATGCGCACGCTTGGCGAAGCCGACGGACAACGGGTGGTGTTCGTCTCCCACGGCGACATCATCCGCACGGTGCTTTGTCATTTCATGGCGTTGGAGTTGCGCCATTTCCGCCGCATCCGGATCGACAACGCGGCGCTTTCGGCGATCCAGATCGCCGGCGATTTCGCCGAGATCAAGTTTCTCAACGTCATCCCGGATATCGGGCGCACCTTCGTCGCGCCCTTTGTGGTCAAATCGGCCTGAACGCGCTTATCGCGCACTTCCGGACCATCGCGCGCTGCAACCGGCCTCCGCAGGCGGCGTTTCGACGCCCCTGCTCGACCTGTCCTGCATGATAGCGCCATAGGATCATTTCGCCAATCCGGCGCACGGGCTAATTCCGACGTCGGCCGCTCCAGTTGCTTCTTCCACGGTAGCGCCAAGTTTTCGAAGATGATGCAATCGCAGGGGAAGTACTCCTCGGAGCAAGACGATGAAAAGGTTGATCGAGGTTCTCAGAGAAGCGCAACGCAAGAAGACGGCCGTCGGACATTTTAATTTTTCTGAGCTCGTTGCCTTCAAGGCGGTCGTGGATGCCGCCCTTAAGCTCAAAGTTCCCGTAATGCTCGGAGTCTCGGAGGGCGAACGCGATTTCGTAGGCGTTCGGCAAGCATCCGCGCTCGTCAAAAGCGTGCGTGACGAGACCGGCCTGGAGATTTTCCTCAACGCCGATCACACTCATTCGATCGAGCGAGCAGAAGAGGCCGCCAGGACAGGCTTCGATGAGATTATCTTTGACGGATCGTCCCTGCCGCTTAAGCAAAACATCGAACAGACCAAAAGAGCCGTCGAGGCAATAAAGTCAATCGATCCCGCAATTGTCGTTGAAGGAGAGATTGGTTATATCGGCACCTCGTCCTCGATTCTCGAGAAGATCCCGGAAGGACTCGGCGCGTTGACTACGCCCGATGAAGCGCGCGAGTTCGTCGATGCAACCGGTGTCGACGTGCTGGCGCCCGCCGTAGGCAACATGCACGGTTTGCTTCAGAGCATGGTGGCAGGAACCGCGCAAAAGCGCCTCGACATCGGCCGAATTGAGGAAATCGCCAAGGCCGCCGGCGTCCTGATGACGCTGCATGGCGGCTCGGGGACCAACGACGGTGATTTTCAAAGGGCGATCAAGGCGGGCATCACTATCGTGCACGTCAATACCGAGTTGCGACTGGCCTGGCGGCGCGGAATGGACGCAGCACTAGGCGCAAGCGCGGACGAGGTCGTGCCGTACAAGATTTTGCCGAAAGTGGTTAGCGGAGTGAGCGAAGTGGTGGAAAAGCGTCTGCGGCTGTTCAATTTCCTCTAAAGGACCCCTACGGACCGCTGTCGGGGCCGGCGTACTCGGTGCCCGACCCGACCGTCACGCCCTTGCGCACGCGCACCGCAAGCTCAGGCCTGCCCGGCACGTCGACGCGCAGGCTGCGATAGCCGGGCCGCGAGGGATCAGGCGCCACGAAGCCGGCCGTGTACTGCTCGCGCAACTCATTACTGATCGCGGCGCAGTCCTGGCGCAATGCCTCACCATCGCCGACCTCGCGCACCACGAAGGTACGCGCCCCACTCTCGTTGGATAGCTCGGTAAGCGTCTGGGTATCGACGCGGTCCATGTCGCCGCCGAACATGAACGGCCCAATCGCGATTCCAACTCCGCCCGAATTCGGATCGCCGATTCCAATCGAATAGATCAGAACGCCCATCCGTCGCGCCTGCGCGACCACCTGCGGTAAGGTCGCCTGGCTCGTATTGTCCATTCCGTCGGTCACCACCAGCAGCGCTTTCTTGTCGTAGCGGCCATGCCTCACCATGATCAGCCCGTCCATGATCGTGTCGAACAGCGCGGTCTGACCATACGCGTGCAGCAGGGCGAGGCGGCTCCTGACCAGGAAATGGTTGGTGGTGAACGGCTGGAGCAGGAACGGGCGGTTGGAAAACGCGAACAGGAAAACGTCGTCCTGGGAGTTCAGATTATCGATGAATTCCGAAACCGCCGCGCGTAGCTGTTGCAGCTTGGGCTCCATGCTGCCCGAGGTGTCGGCCAGGATTCCGACCGACACGGGAGTGTTGAGGTCCTGGCGCAGGAACTCGAGCGGCCGTTGGATACCGTCGACGTAAACGCGAAAGTCGCCCTTCTGCAGGCCGGTCACATAGCGGCCGTTTTGATCGGTCACCGTGACCGTCACCTGTTGGTAGCCCGATTGATTGCGTAGCTCGCGCGAAGGCAACTCCAGCTCCTGACCCGGCTGCGGGTTGAGCTTTGGCATCGTGAGCGCGTCGCTGCCGCCCTGCGGGCCCGCGGGAGTCGTCGGCAACTCGAGCACTGACCCGCCCTGACCGTTGTCCAGCGGATGAGAGGGTGGCACATACCCGTGCTGCTGCGCCGCCGCCGGTCCGGCCGCGACGAACAGGAAGGCCGCGAGCATCGCCATTACCGCCGTCGCCGCCCTACCGCGGCTCATGGGGCCTCCTAAGCTCAGCATTGCGACTGTCCTCGACTGCAAAGTTCCAACCTCGAACCCACAACCGTCCGGCACTCCCCAATAGTATGATCTTCCTATTTGCCTCCGCCTTGAGCAAGCCGGGATAAAATTCAGACGGCAGCCTGCGGCTCTTTATTCGGGCTTTCTACCCGACTCTCCCGAGCTTCGCGCTAATTTCTCCAGCCAATCGGACATATCATCCGTGCGTTTCGCTCCTCGGCTATTGTCCACTCCGCTGCTCGGCTATTGTCCATGCGATAGCCACCGTCGTAAGGTGGCGTGGAAGCCCCTCGGCGGCTGCCCGGCGGACCGGGCGCAAGGAGGACCGGATGAAATTCGGCATTTTCATGGCGCCATTCCATCGCGCCGGCGAAAACCCCACGCTTTGTTTCGAACGCGACCTCGAACTGATCGAATGGCTCGACCGGACCGGCTATGACGAGGTCTTTATCGGGGAGCATCATTCCTCGGGCTGGGAGATCATCTCGTCGCCGGACATTTTCATCGCCGCCGCCGCGGGACGCACCCGCCGTATCATGCTCGGTTCCGGTGTGGTCAGTGTCCCCTACCATAACCCGTTCAACATCGCGAACCGCTACGCCCTGCTCGACCATCTGACGCGCGGACGCGTGATGCTCGGCTGCGGACCTGGGGCGCTCGCCGCCGACGCGCACATGCTCGCAATCGACACCACTCAGCAGCGCCGCCAGATGGTCGAGGGCGTCAAGGCGATCATACGGCTCTTCACCGAGGAGGGCGGTATCACGATCGACGGCTCCTTCTTTCGCCTCAACGACGCACATCTCCAGGTCAAGCCCTACCAGCAGCCGTACCTGCCGATCTTCGTCGCCAATACGATCTCGCCCTCGGGGATGGTCGCGGCGGGCGAGCTTGGATGCGGCGTGCTGTCGGTCGCGGCCTTCGCTACCGGCGGTCTCGAAGGGCTACCCAAACGATGGGCCGTAGCGGAGGAGACCGCCGCGGAGCATGGAAAGACGGTCAGCCGCGCCAACTGGCGCATGGTGATGCCGATTCATCTGGCGGACTCGAAAAAAGAGGCGCTCGAAGACATCCGCGAAGGCGGCAACTCCTGGATCCAGGATTATTTCATCGACACGCTGGGCGCGAAGATCCAGTTCGAAGAATATCCGGGCCAGCCACGCGAAGAGATGACGGTCGACCGGATGGTCGCGCGGGGCGGCGCGATCGTCGGCTCTCCCGACGACGCTATCGCGCGCATCCGCGAGGTCCAGGAGGCGAGCGGCGGCTTCGGCGGACTGCTCGGCCTGGCCCACGAATGGGCCTCGCGCGAAAAGACGCTGCGCTCGTACGAACTGTTCGCGCGTTACGTGATGCCGCAATTTCAGGGCACGGTGGCGGAAATCGAATACTCGCAGCGGTGGGCCGCCGGACAGCGCGAGATGCTATTCAACAAATCGGTCGCCGGAATTATGACCGCGATGAGCGACTACAAGCAGCATCGCCAGGCGATAGGCGAGAAGCCTTCCGAAATAGCCGACCAGCCGGTGACTCGCATCCGTCCGTAGGTTTTTCCAGCGTAAGTTTACTGCTGCAAGCGTAATCGGCTCCATCGCAGCGCAAAGCCGTTCTGATCAGAGGCGGCTTGGCGCGTTTGATGGCGTGACACACGCGCGATTTGCGCCCGCACGCATCCCGCTCGCACCTGAGCGTCTCATGACGCGCGGATTTAATGGTGCGATCCAATTTCCGGCGAATTGATGCGTTGATTCGGCCACCTCGCGTCGTTAGCGTGATCGCTGTTGCTGGATTCGCGCGCCTCGGGCCGGATGTGCGCTTTTCCCCTGGAGCATTCATTTGTCGCATTTGAGTGAAGCGCAAATCCTCCGCTTCCTGATCCAGCTCGCCTTGCTGCTGTTTGTCAGCCGCATGCTGGGCGACCTGGCGAAGCGTCTGGGGCAGGCTCCGGTCATCGGCGAGCTGCTCGCGGGAGTCATCGTCGGCCCCTCGGTCCTCGGCAACCTGGCGCCGGCCCTGTCCGCGGCGATTTTTGGCGGCGATCCGATCTCCCGCCATCTGCTCGAAGCTTTCGCGTGGATCGGGGCAATTCTGCTCCTGCTCTATATCGGACTCGAAACCGACCTCGACGTCCTGGCCGGACAGGGACGCGCCGCGGTATGCGTGTCGATTTGCGGGATGGTTATTCCGTTTGGCGCGGGGATGGCCCTGGGCATGATGCTGCCCGCGGAATACCTCGCCGCTCCGAACCAGCGGCTCATTTTCGCGCTTTTCATAGGGGTGGCGCTCGCTATTTCGGCGGTTCCGGTGATCGCGAAAATTTTGATCGAGCTGGGCCTGATGCGCCGCGAACTGGGAATGCTGATTCTCGCCGCCGGAATCATCGACGATACCACCGGATGGCTTCTGCTATCGCTGGTCGCCGGGCTGGCGAGCGGACATGCGCTTTCGCCCGCCTCGATCGGCCTGCTGCTCGGCGAGGCCGCTGCCTTCATCGCGTTCTGCTATTTCGCCGGCGTGCGGCTGGTGATCTGGCTGATGCGTTGGGTGGACGATCGCGGCGCCGCCGAGCATGGAAAATTCAGCGCGATGGTGTTGGTCGCCTTCGGTTGCGCGATCGTGACCCAGCGGATCGGTCTGCACGCGGTGTTCGGCGCGTTTGTGGCCGGCTTGATGCTGAGCCGCGCGCCGCGCGTCCGCACGCGCGATCGTGCGGAAATCGAAGCGGTCACGATGGGCTTGATGGCGCCGGTGTTCTTTGCCTATTCGGGGCTGCAGACCAATCTCCTGGCGCTCAAAAGCGCTTACGTTCCGCTGATCGTGCTCGGGGTAGCGTGCGTGGCGAAGATCGCGGGTGTCCTGCTGGGTGGCAAGCTCGGCCGGCTCGATTTCCGCGAGGCCCTGGCCGTGGCCTTCGGCATGAACGCGCGCGGCGGGATGGGAATCATCCTGGCCCTGTTGGGACTCAGTCTCGGCGTGCTCAATCCCGCGATGTACACGGTAATCGTCGGAGTCGCGGTTATCACTTCGATCACCACGCCGCCGTTGCTCAACTGGGCGCTGCGCGGAGTACGCCGGCGTCCGGGCGACACCGAACGCGCCGAGCGCGACCGCGTGCTGGCCCGCCTGCCGTTGCGTACCGCGGGCGCCAAGTTGCTGGTCCTGAGCGGCGGTGGTCCGCATGCCGAACTGGCGACTCATCTGGCGGCGACGCTGAGCAAATCCTCCGACGCGAGCATCACGGTATTCCACGCGGCGGCCGGCAATTCCAACGATAGCGCCAAGGCCACCGCCGTATTCGACTCGCAGTTCGCGCATCTCAAGGAGATCGCCACGGCCGGAGGCGCGGCCAATGTATACCAGCGCGTCGGCAGCGGGGACTCGATCATCGAGGCGATTCTCCAGGAAAGCGAGCGCGGCTATGACGCCGTCTTTGTCGGCGCCTCGCAGTTCCATGGCCACGCCGTGCTCGGCGGCGAAGTCCTGCGCGGCCTGCTCGCCGCCGTGCGCGCACCGGTGGTGATCGCGAGCAACGCACGCGCCGCGATGCCGCTGCGCAAGCTGCTGGTGCCGGTGAGCGGAGCGTCGTTCGCTCGTTTGGGCGCGGCGGTCGGGATGCTCTATGCGCACGCGGCCGGCGCGGAAACCACCGCCCTCTACGTCCGTCAACGCTCGCTCTGGAACTTGCGATCATTCGCCGGCGCCCCGGCGGCGAGCGGCGAAGGCGAGGAAGCATTGGGCGAGATCCGGGAACTCGCGCAACAACTGGAAATGAACGTCTCGACCAGGATCGAAACCGGCATCAACGCCGAGAATGTCATCCTGCGCACGGCCAAAGAGGGCGAATTCGACCTGCTGATGATGGGCGCGCTGTTTCGTTCAGCCGAGGAGCGCCTGTACTTCGGCAGCCGCGTGGACCAGGTTCTGCGCCGCGCCGGATGCGCGGTTGCGGTGGTTGTCGCACCGGAGCAATCGCCGCGTCTTTGAAATGGGCGGCTCGGGTGTGCGGCAAGTTCCGATCCGAGGCGCCATTACCGGCCCGGCGACTCAACCCCGCTCTGTTTTGCGATCAACGCGCTGATGATCAGTCGCGCGGCAGCGGCTGACCGCGGCGTGGGTGCTCTGGTAGCATGCGTCGTGCGTATCGGATGGGGCGTCTCTCACCCTCGCTCGAACGCGGCAGTCCAAGGAGTCCCTGATGGCTATCCATGACGAGATCTGCCGTTCTATCGATCGCTTCAAGGATAAGGCGACCAGCCTGGGCCGCCAGATCCATGCGCATCCCGAGTTGAAGTTCGAGGAACGCTTCGCGGCCGGATTGCTGGCCGACGCGCTCGGCGAACTGGGCGTCGAAGTGGAACGCGGCGTGGCCGGACTGGAGACCGCCTTTCGCGCCGAGGTGGGCAAATTCGGCAATTCCGGCAAGTCTGGTAGCTCTGGCAAGTCCAGCAAGTCTGATAGGTCCGATAAGTCTGATAAGTCCGGAAAGTCGGACGAATCCGATCGCTCTGCGCCCACGGTCGCCATCCTCGCCGAGTATGACGCGCTGCCCAACGGACACTCCTGCGGCCACAACCTTATCTGCACCGCGGCGCTTTCGGCTTTCGCCGGACTCGCCGCGATCAAGGATCAATTGCCCGGACGCGTCGTAATCCTCGGCACGCCTGCCGAGGAAGGCGGCGGCGGCAAGATCGTAATGCTGGAAAAGGGCGCCTTGAAGGATGTCGACGCGGCGATGATGGCGCATCCGCTGGACGGCGAGTTCGCCACCTTTCCCGCGCTCGCCACGCGCCACCTGCGTCTAACGTTCCACGGGCACGCCTCGCATGCGTCGGTCGCGCCATGGGCGGGCGCGAGCGCGCTGTCGGCGGTGATCCAGACCTTTCAGAGCGTCGACGCCGCGCGGCTGCATTTTCGTGACGGCTCGCGGATACACGGCATTATCACCAACGGCGGCCAGGCGGTGAATATCATCCCCGAAAAGGCCGAGTGCGAGTTTCTGTGCCGCGCGCACTCGACGGGTTATACGCATGAAATCGCCGGCCGCGTTTTGCGCTGCGCCGAGGCGGCCGCTGCGGCCACCGGAACCCGGCTCGAGCACGAAATCCTCGGCGGCTACAAAAACATGATCAACAACCTGGCGATGGCCCATCGCTACGCGCGCCATTGCGAGAGCTTCGGCGTCAAGGCCCCCGACGCGCCGCGCGACCTGCCGACCGGCTCGACCGACATGGGCGACGTGAGCCACGCGCTCCCGGCGATTCATCCTGTCTTCCGCATCGCCGATCCGGGTGCGGGCAACTGCCATGAGGAGCGCTTCGCGCGGCACACCGACACGCCGCGCGGGTACGAGGCGATGATCCGGGTGGCAAAAGCGATGGCTTTGACGGTGTACGACTTGCTCGCGGAACCGGCGCTGATAGAATCCGCCAAGCGCGAATTCGCGGCCCGCCAGGAAAATTGAGTAAAGCGGCAGCACAATCAAACGATCGTCGCCGCGCTAGCCGCAACCCTCCGAGGTTGCGCCATGGAACAAGTGAGGTTGGTCTTGCGCAAGGGTGACGTTGCATTGATCGCTTCGGTTCTGCTGTACGCGGCCGGATGGGTTGTCTACCTGAACTTCGACGCGCAGGTGGGCGCGGTGATTCGCATGGCCGGAGAAGCCTCCTTGATTGGCGGGCTGTGCGATTACATCGCGTTGAAAATGCTCTTCGAACGCAAATGGTATTTGCCAAATTCGGGAGTACTGCCGCGCAACCGGTTGCGAATCATAAAGGGGATCGGGGAGACGGTCGAAAAGGAATGGCTGACGCCCGACATGATCCATCGCAAGCTCACCGAATATGATCTGGTCAGCAAAGTCGGACAATGGCTGGAGCGGGTTTCCCTGCACGACACCGATTTGGCCTTCATCGAGGAACAGGCGCTCCGCATCGCGGAGTGGCTCAAGCGGCCCGAAGTGGTGGACCGCATCGTGCAAGAGCTACGAAAGCTTCTCGAGATCGGACCATTGCTCAGGCTGGTGGAGCGGATGCTGGTGAATTTCGAAGGAAAACTCCGGGAATTCGCCGAAAATCTTCCGGAGATGGTCTCCAAGTTCAGCCACGATCCTGATTTTTTGAATTATCTCGAAGAGGAGATTCATCGCCTCGGCGTCCGCCTTCAGACCGCCGACAGCGCGGAACGGGAACATCTGCTGCGCCGCGTTGAAGAAGTGTTGAACATGTCGGTCGGCAATTTGCGCGGGGAGATCGCGCGGCTGGTGGTGGAAAACCTGAGCCGGAAGAGCGACGAGGAAATCCAGGCGCAGATCGAGTCCAAAACCCGCACCCATCTCGAATGGATCCGGGTCAACGGCAGTCTGTTCGGCGCCCTGTTCGGACTGTGCGCGGCGTTTCTGAGCAGCTCTGTCCCGTCGCAGCTATACGCGGCGGTCATGCGCGGCTTCACCCCGTTCAGATGAGGTGCGATCGCGTCCCGGGTGTGCCTTTCCTACTCTGAGTCTTCGCCGGTGTCGTAAGCGGCAGGGACGCAGGAAGGTGCCCTGTCAGTCTCACGGCGTGGTGGAGCGCGGGATTCAGCGGCAGCCGCAGCCCCCGCCGCAGCATCCGCCTCCGCCCATCGCACCGCCTCCATCGCCACCAGTCATCGAACTGGCCGCGCCGGAGCCGCGCGCCGAGGCGAACACGGAAAGCTCGCGCGCGATATTTTCGCCATGGCAGGCCGGGCATTGCGTCTCCCGTCCACCGGGGCGGACGAAGCTCTCGAACGATCGATCGCAATCAGCGCAGTGATATTCGTAGATCGGCATGGACGGTCGTCACTTGTTGGTTCTGTTGGTCTCGTGCGATTCGTTCTCGAACGGCTGGGCGTACTCGACCAGGACTCCGCGGGTCGCCTTGGGATGGAGAAAGCAAACCGTCCCGGCCAGGCCGATGCGCGGTGTCTGATCGATTAGCTGGATACCCTTGGCCTTGGCCTCCGCGAGTTCACGCACGACGTCGTCAGTTTCGAAGCATACGTGATGCAACCCACCGCCACGCCGCGCTAGAAACTTGCCGACTCCGCCCTCGGGGCCGAGCGGTTCGAGCAACTCCACTTCGCTGCCGCCGACCTCGAGCAGCGCGGCACGGACGCCCTGCTCTTCGATCGTAGCGCTCTTGGTCAGGCGCATCCCAAGCGTGTCGCGCCAGAACTTGAGCCCCTCTTCGAGGCTCGGCACGACCACGCCCACGTGATGAATTCTCGTCAGCATCGTGAATCTACTCCGCCGCCGACTGCTTGAGGCAAATCTTGCTCTGCAGATCGAGCCATTGCGCCTTCATCTGCGGGCTGCCAAGGCTCGGATGCTCGCTGCGAGTGACTGCAAGCTTATTGCAAGCGCCGGACACGTTGCCCTCGACCGCAAGGATTTGCGCCATATTATATTTGGCCTGGTACCATAGATTATCCGATTGCGCGGCCGTAGCTTCAACGCGCGACCACAAATCCAGCGCGTTCTTGTAGTCCTTGCGCGACTGCGCGATCCGCGCGAGGCCCGCGTTGGCGTCGGGCGAAGCAGCGTCGGCCTTGACCACCTCCGAAAACGTCGCCTCGGCCTTGTCGGTCTGACCGAGCGCCGCGTAGGCCTGTCCCAGAATCGACAGCGTGCCGGTCAGGTTCTTGGCGGGAATTTTGCCGGCCTTGACCATGTCTTCGAAATAGCCGTAGTCGAGCGCGGTGAGCTGGGCCTGCGCCAGGTAGGCCTTCTGATCCCCGCGGGCCTCGGCCGCCAGCGCCCCGCGCCAGAAATCGGCGCCGATCTCCTTGATGAAATCGCTATGGGCGAGATTGCCCTGGTTGCGCTTGACCAGCGCCGCAACGTCGCGCGCGATCGCGTCCCATTGCCCGACCGCGGCCTGCGCCTTCAGCCGCCACTCGAAGATTTCGCTGAAGTGATCGCTCATCGCGGGATAGTCGCTCTCGTAGCCGCTGAGCAGCGCGGCGATCTCGCGATTGTCAACCGCGGTGCCCTCGTGCTCCTGCAGGCTGGCGAGCATGTAGATGGCCCGGCCGCGCGCGTCATGAAAGAAGCGGCGCTGTGCCGGCGCGGCGCGTTCAGCCTGCGGCTCGCGATTGATGGCGTCGCGCAGCCCTTTGATCGCCTGCGCACGCATCGCGGTCAGCGCGGGCGAGGGTTTGGCATTCTTGCCCGCGGCGTCCTGCGCCTTCTCGGCCTCAGCGACCATCAGGTAGTTGCACTCGGCGGCGTTGAAGACGGCGGTGAAGTCATACGAGGGATTGCCCGAGACCTGCTGATACTGTTTGATCGCCTCGGCGTAATCTCCCTTCTTCTGCAGCCGCTCGGCGATTCTGAAGCGCGGCTCGAAGGCGTACTGGCCGCGCGGATACGACTTGAGGTACTCGTCGGCGGCGGCTACCCATTGTTTCTCGAGCGCCGCGTTGCTCTTGCCACTGCGCTCCCACTGCAGGCGCGGGAGCTTGAACCGCATGTAGGACGCCCACTGCGCGTCGGGATTGCCCGGCTGGCTCGCGACCTGGTCGACCAGTTTTTCGACCAGGTCGATCCGGCCCAACGAATAATAGAGATCGGCCGCGTATTTGTAGGCCTTGGGATAGTGGCCGGTCTCGGCCGCCTCGGTAAAATACTTCGCCGCGGGGAGCGGCTGATGCTTGAAGTAAAGCACGCTCGCCAGCAGCCATTTCTCGAACGGGTCGCTGGAGTTTCCAAACTCGGCCACCGGATCAGGCACGTATTGCGCAACCGCCGAGAGCGCGATCGCCCATTCGTTCTTGTCATCCTGGCGCGCCTTGATGTATTCGACGGCTTCGCGATGGAAGTTGGCGCGCTTAGCCGGGTCGGTCGCCGCCTTCTCGGCCTCGAACAGCTCGCGCAGGCGCATCAGCTCCAGCCCCTGGCGGGTCGATCCGCTGGCGCCCTCGGCCATCTCGCCGGTGAGCTTGGCCGCCTGGCCCGCCTGTCCCATCGCGGCATACGTCGCCGCCAATCCCTGCTCGGCCGGCCGGTACTGCCGGGTCTCGGGACCGTCGCGCATGATGCGTTTGAAGTCGGTGATCGCGTGGTTGTATTCCTGGCGGTCGTACTTGCCCAGCTCGCGCTCGCAGAGCGCGCGGCCCAGCAGGTTCTCGCGAATAAGCTCGGGCGAGAAAATCACCAGCGTGCTCGAGGTGAAGCCGTCGATCGCCTGGTTGAGGAGCCGGCGCGCAAGCCCGGGATCGTCGCTGTAGAGCAGTGCGCCGCGGTAATGCAGCCACGACAGCGGATAGAGCGCGCGCAGCGCGAGCTGTTCGGGCTGGTCGTAATCGCAATTGCCACCCGCGTCGATCTGCGCGATACAGGCGTCCTTCTTGTGTTGGTAGGCCTGGTAGATCCGGTCGAGCATCGATTCGAGCTGGAGATAGGTCTCGATAAGCTCGCTGCGGCTGTTGCGGCCGTTGGCGGCCTCCTCGAACTCGCCCTCGGCTTCGTCGAGCTCCGAGATGACCGAGCTCGCGGCGCCCGGGTCGGATAGCGCCTCGTTGACGCGCGGCTCGAGCGCGTTGAGGCGCGAATTCAGCCCGCCCAGCGAGGCGCTGGCGACCGAGAACGAAACGGCCAGCCCGAACAATGTCATCAGCGGAACGAGGCCGGGCAAACTACGGCGTGGATACACCATTCGTGTCATCGGTTCCTGCGACAGCCTGAAATTTCCGGTGGACTGTCGCCAGGCAGCGGGCATCCGGTCCGGTCGCAGGCCGTGTTGATTAAGAATAAATAGGCCATAGCCGTCAAGGGACCCCGAGCCGCCCAAGCACCGCCGCGACTTGTCCCAATGACCGCACTCGTACACAACGGCCTTCGGCGGACGACGGTTCCTCGTACCCCGGCGCCGAAGCGGCTTCCGGCGGAGTGACTTCCGGCAGAGTGGCTTCGGGCGGAGCGTGTTCTGGCAGACCGGCTTCTGGATCGACCAGCACCACAGCGATACCCGCGGCGCGCGCTCCGCCCACGTCCAGCGCTTCGGAGTCTCCGACGTGCAGCGCCTCCGCGGCCGCGAACGAATGGCGCTCGAGCGCTATCCGAAAAATCTCGGGCGAGGGTTTCGCGTAACCGGCCTCGGATGAAATCGTGATCGAGTCGAAGTACCGACTGAGACCCAGCGCTTCGAGGATGGCGTAGATACGGTAGTCAAAGTTGGAAATCACTCCCAGCTCGACTCCGCTCTCGCGAAAGGCCCCAAGCAGCGCCGGCGCGTCGGGATCGCGGATCCAGTTCGCCGGGTCGGCAAAGAAGTCGAACAATTCGGCGAAGTAGGCTTCGAAGTCGGCGAAATCACCGATACCCGCAAACGTGGTCATCACCAGTTGATACCACCATTCGCGTTCCAGGATGCGCAGTTGAGCGGCTTCATGGCCCGGACCGAAGGCGAGCCCCGGCGCCGTCGCGAACGCACGTCTAAAGGATTCAATCACCAGGCTTTGGTCGGCCGCGACTCCAAAACGCCGCGCGATTTTCGCGTAGCTGAGGCCCGCCGGCTCGCGAGTATGGAAAAGCGTTCCCGCCGCGTCGAAAAATACCACCCTCAACATGTAATCCGAGTTTCCTTGTGTCAGCGAGAGTGTTTTGGCTCCTATAACCGGCCCAGGATGAAGCGGCGCAACAGCGCCGGCCATCCCTTGAGCACCAGGCTCCTGCCGTTGACCAGTTTTCCGTAATAGACCCGAGCCGATTGCTGTATGCGCGAGAGCGCGGGAACCTCAAAGAAACTCCAGTTGCGCGTCGAGTGTCTGCCCGGCGCTGCGTACGACGATATAGCCGCCGCCTTTGAAGGGCCCCGCGTTGAGCACGCGTGTGGGTCCTATTGCGTCGACTCCGGCGGACTCGTGGATATGGCCCGAGATGCAAACCTCGGGTTTGATCTCCTCGATAAACCGCCGCGCCGCGGTGCTGCCCACCGCCTTGCCACCGACGATACGGTCGCAGCGCGTCTCGAACGGCGGTGTATGGCAAATCATCAGGAGCGGGCGATGGCCGCGCACCTGCTCGTAGCCGGCCATCAGCGTCGCGTAAATCTCGTCCTCGCTGAGCTCGGTCGGTGTATTGAAGGGCGTCTTATTGGAGCCGCCGCATCCGAAAATCGCCACTCCGTCGCGCACGATTCCGCGCCCATGCAGCGCCACGCCCTCGTGCTCGAGAAATGGGATTACCTCGCGGCGATCCAGGTTGCCCGGCAGCGCGAGCACATTGGGGCATCGCAGACGCACGTCGTCGATCACCTTGCGCGCGTCCGCCTCGCCGCCAAAATTGGTAAGATCGCCCGAGATTATCACCAGGTCGGTATCGCCCATGACCTCGTCCATCCGGTCGAGGTTGCTGGTAGCCATATGAACGTCGCCGAAGGAGATTATCTTCATCGTGATGTCGCCTGATCGAGGTCGCGGACTGCCCCTTGAAATAGGATAGCGCTTTTGGACGTTATCTGCACGCTTGGCCGCCCTCATTTCGTTAAGAAGTGCCGCGCCTCACTTATGCTATAGTTCGCGACCGCTGTCCGGACGAAGCCGCAACGGATAAGATTCGCCTCGGATAAGATTCACCATGATGGACCTGCTTGGGAATTTCGCCTTCGTGCTGGTCCGCCCGCTCCAGGCGGGCAACGTCGGCTCGTCCGCGCGCGCGCTCAAGAACATGGGCCTTGGCGACCTGCGCCTGGTCGCACCCACGGCCACCGCCGACGGGCGAGCCGCAGCCTCGATGGCGGTCCATGCGGGTGACGTGCTGCGCAACGCCCGTCGCTACGACACCCTTGGCGCGGCGTTGACGGATTGTACGCTCGCCGTCGGCACCACCTGCCGGCCCGGGCTGTATCGTTCCGGCGTGGTCGGACTGCGTGAGGCGGCGGCGCAACTGGTCGCCGAGGCCAACGCAAATCGCGTCGCTATTATCTTCGGCCCCGAAGACACCGGGCTCACCAATCGCGAACTGAAGATTTGTCAGCGTCTGGTGACGATTCCAACGGCGCCCGAGTATCCGTCGCTCAATCTGGCGCAGGCCGTGATGCTGGTTGCGTACGAATTGATGATGGCGGCCGGTGCGGCGCGCGAGATGCCAGCGGCGGAACCTCATGCGCCGGCGGCCGCGGTGGACGCGATGATGGAGCGGTTGAGCGAAGCGCTGGTGTCAATCGGATTCCTGCCGGCGGAAAATCCCGACCACATCATGTTCGCCTTGCGCGCGATCCTGGGCCGCGCGGGGATCGGGCTTCGCGAGCTCGATATCTTAAGCGGCCTCGCGCGGCAGATCCGATGGTTCTCGGAGGGCGGCTTCGAGGCCGCTGAAGCCAAGCGCCGCAGCGGCAAGAAATTGCGCTAAGGCCGTCACCTGTGAGGTCTGGCGAGGTCGGACGGGCCGTCAAGTCCCTCGCCGCCGGGCGCCTCGCCAAGCATCCGCAGACCATAGCGAATCAGCTCCGTGAACCGTTCGATACGGCCGAGCAGATCGATCTGTGCGGGCGGCGGCGGCTCGTCACGCAACGCCTCGGCGGCGGCAGCCAGGTTCTCTCTGAGCAGCGCGACGGCGCGCTCCAGATGCGCGCGTTCGGCCACGCGGGCGCGGCTGCGGCGGCGTTCGCGGTCGATCTCTTCGAGACGGATAACCTCGCCCATCGCGGCTTCCTCGCTCTTCGATTATCATCGATCACGAGCCGGCGCGCCACAACGCCGCCAAAGCGGCTCGCGGACGACGCGCTTGATTTCGTGCCGCCATGCGGTTAGCAAATAGGGCCTGCACGCGTGCTCCCCGGTAGCTCAGTCGGTAGAGCGGACGGCTGTTAACCGTCAAGTCGCTGGTTCGAATCCGGCCCGGGGAGCCATACTTTTCCTACGTAAGGGTACCTCATAAGACTTTCTCAACATCCGTCTTTGAGAAATCTTCCCCCACATAGAGCAGTCGGCATCCATGCTCCTTCGCCACTTCGTAGGCAAAGCAGTCGCCGAAATTCAGCGCGGCCGGATGTACACCTCTGCCCCATCGGTCATAAGCCTGCGCGATACGCCGCGCCGCGGCAAACGTCACGCTGACGACATCAAAGCCGAGTTTATCGATCAGGCGTTCCATTTCCTCGCCCACATTGCGTCGGGCGGCGACAATCAATGCCTCCGCGACCGTGCCGGCGGAGATCAGTAGATCGTCCTCGGCTTCCAGCGCCGCAATACAGGCATCTGCTTGCGGATCATTGAGCACGATCGCCATCAGCGCCGACGTATCGACCGCGATCATCTGGGCAGGCCGTCTTCGCCATAGAGGAAATCCTGGCTCCGGGTGGCGTTCGGTCCGGCCGCAACTTTTACGGCAGCGGAGGCCCGTATACCCTCAAGCAACGCCCGTCGGGATTTCCTGTCTGGCGCCGCCCTGACCGGCACCAGACACACGACGGCATGACCATGTCGAGTCAGAATGACCTCTTCTCCCGCCTCGGCCCGCCGGACCAACTCTGTCAATTGGCCCTTGGCCTCGGTCACCGACATCTTCACAGCTTGCTCCTGAATGGACCGTCTGAAGGTCTAATGCCTGTCGGAAATTAGACCATTCAATGGACCAAATCAACCAGGATACGCGCTTAGCGCCTCGCTCGCGCGGGTGGATGCCTGTTGGCGTTCGTTTATCAAGGGACCATATGGTTCCAACAACATTGACGCGTGAGCTTCAGGTAGCTGCCCACCGGGCTCAGCGGCCGAGAAATTCCTCGAGCGCCGCCTTCAGGTTGTGGCTGGGCTTCGCGACGTCGCCGAGCTTGATAAGCGCGTAGCGTTGATCGTCGTCGAGACGCGCCCACGCGGCGTCGTCCACTTCCACACCATAGACGCGAGCATTGCCCGCCAGTGCGGCCGGCGGGCGCTCCGGCGGATAGGCGGATCGGCGCACATCTTCGGGCAGCGTCTTTGGCGCCGACCCGGCTCGCGCGATCGTCGTCTCCTCGATAAAGGTGCGCAGCGCGTCGCGCTCCTCCTCGGAAGCGCTGGGCGCGTGACAGATCATCAACCGTTCACCGCGGCCGAACTGCTGCCATTGCGCCAGCCCGATTTTTACTCCGAGTGCGTCGAGTTTTCGCCTCGCCGCCATCGGGACGCAGCTCAGCGACTCGTAAATCTCGGCCTCGAAGTTGAATTTCCGGATCATCGCTAAGCTCCTTTCGCGGCGAAGCTCCTTTTGCGATCGGCCGCCTCGCGGGCCACCATCATAGGATACCCTCGCGCAGCGGTTTGTGCAGCCGCCGCCCGACCGAGGATTCGGCGTCGTTCGGACGCTGACCTGTTCAGGACGGTCCGCTCGGCGATCGGAAATTTAACACGGTGGTAATATGGCGGGACAGCGTCGATACGGTTCTATGCTTCTCGTGACCATTTGCACCGTGGTAGCTTTGTCGCGCTTAGCTCCATGCCTCCTTCGAGAAATCGACGCCGCGACAGCAGAGGGTAAACATTGAGTAAATCGGTTCGCATCCTGGCAGCGCATACTCCAAGACAATCGATACTATTCCTGGTCGGAGCAATCGTCGTTGTTGCGGCGGCTCGGATTGGTTTCGCCGCGATCCAGATAACCGGAGCAGGGGCTACGTTCCCCTATCCGATATACTCGAAGTGGTTCGACGAATATCACAAGCTGCATCCGGATATTGAGGTCAATTATCAGTCGATCGGTTCAGGGGGTGGAATCAGACAGGTAACCGACGGGACCGTGGACTTCGGCGCGACCGACGGACCGATGACCGACCAACAGATAAAAGCCTTCAAAGACAAGCATGGATTCGGCATCCTGCATTTTCCTACCGTGATCGGCGCCGTCGTTCCCTCGTACAACCTGGCGGGTATCAAGGGACCCCTGAAATTTACTCCAGCGGCGCTCGCGGGAATATTCCTGGGCAAAATAACCAAGTGGAACGACCCCGAGTTGGTCAAGATCAATCCCGCCGCCAACCTTCCAAGCACGGACATTGTGGTGGCGCATCGTGCCGACGGCAGCGGGACTACCTACGTATGGACGGACTATCTGAGCAAGGTCAGCGACCAATGGGCCAAAAGCGTCGGCAAAGGCACGGCCGTGAAGTGGCCGGTAGGCTTGGGTGGTAAGGGTAACGAAGGCGTCGCAGCGATCATCAAGAATACCCCTAACTCTATTGGATACATCGAACTGATTTACGCGCTTAGAAGCGACATGCCCTACGGCGAAGTGCGTAATAAGGCCGGGAAATTCATCAAAGGGGACCTCGCGAGCGCAAACGCCGCTGCCGCGGGAGTTGACATGCCCAGCGACTTCAGAGTCTCGATTACCAACTCAGCCGCTCCTGACGCATATCCAATTGCGAGCTTCACCTGGCTGCTCATTCCCCAGAAGATTTCCGATCCAGCCAAGAAAACGACCATCGTAAATTTGCTGCATTGGATTCTTACCGACGGCCAGGGCATGACTTCAAACCTCTCCTATGCACCACTGCCAAAATCGGTGGCGGCCAAAGAAATTGACGCCGTTTCCACTATCCAGTAGTGAGCGCGCGGCAGCCCACCCGGGCTGCCATCGATAACGAAGCCGTCGCGTGTTCGCGACATCGCGGACGGTCTCTCCATCGCAGTGGCCCCCCCATCAGCCCTTAAGCGACCCCCCGGGCTCACGTCTTAGGCGCGATTTGGTTGCAGGTCCTCAACACCGTGAATGCATCTTTGCGACAAATTCTTGGCACATATCTCGCGTATCACCCCATGCATGAGTGAACAGACAGCCCGGCGGATTCGGCGCTTTCGGGGTCGAAAAATCGCCAAGGCAAACGAGACTGGGGACAGGCTCGGTTCTTCAAAACATTCAATGGATATGGGGGTTTTCCAGTAGGTCATGAGTTATCCACTGCGTAGCGAGCCGGCAACCTGGTCGTCACCGTCGAGGGTATCGCCGCGCGAGTACGGCCGCGGCACTGTTGACATGTGGTACACCAGGCGCGATTATGCTCCAATATGCTCAATAAGCCGTGCCAGATCGGGCCATACGTTAATGCCTGAGGGTTTACGCGCACTACCGTTAGACGCCTTTCGGGCCCGAGTCCTGATTGTCGAAAACGACGACGCCGCGGCCCGATTGCTTGCCAAGGCGCTCGACGACGAAGGTTACGAAACCGAGATTTGTCCGACCAGCGATGCGGCTCTCGCAACCGCCGAGCTGGGATGTGAAGTCATCGTCACGGCCGTGCGCGGACCGGGAATGGATGGCCTAGAACTCCTGCGCCACGTACGGGCACGGCGGCCAGACGTGGCGGTGATCCTGGTCGCGGCCGACAGCAGCGTCACTTCGGCGGTCGCCGCGATGCGCGAGGGCGCCTTCGACTACGTGACCAAGCCGCTCAGCGCCGACGCGCTGACCAAGACCGTCGCGCGGGCGATCGAGATGGGTTCGCTGCAGCGCGAGAATCGCCGCCTCCGCCAGCAGCTCGACGTAGCCAGCACGGCCGCGGGCTTCATTGCCGAGAGCCAGCAAAGCAAGCAATTGGTTGCTATGGTGCGGCGGGTGGCGCCGTCACGCTCGACTGCCCTCATCGAGGGCGAGAGCGGCACCGGCAAGGAGCTGATCGCGCGCATGCTCCATTACTGGAGCGCCCGAGCGGACGGGCCGTTCGTCGCGGTTAACTGCAAGGCTTTCTCCGACGGAGTGGTCGAAAGCGAATTGTTCGGCCACGAGAAGGGATCTTTCACCGGCGCTATCGCCGCGCGCGCCGGATGTTTCGAGCGCGCCTCGGGTGGGACCCTGTTTCTCGACGAAATCGCCGAGGCAGGCACCGATTTCCAGGCCAAGCTGCTGCGCGTACTCGAAGACGGCGAGGTATTGCGGGTCGGGGCCTCCAAATCGCGCAAGGTCGATGTACGAATCGTCGCGGCGACCAACCGCGTGCTTCGCAATGAAGTAGCGGCCGGCCGCTTCCGCGCCGACCTCTACTTCCGCCTCAACGTCATCCCGGTCAAGATCACCCCGCTGCGCGAGCGCCGCGAGGACGTACTGCCGCTGGCGCGCCACTTCCTCGCCTACTACACGGCGCAGGCGGGACGTCCGATCACCTTGTCGCCCGAGGCCGAACGCGCGCTGCTCGGCTACTTCTGGCCCGGCAACGTGCGTGAGCTGGAAAATGTAATCGAGCGATCGGTAGTGATGAGCGGGGCCGAAATCCTGACTCCCGACGCCTTTGCGCTCGAAGGCAACATCGAGTCTTCGTCGGAAAACGAGGAACCGGCCAATTCCAACGAAACGCTGCAAGCCTACCTCGACCGCGCCGCCGTATCGCGGATCCGCGCCGCGCTCGACGCCGCCAAAGGCAACCGCGCGATCGCGGCGACCACTCTCGGCGTCGACCGCACGACTTTGTACCGGTTGATGAAGCGCCTCGGGCTGTAGGCGCCGCTAGCGGGGCGTCGAAAGCCACTCTCGCCCCGCACCTCGTCACGAAACATCGGCGCGCCGACGGGCAAGGGCGGTAAAGCGGCGCTCCGCGCCGCTTTACCGCCCTTGCCGTCGGCGCGCCTGTCCGCGCCAGCCGCGCCGTGTATGCGGCGCGCCTGGCGCGGACGGTAGGAGAAGCTGCGCCGCGCCGCGCGCAGGGCGCGCTATCGCCGCAGGCACACACAGGCGGCGGGCGCTGCGTCCCTTCGGGACGCAACGCCCGCCGCCTTAAACCCGGGAGAAGCGGATGCGGCGTTCAGCCGTTGCTCAGCGTGCGCAGGATCTGGATAAGCGCGGGGCCAACGATCACCAGCAACATCGCGGGCAGCACGAACAGCACCAGCGGAAACAGAATCTTAATCGTCGTCCGCTGCGCGGCCTCCTCGGCACGCAGGCGCCGGCGCGTGCGTAGCGCGTCCGAGCTGGCGTGCAGCGCGGGCGCGATCTGCGCGCCGAGCTGTTCGCTCTGGATCAAAGTCGCGGCAAGCGGCTTTATATCCTCGACGGCGGTGCGCTCGGCCAGGTTGCGCAGCGCCTGTCCCAGCGAGGCGCCCGCCGAGATTTCAGAGGTTACCAGCGCCAGCTCGCGTCCAATCTCCTGCTTCTGGCGCTCGCTTTCAGTGCCCACGACCTTGATCGCCTCGAACAATCCCAGACCCGCTTCGACGCAGACCACCAGCAAATCGAGGACATCCGAAAGCTGCCGCGCGATGGCGTTTTGGCGCTTGCGCGCGCGCCGGCCCACGTAATAGCTCGGCACGAAAAGCCCGATACCCAAGCCGGCCAACCCGAACAGCATCATCGACCCGGTATTGCCGAGCACTATGCCGACCGCCACTCCGATCAGAACACCCAGCAGGCCCATCCCGAAGCGGAAGACCTGAAAAACCTGCGGCATGGTGGACTTCAAATAGCCGGCCTGGATCAGCGTGCGGGCGAGCTTCTCACCCTCGGGCGTATCCGGCTTCGGGACCGGCATGCGCTTGGCCGCCCATTGCAGGAACATTCGCGAGAAGCCCCGGAGCTCTTCCTCGCTATCTTCAAAAACGCCCCGCGAGGCGCGTACCTTGAGCGCGAGGTCGGCAAAGCGCTCTTCAAGCGCGCGATGGCTGCCATAGAGGGCGTGATAGATCGCGGTCGCAATCACGCCGGCCATACAAAGCACGATGAGACTTACCAAAAGAGGAGTCATCTGAACGACACGGCCGGCGGCGGCCCCTCAGAAATCCATCCGCAGCAGGCGCCGGATGGTAATGAAGGCGAATACGTCGAGTACGGCCGCCACCTTGAGAATCTTGATCCCTGTCGGATCGAAAAACAATTCGTTGGCGTAATCGCGATTGATAAGGCTGAACATGCAGAGCACGACCGCCGGCAGCGCCGCGACGATGATGCCGCCCAGACGGGACTGCGCCGTCAGAGCGTTGATCTGAAGCCGCAGGCGCTGACGAGTGCGAACGATCTCGGCCAACCGGCCGACGATCAGCGCGAGGCTGCTGCCGACCTCGGTCTGTACTTTGACCGCCACCACCAGCAGCCGAAGATCCTCCTCGGGCACGCGCTTGAGCATGTCTTCGAGCGCGCGCGGCAGTGGCAGGCCAATCCGGGTCTGTTCGACCACGGTGCGGAACTCGCCGCCCAGCGGTTCGGCAAACTCCTGTACCACAACCTGGAGACCGCGATTGAGCGAATGGCCGGCTTCGAGCGACGATTTCATCAGGTCCAGCGCAAACGGCAACTGTGCGACAAACGCCCTGATCCGCCGCGTGCGGCGCAGCCGGATGTACATAATCGGCAGCACGCCGAACGCGACGCCGGTGGCCAACGCGAACAGGCTGGCTCTCCAGAACAGATGCCCCAGCAGGAACCCGGCAACGAACAGCAGGCTCATGATGAGCACCATCTCGGAGACTCGCATGTACAGCCCCGCCTGCCACATCATCTCCTCGAGCGAGCGCAGCAGGTTGAAGTCGCTCATGGCTCGGAAAATCGAGTGTTCAGTGGGCTTGCGCTTGCGCGTGATGTCGACGTCTTCGACGTCGCCCATCGGGCGGCTCATGCGGCGCAGCACCTCGCGATTCTGCTCGGTCGATTCGCTGAGATAGGCCATCCCGACCCGCAAAACGATGAACACGAACGCGAATACGGCGGCAGCGGCTATTAAGGTCATTGGCTCGCTCGCGGGACTACGAATCCATTCTGTAGCCGTAGGCTTCGATGCGTTCCTTGTAGGCCGAACGAATACCGGTTTTGCGGTACTGTCCGAGCACCTTGCCTTGCGCGTTGACCCCGGTGCGATGGAACTCGAAGAGGTCCTGCATCATGATCATGTCGCCTTCCATGCCCACCAGCTCCGAGATTCTCATCACCTTGCGGGTCCCGTCCGACAGGCGCGAGACGTGCAGGATGACGTTGAGCGCCGAGGCTATCTGCTGACGCATCGCGCGCTGCGGAATCGACCAGCCCGCCAGCAGCATCATCATCTCGAGCCGGCCCAGGCTGTCGCGCGGAGTGTTGGCGTGGATGGTGCACAGCGAGCCGTCATGGCCGGTCGACATCGCCTGCAACATGTCGAAGACCTCGCTGCCGCGGACCTCGCCGACGATTATCCGATCGGGCCGCATCCGCAACGAGTTACGCACCAGCTCGCGCGCCGTGACTTCGCCCTTGCCTTCGACGTTGGGCGGGCGCGTCTCGAGGCGCACGACATGCGGCTGCTGCAAGACCAATTCGGCCGAGTCCTCGATCGTGACCACGCGCTCGTCGACCGGGATGAAGGCCGAGATGCAGTTGAGCATGGTGGTCTTGCCCGAGCCGGTGCCGCCGCAGACCAGCAGGTTGAGGCGGGCGCGGATGATCGCGCGCAGGAACTCGACCATGTCGGTCGTGATGCTGTCCTTGGCGACCAGGTCGTCGACCGAATAGCGCCGCTTGCCGAAACGCCGGATCGAAAGCGAAGGACCATCGAGCGCCAGCGGGGGAATGATCGCGTTGATACGCGATCCGTCGGGCAGGCGCGCGTCCACCATCGGCGAGGCTTCGTCGACCCGCCGGCCAACCTGCGAGACGATGCGATCGATGATCAGCATCAGGTGCTGGTCGTCTTGAAAGCTGACATCGGTCAGGAACAGCTTGCCACCGCGCTCGATATAGACCTGCGCCGGTCCGTTGACCAGGATGTCGGTTATCTCGTCGTCCCACAAAAGTGGCTCCAGCGGGCCCAGGCCGAGCAGCTCGTTTTTGATCTCTTCGATGAGCCGCGCGCGATCGGCGTCGGTTAGAAGCCGGCCTTCCTCGTCCAGAATCTCGCTTATCGCGGTGGTGACCTTTTGCGAGGCCATGTTGGCCTCGAGGCTTTCCAGGCGCGAGACGTCGAGCGTCTCGAACAGGCGATTGTGCACGGCGAGCTTGAGTTGCTGAAAGCCGTCGGCGAGCGCGCTGCGTTCGCGCTTGGAGTTCTGCACGCCGATCATCGAGCGCTGCTGCTGCTGCGGCGCCGTGCCTTCTTTCTGGGATATCCTCTCGACTAACTTCATGGATAATCGACCTTCAGAAGCGACCGCCGAATACTCCGCGCAGGCGAGACATCAGGGTCGGCGGTTCCTCGAAAGCCTCATCGCCGGCCGCCAGCCGGCGGGCGAGGTCTTCGTAGGCCCGGGTCAAGGCCGAGTTTGCCGCGCATTGCCACAGGTCCTTGCCCATGAGCTGCACTTTCTCGAGCGATTTCTCGTCGCGCGGGATTTTGGCGTAAATCGGCCGGCCCAGCGTGTTGGCGATCTGCTCCTCGCTGATAGGATGATGCGAAATATACCGGCTCAGAATGAAGTGCGGCTGCACCCCGCTGAGCCCCAGGCGTCCGAACAGTTCGATAAACCGCCAGCAACACCGCGCCGCCCCAATCGACTGGTCGAGCACATAAAACAGATGGTCCGAGCGCTCCCACACCGCCACGACGTTTTCGTTGATGTATCCGCCGCAGTCCACCACCACGAAGTCGAACAGCCGGCGCATCAGGTCGAGCGCCGCTCCCAAGGTCACGTCCGACACCAGTTCGCTGTCTTCTATACGCTTGGGCGCCGCGAGCAGATAAATGCCTGAGGAATGCTTGCTCAGCGCCGATTCAAGTTGAATCGAGTCCAGCTTCTTGTCCTGCTCGGCCAGCGCCATGATGGTGCGTTCGGGCTCGAGGTTGAGCGCCACCGCGAGTCCGCCTGACTGCAGATCGAGATCGACCAGCGCCACCCGTTTGCTCAGCGTGTAGCGCAGCGCCAGGGCCAGGTTGGCGGCTAGGCTCGACACCCCGACCCCACCCACGGTGCTGACGACCGAGCAGATGACGCCGCCCTGCTCCTTCTCTTCGCGCCGATGCGATTCGCTGACCTTAAGCAGGGCGCGGGTGGCGTCGCCGGGATCCAATGGCAGGAAAAGCAGCTCGTCGGCGCCCGCGCGCAGAATCTGCCGCATCAAACCGGGTGAACGTTCGCGCACCAGCGCAAACAGCGCCGGGCGCGGCGAGCGTTCGGCCTGCTTCTGGAGATAGCTCAACGACGCTTCTTCGTTGCCGTTGAACACCACCATCGTGACGTCGGCGGGCGGCGATCCGTTGACGCTCTCCTGGCCCACCTGCGGCGTTACCGCGACGATCTCGAGCGGCGGATCGCCGAGATTATCGAGTGCGGCCTTGATCTCGGCACGCCGCGTGTCGTCCTCCCCGACCAGCAGTACCCGGAGCGCACCCTTGCGCCCATCGCCTTTTTTTCCCAGCGCTGCCACAGAATTCTTCCGGCCGCACGATCACCCGTCGTTAGAAACGGGGCCGTCCGGCATCGTCGGGATAAACTCTCCTGGTTTGGATTTCTTCCGAACTCATCGGCCCGCGATCGGTCGGCAGGATGACCCGGCCATTGGGCGGCAGCGGAGCCACGATCTGCGGCGTCACGGTCATCACGAGATCGGTCTGCGTGTTGTTGTAACTCGTATTGCGAAACAGTCCGCGTATATACGGAATGTCGCCCAGATACGGCACTTTCGCCACCGTTTCGTTCTTGGTGTTCAGCAGCAGGCCCGCGACAATCAGGGTCTGGTTGTTCCTTAACCGCACCATCGTCTCGGCCCTTCGCGTAACGAACGCCGGCACGGTGAAGCCGAACAGATTCACGCCTTCAGCGAAGTTAGGTTCCGAGACTTCCGGCTTCACCTTCAACAGGATGTCATCGAAACCAATTACAGTAGGCACAAAGGTAACTGACGTGCCGAACTGTTTGAAGACGATCGAGGTATTGAGCGCTTGCGAAATCACGATCGGGATCTCGCCGCCGGAAAGGAATTCTGCCTTTTCGCCGGAGTTGGCGAGCAGATGCGGCTCAGCCAGTATTTTACCCATACTGTTTTCTTCCAGGAACTGAAAGAAGCTTTGGGTCTGGATATTGTTGTTGCCCGCGGCAAGGCCGTACGTGAGATTCTGGGACAACAGCAGCGGGATGAGCGTGCCGTTGGGGGGCAGCGTGCCTGCCGCGGTGGTCGAGACCGTGACCGGAGGATTCGAGGAAATCAGCGAGTTGGCGGTCAGAGCCGACGTCGCGGTGTAGGGCGTGGCCACGCCGCCGGCCATGTTGACCAGCGAAATGTTCCATCTCGGCAGGGCCACCGACCAGTTGATGCCGAAGTTTTCGATCCGCGAACGATTGAGTTCCGCCACGATCACATTGAGCAGCACCTGCTGCTTGCCGCTTTCGTCGACCCTGATCTCCCGCTCCGAGTAACGTCCCTGCGTGTCCCATACGGCCAGCGTGGTGAAGCCCGGCTGATGGGCAACGAGATTAAGCTCGTACGGATTGATCACCTGGATGTCGGCGATCTTGCTGTCGGCGATCGAGACTCGCCGTATGCGTGTCGGGTAATCGAGCACCTCCGAAGTCGAGGTCATCAGGTCAATCCCGTCCCCCGGCATGAAATGCTTCGTACCGAGTGGCGGCGGCCCGGAGGGGACGACAGCCATCGGGTCGGTGTTGAAGGTCCGCACGGACGGAAGCGCGCCGCTCGAAGCGGCCTGCGACGGCTGCATCCCGTTGTCGCCGCTGGTTGAATTCGGGACGACTATCGGAGTCATCGAATTCGGCACCATCGAAGATCCGGGAGTCGACGCCTGTGCCACTGCCGTCGGAGGTGCCGCGGCAGGCGAGACGGTTGCTGGCAGGGCAGCCGTGAAGGGCGCGGCAGTGGTGACAGCGCCGGCCGAGTCAGCCGACGCAACTCTCACCGGCCCGGCACTCGCGATAACGAATCCGCAAGCGCCCATGGTCAGGGCTATCAGTTTGCCGTGATAGCCCACTTTTCTCTTTGCTGCTCGATGCATCATCGCATCCCCCGATTACGGTACGTCGATCGTCTTTGCATCGGGCCCGGCGAACGGCGAATCTCCTTCCGAATCTGCCGAGAAGCCCGCCGCGCTGGGCGTTGGAACGTGGGCGTTGTCGTGCGCGCCGGCCGTCGAGGGAACGCTACCGGCAAGTGGCGCGGCGAGAGGGGGTGCCGCTCCAGGAGCGGGCGTCCGGTTTTCGACTCCGGCCATCTCAAAGCCTGATCCGGCCGAGCCGACCGTCGTTTGGTTCAAGCCTTCCGTATTCCGCGCGCCCCGGCCATGCACGAAAGAAATCGATTCGCTGGTATGCCCGTCGCGCAGGATCTCGACCTGAACCGTGCGAGGCCGTGGAAGGGCGGCAATATGAGGCGGCAGAGCGATAGCCTGAGGCTCGATCATCGGGGGCGGCGCGCCACCGCGCAGCATATTGCCGACGTTGGACCCATCGGTTACCACGACTTTCTTGTCATCGTAGTTGCGCAGCGCCAGACGCAGGACCCCGTCGTGGCTGGCCAGCGTAAGCCGTTCGGCCTCCTCCGGAGTGACCAGCACGGTCACCACCTTGACCACTTTGGGCTCGTCCTTGGCCTCTTCTATCTCCTGCGCCACGGCGAGCACTTCGACGTTTTGCAGGACAATCTTGGAAAATGGCTGACCGCCAGTGGACTGATCGGCAATCGAGACAAGTATGTCGATGTGAGCGCCCGGCAGGACGAAGCCGGCAATATCGCTCACCTCATCGACCGGAACCGACATCGCGCGCATCCCGGCCGGAATCAATAGCGGCAGCATGCCCGCTGTCTTGACCCCCGAGAACAGGCGGTCACCGATAATCGGTTCGTTCTCTACGAACGGGGTTTTGGCGTACTTGCCAACCACGGCCGCGGTGTCGGTGAAGGCGCCCGGCGGCACGCTGTCACGCGACCAGCGTGTGAGCTTGACCGAACCTGGATCAATTTGTGAGCCGATGTGGAGATCATGCGTGGCGACCACGATGTTGACCGATTGCGCCATCGCTTCCTGGACTTCCTGCTCGCGCTTCTTCAGCGCCGAGTAGACGACCAGCGCAGCAACCAGCGCGGCAACGCCGGCCAGCATCATGAACAACAGCGATCGTCTCATCCTGAGCTCCCCCCCGGGAACAGCGGCCGGACCAGGGCCGTAAGTTTCTCCTAACCGCTCGGCACACGCTGACGCATGCTCATCCGAGCGTGACCCTATCGTTACTAACTAATAGCACTAGCGCGCATTCGACCATCGACTCACCGCCGAAATTGGGTCATTAGTTATTTCGAATGTATGATTAAGCGGTAGGCACTTCATGCAACCGCAAGGAGCACAAGCTCCATCAATGAGCGCAGCATGGAAAATGCCGGCGATGGTTCCGCCAGGAGACTGCCTCGCCGGAGGTTCCTCGAAAGTGTATGTCGCGCCACCCACCCCTTTTTGGCATTCACAAAGTACGGCGTTGAAGATGCTGGCGCAAGAGCATTGCAATTTTGAGCATCAGAGATGTATAGCCTCGTCCGGACACGTCAGAACTCTTCACGCCGGCACTATATCATCGAATTAGTTAGTCGAGCGTGCGAGGAGACCGCATTACCTCTTACGCGCTGGTCAGCAAGGAATCGACGCCGTTGGCGAGCGAAGTGATGTTGTTGCCGAGCGCCTTGTAAGTGCCGTAGACGACGACCGCGACGGCCGCCAGTATGAGGGCGTACTCCGTCATCGTCTGGCCGCGAGTTTCGCGAACCACGGACTCTCGGACGCGAATAAACATTTTCGTCAGAAGCTGCATTGTTATCGACTCCTACGAGGACCGTTTATGCTTTTACAACTTTTAATCGTGCTATCTTCGTCGTAAGCAGTTCAACCTCTCTTAGAGATTATCGAACAGTCTTTAAGATGAAATGCGCCAATTGCGTGTCCAAGCGTCACTCTTAGTCTGAACGAATCTGGTCGCCTACCATCCGTACAGTGAAAGATCGGCTAGCAACCGACGATCCAAATTATTCCTGAGTTGATAGCGCCAATCCTCGGGCCTCCGGCGCCGTCCCTCGCCCACGCTTCCCGCGGGGCACGAAATATTCCGATATCAGAAATGTCTAGTGAAAAGGGATCGTCTTTCTCATCTTTTTGACCGTTTTCGTCTTCAGTGAGAATGACTTTTGAGCGACCCGACGAGATTTGTTCGTAACAGGTTTACGGCACCGAATCCGTAACAGTTGGACGAATCCGATCCGCGACAATTCACGTGGCGAATAGCCCCACCTGGTGAGGCGAATTGGAGCGGCCGCGGACGCTGCTGCTGACCCCGTTTACGATCGCTCGAAGATGATTTGGTCGCCAACCTCGGTTTGACTGCGCGCCGCCGATCCGGCCGGGAGTTCCAGCGCCTTGCGCGCGCCCCATACGATCGAAGAGATGCGCCACGGACGCAAGTTGCGGTCGATTCGGACCGCCCTGTCCTGCCGATTCAAGAACACGATGTCGATAGCGAAGCGCATGAACATCATGTGCATACACATGAAGGGTTCGAGACGTCCCGCCTCAAAGAGCATCCCCGCTTGCGCCTCGATCCCGACGCGGCCGAGCAGGCCGCGGCTCCTGCCCGCCATTCCCCCGGCTTCTTCGAGGCGCTCGCAGAGCACGGTCGCGCGCGTCCGATTCACCGCTCGCAGGTTCGACGACCTCCTTGCCTCGGTACCTTTCATCGCTCCCTCTTTTGCCTTATCGCTCCAGTCTAACGCCGGCGGCGGCTCGCTGTCTCGTTCGAGGCAGGTGTAATACAATCATCGCGCGCTTGCCGGCGCATCGTCAGTATGGACACGATTTGGCTTCCGCCCGCCCTGGTATGTTACGCGCTCTCAGCCGCGGGATTCGTGGCTGGGCGGACCGCCAACCGTCCGCGCTGGACCGAGCAGGCGGTGCCGTTGCTGGGCGCGGCGGTGTTGTTCCATACGCTGGACCTGGTGATTGGCGCCCTCAAGGCAGGCAACATTCCGGTCACCAATTTCGCCCAATCTTTGTCCTTTCTGGCCTGGCTGACGGCGATCGTTAGTTTCATCCTCATCTCCCGGATGCGGATGCAGGTGTTGGGGGCTTTCGTAGCGCCGGGCGTTCTGGCCGCGGTGGGCGCGGCGATGCTACTTATGCGTCGCGGCCGCCTGGTTATCCCCGAGAGTTTGCGCAGCGCGTGGCTGCCCGTCCATGTGACGCTGGCGTTTCTGGGCGATGCGCTCTTCGTGGTAGCGGCCGGCGTAAGCCTCGCCTACCTGGTGTTCGAGTCGCGCCTGAAGGCGAAGCGGCCGATGACGCCTGTGGGGCAGACGATGCCGAGTCTGGAGAAGCTCGACCGGATCAACTATCGCCTGCTGGAGTGGGGCTTCGTGATGCTGTCGCTGGCGATCGTCAGCGGCGCGCTGTGGGCCGAGGCGACCTGGGGCCATTTCTGGTCGTGGGAGCCGCAGGAATCGTGGTCGCTGATAACCTGGCTGCTGTACGCGGGGCTATTGGAGTCGCGGATAGCGGCCGGATGGCGTGGGCGGCGGGCCGCGGCGCTGACTCTGGCGGTTTTTACTGTATTGTTAGGCTCGTTCTTGAGCGTGAGTCTGCTCTTTCCAGGCAAGCACGGGGGGAGTTTCGGTTAAGGCGCGACAAGCGCACTTGCGGACAGGATGGACGAAAAGCTTCTTATCGCCGGCATCAACCATCGCACGGCCCCGGTCGCGGTCCGCGAGCGGTTGGCCTATGGCGACGGCGAAATTGTCGCGACGCTCGGGCGGCTCAAGGATCGGTCGCCGGCGCTGGCCGAGGCCGCGCTGATTTCGACTTGCAACCGCGTCGAGATCGTCGGCGTGGCCAAGGACCCAGCCCGCGCTATCGACGAAGTGGTCAGCTTTCTCGCCGCCGACCGCGAGGTCGACGCCGCGCTGTTCGCCGGCGCGCTCTATCGCTTCGAGGGCCGCGACGCGGTGCATCATCTGTTTCGCGTCGGCGCCAGTCTCGACTCGATGGTGGTCGGCGAGCCGCAAATCCTCGGCCAGCTCAAGTTGTCGTACGGTTACGCCGCCGAGGCGGGCACGGCCGGGCTGGTGCTGCATCGTGCCTTTCATCGAGCCTTTTCGGTCGCCAAGCGGGTGCGCAAGGCGACGCTTATCGGCCGCGGCTCGGTGTCGGTAAGTTCGGCCGCAGTGCGGCTCGCCGGACAGATATTCGATACGCTCAGCGACAAAACGGTGATGCTCATGGGGGCGGGCCAGATGGCCGAACTGACCGCGCGCCAGCTCCACGCGATCGGCGCCGAGACCCTGCTGGTAACGAGCCGCACCTTCGATCACGCGGTCGCGCTGGCGCGTACTCTGGGCGGCACCGCCGTCCCCTTCGAGAACCATCGTCCATACCTCAAAATCGCCGACATCGTGATCGGATCGCTCTCGGCCGCGCGGCCGGTGCTCGAGCCCAACGATTTCGAGGCCATCCTGCGCGAGCGGCGCTACCGTCCGATCTTCCTCATCGACTTGGGGGTACCGCGCAATTTCGACGAACAGCTAAATGCGATGGAGAACGTCTATCTTTACGATATCGACGACCTCGGCGCGGTGGTGGCCGAGTCGGTGGGCGAGCGCGCGCGCGAGGCCGACAAGGCCGAGGCTATCGTTGCCGAAGCGCTCGCGTCATTCATGCGATGGATGGACGGGCTGGACCTGGTCCCCGCGATCAAGGACATCCGGGTGAGTATCGAACAACTGCGCGACAGCGAACTCGAACGCCATCGCGCATGGCTTGCCGGCCTGGAGCCGGCCGAGCGTCAGCGGATCGAAGCGCTCACGCGCACGCTGGTCAACAAGCTGCTCCATCGCGTCCTGGCCGGCCTGCGCAGCACGGGCGCCGGGTCGCCCGACCCCGCGTATACCGCCGAGATTGCGCGCCGTCTCCTGTGTGGTGAGCTCTCGCCCGAAATACCGGCGCTTGCCGGCACCACCGCCGACCTCGGCTTCGAGCTGGACTTCGACTCCGACGACGACGAGGAACCCTGATCCTCAGCCGCCTCCCGACCCATCGAACAAGACCTGGACAATGAGCGCCTTACTTCGTATCGGTTCGCGTCCCAGCAGGCTCGCGCTCGCGCAGGCCAAGCTGGTGCGGCACAAGCTCGCGGCGCTCATCCCATCGGTGACCATCGAGATCGTCCCGATCCGCACGAGCGGTGACCGGATGGCCACGGCCGCGCTGGCCGAGGTCGGCGGCAAAGGGCTGTTCATCAAGGAACTGGAGCAGGCGCTCGGCGACGGCCGTATCGACCTGGCGGTGCATTCGATGAAGGATCTGCCGGCTCAGCTCGCCGCCGGCTTTCGTATCGCCGCGGTGCCCGAGCGCGCCGATCCGCGCGACGCGCTGCTCTCGCGCGCCGGCGAATCGATCGCCGCGCTCCCGCGCGACGCACGGCTCGGCACCTCGTCGGTGCGCCGGCGCTTCGAAGCGCTGCGCCTGCGTCCCGATCTACAAATTGTAGCGCTGCGCGGCAACGTCGACACGCGGGTCGCGCGCCTTGCCGCGGGCGACTTCGACGCGATCATCCTCGCGATGGCGGGACTGACGCGGCTCGACCACGGCGCCGGCGCCGCGGATTTCGCACTCGTGGCGCTCGACGAGAACGATTTTGTCCCATGCGGCGGCCAGGGAGCGCTCTGTATCGAGTCGCTCGCGGACCGGCCGGTTGGCGGCTCGGCGGAACTCCAGGCCGCGGTCGCAGCCCTCGACGATTTGCGGGCCCATCAGGAGGCCGCCGCCGAACGCGGCTTCCTCGCCGCGCTCGGCGCCTCGTGCGTTTCGCCCGTCGGCGTGTTCGCGAGGCTCGACGCGGTCACACTTGGCATCCGCGCACTGGTCTTCAGTCTCGACGGCGCCCGTCACATGGTCGACGAAATCTCCGGCAAAGTGGCCGGCGACGGCGACGCGGCCGACGCCTCCCTGGCGCGGGCCGCCACGCTCGGCGCGCGGCTGGCGGAACGGATGCTCGCGGGCGGCGCGGGCGCGCTCATCGACGGCGATAGCGCGCCCGCCGCGGCGGCTACGAAGGCGGGCTCGACGCCACTTCGCGGACGCCGAATCATCATCACGCGGGCGCGCGAGGCCGGCGGCTCGTTCGCCGCCGGCTTGCGCGAACTCGGCGCCGAAGTGACGGAGTTTCCAACCATCGAGACCGTCGCGCCCGATAGCTACGCCGCGATCGACGCGGCGCTCGAGCGCGTGGCCTCTTTCGATTGGGTGATCTTCACCAGCGCAACCGGCGTCGAGCGGACGCTCGAGCGGATGAGCACGCGCGGCGTCGACCCGCGGGCCCTCGGGAGCGCCAAGCTCGGCGCGATCGGCCCCGCCACCGCCGCGCGCCTGACCGCGCATGCGCTGGCGGCCACCGCGATTCCCGCCGAGTATCGGGCCGAGGCGATTATCGACGCAATCGGCGCCGAGCGAATCCGCGATGCGCGGATCCTGATTCCCCGCGCCCAGGTCGCGCGCGAAGTGTTGCCGGAGATGCTGATCGCGGCGGGCGCACGCGAAGTCATCGTCGCGCCGGTCTACAAAACGGTGAAGCCCGCGGACGCGCCGATCGATCGTGTGCGCGAGATGGCGGCGGCGGGCGCGATCGACCTGGTCGCGCTCACCAGCTCCAGCACGGTGACGAATTTCTGCGAGATGGTGGGGGCCGCCGTCGCCCGCGGACTCAAGGCTGCGGCTATCGGGCCGATAACCGCCGAGACCGCGCGCGCGGCCGGCCTTCAAGTGGTCGCCCAGCCGAGTGAGTATACGATTCCCGCGCTGATCGCCGCGATCCGGGATTACTTCCTGGCCGACGTCGAATAGCTAAGCGTTGCGTCGAGCAGTTCGCCGATGACCGACTTTCGGGTGCTGGCGAAAAACCCCGCGCTCTGCGAGAATGGGAAATCATGGACGCGAAAGCCAAGGCTGACATTCTGCACGGCGTGGTTCGCAAATTTGGCGGCGGCGGAGGCGACATCACCTCCGAAGAATGGGGACGGTTCGTAGCCGCCCAGAACGACGGCTATCGCACCGGGCCGGAAATCGGCGAGCGGGTTCCCGATTTCAGCCTGCCCGACCAGCACGGCAAACCCCGCACGCTGAAAGACCTGTCGGGACCCAACGGCCTGCTGCTGGTCTTCAGCCGCAGCGCCGATTGGTGACCGTACTGCCGCAACCAGCTCGTCGAGCTGCAACAGTCACTGGAGCTGCTGAAGGCCGCCGGCTACCACGCCGCGTCGATCACCTACGACTCGCGCGAAATTCTCGCCGCCTTCGGCGCGGCCTACAAGATTGACTATCCGCTGCTCTCGGACGCCGGCAGCAAGGTCATTCGTGCGTTCGGAATTTTCAACACCAACATCCCCGAAGATCACAAGATGATGTACGGGATGCCGTTCCCGGGTGATTACCTGCTTGCGCCCGACGGGACGGTACGCGACAAACTATTCCTCCCCAGCTATGAGCATCGCGCCTCGGCAACCGCGCTCGCACTGCGCAACGCGAAGGACGCCGTCGCAGCGAACTCGGTTGAAATCGACGCCGGAGCATTCAACGCGACCGTGTCGCTGTCGGCCGATCGATGCTTCCCTGGGCAGGAACTGGCAACCGCGCTGAGCATCCGGTTGAAACCGGGATGGCACATCTATGGCTCGCCGCTACCCGCTAACTATCGAGCGACCGAATTGATTTTCGAGAGTCCGATCGTCGGCGAACAATTGATCGAATTGCCGGCTGCGAAGCCGATGCTGCTCAAGGCGCTGGGCGAAACGCTGCCGGTGTACGAAGGTGAGGTTCGCGCAACCGGCAGGCTAGGGATCAAATGGAGCCCGCCGATGCCGGCGAAATTCATGGAACCCTTCGGCAAGACGATCGCTCCGGGGCCGTATAAGATAGCCGGTGCATTGCGATTCCAGGCTTGCAGCGACACGGTCTGTGAGCCGCCGCAGGCGATCAGGTTTGAGCTGCCGCTCGAGCTTGAAGCTGGAATCCCGCCGGCGCCCAAAAAGCCGGCCTGAGATAATCGCCTCGCGGCCGTACTAGAGTCTCAGATAGATCCCGGCTCGAGCCGCAGGCGGTTGATTCCATCGAACGCGGCATTCTTGTAGCACTCGGCGAGCGTCGGGTAGTTGAATACCGTGTCGATGAAGTAGTCAATCTGGCCGCCCAGCGAGAGCACCGCCTGTCCAATGTGAATCAACTCGACCGCCCCTTCGCCGATTATATGTACACCCAGCAACTCGCGCGTGTCCCGATGGAATAGCATCTTGACGAAACCGATACTGTCGCCGACGATCCGGCCGCGCGCGATCTCGCGATACGGCGCTCTGCCGGTCTCATAGGGGACGCCCTGTTCCGTCAGCTCTTCCTCGTTGAGTCCGACAAATGACATTTCGGGGATAGTATAGATTCCGTAGGGAAACAGCGCGCGAACCTGCGTCGCCTCGACCCCGAAAGCGCTGCACGAGGCGAGCCGCCCCTGCTCCTTCGACGCGGAAGCCAGGCTGGGAAACCCGACCACGTCGCCCGCCGCGTAGATCGAGGGCGTCGAAGTCTGGAAACACTCGTTGACCCGGATGCGGCCCCGATCGTCGGCGACCACGCCGGCGGCTTCGAGGTTCAGATCCGAGGTCGCGCCGGTCCGTCCGACGCTGCACAGCACCTTGTCGCTCACGATTTGCTTGGCGCTTTTCAGCACGGTCCGGACGCGGCGGCCGGCCGTGTCCTCGATCACTTCGACGCGGTCCACCTCTTCTCCCAGGCGCAGCATCACGCGCCGCTCGCGCAAGTGGTAGCTCAGCGCCTCGATCAGTTCGCCGTCCACGAAGGGCAGCAGGCGCGGACGCTTGTCGACCAGCGTCACGCGAACGCCGACCGCCGCGAACATGCTCGCGTACTCGCATCCGATAACCCCCGCCCCGATCACGGTCAGGGTCTGGGGCAACTCTTCCATGTCCAGGATATCGTCGCTGGAAAAGACGCTGTGGCCGTCCATCGGCATCTGCGGATCGCGCGTGGCCTGCGTGCCGACGGCTATCACGACCTTGTCGGTGGTTACCCGGCGGCTGCCGGTCCCGTGGGGAAAGGCCAGGCGCAGGGTGTGCGGATCGACAAAGGAAGCGGCGCCGTGCACCAGTTCGACGCCATTGCGCATCAACTGGTTGCGCGTGACGTCGATCTCGTGGCGCACCACGGGCTCCACCCGAAGGAGCAGATCGCGGAGCGTGATTTTTTCCTTGAGCCGGTAGGATTCGCCATATAGGGCATGTTCGCGATAGCCCGAAAGGTAGAGAATCGCCTCGCGCATCGTCTTGCTCGGAATCGTGCCGATATTGATGCAGATTCCGCCGACGATCTCTTTGCGCTCGACCATCAGGACGCGTTTGCGCAGCTTGGCCGCCTGAATCGCCGCATGATGACCCGCGGGGCCCGAACCGATAACCACCAGGTCGTACTCAAAATCAGCCATTGGATCCTTGGCGCATCTGGTTCAACTGCGGATGCGCGGGCGCCGCTTATGTCCGTTCCGCGAACAGTCTCAGGTATGATATCAGACGAAAATCGGCTTTCCCAGCCGCGCTGCCGCCTGGGTAACGAGACTCGCGATAAATGCGGGGATAGCGGCCGCATCCTGCGGATGCGATGCGCTATCCAAACCCGGATCGACCTAACTAAATTCGCCGCGGATATATTCCTTGGTATGCTGTTCTCTGGGGTTTTCGAAAATCCCCTGGGTCGGTCCGTACTCGACCATGTAGCCAGTACGCCCGCCGGCCGAAGTGTCTACATATAGAAACGCAGTCGTGTCAGCGACCCGCTTGGCCTGCTGAAGGTTGTGGGTAACGATCGCGATAGTGTATTTTTTCTTGAGCTCGGTCATCAGCTCTTCGATCCGGCGCGTCGCTATCGGATCGAGCGCCGAGCACGGTTCGTCCATCAGCAGCACCGCGGGTTCGGTGGCGACGGCCCGCGCGATGCACAGCCGCTGCTGCTGTCCTCCCGAGAGCGCGAGCGCGCTCGTGCGCAACTTGTCCTTGACCTCGTCCCACAGCGCGGCCTGGCGCAGAGCGGCCTCGACCTTGTCGTCGACAGGACCCTTGTAGCGGTTCAAACGCAGTCCGAAGGCGACGTTCCTGAAGATACTCATCGCGAACGGATTGGGCTGCTGAAATACCATCCCGATATGCCGGCGCACGGCGACCGGATCGACCTTGGAAGCGTAGATATCCTGGCCGCGGAAAATGATATGTCCCCTGAGGCGAAACCCGCGCACCAAGTCGTTCATCCGGTTGAGGCAGCGCAACACGGTGCTCTTGCCGCATCCCGAAGGGCCGATGAAAGCGGTGATGGTCCCCTTCTTTACTTTCAGCGCCACGTCGCGGACGGCTTTGAACTTGCCGTAATGAAGGTCAGAGATATTACAGTCGATCAGAGTATCGTTTAACGGCGGTTCGTCGGCCGCGCCATTTCCGTGTCCGTTGGTCAGTTCCGGTGTAAGGGGCATGCCCGTCTCCATTGACTAGTCAGAGGATCGTCCGGCCAGGGCCTGGCCGGCCACGTTGAATACCAGCACTATCGCCACCAGCACCAGCGCCGCGGTCCACGCAAGTGCTATCTGATTTTCGAATGGCGAGCCGGAAAAATTGTATATCATGACCGCGAGCGAAGCGGTCGGCTTCATCAGATCGCCGGCAGTCTTGGGCAGAAAATTGGGCGTCGTCCGGCTCATCCAGAAATTACTGAACAGCGCGGTGAACAGCAGCGGGGCCGTTTCGCCAGCGGCGCGCGCCACCGCGAGCATCACGCCCGTCAGCATTGCGGGCGCGGCAGTCGGTACGATTACTTTTGTCACTACTTGAGTCGGCGTCGCGCCCATTCCAATTGCCGCTTCGCGCATCCTCGACGGAACCCGCTTGATCGCTTCCTCGGCGGTAAGCAGAACCGTCGGCAGCATCAGAAGCGCCAGCGCGACTCCTCCCGCGGGAGCGGAGAACTGTCCCGTCAGCACCACTACGACCGCGAACGCAAAGACCCCCGCCAGAATCGACGGCAGACCGGTCAGCACCTTGGCCGCAAAACGCACCGCCGAGGCGGTTCGCGTGTCTGGGCCGAATTCGGTGATATAGATCGCCGCCAGAACTCCTAACGGTACGCTAAGCACGGTGGCTATGGCAACGATCACAAAAGTACCCACAATTGCGTTGCCAAACCCGCCGCCCGCCTCCATCGCCGCGGGCGGAAGCTCGCGCAAAGTACCCATGTTGAGCGACGCCAAACCCCGCACGATCAAAAGATAAAGTACCGAAAACAATGGGAATAGCGCCGCGATAGTCGCCCCGCCCGTGACTATACTCATCAGGTAGCTGAAAAGCGTGCGCGGCCGGCGCAACGAGCGTTCGAGGCTTTGCAAACTCTCGGGGTCAAGCTCGGTCACCACAGCCGAGGGCTGAATTGGCTCCGCCATTAACGCAGCCCCCTCAGGCCCGCCTCGGCGCGCTGAAGGATCAGGGTACCGATTATGTTAACGATCAGCGTGATCGCCAGCAGCACCAGCGCGGCATACATCAGTGCGCCAACCTCGATCTTGTCGGCTTCGGGAAAATGATTTGCGAGCAGCGCGGCCAGTGTATTGGCCGGCGAAAAAAGCGACCAACTGATTATGTTGGCGTTACCCGCCAGCATCGCGAGCGCCATCGTTTCGCCCAACGCGCGGCCAAACCCCAGGATGATCGCGCCAAAAATTCCGGTCGCCGCGGTCGGCACGAAAATCGCCAGGATTGCCTCCCAGCGCGTAGCGCCCATACCGAAGGCGGCCTCCCGCAGTTTGGGCGGCACTGCGACCAGCGCGTCGCGCGAGATTGCCGAGATCGTCGGCAGCACCATGATTGCCAGGACGAGCGAGGCCGGCAGCAGCCCCGGCCCGCTCAGGCCGGTACCGAAGATCGGAATCCATCCGAGATGCGCGTGTAGCCAGTTCGCGGGCGGGCGAATAAATGGAATCACGACAAAGATTCCCCACAGCCCGTAAACGACGCTCGGGATCGCCGCGAGCAACTCGACGGTTATCTTCAACACATTCTCGATCCGGCCGGGCAACGGGCTCAACCACGAGTTCTCCGACAGCCGCAGAAAAGCCAGCACTTTATCCAGTCCGGAGGACAGAAAGCGTTCGCTCAGGAAAATCGCAATAGCCAGACCAAAGAACGTTCCAATAACCAGTCCGAGAATCGAACTATACAAGGTGCCCACGATCGCCGGCAGAATTCCGAACTGCGCGCGATTGGGGTCCCAGGTGGTTCCGGTGAGAAACCCCAGTCCATACGCGTGCAGCGACGGCATCGCCTGCCTGCCGATGCTGAAGACGACCCAGAAAACCAGAATGATCGTGAACCATGCGACGGCGAGCGTGGAGCGGCGGAAGATGCGATCCGCCGCGATCTCGATCGCCGACGGAGGCCGGGAAATGTCCACCCTGCCGGGCGCTACCATTTCATCTCCCGGATGCGCCCCCGGGTCGAGGATCTGCCGTGCCGCTCCAAGCTCGCTTCGACTCATGAAATCTGCTTGAGCGCCTTGCTGACCGCGCTTACGACATTCGCGGGCAGCGGAATGTAACCAAGTTGAACGCTGAACGACTGGCCCTGGGTCAGACCGTATTGAATTACCGACTTGAGAGTCGCGGCGGTTTTCGGATCTTTGTATTTTTTGTAGCAGAGCAGCCAGGTGTAAGTGACGATTGGATACGACTCGGCGCCCGTCGGATCGGTGATCCATGCGCGCAGATTGGCCGGCAAACGGACGCTCGCCAGGGCACTTGCGCCGGTCGCGAGACTCGCCTTTACGTAGTGGCCGCTCTTGTTCTCGAGCGTCGCCATCGGCATCTTGGTCTGGACCGCGTAGCCGTACTCGACATAGCCGATCGATCCCGGAGTCTCCTTGATCAGCGCGGTTACGCCGGGGTTACCCTTGCCCGCCACGGCGGTCGGAAAGTTGATCGACTTGCCCGCGCCCGGTCCGTTCTTCCATGCGTCGCTGATGGCGCTCAAGTGCGAGGTGAAGACAAAGGTGGTTCCGCTTCCGTCAGACCGCACCACGACGGTTATCTTGGTATCCGGCAGTTTGGCTCCTGGATTGGCCTTGGCAATGACCGGGTCATTCCACTGGGTGATCTTGCCGAGGAAGATTCCCACGTACGCCTCGCGCGAGAGCTTAAGCTCGGTCGGCCCGTCGGGCAGATTGTAGGCGAGCACGATTGCGCCGGCGGTCATCGGCAGCAGTACGACGCCGTCTTTGACCGCGGCCATTTCCTCGTCGGTCATCGCGGCGTCGCTAGCCCCGAAGTCGACCAGGTTTTGCTGGAACTGTTTTATCCCCGCGCCACTACCCAGCGCCTGATAGTTAATCTGAACGTCAGGATGCGCCTTATTATATTCGGTGAACCACTTCTGATAGAGCGGGGCCGGGAATGTCGCGCCAGTGCCCTGCAAGGTGATCGCGTCCGCGGCGACAGTCGCCAGGCCAGAGCCAAGTCCGGGCCCGTTACGGCTCCCGAAAGTTACGAGCCCCACGCCGATCAACAACAGGACGACCGGCACCAGTACGTTTCGCACAATCCTCATAGATCTCCCCTCATTCGGAGGAAGGCCGGGTGAAAATACACGCCGCCAGCCTCCATTTCGCCCAAATAATTGTTACGGCAGTGTTTCGGGCCAGTGATAGTTTCGTTTCGAGTCGTTCGCTCGCGGTTTTGGGGCGCGGAAGTCCGCAGTTCGTCCGCACTTCCTAAAGATCGCGTGGTTCGGAGATAGCACGCTTCCTGTTTGCCGGAATTATCGAGTGATTAACGGCAGGTTAAATTGGTTTGACGGTCTAAAATCTGCCTGAGGCAAGTAAGGCGTGCGAGCGGGTTTCGTTCCCGCGTGTCTCATCAATATAATTGACGGAATATCGCGAGGTTCGCCCTTGAGGGGGTAAGTATAGCGATGGCGTTTCCAATCAATCGCCCACGGCGGCTTCGTCGCACCGAGACGCTGCGCCGGATGATCCGAGAGACGCGCCTTGCGCCCGACGATCTTATCCAGCCCTTTTTCGTGTGTCCCGGACGCGACGTCAAGCGTCCTATCAGCTCGATGCCCGGCGTGGCGCAGATGTCGGTCGACCAGGTGCTGCGCGCTGCGCGCGAGACGCATGCGGCCGGCGTCCCGGCGACCATCCTGTTCGGGATCCCGCAGCGCAAGGATGCCGGCGGTACCGAGGCCTGGAACGACCAGGGCGAGGTGCAGCGCGCGGTTCGCGAAATCAAGGAGCACGTGCCCGGCCTCGCTGTGATAACCGACGTCTGCATGTGCGAGTACACCGACCACGGACATTGCGGCGTGGTACACGGCAACGACGTCGATAACGACGCGACCCTCGAACTGCTCTCGCGCGAGGCGCTTTCCCACGCGCGCGCTGGCGCCGACATGGTCGGACCCTCGGACATGATGGACGGACGAGTCGGGGCGATCCGGCGGACGCTCGACGAAAACGGCTTCATGCACGTTCCGATCATGGCTTACTCGGCCAAATTCGCCTCGGCCTTTTACGGACCGTTTCGCGAGGCCGCCGAGTCGGCGCCGCAATTCGGCGATCGCCGTTCCTACCAGATGGATCCGCCCAACGGCGACGAGGCGATGCGCGAGATAGCGCTCGATCTCGCCGAGGGCGCCGACATCGTGATGGTCAAGCCGGCGCTCCCGTATCTCGACCTGATCTACCGCGCCAAGCACGAGTTTCGCGTCCCGGTCGCCGCCTATAACGTCTCGGGCGAGTACTCGATGCTGCGGGCGGCGGGGCTCAACGGATGGATCGACGAGGATCGCGCGGTATTGGAGGTGCTCACGTCAATCAAGCGGGCGGGCGCCGACATGATCCTTAGCTACTTCGCGACCGAAGTGGCGAAACGGCTTAAGTAATCGCGTCAGCAATGCCGGCGGTTTCGATCAAACCCCTGAGCGGCTGAAGAATTCCGGACGGCTGAAATCCACATGAATATCCTCGTGCGGCCGCTGGTCGAAAGCGATCTCGACGAGGCCGACCGCATCATGCGAGTCGCCTTCGGGACCTTCCTCGGGCTCAAGGACCCGACGGCGATGTGGGACGACGCCGACTATACGCACTCGCGCTGGCGTTCCGATCCCGCGGGATCGCTGGCCGCGGAGTGTGACGGACGGCTGGCGGGATCGAACTTCGCCGTACGATGGGGCAGCCTCGCCTTCTTCGGTCCGCTATCGGTGCGCCCGGAATTGTGGGATCGAAAGGTCGGGCAGCACTTGATCGAGGTCACGATGGCGATGATGGATCGCTGGGGCGTGCGCCATCGGGGGCTCTACACTTTTGCGGATAGCCCCAAGCACATCGCGATCTACCAGCGCTACGGATTCTGGCCGCGGTTCCTGAGCGCGGTGATGCAAAAAGAGCTTCATCCCTGTCAGCATCAGGTCCAGTACGAAAAATTCTCGGAGCTTTCCGCGAGCGCGAAAACCGAAACGGTGGCGGCCTGCCGCGAGCTTACCGATTCGTTCTTCGCCGGGCTCGACCTGCGGCGCGAGATCGAGGCGGTGGATAGACTGCGGCTGGGCGAGACGATCCTCGCGCGACGCGGATCGAAGGTCGCGTGGTTCGCCGTTACACATATCGGGCGCGCGACCGAGGCCGGCAGCGGCGTATGCATGGTCAAGTTCGCGGCCGCGCGGCCGGGCGCACGCGCTGAGCGCGACTTCGACGAGATGCTCGACGCCTGCGAAACGCTCGCGATGGGCGCCGGGGCGCATCAACTGCGCGCGAGCATCAACTTCTCGCGCGAGCACGCGTATCGCAGGCTCGCGGCGCATGGCTTAAGGGCCGAGCGAATCGGCGTAGTGATGCAGAGTCCCAACGAGCCGGCCTACAACCGCCCCGGCAATTACATCCTGGATGATTGGCGCTAGTTGTTAAATTTCGCGGCCACCTGCCGTCTGGATTTTTTGCTGTCAGTCAGTGGAAAAAAACCACGCGGCGGACCGATGCCGCGCGAGATCCTCGACACGGCTCGCGGTCGCTCGCCGGCTCAGGATGACCCGTTTTTGTACGTAACTTATTAGTTGGACGGCACGCTAGCCGCGCGGCTTCGGCCTGATCTGCGTTTCGTAGTACGGGCGCATCGCGCGCAGCGCGCGCATCTGATGATACGCGAGCTCGTCGTCGGGATAGCGATGCTCCGGACCGATCACGCATCCGGCCCGCGCGTGGCATCGTCCCGCGCAGTCGGGCTCGACCTCGACCCGATGCGTCAGACACTTCGGCACGTCCCATCCGGCGGGAAAACTCACCGCGCCGACCGGGCAGGCGCTAAGGCAACTGCGCGGAACGCATCCGGGACACGGATCGAAGCCGCGCGCCTCGCCGGGCGCCTCGACTTCGATATCGAGCAGCAACGCCGCGCGAAATGCGATCCACGGGCCGAATCTCGGATGCACGACCACGCCGAGGATGCTCGGGCCGGCGATTTCCGCCGCTTTGCCGAGCGCGACGAAATCGAGCGTGGGCCCATTGGACATGAAGGGATGAATGATCGTGTAGCGGAGCGCGGCATCGCGCAGCGGCACGGTGACTTCGCGTTCGACCACGTCGCGGGTGAAGTCGTCGAGCGGATTTTCGCGCTCGCGCCATCCGGGGTTGCGCGCGGCGTGCCGCTTGAAGGCCGCCCAGAAATCGCCACCGCCGTTGCCCAGAACCACGATCGAGCGCGCGGCCGGATCGATAAGCGACGCACGCGCACCCGGCTTTACCGCCGCGTCATAGCGTGCGAGCGGGATCGCGGCGCACAGGTTGAGCCCGTAAGGCGCGGCGGCCGCGCGAACCGCGGCGAGTATCGAGGCCGGGTCAGGCAATTTTGTACGTGACCAGCGCGTCCGCGATCAACGCGCCTTGCTGGTCGCGGATTTCGACCGCGATGCTGGCGATCCGTTTGCCGGCGCGGCGCACGCGGGCGCGCGCGACAAGATCGGTTTTCACCGCGGGCGCGACATAGTTGACGGTCATCGAGATGGTCGCGCTGCTGCTCGTCTGCGGCATCGTCCAGACCGCGGCGCAGGCGGCAACGTCGGCCAGCGCCGCGATCGCGCCGCCGTGAATCGGAACGCCGGGGCCGCCGGCGTTGAGGATGCTTTCGCCAAAAGGCATCCGCACCGCCACGTCGCCCTCGCCGCGCGCTTCGATCTTGAGCCGTAACGCAGACGAGAACGGCCCCTGCTCGAGTTCGCTCAGCACCGCTGGATGTCCCGCGTCAACCATCGCCGCCCTGCTTTTTCACCCCTCCACTTTCACTCCTTGCCGCCGGTCCCGACATTGGTCATTTGATCTTGAGCCGCCGGCCTCGCGCGTTTCGTTTTGCGCGCCTGGCGCGCCGCCGCCAGCCGCGCCATCCGAATTGCCTGACCCACGGCGGTCTCCGGTTCGTCGGCGTGCGCGATACCTTCGATTTGCGGCCATGCGCGCAGCGCGACCGTAGGGCGGCCGATCTTGAGCGCAAATCCGATTTCACTCAGAGTGCCGCCCTCGCCGGCCAGCGCGACTACCGCGTCGGCGCTGCCAATCACGACGGCATTGCGCGCCTCGCCCATCCCGGTCGCGATGGCGAACTCGATATGCGGATTCGCCGCGCCATGATCGTACCCCGGCAGGATGCCGATGGTATGCGCGCCGCGCTCGGATGCTCCGCGCGCCGCCGCTTCCATCACGCCGCCGCGTCCGCCACAAATGAGCGTCGCGCCGTGCGCGCCGATCTCAGATCCAACTTTGTGCGCAAGTTCGAGCACCTCAACGCTTGTGCCGTCGCCGCCGCCAATGACCGCAATTGCCGGACGGCGTTGCATCGCGCGTCACAATCCGAGCAACGCGGGCAGTTCGGCGATATCGGCGACCATGAGATCCGGCTGCGGGATGCCGTCGGGCAGCGGCATGCCGCGCTTGTTCACCCATGCCACGCGCATCGCGGCGCGCCGCGGCCCCAGCACGTCTTCGCGCGGCGTATCACCGACGAACAGGACCGCATCGGGCTCCACTTGCAGCATCGCCAGGATGCGCTCGTAGATAAGCGGGTTGGGTTTGCGCAGACCGGCTTCGGCCGAGATTATTATCGCCTCGAACAGATCGGCGACACCGGTATCCAGCAGGACTTCGCGTCCGCATTGCGCGTCGTCGAAGTTGGAGAGCAGGCCCAGGCGGAAATGCGGCGCCAACCGGCGCACGGCCTGCGAACGCTCGGGCGGCGCGAACGTGACCTTGCGCACGCCGTCCATGTGAACGCGCGTGATATGGAATGCCAAAAGGTCGCGCTCCGCCGGGTCCGAGTAGCCCAGGCGCTCCAGGGTGCGCTCGAAGCGCTGTTGGCAGGTTATTTCGATGCCTTCGCGCTCGCGTTCCGCGTTAATCTCGTCGATCACCTCGTGATAGACGGTGAGGAACGTCTCCAGTTCGAAGCGCGGGCCCATCCGCTCTTCGAGCGACGGCAATATCCACGGAAGCGTGCTATGGGTCGAACGTTCGCGCCAGTGCAAAAGCGGTAGCCGATCCGGTTCCCACTTGACCAGGGTATCGAAGAGATCGAACACCACCGCTTTGATTGTGCCGTTATCCAACTGAGCCATCATCCGTGATCATGCTTTCCGTGATCGCTATCCGTGATTGCCGTCATCCCCGCGAGAGCCATTATCCATCGTAGGCCAGGCGCGGGTAAGTCAGCGAGGGTAAGTCAGCGCGGCCGCGCTTGCGAACAGCGCTCCCAGGTTGAGCAACATCACCGCGCCGTTGAGTACGACGGAAAGATGATGCAGCCGGTCGAATTCGGCACGGCGCGCGGGATCGGGATTCGTCTCCTCGACGACGGTGCGAATCTCGTCAACCCGTGGCCGCACCACGGCGCCGGCATAAATTGTCAGTCCCAATGCGATCAGCAGCGTCAGCGTAGCGACCGCCCACCACATTCGCGGCGTCCGCGTCGCGCATAAATAGATCGCCGCGGCCACTCCGATCGCACCGCAAATGTAACCGAGCACGTAGTAGCGGGGAAACAGCGCGGCTTGCAGTTTGCCCGCTTCCGCCAGGGGAAGTACCTTGAACACCAACGGCGCGAACAGCGCGCTGAAAAACACCATCCCGCCCAGCCAGCAGACCAGGCTCAGCAAATATACGAACAGTACGGCTAGCATCGGGTCTTCGCCTCCGGCCCTCGCGGCGAAAAGATCGGGACGATCAATTCAGGTACGGCTTATTCACACCGGGCAGCGGCCGGCGGTCGGAGAATCCTGAATCGATGGAGTGCCAGGCGATGATCTGGCGCTCACCGGACTGCCAACACAAAAACACCACGTCGTCTTCGATTTCGTACGGAAAATCGACCAGCCCCTGATCGATGTCTTTCAGGAAACATCCGAGGCCTTCGACCTGTCCGGCCATCTCAGCCATCCGGGTGGCGTTTTCCTTGAGCTGCGGATAGCGCTCGACCAAATCGGGGAGCGGCATCCCGGCGATGGAGGAGTCGTGGTGGCGGGCTAGTTCACGGATTCGCTCACGTAAAGCGTCAGCCTCGACCTGCAGCCCGCGCACAAGAATTTCCATGCGCGGGATTAGTGCGTTGGCTTCCTCAACCGTGAAAACTTTCTCGAACTGATGCTTTGCCAAGCTTTTGTCTCGATAGTTGGCGCGCCACAACAATCGTGGCTAGGTTCTAGGACAGTGAAGCCGAGCTTGTCTGCCCGCAGGGCGTATATTACGTTAATCGATCGCGACGGTGAAAGCGCCGGCGGCTCTCGGCTGCTACTGGGGAGGCGGCTCAGCATCTATGGCAGAAAAATCTGATAAAGCCAAAGGCGAAAAGCGCTTCGACATCGAAGAGGACCTAAGCAAGGTCGAGGTCCCCGATATTTTGCCGGTTCTGCCGTTGCGCGGCATCGTAATTTTTCCTAACCAGATTCATCCCTTCCTGGTTTCCCGTCCGGCGTCGCTCAAGCTGATCGAGGACGTTGGGCAGGCGTCGCGTGTAATCGGGTTGTCGGCGCAGAAAAATCCCGAAGAGGAGAATCCCGCGCCGGACGGATTGTTCCCGCGTGGCACGGCGGTGAGGATTCTCAAGATGCTCAAGTATCCGGACCATAGTGTCCGGGTGCTGGTGCAGGGCATCGCACGAATCGATCTGCTCGATTTCGTTCAATCCGAGCCGTATTTCCGTGCCAACGTGCGACGCCTGGCCGAGGCCGTCGAAGGCGACAAGGAACTCGACGCCCTGCAGGCTCATCTGGTGAGTCAGTTTTCCAAGTTCGTATCACTTGTGCCCTATCTGCCCGACGAGCTGCAGGTGATGGCGATGCAGGTGCGCGAGCCGGCCCGCCTCACCGATATGGTCGCCTCTTATCTGAAGATCGCGGTCGAAGAGTCGCAGGATCTGCTGTCGACCAACGACGTGCGCGCGCGGCTCGAAAAGCTCATCGTCATCCTGGGGCGCGAGATCGAGTTGCTCGAACTGGGCCACAAGATTCAGTCGCAAGTCCAGACCGAGCTGAACAAGAATCAGCGCGAGTATTACCTGCGCCAACAGCTCAAGGCGATTCAGAAAGAGCTTGGCGAGGGCGACGCGCGATCCTCCGAGATCGAAGACCTCGAGAAGAAAATCGAGGCGGCCAAGATGCCCGAGGACGCGCGCAAGGCGGCCGACAAGGAGCTGGATCGGCTCAAGATGATCCCGCCCGAATCGGCCGAGCATACGGTCGTCCGAACATATCTGGATTGGCTCGTCAGCGTGCCCTGGTCGGTTTCGACCGAGGACAATCTTGACATCAAGCACGCGCGTTCGGTGCTCGACGACGACCATTTCGATCTCGAGAAGGTCAAGGAACGGATCCTCGAATTCCTTGCCGTACGCAAACTCAAAAGCGACACCAAGGGACCGATCCTGTGTTTCGTCGGGCCGCCGGGGACCGGCAAAACCTCGCTCGGCCGCTCGATCGCGCGCGCATTGGGGCGGAAGTTCGTGCGGCTGTCGCTCGGCGGCATCCGCGACGAGGCCGAGATACGGGGCCATCGCCGAACCTACATCGGATCGTTACCCGGCCGCATGATCCAGGGACTGCGCAACGCCGGGTCCAACAATCCGCTGGTCATCCTTGACGAAGTCGACAAGCTCGGCGCGGATTTCCGCGGCGATCCGGCCTCGGCCCTGCTCGAAGTGCTCGATCCCGAGCAGAACAACGCCTTCGTCGATCATTATCTCGACGTGCCGTTCGATCTCTCCAAAGTGTTGTTTCTGACCACCGCCAACGTTCTCGATCCGATTCCGCCCGCGTTGCGCGATAGGATGGAAGTGCTGGAACTGCCCGGTTACACCGAAGAAGAAAAACTCCAAATCGCCGAACGCCACCTGGTGCCCAAGCAGATCGGCGAGAATGGCCTCGGCAATCTCAAGATCGAATTCGCCCAGGACGCGGTGTCCGAAATCATCCGCAGCTATACGCGTGAAGCGGGCCTGCGCAATCTCGAGCGCGAGATCGGCCGCGTATGCCGCAAAATCGCGCGTTCAATCACCGAAGGCGAGACCGCTCCCGAACGCGTCACCATCGACATGCTGCATCGTTTTCTCGGCCCGCGCAGGTTCTTTTCGGAAGCGGCCGAGCGCACCCAGGAACCCGGTGTCGCAACCGGCCTCGCCTGGACACCTAACGGCGGCGACATCCTGTTCATCGAGAGCACCCGGATGAACGGGCAGAAGGGCGTCACCATCACGGGCTCGCTGGGCGACGTAATGAAGGAATCGGCGCAGGCCGCGCTCTCCTACGTGCGATCGCGCGTCGGACAACTCGGCATCGCGGCGGATTTCTTCGAAAAATCGGACCTGCATATCCACGTCCCGGCAGGCGCCATCCCTAAAGACGGGCCGTCCGCCGGCGTGACGATCGCCGCCTCGCTGGCCTCGCTGCTGAGCGGTCGGCCGGTGCGTTCCGAGGTCGCGATGACCGGGGAGATCACGCTGCGCGGCAAGGTATTGCCGGTCGGCGGGATCAAAGAGAAAGTGCTGGCCGCGCGGCGCGCGGGCATCAAAACCGTGATCCTGCCGCGTCGCAACGAGAACGACCTCGAGGATATTCCCGAAGAAGCACGCAAAGAGATGGAATTCGTGTTCGTCGATACCGTCGACGAGGTCCTGCGCCACGCGTTGCGCGACGGAGCCGAGCCGCTTCCAGACGCGGCGCCGGCGGGCGCCGAGCGTACCGTATTGAACTAGCGTATCGCCTCGGAACACTGTCACGGGCACCTGGAGATCGCTCCCGCGCGGTGACCAAGGCGGCGGGGTTCGAGGTCGGCAAGGCGAGCTTGATTCTCAACCCGTCGCCGTTCGCTTCGCGCTTCCCTCTGAGCTCTCGCTCATCCTCCGGCGAAAGAGCGGCCAAAGGACTGCCGAGGTCGTGAAGTGAAGATCGCAATTGTCGCCGCCGAGATCACGCCGTGGGCCAAGGCGGGCGGACTCGCGGATGTGATCGGCGCACTGCCTGCGGCTTTCAAGCAATGCGGCGCGGAGCCGACGGTGATCCTGCCCGGCTACCGCAGCATCCTCGACGCGCTTGAAACATCCACCGTTGCGGAAAACCTCGTGGTCCCGATGGGCGACTCCTCCGAGCGTTTCGACCTGCTCCGCGCCGAGGGCCGCGATGGCGTGCCGCTCTATCTCATCAAGCAGCCGGCCTGTTTCGATCGGGCGGGAGTGTATGGTGAGCGCGGCACGGATTACCCCGACAATCTTCATCGGTACGTGATGTTCAGCCGCGCGGCCGCGCTTGCTGCCGCGCGCTTCATCCGGCCCGACGTGCTGCACGCTCACGATTGGCACTCCGCCCTGACGCCGATCGTAGCGCGCGCCGATCCCGCTCTGCGCGACGCGTTTGACTCCACGCTCGCGGTCTTCACCGTGCACAACCTCGCCTTTCAGGGAATCTTCGAAGCGGCGGATTTCGGTCTGCTCAGCCTCGACCGATCCTACTTCTCCGTCGATTGCCTGGAATTCTGGGGACGAATCAATCTGATGAAGGGCGCGATCGTGCTGGCCGACGGCGCTTCAACCGTAAGCCCAACATACGCGCGCGAGGTGAGCGGCGATCCCGAGCTCGGTTTCGGATTGGAAGGCGTGCTGCGCGACAAGGGCAGCCGCTTCGTCGGCATCCTCAACGGCGCGGATTATACCGAATGGGACCCGGCGAACGACCCGATGATCGCGGCCAGGTACACGCCCGCGGAGCGCGAGGGCAAAGCGGTCTGCCGCCGCGCACTGCGGAGCGCGATGGACCTGCACGATCGCGACGACGTGCCAATAGTCGGGATGGTCAGCCGGATGACTGCGCAAAAAGGCATCAGCCTGCTCGGCGAGGCGCTCGACGCGGTGATGGCGCTCGGCGTGCAACTCGTGATGCTGGTCAGCGGCGATCCTTCGCTGGAAACGTTTTTCAAATCCGCCGAAGAGCGCTTCCCCGGCCAGCTACGCTTGCAGCTCGCTTTCGATAACGCCGTAGCCCATCAGATCCAGGCCGGCAGCGACATCTTCCTGATGCCGTCACGGTTCGAGCCGTGCGGACTGACACAGATGTACGCGCTCAAGTACGGCACCGCACCATTGGTGCGTGCGACTGGCGGGCTCAAGGATACGGTTGCCGAGTTCGATCCGCAAAAGGGCACCGGTAACGGCTTCATGTTCACCGAGTATCGCGCCGATGCGATGCTCGACGCGCTGGCGCGGGCGCTACGGCTCTTTGGAGACCGCGCCGAGTGGAGCCGCCTGATGAACAACTGCTTCGCCGCCGATTTTTCGTGGAACGCGTCGGCGCGCAATTACCTCCGATGGTTCGACGAGCTGCAGCGCTCGCGCCGAGCTTGAGCGACGCCGATGGCTCCAACCTCCTCAGCGCCCGTCCTCGTTTACGCCGATGGCTCATGCGAGGGCAATCCGGGGCCGGGCGGATGGGGCGTCGTAATCGTGACGCCCGAAGGAACGCATCGGCTTAGTGGCGGCGACTCGCAAACGACCAACAACCGGATGGAGGTAATGGCGGCGATCGAGGCGCTGCGTGCCCTCGACCCCGGCGTCCCGGTGATCCTTCGCAGCGACAGCCAGTACCTGGTCAAGACGATGAACGATGGCTGGCGCCGGACGAAGAACGTGGACCTGTGGAAACAGCTTGACGACGAGGTCGCCCGTCACGACGTGCGGTTCGAGTGGGTGCGCGGACATGCCGGTGATGCGCGCAATGAAGAGGCCGACGCGCTGGCGCGCGAGGCGGCGCGGAGCGCGGCCAAAGGCCGCGCTCCGCGCCGCCCCGGCGATGCGAGCGTCGCGTCAGCGGCGACGCCACCACCGCTCTCCGCGGCGGGACGCGCGGCGCAAGGCGCCGCGCGTCCCGCCGCGGAGAGCGGTGAGAGGGCGCGTCCGGCCGGCGGCCGCCGGCCGGCGGGTTCGGCCAGCGGAGCGGCAGGCGCGGCTTTGGCCGCGCCTGCCGCTCCGCTGGGTTCGTTCGACGGTGGCGACGAATCGGCGCTCGAGCAGCTCCAAGGGCTGCTCGCGCCGGATGAGCGAATCGCCAGATGCGCCGCGTGCGAACGGGCGTTCGTTGCCTGCGGCGACGAACGCTACTGCTCGCTCGCAGCTTGCCAGATGATCAAGCGGACCTAGCGAAAGCGCGTGTTCTTTTGCCCGAGCGGATTTTTCCGAGGTGCTAGTTATTCGCCGCCGCGGAGCGCTCGGCGATCAACTTGTCGACTTCGGCGCGCAGGCGCGTCAACACGTCGTCGTAGCGGAAGTTGCCTAGCTTGCGATCTTTTTTCTTGAGATTCACCGTCGTCGGACCGCACCACAAACCCAGATCCGCGTCGTCGGTCTCGCCCGGTCCGTTGACCCGGCATCCCATCACCGCGATCGTGATTCGATGACGCAAGGCGTAGGTCGTAATATCCTTCACCTGCTGCGCCAGCTCGACGAATTTTTCGTTCTCCACCCGCGAGCACGACGGACACGAGATGATGTTGAGACCGGTGCCGAAGTCGGGCACCGAGATAAACCGTCCGCTTTCGACGTCCTTGATGATCTGATGACCGACAATGACCTCTTCGTGTTTGCGATCATTGGGCAGCGTCAGGGAGACGCGGATGGTATCGCCAACCTGTTGAGCGAGGAGCTTCTCGAACGCTAGCCGGGTCTTGGTGATTCCATCGGGCGGAAGTCCCGCCTCGGTGACTCCGAGATGAAGCGGAACGTCCGGACGGCGCGCCGCGAAGCGCCGATTGGCTTCCAGCACTTTGGCCGGATCGGAATCCTTGAGCGACACCACGAAACGGTCGAATCCCAGCTCATCCATCAACTCGCAGTGCCACACCGCCGACTCGACCAGCGCGCTTAGCTGGTCGCCCGGATATTTCTCCAGAAACGCCGGAGCGACTGAACCGCAGTTAACCCCGATGCGGATCGCGAGGTTGTGCTCGCGCGCGACCTCGACCAGCCATCGCACCTTGTTGGGGATGCTCTTGGCTTTCTCGATATGATGTAAATGGCCTGGGTTGTAACGAATCTTGTCGACATGCGGACCGACTTTGCCGGCAATCCGGTAATTCTCCTGGAGGTCCACCGACAGCACGATACCACGGGTTTGCGCGCGAATTTCCTTGAGCGCCGGAACTTCTTTTTCGTTGTCCAGCGCGATTCGCACTATCCCCGCGCCGGCGCGGGCGAGCTGATGCGTCTGCGCCACGGTCTGGTCGATATCGATGGTGCGCGTCGCGCACATTGACTGTACGACCACCGGTGCGTCGCCGCCGACCTTGAGTGCGCCAATCCCGATTTGCCGCGTCGTGCGACGCGTCGCTGCCTGCTCCATTATCTACAACTCCGCTAGTGCGCGCTGCCGCCGATGTGGCCTTCGTCACGGTGTGTTTGGGCGGCCGCCCTGGCACGCTGCGCGCCGCCTTCGCGATTGGTAAATCGCTTCGATTGCACCCGAAAGTATAACAGAAGACCGCCGGGCGTCCCTAGTGCATTCGGATGCCATCATCCAAGCGGCTTCGCCGCATGCCAGCGGCTTCGCCACATGGCGCGAGCCTCCTCAGCCTGGCGATTACGAGTCCTACCAAGCCCTGGTCATTAGCTACGCTTGCGAAAAAAATTAGCCTTGCACTCTTGAAATGCCCGTTTCGCATAACTATGGTCGGCTAACCACGCTCCGAACTATGGGGACAATGGCGAAGGAGCTGGGGATACGCGGGCTAACCCGGGGGAGCTTCAAGTCTCGTGAGGCGAGTCGTTCGCCCGGACCAGGCGGGAGTCGTTAGCTATGCGGCAGCGTAATTTTGGCGCGGAAGCGCCGGATTCGTTCACGGCCTCGGACCTTATCCTTCCCAGCCAGTTCTTCGAGCTGTTCGGCAAAAGCCGGTTTACCAGCGAGCAACGGCTGATGCTCGCGGTGCTGGCCGACGCCATCAACATCCTGCAAGACTGGCGCGGAGCATTTAGTGCCCGCAAACGGCGGCTGTTTATCGAAGCCGCGCGATGGGTGATGGCGCGCGGCAGCAACGTGCCGTTCAGTTTCGAAAACGTCTGCGACGCGCTCGAGATAAGTCCGCAAGCGTTACGCAATAGGCTGAGCAGCATGGCGAACGGCACCGCCGATTCACCCCTGCCGTTGGCGCGGCTGCGGCTGAAGGAGGCTGGACGGCTGCAGCATATGACCGTCAACCGCAGCCGCCGCGTCAAACGCCCGAGGACCCTGCACGCTCGCCGGGCCTGACGATACTTGACCCACTATTTCCGCACCCTGATAGCCTCGCTGATCTAGCAAAAGCGCTATCCGGTCGGATTTCCACGGTGCTCAAAAGGCGCCCCACTGTAGCTTCGCGAGCCCTCATCCTTGGGCTAACCCATTGAAAAATCAACGATTATCTCGTTTTTGACGCTTTATTTGACGCTTCGCCATTGGCCTTCTATGATCCCCGGACTATCCGGAGGTCCTCGGTCCGTGCGAATGATTGTTCCGCCGATTGTCAATCGAAGAGAGATTGACCGTAATCTCGTGCTTTTCTTCCGGGAGCATCGCGCCGGCGCGTTTCGGCGCGCCGTCTCCGACTTCTGCCGCTACTACAACGTCAAACGCCCCGCAATCGAATGGTTCGAATACCTGGATTGGGGCAAGACCGCGGGCAAAACGTTCGAGGACGGACGTATCCACCTCGTGCATCCGGAGAATTGGAAACGCGGCCGCAAATACAACAAGGAGAGGATGTGGATCGCGATGGTCTATCATGAGATGGGCCATTACCTGTTCTGGACCGACGCCGAGCGCAAGGCCGACGCTTTCGCGGTCAGGATGGTTCGCGGGCTGCGCCGTACACGGGTGCGCCCGCGGGTACGCGTGCGCACCCGCGTACGTGTGACCCGTCGCGCGACCGCGCGCCATGCCGCCGCAACTCCCCGTCGCGCGAACTCCTCGCCAAAACGCGCGAACTCGTCGGTTCGCCCGGTAAACCAACCGACGCAACGCCGCCGCTCACGAACGGGCGAGCGTCCGCGCCGCGCATTTCACTGACCCGGTCCAGCGTCTCCGATGGCGCCGCTTCGCCACTCGGAGCGCGTAGGCTCCGCCCCTGGCGATCCCGCGCCACGACTTGTTCGCCAGCTCCCGGCCAACTTCTCGCGCCTATCGCTTGAAAGTGTGTGCGGCAGCTATGATGGGAACGCGATGACGACCAAGCCCAACGTCACCAATCGATGGTGGGTCGAAACCTCGGTCAAACGGCCGCGTAAGCCTGAACCGGCCGCTTCCGAGACTGAGCAGGGTACGCCGGACAAGCCGCCTTCCGAGCAGGCTCAACTTCGGATCGTCGAGAATTTCTACTCGGTCGCTCGCGATTATAACCAGGATCGCGCCAAGGACGACCTGACCGACAACAACCTGCGCATCGCGCGCGCGGCCAATCCTCCGCCCGGCCAATGGGTATACGTCGCGATGACCGAGGAGCACTATCCAGCGCGGCTAATCAAGCGGATCAAAGACGAGTTTCGTCTCCCGCGCGAGGCGCGCGGCATAGTCCTCGATCACGGCCGTGTTGTGCGGCTACTGGTGTGCGGTCCGCAACTCGAGGACTGGATGCTCGACGTTACGCTCAGCGACGAACCCTCGGTCGACGTTTATGTGTGGAACACGATGCATCGCGAGCGGCTGTTCAAGCGCGCCGAGGAGGCGCTGCGCCAGGCGCGGCGCTGGGCGCTCAGTCTGATCGAGCATCCGCCGGTGCGCGACGAGCCCTTCCGCGGCGCCTTGCTTTAAGCGGCGCGAACATGCGCGGCGCACCTCGGTTTACACCAACTCTATTCTAAGGTTCGGGATTCTCGGGAAGCTTCGCCGGTCACGCGTGATCAGCAGAAGGTCGCGCGAAAGCGCCGTGGCGGCGATCATGAGATCCCGCTCCCCGACCATGCTGCCGTCCTGCGCGAGCTTGGCCCAGATCCGCGCATGGGCGCGCGCCGCCAGCAGGTCAAATGGCAGCACGGGCAGCAGGCCGAGCAGCGTTTCGACGAATTGCTGACGCCGGAGGCGGTGCGCAGCGCTTCTTGCTCGGGCTATTCCGTGGAGCAATTCGGAAGCACTGACTGCTGAAATCGCCACATCGTCAGCGGCGTGACGAGGCAGCACCGCCGCCAAAGTAAGGCCACCCCGCTCCGTGGCGATTAGTACGCTCGAATCGACTAGCGCTCCCACGGAGATCCAGCGACGCGCTGCTGCTCCTTAATGATCCGTTCCACTGCAATCCGATAGCCTTTGTCCGGCAGGGGAAGAGTCTTCAATAGCCGCGCCAGATCCGCCACTGTGAAACTGGCTGGCTCGGCTGGAATAATTTCACAAATGGGCTTTCCTCCGCGCTCGACTATGAAGCTTTCACCTCGATAGCGAACTCTGCTCAACAATTCCGAGAAATGGCGCGCCGCATGGGTCGCCGTAATTCGGCTTTTCATAGAATCAGATTCTAAGAGCCCTCAAACGCAACGGCAATCCGAGAGCATTTTCGCCTAAGGTGAGGCGGCTCAGTCTGATCGAGCATCCACCGGTGCGCGACGAGCCCTTCCGCGGCGCCCTGCTTTAGGCGACGCACCCATCGTTCAACGCCGGCCGCTCACGGAAACTCGATGCTGGCGGTGCCGATCACCAATTTCTCGGCATCCTCGTTCTCGATCCAGACGTCGATCTCGACACGTTTCCCGGCCGGCTCGAGATCGATGACAAACCCGTTAAGGGTGATCGTGCGATCGGGCTGTACCGGCTGCCTGTAGGTGGTGCCGAGCCGCGCCAGGCGCGCGCCACTCTGACCAATCCAGTCGGTGACGAGGCGGGAAAGCAGGCCGAGGCTGAGATTGCCTGGCGCGATCATCCCGGGCAATCCTTCCTTGCGTGCGCCCTCGTCGTCGGTGAAGCGCGGCACGTCCATCCCGCAGGTCCGCGCGTAGGTCCGCACCTGGTCCTTGCTCAGGTAAATTTCCTGCGGCCCGAGCGTGTCGCCGATCTTGACCTCGTCGAAGTTGATGATTGGCATTGGCAACCTACGGCCGGTTCATGAAGCGATGGTCGATGTGCGCGACGACCTCGCCGTTTTGATTCTGCACCGTCGAGCGTACTACCACGAACACCATCGATCCGCTGCGCCCGGTCTTCTCGTAGATCTCCTTGACGTGAGAGCTGAGCGTGATCTTGTCGCCGGGGCGAATCGGCGCACGGAATTCGACATCCTTGCCGGCGTCAAAGCCAGCGGCGCCAAAGCGCGGCACGTGGGTGAAAAAATGACGGCCGTTGCGAAAAGTCACCGCGAACGAGGGCGGCGCGACGATCGAACCCTGCGGCCCCTTTTTCGCCGCCGCCTCGTCGGTATAGAGCGGATTGGTCTCGCCGATGGCGGCGCAGAACTTGAGGATGTCTTCCGCGCTGACGCCGACCGGATCGGTAACCTCGAAAACTCTGCCGATCAGCGCCGGATCGTATTCAACCGCCATTGTGCCTTACCTCGTCCGCGACCGCCGCCGGCACGGGCTTACGCTTGGGCCGGAAATCGACCGGTTGGTACTCGCCCTCTTTCAGTTCGCGCACCAGATCATCGATCGAACGGATGTCAGCCTCGAAGCGGGTCGCGCAAAGCGCGATCAGGCTGACCAGATGGCTGTCCGAGCCGCCCACCGCACGATAACCATAAGTGCGTACCAGTTCCATCGAGCGATCGTCTTCGCCCTTGCGCGAACCGCCGTTAAGGACCTCGACCGCGACCACGTTCGTAAGCGGCGGCTTGACGGCGTAGTGCTCATAAAGCCCGACGGTCGGCCGTCCCGGATGACACGGCACGGCGACTCCGCCCATCCGCGCGACCTCATCGATCAACTCCTGCGCGTTCAGCCGTACGTTGGCGAAGTCGAAGCGGCGCGTCATCTCCTCCGTCACGCCGAAAACCAGCACGTGTCCGTAGTCGGTTTCGACCTCGGAGGCCTTGAGCACCATCAGGCCAAACTTGTCTTCGAGCGCGCGGTAGTCGGGGCCGGCATTGAACTGGCGATGTTCGGTGAGCACGATGCCGTGGACGGGGCGCTCCTGATGGCGCAGCTTGATCCAATTGAGATAAGCCTCCAGCGGCGCGCGGCTGTCTTCGGAGGCTTCGCTGTGGCTGTGCAGATCGAGGATTGTGGCCACTTACACGATGTCCTTACCTCGCCGGGCGAAACTTGAGCAACGTCACTTCGGGCGTGGCGTCCTCGAACACGGCCTCGACGGGCATTCCTATTTTAACCTCATCGGGCTTGCACTCCACAAGGTTGGTCAGCACCTTAAGCCCCTCATCGAGTTCGACGTAAGCCATCAGGTAAGGCAGCGATTCGCGAAAGCCCGACGCCTGGTTCTGCATGGTCGCCGTGAAAGTGTAGACCGTACCTTTCCCGTCACAGCGCACCCACTCGGTGCTGGCACTCAGACAATTGGTGCAGAGCGCCCTCGGATAGTAACGCAAGTCGCCGCAGTCGCGGCATTTCTGGATATACAACTCGTGACGCTTGAGCGCTTCCCACCATGGGCGGCTCTCCTCGTCGATACGCGGCAGCGGCTTCGCGTATTTTTTCTTCTCGGGCTTTTCGTCAGCCATCGTGGAGTTCCTTTTGCGATCTTGCCTTACGGTCTTGCCGCTTCGCCGCCCTATTGATTGCCCAGGATGAGCGTCGCGCCCGAATGACGGATACCGAGCGTGCCGCCGGTGCCATGGCATAGCGCCAACTCGCAGTCCTTGACCTGGCGCGGACCGCATTCGCCGCGCAACTGCTTGACTGCCTCGATCACCAGGAAGATACCGCGCATCCCGGGATGGTTCGACGACAGTCCGCCGCCATCGGTGTTGATCGGAAACGCGCCGTCGTAACGCAAGCGCCCGCCGGACACGAACGCGCCGCCCTCGCCGCGCTTGCAGAATCCGAGGTTCTCAAGCGTCATCAGCACCGTAATTGTGAACGAGTCGTAGATCATCGCCATGTCGATATCGGCCGGAGTGACGCCGGCTCGCTCGAACGCGAGTGGTCCGGACTGCGCCGCCGCCATCTCCATGAAGTCGCGGCGCCCGCGCGCCGGATGGCGGACGGTCTCGCCGCAGCCCAGGATATAAGCCGGCTTCTTCTTGAGATCGCGCGCGCGCTCGGCCGAGGTCACAACCAGAGCGCCACCGCCGTCGCTGATGATGCAGCAATCGAGCAGATGCAGCGGTGAGGAGATGATCCGCGAGGCCAACACGTCCTCGACCGTTATCGGTTCGCGGTACTTGGCCGCCGGATTCATCGAGGCGTGCAGGCGCATCGTGACAGCGATTTCGGCGAGTTGCTCGGAGGTCGTGCCATACTCGTACATGTGGCGTTGCGCCATCATCGCGTAGGACCCGACCGTGGTCGGCCCGAACGGCACTTCATACTGATCGCACGGATCGCTGCCGCCACCACCGCCGCCGGTGCCGATCGCAAACCGCTGCGAGGCCGCGGTCGAGCCGTAGACCACGACGGCGACCTTGCACAACCCCGCCGCGATCGCGGCCGCGGCGTGAGCGGTATGAGCGACGAACGACGAGCCCCCGATCGAAGTCGAGTCGACAAAATTGGGCGTCAGGTTCATATAATCGCAGAACCCCACGATCCCCATCCCGCTCATCCCGATTCCGGTCGTGCACACGCCGTCGACGTCCTGAATCTTGAGCCCGGCGTCGTCGAGCGCGCCGCGCACGCTCTCGGCCATGATCTGGAACATATTCTTGTTAGGCGCAAAGCGGGCCGGATGCTCGTACACGCCGGCCAGCGCGGTCTTGCGGCTTAGGCTCATCGGACGCTCCCTGGCTACAGTTCGGAGAGAAAACTTTCGATGGCGGAGTTGACTTCGGTTGCCCGCTCGTTGGGCAGATGGTGCCCGGCATCTTCGATCAAGCGCAACTTCGAACCGCGCAGGCTTCCATGGATAAGCTTGGCGTCATCCGGAGTGGTAATCGGATCATGAACCCCGGCCATGATTAGCGCGGGCTTATCGATTTTCGAGACCTGTTCGCGAAGGTCGCACTGCGTGCAGGCCACCATGTCGGTATAGCGGACGCGGGGGTCGGTCTGGATCTGCTCCATCCATCCCTCGCGCACGATCTCGAAGCGCTCCTTCACGGTCGCGGGCGAATAGCCGAAGGTGACGAAAGCCTGTGGCGCCCGCCCCATCGCGACATCGCGCAACGCGTCGATCCGTTTGGATTCGATATTGAACTTGGCCGCCGTGACCACCGGCACGATCGCTTCGACCCGGTTCGCATAGCGGGTCGCCATGTCCATCGCGATCGCCCCGCCCATCGAACGCCCCGCGATCACCGCCGACTCAATCCCCAGCGCGTCGAGAAAGGCGACCACGAAATCGGTGTACTGTTGTACCGTCTTTAGCCCCTCGACGCCCGAAGAGCGGCCGTGCGCCGGCAGATCGATCGCGATCGGACTGTGGTCGCGGCCGAGATGATCGACCTGGTTGTGCCAGCTATGACCGTTGGATCCCGCGCCATGCACCATGACGATTTTGCGGCCACGCGAGAGGTCCGGCACCACGTCGGGCAGCGTGGTTTGCCCCACATAGTAGTAGTAGGTGGCGCAGCCCTGCACTTCCACGTACTTGGTCGGCATCGTTGTAAGCACTCTCCGGCGGCGTGTTTGAGGTTAGCTATTCGGAATGAAGGCCGCTTGTCAAACGCGGCAAGGCGGGAGATGCGACTGGTAACGCGCGCCGGATCTTGCGGGCCTGGAACTCGCGATAATGCCGTGACGTGAGCGTCGCATCACGCGCGCGTCGCGCTGTGGGTGTTCGAACGCTAGTGGCGGCGGCGGGAGCGCCGGCGCGGTGGACTTCCAGCCGCTCGGCCGGCCTGCTCGCGTTCCCATTGTTCGATCGCTTCGCGGCTGAATCGCCAGTTGCTGCCGACACGAAATCCGGGCAGCCGCCCCTGCCTGAGCAGGCGATAGATCGTCGTCGGATGAACCCGCAAGTGCTCCGACAATTCCTTGATGGTAAAGATCTGATCGCTCGGAGCTGCTTGAGCCACGGCTTGGGTGGACTTGTCCGGTGGCATTGCTTTTTTGGGCGTACCTTTTTTCATTCGTGGCAGCCGGTAGACGTGATTTTGAACCAGCAAGAGCCAGGCTTCTGTCGTGGCTTTAGCAGATTCAGGGTGCTTTGTGCAAACAACAGATTACATTTGCCAATGAATACACGTGAAAACATTAATATGCCGCACTCAGCGAGAGATTCCATAATGCCTGTAAAGCGATTCAGGCCGTCAATCAACGGCTTTTTGCCACATTAAGGATCCGGGCTAAATCCTCGAAAAGGCCTTCCTCCGACGATCAATCGTAACTGGCGAACTATTGGCGTCGACGCAGCAGGTTCGGTTAAGTTGGGGGGCGTGCGCGGCCGATCGCGAATCACTGCAGGCCGTGCCCGACTCGACCCGTTGAAAGGGAGCAGACGCCATGGGATACGAAGCGCTCGAAGTGAAACAAGACGGGGCGATAGCCTGGCTTACGCTCAACCGCCCGCAAGCGCTCAATGCGCTCAACTCGACCCTGGTGTCCGAGTTGCACGATTACCTCGATCGGCTCAAGTCCGACCGCGACACCCGCGTTATCATATTGCGCGGCGCCGGCCGCGCTTTTTGCGCCGGGCTCGACCTCAAGGAACATAGCGGTGGCCGTCCCGGCGACGAGACGCTCGGCGGTTCGACCAGCGCGACGCTCGAGATACAACGTCGCATCAGCAGCCTGGTCATCGCGATTCGCCGACTACCGCAACCCTTTATAGCGGCAGTGCGCGGCCCGGCCAGCGGCGGCGGTTTCGCGCTCGCCCTTGCCTGTGACGTGCGGCTGGCGGGCGCCTCGGCGCGCTTCAACGGCGCCTTCATCCGGATTGGCCTGACCGGATGCGACATGGGCATCAGCTATACGCTGCCGCGCGCGGTCGGCACCTCGATCGCCTACGAACTGCTCCTCACCGGCCGTTTCATCGATGCCCAGCGTGCGCTCGCGACGCGCATGGTCTCCGAGGTCGTGGCGGACGCCGAGCTCGACGCCGCGGCGGGCAAGCTCGCGAGCGAGATGGTCGAAACCTCGTCGCTCGGCCTGAGCCTGACCAAGGAATGCATCAACGCCAATATCGACGCCGCCAGTATAGAGAGCGCAATTGCCATGGAGGATCGCAACCAGGCGCTATGCGTGCGCAGTGGATACCTGGCCGAAGGCGCGCGCGCGTTCGTCGAGAAGCGCAAACCGCAATTCGCCAAGCGCGCCTAGCGCTCTCCGATTCGCGCGGCGCCATGAGCCTGCGCGCGCGTCGCCGACGCGCGCTGCCCGTCGCGGGGGCGGGGCTGACGCTCGCGCTTTGTTTTGCGCTTTTCTTCGGCCTTGCATCGCCTATCGGCGCCGCGTCCGCCGACGGCGATCCCGCCGAGCCATCCGCGCAAGTTCCGCCTGCGGCACATGCTCCATCCGGCTCGATCGAAGTTCATCGAATTGAAGTTCAGCATGGACAATTCGAGTCGGATGGAAAGCCGGTCGAGGATTTCTACTGCGTGCCGCTCGCGCCTGGAGCGCATCCGGCGGTCATCCTGCTTCATGGGGCGGTGCCCAGAGGCTCCGCAGATGCGGATTTCGCGGAGACGTGCCGCAAACTGGCCGCGGCCGGGTACTACGCGGTGTTCGTGGAATACTACAGTCAGGCGGGTCCGGCCCGGCCGGGAGATCTCCCGGTGCTGGGGAAGGGCTTCGCGGCCTGGGTCAACCTAAACTTTCCAACCTGGACGCGCGAAATCGTGAGCGCACTCGACGTGCTCGGCCGGAATCCCGGGATCGAAAAGGATCGGATCGCGTTGATAGGGCATTCGCTGGGAGCTTTCCTGGCGCTGGCCGTTGGCGCCTCGCAGGGCGGCCGGGTGGCCGCGATCGTCGAGTATTACGGAGCAATGAATAACGGCTACAGGTCCATGGCGGCGAACATGCCACCCACGCTTATCCTGCACGGCAGCGCCGACCGGGTTATTCCGGTTCACTACGCCTATGACCTCGACGCTTTACTCACCCGATGCGACCGGCCGCACGAAATGAAAATCTATCCCGGCGCGTGGCACGGCCTCGACCCGGCGACTCGCGCCGACGCCTGGCAAAGGAGCCTCGATTTCCTGCGCCGCTATCTCGGCCGGTAATCGCGGTCAGCGCCCTGAAAAAAACGCTGACACAAGGCACGACATTTTTGCTAGGATCGTGAAGACGTGGTACGCGGGAATTCAATACCTGCGACCGATATTGTGGCACGCAGCGAGGTTCGCCTCTGAGCTTTTCCCATAACCCCACCATCGAGGCTGCCGAACGCGCGGTCCTGGTCGGCATCGAACTGGCCGGTGAAAACAGCGCGATCGCCAGCGAAGACTCGCTAGGCGAGCTCGACGCGCTGGCCGAAAGCGCCGGCGCACGGATCGCCGCGACCGTCAGCCAGAAACTCAAGCATGCGGACCCGCGCACCTTTATCGGGCGCGGCAAGGTGCAGGAGGTCCGCGACATCGCGCGCGAGCGCGGAGCGACGCTGGCGATCTTCGACGACGCACTCAGCCCCGCGCAGGCGCGCAACCTGGAAAAGGAACTCGAGCTGCGGGTGATCGATCGCAGCCAGCTCATCCTCGACATCTTCGCCCAGCGCGCGCGGACCCTGGAAGGTAAGCTGCAGGTCGAGATCGCGCAACTGAGCTACCTGGCGCCGCGCCTTACGCGCCAATGGGCCCACCTTTCGCGCCAGGCCGGTGGTGGCGGCGCCTCGGGCGGCCGTATCGGCATTCGCGGCCCCGGCGAGACTCAGCTCGAAGTCGACCGCCGCCGCGTGCGCGAGCGTCTGACTCGTCTGCGCCAGCGCCTGGGAGAGGTCGAGCGCACACGCTCGATCCAGCGCCAGCGAAGGATTGAAGTTCCTTATCCGACCGTAGCGTTGGTCGGCTATACCAACTCAGGGAAATCGACCCTGATGAACGCGCTCACCCAGGCCGGCGTCGAGACCGCCGATCGCCTGTTCTCGACGCTCGACCCCACCATCCGGCGCCTGCGGCTGCCCGGCAAGGTGACGGTGATGCTGGCCGACACGGTCGGTTTCATCCATCGTCTGCCCCACATGCTGGTCGAAGCATTCAAAGCCACGCTCGAGGAAGTTCGCACTGCCGATCTGCTGTTGCACGTGGTCGACGCCAGCTCGCCGCTAGCAGCGGAGCGAATCGAAATTGTCGACCGGGTGCTGGAGGAGATCGGTGCGGGCGCGTCCTCGCGAATCGTGGTGATGAACAAGATCGACCTGGTGCCGGCGGACGGGATGCGGCTGGCCACCGCCCCTGACACGGTCGCGACCTCGGCGCTGCGCAGCCGCGGACTGGACGATTTGCTCGGCGCGATGGCGCGATGGTTCAGCGCGTGGCGCGAGGAAGTGACGGTCATGCTGCCGGCGGGCCGGGGTGATCTGGTCGCGATGGCGCGGCGCGACGGTGAAGTGCTGGACGAGGAATACAGCGACGGCACGGTGTCGCTGCGGGCGCGGGTGAGCGCGCCGGTGGCGGGACGGTTGCGCAAAGCGGCGATTGCCTAAACCGCGCAAGCGGCTAACAATGAGCGCGCATATGCCTACTCTCTCGCCAAAACGTGAAGGCATCCTGCCAGCGGTCGAGCGGGTGCGCCTCGGCCAGCTACTTAAGGCCCCGAACATCATTTCGCTCTGCCGTATCGGGATGGTTCCGATCTTCCTCGTTCTGCTCAGCAAAGACCGCTTCACGGCGGCGCTCTATGTTTTCGTGCTGGCGGCGGCGACCGACGCGCTCGACGGCACGGTCGCGCGATGGTTCGATATCCGCACCGAGCTTGGCGCGATCCTCGATCCATTCGCCGATAAGCTGATGCTGCTCAGTGCGCTGGTGGTCTTGACCTTCGAGCACGCGCTTCCGGTTTGGCTACTGATCGTGGCCGGGATTCGCGATATCGTGCTGGTGCTCGGCTACCTGATGATCTCATTCGCCGCAGGAGAGCGCTTTCCGGTCCGTCCGAGCATCTTCGGGAAAGTGACCACAGCGCTGCTTATCGTATGCGTGATTGGCACGCTCACCGCGAATTTCGGACTCAACCAGCGTGATTGGTATGTGATCTTATACCTGACCGGTGCGGTTCTGGTGATATCGGGGATTCATTATCTGTATCAGGCGCTGATCTATCTGAGCCAGCACGTCCCCGAACTCTTCTCTTAGCTGTTGATGACTTTGTCGTTGCGCAGTTCTTCGATCGTCGATCGCTCGACGCCCAGTTCGCGCAGCACTTCTTCGGTATTTTCGCCCAGGCGCGGCGGAATCCGCCACATCCGCGCCGGTGTCTCGGTAAAGCGCGCGCCGGGATTCACCGTCCGCACGGTACCGGCGTCGGGATGCTCGTACAAAGTGAAGTTCTCGTTGGCGACGACCTCTTCGTCGGTGAACAGCGTCTCGTAATCGTTGACCCGGCCGACCGGCACGTCGGCTTTTTCCAGCACCTCCAGCCACTCGGCTGTCGTGCGCTCCGGTAGCGTCTTCGCAAGGCCGCGCAGGATGCCGCGGACACGCTCGGTGCGGTCGGGAACTTCGGTCCACCACTCCTGATGGCCGACGCCAATACACAGCCGCTCGAACTGCTCGTCGGTGAATGGCGCGATCGAAATCCATCCGTCCTTGGTCGGGAACGGATCGAGACTCTGGCTCTTCGGTGCCTGGTCCTTGTATTCGTCCTCGGGCACGAAGGTGTAGCCCACCATCGTATCGTTGCAGGTGAACGCCATCATGGCCTCGGCCATCGGGATGCGGATGTTCTGGCCGACGCCGCGGTTGCGCGCCGCGTGCAGCGCGCTCACGATACTGAGCGCCGCCGTCATCCCGCTGATCTTGTCGGCCAGCGCCATTTTGACCACGGTCGGCTGACCCCCACGCCGGCCCTGCAGCGCCGCCATAGTGGAGAAGCATTGGATAACCGGATCGTAGGCTGGGGCATTGGCGTAGTGGCCCTTGGGCCCAAAGCCGCAGATCGAGCAGTACACGATCTTGGGGTTGAGCCGGCGGATGTCGGCATAGCCGATACCCAGGCGGTCGGCGACGCCGGGACGGTTGTTCTCGATAAACGCGTCGGCGCGCACGGCCAGCATCCGCACCAGGTCGCGGCCATGCTCCTTCTTGAGGTCGATAACGACGCTGCGCTTGTTGCGGTTGAAGTTAAGGAATGAGGCGGTGACGCCGTTCTTGCGTGGCCGCCCGATACGCCGCGTGGTGTCTCCCTCGGGCGGCTCGACCTTGATGACGTCGGCGCCCAGGTCGCCCAGCAGCATCGCGCAAAACGGCCCCGAGATAACCTGAGTCAGGTCGAGGATACGAAACCCAGCCAACGGTCCTTCTGCCATTTGAACTAAATCCTCAGAGACAATGCCGTGGATGCATCCATCGCGGCGTTACCAGCCCTTGTCAATCGCCCATCAGCGAGATCGCTACGGTATGCCTGATTAGTCCCGCAGCCTATCGCGCGTCAAGCGCAAGGATTTTGTCGTATGCGCAGTTATCCAGCTAAAACGAGCGAAACCTCTCACGCCGTGCGACGAACGAACGATACGACCGTCGCAATCTCACCGAAGCGGGGTTCAGCCGAGCCCCTCGCGCAAGCGCGCATGGCGAAGCGCCGGCAACTCGCGCCGCACCCGAGCCAGGTAGTCCAGATCGATCGGAGCGATGACCACGCCTTCCTGATCGGAAGCCCGTCCCATCACGCGCCCCCAGGGATCGACGATCATGGAATTGCCGTAATCGCTAAAGCCGTGGACGTTGGTCCCGAACTGCGCCGGCGCGATGACGTAAGCCTGGTTCTCGATCGCGCGCGCGCGAATCAGCGCGTCCCAATGCGCCTCGCCGGTGGGGAAGGTGAAGCAACTCGGCACCGTGAGGATCTCTGCGCCGGCGAAGGTCAGACGGCGAAAGAGTTCGGGAAAGCGCAGGTCGTAACAAACGCTAAGACCGATCGTGCCCAGCGGCGTCGGGGTAGAGACCACTTCGCTGCCCGCGAGCTTGACGTCCGATTCCTTTATCGTGACGCGGCCCGGCAGATCGATGTCAAAGAGATGAATCTTGCGATAGACCGCGAGACGCGCGCCGTCGGGGCCGATCAGCGCCGAGGTGTTGTAGCGCTTGGGTTGACCCGGAGCGTGCTCGGTTATCGAACCGGCGACGATATGCAGTCCGAGTTCTCGGGCGAGTCGCGAAATCAAGGTAAGTGATTCGCCCTCCAGCGGCTCCGCGGCCGCCGCTTCCTCGGAGCGCTTGCCGCGCCAGTTGAAGGTTTCGGGCAATCCGACCAGGTTCGCGCCGCGCGCCGCCGCAAGCCGGATGAGCCGTTCCGCACGCTCGAGGTTGACCGCCTTGTCGCTACCGGCCGTCATCTGGATTGCCGCCGCAAGATAGGTCATACGCCTGCCTCCGATTGTCGCGCGAGCATCGTCACACCATCCGCGCCCAGTCTCAATAGCGCGGCACCGCAGGGTCGACCGTCGCCGACCACAGATCGATTCCGCCGCTCAAGTTCGACACGCGCTCGAAGCCGAGCCGCGCCAGATACATCGCGACCTGCGCGCTGCGGATTCCATGATGGCACACCACGACCGTCTCCCGGTCAGGGTCAAGTTCGGCAACGCGCGAGGGAATCTCGCCCATCGGAATGTGCGTGGCGCCGGGAAATGACGCGATCGCGATTTCCTCGGGTTCGCGCACATCGAGAATTAAAGGCCGCTCGCCGCGCGTCAGCAGCCCCTGAAGTTCCTCCGGAAGAAGTTCGCCGATCTCCACCTTTTGATCTTTTCCCATTTCGAAGCCATCCCTCGGTCTCGCGTCCCGATCGGATTCTCAGTTGGGCGCCGCCGTCCACACAATGTACCATTGTCGACAGGCCATTGAGATGATCGCCCGCGAACGACAAGCCGCTCTGATGGCCGAGGCGCTGGCAGAGGCTCAACGCGCCGCCGCCGAAGGCGAAGTGCCGGTCGGTGCGCTCGTGCTCGCCCGCCGGACTGACGGCACGGACGACTTGATAGTGGCGGCCGCGCACAACCGTCCGATCGGACTCAACGACCCTACGGCGCACGCCGAGATGCTGGCGCTACGCCAGGCCGCCGCCGCGTTGGGCACTTACCGCCTGGAAGGCGCCGCGCTGTTCGTGACGCTCGAGCCGTGCGTGATGTGCGTGGGCGCGATGATTCACGCGCGGATCGCTGAGCTTTATTTCGGCGCGCGGGACGAAAAAGCCGGAGCGCTCGGCTCGGTGTACGACATTGGGCGCGACGGCCGCCTGAACCATCGAATCGAAGTTTACGGCGGCCTGATGGAACCCGAGTGCGCCGCCTTGCTGCGCGACTTCTTCCGCTCCCGCCGCCGCCCTCGCCAGTCGGAGTAGCACCGAACATCTGACCTCGATGCCAAGCGAAAAAGCGAAAGATAACAAAGCCCTGGCGGCGGCCTGCGTGGTCTGCGGCAAGTCGGTCTCGACCGAGAGCATGGTCAGTCTTCTCGGCCGCGAAAACGGCAAGTACAAACAATTCGACGTTTGCCTGGTGTGCGCGAACGGCGGATGGCGCCCGCCCGGATTCGAGGGTATCTACATGGCACGTCCGATCTAGCGCGGCCATGTCGCCTGGATCGGGTTCAGCCTGACATCAATCACGGGTGGCGCGCAGGTCAACCAAATGTCTAAACGTCAGCCGTACATTCTGCGGGCTTCGGCCGCCAGTTCGCCGCGGAAGTCGGGATGGGCGACGGCCACCAGTTCGCGCGCCCGCTCGCGGAGCGACTTGCCGACGAGCTTGGCCACTCCATACTCGGTGACCACGTAATGGACGAACGCGCGCGGCAAGGTAAACACCGTTGCCGGCGGAATGCTCGGCGTGATGCGCGATACGCGCTTGCCGGCGTTGAGCGCGCTCGAGGGCAGCACGATGATCGATTTGCCGCCGCCGAGCGAGGCGCCGATACCAAAGGCTATTTGTCCGCCCGTTCCGGTATACATCTTATGGCCCACCGATTCGGAGCCAACTTGTCCAGTTAGATCGACGCACAGCGCGTTGTTCACCGAGACCAGCCCCTCTTCGCGCGCGATGGTGCGAATGTCGTCGGTGAAGTTGAAGTCGTAGAGCTGGAAGACCGGATTGCCGTCGACGTATTCCAGTTGTTCCCGCGGCGTGCCGGTCGCAAAGCCGCTGCCGACCACGAGGCCTGGAAAAATCTTCTTGTGCTTCCCGGTCATCACGCCTTCGCGCACCAGGTCGACAGTGCCGATAGGGATGATCTCCGTTTGCATGCCTAGCTCGTGATGACCATGCAGATGTGACATCAGCATCCCGGAAGTCGAGCCAACGCCGACCTGGATCGTGGCGCGGTCGGGAATCAGCTCGCTCGCGACCAGCGCACCTATAGTATCGACGGTTCGCCGCTCCTCCTCGGAAACCGGCGCGGCCACGATCTCGGGCATCCCGACGGTGCGCTCGACGAAGTAATCGATCTCCGAGATATGCATCGAGTTGTCGCCGCCGACGCGAATCGAACGCTCGTCGACCTCCGCGATCACCAGATCGGCATTGCGAGCGCACAGCTTCGACATGATCTGGAAATCGCCGAAATTCACGTCTCCATTCGCGTCCGGCGGCGAGACGGTCATCAGGTAGACATTGAAGTCCTGCAGTCCCGGCGGCAGATGGCCGGCGCGGTAGTAGCTGACCGGCACATATTCGCCCATTCCATCGTGGAAGAGCTTGCGATCGATCGGCGAGAGATAGAAGGACTCGAGCCTGTAGCGCTCGCCCAGGCCGGGCAGGTCGAAAGCGAACAGCGCCGCACTATAGTTGATGACCACGCGATCGATTTCCATCAGGCGGCCGGCCAACGCGTGGAACAGCGTGAACGGCGTGACGTGCGCGATCGAGGCGGTGATCCGATCGCCCGACTTGATATGCGCAACCGCCTCTTCGGGCGTGATCAGCTTGGCGCCAACTTGTTGGCGCCAGTTCGGAGTCATCTTTGTCGCAGAAGCCATATGCAGGTCCCCTCGTGCTTCTGGCCGGAAGCTATCAGACTCGCGCGAGAACCGGCAACGCGGCGCTGCGCGGGCGTCGAGGCCGGTGCCGGCTGAAACGGAAAGGTTGGCGGACTCCGCCGCCTCACGAGCCCGGCAACTGGCCGAGACGGCCGAACGCATCGCGCAGCGGAGCGTCGGAAACCTGTATCAGTCCAGAAAACGGCCGATCGAGTTCAAGGATCAGAAAAATCGCGCCAGCCACCGACAGCGCGCAGACGAGCAACACCGCAATCACGGTCAAATTAGTGGGCGCAAAGAGCCCGAAGGTGATGAAAATCATCGTGAACCAAAAGACCAGCACGATCAAAAACGGCATCGGTATGGAACCGCCGGTCTGCTCCAGCAGCAACGAACGCGAGTGCGCGAGATCCGCGCCGATCTGCATCGCTTGCGCGTGGAGCGCGCGTTGGAAGTCGGTACGCGGCGTGAGCTGCTGCATTTTTTCGTAGAAACTGTCCGCGCCGGCGTTCACCGCCGTGGAGCCCAGGTTGGCGGGGTAATTGCCTTGCGCCGTGGTCGTACCAATCCCGCGAGCGATTAAGGCACGGAGCAGAATGCGCGCATCCCTGGTCTCCGGACCGTATCGGGCCAGCACGCGGTCGAGCTGGATGAAGTCGGCGGACATCTGGATGACTTCGCCGCTCTGCGTATCATGCGAATTCTTCGCCGAAGCGATCAGCAGAGCAAGAACAAGGGCCGACATGGTCGCGATCAGCCCCATCCCGAGCTTTACGACGTCTTTGGAATCCGCATTCAGATGATGCTCGGGCACGACGGACCGAAGAAATATCCCGAGCAGCGCGCCGCCAAAAACGCAGGCGAACACGATCCAACTGATTGCCATCGGACTCACCGCGCGTCTTCTCCAGGAGGAAGCTGGAATCTTCGATCGTCAGTTGGTGGCATTAGTACATGTGGGCGCGGATCGTTAGCTTCCATTTTCACTGTTAAACGGTACGACATCCCGATTCTCATCACACGTGTCGTTGCGGATTCTCGCGGCTCCTGAGCACTATAGTCGACCACTCGCTTTTACAACATTCGTTTCACATCCACGCTCGTTTGCGGCCCGGCCTGCGAGTCCTTTAGCGGCCTGCGAATCCTTTGAAGGCGAATTCAAACGTAGTGCGCGAAGCGAAACCGAGGCGAGCGCCGTCACCTTGACTACGGCCGGGTAAACATCAATGCTGCCTCGTGCGGAGAGGTTCGGGAGTCTGGTTTAACCGGCGTGACTCGAAATCACGTGAGCCCTTGCGGCTCCGGGGGTTCGAATCCCCCCCTCTCCGCCAACGAGTCCTTCTCCGTTTGCAATTCCGCGAGAGATCATCGAAATACGCGACCAGGCGGGCGATTCCGCGCCGCTTGTGGCAGCGGAGAACGCTCCAAACCGCGGATTCGGCCGATTTGCGGCTTGTTTTATCCGCAGAAATCAGATTCGGGGCCACGGCGAAATGGGCGGACCACCTGGGAATTCGATCGCAGATTAACAAGCGGACGGTCGATCCGATTTTTGCGATGGTCGCGACCCATCCGTTGACCACAAAGGCGACGCCAAATTTGTCGCGCGGACGATGCCACCAGGTGCCCATAAGATCACCGCCAAACGCGACGGTTTCATCGGCTTCGGTGTACTGCCAGGTTTGCTTCTTACCGTCGCTCCATCCGACACGAATGAACGAGCGTAAATCTTCCGTGACGTCTTGTTCAACATTGAAATCCGTAAAAAAGAGTGTCCAGCTGGGAGTCAGCAGCGGCTGAACTTTTGTCCGCTTACGTGCAAATACGCGGGCAATCCTCAAATTCCACTCATCATTTGCGAGGCGATCACCAAGGCTGATGCGGTTGCGCAGTGGAGGGACGCTGAAGTGTGTCTCGATGAGCGGCACCACCGGCTTCCGAGGGTTCAATAGCAAGGGGTGGCTCGACTCTGCTGGCTGACTTTGAGGTTATTGCGCTCAAAGGTAAGAGCGCGAGCGGCGAGCAGCTCAGCCGTAACCATTACAATCCGTGCCAACCGGTCTTGTAGTCGCCGAGTCGCGGTTGGTTTATTTTCAGCACAGCTCCTCTGCGGCTAGTTACTGACCTTTACGTTCTCGGCTGCGCTCCCAGAAATCAGATTCGGGGCCACGGCGAAATGGGCGGACCACCTGGGAATTCGATCGCAGATTGACAAGCGGACGGTCAGCTCCTATTGGGACATCGGATGTGCGGCCAGTTAACCGGCCTGGGGTCTGCTACTTTCAGTGCGCAGCCCGAGAGAGCCGGCTTGGCCAGGCGCGCTCGTCGCGTGACCCACGACCGGATAGCAAGCAGCAGCAGGGTCAGAAACGCGACCATCGGCCGCTTCATTACCATACGTCCAGCTGTACGTCATCCCGGACAGGGTTTTCGGGAGGTACAGGTGGTCGACGGGGTGAGTTGAAATCGGAGGCAAAAGGAAGTCAAGCTTACATATCTCCTCGAAAGAACGTATTTCCAACGTGACAGTACGGAAGGAATATTTCGAGGACAATGAAAGCACGCGCCTAAACGATGGTCGAAGGCGGAACACTCACCGCCACGGGATTCAGACATGGATGTGAAAAAGTCCGCGCTCTGCACCGCGGAACGGGGAAGGCGCGTCGACGAACCTCGAGGCGCGTTTACCTTGTATATCACGTTGATCGCCGCAGTTGCGGCGTTGGGTGGGCTTTTGTTTGGCTTCGATACCGGGGTCATTGCTGGCGCGATGTTGTTCGTCGTCCCCGATTTTCGTCTTGGTCCGGCCGAGCAGGGAGTCGTAGTCAGCGCTGTGACGTTTGGCGCCTTGTTCGGCGCTCTGGCCGCAGGAACCAGCGCTGACGCTATTGGTAGACGCTCGACCAACATTGTCGCCGGATTGAGCTTTGTTGCAGGCTCGATCTTCTCAGCGATCGCGCCCAACGTAAACGTTCTTGCCGTCAGTCGTGTCATCGTAGGAGTGGCGATCGGACTGTCTTCAGTAGCTGCGCCGATGTATATCGCGGAATTGGCGCCGGCCCGCAATCGCGGCAAACTGGTGTCGCTTTTTCAACTGGCGATCACCGTCGGCATCCTGCTCTCCTATACTGTCGCTCGATCTTTAGCTCCGGAGCACGCGTGGCGCTGGATGCTCGGGCTCGCGACTATCCCCGGCGGCTTGCTCGTGCTTGGAATGTCGCTGATGCCTGAGTCACCACGATGGCTGGTCAAAGCAGGGGCGGAACAGGCGGCACGACAGGCGCTTGCGCTGGTGCGGTCGCCAGATGAAATCGACTCGGAGGTTAAGCAAATCCGCGATGACCTCGAGCGAGATGTGCCGGCGTCATGGACAGAACTGCTGACGCCCGGATTTCGTCCGGCGCTTCTTGTTGGCGTCGGGCTCTCAATCTTCCAGCAGATCACCGGAATCAACGCGGTCATATATTACGCGCCGCAAATCTTTCAGAAGGCCGGGCTCGACAGGGCTAGCACCGCGCTGGCCGCAACGATGGGAATCGGTGCAATCAACGTATTATCGACGTTGATCGCCATTTGGCTGGTCGATCGAATCGGAAGAAAGCCTCTACTCCTGGCAGGTCTGGCTGGAATGATAGCAAGCCTGGTCACGCTCGGCGCGGCTCAACAATTCGGTTCTGCGCTAGGGATTAACCCGAATTGGCTTGCGCCGATCACCGTAGCATTTGTCGGACTGTACATCGTCTGCTTTGCCTTCTCACTGGGGCCCGTCGTATGGCTGATGATTTCGGAAATCTTTCCCAACCGAGCGCGTGCCCGAGCTGTCGCTATCTCGACGGCAGCCAACTGGATGGCGAACTTTTTGGTTAGCCTTTCGTTCCCCGTGCTGCAGGCCCGGATGGGGTCGTCGCTGTGTTTCCTTTATGGCGCAATGGGCATGGCAGCAGCCATTTTCATAGTCGCTTACGTTCCCGAAACCAAAGGGCAATCGCTCGAGGAAATCTCGCGCCAATGGAATGCCGCACCGCTGGGAACCGCGATTAGTCAATAAGCCGCGCTCGGTAGGAGCCTGGCATGCGTCAGTCAATACTCGGATCCGTGATTGCCGGCTTATTTTTCAGCCTCGTCTTCTCGGCGGCGACTATTCAGGCGCAGACATTCTCAACGCCGTGGATGCATTCTGCCCAGGGTGACTGGGCAACTCCATGGGGAGCACTTGATCCTCGTATTTTGTTCTATCCTCCGTCGTGGGGACAACTAACAGGTGCCACAGGAAACTGGGATGGAATCCGAAGTCGCTTGTCCGATCAGGGAATTTCGGTATTCGGATCCTACGAAAGCGAATCTGCCGGCAATCCGGTCGGAGGAGAAGACCACAAGTTCCGCTATACGCACAACCTCGCGCTCGGAATTGCATTGGATCTGGGCAGCTTGCTCGGCCTCAGCGATACCTACCTTCTCGCATCGGCTTCGGAGCGAACGGGAAACAGTCTTTCGAATGACATACCCAATTTTTTTCAGGTTCAGCAAATCTACGGTCATCAGACTATCCGGTTGGTGGACCTGACCCTTGAAAAGCAATTTCTTCAAAAGAAGCTCGACGTCGTCGGCGGGCGTATCAACGCGTTAGATGACTTTGCTACTTCGCCACTCTACTGTTACGCGCAAAACCTCGGCTTCTGCGGCAATCCTCTGAGTATTCCCGTTAATGCTTCGGTCCCGAGTTACCCGAATGCGGCCTGGGGAATTCGGGCCCGCTACCAAGTCTCGCCTGAGTTTTACTTGATGACAGGCGCGTATAACACATATCTCAATTTCCGCGATGACGAATATCATGGCGTTGATTTCAGCCTTCGACACAATTCCGGCGTCGCGATCATTCAGGAGCTTGGCTATTCTCCTGCACCGTTGCGCGAGCTTGGATATCCCGACACGTTTAAGCTCGGCGGCCTCTATGACTCAGAACCTCGCCTGAATTTCGAAAGTGGCGAGCTGCGGGGCGGCACTTGGCAAATCTATTTGACCGGCCAGCAGCGACTTCTCCCGCGACCGAAGGATGCGACCAATTCTCATCAAGGTTTTTGGGGATTCCTCGCGCTCACCTATGCACCGCCCAAGATGAACCAACTAGAGTATTTCGCTGATGGAGGGTTGCTGTACTTCGGCTTGATTCCGAATCGGCCTAAGGATGAGTTGGGTCTGTTCGGAATCTGGGGACAGCTTTCAAGCGATCTAGCGGCGTCGCAACGCGCCAGCAGCCAGCCGGTAATGACTCACGAATCGATTATCGAGGCGAATTATATGTTCAACGTGACCCCATCGTTTAGTGTGCAACCAGATGTACAAGGCGTATTTCGCCCTGAAGGAACCGGGCAAATCAGCAACGCGCTGGTGTTGGCAGTACAGATAGCAATCACTCTTTAAGAAAATGTGAATAGCTATCATCCACGAGTCGTACGCCCAAAATATGGGTCGTTGGATGGCTTCTATCTGGAGACGGACTTTCCAAAGGCTACTCGGCACCCGTGGACGAGGAGGCGCCGTTTCGCGAGACTTTGCGGCGGATGGTGCTGGAGAAGATCAAATCCTGTCAGGCAGGCGGAGCCCGTCGCTTAGTACGATGGCTAAACTCGCCCGGGGAAGATCTTGCGTTTGCAATTGCACACTCTTTCGTCGATGTAGATCGACTGCCGCGAGGAAGCGGCGGCACTTTGGACTCTTTTGAGGCGTTGATCGCAACCATTCTTCGAAGCCAGGGATACGGGGTTTATCCCAGCTTCCCGTCATTCATAAGTAGAGACGGTGGTTGTTTGACCTGCCCTGACCCAAAACCCGAAAAGCGAGCCACGGATAAGTTGAGTTAGACGCGGCAGGCGTGGTCCTCTGGACGCGATCGAGGAGGATCCGAAGGTGGCGAAGAAGGGACATTCGGAGGAGCAGATTCTGCGCGCGTTGCGGCAAGCCGAGAGCGGGACCAGGGTGGCCGACATCTGCCGCGAGCACGGGATCAGCGAAGCGACCTACTACATCTGGAAGAAGAAGTATTCGGGACTGGGCTTGAGCGAACTGCGTGAGCTGCGGCAGTTGCGCGAGGAGAACGGGAAGCTCAAGCGGCTGGTCGCGGATCTGTCGTTGGACCGGCACATCCTGCAGGAGATCGTGCAAAAAAAGCTCTAAGGCCTCGCCATCGACGCGAGCTGGGGCGGTGGACGCAGACGGTGTTCGCGCTCAGCACGCGGCGGGTGTCGGGGCTGATGATGATCAATCGATCGACGATGAACCATCGGAGCCGGAGAGATCCGCAGCACGCGCTGCGGGTGCGGATGCGCGAGCTGGCGGGGAGCCGCGTGCGTTTCGGCTACCGACGGCTGACGGTGATGCTCAGACGCGAAGGCTGGGCGGTGAATGCGAAACGGATCTACCGGCTCTACACCGAGGACGGACTTGCGGTGCGGACCAAGGTGCGCAAGAAGATTGCGCGCCGCGCACGCGTGCCAGCGCTCAGAGCCACGCGGCCCAACGAAAAGTGGTCGATGGATTTTGTGGCCGCCCGCTTCCTTGATGGGCGCTGGTTCCGGGTGTTGACGGTGGTCGACCAGTTCACGCGCGAATGTCTGCTGCTCCTGGCCGACGGTTCGCTGACCGGCCATAAGGTAGCGTTGGCACTATCGCAGGTGATCGCCGAGCGCGGCGCGCCGGTATCGATCACGGTCGACAACGGCACGGAATTTTGTAGTCGGGCTATGGAGGGATGGGCATACCAGTACGGCGTGCAACTCGATTTCATCCGGCCGGGTAAGCCGGTGGAGAATAGCTATATCGAATCGTTCAACGGGCGCCTACGGGATGAATGCTTGAACGTAGAAGTTTTCTTTGCGCTCACTGACGTACGTGACAAGCTCGAGCGCTGGCGGCAGGATTACAACCAGGTGCGCCCACACAGCGCATTACGTGACAGCGCACCGGCGCTCTTCGCCGCACAATGGGCAGAGACCGCGGCGCCTGGTCCGGAACCAGTTCCGGCCCTGGCGGGAAAGCCCGCAGCGGGCAAAATACTAGAGGTACTCATTTGAGTCCGTTGAGTGTCAGAAACGCCGGCCAGACCGGCCTTAACCGGATCATGCAGCCGTTTTTCTCTACTCCCACTTGGTACGCTTCCGCGGGGCAGGTCAGCATGCCGAATCCTCTACTTCGACTTGGTATGCTTTTGCGGGGCAGGTCAGCAGCCGTTTCTCTCTACTTCGACTTGGTACACTTCCGCGGGGCAGGTCACCCTGCTATGATCCTCAACCCATAGTCAAGAAAGGGAATCATTCGATCCAAATTGAGGAAACTGAATACTGCGTCGATTGGCTCCCCATCCGACAAAATGCTGAATGTCCCAGCCTCGAGCGCTCCCCCCTTCATTCATCACACGACCAGTGGCTACAGGATGAGGCAGTGAAGAACTCACGCTAATGCCGAAACACAAGAAGGTCCTCAAACACCTTCGGAATAAGCTACTCAATAGGAGTCTCTATGAACAAATCTCTGATGGGTATTCTAGCCGGAATCGTAACGCTGATCGTACTTATGGCGGCAATCAGATTTATGTTTGTGAGGCAAGATGGATCGCCATTAATCGGTAAGTGGAAGGTTGCCGAAAGAGCATCCTGTGGTAAGATCAGCGGCTTTGAATTTAACCACAGCAGCTACACTGTGTTGTTTACCGATGGCACTAGCAAAACAGGGGCTGTCACCTATTCCCAACATGACGTCAACGGTGCGTTTGGCGTCCCCATCAAATCTTTTTCCGCGTTGGTGCAAGGAAATATCCTGCCACTCTCAGGTATTGATGTCGGTCCAATCACTACAACCGCGTTCGATTTTACACTCGACAAAATAAACAATGGTATCATTCTATCGCAATCCTGTGAGTTCATTCCCGAATAGAGTTTTAGCTAAAGTCATTCGGGCTCAAACATACCTTCATCTATAGATTGAAGCGTCTTGGGCAGCGCCCGTTCGACATCCTGTGCGATGAAACCGTAGCGTAGCGCTCGTCGCCATTGCTGTAGCGGTAGGAGACCGGCTTCAGCTTATCGATGAAATCGAGGCTGAGGAGCCTTGACCCGAGATGCTCAGGAATCCACAGCGACTCGAACCTTAGTTCCTCGGCCCTGCACCGACGCGGGCGAGGTCTGAGCCTGATATCTGATAAAGGGACGCAGCGAATTTCACTCGCTCACCTCGCACATCGGTTTAAAAAGAAAATTCCGGTTTAGAAGTGTCGTTCGTTCATTGCTCTCGCGAGGCTCCTCGCGATGGGTCAATGACCTTTATCTGAACAGGTACCTTTCCTTCCTTATGGGTAAGTCCGATTTCGCGTGCTGCCTTTTTTGACAAGTCGATCTCGTGACTACCGAGCTTTGATCCGCGGTCGGTAATTTTCACGTCGGTACTCTTTCCGGTTTTTAAATTAGTGACCTTGACCTCCGTGCCAGGCGGGAGCTTGTTTGACGCTGCTGTATGGCCATTCTGATGAAATCTTTTGCCACTGGAAGTTTTGTGTCCGTTGAGGCTGTTGGGATAGTAGGTTGCGGTACCGTTGAGCGTCTTGCCTCGCATCTCGGAGCTTGTCGATTTTGTGGCGCTATTATCCGAGCCTAGGGACAAATTGGGCACTGCCGCCAGAAGGGTGGCGAGCACGAGGGCCCATATAGAGTAAAATGGTAATCGGCGCTCAGATGACATCTTGGTTTGATTCGTTGGCTGGCTGGACTATTTCCGAAGATCATCCGGTGCGGGCACCAGAAGGCGTTTAAGCGAGAGTGGGTCGGGCTCGCGCCAATTCATCCAATCGGCCGCGCCGGCCTCCTCGAGGATAACGGGCATGCGGTTATGAATCGGCTCAAGGAGTCGATTTGGCGGCCGTCGTGATAATCGTAAACGTTGTCTGACACTCGCCTGGCTGGAACTGCCGCGCTTCGTAAAGTCCAGCGAAAAGCAGCCGCCCCCATCTGCCGGATGAATCCACAGCGGCTCGCGCCCGGCTGGCATCCTTAGCTCAGCTATTCACCAAACCCCAGGTCGCCGGAATCGCTTCGCGGCTTTTCGAACCTGGTTTTGAGGACGAAGTAGGGCTGCGTCAGGGCAATTATTGTACCGCGCGCTGTACGCGTCGAGTTCCATATCGGGCACGCCCAGCATCGCCGCGAGTTTCGTCTTGTTGCGCCGGGTCATGGTGAATCGACCGCACAATATTAGTCATCCTTTGCAAGAAGCTCGCGCAAACGATTCTTCAAAATCATCTCGGCCGGTGAACGGGGGCTCGCCTTCAACCACCGCTCGAACTCTGAACGCGGACCTTGTGTTCAACTTCGGGTTTTGACGATGACAAAAATAGTTGTCTGACTCCGGCCCAGGTCGTCTAACCCAATCACTGCCGCGGAACACCCATAGGGCCTGAGCAACGGCTTCATAGAGCGAATCAGCGGTAAACTCTATCGCGTGTTCTACTCCCTTGAGGTCACGGCAGGATACTCGGCGCGCAGACACATCAAGTTAAATTATCGTCTTCGCTTTAATTTCGTCAACGAAAGTAGCGGCCTCATCAACGATTTGTCGGATAGGCATGCGAGAGCGTATAGCGCATTTTCTTCACTTCAAACTAGCAATCGCAGCTTAAATTGCTCCCCGAGTGATTTTTTGCTAAAGCCTCCTCAACTAACGAGCTGGGTCGGCGAGGTCCTCAAGATGAATGCTGGTGCGAAGCTCGACTGGTCTGCGGCCTTTTCTCTGAAGATCGTCTCACCATTTTTGATTAAAACACGATTGTCAAAACCTCGATTGCTGCGCGTCGCTTTTGGCGTTTTCGCGCTGCTTATCGTGAGTTTGATCGCTCACACCCAAGCATTCGGTGCCAGCGAGAGCGTCGTATGGAGTTTCGACGGTGTTACCGAAGGCGGCAATCCCCAGGCCGGCTTGGTCATGGACAGTAGCGGCGACCTCTTCGGAACGACCGCGGTCGGCGGGACTTACGATTGCGGGACGGTATTCGAGCTGATACCGCCGTCAACGAGCGGAGGAAACTGGACGGAATCAACCCTCTGGACCTTCGACGATTACAACGGCCAAGACGGGGCAGCCCCTTATGCCGGTCTGCTGATGGATAAGAGTGGCAATCTCTACGGCACGACTACAGTCGGCGGGGCTCACGCGATCTCAGGTGATTTTGGAGGGACGGTGTTTGAGCTCACTCCACCCTCGACCCCAGGGGGAAAATGGACCGAGTCAATTCTCTGGAGTTTTGGTAATGACGCCAACGACGGCCAAGAACCACACGGCAACATTATCATGGATAAGAGCGGGAATCTCTATGGCACGACCCGCAACGGCGGGGCCTACGCTATGCCCGACAACGGGGGCACGGTGTTCAAACTGACACCCCCGACCCCAGAGGGAAAATGGACCGAGTCAATTCTCTGGAGCTTTGGTAACGGCACCGATGGCAATCAGCCCCTTGCCGGCCTGATCATGGATGCGCGCGGCAATCTCTACGGCACGACTTTCGCCGGTGGATCACACAGCGATGGGACAGTGTTTGAGCTGACGCCTCCCTCCATCGGCGGAGGGAAATGGACCGAGTCAATTCTCCGGAACTTCTACTTCGCAAAGAACGGTTTTGAACCCCACGCTGGCCTGATCATGGATTCGCACCGCAATCTCTACGGCACGACTCTCCTAGGCGCTAGTGGTTCGGGCGGGACAGTATTCAGGCTAACACCTCCTTCGACTACTGCTGGGATATGGACTTACTCGGTCCTCTGGAACTTCAACGTCGAAAAAGACGGGGGAGGCCTGTACGGCGGTGTTATCATGGATACGCGCGGTAATCTCTATGGCACGACCTCTACCGACGTCAGATTAGGTGCTGGGACGGTGTTCAAGTTGAAACCGCCCTCGACCATAGGAGATGCGTGGAGCGAGTCAACCGTTTGGAGCTTTGACATCACAGACGGCTATTCGTCCCATGCCGGTCTGATTATGGATGCGAATGGAAATCTTTATGGCACGACGTTCCTTGGCGGGACACACGCTGCGGGAACGGTGTTCGAAGTTACAAATACCGGATCTTCAAAGCCGACCTCATCGCCGACGCCGACACCTGCTGCAACCCCAACGCCAGGCGGTACGATTTCGCTCTCGGCCAATCCGGTGGACTTTCCCAACGCGGGTCTTGGTGAAGCGCCAACACCGAAGACCCTCGTCGTCCAGAACCTGAGCGCGAAACATGCCCTGGTCGGCGATGTCGGAGGACCGCTCGCGCCCTTCAGCATCACTTCAGGCGCCGGCGCGTTCGACCTTGGTCCGCTTGGCATGCTGAAGGTCAAGATGATGTTTACGCCGACCGGCCTTGGCCTCGCGAAGGGCTCGCTGGTCGTCACCAGCAATGACAAGGCAAAACCCTCGGTCACCGTTAATTTGCAGGGTACAGGCGAGCCCGGCCGGCTCGCGACCAGCATCCCCGTCGCGCTCGATAATACGCTCGCCTTTGGCCAGGTCCCAATCGATGGGACGCCGAAGAGCGCGAGTTTCAAAATCGAAAACATTGGCACGGGCGATCTTAAGGGCAACGTTGGAGCATTGGCGGCGCCGTTCTCAGTCACGGCCGGCGGCGGAGCATTTAACCTCGCACCCGGAGCGACAGAGAAGGTGACAGTGCAATTCGCGCCGAAGGCGCTCGGCCATGTCAGCCAGCTACTGGCGATAATTGTGACGGCGCCGAGTAAGCCGCCGGCCGGGATCACCATCAGCGTGAGCGGCAAAGGAACCTGAACGCAGTGCGGCGTTGGGCGACAAACGGGGCGACTGTTTTAGCGGTATGCTTCGAAAGATCGCGGCGCTCGTGTCCGTCAACGGGACACTGATCCGCGCTTTCCTTGAAAGTACATCGCATCGAAACTTAGCCTTAAGGAATTCCTAGCGGTGTCGCAGGCTTTAACCCCTTGGCCTTAACCCTCAGAGGTAACCCAGCTAGAAGTTAGTACCTGTCGGAAAAGGAAGGCAGGTATGAAGCGGGCACGATTCAGCGAAGAGCAGATCATCGCGATTCTGAAGGAAGCCGAGAGCGGAGAGAAAGTGACGGAGCTGTGCCGGCGGCACGGGATCTCGGATGCGACGTTCTACATCTGGCGCAGCAAGTACGGCGGACTTGAGGTCTCGGAGATGCGGCGCCTGCGCCAGCTCGAGGAAGAGAACCGGCGGCTTAAGGGGATCGTCGCCGACCAGGCGCTGGACATCCGGGCGCTCAAGGACGTGCTGGCAAAAAACGGCTACGGCCCGCGGTGAAGCGTGAGATGGTGGCGTATCTGATGGCGAGCCACGATCTGTCGCAGCGTCGCGCCTGCGGGTTGATCGCAATCACTCGGCGCAGCTTGCGCAGAACACCGGCGCCCGATCGCAACGAGGAGTTGCGTCAGCGCTTGAGAGCGTTGGCCGAAGAGCGGCGGCGCTGGGGTTGTCCAATGTTGTATCGGGTAATCCTGCGCGAGGGCTTCAAAGTCAATCACAAGCGCGTTGAGCGGCTTTATCGCGAAGAAGGACTCTCACTGCGCCGGCGTCGGCGGCGCAAACGGCTCAGCCACTTGCGCGTAGTGCGCGAACGGCCGCAAGCGCTAAATCACACGTGGGCGGCTGATTTCGTTCACGACGCGCTGTTCGACGGCCGGCGCTTTCGGGTGCTGGCGGTCATCGATGAGTTCAGTCGGGAATGCCTGGCAACCGAGGTCGACGCGTCGTTAACGGGTGAGCGGGTGACCAGGGTACTGGAACGCTTGTGCGAAGTGCGCGGCCTCCCGGTAGTTATTCAGTCCGACAACGGCCCGGAATTCCGCGGCCTGGTGATGGATGAGTGGGCCTATCGACGCGGCGTGCGGCTACAGTTCATCGAACCGGGCAAGCCGATCCAGAATGCGTTCATCGAATCCTTCAATAGCCGCCTGCGCGATGAATGCCTCAACGAGCAGGTCTTTGTCTCGCTCGCCGATGCGCGCCAGCGGATCGAGCAGTGGCGCGTGCAATACAACCGCGAACGGCCGCATTCGAGTCTCGGCTATCTGGCCCCTGAAGAGTTCGCCGCCAGCACCGGACAAACAGGGAGCGCGCCCGCCGCGCGCAACGCTTGGCCAGCAAAAGGGATGCTGGCCGGCGCGCTGCAACGCGCGGCGGTCCCGATTCCAAAATCAGACAGTTTTTTGTCCCAGCCTCAATCCGGTGAAGGCTGGGCCGAAAAACTGTATTAGGAAACAAAAGTGGCTCAGACGTCCGCCGGTACTAACTCAGCAACGGGATACTCGGAGGGGTAAGGCCACTACGACTCTGTCACCGATGGTCCCGTCACGCGCTGGTCTTTCCACACTGCCTGCATCGACCCAACCGCGCCCGACGACGCTCCCTGCCGCAAGAACGTTGTGATCCGAGTTTTTGCCTTCTTCTAAGAAGACAAGAAGAGCAGCGGGGGTATGTGTCCTAGCTTCTTGTCCTAGCCGACACTGCGACTATCAGGCCCACGACTCCGGCCGTGAGAGCGACCAACGCGAAGAAATAATTATGTTGTATCCTGACTAAGGTCTCGGCAACGACACCGGCAACGATGAACCATAACCCGCCAAGGACTCTAGCCAAGCCTACCACCCTGCGCCCTTCATCCGATCTCACGGATCAATTCCTCGACCGACCATAGCCAATCCGTCACTCCCGCTGCCATCGCTGGAATTTAAATTAGGACGCTACCCAGGGGAGAGGGAGACAGCTGCCGTCCTCGAAATATCTACGCTCTACTGAATTCGCGAGGTAGGGATTAGGCCCACTGCCGATTTATCCCGCCTCAAAAGCACCGCGTTCACTCCTGTAGATATGCTTCACGACTTGGTCCAATTCCGCGGCGTTGAGTTGTCCAATCAGAGGGGGTCATCTGACGCGGCGGCTGTTCGCGGGCATGCTGGCGAAGATCGCGATGCTGCCGTCGCCGGTGATATAAAGTGAGCGCAAAACGGAGCAAATTGTCGATGACGACGCCGGAGACGCAGGGGGGAAGTGTCGCCAGAACAGATGGGGAAACGGCATCTTCAGCCGTCGTGGGCTGCCCCATGCGAAACCGGACCTTCCCCGCATTACTGGGAACACTGCGGAACAAAGTCGGCTAAAGCCTTGCACAGGAAAGCCGTTCGAACTATCGAAGGAATTGGAATTGGAAAGTCAAAAAGGAAATCCCATCTTAACGGTTGCTCCTGAGAGTTGAGACCCTTAAGAGAACGGAGAGAATACAGGATGGAAGCCATGCACGGCCGCGGGAATCAGCAACGCATTCTGCGACGTACAATCAGGCAATGAGCACACGATGCCCGTATTCGCTTTTGCGTGTCAGTCGGCATTGCTCGAACCGGCGACGCCTTAAATAAACTAAAGGAAGGGCCATGGCTCAAGGCGATTTGGACCCGGACCGGGATGCGGCAGTGCGGTTGTTCGAGTTAGCTTGGGGTTGGCTCGTCGCACGTGGGATTTACGTCGCCGCTGAACTGGGAATAGCGGACCTATTGTCCAACGGGCCTAGGACAGCTGAAGAGCTAGCTATAGCGAGCGGCGCTCACGCGACCTCTCTGAATCGCCTCTTGCGGATGCTCGCCGGGTATGGAGTTTTCGCCGAGGATAGCAAGGGACGCTTCGAGCTGACACCGATGGCCGCGTTGCTCCAAACTGGCGCGCTCCGGGACATGGCTCGATTCATGAGCGAGGCAGACTGGAACGCGTACGGGAACCTCCTGCATAACGTCAGGACCGGTGAGTCCGCCTTTAAGCACGTCCACGGAGAGAATTTCTTCGATTTTCTAAACGCTCGCCCGGCCGCGATCGAACGGTTTGATCGTGGCATGGCGAGCTTCTCGGATGCTGAGAACAAAGCGGTCGCCGCCGCGTTTGATTTTGGGTCGTTCCGTCAAATCCTCGATGTCGGTGGGGGACGCGGTGGGCTGCTCGCGGAGATCCTAAAGGCCTATCCATCGCCGAGAGGCGTTCTTTACGATCAACCTCAGGTTATAGCTCAGCCGGACTATTTGAAGGCAGCCGGTGTTTTGCATCGGTGCGAAGTGGTCGGTGGCAACTTCTTCGAGCGTGTACCCTCGGGCGCGGATGCGTACGTGCTCAAACGTATAATCCACGATTGGGACGATGACAGCTGCAAGGACATCTTAAGTCGGTGTCGCGATGCGGCGGCGGAGAGCGGTGGTCGAGTGATCGTGATCGATGCGGTGTTGCCGAGGGGCAACGAGTTTCACTACGGCAAGCCGCTGGACCTGCTGATGATGGTCTTGAACGACGGACGCGAGCGCACCGAAATGGAGTTCGATGCTTTGCTCGCCCGTTCAGGACTAAAACTTTTGAGGATTGTTCCGACCTTGTCCATAGTCTCAGTCGTCGAGGCGGAACCCTCCTGATTTGAGATATACACTGGGGCAACAGCCGTCTTTCGACGTAATGTCTGAGCCCGAGAGTTTCACGCTCCGCTCGGCAATGTAGATTAAATTTTGAAGCACGCACGACCCTTATCGAAGTTGTCGCCGGCGCTTTCAGCTATTTGATCGTATCTACCTTCGAGCCGCCAGGTTTTGTTCGCGATCGCTTCAAACCCAACCCGGCCGGGTGAGATCGCGGACGTATTGATCAGCGATTTTCCTGCCTTAGTGCTGGTTATGCGCATTTAGAGCGAAAGATGGAGGGATCGATGAAGCTTCTTAAGATACAGTCAATTGCGCTCTCAACTTTGGTACTCGCCACTCCCGCTTTCGCTCAGACCAATGATCAGGCGGTGAATGAGGGTGCGGGAGTTATCGCCTGGATTCTCGTTGGGCTGATTGGCGGTTATCTCGCCAGTCGCATAGTGAATAAAACGGGCGAAGGCACGCTTCGCGACATAATTCTGGGAATTGTAGGCGGTGTCGTTGGCGGCATCATCTTCCGCGCGGTTGGCGGGCACGGTGTCACTGGGTTCAATATTTGGAGCGTCCTTGTCGCGTTCGTTGGCGGAATCGTTGTCCTTTTGGTTTATCACGCTGCTCGTGGGGAACGAATGATGGACAAATAGCTTTACCGGAATCCCTCGTGATCGCGTCTGTCGTCGAGTGATCAGCAGTCAGACGGCACTATTTCTTTTCGCCATGCTGTTGCGCATGGTGTTTTGCGGCTTCCTCTGAATGGTAAGTCGCATGCAGATGATGCCCATGCGCGATGTGGGCGTGATGCCCTGCCGTCTCGTGATGATCCTTCTCATGATGCTTGGCGGCTTCTTTATGGTGCTCCGCAGCCTTCTCGTGATGTTCGGCGGCCTTGAGACCCTATATTCGGAATGTTGCAGGAGGATGAAGACCGTGCACGTCTTGTGTGATTGCCGATTGACAGGGCACTGAAGGGCGCGACTTGTCGCTACTAAAAATTTCAATCGAACCGAAATGTGAGCGACCGCGAGAATTGTGAGCGAGCTGAAGCGCCTGAGTGAATTGGGCCGTGATCAGAATCTTTAGGGCGGGCGATTTCTGATCGAGGTTGAAAAACACCCAATAGAGAATCTTCAGACGACGGCTTACGGGCGGCCGTCCAGCCATTGCTGAGCGAAGATCAGGGGCGAAATCAGGCGGCGAGACGTTCGTAACGGTGATGCAAGCCACTCACTTGCGGGGTGGCGATGACTCTTCCGTTCCTTGGTGGCATGACCAGTCGCGGATCCGGGCAATCCTTGTCGAGTGAAAGATGCGTGCGGCTGCGGTGGTAGTAGTCGGCATACGATGACAGGATCCGGCGCAGATGGCGCTCGTTGAAGATTACTATGTAGTCGAGGCACTCACGCCGAAGCGAACCGATCACGCGTTCGACATATGCATTCTGCCAAGGTGATCGTGCCGCGGTGACAACCTCGGTGATTCCCATCGCATCGACCTGCCTGCAGAATTCTGCGCCGTACGACGCGTCACGGTCGCGCAACAGATAGCGCGGAGCAGTATCCCACGGGAACGCGTCGGTCACCTGACGCGCTAGCCAGCCTGCGGTCGGATACCGCGTAACATCAAAGCGCACAATCTTCCTGCGATCATGGGTCAGAATGATCATCACATACAGCAGCCGAAACGACGCGGACGCCACGACGAACATGTCGATCGCGGCGATACACGTCGTCTGATTGCGCAGGAAGCTACGCCAAGTTGGCGAAGGCGTCCCTCGTCCTCGCACCATGTACTTGGCAACTGTCGCTTGGCTGATCTCGATGCCGAGCTTGAGCAGCTCGCCGTGAATCCGGGGCGCACCCCAGAGCGGGTTGGCGCCGCTCATCTCACGGATCAGCCTGCAAATTTCGCGATCCACTGACGGCCGTCCGGATCCTTCTCTTTCCGCAAGCTATCTTGATGAGTTAAAATCAGCACCTCCGGGCTGTTCGATGGTGTGCACTTCAAAACGCTGGAAAACCAGAATTACGGCGCAAGATTCCATCGAAGGCGTTCTGGCCTGCCAGGTCCCGCGTTCGACGAAAGTTACCTTATTGTTCGTCCGGGGCGTGACCGATAGGAACTGGGCGAGCAGGAGCGCGTCGCCAAAACGTCGTTGCGCGCAACGCGCTGGCCACGCCGGCTGCTTCAGGAACTTCGTTCGCTGGTTGGGTCTCCGTTCGTTTCCTTCCAAACGATGTTTTACAAATAGTTTATCCAGCACGGCATGCAACCACCGCTTGTCAACCGCCGTTTGTCAACCGCCGCTAGGGTGTCAACCGGTTGACAGGTTGACAGAGGCTGGTTCGCAGCAGACTGTTTCATCCGCCATCGAGTCCTTCTCCGTTTGCAATTCCACGAGAGATGACCGAAATCAGCGCGTGCGCGGCCGATTTCGCGCGGCTCGTGGCAGCGGAGAGAGCGACCATCCTTGCAAGTCGTCAATTCTCCGATTGCGCTCCCGCCGACAGCATCTCGCAGATTTTTTGCGCGATAAGCTCGCCGGCCACCTTATGGCCGTCCGCGTTCCAGTGACCCACTCCCAGTTTGGTGTCCTTGAAGCCGGCCAGGAACACATGATGCTCATCGGCGTAGGCCTGCATTGGCGCCGCCAGGTTCAGCACCTCAAAGCCCTCGCGCTCGCCAAGCGCCTTGATCCGTTCGTCGGGATAGAAAATGTCGGTAGCGCGGTAAGTCATCATGTAGTAGCTGCGCACGATGGGTGACGGATAGATCTGCGGCGGGTTGGCGAGCGTCACCACCAGCAGGGGCACATGATGCGCCGCCGTCTCTTGCGCCATCATCGTTATGATCCCCTCGGTAACCCGCCACGCGTCCCGCCATACCGGCGTCGTCGGCGGGTTGTAGATGTTGTCCTCGAGTCCCGCCTCATGCATGGGCGGCGCAGGCTGTTGCTCGGCGACCGGCACGACGCGGCCTTCAATCGCGCGCGCCGCGGGTGCGGACTTCTCGGCCGGCCGGCGTTCAGCTTTCATCGCTTTTATTTTCGAGCGGATATCGCTCTTGGCGTCTCCGATCAGATTGAGCACCTGGGAGTGGCGCGATTCGAAGCGCATCATGCACGAGAGATAGAACCATCGCGAGCGCTCGAACGGTCCGCCGAGCATCAATTGATCGCCCTGGTAGACGTAAAATGGCCGGCATTTGTCGCTCTCCAAGACGGTCGAGTTGTTGCGCAGGTCATTGCCTGAAAAAAAGGCCAGCACAACCAGGTCGGGCGAATACTGCCAGGCATGGCGATGCAGCGTAACCAACTCCTGCGCCGTGCCGTAGGCGTCGGTTCCGAAGTCCATCACCTGGACTCGTTTGCCGCCTAGCCCGTTGCATCCACCAAGCGCGCGCTCGGCTACTGCGCAAAAGGTCTGATCGTATGCGACCTGTGGAGCTTCAGTGAAGGAGTCACCGACCACCGCTATCCGCAGAGTGTCCGGCGGCTTGGCGATCGTCCATTCGGGGCCGCGAAAGCCGGCGCGGTTGACGCTGACGAAGCCCGCGCCCTCCTCACGCTGCCATCCGGAGGTGCCGGGTTTGAGGCCCCATCCGCGATAAGCATCAAAGGTGTAGAGACTAACCTTGGCGAGGCCGCTCACCCGCACCGCGACCTCCGCAACAAGGAATGCCATCGCCACACCCGCCAGCACCAATGCGAGGTTAGCGGCAAAGCGCCTTTTCCGGGTCATCGGCTTAGAAAAGCGTATAGATGAAAGGAGCGACGGTGGAGAATTCCGCGATAGCGATCAGCACGCTCAGCACAAGTAGCGTACCGATAAGCGGCACCAGCCAGAACTTCTTGCGTTCGCTTGCAAACCCCAACAGGTCTCTCAACAGATCCAACATCAGTAGGCCTTCTCCATCACGCGGCACGGACCGCGCCACATCAACGCACTAACATAGAGGCGACTGCAACGGACCGGAATAGACTCCCGTGGAACCCAAGCGCAAGGACGATTCGGGGCCGCAGCTAGTATAGCGAGAGCATCCAGCCTTACCTATGGCGCTACAGCACCATACGCCGCGCCAGTAAAACGGATTCAAAACGGCTTCTCCATGCCTTTCGGCGGACGCGGCGCGCTTTGCACCCGGTAGCTCTCGCACTTGCGATCGAAACTGCAATTGGCGAGGGATAACTGTCAAATTCATGGTTCTTCAGGTGACCAAAATAGCTGAGAACACGTGAAGCTAGCGATAAGATCAATTGGCAGCCGGGATATGACCTGCATCGGTGAACTTCGACTTCGTGGACAGAAAAGGGGTAGGATTTGTAAAAATTAGGTGGCTCGAGAGTTCCAAAATCTGGAGGAGATTCGGCAAATCCTCGCGACTGGTAGGTTTGAAGAGCTGAAGGGCGCACTCGAAAATGAATTTTTCGATGCGAAGTCCGAGCCGTGGGATCTCAATTCCGAACGGGGAAAGCTTGACTTAGCGAAGGACGTCAGCTCATTGGCAAATTTGCACGGGGGTATCATTGTGGTCGGCGCAGTGACTGCTCCCGCTGAAACGTACCAAGCAAATGAGATCCAAGAAATTCATTGACCTGCCCCGCAAAAGCATACCAAGTCGAAGTAGAGGATTCGGCATGCGTGGTCCGGTTAAGGCCGGAAATTCCGGCGTTTTTTGCCCTCAACAGACTCAAGTGAGTGACTCCAGTGAATTACCCGTTGCGGGCTTTCCCGCCTGGGCCGGAACTGGTTCCGGCCCGGGCGCCGCGGTCTTTGCCCACTGTGCCGCGAATGTCTCAGGAGGATGGTCAGCCAAGGCGCTGTGTGGTCGCACCTGGTTGTAGTCCTGGCGCCAGCGTTCGAGCTTGTCGTGTACGTCGGCGAGCGTGAAGAACACCTCCACGTTCAAGCACTCATCGCGCAGCCGTCCGTTAAATGATTCGATGTAGCCATTCTCCGTCGGCCTGCCCGGCCGGATGAAGTCGAGTTGTACGCGGTACTGATAGGCCCACACGTCCATCGCCTTGCTTGCGAACTCGGTGCCATTGTCGACCGTGATCGATACCGGCGCACCGCGCGCGGCGATCACCTGCGACAGTGCCAATGCTACCTTCTGGCCGGTGAGCGAGCTGTCGGCCAGGAGCACCAGACATTCACGCGTGAACTGATCGACCACCGTCAGCACCCGGAACCAGCGCCCATCAATCAAGCGGGCGGCGACAAAATCCATCGACCACTTCTCGTTAGGCCGCGTGGCTCTGAGCGCTGGTACTCGACTCCGCCGCGCGATCTTCCTGCGCACCTTGGTCCGTACTGCAAGTCCGTCCTCGGTATACAATCGATAGATGCGCTTGGCGTTCACCGCCCAGCCTTCGCGCCGCAGCATCACGGTCAGGCGTCGATAGCCAAACCGCACCCGGCTCGCTGCTAGCTGTCGCATCCGCACCCGCAGCGCGTGCTGTGGATCACGCCGGCTCCGGTAGTTCATGGTCGATCGATTGATCATCATCAGCCCCGACACCCGCCGTGTGCTCAGTGCGAAGACGCTCTGCGTCCAGCGCCCAAGCTCGCGTCGATGACGGGGCCTCACAGCTTTTTTTGCACGATCTCCTGGAGGATGTGCCGATCCAGTGACAGATCCGCGACCAGGTGCTTAAGCTTCGAGTTCTCCTCACGCAGCTGTCTGAGCTCACGCAGCTCGCTCAAGCCCAGTCCCGAATACTTCTTCTTCCAAACGTAGAACGTCGCTTCGCTGATCCCGTGCTCGCGGCAGATGTCGGCCACTCTGCTACCGCCTTCCGCCTGGCGCAATGCCCGCAAGATCTGCTCTTCCGTATGCCCCTTCTTAGCCACCTGCGTGTCCTCCTCGTGCTCGCCCAGAGGACCACGCCCGCCGTTTCAAACTCAACTTATCGCTGGCTCGCTTTTCGGGTTTTGGGTCATCATCCATTACCTCTATTCCTCGCACCAACTGATCGATACTCGCACGTTGTCGAAGAATGGATTTATCCAGTGCCTGAGGGAATCGAGTTCAGATGGCACAGATGGCCGGCAGATCCCAATCGAGGGTTGATCGGCCTTTACGTGCCAGATCGAAACGATCGCCTGCGTCCATTTTTGGTAGCCCACTATATCGGTGAATCCGGAAGGAGAATCGACGCGGTCGTAGGTCTCGTGCAACGGCTCGGTGCGACGACAAAAACAACCCCCGTGGAAGAGCTTCATACTTTCCTGAGAGAGGGAAGAAGGCTCGATGAGATCCACCAGAAGCTGGACACCATACTTACAAGGACCGAACTCGGCGTAGGGCCAGAGTCGAACAGATGGATGCAAAGAATCTTAAAGAAGATCAAATTGATCAGCGACTAGAGGAAGCGATCGAACTGGCGCAACTCGCGGACCACTCCGTGTTTGCTCTGGGGGCGAAGCCATGGCCCGATGCTCGCTTCACAACTCTGTTTGCAGGCAATGACGCTAAGCTCGTCAGCAGTTTCAACCACCCGCCCAGGCTGCGCAGCGCCGGCTTCAGCTTAGAGCACGACGGCAGCAGCCGAATTGTTATGGGCGATCTTCGCCGGGCTCTCATATCAGGCTGGAAAATACTGGAGCTCTGGCGTAACGGCTTACTTGTCTACGCGGTCGACGCGTTGGTCCAACCTTTCTGGGGCAGCCCACGCCAAGACGGCTCCTTTAGGATGAACCCGCTAGCACTCGCGGAGCCTGTGTATCTGTTCGCAGAGCTAAGCAAGTTGATCTACGAGGAGTCGACCAGGAAGCCCAATCAAGTTGAATATCGCGTCCGACTTGAGCGCGTGAGCGAGCAGGAAAAACCGGCCTCGTTAAGTGAGGGCCAGCTGGACCCTGTGTCCTTCGAGAGCGGCCGTCGACACTTCGCTCCCGCCTCAGATATGGAAAAGACTGTGACGATTGATTGGAGGGACGACATCGACTCGGGGGAGATCGCCTACGAAATCGTTCAGGAAGTTTATCACTGGTTTGGCATATCCGACGACGGTATTCCTTATACCAGGAAGAATGGGAACGGCATCACAGTCATAGATCGGGAGGCGTTAACAAAAGCTGGAGCAAGATAATTCCTCTACTATAGAACACTCTTATCAGCAGCATCACCCCGTTAAGCAGGAAAAACTCAGAATGGCTTTTCCATTCCCTGCGGCGGACGCGGCGCGCTTTGCACCCGGTAGCTCTCGCACTTGGGATCGAAGCCGCGCTTCATCCGGTCGCGGCCGAAGACCCGCATCACCAGGCTGAACGGCGTGATCACCAGCATAAAAATCAGCGTCAGGATCGCCCGCGTATTGAACCAGCCCATCGCATGCCCGAGCCGCGTCCACCATCGATGCAGCAGCGTGAGGCTGCGCGGCCATCCGAGCGCCGCCAGCCACAGCACCGCCGCAACGATCCAAGGCCAGCGCGCAGACGTGTGATGGCGCAGCAGGGGGAGCACTCCAAACAGTGCCGCGAACGCCGCTCCCAGCACCAGTCCGAAATTGCGCAACTCCGCTTTGGGTAGTCGCTCCCCTGCCCCTCGCTCCATCGCCGCCCGTCAGTCCAGCTCGAACTCGCGCTTCCAGCTCTCGTCGCGCGGACGTTCGGGCTGATCGGTCTTGGCAAGCACGAAGTCTTCGAGCACCAGGACATCCATCTCGGTGCGCATGAAACATCGGTAGGCGTCTTCGGGCGTGCACACAATCGGCTCGCCGCGCACGTTGAACGAGGTGTTGACCAGCACGGCGCATCCGGTACGCGCGGCGAAGCACTCGATCAAACGATGGAAGCGCGGATTGGTACGCGCGTCGACGCTTTGGATACGCGCCGAATAGTCGACGTGGGTGACCGCCGGGATACTCGAGCGCGGGATGTTGAGCTTGTCGATACCAAACAAGCTCTGCTGCGCTTCGCTCATCGGCTGGCGCAGATCTTCGCGCACGTTCGCGACCAGCGCCATATAGGGGCTCGGGCGATCGAGCTCGAAGTATTCCGCGGCGCGCTCGACCAGCACCGCGGGGGCGAACGGCCGGAACGACTCGCGGTACTTGATCTTGAGATTCATCACGGATTGCATTTTCGAGTTGCGCGGATCGCCCAGAATCGAGCGATTGCCGAGCGCGCGGGGCCCGAACTCCATCCGCCCCTGGAACCATCCAACCACCGCGCCATCGGCCAGCATCGTGGCGACCGATTCGAGCATCTCGGGCTCGCGCAGCAGGCGGTAACGCGCGCCGGCTCGATCGAGCGCGTCCTTTATCTCGGCCTCGCTGAAGCTCGGGCCCAAGTACGAGCCCCTCATCCGATCGTCACCATCCACCTCGCGCGGCGCGTCGCTGTATAGATGCCATCCCGCGAGCGCCGCCCCGATCGCGCCGCCGGCGTCGCCCGCGGCTGGCTGGATCCAGATATCGCGAAACGTCTCTTCGCGCAGCAGGCGGCCATTGGCGACGCAGTTGAGCGCCACCCCACCCGCCAGGCAAAGATAGTCGGCGTCCAACTCGCGGCGCGCGGTTCGCGCCAGACGCGAGACCACTTCCTCGGTAACTTTTTGGATCGACGCCGCGAGATCCATCTCGCGCTGGGTCAATGGCGATTCGGGCTTGCGCGGCGGTCCACCGAACAGCGCGTCGAAGCGCTCGTTGGTCATCGTTAGCCCCGTGACGTAGTTGAAATACCCCGTGTTGAGGCGGAACGTGCCGTCGGCCTTGACGTCGATTAGATGGTCAAGGATCGCGCTCGCGAAGCGCGGCTCGCCATACGGGGCGAGCCCCATCACCTTGTACTCGCCCGAGTTCACCCGAAAACCGGTGTAGTAGGTGAACGCCGAATAGAGCAGCCCGAGCGAGTGCGGAAAATCGATTTGCCATTGCGGGACGAGGCGGTTGCCCTCGCCTAACCACATCGAGGTCGTCGCCCACTCGCCCACGCCGTCAAGGCAAAGCACGGCGGCGCGCCAGAAGGGGCTCGCGAAAAAGGCGGAGGCCGCGTGGGCCTGGTGATGCTCCGTGAAAAGCAAGGGTGGAAGGTCGCTCAACTTGCCGCCGTCGAGCGACGCAAGCTCGCGCTTGAGCGCCGAGCGCAGGTTGAGCTTTTCCTTAAGCCAGATCGGCATCGCGGTCAGAAACGAGCCGAGCCCGCGCGGCGCGTAGCCCAGGTAGGTCTCCATCATGCGCTCGAACTTCACCCAGGGCTTGTCGTAGAAAACGATCGCGTCGAGGTCCTCGAGACGCAGGCCCGCGGAGCCGAGACACCAGGCGGCGGCGCCGCGTGGAAAGGCGGCGTCGTGCTTTTTGCGCGTGAAGCGCTCCTCCTGCGCGGCGGCCACGATTTCGCCCTCGCACACAAGGGCGGCCGCGCTATCGTGATAATAGGCGGATATGCCGAGGATCCGTTTTGCCATCGTTTCGCGCTGGCCGGGACAGGCGTCGTGCTGAGCCGGCGCTCCGAGCGCGGGGTTTCGCTCTCGCTTGCCGATCTAAGCTACACGAACTCGGGTCTGTGCCAAACGGGAGCACGTCAGAGGCGTGAACATTCTTCCACGTGCGTCAGGCGGCTGAGTAGGTTACGAATCCATAAACATTAGGCGACGCGTCCGTGACTTTGTTCCTCGTCCGACTCGCATCTGGTAGCTCTTGGACATCCAATCAGTCGGAGTATCCAATGCCGGCAGCCGAGTCGATTGCTAACGCGAATGGTACACAACCCGAACTCGAGACCGCGGCCAAGGTCGTCTACCAATGGAACTATGGGTCCGACGCCGAGGAACTCCGACGCCTCTATGTCAAAGCCGCCGAGGCGCAGTGGATCGCGTCGCGGGATCTGGACTGGGAGCGGCCGCTCGATCAACTAGCGCTCGCGCGAACGCCGCTCGGGATCAGCTTTCCTATTGAAGAGACCTCTTACTGGAGGTCGCTCAGCCAGGAGACCGTCTGGGAGCTTAAGAAACGGATGGCGGCATTTCGGCTGAGCAACTTTCTTCACGGTGAACAAGGCGCATTGATGGTCGCTGCGCAGTTGGTCGCCGCGGTGCCCCATATCGACGCCAAATTCTATGCTGCCACCCAGACCATGGACGAGGCTCGTCACGTCGAGGTGTTTGCGCGATATATCGCAAAGCTCGACACCGTGCGGCCGATCGCTCCCAACCTGAAGCAGGTTCTCGACTGTACTCTTCAAACAGGCGACTGGATCAAAAAACTGGTGGGAATGCAGGTCGTGGTCGAAGGCCTTGCTCTTTATAGCTTTCGGGAGATGCGCAACCTGACCGAGGAACCCTTGCTCAAGGATCTGCTCACCTATGTCGCGCGGGACGAAGCGCGTCATCATGCTTACGGCATGCACTACGTCAAACGATGCGTGCCGCTGCTGTCGGCAAACGAACGCGAAGAGTTGGAAGACTTTGCGTTCGAGGCGGCAGAGTCGCTGATAAGCGGCGTCAATCGGTCGGGATTTATTCTTTCCCTGATGCAGTGCTGGGCCGAGGCTGGCATCGATACTTTCGAGCTTCTCGCTTGTGCTCAACGCGAACGGGATACTCTCACGACCCACGCCCGGCCTCGGCGGCGCTTCGGCCCCATCAGTGGCTTCGTGTTGCCGACGCTTCGTCGATGCGGTTTGTTAAGCGAGCGGTTGGCGGCACGTTTCTATCATGTACTACGCGACAACCTGGGAGCCCGCGCGGGCAGCAATGCCGAGGAGTTCATGTCAATCATCCCGGAGCTTCCAGAAGATTTGGTTGCCTGGGTGCTGGGCGAGGTCGAATAGTCAGTTTCGCTACCTTGCCTTGAGTTTATTGATAGAATCTCTCGCTTCGTGATCTCGGAATGATCTGAATCTTATCTTTTCTATACCAGTTCTGCCGACAATTCATATTTCTCACCTGAATCCCTTACAGTCTGTTCACATTTATATATCGCGCCGATCAAGTTCCCTTCGTAGAATCCATCCGACCGAGTTCAGACGGTCGGGTGTTGACGCGGAGGTATGAGCGGATAACGACTGGGCGAACGATCGCGAAGCCTGTCCGGGCTTTGCTCGCGAACGGCGACTCGATCTTCACGCTACAGGAGAGTACTCGGATCCGTCGATTCGGCGGCCGTCGTCTGCTGCGACAACCGCCGCCGGTATAGCAAAGAGGAAGCGATCGTCGTGATGCAGGGGAGTGCTCTTTCGCGATCAATTAGCGGGATCGATCAACCGCATACTTGTTTTGTCACCGAGACTTACCCTCCCGAAATCAATGGCGTAGCGCTGACGGTCGCGCGTTTGATAGACGGATTGGCCGCGCGCGGACACCTGGTCTCGGTAGTTCGTCCATATCAGCGGGGCTCCGACTGCTCGGGCGTCGACTCTTCGGTGACCCTGGTCCGCGGTCTGCCCTTGCCGGGCTACACAGGATTGCAGTTCGGCCTACCCGCCGGCGGCTTTCTAAAGCGGCTCTGGACGAAGCAAAGACCCGACGTGGTATATGTAGCGACTGAGGGGCCATTAGGATGGTCGGCCATGCGCGCGGCGCGGCGGATGAATATCGCCGCGCTCAGCGGCTTTCATACTAACTATCACTCCTACTCCAGGCACTATCGATTAGGGTGTTTGCAGGCGCTGGTTTTTCGCTATCTGCGCCATCTTCACAACGGAACCGCCGAAACCCTGGTGCCTAGCATCGAGCTTCGAGATCGTTTGCAGGGTCTCGGATTCAAAAACGTCAATCTTCTGGGCCGTGGCGTTGACAGCGACCTTTTTCGGCCGCAACGCCGATGCGAGGAGCTGCGCCGCTGCTGGGGCTTGAGGGACCGCGATGTAGCGATGCTTTACGTCGGCAGAATCGCACCGGAGAAAAATTTGGGCCTGGCCTTGAAAGCGTATCGCGCGATACGCGGGATGAACAGTTCGGTCAAGTTCATTCTCGTCGGTGACGGCCCGTTGAAGACCGCGCTTCAAAAGGAGCATCCGGATCTGATCTTTTGCGGTACGCAGACCGGTGAACAACTGGCGCGGCATTACGCCTCAGGAGATATCTTCGTATTTCCAAGCGAAACAGAGACATTCGGCAACGTTACCCTCGAGGCGATGGCCAGCGGGCTCGGGGTAGTGGCGTATGACTACGCGGCGGCGAAATCGCACATCGCGCACGGCGAAACGGGCCTCCTGGTGCCGTATGGCGACTCGAGAGCTTTTATCGATTCGGCTATCCGGCTCGTTCGCCAATCGGGCCTGCTTCGAAAGCTGAGAATCCAGGCGCGACAATATGCAACTTCGATCAGTTGGTCATATGTCGTCGAAAGGTTCGAATCCCTGCTGGACGACGCACGAGGAATTCGCGCGATCGAAGGGGCTTCTTCAGGGCTCCGGAAGTTGGCGATCGCCGGAACAAGGAGGACGTAGAACGTGCTATTCGCCGAGACATTACACGGATTGAGTCTGTACCTGGGCTCGCTCGCTGAGTCCGCAGTGACTTTGCACCGCGGATGGATCCTCGCGGCAGCGATGGCGTTTGCCCTGTTCCTCGTCTTCTTTCTCATTGTCGCGCGGAGATTCGTAAAAGCGATCCTGACTCTTCGCGCGCTCGCGCTGGCGCCCTTCGCGTCGCGGATCCTGTCACACTGGGTCAGGTCCCGCTCCTATACGGAGGACGAATTTCTGCGTGCCGACGGAGCGGGCAAGCAATGGGTCGAGGTCCGCAGGAAAGCTCTCGACACTCTTGCGGATGCGATCAGAATACAGGGCCCCAATTCGATCGCGTGGGGAAATCAGGTCCGCGAGAGCTTCTCCGACCTGCGCTTCACTGACGCCAATCGGGTGCCCTTTCCGTTCATGCGGGTGATGCGTGATAAATTCGCTCTGTCTTCCGTGGTCACCAGTTCAGCCGGCCCGCATCTTCGCGATTTGGATGGCCGGGTGACACTCGACATAAGTGGATCGTACGGGCTGAACGTCGCCGGATTCGACAAGTACAAGGAGTGGATCGAGCAGGGCTGGGATCGAGTGAAGGATCTGGGGCCCGTGCTCGGGCCGCTCCATCCGGTGACCGCCGAAAATATCTCCCTTCTGAAGTCCATTTCAAAACTCGATGAGGTCTCCTTTCATATGAGCGGGACCGAGGCCGTGATGGCCGCGGTGCGGCTCGCCCGCTTCAATACCCGGCGACCGCTGATTGTCTGTTTCTCCGGCGCTTACCACGGTTGGTGGGACGGTGTACAACCCGGACTGGGTAGCGAGCGGAGCATCAGCGACTGTTTGATCCTCAAGGATCTCAGTCCGTCATCACTCAACGTTATTCGGCTGCGAGCCGCGGAGATCGCTGGCGTTCTGGTTAATCCAGTCCAGGCTTTCCATCCAAACTCGCCGCCGCCGAGCGATACCGTCCTGCTAACCAGTGGCATCCGAAAGACTCACGATTCGACCTCCGAATACGCTAAATGGCTGGGCGCGTTGCGCGAGGTTTGCACCGACTGCGACATTCCTCTGATTTTCGACGAGGTCTATAGCGGATTTCGCCTGGCTCCCGGCGGAGCTCAGGAATACTACGGCGTCCAAGCCGATATGGTCGTTTATGGCAAGACCGTCGCCGGCGGAATGCCTATCGGACTAGTCTGCGGGAAGAAAGCCCTCATGCAGCGCTTCGACCCTGAGCATCCGATGCGCATCGCATACGTGGTCGGCACATTCTCCGCACATCCACTGGTGATGGGCGCGATGAACGAATTTCTCCGATGGGTGATGGAACCGCCCGCCGCGCAACTCTATCGAGACGCAAAGCAACGCTGCGATGAGTGGGTACGATCGACTAACGACAGGCTCGCGCGGGAATCCTTGCCGATCCGCGTGACCAATCTTGCGACCGTTTGGACAGTGCTATTCAAGGAGCCTGGGCGCTACAACTGGCTGTTGCAATACTATCTTCGAGCCAAAGGCCTGACGCTTAGCTGGGTGGGAACCGGCCGCTGCCTGGCCAGTCTCGACTATACCTCCGAGGATTACCAGGAACTGCAGGAAAAGCTGGTCGACGCTTCGCGCAAGATGTACTCCGATGCCTGGTGGCTAAGCGAAGCACAATTACCCGGCAGGGATCGGATCATGCGATCCAATCTGATTCGCGAAATGGCCGGCAGTTTGATTCCCGCCGTTGCGCCGCTTGAAAAGTTCTGCAGCGAGATCATGCAGCGCAAACATGACGATCACGTCGCATCGCATAGCAATTTGATTAATCAGTTTTTTCACCTGTTGAGTTCCAGCGCGTTCATCATTTGCTACGTTTGGGTTTTCTTCGATCTGTCCGGCGCGATGTGTCTTGGGTTGGCCTCCCTTTTCGTACGCCAGAGTGGACACGCGATCCTGGAGCCTCCCTGCCACGATAAGGAACAAGCACTCCTGGGGTTCAACACTCGCGACAAGTCGCTGCTGGTGGCGGGCTATTTGTTGATTCCAATTGTGTATCTGGTGAAAGCCGGATCATTGGACTTCGCCACTCTCCATTCGATGATTCCTGTAGTGGCCCGCCTCTGGTTCTATCTGACTCTGGGGGTCGTCTTGGCGCACGTGGCCTGGTTGGTCTGGAAACATGATTTTCGTAGTTCGATGATCTGGTTGATCAAGCTCGCCACCGATCCATTCACCGACATCGCCGCGTACTATACGAGCGTCTCCAGGCTGGTCCATGCATGGCACGCGCCCGAAAAAGGAGCGGCTTAGGACGAAGTGTTTCTCCTCGCGGCGATTCTGTTGAGCATCGAGCGCATCGCATACATCTGGGCGTGGCGCTATCCCGAATCGTTTCGCGAATTTTGCGAACGCGCTCCGGGCGGGCTATTGGACGAGCCGATAACAGCGCTCAGGCGGCTCTTCTATGTTTTCAAGGCGATACAAATCTCGGTGTTTCTCGCGTGGTGCTACCATTTTGGAAATGGATCGCTTGTCTTCGGCCGGGAGAGCGCCCTTCCGGTCGCTGCAGGCGCGATACTCTTAGTCGTCGGTCAGACGCTCAATTTAGGAGTGTTTTACCGGCTTGGCACCGTGGGGGTTTTTTACGGCAACCGGTTCGGACGAGATCTTCCATGGTGCGACGAGTTTCCCTTCTCGATGTTGAACCATCCACAGTACACCGGCGCCTTGATTTCGATCTGGGGTTTCTTTATCGCTACGTGCTTTCCGCGCCCTGACTGGTTCCTGCTACCCCTTCTCGAGACCCTCTATTATTGCGTCGGCGCCCTGTTGGAACAGTAGCGTCGAGGATCCGGTAGTGGCCTGGCCAGCACCGAGGATCCGGGCCGATTGCTTAAAGCGCGGGCAAACCTTAGATTAGAGGGAGCGTAACGGCTGACGCGAGTCGTAGGGCTTGCCCGAGATGGGGGCGAACCGGGTTCGACGGAAACAAGAAAGCCGTGGTCGCACGCCGGGGTGCTGTTGTCCCGTAAAACAAACAGACTGCGAAATTTACCCGCAGACAATAACGGTTACGCTCTAGCGGCCTAAGGGCCGCTAGCGTCCCGCCGCTGCTCGCCCATGGCAGCGGGTCGGGGCGTCATTTAGTGGGCTAGGGAAACGCCGTCGGCCACTTGGGCGCGCACCCGAAACGCAAAGTGGCTGGCCGCAGCACAGCCCGTCCGCGGGCGTTGATGCGGCGAGATTAAATCGCGGAATAAGCGTGTAGTGGCCACCGCTCGGCGGTTTTCGGACGGGGGTTCAATTCCCCCCGCCTCCACCATTGAGTCTGTTTTTACAGGATTTCTGCCTCTGGGGCAGGTCTAGATGCTCGAGTTTGGAAGTCGAGGTCTCTCGAATCGCTGAATAAGTAGTAGCTACAGCCGGATACCTGCGGTTGCGGCGCTCTCCTCGCTACGCTTGAGCCATCCCGGCATGCCGAGCGCCCGGAATTGCTCCGACGCTGCGGTGAGTAGTGGAAATGCACGGCTGTCGTCGCCAGACGAACCTCGACGTAGATACATCAGTGCTTCGTCGTAATCCACAATCGCACGAAGCGGACGCCAGCCTTCCTCTTCTAGTGCATCGCGAGCCTTGGCGAACCAATCACCGGCCTCATTGTAGCGTTCCGAAAGAGCGCATAATCGAGCGACCGACAGACGGGCGTCGCGCATCGGGAATCGAAAGTCGGGGCCGAGCACCTTCTGACGCAAGCTGCTCTCTAACACTTCGAGATTGTCGGTGCGGCCGATCAACCAGAGCGCGGCAGCGGCGTCACAAGCCATCATGCTGTAGGTTAGGCCCCAAGGCGCGCCGCGCAGGAGTGCCTCGCGTAGCGTAGCTAGCAGTTGGAGTGTCTGTTCGGACTGATTTTGTAGCGCGGCCGCATGAGCGGTGGTCGAGCACACCGCGGCATAGGCCCATCTGAATTCGGCGGGCGGATTTTTCAGGAGTTCCACTTCCCCCGGAACGCTTACGATCTCGTCCCAGCCGTGATCAAGCGCAAACAGAAAATCGTACCTAACGGCAATGAGATTCAAGAGCTGAGACGAAGGGTTACTGGAACGCGCTGCAAACGAGATCGCTCGATCATACGCAGCACGTGCGGCGGCGAATTCGCCAAGCGTGATTTGACAGCGCGCAACGAACGCCCACGATTCCATCGCCAAGGCGATCCTTCCGCTACGTTCTGAATCAGCCGCGCCTTCCTGCCAAATCTGCTCGCCTCGTCGACAGTCGCCGCCCAGCAGGACCAGCGCAACGGTGCTGTCAGCGTTTTGTATAACCTCTTCTCGCGAATCATATGGGTACTCTACGAATCTTTGCGCCTTATCTTGGACCGAGAGAATTTCTCTAAGTACCAGCCTGCGTTCGTTCGACCTCGGCGAATCCACAGTAATGCCCGGATTGTCCGGGCTTTCGGCGTCGGCGCGATTGGCGTCGATCTCATCGAGGCTCGCCCAAACGAGATCGCGGCGCACTCCGGCGTAACGCAGCCCCTCTCTGGCCAGCATCCATGCGGAACTCGTTAGGCCCGCTCGCAGCATCGCGCGGGCGGCGTCCTCAAGATACTCAGCCGCCGATTCGGCACCTTCCCCACTGGCGATCAACGCGGCCGCTTCTATCGCAATTTTTACCGCCTCTTCGCCTTCGAGCGTCCAGATCAGGGCCATCGCACGACGGGCGAGCAATCGCGGCCGCTTTGCGGCATCCGCCGGTAGCAAATCCAGGACGATGCGCAAAAACGCGGCGACTTCGTCAAAGGCGTAAGCGGACTCCGCATGGTCCGCGGCGGCGATGGCGTATTCCACGCCGCGCTCTGTTCCGGCCGCCGCAGCTCCGCGCCAGAACTGATACGCTACCTCCGCCGCGTGTTCGGCCGCCCGCTCGCCCCAGGCGCGCTCCATCTGGTCGGCAATCCGACGATGCAGCCGCGTCCGCCGGGCTGGGTTCAGTTCGGTATAAACCGTGTTCCGAATCACCGCGTGGGCGAAGTCAAAGCAGTCCGAGCGAGAGCTCGGCCGCAGAAGCTGCGCGGCAAGTGCTTCGTCGATCGCCGTGAGCGCACGGTCTTCATCCAATTCAGCGACCGCAGCGGCGATACCAAAGGAGAATTCGCCGTTGAAAGCAGATGCAACCGACAGCAAGTGGTTGGCGTCATCGGAAAGCCTGAGCAAGCGCCTGCCGACGACCTGCCGTACACTGTCCGGAATGCCCAGTTCCTCTATGCTAAAATGAGAGATCCAATTTTGACTGTCGTCCAGCTTCTTTCTCTTATCCGCCAGGTGCAACAAAACCTCGCGGATAAACAGCGGGTTGCCCTCAGTCGCCCCGCCCAAGACCTTGACCAGTGCGTCGGGGGCATCCTCATCCCAGATCATTGCGAGCAAACTGGCGAGGTCGCCTTCTTCCAGCCCGCAGAGTTGCAGCTTTTCAAAATCTCGCTGCCGGCTAATAGCAGCGAGTACGGTGGAAAGCGGATGTTTGTGATCCACTTCGGCGTCGCGGTAGGCGCCGATCATCAGAATTGGATTGCCGGAGACGAAATGCGCGACGTGACTAAGCATCGCCACAGTCCCACGGTCTGCCCAGTGCAAGTCGTCCAAAATGAGTACAAGCGGCGTTCGCTTTGAGATTGCGATTAGGAATTGCGCTACCGCGTCGAACAGCCGGAGCCGTTCTTCGTCTTTATCCAGCGGATGGGGCGCTTCGAGGTCTCCGAACATGTCATTGAGCGCGGGCGTAATGCGCGCCAGAATCGGTGCGCGTTTCCCAATAGCGGCCGAAAACTCCGCCGGTTGCAGCCGTCGCGAAGCATCCACGATGGCCTCCGCAAAGGGCCCATAGGGCGCTTGCCATTCGCCGTCGTAGCAGGCGCCACGAATAGTCATCGCACCTCTTTGCTGCGCCACGTCGCAAAACTCCTCCAGCGTGCGGGTCTTGCCGATTCCCGGCTCACCACAAAGCATCGCTATCGACCCCTTACTGTTACAAGCCTCCTCGAGCTTCTCAGACAACAGCTTTAACTGCGCGGCCCGTCCTACAAACGGCGTCCGCTTCAACAGGGCAGTCGGGTCGTTGCGTTCGTAGAGCACCTCGCATACCTGCGTGGGCGCTCCGAGGCCTTTCAGCTCCCTCTGACCGAGGTCGCGGAAGTTAAACGTTTGCCGCGTCGCCAGCAACTCCGCTACCAATTTGCTGCACAGGATCTGACCGTTCGAGGCGCTGTCACACAGCCGGCGCGCGGTAACGACTGGGATGCCAAAATAGCCACCCTCCCGACGCAACACCTCCCCCAGGTGAATCCCGATTCTGATATCAAAGCGTGCGCCAGCCACCGGCCGCCGCGCCGTATGCTCGATACTAATCGCGCAGCGGACTGCGTCCGCAGCAGAAGAAAACGCCGCCAGCGCACCGTCACCGAGCCATTCCAGCTCTTCGCCACCACTCTCGGTTAGCGCATCGCTTATTAGTCTATGATGACTCTGGAACAGCCTCTGGGCGGCTTCATCACCGGCCGCCTTCAGAATCTCAGTCGAGTTCACCAAGTCGGTGAATAGCAGGATTACGGCGCCTGATTGACCCACGATCATCTAAATACGCCTACCATGCGTCCACAAATGGCAATGAGCGTCGTGCCGTTGTCGTACCTGGAGTTGAAGACTACTTGCCCCTTTCACTTCACCTCCCAGGCGCTGGACTATCGCGAACACGTATGGCCCAGCCGCATTCGCCAATTCCAATTCAACCTGGTCTCGGCCGCGACGAAGCTTCATTGGTGACCATGAAGCCTTTATTTTTCTCCAGCACTTCCATCGTGTGGCGGTAGCCCGCATCGACGGTGAAATCGAACGCACCCCAATCGAGCATGCTGACTTCAGCTAGCGGTGGTTCGATCAGCAGGTCGGCATGACTGCGCAGCTTTCTTATTTGCGCGAAACTGCTGATCGTGGTCGCAGCCATTAGCACTCGCAGGATGTTAGGAGTGCCCTGCCACGCATGGCTCATCAATTGCCATATCGGACGCTGATCGAGCTCGTCGATGGTGGATTTGAAGCCGTAGTCTCTCGAGGCGTCGACTGCGATGAGCGGCCCGCGCCGCATTTCGCTCATGACATCGATCGGAAGGTTGTTCAAGATCCCGCCGTCGATCAGGATGTCGGAGCCCTCGATTACCGGCGGAAGGACACCAGGTATGGAGGCACTGGCACGCGTCGCCAGCCAGAGCGGACCTGTGCGATGGATCCTCAATTCGCCCGTGCTGAGGTTGGCGGAGACACAAAAGAACGGAGACGGACAGTCTTCGACCAGCACATCGCCGAAGTGTCTGCGGAACAAGCTGCTCGCTTTCCTCCCCCTCGCTAAAGCAATCAGCGGCAATGTGTAATCGCCGACCGGATTTCCGCCTGAGAATCCAGCGCGCATGGTTTCCGTGAGTATTTTATCGTTCCATTCAAGCGCGGCGCCTGCGGCAACGATCGAGCCCATGCTGGTGCCGCCGAAAAGGTCCATCTCGATTCCCGATTCACGCAGCGCACGGATCACTCCAATATGCGCCAGGCCCCGCGCCCCACCGCCCGACAATACGACGCCGATCGCACGTCCCATGATCATGCGGCCGAGTCGTCGCAAGTCGCGCGCCACGTCCTTGCGTACATGGTGATGCTGGGCAGTCCCGAAGAGCTTCATCAGCGCGAACGTCTGAGAAGGCGAGGCCGAGGAGTGACGGCGATACAAGACCAGTTCGATCAACGCTCTGCGTGGATTGTTCAAGGCGGCTTCGAACGCTGGAGGCATCCGCGACAGGGGCCGCGTCGGATCGGCGAGCAGCACAACGCGATCGGCCTGGCGCAGAGAAAGACGAGTCCACTCCGACGACTCAGCGTCCGCTTCGTACAAGACTACGTCGTGAGCTTCTTCGAGGGCGTTGAACCACTCGAGCGGCCGTTTGACCGAATTTTTGTCGAGCACGCACGCTTTGAGTCCCAGTTCTTGAAATGCTCTGGCGAACGATCGAGCGAATCCGGAAGTAGCCAATTCAGGATCGGCTGGAAGAATCGCAACGGTCTTTGGAGCCGAGGCTGCCAGCCGCGGTGGTTCTCTCAGCCGCTTGACGAGTAAATCAGTAATGAAGCGAAGTGACTTCGGATGTTCGTCGATTAGCTTGTCGAAAGCCGCCTTTGATAGTCTCACTAGTTCGGTGTCGCGCAGTGCCAGCACGGTCGCCGATCGCGGCTCGCCCGACAAAACCGCCATCTCGCCAACCGTCTCGCCCTTCGGCATCTGCCGAATCAGAACCTCTTTTCCTTCGTCGTTGCGAATGAAGGCGCCCAGACGTCCAGAGAGAACCACATAGAGCGAATCGCCCTTGTCGCCCTGGCAAAAAAGGAGTTGGCCGCCGGGCAGACTGAACCAGTCAAGTTCCCCCGCAATCGCTCTTAATAGGTCATGCCCGCACTTGTCGAAGAACGGCAGGCCTGCAAGGGCTTCGATGAGACCGATCGTGGGCTCGACTTGTAAGTCGGTATCGGCCGGGTTGTCGCTGAATCTGGGCAACGTGCCTCCTTCGAAGCAAGCTAACCGCGAGACGATCATGCGCTATCCAGAATTAAATTGCCACGATTGAGGATTGTCGATGGTCGAATTGTTCTTCAGTGTAATGAACTCGTCTACCCTTCGGTGCCAATCAAGCGCATAATTCCTACGCACTGAGTGCCTGATCTTCCGAAACTGCCGGCCTGCGATTCTGGAGTCGGGGCGAAGAGAAACCCGTGATGCGAAAACGTATGCGCGTGAGACTCAACACGTCGCTAGCACTACTGGTCGCCGGCACCTTCGGATGCGGCAACAATAGTGCACCACCTCCCGATCGCGTGGCAGTTACCGTGCTGACGGTCCGGGCAGCGGATGAATCCAATTCCGGCGCGTTCACCGCCAGCTTCCAGCCGTACGAGCAGGTGGCAGTTGCGTTTCAGGTCAGCGGCTACATCGATTCAATCTCGCAGGTGCGGGGAGCCAACGGCCGCGCGCGGGACCTTCAGGGAGGTGACCCGGTAAAGCTGCACGAGCTACTCGCCACGGTAAAGTCCGGAACCTATGAAGCTCAGGTTGACCAAAGTGAGTCCGCTCTGGCGGGAGCGCGCGTTGCTAGAGACAAGGTCAAGCGCGACTTGGATCGTGATACGCAATTGCTCGATCAGCACGTTATTGCGCAAGCGACATTCGACGCGGCGAAACAGCAGTACCAGTCCGCCCAATCGGAGGTCGCGCAGTCACAAGCGGCGTTGAAGGAGGCGCAGATCAATCTCGAGCACTGCAAAGTCTATTCGCCGATAGACGGCGTGTTACTCGAGCGCAGCATCGAAGTCGGCGCTCTCGTGGAACCCGGCACGGTGTCCTTTAAAGTTGCCGACACCGCCGAGATGAAAGCGGTCTTCGGCGTTTCCGACATTCAAGTAGGCAGCCTCAAAGAGGGCCAGTCGCAGACCCTCACCGCAGAAGCGATTCCGGGAGTTCCGCTGACCGGCAAGATCACCCGGGTCGCGCCCAACGCCGATCCGACGACGCGGACGTTCGACGTCGAAGTCACGGTCCCCAATAAGGACGGCAGAATACGTTCGGGCAGTGTGGCGTCGCTGAACATCGCAGGCGCTGTCGCACCAGTGGCCGCCGACGCCAGGCTGCCGCTCGACGCGATCGTCCGTCCGCCTGACGGCCCCGATGAGTTCGCGGTGTACGTCGTCCAGGAGCAGGGAGATAGGGCGCTCGCCCGGCTGCGCAAGGTTCGTCTGGGCGGAATCGTGGGCAACGATATCGAGGTTTTGTCGGGCGTGCGGAACGGAGATCGGGTAATCATGCGCGGTGCGACGATGGTGACTGACGGCGCCGAAGTCAGGATCATTCCCTGATGGCACGTCGGACCGACAACGAGATAATCGCTACTACTCATAACCTGGCGCGCTTCTTCGTCGAGAACCAGGCTATCTCATGGGTGTTGCTGATTGGCGTCATCGCGTGGGGCATCTTTGGCTATACACGAATGCCCAAGCGCAAAGATCCCGACATTCCGGTGCGCGAGGCGGTCGCGATTTGTCCTTGGCCCGGGGTCCGCGCCGAGAAAATCGAACAGATGGTGACGCGGAAGATCGAAAACCGAATCGCAGAGAATTCATTCATCCATCCTGCCGGCGCCAGCACCAACTACGGCATCTGGTCGATAACGCTCGACGGCGTCGCGATCATATATGTGCAACTGGGCGAGAAAGTTACCGACTCCGAGAAGCAGTTCAGCGACATAAACCTGAAGCTCAACAGCATCAAGGATCTTCCGAACGGAGCCGGGCCAATTGAGTTCCAAAGCGACTTCGGCGACACCGCCGCACTGATGTTGACGGTCGCCAGCCCCAAGGTCGGCAAGGTGGAGGTCGCGCTGCGCGCGCGGGAAATTCGCGCGGCAATCGAGAAAGCCAGAAAGTCCGCGCCCGCCAGCACGAAGACCTCGCGCGTCTCGCTCGTGACGTTGTTCCCGCAGGCGATCGGCACCGACAACGTCGTGCGCGCGCGCGACGGCCTCGCGCTATATCTCGGCGCTCACCACTTCGCGCACGATATTCGCCCACTCGACGGCAATGGATTCGCGGGATTGGACGCGGCGCTCGTGCCGGGCGCCGACCTGTTGCAGATTACGAACAAGTTCATCTCCGATCACGTCGGCACGTCGGTGTTTCCTACGATTCACCCCGACGCATGGCCGCCCGTGCTCATCCGAAGTCCCGCGGACACGGAGTCGGCGCTCAACGCAGCAGCGGGCGACAAATACTCGTATCGTCAACTCGAGCACTACACCGATCTCATGCAACGCGCCCTGGGGACGCTGCCCAACGTCGAAAAGATTTCGCGCTCTGGCGTCTTGCCGGAATGGGTCCAATTAGCTTACTCGCAACGCAGGTTCGCTTCTTACGGCTTCCAGCCGTCGAAGCTCGCGACAATACTTTCGGAACGGAACGTGACGCAGACAGGAGGGACGATCGACGCCGGCGGCACCGACGTATCGGTGCATCCGAGCGGAGAGTTTACCAACGCATCGGAAATCGGCGACGTTATCATCCAGCGGTCGTCATCAGGTTCGCCGCTGTATCTGCGCGATATGGTTGAAGTTCTGCGCGGCTATCAGAACCCGCCGCAGTTGCTCAACTTCTATACCTCGCGCACCGCGGACGGGCGCTGGATTCGCAACCGCGCAATTACGCTGGCGATTTTTATGCGCCCTGGCGAGCAAATCGGCACGTTCGGCAAGTCCATCGATCAAGCGCTCGCTGGATTGAGAAAGCCGGCTTCCCGAAGATTTGATTGTCGCTCGAACTTCCGATCAGCCGCGCCAGGTGCAGGAAAACACCGAGCTGCTGATGGAAGCGCTTTACGAAGCGATCGTGCTGGTTGTGCTGGTTGCGTGGATCGGCTTCTGGGAGTGGCGATCGGCGCTGCTGATCGCGCTTGCGATTCCGATAACGCTCGCTTTGACATTTGGCGCAATGTACGTCCTCGGCATCGACCTGCAACAAGTGTCGATCGCGGCCCTTATCATCGCGCTGGGGTTACTCGTGGACGATCCCGTGGTCGCGGGTGACGCAATCAAACACGAACTTGGGATGGGACAGCCGGCCGCGATTGCCGCGTGGCTCGGTCCGACTAAGCTCGCCCGCGCGATCCTGTTCGCGACGATTACCAACATTGTCGCTTATCTGCCGTTCCTGATTCTGACCGGCGACACTGGAAAGTTTCTGTACAGCCTGCCGATTGTGATGACCTGTGCGTTGGTGGCGTCGCGCATCGTGTCGATGACGTTCATCCCCCAACTCGGTTACTACCTGATGCGTCCCGGCAAACCGCTGCCGCCGATCGAGTACCGCCGCACGCACGGAGTCACCGGCCTCTATTACAAGCTCGGCCACTACGCACTGGAGCATCGCAAAGCCTTCGTCGGATGCTCTCTCGTGTTTCTCGCCTGCGGTATCCTGATCGGCAAACAACTGCGCAGTGCCTTCTTCCCCTCGGACGATTCAGTACCTTGCCTACGTAGATGTATGGCTCCCGAACGGAGCGGCTATTTCCGACAGTAATATAGCGGCCACGGAAGCCGAGCGAGTCATTCGCCGGGTGGCCGCCGAATATGGCCGCGAGCATCCCCGCAACGGCAAACCGCGCGAGATCCTGAAATCAATCACCAGCTTCGTCGGCGGCGGCGGTCCGCGCTTCTGGTTCTCAGCGCCTTCCGAATCCCAGCAAAGCAACTACGCGCAACTGATATTCGAAATCTATGACAAGGACGACATGCCGAAACTGGTCGGCACGCTGCAGGACGCGCTCTCGGATTCCGTGCCGGGCGCCTACCTCGACGTGCGTCAGTTACAGACCAACCCGGTCCAGTATCCAATCGAGATTCACGTCTTCGGCCAGGCCGACGTCGAACCCGCCGAGGAAGAGGCGGACATCCGTACCCTGCGCAATATTGCCGGACGAATCGTCCAGGTCCTCCGCTCGACTCCCAATGCGCGACGCGCTCGCACGGACTGGATGGAGCAGAGTCCCATAGTGCAACTGCCGATCAATGCCGACCGCGCGATCCTGGCGGGCGTCACCAATGCGGATATCGCGCGGTCGGCGGCCGGCGGGCTTAGCGGATGGCAGGTAGGAGTTCTGCTCGATGGCGATTCGCACATACCCATCGTCGCTCGCTTGCGGCAGGAGGAACGTGCGCAACTGGCGGACGTCGCCAACCTCTACGTCTATTCGTCGGTAGGACCTGGCCGCGTGCCACTCGATTCGCTGGCGCCGCTGACCTTCCAGATGAGCCAGGAACGAATCGTCCGCCGCGACCATTTCCGAACGATCTCCGTCGATGCTTTTCCCGCACCGGGCGTCCTGTCATCGGAAGTCATGAAGCTGGCTCTGCCACAAATCGAAGCGCTTCGCGCCGAGCTTCCGCCGAGCTATCGCATCGTGATTGGCGGTGAACAGTTCAAACTGGAAGAAGGCTTTGGTGAATTGAGCGTCGTGCTGGGAATATCGGTGGTAATGATCTTCATCGCACTGGTCTTGCAATTCAACGATCTCATTAAGCCGTGGCTGATACTCACCGCCGTGCCGTACGGCGCCATCGGCGCCGTCGCGGCGCTATGGCTGACGCGGACGCCATTCGACTTCATGGCGTTCCTCGGCATCGCCAGTCTGGTCGGTGTAATCGTGAGTCACGTTATCGTCCTGTTCGAATTCATCGAAGAGCGCCGGGAACTCGGTGAAGATCTCATCCAGGGACTGCTCGACGCCGGTATCGAGCGACTGCGACCCGTGATGATCACGGTGGGCGCGACGGTGCTGGCGTTGCTTCCGCTGGCGATTCATGGCGGACCCTTATGGCGTCCGCTGTGTTACGCGCAGATCGGGGGACTGAGTCTCGCAACGGTAATCGAATTGGTACTGGTGAAATCCTACTACGCGATATTCGTCGCTGACCTTGGGATCGTGAAATGGGGTCCGTCAACGCCAGTGAAACACGAATAGCTCTATTTGATGATCGCGCGGCTTTCCGGGGCCGGAGCGGTTAAATTCTCCGCGCCTGTACCATCTTATTTTCTGATTCAATCGCAGACGCACTGCGAACACAGACGTTGCTGCTGCGCGCTGGAAAAGCTCAGCCCAGTTTCGGGTGCCCCGAACGAATTAGCCTGACCCACTCCTTGCGGCGCCCCGGGGAGTCCGCCAAGCGAGTTGGCCGCTCCCGAACTTTGAGCCACCCCGGGCGAGCCGAATGAGTTTGCGGCGCCCACGTTTTGCGCCGCTCCAGGCAATGGCCCATAGGAATTGCCGGCGCCGATGCCGCCCGCCGTTCCATAGGAAGGAGGTTTTCCCTGATTGTAGGAGACGCAGGCACCGCTCGCGGATTGGCTGGCGCTTAGATAACCGGAGGCGGTTACCTGACCCATCCAGTGAGTGGGAGTGCCGGGACCGAAACAGGAACAATAGAACGTTCGCGGTCCGGGCGTCGCGTAGGCGGCGGGCAGGGACGGTACTGACAATGGAGCAGGCGCTATAGCGGTGCTCACGGGAGCCGGCAGTTGAGCCGGAGGGCTCGGAGGCAGTGGTGGTACCACAAGCGGATTGGGTGCCGGCAACTGAGCCCATCCGACGCACTCGGTGGCCAATAGAAGCGCCAGCACGAGTACTATTATTGCCTTAGCGGCGGCCGTTCCGATTGATCCGCGATGCTTTGCCGGACGCATCATCGGCTCTGCTTCAGAAGCGCGAATACCATGGCGACTGACGCGGGTTCTGCACTTCGAAGTCAATGTTGAAGCGGGCAAATAAAGTGCCTTCGGCATGCCACACGGCGAGGCGCGCGTTCTCCAGGCCGACATCGGCTTGAACCTCGTTACCCTGCGCGGTTACCAGATTACTCTGGTACTGCAGAAGTTGGTTGGTTGTCGCCATACCCTCGCGGAATTCCGCCTGGTAATCGTGCAGACTTTCCGCCGCGTAATGGGTGGCCTCTCGCGTGGCTTCGACCTGTTCGTTATACGCGCGCAGATTGACTAGTGCGCTCTTGACCTGCAAAACCTGTTGAAAGAGCGTCTGACGGTACTGCAAGCGAGCCTGATCATAGGCGATATGAGCCTGTGCCAGAGCCGCTTTCGCCGCGGCATTATCCAGCGGCATCGAAAAGCCCAAAACCGCGGCGTAGTCGTAAAATTTGAAATCGAACATCCGGTTCAGAGACGAACCATAGTCGCCTCCAAAGGGAAGCTCGGCCGCATTGTCAGTTCCCGATGGGACGATGGGCCCTCTTGGACTATAGCAATTCGCGTAGGCGGGCACCGAGCCGGAAAAAGTGCACTTGGAGTTGCCAGCCTCGGAAGTCAGGCCGAATTGAGTACCCAGAGTGAGCTGCGGCAGCGTCTGATTTTCCGCGTATTTGACCTGGATCAACGCGCTGCGAATCGCTTCGCGCAACCCGCCAAGAGCGGGGCTCTCTTCAAGCATTTTCTTGAACGCGACGTCGTTCGTCTCAATCGGTCCAGAGCGAGTGTCGGGTTGCTCGAGCGGCTCGATTTCCGCGCTGAGAAGAGAACCCGAGTGGTTATGCGCCACGTCCTGACGAAGCGTATCAAGGGCGATATCCAGGGCCGCCTGGGCTGCTTCCAAGTTTGCCCGCGCAGTGGCGGCGGCCGACAACGCCTCCGACAGGTTCACCGGAGCCATCATGCCCATCCGAACGCTGGCCCGGTTGATCCGCACCAGATCTCGGTTGAACTGCAGGGCGGCCTGAGTGACTCGAAGATTCTCTTGGGCCTGCACCACGCCCCAGTAGTCGTTACCGATACGCTGAACGAAATCGTTGACCGATGAGGCGTAGCTCCATTGCGAAGACCGCTGCGCCGACTCCGCCAGGCGAACATTAATCGTAGCGAACTGCCATCCGAAGTTCTGCAATAGCGGTTGGGAAAGCGACATTACCAGGGTGGGTGTATATACGGGATTGACGGGGCTAAATTCACTATTGGTCAGTTCGCGGTCGTTATTAAAGGTGATACCAAAAGTACTGTTGCTCAGGGAAAGAACCTTGCTCACCCCAAAGTTCCAATCGTAGAACTTCGCCACGTTGGTAATGCTGCCAGGGTTTTGAAATGGCGAAGAGACCGGCGAGGTCTGTTTTTCCACGTCTATTTGCGAACTAAGTTGAGGGTCGAAAACGGCATTCGCTGACTTTACGCTCTCGGTAGCCGCGATCGGATCCAATGCCACCGACAACAGTCCCGGATTATTTTGAAGCGCCAGATAAATAGTCTGTTTGAGAGTAAGCTTCTGACGCTCGTTATCCTCCATCAGGGCAAATTGGTCGACGGGTAAATCCTCACGACTGGAAATCCATTGGCGAACCAGAATGCCCGGCAGCGAAAGGATTGGGTTACTTTCGAACTTGGTCGCCGCTTGAGGGGACACGCTGACATCCACGCGTGACGAGGAGTTTTGCGTTCCGATGGTCTGACTGCCGGCGCTCTCATTCGCGCCTGGCGGTTGTTCCTGAGCATTTACGAGCGAAATCGTCACCATCAAGCCTGCCGCTACCAGGGCGAATGATCCGCCAAGGCCCGCGTGCAGCCATCGGGAGTCGCGCGGAAACTCCGGGACGGTACCGACGGATCGCCGTATCTTTCCTCTACGAAAACGCGCCAGGCGCACCATCGTCCTCGCCCCGAGGTTATCGACAAGAATGGCCACGCGCGAAACCGCAGGAACGGACAACAGTGTCGCGAGCGGCCACAGCATCGCGGAGGACAAAGCGATCCGCTGAACAGCGCAGATTGCCGTAAGTAGGGGCGCGCCATAGTCAGCGGAGTTCAATTTATTCATTCGATTGCCCTCGCGAGAGCATGCTGACCTCATGGGCGCAGATTTCGGGCCGGTAGACAGCGCGTGCGCATACATAGACCGCTATCCGACCCGGAGTTTCCTTTTCGAACGACGATAGATTCTCCCAGCGATTGCTGAACCTTCGACCGCCAGCAAACGACTCACGAAATCTGGTTACGATTGAGATTCGAAAAGGTTTCGAGATTTCGTGAAACCCGAGAAGGGCTCGCGAGCCGGGACTTCTGTCCTGGAAAAACTCAGCAGAGACCGAAGTCTCGGGAGCTAGGCGAGATGCCATCTATTGGACTCATCACTCGTCTTGGTGAAGTAGCGCGCGCTTGGAGATTCATTCGGATCTCCGGGAGATTCAGAGCAGCCCGCCACCGCGCCTTGACTGAAGCCAGTCCGGCGCCGGCGCCACGAACTGCTCCCCGGATGGACAATTCGGCAAAGTTGAGCCCCCAGAACTTAAGCTGCCGATAGGCTCATCGTACAGCGGCTTGGGATGGCCTGCTCATCCATTTATAGCCGTGACGCGTCGCTCAGTCGTATCCCAAAAGGAGAAGTGAGGAGATCAGCTTTTCTCGCGTCATCGCATGCTGCAGATTCCTGGCCAGTTCGAGATGCGCATTCAGGATCGGTATCGTTCGGCCTATATAATATTCAACCTGAGGATCGCCCATAAACTCTTGTTTCGCCTGGAGGAAATAGTCCAGGGCCTCTTCGTTGCGGTTAATTTCATCGCTCAGAAAGGCTTCTTTGAACTGAACACCCTGCAGACGGTCCAATACTTCAACCTGGCTGTTCGAAGAGGACGACGTTCCCTCGATCCCGATCTTCTTCTGCCGGGAAAGGGTGAGTAACGCGTTCTCGTTTGCCCGATGGTCGGCCGCCAGGACAGTGGCGAAGGCGATCAAAGCCTGGTTATCGCGCGCCTTGTCCTGGACGGACCTTGCCATCTGAAGCTCTTCGGCGTTCAGGTGGTTTGCCCGGTCAAGCAATGAAGAAACATTCGTTACACTTCCAGTTGCATTTACGGCTATCAGGGAAGTCAGGGCTAATGCGAAAACGACGGCCTTTTGCACATGATTGCCCTCCGAAGGAGAAGCCGGATCGATAGGTTGGAAATCCACATCGAGTCCTATTTGCCGAGCGACGCGACCAGTTCCTGTTGCTTGCTCTGCATCTGTTTCATCAGAGCGTCGAAGCCCTGGTGGTTGATCACGCGATCGAACTGGTTGCGATAGTTAGCCATAATGCTGATGTTATCGACGGTAACGTCATAGACTTTCCAGTCACCACCGTCCTGCTTTAGACGGTAGTCAAGACGAATCGGTTGGTCTCTGTCGGGTTGGATCACTTTCGTGCTCACCTGCGAATCGCCCGGTCCCGTCGAAGTCTCGGCAACGAACTCTATTTTCTGTCCCGAGTAATTTTCGAGTTTGTTCAGATAGGCATCTTCAAGAAACGCGGTAAAAAGCCGGACGAACCGCTGCTGCTGATCCGCCGCGAGCTGGCGCCAATGATAGCCCAGGCTCGAGCGAGCCATGTCAGTAAAGTCGAAGTGTCCAGCAATTGTCTGAATCAGTTCCCGACGCCGTACGGCCTGAGGTGCCTGATGATTCTTGAGAATATCAGTTGCCTGGGCGACAGTGCTCATGACGGTGGTTTTCGGATCGTTATCTGGCGTTCCGCGAGCGACCGAGGGCGCAGCCAGTGTGCCAACGAGCCCTACCAAGATGAATGCGAGCACCGGCATAGTCCGGAAGTGAACCATATCGATGAGGAGCATCGAAGGCTCTAACTCCTGGTCGTCATGTCTCGAACAATTGGTAGCCATACAATCCTCACCACACCTTGTCCGACTTTCGTCGTAATTTACCAGACTGTTGCGTAGATAACTCGACGCAAGCGATGTGCCAGCGGCGAACCTTTCGAAAAAGAAGAGGCTGAATCCACAATCGTTGCTTACGACGCAATTAGTCCTCTTAGAAAGCCGGGAAGAATTACTTTGTTTAACCGTAGGATCTGCCATTCTGCCGGGGCTGGTATACTCAGCCGTTCAATCCGCAGCAGAGTCCGCAAATCTCGCCACGCCGCGACAGTGGCACATCGATTGCTAATTTTTGCACGGCTTTACGACCCCGCGGCAGCAGGAGACCGTCGAGAACTTAGTCGATGTTCACAACTGCCAACCAAATGATGAGTTGTTACAACCGCTCAATAGTATGAGTGACTTAACTCGACGCGCTTTGCTCAAGTCGGCGGCCTTGCTCGCCGGCGGCTCGGCATTAGCGTCCGCAATCCCGGCATCGGCGTTAAACATGACTACTGAATCGACTCCGGCCTCCACACCTCAAGGCGCGAACCCTTTCATTTCTCGGCGCATGGTGGGTTTCATGCTGGCGCATGAGCAATTTCCGGTCACGGAACTCGTACGGTTGGGCGCGATCGCTGAGCAGGCCGGATTCGACCTCCTGGCGACCAGCGATCATCTTCAACCCTGGCAGGCTAACGAGCGCCACGCAGGGCAAGCCTGGATCACTATGAGTGCGATCGGCGCCCGTACCCGCCGCGCCTGGATTGGACCGACCGTGACTTGTCCTTCTTTCCGTTATAACCCTGCAGTTGTTGCCGAGGCATTTGCCTCACTGAGTTTGCTTTATCCGGGACGTATATTTCTCGGTATTGGCTCGGGCGAGGCCTTGAATGAACAGGCTGCGACAGGGTCATGGCCGAAATGGCCGGAACGGTCGGAGCGGCTGGTTGAAGCAGCCGACATCATACGTCGACTGTGGACCGGAGAACAGATAAATCATCGCGGCAAGTATTATAACGTCAACGCTCGGTTATACGATCCGCCGGCTAGCCAAGTGCCTATTCTGATGGCCGCCAATGTCGGTCCGAAGGCGATGTATCGGTCAGGGCGCTATGGCGATGGTCTTATCACCGATCCAGACACCTGGAAGAAGCACAAGGCTGAATTCGAAAGCGGAGCAAAGTCTGCCGGCAAAGACCCTCGGCGAATGCCGGTGCTGGTGGAGCAATTCGTGGTCGTCGGTGATGAGGGGGATGCGAAGGCCGCGGCCGAACTCTGGCGCTTCCTGCCTAACGCCTTCAAGACCTACTTCAACATTCGCGACCCGCACGCGATTGAGAACCAGGCAACTTCCGAGGTCCCGCTTCAACAGATTTACAGCAAATGGCCTGTGAGTACCGATCCTGACGTTCACGCAAAGGCGCTGACAGAATTATTCGAGAGTGGTGTGACTATCGTAAATATCCACTCAGGTCAGAACGACCAAAGGCGCGTAATCGAGTTTTACGGAGAGCACGTCCTGCCCCGCGTGCACGGACAATTGAAAAAAGGGTGAGTTGAAACAGGCGTCAGTACGGCGCATACCAGGTCTCATCCGTGACCTGGCATCTGCAATATTCGCCCAGGAGTACCGCCTTCGTTCCGTAACTATTCCTGGTGAGACTCCTCATCATGGGCGGATTCGTCACTCGCGATTTCCCCGGACTGGTACTCCTTGAGATTGTTGTAAAGGGTCTTGATGGACACGCCGAGAATCTCGGCGGCTTTTACCTTATTGCCTCCAGTAAGCGCGAGCGTCTGTAACAGCAATTCGCGTTTAACCGCGCTCAGCGACATTCCTACATGTACATCCAGGGTGGAGCGCTTGCCATTACCGGGTTTGATTTCAGTCGGCAGATCCGCCGCGGAGATCATCGGTCCCCGTGTGACTATAAGCGCGCGCTCGATCACGTTGCGCAACTGTCGCACGTTTCCCGGCCAACGTTGGCCTTTGAGCAACTCCAGACATTCGGCTTCTATCCCCACGATCTGTTTGCCCGCGGCCGGTGCGAGCTGTCGCAGAAAATGCTCGACCAGGGTCGGCAGATCCTCGGGGCGTTCGCGCAATGTCGGTAACTGGATAGTGAAGACGTTGAGTCTGTAGTAGAGGTCTTCGCGGAATTTTCCTTCGCGAAGCTGCAGCTCAAGGTTGCGATTGGTCGCGGCCAACACGCGCACATCGACAGAGATCTCGGCGCCGCCGCCCAAACGGCGAATTTTCCGTTCTTCGAGAACGCGCAAGAGCTTCGCCTGCAATTCCGGCTTCATTTCGCCGATCTCGTCGAGAAGAAGCGTTCCGCCGTTTGCCAGTTCGAAACAACCCTCGCGGCGGCGGTCGGCGCCGGTGAACGCGCCGCGTTCATGCCCAAACAACTCGCTCTCCATCAGTGTTTCGGGCAGTGCGGCGCAGTTGATGGCGATATAGGGACCGCTGGAACGCGGGGACACGTCGTGAATGGTGCGCGCCACCAATTCTTTTCCGGTGCCGCTTTCACCCACGATCACGACCGAGGCACTGCTGGGCGCGACCTGATCGACTAACGCCATTATGCGGCGCATGGCGAGCGATTGCCCGACCATCGGACCCAGCTCGCCTGCTTCTATCAGCCGCCGCCGCAAAATCTGATTTTCCTTGCTGACGTTGAGATGCGTGCGCAAATTGTTGAGGAGCACCTCCAGGTGGTGCGGGTCGACGGGTTTGCGCAAATAATCGTAGGCGCCAAGCTTTATAGACTGGACCGCGTCTTCGATCTCGCCCTCACCCGAGATCACGACGGTCGGAAGGAGCCAGCCGTTCGTGCGAATTTCGCGGAGCACCGCCAGGCCATCCTTCTTGGGCAGTCTCAGGTCGAGCAAGAGGATATGTGGGGCGGAGCGTTCGATCATTTGAAGAGCACGCTCTCCGTCTTCCGCGACGTCGACCCGATATCCCCAGGAGGAGATAAGCGTCGACCAGGCTTCGCGCGCGTCAGCGTTGTCTTCGACGAGAAGGATTCTGGTACTGGCTTTCATAGTGATTAACTGTTGTGCGCTCTAAACGCTGGCATCAATGGTGTCACGACTTTTTATTGACGCCTTTTAGCGATGGCTCCCTTTTTAGCGACGGCTCAAAGGAGCGCGTGACACCCGACGCAATATATTCGCCACCAAATCGTTCAAATCCAACGGCTTTACCATACATATCTCAAATCCCGCTTCGCGCGCGCGCCGCGCATGCTGCGGATCGCTCAAGCCGGTCAGGGCGATAGAGACCATTGTGCGGGGCCGTTTTGCCGCGTCCTGGTTGAGCGAGAGCATGAGGGAAAATCCGTCCTGCCCGGGCATCGCAATATCGCTTATCAGGACATCGGGAACCTCGCGATCGACGGCTGCGAGCGCCTCCCGCGCGGATTCCGCAGTAGTGATATCCGCGCCTAGCCTACGTAAAAGTTCGGCGAGTGCCTCGCGCGAATCACTATGATCTTCCACGAGCAAAATCCTGATTCCCGCAAGCGCACGGGGCTGCGTCTCCGAGACTTGGGAGCCGTGCTGCCGCTCGGATCCAGCCGGGACTGTTTGCAGAGGCAGCGAGACAGTAAGGGTGGCGCCTTTGCCTAGGCCCTTGCTCGCGGCCTCGATGCGCCCGCCGTGCAACTCGATCAGTTTGCGCGCTATAGCAAGTCCCAGTCCCAGTCCGTAGTGGTCCCTGGTGATGCTGCTGTCCGCTTGCCTGAACATGTCGAACACGAACGGCAGGAACTCCGCGCTGATGCCTTTGCCCGTGTCGCTGACGATCAGGACCGCCTCGCGCTCTCCGCGTTCGAGCGTGATACTCACAAGGCCGCCTGAAGGCGTAAACTTGACGGCGTTGGAAATCAAATTAGAAATCACCTGTTGCAGACGTTCGGAATCTCCATTGACGCAAACGGGACGGCCGTTCGACTCCCACGCGAACCGCAAACTCTTGGCTTCGGCCGCGGGGCGTATCGCATCCAACGCGCTTTCGATAAGCCGGACCAAGTCGACGATTCCAAGCGTGAGGTGGACCTTGCCCTTCGCGATCCGTGACAGGTCGAGGATTTCATCGATCAACGAGACTTGCAGGTGAACGTTTCGCTCTATCGTCTCGAGCGCGCGCTTTGACCCGGCCGCATCGAGGTTGCCGGTATGAAGCAGGTTGACCCAGCCCATGATGGCATTGAGGGGGTTGCGCAGCTCGTGCGATACCGTGGCCAGGAATTCGTCCTTCATCCGGTTTGCCGCTTCCGAATGGGTGAGCGCCTGATTCTCGGTCTCTATGTCGGTGGCGGTGAGAATCCAGCCGGTGATTCCTTCGGCGTCCTCACGTTGCGGGATGCCGCGGCCGAGATGCCAGCGGTAGAGGCCGTCGCGTCCGCGGATTCGAAATTTGACTTCGAACTGGCGATGACTGGCGATCGATTCATTCCATTGCCGGACCAGGTGCTCGCGATCCGACGGATGCAGCACCTCAAGCAAGGTGTCTTGCGAATTGATGCGATCCGGCGCGATGCCGGTATAAGCCAGCGCGCTATCGTTCCAATAGACCGGATGCCCGACGTCGTCAGTCACCACCACGCACAGCGGCATCGCGTCCGTCAGTTTGCGGAACCGGAGATCGCTCTTGCGCTCCAGAGCCTCACGCTCCCGCTGATGCAGGACGGCGGCCTGCTGCCTTATCGTCCGCTCCTTCAGGAACAGGTCGACGAACACCGAGACCTTGCAGCGGAGAATCTCGGGCTCGAAGGGCTTGACCAGGAAATCAACCGCGCCCCTCGCGTATCCATCCAGGACTGACGCCGTATCGGAGTCGGCGGCGGTAAGGAAGATTACCGGGGTGCGGCGGGCGCGCCATCTGCTGCGCATCAGCTCGGCGGTCTTGAATCCGTCGAGGCCCGGCATGCGGACGTCCATTAGGACCACCGCCACTTCCTCGGCCGCGAGCAGCTCGATCGCCTGACGGCCCGACGAAGCCGTGATCAGTCCGTGGCCGAGCGGCTCCAGGATCGCTTCAAGCGCGGCCAGATTTGCCGGATAGTCGTCAACCAGAAGGATCCTGGCGACTCCACTTGGCTGCGCGGCCTCCCTAGTGGAGCGCAAGGTCTGGGCTCTCGATCGGTTAACCCCTGTAATCGACATCGTAATCCGCTCCGGTGGCAGTGCAGTTCGCCTTTACTTCGGGCCCTGGACCTAATTGCTTCCGAGGCTTGAGCCGATGAGCGCGATCAATTGTCCTTCGTTAATCGGTTTCGCCAGGTACTCCGAGGCTCCGGCTTCGATACTTCGTTCGCGGTCCTCCGGAAAGGCCTTGGCCGTGACGGCTATCACCGGCAGTTCGGTGCGATTGAGCTCATTGCGAATTCGTCTAATAGTCTCGAACCCATCCATCTCCGGCATCATGATATCCATTAGTACGACCGCCAAAGCGGGATGCTGCCGGATCAGATTGAGGGCGTCGCGTCCGTTATTGGCCTGGAGCACTTCCATCCGATACCGCTCCAACAGGACCTTCATCGCGTAAAGGTTCCGCGGATCGTCGTCCACGATCAGTGCCTTGCGATTAGCGATGGACTCGGCGTAGAGCCCCGCGGCAACCTCGCTTTCAACGATCGGGTGAGAAGGCGACGCCGCCCCTTCGATTTTTCGCCTGGCTGCCGCCGATCCACCGCCATCCTCGGCCGCCTTATGCGCGTGCGACTGAGCAGGCAGATACAGCGTAAACGTGCTCCCCTCGCCGGGCTTGCTGCGTACGCGGATCTTGCCGCCGAGGGCGTGGGCGAGTTCCCGGCTGATCGAGAGCCCCAATCCGGTTCCGCCATAATTGCGGCTGGTGCTGCCGTCGGCCTGCTGAAACGCCTCGAAAATAATCTGCTGCTTGTCGCTGGGGATACCGATGCCGGTATCCGTGACGGAGAAGGCGATAGCTCCCGCCGCGCCATCAGGCGATTCGGTGTCCGGATCGCTGACCAGTTCGGCGGGAGCTATCTTAAGCACGACCGAGCCGCTTTCGGTGAACTTGAACGCGTTGGCGATGAGGTTGCGCAGGATCTGGTCGAGGCGTTGCGGGTCTGTTCTGATCGAGGTTTGCAGGTTGGCCGGGCCCTCGACGATGAAGTTGAGCCCCTTGTCCGCGGCCAGCGGCCTGAACGCCTTTTCCAGCACCTCGGCGACCTCGGTCAGCAACACGTCGCGGCATTCGATGTGGAGTTTGCCGGCCTCCATTTTCGACAGATCAAGGACCTCGTTGATGAGATGCAGCAGGTCGATGCCGGAGCTGTGGATGGTGCGAGCGTACTCGAGGTCCTTCTCGGTGAGCGTGCTGTTTTTGTTTTCGCAGAGTACCCTGGCCAGCACCAGGAGGCTGTTGAGCGGCGTACGTAGCTCGTGCGACATGTTCGCCAGGAACTCGGACTTGTATTTCGACAGCAAGGCCATCTGTTCGGCCTTTTCCTCCAGCGATTTGCGCGCTTGCTCGACCTCGCGGTTCTTTTCCTCGACCTTGGCGTTCTGTTCCGCGAGCAGGCGCGCCTTTTCCTCCAGCTCGAGCGCCTGACGCTCCAGGGCCGAATTGGTCAGCGTGAGGGCCTGCTGCCGGTTGGTCAGCTCGGACGACTGGTTCTGCAATTCCTGGGTGAGCTTCTGCGACTGCTCGAGTAGCTGCTCGGTGCGCAGGTTGGCGACCATCACGTTAAGCACGACGCCGATGCTCTCGCTTAGCTGGTCCAGAAAGATTTGATGGATCTCGCTGAACGGATGGAACGACGCGAGCTCGATCACCGCCCTGACGCTTCCTTCGAACAGGATCGGCAGAACAATTATGTTCAGCGGAGGAGCTTCGCCCAAGCCGGAACTTATCTGGATATAGTCGGACGGCACCCTGGTGAGCAGTATGCTCTTCTTCTCGAGCGCGCATTGTCCGACCAGGCCTTCGCCCAGCCAGAAGCGGTTCGGCACGCTCTTGCGCTCACGATAGGCGTAAGTGGCGGTCAGTTTCAGCATCGGACTCCCGCCGTCATTGCTCATCAGGAAGAAGGCTCCGTGATGCGCCGAAACCAGCGGCGTCAGCTCCGACATGATAAGGCTCGACACCGTGTCCAGGTCCTTCTGCCCCTGCATCATGCTCGAGAACCGCGCGAGGTTGGTTTTGAGCCAGTCCTGCTCGGTATTCTTCTGCGTGGTCTCCCGCAAGTTGACGATCATCTGGTTGATCGTGTCGCTTAACGCGGCGACTTCGCCGGCCGCCTCGATTTGAATGGAACGGGTGAGGTCGCCCTTGGTAACCGCCGTCGCCACCTCCGAGATTGCTCTGACCTGGGCGGTCAGATTCCCAGCGAGTTGATTCACGTTGTCGGTGAGATGGCGCCAGGTGCCGGCCGCGCCGGGGACCTTCGCCTGGCCGCCGAGCATCCCCTCGATTCCGACCTCGCGAGCCACCGTGCTCACCTGGTCGGCGAAGATGCCCAGGGTATCGGTCATGCTGTTGATCGTATCCGCGAGCGCCGCGATCTCTCCCTTGGCTTCCACTCCAACGAGCTTTTGTGAGAGGTCGCCGTTAGCGACGGCGGTAACGACCTTGACGATGCCGCGGACCTGGGTGGTCAGGTTCGAAGCCATGAAGTTAACGTTGTCGGTGAGATCCTTCCAGGTTCCGGCGACCCCGGGGACACGCGCCTGGCCGCCGAGCTTGCCCTCGACACCGACTTCGCGAGCGACCGTGCTCACCTGTTCGGCAAAGGTGCTGAGCGTGTCAGTCATGTTGTTGATGGTTTCGGCGAGCGCGGCAACTTCACCGCGCGCGTCGACCGCAAGTTTTTGTTTAAGATCGCCGTTGGCGACTGCGGTAACGACCTTGACGATGCCCCGGACTTGGGCGGTCAGATTCCGCGCCATAAAGTTAACGTTATCGGTTAGATCCTTCCAGATTCCCGAGACTCCCTGGACCAGCGCCTGACCGCCGAGTTTGCCCTCGGTGCCAACCTCGCGGGCGACGCGGGTGACTTCCGAGGCGAACGAATTGAGCTGATCCACCATCGTGTTGATGGTGTTCTTCAGCTCCAGGATCTCACCCTTTACGTCGACTGTGATCTTTTTGGACAGGTCGCCGCTGGCGACGGCAGCCGTCACCTGGGCGATATTGCGGACCTGGCCCGTGAGATTCGAGGCCATCGAATTCACGTTGTCGGTCAGGTCCTTCCAGGTGCCGGAGACCCCTCGCACCTCGGCCTGTCCACCCAGTTTACCGTCGGTGCCGACCTCCTTGGCGACGCGGGTAACCTCCGCGGCGAAGGACCGGAGTTGATCGACCATCGTGTTGATCGTGTTCTTCAGCTCCAAGACCTCGCCCTTAACGTCGACCGTGATCTTTTGCGAAAGGTCGCCGTTGGCGACGGCGGTCGTCACCTTGGCGATGTTGCGAACCTGGCTGGTCAGATTGCCGGCCAGGCCGTTGACGCTATCCGTCAAATCTTTCCAGGTGCCGGAAACGCCCTTGACGTTAGCCTGTCCGCCCAGGCGGCCCTCTGTACCAACCTCGAACGCCACGCGAGAAACCTCAGCAGCAAAGGACCGCAACTGATCGACCATCGTGTTGATGGTGTTCTTGAGCTCGTTGACCTCGCCCCTCGCGTCGACGGTAATCTTTTTCGAAAGATCGCCAGTGGCGACCGCGGTCGTAACCTCCGCGATATTTCTGACCTGGGCGGTCAGGTTGTTCGCGAGCAGGTTCACGTTGTCGGTCAGGTCCTTCCATGTGCCAGCGGCGTTGGGAACCTCCGCCTGCGCGCCAAGCTTCCCTTCGACGCCGACGGTTTTGGCAACACTGGTGACCTGCTCCGCGAAGGTCGCGAGCGTCTTGGTCATGCTGTTGAGGGTGTCGGCCAACGCCGCGATTTCGCCCTTCGCAGCCACCTCCAGTTTGGGCGAAAGGTCGCCGTTGGCGACGGCTGTCACTACCCGGACGATACCCCGGACCTGGGTAGTGAGGTTGGAGGCCATGAAGTTGACGTTGTCGGTGAGATCTTTCCAGACGCCCGAAACGCCTTTGACCATCGCCTGACCGCCGAGCTTTCCTTCAGTGCCGACCTCGCGCGCGACCCGGGTGACTTCCGCGGCGAACGAGTTAAGTTGATCGACCATCACGTTGATGGTGTTTTTCAATTCGAGCACTTCACCGCGGACGTCGACCGTGATTTTCTGCGACAGGTCTCCGTTGGCAACCGCGGTGGTTACTTTCGCGATGTTCCTTACCTGAGCCGTGAGGTTGCCGGCGAGAACGTTCACGTTGTCGGTCAAGTCCTTCCAGATGCCGGATACGCCTTTGACCCGCGCCTGTCCGCCAAGCTTGCCGTCGGTACCAACTTCCTTGGCAACACGGGTGACCTCGGCCGCGAACGAGCTAAGCTGATCGACCATCGCGTTGACGGTCTTGCCGATTCTGAGAAACTCGCCCTTCACCGGCTGCCCATCGATTTCCATTGCCATCTTTTGCGTCAGATCGCCGTCGGCGACCGCGCTGATGACCCTCGCGACCTCGGTGCTCGGCTGCACCAGGCCGCTTATCAGCGAGTTGACCGAATGGACGATGTGCGACCATCCGCCGGTGACACCGCGCAGCGAAGCCGTCTCCGTCATGCGCCCTTCGCGTCTGACGACCCGTTCCACCCGCATGAGTTCATCGGTCAGCGCTTCGTTCAGTTCGACCACGCGATTGAACTTCTGGGCGATTTGCCGCATCAGACCCTTGCTCCCGGCGAGCGGCACTCGCGCCGAGAAATCGCCACTGGCCGCCGCCGAAAGCGTCGACAGCAGGTCTCTCAACTGCGTTTCGGTCTGTTCGCCTTCCGGCATCAGTCGGCGGCCGTCTGGCAGTTCGCGGCCGTTGCGAAAAGTTTTAGGGTTCTGCTGGCCGCGCAATTCGGCGGAATGCATGCGACGCGACTCCTGACGAGACGATGCTCAATATGATTCAAATGACCTGTTTGCCGATTGAGGCGCCCGAGCCTCCGGACTGCGACTATTTTGAGATCCCTGCAGGGCATCGTAAGCAACGTCCATACCCATCGAGTTTTCGCGCGCTTCCTGAACAGCGCTCTTTGGAATGGCTATCGGGTATGAAGAATTTTCAATTCACTCCAGGAAATAATTACATGGCGATTGTCTGGTCAGCGGAGGAAGGAACGCCGAAATGCCTGATGGATGGAATAACTGCAGGAGGATTTACGCGAGAATCCGCCGAGATTCTCCATTACAAGCACGCTTCTTGCTCAACACGAGTTTCGATGAACGGGAAGCTACTAACCATCCGTCTCTACATCGCCGCGATCCTTCTGTTGTGTTCGTGCTCGGCCTATATGTTCGAGCCCGATTGTTACGGTCAGAAGGCTTCTTCCACGGTAGCCGGCTCTGATGACACCACTGCTCAATCGTCCTCGACGCCCGCGGTCGGAAAGCCGATCGTGGGCAAGGCTTCGTGGTATGGACCCGGATTCGCGGGGCGCAAGACGGCTAACGGCGAGAGATTCGATCCGAACAAGCCGACCGCGGCGGCAAAGCAGTTGCCACTTGGATCGCACGCGGTGATCACGAATCTCGACAACGGCCGCTCGGTCAAGGTCCGAGTCAACGATTGTGGGCCCGTTCCGAAAGGACGGAAGGTTGATTTATCGAAAAAGGCCGCCCAGAGGCTTCATATGACGCACGACGGTACGGCGCCGGTTAAAATCAAGGTCGTCGACGTCCCGCCCGATGCGACCGCCTGCGACGGCAAGATCCACCGTTCCAATTGAGCGAGGCGGCGAGCCGCGCCCGGCTAGGTATCCTCGGGGTCGGACTCTACGCGTGTCGCCTCGACAGCTCCGGCATCCGTCTCCGGGATGACGAGCATCTCTTCGACGATCGACGTCATCCGCGAAGTCGCGCGCTTTATCGCCTCTAGCGCACGGCGGTCCTGCACGCCAAGCTCGTCGAGCTGTCTCTCGAGAATGACGGTCCAGGTGAGTATGACCTGGATAGAACCCCGCAGGTCGTGGTTTGCTTTTGCGATCAGCCGCGCCTTCGATTTCGCCGTTTCCTCGGGAGTGTTATCACGCTCGGGCTGCGAGTCGGGCTCCAAGGCAGGTTCGCCGTCTTGGCGATTCGATTTGTTTGGCATGCTCGCGACCAATCGACATCATCGTCGGGGCTAGGCGTTATCTAAGGCAGGTAGCCGCGCGAGTCAACGTATAAAACGAAACGGCCTTTTTATCGGGATGAAAAACTCGATGGACATGTTCATCGCGGCTTGTGTAAATACCAGGGCACATTGACGATCACGATCCGGTGCTTGCCCTGCGCCAGCAATCGAGCGGCGAGAATCCGGGCGCGCTGGTTGTGAAGAAAATATTGATACCATTGCCGTTCGACGAGCTCTGGCAGCAACACCGCGATCGTGCGATCCGGATTCTTCCGCTCGACCTCCAGTACATAGTCGAGAATCGGCTGCACCACGAACCGATACGGTGATTTGAGCACCGTCAGCCGCGGGATCGGCTGCTTCGCTTCGCGCGCCGGCTGTTCCACGCACGACGGCCAAATCTGCTTGAGCGAGTTGCTGGCGTCCTCACTTTCGATATGCAGCTACTTCGATCTCGCGCGACAGCGTTATCGCGAATCGCAGGCCGTTTTCCGCGACCGAATTCCAGTCGAGGATCGGCACTAGCACGAGGGGCTCCTGCAAATCGTCGAAGCTTCAAATTGCCGGGCGCGGTTTCCCGTTGGATTCTTCGATAGTGATGGCGCACCGCGAGCATCAGGGCAACCAGCGACGGCACCAGCAGCACCACAATCCAGGCGCCGGCCATGAACTTGACCGACGGCGACGACCACCACCGTGACGGCGGTGGCTGCCGCACCCAGCCCGTTGACTATCATACTCCCGACCGCGCTTCGCCGATGCTTCCACCAATGCGCGACCATTCCTGCTCTGCGACAGAGTAAAGGCCAAAAACGCTCCTACCGCGAACAGCGGAATCAGTCGGTCGGTTATGCCGCCGAATACTACTAACAGGATCCCGGAAAGTATGGTGAGGACCCAAATGCCCTCCGAATAGACCAGCCGCCGGCCCTGATTGGTGAAGGAATATGGCAAATAGCCGTCCTCGGCCACCGCGCGGCAGAGTCTTGGGAAGTCAGCAAACGAAGTATTCGCGGACAGGCATAACACCAGCAGAATCGACACGATACTTATCCAGTAAAAGGCCCCCCGGCCGGCGACCGCGCCTATCAGTTGAGAAAGAATGCTCTGGTATTGCGGCGTACCCGGCTCGGTCGCGCCGATATGGTACGCATGCGCGAGGTAGGCGATGCCCAGCAGCAATACCATCAGGATGGCGATGATGACTGTAAGGGTGCGGCGCGCGGCCGGCACGACCGGCTCGCGAAACGCCTGAACGCCGTTGCTGACCGCCTCGATACCCGTCATCGCGGTGCAACCGCTCGCGAACGCCCGCAACAGAATCCATACGCTTATGGCTTCGGTGGCCTTGGCGAGATGAGCCGGTGGGACCACGGGCCGCGGATGCCCGCCCGCGGAAATTGTCGCCAGCACTCCCCAGACAACGACCGCGCCGAGGCTCACGATGAAAACGACCGTGGGTAACATGAATAGCGTGCCCGCTTCGCCGATGCCGCGTAGATTCACGAAGGTCAACACGATCAGAATGACGAGACACAGGACGAGCGTATAACGCTCCAGCGTCGGCACCGCAGAGATAAGCGCGCCGACGCCCGCCGAGATCCCGACCGCGACATTCAATACATAGTCTGTCATCAGGGCGGCGGCCGCCAACAAACCGGCGGGCGCGCCGAGGTTTTCGCGCGCGACTGTATAGGACCCTCCGCCGTTCGGATATGCCGCAATAGTCTGTCGGTAACTGATATAGACGATGCCGAGCAGAAGGACGACCGCCCCGGTGATCGGAAAGATGACCGTCAGTCCCGCCGCGCCCAGCGGCAGGAGCACGGTCAGTGCGGCCTCGGGACCGTATGCGGCGGAACTGAGCGCGTCGAGTCCAAAGGTCGGCACGCCGGCGGCGACGCCGATACGTTGCTCGCCCGCCTCTCCGGAGGCGAGTGGGCGTCCGAGAATCTTATCGATCAGTGACATTCCGAGCCGGAGGAGGAGGCCGCGCCGGTCGTTGAATTACGTCGAGGAGCTTTGCAGGATCGACTGGTTTGGGCTGAAAGCAATCGGCATCTATTTGCTCCCGCGGAACCTGCTCGCCGCTCAGCCCTCGGCCAGTCCCAGCACCTTGCGCGCGGCGAGCGCAAGCTGATCCATCGTAAACGGCTTTCTCACCACGACCTCATTAGCAAACTTCGCTCCCAGCTTCGCATGATCCACATAGCCGGTGATAAACACCGCTTTGATTTCCGGGCGCTTGGTGCGGGCGCGTTCGAGCAGTTCGACCCCGGACATCCCCGGCATCGCAAAATCGACGATTAGCAGGTCGATAGCGGAATCGCCGCCGAGCACCTCGAGCGCTGCGCTGCCGCTGGAGGCCGCGATTACGTGATATCCGCTATCGCGCAACAGGAGCGCGGTAACCTCGCGCACGTCGTCGTTGTCGTCAACCAACAAGATGTTAGCCGGACTCATTCAACTCCTGCGCCATGCAATCGCGGGCTGAATCGGCCAAGTTAATGTCCCGATACGACTTTTACAAATCATGTCACTTGAGCTTATATAAATCGCTTGACAAGCGACAGTTTGATACCGTTTTGGTGGAAGGTTCGATCTCTCGCGGTCATTCCGGATGGCATCGTCAATCGGCAGCGCGAAACACCCTGAATTTTTTACCAACGGCGGCGAGATGGGTCAGCGCATGCGCGACCTCGACTGGTCGCAGACGCCGCTTGGGCTGCCCGTTTTGTGGCCGCAGAGCCTCAGGACCGCAGTACAGATCATGCTGGGTTCTCGCTACGCGATGTGGATGGGATGGGGACCCGAACTGACGTTCTTTTACAATGACGCGTATGCGCCGACCCTGGCGAACAAGCATCCGTGGGCCCTGGGCAAGCCTTCGCGCGAGGTGTGGAGGGAAATCTGGCACGACATCGGCCCTCGGGTCGATGAAGTATTGACTACCGGCCACGCCACATACGACCAGGACCTGCCGCTGATTCTTCAGCGTTCGGGCTATCCGGAAGAAACTTTCCATACTTTTTCCTATAGTCCGTTGCCCGACGACAGCGGCGGCGTCGGCGGCCTTCTTTGCGTGGTTATCGAGGACACCGATCGCTTCATCGCCGAGCGGCGGCTCCGGGTGCTGCGTGAGGCCGGAGCGCAGGTGGTCGGCCGGCGCACCGCTCCGGAGGCGTTCAACGCACTCGGGGAATGCCTGGCGACCAATCGGCGTGACCTTCCGTTCACGCTCATCTATCTACTGGGAAGCGGCGGCCAGCACCTGGAGCTGGTCTGCAGCACCGGGATTGACCAGCATCATCGCGCGGCGTCGCCGCTGATCGCCCTGGAGTCAAGCGCGTGGCCGATCGGGCAGGCGCTCGCGGAATCGTCGGCTGTAATCGTCGATGATCTCGCCGCTCGGTTTGGCGACATGCCGGCCGGCGACTGGGACATTCCCGTGCGCCAGGCGATCGTCGTTCCGATCGCCGAGCAGGCGGAGAATCTGCCAGCCGGCGTGATGATCATCGGCCTCAACCCATGCCGTCCGTTGGATGACGCGTACCGCGGCTTCGTCGATCTGCTGGCCGGGCAGATCGCGGCGGGGCTGGCCGACGTGCGCGCCTATGAGCGCGAGAAGCGCCGGGCGGAAGCGCTGGCCGAAATAGATCGCGCCAAAACCACATTCTTTTCCAATGCGAGTCACGAGTTCCGCACGCCACTTACCCTGATACTGAGTCCTCTCGAGAACCTGCTGACGCGTGGGGCCCCTTCGAGCACCGTGGTCATCGCCGACCGGGAGCAGCTCGAGCTGATGTGGCGCAACGCGCTGCGGCTCTTGAAGCTCGTCAACACCCTGCTTGATTTTTCACGCCTCGAGGCCGGGAGAATTCATGCGCACTACGAGCCGACCGACCTCGCCGCTTACACCGCCGATCTCGCCAGCTCTTTTCAATCGGCGATGGATAAGGCCGGACTGCGCTACCTGATCGATTGCCGGCCGTCGAGCGGGCCAATCTTCGTCGACCGCGACATGTGGGAGAAGATCGTCCTCAATTTGGTCTCGAACGCGTTCAAGTACACCTTCGAAGGAGAAGTCGAGGTTTCACTGGCGGAGTCCGCCGATCGCCGCGGCGTGGAGTTACGCGTGCGGGACACTGGACTGGGAATTCCCAAGGAGGAACTGCCGCGGCTGTTCGAGCGCTTTCACCGCATCGAGGGCCAGCACGGCCGCACGCTGGAGGGCACGGGCATCGGCCTCGCGTTAGTCCAGGAGCTGGCTCGCCTTCACGGCGGGACGGTCGAAGTCGCCAGCACTGTCGGGCAGGGCTCGTGCTTCACGGTTTCGATTCCCAAGGGCATGACTCATTTGCCGGCGGCCGATGTGGGTGTCCTGCGCGCACAAGCCCCGAAGGCGCATCGCGCCGAGGCGTTCGTCGAAGAAGCGCTGCGATGGTTGCCAGGCGAGGATCCGCGGCCGGAAATCGAAATTCAAACAGAGCTGGCCGATCCGGTCATGGCCGCTTCACCAACCGGCGAGCCAGCGTTGGTACTGGTGGCCGACGACAACGGTGACATGCGCGATTACCTGCGGCGGTTGCTTTCGGAGCGCTACCAGGTCGAGGTCGTAACGGATGGCGAGCAGGCCTTGAAGGCCGCGCGACGCCGCCGTCCCGATCTTATTCTGAGCGACGTGATGATGCCGCGACTCGACGGTTTCGGGCTGCTGCGCGCGGTACGAAGCGATCCGGAGTTGAACGATGTTCCGCTGGTGTTGCTCTCGGCACGGGCCGGCGAGGAGGCGAGCATCGAGGGGATCGAGGCTGGCGCCGACGACTATCTGGTCAAGCCCTTCAGTGCGCGCGAGCTGCTTGCCCGGATCCGCACCAATATCGACCTCGCGCGCGAGCGCGGGCGTGCGGCACGGGCCCTCCAGGCGAGCGAACAGCGGCTTCGATCGATCTTCGCCGAGGCCAGCGTCGGTATCGCGCAGACCGACCTCTCGGGCCGTTATGTGCTGGTGAACCGGAAATACTGCGACATCGTCGGACGCTCGATGGAAGAGCTGCTCGGCAGCCGGCTGATCGAGCTGACGCATCCCGACGACGTCTCCCGCTTTAACGATTTGCTGGATCGGATGTTCGACGTTGGACGGCCCTTCACGATAGAGGTCCGCAAGGTGCGCCCGGACGGATCGATTACCTGGATTTCGAATAGCGTGTCGCTGCTGGATGGCCCGGATGGGCGGCCCAAATACGTGGTTCTGATCGTTCAGGACATCAACGATCGAAGATTGGCGGAAGACAATCTGCGGCGCCTCAACGAGACCCTCGAGCAGCGGGTGGCGGCCGAAATTCAGGACCGGATGCAAGCCGAGGAGGCGTTTCGCCAGGCGCAGAAGATGGAAATCATCGGGCAGCTCACCGGCGGCGTCGCGCACGACTTCAACAATCTGCTTCAGGTGATCATGGGAAATCTCGACGCCTTGCGCCGGCGCGTCTTAGGGGCCAATCTTCCGGCCGGCGGAGAATTGCTCAGGCTCGCCGACGCCGCTGCCCGTGGCGGAAAGCGCGCCGCCATTCTGACCGAACGTCTGTTGGCCTTCGCCCGGAAACAACCGCTCGAACCCGAGCCGCTTGACGTCAATTGGCTCGCCGCCAGCATGTCGGAACTGTTGCGAACTACGGTAGGCGACAATATAGAAATCGAGATTGTTCGAGCGGAAGGCCTGTGGAGGGTTTCCGCCGACCACAATCAACTCGAGAGCGCGATTTTGAACCTCGCGGTCAACGCTCGCGACGCGATGCCGGACGGCGGCAAGATTACGGTAGAAACGGCGAACATCTCCTTTGACGACGAAACCGCGGCGCAGCGCGAGGAGTTGCCGCCGGGACAATACGTCATGATCTCTGTCACCGACACCGGCGTCGGGATGAGCAGGGAAGTTATCGAGCGCGCCTTCGATCCCTTCTTCACCACCAAGGAGATCGGCCAGGGCACAGGCCTGGGGCTCTCCCAGGTATACGGTTTCGCCAAGCAATCCGGCGGCAGCGTGAAGATCCGCAGCGAAGAGCGCAAGGGTACGGTAGTAAGACTGTATTTGCCGCGCCTCGTGGCGGGCGAAACCATCGAAAGCGCTCATTCGCGGTCCCGCGGTACTCTCAGTCGGCCGGGTTCGCCCGGGTAGCCTCATCACAGGAACGGCTCGATCATTCGCGCGACGGTTTCGTTGAGGCGCTCGCGCCATCCTCGATGTCGCCATTGATCGAGCTCGATTTGCTTTGAGTTCTCCAGGTCATTTCTGAACATCAGGTTCATGTCGTCGCCGAACGAGTGGCTGAGTACGACCGCGTTGATCTCGTTATCGCGCGCTATACTCCACCAATCCAAATTCGACGTTCCGACCGTCGACCATACGCCATCTATCGTCGCGGTTTTCGCGTGCAGCATCTTTCCCTGCCATTCGTAGATCTTTACGCCGGATTTGAGCAACGCCCGATAATGCGAGCGCTCGGCCGACACGATGAGCAGGGCGTCGCTTTGGCTCGGAAGCAACAGCCGTACGTCGACACCACGGCGAGCGGCGTGCTCGAGCGCGTCCAGCATCTGATGGTCCGGGGCGAAGTAGGCGTCGGTGATATATACGTTCGTCTCGGAATTCACTATCGCCGAGATCAGTGTAACGTAGATCAGGCTGAACCGTTCAGGCACGCTCGCTATAATCCTGACAATCTGATCTCCCTGGCGTTCCAGCTTGGGAAAGTAGATGCGCGGCTTTAGCGGAGGCCCATCCTGATGGTACCAATCGCCGATGAACACGCGTTGGACTTCCGCCACCACTGGACCCTCGAGCTCGATATCGGTGTCGCGCCAGGATTGCTCTGGCGCATCCTTCGCGCTGCTGCTCAGCCCGCTCGCGTACACTTCGGAAATATTGATCCCGCCGGTGAATGCGACGCGTCCGTCAACGATGAGCATCTTGCGATGGTTCCGATGGATGAGCGTCCAGGGGAGCTTCGCTTCCAATGGATTCATCGGCCGATACTGCAACACCTCTATTCCGTTTTGCCGCATTCGATCAAAGAAACTGGCCGGCGTTGAGAACGATCCAAAACTGTCATACGCGAGATTTACCTGCACACCGTGGCGCTGCCGTTCTATCAGCGCGTCGGCAAACATCTGTCCGACCGGCCCGTCGGAGAATATGAACATATCCATATCGATGCTGTCGTGAGCGCCACGAATCGCCGCCAGCATCGCGCCATATGTCGCGCCGGCGTTTTTCAACAAGGTAACTTTGTTGCCAACCACCAGCGGAACATCACTGATCGCCTGCTCGAAGGCGAGATGCCGCGCGAGAATATCGCTCGGCGTCCCCTGGTGTTCCTTCAGGCGCTCGACGATTTGCTGCCCCTGCTGCTCCGTCAGGGGCCCGCGCGTCCCGACAAAATCGGGGGCTTCCTGGTAGAGAACATCCTCGTGAAGGATAGCGCTTACGTCCGGGATCGTGCCGCATCCACTCAGAAGCGTCAGCACGGCAACCAGCAAGCGCAGTACGCACTTCAGCTTAGGCTCGATGAATGTCAATAAAGTGAGAACGCGGAACTCCGGGTTTGGGCGTATCCTCGATTATAATAATCATGAGCGAAGTCATGAAGATTTTCCTCGCTCCCCGACCCCAACACCTACCGAGAGCAATCCAGGTGCCATGAGATCGTCTCGATCACGGGAGAGCATAGAGCTTGCGCGCTTAGATCAAAGGTATGACGCGATAGCGGCGGAGACCGCGTTCAAGCATTGCTTGCCGGGACGGCGAGCAGCCGCGAGATTTCCTCCATCAGGCGCTCGGCTTTGAAGGGCTTGCGCAAAAAAACCTGGTAGCCGGAGCAGCGCTCGCTGATGGTCTTTTCGGGTAGCGCGCTCGCCAGAATCACGGGGATGGCGCGGAGGCTTTCCTTCTCGCGCATCGCCTTGATGACGCCCGCTCCGTCCAGCAGCGGCATCATGAAGTCGACGATAACGAGATCCGGTACGGTCTCCTGCAAACAGGCAAGCGCGTCCTGCCCGTTACCCGCGCTGATGACTCTGAACCCGGCGTCGTCCAGGATGGATTCGAGAACCTCCAGAATTCCGAATTCATCGTCGACAATCAGAATCGTTTTCCTGGCCGGGACCGTCTTTGACCTCTTCTCCACCGCCAGCACTCATTTCTTGTTTTGAGTCACTGTCGGCTCGGGTTGCTGCCACGAGCGAGGCAGGATCGCTTTCGCGCTCAAGGAGTCCTCGGCCAGTTCGACGCCGCTGGGTGAGAAGGTAAGGCCGCGCAGATCGGAATCGAAAGCGCTGTCGCGGACTTTCAATATCGATAGGATCCGATACAGGCTCGCGCCCGACTCGACGAAGCGCAGGACAATATGATTATCCGTCACGTCGGAGAGGCCCTGGAGCGGCACGGTGATAGTCGGCCCCACTATCTCCATCACCTCCGCGGTGCAGATCGTCGTGACTCCGTTCGCGCGCAGCTCGTGGACCAGGGCCGAAAAGAAGGGCTCGATGGGTCTCGCGCGCAGAGCTTTTTTGAAGCCGCCCAGACCGTCGATCAGCAGGCGCTTGACCTTTCGGTGTTTGATCTCGCGCAGCATGCGTTCGGCAAGTTCGTCGAGAAATACATCGGTCGGCGCCTGCCATAGTATTTGCACGTGCCCCGCGTCCAATTGTTCCGTAAGCGCGGGACAGAGTGCCTTGGCTTTCGCATAAATGCGGGCCGACGTTTCGTAAAAGCCGAGCAACAGCCCCGGTTCGTCGGCGCTGGAGAGCGAAAGAAACTGCAGGCCCAAAGTGGTCTTCCCGGTACCCGAAGGCCCGATGAGCATCGTTGATGAACGCGCGGGTAATCCGCCACCCAGCATTTCGTCCAGACGCGAATTGCCGGAAGAGACGCGATGCAGGTCTCCGTCAACGTCGTTATTGCTGACCAGCGTCTCGAGCCGCGGATAGACGGTAACTCCATCCTGGTTGATGTTGTAGGAATGAACGCCCTGGAGATAACTGCTGCCGCGCAGCTTGCGCACGCATAACTCGCGCGAGGAGCGCAATTCGTGGATCGTGGTGCTCAGGTTGAGGATCCCGTCCACCATGGTTTCTTCCGAAGAGGGGGCATGCTCGCTTGGATTGGACAGAAGAAATACCGTGCAATCCGCCGCGTCGGCTTGCGTCTGCAACTGCTGCACAAATAGCTTCAGCTCTTCGTGGGATTGCGCATGGTCGGAAGCCGACGCGAAACCGTCTACAACGAGGGTAGTCGCTTTACGCGACGCTACCTCCGCTCGCAGCAGGTGGAGCAACCCGTTGAGGCCTTTGGTCTTCAGCGCGCTGAAACCGCTGACGTAGACGATCCCGTCGCCGACTTCGCTCTCATTGAAGAAAGTCAAGCTTCTTATGTTGAGCAGCATGCGACCGACCGTTTCGGCGATCAGAGTGACGTAAAGAACTTTCCTTCCCGCCGCGGCTTGATTGAAGCAAATTTGGTTCCCGAGGATGGTCTTGCCGACTCCCGGAGGTCCTTCGATAATATATAGCCCGCCGCCAAAGAAGCCGCCTCGAAGGACGACGTCGAGGCCCTTTACGCCGGAGGGCACGCGCTCGAGCTGGTGAGAATCCTTATTGCTCATCGATTTTCCCGGGGTTAAGCGGCAGCGTTACGGTAAAGATCGAGCCCACGCCAGGTTTGCCGATCACGGTTATGGACCCGCCCATCGATTCCGTCAGGTTTCGTATGAGCCATAGGCCAATCCCGAAGCCACCCTGACCTTCATGGCGCACCACTCGCTCGAATCGCTCGAATATGCGGTCCTTATCCTTGCTGTCTATACCGATGCCATTGTCTCGAACAATTATTTGGGCCGAATCGCCGGACGCTGTCAAAGTTAATTCTATCGGCTTGTGCTCGCCATATTTGATCGCGTTGGAGAGTAAATTTTCCACGATTTCCGAAATTGCGAGCTCATCAAGATGTGCCAATATTCCACTTTGAATATTGGCGGTCAGCTCGGATCCGCTTCGAAGGATCAAAGACCGATGGTCGTTGACGATATTCCTCGTAAGTTCGGACAGGTTCACCTCGGAAGCTCCTAAATGCAATCTATTTGAGGTGAGCTGGGCGACTTCGAGAAGGGTGGTGGTCCGCGCGACGAACCGTTTCAGAAGCCGATCAAGACGATTGAGTTCCACGCCCGCTCTGGACATGTCTCCGGATTGCTCGGCCGCGCGAAGAACTTGCACGCAAAGTAGAATCGGAGTCAGAGGATTTCGCAATTCATGCGCCGCGACGGCGAGAAAGTCGTCGCGCGCGCGGACCGCGTCGCGCAGTTCACTGATCAACCGATCGCGCGGATCGTTTTCAGGAGAAGCCTGACCAACTCCCGGGCCCGACTCAGAGGAAGCCCTGTCCGATCTGCCTCTCGGATTCTTTGCCATCTTCCTCGCCCGTAAAAATTACAACCCGAAAACAAACCCGCGGCTATTGTTGCATTGGCCCTCGACTCGAGCTGGCCTTTAGTACGAGATCACTTCCCCCGTCAACCTGTCCACACGAATGCTTCAGACCAGATTCATCGTAGTATCCTATGTTGAAAGTCCCAGAGAAGCAGCCCGGCATGGGTAGGTGGGACCGCATCGCTTGAAACATAATCATCGAGCCAAAGACTGTGCCCACAGATGAGGAATGCGATGCCATGACGAATCGGCAAGTTTCAGCGCGCTGCGCGATAGCGGGCGGTGGTCCGGCGGGAATAATGCTTGGTTTTTTGCTGGCACGGGCCGGCCTGCCGGTCATCGTGTTGGAGACGCATGCCGACTTCCTGCGCGATTTCCGAGGCGATACGATTCATCCTTCAACTTTGGAGATAATGCACGAGCTGGGCCTGCTCGACGAGTTCCTCAAGCTGCCGCACCAGGAGGTCGATCATCTCACGGTGCAGGTCGGCGATGAAAAGATTCCTTTCGCCGACCTGAGCCATCTCCCGACTCGATGCCGGTTCCTGGCCTTGATGCCGCAGTGGGACTTTCTCAATTTCATTGCTCAGCAGGGGAAGCATTATCCCGGCTTTGATTTGCGCATGCGCGCCAAGGTGACCGACTTGATCGAGGAGGGCGGCCACATCGCAGGCCTGCGAACCGCGACGCCAGAGGGTTATCTGGAAGTCCGTGCCAATCTGGTTGTGGGAGCTGATGGGCGTAATTCGACGGTCCGCGAACGGGCCGGCTTGAAGATCGATGAAATCGGCGCGCCGATGGACGTGCTATGGTTCGGAATCTCCCGCGAGCCGAACGACCCCGAAGAAATCATGGGGCGCTTCGACCGCGGGCGCATCTTCATCATGATCAATCGCGGCGACCGATGGCAGTGCGGAGTCGTCATCGCGAAGGGGTCGCTCGAGCAGATCCATCGCCGCGGCCTGGAGGCGTTCCGCAATACCGTGGCTATGCTGGCGCCTTTTCTTGGAAACCGTACCGGCGAGCTAAAGGAATGGGACGATATCAAGCTGCTTACTGTCCGCGTCGATCGATTGCCGCGATGGCATCGTCCGGGACTGCTATGTATTGGCGACGCCGCGCATGCGATGTCGCCGGTCGGCGGAGTCGGCATCAACCTGGCGATCCAGGACGCCGTCGCCGCAGCCAATCTGCTCGCCGAGCCCATACTCGAGAATCGGCTCAAAGAGGATCATCTTCACCAGGTCCAGAGACGACGCGAACGAGCCGCCCGTGTAACCCAGTGGATGCAGGTGCAGGTTCAGAACCGGGTAATTACGCGCGTGCTTGGCACTGGCGGAACGATCACCGCGCCGCGGATACTTCGCCTATTCGGGCGCTATCCCTTTCTGCGACGGATACCTGCCCGGTTGATCGGCATGGGTTGGCGGCCCGAGCATGTAACGGCATCCGTACTGCGTCCGCACCGGCCCTGACGGAGACGCGAGCGGCTGCCGCCCACTATGTAGACAAAAAATGCGTTGAGCCGTGTTTCCCGAGATCAGCCTCACGGCCCGAGAGTCACCGCGGGATAGTAAATTCCCTCCGGCTGCCGTACCCACCAGGCGCCCGTCTTGTCCTTTTCTTCACGGCTGGAGAAGCGATAGTCGTAGAGCAACGCTCGCACGTAAATCGGCGGCTTGTGCGGAAAGGCAAATGGATTACTGGCGAGCAGCGCCGTCACCTCGGGTGAATTTTCGAGCAACCGCTGCAAGAACCTCTCAAACCAGGGATTTTGCGCGGGTGTTCCGAGAGCGGCGAACCACATCTGCCAGTCGAGGCGCGGCTGGTACGGAATGTTCCATCGCGGCGGCCGCATCACGTCGCCCGGTTTGTATTTGAATGCATATTCGCTCCAGTGGACACCGTCGTCCGATCCTTCGACGATGATTTCCAGCCGAACGGTAGTCATTACCGCAAACAGGCCATATGAATTGACGATACCAAAGGGAGCAATTGCATCGTCGATCCACCTCGCCGGAGCGGAGATACGGCCGCCGAACGCCGCGTGAATCTGTACCAACCCCACAAACGCAATTAAAAGCGCCAACGCTCCTGCGGCCAAAGAGGCGACCTTTCCCAGCCGAATATTCTGAACGTGGCTTTGTGCATAGCGAACCAGACCTCGCGGCAAAGTCTTGCGCAACGCGGCGTCGTCAAACAGCACCAGGCATAGAGCGAGAACCAGGATATTAAAAAACGTGTAGTTGCCGGTGAGCATGATGAGCAATTGCAGCAATATAAATCCGAATGCCGCAATGAACCTCAGCCGCCGCGGGCAGAAAATGAGAAACGGCAACCCCAGTTCTATAATAAAGGTCGCCGCCGTTGACGCTGTGAGTACACGCCGCGGCAGGTGATCGGCGTACCAGGCAAGTGGGGTCGGTAGCGGCTGCGTGTGAAAATGGTAGGAGAGCGCGGAGAGGTTGGCCCACGTGGGATCGCCGCTAAGAAGCTTAACCGCGCCTGAAAGAAACATGAAGCGGAAGAGGAGCCAGCGCAACAGCCACACCCCAAGTTTCGGTACTATACTCAGTATCAGCGCAAGGAACCCGGATTCGAGTAAAAGCAGATCCCACTGAAATCCCGTGAATGTCTGACCCGCATAAAAGAGCGAAAGGTATAGTACGTAGAGAAAGAGCAGATTCAAACGCGGCAAGACATTGAACACCAGCAACAGCGACAGCGCCGCTCCCGCCCAGCATATAGCCTGAATGGCAAAGTCGCTTTGGTCCAGCCAGAAGACCATCGGAAACAGCCAGTAGCGTTCCAATCCTAGCTGGCTCCGGATAGCGCCGGTGAATTCAGCCAGCGGCAGAATTCCGTGGCTGCCAATCAGGCCCAACCCCTGAACGCCGAACGAGACGAAGGCGGTGAGATAAATCAGCCCTATAGCCCGCAAAAACAGCCAAGACACCAGGGCGAAACGCGGCGGCTCATAGTCGCGCCCCCATAGCCACACGCTCGGACGATAAAGCGTGGACCGGTGCGCGGCGATATACGCGTAGACGAATTCGGCGATTGCCGCAAAGCCAGGAAGCCGCCGATAGAGCGTCAGCCAGAAAGCTTTACTGCTTGCGTGACTTAACGTAATAAGGCTGGCTTCGGCGGCGCTCGCGACCTTCCCGTCGGACGCTACGTATTGAACGGCACGCTGGAACGCGGCCAGCGGAATCTCCGGGTATTGCGCGGCGACTTCCTGATAAGGCGCATAGTCGACGCGAGGGCCGGTAAGTTTCTGCCAGTAGCGCGCCCAGTAGATGCAGAACCCGCAATCGCCGTCGTAGATCAGAAGCGGACGGCGGGGGTCAGTGTTTGCCGTTCGCATAGCGTCACACTATGTATGAAAAGTAGAAGTAGAAAACATCTACACTTAACGAAACCCTGACGGATGGCCCGGAACATATAGGTACCAGTACCGCTTTGCTCCGGGCTGCACATACGGCTTCGTCGTGTGTAGTGTGTTTCTCGCGTCGAAAAAGCTCACTGTATATTCGACGCCCTTGGCGAGTAGTTGATCCGGCGTAGCGTTGTACGCTCGAAAAGCGAGCCAACCGTCTATTGTTGCTCCGATCTTTATTTGTTCTTCGGTCTTTTTGTATAAGGCTTCGGAAGCATAAAATCTCAGGATTGGCGCGTGTGTCGTCGGATTGAAGAGAGTGAGCTCGAGCGGAATTTGCGCCTGTTCGGTTTTGACGCCAAGTTCGTCACCTTCGATGTCCAACGTGAAGATGTCAGCGCTACTTGATGTTTTGCATCGATTCGCGACCCACATCTCGACAAAGACCTCGGAATCCAGGGTTCCTGCTTTGGGTCCGACGATCGTTCTCTCGATCTCGCCCGTCAGACAGCTTTCAGGCTTCTTTGTTCTGTTGCGCCAGGTAAAGTACGACACTGCAAGTAGGCTCACGAGTATAGCTATCAGCCAGGAAGACCCTTCTCTACCTGCGTTCCAACGAAACATATACGCATTGTAGACTGGAATCGTCCGCAGTGACGAGGGAGCCCCCGAGAATCGATATCTGTGGCAACGTCGTCAGTCCGATCTTCGACATCAAACGCGAATACAGTCGACGAGCGGAAAGCGCCCCGGCTTCCAGTATTTGCAAGACACCGGGGGCTTGCAAATTAAGTCTCTCCGCGTGATCTGTTTCGCTTCGCGCGTGGGTAGCCGTACAAGAGCGCGGAGCCCCAGTCTTTGATTTCCACGATTTCGGTTGCCTTCCGGAAACCCGCCTGACTAGGCACCCCGGACGAGAACTATGTTTTCACCGAGGACCGAACGCGAAAAATCCATTTTTTCTATCGCCCGGTCAAGTGCTTCGGTACACCCGGGAATGATCCGATCGTGCAGTTCGGTGACTATGATCTTGGTCCTTTCCAACCAGTGACCAGGACTCCCGAAAAGTTCGCGCTCCGCGCCCTCGACATCCAGCTTCAAAAGGTCGATTTCGTTTTCGCCCGCGTTTGCTAACACCTGATCTAAAGTGATTCCGCTGACCTTTTGCGCTTCTGAGACGTTCAAGGAACCAACTCTCGACGACCAAGACTCCCATCCGGTCTCAAGCGATAGCAATTCGTTCCGCGGCCAGAGGGCTGCTTGAATGGCGTGAACGGCGGGGTACGCTGCCAGGTTCTTTTGCAGGGCCGCAAAGTTCTCAGGATCGGGTTCGATCGCGATTATCTTCGCCTCGGGCCAGCGGCTGGAAAAGTAAATAGAGGCATAGCCAACATTCGCTCCCGCATCAACGATAAATTGTGGATGCAGGTCGGTGTTAATATCGTATTCGTCCTCGATAAAGATCTGCTCAAAGACAAACTTGTCAGACGTCCGCGGCCGGATCAGCAACGGCTCGCGAACACCAGGCAGGCGGACTTGCACGGTGCTGGGACTCACGCTCGTTAGTACCAAAACGCGCAATCCGTTCAGAAGACCAAGCTTTTTGACGTAGGCGGGTATGATTTGATGCCATTTTCGGACTCGACGCACGAACCTTGCGCACACGCGCACAAAGGTAAACCTGCGCAGATAATTCTTGAGCTCCGCCCTGCTTCCAGCCGTGATACGCTTCACCGTCTGACGCGACTTCTGAACATTCCCCGAAAGTTCCATTTGGCCGAAATCTCCGTTTTCAAACTCTTATTTCAGCTCCCTTAGGCGGTGATTGGTACTCTATCGATTGTCCTCAGCATGCTGTCAAAAAACCGCCACGTCAACCGAACTTTCTCGCCAGCAGCAACCAGCGATTGCGCGCGTGCTTGATCCTCTTCGCCGGTTCTTACCGGCGGTTGCCGCATGCTGATTAATGACCGGGCGCCGATCCGCGCCGAAGTGGTCTGGAAACGGGCGCCAGACCGTTGAATTGCCTATATCGGCCCGCTACCTCTCAAGCGTGGCCCGATGCTCAGCATCCAGAAGCCGCTTTACGATACCACCGAGGTAGCGCTGACCCGGACGGGTTGAGCCTGCAATGGCGCACCATCTTTCGATTTAGAAGCGATGGCGCGGTCGCCACGCCCGGCGGTCCTCAGGCGGCGCCGGTTCCTCGGAAGACGTGCCAGACCGTCAGTAAAGATATCCGGAGATCGGTGGACAAGGACGCCGCCTGGCAATATGTCTTGTCTAACGCGACGCGCTCCTCATAGGAGATGTCGCTGCGGCCGCTGACCTGCCAGAGCCCGGTGATGCCGGGTCGTATACTGTGCCGGAGGCGCAGCATCTCCGAGCCGCCATATTCGATATACAGTGGTGCCTCGCGGGCAGTGATCGGACGAGGTCCGACCAAGGACATGTCGCCGCGCAGAACGTTGTAGAGTTGCGGTAGCTCGTTCAGGCTGCTCTTGCGTAGCAACCGGCCAACCTTGCCGAGAATACGCGGGTCGTTCTGCAGTTTAACGGTGGTCTCCCATTCCTCGCGAAGCTTGGGGTCGCTGGCCAACAGCTTTTCGAGGATGATGTGGGCGTCAGCAACCATTGTGGAAAATTTCCACATCCGAAAAGGCTTGCCGTCCTTCCCGATCACGGGGACTGAGATAAAGACCGGAACGTCGGGGTGGAAGATCTTGAGCAACACCGCGATGAGGAGAAATACCCAGGAGAGAAATACGAGCAAGACCAGGGATGCGATGATGCTAAGTGCCCTTTTGCAGACGACATACTCGCGAGCTACGGTGTCGTACCGCACTCCTGACATAATGGCGCTATCCATTGCTACGCTTCCCTCCGTCTATACCGGGTCGATCCCTCCGTTGGACAGCGACGTTATGCGTCTCTGGGGATGATGGGTTCAGTTCGGGCGTCGCTATCGCCGGTCCAACCGGCGGCAAACCCGAGTCGAAAATCGCATCGGCGGAGCGTTGGGCCGCCTCGACGTAAGGCATCTCATCCTGCTCCCGATCCTGCATGATCCGTGCGATGTCCGTTTCGGAAAATCCCGCTTGCTCGTATCGGCGGCGAAACCGTTCGCGTCGCTCGATCTCGTTGCATGTGACAGCGATTTTCAGCTTGGCGTCGCGAACCAGCGATTCGTTGCACAGAGCGCTGACGCCTTCGACGATGATAACTGAATTCTGACTGAGAATGACCTCCATCGCTAGAGGGAGAACAACACGACTGAGAGGATCGAATCGGCCAAAGCTATGGCGCCCCGGTGTCGATCGCATCTCGGCGATAGCCGTAGCCGCTCCGACGATGTCGTGGCGCTCCAGAAAGCTCGCAGATTGTGGTCGGTTGGACCCGGTGCGGATCCAGGAATCGAGCGGGATAACGACAGCGTCAAGGCCTCGACGCGCCAGGAGGATCCGCGCCATGCCTGCGACCGTGCTCTTTCCCACGTGGGCCTGACCGCCGATTAGCACCATATCGCCGGGGACGATAGATGCGAGTAGGCCTTCGAGCCGGAGTTCCAGCGCGGGCGCCTCGCGCAGAATGAAATCGGCAGCCTCGGCGATAGAGGGAAGAACTATGTCCGGTGCTGCGAGAAAGCGGCCATCGCGTCCGCCCTCGCCGGTCTCGACGAGGATCGAGGGCAGGCCGGTGCGGCGGGCAAGCTCGACATCAACCGTCGAATCCCCGATGAACCAGCTTTGGCCGAGATCGAGGTTGAGATCCTCAGTTGCACGCGCAATCAATCCGGTCCCCGGCTTTCGGCAATCGCAACGAATCTTAAGCTCGGGCCGCTCACCGGCAAAACCGGCGTCAGGATGGTGCGGGCAGTAAAAAATTCCGTCCAGATAGGCTTTGCCCCGGCCCAGTTCCTTCTCGAGCTTGTTGTGGATCCGCGCCAATTCCTCTTCCGAGCAGTCGCCCCGCGCCACCACGGGCTGGTTGGTGACAACGGCGAGTCGATAGCCGGCCCGGCGCAGGGCGCGCAACGCGTCCGCCGCGCCCGGGATCACCGACAACTGCTCGGGTGACTTTACCAGGCCGACGTGGACATTGAGCGTACCGTCGCGATCAAGAAGAACGGCGCGACGTGGGCTATTCAGGGACATACCGTCGACAACCCCGGACGCTACATCGTTTGCCACTTGTTCGAGGCGCTCGGGCGTGCCCGCGTCCTTGATGTATTCGGGGCTGCGATAACCGTGCAGGATTCGACCGCGGCGAAGCATCTCGGCGAAGACGTGCTTACCGAAATCGAGCGGCCCCTCGCCCGAGGCCAGCCCGCGCAGCGATTCGCGTTCCAACACGTAAAGCGCCGCGTTGACGAGATTCGGCAGCAAGGCGTCTGGCCGGTGCGGGTACGGGTGGAAGGCGACGATGCGCCCGTGCTGATCGGTCTCGACCAGATCCGAATCCTCCGGATGGTCGTTCGGATGGAGCAGCAGCGTCGCATCCGCCCCCGCCCGCCGATGGGCGTCGGCAAGACGCGCGAGATCGACGGCTACCATGGTGTCGCCATAAAAAACGGCGAACCGTTCCGGGAGACGGTCCAGCGCATCGAGGACTGCGCCGGCGGTGCCAAGTGGCCGGGTCTCCTTGATGCACTCGATCGCCATGTTCCATCGCGCGCCATCCCCGCAGAAATCGGCGATGGCCTCGCCACGATGCCCGGTCAGCACAAAGACGCGCTTGCCGCCATATCGGGCGACCAGCTCGATCTGATGCTGGAGCAGCGGCTTGCCACCCACCTGCACGAGGGCCTTCGGCAGACCGCCGGTCACCGCGGCAAGCCGCGCACCGAGCCCTCCAGCGATGATGACAGCGTCCATCAGAAGCCGTTCTCGCGCGCCACTTCGTCGCACGCCTTTTCGACCGCGGCCTGCGAACTGAAGCGCGGCTTCCAGCCGAGCTCTCCGAGCTTGTCGGTGGAGTATTGGAAGCGCGGCACGTCGCCGACCCAGCCGCGATCACCGCCCGTATAGCGGAGGGGAATCGTCGATCCCGCGGCGCGCAACACTGCGGCCGCGATGAAGCCTACGGTCGCACCGTCGTCCAGCGGGCCGATGTTGTAACAGGCAAGGCGCTCGGGTGCCGTTTCCTGGATGAAGAACAGCGCGTCGAGCAACTCGCCGACATGCAGGTAGGGCTTGCATTGGGTGCCGTCGCCAAGCACTTCGAGGGAAGGCGGCCGCAATTTAAGCTTCTGCAGAAGATCGAAGATGATACCGTGAGTCCCACGGCTGCCGACAACATTGGGAAAGCGGAAGATGACCGCGCGATCGAGGAAGCTTTCCATCGCGGCCCCGATGATCGCTTCGCTCGCCAGCTTCATGGCGCCGTAATTCGAGATCGGAAACAACGGGCCGGCATCTTCGCGAATGCGTCCCGGCTTCACGCCGTAGATGGCCGAGGTCGAGGCAAAGGCGATCGCCTTGATGGCGTGGCCACGCATCAGCTTGAGGACGTTGAAAGTGGTCAGGAAGGTATCGCGCAGGTCGATCGACGGGTCCGCGACGCCCGAAGGGATGTCCGAGTTGGCGGCGAAGTGCCAGACCCAATCGAAGGTTCCGACCGCGAGGGCGGGAGCAAGCCCGGCGGTCACCGCCTCCATATCAGCGAGGTCCGCGCGCACGAAGCTGAACCGCTCGCTTGCCGAGGCGGACGCGAGATTCTCTTTGCGACCACGTACGAAATTATCGATGCCGACGACCGTATGGCCTTGCTGGATCAGCCGATCGACAAGCTGGCTCCCGATGAAGCCTGCCGCGCCTGTCACTATCACCCGTGCCATTATGGAGTCTTCATTACTATTTCCCGGTCCGGCCGAATCCTTTGGTCGACAGGCGCCGTCAGGCAACAAGCGCAGCGTCGTTGAGTGCGCCTTTCGCGCGGTCCGGATTGTAGAAAATGATCCGGCTACCGTCGCGGTCAAAGGAAAAGGGTATCCTTCTGAGCTCCCCGAGCGCCCGCTCTATCGCTGCGTGCCGATCGCACGAGGCATACAGCAACAGGAACCCGCCGCCGCCGGCGCCGAGGATTTTGCCGCCTCGGGCTCCGGCCTTGCGCGCCCGCTCGTACCACTGGTCGATAGTGTCGTTGGAAACCCCATCGACGATGGACCGCTTGAGGAGCCAGCTTTCGTGGAGAATCTCGCCGACTGCGTCGAGATTGTCACGCCGCAGTTCATGGGCCAGCTCCGTCGCCAGGCGAGCCATCGATTTGGTGGTCTCTACCGCGGCGGCGCCATCGTTCAGCGCCGCCTTCTGCTTGCCGAGTATCTCGCTGGCGCTGCGCGTAATTCCCGTATAGAACAGCACCATGTTTTCTTGAAGCTGCTGGATCGTGCGTGGCGCGCAGACAATCGGGCTCACGGTCACCGATTCGTGGGAATTGAACGTGATGAGGTTCAGGCCCCCGAAAGCGGCCGCATAGTGATCTTGTTTGCCGATCGGCTGGTGGCAGCATTCGATTTCGATCCGTGCGCTCAACTCCGCCAACGTCTCGGGCGACGCGTGCCTGCCGGCATAGGCAAAGAGCGTGTTAAGCACGCCGACCGTGAACGAACTCGACGATCCCAGCCCGGTTCCCTGAGACGGGATGTCCGCGATCGAGGTGAGCTCGATCCCCGTGACATTCAGCATCTTGAGGACTTCGCGCAGAATAGGATGACGAATCTCGCTAATCGTGTCGACTTCTTCGGTCTGCGAATAGCTTAGGCGGATATGATGGTCGAATTTCGGGTTGACAGCAACGTAGATGTACTTGTCGATCGAGGTGCTGAGAACCGCTCCGCCGTACTTCAGGTAAAAGTCGGGAAGGTCGCTTCCGCCGCCTACTAGACTGATGCGGCACGGCGTCTTGCTGATAATCATAGGAGCCCCGAATAATAGCTAGAACGAGAATCAGCCACTTCTATCAAGACTCAGCGCGACTAGGCGCTGAGGTCCCATTTTGACCCGCATGAGGCTCGGGTGTCTCACTGCTGAATGGCGATTCGCCGCGGGCCAGTACGCCGTTCATGATCAGGTCGAGGAGCGCATGGATAAGCGCAAGATGTCCGACTTCGATAAATCCATACTTGTCCGAAGCGAGATAGAAATTGACGTCGCCCTTGCCGCGCAATGGGTTGTCCGGCGTGAACCCCGAGAAGGTGATCACACGGCATCCCATCCGACTTGCGGCATCAACGGCGCGAAGGATGTTGTCCGAGCGGCCCGAACTCGAGATCGCGGCCACGATATCGCCGGCGCGGGCGTGCATTTGAATCTGATGCTCGAACACGCGATCGTAACCCAGATCGTTGCCAAGGCAGGTCAACGCGGCAGCATCGTTGAACGCCAGTGCCCGGAGTCCACCATTTTTTGAATAGTCGATCGCCATGTGGCTGGCGATACCCGCAGAGCCTCCATTGCCGATGAAGATGATTTTATTGTCGCCCATCGTAGCATTGCACAGAAAACGAGCTGCCTGGTCGAACGCGACCTCAGCACCAAGCGGGGCTCCCGCGCGATCGCTGCACTCGACTTGTTTCAGATGGTTGTGCAACGATGCGAAATAGCTCATTATTTCGAGATGCATCAGTCTCATTCCCTCCCGGAACACTTATATGCAATGAACCGATGCGATGCAATGCGTCGACGATGAAGCTGACGTTAAGAGCGGCAAGATTCCCGTTATTGCGCCAATCGGCACCATGAAACACGCTGCGGCTGGCAATCGCACATATAATGCGACGGCCATCAGATGCCTTTGCGATACATCGTCTTGCAACCGCGCGACATCGCTCGCCATAGTAACCTGAATAGTTGCTATAACTGCTGTATTAGGCTCTGTTGGGCTTGATTCGCTTTATCTCGCATTGTTGAGAAGAACTTCGAGAAGCTCCTCAGCATTCGGGAGTAGATCGTGAGCCCATTTTCACGCGACTCCAGAAAGCGCGCACCCAAGGGAAAATTCCTGCGATAGTGTTCTCTGCAGATCATCGGCCGTCGATCCTTTGGAGCGCCAAGCGGCCTTTCACCGTTTCACAAAATTATAACACCCTGCTCGCGACTGAAGTCCCGTGGTTCGGAAAAGAGGCGAGCGTGCGAATGCTTGGCTTTCTAACCATGGACGACGCTGGGACATCCAGAGTTGGAACTCAGGAGATCTCCAGCCGTCCTCGGTGGACTTTTTCCTACTGGAGCTTTTGTTGCTGTATGGTATTATTTCTCGCCAAGGATGCCAGATTTCTCGGCCCAAAGTGCCAGTCACATTATGGTGCGCAGGACTCGCACCGGTTTGGAAAAGCGATCAGCCTAACGTTACAGAAGCAGGCCCGGGTCCTGAACTCGGTACCGATTATGGAGGAGCGCAATGGCTTTGACCCTATTTCACCCCACAAGAGAAGAAGATGAATCATGGCGCTCAATTTTGGAGTATGTAGGTTAGTAAAGAGTGACTCAGCCTAAGCTTTCACCTAAAGTAGCATCAAAAATGGATTCATCTTCAATCAGGCCTTCTCAGGCTGAAATCGAAATCAGCGAACCAGTGGAGGGACCGCCCGCGCCCGACGGCGACGATCGGGATTTGGCGCTGACCACTGGCGGCCGGTTGGCGCGAAACACTCTCTGGAATCTGACCGGCTACCTCGGTCCTTTGGTGATCGCCGTCCTGGTCGTGCCGCTGCTCATCAGACATCTCGGGACTGCGAAGTATGGAATCCTCACCATCGCCTGGAGCGTGGTCGGATACTTTGGCATTTTTGACATGGGCCTAAGTAACGCGCTGACTAAATTTATCGCCGAGCGCGTCGGTCAGGACTCCGAAGATGAAATCGAAGCGATCTTCCAAACCGGATTCATTTTGCTCGTGGCATCAAGCATTTGCGGCGCGATTGGATTGGCCATCATCTCGCGGCCCCTCGCTTTTAGATGGCTCAACATTCCCCTGGCGCTTCGCCCCGATGCACATCGAGTTTTTCTGATTTTCGCGCTGGCGTTGCCGTTTGTAGTTAGCGTGGCATGTTTTCGTGGGACGCTATGCGCTTACCAGCGCTTCGACATCATGAACAAGATTCAGGTCGCAACGGGGATCTGTTCCTTCGGATCTCCTGCGGTCATGTTGCTTTTCTCCAATCGCCTCGTTCCAATTGTCGCGGCCATCGCGCTATGCAGGGTCGGTTCGTGGCTGGCGTACCTCTATTTCTGCACCCGAGTGTTGCCATCGTTTGACTTCACGTGGCGCGCGCGGAGAGCGCTGGTCAGGCCATTGGTAACATTCGGCGGCTGGATCTCGGTATGTAACGTGACCGACCCGCTCTTCCTTTATTCCGACCGTTTTATCCTGGCCAGTCTGGTCTCGGTTAGTGCCGTAGCCTACTATGCCACCCCCTTTGATGTGATCGTCCGTCTGTGGGCGATACCCGATGCGCTGAATTCCGCGCTTTTCCCGCTCTACGCGGCCGGATTGAGAAACAACTCGACCCGGGTGATCACCTTGTTTGAAAAGGCCGGCCATTACATTTTTCCCTTGACCTTTGCTCCTATACTTTTCGTAGTGCTCTTTGCCAACGATATCCTGGGTTTATGGATAAATTGGTCGTTCGCGGCACACAGCGCCGTGGTTTTGGCGTGGCTCGCAGTTGGAGTTCTATTCAGCAGTATGGCTCGTGTCCCCTGGACTCTGCTGTCAGCGTACCGGCCCGATCTGCCCGCCAAGCTTGTCACCTTCGAGGCGCCAATCTATGTTACGCTATTATACTTTATGATTGGCCATTACGGACTTATAGGAGCGGCAATGGCGTGGACGGTGCGCACGGGATTCAATTGCTCGATGCTCCACGTTATGACCTTCATCACGATGCCTGGGTCTGCTCGAGCGGCAAAGAAGAATTGCGCTCTGCTGACCATGGCGATATTGGTCCTGATAGCGGCGGCATTCGTGCCGCCGGGAATAGCTGTCCGGGGCCTCTATTGGTTTTTCGCGTTCACGGCATGCATGAGCGTGACGTGGCTCTTCGTGATGTCGGCTGAAGAACGCGCCGAACTGAAACCCGCGATGCTCATAGGTTGAATCCCTTATATACCTGTCTAAAATGCCAAGCCTATGAATACTTCCGCGACCGCAGCGGCTCCAACTGCCGCGTCCTTCCCGAGGCGACGGCGGATGCGTGTTTTCGTCCTCCTGGTTGAGGGCTTTGGAGCGCAGCGCTGGCTCAAATCCACTAGCGCCTCTCACAGTTCCGGGATTGTCGATCAGTTGCCCTACGGCTACTACCGGGCGGCTGATGACGACTGCACCATCGAATATTCACAGGACCGCAAGGAATGGCGAGTCGTCAGGCTGATGCGATTGGTTGCACGTCGGCTGCTCGGCTTCGATTTGCTGCATGCGTGGCGCAACCGAAAGGGAATTTTCAATGCCGACGTGGTGTGGACTCATACGGAGTTGGAGAATCTAGCGACTCTGCTCCTGTTTCAGCTGATTCCGCGCGCATGCCGCCCTAAAATTATCGCGCAGAGCGTATGGCTGTACGATCGCTGGGGCCATTTTTCCCGGCCCAAACGCTGGCTCTATCGCAAACTGCTCGCGCAGGCCGACCTGCTCAGCGTTTTGTCTCCGGAAAACCAGCAGGTCGCGCGCCGATTGTTTCCAGACAAACGCGTGGAATTCGTGAAGTTCGGTATCGATCATGCTCCGTTGAGTCCGCCCACGTTGCGTAAGTGCGGACCCGTGATACGAGTCTTGGCCCTCGGCCGGGACATGCATCGCGATTGGGATACCCTGATCAAGGCGGTCCATGGCTGGGAACGCTGCGAGGTTCGCATCGGCGCCAGGATGATCGACCGAAAGGCCGTCGCGGAAGCGGGAAACATTTCTCTCGTCGCTCCCCATTCCACGCGCGAAGTTTCTGATACGTACCGCTGGGCGGATATGTTTATCCTGCCATTGAAGCCTAACTTTCATGCGTCGGGCATAACGGTGCTCGAAGAAGCCGCGCTGTTCGGCGTTCCGGTAATTGCCACTGATACGGGTGGTTTAGGCGTCTATTTTTCCGGGAACGAAGTGCGCTACGTGCCGCCCGGGGATGTGGCGGCAATGCGGGCGGCAATCGAGGAACTCGGGGCGAATGACCGGCTGCGCTACGATCTGGCCAAAAGGGCCCAGGACCGCATCGTGCGCGACAACCTGTCCTCCGAGGCGTACGCGCTGCGCCATAGAGCGCTTTCGGAAGAATTGCTCGCACAGCGACGCGAACATCGCGAAGGGTCTGGCAAAGAGCTCGTAACAGTGTCCTCGGTTCCGGAGCCCGTCCGAGTCTTTGTTTTCCTGGGTCATGATTTCGGCGCGAGATGGGCCCGAGGTGGATTGCCGGGAATAAACGAACAACTGCCTTATGGCTATTACCACGCCGAAGACTATGGATGCGTGGTCAAGTATTCCCTGGACGCCAAAGAAGGCCGGCTGATACGTTTCATACGCTTAGGCATGCGCCGAGTTTTGGGCCTGGATCTGCTGCACGCGTGGCATAACCGTCATTCGCTGTTCGACACGGACGTGGTATGGACCCACACCGAACTCGAGCATCTGGCGGTGCTGGTACTTTGGCGTTGGATCCCCCGCCGGCGTCGGCCCAAACTTATCGCGCAATGTGTATGGCTATTCGACAAATGGGACCATCTGCCAAGGCCCAAGCGCTGGCTATACGCCAAGCTCTTATCACAAGTCGACGTGCTAACCCTCCAGTCTTCAGAGACCATGAGGGCCGCTCAACGCGCCCTGCCAGGGGTTCCTCGCCGCTTGAACTTGTATGGAACGCGTGTGGACGCAATGGTGCCTGCGGTGCCTCGTGCAGTTCACACACCGCTCAGGATTCTCTCTCTAGGCCGGGACGTGCATCGCGATTGGGCAACGGTGATCGAGGTGGTCAAAGGATGGGAGTCGTGCGAAGCGCGCATCGGCGCCAGGTATATAGATCGCAAGCAGGCTCGGCAGGTAAAAAATATCGAGCTTGTGAATCCGGATAGTACCCAGTTGCGAACTTTGTATGACTGGGCGGATGTCGTGGTCGTATCTCTAATGCCCAATCTCCATATCTCGGGGATCACGGTCATAACGGAAGCCGTGTTGATGGGAGCGCCGATCGTATGCACCGACACGGGCGGACTGCGCAGCTACTTCTCGGATGACGAAATCATGTATGTGCCGCCCAATGACGCCGTTGCAATGCGCCGAGCAATTGTTCAGTTGGCGGCCGATGACGCGCTTCGATTTAACATGACACGAAAAGCGCAGGAGCGCATACTCAGGGACGATCTGAGCACCCGGGCGCGCGCGGAGCGAATGGCTGAACTAAGCCGGGAACTCTTGGAAGAGCGTTTGGATATCGAGGCTGGGGCGCCGGAGGTATAAAACGAGTGCTCCTATTCTTCCCCGGTCATCAGCGCCCGCCGCTTGCCCCGATCCGTCATCCACTCTCCTTCAACCCACATCGATTCTGAGGAGCGACTATTTAAATTCGATAATTAAGACGTGGTCGCTCACGGTCAGCGGCACCGTTTTTATTTTCTCGAGCGTCTCGATCGGCCTCGCACTTATCGTAGGATCATAGACCCGCACGGTTTTGTATGGCGCACCCAAATTGACCGTAATTTTATTCGCGCCTCTGACCTGTTCACCCCATATAGCCAGTTCAAATGTGCCATCGTTTTTCTGCATGAGCAGATCATGCACGGTTGCCGGTCGGTTCGGGATCGAATAGTCGACTTTCCCCGGTGAGTTCAGGGGGCCGCGGTCAGCCAGAATCGTGGTGAAATTGTGCAGATAGTATGCCGCCTTCCTTGGCGTCGTGTAATCTTGCTTGTAAAAGCCATAGGCGCCATCCGAGTCATCCGCGAATTCGTAGACGGCCGTGTACTTCCAGCCTGCCTTGTACTGGGCCAGGTAAACGTTTATGAGAATCTTGCCCTGTTGGTCATCACCGGCAGGCGTCTTGTCCGTCTTCCACCCGGTTTCGGTCGTAACCTTTGGCATCGTGTTCAACTGGCTTTCAGAATAGCCAATGTATTTTTTCAGCCAGGTTATACCGTTCTCACTATACAGAGAATCAATCGGAACGTTCGGCTTCGTGCTCGCGGCCAGGGTCGCCTGATTATCGATGAGGCTGTGAAGATGGCCGCGAACGTAGTTATGGCAATTCAGGAAATCGGCAAATCGCGTGCCGGCCGGCATCAGTGTGCCGGCGCCCGGAGGAACGACCAAGAATTGCAAACCGCTGTTATCGGTCTCGGCGCCTACTTCACTCACTCCGTAAACCGGATAATTCTTCAGCACCGAATCACTCTTGACGTCGTTGTATAAATCTCTTTGGAACTTGGCCACCGGTATCCACGATCTCAGCGCGTTCGAGTTCTGACCCGCGTAGGTGACGCCTCCGAAATTGTTCGGTTCGTTGGGGCCCTCCACCGCCTGAAGCGCACCCGCCGCGGCCAGCTCCTCAGAAGCCCGGATGGTCTTGGCAATGCGATCGTCGTGAGCGCCGCTTCCCGGACCAAAGACTATCCGGACGCCTGCGTTCCTATGGAGCAACAGCAAGCCCGCCATATCGAAATTCCCATCGGCCTCATCCCGGACGCTACGGACTCCGGCATACTTCAGGGGGCCAACCAGTTTCGCGGCCGGCTGACCGTGCTGAATGTGTAGATTGACACCGATGGAATTCAGGAAATCGTTCGCGCTCACGGCGGGAACGGCAGCCCCGATCACCGTCACCGGTCCAACCCCTATCGCCGCAAGCAATCCCACCAGCACAAGGGCTTTCAGGATTCCAAGGATAAGCGGCCTTCTCGTGTAGCGTTTTTCCATGGTCTCTTTCAGGTGAGTCTCAGGGATTCGAAAAATCCCGCCTGGATACGGATGGCTCTGAAAGAGTAAAGTATAAGCAATATCGGATCAACTCGCGATCGTCCAATCCGCCGCAGAGCGTGAACCCTTGACGGCTCATACTCGTACTCCTAAACACCATTCCGCGAGCGCCTTCGTCCTGATATCGGTGGCCAAGCCCTCGAACCTGTTTCCGGCATCAATTACCTGACTCTCGTGAGGTAACTTACTACGTGGCGAACTACTACCTAGTAGCTATTGGACTACGACCTAGCGGCCGATCACTGAAGTCGAAAATGTGAAACCATCAGACCTTCTCGACCGAGGGTGATCCGGAGAGAAGCCTGTCCTGTTCTGGTAGCAGACAGGGACGCGCATGGACAAAAAGCCCCACATTGCCCCGCCGTCAGTATGCTGCAGAAAATAAAGGTGAGGCTGGCCGGTCCGTATTCGCGCCAATTTGCTATCCACAGGTTTCAGAGATTTTGCGAGCGACCTCTCGCACATCGCCTGAGGCGACCATAGCAGACTATAGCGTCTGGCTTCGGATTGTATTCCAGTAGCAAAGGCAAGTGCCGGATAAAACTTGCCGACTGTGAAGAAACTATGCCTAACGCGACTGGGCAATTTACCCGCTTGCGATGGCAGGCAGCCAGATCATCCGAAGCGAGGAAGCGTGCGCGATGGCCGAGCGCAGCACGAGTGAGATGATAATAGCCAATCTAGCGAGTGCTGAATCGCAGCCGGACGCCGCGCAAATCCTATCTGATCGTGAAGACTGCGTGTTTCCGCCAAGCCACATATCTACGTTGTGGCTACCCAGATCTCGGCATTTTCTACTTCCGCGCAACTTAGTATCTTGTTCCGCCGAGTGAAACCTGCTTTACCTTGCTGTACGGGTTAATGTCTCCACCTGTGCTGTAGAGCCGAGCCGCTGTAGAGCCCCGTTCTGAACTCCGAAAGGGAGAAATGTGGCTAAAATGACGACAGTGTATGCGTTTCTTGGGCTTTTTATAAGCTTTCTGACGTTTGCAACTCCGGTATTGGCGCAAGTGACTATCACGAGTCCAGCGGCGAATGCCACTGTCTCAGGTACGGTCATCTTCAACTGCACTGACTCGGCCGCCAACTCGAAAGTAGGCGTTTATATTGATAGTAAGTATGTTTCAACGGCTCCTTATTCATGGAACACTACTGCGGTAACGAATGGGAGTCATTATCTCATCTGCGATGGTTATGTTGGCAACGCCCTCAACGGATCCGTCACTGAGAATGTGACGGTCAGAAACCCCGCGTCCGCCCCGACGCCCACTACTTCAGGGACTTCGGAACCCACGGCCACGCCGACCAATTCGGCGGCGTCTGGCGCCTGCGCATCCACGATTGACGTATTCTGCACTGGTCACTCCGACAGTCCCGCGTTGCAGTCCGCGATGAACTGCCCCGGCTCTATAGTGCGTCCGCACGGGGCCTGTGACGTAAACAAGGCGCTGGTGGGTACAAACATCGGTTACGACGGAACGGACGCCACGCTAAACGTCGAGTCGAGCGTCGCACCCGGCGTGACATTGGCGACAGGGGCGAACTCTTATACGTCGCTGCCTTGGACGCATCTTAAGATGACCGGCAGCAGCGCCACCGGATTATTGCTGGGGGGCAACTTTACGCAGATCAACATGCCGAGCATCAGCGGCTTTGCCAATAACATCCTGATCGGCACCAATGGTTACCTGGACACGATCAACGCGCCGACCATCTGGAATGGCGGCACCGGCATCAATTGTCCGATGGCTTCCAACGCAGGCGAGGGCATCGTCGTGATCGGCGGCGAAATTTTCAACCTCGCCACCGGCTCTTACAATTCCGGCTGTGGCCTGACATTTATCGGCACGCACTTCGACGGGATCACCGGTACGCCGCTGGTCCTGAACGAGGGATCGAACGGCGCCTCGACCGACTGCACCAACTGCTATATTGAGTTGATGGCGCAGCCCAGCAGCGGCGTCGCGATGTCCTTGACCGGATATAACGCCTTCGGTTCGATAGAATGGATCGGCGGTCAGATTCAGCAGGACAACTACAATACGCCCACCGCGTTGCTCAAACTTATCAACAATGGCGGCGCGAGTCTTGCGCCATATATACGTGTTTCCAACGCCCGCCTCTACAGCCTCACTTTTTCGGGCTTGAGTTCGAACCCAAACGTCGCCCTGTGTGCCGACACCTCGTTGAGCGGCGGCGGACGTATCGGGAACATTCCAAACAGCGGGATATGTCCCTAATTGTGAATGGAGACCAGGTTCGTTGCGGGTGCGGATGATTCTGGCGGAATCGCTGGCGGGATCGTGCGGTCAACGGCGCCGCGTTGGGAGTTTCGGCCAATATGCGGGCCGCGCATATTCACGTGGAGACATTTCGAATTCCGTAGCATTCAACGAGTCTTCACACCACACAGGGTTAGCGTCCCTGCGGGCTCGCTCGCGAATAAAGCATCGTGCGTGCCATAGCTTAACTCGCGATGATGGTTAGCAACACATAGTTCATCATCTTTAATCAGACAGGTTGTGACCGTCGTGTTGTAACATTGGGTCCTATTTTTATCCGACGCCGTTTCCACCCGCAAACTCATGCTTGTTCGCTTGCACCCAATCGAAAAGCAGTTTGAGGCCCTGCGCGGAGGAGACCCGTGGCTTCCAGTTCAACTCGCGCTCCGCTTTGCTCGTGTCGCTTATGTAAACTAACTGATCGCCCGGCCGCGGAGGGGCTAAGGTATATTCAATCGCGGTCCCGGTGCGCTCCTCCATGTAAGAGATCAATTCAAGCAGCGAGAGAGTGTTTTGCGACGAACCGCCCATGTTGTAGATCGATCCGCCGGCGAGTTCGCTGTTCGAAGCAATCGCACTGAAGGCGTCGACAAGATCGTCAATAAATAGCACGTCGCGCACCTGCTTCCCGTTGCCATAAATCGTGAGCGGGCGCTTCGTCGCAGACGCGATCATGAACCAGGCTATCCAGCCCTGATCTTCCAAACCATGTTGCCTATAGCCATAAATACACGATTGCCTGAATATGACCGTCTTCAGGCCGAAGATTCGATGGTAGTCGCGGACGTATTGTTCTGCGGCTCCCTTCGAACAGCCGTACGGCGAATGGAAGTCCAGCGGACGCGTCTCCGGAACGCCAGCGGCCAAGGTCTTATAGGTATAGCGTCCTTCTGACTCCACGACCTCCAGATCGTCCATCTCACCATAGACTTTGTTGGTGGATGAATAGATCAATGGAGCTGTACAGTCCGAAAGCCGCATTCCCTCGAGAATATTAAAAGTGCCGAGCGCGTTTATTTCAAAGTCGCTGCGTGGATCGGTTACTGATGTCGTTACCGCGACCTGCGCCGCAAGATGCAACACCAGGCCAAGATCCCGATGCTGGCGAAACACATTCTCGATACGCCGGGCGTCGCGAATGTCCGCGACGATAACCTCAACCGGTCCCTGGGATCGCAGCCAATCCAGATTTTGCAGAGCACCGTCCCGACTGAAATTGTCGAGCACGAGCACTTCGTCGCCCTGCTTGATGAAGCGGCCGGCGGCGTTACAACCGATAAAGCCGAGGCCGCCAGTGATAAGAACCTTCATACCCCCTCCTTAAAGCAATTTCGCCAAAATACTAGACCTACAGAAATCTGATTCGTTCGCGGCATGGGACACCCGGATCGAAAACGTCTCCGCGGCGGCCGGCTTACCGACCTGACCGCCACCTTGCAGGACGCGGGCATCGCACCACGACTCGGATTATAATTGTTCTCAACCCACGCTGATTCGATCTTCAAGCGTGCCATCGGAAAGAGCCTCACCATACAGTTTCAACATGGCCCGCGTCATCGCCGGGACGCTGAACTCCCGCTGCACCCGGAGCTTGCCTTCGCGGCCATAACGAAGACGCAACGGCTCGTCTTCAAGCAAGCGATTGATCGCCGCCGCAAGCCCTTTGGAATCACGCGGAGGGACGGTGAAGCCACTCTCGCCGTCGCGTGAAGCGAAAGGCACCCCACTGTTAAGCATCGTATTTACTACCGGCTTTCCGGAGGCCATCGCTTCCAATTGAACGATTCCGAAGGCCTCGCCGCGCACGGAAGATAAAGCAAAGACGTCACACGCCTGGTAATAGGGAATCAGTTGCTCCGGTGATTTTTCTCCGAGAAACTCCACTCTATCCTTTGTGCCTTCGGCTTGAACTTGACGCTCCAACTCTTCGCGCAACGGTCCCTCGCCTGCGATCAGCAGCTTGGCGTTAACTTCCGACATTGCCGAAACCAAGTATTCAAATCCCTTGTAATAGATAAGCCGGCCCACGCCGAGTACGATCTTTGGCCCATACTGCTTTCGGATCGCCGCGACTTCCGAATCGTGGCGGCGGCTGTATATCTCGTAGTCGATTCCATACGGGATGACCCGGACGCGGTCGCTGAACGCCTGCAGCATATCCGAAGATCGGACGATATTGGGCGAGGTCGCGATAACCGCCGATGCCCGGTTCAGAATTTTCTTGAATAGCGGCGTGAACAGTTTTTTCATAAGCCGCTGTCGGACGACGTCGAAGTGCCAGGTGATGATCAACGGACCGCGATGGCCACTAACCAGAAAAGCGGCCGCGCCGAATGGGTTCGGCATATGAAGATGCACCAGGTCCGCCTTGCTCGCGCGAATTGCCAACGGAATACTGGGACAAATAGTCGACGAACGAAGCGTCGTTGGAGTCGCTAGCTGCGTGATCGGTATTCCATCGATCACTCGATGCACGGATCGAAATCGAGGTCCGCCGCCGCCCGCCTCGCTAACGTCCATATGGTCCGCGAGCGCCTTGCAAAGCTCATGCATGTGCATCTCGACGCCGCCGACGTGAGGAAACGTCCACGTGGCCAAGTGCATCACCCGATATCGTCTTCCGGAAGACTCCGCCACTCTTGCTCCTCCGAGTGATTGTCCGTTGGCGGCACTCAACGACTTCATGATATGAAGATTCCTTTCAAGGCTTTCCACAGGATGGCCGCACTATTTCAAGATTTGTGCTTCGTTTGCCCGAAGTAGCCAAGACAATAGTCGAATTAATGAGCACTAGGTTCTTGTAATCCGAATGGCGGTTAGGCAGACGTCAACCATTCCCGAATTGGACCAGGTCGATTATCTTTTAAAGCCGCACGGATCAGCTTCGCTCGGGTGCCGACACCGATCCGCCTACATTTACTCGCGCGCTCTCTTCGAGCACCTGCCAAGTCAGGCTCGCGGTTCGGTCCCAGCTAAAAGTTTCGCTCCTGCGTATCGAGCGATGACTCAGTTCTTCGCGTCTAGAAGGATCCTTGACAATTCCGACAATCGCCGAGGCTATCGAGTCGGGGTCGTGCGCATCCACTCCTATTCCAGCGTCACCTGCCACTTCTTGTGGCGCAGTCGAGTTCGATACTATGGGCACAGTACCACTGGCCATGGCTTCCAGAACCGGAAGGCCGAAGCCCTCATAGAACGAAGGATAGAGAAGAGCCGTCGCGCCGCTGTAAAGCGCCGGAAGATCCTCATCCGGCACGTATCCGGTGAAATGTACACGCGGTGGAACATTCTCCAGTTCAAGATCGCCGAAGACGTGAGCCTTCCCTTTGCCTCCGGAGATCACCAGCCACAGATCGTCAGGCAAATCCGGTGCGCATCGAGCCCATGCCTTTAGCTGACCAGCCAGGTTCTTGCGCGGTTCCAAAGTAGCCAGGCTCAGCACATAGCGCGGCGAAGGAATACCGAGCCTCTGACGGAGAGCCGCCACTTCCTCGGGAGGTCTCGGCTTAAAGCGCTTATCCACGCCGTTCGGAACGACCGACACTCGCGACTCGTCCACGCCCGTCACGTCGACCAGCCGACGTTTCGTAAATTCAGAGACCGCGATGATCCGGGTGACACGCCGTACAAGACGCGGCGTCATCCACGCATACCACGCGGCAAACCGCGCATTGAACCACTCGGGATGGTCGATCACGGCGATGTCATGTATTGTCACCACCTGCCGCGCCACCATTATCGGCCCGCTATTCGCGGGGCTCCAAAGCAAGCGTCCCCTGACTAGAAGTGGTAACTGAACCTGCTCCCACAAATGACCGGTAATTCCCTGCAACCGCCTGCGAGGAAACACCTTCGTTATCTTTTCCCCGAAAAGCGTGCTCAGCTCCGCGCCGTACCGTTGAACTCCGGTCAAAGCAGCCGCTAGCGATCGGGTATTGACTACAATGTTATCGGCCGTGACCATTTGTGCCGGTTGATTCTCTAACCTCCTGCGACATTCTATCGTAGTGACTATCCCAGTCGATATAGCCTTGGAGTCTTTTCGCCGCTATCGACCTGTCCGTGAAACCCGACAGAAGCATGATCCAGGAGCGTGGACGCCATGCGGAGAGCGCCAACTCTGCCTTCAGAGCGAGGATCGCCGCATCCGATCGCGAGACACGGTCTTTGGCCGACATTCCTTCCAGATTGTACGGCCTTAACCAAATCGAGCGGTTTCAACCATTCCGAAGGGCCCTTCGACGCAGGCACTTGGAGCGCGAGTAATAGCCTGTTGCCGCGATGACGCCGCGGCATGATTCAGTATTCCAGAGATCAGCGCCCAGGTTACCCAAATCCGCGGAGACGTAACCTCGGCGCCGGACACAACCATTGCGAAAAGGGTAACCCCAAAGGCCCAGGCTGAGCCTTTCAAATACCCACGAGCGGTGCCGCAACGCAGCCGCTTATGGATAGAAGCGCTGACCATCGAGAACGTCATATATAAGCAGCCTACAAATAGTAGTAATCCTGGCACACCAAGATCGCTTAATATGTAGAACAACATGCCCGACGGTCGGTTGGATCCCAGCCCCACACCGAGACCGAAACTCTGCCCGGTGAGCACAAGCGCCTGCCATTGCGTGGCCGTCCGCTGCCTCGCTGATATGGATACGGATTTCTGAAACAAGACCTGCTGAAGCAAGCGGTTAAAATTGGGCAAAAGGGCTATGGCCGCGATTCCCCCAACTCCAATTACAACGCAGATCATCAGTACCCTGGGGTTCATTCGGCCTTGCACGATCAGGCGCAACACCTGCTGCATCACGAACATCGACAGCATCACACCCGTCACAAAATAGCCGGTGCTCGACGTGGTCAGGAGAAGCATCGCGATGCCCGAACATAACAGAAGCCAATCGAACCGGCGCGCCACCGTACGATCTTCGAAGGTAAACAGAAAATAGGCGGACCATGTAGCGAAAAAACTTCCAGCAGCCGACGGCTCAGTGAAGGTCGCCGAGAGCCGCCAGGTCCCTGCCATTCTTTGGTCAATGAGCTGTTTCCAAGACTCGTTGCTGTTAAAAAATTCCTTCGGAAAGGGCAATCCGGTAGTATGCGCGACGAGTTGATACAGTCCAACGGCGACTACGATCAGTCCCGCGGATCGGAACGCGCGGACATCCGCCTCGACATCGCGATGGTCCCGAGCGTGCCAAGTCGCGTATAATATGAAGATCCAGTCGAGTACCAGATAACCCCCTTGCGCCGCGTTGCTTAAGCTCCAGTGCAGCGGGAGAGGGACTGTATCCATTCCTCCGTGCGGCGTATTCACCACCACGTTTTCAAAAAGGAATGGCAACACGAAGACCGACACTACTCCCCAGCATGTAAAAAGCGTGAGCAAACGAAACAGGTTCAGCAGGGGATCATCATGCGCGAAGCCAAGCCGGCCAGACAGGTATTGTGGTGCAAAGCGCAGTCCTATGAGCATCACGACGAAGTAAAATGGAGCTATTCCGATCGAAGTTACGCCCGATCCGAAATTGATGACGGAGGCGGCTTCGAACACCGACGCTACAATCGCCCACGGCACGAGCAGCCGAGGCCATACGAGGAAAATAACAAGGCTCAGCGGAATTATGATGAAGCCTATCGGCGTGATTGTCATGCCAGTCGTTCAGAACTCGGAGGTCAGACCAGACTGCTAGTGAACGCCTCTTGGGCGTGGGTCGGAACGCACTGTGCGCAAGAGGATTTCGAAATCCCTGGTCAAAAATCTATTTCGAATACTCGAGACACAGCTCTAATCATTAGGAATGTTCCGCCAGCGCGCTTGGCCCATTGGGCTTGGCAATTACAAGTGAGCCTGGCTTCGCAGATGGGATAAGGAGGCGGTCGCAGGAGGGGCCGCATCAGGTATCCACGTTGTCCTGCCCGGCGCTTGGCGACGTCGCGGAATAGGCGCTTCTGCCATAGTAGCGGCCGATGTCCCCGCGGATTCGGTTGCTATCGGCCCAATTGGCGACGACGCCGGCAATCGTGGCACCCGCATCAGTTATTTTCCGGCACGCGGCACGTATCGTTTGCTTGGATGTCGCCGCGCCAGCCACTACGACGACGGTGTCAACCATGGTCGCGAGGCCAACAGTATCGCTTGCCAGGCCAATCGGAGCCGAGTCCACGAGGACAAACTGGTACTCGTCCGTAAGCTGTTGCAGCACCTGAAACATTCTCATCGATGTCAGGAGCTCGCCCGGATCTGGAACCTGCCCACCGGCGCTGAGGAAGTAGAGATCCTCCTGGTTCCGCAGCCCCTGATGGCTCAATCGTTGAATGACGTGCTCCGGTTCAGCCAGTCCGACGAGAACTTCGCTCAGCCCCAGGGATCTGTGGGCGTTCAGGATCTGGTGGCATGTGGGTCGGCGGAGGTCTGCGTCCACGAGCAAAGTCCGCGCACCGGTTTGGGCAAAGGCCCAAGCCGTTCCACAACTATTGACCGTCTTGCCTTCCCCGGGCACGGCGCTCACAAAGAGCACGCTCCTCGGCGGGCCACCCGCCCGAGAATACAATAGAGCTGTCCGGATCGACCGAAAGGATTCCATCACATCTTCCGATCTCGGGCCGCTAATAACGCGAGGATTGTTGGTCTTACCGTTATGCTTGCCGTTGCCGATCAGCGCCAGCACGCCGTTTATTTCCCGTTCGAAACGGCGTGTGGATAAAAATCTCTGAATGCCAGTTTGATTGGGAAGCAGTCCGCTGAAATCCGGCACCACGGCGAGCTCGGGCAGATGCAGATAGTTCTCAATCTCTGTGGCGTTCTTGAAGCGATCGTCAAATTGCTCAGATACGAAAACGAATCCGAGCGCCAGGAAAACATACAATATGCCGCTTATCGCAAGATCGATAATTTTCTCAGGGTTGGTGGGAAATGGCGGCGGCACCGCATCTTCGACGACCGCAATGTTCGGAAGCGGAGCCGCACCGTCGACGTTGATTTCCTGCATTCGCCGCAGTACGTCTCTGTAGACGTCCCGGTTAGTGTCCACTTCGCGCGCAAGAATGGCATCCTGCAACGAAGCATCGTTCATTGCAAAATCCTGCTGTTTATCCTGGTCGATTCGCTGTTGTAACTGTTGTTCCCTGCTGAGAGACGCTTTGTAGTTGCGTTCGACGGCGCGCGCGATCGCTCCAACGTCGGCGTTCAGCCGGCTTTGGGCCTCGTCCAGCCGCGCCTTGAGCTGGTTTAGTGGCGGATAATTATTGGTGTATTTGGCGGACAGTTCCGCATACTCCGCCTGCAGACGATCGACCTGCGGCTGGAGTTCGTCGATCATGTGATTGTTGACGACCTCCGGCAGCGATTTGTAATCGCCGGACTTTACGAGCTGCATCTCCGCTTCGGCCGCAATTCTGCGCGATTCGGCATCGCTCAACTCTTTGTTGAGCTGCATCATCGTTTGCTCGGCGATTTCGTTCTTGGCCCGATCGTGAACTCCGAAGGAAAGAATTCCCATGCGGCTGCGATACGCATTCAATGCCGCTTCGGATTTTTCCACCTTCGCTTTGATCCCAATCAGCTCATGTTCCAGAAAATCTTTTGCGGCATCGCTGCTCTGTCCTTGCAGACTGGTGCTCATGTGCAAGAATTCCTGGACGTGGGTATTGGCTATCTTCGCGGAGAGCGCCGCATCGGGAGTCAAAAATGCAACGTCGACCAAGCGGGTTCCGGAAAGATTGGAGACTTTTAGACGTGACCGGTACTCGTCTAAAGCGTGCTGACTCACACCGAGCCGACCTGGGTGTTCCCTCGTTGGCCCGAACAGCATGTCGTGCACGAACTTCCGCGCCATGTGGATATAGCTCGGGTGCTTCTTTTCTCCGAAAAGTGGATTGTCTTCCAGGTTAAGACTGACGATTACCTGCGCTATCAACTGATCGCTTTGGAGAAGCGAATACTGAGTTTTCGAGTAATCATCTTCACTCGGACTCAGTATCTGCTGGCGCAGGGTAGACGCGTCCAGGATATGCGGCGATTCGGGGCCAATCATGATCGTCGCGACCGCATTATATTGCGGCGTCATTAGCAACAGGACGATGGTCGTCAAGAACAAGCAGACCGCCACGAAATAGACAATGGTACGCCACTTGGCCCGGATAATCTTCCAGCAGTCGGAGAGTCCGACACCGGCGTTTTCGAATTCCGGTATCGCTTGAGCGGAATGCAGGGTGATCGGACCATTCCGGCTAGGCCGGTCAATCACGTATGGTGAGATACTGGTTCCCATTATAATCCCGGCGCCAAGTACATTCCGGTCCCAAACTTGTTCAAGAGCGTGTAGAGGCCATAGGGAATCGCACCGATCGCCGAACTCTTTACCACGATGACGTCGCCGCTCTGTACCGCGTGATCCGCTTCCTGTCCATTCTCAACTTTCGACAGATCCATCAACGTGGACACCCTGTTTCCGTGCGACGTCCTGAGGAGATCCACGTTCGAGCTGAACATCGCTCCGCCGGCGCTGGTGATGGCGCTTAGAACCGTCATCCCCGGTGTGATGTTGAACTGCCCGGGGTTCCTTACCCACCCATAAACTCCAACCTGACCCGCGGCAGGCACCAAAATGATGTCGCCGGGGCGGGCGGGCAGATTCAGACAGCTTGCCATGCTCGGTTTCGACAGATCGATGATGATCGGCATCACCGGCGAGCTAGACTGACCGGTTGGCATTGAACCGTGACCGACGGCCTCCGTTCCCGCGGAGTCATTTCCAAAGGGATCGCTTGCATTGATCCCTGGGTTCCCGGAACTAGCAACGACGGTGTTTGGAATTGCGGCCTGGGGTTGAGGCGAATCCGTATCGGTCGCGGGGCCTGACTGTCTCGCGCCAGTGTTCGCAGGAAACAGCACCACGCGCTGCGCCGCCGGCTCGTCGCCCGTTCCCTTCAAGCCTCCGGCCCTTCCCAAAATGCTCAGGATTGTTTCCGAGGGACTATTTAAAGGATAAGTACCGGGCAACGCCACCATGCCTGCCACGCTGACATTGCGCCCGGCAAAACGCTGGGCGTATACGTTCACTCGCGGATCGCGCACGTAAGTTCGTGCTTTTGCAGCGATCAGTTGCGACGTCTCCTCCTCGGTCAGCCCGGCCACGTTCAGCTCTCCCAGCACGGGGAGATTGATTTTGCCTTGCCCATTAACACGGGCTTCTATCTTATTGATTTCAGGAAGGTCGGTGACGGTAACCTGCAAAACATCGCCAGCACCAACAGGATAAGAAGAAGAATTATTTTCGCGAATCCGCTGTTGCCATAACTGATTCAAAGCGCCAGTGCTTTCGCATCCCGCATCCTGGCCGTTTGGATTGGCGACAATATTCGCGAGGTCCACATTCGCGGGCTGAGCGATTTGGGTTTGCGGCGGTATCGCGGAAGTACTGGAGCACCCGCTCACGAACGGTACACAGGCAAGCAGGAGACTCAGCGCGCAGGCTGTCGATAATGCGGCAGCCCACCTCTTGAGAGACTGGGGCAGAATGAATGGGGCTTGCATAATTATTGGCGGACGCGATCGGTCTCCGGCAAACCTGGGATTGGAGAGCCCATCACAGCGAAAGCATTCCCCGGCGACCAGGATCCCAGACGGTCGCGAAGGTGGGTAAATCCAGCGCGTCTTCATTATTCACTCATGCTCGTTGCTAATCAAGTACGGTTGCCAGAACAGAAGGCTGTCTGATGTGCTATACGAGGCTTATATCGGCCTAGATGGGCGACCGGCTTCTTATACCCGCGACGACAGCCGCGGAGGGAAGAACGACCCTGAATCCTCCCACACCGACTGTGCTCAAGAGGATGGCCACCCGTTCCGCACTCGACACGTAGCGCTCGAAAATCGCCTCGAGGCCCCTGAACGGTCCTTCAACGACACGGACCTGATCATCCTTTTTCAGGGCATCCTCTTTGATTTCGATTATTCCATCGACGCCACGGCACTTGATCTCGTCGATCACCAAAGACGGAACGGGTATTGGCTCAGCACCGGCCGATACAAGATCCAAAACGCCTGGCAGATATCTCACGTCAAAATAACGTTCATGCAGATCGAACTTGGCGAACAGGTAACATGGAAACAGCGGCGAGGCACCCCAGCCATCTCGGCTGCGATGCGACATCCGCCCTCTCAGCATAGGTAGAAACACTTGGGGCACAACCGCTCCGAGCCGTTCGTACACGCTCCGTTCCTTGCCTCGCTTGGTCCGTACAAGATACCAGTTCACTGTAACTCTAACCTGCCGGGGTTCCGATAATTTTGCCTCTTGGTGATCATTTCGATTCGCAAAGCATCGACGCGTCTTCAGTACGCTAGGGGAGTGAGGCCGTCATCCGGGCACGCGTCCGCCATCGGTTGGCCTAGAAGTACCAACGCTAACTATTAATTATCGGCCGATCCATAGCTTGTCAACTTGAAGCTTTTGCTACCGGCATGCTTGTATCGCCTATTAGAACGTTCTTACACATGTACACTAGCGATACCGTTGAGTACGTGAAGTTCAAAAGCATAAGAATCAATTAGCCTGTTATAGGCTCAACAAAAGCGACAGAGGAGCGCCGCTCGTTTTGCGTCGCGTAGAATTCATCCATGATGGCATCCGCCGGACATACGTGTAATAAAGGCCCTGCCACACGGCAGTTTCATTGTCCGAGCGGTTCTCCATGGCCGACAGGAGACTACGTCGCCCTCCTCGCTCGACCGACGATGGCTCGAGATTTTTCCAAGGTGCGCGTTCGCCATTCTTGGCCGGACCCCCAATCGGGCGCCGAAAAATCATCCCTCGAACTCGGACTCGAGCGACTGGGTCCTCAAAACTAAGGCCTGCCACCGTGCGCCCTTGACGTTGAGAAGAACCATCAGACCGTTAGCAGCAAAACACATACCGTCTTGAACGCGCGGATGGTGCGGGCGTACGACAGGGGAATAGGTTCGATTCAAGTAGCAATGCTCATAAACAAGCAGCGCGTGCCCGGTGACTGAACATCCTTGATAGCGCCTCACGTTGGAATCCTATCCGGCGAGGACGGAGCGGCCTGGGCCGATTGGCGGAACCGATGGACTCCAGCGTGATGTCGTCACCGGGGATCGTTGGGCAGACCCGACTCGCATCCGGGGAGTGGGCTTCTAGCGTGGTCTCCATCCTGATCCTTATTGATGGATCGCTGCGGTGGATGCGATTGCCTGCTTTGGCCGCCGCCGGTTGGAACGCAATTGACAAGGATTTTGCCGTTCCGGCTTAATCCTTACCCAATGAAGCACGAAACCACTTCCACACTGTCACGCCGCCCATGAAGTCATACAGGATCGAAGACTTCCTGGAGACAAGGCGAACCTTCGGCGCATCGTTCAGTCCCGACGGAAGCAGCATCGCATTTCTGAGCGATCTTTCCGGCGTCGCCCAGCTCTATGTTGTTCCGCGCGCGGGCGGCGGGATAAGACAGCTTACTTACTACTCGGAACCGATTGGGGATTTTGCATTCTCTCCCACGAGCGCCGTTGTGCTATTCGCCATGGCCGAAGGTGGAAACGAGCGCTTCCAACTTTACCTCTTTGATCTAGGTTCCGGACGGACCGAGCGATTGACGCATAACGACGCGGCAATCTATCGCTTCGGCGGTTGGTCCCACGATGGGAAGTCAATAACCTATTCCTCCAATGAGCGGAATGGCGTCGACTTCGACATTTTTGTGCTGGACGTCACGACGAAGGAATCCCGTTGCATTTTCGATCAAGGCGGATGGTGCGAGGCCTACGGATTCTCGCCCGACTGTCAAAAAGTCGCGATCCTCAAGCGTCATACCCTGCTGCACAATGACCTCTTTATCTTCTCGCTCGATAGGCAGACGCTCGAGCTCGCTACACCTCATGAAGGCCATGCCGCATACGGCCAACCGCGCTGGCTCCCCGATACCAGCGGATTCTTCTACATAAACGATCAAGACAGCGAGTTTCAGGGAGTGAGTTTTTACGGTTTCGCCGAAAGCGCAGGCAGACGCGTACTCGATTTTCCGTGGGACGTGGATTCGCTTTCACTTTCCAATGACGGAGAGCTGCTTCTCGTGGTCCTCAACGAAGGCGGCTACAGCACGCCCAGACTGCATGATGCCGGAACGCTGAAAGAGCTGCCCGATATCAATATGCCCTCGGGAATAACTCTCGAATGTAAGTGGTCGAATGATAGCCGATATCTCGCATTCTCCAACGAAAGCGAAACCGCGAGCGCCAGCTTGTGGATCTGGTCACGCAAACAGAACGAATCACGCCAAATAACTACGTTGCCATCCAAGGTGCCGCGGGAGGTTCTGCTTGAATCGAGCTTGGTGACGTATCCGAGTTTTGACGGCAGGCAAATTCCGTCGTTCATCTACCTGCCGAAAAACACGGACGGCAGGCGGGTCCCCGTTGTCATTCACATCCATGGAGGGCCGGAATGGCAGGCCCGCCCGGTTTTCAATCCATTGATCCAGTACCTCCTGTATCGAGGCTATGCAGTCGTCGTTCCCAATGTGCGCGGAAGCAGCGGCTACGGAAAGGCATATCTGGCGCTTGACGACCGGGAAAAGCGAATGGATTCTGTCCGGGATCTGGAATATCTGCATAGAGCACTGGAACAGAGAGATGACATTGATTCGAAGCGGATTGCGCTATTGGGGGGAAGTTACGGGGGCTATATGGTGCTGGCGGGACTCGCGTTTCAGCCGGACCTTTGGGCAGCGGGGGTTGATATCGTTGGTATCGCGAATCTTACTACGTTCCTGCAAAACACCTCTACCTGGCGCCGGGCACTACGTGAGCCCGAATATGGGTATCTTGATAAGGATCAAGAGCTGCTGACGAAATTGTCCCCGATAAATGCAATAGAAAACGTAAAGGCCCCACTCTTCATCATCCATGGTGCGAACGATCCGCGGGTTCCGCTCTCTGAAGCGGAACAAATGGCTGGGCGTTTGAAATTGCTCGGCCGAGAAGTCGAGCTGCTGGTTTATCCCGACGAGGGCCACGGGCTGGCCAAGTTGAAGAACCGGATGGACGCCTATCCGAAAGTCGCCGCGTTTCTGGATAAGCATCTAATGAACGCCGAATGAGTCTAACCACTTACTCATTAGCCTGCGAATAGCCGTCGGCCGTCGCGAAGCATTTAGGCTCGGCGTTCTTTGCTGATTCCGTACTCTGTAGTTCTTACAACGGCAAAAACTTCACTAGAGCGCCACGGCCGCGACGCTCAGGTGGATGAGATTGCATCGTTGTCGACGGAATCTCGCGTAATATCGCGAGATTCTAGCGATGCCTCCCGGTCTTCCATCAAACAGACGATTTTCGACCGCTGGCATAGTGCTTGCTGCCTTACCTCTTCGTTCATGCTGAGAACATCCTCCTTCTAGCCTATTGGATTCTAGAAGAGGAATGGCGAGCCGAGTAGCAAGCCGCCGGTACGGCGGCTCTCGGCAGATCCGCAAGGAGAAAGTATATGCGGTGGAGAGCGGCCATGATTGCGAGCGGCTTCAGCCTGGTTCTTGCCATTCCTGTGGCGGCCCAGGACAGCCAACTGGTGATAGTTCAATCGCAGAGTTCCGGGCCATCGAGAGCAGTCCAAAGCGGCAATACCACGATCGTATTCGCGCCGGCCGACGCCCGCGACATCGACACCGCCCGGCTGCGCACGTGGCAGGAATTCGCCGATACGCATTCCGGGATTGAGCGTGCTTTGGCGTATAACCCGTCACTTATAAATGACGCGCATTTTCTAAAAACCCATCCGGATCTCGATACATTCTTCCAGGAACATCCCGATATCCAATCGGCAATGGCCGATGATCCAGGGAATTTTGCCGCGATTCCGCCGCGTCCCGGCGAGTAAGTACCCGAGAGTAAGTAATGGAATCAGCGGCATCTAACTAACTGACGAGGCCACGGAGGTTCAAGACATGAAAATCGACAGACGTTTTCGATCACTGATCATTGCGGCGGCGTTCGCAAGTGGAGGGATACTCTCCGGCTGCTTTTCCAGCACGAAGGAAGTAGACACGGTGCCCCCGCCGGTCGTGCAAGTACCGGCCCCTATCGTGCAAGTGCCGCCCCCTGTTGTGCAAGTTCCAGCGCCCGTAGTAGTCTCACCGACGTCGGAAGCGAGCCAAACGACTACCTCGACCAGTTGGGGTAATGGAGCCGTAGAACAGAAGAGGACGACCACGTCGGTGGATGGCCAGGTGCAGCATCAGACAACGACCACCTGGGCCAATGGAGACCCGTCGAGCTCCACGACAACGACGACTACGACCAACCCGTAGGGCGGGAAAAGTCGTAAGGCACGTTCGAACAAAAACAGCGCTTTTATGATTGCAACGGAGTTGCCGGTGAAGAATAGGAATTGGATCATGGTCGCGACGGCGGGTTTGCTACTTTTAGCTGCTTCCGCCATACCTGCGCAAGCCGCCGAAAAGATGACGATCAAGACAGGCTATCTCACCTGTCATGAGTCCGCCGGATGGGGTTTCATCGTAGGCTCCTCGCACAGCATCCGTTGTACGTATAGTTCGAGTAAGCATCGGACCGAATACTATACCGGCTCGATTTCCAAATTCGGGGCCGACATCGGCTACCTACAGTCGGCCGTGATCCTATGGGCGGTCGCCGCTCCGACCACCGATCTGGGAACGGGAGCATTGGCGGGCAGCTATGGCGGCGCGCAGGCGAGCGTTGCCCTGGGAGTAGGCGGCGGCGCGAACGTTCTGATCGGTGGTTTTCATAAATCCATCGCGCTGCAGCCGGTGTCGGTTGAGGGCCAAAATGGCTTGAACGTGGCTGCCGGCATAGAGGGCCTCACTCTGCACTACGAGGGAAGCAGGCCGCCTCGCCACTAAGCGATCTTTAGAATCCGCTCCCCGCCGTCCGCATGGCTGCTAGCGTAAAGCTCGGCCATGCGGGCGGCGGGAGTCCCGTTTCGTGTAGACAGTTACGTTTTAGTTCCTCCAACGGCGGGCCGAAATCGAATACTCGCATGGCGCCCCGCTTAGCCGCCATCGTCTCCCGCAGTTTGCCGGTCGCCGCCTCGTCCACGGTTGAGTTCGCGTCCAGCACCACGCCGTAACGCCGGGCACCGCCGACGGTCATCAGGCCACGAGCGGCTTCGGCGGCTACCAGAGCGGGCGATCGCTCCAGCGGGTCGCCCCATCCGCCGCCGCCCCAAGTGATGTAGTGCAGCAGGTCGCCAGCGCTCACTTTCACATGGTCGCACTTGGAACTGAGCACCTCCGTCGCGCCATCGCGACGCACGATGAACTTGCGGCTGCGCGCGCCGGGCAGACCGCCGTTGACGCCCCATGGATAGGTGAGCCAACGATCATCATGGATCGAAATCTCGCCCGGCTCGAGAAACCTGTAGACGATCTCGATTCCGTTGCCGCCGCGATGAAGACCGGGGCCGCCGCTGTCGGCGACGGTCTCGTAGCGCTCGATGCGCAGCGGAAAGTACGCTTCGAGGAACTCGTTGGGAACGTTGGTGAACGAAGGCCACATCGAGTGCCCGTCGGGACCGTCACCCACCGGACGTCCGGGTATCCCGCCGAAGCCAATTTGGTAGAGCTGGTACCATTCGCCGCGGGAGTCGAATCCCGAGTACATCAGGTGCGGCGACGAGGAAAAGCCGGCCGCGCATAGAAACTCCGGCTGACGCTGTCCCAACAGGCCACCGAGCACGTCGAAGATCCGTCCCAAAGCATGCGTGCGGCATGAGAGCGCGGCCGGAAAACGCGGCTTCAGGAGCGAGCCGGCGGGAATATACACATCGACCAGATCATAGAAGCCGTCGTTATAGAGAATCTGCGGGTCGAAGATCATTATCATGTAGATGCCGAAAAACATGCGGAACATGTTCTCGTTGAGGTAGAAGTTTATCGAGCTCTCGGATTGCGGATCGGTCCCGCTCCAGTCGAGCTTCACCCGTTCGCCCACGCGCTTCATCGAGCAGCGCAATTTGTAAGGGCCGATGCCGCGGCCGTCGTCGCAGACATAGTCCTCGAAGACCATTTCCTCTTCCGGAATCGAGCGCTTGATCAGCTCGGCCATCGCGCGCCGGTTTCGTTCGAGCGACGCTTCCATCGCTGAAACGAACAGGTCCACGCCGAAGCGGCCGCAAAGCTCGATCACGCGGCGCTCGGCCGTACGGCAGGCCGCGACGATCGCGTTCAAATCGCTGCGATTCCAGTGCGGCATCCTCACCTGGTTGAGCACCAGGGCGAGCAGATCCTCCTGGAGCGCGCCGTTGCGATAGATTTTTATCGGTGGCGCGAGCATTCCTTCCTCGAAAATGCTGGCCGCGTCGGTCGGCAAGCTGCCTGGCACTTTGCCTCCGACGTCCGACATATGCCCGAGCATCGCGGCCCATCCGACCAGCCGCCCGTCGCTATAGTAAATTGGCAGTAACACCAGCCAGTCGGCCGAGTGACTAATTGCGCCGTCGCACTTGTACGGATCCGAAGTGAGAAAGATGTCGCCCGGTTCGACCGTGCCTTCGTAGCTGTCGAGGAACCCGCCGATGAATGAGCCGAACTGACCGACCACCATTCGGCCTTTACGCTCGGCGATCATCGGAAACTCGTCATGTTGCTCGCGAATTCCCGGGGACATCGCGGTGCGGAAGAGCACAGCGTCCATCTCGTAGCGCGCGTTGCGCAGCGCGCTCTCGATGATGTCCAAGGTAACGGTGTCGACTTCGAGCGGCCGAAAGGGCTCGCGATTGAGCTCGATAATTTGGGTCTTTGCCATTTCCAGGATTCTCCGGCGTCTTTGTGGTCGTGGATAGCGTGAACGCGGCCAGCCTGTCTGGCCGGGCAAGTTTCATTGCCGCGGGCGAATCAGAATATTTCCGAAAACATCCACCTCGCCGAAATGGCCGGGCGCGATGAGCGTGGTGCTGTCCATCTCGGAGACCACCGCGGGCCCCTCGAGCACATTGTGCGCGAGCAGTTTGGCGCGATCGTAAAGTTTCGCCTGGAGCGTGCGCCCTTGCACCCAAATCGGAGTGTCGCCCTTCAGCGCGGCGCCGGGACCAGGGCCGCCTTCAGCCAGGCGGGCGGGTCTCAGTTCGCGGCTATTCTCCTGCACGATCGCGCGCAGGTTCACGAACTCATGTTCCACGTCCAGGTTAAAGGCGAACAGCCGGCGATGGATTTCGTCGAACGCGCCGCTCACCGGCTCGATCCCGCTTTGCCGAAGGCCGGCCACGTCCACCGCGACAGGCACCTCGAAGCCCTGGCCGTGATAGCGCACGTCCGCCTGGTAGACGGTGGAGCGGGCGGACGGCGGCACGCCTTCCGCGTCGAGCGCCGCCGCAGCGGTTTCTCCCAGCGTGCCAAGGGTTTCCGCGATCTCACCGGCCGAGGTGGCGGAAAAACGCCGGATGAAAGTGCAGGCGGCTTCATTGCGGAGCCGCGTGGTCGCGTCACCGTAGGCGCAAAGCACGCCCGGGCTGGCCGGCACGATCACCGGCCAGCATCCGAGCAACGCTCCCAACGCGTTGGCGTGCAGCGGGCCGGCGCCGCCGAAAGCCACCAACGCGAAACCACGCGGATCGTAACCCTGCTCGACCGAGACGAGGCGCAGCGCGCCGAACATGTGCTCGTTGACGACGCCGATTATTCCCGCCGCCGCCTCCATCAGTCCGATCCCGAGCGCAACGGCGATCTTCTTCACCGCGTCGCGCGCCGCCTGCCGATCGAGCTTCATCTCGCCACCGAGCAAATCCGCCGGCAGATAGCCGAGTACCACGTTGGCGTCTGTAACCGTCGGCTCCGTGCCCCCCCGGCCATAAGCCGCCGGACCGGGCTCGGCTCCCGCGCTCTCGGGCCCCACCCGCAACGCGCGCGTGAGCGTGGGGACCTTGACGATCGACCCGCCGCCCGCGCCGACCGAGCGCACGTCCAGTGACGAGACGCGCACCGCGACATTGCCGACCATGGTGTCGCGCCGCACGCGCGGCTCTCCGCGTTCGATTAGGCACACATCGGTCGAAGTCCCGCCCATATCGAGCGTTAGCAGATTATCGAAGCCGGCCTGTCTGGCGACCGACAAGGCTCCTGCGACGCCACCCGCCGGGCCGCTGAGCAGCATGTTGACCGGTGCTTCCTCGGCCGCCTCGAAAGACATCAAACCGCCGTCGGACCGCAACAATTTGAGGAGCGCGCCGGTCCCGCGCGCCTCGAGCTCGCTTCTCAAACTCGACAGATAACGGGCGACCGTGGGCCGCACGTAAGAATTGGCGACCGTGGTCATGGTGCGTTCGTACTCGCGCATCTCGGGCAGAATTTCGCTGGAAATCGATACCGGAACTTCAGCCGCCTGCTCGATCGCTATCTCGCGGACCCGCCGCTCGTGCGCCGGGTTCGCGTAGGCATTTATCAACGACACGGTTATCGCTTCGACCGCGCGGCGCTTAAGATGATGTAGCGCTTCGCGCGCGCTCGCTTCATCCAGTTCGCGCACGACTTCACCGCGCGCGCCGATTCGCTCACGCACTTCAGCCGTATCCTCGAGGGCCGCGAGCGGCTCAGGCTTGGGCCAGATTATCCATCCCGCAAGACCGCCCGGCACGTAGGATCGAGCCACCTGGAGAATCTGACGATAGCCTTCGGTGGTGATGAGGCCGACGCGCGCACCCTTGCCCTCGAGCACGGCGTTGGTGGCTACCGTCGTGCCGTGCATCAGCTCGGTGAGCGCCGACGGCTCGATTCCCGCTATAGCGCAGACGCGCCCGATTCCGTCCAGAACGGCCGCGGCCTGGTTGGCCGGAGTTGTCGGCACTTTGGCGCGGAAAGTCGCGCCCGTATCTTCGTCGATCAGCAGCAGATCGGTGAAAGTCCCGCCCACGTCGACGCCGAGTCTGTACGCCATCCAGCAGAGGCCTCCAAAGCTATGCCGGGGACCAATCCTGACCCACGAGCGCGATAAAATCCACGGCCGTCTCGTTGCGCTGGCGCTTCAGCCATGAACGCTCGTATACATATATCGAAACCCACCTGAGCGACGAGGCACGGTCGAGGTTGTGCCGCGAATCGATCGCACGGTTTCACCTAACGCCGGGAGGACACACCATGAGCGATGACAAACAATCCATCTATAGCCGAAGTGGCTTTGGCCGCCGGATCGGCTACGGCAGGCGCCCCGCGCTGCTGGTCGTCGACATGCAAATCGGATTTACCGCGCCCGAGAAATCGCCGCTCGCCGGCAACCTGGATTCCCAACTCGCGGCGATCAACAAGCTGATCCCGGCCGCTCGAAAAAAAGGCGCACCGATCGTCTTCACCGTGGTCGGCTACGATCCCGCGCTGCCCGGCGACGGCGGTGTTTGGCCCGAGAAGGCGCCAACGTTGCTCGAGCTCAAGCTCGGTTCCGACCTGGTGGAACTCGATCCTCGCATACACCGCGCTCCCGAAGATTTGGTGCTGGTAAAGAAGTACGCCTCCGCCTTCTTCGGAACGCCGCTCTCCGCGACCCTGGTCACGCGCGGCGTCGACACGCTGATCGTCACCGGATGCACGACCAGCGGATGTGTGCGGGCGAGCGTGGTCGACGCGATCTCGCATGGCTTCAGGCCGATCGTTCCGCACGAGGCGGTGGGCGATCGCGCGAGCGAGCCGCACGAGGCCAATCTATTCGACATCGACAGCAAGTACGGCGACGTCGTGACGCTCGCGGAGGCGCTCGCCTATCTCGAAGAACTGAAGCCCTGCTAGAAGAATCGAAGCTCCCGATCGATTCAACCCTGGAACGGATGGCGCCGCCGAAACTCTTCGGCCATCTCTTCCATCGTGCACCAGCGCACGCCCTCGTGCCCGCTTATGTATTCGATTAGCCGCTCGAGCATCAGAAGCACCTGCGGGCGGCCCGACACGTCCGGATGAATAGTCAGTGGGAATATCGCCCATTCACACTCGCGGTATACCCAGTCGAATTGATCGCGCCACAACTGTTCGATGTCGCGCGGATTGACGAAGCCATGGCTGTTGGGCGAAGCCTTGATGAACATCATCGGCGGAAGATCGTCCAGGTACCAGTTGGCCGAAATCTCCACCAGGTCGACCGCTTTCCCCCGCTTAAGCGGCTTCATCCACTGCGCCGCGGGCTTCGAGTAGTCGATATTGGTCCAGGTTTCGCCGATCCGCGCATAGTACGGCTGAAAATCGTCGTGGCCCTGGCTATGGTCGTAGCGAAACCCGTACTTGAGCAATAGCTCGGCGGTAACCGCCGACATCTCCCACCACGGCGCGACGAAGCCGCGCGGCTTCTTTCCGGCCAGTTCCTGCACCAGGTCGACCGATCGCTCCAGCACGTCCTCTTCCTGGCGCGGAGTCATCGCGACCGGATTTTCGTGCGAATAGCCGTGCGCGCCAATCTCGTGGCCGGCCTGGGCGACGTCGCGCATCTGCGCGGGAAAGGTCTCGATCGAATGGCCCGGCACGAACCACGAGGTCTTGATTTTGTAGCGGTCGTACAGCCGGAGCAGCCGCGGAGTGCCCACCTCGCCGGCAAACAGGCCACGTGAGATGTCGAACGGCGAATCCTCGCCGCCGTAGGAGCCGAGCCATCCCGCGACCGCGTCGACGTCTATCCCAAACCCGCACAGAATCTGTTTGTTCGCGGCACTCATCGCGTTTCCCTCGTCCAGCGTTTCCTTAGCCCGGGGTGGATCGGCCCGGGCATCTCGAATCCACGAGTCGTCGATCCATGAAGCACAGGATCACAAAGTCGACAGCCCCGCCTGGCTGCGCCTCGGCTGCATTCTATACAAAGAAGCCTCCGATGCTACAATTCAGCGCGGTATTTTCAGCCATCGCCACAGACGAAGCCATGCGGACCGCTTCGGTCCGGGGAGAATGCGTGTATGCCTGACGCTCGATCGCGCTTACGGAAGCTCTTGAACGGGCCGGATATGGTTGTCGCCCCGTTTGTTTACGATTGCCTGCACGCAAAGATCGCCCAGCGCGAGGGATTCAAGGCAATCTATATGACCGGCTTTGGAACCGCGGCCGCACGCGGCTTTCCCGATCTCGGGCTGCTCACGATGAACGAGATGATCGAAAACGTCAGGGCGCTCGCGCGCTCGGTCGACATTCCGGTCATCTGCGACGCCGACACGGGCTACGGCGAAGCGATCAACGTCCAGCGCACCATCCGCGAATACGAGGACGCGGGCGCGGCCGCCTTGCATATCGAAGATCAGGTGTGGCCGAAACGCTGCGGGTTTCTCGAAGGCAAGCAGGTTATCCCGCTCGAAAACATGACGGCGAAGCTGCGCGCGGCACTCGACGCCCGGCGCGATCCGAACCTGGTGATCATCGCGCGCACCGACGCGCTTGCTCCGCTGGGCTGGGAGGAGGTGACGCGGCGCGCTCGCGCCTATCGCGCGGCGGGTGCCGATCTGATTTTCGTCGATGGGCTCAAGACGCTGGAGGATCTCAAAAACTGCGCGCGGCTGCTTTCGGGGCTGCCGCTTCTGTACAACGGGCAGTTACTGCCTCCGTCGGAAATCGCCCAGTATGGTTTCAAGGTGATGATCCACATCGCCACGCTTTTCGCGATCTACCAGCGTACCCGCGACGCGATTAGCGAACTCGCGCGCACCGGGACGATCGCCGGCGGGCCGGGACTCGAGCTGCTGCCGGAAATCACCGACCTCCTCGGAGCGCGTGAGATTCTCGAGACCAGCAAGAAGTACGAAGTCTAGATTTTAGCGGCGGGTCGCTCGTCGCGCGTGCCGCGGCGGAAACCCTGTCAACGACAGATCACAGGGCCGGGTTGTCCAGCGGTAACCCCAGTCTTACGCGTCCGTGGGCGGCCGCGTTGACGTCCCAGTTGTGGGTGACATGGCGGGTGGCGGTGCACAGATTCCGATACTCGCGGCCCAGGTGATTCTTCAGGTAGACGCCGCGGGCTCCATCCGCGTCCCAGATGGCGTTGGCGGCCACGAATGCCAGCTTGCCCGCGTAGGCCGCAAAGGATCGATAGCGTGTGCGCTCCTCGTCGGTCGGCAGCTTTCCCGCTTCGAGCACCGCCATGATTTCGTCGCAAGTCGCATATAGAAGAGCGCGAGCGGCTTCCAGAGCCGCCCCGGCCTCCGCCACCTTGATCTGCTGACTCATCGAGCTTCGGGTCTCCTGACCCGACATGAGCGCGACTCTTTTCTTCGCTTCCCCGACGTAGTCAATTAGAATCCCCTCGGCCATGCCGAGCGACGCGCTGTTCAGCAGGATGCCGAACCACATGTAGCTCGGCGAACGATAGAGCGGCGCCGGATGCAGATGATTGCCGGGAGTCTCTCCGCCCCGAAGGTAGCTGATAGGCAGGGTCATGTGTTCCGGCACGAACAGCTCCTCGACCTTCACGTCGTCGCTGCCGGAGCCGTAGAGCCCCACCGAATCCCAGGTCGGAACAATCGTGATCTGCTTTCGCGGCACCAGGAAGTAGCGTTCCTCGGGCTCGCCGCCCTCGGCATTGCCGACCATGGCTGTAAGAATGCACCAATCGCAACTGTTCACGCCGCTTACGAACGGCCACTGTCCGGTCACGCGATAGCCATCGGCGACTTTGGTGGCGCGGCCCAGCAGGGGGATGAAAATGCCGCTCACGAGGTTGTCGGGGGCGTCGCTCCAGACCGCCTCCTGCGCCGCCGGCGCCCACTGCGAAACCATGAAGTTGTGCCCGATGTATTGCGCGAGACACCACGCGGTCGAGCCACACCCCCGCGCGATAGTCCTGAGAATGTCGACCATGCCGGCGAACGAGGCCTGGCAGCCACCGTATCGCGCGGGCTGCAGGATGCGAGCGACACCGGCAGCCTTGAGGTCACGGATGGTTTGCGTGGGAAGTTGGCGCAGGGCGTCGGCCTCGGCCGCGCGCGCCCGGAGCACCGGGATCAAAGCTTCCGCTCGATTGACGAGTTCCTCGCGCGTACCGACGCTCTGATGCATGTCTGATGCCCCCGTTCCGGTGACCGATTCTGGAAACCTCGCCGATTCCCGCGCGCGAGCCCTCATGACATCGCGGCATGTAAAGCTCCCAACTCCTAACTCGCGAAACCCGCTTTGGCAAATTTCCCGCAGCATCGTGCGGCTTTATGCCCGCCGCCAGATGCAATAGCTCGATTTGGAGGGATGCGACCCGACATCTCGGCAATTATTGGGCTCAGCAATCATCGGGCCATCGTTACTCGCGTATTTATGGCCCCCGATCAGGGATTTTCTGCCATCTTCCTAGGCGAATGCATATCGAAGAGGCACCCAGGTCGTGACAATAAGCTTATTTCATTGACGTCGAAGCGCCGCTAGTTGCCGAAGGCCCGCGTTTGGTTTTCGCAACGTTCGATAAATCGCCCAGCCTGTAACTTTTACCTGGTCTTGAATTAGTTGCTCTAGGACACGCCGAAACTCGAAGCATCATATCGGAGCGACTTGATAAAAAGCGTTGGCACAGCAAATGCTCCAGCGAATAGCCTGACCCGAAAAATCGACACACGGAGATCTAAACAATGCGCTATGGAATCGCGTGGCTGCTCGGCGTCCCACTGTCCGTGATCGTCATTTGGTGGCTGCTGGCGCATGTTCTTTAAACCTGATCGCCGAAGCTCCCGGGAGAGCATGGTCGCGGATCGCCAACTGCCTTCCGCTTGAAAATATGCAGCCACTACAGCGAATCGAACCCGACCACGCTCCACAATTAGGAGAGGCAGATGATTCCAATTCCGGCGTGGCGCAACCGATCCTCGGCGTAATAATAGCTACCGCCGTACTCTACTTCGCCAAGGACATCCTGATGCCTCTGGCGATGGCCGCCGTACTGGCGGTGATTTTCAGTCCCATCGCGAGCCGCCTGGATCGTTATATTGGCAGGCTCGCCAGTTCCGCACTGGTCGTCGCGACGACTGCCATTGCGATCTCGCTGCTCACGTATTTCCTGGTAGTGCAACTCACGGCAGTCGCAGTCGGATTGACTGACTATTCGACGAATATTGCGAAAAAAATCAACGCGGTTGAGGGCGCCACACCCGAATGGCTGGCGCGAATAGAATCCGGCGTGACTGAAGTCGAGGAACAAATCCGGCAGGCTCGCCCTCATCCTAGTCGATCTCCGAGCATCGTCGAGTCGGTCGCTGGATCTTCGACTACGTACACGGTGTTGAAGCCGGCTCTGCCGATACTATCTTCTCTTGCCGATCTTCTGCTCGTCATAGTTTTATTCTTCTTTCTGCTTTATGAACGTGAATACCTTCGCGATCGCCTGGTACGTCTAGCCGCCAGGATTCGCGTAACGCTCGCCGCGGAAGCGATAGCGACGGCGGGCAGCACGGTCTCGCACTATTTGCTGTTTTTCTCACTGGTTAATTTTGGCTATGGCGTTGCCATAGCAATTTTGATGTGGGCGCTGCGATTGCCAAATCCGGCTTTCTGGGGAGCAATGGCATTTTTGCTGCGATTCATTCCATACGTGGGAGCGATGATCTCCGCGATACTTCCGGCCCTGGTCGCGTTTGCGGTATCACCCGGCTGGTCCAAGTCGATCGAGGTATTCGTTGCGTTTATTATGCTCGATCAGGTGGCCGCTCAACTTGTTGAACCATTCCTGATCGGCCGGGGCATTGGCCTCTCGCCGTTGGCCCTGCTCGTTTCCGCGATGTTCTGGTCATGGCTCTGGGGACTGCCCGGATTACTGTTGGCAACGCCCCTCACTTCCTGCGTCAAGGTCGCGGGCGACTATATTCCGGGGCTGAATTTCCTAAGCATCCTGCTCGGGGCGGAAGAGGAGCGCGAAGATTATTACGACTACTATCGCAAACTGCTCGAGGTGGATCGTGAAGGGGCACGGGCGCTGGCCGTCCGCTATTGCGACGAGAATGGACTCGACCGCACTCTCAGCAACCTGATTCTTCCCGCCTTGGCGATGATGGGTCAGGAACGGACCGAAGACCACATCAGTCGAGAGAATCAGCAATTCATCGTCGACACGACGGACGACTTGATCGATGAGCTAGGCGGCCGATTCAAGCGCCCGCTGTTGATTCCTCCTCTGCGCGTATTGGGGGTCTGTGCTCCCGGCGAAGTTCACACGCTTGGACTTAAGATCGTTCTGGAACTGCTTCGACAGGACGGGGTTGCCGCGACTTTTCTGGGCAAAGGCAAGACGCCCGGCGAAATTGACCAATACGCGAAACGCTTCGTTCCTCATATAGTCTTTCTTTCCTGTACCTATTCGGATTGCATTCCGGCGGCGTGCGACCTGGTTCGCAGTCTTAAAAGCGCGTTGCCCGATCAGATGATTCTTGCCGGCGGTGAAGCGGCGATCGCATACAGCGCCGATCTGACGGCGGCCGGATGCGCTCAAACCGTCTCGACCAGGGAGCAGGCGCGTCGGATCGTCAGGCGTTACATTCTGCAGCGGGCGAGATTGCGCGTCGGCGCGGCCGCGCCAGTCACGCCCGGCTTCACATTTAATACCGGTTCACCTGATGAAGCATCCAAAACCACTGAATCAACCGTAACCGTTCCGGTATCCCCAACCTGAAAGCCCGGCCTCGAGGGTTTCGACCTACCGCTGACGCCCGTCCGCGGCCGCATGGGCTATACTATTCATCGGTCATTTGACATATTTGAGACGGTGGTAGACCCCGACTATCAAAAAGAGGCTTATTCGATCCGGCATGGCGGGTTTCGATCCGTCGAGGTTATAAGTTGAACGACCCATGGAACGAACAAGAAGCCAACCGGTTGTTGCGTGCCGCTCTTGACGAGATCGACGCGCTGGGCGAGAAGCTTTCGCCCGCGCGCGCGGAGGCGCTGCTCGACGAATTCGAACAAGCCGTTGGACGCGCCTTCCTCCGCCGCGATCTCTCCGCGGTAAGGTCGACCTGCGAAGATTACGAGCGGCGGTTTCGCACCCTTTCCGAAGATGACTGAGTAGCTCTTTTGACGGCGTGACAGGCGCGGAGGCAGCATGGCGACCGTAAAACTCATCGAGTATGCGGCGGCGAGCCCGGAGGTCCGGGCCGTCTATGACGATATCATGGCTACTCGCAAGACGGACTGGATTAACAATTTCTGGAAGGCGCTGGCCCATCATCCGCCGACTCTCAAGCGAACCTGGGACAGCGTCAAGGAAGTGATGGCGCCGGGCGCCCTCGACCCGCTGGTAAAGGAGATGATCTACATCGCGGTCAGCGCGACCAATGGTTGCGAATACTGTATCCGATCCCATACCGCGGGCGCGCGCAAAGCCGGCATGACCGAGACTATGCTCGGCGAGCTTATCGCCATCGTAGGAATGGCCAACGAGACGAATCGCCTGGCCAACAGTTACCAGGTCGACGTCGACGAGCCATTCAAGTAGCATGCGCCCATCCAGAAGGCGTGAGAGAAACCCATGAGCGATTACCAGGTTTTGGAATTGCCTAATGTCCTGCTGCAGAAAGGCGGGATGCTCCCGACGGCGAGACTGGCCTACAAGACACTCGGTACGCTCAACGCGGCGCGCGACAACGCCGTGCTGGTGCCGACGTGGTATACGGGAACCAATAGCGACATCGAGACTTTCATGGTCGGCGAAGACCGCGCGCTCGACCCGCGCAAGTATTTCATCGTGATGGTAAATCTGCTGGGCAACGGTCTCTCCTCTTCGCCCAACAACTCGCCGCCGCCGAACGAGCAGGGCCGCTTTCCAAAAGTCACTATCCATGACAACGTGCGCCTCCAACAGCTCTTGATTACTCAGAAACTGGGCATTGCGAGTATCCGCCTGGTAACGGGGTGGTCGATGGGGGCTTGCCAGACTTTCCAATGGGCCGCGCAATTCCCGGAGATGGTGCGCGCCGCGTGCCCGATCGCCGGCTCGGCGCGAACCGCTTCGTACAACAAGGTCTTCCTGCTCGCGTTGCAGCGCGCGCTGGAACTGGACCCGGTGTTCGCCAACGGATTCTACGACCACCCACCGGTCAACGGGCTCAAGGCCTTCGCCGCTATTTATGCCGGATGGGGAACGTCCGAGCCCTTCTACCGGACTGAAGCCTACCGGGCTTTCGGCGCGCGCGACGTCCACGAGCACGTCGCCTCCTTCTGGGAGCCGTTCTTCGTGCGCTGCGATGCCAACAACCTGCTCTCGCAGCTATGGACCTGGCTGCACTGCGACATCAGCCACAATCCGGTCTACCGCGACAACTTCGAGGCCGCGCTAGGCGCGATTAAGGCGCGCACCATCGTCGTACCGGTGGACAACGACCGCTATTTTCCGCCGGCCGACAGCGAGTACGAGGCGCGGCACATCCCCGGCGGCAAGTGCCGGGTCGTTTCTTCCATATGGGGACATATGGCGCCGATGAACGCGGGCGATATCCCGGCGCTGGACGGCGTTCTCCACGAACTGCTGGCGGACTGACTATTTCACCCGCGCGCCACCCGGGAGACGCCGCTTCTATGCGCGTGGCCCGGCCGTGAACGGCGAGATGGAGCACTCCAGGTGAGCCGCGCCACTGAATCCGAAGAGAACATCGAACTCTGGATCGGTCTCGCGGCCGTGGTGCTGCTGGTGGCCGGTTGCCTGCTGATCCTGCGCCCGTTCATCTCGGCGGCGCTCTGGGCGGCGATTCTATGCTTCACCACGTGGCCGATATTTCTGCGGCTCGACGCCGCGCTGGGCGGCAGGCGCTCTCTCGCGGCATTGATCGCCACGTTGGCTCTGGCGGCGATTATCGCCGCGCCGGTGGTAATCCTGGCGGAGACGCTCGCCAATAACATCTCGGCCCTCACGAGCGCGGCACAGCGGCTGGCGCATGAGGGTCCGCCGAAATTGCCCGGATGGGTAGCGGAGATCCCGCTGGTCGGCAATCAGTTCGCCCATCATTGGGAGGAACTGAGCGAAAGCAGTTCCGCGCGTATCGCGGCGCTGATGAAATGGCTGCCGACGGTCACGGATTTCGTGCTGGGCGGCGGCCGCGCTGTGGGCAGCGGAATATTTCAAATAGTTCTGAGCCTGCTCATCACATTTTTCTTCTATCGCGATGGGGAAGCCGCGGCCGATCGACTGCGCGCCACCATCGACCGGGTCGCGAGTGGTAACGGCGAGCAGCTTCTCGAGGTCGCGGGCGCCACGGTGCGATCGGTCCTCTATGGCGTTCTCGGAACCGCGCTGCTGCAGGGCATTCTGGCCGCGATCGGTTTCGGACTCGCCGGGGTCCCGGGAGCCCCGTTGCTTGGATTTGTCACTTTGCTCGTCTCCGCGATTCCGGCCGGTCCATTGCTGGTCGCCGCGCCCGCCGCGTTTTGGCTGTATCGCCAGGGAATAACCGGATGGGCCGTCTTCCTGATGATCTGGGGGTTGCTGGTGGGGGGCCTCGACAACGTCGTCAAGCCTCTCCTGATAAGCCGCGGCGGGGGCACCACTCCGGTGGTGATCGTGATGTTCGGGGTGCTGGGAGGCGCAATGGCGTTCGGACTCATCGGGCTGTTCCTCGGTCCCGCGCTGCTTGCGGTCGGCTACAGCCTTTTCGTCGCGTGGTCATCGGCCGTGGTTGGCACGGCCGAGGGTTCGAATGCCGCCGGCGCCGCTGAAATGTCGAAACCGGCCGCACGGCGAAGCCTCTGACATCGGTGGTGGCCCCGCCTTCCCTATTGCATCCGCCACCCGGCCTGCGTGGTGTAGTCGGTCATTGACTTGACGATCTGATCCGAGGTTTTCTTGGCCAGACTATTGATAGTCGAGCTGTAGGCCTTGGCTCCGCCGACCGCGGCGTTCACTCCAACAACCGCCGCCGCACCACCGCCCGCGGCGACGCCGACTGGAGCGAAAACCGCGGCTCCGGGCATCTTGCCGCTGTCGGCGTGCGTGCTGAATGCGAGCACCTGGTTCAAATTGCCGCCGACCCGCTGATACATCGATACATTGGTGTCCAGACTCGAGGACCCCGCGCCGAAACCGATTACCAATCGGCGCAACCGGTTCCCCTCACTGATGTCAGTCAAAACCCCGTCGACTACCAGGATGTTGCCGCCGGCCACGAAGGTTCCGCGTTGCACGCAGACGGCGTTGTAACCTTTTCCCGTCAGATCCGTAACGACTTGCTGACAGATCGCCTGCGCGGTGTCGTGAGCGATCTCTAGCTGAGCCGCATTCTCATTGTCGCCCGTCGCGCTGCGGTAGGCTCTCTGAACGATACTTTGATTGAGGGTCACGTCCTTGGCATCCACGGCGAAAGGATAAACGACGATCTGGGTTGGACGGTTGACGTCGGCAGGCTGCTGTTGGGCCTGTTGCGTAACCGCCGCACTCGCGCATCCGGCGAGCATGACGGCCCACAACAGATACGTTCCCCGGTAATGAGGCATTCTTCTTGCGTAACTGATCATTTTCATTTCAATTCCTTTAACGCGTAGCCGATGCAAACCTCTAGATTCTACTCGTCAAAAGGAACTTTGTAACGTCTTGAGTTGCATACTCGTGGTTCAAAGTGCGGCAGGCAAGCCTATCTTAGTCCTACGCGTCCGAGCGGCCGCCGCGCTGGATCGGCCGGATCCAATCCGACCAAGGTCTTATTTCACGAACCGCACATTCTGGTCATGCTGGTGATGTAAATTGGTGTGGACGTGACCAGCCCGTTCGCAGGGAGACGATCCGCATTTTTGAGGACCGGACTAAAACCCGCCCTAATCCTGGTCGAGGATGACCCATCGGTTCTTCGCGCACTGCGTAGATTGATGCTTTCGGCGGGATTTCGAGTCATCGCCTTTGCCCGCCCGAGCGGCGTCCTCGACAGCGAACTTCCGAAAACAGACGCCTGCCTGATAGTCGACGTACATCTGCCCGAGATGAACGGCGTGCAACTCTGCGAAACGCTCGCCGCGTCCGGATGCGAACTGCCGGTGATAATGATCACCGGCCACCTCGACCGAGCTACTCGCGAGTTGACGCGGCGCGCGAAGGCCGTAGCGGTTCTCTTCAAACCATTTACCCGCGACTCGTTGCTGGACGCGATTTCCAAAGCTTTTGCGGCCGACAAAGACGCTTAACCGGCTTCTCTGGCCGCGAAAGAACTTTGTTGGTGGCAAGGCGAGGTGATTAGGACTAGGTTCGTAGTTGTGCCGCGAACCAGACCTGCCGCGCGCGTCCTCCCGCGCCGGGAATCCAAGCGATCTCACCGGCCTTCGCGCGATGAATCCCGCCAGTTCGACGAACTCGTCATCGAGTTGGCCAGCGCGTTCGTGCGGGTCACAATTGACAAGGTCGACGAGGAAATCAATCGTTGGCTCGAACGAATCGTTCTGACCCTGGGGCTCGATCGCAGCACGATCGCCGAGATCAATGCAGATGGTTGGGCCATCTTCAGCCACGGCTGGGCCAGGCAGCCCGAGCGGATTATCGGCGCAACGCTGGATGCCAACACTCTGCTTCCCTGGGTCAAAGCCAGGATGCTCGGCGGAGAAACGGTCGTAATGCCGAGCCTGGACGCATTACCCGACGAAGCCGCCGTCGACCGCGAGAGCATGCGGCGCTACGGCCCCAAATCCAACGTGATGATTCCGATAAAGGTTGGCGGGATGGTCGTGGCGGCGGTGGGATTCGGGGATTTGCACCGCGAGCGTGTCTGGCCGCCGCGGATCGTTCGGCGGCTCCAGACCATAGCGGAGATTCTCGGCTACGCGCTGGAACGCAAGCGCGTGACGCTCGAAGTACTCCAGCTTCGCAATGAACTGACCTATATTTCGCGCATCAACACCATGGGCGAGCTGGCGGCATCGCTGGCGCATGAAATCAACCAGCCGCTGGCGGCAATTCAGAGCAATGCCGAAGCAATCCAGAGCATGCTCGAAGTGAAGCGTCCGGACCTCGACGAAATCAAGGCGGCGGTCGCGGACATCGTGAACGATGACGCGCGCGCGGTCGAGACGATTCGCCGTCTGCGGGCGCTGTTCCGGCGCGAGGAACTCGCCCGCGCCGAAGTCGATTTCGGAGATCTGCTCCGGGAGGTCAGCCGGATCATCAGGAGCGACGCGGTAATTCGCAAGGTCTCGCTCAATCTCGATCTGCATCAGCCGTTTCGCGTGATTCTCGCCGATCGGATCCAGATACAACAAGCGGTAATCAATCTTCTCCTCAACGCGTTCGACGCGGTGGCCGAGACCGAGGAGTGCGCGCGCCGAGTCACCCTGTCGGTGCTGACGGAAGACCCGGCCTGGATCAGAATACTGGTCAGCGACTCGGGCCGGGGAATCGAACCCGGCGCCCTGCCTCGAATATTCGACGCCTTCTTCACGACCAAGCCCGGCGGCATGGGAATGGGACTGGCTATTTCCCGCTCGATCGTCGAAGCGCATGGCGGCCGGATTTCCGCCTCGTCGGTCCCGGGTCACGGTTCGACCTTCGAGATTACACTTCCCTGTCCGGTCTGAAGCATCTCTTCGAAAACCCAACCCAAAGCCGGCCGCGGGCGAGCAATGATCGAGAGAACGGTAGTAGCTATTATCGATGACGAGGAATCGGTTCGGAAGTCATTGGTACGGGTGCTTCAGGCAAGCGGTCTTCACGCGATCGCATTCCCGTCGGCGGAGGAATTTCTCGACAGCCCTGACGGTCCCATCGTTTCCTGCGTGGTTTCGGATCTTCTGATGCCGGGGATGGACGGGCTCGGCTTTCAGCGGATGCTCCGCACGAAGCTGCCGCATCTCTCGATAGTCTTTATCACGGGCCACGCCGACATACCCGCAAGCGTCATGGCGATGAAGGCTGGAGCGGTCGATTTTCTTCAGAAGCCGGTGAAAGGCGCCGATCTGATCGATGCCGTACGCCGGGCGAGCGAACGCAGCTCCATCCAGCGCGCCGCCAACGCGGAGATCGATTCGCTGAAAGCTCGCTACGAAACCTTGACCCCCCGCGAGCGCCAGGTCTTCTCGCTGGTCGCGGCCGGATTGCTGAACAAACAGGTGGCGGCCGAGCTGGGAGTAGCCGAGAAAACCATAAAGCAGCATCGCGGCCACGTGGTGGACAAGATGGCGGCGCAATCGTTGGCCGACCTGGTCCTGATGGCCGAGCGGCTCGGAGTCAGACCGATCGGCGTCGACTTCGCGAGGGCCAGAGGCAAGTTGACCTCCTAGAGATAGCTATTGATGCCGTCCGGCGGGCGACGCTCGCCAAACCCCAATCATGACCAAAGCTGCCAGCGCCGCTAGTCCCGCTGCGACGTATGATCCGGACGGCTCGCTCCATGATAGGACCAAAGTACCATTTGAAACGATTATCCCCAGTGACACTATGGCCTGAGGCTGTTAGGCAGGGCTGACGCTATTGGTAAGGATGGAAGAGGCGTGAACCGATGGGTGCTGTCGCAGAGCGCTTGGATCAGGGTCGAATATCCTTCGAACGGACTGGCGATTCGACGCTCGTGCTGCATCTTTCGGGCCCTTGGCATCTGCAACGCGACCTGCCGCCGATTTCGCTGCTGGTCTCCGAACTCGATTCGCGGCCGGGGACCCGGCGGCTATTGTACGAAGTTGCCCAGCTCACGCACTGGGACAGCGGGCTGATTTCATTTCTTACGAATGCGGCCGCGATCTGCCGCGCGCGCGGTATCACCGAGGATCGCGCCGGACTTCCGGCGGGGCTCAGGCGTCTGCTCGAATTGGCCGAGGCGGTGCCGGAGAAAAAAGGCGCGCGCAGCGAGACGGCGCGCAGTCCCGTTCTTCGAGCGCGTGGGCAATGTGACGATCGGCTACGGCCTCTCGGTGGGCGAGTTTCTGGGCTTCCTCGGCGAGCTGACGATCGCCTTTGGCAAATTCGTTCGCGGCAAGGCGCGTTACCGAAGGATCGATCTGCTCGAAGTGATCCAGGAGTGCGGTGCCAGCGCGGTCGGCATCGTCACCCTGATCTCATTTCTGGTCGGCGTCATCCTGGCCTTCATGGGTGCGGTGCAGCTCTCGCAGTTCGGCGCGTCGATCTACGTCGCCGACCTGGTCGGTATCGGCATGGTGCGCGAGATGGGCGCGATGATGACGGCGATTATCATGTCGGGCCGCACCGGCGCCGCGTTCGCCGCCAAGCTCGGCACGATGAAGGTGACCCAGGAGATCGACGCGCTGACCACGATGGGCGTCTCGCCGCTGGAGTTTCTGGTGCTGCCGCGGGTGCTCGCGCTGGTCCTGATGATGCCGCTGCTGTGCCTGTTCGCGGACTTGGTCGGGATCCTCGGCGGCGTGTTCGTCGGGGTCGCGATGCTTGATCTGTCGCCGCTCATCTACATGCGGGAAACCATATCGACGCTTGACCCTGGTCAATCTGTTCGGCGGCCTCATCAAGGGAACCGTCTATGGCGCTGCTGATCGCGATTGCCGGATGCCTGCGCGGCTTTCAATGCGGCAACAGCTCGTCGGCGGTTGGCGACGCGGCGACGCAGGCGGTGGTCATGTCGATCGTGATGATCGTGGTCGCCTGCGGCCTGTTCGCCGTGGTTTTCAACTTCCTCGGGATTTAACGGTACCGCGCGATGGCGACAGTGACCAACGGCCAGGATCGTTCTCAGGATAGCGCCGGGACGATTTCGCGATCGCTCCAGGCGGAGCCGCACATCATCGTGCGCAACCTGACGATGGCCTACGGCAGCTTCGTGCTGATGCGCGATCTCAATTTCGTCGTCCACCGCGGCGACATCTTCATCATCATGGGCGGCAGCGGATGCGGCAAGAGCACGCTGCTGCGCCATCTGATCGGGCTGAAGGAACCCGCCACGGGCGAGATCATCTACGGCGACGTCAACTTCACCCGGGCCGAGCCGGCACGGCGCGAACTGACTGCTGCGGCGCTTCGGCGTGCTCTATCAGAGCGGAGCGCTGTGGAGTTCGATGACGCTGGCGGAGAACATCGGCCTGCCGCTCGGCGAGTTCACCGATCTGACGCCGGCGCAGATTCGCGAAATCGCCGCGCTCAAGCTCGCGCTGGTCGGGCTCAAGGGTTTCGAGGATTTCTATCCCAGCCAGATCAGCGGCGGGATGCAAAAGCGCGCGGGGCTGGCGCGCGCGATGGCGCTCGACCCGGACATCCTGTTCTTCGACGAGCCGTCGGCGGGCCTCGATCCGATTAGCTCGCGCCTGCTCGACGATCTGATCCTCGAGTTGCGCGACAATCTTGGCGCGACGATCGTCGTCGTCACCCACGAACTGGCCAGCATCTTTACCATCGCCAACAACAGCGTCTTCCTGGACGCCGAATCGCGCACCCAGATCGCAACCGGCGATCCGCATGACATGCTCGCGCATTCGACAGACCCGCGGGTACGAAAGTTTCTCACTCGCGGCCGAGAAGGAGGCGACTCAGCAGGCGGCCAATGGCTAAACGGATCAGTCCAACAGTCATCGGCGTGTTCGTGGTCGCCAGCTTCGCGATCCTGGTCGTGGCCCTGATCGTGGTCGGCTCGGGCAAGATGTTCAGCCAGCCGATCACGCTTCATCTGCATGTTCCAGGGCAACCTCAACGGTCTCAAGGTCGGCGCCCCGGTCAAGGTCAGGGGTGTGCAAATCGGCACGGTCGAGGCGATCGAGCTCAGGCTTTTGCCCTCGCAAGGGAAGATACTTCCGTCTATCAGGGGTCTTCGATTGCCGGTCATTATCGATCTCGACCGATCGCAACTACTGGCGCGAGGAGGAACTGGCGAAGCGCTCGAAACCGCCGGCTTTGACAAGCTGATCCAGGAGGGATTCCGCGCCCAGCTCGCCACCGAGAGTCTCCTGACCGGACTTCTGTATATCGATCTCGACGTTCACCCGAACACGCCGCTCAAATTTGTGTTGGAGCCGAACGGACCGATCAGGGAGATCCCGACCATCCAGACCGACCTCGAACAGCTTCAGGAGCGGCTGACCAAAGCGCTGGATAAATTCGAAAAGATCGACTTTGAAAAGCTGGCCGTCTCGATCACCGACGCCGCCAACTCGATCAAGACCCTCACCAGCACGCCGGAGCTCAGGGCCGCACTGGAGTCTCTCAAGGGAACGATCGCGAATCTGAACCAGGCAATCGCCTCGGCCCGCAGTATACTCGACAACGCCAACTCGAGGATTGGCCCCCTGGTCACGGACTTGCGAAAAAATTCCGACGAAGCCAACAAGACCATGCAGGACACGCGCGCCGCGCTGGTCAAACTCCAGCAGACGCTCGATCCCGACTCTCCGCTGGCGGTGCATCTCAACCAGACCCTCGATTCGCTTACCGAGACCTCGCGATCGATAGGCGAGTTCACTGACTATTTGCAGCGCAATCCAGGCGCTTTGCTGCGCGGAAGATACGTGCCGAACAAGGATAAGTGACGGCGATGAATATCAAAACGAAGTTGATCGCGTTGGGCGCGTGCGCGATCGCCTCGGGATGTTCCGTGCTTTCGCCCCAGCCCGATCGCACGAGGTTCTTCATCCTGTCGCCGATTTCCGACAGCGGCGCAGTCACCGCCAACCCGCCTTCGACGGCCCCGAATGCCCGGCTTACCGTCGGCGTAGGCCCGGTCGATTTCCCCGACTACCTCCGCCGCCTGGCTGTGGTGACGCGCGTCACGCCTAACCGGATCGAGCTGTCCGACGAAAAGCGCTGGGCCGAACCGCTCGACAAAAATTTCACCCGCGTGCTCTCGGAGAACCTGGCGACGCTGCTGAACACTCAACGGATCGAAAAATATCCGTGGCCACTGACGAGCAAGGTCGATTACCAGGTCGAAATTGACGTTCAGCGATTCGAGACCCTCGGCGATGGCCAGACACAGCTGATCGCGAGCTTGGATTATCAGAGACGGTCACACCGAAAAAATCCTGTACGCCTCAAAGACCACGGCCGGGGCGCCCGCGGGCCCGGACGAAACCAGCGCATCGGAGGCGCTGAGCAACGACTTGGCCACCCTGAGCAAGGAAATTGCCTCGCGCATCGGTGAACTCGAAACGTCGCGTTAGCCATTGCAGGAATAGCTATCGTTCGACAAAAAAAGGCTGCATCGTGCGATGGCAACGATGCAGCCTGACAATCTTCGCTAGCGCGTGGATTTTCTTTTAGTAGCCGCCGTATCGGCCGTAGCCACCGTACCCGCCGTATCCATATTGCTGGTGTTGCATCGAATTGCCGATCAGATAGCCCAGACCCGCTCCACCGAGGCCGCCGATCGCAGCGCCCGCCAGCGGAGAACCAACCGCGGACCCAACCAGCGCACCGCCACCGGCACCGGCAGCCCCGCCAATCAGCGTGCCTTCCGCACGATCGCTGAGCGGCGGACCGTAGCATCCTGCAAGCGACAGAGTGGCCAAAAGCGCTAGAGTTGCCGCGCAATATCCCCAGAGATTCCGCCCCCTGGACTGGATCGAGGCCTCTTTCCGGGAGGTACCTGTTATAACTTTTCCTGCGTTCATGCTCAGCTCCTCCGTCTCTAAGGTACGCAGGGGCTGCCGACGAGTTACACGAAACGAGGGTTTTCTTCCGCAGTCGATAGGCGAGCTTTATGCCCGCCAGAGCAGGTACGGGGTGCCTAGGCTGTCTGGCGCTTCGCTTGCTCGAACTCGCCGGCCACTGCCGTGAGGCGTTGATAGAAAGCGGCGCCAAACCCGATTTCGATGGCTGTTCGTAACTCGACGAACATCGGATCGCCAGCCTGATTGCGCAAACACGGCAGTTCCGAGTCCTTTTCCCGCCCGAACAGCGACGAAGTTTCGCGCGAAGTTGCAGTCAGGAGCGTCTCCCCGTTCTCAAATCTGTACACAACCAGCGGAAAGAGTATGCACACGAGCGGTTTTATCGAGGAGAGGGGCTCGCCCCTTTCGAGCGCCAACGAATGAAGGCCGCAGCGAAGCTGACCGCCCCCGTCGCGATAAGAGAAGGCGCATCGCGCCTTTTCTTTCGCTAGCGAGATCGTATGCGCCTCCAGAAAGAATTCTCCGATCTTACGGTCAGGCGTAACACGCTCGCTGTCGTACCGGCTCAACAATTCGATCACCGAATCCGCATTGTCGACGATTCTTGCGTGCTCTTCGGGAGTGATCTCGACGTCATAGTCTGTGCAGCAGGATTCGGTACCCGGGCTTCGATCGAGGCTGGCGCAAGTTCGAGTGTCGCATCGAAAGCGAGTCCTGAACATAGTGCCGGCGTCGACCATGACCCCGTCAACGTGGATCAGCATTTCCCGCTCCACGAGCGAGCGCAGGTACCTGCGCCAGGGAGCTTCGTTGAAGTCGCGCAGCCATCGCTCGGTCAGCGGAGTCAATTCAGCAGGCTTGTTTGAATCCATTCGTTCCTCAGGCGTAACTCATATTTCGATCGAGCGTGTTGGCACTACTTAGTGAGATTTCCAAATCGACCAACGCCGTGCAATACCAGTCGGCCGCGAGTACGCACAGGCTGGTCGGCCGGGGCTGCGATACCGGTTGCGAGCGGCAGCGATCTTCTGCCAGATAGAGGGGTTCGTGAGTTCCGCACCCAAAATGCCGTCCGAGCCGCCGAAGACCCAGGAGGCTGATTACAGATCGATCGCGCTGCTCTCGGCTTGCCATTTCTCCGACGACATCAATCAAGGTGTGGTGCCAGCGATGCTGCCGTTCTTCATCGCTGCATATCATCTGAGCTACGCCGCCGCGGCGGGCCTGGTGCTCGCGCAAACTCTTTTTTCGTCGGTGGCCCAACCCTTGTTCGGTCTTCTGGCGGACCGTCGGCCGTCGGCCTGGCTCATTCCGGTGGGACTCAGTCTCGCCGGCATTGGAGTCGCGCTCACGGGCCTGACGCATACCTACTCTCTGATTTTCGCCGCGATCGCCGCGAGCGGCCTGGGCATATCCGCCTTCCATCCTGAAGCCGCGCGCCGGGTCAGGTATCTCGGCGGGGCACGGGCGGCCACCTCGATGAGCTTGTTTACGGTGGGCGGGATGGCGGGCTTCGCGGTCGGCCCGCTTGCGATCACGCCAACTCTGATCGCCTTCGGGACTCGCGGAGCGGTGTTGCTCGCGCTTCCGGTTGTTATCATGTCGCTCGCGGTGACCTCTCAGTTGCCGCGAATCGCGATTGAACCCGTTCCCCGGCATCACGACACCACCAGGTCCGTTCCGATCAAAGGCCGCGATCAGTGGAGCGCCTTCGCACGCCTCACGGTTGTCGTGGTGTTACGCTCAATCACCTTCTTCGGACTCAACACGTTCATCCCGCTCTACTGGTCTCACGTTCTGCACGGATCGAAAGCGGGCGGCGGCTACGCTCTGGCTACCATGTTGGCCGCAGTGGTCGCCGGCACGCTGATAGGCGGCCGGCTGGCCGATCGCTATAACCGCAAGATCGTGGTCGTAGTGTCGCTGGCCGCTCTCAGTCCGTTGCTCTTCGTATTCCTGAGCGCGCATGACCTGACGGCGGCGAGCTTGCTGCTCGTCCCGGTAGGGATCTCGCTGGCGGCCTCCACGAGCGTGGTCGTAGTTATGGCCCAGGAATATCTGCCCGATCGGATCGGACTCGCCGCGGGCGTAACGCTGGGGCTCTCGATGACGGTTGGCGGTCTGCTGATGCCGGTGTTCGGCGCGATAGCCGATCACCACGGGTTGCGGATGGCGATAACCCTGCTCGCGCTCGTGCCCGCTCTCGGCTTCGCCATTAGCCTGACGCTCCACGAAGCCGCGGAACCTGCTCGCGCCTGATCGCGACGATCACCTGATGCACTCGCACCTCCAGTTGGATTTCTTCGTTCCCCTGATAGTCGCCGCGGCGATAACCTGCGCCACCATTCTTCTCCACGGTCTGACCCTGGCGGCAATCGTCCAGTTCGTGCGCCGCGAACGCAGGCTCGGCTACGCCGGCTTCCGTTTCTCGAGAAACGTAGTCGTGGTAACGGCAGTCACGATGCTGGCGCTTACCGCGCACATGCTCGAAATAGCGTTGTGGGCGTGGGTCTACGAGCTGTGCGCGGAATTCTCGAACTTCGCGGCCGCCTTCTATGCCTCGGCGGAGAACTACACGACGCTGGGCTACGGCGACATAGTCATGTCGGCGCGCTGGCGTCTGTTAGGGCCGCTCGAAGCCGCGGACGGGATGCTGATGTTCGGCGTGTCAACCGCGATGATCTTCACGATCATTCAAAGGTTGATTCAGGCAAGACTTCACGATTCGGGCGTCTGATAGTGACGCGCGCCGATTGGCGACCTTTCCCTGTCGATTGTTTTCGCGCGCCTCGCGGCGTTCTCAGAGTGAATACATGCTCACCCTGAGAACGCCGGCGGCATACGTCATCGAATCTTGTCGGTGAAACGAGGCAGCACCTTGGTGGTCAAAAGTTCAAAGCTCCGCATCGACGCCTTTTGCGGCACCAGCTCGTTGTAAGTAAAGGCCCAGAAATACTCGGCTGGCAGATCCTTGAACAACCGCTCCAACTTGGCCGAAACCGTATCCGGGCTGCCGCAGATAGTCAGACCGCGGTCGCACATCGACTCGAACGTGTTGGGCACGTCCTTGTAGTTCTCACCGGGCCGGGCGATGGCGGCGTTGAAGCCGAACGGCTCGAAGAACTTGGTCCAGATGAAGCATCCGGCCTCGCGGGCGATCGCAATCGCCTCCGCGTCGGTATCGGCGACTACCAGTTCGCGGGCGATGCCGATCCCCTGGCCGAAACTGTACTTCTTACCTACCTGTGCGGCGCCAGACTGACAGGCGTTAAACTGCCCGGTGCATATTTCCTTGTCGCAGACGATGGTGATGGGTACGACGTTGTGGTGCGCGGCCCATCGCACCGACGATTCCGAAAAGCTGAATGGCTGAAACAGCGGCGGATGCGGCTTCTGGTAGGTTTCCGGCACCGTCCCGATCTCGGTCAGGACGCCCTTGTCGTCGACGCCGCGGCCGTACCGGCGGGTCACTTCGTGCGCGGCCCAAAAGACGTTGGGCGGCGGTATCTGCCAGTGCTTGCCGTGATGGCTGAAGGTCGGGTTGGTCCACGCCTTCATGATGATGTCGAAGTGCTCTTCGTAGAGTTCCTTCTTGAGTTTCTCGTAAGCTTCGGGGTCGGTCTGATTATCCGCGAGTCCCTGGTAATGCTGGCCCAGCGTGTTGACCCAGCGCGGCTGATAACCACGCGCGAATCCGGCAAATGCCCTGCCCTTGGTCACCTGGTCGAGAATCGCGATATCCTCGGCGACTCGGATAGGATTCTGGCAGGGCAGCACGAGTCCCAGTTGTCCAACCCGCAGCCGCGTGGTCTGCATCCCGAGAAACATGTCGAGCAGGATCGGGTTGGTGGAAACCTCTTCGCCCTCGATATGGAAGTGATGCTCCGTGAAGGCGACGCCATAGTAGCCATGCTCGTCGAGGTAACGGGCCTGTTCGCCCAGGTTGGTCAGCATCCGCTGGTAGAGATCGGTACGCCTGCCCGCCATCCCGGCGCTTATCTCGGCCTTGTTGCCGATGCTCGGCAGGTAAAATACTCCAACTTCCATTTCGTCACCTCGTCAGGGAGTCGCCTGGCTTCGTTCAGTCTTATAATGCGTCCGACTGTAGCCGAAATCGAGCCCGGACGATAACGAAAACAGCGTTTTCGGACTGCGCGAACCAAGCTCTCGCACTCGATGATTGCGCTTTTCACCGGCCGCGACGCACAGCGCTGGCTAAGCGGTCACAACTGGTTGTATCTTTGCGCCGACGCTTGTGCGGCCGCTGCGTGCGCGGCGCTGTCGTCAGGGAGGCGCTCATGTCGATACGGCTTCGTCAGATCTGCCTGGTGGCGGAAAAGCTCGCTCCGGTGATCGAGGATTTCAAGGCCATATTGGCAATCGATGTCTGCTTCGTGGACCCGGCGGTGGCGGCCTTCGGTCTGGAAAACTCATTGATGCCGCTTGGCGGCAATTTTCTCGAAGTGGTCGCCCCGGTCAAAGCAAACACTGCCGCCGGACGGTATCTGAAACGCCGCAACGGTGACGGCGGCTACATGGTTATCTGCCAATGCGACTCTCACGAAACGCAGCTCGCACGCAAAGCGCGTGCGGACGCGCTTAACGTGCGTATCGCATGGGAGCACGAGGGCAAGTCGTTTCATGGCATGCAACTGCATCCGGCGGATACTGGCGGCACATTTTTCGAGATCGACTGGGACGCGATGGGTCAGCCCGAAGGCCATTGGACGCCCGCCGGCGGCATTGAATGGGTCGCCCGGATGCATACCGATGTCGTCAAGTACTTCAACGCAGTCGAGCTCCAATCGGCCGACCCGCGTGGGCTGGCCGAGCGCTGGAGCAGTATCGCCGAGATTCCGCTGCGTAAGGACTCGCAGGATCGCCTCGAACTGCCGCTGGAAAACGCCAGCGTCCGCTTCGTCGAGGCGACCGACGGCCGTGGCGACGGTCTCGGCGCGATCGACATCGCCGTCTCCGATCGCGCTCGCGTGCTGGCGGCGGCCGCCGCGCGCGGACGCAAAGCCAGCGACCGCCAGGTGACGATTTGCGGCGTGCGTTTCAACCTGCTTTAGCCTCCGCTCGATACGCCGCGACGCGAAGCGGCCCTGAGTGAAACCCGGAGTCATCATGCCCAGCTTGCGCGAAATGCCCAGCTTGCGCGAAATGATTGATGGCCCTTCGCTGATCGAAGCGCCGGTCGTATTCAATCCGCTGAGCGCGAAACTCGCGCAGGCCGCGGGGTTCCCGGCGCTCTATCTTGGCGGCGGCGGTCTCGGCTACATCCAATGCGTTACCGAGGCCAACCTGACGCTCACCGAGATGGTGCGCATCGGTATCGACATTCGCACGGTGTGCCCCCTGCCGCTCATCCTCGACGGCGCGTGCGGATGGGGCGATCCGATGCACCTTCATCGAACCATCAACATGGTGGAGGCGGCGGGATTCGCGGGAATCGAGATCGAAGACCAGTTGTTGCCCAAACGCGCCCATCATCACATTGGCATCGAGCACATGATTGACGCGGACCTGATGAGCGCGAAGATTCGCGAGGCCGCGAAAGCGCGCCGTAACCGGGATTTCGTGATCATCGGCCGGACCAACGCCCTGCGCTCGAGTACGATGGACGATGCCCTGCACCGGGCCGAGGCCTACCGTGCCGCAGGCGCCGACGTGCTGCTGGTGATGGCGCATAAGGCCGAGCATTTCCGCGAGCTTGGCGAACGCCTGGGACCGCCGCTGATGACACTGACCAGCGGCGGCCAATTGCGCAAAATGGGACTGACGAAGACCGAACTTGCGGCGCTCGGCTTCAGGCTGCTGGTTGACGCGATTACTCCGGTCCTGCTCTTTCACAAGACGATGAAGCAGTGTTACGCGGCGATCGCCAATGGAGACGCCGCGGCCCTATTTGCGCCGGAGGGGACGGGACGCGAGCAGGACGAACTCCACCAGACCATCGGCCTGGAGGAGATGCTCGCGATCGAACGCGAGACCGTGGAGAAATAGCCCCCCGGTTACCGCCCGAGCCATTTCGGATTATTGATCGCCAGCGCGTCGGCGAGCGACTGCCGCAGATGCGCCCGCAGATCCGCGTCGTTCAAATCTATAGCGCCCTCGCGAATCAGTTCAGATAGCTCGCCGCTCAACGCGTCCGTGTCGCCGTCGTGTCCAACCAGTGCGCGGAGACGCGCGCGCTCGGCGGCCGATTGTGTATCGCGCAATTCGAGTTCCCGCCGAACGATATTCAGCACATTCGCCGTAACCCGGGTCTTGAATCGATGATATCCGGTCAATCCGGGAAGCAGATCCTCTTCCAGATATTTGACCGCCGCGGTGAGAAGAACGGACGCGCTGGGCATACTCTGTGGCATATCAATTCCCCACTGGCTATTCGCGGCTCTCTATCAGGTTGAAGAAATCCCATAATGGCTCTTCGATGCGCCGGCCGATCGCGGAGCGCTCGATGCCAACCTCCTCGACGCCGCGCGTCCCCAGGAGCAGGCAATCGACCGCCCATTTGACGTTGCCAAACGCCTCCCAGAACCTGACGTGCGCGGGATCGACCGAATAGCCGCTCGCGTTCTCGTATGCGGCAAAAAGATCCTCCCGCTCGCCAAACCCGCCGACCGGCCGGGCACCGCCGAAGCGCCACGTCCTGATGCATAGCCATCCGAGGTCCTGCATCGGATCGCCGCGCTGCGCGAGTTCCCAATCGAGAATGCAGCGGATGCCCTCCTCGCCCACGATCAGATTTCCCATGCGAAAATCGCCGTGCAAAACGGCGAGACTCTGATTGCGCGGCACGTTCTCGGATGCCCAGCGCAAGGCGAGGTCGAGCGCCGGCAGTTTGAAGCCATAGTGATCGACGAGCTTGCGATGTGCCGCCACGTGCTCGGCGGCGTCCTGCTGCGTCAGGAATGGCGCCTCGGCCGAATCGATCCGATGAACTGCGGCGAGAATTTCGCCGCATTGCCGCGCCATCACGCGACGCGCCGCCGCGAACCGATCGTCACGCACGATCCGCGCGCCGAGCGTCTCTCCCGCTACGCGCTCCGTGATGTAGCCCTCGCCAAGGCCGTCCGCGGGCTGCAGGATAGCGACGACGCGCGGCGCGGGTGCGCCCACGCGCGCGGCCGCGATCATCAGGCGCGCCTGCTCGACAGGACCTATCTGCGGCATCATCCCGGCCACCGGATCGAGGCTCTGCGCGCCGAGTTGAACGATGAATTGCCTCCGCGCCGCGGCTGCGGCGCCGGCGTCATCGGCGCCGACCGCGTCGAACGACATTGTCGTCCGATTCGCGCCACCGGTCAGGCGTTGCAGGTCATGAACCTTCGCTGGCTTGCCCGTATGGCGCGCGAGCGCGGCTTCGAGCCGGGCCGAAAAATCGTCATCGCTCATGCACTGCGTCCACGCCGCAAAGCGCCGGCTATTCGCCAGTCCTCGCCCTGCTGCCGAAACCAAACATCACCTGCGCGACGCGCCGCATCTGTATTTCCTCCGCGCCTTCCGTAATTCGATAGCGCCGATGATGCCGGTAGATGTGCTCGAACGGCTTGTGACGCGAATAACCCATGCCTCCATGGATTTGCATCGCACGATCGGCCGCGTCGCACACCAGGCGATTCGCACGATAGTTGCACATCGCAACCTTGTCCGACAGTTTCTCCGCCACCTCGGGCTTGGACATCTGGTCCATCTCCCACGCCGTCTTATGAATCAACGCGCGCAGCATCGCGGCCTCGGTCTGATGCTCGACCAGCGGCCACTGGATAGCCTGGTTGGTGGCAAGCGGCCGGCCGAAGGGCTTGCGCTCCTTCGCGTACTTGACGCTTTCGTTGATGCAGTATTGTGCGGCGCCGAGCGAGGACGCGGCCTGCCGGATGCGGTTCTCGTGGACGAAATGTTGCGCGACTTCCAAGCCGCTTTCCGGATCGCCGAGGATCGCGTCGCCCGGCACGAACACATCGGTAAGCGAGATTCGCGGATGGTCGGTCGGCATGTTGAACGTCCAGAGATATTCTTCGATTTTGAATCCTTCGCTCTTCACCGGAACGATGAAGCAGGTGATGCCTTTGGCGCCGCCATCGCGTCCGCTGGTCCGGGCGAACACGAAGTCGTGCGTCGCGACGTGCAGGCCGGTGTTCCAGATCTTCGCGCCATTGATCCGCCAGCCGTCGCCCTCGCGGACGGCGCGGGTCTCCATCCAGGTGGCGTCGGAGCCGTGATTCGGCTCGGTCAGACCGAAAGCGACGCTAATCGAGCCATCCAGGATTCCAGGAATGAATGCATCTTGCTGCTCCTTGGTACCAAAATCGCGAAACATGAGGACCGTCGGCAGGTTTCCCACGATCGAGCTCTCATTCTGAAGATCGTTATGCAGCCCCAGCCCCTTGGCCGCGAGGTGCTCCCGAATGATTGCCATCGCTAGGTTTGAGCCGTCTTTGCCGCCGTATGCTTTAGGCAATGCGAAGCGGTAATGCCCCGCACGATCGGCGCGCCGCCGCATCTCGGCCAGCAGATCCTCCCATTCGTGGCGCGGCAATCCACCTCGCTCGAAGTCAGTGCGCGCCCATTCGCGGCGATGGTCGAAAAAGCGAACGTTGTCGTTCTCCCGTTCGAGCGGCTTGATTTCGCGCTCGATGAACTCGTCCAGTTCGGCAAGGTACGCGGCAATTTCGGCGGGTATTGCGAAATCCAACGGCAGCGCTCCTATAGCGATTATCCCCGGGCCGCTCTCCCTTTTATCGAGGCCGACAGCGATCGCCCCAGGCATCGCCCAGACTACGCAAAACCGGCCGTAATTCAACAAATGCTCGCGGAACGCCTGCGATCGCCCTCGCTCCGTTTCAGGCGCTGCCTATTTCGGTGGCATTCTGTCACGCGGTGGACGTATGATGCGCAAAACTGTCGTAGCACCGTTGGAGGTGGACCCCCGATGAAGTTCATGTACTTTTTTCTCCCCAGCATTCCGGCAACGATGGAAGAGCGGCGTGAACTCCGCCCGATCGCGAGCCGTACCGACCGCTGGCAGCGCATGTTTCAAGAGGTAGTGGAGATTTCCCAACTGGCGGAGGAAGTGGGCTTCGACGCGGTGTGCTTCCCCGAGCATCACCTTCACAGCGAAGGCCTCGAGATGGGCAGCTTGCCGCTCCTCACGCAGCATGTGATTCACAATACCAAGCGCATCAAGGTCGGTCCGATCGGTTACGTGCTTCCGGGATGGAATCCGCTGCGCCTAGCGCTTGAAATTGCGTACCTGGATCAATTGACCAAGGGCAGAACCTTCGTGGGCTTCGCGCGCGGTTATCAGGCTCGTTGGCTCAACCAGATGGCGCAGAAGATCCACGTATCCGCGACCGTCAGCGATAAAAGCGAAACCGACCGCATCAACCGCGAGGCCTTCGAGGAAGTCTTCCGGTTTCTGAAGCTGGCATGGGGCGACGAACCGTTCCGTTTCAAGGGCAAGCACTACGAGTATCCGTCTCCGCAGGAAGGGATAGCGTGGCCGCCGCATCAATGGACGCGCGAATTTGGCTTCCCCGGCGAGGTCGACGAAGAGGGACGTATCCAGAAAATCAACGTGATCCCGAAGCCCTACCAGAAGCCGCATCCTCCACTGTTCCAGGCCTTTTCGATCAGCGAAGAGACCGTGCGCTGGTGCGCTCGCGAGGGCATTACGCCGACCATCCTGATTTCGCAGCCGCCGCTGCTGCGCAAGTTGGTCGAGGCCTACCAGGAAGAGGGAAGAAAGGCCGGAAGGACGTTAAAGTTAGGGGAAAACGTCGGCGTGCTGCGCGCCGTCTACCTGGCGGACAGTCATGCGCAGGCGGATAAGCTGGCCCAGGAAGGAGTTTTGGGAACCGGCTTCCGGCAGTTCTTCTATCATTTTGGTTTCTTCGAAGCCTGGCGCGAGCCTGGCGACGACGCCAAGTACGGCAAGAAATTGCTGCCTATCGAGGAAGCTACGATCGCGCGCATGGAGCGAAACGACTTCGCGTATATGGGCACCGTCGAGGACGTGCGGAAGAGGATGGACGCGCTGGTCGAGAATGCCCATCCGGAATGGTTTGTCTGGCAGGGCGACCAGGGAGTGCTGCCGCTCGCCGAGGCCAAGCGGCAGGTCGAAATCTTCGGCAAGGAATTGCTCCCCCGGTACAAGTAGCCGATCCGAGATCCGTTCTTCTTCTCTCCTCCCCAAAACAACTGGGGAGGAGAGAAGATAATTCCGGCGCGGATCATCGCAGATGCGGCAGCACCTCCTCGCCGAAAAGCTGGAGGCACTGCATCGTCTCGGCCCGCCGCGGCCCGAGCGGCACGCGGCTACGAATGATGAGATAGTCGGCGCCTAACGCATCACACCAGTACTTGGCGCGTTCGACGCAGGTTGCCGGATCGCCGAGCACCAGGAACTTGCGCATCTTGGCCACCGTGAAATCCGCCTCGCTCTGGAACTCCGGGTTCGGCGTCAACAAGCCGTAGCGGTAGTAGTACAGCATGTCCTGGACCCATAGTTCGCCAAAGGTGCGCTCCGCCTCCTCCTGGGTCCTGGCGACCCATCCGTCGCGCATCAGCACGACCATCGGCCGCCGGCCGTGCTTTGCCGCCTCCTCACGATAGATATCGGCCTGCGATCGCAGCGTCTCGAACGAATCCCAAAACGGCAGAATCGCCCACGCGTCACCCAGGCGGCCGGCGCGCTTGATGGCCTCCGGATAGGCCGCTCCAATCCAGAGCGGCGGACCTCCCTTCTGATAAGGCTTCGGCGACAGCAGCACATTGTCGAACTGGTAGCGCTTGCCGTGGAACGAATATTTACCCGTGCTCGACCAGGCTCCACGAAGAATTTCGATCGATTCCTCGAACCGCGAGAAGCGCTGCTTGTGCGGCTCGCCGAAGAGGTTGAAATAGTCGGGATGGTAGCCCATGCCTACTCCAAGCCGGACGCGGCCGCGCGAGAGATTATCGACCATCGCAACGTCTTCGGCGAGATGCATCGGATTGTACAACGGAGGCTGCAACACCATCGTACCGAGATCGACCCGCTTAGTGCGCGCGGCCAGCGCCGCCATGATGATCAACGGCGGCGGAAAGACGCACTCGGTGCGGGCGTGACGCTCCGGAAAGAAAACCCCGTCGAAGCCGCTACGCTCGGCCTGCTCGCCCTCTTCGAGCAATTGCTCGGCGAAATCCGCGACGGTTTCGCGCGAGGGGAGCGGCTGGTCGTACGCTCCGCTGTGCGTGTCGGGCATGTATCCGATCTTCATGACTACCTCCTGTGGGAGATCCGGCTCTACCAGATTCCCGGCACCAACCGGTAGCGGACTGCGCCGGCGTACGCCGAATATCCTTTGAGATTGCCTTTCAGAAAACGATCCTCAGCGAGAGTGCGACGCAGCAATAGCGGCATGCATGCCACCCCAACAACGACTGAAATCCACGAGCCGAGTGCGACTCCGCTCGCCAGGCAAATCAGAAATCCAGCCGTGTAGCCCGGATGTCTAACCCAACCATAAGGACCGCCGGTGACCAACTGATGCCCGCGATCCTCCTGCAGGCGGATGATGGATGAGAAAAATCGATTCACCCGCATCGCCCAGATCATCAAAGTGAGCGCCAGCGCGAAGATCGCCAGAGCTACAACCTGGAGAGCCGGAGGAATGGAATCCGACCAGTGAAATCGGCCGACATCGAGTCCGGCGACGGACCAATGCGCGATCAACGGAAGTAGCAACGCGTAATATCGCAGCTTCAGCGGTCGCCCGCCGGGACGCACGCGCTCCTGGAGCAAATCCGGATCGACGACCGACGCGGCGACCGTGAAGCCGACGCTGCAAACGAACAGGTACTCCCAAAAAGCGGCGATATCCAGTCGTCCCGCGCATCCGAAGAGCAGCAAGCCGGCAAAAGCGCAGAATCCGAGCGACTGCGACATCCAGAAGATTCTGGACGAAGCGAGGGATGGCCTCACGGACATAATCAGGCTGCCGGATTGGCCGAAGCTCGGCGCTCACCGCGGGCGCACCGGGCATTCCGCACTATCCAGGCCGCGGGATCGTCTTTTGCGCGCCGCGCCTTCGCTTAACGGCCGGCCGCGGCCAGTCCTTCGAGCTTACCGTTGGCAGCCTTGCCGTTGGTGTGGGGATGGTTTGCGCGCTCGCTTTCCGTCGCCGCGCCGTCGATCGTTTTCGATTGCGCGTCAATAACTACCCCATAGTCCTTGCGCGCCTGTGCCAGCGTCACGTAACCGTCGATGAAATCCTCGAGCACCCGGGCCGTCTCGCGCTTCATCGGATCACCCCAGCCGCCGCCGCCGGTGGTGAGGACCTCGAATCGATCGCCCGCTTCGAGCCGCTTGCCGCGCAGCGGGTTGTGCCATTCGCCGTCGGGTGAGATGCCGCCGATCACGTCGAGCTTGCCGTCCGCCGTCAGCCGCGCGATCCTTTGCGCAATACTGTCGGCGCCGCCCGCGACTCCGGGAGTGCCCTTACGGGTGCGCGAGGTCTCGATCGATACTTCCGAGGAACCAAGCATCGTGATTACCATGCGCGAACCGAGCCCGCCGCGGTTGCGGCCGGCGCCGGCCGAATCGGCACGCAGGTCAAATGCCTCGTAACGGATCGGGAAGAGCAATTCCGCGACTTCCGCCGACAGATTCGCGCAGTTTCCCAGCGGATCCTGGGTCACGTTCATTCCGTCGTGGCGCGGCGTGCCGCCCCATCCGCCCGCCGGCAGATCCGAGAAGACGAAGTTCTCGCCGCTCTTCGGATCCTTCACCGAACAGACGAACCAGTTGCATTCGGCGAATGTCGGCGCGACTGCGCGATCGGGGATGGCATCGGAAAGCGCCTTCCAGATTGCCGCCGTGATCTTGGACGAGGTGAGAGTGGTGCAACCGATAGTCGGCGAAGGCCATTTCGCATTGAGCCAACTGCTATCGGGCAGCTTAATCTCGATCGGACGGAAACTGCCCGCGTTGGCAGGTGCGTCGGGCGACAGAAAGAACTTCAACGAGTAATAGACCGCCGAATACGTATTCGCCATCGGCGAGTTTATGCCGCCCGCAACCGGCTTGTCGCTGCCCTCGAAATCCACCACGATGCGGTCGTCCTCGACTTTGAGCGTGACCTCGACGCGCACGGGCTCGTCGCTGATGCCGTCGGTGTCCGCGAAGTCGACCGCATGGTAGGTGCCGTTGGGAATCTCGCGGATCGCGTTGCGGGTGAGGCGCTCGGTATAGTCGAGAACCTCGCGCATTCCCTGGCGCACGGTATCCAAGCCGTAGCGCCCGGCAATGCGTTGCAGTTCGGCCTCGGCCACGCGGAGCGCCGCGAGATGTGCCTGCAGGTCGCCCTTGATGTATTGGGGCGTGCGCGTGTTGGCCACGATGATCCGCAGCAGGTCGTCGTTGACGCGATAGTTCTCGTACATCCTAAGCGGCGGCAGCCGCAGGCCTTCGCCGGCGATGTGCGTTCCGAAGGCCTGTCCGCCCGCTGCGCCACCGCCGACGTCGGTCCAATGGCCGCGCGAAACGGCGAAGCCCAGGATGTCGCCCTCGAAGAAGATCGGCATCGTGAAGGTCATGTCATTCAGATGGGTGCCGCCGTCGTAGGGGTCGTTGAGCAGGAAGATGTCGCCGGGACGCAGGCTCTCAAAGCCGAAGTGCTTCACCGAGGCCTGTGCCGAAAAATGCATCGCGGCGATATGGACCGGGCAATTGGCGGTCTGGCCGAGCAGCTCGAGCTTTTCATTGTAGATCGCGTTGGAGAAATCCACCATGTCGTACATGATCGGCGAGAAGGCGGCCTTCTGCAGCACCGTGCTCATCCTGCCGCAGACGTATTCGAAGGAGCTGCGCAGGACTTCGAAGGTCACCGGGTCAAGCCGCTTGCCATTTTCGTTCGAGGTGTTCATCGGCACTCCCTTACACGGTTATGGACAGATTACCCTCAGCGTCGACCATGGCCGAACTTGCCGGCGCAAGCGCGGTGCATGAATGCTCGTGTTCGATTATCGCGGGCCCCTCAATCTTATGCCCCAGCCGCAGCGTCGCCGCGTCGTAGAGCGCGGTCCGCACGGCCTTGCCGTCGAAGATCACCTCGCGCTCGCCCTTGATCACGTTTCCAGTATCGCTTTTCCTGGCGCCCGCGGATACAGCCGCACCGTCGGCGCCCCCGTGACCGGCCACCACGCCCAACGCGGTAACCCCCAGGCTCACGAAGGCCGGCTCGAACTCGTTCGAGGAAACGCCATACTCGCGCAGATGCGCGTTATGAAAATTGTTCCTGACCTCGTCGAGCGCCGAGCCGATATGGTCCGGGATTGCGGTCAGAACCTCGTAGCTCTGACCCACGTAGCGCATCTGCGCGGTGCGCTTGAGCCGCACCGCGGCAAGCGCGACCCCTTCGCGCGACAGGAGCGCACGGCCCTCTTCCTCGAGTTCGCGATAACGCTGCTCGAGCTGCGCGGCGTCGGTGTCGGAGACCGCGGAATAAAAAAACCGCTCCAGGTCGTGACGCAAGTCCATCCGGGTCGCGCCATAGGCCGACGCGACACCGGCGTACGCGGGGACGATCACGGTGGGGATTCCCAGCGAGCGCGCGATCCAGCAGGCATGCATCGCGCCGGCGCCGCCCGAACTGGCAAGCGCGAAGTCGCGCGGGTCGCGTCCGCGCTCGGCCAGGGCGAGACGAATCGCCTGCGCCATGTTTTCAGTGCAGATAGAAACGATACCCTCGGCGGCCGCGATCGGATCCAGCCCCACCCGCTTGCCGATTTCGGCGATAGCGCGATGCGCGGCCTCGCGGTCCAGAATCATCTTTCCGCCAAGGGTCGGTTCGAGCCGCCCCAGCAGAAGATTGGCGTCGGTGACAGTTGCGTTTTTGGCCCCCTTGCCATAGCAGGCCGGGCCAGGATCGGAGCCGGCGCTGCGCGGTCCCACCCGCAACGAACCGCCGTCGTCAATCCAGGCTATGGAGCCGCCGCCGGCGCCGATACTCCTGATGTCGAGCATCGGGGTGATGATCGGCATCTCCCATCGCAATTCGTAGGAGTTGGTGATGAGGCCTTCGCCGTCCTCGACCACCGCGACGTCAAAGGAGGTGCCGCCCATGTCGGTGTGGATGACCTTGGCGGCTTCGCGCATCGAGCGCGAGAGCGCGCTGGCGTAGGCCACGCCCCCGGCCGGTCCTGATTCTATCAGCTCCTCGGGCCGCTCGATCGCCGAGGCCACACCCATCACGCCGCCGTTGGACTTGATGATGAGCAGCGACCCTTTGAAACCCCACTTGGCGAGTTCGTGCTCGAGGTCCTGGAGGTAACCGGCCATGACCGGCAGCAGAACGGCGCGAACGACCGTCGTCATGAAACGGCCCAACTCGCGGAACTGCGGCCGGGTCTCGCTGGAAATAGCGACCCGCACTTTCGGCGCGGCTTCATGGATCAGTTCGCGTACCCGCCGTTCGTGGCGGCCGTCGACGTAGGCGTTGATGAAGCACACCGCGATTGTTTCGGCGCCCTGCGCGAGCGCCTCGGCAACTACCTCGCGCGCCGCCTTTTCGTCCAAAGGCCGCACTATATCGCCGTGCGCCGACATCCGCTCATTGAGCGCGAAGCGCAAGCGCCGTGGGATAAGCGGCCGTTCCTTCACTTGATAAGGATCGTAAAGACGTTCGCGGCGCTGGCGGCCAATCTCGATAGTGTCGCGAAATCCCTCGGTCGTGATCATCGCCGCGGTGGGAAAGGTGCGTTCGATCAACGCGTTGGTCGCGGTCGTGCTGCCATGCACTATTTCCGCGACTTCGCCCGGCTTGATACCCGTTTGCACGAGCGCGCCGAGCACACTCTCGACCAGCCGATGCTTGGTGCCGAGAACTTTGGCCGTGCGGGTCTCGCCGTTCTCTTCGTTTACCGCGAAGAGATCGGTGAAAGTGCCGCCTACGTCTATTCCTATTCGCCAGGACACGGGCCGATGCTAGCCGTCCGCGCAAACCACGTCAAAGGTTACGGCGCTTACGCCGAAGCCAACGGACCGACGGTGACCTCAATGCTATGCACGCTGGTGCTTTCCCCCATGTCGGATTTGCGCCCGGGGTTCAGCGCGTTGACGTTTTTCTGCCCCGGTTCCTGCTTGGGCCAGCGGCCCTTGTACGAGAGCGCGACGCCGCGGGGCAGCCCTTCGCTCAAGGTTACACGCATCACCAGGCGACCGGTTTCGTTCGCCACCAGCACCTGGTCGCCCTCGGTGAGACCCCGCCCGGCAGCGTCGGCCGGATGCATCGCGATCGCGGCCTGTCCCACATGAGCCGCTATCTTGGCCACATTCGAAAAGCTGTCGTTCAGGCACCACGACGAAGAGGGTGAGAGCAAGCGCAGCCGTCCCGACGCGGGCTTTGGATCGACCAGCGGCTGCGGAACGCGCGGATGACCGTCGGCCGCGGCGCTCTCCGAAGCGATTTCGATACGTCCGCTCGGCGTGGGGAAAGTCAAATCGCGAAACTGTATCGAGGGCTCGGCGGGAACGTGCCAGGGCGATCGCGCGGCAAACGAGTGGAAATCCACCTCGAGATTTGCGCGTTTCAACAGGGTGGCCAGGATTTCGTCATCGCTCTCATGCAATTCGGGCTCGGTAAAATCCATCGCGCGAGCCAGCCGGCGAAATATCTCCGAATTGGGGAGCGCCTCGCCTATCGGCTCCGTCGCCTTGACCTGCGCAGACAGCGTCAGATGAAAATAGCTTGCTATAACATCATTAAACTCTAAAAAGCTTGCCGCGGGAAGTACAAAATCGGCAAAGTCGGTGGTGTCGGTCGGGAACAGATCGAGCACGACGGTCATCAGATCCTCGCGCATCAGCGCCTTGTGCAGGCGCTCCTGCTCCGGGTTGGACGCGGCGATATTGATGTTCCAGCACATCAGGGCCTGCGCCCGCGCCGGGTCTTCGAGGCAGGCCGCCAGGTCCATGTGGCTGATGGATGGGACGCCGCCGCTGCTCAAATGGGGCGCGGTCAGATACTCGGCGTCGATACCGCGCTGCGCCATATCGAAATTCAGGTAGACGAAGCCGGAGCCAGGCTTGCCGATATTTCCGGTGACCGCCGGAAGAATCGAGCACGCACGCATCACGTTGCCCCCGGTCGGCTGCCGCTGCAGCGCCTGGCCCATCCACAGCAGGGACGGCCCGCGCGCATAAAGCCGCGCAGTCTCTTCGATCAGGCGGGCGGGCACGCCGGTCGCGGCCTCGCCCCAGGCCGGAGTGCATTGCGCGAGCATCGGTTCGAGCTCGTCCCATCCGACGGTATGCTGGGCGATGAAGCCGCGATCCAGCAGGCCGTCCCGCCGGATGACATGGAGCATCGAGAAGGCCAGCGCCGCGTCGCTGCCCGGAAATGGTTGAAGATGGATGTCGGCGGCCTCGGCCGCGGCCGTCCGCACCGGATCGATCACCACGACCTTGCCCGGCAGCTTCTCGAGCCAGTGCTCCTGGACGTGCGGGCCGGAGGCAGCGGGATTCGCGCCCCATACGAGGATGCACGCGGCATGATCGCCGGTGCGCGGATCGAAACCGGTCACCGAGGTTCCATACACGTAGTGGAGAGCGACATGCCCGGCCATGTTGCAAATCGTGTCGGGGCTCACCTCGGTAGCGCCGAGCCGGTTGAAAAAACGCGTCGGAAAGAGGTACGCGATGAGCGAGATGGTCCCGCTGTAGTGCGTATTCAGGATGGCCTGGGGCCCGGCGCCTGCGACAATCCGTTTCAGCCGGTCGGCGATGGAAGACAGCGCGGTGTCCCATGACACTGGCTCGAAACGGCCCTCGCCCTTGCGTCCAATCCGGCGAAGCGGCCGGGTCAGGCGGACGCGCGGGTCCAGCCACTCGTTATTGTAGCCGATCGAACATTTGGGGCAGAGCTGGCCCCGGCTTACAAAATGGCCGGGGTCTCCGCGCACCGCCTCGATCACGCCGTTGCGCTTGTGAACCGCGACTCCGCAGGTGTCGTAGCAATCGCGCGGGCAGGCGGTACGGACGATTTCCTCGGGCTCACGCATTGCGGACGCTCCTTTTAATTCGACGCATCGCCCTTGGCTTGCGCCACTTCAGAGGCTGGCTGATTCACGTCGACGAATTCGGAAATGCCTGCACGCCGGGCGCGAATCCAAACCAGTCCGATGATCAGATATGCCAGAAATATGTACGGGAAAACATTGAAGGGCCAGGCGGGAACCGGATAAACGCTGCCGACGGCGGGAACCAGCAACAGCAAAACCGCTATCGCCGAAAACGCCAAATCTCTTTTTCGCGCGAGGCCGAGGCGCTTCAGGTATGCGGGAGCCGCCACCGAAACCAGAAAGTATGCGGCGACAAATCCGAAGGCCGTCAGAGTTCCGCCGTATCCGACAATATCCAGTAACTGCGTTCCAGGTACGAAGAGCATCGCCGCCGGGATGATGAAAAACAGCACGCTCACAATTGTCAGCGCGATGTAAGGCGTTCCAAGCGTCCGATGAGCCGAGCCAACCACGGGGGGCAGCAATCCGCCGCGGCCCATCGAGTAGAGAATCCGCGCGCTGGAATTGACGCAGGCCGAAACGGCGGCAAATGAACCGATCATCGCGCCGAATGACAGCGGCACGACCAGGATTCGCATGCCCACCAACTCCGCGAGGATATTCAGCGGCGTGTCGACCTTATCCAGCGTGGTCTTGTAACCCGCGAATCCGAGCACTTCGGTGTACGAAAAAATTACGAATAAAACGCCGCTCAGTACCAGGCCTAAAAGCAGCGCGCGTGGAATGGTGACCAGCGGATTCCTGGCTTCCTCGCCAAACGCGGTCGGATTTTCGAACCCTACCAGGCTGAAAATGGCGACGTTCACGCCCAGCGCGATCCCGGAAAAACTCGCCCCCTTGAGAGTGAGCTGCGCTCTATCGAGCGCGAAATGATGCTTGAACAATACGCCTGCACAGACGATCAGGATCAACGTCAGCGAGACGCCCTCGAACGCGAGCATCATTATGCTGGAGAGCTGCACGTCCTTGTAGGCAAGCACCCATACTGAGAGGACCACCGCCCCGAACACCAGCAGGCGGGGAAGGTGAAGTCCGATCATCCCGAGCATGGGGTCGGCAAAGATCGCGACACCGGCGACTCCCGGAATGCCGTCAAAGAGATAGGCCCACACCAGGCACCACGCCGAGATGCCACCGGCCGTCTCGCCGAGCCCCATCACCGTGTAGCCATGCATGGAACCGGTGGCGGCAGTGCGCCTGGCGAACTGGTTCAGGTTAAGCGCGACGAACAGCAGCATGATCACGCCAAAGACGTAGGCGAGCCAGCTCGCGTTGCCGGCGGCGCCATACATCAACGGCATGATCAGGACCGCGGTCAGAGTCGGCGCTATGTTTGCGACCGACAGGGCCGAGAGCTCGGTGAAGTTGAGACATCCGGCCCGCAAAGCCCCTGCCGCCGCTTTCTTCGAAGACGTTTCCATAGCAGGCTACAAATCTAGTTTTGCTCGATGGCCCGCGCAAAGAGCCACTTTGCTTTGAATTTATGGAGCCACCCGGAGGTCCGGGTTGTAATCCGCTTCGTCGTATAATTGACTGGCGGCGGGCGCTGCCCGGGATTGCCGGGGCCGCCGACGGCGATGTTTCTAAAGCTCGACCAGGAAGGGCTGCTTTACGGACAGGTCTACCGCGCGCTCCGCAGGCGGATCCTCGGCGGCAGGATGCGTCCCGGCTCGCGTCTGCCTTCGACCCGATGGCTCGCGTCGGAGCTTGGGATCTCGCGCAACACCGCGCTGCTCGCATACGAGCAGCTTATCGCCGAAGGATACCTGACTGCGGGGTCGCACGCGGGCACGTATGTGGCCGCGGAACTTCCCGAGAATCTCACGTTCGTAGCGCCCAACCAGGTCACCGGCAAGCACGCAACCCCGTCCCCGGTTCATCTATCCAGGTTCGCCTCGCGGATCGCCGAAGATCCGGTCAATGCGACGCTGCTTCGGCAGATATTGCTGCGCCCCGCGCTGCCCTACGATTTTCGTTACGGCCGTCCATCGTTTGCCGATTTCCCTCACGCCACGTGGGATCGCACGCTCGCGCGCCGCGCAAGGCGCCGTTCGATCGGCGACCTCGATTATGGAGCCCCGGAAGGCGTGGAGGCGCTCCGCACGGAGTTGGCGGACTATCTGCACCGGGCCCGCGCGGTCAACTGCTCCCCGGAGCAAATCCTGATCGTTAGCGGCTCGCAGCAGGCTATCGACCTGACCGTGCGAGTTCTGATCGATCGCGGCGACCGCGTCGCGCTCGAGAATCCGCACTACTTCCCGGCGCGCAATGTCTCGCGCGCCGCCGGCGCGGCGCTCGAGTTTGTCGAGGTCGACGATCAGGGAATGAAAATCACCGATCTGGCGGCCAAAAAACGAAAGATAAAACTGGTCTTCGTGACGCCGTCGCATCAGTTTCCGACCGGCGCCCTGATGCCACTGGGGCGCAGACTGGAGCTGCTAGCCTGGGCAAATCATACCGGCGCGGTGGTTTTCGAAGATGACTACGATAGCGAGTATCGCTACTCCGGCCGGCCGGTCGAAGCGCTTCAAGCGCTCGACGAGAGCGGCCGGGTACTGTATTCGGGGACTTTCTCGAAGACCATGTTTCCCGGTTTGCGGCTTGGCTACCTGGTGGTTCCCAATCAGCTCGTCGATATCTTCCGCTCGGTCAAGTCTTTGCTCGACACCGCGTGCCCCACCAACACCCAACTCGCGCTCGCGGAATTTATGCGCGACGGCCACTTCGAGCGGCACCTGCGCCGATCGAGGGCGCGCAACGCCGAGCGGCGGGCCATCCTGCTGGAGTCGATCGAGCGGCATCTCGGCAACCGGGTCGAGGTATCGGGCGCCGAGGGTGGCCTCCACGTTCTGCTGTGGATCAAAAACACGCCCTTACGGCGCGGCGCCAGCCTGGTCGCGCGCGCGGAACAAGCGGGAGTGGGCGTTTACCCGGTCGCCCCCTTCTATTCCCGGCCGCCCAGGCGCACGGGCCTGTTGCTCGGATATACTTCGCTTAACGGGAAGGAAATCGCTGAAGGAATTCGACGGCTGGGGTCGGTACTCGAGTCGATGAGCGATTGAGATGAGCGATTGAGATGAGCGATCGAAAGGACTCGACCGCTCGCCCGAGAGCTATTAAAGTTGGCAGTTCGGCGGTGAATAAGGCGATCGATGAATCAGGCGATCAAAGATACTTCGGCAGGGACCTCGGCGATGCTGGGCAAGTACATGCGCTACCCGTTCGCCGAAGGCAACTACAGTCTTGCACTCGGCCTGGTGCCGATGGCCGAAGAGACCTGGCTCGATATCGACGAGCACTACACCGCCGAGATGAGCGAAAAGGCGCGCCGCCTGCGCGAGGACTTCTCAAGCGTGTTCTGCGCTCTCCCCGAAAGCAAACGCGGCCAGGCCGAAGTGCTCGAGATGCTGCTGGAGCATCTGGCTATCTACTATCCGAGTTTTTTCCGCATCACGCGCGGGGAAACGACGCCTGGCGCTGACGACGGCGTCGAGGTGGATGCTCGAATCGAAAATCTCATCAATGGCGAGATCTGGCGCGTCGGCGATTTCAACGCCGCGCCGCTCGATTTGGCCGCCCGCCTGATCCAGGAAGACCTCTGCCTCATGAGCCCTGACGGCAAGGGCACCTATCTGCTCAGCGCGGGCTCGGTCTGCTTTCCGCTACGTTGGGAGCTGACCGAGAAATTCGGACTGCCGATGGCGGGTATTCATCATTCCGTTCCCGGCTACGATGAAAAGCTCGCGGCGCCGTCAGACCGCTACATGGTGGGACTCAAGGCGCACAAGCCCTCGTGGCGATCCAACTGGAGTATCGTTGACGCCCCCAACCTCTATCTGAAACAGCGGCGGTTCGTGCAGGGCCAGAACGACGACATCACCGCCGAGAACGCCGGCAGCAAGCTGTGGATCAGATCGGAGCGGCAGACCCTGCGAAGATTGCCGCGCTCGGGAGATGTCCTTTTCACGATTCGGACCTACATCCGGCCGCTGTCGATACTCGAAGGCCTGCCGTCGGTGGCATGGGGGTTGGCCCAGGCGCTCGACAAGGTGCCCCAGGAGATGCGGGGCTACAAGAATCAGCTTCCGATCCGCGACGCGCTGCTCGGCTACCTGAACCGCATCAGCGGCTGAGCCCGTAAGCCTCGCTTCCTGCTGCTAGCCCGGCCGATGAGGCGGTAAATCGCCTGTCGGATCGGCTTCGACAATATCCCGCGCCCGCGCCGGCCGCTCGCCCATCGCACCGGTGAGATACAGGAACACGGTCCAGAAACTGCGCGACCAGGGAAAGGTCACGAACAGACTGGCCATCACACAAACCGAGATAACGGCGATTTCAACGATCTGCGGAGATTTTTGTGAAAGCCAGTTCGAGCATCGCCCACACCAGGATTGCGGTGCCGGCGGCGAAAGCCCAATCGATCACGAACGCGCCGAGCCATTCGCCCTCATCGACCCAGAAAACCGCACCGCATTCGCCGCATCGCGAATTCATTTTGAAGTAGGAAGAAAAGATGGTCCCGCGGCCGCATCGCGGGCATCGTTTACCGAGCGCGCGCACGAACAGCGTCCATCCCGCCACGCGCGGCTCCGTATCGCCCGACGATGCGCGTTGCGCGGCGGCCTCGGCGCCGTCCTCCCGCGCCATCGCGAGGGCCAGGATGACTCCCAGCGCCGCCATCGTGCCGATGATCGCGAGCGCCGCCATCATGGCGAATATCATCTGGAATTTGCTCACGGCGTGCCCAACCTCTTACATCTTATCGCGCGGCGGCGCTGATGCTATCCATGAGGCGATGGCGCCACGGCTTCACCAGTTCTATGCGATCGCTTTCGAAGAAAACCTGGTGCTGAGGCAACTGTCGCCGGTTTTTCCCCAGGCAAAGATTTCCGCACACGAACTGTACGCGCCGATCGAGCCGGAAGGCGGCATGTTTGCCTTTCCCTTCGGCGCGGTCGTCGCCTACGACGTGCCGCCCGAGCGCCGCGAAGCCGAGTTGGCACGGCTGTTCCGAATGGGACCGAAGCTCACCGCGCAGGTCATCCGCGAAGATTACTCGGTGCTCGAGGATCCCGGCTTCACCACGGGTATCGTCGACGGCACGCTCAGAGTCAACCGCCTGACGCCCGCACGCGCAGGCATCGTTTCGCTAATCGTGGCCCAGAGCGCGGCGATGGAGTACTACGAGCGCATCGTCGACCGGCTTTCCTCCCGCACTGGAAGCTTCGTCGAACGCCTGGAACGGCGCGGGACGGTGCCGCTGCGCACGCGGCCGCTATTGCGGTTCATCGGCGAAGCCATTTCGACGCGCAGCGAAGTGCTCTCGGTACTCCATCTGCTGGATAAGCCGGACGCGGCGTGGGACGACCCGGAGATGGACCGGATATACGGCGATCTCAGGGCCGAATTCGATCTCGTCGACCGCTATCGAGCGCTGGAGCTCAAACTGCGCGGCGTTCAGGAGGCACTGGAACTGCTCGCGGAAGTGGCGCGAGACCGGCGCGTGCTGCTGCTGGAGATCATCGTCGTCATTCTTATCCTGCTGGAGGTGGTGATGCCGCGGTTCGGGTATCGATAATCTTTCATCTGGTATTTTTTTCGCTTTTGTGGCACATGCGTTCCTCCAGCAGGCGCTTGTAAAGTGCCGCCGCCAACCGAGGTGCTCTTATGCCAACCGAAACGCAAAATCCTAAACTCCGCTTTGGCCTGTGGGTCGATTTCCGTAATCCGCCGCCCTGGCGCCGTCCTTACAAGGATCTCTACGCGGAAACGCTCGAAATGATCGCCTATGGCGAGAGTGTCGGTTACGACGACGTCTGGCTGAGCGAGCATCATTTCGTTGAGGACGGCTACTCGCCCGCGATGATGCCTATCGCGGGGGCGATCGCGGTGAAAACGAAAAAGATCAGGATCGGCACCTCGGTCGTGTTGCTCCCGATGTACGACCCGGTGAGGCTGGCGGAGGACGGCGCCACCGTTGACATTCTTTCGGATGGCCGTTTCGAGCTGGGCGCCGGACTCGGCTACCGGGCCGGGGAATTCGAGGGGCTGGGGCTGAAATACAAGGAACGCGCCGGTCGCATGAACGAAGCGCTCCAGATCATTCGCCGCCTATGGGAAGGCGAAACGCTAACCTTCCATGGGAAGCACTTCCATATCGAAGGAGCGAAGGTCTCGCCCGAACCGGTGCAGAAGCCGCGCCCTCCAATCTGGGTCGGCGGCTTCGCGGCGGGCGCGACCCGGCGCGCGGCGCGTTATGGCGACGGTTTCATCGCGATCAACGAAGTACGGGCGTCTTACGATAACTACGTGGCCGAGTTGCGCGCGCTGGGTAAGGATCCTTCGAGCGCCCACGTGATCGCCGGGCACGTCTGGCTGGTCGTGGCGAACGATCCCGAAAAGACCTGGCACGAGCTGGCGCCGCACGTGCTCTATCAGATCAACCTGTACGCCAAATGGATGGGCGATTCAGGGCAGGACTTTTTTCCGCACTTGAATTCGCTCGAGGAGTTGCGCAAGAGCGAGTTGCTCAACGTAGCCACGCCCGAGCAGGCGGTCGAGTTGATTCGCGGCTATGCCTCGCGCATCCCGATCGAGCGCTATTACACCTGGAGTTTGCCGCCGGGATATCCGCCGAAAAAGATGTACGAGCATCTCGAGCTGTTCGCGACCAAGGTGATGCCGCATTTTCGCGGCCGCTGAATAGCGGCGGCCGTGCGCTTGCCGGCCTGTAAGCAGATCGATCTAGGCGGCGCGGGTTCGCCGATGCAGCGCTCGGATGGCGTTCGCGAGCTGTTCGCGTTGCCCGGTCCGCTCGATACGCTTGAGCAGGCTCAACACGCGGCGCGGCTCGCCCAGGTCACTCCAGTCGAGATTGGCAACCGTAAGTACGGCCAACGACTCCGGTGAACGGGCCAGTACGCGTTGGGAAAATTCCAGTTGCGGAAGATCGTTATACAGGGATTCGATCGTCCGTCCTTCGAACATCGTCCCCAGCACCGCCCTTACGCTCTGAAAAGCGTCGTGCAACCGCAGGAAGCGTTTTCCGAATCAGGCTGAGCAGCGCCGAGACCTTGGCCACCAGGATGAAGCTGTTCCTGTACGCGCCTGCGTTCCAAATCGTGCGCGTGGTTTCGGCTGGCGGCTTCTCCCAAAAGCGGCGGACCTCGAATAGCTGCGCGGCCTGGTTGAGTATCGGCGCTCCAAGCTCGAACCAGCCATAGCCCGCTTCCGGCCGCTCGGCCGCGACGCCCAGTGCTACCGTCAATTCCTGGAACTCAGAGACCAGCGCAAAGGCGCTCTCGACATTGCGCATCAGCGCCACGTCGTCGCTGAACCAATGATCCGAGGGAAAGACGGCTACGGAGGCCGCGGGATCCATTTCCGCCAGGCGAAACGCGCCGTAGGCAATGGCGGCCGCGGTCCCGCGATTACCGGGCTGAATCACCAGATTTTGAGAGGCTTTGCCACCCGTAAGCTCCGGCAGTATCGGGGAGAAAAATCGCTCGTGCGAGCGGGTCACTACTGTCAGAGTTTGCGCGGGATCGACCGCCAGCGCGATTCGACGGAGCGTTAGCTGCAGCAGCGTTTCCTGTTCCAGCAACGGACAGAACTGCTTGGGCACATCGTAGCCCAACTGACGCGTCAGGTTGCGCAGACGCTGTCCTTCGCCTCCGGCCAGAACAATCGCCCATCGATTTTGAAGTTGCGCGTTCAGCGTTCCCGACCTCGTTTGTATGCACTGCTGGAAAGGACCTAGCGCGCGGCAGTTACGCCGCGATGAAGCGCGGGTTAATCTGTCTTGACGGATCAGGCCGGCGTCCGCCGTCCGGCCGTGAACCCGTTAGCGCCGCGGCAACAACGCGATCGCCCGCATCAGCAAGTCGCGCGGGCTGAAGGGTTTGGTCACATAGTCGTCCGCCCCCAGCTCCAGGCCCAGCGCCTTATCGGACGCGTTGCTCTTGGCGCTAACGACCAGGATCGGCAGATGCGCGGTGTCAGTGCGCGCGCGCAGCCGCTGGCAAACCTCGAGACCCAACATCCCCGGCAGCATCAGGTCGAGCACTATCAGGTCGGGTGCAAACGTCTGCAGTTTTTCCAGCGCCTCGGCCCCGTCGCATGCCTCTTCCACCTGGAACCCGCCCTGTACGAGACTGTAGCGAATCAGTTCCCGGATATCGGCTTCATCCTCGACCAGCAGAACCCTGGCTCGCGCGGCGATTCTGTCCCCCTTTTCCTCCACCAACGCCACCTCCGATAGGTCTGGGAAAGCTGGATCGCCGGGATGGATTGGGTACTTCATTGGCCGGAGAAAGTCCGTATCCACTCGCACGATTCTTCTTCACGTCGCTGGTTCGCCTGGCGGACGTGCCATCGCTTTCAGCCAAACATCGATCGATTATCGGAGTCTTCCGGCGGCATTAACGAACGATTAAAACTCAACGCAAACGGCGGGTTAATTGCGCGTTAAAAGCGCTCGGGCGAACGCAAAGGCTGTGGGTAACAAGGGCCTCGAGGCACAGTCCCCGTTACGGATTCAGGATTGGAGTTGCCTCGATCGCGGAGCTATCAGAGCGGAGGCCGATAGAGCCGTGCGTGGTCTCGGCTGATGCGCGCCGCGTCATTCGAGCGGCGGCCGTCGACTGCGCCAGGGCTGCGCCTCCTCGAAGGCCGCCGCCAGTGCGATGATGCCAAGTTCGCCGGCGGGCCGGCCGATTATTTGCAAACCGATCGGCAGTCCCGATTCGGTAAAGCCATTGGGCAGCGAGAAGGCCGGCTGTCCGGTGGCGTTGAATGGAAAAGTGAACTGGATGTGCGGGTAGAGTTGCTCCTCGAACTTATCGGTCGGCAGGCCCAGCCGAAGCGCCGGGCCAGGCAATGTCGGCGCGAGCGTCGCGTCGTAGGGAGCTAGCGTCTGCACGATCTCACGCGAGACATTGTGCATCCGGGTGACCGCTCCGAGGTAGTCAGTGGCCGAGAGGCGCTTGCCGGCCTCCCACGCGCGGCGCACGACCGGATCCATCGCGTCGGGGTCCTTGATCGGCACCGATGCGATGCCGGCAGTGATCGCGATACGCGTGTACTCGACCAGACGCTTGGCCGGATCGACGTCGATCGGCTCGACGCTGTGGCCCATCGCGCGAAAGACCTCGCACGCCCGGTCCAGCGCCGCGCTGACTTCCGGATCGACCGGGCCGAGCGCGCTTTTGGCGATCAGTCCGAGCCGCAGCCGTTGCGGCCGATCCGTGACGGCGCTCACGAACGGCTTGGCCGGCGGCGGCGCCCAGTAAGGATCGCCTGGCGCCGGACCAGCCATCACGTCAAGCATAAGCGCAACGTCGCGCACCGAACGGGCGATAGGTCCCTCGGTCGCGAACCCGGCCCACCCCTCGCCCATCACCGGCGCGAAGCTGATGCGTCCGCGCGAGGGCTTCAGACCCACCACGCCGCAGCAGGCCGCGGGTACGCGAATCGAGCCGCCGCCGTCAGTCCCTTCCGCCAGCGGACCCATCCCGGCCGCGACCTGAGCCGCAGCACCGCCGCTGGATCCGCCGGCACTATATTCGAACTTCCACGGATTGTGCGCCGGCGGGCAGAGCCCACCCTCAGTCGTCGGACGGCCGCCAAGTTCGGGCGTGGTGGTCTTGCCGAGCAGTATTCCACCGGCATTGCGCAAGCGCACCGCCAGCTCGGCGTCGGCGCGAGGACGAAAGTTCTCGAAATTCTTCGAGCCGAGCGTGGTCCGGATGTCGCTCGTCCAGGTCAGGTCTTTGAGCGAATAAGGAACGCCATAAAGCGGCATCGCGGCCGCTTCCGCGGTGCTCGCCTGCTCCAGCCGAGCGGCATCGGCGAGCGCACGATCGGCGGCGACGGTCATAAAGGCGCCGAGCCTTGGATTAAGCCGCTCGATTCGGGTCAGGAAGAATTCCGCGACCTCACGCGGGCGAACTTCCTTCTTGAGCACCAACTCGCGCAGTTCGCAGGCTTCGATATACACGTCGAACATTTTTTCACCACCTTGCGCGGCCCCGAGGCTACCGCTCGGGCTTCGCGTAGGAAACTGTGCGCCATGCTGACGGAACAGTCCGGCGCAACTATCTTTCTGTTAGTGCAAAATCCCGATTTCAACAACCGCGGCGCCTTCGCTAGTCTGAGACGCGGCGCGGACGGCACGGAAGATTAGGCGGGCGTTGCGCGCGGGCCGGTCAACGATTGTGAGGACTGTTTTTCTATGGATTCATGTGCTGTGCGGCGCCATGTGGGTCGCGGTCAGCCTGAGTTTCGTGCTGGCCGCCGGCGCGTCCACCGAAACCGAGCGCGCGGGGTTCACCTCTCGCGTCGCGCCCGTCCTCAACCGGCTAAACCTGGCGGCGATTGCGATTCTGCCGCTTAGCGGAATCGCCAACCTGACGTTCGTCGCACGCGAGCATCATTTCAATCTCCCGGCCACGTTCGTGGAGGTGCTCGGCGCGAAGTTGCTGCTGCTGTGCGGGATGGCGGCAGCGTTGGCGTTGGCCTGGGGAGCGGCGGGTCGATCCGGTTCCGCCGCGCCGGCGGATGGCGCACGGCGGCTCGTGTGGCTGTACGGCTCGATGGCAGCGATGGGAGCGATAGCGCTGATGCTCGGTTTGTGGCTGGCAGGAAGTGCATGAGATTCGAGAGCGGCAGGCGTCGGTGAAATAAATTGGACGTGCCGGTTAAAATCAGAGTCGGAGAATTCGAAATTGCGCTGCTCAGCGATGGGCTGTGGCGCAACGACGGTGGATGCATGTTTGGAGTGGTGCCGCGCGAGTTATGGCAGCGCGACCATCCGGCGGACGACCGCAACCGCATCCGGCTCAACCTGACCTGCCCGCTTATCATGCGCGGCGGCGCCGCGGTGGTGGTCGACACCGGAATCGGCAATCGCCTGAGTTCGGTCGAACGCAAGATTTTTGATCACGGCGAGGGATGGTTGCAGGACGGACTCAAAGCCCTGGGGATGGAGCCCGGTGACGTGACGCACGTCGTGCTCTCGCATCTGCACTTCGATCACTGCGGAGGGATCGTGCGCCGCCGGCCGTCGGGCGTGCTGGAGGCGGCGTTTCCGCGAGCTAAGGTGATGGTGCAGCGGGGCGAGTTGGAGATCGCGCGAGCGTCGGGCAACGAGCGGTTGCGCGCGGCGTATCGTCATCTGGCGGAGTGCCTTGCGCCGATCGGAAATTCACTAGAACCGCTGGAGGGCGACACTGAGTTGATGCCTGGGCTGGACATCCTTGTGACCGGCGGTCACACCTCCGACCATCAGATCGTGCAAGTGCGCGCCGATGATGGCGGATGTTTCGTGCACCTCGCGGATATCGTGCCTACGCGAGCGCACATGAGGGGTCCGTGGAATCAGGCCTACGATCTCGACGCGTTGCGCACGATGGAGGTCAAGGCGGATTACCTGGGACGCGCGGTCGCGGGCGGATGGTGGGTGTCGTTCGCGCACGACGATCGAGTGTTGGCGGCGCAGGTGCGCAACGATCGCGGACGCCTCGCACTGGGCGAGTCGATTCCGATGCCGTCCCTGGAGTCCGAAGCAATCGCTAAAGAGGAGCCAAACTGAGGACATGAAACGCGGATTTTTAAAAGGTTCGCAACTTTAACCGGGCTCTCGCTTACTCGCGCTCGACAGTGGATAATGTTGGCGGGAGCGGATAGTACTATCTTGTGGACAACTGGCCTCGCGCGATGAATTTAAACGAGGCGATGCATTGATCGGTTTGCGAGTTAGGTTATGCTCTATCGCATAGGGATGCGCATCAACCAAATAATTGTCCCGCCTGTTCCCTTCTCTTCCGAACATTCTCCGTAGGTATTTGCTCAGACAAGGAGTCTGCTGATGACCGCAGTTAACGACTTTGAGCGCGTGATCAAGCAAGACCGGGCCTCGCGCGAATCGAAGCAGTGGCGTGGAACCCTGCTCGAGTATCTGGAGATCGTGAAGGCCGATCCCACGTTCACCAAGCTCTCCCACGCGCGCATTTACGACCTGATCATCTCGAGCGGCACGCACAATATCCAGGAATCCGACGATCCTCGCACGAAGCGGCTCTACAAGGACGAGCCGGTGAAGGTTTACCACTTCTTCGCCGACGAGTTCTTCGGTATCGAGCGCACCATCGCTCAGCTCGTGCGTTACTTCCATTCGGCTTCGCTCAAGGGCGAAGAGAGCCGCCAGGTACTGTACCTGATGGGGCCGGTGGGCTCGGGCAAAAGTTCGCTGGTCGAGCGCGTTCAGCGCGGCCTCGAGCAGGCCAACGCGGTGTACTCGATCGAAGGCTGCCCGATGCACGAGGAGCCGCTGCATCTGATACCGCGCCATCTGCGGCGCGAGTTCGAGAAGATGCTCGGCGTGCATATCGAAGGCGACCTGTGCCCGGTATGCCGCTACCGGCTCAAAGAGGAGTTTGGCCAGCGCTACGAGGAAGTGCCGATTGAAACGCGCAACTTCTCCAAGCGCAACCGCACCGGTATCGGAGTGGTGCCGCCGGTCGATCCCAATAACCAGGACACTTCCGTGCTGATCGGCTCGGAGGACATCTCCAAGCTCGACCAATACTCCGAAGGCGATCCGCGAGTGCTCGAACTCAACGGCGCGCTCAACGTCGGCAATCGCGGATTGGTTGAGTTCATCGAGGTGTTCAAGAACGAGACCGAGTATCTGCACGCGATGATCACCGCGACGCAGGAGAAGGTAATCCCGGCGCCCGGCCGCCACGGCATGGTCTACGTCGATACCTGCATCCTGGCGCATTCCAACGAGGCCGAGTGGCAGAAGTTCAAGGCCGACCACACCAACGAAGCGATCCTCGATCGAATCGTGGTGATCAAGGTGCCTTACAACCTGCGGTTGTCCGAGGAAGTGAAGATTTACCAGAAGATCATCCGCAATTCGGACTTCCGCGCCCACGTCGCGCCGCACACGCTCGAGCTGGCCTCGATGTTCGCGATGCTCTCGCGGCTCGAGCCGACCTCGAAGTGCGACCTGATGACCAAGCTGCGGCTGTACAACGGCGAAGAGGTGGTCGAAAAGGGACGAACCAAGAAGATCGACGTCGCCGAGCTCAAGGAAGACGCCAAGCGCGAAGGGATGTCAGGCATCTCGACCCGCTTCATCATGAAGGCGCTCGATAACGCGCTCTCCGATAACGTCAGCGGCAACTGCATCAATCCGATCAACGTGCGCGAGGCGCTGATCGGAATGGTCAAGGAGGGCGACCTGCCCGACGACAGCCGCAAGCAGTACCTCGAGTTCCTGCAGGACACGCTGCACAAGGAATACCTCGACCTGCTCGAAAAAGAGATCACCCGCGCCTTCGTTTACTCTTACCAGGAGCAAGCCGAGGCGCTGTTCCAGAACTATCTCGATCACGCCGAAGCTTACGTCAACAAGACCAAGGTACGTGATCGCAATACCAAGGAAGAGCTGCCGCCGGACGAAGGCTTCCTGAAATCGATCGAAGAGCAAATTGCGATCATCGGTTCGACCGCCGACGGCTTTCGACAGGAAGTGATCGCGTATCTGTGGTCGACCTCGCGGCGCGGCGAAAAAGTCAGCTATCGCAGCTACGAGCCGCTCAAAGAGGCGATCGAGAAAAAGCTGATGACCTCGGTGCGTGACATCTCGAGGATCATCACCAAGGCTCGCACCCGCGACGAAGAGCAGGCTGAGAAATACGGCGCGATGGTGCGCAACCTGCTCGAGAACGGCTACTGCGAATCGTGCGTCGACGTGGTGCTCAAATACGCCGCCAACAACCTTTGGAAAGACTGAGGTAAAGGAGAGGCGAGCGCTTGCTGTCATTCTGAGCGCAGCGAAGAATCAACGCGAAGCGATGCGCCGGCGGCCATCAAGGACAGTATTTGAGGTAAAGGTGCGACCCTCTTTGCTGTCATTCTGAGCGCAGCGAAGAATCAACGCGAAGCGATGCCCCGGCGGCCTCAAGGACAGTATTTGAAGGTAAAGGTGGGCCCTCTTTGCTGTCATTCTGAGCGCAGCGAAGAATCAACGCGAAGCGATGCCCCGGCGGCCTCAAGGACAGTATTTCGTGTACGTCATGAGCAATCGCACCCATGTCCTGTATGTTGGCATGACGAATGATCTGATGAGACGGATCTTCGAGCACAAGCACAAGCTGCTCAGCGGATTCACAGCCCGTTACTCGCTCGACCAGCTGGTTTATTTCGAGGAAAGCACAAACGTGCAGGAAGCCATCGCCCGCGAGAAACAGATCAAGGGTTGGCTGCGCGCCAAAAAACTGGCCCTCATCGAGTCAGCGAATCCGCGCTGGCAGGATTTGAGCAGAAGCTGGTTAGATGAAAAGAAATCGCTTCGCGCCGATCCTTCGCTTCGCTCAGGATGACAGGCAAAATGCTAGCTGAAACGACAGGCGCTGACCCTTCGCTTCGCTCAGGATGACAGGCAAAATGCTAGCTGAAACAACGGACGCCGACCCTTCGCTTCGCTCGGGATGACAGGCAAAATGCTAGCTGAAACGACGGACGCCGACCGTTCGCTTTGCTCAGGATGACAGGCAAAATGCTAGCTGAAACGACGGACGCCGATCCTTCGCTTCGCTCAGGATGACAGGCAAACAAATGCCGCCGCTGGAAAGCATCTTTCGCGAATACAACCGCTCCGACGCGGAGCACTCCGACCGCTCGGCGGGTGATCGCGCACGCCATCGCCAGAAAGTACGCGAGTCGATTCGCGAAAATATCGCGGACATCATCGCCGAAGAATCGATCATCGGCAAAGACCGCGACCGCGTCATCAAGGTGCCGCTGCGCGGCATCAAAGAGTACCGATTCATCTATGGCGAGAACGCGCCCGGTGCCAGCCAGGGCGAGGGCGACACGCGTCCCGGCCAGGTCGTGGGCAAAACCGGCAAGGACGGCCAGGGTAAAGGTGATGGCCAGGCCGGCAATCGCCCCGGCATCGACTACTACGAGACCGACGTCACGCTCGACGAATTGATTGAGATCATGTTCGAGGATTTGGAACTGCCCAACCTCGAGCGCCGAGCGCTGCGCCAGATTCCTTCCGATCGCCTGTTCAAACGCAAGGGCTACCGCCACGTCGGCATCCGCATCCGGCTCGACAAGCGCCGCACCGCGCGCCAGCGCGTGATGCGGATCCTTGCGGCGCGCCATCGCCATGCGGCCGAGCGCGCGCTCGCGGAGGCGGAAGCCGCCGAACTCCAGGCCGATACCGGCGGTGAAGAGGCGATAGCGGAAGAAACGCCGGAGCGCCGCTTTCCTTTTCATCAGGACGATTTACGCTATCGCCACGTCGAGACCGACACGAAGGAAGAGTCCAACGCGGTCGTGATGTGCATCATGGACACCTCGGGCTCGATGGATACGATGAAGAAGTACCTGGCGCGGAGCTTTTTCTTCATGCTCTACCAGTTCATCGCGACGCGTTACCGCAACGTCGAAATCGTCTTCATCGCGCATCATACGGAGGCGCGCGAAGTTACCGAGGAAGAATTCTTCCACAAGGGCGAGGCCGGCGGCACTTTCATCTCGTCGGGCTACTTGAAGGCGCTCGAAATCATCAACGAGCGGTATCATCCCTCGCTCTGGAACATCTACGCATTTCATTGTTCGGACGGTGACAATTTCGACTCCGACAATCCGGCGGCGCTCAAGTCGGCCAAGGACTTGTCCGAGCTTTGCAACCTGTTCGGCTACGGCGAGATCAAACCGCTGGGATCGCGCTACTATGAATCGTCGATGCTCAACGTGTTCCGGCGCCTGGAAGCGTCCAACTTCCACTCGGTGTTGATCGAGCGCAAGGAGGACATCTGGCCCTCCTTCAAGGCCTTCCTGGCCAAAGATCGGATCAAAGAATAATCCGGCGGAAAGATCGTCCAGATCGCAGAAAGATCGTCCGGAACAAGGATAGCCTCAGATCGAAACTTAAGATGGCGAACTACGAACTCAAGGACCTGGTCGAATGGGACGCGCGCATCCGCGACAAGGTCGCTGAGTTCGGGCTCGACTGCTTCACGCAGGAGTTCGAACTGTGCGACCACTTCGGGATGCTCGGCTACATGGCTTATTCGGGGATGCCTTCGCATTACCCGCACTGGTCGTACGGCAAGTCTTACGAAAAGCTCAAGACGCTGTACGACCACGGCGTCAGCGGCCTGCCCTACGAGATGGTCATCAACTCGGACCCGGCCATCGCCTATCTGATGCGCGACAACACTCTGCTGCTCCAGATACTGACCATCGCGCACGTCTACGGCCATAACGATTTTTTTAAGAACAATTTCACCTATCGCTCGACCCGCGCTTCCCTGACCATCGAGCTGTTCAAGGCTCACGCGCTCCGCGTGCGGCATTACGCGGAGGACCCCTCGATCGGCATCGAGAAGGTCGAATACATGCTCGACGCGGCGCATGCGTTGAGCTGGCAATGCCGGCGCAACCTGGCGATCCGGAAACTCAGCCACAGCGAGCAGCTCGAGCGCCTGGTGGAAGCGGCGCATCCCAGGACCGATCCCTTTTACCGCATCCACGCGCGTGAGGAGGTTCACGAGCCCGACGTCCGCAAAGTGCCGGTCGAGCCCGACGAGGACCTGCTGCTGTTCATCCGCGACCACAACCCGTTTCTCGCCGAATGGGAAAAAGATCTGCTCACCATCGTGGACGAGGAAGCGAAATACTTCCTGCCCATGCTCGAGACCAAGATCATGAACGAAGGATGGGCGAGCTACTGGCACAAGCGGATCGTGGAGTCGCTCAATCTCGACCAGGGGCTGCACCTGGAATTTATCGTGCGCCACAACCAGGTCGTGCGTCCGATTCCCGGCCAGATCAACCCCTACTTCCTCGGGTTTAAGATCTGGGAGGATATCCATCGTCGCCACACCAATCCGACGCCCGAGGAGATCAAGCGCGACGGGCCGCCGACCAAAAGCGGCGACGCCAAGATCTTCGAGGTGCGCGAGGCCGAGCGCGACAGTTCATTTTTGCGCCGCTTCCTGACCGAGGACCTGATGCGCGAGATGGACCTGTTCAAGTACGAGGCCCGCGGCGACGATTTGGTGGTCGACAAGGTCTCCGACGAAGAAGGCTGGCGCGAGGTCAAAGAAACACTAATCCGCAACGTCGGCGCCTCCTCGATCCCGGTGATCAAGGTCGAGGACGCGGACTTCGGTCAGAACCGCACGCTCTATCTCAAGCACAGTCACGAGGGGCGCGACCTCCAGCTCGAATACGGCGAGAAAACGCTGGCCTACGTGGCGCGCCTGTGGGGACGCGAGGTCGTGCTCGAGACTACGCTCCAGGGCAAGCGCTCTCTGCTCTGCTATAACGAGCGGGGTTTCTCGATGCGCGCTTTGAAGTAGCGGCGCATCATCGATCGCGCGGCGGCGCGCGGCGATCTTTTCAACGAAAAACTAGGAGAGCGGCCTCCGCACGATCCTCGAAGCGGCCGGGAAGCTATTGGGATGACGGCCACCGAGCGGCCGCGAGAGCCACTTCATATCGGCGCCATCGGTGGCAGCGCGTCGAAAGCCAAAACTTCTTCGCACCATCGCGCGAGGCTCAGCAACCGGCCCTCTTCGAGCGCGGCGCCCGTGAGCTGAATTGCTATCGGTAATCCCGAAGGTGCCAGCGCGCACGGCAATGAAACCACGGGATGCCCGCTCAAGCTCCACGGCAAGTTGAACGAAGGATCGCCGGTCGAGCCGATTCCGGCGGGCGCGGGCGCAGGCGTGGCGGGCGTCAGAATCGCGTCGAAGCCCAGCAGGATACGGTCGACCTCGCGACGAAAGCGCTTCTGTAACTCGAGCGCGCGGATGTATTCCCAGGCGGGCGTATCGAGGCCGCGCTCGACGAACTCGCGAATCTTCGGCCCGTAAAAATCCTTCTTTTCAGCGAAGCGTTCGCGATGAACCTCGGCGGCCTCGGCGGCCAACTGGAGCATGGTGCTCGCCGCGGCGTACGCGAAACTCGGCGGCTCTTCGACGGTCTCGATCCGCGCTCCGGCGGCGGCGAGCCTGGCGACGGCCGCGGCGACGGCCGACCGCACCTCGACGGCGGCGCGATCGTCGAATGCTTTGGGCATCAGCGCGATCCGCAGCGGCATCGCCGGCTGCGCCGCTGCGTGGATATAGTCGTCGGTCGCGACCGGGCGGCTCGCCGCGTCGCGCGGATCCTCTCCGGCCATCGCCTGCAGCATCGCGGCCGCGTCGGTAACCGAGCGCGCGAAAATTCCGACGTGGTCGAGGCTCGGCGCCAGCGGCACCATCCCGTAGCGGCTGATCCGTCCGTAGCTCGGTTTCATCCCAACGATGCCGCAGTACGAAGCTGGACGGATCGTCGAGCCAATCGTTTGTGAGCCGATCGCCGCGTAGCACATTCTCGCCGCCACCGCGGCGCCCGAGCCGCTGCTGGAGCCGCCGGGAGTATGCTCCAGGTTCCACGGGTTGCGCGTGGCGGCGGGATCCAGCAACGCGAATTCAGTGGTGACGAGTTTGCCCAGGATGATCGCACCAGCGCGTTCAAGCCGCGCCACCGCTTCGGCGTCGTAGTCGGGAACGAAGCCGGCGAGCGCCTTTGAGCCGGCCTCCGTCGCAAGCCCCGCGGTATAGAAGACGTCCTTAATTCCGACCGGCACGCCGTGGAGCGGCCCGCGAAAGCGCCCCTCCCGAGCTTCCCGATCGAGCTCGGCGGCGGCGCCGCGCGCACGCGCGCGATCGATCGCGGCCCATGCCTTGATCGCGCCGTCGAGCCGGTCGATGCGCGCCAACGACGCATCGACCAACTCGGCCGCCGACAGCTTACGATCGCGGACCAAACGGGCGGCCTCGGTGAGCGTGAGCGCATACGGCTCTGGCATCGCGTCTTCTCTCCATCCCGGAGGGGCGCACAACCCGTCAGTTTCAGTGTGTCGCGGCCGCCTTACTTTTTGCCCTTGAGATGCGTATCGAAGAAGGACGCCATTTTTGGCCAGAGCTCGAAGGCCGCCTTCTCGCGGTAACTCGGCCGGTAATCCGCAAAGAAGGCGTGTCCCGCGTTCTTGAACATGTCGATGGTGAAGGTTTTGCCGGCCTTCTCGAGACGCTCGCGCAATACCTCAACCTGGGCGGGCGACGGACTGGCGTCTTCCTCGCCGCAAACCACGTAAAGCGGACAGCTCAAACCCGGTACCAGGTCGACGATCGGCGTAGGACGCTCCGCCGTGACCGGCTGCACGTCACCGGTGACGAATCCGCCCCAGCAATCGATCGCCGCGCTAAGGCGGTTGCTGCTGCACGCGTAGAGCAGCGTGGTGCGGCCGCCCATACAGAATCCGACACAACCGATTTTGCCGGTTATTCCGGGCTGCGCGGCGAGCAAGCTCGCGGCCTGGTCGAGATCGCGCACCAGTTGCTTATCGGACAGCGCCAGCATCCGGCTGAACACGATGTTCATGGGATCCTCGGGCGTGGGCGCGCCGACTCGTGTGTAAAGGTCGGGCGCGAGGGCGATATAGCCGAGGTTGGCGAAACGCCGCGCCACGTCGCGGATATGCTCGAGTACGCCCCAAGCCTCGTGAATCACAATGATGCCAGGATAGGAACCCGGTTCACGCGGCCTTACCAGGTATGCGCCGATCGCGGTGCCGTCGCTCTGGAAAGTCAGGTCGCGTCCTTCCAAGTGTTCGGGATTGGTTACTTGTCCCGCCAAAGCCATGATGCGTTCCTCCTCAGCGATCGATGGAGCGGCGCGCCGCGCCGCGATGGATGAATCTTTTCTTGCGAAAACCTATTTCTACCCAATAGAGCATTTTACCGACAGAGGGCCAATGCTCGCGGCGGTAAATTGCCTCGTGTCGCGTCGCGGGACAGTTTTCAGTTGCGCGCCGGATACTCGCGGTCGCCTCGGAATGATCAATTCACCTTGTTCGGGCAAGTTTCGGCTGATAGCCCTTATTACCATGCTCGCATCCAAGTTGCCCGGCGTCCGCGGGCAGGCACGCACGGCGTACATCGTCGTTGCTCTATGTCTCGGCGTTGTGATCCTGGTTCCGGCACTGTTCGGCGGGCGTGCCGAGCAGGTCTATCTCGACTCGATCGCTCAACTGGCCGGCGCGAGCCATGCCGTGAGGCTCGACTCGTACCGGCGCGGATGGTTCTCCTCGCAAGCCACCGTCAGCGTCATGACGGCACGCGGCACGGCGACTTTCGTACAACACGTGCATCACGGTCCGCTCGGGTTTTACAACGGATGGCACGTCGCGTTCCCGGTCGCCGCGATTGTCGACACCGATCCACCCCCGAGTCTGCAGGACACCCTCGACAGGATCTTCGGTGATGCGCCAATCGTCATATCGACGGTCGTTTGGATGAGCGGGGCGATGGACACCTATATGTCTCGCGGAGCGACCGATCGCGCCGATCCGGCACATAGATTGAGCACCAAATTCGGCGGCTTCAACGCCGAAGTGCATCTTTCGCGCAACGCATATTCGGTATTCGGTGACGTTCCGGGCATAAGCGCCGCGGGCGCATTCGGTGAAGCCGGGCTTGCGAACCTGACGATCCGCGGCGAATCACATCGCCACGGCAGCGGACTGTGGCTTGGCGATGGAACGTTCAACATAGGCCGCGTGAACTACAACATCGTCGGCAGTGGCATGCACGGCTCCGTCAGCGGTGTGGTGCAGGACGTCGGACTTTCGGCCTTCACGATGATCCTGAATGACCGCCTCGAAGCGCGCCAGACCTTGTCGGTAGGAAGTATCGCGAGCGGCCCTTTGAAACTCGGCCCGATCAGCCTGGCGGCCGAAATCGACAACATCCCGCCGGAGCCGATCGAACAATTCAAAAGCGCGGTCGCCTCGATTTCGCACACGGCGGCCGCCCAGCAGGCGCAGTCGCAGATGCTTCAGGAAAAAATGATCGACCTGTTCGTTGCGATAGTGAAGGAATCGCCGGTTTTGTCCGTCAATCTGCACGCCGCTAGCCCCGACGGCGACGCGGTCGGCAAATCCACGTTCGGAATCTCTCCCGACCTCGCCAACGATCCGCTGATGAAAGCCGGCAATCCCGATCGCAAGGGGATGGTCGCCCAGGCGTGGAATAAGTATGGACATGCGTCAGCCGAGTTGGACATACCGCCCGACTTCCTCACGCAATTTGCCCAACCGGACCAGATCAAACAATTGCAGCAGAGCGGCATTCTGATCCGCGACGGCTCCAACTACGTCTGCCGTGCGGCCTTCAAGGACGGGGTATGGCTGCTCAACGGCCGTCCGATCAAATTCCCGACTGCACCGGGTCGCCCCGATCTCTCCAGTCGCGATAGCTAGATCCGGGCGTGACGAGCGCCGCTGGAGAAAATTGACGAGACTACGTTAGCTCGGACTCGCCGGGTGAGCCCGCGCGGCGCGGCCTTTACCTTGGCTTGCCGATTCGGGCAAGCTTGAACGACCAGAGGGGGGATGGCGCGGCCGCGAAACTCGAACCGCTGATGCATTATCTCACCAACCCCGCTGACCTCTCCTTTCTGCTCGCGGACTGGGGTTACCTCGGCATCTTTCTCTTCGTGTTCATCGGCAATCTCGGCGTGCCGGTGCCCGAGGAAAGCGTGCTCATCGCCGCCGGCTTCCTCGCCGCTCATGGTCTGCTCGATCTCGAATGGGTATATGCGGTGGCGGTGGCGAGCGCGGTTATCGGCGACTGCAGCGGTTTCCTGATCGGACGCACGGGCGGGCAGCATCTCCTCGAGCGCCTGGCTTCGAGATTCGAGTTCGTACGCGTGCGCATCGCGCGCCTGCGCCTGTTCTTCGATCAGCACGGCAGCAAGGCGGTCTTCATGGCGCGTTTCATCACGGGCGCGCGCTTTTTGGCGGGACCGATGGCGGGAGCGGCGGGGATGCCGTTTCTACGGTTTCTGGGATGGAACGTGATGGGGGCGCTCGTCTGGTGCTCGCTGATGGTGACGATCGGATATTTGCTGGGTGACGAAATCTGGCGCGCAGTCGGGCTTGTCCACTGGGGCGCGCGATGGATTGCAATCGGCGTGGCCCTGATCGCTTTGGCCGCCTATCTCGTCCACTGGTGGACGCATCAAACGGCGCCTGGCCCTGACGCCCAAGCCTGATCCCCGCGCGAGCGTCCTTCCGCCGCACCCTCGTTTGCATCGCCGCGTACCGCAGGACTAGGCTTCGCCCTATCCGCGCCGGCGCGGCATCCGCCGCGACAACACGATCCGGGGCGGCAAGCGAAATGGAGGAACAGCCGCGATGGCGCTGCTACCGTACGTCGACGAATCCAAGGCTTCCGAAAAAACCCGTGAAATCCTGGGCAATACCCCGCGCAAGATGAATGTTGCGCGGATGATCGCCAACAGCAGCGATCCGGTGTTCCAGAATTTCTCGCGCCTGGGCCACTCGCTGCTGACCCGCGCGAAGCTCAACGGCAAGCTGCGCGAGATCGCGATCCTGCGCACCGCCAAACTTACCGGCTCGATCTATGAATGGACCCAGCACGTGCCCATCGCCAAGGCTTGCGGAGTCAGCGATGAACAGATGGCGGCGATGGAAAGCTGGGAGGGCACAAAGTGCTTCGACGAGGTCGAGCGGCTGGTGCTCACGCTGACCGACGAGGTCACGCGCAACGTCAAGGGGCGCAAGCAAACGCTCGAGGCGCTGAAAAGCCATCTCGGCACTTCGGAACTGGTCGAGCTGATCCTTTCGATCGGTTTCTGGGGAATGGTGGCGCGGCTACTCGAGACCACGGAAGTCGACCTCGAGGATTTCGCGGGCAAGCTCAACATGCTGGAACGCGAACCCGCAAATAAAGCCGGTTAGCGCTCGGGAGTGCGCGCCTTTTCGGCTTCGCGCAGTTCACCGATCCGGATCTTGCCCTTGGCGGTCCTGGGCAGCCGAAGGACTCGGCTTGCCAGCGCGACCGCTGAACCATAGATAGCCGTCACTGTCGCGCAAGGCCAGGTCGCCAGTGAAGTAGTAATCGCCACGGAACGCTGCGGCGTTCGCTTCGGGATTTTTCCAATACTCCAGCAAGAGCGACGGCGGGCGTTCCGGGTTCATCCTGATCGCGATCTCGCCTACCTCGCCAACGCCCGCCTCCTCTTCCGCGGAGCCGAGCACGCGAACGTCATAGCCGGGTAGCGGCCGCCCGATCGAGCCCGCGCGCACCTCCATCCCCGGCATGTTGGCCACGACGATGCCAGTCTCGGTCTGCCCGTACCCGTCATGGATCATGAGCCCCAAACGATCGCGCCAGCTTCCGGCGATTTCCGCACTGAGTGCTTCGCCGGTGGCCGTGCAATGGCGGAGCGCCGGGAGTTCCCGGCGTTCGAGATCACCCTTCATCAGCTCCAGATATTCCGCGGGCGTCGCGCACAGCGTCGAGATTGGATAGCGCTTGAGTAACTCCAGTTGCTTTTTCGGATCGAGACCGCCGTTGTACATGAAGGTCGTCACACCATTCATCCACGGGCCGAACAGCAAACTGTGTCCCGCGCCGGCCCCTCCCGTGTCCGCGGTGGACCAGTGCAGTTCGCCCGGCCGCACGTCGAGCCAATGAGTGCCCGTGTAACGATGAGACCAGATGGAGGCGTGGCTATGCAGCACCGCCCTGGGTTCCAACGCGGTGCCGGAAGTATAGAGGCAAATCGCCGGATCGCTCGCCGCCGTGCGCACCGCGGAGAATCTGCCCGACGCTCTTGCCATCGAGTCCCGCATCCCGAGCCATCCACTGCGCGGGCTGCCCGCGACCATATAGTGCTTGAGCGTGGGACATCGGTTGCGCAGGTCGCCGACCAGGTCGGCGTTTTCGATCGTGGCGACGATCGCGACCGCGCCGGAATGATTAGCGCGAAGGACGAGATCCTGATCGCGCAGCGCGGCGCCGCACGGGATTACGATCGCTCCGGCCTTGAGCGCGCCGACGTAGGCTGCCTGCCACAACGTGATGCGCGGCAACGCGATTATCACCGGGTCTCCCGGTTTGATCCCAAGGCCCGCCAGCACGTTGGCGATACGATTGGACTGTTCGCGAATGTCGGCAAAGCACAAGCGCGCGCGATTGCCGTCCCGGTCCTCGCACAGGATCGCGGGGCGGCCCGGCTCAGCGCCGAAAGCGTCGATCGCCGCTCCGAAATTGAAGTGCTGCGGCACGTTCCAGCGGAAGTCGCGATATAGATTTTCGTAGTCGCCCATCGGCGAAAATATCTCGCGCACGAATCAGGAACGCGAGCGTCCGTGATGGCCGCCGCTGTTGCGGCGTTCAGCCGGCGGCGCCTGGGAGCGCTCGGCGGCGGCCTGGATGTATTTCATCGTCACCGGCGATAGATCGTCGCGTCCGATCCTGGCGTCGATGATCGCGAAATTGCTGCCGCGATGCGCGTCTTCAAGGGCACTGCGCAGTTCATCCGGATTGTGCGCATCGAATCCAGCCCCGCCCCAGGCCTCGGCCAGGCGCGCGTACGGCCACGGCGGGATATCGAGCAGGTCGCGCCGCTCGCTCGCCACCGGCCGGAAGATGCCCCATCCGCCATTGTTGATGAGAACCACGATCGGATTGAGGCCAATGAGCGGCGCATGCGAGATTTCCGGGCCGGTCATCTGGAAGCCGCCGTCGCCGCAGAGCACGATCGGGCGCATCCCGGACCCGACTTGCGCGCCCAGCGCGGCCGGAATCGCGAAACCCATCGAGGCATAAAACCCCTGCGCCAGATACGTTCCATTGTGCGGCACGCGTACGTCCAGTCCACCGAACAGCATGTCGCCCGCCTCGGCTACCACCATGTAGCGCTTGTGCAGGGCCAGGAACTCGTTGACTATCTTGAGAATTTCGCCGACCCGCAGCGGCGCACCGGCGCCCTCGCGCGCCGACGGCTTCGCGCAGGTTATCGGCATAGTGGATAGTTTCTTCGTGGCGCTGGATGCTCTGCCTGTGCAGCGCGCGCACGAAATCGCCCACGCCGACGTTCATGTAACTGTGGTACTTTACGTCGACCCGCCGGTCAGCCGCCCATACCGACTTGCTTTCGATACTATGGGGCGGGCGATTGCCGAAGTTCATGTCGGTCTTCAAGCAGCCGAGGTTCAGCACAAAGTCCGCCTCGTCCACCCGCTCGACGATCGGCGGAGGGCTTATCGGCCCTACGTGGACGCCCATATAGAGAGGATGGTCCATCGGGAAGGCGCCCTTGCCGAGTACCGTCGTCATTACCGGCGCGCCCATCTGCTCGGCCAACTCGACCAGATCTCGCGCGACCTTATAGCGATGAATCTCGATACCGGCGATCAGCACCGGCTTGCGGCTTTCGTTGAACATCGCGGCGGTCTCGCGCGCCGCTTCCTCCACATGGCGTGCGTCGGATTCGTGAAAGTGCAGATGACCGTCCCATTCGATAATTTCGTCGGGCACTTCGATCTCGCGGTCGACCATGTCGCGATGGATCTCGATGTAACCCGGGCGCTGCTCGGCCCAGATCGCGCGGACCACGTCGTGAAGCTGCATCGCGGCGCGCCGGGGATCGGTCAGCACGGCCGAGGCACACGTGACTTCCTGGTAAATGCGATGCTGGGACTCTATCTCGCGCGCCTGATGGTGAATCAGCGTGCCCAGCTTGCGCTCTTCCTCCCCCGGTCCTCCGGACAGGATGAGCAAGGGCACGCGCTCGGAAAACGAGCCCGCCACCGGGTTGACCATGTTGTGCCCGCCGGCGCCGTAGGTCACACAAATGACGCCGATCTTGCCGGCGGCGCGCGCGTATCCGTCGGCGGCGAAACCGACACCTGGTTCATGCGAGAAGGTAAGGATTTGCGGCCCCTCACGCCGGCCGAGCGCGAAAAACAGCTTGAGGGCGAGGTCGCCCGGGATGCCGAAAACGTGAGTTGCGCCGATCTTGCGGAGATAGGCGACCAGAAAGTCGCCCATCGACATGTGCCGTTTCACCCGCGAGCCCTCCTCTGCGTTCTGCGCGTCACTGTAGCAGATTGGCGCCCACTGCTCGCTCAATCCACTGACCTTGGGCCAAACGCCCCGGTGGAGTATAAAGGATAGACCAAGCCGTGTTTAGCCGACTCCTCAGAATGCAACTAATGGGCCCGCTGCAGATCCGCGGGCTTATAATGTTTTTGCCGCAGTTCGTTCGCGTGTTCTGGCGCCTGATGCACGACGCGCGGGTCTCCATGCTCGCCAAGGCAGTGCCATTCTTCGGTGTACTCGCGCTGATTTCGCCACCGCTGCTGGAACTCGACTTCATCCCGATCATCGGCGAACTCGATTGGATCCTGGTCGGTTTCATCTGCCTCAAGATCTTCATCTGGCTGTGCCCGCCCGACGTGGTGCGCGAGCACGTGAGCAACGTCGCGCGCGGCGCCTAGCGCGAGGAGCCTACATAGATGCGAATGCGACCGCGGATTATCCTGTTCGGCCTCGCCGCGATCATTATCGTAGCCCTGATTGTACTGGGACTCGCCGACGAGATGCTGGTCGACCTGCTGTGGTTCGGCGTGCTCGGCTATCGCTCGGTATTTCTGACTCAGCTTGGCGCCCAAATCGCTATTTTCGCGGCGGTATGGTTCATCGCCTTCGTCGCGATATGCGCGAGCGGCTTCGCCGCGCTAAGCCTGAGCCAGGAACGCGAACGGCTGCGTATCGTGCGCCGTTCCGAGGAGATGACCGAGGTCAATCTGCCCGAGCTGATTCGCGCTCTAGGCGACCGAATTCCCTGGCGGCTGCTGGTGGTTGCGGCTTCGGCGTTGCTCGGGTTGTTCGCCGCTTCGGGTGAGGCGTCGTCGTGGGACACCTACCTCAAAGGGCTTTACGCGGCGCCCTTTAGCCATACTGATCCAGCCTTCGGCAAAAACCTCGCGTTCTATGTCTTCACGCTGCCGCTGCTCGAGGACTGGCGCGACTTGTTCATGTTGATTCTATTCCTCACCGTGGCGGTGACGGGGGTGGTCTACTGGGCGCGCGGCGCAATGGACTTCCGCGATTCACCGCCGCGCATCTCGCGCGGCGCGGCGGCGCACTTCTCGGTGTTGCTCGCCGTCTTCTTCCTGCAACGCGCGGTGAACTATTGGCTCGCGCGCTCCGAGCTGCTGCTGCATACCAATGGAGTGGTCTACGGCCTGCGCTACGTCGACCACGCGCTATGGGAGCCGGGCCTCTGGCTGCTGGTGGCGCTGTCGCTGGTAGCGGCCGCGGTCAGCCTTGCCAACCTCGGACAGCGCGGGCTCAGGCTCCCGGTCGTCGCGGCGATCGTGCTGTTCGGACCGGCGATCCTGCTCAACCTGCTCCAGCCGGTGATCGAAAAGCTTTACGTGAAGCCCGACGAGCTACGGGTCGAAAAGCCATATATCGAGCGCAATATCGCGCTGACCCGGATGGCCTACCACCTCGACAGCGTCGACGTGCGGCAATTCAACGGCAAGGGCACTCTCACGCGAGTATCGCTCGAAGAGGACGCGCCCACCGTCAACAATATCCGCCTATGGGACCCACGCCCGCTGCTGGCGACCTATCGCCAGTTGCAGGAAATCCGGCTCTACTACGATTTTCAGGACGTGGACATCGACCGCTACTGGATTAACGGCAAGTACACGGAGGTGATGCTCTCGCCCCGCGAGCTCAACATCTCCCTGCTGCCCGACAACGCCCAGACGTGGGTCAACCGCCATCTCAAGTTTACCCACGGCAGCGGCCTCACGATGAGTCCGGTCAACGCCAAGGACAGCGAAGGACTGCCGGTCTTTTATATCAAGAACATCCCGGCCGAGTCCGACGTTGGCTTCAAAATCCCGCAACCGGCCATCTATTTCGGCCAGGAGCCCGACAGCTACGCGATCGTCAAGGCGGCCACTCCCGAATTCGACTATCCACTGGGCGCCGATAATGTCTACTCATATTACAAGGGCGCGGGCGGAGTGCCGGTCAGCGGATTGTTACGCCGGCTGCTGTTCAGCTACTTCTACCGCGACATCAACCTGCTGATGACCAGCAACATTGTCGACGGCAGCCGTATCATGATCCGGCGCAACATCAGCGATCGCGTCGCGCGCCTGGCGCCGTTCCTGGGTCAGGACCGCGACCCCTACATGGTACTTCACGACGGCCATCTGGTCTGGATTCTCGACTGCTACACCACCAGCGATCATTTTCCCTACTCTCAGCGCAACGCCGAAGGCATCAACTACATCCGCAACTCGGTCAAGGTGGTAATCGACGCCTACAACGGCACGACCGACTTCTACGTCGCCGATCCGGCCGATCCGATCATCCGGACCTGGCAGCGCATCTTCCCCACGCTGTTCAAACCGATGTCGGCCATGTCGGAGGATTTACGCCAGCACATCCGTTATCCGGAAGACTATTTTCTGATCCAGGCCGACATCTACCGCACCTACCACATGACCGACCCGGCCGTGTTCTACAACCGCGAAGATCAGTGGGGTTTCCCGCGCGAGAACTACGCGGACGAGACCGTCCCGATGCAGCCCTACTACGTGATCATGCGGCTCCCCGGGGAAACTCACGACGAATACATACTGATGCTGCCGATGGTGCCGGAAAACCGCGGCACGGTGCGCGACAATATGATTTCGTGGCTGGCTGCGCGCTGCGACGGGACTGATTACGGCCATCTGTTTGAGTTCGCCTTCTCCAAAGATCGCCTGTTCTATGGCCCTTACCAGATCCAGGCGCGTATCAATCAGAACCCCGACATCTCGCAACAGTACTCGTTGTGGAATCAGATGGGATCCAAGGTAATCCTCGGCAACCTGCTGGTGTTCCCCATCGAGAACGCCCTGCTCTACGTCGAGCCCCTCTATATTCGCGCCGAAAACGGCCAGTTGCCGGAATTGCAGCGCGTCATCGCCGCCTATAGCGACCGTATCGTGATGGGTAGTAACCTTACGAGCGCGTTGAACGCGCTCTTCACCGGCCCGATCCAGGTTCCGCCGCCAACCATCTCGCAGGGCTCTTCCACCGGGGCGCAAACGGTCACCATCACAACGGCCTCCAACGCCGCGGCGCCGCCGGCAGCCGGCAAGGGCGACCTGACAGGGGCCAGCATGCATTACAATCGCGCTCTGTCCGCGCTCCGGACCGGCGATTGGGCCCAGTTCGGTAACGAGATGCAGCAACTCGGCGCGGAACTCGGCCAGCCTGCCGACTCGACGCATCATTAGTCAGTCGGCCGCGCTGGTTTGTGTCAGTCAGCCGGCGTGTTCGCGCGCCGCAAAAAGGGGAGACGGTGACCGACCGATCGGTGCTTAGCCGCGCCAGCAGCGGTGCGGAAGCGGTTCCAGCCAACTCGCTCGCCGGCCGGATGAACGCGCTTGCCACGCTCTCGGTCGCCGCTATCGGCGGCGGTGCGTGTCTTATCTCGTGGCAGCGCGCAACGGTAACCGGCAGCATCCACGCGCCCGCCGACCCGGCGTGGGAGCCGTCGTTGTGGGCGATTCTCGGGATGCTCTCGCGCCAAGGGACCGACGACGAACGCAGCGGCAACACGATGCTCAGGATGAGCGCCGCGGAAGTCGCGCTCCGATGCGGCCGCGCGATTCCCGTGCCAGGCCGCTTCGAAGCCTACGGCACGTCCTCCCCGGCGTCGCCAACGGCCCGCGCCAGCGTCGTGATGCTGGTGGCGCAGGGCGTGGCGCCGACGCAGAGCGAAGCGCTGCTGGACCTGGTGCTCCGCCAGGCAATGGCCGAAATCGAACTCAGCGAAGAGGCTGCCTCGCTATGGTTCTGGCGCGATCGCGCGGCGACCGCGACGGAGCGGCTTGCCGCCGAGCGCGCGGCGGCGCGCCGCGACCGCGGCGACAGCGGGCGCGTCGAGCGTGCGCTCACGACCGCGCTCAAGTTCGCGCCGCGCGAGCGCTGGCCCGGTCTCGGCAAGCTTTTCGCGGCAACCGGACCCTTTGCCGCCTGGATCGTGGCGGTGGCCGACGGTGGCGCCGCTGCGCCTCGCGTCGCCGCCGTCTCCCCTCGTACGCTGAGCGCCACATTCAGCCTTGACGGGAAAAGCGCTCTCGCCGATGCGATACGCCGGCGGGCGACCGTAGTGCGCAGCGCCGGAGCACGGCGGGCCGGCGCGTTTCATGAAGACCACCTGTTCAAGAACTTTGCCGACTACCTCTGCGTGCCCTTCGAGGGCGGCGCGATCGCGCTCGCCACGGCCAAGCCCCTGGAGGCGGCCGCGCGCGCACGCGCCGAGGCGCTGGCCGCGCGGCTTGGCCCGGTATGCGCCGGATGGGCCGCGGCCGAGAATGCGGCGCGGCTGCGCGAACTCGTGCGCACGCTGGGCGCGCGGCTGTTCGGCGCGGTCGAAGAAGAGCGCGCACGAATCGCGCGCGATCTGCACGACGACCAGGCCCAGCTTGTCGCCGCCGCGCGGCTCGCGCTCGAGGGCGGGCGCGATGAAGCGCGCGCCATCTTCGAGCGGTTGGAAGGCGAACTGCGCGTGCGATTGCGCGAACTGCGCCCGGCGGAGCTGGGTAAGCGCTCGCTCGGCGCGGCCCTGCGAACCGAGCTTGACCGCCTCGCCGCGGGTGGGATGGATACACGGTTCAGGGGCGTCGTAACGGCCAATCGCCTGCCCGCGAGTGTGCGCCAGGTTTGCTACCAGGTCGCGCGTGAAGCGCTCGCCAATATAGTCCGTCATGCCCGCGCCAGCCGCGCCGAGATTCTGGTCGAGCGAGAGGCCGGTATCGCGCGCCTTACGGTCAGCGACAATGGCCGCGGAATCGAACCCCGCGCACAGGCGGCGGCCGGGATGGGGTTGGGCGGGCTCGCCGAGCGGCTGGAGTTTCTGGGTGGTGCGATGAGGGTCGAGCTGAACCGCGGAATGACCCGGTTGGTAGCCGAGATTCCATTGGAGTAGCAAGCTTTGCGATGGGTACCGAGCGCATCAGCGTCCTCATCGCCGACGACCATCGCCTGTTTCGCGAAGCGTTGCGCGCCGTGCTGGAGCGCGAATGCGACGTCGTGGGCGAGGCGGCAACCGGCGAGGAGGCGATCGCGCAAGCCGCACGCACGCGGCCCAACATCGTGTTGCTGGATGTCGCGATGCCGGGTGTGGGTGGCCTCAACGCGGCCCATCGCCTGATCAAAGAAACGCCAGCCTCCAAGGTCGTTATCCTGAGCCAGCACGACGATGAGGAGTACGTGATCGAGGCGATGGTCGACGCGGGCGCGGCCGGCTACCTGGTAAAGACCGACGCCGCCGCCGAATTGCTGAGCGCGCTGCGAGCTGTGGCCGCGGGCCGGCGCTACTTGAGCGCGGCAGTCGCGCCGGCTGTCCTAGCGCGGCTCAAGAATACTCGGGGAGCTACTCGAGCCGGCGGGGCCGCGGGGCCGGTAAAGCTGACGCGCCGCGAGCGCGAGGTGTTGAGCCTTATCGGCGAGGGCGCGACCAGCAAGGACATCGCCGCGCGACTCGGAATCAGCCCCAAGACCGCCCAGGTCCATCGCGACAACCTCAAGCAGAAGCTCAAGGCGAAGTCGACCGCAGCAATGGTACGTTACGCGATCAAACATAAATTGATTCGTGCCGAATAGTCCGCCGCGCCGGTTCGATTTAGCGGCACACTCCGTGATAATTGGATGGCGGCCGCTCGGGACCAGGCCGAAAGGAGTACTGCGATGGCAGAAATAGGACTGTTCGACGCGATGTACACGGCGCGGGCGCTCAGGCGCTTCAAGCCCGACCCGGTGCCCGACGAAGTGATCACCAAGGTGCTCGACGCGGCGATTCGCGCGCCTTCTGGGAGCAACGCGCAGAGTTGGCTGTTCGTCGTGGTCAAGGACGCGGAGAAGCGCCGTCAGCTTGGCGCGATTTATCACAAGGCGTCGCAGATCGTGACCAAGCTTTATTCCGAGCGCCCACGCGCCAGCCATTTCAGCGAAGAGCAGTACCGCCGTTTCATGGCCTCGGTGATCCATCTGTTCGAGAACATGCACGAGGCGCCGGTGCTGCTGCTCGCATGCCTCAAATCGGCGCCGCCCGGCGCGGCGGGTAGCACGCTCAGCCCCGAGGTCCAGAGCGCGATGACCAAAGTGGCACGCACCCAGGGCGCGAGTATCTACCCCGCCGTCGAGAACATCATCCTGGCGTGTCGAGCCTTCGGTCTGGGCACCGTGCTGACCACCATCCACGCTTTCTTCGAGGAAGAGGTCAAAGAGATCGTCGGCCTGCCGCCCGAGGTATCGACTTTCGCGCTCCTGCCGATCGGCTATCCACGCGATAAGTTCGGGCCGGTCCGCCGCTTGCCGGTAAACGAGGTCACCTGCCTCGACAGTTACGGAAAGCCCTGGCCCGGCTAGCGGCGGGACGGCCTACCTGGGCGTGAAGCGCGCGCCGCGATGATCCCGCTGCGCGACAATGTCGCCCGCCATCGACTGAGCCCCGTCAGTACGCTGCTCATCGTGGCCAACCTTGCCGTGTTCGTGCACGAAGTCTCGCTGGGCCGCCATCTGGACGCGTTCGTGATGCGCTACGCGATGGTGCCGGCGCTACTCGCGCGCGCGCATCTGCATGGCGCCACGTTGCTGGACAATCGCGGCCGACTGTGGCCGCCGTTTACGGTTCTGACCTCGATGTTTATCCATGGCGGCGTGGGACACGTCGTGGGCAACATGCTCTACTTGTTCATCTTCGGCCCGGCGGTCGAGGAACGTACCGGTCCGGCGCACTACCTGTCGTTCTACCTGTTAAGTGGTATCGCCTCGGCCGCCGCGACGGTTGTGATGGCGCCGCAATCGATGGTGCCCGTGATAGGCGCGAGCGGCGCAATCGCCGGAATTCTCGGCGCCTACTTCATCCTGTATCCGCGCGGCAGTATCCTGACTTTTTTTCCGCCGTTTTTCTTCCGTCTTCCGGCGGTTCTTTACCTGATCATATGGTTCGGCGCGCAACTGTACTGGGGAATCGCCAGCGGAGCGGCTGGATCATTCGCGGGTGGTGTGGCCTGGTGGGCGCACGTCGGCGGTTTTCTGTTCGGGATAGCCGCGGGGCCGATCGCGGCGCGTCCGCCGGAGCGCCGCCGCGTCGCGCGGCGCAGCTGAACTTTAATTCACAGGTTCAAAGTTCATCAATCATTCAACGCCCACCGTCGTCTGAAGGGAAGTTGCCCACAGCGCTCGCAAATTTAAATTGCCTCTTAAGGCCGTTCAGTGCCCTTTGAAGATTTCATCTCGCCGAGGCCTGCGCTAAGAATTAGCCGTTGGACTGAGGAGCGGTTGTAAGGAAGGGTTGGTTGTGGCGGCGGTATCGACGGACGATATTCTAAGGCGCGTTCCCCCGCAGAACCTCGAGGCCGAGCAATCGGTGCTCGGCGCGATCCTGCTGGAGAACGAAGCTATCAACCAGGCGCTCGAAGTCCTCAATCCCGACGACTTCTACCGCGAGTCCCATCGCGAGATCTTCCGCGTGATGACCGAGCTGTCGGATCGCAATCAGCCGGTCGACGCAATCACGATGACCGACGCGTTGCGCACGCGCGGCAAGCTCGAAGCGATCGGCGGCCCGGCCTACATCGCCGAGCTCGCCGCCTGCGTACCGACCGCGTCCAACGTCGCCCATTACGCGCGCATCGTGCGCGAAAAAGCGGTGCTGCGTGCCCTCGCCTCGACCGCGACCGAAATCGCCTCCTCCGCCTACGACGCGCCTTCGCGGGTCGACGAGTTCCTGGACGAAGCCGAGCACAAAATTTTCGAAATCTCCGAGCGCCGCATTCGCGCCTCGTTCCATACGATGCACGAGCTGACGCGGGAGTCGCTCAAGATCATCGAGCGGCTCTACGAGCGCAAGGAGATGGTGACCGGAGTGCCGACCGGCTTCACCGACCTCGACCGCATCACCGCGGGCCTGCAACCGGCCGACCTGGTCGTGATTGCCGCGCGCCCCTCTATGGGCAAGACGGCGCTCGCGCTCAATATCGCGGCGTATGCGGCGACCGAGGCCGAGCCGCGGCGCGGCGTGGCATTTTTCTCGCTGGAGATGTCCAAGGAGCAGCTCGTTTTGCGGCTCCTGTGCTCGGAGGCGCGGGTCGACAGCTCGAAAGCGCGCGCGGGATATCTCGGCGAGCGCGATTTCCCCAAGCTCGCGGTGGCGGCGGCGCGCCTGGCCGAAGCCCCGATTTTCATCGACGACAGTTCGGACACCTCGGCGATCGTGCTGAAAGCGAAATGCCGGCGCCTGGCGCGCGACTCCAGCGCCAACCTGGGTTTGATCATCGTCGACTATCTGCAATTGATGCGCGCGGCGCGGCCGGGCGAGTCGCGCGAAAAGGAGATCGCCGAGATCTCGCGCTCGCTCAAGGCTCTCGCCAAGGAGCTTCGGGTCCCGGTGATTGCGCTCTCGCAGCTCAACCGCCAGGTCGAAACGCGTCCCGATCGCCGCCCGCTGCTCGCCGATCTGCGCGAGTCGGGTGCAATCGAGCAGGACGCCGACGTTATCGCCTTCATCTATCGCGACGAGATGTACCATCGCGACAGCAAGGAACCCGGGGTAGCCGAGGTGATCGTGGCGAAGCAGCGTAACGGCCCAACCGATACGGCCAAGCTCACCTACATCAGCCAGTTCACGCGCTTCGAGAACTACGCTCCCGAGGCCGGCTACTTCGAGGGCGCCGAAGAACGCTAGAGCGGCATCCGCCGCACATTGTTTGATCCGATTGCGGCGCGCAGGGACGCCGGGTTAGCTTTGCGTAAAGGATCGCCCGGAGGCCGCGGATGAAGCGCTGGAAAATTGGCGACGTCACTATCACTCGTGTGGTCGAGATGGAAACGATTTCCAAGGCCACCTTCGTGCTGAGGGACGGCTCGCCGGAAAACATCCGCACCGTACCATGGCTCCGCCCGCACTTCGCCAATCACGACGGCAAGGTGATCATGAGCGTGCACGCCTTCGTCATCGAATCACCGGGCCATCGAATGGTCGTCGATACCTGTATCGGGAACGACAAGCGCCGCGCATTTCCCGGATGGAACATGCTGCAGTTGCCGTTCCTCGCCGACCTGGAGAAGGCCGGCTTCACGCGCGACTCGATCGACCGCGTGGTTTGCACCCATCTTCACGTCGACCATGTGGGATGGAACACGATGATGTCCGGCGGAAAGTGGGTGCCGACTTTTCCTGCGCGCCGCTATCTCATCGGGCGCAAGGAATGGGAACACTGGTCGAAGACCAGCGAGCCCGACACGCGCGACCTGCTCGACGATTCGGTGCGCCCGATATTCGACGCCGGATTGGCCGACCTGGTCGAAAGCGACGCGCGCATCACAGAGGAGATTCGCCTCGAGCCAACTCCCGGCCACACACCGGGCCATCACAGCGTGCGCATCACTTCACGCGGCGAGGAGGCGGTGATCACGGGCGACCTGATGCATCATCCGGTCCAGATGGCGCATCCGGAGTGGGGCAGCAACTTCGACTCCGACTTCGACGAGGCAATCGCGACACGGCGTGCGTTCCTAGAGCGCTACGGCGACAAGCCGATCCTTGTTCTGGGGACGCATTTCGCCGCGCCGAGCGCGGGCCGGATCGTGCGCGATGGCAATGCCTGGCGGCTAGAGGTGTGAGCGCGCGCCGTTCGCGTTATCTCTGAGAACGTCGGCGCTCGCCACGCCTCCGGGGATCCAACCAGCCAGGCGCGGTTTCATAAGTGGCGCTCATTGCGGGGGAGAGGCATATGGCCGTTTCGGACGATAGCGCGACCCGAACACTCAACGCCGCACGCGAACTTGGTCCGAAAATCCGTGCCGCGGCAGACGAAATCGAACAGGGACGGCGGTTGCCGATGCATCTGGTGCGCGAGATGCAACGGGCAGGCGTGTTCCGAATGGCGATGCCGCGAGCCTGGGGCGGCCCCGAGCTGGATATTCTGACGCAGGTACGCGTGATCGAAGCGCTCGCGATGGCCGATGCGTCCGCGGGTTGGTGCACGATGATCGGCATCGACGGCGGTTACGTCACCACGTTCATCGACCAGACCGTTGCCCGCGAGATGTATGCCGACCTCGACTCGGTGACGGCGATCACGTTTGCGCCGCCCGGAAAGGCCGTGAAAACGAGGGATGGCTTCGTCGTTAACGGCCGATGGCCGTTTGGGAGCGGCTGTCAGCACGCGACCTGGCTGGTCGGTCATTTCATTGTTTTCGAGGGCGATTCGCCGTGCCTTCAATCCAACGGTCTCCCCGAGACCCGTTTCGGATTCGTGCCTGCCGAGCAGGGCGAGATCATCGATACGTGGACGACCAACGGGCTGCGCGGAAGCGGCAGCCATGACTGGATGGTCAAGGATCGTTTCATCCCGCAAGAGCGGACTTTCAACCTGGCGGCGCCCACGCTCTATCGAAAAGGGCCGCTGTACACGCTCCCCAATCTGCTGCTCTACAAAACATGCGCGGTCGCTCTGGGAATCGCCCGCGGCGCGATAGACGACTTCGTCGCCTTAGCTTCGAGCAAGCCCTTAACTTTCAAATCTCCGACGGCGGGCAAGGCGATGTTACGCGACGAGACCTACGTTCAATATGCGGCCGCTCAAGCGGAGGCGGCGGTAAGTTCCGCGCGCGGCTTTGTCTTCGACGCCTTCGGCGACATGTGGGACACCTTGCTGACCGGCGATCCGCCTTCGCTCAAGCAGCGCGCTCGCGCCAGGCTCGCGATGGTCAGTGCGAGCACGGCATGTACTCAGGCGGTCGAGCTCGTCTACAAGGCCAACGGCGGCTCGTCCGTTTACACCGGCAACGCGTTCGATCGCCCCCTCCGCGACATCCAGACCGCGAACCAGCATGTGGTAGTGTCGCTCAGGACCTGGGAAGTAGCCGGCCGCGTGTTGCTTGGGCTGGACCACAACTACGGCCTGCTTTTCTGATTCGGGCTGACGCCCACACTTGGACTACGACAGAGCTCATTTTCCCGCGGCGAGCCGTTCGCGAGAACGGCCTTGTTTGCGGCGGATGACTTCTGCGCGGATTTTCGCTATTGGCGTCGCTGAGCATGCGATCTAATCCGAGGGAGCGAAAAACCCGATGGCCGACACCGATAGTGCCTCAGCCGACCGTAACCGGATTGCCTTTGCCAGATGGGACCGGCGGATGCGCGAATCGCTCAGGCCGCTGCTCACCAGGAAAGTTATCGCCGAACACAAGCGCGACCCGGTAGGTATCCACAGCGATGCACTCGGCCGCGTACTCAACTACTTCCGCCGCCCGAATATGCTGGAACGCTACGTGATCGTCTGCACGCGGCCGTTCAAACAGTGGCGGATCGCGCGAATGGGTGCTTCGGGCCAGGGTCCGGTCCTCGCCGACGAGCGCGGTTACAACTCGGAAGCCAAGGCGGCACACGCCGTGTTCCTGAAGCACGTCGAGCAGACCATGCGCGACTGAAACTACCTCCCACGACCGCCACCCGACGGAGCATCGCGATGCCAAAGGCCCATATCCACGGATACAGCGATCAGATTAGCCTCAAACCCGGCGAACGGATTCGCTTCATGGTGAGCGTGGAGGGCGCCACGCGCTATCGCGCCGAGATCGTCCGCCTGATCAACGGCGACGCCAATCCGGCCGGGCCCGGCCCCAAGGAGGAAACGATCGCAACGCCCGCCAATGGCGAATATCCCGGACGGCTCCAGCCGACTTACGGCGGCTCGCACATCGTGGTGGACGACCCCAACGGGCTGCTGAATATCGGACAGTCGATTACGGTTCACGCCTTCATCATGCCGACCACTCCGGGCAAGGGCGCGCAAGGAATCATCACGCGCTGCGATCCGGATCGGCGGACAGGATGGGCGCTGATGATCGACGAGCAGGGACGGCTCGCGCTATGGCTGGGCGACGGCGCGGGACACTTGTTGCAAGCCGCCGCACCCGAGCCTTTGATCGCCGGCCTGTGGTACTCGGCGGGCGCGAGCTACGACGGCGGCACAGGCCGCGCGATCGTGCATCTGACTCCGGTCATCAACGCGGTCAATTCGCGGGTCGGGCGGGTCGCGGTACTGCCGCCCGCGGTCATGCACGCAGTTACCGCCGAATCAATCAACTTCCATTCGCAATCGACCACCGTAATTGCCGGATGGGCCGCGGGGGCGACGGCTTCAGGTGCCGTCATCGCCGGCGGCCACTACAACGGCAAGATCGACCGTCCGCGCGTCTACGGCCATGCGCTCGGTGGGGCGCAACTGGACGAACTCGCCGCGGGAGTCGAACCGGACAGCCGCGGCCTCGTCGCGCGGTGGGATTTTGCCGACGGAATCAGCCCCGATGGCGTCGCAACCGATCGCGTGACCGACGCCTCGGGCAACGATCTGCACGGGCGCTGCGTCAATGCCCCGGCGCGCGCGATGACCGGCCACAACTGGAGCGGACGCGAGGAGCACTTCATCCACGCGCCCTCCGAGTACGGAGCGATCCATTTCCACGACGACGACCTCGAAGACGCCGGATGGGAAATGGATTTCGAGCTGACGGTTCCGGACTCGATGCGCTCCGACGTTTACGCGGCGCGGGTCAGCGCCGGCGACTCGGTCGACTACATACCGTTCATCGTGCGCGCGCCGGCGAGCGGTCCTACCGCGAAGATCGCGTTCCTGGTCCCAACCGCTTCGTACCTCGCTTATTCCAACGAGCATTTGAGCTTCGGTCAGGGCACGCAATCGATCATCGGTCACACGACGGTGTTGGGGTCCGAGGACGTCTACCTGTACGAGCATCCGGAATTCGGGCTCTCCACCTACGACCATCATTCCGACGGCAGCGGCGTATGCTATGTGTCGCGGCTGCGGCCGATCCCCAACATGCGGCCGCATCACCGCTTCGGCGGAACACTATGGGGCCTGGCCGCCGATCTGCACCTGGTTGACTGGCTCAACGCCAAAGGTTTCCGTTACGACGTCATCACCGACGAGGACCTGCATCGCGAGGGCGCCGCGCTACTCCGCAACTACAACGTTGTGCTCACCGGATCGCATCCCGAGTACTATTCGTCCGCGATGCTCGACGCGTGGGAGGCCTACCTGACCTCGGGCGGACGGCTGATGTACCTGGGCGGAAATGGTTTCTACTGGATCACGTCGTACCATCCGGACAAGCCGTATCTGGTCGAGGTGCGCAAGGCCGAGGGCGGATCGCGCGCGTGGCAGGCGCAGCCGGGCGAGTATTTTCACAGCACCACCGGCGAACGCGGCGGAGTATGGCGCAATCGCGCACGCCCGCCGCAGAAGCTGGTCGGCGTCGGTTTTGCGGCGCAAGGTTTCGACCGATCGTCGTACTTTCGCCGGATGCCCGACAGCCTGGACGCGGCCGCGAGCTTCATTTTCGCGGGAGTCGGCGAAGACGAATTGCTGGGCAACTTCGGACTGGTGGGGGGCGGGGCCGCCGGGCACGAACTCGATCGTTACGATCTGGCGCTCGGGACGCCGCCTAACGCGATGCTGGTCGCGAGCTCGGAAGGCCATAGCGACAACTACCTGCGCGTGGTCGAGGAGATCTATTTCAACTATCCGGGGTCGGGTGGCACGCAGGACTCGGGCGTGCGCGGCGATATCGTTTACTACCCTACGGCGGGCGGCGGCGCGGTCTTTTCAGCCAGCTCGATAGCGTGGTGCGGAAGCCTCTCGCACAACAACTACGACAACAACATCTCCCGTATCACCGCCAACGTGCTCGTGCGCTTCGCGAGCGACGAACGTCCGCCGGGCGCGTGACGCGGGAAGCGGGGATGCGATCCCGTCAGGTGCGGGAGGCGAAGCAGTCGAGGCCGCCGGTGAACTCAGCCATCCGGAACACGTCGGGCAGGATCTTCTCGAGAAATTCGCGATCGAAATCGATTCCGTTGGCGCGCAGGTACGGTTCGGCTTCGTCCACGATCATCTTCCAGTCATCGATCAGTCGCAGGCGCTTGAAAACGTCGTCGTGCGGCGCGGCGCCAAGCGCCTGGACCAGCAGGTCGGTGTAGTTGAGCACGCGAAACCCGCCCTCGCTTTCGGCCCGCACGAAGGAAGCGTGACAGTTGTGGTAGAAGGTCACGAGCACGTCGGCGCCCGTCTCACGTACGCGATCGATTAACTGCGCATGCTCTTTTTTCATCATCTCCGGAGCGCGGGCGCAGCCCGAACCGCCGCAGGTGTAACCCGACTCGAGCACCGTATCGATAAGCTCGAGCCCCGGAATGGCCGCCAGCACGCGCGCCACGTTGCGGCCCAGGTCGGCCAGACCCACGTGCGCGTGCAACACCACCTTAAGCGGCAACGGGCGGATGAACCTGGCGCGCAGGCCGTCGAGATGATCCGACAGATAGGTGGTGAAATGGCCGAACTCGAAGCTGGTCGATTGAAAGCCGGCCAGCGTCTCGCCGATATGCAGGTTGCACGAGGGACACCAGCTCAGCACCTTTTCGGGGCTCAACCCCTCGAAGCGCGTGAGCGTCGCGTTGACCATTCGCTCGCCCTTGCCTAACTCGCCTTCCCATTTCGACTGCACGATTCCACAGCACGAGCCCGGCCCGCCAACGACTTCGTAATCCGCGCCCAGAGCATCGAGCACATACATCGCGTTGAAAAGAAGATGAGGCGTGCGGAGCGCGTTGCATCCCAGGTAGAAAACGATTTCCGCCTGCTCGCGGCGCGGTGGATTGAGCACTCGTGCGAACTCGGCCGGCAGCAACTGCATCCCGGCCATCAACCGGATGGCGCGCGACATCTTGCGAAAAAGCTGCGGCGTTTGAGCCCGCTCACCCGCGTGCAGCGTGTTCGCCAGCACCAGCATCTTGCGCGGGTTGACTCCCTCGGGACAGGCGGGAATGCATTCACCGCATCCATTGCAGGCGTGCGCGAACGTGGCCGACGCGCCGGCAAGCGGCGCGCGATGGGCGAGAAAATCGACCACGCCATGCGCGACATCTTTGGGATCGGCGTCTTTGAGGCCGACGTACGGGACTACCGGGCATACTTCGACGCACTTGCCGCACGCGGTGCAGGCACCGAGCACCTTCGCTGTCTCGGAATCAAAGTAGTTCGCGAGTGATTGCGCGTGAACGGCCATCGAGCGAACCTTCATCGGTTCGCCGGCGCGTTGCAAAGCTTTCCCGAGATTCGCGACCACGCGCCGGCGTTTAGTCCTTGTGAGGCTATTCCGGGAGGCGCGGTCCTGTCAATTCGCGTGCCAAAGGCGCCCTAAACCGACTCGTTGGATGATAAACCGTGTCCGACCGCCTTCTTCTGCGCAGAAAACACCCTGAAAACATAGGGTTTGTCGAAGTGGATGGTGCTAAGCGGTCAAGCCGTATAAGATGGTGGATGTTCGAAAGTCATTTACATCGAGAGGGCTGCCGAAGCGATGCCTAGAGTTTATTTCGACAATCTAGCGACCGCCGTCACGCGCGACGACGTGGAAGAATATTTTTCCCGCGCTGGAAAAGTGCGCGGCGTGCTGGTGGTTACCGACAAAGCCTCGGGAAAATCACGCGGCTTCGGTTGCGTCGATATGGAAAAGCTCGACGATGCGCTCCACGCGATCAAATGGCTCAATCACGCCGACCTTAAGGGCAAGCGGATTCGAATTCATCCGGGACCGTTGCGGGAACAGAACTAATCATCCACTGACCGAAGCGGGCCGATACGAACGAACTGGGCGAACGGACACAGGAGAACGATGCAGACACAAAAAGGCAGGAATCCCTGGGACAGTCACGACTGGAAGGTGAAAACTCTGGAGTCGCTGACGCCTGGTGGCGGGTCACGGCTGGGCTTCACCTGCAGGAGTTGCGGACGCAAGTTCGGCCACATGACCATCAATCATCGTACCTGGGCGGTGAATGACGAGGGATTGAGCCTCTCCGATGAGATTACGTCACGCTGGATGGTGCAGTGGTGCCTGGGCCACTCGATCGAAACCGACGACGAAGATCGAAAGAGCGTGAAACATCCACACTAGCGCGGTGGGCGCTGTCTTTCTGAATCAGTTAGACGCTGGAACCCTCTAGCGGTTCCCTACGGTACTGTTTGTCACAGAGCTTGCGCATCATGCGGCGAGGCCCAAGCGCTCGACGCCATAGGTACGCGAGACGAAGGGACGGAGAAAAAAATGCAATTCGGAGTAACTGTCGATACCCACGTGAGCAAATGGGATCTGGTGCGATACGCGGAAGAGTTGGGTTACGATCGTGCCTGGATTCCCGACTCGCAGATGATTTGGTCGGATTGCTACGCGACGCTCGCGCTCGCGGCCGTCAATACTAAAAAGATCGAGATCGGCACGGGAGTCGCCATTCCGGGCACCCGGATTGCGCCGGTAACCGCTCATTCGATCGGAAGCATCAACCAGCTCGCGCCCGGCCGCACCTTTCTAGGGATTGGCACCGGGCATACCGCGATGCGCGTGATGGGTCAAAATCCGATGCCGGCCAAGGAGTTTCGCGAGTACCTGCGCGTAACGCGCGCGCTGCTCGATGGCGAAGCCGTGGACTATACATACCGCGATGAGACGCGCGAAATACAATTCCTGCATCGTGACCGGCACTACCTGAATCTCGACAATCACATTCCGATCTACGTTGCGGCGAACGGCCCGCTCGCATGCAAGGCCACCGGAGCCTACGGCGACGGCTGGATTACGATCGGGCGCGATCCGCACGATTTCAAAGATAAGATGGATCAGATCAACGCAGGGGCCAGGGCGGTCGGACGCAAGATCGGTCCCGATTTCCACACCGCCCTTCTGACCGCGGGTTGCGTGCTGCGCCCCGGCGAACGCCTTACCGATGAACGCGTAGTCAATGAGACCGGCTCATGGGTTACTTGTGAGCTGCATTTCTTCTGGGAAATCTGGCAGCAGCAGGGTCAGGACGACAAGCTGATCCCACCGCATTTCGCCAACCTTTGGGACGAGTACAACGACCGGGTCAAGCACTACAGCCTGCCCGAGAAGGCGCGGTTTCGCCAAATCCATAATGGGCATTGCACCTTCATGCAGCCGGAGGAGCGCCGTTTCGTAACCCCCGATGCGATCAGGGCGTCATGCGTGGTCGGCACGCCCGAAGAAATCATCGCGGAAATTCGCGGGCTCGAGAAAAACGGGCTCAAGGAAGTCAACATTCTGCCCGCCGCCGACCATGCGCGTCAGGTATATCGCGACTTCTCCGAAATGATCTTCCCGGCGTTTCGTTAATCGCGCCGCCATACGGTTTGGCAAGGTCGGAAGGGCTTCCGCAAGACGATAACGCCACAGACGTTATCGTCTTGTGAGAGGCGAAGCTGTTACTTCTAGCTCGCGTTGCAGCATCCGGCGGAATAGCCCCCGCAGTATTCCTAGTATCTCGGTCCGCTCGGCGCTCTGTAGCAGTCCTTGGCTTGGCGAAGACGGTCGCTCGTGCAGAGCTTCTTGCAGTTCGGCCAACAGCGTCTGCAGTTTCAGGTTGCGCGCGGCCAATGCGGCGGGCGACGGATATTCCGCATCGGGGTCGCCGCTCCGATCGAACGTCGCGCTCAACCTCTGCCGCAGCGGCTTTGCGTCGGCGATATTTCCTTTCGATTCCGCTCGCTCGAGTATAGAACAGACCTGCCGCAGAGTTTCCTCGATATCCTTATTGTCGGCGTAGAGATAAGGCCCTGTCTTGTCCCACACCAGAGCGGCGCGGCGGATGATGCTGATGGCAGCCTGAATTTGCCGTCGAGTTGGTCCCGCCGGTATCTCCGGCAGCACCGATTCGCGCAGACTGACGGCCACTCCGTCCAATAGATCGCCGATGCTCGGTTTGATCATGTCTTATTACCCGATCGACCCAGATTCCCTATTCGGGCCAAAGTTCTCTACTCAGGCAGCCAATCCAGAAATTGAATCAGGTAACTGGTGATGGTCGAGGCGCGATCGGCGAGAAACAGGTTCCGCGTCCGTCCATCCATGAATGAGCGCGCGCCAGTCAAAGAGATGATGCTATGCTTCACCTCGCCAAGCAGCCTGTAGAAGAGCAAGGTCTCGGGAGGGACCGGTATGCCGCTTAGCTCAGTGTAGCGCCTTACGAATTCATCCAGCGGAAAGAACGCCTGCGGACCCCACAACGAGCGATAAGCCCAGGCGATGTCCTCGGCGGGGTCTCCAAGATGCACCATTTCCCAATCCAGCATCGCGTTGATGCGATCCCCCTCGTAGAGAAAATTCCCGAAGCGGAAATCTCCATGGACGATGCTGATTCTGCGGGCGATCGGCTGATGCTCTTTCAGCCAGATGAATGCGGCGACCATCACTGGATGCGGCTCCATCCGGTGTTTCAGGAATAGCGACTCCCAGTACGCAATTTGCTGCGCTGCCGCGGTCTCGGGCGTCGTCGCCGGTAGAAAATCCACGCCCAGGTTCTTCCAATCGACGGTATGAAGGTTGGCGGCGACCGCTGCCAGTTGTTCGGCAAGAGTGTGGCTGCGCTCAGCCGCTTCGGGTTTCAACAGCGCGAAAAAATCCGTCGCTCCCGCCACCTTTTCCATTATAAACGACGGACGCTCGAGCCACTTTCCTCCGCTGTCTATCCAGAGGGCCCGCGCGACCGGAACTTCGCTGCCCCAGAGCGCGCTGATTATCCTGAACTCAGGGACGAGATCGGTCTCGAGTTGTCCCGCCTGCGCCTTGCGCAGCATCACGCAACTGACTTTTCGTTCCTCGCCGCCGTCGAGCCATCGTACGTCGAATTCCCACGCCTGACGCGCGTTGCCGGCCGTGATCGGAGCCACGTTTTCTATTTCGATGCCGCTCGCATCGTGCAGATTCGCCGCCAGGAAATCTTTCAAACGGGCGACCAGATCCGCGACTTCGGCGGCCGATGCCACGCTCACTCCAGGAACCTCCAACCGGGCCGTCCTCGCGCACAGGCGTGGTAGGCGTCGGGTTCCAACGGCTGAAGGATGCCGGTCGTGGTCTCGCCGTCGCAGGTGACTTCGCAATGATGCTCGTCGAGACCCGCGAGGCGCCCGCGAACCTCCGCCCTGGTGACGTCGTATTTGTCGCCTTCGACCACGTTCTCACCGACGTATTGGCCCTGGTAGATATTCTTATCGGGCGTGCCTCCGTACATGCCGCAACGCATATAAGCGGTCTGATATCCGAGGCGCCGATAGTGTACTTGCTTTATCTCTCCGGATTCCAACGTATAGTCAATGATGCCTTCGACGAAGATCTGAGTATCCGGCTCAAACTTCAACCGCCTCTCGGTCTTGACGATCTTACCCATATCCGGACGAGGATCGCCGAAGTTATATAAGACCGTGTTGCCCCAGATCGCGAAATTCTTGAAGCATACCCAGTTACCGCCGATCCATCCCGCGTGCATCCTGCGGCCGGGTTGGAGGTTGGGCCCGCCGACGCCTCGGCCAACGCCCCAATGACGATCGCGTGTTCCGCCACTGTTATCCCGGCTGAGTTCGACCCGCTCGCCGCCTATTTTCACCCAGCCTTCGGCAACGCCGAAGCCTTCGAATCCCGCGGTGACATCGGCGCGTCTCCCACGAGGAGAGCCCTCGGCGACTGAACCCGATGACGCGTGATAAACCTGCCGCCGAGTATCGTGCCAATGTAGATCGTAACTAATGCCCCATTCGTTTTCCTCGAGCACATAACGCCAAAGCCGCATTCCCTGGATGATCGTGGGCTTGAGCGGACCGATGTCCATGTTCATGCGATCCGCGCCAAGGCGGCGAAATGCGCGCACGGAAATATGCTGGCCTTTGAAATTGACGATCGCGTAGGCTTCGGCGGTATCGAGATTGGGGTAAAAACTTGCGCCCGTGACGAGCAGCAGTTCGCCCTTGTGATCATGGCAGATTACCCAGAATCGTTCGTAGATTCGCGGGTCCGTAGACCATACCACCCGGATCGGATCGGGAGTCTGATGGATCATGTAGTCGTCGATCGGAGACAGCGGAAACTGTTCGTCGAAATGACTATCGCCGATCTGTGAGCCGGGCTTCGAATCTTTCACAGTCATACGCACCTCGATCGGACCGACCCCTGAGGTCGCGGCGCCGCCAGGCGAAGTGTAGATGACCGCCGATAAAAGCTGCAAATGCCCTGCGGCCGGCAGTTGCCCGGCATAACCGGCTGTCCTATAGAGTTACCATGACGCCGGCGGAGCGTTGCGCTGGATGGGGGGGAGACGCGCGCATGTCACTGGTGCCCGAGATCGCTCCCTAACGTTTAGGCTTGCCGGAGATGCCAATGGTCCAGGTAACCGAGCTGAGCTACATGGGCATCGGGGTGAAGAATCCCGATGAATGGAAAAACTTCGCCGCTGGAATTATCGGCATGGAGCTGGCCGAAGGCGAGGAGCGCGACCGCTGCTACCTGCGCATGGATTATTGGCACCATCGCATCGTGCTGCATACTGACGACAGCGACGACCTTTTGTACCTGGGCTTCCGGGTGGCGGGTCCTGAGGAATTCCGCGAGATGCAAAAGCAGCTTGCGGCGGCCGGACTACAATTCCGCGTCGGCTCCGACGAAGAAGCCGGCGAGCGCCACGTCCTCGAGGTGCTGAAGCTCAACGACCCGGACGGCAATCCGATCGAGATCTTTCATGGCCCTCACGTTCAGTACCGCAAGCCGTTTCATCCGGGCCGCGGGATGCACGGGCGCTTCAAAACCGGGTCCGGCGGCGTGGGACATTGCATCATCCGGGAGAGAGACGTCGCCGCCGCGACCCGCTTTTACAATGCGCTCGGGATGCGCGGGAGCGTCGAGTACAAGTTTCGGATGGGCAAGCAGATCGTCACCCCGGTCTTCATGCACTGCAACGATCGCGACCATTCGGTCGCGTTTGGAATCGGCGGGGAGCAAAAGCGAATCAACCATCTGATGGTAGAAGTGGAAAACTTCGACGACCTGGGCCTCACCTACGACTTGGTGCGTAAGCACAACCTGCCGATCAGGATTACCCCCGGCAAGCACTCGAACGACCACATGTTCTCGTTCTACGTCGGCAATCCTTCGGGCTGGACGTGGGAATACGGGTGGGGCGGCAGGCCTGCCACGCATCAGTCGGAATACTATCTCGAAGACATGTACGGCCATGAATTCCAGCCTGGCGCATTCGATTGAATACCAACTCCGGCAACAGATGAGAGGAGCCGGGATCCGAAGCTGAAGTACGATCGCGGTGCCATACCGCGCGAAGGGGCGCGAACAGACCCGAGCGGACCACCGATCGCGCGCTCGGAAAGCCGCGCGCCGGCCCGCACTCGGCCGCCCCTAGATGAGCTGGCTGGGTCAATGGGAAATGTGGTTTAAAGAGGCTGCAGGCGAACGCGACCGCTGGGCGCGGACCGCACTGCAATGACGGAGGTTCACCAAATGGCTGGAGATTGGTCCGAGGAAATCACCCACGTCGCGGGGACTGACCTTGCAATAATCAAGGGCGGCCAGGGCAAGCCCCTGCTCGTCCTGCATGAGGAGATGGGACATCCGGGATGGCTCAACTGGCACTCGGCGCTGGCGAAGGAACGCACCATCCTGATCCCGATTCAACCGGGTTTTGGCAAATCGCCGCGGGTCGAGTCGATTCACAACGTCCATGAGCTGGGACTCTTCTACTCGTGGGTGTTGCGCGAGTTGAACCTGCCGCCGATCGACGTCATCGGCTTCTCTCTCGGCGGATGGGCCGCGGCCGAAATGGCGACCGCCAACCCGCGGCAATTCCGCAAAATGGTGCTGGTCGCGCCCCTGGGGATAAAACCGCCGGAGGGCGAGATCTTCGATATCTTCGTGGTCACCCAGCGCACGCCGCTCAACCTGAGCATTCACGATCCGGAAACCACGCCCGAGTTCGCGAAGCTTTACGGCGGCGAGCGCACCCCGGAGCAATTCGAGGCCTTCGAGGACGCTCGCACCGAAACCGCGCGCATCGCCTGGGAGCCGATTCTTCACAACCGGGACCTGCCCTATTTTCTGCAGGGCGTGAGCGGTCTGCCAACCCAGATTGTATGGGGACGCGAAGACGCGCTGGTGCCGGTGAGCGCGGCGCAAGCCTACAAGCAAGCCCTCAAGAATACCGAAACGAAGCTCACGATCTTCGACGATTGCGGCCATCGGCCCGAAATCGAAAGATCGGCGGAGTTCATCAAGCTGGTCAAAGAGTTTCTGGCCTGAGCGCCGGACTATAGCGTGAGCTGAAGGAGACAACGCCATGCATATAATGTATTTCACCGAGCGTCCTTACCGCGAAGTTCCGGAAGACGAAGTAATCAAGAACCGCAGCTTCTTCGGGGTTCCCAATCGTTTTTTCGATCGTGAAGTCGGCTCGCGGCTGTACAACGAATACCTCGACGAAGCCGTCTATGCCGAGGAGATGGGCTTCGACGGGGTCATGCTCAACGAGCATCACGGCACCCCGTTCTGCATGGGCGCGGTGATGAACGTCGAGGCCGCCATCCTCGCGCGGATCACCAAGAAGGTGCGTATCGTTCTGCTGGGCAATCCGCTGCCGACCCTGAAAAATCCGCTTCGCATGGCGGAGGAATTGGCCGAGATCGATCTGATCTCGAAAGGCCGGCTGGTCCCCGGATGGGTTCGCGGCGCCGGTAGCGAGCAGATCTTTAACAACGCCAACCCGGCCTACAATCGCGAGTATTTCAACGAGGCGCACGACGTCGTGATCGCCGCCTGGACGCGCGAGGGACCGTTTCGCTGGGAAGGCAAACATTTCACCTATCGCTTCATCAACCCGTGGGTCCTGCCGTATCAGAAACCGCGTCCGCCGATCTGGATTCCCGGAGTGATCAGTCCGGAGACCGTCGTGTGGTGCGCGCAGCATCGTTATCCATACATCGGGCTCGGCACCGCGCTGCAATCGACCGTCGAGTTGTGGAATTTGTACGGCGACACGGCGATGCAGGAGGGTTACCAGGCGGGAACCGAGAATTTCGGCTACCTGCAGCAGATTTTCGTCGCCGAGACGGAAGAGAAGGCGCAAGAGTTGGGGAGGGCCGCGCTTTTCGGTGGCGGCGCCGCGAACTTTTCGCGTCCGGAATGGACCCTGCCGCCGGGCTACAACTCCAAGGAAGCGACACGCCGTCTCGCGCGCCAGGCGTCTGACTACGGCTTCCTCGGCCTCACCAGCGAGAAGCTCAAGGAGAGCGGCGACGACCATCATCACGGCAAAGACACCCGCGGCAAATTACGCCGTGGCGAGGTGAGCATCGAGGAGGCCAAGCGCAAAATCTACGGGACCTACCAAAAGGCGCAGGACGGACTGCAAATCATAATCGGGACTCCGAAATCGGTGCTACCCAAGCTGCGCCTGATCATGGAGGTACTGCATCCGGGCATCTTCGGACTGTTCCAGGCGCAGGGACCGCTCACGCTCGAGCAGCGGATGACCAGCACGCGCCTGCTCGGCCAGGAGGTGCTCCCGGCGATGCGCGAGATCGCCAAGGAACTGGGCATCGTGGATCCGTTCGAGCGCGAACCTGGCTCGCGCCCTCATATCTCGGGCACGCAGCGCGACTCCCTGGTCGACCTCGACGCGCTCAAGCGGGCACCCCAACGCGACGAATCGGTAAGAGTATAACTACAAGGGAAACATATGGAATTTGGAGTAACGGTAATAACTCACATTGGAAAGTCACCCGAGCAAATTCGGCTGGCCGAAGAACTCGGCTACGACCGTGCGTGGGTGCCGGATTCGCAGATGATCTGGTCGGATTGCTACGCCACGATGGCGCTCGCGGCCTCGAGCACCAAGCGGATCAAGATCGGTACGGGCGTGGCGATTGCCGGTACGCGAATCGCGCCGGTCACTGCGCACTCGATCGCCTCGATCAACCAAATCGCTCCGGGCCGCGTGTTCCTCGGGATCGGCACCGGTCACACGGCGATGCGCGTAATGGGACAGGATCCGATCGGGGTCAAGGATTTCCGGGAATACCTGCGCGTGACGCGCGAACTGCTCGACGGGAAGGCGGTCGACTATACCTACAGCGGAAAAACCCGCGAAATAAAGTTTCTGCATCGCGACCGCCATTTCATCAATCTGGACAATCACATACCGATCTACATCGCGGCCAACGGCCCCAAGGCATGCGAGGCCGCCGGCGCGTATGGCGATGGATGGACCACGATTGGCAGAACCACTGAGGACCTCGAATCGCGACTCGCGCACATTCGGACTGGCGCAGAGGCGGTTGGCCGCAAGGTCGGCTCCGACTTCCATGTCGTGCTATTTACCGCCGCCTCGGTGCTCAAGCCGGGCGAACGGCTGACCAGCGAACGTGTCATCGACGAAACCGGTCCCTGGGTGACCTGCGAACTGCATTTCTTCTACGAGATCTGGAAGAAGGAAGGCAAAAACGATGCACTGATTCCTCCGTACTTCCGCGGCATATGGGACGACTATGTAAAGCGAGTGGATAGCTACACGCTGCCCGAAAAAGCGCGATTTCGTCAGATCCATGACGGTCACGCGACTTTCGTGCAGCCCGAAGAACGCCGCTACGTGACGCCCGACGCGATCAGGGCGACTGGCTTGGTGGGAACTCCCGAGGAGATCATCGCACAGATCCGCGACCTGGAAAAAATTGGAATCAAGGAGATAAACATCGTGCCCGGCCCGGACTTCGCCGAAGGTCCCTTCCGTGACCTGGCTGAGCATGTAATTCCGGCCTTTCGCAAATGATGACGATTTTGTAATAGAGCGGCGGCGGCGCGGCTTCCGAGAGACGCCACGTCTGGCACGCCCGTAAAGTGATGGGCGAGCCTCGAACGGCTCGCCCATCCCACGCTCAGCCATAGGCAACGAGGCATCCATGGATTTCGATTATTCGAGCAGCCAACGCGAGATTCGACAAGCGGTCTCTAGCCTGTGCGCTCGATTCGGCGACGAGTACTGGCGCCAGTGTGACGAGGGCGGGGCCTATCCCGAGGAATTCGTGCGCACGCTCAGCGAGGCCGGATGGCTCGCCGCGTTCATCCCGGAGGAGTACGGCGGCGCCGGACTGAAGATGCTCGATGGCTCGATAATTCTCGAGGAGATAAATCACTCGGGAGGCAACGCGGCCGCCTGCCATGCCCAGATGTACACCATGGCGTCGCTGCTCAAGCATGGGAACGAGGCGCAGAAGCGCCAATACCTCCCGCGCATCGCATCAGGCGAATTACGGCTGCAAGCCTTCGGTGTAACCGAGCCTGACGCCGGATCCGAGACGCCGAAGATTAAGACCTTCGCCCGGCGCTCCGGCGATAACTACATAATTAACGGCAGCAAGATCTTCACTTCGCGCTATCAACATTCCGACATGCTATTGCTGCTGACGCGCACGACTCCGTTCGACGAGGTAAAGAAGAAGACCGACGGCATGAGCCTGTTCCTGGTCAATCTGCGCGAATACGGCGACGCGATCAAAGCCGTGCCGATCGCGACCATGATCAATCACGGCACCAATCAGCTTTTTATCGACAACCTGACCGTGCCTCGCGAAGCGCTCATCGGAGAGGAAGGTAAGGGCTTCAGCTATTTGCTGAGTTCGCTCAACGCCGAGCGCATCCTGGTCGCCAGCGAATCGATCGGCGACGGCCGTTGGTTCGTCGAACATGCGGTGAGCTACGCCAACGAACGCAGGGTCTTCGATCGCGCCATCGGGATGAACCAGGGCGTGCAATTTCCGATCGCCAAGGCCCATATATCGGTCGAGGCGGCCTCGCTGATGCGGCTCAAGGCGGTGAGCCTGTTCGACGCCAATCTGCCGTGCGGGGGCGAGGCCAACATGGCGAAGTATCTGGCGACGGAAGCGGCATGGGAGGCGGGGGAAGCGGCGATGAACACGCTGGGCGGGTATGGATTCACCAAGCAGTATCACGTCGAGCGCAAATGGCGCGAGGCGCGTCTTTATCGAACCGCCCCGATCTCCAACAATTTGGTCTTGAGCTTCATCGCCGAGCATGTGCTCGGGCTGCCCAGATCCTACTGACCCCGAAGCACAAAACGTCACCTATGTGCGAGGAATCAAAGTAGAGAGGACCGCAGAAAAAAATCTCATGTCGGAGGGACAAATGAAGATCGGGATATTCGCAATGTTCTCGGAAATGACGCTGGACCCGGTTTCGGTTGCGCGCCGCTGCGAGGAATTTGGTTTCGAATCCATCTGGGTCCCGGAGCACGCGATCATTCCCGTTCATACCAAGGTGCCCTACCCCGCTCTCGACGGCAAAATTCCCGACGTGTACACGCGCTTTCCGGATCCTTTCGTGTTGCTGGGCATGATTTCTTCGGTGACTCGCACGTTGAAGCTGGGAACCGCAATATGCCTCGTGCCGGAGCGTCATCCACTGGCGCTGGCGAAGGAAGTCGCGACTCTGGACTACTTCTCGGGCGGCCGATTTCTGTTTGGCGTCGGCGCGGGATGGCAGGCGGAAGAATCCGAGATCATGGGCGTCGACTTTGCGCGGCGCTGGCCGATCACGCGAGAGTATCTGCGCGCGATGAAGGAGTTGTGGACCAAGCCCGAGGCGACTTTCGAGGGCCGGTTTCTGAAATTTCCCGCCGTCATATCGAATCCGAAGCCGGCGCATAAACCACATCCGCCGATCTTCATCGGAGCCGGCGGGCTCAACTGGAAGCGCGAGCGCGCGATCAAAGATACGGTTGCAGTGGGCGACGGATGGATGCCGGTGGCGCTGCCTCCGAAGGATCTGGTTAGCGATCTGGGAATACTGAAACAGTTGTGCGCCGAGGCCGGCCGGGACTTCAGCCAGCTCGAGATCTCGATAACTTTTCTGCAGCAACCCGAATTGCAACCGCAAGACCCAAAACGCGCGTTAGCCGAGTATGCCGAGGCGGGCGCTCATCGGCTGATATTGGCCCCGGTGCTCGACCGCAAGGATGCGGAGCGCGTCCTGGAGCGCCTGGCAAAGGATTATTTGTCGTAGTCCCGGCTACTCAATTTGGAAAATAATGCGCAGGCGATGCTGGTCCGTTTCCGAGGAACGTGAGGTTCCTCGCCAGCATCGCCTGAGTATTTCGCGGTGAAGGCAAAGATCCGCGAAGCCGGGCTCGCGGCCTGCGATCAAAAGCTGGACGGCGCGGAGGCAATCGAGATTTTCATCGACCGCACGTTGCCCTTTTCAATCAGCGGCCCTAAATAGGGTAATAACCTAGTTGACTCACCTATGCTCTTTTGTTAGACTGGATGCATGGACGAAGGAATTGCATGGCCTCAAACCTTGATCGAAGCGGTTCGATATTTCTCCGATCCTGACCGTTCTCTTCGCTTGCTGAGCAAACTGCGCTGGCCTGATGGCGTTGAATGTCCTATCTGTGGCTGCAAGAAAGTAAGCTTCCTTTCGACTCGCCGCTTGTGGAAGTGCAGTCAGACGCATGACCGTCGGCAGTTTTCGATCAAGGTCGGCTCGATCTTCGAGGACAGTCCGCTTCCGCTCGACAAATGGCTTGTCGCCATGTGGCTGATTGTTAACTGCAAGAACGGGATTAGCAGCTACGAAGTTGCGCGCGATCTGAATGTCACTCAGCAAACCGCGTGGTTCATGCTCCATCGCATACGCAAGGCGATGCAACGCGGTAGCTTTGAGAAGATCGGTGGCGCTGGCCCCGTCGAAGCCAACGAAACCTTCATTGGCGGTCTTGCGCGTAATATGCACAAGGCGAAGAAAGCAGAAAAGATCAAAGGGACTGGTGGTGCAGGCAAAGAATTGGTAGTCGGCCTGCTTGACCGTGAGACCGGCAAGGTCCGCGTCGAGCATATACCGAACCGAAAAAAGAAGACTCTGCAAGAATATGTAAAGACTCACGTCGCTAGTGGCGCGGAACTGTTCACCGATGAACTGGCGTCTTATACCGGACTGGATGCCGATTATGTTCACAAGTTCGTAAACCATGCTGAAGAGTATGTTCGTGGAAACGTGCATACCAATGGGATCGAGAATTTCTGGTCTTTGCTCAAGCGCGGCTTGAAAGGCACCTATGTCAGTGTAGAGCCGTTCCACCTGTTTCGTTATCTCGACGAACAGGCGTTTCGATACAATGAACGCAAAAGAACCGATGGTAGTCGCTTTGTCGAGGCAGCAAGCACTGTGTTCTGACGACGCTTGACATACAAGGAATTGACCGGCAAAGAAGCGATCTCTACGACGTGACGCGAAGTCACGTCAAGGCAGAGGAAAATGTGAAAGCCAAAATGAAGTTTCCGCTCGTACCAGGTGATACGCCGCGCGAGCGGTTTACGAACCTCGTGCGTCATGTGATTTCACTTCCTAAAACAACAGTTAAGGCCAGAAGGCAAGCAGTAAAATTATGCAAGCAAGGACAGAAACATGCGGCCGGGTAAATTTCTGAAAGCACTCGTCGCCGGAACCGTATTAGGCGCCTTCGGCGCGAGCGACGTGACCTTTTGGGCCACGATGGGCGCGCTTACGCTCGACGAGATGGACAAGCAAACCAGAGCCCTCTACGAGGAGCAGGCGGCCATTCAGGTGAGGGAAGAAGCGCTCGAAGTCTGGATAGAATCTCAAGCTTTCTACGACGAGCAAGAAGCCCTTCGGGCTAGAAAAGAAGCGCTCAACAATTCCCAAACCTTTGTGGACGACGAACAGGCCATTCAGGCGAGGGAGAAGGCGCTCAACGACTGGATCGAATCTCGAAACGTCGAGCCATCGATCAAAAAGAACACCTACGTAAGGGGCGAACGAGCGGCCATCAAAGCCGCACAGGTTGTACTCAAGGCCAAGAAAAAAGGTGAACGCACTGTTATCAAATCCGCGCAAGCTCGCTTCGAGGTCAAGAACACCTACGTCAGGAATGAACTCGCCGCCATTAAGGCCGCGCGGGCTGATTTTGAGCGCCGAGCGCACAAGGCGGGTTGGATAAGAAGTTAAAGGTTTCATCTACCTCTAAGTCCTACTCACGATTATTTTTCAAGCGAAATCAGGTAAAGCATCACTATTGACTATCTGTATTTTGATCAGATCGTAGTACGGAAGAATCATAGTATTGTTCATCAGTTTCTGGCCAATAACAAAACAGCATACATCCGCAAGCTGGATAGCTAAAGATTTTTCGGATGGGCCGAAGTATACGGTATCTACCATACAAGTCGACTGTTGACTTACTCCCGCTTTGCTGCTGTTGCTTATAATATCAGTCGCAAATTTTGCAAGAGATAATTCTTCACGGAGTTCACGTTCCCTCCCACCATCCGCAATCCATAAGACTTTCTCTTTTGGAAAAGCAGTATAAATATAAGAAGCAACGCGCTCTAAGCAATGCGTAAAGGCAGCATGAAGAACACTGGTAAACCCAGTATCGGTCATACTCTGCGCCTTCCTGAAACCTTCGCGACTCACAGCGCCAAAGAATATTGGTAAGTGACACGCTCTTGGGATGCTAAGAATTTGGCGTAGGGCTTCGTCAGCCCCCAACTTCTTATTACGTACATCGCGGAGTAACCGCCCTCCTTTCAACTCTCGGCGTTTAAACTGCGGCGGAATCAGACGCAACGCGTGCTCAACGGGCTCCCATTGACTGTCAAGATTGAGCATAATGGCGCACACAACCATAATTGGCTCTTTGCCAACATTGCCGGTTCCGAATTCATCTGAATACACTACACGCACGACGGCCTCTGGCTTAAAAAAGCCAATAAACGAACCGCGTACGACCGTACCAATGTTGTTTAGGTGAGTCAACTAGGTTGTTGCCCTAAATAGTGACCTTCGGATAGCGGGCGCGTATCCAGGCTACGAACTTTTCGGGCACCGCCATGGTAGAGAGCCGCCCCTGACGAACCAGCGCCCAATCGTTGAATTTCCCCGATTGCTTGATCTCGGCCAACGTGACGGGCGGCTCCAGGCGCCCGGCGAATTCGAGTTCGACCAATGCCGACTTGGGATTTTTCGGATCGTCGCGCGGCTGCGATCTAACAACGCTCAGCCCTACCACGCTGGAAACACCGCCGCTGTGATAGATGAATACGCGGTCGCCCGGCCGCATTTCCCGGATTGCGCGGACGGCTTGCGCGTTGGTCACGCCGTCCCACACCGTGTGTCTATCGCGCTCGAGATCGTCGATCGAATAAGTCCCCGGTTCGGTCTTGGCGAGAAAATAATTCATGGGCCCGTCCTCTTTAGGCGCGATTCCGGGTAAACCTAACATAGGCAGTGCCGAACCTGGCAGTCCGGCACGCGGGAACTTCTTATGCCGGAACTACCTGACGTCAGCGTGTACGTGGAAGCTGTACGGTCGCGCGTCGCCGGACACACCCTGATTCGCGCGGTGGTTAAATCGCCCTTTCTGCTGCGCACCGCCGATCCACCCCTGAGCGCGACTCATCTGAAAGCGGTCCACGACGTTCGGCGGCTCGGCAAGCAAATAGCCATCGGCGTTGCGGGCGACTTGTGGCTGGTGCTGCATCTCAAAATCGCAGGGAGGCTCCACTGGAGCAGTTCCGCTCCCAAACAGGGCGGCAGAAACCTGCTGGCGGCGTTTGAATTCGACAACGGCTGGCTATGGCTCACGGAAGCGAGCACACAGCGCCGCGCTTCGCTCCACGTGGTCAAGGGCGAAGCGGGCCTGCAATCGCTGAGCGCCGGCGGCGTCGAACCGCTAGAGACCGGCCTCGCCGCGTTCGCCGCCGCGCTGCGCGCGACCAATCACACACTGAAGCGCTCGCTCACCGACCCGCACATCTTCAGCGGCATCGGCAACGCCTATTCCGATGAGATCCTGCATCGGGCGCAGCTTTCACCGATCGCCATGACGCAAAAGCTGACCGAGCAGGAAATCGAGCGGCTCTACGAAGCGACTCGTTCAACGCTCGTCGAATGGACCGATCGCATTCGCGCCGAATCTGGCGAAGGCTTTCCGGAGAAGGTAACCGCGTTTCGACCGGAGATGGCGGTTCACGGCCGCTATGGCCAGCCGTGCCCGCGATGCGGCGCCAAGGTCCAGCGCATTCGCTACGCCAGCAACGAGACCAACTATTGTGCGCACTGCCAGACCGGCGACCGCCTGCTCGCCGACCGTGCATTTTCCCGCCTGCTACATGAAGATTGGCCACGTACGCTGGACGAACTGGAAGCGGTCAGACAGAGCAAACGCAACGATGGCTGATCTGGGGATCGAGATGGCTAGATCGGCCCAAAGCTCATGAACTGCCTCAAAGAGTTTCGCGTCGCTCCGGAAGCCCGCTTGCGCGGATGTGCTCGGGAAATGCAGTACCGGCGAGGCGCCGTGGTTCGTGATAGCCTCGGATGACAAGTGGTTTCGCGACCTCGCCATTTCACGGATCATAGTAGGTACGACGAACCAACGCCGGCCAACCTCGCCGGCATCCGCAGGAAATATCGAGAGAATGTCGATGAACGATCAGCAGGGAGCAATAAACCGAAATGATTAATTCAAACACGATCGCGGACGTTTGTAGAGAATAAAATGAAAGTCAGTCCTCTAGCGGGAACTTCGCCGGACCAATCCGTGCTGGTCAACGTTCCGAGACTCATCACCGCCTACTATGCCGAAGTGCCCGACCCCGCGGTGCCGGCGGAGCGGGTGGCCTTCGGGACTTCCGGTCATCGTGGTTCTTCATTCCAGCGAGCCTTCAACGAGCGCCATATCCTCGCCATCACCCAGGCTATTTGTCTTTACCGCAAGCAGCAGCGGATCGACGGTCCACTGTTTCTGGGGATCGATACGCACGCGCTCTCGGAACCCGCTCTGGCTAGCGCACTCGAGGTATTGGCCGCAAACGAGATGGAAGTGATGCTCGCCGAGGGCGACGAATACACTCCGACGCCGGTCATCTCCCATGCGATTCTGACTTACAACCGCGGCCGTAAGACCGGCCTCGCCGACGGCATTGTGATCACTCCCTCGCACAATCCACCTCATGACGGCGGCTTCAAATACAACCCGCCAAACGGTGGTCCCGCTGAAGGCGTCATCACTGGATGGATCGAGAAGACAGCGAACGAGTTTCTCGAATCCGGCCTTAAGGGTGTGAAGCGGATTCCCTACGAGAGGGCGCTACACGCGTCCACAACACATCGGCACGACTACCTCAACGCCTATATCAGCGACCTGGGCAACGTAATCGACATGGATGCCATCCGTGGCTCGAAGCTCAGCCTCGGGGTCGATCCGCTTGGGGGCGCCGGGGTCCACTACTGGGGACCTATCGCCGACCATTACGGGCTGAACCTGAAAGTGGTCAACGAGGACGTCGACCCGACCTTCCGTTTTATGACCCTTGATTGGGACGGCCAGATCCGGATGGATCCGTCGTCGCCCTATGCGATGCGCCGGCTAATCGGACTTAAGGATCGCTTCGAGATCGCATTCGCCTGCGACACGGATCACGACCGCCACGGAATAGTCACCCGCAGCGCAGGTTTGCTGCCGCCAAATCAATATCTCTCAGTTGCTATTCTCTACCTCTTCCAACACCGAACGCAATGGAACAAAACGGCGGCGGTCGGTAAGACGGTCGTGAGCAGCCAGATGATCGATCGCGTCGCGGCCAAGCTTGGCCGTAAGCTCTTCGAGGTCCCGGTCGGTTTCAAGTGGTTCGTCGATGGTTTGCTCGACGGTTCGCTGGGCTTCGGCGGGGAAGAGAGCGCGGGTGCGACTTTCGTCCGCATGGATGGCAGCGCCTGGACGACGGACAAGGACGGCATCGTCCCGGCTTTGTTGTCGGCGGAGATCACGGCGCGTATGGGCCGCGACCCTGGAGACATCTACCGCGACCTTACACGCGAGTTTGGCGAGCCGCTCTACGATCGCGTTGAAGCCAAGGCCACTGCGGCGCAAAAGGAAATGCTGAAGAAGCTTTCGCCGCGGCAGATCCGGTCCGCGGAGTTGGCGGGCGAAAAAATCCAGAGCATCCTTACCAACGCGCCAGGCAATGGCGCATCCATCGGCGGCCTGAAGGTGATCGCGGAAAGCGGATGGTTTGCCGCGCGTCCTTCCGGGACGGAGGATATCTACAAGATTTATGCGGAGAGCTTCCGCGGAGCGGATCATCTGCGCAGCATTCTGGAGGAAGCCCAGACGATCGTGAGCGACACTTTGAAAGGGCCGCCCGCGGGCTAGAGGCGGCGCGCGCCGCGGCGCGTTTATTTCCCGGCAATCGAGAACTTCGGCGGGTCGCATTGTCCCGTTCCGTACAGGATGACGAAGACGATGAAATTTCACAGCGGAGAAATTGCCGTTCAGGAGCGAGCGCACGTTCGCGATACGGCCGAAGATGTTGGCGAGAGCATAATCGATCACGTTGTCCCCGGCGCTAAAGAGTTCGTCGAGCGCAGACGGATGGCCGTTCTTGGGACCGTGGACGGTGATGGCCATGTGTGGGCTTCGGTCGTGACAGGCGAGCCCGGATTCATCCGGGTGGCCGATCAACGAACAATCGAAATCTCAGCGCGACGGACAGCCGGCGATCCGCTGTTCGACAATCTCAAAGCGAAGGGTCACGTGGCCCTGTTTGTCCCCGATTTTCTGAGCGCGCGACGCTTGCGAGTCAACGGCGTCGGCGTAATCGAGGACGGCCAGATCTACATCAGAACCGAAGAGGTCTACGGCAATTGTCGGCGCTATATGCAGGAACGAACGTTTCCAGGCCCCAGAGACACTCCGCCGGCGAGCGAGCGCAACATCGCACGAGGTTCGGAATTGTCATTGCAACAGCAGGAGCAGATCTCCAGGGCCGACACGTTCTTCATCGCGACTGACAATCCGGAGCACGGCGCGGATTTATCTCACAAGGGTGGACGGCCGGGATTTGTGCAGCTTGTCGACTCAAGGCGCATCGCGTTTCCCGATTACAATGGAAACAGCATGTTCAACACGCTCGGCAACATTGAAATAAGTCCCGCGGTGGGCCTCATATTCATCGACTTCGACACGGGCCGCACCCTTCAGCTCACCGGCTTCGCCTCGATTGACTGGAATCCCGAACGCGCACGCGAATTCACCGGAGCCGAGCGAGTCATCGACTTCAAAATTATCCAGCTCATCGACAATCCCTTTGGATTTCCGTTGCAAAGTAAGTTTCGCCAGTTTTCCCGTTTCAATCCGTAAACTCTGAATCTGCCGCATCTGACATCGAACTCTTGACAGGGCGACCAATAACAATTAATCAAGTAAATCGATTGGATAAATCAAATACATGACCGCCTGAATGAATGCCCAAAAGTGAAACCCCACGAAAACGATTCGACTGAAATCGCTGAAGCGCTCGCCCGCGAATTCGCCCAACACGCGGCCGCGCACGATCGCGATGGTTCCTTTCCGTTCGAGAACTTCGACCGGCTGAGCGCCGCGGGACTGGCGGCCTTGACGGTTCCGCGCGAGTACGGCGGACGCGGTGCCCGGCTGTTCGAGACCTGCGCCGTGATAGGCGCGATCGCGCGCGGCGACGCGTCCACCGCGCTCGTGCTGACCATGCAGTACGTCGCGCACGCGCTGCTTTCTGTGAATCCGCGCTGGCCGCGCCATCTGATCGAGCGGGTCTCGCGCGACGCGGTTGAACAGGGCGCCTTCATAAACCACTTGCGCGTGGAACCCGAACTTGGCACGCCCGCGCGCGGCGGTTTGCCCGCCACCGTGGCTACCCTCCAATCCGGCGGCTGGCTCATTTCCGGCCATAAGCTCTATTCGACCGGCATTCCGCTGTTGAGTTGGTTGGCCGTTTGGGGCCGCACTGATGAAGAAAAGCCCCGGGTGGGCATATGGCTGGTCCCGGCCGATACCGCGGGCATCCAGGTGATCGAGAGCTGGGACCATCTGGGCATGCGCGCGAGCGCGAGCCACGAGGTGATACTGAGCGCGGTCCAGGTGCCGGCCGATCATGCGGTCGACGTCCGCCTGCCGTCGCAGTGGGCACTGCCTGACGCGAGCGAGTCGGCATGGTTCACTCTGCCGATCGCCGCGCTATACGACGGCGTCGCGCGGGCGGCGCGCGATTGGCTGGTCCGCTATCTCATCGAGCGGACGCCCTCGAATCTTGGCGCGCCGCTTTCGACGCTCCCGCGTTTCCAGGAAGCGGTGGGAGAGATCGACGGTAAGCTACTTACCAACCAGATCTTGATCCGCACCGCCGCGGAACGCGCGGACTGGGGCAAGCCGCCCAGCGCGCATGAAAACGGGCTCATCAAGCTGACCGTTACGACCAACGCGATCGAGGTGGTTCAACGCGCGGTCGCGTTGGTCGGGAATCCGGGGCTCAGCCGGCACAATCCGCTGGAGCGGTACTATCGCGACGTCCTGTGCAGCCGAGTACACACGCCACAAAACGACAGCATCGTGCTGAACGCGGGCCGCGCGGCCTTCGAAGCCATCAGCAACTAGGTTTGTTGATAGGAGCACCGTGACCCAGAAGATCTCTTTGAATAGCTCCCACTGGGGCGTTTTCGATCCGATAGTGGAAGGCGGCCGCCTGGTCGCGGTGAAGCCGTTCTCGCGCGACTCCGACCCCTCGCCCATTATCCATTCGATCCCAGACTCGGTGCATCATCGATGCCGGGTGATGGAGCCGGCGGTGCGCGAGGGCTGGCTAAAGTACGGGCCGGGACTGGGAAACGAAGGGCGCGGAACGGACCGCTATGTTCCGGTGACGTGGGAGCGGGCGCTCGATCTGGTAGCGGCCGAGTTGTCCCGCGTTATTAGCACGCACGGAAATCAATCGATCTTTGGCGGATCCTATGGCTGGTCGAGCGCCGGGCGATTTCATCACGCCAAGTCACAGCTTCAGCGATTCCTGGTAAGAATCGGCGGCTTCACGGATGCCCGAGATACCTACAGCAACGCCGCGGGAAGCGTGCTCGTAAAGCACGTCGTCGGCAGTTCCGACCTTGTCAGAGGCGGAACGAGCTGGCGGAGCATCGTCGAGCACACGCGCCTGCTGGTGATGTTCGGCGGCGTCCCGACGCGCAACACCCAGGTGACGCCGGGCGGCGTCGGAGAGCATACGACCGGCCGCTGGCTCGCGCGGGCGAGAGCGGCGGGCGTCGATTTCTGCAATATCAGCCCGATGCGCGACGACGTCGCGGTCTCGCTGGGAGCCGAATGGCTGGCACCGCGCCCGAACAGCGATACGGCACTGATGCTCGCCATCGCGCATACGCTGCTGGTCGAGGGTTTGCACGATGAAGCGTTCCTGAACCGCTATTGCGTCGGCTTCGAACGCCTGCGGGACTATCTCCTCGGCCGCGCCGACGGTATCGCCAAGGACGCACAATGGGCGTCGGCCCTGAGCGAGCTTCCAGCGGAGACCATACGCGCGCTGGCGCGGCGGATGGCGCGGTCGCGGACCTTCATCATGGCGAACTGGTCGCTGCAACGTAGCCACCATGGAGAACAGCCATTCTGGATGGCAATCGCGCTGGCCGCGATGCTCGGCCAAATAGGGTTGCCGGGTGGAGGCTTCGGATTCGGCTACGGCAGCATGGAGGGGCTCGCCGATGTGCGCCCGAACACGCCGAGTCCGACGTTGCCTATTGGTCAAAACCCGGTCCGCGACTTCATTCCGGTCGCGCGAATCGCCGACCTGCTGCTCGATCCCGGAGAGCCGTTCCAGTACAACGGCCGGGATCTCCGCTACCCCGATATCCGGCTCGTATACTGGTGCGGCGGCAATCCATTTCATCATCATCAGGATCTCAACCGCCTGGTGCGCGCCTGGCGGCGGCCTGAAACGATCATCGTCAACGAGCCGTGGTGGACTTCGACGGCGCGGCACGCCGATATCGTGTTGCCCGCCACGACCACGCTCGAGCGCAACGATATAGGCGCAAGTTCGTACGACCGCTTCATCATCGCGATGAAGCAGGCGATCGCCCCAGTCGGACAGGCGCGCGACGATTTTGCGATCTTCTCCGAACTGGCGGAGCGGTTTGGATGCCGCGAGAGCTTTACCGAGGGACGCACGGCGGCGGAATTCGTCCGGCACATCTACGAAACCGCGAGAACGCATGCCGAGCGCAAGGATCTGCATTGGCCGGGTTTCGACGACTTTTGGGAGCGCGGCTACCTGGAACTTCCCGAGGCGCCGCACGCGCACGTCACGTTCGAGGATTTTCGCCGCGACCCCGACCGCCATCGCCTGTCAACGGTATCGGGACGAATCGAAATATTCTCCGCGAAGATCGAGAAGTTTGGTTATGACGATTGTCTCGGTCATCCGGCCTGGTTCGAACCGGCGGAATGGCTCGGCAGTATCAAGGCAATCGACTATCCGCTGCATCTGTTAACGACTCAGCCGGCGACACGCCTCCACGGCCAGATGGACATGGGCAGGGTCAGCCAGCAGAGCAAGGTGGCGGGCCGCGAGCCGATCCGAATCAGCCCGGCCGATGCCGCCCTGCGCGATATCAGCGAAGGCGACGTGGTGCGAGTGTTCAACGAGCGGGGCGCGATACTCGCCGGAGCCGTGGTGAGCGACCAGTTGCGGCCGGGCGTGGTGCAGATCTCGACCGGCGCGTGGTACGACCCCGAGGATCCAGGAGTGTCCGGCAGCCTGGACAAGCACGGCAATCCCAATGTGCTGACTCTCGACAAGGGAACCTCGCGATTGGCGCAGGGCCCGAGCGCGCAAACCACCCTGGTTGAAGTCGAAAAATATATTGGAGTGCCGCCCGTGATCGGCATCTTCGATCCGCCTCTGGTGCGGGATTCTCTCTATCGGCCCGCTGAAACCGATTCGGTGATCCGCGAGTGACCATGCGCCCGCAGTCGCTCGGGTACGCGCGCAGGACATGAGCGAAAATATTCACTTCCGCGCGGCAGCCTCCGCTCCAGATGACCGAGAAAATCGAATCGTTCCCGGCAATTACTACCTCAATGACATCCAACCAAACAATGACATGTTGATCCGAACGCTGATTCGGAATTCGGAAAATTCGTGGCGATTTTTTCTCCGCCAAATGGAAGCAACGGCATAGGACAATGAACGGCCCTGAAGAGAGTTTTGCCCCACACGTAATCCTGCCCTCCCAGTTTTACAGCCGAAACCACCGCACGGACGTGGCCACGCCGGTCAGAAGGCTGATGTTGGCTGTGCTGACCGATGCGCTCGATTGTCTAAGCGGCCGCGCGATCGACGCTCGCGGAAGCGCCCGGCAGCGGGAAGCACGCCGGGCCGCCGAATGGGTCGCGCTCGACAGCGATATGTATCTGTTCTCATTCAATTCAGTATGCGAGGCGCTCGGCATAGATCCCGACGCTCTCCGCGAAGGACTTAAGACCTGGCACGTGACAGACCGCCGGCTGGCGGCGCGGTTTCACTTCGTTCCCCGCAGGACAAGGGTGACGGCGCATGGCGCCTTCGCGCGGCACAGAGCGGCAACCTCGCAAAGATTGAAATCGATAGCGCCTCGGGCAACGGCTCCGATAATAAATCCTGCCACGCAGGAACCCGCGACGGGACACTTTGAATAAGCGTTGGATATCGAGCGCCGGGACGGCCGTTTGCGCGGACCCCGCCGTAACGCGACACACAATTGCACCCAAACTTACACGCGGACTTGCTCGCAGGCGTCGAAGACAAGCGCGCCGCGTGCTATTGACGACCATCGAGGAGTCATGACGATGGCAGTTTCACGTCAACTGCGGTTGGGCGCGTTCATGCGCCCGGTCAGCATCCATACCGCGTGGTGGCGCTACCCCGGAGCGTTCCCCGACGCCAACTTCAACTTCGGGCATCTGAAGCGCTTCGCACAAACGCTGGAGCGCGGGCGTTTCGACGCCTTCTTCATGGCCGACCATCTGGCCGTGCTCAACATGCCGATGGCCGCGCTGAAGCGCAGCGCGACCACCACCTCGTTCGATCCGCTGACGCTGCTGCCCGCGCTCGCGATGGTTACGGAGCGTCTCGGCTTGATCGCCACGGCGTCCACGACCTACAACGATCCGTTTCACATCGCGCGGAAATTCGCGTCACTGGATCATATAAGCGGCGGCCGGGCCGGTTGGAACCTGGTGACATCCGGCAACCCGGACGAGGCGATGAATTTCGGGCTGGACGAACATGTCGAGCATGCGACCCGATACCGCCGGGCCCGCGAATTCTTCGACGTGGTAACGGGCCTATGGGATAGCTGGGCCGATGACGCTTTTGTCCGCGACGTCGAAAACGGCATTTTTTTCGATCCCGATCGGATGCATGTGCTGAATCACAAGGGGCCATTTCTATCCGTGCGCGGCCCGCTCAACGTCGCCCGGCCGATCCAGGGCTGGCCGGTCATCGTCCAGGCGGGTGCGTCCGAGGCGGGGCGTCAGATCGCCGCCGAGACGGCCGAGGCGATTTTCGGAAGTGCCACCAATCTTGACGACGCGAAGAGTTTTTATGCCGACGTGAAGGGCCGCATGGAAAAGCTCGGACGCTCACGCGACCATCTCAAGATTCTGCCGGGGGTTCTTGTCGTGGTTGGCGACACGGTCGCCCAGGCACGGCAAAAGAGGGCGCTGCTCGACAGCCTGGTACATCCGGATAGCGGCCTTGCTTCGCTGTCGGCCGCGCTCGGGCACGACGTTTCACACTACGATCTCGATGGTCCGCTACCGGAGATCCCGGAAACCAATGCCAGCAAGAGCGGACGGCAACGGCTGGTGGACCGCGCGCGCAGCGAAAATCTGACGGTCCGGCAATTGGCCCAGCTTGCCGGCAGCTACGGCGGGTTGGCGATGGTCGGCACGCCCGCGACGATCGCCGACCAGATGGAAGAATGGCTGCTCAGCGAAGGCTGCGACGGGTTCAATGTCATGTTCCCGTACGTGCCCGGCGGCCTCGACGATTTCGTCGACCGCGTCGTACCGGAACTGCAGCGACGGGGCATCCTGCGACGCGAATACGAAGGAAAGACTCTACGCGAGAATCTTGGGTTGCCGCGTCCGGAGAACCGTTTCTTCAGCAACCATCGAGCCTCCACTACTTAGCGTCTATTTTTGAATGCAGGCAGAAGCTCTCTCGCGAAGGTCTCCATCGAGCGCCTGGCGAGCTTCGGGTCGATACCCGGAAAGTGCATTCCCAATACGAGATGTGTGGCGCGCGCCTTGCCCAGGAATTGCTCGAGGCCTTCCGCAACTTCTTTCGAATTGCCGACGATCGGAGTGAAGAGCAACGGATCGGTGGTGTGGCGCAGTTCCGCGGCAGGCGGCGGATTGAACAGCGTGGGAGGGCCCTCGAGTTCACCGGCGTCGCTCAGCCATTTGCCATAAACCGTGAGCATCCAGTGCACGTGGTCCTGGACCTCGTCCCACGCCTGCTCTCGGGACGGTGCGAGATGGACCCAGACCAGTTGCGCTACGTTGAAGTCGGACGGATTGCGGCCGTGCCGCCGCAGAGCCTCGTCGTAGGCGGACGTGTCACCCACGCCTAGGAAGTGGCAGCCGAGCCGGGCCGCGCGATCCACGGCTTTCGGACCGAGGGCGCCGACCCATAGCGGCGGATGGGGCTGCTGAACGGGTTTGGGTGTAAGGCGAATATCCTGCAGATTGTAGTGTTTGCCGTGAAACGAGAACGGCTCCTGGGTCCACATGCCGCGGATCACGTCGATACCCTCTTCGAAGCGTGACGCACGTTCTTTGTGGGAGATCCCGTAGCCGAGAAACTCATGTCTGGCGTAACCCTTGCCGATGCCGAGATCGAAACGTCCCTGCGAGATAACGTCGACCGTGGCGGCGTCCTCCGCCACGCGAACGGCATTGTGCAGCGGCAACAGCAACAGAAACGTGCCGATGCGGACCCGGCGAGTCTTGGCGGCGACTGCGCCGGCGATTGTCATCAGGGATGGGGAGTAACCGTCTTCGGCGAAGTGATGCTCGGTCAGCCAAACCGTGTCGTAGCCAAGCTCTTCGGAGAGCTTCGCCTGTTCGAGCTGCGATTCGTACACATCCGCCCAGGGTCTCTTCCATTTGGGAGGATTACGAAAGGAGAACATGAGTCCGACGTTCATGCGCGACTCTCCTTCACTCTATTAATCGGTTACCGCTCCAACGCTGCTCGATGACACCTGGGCAGCGTACTTCGCCAACACTCCACGCGTGTATCGCGGCGCAGGCGCCTTCCACGCCGCGCGCCGCCGCGCGATCTCCGCGTCGGGCACATTCAGCGTGAGGAGGCGTTTGTCCGCGTCGATCGTGATCGAATCACCTTCATGCACCAGCGCGATCAGACCGCCCACCTGCGCCTCCGGCGCGACGTGACCGACCACCATCCCGTAGGTCCCGCCCGAAAAGCGGCCGTCGGTAATCAGTCCGACCGCGTCGCCCAGCCCCGCGCCGATGATCGCGGAAGTCGGCGACAACATCTCGCGCATCCCCGGCCCGCCTTTGGGACCTTCGTAACGAATTACGAGCACGTCCCCCGCTTTGATCTTTCCCGCGAGGATCGAACTCAGGCATATCCTCCTCGCGTTCGAATACTCGCGCGGGCCCAGTGATATGGTGGCTCTTGATCCCGGTGATTTTCGCGACGGCGCCCTCGGTCGCGAGGTTGCCTTTCATGATCGCGAGATGACCTTGCGGATACACGGGCGCGTCCCATTGATGAATGACCGCCTGGTCCTTGCGCGGCGCGTCGGGAACCTCGCGCAGGCTCTCGGCGACGGTTTTGCCGGTTATCGTAAGCGCATCGCCATGCAGCAGGCCGTGGTTCAAGCAGCATCTTCATCACCTGCGGGATGCCGCCCACCCGATGCAAATCGGTCGCCGACGTACTGGCCCCGACGGCTTCAGGTCGCAGAGCACCGGGACGCGCTGGCGAATCGTCTCGAAGTCGTCGATGGTCAGCGGCACTTCGGCGGCATGCGCCATCGCGAGCAGATGGAGCACGGCGTTGGTCGAACCGCCGACCGCCATCACGACCGCGATCGCGTTCTCGAACGCCTTGCGCGTCATGATCTGGCGCGGCAGCAATTGCGTGCGGACCGCCTGCACCACGCGCTTCGCGCGGATTTCGCGGCGCTGTCGGCTTTCTCGGCATCCTCGGCCGCCATCGTCGACGAATAGGGCAGGCTCATGCCCATCGCCTCGATCGCCGACGACATCGTATTGGCGGTGTACATGCCGCCGCACGATCCCGCGCCCGGGCAAGCGCGGCGCTCGACTTCGATCAGTTCCTTCTCGTCGATCTTATGGGCGCTGAACTCCCCTACCGCCTCGAAGGCGCTCACGATCGTGAGGTCGCGGCCGTTGTAATGCCCCGGCTTGATCGTTCCGCCGTAAACGAAGATCGCGGGGATATTCATGCGCGCCATCGCGATCATCGCGCCCGGCATGTTCTTGTCGCAGCCGCCGATCGCCACCACGCCATCCATCGACTGGGCGGTGCACGCGGTCTCGATGGAATCCGCGATCACCTCGCGCGAGACCAGCGAATATTTCATTCCCTCGGTGCCCATCGAGATACCGTCGCTGACCGTGATCGTGCCGAACACCTGGGGCATCGCGCCCGCCGACTTGAGTGCGGCTTCGGCCCGTGTGCGCGAGAATGTTCAAACCCATGTTGCACGGCGTGATCGTACTGTAGCCGTTGGCGATGCCGACGATGGGCTTTTCGAAATCGTGGTCGGTGAAACCGACCGCACGCAGCATCGACCGGTTAGGCGAACGTTGATACGCCCTCGGTAATGAGCTTGCTTCTAAGATTCTCCCGCATGATATCCAATCCTCAATTGAAAACCGCGTCGCTCTCCCCTGAATAAGAAAGAGCGTCGCTCCCCCGGAAAAATTAGCCCCCGCGGCTTCCGCGCAGGGTCATCAACTCGCGAGCGTTAGCGGTGACCCATCACCATTTGGCTCTATCGTCCCAGCGCAACACCGTTCGCGTCAAGCGGATTCGCCCACGAATAGGGACTCCCCCGCGACGCACGGGAAATGGAAGTTCGCGGCGCGGTCAGTCGTAATCCTCGTTGAGGGCGCGCAGGAAGGCGGCGAGCGGAGCGACATCGGTTGCGTCGATGAAAACGTTGGAGAGTTCGGGCGATCCACTGCGAAGTTGGCTGGTGTGAGCAAGCCCTGAAGCGTCGATGTAGAAATCGAGCGCGTCGACAATCGAATTCATGGCGCCATTATGGAGATAAGGGTTGGACTGGCCGAGATCGCGCAGGGTCGGTGTTTTGAAATAAGCGATCGTCAAAGGCAGCAGCGCTTCCGGCGTACAATTTGTAGGACTTAGATTGAACTCGCCGCAGAGGACCTGCGTCAGCGACGCCTGGGGATTGGGCACGTCCGGATTGCCGAAGATGTTCCATACGCCGAGGTCGGTGTAACCCGGCTGACTGGCCGAAGGAGGCGAGCGAAACCGCCCGGTGGCTTCCGGATGTTCGGGAGAAGACGGCAGATAAGCGTCGAAGTCGGCATTGCGGGTATCCAAATCGGGTACGGAGATCTTCGCAAACGCACCCTGACCGAAGATTTTGTCGTACTCCAACTGAGAAGTGCCGTTATTGTGAAATTCGAAATCGGTAAAGTTGGGAGGCAGATGACACGCGACGCAGTTGCCGACGTGTGCGGAGCCGCCCGTTTGTGCGAAGAATACCTTGAGGCCTTGAAGCTGGTTTGCGCCGAAAACGAAACTCTGTTGATGCAACTGGAATTCCGGTTCTCCATTCGACGCGCTGGGAGGCGCGTCCGCCGGAACCACCCAGCGCGGCTTAGTAAGCTGACCGATGAGTGTCAGCAATCGCTGGGCATACGCCAGGTTGGTCTCGCCCGGATTGGGCTGACGGGGGAGATTGTTCTTGATCAAAAACACGTCGTACGGCGAACCGGCGTATTGACCGCTGCTGTCGGTCGAGAAACGCAGCGAGTCCAGATAGGCGTGCATCAGGGCGCCGATCGCCTGCAATACCTGTTGGTCCGACGCGGTAGTCACGTCGATTCGATACTGAGATGGAATCCTCAAATGAGCGGGTATCGCGGTACTGGTGCCGAGGAACAACGTGCTATACGGAACCCCTCCGCCGCCGTAGGACTGCGCGAGAGCGTTCTGACCGTTGTCTTTGCGAATGACGTCCGCGACGTGAGCGAAGGCCGTATTATACTCGGTCGGCAGCCAACCAAAATTGGGCCCGGTCAGCGTCCCGATAACCAGATCCTCGACGGTCGGGAATTCTCCGTCAAAATGTAGCAGCAACGGCACATTCCGTGGCAAGGTAGCGTTCACCAGGGTGGGCGCGTTTCGCGGAGTGATGGTCGGTATGCTGTCGTCTCTAAAAGGAACTGGGCTCCGACGGGCGAGGTCGCAATAAGTCCTCACGTTGTAAGGTGAGATCGGCTTGAGCTCATCGACCAGGTGACATTGCCTGCAATTCATACTCTGGCCACGAAACGGGCCCGGCAGCGGCTTTCCGGTAGTCTGTACCCGGTTCATCACCGGGTCGCCCGCAGGCAGGTCGGCATTCTCGTCGCCATTTGAGTTGGCAAAGAAAAACTCCGCGAACCGTGTTTCGATGAACAACCGTTCGCCCACCTGCACCTCGGGCGGGTCGGTGTCCACGGAAGGTGACGATCCCCCGCCGCCCCCGCCGGTGCTGCCGCCATTTCCTCCGCTTGGGCTGCCACTGCCGTCCCCTGCGCTGATTCCGCCACCGCTCCCCGAATTGCTTCCACCGCCGCATCCGCAGGCAAAAAGGAGCAGCAGAAGCCCGGTGATAGGTGCGAGTGTGGCAGCACGAGGCCTCCGCCTGCGGTATGAGCGTCGTGGTTTCGTGGCCGATGCGCCGTAGTTATTGATTGGAAAAAGCCCTCGCTTCCGGTGGTAATTGAAATTGAAAGTGATTCTCAATATCTGAATCGCGAGCGGCTTGTCAAGAGAGTCTCGTGAACTGGCGGGTCGGGACTCTTCGCCTGTCCCTTACTCAGAAGAGGCCGCCGCGAGCATCGCGAGAGGCAGGAGAGGTTTGTTTGATAGACGACATCACTCGATCCGACAGCGAGCGCGGAAATTCAAATCACTGGCGTTATCGGTCAGGCTTGCGGAAGGCTTTACGATCGCGCGTTTGTCGTGCCATCGTGAAGCCTTCTCGATCGTGTTATTCCGTCTGATGAAGTGCGAGGACCATTCGGCGGAACCGGATCCGGCGGCTGGCAAGCGCTACTAATTTGACCAACCTGGGAGGTAGCATCATGGAAAAACTGCGGATGTATATCGGTGGAGAGTGGGTAAATCCAGCCTCCAATGAGTGGTTCGAATCGTTCAATCCCTTTACCGGGAAACCCTGGGCATTGGTCGCACGCGGCGGCGCGGCGGATGCCGATCGCGCCGTGGAAGCCGCTCGGACCGCCTTCACGGAAGGCGAATGGCCTAAACTCAAACCCAGTCAGCGGGGGCTGCTGATGCGTAAGCTGGGCGATCTTATCGCTGCTAACGCCGAGCATCTTGCGCAAGTCGAAGTGCGCGACAACGGCAAACTGATGGCCGAGATGCACGCGCAAACTCGCTACCTGCCTCAGTGGTATTACTATTTCGGCGGCCTAGCCGACAAAATCGAGGGCGCTGTAATTCCTGTCGACAAAGCCGACACGTTCAACTTCACGCGGTTTGAGCCACTCGGCGTATGCCTGGGAATCAGCGCCTGGAATTCGCCGCTTCTGCTCTCCACCTTCAAGATCGCGCCGGCGCTGGCGGCGGGGAACACCTTTATCCTGAAGCCTTCCGAATATACTTCCGCCTCTGCCCTTGAGCTCGCCAAACTGGTGGAAGAAGCGGGCTTTCCGCCGGGTGTCTTCAATGTGGTTACCGGATTTGGCCCGGAGGTCGGAGAGCCTTTGGTAGCGCATCCGAAAATCGCCAAGGTCGCGTTCACCGGCAGCGAGGTCGGTGGGCGCCGAGTCTACGAAACAGCGGCGAAAACCTTCAAGCGGGTTACCTTGGAACTGGGCGGCAAGTCGCCGAATATAGTATTTGATGACGCCAACCTCGAAGACGCGGTCAAAGGCGTCATTTCCGGCATCTTCGCCGCCACCGGGCAGACCTGCATAGCGGGTTCCCGGCTGCTGGTGCAGGCGAGTATCTACGACAAATTCCTGGACGCCGTTATAGCTTTTGCCAAGACCGCCAAGATGGGCAATCCCGCGGAACTGACTACTCACGTCGGCCCGGTAGCGACCATCCCGCAGTATGAAAAGATTCTCAAGTATATCGACATCGCCAAGGGAGAAGGTGCGGAGTGCGTACTGGGAGGCGGTCCGGCCAAACGGCCCGAGTGCGGCGATGGATGGTTCGTCGAACCGACCATCTTCAGGGGCGTAACCAATGAAATGAGGATCGCGCGCGAGGAAGTGTTCGGTCCCGTGCTATCGGCGATCAAGTTCAAGGATGAAGAGGAGGCGGTGAGTATCGCTAACGACACGCCCTACGGACTGGCGGCGGGCGTGTGGACCCAGAGCATCCGGCGGGCGTTGCTGATGTCAGAGCGGCTGCAGGCCGGCACCGTGTGGATCAACACCTATCGCTCGGTGAGTTATATGTCGCCGTTTGGCGGCTACAAGCACAGTGGCCTGGGCCGCGAAAATGGCGTGGACGCGATCCGGGAGTATCTGCAAGTCAAGAGCGTCTGGATCGACACTGGCACTGCGGTGCCGAATCCGTTTATCATGCGCTGAACGGATGTACAGCATGGGTTGCCGCTCGCGCTGGCTTCGCGCGCGGTTCCTTCATAGTGAAGCTTGCTGAAGATCCCCCCTGGATACGCAGGGGGGATCTTCTAAGCGGTGAATCCAGATTTGCAAAATCATACCAATATTGGAAACGAGCGAACCGTAGTCATTATTGGCGGCGGCGCCGCCGGAGTGCTGGTCGCGGTTCATATTCTGAAACGCGCGACCCAGCCCGCAAAGATCATCATAGTCGAGCCGCGCGCGAAGCTCGGCGAGGGCATACCGTACTCGACCACTTACGATTCTCATTTGCTGAATGTACCCGCGGGGCGAATGAGCGCGTTCGACGACGATCCGCAGCACTTTTTTCGCTGGTTGCGGAAAAGCGGTCACGAATCCGTCGCCCTCGACTCTTTTGTTCCGCGCACTTTGTATGGTCAGTACCTTCGCGCGTGTCTTTCGGAAGCTCGTAAAGAATCGCCGCAGGTATCTCTCGATCACTATCAGACTCGTGCGGTTCGAATTGAAATTGTCGCACCTCGAGCGCAGGTGATACTCGATGATGGCGTCCGACTTCCGGCCGATCGCGTGGTGGTGGCTATTGGACACCAGCCGCCCGGAAACCCGATGCCCGAAGGCGCCACCGTGGATGCCCTTTTGGGCTGGACGGAAGCCGCCTACGAGGGACTCGACCCCGAATCGCCCGTACTATTGGTTGGTTCGGGCCTGACCGCGGTCGACGCCGTTCTCGCACTTGATCAAAGCGGTCATCGGGGTCCGATTCATGTTTCGTCGCGCCACGGCAAATGGCCGCTCGAGCATCAGGCTGCGAGTACCAACATTTCACTTCCGATCCTCGAAGGTGACCTTACGCTACGCGGGGCGTTGAAGACGCTCCATGCACTGGTCCCTAAACATAAAGAAGGGCACCGGGATTGGCGCCCGGTTGTGGACGGGCTCAGGCCGCAGACCGTCGGCATCTGGACAAGGTTGCCTCTCGCTGAACGTCGCCGCTTCCTGCGTCACATTCGCTATCTGTGGGAAATACATCGGCATAAAATGCCGCGCGAGGTGGCGGCGAAACTCGCGGGGATGCGCGCCGCCGGCCGGCTGATGTTATATGCGGGACGAGTCGTCGAAGCGATCAGAACAAGTCCTACAAGTATCAAAGTTGGACTGAGGCTCCGGGGCAGCGGAGACGTGAAGAGCCTCATCGTCTCTCGGATCATTAATTGCACTGGAGGCGAAGGCGACCCGGCCAAATCGAATGACCCACTGATGCGGAACTTATTGGCGGACGGACTTGCCCAGGCCGAACCGCTCCGTCTGGGTCTTCTGACCGATGAAGCAGGCGCGCTCATATCCTCTGACGGCTCTGTCTCGGAAATAGTATTCACTCTCGGCCCGCTGCGACGTGGAATGTTGTGGGAATCGACCTCGATCCCGGAAATTCGCGTGCAAGCCGCGGCTCTATCAGAGGCGCTTCTGAGAGAGCCACGGCTATTGGACGCTTCGGAAAGCAACCAGCCCAATTTTAAATGACTGGATTCGTGCGTTTGCGGGCCTTGACTGGTCGGTCCAGCCTCGCTACTCGCGGTAGTTTCCCTGCCGTCCAGCTTTGGCGCGCCGTGGTCAGGCGCAGTGATCTTCTGCCCCAGCAGCCTCAGGTAATACAAGGCGGTGAACACTACGCACCGTCGAGCCCGAATCGGCTCTAACGTCATTCGCGTTTCGTTCGAGCTTCCCGTTTGCAAAGGTCTTCCTTTGACCTTGCGTCTGATGCCAAGCACGCCCGCGCTTACCTCTGCCGAGACGCTACTAACGACCGTGAAAACGTTCACGCTCTTCCATTCTGATGACCTTTCCGCGCATTCTACTGCCGACGATGGCCAGACTGATGCCTATTGGAATAAGGTAGATGCTACATCGATTTTGCCAACGGGTAACATAGTGAGTTGTCCCGTGATTGTTAAAAGGAATGATATTGCCAGTCGCTGGATTGGGACTAAATGGAGCAGATATCATTGAGAAGCCTATCCACAGCCACAGCACTACGATCACTCCTACGGCCAAGTAGGATAGTCCATACAATATTCGATATAAGCCAATTCTATCTTCCATGCGACATTCACCAATCAGTAGTTTATCGGTGTTAAGTTAGTATAGGTTGCGGTCGCGGCCACGTCCGCTCCCGCTCCTACTCCGAACGTAACGCCAGACCCTACGACGCCGTCGCCAGCAAAAGCATCCACCGAACCGTCAAGCCCCAAACCGGCATTGGCGCTGACGTTCCCAAACCAATCGCGCAGTTGGCACACTTTGCTGGCGGATGACCATCCTAAGCTTATGCCAGCTCCCGCATCCGCTCCGATCCCCACTCCACCTCCGGGCGTTGAATAAAATGCAAGATCGCCAGAGGTATCAACGGCAACACCGACATTAAGGTTCAGATTGAAGATTCCTAGATTAACGTTTCCAGAAAACCCAATTTGGAATGTCAACAATCCTAGAGGATCAATTTGACCTATGGGTTCATTCCCTACGTAAGCATAAAGATTAGGTGAAGGAGTGAACGAAAGCCGTTGCTGCCTTTGCATTACCTCCGGCAACTGAAAAGAGAGCCTCGGCCGATTGATCTGCTCCCCGATAAGATCTCGTGATAACCATCGAGCGATCGCTGAGTCGTAGACACGGAAGTGGGTCAAGTAGAGCCCGTCCCGTTGGTCATAGAACATTCCTGAATATCGGAAGTCAACCGTTGCCTGCTCGTTACTCTCGGTAATGTTGCCATAAGGATCGTAGTCGAATGACGCGAGCCGGCTGCCGTTCTGCGTCGCGAGCACGTCACGCACCGATCCGAGTTGGTCCACTGAGTAATAGAGACCTCGTCCGTTGAGTGGATGATACTCGCCTTCCAGGTAGTAACGGCGCGAGACGGCATTTGCGGATGTCCGCGCCTGGCATAGCTTCTCACCGCACCAGAGATAAGCGGTCTCACCAGCGGGGCCGGATTTCGTCACGTCAAGCGCGATGCGCCTGCCAAGACCATCATAAGCGAACGTAGTCTTGTACGTTGGATCATTCTTTCTGGTGACGGATATGAGCCGATTCTCCGCATCCCATTGATAGGTATTGATGCCGTCATCGAGGACATTGCCGTCGCCGTCATAGGCCAACTGCCGGTTACCGAAGGTAACAAGCTGATTCAGGTGATTGTAGCTCGCAGCCGTGTGTTGATTCGGCTTCATGAATGAAGTTATATTGCCGGCGCTATCATACTTATACGAGTATTTGTTGACCTGGGACGAAAAGGCGTCAGCCAGGCGGTAGCCGGCGTCGTATTGATATTCCCACAACTGCCCCTCCTCTCTGATCTCCGTTATGAGATCCTCGGGCGTAGTCGTGAACTGGTAACTGCGAGCCTCGGGGCCATTGTCGATGGCCTTCAGGCGGCGATCATCGAGGTTGGAATCGTACGCCCAGGTCGTCCCGACTGCGCCGCTATGGATCGACTGGCTGACGAGTTGGCCCGTTTGGCCAAGATAACTGCGGCCGAAGTTGCCCATCGCCGTGTGGTGATAAATGAGGCGCGAGAGCTTGTCGTAACCATAGACTTCGGGAATGCCGTCAATCGACCGGGACGCCATCCGCATGAGCGCGTCGTAGGTATAGGCTATCGTGGCGTGAGGCTCCGGCACAGTTTCGCTGGCGATTCGCAAGGCTCCTGGCGTGTCGGTCGGGAAATAGCTGTATTGCGTGGTTCCCGATCCATCGGTCATCGACGTTAGCCGGCGAAAATAGGGATCGTAGGTGAAGGTCACGTTCGGCGTCGAATTTACCGTGTTCGAATAGGTGATAGCCGTCAGGGAATCGTCGGGCGCGTAGCTGTATTGTTTCACCTGTTGCAGCGCGTCCGTCACAGCATGCAGGCGGCTCGTGGTCGCCTCGTAAGTGTTGGTTATCGTGCTGCGGTCGGCGTATTGCTTGGCGGTGACGCGGTTTTCGAGGTCGATGCTCCAGGTCGTGGTATTGCCGTCAGGATCGGTGAGACTTTTAAGTGTCTGGTTCTCGTAGTAAGCGAGCTTAGTCTGGTGACCGAGCGGGTCAGTGATTTGAGTGAGGTTGCGAACCGCATCGTGGGCGTAGCTAGTGATCTTGCCCTGCCGATCTTTGACTGACGCCAGATCCAGCTTGTCCCACGTATATTGGCGAGTGGTGCCGTCGGGGAAGGTCTCCTGGGTCAGCCGGTCGAAATTGTCATAGTGGTATCTGACCGTATAGCCCTCAGAGTCCGTGGCCGTGGCAATTCTGCCGTAGGTGTCGTAAGTGAAGCTTTCCTGGACCTTGCCTTTCGGATTGACGATGTAAGTCAAATATCCGAGGACGTTGTAGTGGTAGCTCGTGACCTCGCCCAGGGCATCCGTGACCTGCGTGAGCTGTCCCGCCGGGTTGTACTGGTACTTTGTCGTCTGTCCCGCGGCGTCGGTATATATCAGCGGAAGATGCTGGTTATTGTAGGTATACTGCGCAATACTCGAATACCCAGAGAGCGAGGTCTTCTGCTCTACCTGCAGCAGGTCGATCTGATTCGTGTCGTAGATGAACTGGGTTTCGCGTCCGACCGGATCGATCGTGTCGGTGACATGCCCCAGACTGTTATAGGTCGTCTGCGTGAGCTGAGTGGTTCCGTCGTCCAGCACGCGGCCAGTTAAGATAGGCTGATCGAAAGTGCCGGAAACCGCGCTGCCGAGGCCTGTCGGGTTGCCGGCCTGCCCTGAATAGTTGTGCCAGATTCGGTTCTCGTAGGGATACTTGATGCTTTCGACCGTGTCCGCCGTGACGTTGGTGTTGCTCGCCAAATGCGTCCAGTGCTTGTTGCGGGCAAGAGCGTAATTGCCGGCGGCCAGCGCATAGGTATGCTTGTCCCAATAGAAGGTGTCGCGTCCATAGAGATATGCGTTGAAGGGATCGATGATACCCTGCGGCACCAGGTCGGACGGGTCGGAAAAAGGAATTCCCGGAGCCTCCTGATAGTATTCGAGACGCTCCGTATTGCCGAGTGGGTCGGTGGCGGTAAGAAACCGTTCGTTGCCGTTATCTCCATACGTGAATGTCGTCGTGCCGTAAGGGGTAGTCATTGAATTAATCAACGACGACGCGTCGTAAGAGAACTGAGAGGTCAATCCGAGCACGTCGGTACTCTGAATCAGGCGACCGTTCGAATCGTAAGCGAGCTGGGCGCTTCGACCGAATGGATCGGTGATCGCGGTTACAAGGAGAGGCTGGCTCGCGAGCCCATAGGAGAACGTCGTGTTTCGTCCCGTCGCGTCGGTAATCGAGGTCAGTCGCATCTGGTCATCGTACGAGAGCGATACGCTGTTTCCGGCGGGATCGATGATCTGCGTGAGAAAGACCAGGCGCGGATAGCTGGTCGCGCCGTTGGAATTCGAGTAAATCTCCACGCTTCCGTCCGGCAGATTGCGCTGATAACTGATCGGTCCGCTGGTGCTGCGCACAAGGACGGACGCGTCGCGGGCCTCTGGCGTGAAGGTTCCTGTTGCGCTGTTGTAGCCGGAGTAAACGATGCTGCCACCGCCGGCAACGTAACGCATGACATTCGCCCCCGCGGCCTGCGGATCGTCCTCGATGTATGAAAGCCAGTTGAGTGTCCACTTAGGGCTGATATTAAAGAAGCTAAACGTCGCGGGCTGACTCGCTTCACGCTGGTTGTAGGTCAGTGTCACGTGGACATCCGGACCTTTGGGCGGTGTGTAGCCGACCGGCGTATCGTTCAGATTGAGACTGACCACCATCTCGGTGAAGTTATAGCCGCACATGCCCTGCGAGCATCCGCACGGTTTTGCCTTGTCGTCTTGCGGAGTCGTCGAACCCGGATTGTTTGTACCCGTGACACCCATGCCGCGTACATTTGCCGCTTCTTCGGCGGAAACCGTGCGCCAGCCGGTGGCCTGTTGCTGTGCCGCCGGAACGAGGAAATAGCCACTCGATTCCGAGTCGAGCGCCGCGCGGGTTACCCAGAGATCTCCCTGCCCAAAGGTTGGGTCCTTCAAATGATAACGGCCATTTTCCTGTCCTATCAAGGCGGCAAAGTGGTTCACCTTCCAATGCACGATGGAAGGAATGGGAATCGGCTGACCAGGGCCGCGAAAGATGATTCGGTGGGCGAGCTGCGCTTTATCGGCAAGAATGCCGACTTGCTTGAGCGAGACGCCGTGGGTTCCTGAACGATACTCATCGAGGAACTCCACCTTGTCGGGTTTGGCCTTCTCCCAAAGCAACAGATTTTTAAGCGCCATCGGTCCGCAGAGATACGCCGTTCCGGGTTCATTGCGCATCATCCACAGTCCCTCTTTCGCTCCGGCGATGGATTCGGTGGCCGGGCCGCTCACTGGACGGCCGCCGATCTCGCCGAACAGCGCGGCAAGCCGTTTCGCGTGCCCGAGCCGCGCATGCATGCGCGCAAGTTCGCCGACGGCGCGGTCCACCAGCACTCTGGCGCGTGGATCGGTGACCGAGCGGCCTTCCTCCCACGCGTGCTCCCACGCATCAATGGCCTTCGAAAAGTATCCGTAGTGGTAGTACATCAACCCCAGATTGGTATGCACCGCCACATTCCAGCCCGAGTTCGGATGCTGGGAGACAAACGCCTCCAGCATGCTGAAGTCATCGACCACGGCGCGGTGGTCGTATGCGGCAATTGCTTTGGCAAGATCCTTGTCCTCGGTAATCGACGTTGGACGCATCGCGACCAGGGGCTCTTCGAAATGTGAGGCGTGTAGAAGCGCCGCGTACGGCAAATTGTTACTAACAGTAGCGTCGATAGCTGTAGGGCTGATGGACGCAAATCTGCAGATAACAATCAGGCATATGACCGCACTCACGACAGCGAGCGGGGCTATGCGTGTGGTCGGGACAGTCGGATCTTGAGGCCTTTCATCTGAACGCATTTTTCGCCCTCCTCGTCCGTTTAAATCCCTCGTTGACGGTTTTAAGCCTCATAGAACATCAGAAGCCATTGACAGTCTGGTCATATTTGCTGATTGCATTACTGACCCTTGCTAATCATGTCTTAGGAAGCAAAACGAATACCAATCCCATATAAATACAATAAGGATTGATTTTCCTAGCGGATTCGATTCAGAGCGAATGTTGGATGAAAGGCTTTGGCAGTCGTCACATGCCATCAATCTTGGCAGTGCAAACTTTTGGCGCGACCGAATTCAGTGCCGGAGCTCCGGCAGGTCCGGAAGGTCCGGGCAGGTCCGGGCAGGTCCGGGAAGACCTCAAACGCCAAACAAATCTAGGAGCTAGGCCTACTCCGAGCTCAAGATCGACCTACGATTCAGTTGGATTTTTAAGGAGGAGGACGGCTAACGGTAGTAGACTATGTAGTCTTTCCCGGCACTCGTCACGAAAGGGAACTATCTTTAAAATCGCCTCCGACACCGCACGATCGCGCCAGATGATCCGAAAACAGTCCCGCACACCCAATCAGTCTGCGAACCCGCAGAGTGCCCCGATCGGTGTCGACGTCAAAGTGGTCTCGTTCTTCCCTGATAGCAGTTACGCTGATAATACACGCCGGCGTGAAATGACCCCACTGTTCCGGCCGGTCTGATGCCTGGCGAGGCCGGTTTCTTTTTCAATTACTACAATTTTGCCGTCGGGCTGCCGGCGTTGAAGGTTCCAGGCCGTGGAAATTCCAACGATTCCGCCGCCGACGACTGCGAAGTCATAGAACATACTTTCAGAGAGCCTTACGATCGCGAGTCGCCGTCTCCAGCGCGGGCTTGAGGCCGAGAAAGCGCTCATCGACCGCCGCGGGATTCTTGCGGTTAAGAGCAATCATTTGCGCCCTCGTTTCGCCGCCGGATCCCCCGTGACAAGAATTCGCTTTTGATTCAGGTTCATTGATAATTTCCATCGGTTTAGGATTCGCGAATCGTTCGTCGTCGAAGTCGATCACTCCCGCCTCGAGGTAGTTGATACTGGGACTTGCTTGATCAAATACGCACTTCAGCGTCTACCGTCATTCACCAGTGCGCCCTCCGCAAACGCGGATATGAGTTGCGCTATCTCGTGCGGCCTCTCATGGACGATCCAATGGCCGTTCTCCGGATATCGGCGGACGATCAGGTCGGGGACTACCTTCGGCAAGAGGTCCAGGTTTTCAGGCGTAAAATAGTTGTCTCTTTCTCCCCAGATCACGAGTGTGGGAACGCTTACGATCGTGTCGGCGATATCTCTCGCCTCGCCGTCGTCGCCGTTCGGCGAACCGCTTTTGTTGGCGCGATAGTAATTCAGACCTGCCGTAATGCATTCCGGCCGTCGCCAAAGGGCTAAGTACTCGGCGGCTTGCTCTTCGTTCATATTTCCCGACGATCGGGCCGGCTCGAGTATTTCGCGGCGAAAGGCAGCAAAATCGTCTCGGGAAACAAGCTCTTCGCCACGAGAAGATCGGAACGCCAACATATACCTGCTGGCGTGCGCCTGTGCGCCGCCCTGCCGAAGAAGCTGATCGAAGATGCCGATGTGGGCGGCATTGATGATCACCAGCCGATCGAGGCTCTCAGGATGACGGATAGCAAGTTCCCAGGCTATGAAGCCGCCCCAATCGTGTCCGACCAGTACAATCTTTCGATATCCCAGTGCGGCGATAGCCTGCCGCACGTCTTCAACGAGTTCGCCAATCGCATAACCGCCGACATTCGACGGTCCTTCCGAGAGGTTTATCCCTCTGGTGTCGATTGCGATCGCTCTGAAGCGCTCGCCGAGGTCCGCCATAACGGAACGCCAGGCGCCAGAGTATTCCGGGAATCCGTGCAGGAAGAGCACAGGATCGCCGCAGCCCTGCTCTATGTAATGCAATCGGATTCCATTGGCCGTCAGCGTCCCATGATTGACGGACGCCACGTCAGAATTCCTCGAACTTGCTGTACGACTCGCGCGTCGCGATTATGATCAGGTCTGCGGCGCCGGCGACACGACGCGGGGCCGCCACGTTCTCGTATTCGGCGGACGTCATCATATCGATGAACGCGGCGCGGGACGGATAGCGGACCAAGGTGACGAAGTCCCAAGCGGCCTGATCAGGATTGCCAAGCGCGACGGCCTCAGCCTTGCCGGTCCAAAGTACGGTGCCTCCGCGCGCCTTGATCATCGGGATAGCCACCGCGCTGTATCGCTTATAGGCATCCCACCCGGAACCGTCTCCGTCGGCGGAGCGGTCGCGCAGCCGGACGAGATTGAGCATCGTCACGGGTCCATCGTCAGTCAATTCCTTGAGTTCTCTGAGATTCAGAGTTTTAACCACCATTCTTGAGCCTCGCGCTTTTTTTCGATCGTTGATTGCCGACGGTATCCTCCGGGGCTTCGCTCGCCGGAAGGCCGTTGAGCACGAATTGGCGACAGGCCCGCATCACGCGGAGCGCAACTTTCTCACTGGCTACTGAGCGGGCCATCGTAAGCCCCCCGATAGAGATCGCATGAATCGCCAGGGCCCGATCGATGTTCTCTTCGTCGCCGAGCGATCCGGCCACCTTGCGCGCGACGGCAAGCATGCCTTCTTCATATGCCTCCCGGAGTTCACCGGTGCTGCGCCAGACCTCGGCACCGGCAGCTACGAAAGGACAACCGGTTTCCGGATGACTGAGGTGAGCGGTCCCCAAATTGCGCGCAAGCAAAAGACCGACGCCCTGCCTCGTCGGAAGTCCCGAAATGCCCTTTATCCAACGCTCCGAAGTTTCGGCCGCGGCCGCCACGAATGCTTCCGCAAGCAACGCGTCCTTCGACTGGAAGTGAGCATAGAACGTTCCGTGGGTCAGGCCGACATCACCGAGCACCTTGGCAATTGTTGCGCCCTCCAAACCCTCCGAGCGGAATCGTCTGGTCGCGGCGTCGACGATCTTTCTCCGGGTTTTAACCTTTTGTTGGGCGCGCTTGGTCATGCCTGATTCCATCCGTTCATTAGTCATGCGGGCCGCTATGAATTAATCATGCGGGTGGCTAAGACGCGATAGCCGGCGCTCGCCATCCATCTGCGGCGGAGTTACCGAAGGACCGCCAGGTAGCCGGACGATCCCGATCTGATATTACGTATGTCATGCGACAGAGCCGCCGCAACCATCTCGCCGATCTGCAAAACTCGCTAGGACGATTGAAAGCCCATGGAATCAACGCGGCGTCGATTACCTATGACTCCCGCGAAATTCTCGGCAACTTCGCCGAAGCATTCAAAATCGAATATCCACTGCTCTCGGATATCGGCAGCAAGGTCATTCGTGCGTTCGGGATCCTGAATACCAACGTTCCCGAAGGCCACGCGATGATGTTCGGCATGCCCTTCCCGGGCGATTATTTCATCGCACCCGATGGCACCGTGCGCGACAAACTGTTCCTGCCAAGTTATGAACATCGCCCATCCGCCTCCGAGATTGTACTGAGGCATTTCGACAACGCCGGCGCGAACTCGGTCGAGATCAAGGCAGACGTTCTCGAAGCGACGGTCTCACTGTCGATCGATCGTTGCTTCCCCGGGCAGGAGATCGGACTGGCGTTGGACGTTCGCCTGGAGCCCGGTTGGCAGGTATACGGAAAGCCGCTGCCTTCCAACTACCAACCAATCGAACTAAGTTTCGAAAGCCCTATTATCGGCGAGCAATCGCTCGATCTTCCTTCACCCCGCCCGCTGCTCCTGAAGGCTCTCGGGGAAACCCTGCCGGTTTATTCGGAGGGATTGAAAGCGCACGGCAAAGTCAGCATCAAATGGAGTCCGCCGGCACCCGCGCCATTTTTCAAGGGGCTGGGCGACAAGATCGAGCCCGGGCTTTATGAGATCGCCGGAACCTTGCGATTTCAGGCGTGCAGCGACAAGATATGCGAACCGCCCCGGGCGATTACCTTCACTCTGCCGCTCACGATCGAAAAAGGCTTACGCCCAGCGCCGAAAAAGCCGGCTTAATGAGAGATGGCGCGGGAGATGAGTATGCCAACGGCGATTGCTTTTGATGTCTACGGGACGCTGGTCGATCCGCTCGCGATGGCGGACCATCTTAAGCCGCTGGTTGGCGATCGGTCCGCGCATTTCGCCGAACTGTGGCGCGCGAAGCAGCTCGAGTATTCGTTCCGCCGAGGACTGATGCGCGAGTACCGGCCCTTCTCGGTATGTACCTGGCAGTCCCTGCTCTATACGGAACAGGCTATCGGCGTCGTTCTTTCCGAGGAATCGCGCGCGATGCTCGTCGAGCACTACAAGCATCTGCCGGCGTTTCCCGACGCCGCACGCGGCCTGGCTTCTATCAAAAGCGCCGGGCATTACCTCGCCGCATTCTCGAACGGAGAGGCCGAAACGATCCGGGGCCTGTTGAAAAACGCTCAGTTGCTGCCGCTCCTTGATGATATTGTCAGCGCCGACGAGGTGCGGACCTTCAAACCCGACCCGGCCGTCTACGCGCACGCGGTCCAACGTCTCGGCCAAGCCGCCAGCGCCACCTGGCTGGTCTCGAGCAATCCTTTCGACATCATCGGAGCGAAGGCGGCCGGCCTGCGCGCCGCCTGGATCAGACGCGACCCCAGGGCCGTCTTCGACCCCTGGGGTGTCGAGCCGGACCTGACACTCTCGGCTCTTGATCAGCTCGCAACGTCGAACCTCTGATGATAGTGCTTGCGAGGAACAGCGGCCTTAGGAAGCAAATAGCCGCGAGGATGTTGCCGGCTATTATCGGGTAGCCGCGGTGGGCTTTCGAAACGGCGCGATGGCCTGGGCGGCACGCTCGGCCTCGCGGCGCATCAGAATCAGGTCGGTACCGTAGACAATGAACTGCGCTCCGCTCTCGACCGCAGCCTTGAGATCTTCCGGTTTGGCTGCAACTCCGGTAAGCGCGATACCGCGAGCGGAAGAGAGTGCCCTCACCTTCTCGATCGCCGCACGGAACACCGGACTTGCGTATTGGCCGGGGATGCCGAGGCTTTGCGTAAGGTCCTGATGGCCGACGACCACTAGGTCGACACCATCAATCAGGATCTCACTGGCGTTCTCCAGCGCTTCGCGCGTCTCGATCATTACAGCGAGGAGCGTGTTGGCGTTGGCATGGGCCATCGCGACCGGCAATTCGACCTCCTCGTAGTCGGTACTTGCGTTCGCATAGATGGCCATGCCTCGGCGGCCCTGCGGGTGATACTTCGCCAGTTCGATGAAGCGGCGTACTTCGGTGCCGCTCGTGATGTGCGGCAGGATCAGGCTCTGACATCCTGAGTCCAACAGCCGGGTGACGTGCTCGTACTGCAGGTCCGGAATCCGCACGATAGGCGTGATGCCCGCGGCGTGCGCGTCCGCCACCATGCCGACCACGGTCTCGAGGTTGAAGGCGGAGTGCTCTGAGCAGATCCACGCGAAATCCATCCCGGCCGCGGCCAGAGTGTGCATCACGCCGCGTCCCTGGGTTCCCCATACGATCGTGCCAAGCGCGATGCCGCCCGCTTTCAGAGTCGCCTTGAGCCTGTTCGTTCTCATCGTCCACCTCGCTGAAGGGCCGGAATCACAATACCACTCGATTGTTTTGCGTTTGCAAGCCGCCCGTCATCAGTGCGAGCCTGAGGCCACAACGCTGGGGCGAATGCTTGGCGCGAGGGATGCTGGCCGGCGCGCTGACAAGGAGGCACGACACATGGAATATCGTCCATTCGGTCGAACCGGTATCGATATTTCCGCGATAGGTTTCGGCTGCTGGGAAATCGGCGGCGGCTACGGAAGTATCGAGGAAACCGAGTTCGTCAAAGCGGTCAATCGGGCGCTCGATGTCGGACTCAACTGCTTCGACACCGCCGAGGCCTACGGCATGGGCGCGTCGGAAAAATCGCTGGCGAAAGCGCTCGGGTCGCGGCGCAAGGAAGCGGTAATCACGACCAAGTTCGGAGTCGGATATCCGGGCAAACCGAATTACCGCGACAGTTCGCGCCAGCGGGTAATTGAATCGATCGATAAGAGCCTCCAGGCGCTCAATACCGACTATGTCGATGTCTACCTCATTCACTGGCCCGATCGGACAGTGCCCTTCGAAGAGCCGATGCGCGCGCTCGACGATCTCGTAAAGCAGGGCAAGGTCCGCGCGGTCGGGCTTTCGAACTTCAAGCTCGACGAAATCAAGACCTGCGAGGCCACGCGCCGCGTCGATGTCGTGCAGTACTGCTGGAATATGTTCGACCGGCGGATGCAGGCCGAGATTTTTCCCTACTGCCGCGAGAATCAGATCGGAGTGATGGCCTACGGATCGCTCGCCTATGGAATGCTGACCGGCACGCTCAGCGAGGAGAGCGCTTTCGAGAAGGGCGACTGGCGCGCGAAGCGCGGCCAACTGATGAACCTGAACCTGTTTCAACACCTGTTCGGCCCCGATCACTTCCTCAAGAACTTGCGGGCGGTCGAAGAACTGAAAGCGGTGGCGACGCGCTATGGCAAGAGCCTGCCGCAACTCGCTTTGCGCTGGACATTGTCGAATCCAGTAGTCAGCAGCGCATTGGTCGGATGCCGCGGTCCCAAGGAGGTCGACGACAATATCGGCGCTTTGGGATGGTCGATTTCCGACGCCGACATGAAAGAGATCGACGCAATTTTCGCCCGGCATGGGGCGATCACGACGCCGAATGTATGGCTGGAAACTATCTAGGAACGCTCGACCAATCCGCGTGAATTCAGGAGGCGGCGATGCCGATTCAGAAATTCGCACCGATGACCAAGAATTTTGCCATCTTCGACTGCGACGCTCATGTGACGGAGCCGCCGTGGCTCTGGGAGCGCGCTAAGGACTGGCTTACCCGGGACGAACTCGAAGCACTCAAACAAACGATTTGGTTCGACCCCGAGAGCAACCAGCTAATCGTCAACGGCAAGGCTGGAACCGGACTCGGATCGCAGCGTATCCATGGCGCGGCGGGCTCGGTGAATGTGCTCTCGCTGGCCGGCCCCGGCCTCAAGCACGACATCCAGCGCGCGTTGAACGTGCGCAATCTCAAGCGTGACACCGCGCTGACCGCCGAACAGGCTGACTATCTCGATCACAAGGGATCGTACGAGCCCAAGCCGCGCCTTAAGGACATGGACGTCCAGGGAATTGACCAGGTGATGGTCATTCCCACCGACATCGATACCTATCCATGGCTGCAAAACGCGGTCGGCGCCAAGGCCATGTGCAAGGCATACAACGACTGGGCTTACGAATATTGCCAGGAGAATCCTGAGCGCCTGTTCTTTGCGGCGATGCTGCCGATGCAGGATCCCAAATTCGCCCAACAGGAAGTCTATCGCGTCGCGGCCAAGGGTTGCCGCGTCGGGCTGGTCCGGCCAATCGACGCGATGGGCAACTATCCGATTCAACCCAAGTACGACCGTGTATGGCGCGCGATGGAAGACACGGGCGTGGTCTATGGGATGCATCCGTTCCCGGCCTTCGGGTCGCTGAAGCCGCCCGGCTACACCGAGCAGCATTCGGGCGCCGAGCTAATCTCGCTCAGCGCTTCGACCGCCGGCTTGCCGCATAACTTCCTCATAAACGTGCAGGATTTCCAGGCAGAGGCGTCGCTGTGGGTAGCGATGGTGCTGATGTCGGGTTTCTTCGAGCGTTACTCAAAGCTCAGGGCCGCGGTATTCGAAGCGTCCTCGACCTGGTTGAGCTTTGTGCTGGACGAGTGCGACAAACACTATCGGCTCTACCGCAACGAACGCCAATTGCCGCCGCTCAAGCGCCTCCCGCGCGAGACTTTCTTCGAGCATTGCGTCACCGGTTTCGAAGGCGACGAAGCACCGCCGTCGCGTCTGCCGGAATTTTACGAGAACATCCTGGCGTGGTCGTCGGACGTCTACCATCACGACGGCGATGACGTGTGGCGCGCGATCGAGACGATGCGCAAGTGCGAGCTTCCGGAGAGGTACCAGGCGAAGTTCCTGGGCGAGAACGCGCGAAAGCTGTACAAAATCGATACGCCGAAGAACTTCATTCGCGATCGTGTAACCGAGATCGAACGGCCCGATTGGTGGCCGACGGAGAAGGAAGTGAAGGCGTCGCTCGAGCCGGAGGCCTCCGTTCCGCGCATTCGACGCGAATTCTCTCCGGGCGTCGGCGAGCGGCAGCTAAGCCGCAAAGGACGACCAGTCATGCTTAATAAACGCTTCCCCGTCTTTGATGGCGATTCTCACGTTGTCGAACCGCCGGAACTCTGGACTAAGTACCTGGAACCTGAATATCGCACTCTAGGCAAACATGCGCTCTGGCGCGAAGAAGGAAAGTTCGGCTCCTATCTCAAGGTCAATGGCAAAGTTTTCCGGGATACGATGAACTCAAATATCCCGCGCCATGCGCTATGGCGGCCCGGGATGACGTGGGACAAAGTCGGCGAGCTCGATCCGAATCGGCGTCATCCGATGTCCGAAGGTGCTTCAAATCCACAGGCGCGCCTGCGCGATATGGATGCGATGGGCGTCGACCAGGCCTTTCTCTATCCGACCTGGTTTGCCGAGGGCTTTCATCTGGTCGAAGATCCGGACGTCGCGTATGCGCTGGCCCGCGCGTACAACAACTGGATCGCGGACTTTTGCAAGGACGGCGCCGGACCGGCTGTTTGCGGCGGCGATGGTCCCGCTGCAAAACATGGACTACACGGTCGAGGAGCTTCGACGCGTCGCCAAGATCCCGTGTTTCCGCGGCGCATTCATCCGGCCAATGTTCATCGAAGGTCATTACTTCACTCATCCCTACTACGATCCCCTCTGGGCCGAGCTGGAAAGCCTTGGGATCGCTGCCGCGGTGCACTCCACAACCGGATTGTGGAATCCGGAATGGACCTCGCACGGACCGTTTTTCGAGAAGGTGAAGCGCCGGCTGAATCAGCGGTCAATCATCGCTGAAGCGGGCGGCGGGCCGCATGCCGGAGGCGGCGGCGACCAGGGTTTCACTTTCGTCGCGTCGCCACCACTCGGACATCCGATTGCGCCGATTCTGTCGTACTGGCTCGACAACCATATGTTCGTCGCGTCGACTCTGATCGGCTTCACGGTGATGCAGCGCTACCCGAAGATGAAGGTGGTCGTCTCGCATGGCAAAGCCTCCTGGATGGAGGAAGTGCTCGAGAAGATGGAAGCCTCGACCCGGACCATTCCGCTGCTCCACTACTATCCTGTCCGCACTGATACCGAAGAGTTGTGGAAGGAAGGTCATGTGATGCTCGGCTTCGATGCGGAGGAACGTCTGATTCAGAAACTGCCTGATGATTTCGCCGAAAAGGTGATTTGGGGATCTCGTTATCCGCATCACGATACCACCAGCGCAATCGAAGCGATCGAAACGCTCACGCAGGCCCGGATCGACGAATCCATTCTCGCACGCATGTTCGGTGGTAACGCCGCCGAACAGTTCGGCGTCAGCCTTGCGCATAAGGTGAACGGCTAGCTGCGCCCGGCCGAACCATAAGACCGTGCATATGGATGATTATGAAATCGGGCCTGGTTGGAAAAGAAGCGGACAACCACCGAGGAAGACGGAAAGATGAAAGTCCAGGCTGCGATCTTTCGCGCGCCTAAACAGGCGCTCACGATCGAAGAGGTCGATATAGACGGCCCCGCCCCGCGCGAGGTCCTGGTTCGGACCATCGCCAGCGGGGTCTGCCACAGCGATCTTCACTATGTCCATGGGCTGCTCCCGCTCAAGCCTCCCGCGATTCTCGGGCACGAGCCGGCAGGAATCGTCGAGGCTGTGGGGAGCGAGGTGACCTCGGTGCGGCCGGGCGACCATGTAATCGCATGCACCTCGTTATATTGCGGCAACTGCACGCAGTGCCTGTCCGGGCGCCCGTATCTATGTGCCAACCGCGCGGACTGTCAGCGGGCCGCAGGCGAGCGGCCGCGGCTCTCACAAAAGGGAACTCCGATCCATCAGTTCGTCGATCTTGCCGCCTTCGCGGAAAAGATGCTGCTGCACGAGAGGGCCGTACTCAAAGTTGCTGATGACATACCGCTCGACTGTGGCGCGCTGCTCGGATGCGCGGTGACCACCGGCGTCGGCGCGGCGCTGAACACGGCGCAGGTCGCTCCCGGTTCCACGGTGGCGGTGTTTGGCGCGGGCGGCGTCGGGCTCTCAGTCATCCAGGGAGCGCGGATCGCCGGCGCCCGGCAAATAATCGCGGTTGACCTGCTCGATAACAAGCTCGAGATGGCGAAACACTTCGGCGCCACCCACACGATCAACGCCTCGTCGGGCGACGCGGTCCGGGAGATCAAGCGCCTGAGCGAAGGCGGCGTCGATTATTCATTCGAAGCGATCGGCAGCAGGCAGGTCGCCGAGCAATGCTTTTACTGCCTGGCGACTCATGGCACGGCTACGCTGGTGGGCGCTATTCCGGCGGGACAAAAGGTGGAGCTCAACGCCGCCCATTTCTTCGTCGAAAAGAGAATCCAGGGCTGTTACATGGGATCTAACCGTTTCCGGATCGACATGCCCAAGTATCTGGAATTCTACCGGCAGGGCAGGTTGAACCTTGACGACATGGTAAGCCGCCGGGGCCGGCTCGAAGACGTCAACGAGGCTTTCCGTGCGATGGAGGCGGGCGAGGTCGCACGCACGGTACTGATGTTCGATTGATTGGCCCACTACGTTCTCCGATCGATTCAACGGACTAGCTGACTAATCGGATCGTGCTCATAGTCGCCGGTAAGCCATTCACGCCCACTGCGCCCTGCGCGCCAGTCCCGACGACGCCGCCAGCCGGCACTTGCTGCTGCGAGGAATCCAGCACGACAGTGCCCGAGCCGCCGCCGCAGTCGATGATGTTTGAGGCCAGCAGTATTACCAGCGCGGCGATTACGAGCGTCCGCGGGCGCCTATCGGCAAGCATCGCGAGAAGACCGATTCCCAACAGTCCCAAGGTCGCGCTCATCGGCAACGTGCTGCGCGGCTTGCCTCCCGGCGGCAGACTGGCATATTCGATCGGAGTGTCGGCTCGCGCCGCGTTGCGCGAGAGTGTCGCGTTCAGCGTGCACTGCGCCACTGCTCCGGCCGGTAGGCTCAGCGGCGGATTGAAGGTGAATTCCGTACTACTGCCCTGAGTGCCGGTGACGGCGGTTTGTGCCGCCGCGCCGTTCACCGAGCCGCTCATGGCCAGGTTGGAGAACAATCCCTGGTTGCTCAACGCCACGGTCACTGTGCTGATTGTCACGATCGAGTTAGTGGTGTTGGTGACGCTCAAAGTGCCCCCGGGCACGGTCTGACCGGCTAGCCCGTTGGAAACGATGTTGGAGCCGCTCGCCTGCGCTCCGACAGCCGGCTGAAATGCCGCGATCAGGGTTGCGATATTGGGACTGCCCAAGCCAGTGCCCAAATCGTAGCCTGGGCCAACGTCATAACCAGGATAGACACTGCAGGTATCGAACGAGCAATTATTGCCCAACTGCGACACGTCAACCAGGGCCGGACTTCCATTGGCCGCCAGTTGATAGAGTCGCGGATTGATATTGCCCAGGCGCGTGGTATTGAGACTATGCGCTATCAAGCGCGAAATTCCGGCCCAGACCGGCGAACTGACGCTGGTTCCTCCATCGCCGGTAAAGCAGGTTATGACGCTATCCGGGCAGTTCTCGGTGGTGGCAATCCAGTATCCCGGCCTGCTCGAGCTGGCGGCGGCCGAAACGTCTGGCACGCCGCGCATCGTGAGAGGCGCGGTCCGCCCGTAGGGGATGATAGCGGCCTGCCATGATGGAGCTGGGAAAACTACGCTGATCCCCCCTCCACTGCCGCTTTTTTCAGACCCCGAAGGGGGCGGTGTCGGTATCGAAGTGAATTTCTGCCAGACCTGTTCGAATCCGGGCGCCAGAATCGACGTGTTGCCGTTGGCGTCGTAAACCGGATCGAACTGGGTACCGCCAACCACGGTCACGTCGGAGCTGGCCGAGCTTTCCTCGACACTCGGCTGGACTCCCGTGTCGCCCGGTGTGCCGGACGGTTGCCCACATGGATAGAAGGAGCCGAAATCGCCGGATGAATGAAACAACGTCTGTCCCTGTATCACGGCTTGGGTATCAGCCAGGGCATAGGCTTGAATCTGCGCCAAATCGGGGCAGGGATGCTGATCGTCGATGCTCGAACTGATCACGCCACAGACATTCTGGCTGACCGCCAGTGCCAACGTATCGAAGGCTTGAGTGCTCGAATTCGGATTCGTAGCGACATACAAACGGATGGGTGTGCTGGGGGCTACCGAATGAGCCCACTCCACATCGAGCGGCGGCTCATTGTCGCCAGGCTGACTCGGCGGGACTTCTGGATCAGTCGGAATGATCTGGATTTGGGTCGTGGGAATTTTGAACTGTTCAGTGAAAACATCGAGCACGGACGGCGTTGGCGAAGAGGAAGGTGACGGAACAGACGGTAAGGTGGCGACCTCCAGCAGCGCAATACAATCGGGGGCCGTGGTGCCGCCGTTGCCGCCCGGACTGGTAGGAGGGTCCTCGTTGTAGAAGAGCCAGAAATCCTGCGGCGAGAAGTGCTTGTTGCCGGGAACTGCTGCCGGTGGCGAAATCACCCCGAGATCCGCGGCCGACCTGGGCGGCGGCGCTGGATTGAGATTTAGATTGTTGAGGCCGAAAAACGCCGCTATCGATCCCGCCAGGCTGGCCGGAATGTAAGGATCGGTCAGGTTGGCGAACTGCGAACCCTTACTCACGATTACAATGCCGAGCGCCTGCTGCACTTGTGCCACCGATCCGCTGAACCGCACTTCCCGCGTGCCGAGATCGGTGGAGTCAATCGTGAAGCCGCTGCCTCTGAGCCAATCGGTCACGGCCTGCATCTGAGCGGCGGTTGGGCCAAACTCGCGCGCAAACTCGCCGCTACTCAGCCAATGATGGTACGAAGGGGAACCTGGCTGCTGGAGTTGAGCCTTCAGTTCCTCGAGCTGGCCGCTGTTGCGCAATCCCAACACCACCATCATGTGAAGCTCGAGTTCGGCCGCCGCTGGCTCCCAGCTTTGAACGCTCGCCAAAACATGATTCCCGGGGACTGCGACCCGCGCTTGCGGTTCAGCGCTTATGCTGAACAGCAATTCGACGATCGCGACGAGAGCAATGATTATATTTCGCACCAACCTGCTCTTCAGTGCCTTCTTCATTCCGTTCTCATCACGCGAGCTTTCTCACCCCGTTCTCGCAATCCACATTTTCAGTCTCGACAAAGTACGAGTTTCTTCGCGAATTATCAAAATCGGGCCGCGGGAGGTCACGAGCCGACCAGCTATGACGATCGTCCTGCGCTCGGTCAGCACGCGAGCCTTGAAACGCCGCGCGCCTCCGCCGCGTGTATAACGACCATGCGCGCTGCTTTGCCAGGATAGAATCAGACTTGTGTTGAACTTCGCGTGCGTTACGACGCGCGCACGTCGGCGCGGACTACCGCGCAAATGACGCTCTACTCAGACTGATTTAATATCGACGGGGGAGAGAAAGTACGCTGTCACCGACACTATAAGGCCACGCCGAGGACTGGCGGAGGGCAAGGCGATGCCACGTCCCTCCGCCTTTTGGTTCGGAACCCATCTTTTCGGGATCGTCACGCCACGCTTCTCCAGGTCGGAATTTAGCGTCGGGCGCTTAAGTAGTAGCGGTCGTGTTAATCTGAGACGTTAATTCCCGTTTCCATTCCACGTGGTCGTGGTCTGGTTCTGCACCGCTCCATCGACAGTAGTAGTAGTTCTCTTCTCCTCGGTGGCTCCGTCTCCCCAACTGGTGGAAGTGGTCGTCTGGCTCGGGACTGGCGCCATTACGACCGGAGCAGGACTTTGTACGACGGTAGTGGGCATCATCACGACGGGCGGACTCGTAACTACGTTTGAATAGACAGGCGCGGTGCTCGTCACGGAGCCATTAGGATACTGAGTCGTGGTAGTGGTAGTAGCGGCCGTCACGGGCGGCGCGACGTAAACGGGTGCGGCGGTGGTGGTGGTATATTCCGTGGTCGTAGTCGTGGTCGGCGGCACTTCGTCGGCGCACGCACACAGGAAGGCAACTGATACCGCGACCGCGGCGACGAGGGCGGCATTTTTCAGTAATTTCATTCTCGGATTACCTCTATCAGGCTCGGGAGAGCCTCCCGCGCATGTCTTCGATCCTATCTGTTTCTAAATTGGTCTAGCGAAAAGGCGGTCACAGGCGATCGGAGAAACCACCGTAGGGCTGGATCAAAGCCGGAATCGATTCCTATATCGATCCCTGTTGATTTCATACTACAGGCTGCGTAGTCCAAAGACCAACAGAACGATTGTCTGGTTGGTTATATCGAGACCCAGAAATGCTGATTCGAAAAAGCATTTCCTCGACTTGGGTATACAAACGCTCGCGGATACAACGCTCGGCTTCGGAATAGAATCCCGCCTTTTGGTCACGTGGAGAACGAATACCGGATTGCTAGGGAACCTCCGAATAGCTAGAGTTCGATTTACTGACCGCCTATGGTCGCGCGCACTTTGATTGCACCGAAAGGCGTGGACTCAGACTGGCAAGTGAGCGCTCGGCTTGCCAGGAACAATGACACAATTAGAAGTCTCGGCTCCGGCTTCGGTTAGACAGCTGCCTGAAGGGGAGCACGAGGACTGAAATTACTTAATTACGATTGCGTGGCGATGGCTAAGCGTCAGATCGTGTCTCTCTATCATCCTTTCCGCTCCGATCTTTCGAGAGGCCCTTGGATATCGCGTAACCTACCAGGGCGAGGAACATCATTGGACCAAAGGTCCGGCTTCTGGCATTTGCGCCCACCAGAAAGCCGAGTGCGCCCGCCAGGCACGACGCCCCGACGGGATGTCTCTCTACCAACCTATCCGGACGCAGCGCCTCTTCGGCGTGCTCGACTTTGGCGTTGACCGCGCTCATCGTATCGCGCAGGTCGCGGCGGGCGCCGTTCAATTCGGCTTCAATTTTGAAAATCTGCTGTTCTTGTGCGGTCATGCTTGCCAGTTACCATGCCGGCGACTAGGTTATAGGCCGCCCCGGGCGCCACGATCCTGCCGATGAACATAAGCATCGTCCGCCCCGCATGAGACCGCGCTCCCCCACCGACCAGGAATCCAGCCGCAGCCGCGACCGCCATCGCAGTGAACGGATCGTTTTTGACTGAATCTGCCCAGGGGTGCCGCCGCCGCTGGACGGCCTTGTCCAAGGGCTTCACTTTCTGCCCGTTAGAATACACGTCGCATGACCCGCGAAAGCACGTAACCAACCGCGAACGCCGCGGCAAGAGCCAACCATGGTTCGCGTTGCACGAATCCTTGCAGGTCGAAATCGAGACCCTTGTCCTCGGCGTACTGCTGCACAGCCTCGTAGCCTTCCTGTATCGACCGGCCGGCTTTGGCCGCCGCCGCACGTCCCTGGTCCATCGCCTGACGCACCGTCGGACCCGTTGCAGTTTCTTCGATTCCCATTTTTGTCGTCTCCATTTTCCCAGTTGAGTCCAATACGCCCGCGCGCTTTTGCGGCCAGAGCGAGGCCTGCTATTTCCGTTAAGAGGGTTCCAGCGCGACCGCTCTCACTACATCACGCTGCTATTGTCGGAGCACTCATCGCGGCTGCATCTACGATAGGCCCGCTCATCTCAGGGGAGGAATGCGTATCCCCGGAATAGCCCCAATCACGCCAAACCCCTGTAACAGCCATATCAACACAACCACGAACACGACGATGTTGAGCAAGCTCTTTATACTGCCCGCCATGGGAATGTAAGTATTAATCAGCCAGAGCATTACTCCGACCACAATCAAAACCACGGCAATGTTCATTAAAGTCATTCGAACACCTGTGCGCTTTAGCCAAGATCGGCCCGTTAACGCTTTATCAGAGCACTAACTTTCCAAGCGTATCATCGCCCCGACATGAATATAATCATTAATGCGACGGCGGCACGCAGAATTTGTTATGCAGGTGACAAAGCTGTGCCATCCCGAAGCACCTTCCTGAGTAGCTGCCACACCCAGCGAGTACCTGTGGCTTCGTCTGGACATTGGCTTTGCCTTGCATTTCGAACCTTGGAGTGCCATGCGGAACCGATTTTGTCGAACCGGCGCTCTCGACGGTAGCGCTACAGCTACTCAGGCGAGTTCCGTGTGATAGCGTTTTGATTGAAGTGGCTTGGCATACGAGAGCAGTCGATTATGAAAAAGGCCACTGATACCCGTCATATGAATAGACAGTATCGCCGGCCAGGCATAATACGAGAGAACCGCTTCAACGTGGTAGGCAAATAACACAGCCATGGTTCTGTCATGACTGCCATCCGAGCGTCTGAAGTGCGCAAGCTGAAAGCGCTTAAGAACATCTCCTGGCTGACGGCTCGCCAATTGAACAAGGTCGCCGGAGCGCTCTCGGTGGACATAACCGAGAAACGCGGGCAGATCTTCGACGAAAAAGCCGGCACGGACGCCTGCTACATACTGCTGTCCGGAGTAGCGCGAATCACCTGCCGGAATCGCAAAGGCCGGCGCGCCGTGGTGATAATGCTGGCACCTGGCATGATCCCATCCTTCCCGCCGCCGGTAATCGGTATTAATTATAACTTTCGCTGCGAGGCGGTTACCAACTGCGAGGTCGGAACCATAGATTGGGGCGTGTTTGTCGAGATTTGCCTGGGAATAGGATCGGCGGATTTCAAGCGGCTGGCGGCCAACTATGTTGGACGATGGGACCTGGTGCAACTGCGCTGTCTGAACTTCATGAACTGTTCACTGGGAGAGCGGCTGGCGCTGATTCTACTTGAATTGAGCGAGATTTTTGGAGTCCGCGACGCAGAAGGGACGCGCTTAACCGTACCGGCGCGGCACAAGGATTTGGCCGATTTGGCTGGCGCTTCGCGGCCGCGGGTTAGCGAACATTTGGCGGAATTTGAGTCTAAGCATCTGGTTGCACGGCGGGGACGGCAACTCATCGTGAAGCGCGACCGCCTGGAAGACTTTCTCTCGCGCTCAAATTCCTATGTGAACGGCGATGTTGGAAAATGGGCATCTCAGACGCTCCCGCGCCCGCACTGAGCGTTCCGCCCCGATACTATTTGTCTAACACGTTCTTTCCGCCGAGCACCTGGGGGGTTCCTCTTGGAACCCCAGGGGCGTTGCCACGGCTTTTGCGCGCGGAGCATTCCTGGCGACACCGTCCCGTGCCGGGAAGGGATCGATCGTGTTCGTATTCTACAACCGTCCCGTCAGAAGCAATACGACTAAAATGATGAGGACGATCCCGCCGATTCCAATTCCGCCGTAGGGACCGTACGCATAATAACCACCGCCGCCGCCAAACAATAAAAGTAGGATCAGAATCAGTACTAAAGGTGACATGAGGGCCTCCATACGTCGGACAGTTGAGTCGTCGGCGCCGCGACGACCGATAAGCCGTTTCTTCTCAACGAGCAAATTGAAATTGCCATCACACCGCTCCCCCCTCCTCCTGTTCGCGGGCCGATCTCAGCTCGTGATCCTGGTGAGCCGGTTCCTCGTGGGGGCGCCGAGTCTTGGCCTCACGTTCGCGATCCTGCTGGCAGTCGCAACACAGCCGCGTGAATGGCATCGCAATCAGGCGCTCCGCGCCAACTTCGAGTCCGCACATCTCGCACAAGCCGTAGTTGTGCAACGCGATTCGCCGAAGCGCTTCATCGATTTGCCCTACCTTGAGCCGCTCACGCTCGGATAGCATCATGCTCATTTCGCGCTGATGCTCTTCGGCAGCGAGGTCGCAACTGTCCATGCAGTCGTCTCTGCTCAGGTCTCGACCGCTCCGAAGCTGGGCGGCACTTTCGAGCACTAGCTTCGACTTTTCGGCCGTGAGGAGTGCGTGCATTTTTGCCAAAAATATATCCCGTTTAGCGGCCGCTTTCTTACTGATCATCGTTTGAGCTTCCTAGCATTCTCACTACGCGGTCTAATTGAACTCTTCGTCACAGCGGCAATCCATTACCTGATTCTCACGCTTCACAAGCCTAGCATCGTTTCGTGATCGTACCCCCGGTTTTCACAACAGTCCAAGCAGTCACGGTTCTCTGCGGGACATCCTCGCTACTTCGGCCCATGCTACGCGACTAAACATGCAGCGAAAACGGCACACTCGCAGATAGACGGGCACGCGCAGCGTCCTTAGAGTCTGATCAACTCTCCAGCACGCTCGCGTAAGCCTTAGTTGCCAGTTGGCTTTGAGTTGTTTCAGTCCCGCAGATAACCATAATGCTGCCCCTCGCAGTACACGGCCTATCGGGTCGACGTGTTAAAGTGATGCGATGAAGAACAAGAGAACAAATATGTCGGTGTGCATTGCGCTTGCTACTTTGCTTGGCAGCCTGAGTGCGACTGGATGTGCGATATGGGTACCCAGCGACCCCGTTGCTCCCCAAGCAGTGGAGCAATCTCAGACTACGACAACTACTAGCCAGGATGTGCCGCTGGCAACCACGAAAACCACAACGGTAAAAACCACCGCTTATTAGACGCCGGGATTGGCAGCGGCTCAAATAGCATACCGTTTAGGAAAGTAGCTCGATCCGGCCGACAAGGCTGGTTGCCCGCAGGGAGACGCCACATAAATGAAATACCTTCAACATTTGAAAATCAGCGTGATGGGTCTTGGGTTGGTTGTTTTTGTTGGTGCTTGCGGCACCACCAGCACCAGCAAGGAAACAACTACTACGTACGTTCCAACGCCTCCGCCTCAGGTCGTGGTGCAGGCTCCGCCGGAAGCTCCTCCTCCCCCACCGACCACCACTACCAGTACCGCCAGCGATCGGACTAGCTCTTCAACAACTTCCGACTCGGGTGCGGGAACAGAAGACAGCACCAGCAGTCATCATAGCGAGTCGACCACGGTAACTCCCAGTAACTAGGATAAGCGCTGCGGTTGTCGCAATGGATAATATAGAAGATGAGTAACTCCGGATCGACCGCGAACCGTGGAACCATGGTTTTGATAGCCGCCGTAGCCCTCATATTGGCAGGAACTCAGATGTTCGCCGGCCGGGCTCAAGCTGATGAGGCCAAATCCACAGAATCGGATTCAACCACGACCGAGAATGACAGTGTGAGCCTCGACGCGCATCACCATTATCAGTCGGCGGCGGAACGGGCTAACGACGCCCTGCTTATAACCGAGGTCAAGAGCGCGTTGGCTGACGACGGGGTCGCCGATGGTTCGGCGATTCTTGTCGATTGCGATCATGCCAAGATCCTATTGACCGGAGTAATGAAGTCGGCCGCGGACGCAAAGCGGGCCGGGAGTATAGCGGCCAGCGCGCCCGGCGTGGTCGCAGTAAAGAATCAGCTCACTTGGCATTAGAGGACGGGCAATCCGTCGTCGAAAATAGACATCATCGTGCCGAGGCTCGATGTTGCGCCTGAGACGGAGACTCATCGGCGGATTTGCGCCCGGTGATTGCACCGCGCCGTGTAACGCTCGTCCTCGCTGATATCAACGCACAAGGCCGCTCGATCTGCCGTGTCGCGACAAGAGGCCTCAAGGTCTCCGCGTCGAGGCTCCGCGGCCACAACGTGTATATCGCTGCACAGAATGGATTTTAAAGGAGTCAAAACAATGGCTTCCGAACAGAGTACCTTGGAAGATGCGAAGAACCTGAACGATTCAAAGAATTCCACACCAAACGGGTCCAAGGCGAGTGTCGCCAAGTCCAACGGGTCGAATCCCAGCATGGGCGAGATCCGCAAGCGCGCTTACGAAATTTTCCAGGCGCGCCACGGCGGGCCCGGTAATGAGATCGACGACTGGCGAAAGGCCGAGGCCTCGGTCTCCGCGAATGCATCCAAGTCCGGCGAAGCCAAGGTAGAGGAGTCCAAGCCAGACGCGTCCACCGCAGATGGAGCTAAGGCGGATGCATCCAAAGGTGTGAAGGAACCGGCTGATACCGGGACTATCGAGGAGGCGGTCACGAGGTTCAAGTCGAATATCGAGCATGGGTTGACCCAGGAGGACGCGGCGGCCCGGCTGAAGAAGGACGGTCCGAACGCGATCGAGGAAAAGCACCTCAACCCGTTTGTGCGGCTTCTAAAGTTCCTCTGGGGGCCTATCGCATGGATGATCGAAATTGCCGCGATACTTTCCGCGGTGGTTCGGCATTGGGAAGACTTCATCATGATCTCCTTCATGCTGGCGTTGAATGCGATCGTCGGCTTCTGGGAGGAATTCAAGGCCGACAACGAAATCGAAGCGCTCAAAAAGCATCTGGCACTGAATTCCCGAGTGTTACGGGACGGCAAATGGAGTGACGTACCGTCAAACAACCTGGTGACCGGCGATATTGTCATGGTCAAACTCGGCAATGTCGTTCCCGCCGATCTGAAGCTGGTCGATGGCGATTATCTCAGCATCGATCAATCAGCACTGACGGGAGAGTCACTGCCGGTCGATAAGAAGAAAAACGACGTCGCGTACTCAGGATCGATCGTGCGCGTGGGCCAGATGAAGGGGCTCGTCACCGCCACCGCAATGAACACGCTTTTCGGCCGCGCCGCACAACTGACCGAGAGCGTTAAGACCGTTTCGCATTTTCAGAAGGCGGTGCTCAAGATCGGCAATTTTCTTATTCTGATCACACTCGGCCTGGTGGTGATCATCCTGATGGTCTCGCTATTTCGCGACGACCCGTTGATCGAGACCCTGCTCTTTGCGCTGATTCTTACCGTAGCCGCCATCCCGGTCGCCTTGCCGGCTGTCCTTTCCGTCACGATGGCCGTCGGCGCATCCGTGCTCGCCAAAATGAAGGCCATCGTCTCCCGCCTCGCCTCGATCGAAGAGATGGCCGGCATGGATATTCTCTGCTCGGACAAGACTGGCACGCTCACCAAGGACGAGCTCAAATTGGGTACTTCGGTGGTCTTCAAGGCGACCAGCGAACAGGACCTGGTCCAGGCCGCGTCTTTGGCCTCGCCGGCGGAGGGCCGGGATAGCATTGACGAGGCGGTAGTCAAAGGTCTCAACGATCAGTCGGCGCTAAAGGCCTATCAGATTGCCCATTTCACTCCGTTCAATCCGGTCAGCAAGCGAACCGAGGCCGAAGTCAGACACGAGAACGCGACTTTCAAGGTTTCGAAGGGAGCGCCGCAGGTAATTCTGGATCTGGTCCATCCCGACGCGGACGCGCGCAACAAGGCTGAAAAGCAAGTTAACGAGCTAGCGGCCAAAGGCTACCGCACGCTTGGCGTCGCGCGTACCGATGCCCAGGGAAAGTGGGAATTGCTCGGGCTGCTGTCTCTGTCCGATACGCTTCGCGACGATTCCGCCTCGACCATCGAGACCGCGCGAAAAATGGGACTGCAGGTTCGCATGGTCACCGGCGACAACCTTGCGATCGCCCGCGAGGTATCGCACGAACTCAAGCTCGGACCGAACATCGCGGTCGCTAGCGATCTCTTTCCCGACGGTAAGGCTGACGACGCAGCAAAGATAGACGCGGCCGACGGCTACGCGGAGGTTTTTCCCGAGCATAAGTTTAAAATCGTCAAGGCTCTTCAGGCGGGCGGGCATATCGTCGGCATGACCGGCGACGGCGTCAACGATGCTCCCGCTCTCAAGGAGGCCGACTGCGGAATCGCGGTAAGCGGCGCAACCGACGCCGCGCGTGCGGCGGCGGACCTCGTGCTCACGGCGGAAGGGCTCTCTGTAATCACCTCGGCCATTTCGGAAGCGCGCAAGATCTTCGAGCGCATGAACAGCTACGCTATCTACCGGATTTCCGAAACCATCCGCGTGCTGCTTTTCATGACGCTGGCGATTCTTATCTTCAACTTTTTCCCGGTAACCGCGGTCATGATCGTGCTCATCGCGGTTCTCAATGATTTCCCGATCATGATGATCGCCTACGACAACACCATCGTGTCGCAAAGTCCGGTACGCTGGGACATGGAACGCGTACTCACGATGGGTTCGGTTATCGGCGTGTTGGGGGTTACGGCTTCGTTCAGCCTTTTCTTGACGGCGGAGAAATACCTCCACATGCCGCGGCCCATCGTTCAGACCCTCATGTTCCTTATCCTGCTGGTCGCCGGCCACCTAACCATCTACATCACCCGAAGCGTTGGAACATTCTGGCAACGACCCTGGCCCAATTGGCGCCTGGTGGCCGCCTGCGAATCGACTCAAGTGCTCGCAACGCTGATCGCGGTCTACGGATGGGGCATCATGGCGCCGCTGGGATGGAAATACGCAATCGCCGTGTGGGTTTACTCACTCGTATGGTTTTTCATCACCGACATGGCAAAGCTTCAAGTCTACCGGATGTTGAATCTGGGAAGCGCAAGTCATCAGCGGCACCTGGCAAGAGTCAACGCCGACCTTCATCCGGACCCGGCCGGGACGGCCGCTGCAAGCACCGGCTGACAGGGCGACTTCTGGCGCTGGAGAACTCGACTCGAAAAGGGGCGATATGGAGGGATCGGGATGCGTGACGGTAGGTTCAGGAGTATTGCGTAATGCCTGCTCCCTACGGATCACTAGCCAGTATTTTTCACGCGAGAAATTTAAGCTCGGTCACTTTTTGATTGCCAAGGGCCTGATGCCGGCTTGGTCGCTCAGTTCATCTACGATGCGATTCGCGCTCTTTAACTGATCGTGCAATTTTTCCGCGCTTTTCGTCATTTCCTGCTCGGCATTAATCGGCAGACTTTTACCCACGGCCGTGGAAATGGCGCCTAAATCCTTGTGCATCGCTTTTGTATATAGCTTGGCCCATGTCAATTCCGCTCTCAGCACCAGCTTGGTTGGTTGGGCCTCGGCCTCGGTAGCTTCCGTCTCATCAATTACCATTTGTATTATCTCACGTCGCTTCTCATAGAAATGAGAAGATACCTACGAACTCGTTTCAGGCCTTGCTAGCAGACGGTTCGTGTTGGTCTAGCGAAGAGTGGCCAAAGGCGAACGGCCACTGTTGGGCTGGATCAATCGGGACCCGACTTTCTATGTCGATCCTGACTTAGCCAGATTACATCAGGTATGGTGGAGAAAGCCATTGAAGCATTCGGACATTTGGTTATGTCGATAACGGAGAACATCGATTGGCCAAGCCCTGCGGGCAAAACCGGCATCCTAGTCGAAATCACTCGAGCGTCGGGACACGCGGCCAATCGTCTGTCATGCAGGTGATGCAGATATGCGCTCTAAGGAGTGTAACACGATAGTCGCGTTCATCTTATTCAACTCTTCATAGAGAGCAGGAACCATTGTTTAGCCCGGCTCAGCTCTAAGAGGACATTATTCAACTCTACATGGGCTCTCGCGAAACTCATGCGTTCCTTCTGGAACTCAATACAGTTTCCTCAGGTTACAGTGCGTTATGATCCCGAGCCTGCCTGGAGTAAGATAATGGTTCCTAGGAGAAATCGAGATGTTAAAGAAAGGAGAGAGCGACTACGATGCCGATCTTCGCCTCTTGAAACAGCTTAAGGGTTTGGCGTGGCTCTCGAATGTGGAACTGAGCGGCCTACGCAACGGTCTCGCCACTAACAACTTCAAACGCCATGAAGTTATGCTGGCTGAAAGCGGACTGATCTCCGAAGCTCATATTCTGCTGACCGGAGTCGCAAAGATAACCTGTCTCAACACCCGCAGCGAGCGGGTCACGGTTGCGCTGGTGCCGCCCGGTCCGATTCCGGAATTTCCTTCGCAATTGCCGAGTCGATGGCGCTTTCAATGCAATGCTTACAGTAGTTGCAGGTTCGGCACTTTGAGCTGGGACCATTTCAACGCCATTGCGGTAGGCGCCCCGCCCTCCGCTTTCAGGGAGTTTCACCAGAACAATCTGCGCCTGTGGTATCGGCTGCTATTGCGCGGCTCCACTTTTCTCAACCTGAGCCTTCACGAACGCCTCGAGATGGCGCTGCTCGAGTTGTGCCAGGATTTCGGCGTCGAAGAATCGCGTGGCACGCTGCTAAGAGTCCCCTTCAGCCACAAAGACCTCGCCAGCCTGGTGGGTGCCTCGCGGCCCAGGGTCACCGAGCACCTCGCCCAACTCGAACGCGAGCACGTGGTTTTTCGCCAGGGGCGCCAACTCATCGTCCGCACTCACGAACTCGGCAATTCAAGAAATTCCTAGCCGCTTGAGGTTGTCCGCGCAATTCGAACCCGGGTAACCGATGGTTCGGTTACCGTGCGTTCCACGGCGAGACAACAAAGCGTGTGTGGAACGCCTCCGTATTTAGACTGGCAAACGCTCCCGCAGAGCCCGATGGTGCCAGGAGCATTCGCGGTTCAAATCGGCCAATCCATACGTTGTGGGATTACGAATTTACGGATTCGGGCTGTCGGATCCGACGACGGGCAGCTTTTTTGTCCCTTGGTACGAGCGCGTAGCCCATATATGATGGTTATATTAGATAGGACAAGAGAATTAGAGGCTGCTTAAACGAGCCGTCTCTCGGGCCTCAGATACCTCTCTTTGCGCACGCGTACCAGCAGCCGCGCTCACCCCTCTCTTGCCTGATCGGTCTCGGCTAAAGGAGTTCAAATGCAAAGTAATAAACCGTCGAATTATGCGAATTCAGCAAAAGTGATGACCGTACACGAAGTGGCTGCCTATTTGCGGGTGCATCCAAGCACCATCTACCGATTGCTCAAGAGCAATCGGATCCCGGCATTTCACGTCGGCAGTGACTGGCGTTTCAACATCGAGACAATCGACAGTTGGCGCTTCGGTCAGGACAAGCTCGGCGGTTAGGTTTTCCGAGAACGGAACAGATATTGCGCTGAACATAATGGATTGTCACGTTGACGGCCGCGTTCGCTCTGTAGCACCTCGATTCGTCGAACGCTGCTCCCGGCATCATTCGGTTCATTGATAAAGCTCGACGTATGCCGCCGACGAGTCTTTTCAGTCAGCGCCCATTTATGAATAGGTTTCGCCGCCTCTGACCCTTGAGGGTTGTATTGGAGGCGGTCCAAGCATCTCCAACCAGTAGCCGTGGTCCTCGGCAGCGTGTTGCGCGCGGTCACCTTCTTCGACATCTCGTTGCGGCGGATTATTCTCCGCCAAGTCGATCAGATGAGCGCACTCCGAGCAGAAGACGTACAGCCGCAAGCGTAACGCCTTAGCCTGAGAAATATCGTCCATACTCCGCGGCCTCACCACACGTGCGTTTCGTGAACGCGAACAATTTCGATCGAGAGGGCAATCACGGCATTTAGCGCTTTGTTATCGCTCAAGGAAAGGTTCCTTGAGCAACAAGACGCAAATTCGGTTCTCCAGGTTACACGGAGGATCGTGCGCGCGGATCCCTTATGATGTAGGTTTTTGATGGTGGCCCAACATCCCTCTCGGCGAGGGGATTTACTACTGGGAACCAGCGATTCAAGAGAACCAGCCGAAGGGTCTACCAAGGTTGGCTCGTCGTTTCGAAAGCTATCCGCCGCGAGGAAAGCGCACATAACTGTCACCAGGGGGGTGCAGATGAGCGAGTACCTGATGTGGGGCGATCATCGGTGGTTTCAGTATAGGCCTCGCCAGCTAGAGCTCGTATCCGGCGAGTCGATTTTCCAAAGGCACTGTACTCGATGCGGCCGCGACTTCGTGATTGATATGCTGTCTGGTGCTCGTCACGCGGTCTGGGTTTCGATTTTAAGCTTTTACCAACTTCATGATGAAGTAACTGAACGATGGGTAGCCGAGCTTTGCCCAGGCAAGCGCTTGCCGTCCGATGACGAAGACCGCAACAAACAGGTTGCCGAGCTCGGAGTTGCCAGGGAAATAAGGCGTTTCGAGGTTATTACCACGCCTATGAGTTCATCGCCGGCGATCCCCCGTCGGGGTCGTGGCCGGCCCAGGAAGCGAATCTACGCAATGCGGTAGTGGCTTCCCATCATGCCTCGAAAAAGTGAAAGGCTGGGCCCTAGACGGCTCCAGCCTTTCTGAGTCTCTGGTCGGGCGCTAGGACAATGGCCTGTGTCCCGATGCGCGACAAGTCTCTCTAATCACTCAACCTCGCAACATTTAACGCTTAGACGTGCTGAAGGAAAGGTTTCCCGTGAAACAACGGGTACCGACGGTTCTTTGCGGAACACCGATAGCGGGTGCTTGCTCAAACTCAGCGTCACGCGGGCGCAGGCGGGTGGGATTCATCCGGCGAATCCATTGGTGCCGTCGCCTGCCCATTTAGGCGCGCGCACCTCCATTCCGGGACGCAGCGGCTCGACCCGAATCTGATGTGGCCGAGCCCCGCCAGCCGACGCGTAGCGCACGGTGTATTGCTCGCGCAGCTCGGTCGAAATGCTTTGGAAGTGGGCATCGAGCCCCGAGAGATCGCTTACCCGAGGATTAATTATAAAGGTTGTTGCCCCGGTTTCATCGCTTAGGCTCTGCAACGTGGCCGCGTCGACCCGTTCGTCCTCGCCGCCGCCCCTGTGACGCATGAATCCGCCGCCAAACCGCATTCCGCCACCGAACATCGGCGCCATCATCATCGGACCCATCGACATCGCCGGCGCACCGGTGGTACCGATGCCAACGGTATAAATCAAAACCCCTCCCCGGCGCCCGGCCTGGATGGCGTCGTTCAGCGAATTCGAGCTGACATTGTCCATGCCATCGGTCATCACCAGCAATGCCTTTTTGGGGTATCGGCCTTGCTCGACCTTCTGAAGGCCCTGCACCACCGCGTCATACAGCGCGGTTTGACCCTGGGCGTGAAGCAGGCCGATCGCCCGATTCAAGTCCGCGGGATTGTCAGTGAACCCTTGCAGCAGAAAGGCGCGGTCGGAAAACGCTATCAGGAAAAACTGGTCATTCGGATTCAACGTGCGCACGAAGTGCTGAAGCCCGGCTTCGGCGGCTGCCAGCTTCCATGACATGCTGCCGCTGGTATCCACCACAATACCGATAGTCACGGGCGTATCGGCGTCGCGCTGAAGACTGAGTATTGGCCGCTGGATACCATCTTCATAGACGGTGAGATCCTGCCTGCGCAGGTCCTGTATCCATCGGCCGGAGTCGTCTGTGGCCGTGAGCGAAATTCTGCCGACTGTAGTCTGCGGCTGGCGCTCATTCATGCCTTCGAGCGACGATTCCTGCTTACCTTGTGACCGCGGCAACTCCAGCGCCGATTGCGGAGCTGTTTGTGGCAGCGTGAGTGTCTGACCGGAGCCTCCCTGGGCCGAGGGCCGCGGAACATATCCAGGCTGAAGATTTTGCAACTGCGTCGCCTGCGCGGTTTCGAGCGCAAGAGGAGCCCCGGCAAGATGAGCGCCTGGGCCGCCTAACTGTATCCCCGGATAGTCGGCCAGATAGTTATCCGGATTTGAGCCGGACCCTAGCGCTGGGAGGTCGGACGCAACCGCTTTCGTAGCCAAAGCGGTCAGCATAGCCAGCGCGATGACGGCAATCGCAATCGTACCCGAGCGAAGAGCATTTTTTCGATTCATCTTCCCGCGCTCCGAAAACATCGAACAATGCGAATGGCGATCGCGGCACTCGTAACGCCTAGCAGTTAGTACGGCCAGCTTCCGCCAAGGTTTCAAATGAGGGAAAACCCGTTGGATGCCGTTCAGTTTCTTCGGACTCGCTTGCGGCCGCTCCCGGATCCTGCCACTCGAGTCCTGGAGGTTTGTCCTTCCTCTGACTCCTGATATGCGCACGATTTTCGTATCAGAACGCTCTATTTTCTCCGCCGCCATCGAGTGCGATAGTTGGTGTCGATCCAATTACCGGCCAATTACCGGACGCCAAAGGCGAGTGCCGGTCACCGCTATTCGGACAGGAAGCGCAAAGATGAAGCTGGATGAAAAAGCAATTGCAACTCTCTCCGGTATCTCCACGGCGACGATTACCAGCGTCTTGCTGAAGAAAGGGCTTCGCAATGTTTGGCTGCGCGGCACCAAACCGTTGCGCCTTCGTCAGAGCCGCATCGTCGGTCCCGCCTTCACCTTGCGATTTATACCCGCGCGGGAAGATCTTGCGACGCCCGAATCCTGGAGTTCACCGCGTTCAACCCGGGCCGCGGTTGAAGCCATGCAGCCGGGCTGTATCGCGGTCGTCGACGCCATGGGCGTCGCGGATGCTGGTATATTTGGCGACATACTATGCGAGCGCATAAAAGTGCGGGGCATCGCGGGCCTGGTGACCGACGGCGTCGTGCGCGACGTGGCCGGCGTTCTGGCAACTGATTTGCCGGTGTGGTGCAGCGGCGCGGCCGCACCGCCGTCGATCGCCGGCTTGACCTTTGTTAACTGGGAGGAACCGATTGGCTGCGGCGGAGTTGCCGTATTTCCGGGAGACGCAATCGTTGCCGATGAAGATGGCGCCGTAGTTATTCCAAACGCTCTGCTGGCCGACGTTGTAAAAGCCGCGGCCGAGCAGGAACAGATGGAAACGTGGATACTCGATCAGGTACGGCGCGGGGCGCCACTTCCCGGCCTGTATCCGCCAAACGCCGAAAATAAGGCTCGCTTCGAGGCCTTCCGTCTCAGCCAGGCCAGGGAAACGAAATAGGATGCTGCCGGCGCTCTCGGCCGAACGCCGCAGGGATTGCTAGCGAAGCACGGCTACGACGCTTCCAGCTCCAGGTTGGTTTGCTTTGAAAACTTGCTGTAGAGATAGTCGCCGTTCAGAACCGGCGGATACTTGGCGGGCTGAGCAGCGCTCTGACAGCTCTCGATACACTTGATCTCGGCGTCGTAGTTCGGCTGCACGAAATAGACCAGCGACAGGCGATCGTGCTCTCGCGCAACCTCGAACGGCGGGTTGACGACCCGATGCTGAGTCGAAATCCATTTGTCGTTTGTCCATCGCATCAGCGAATCGCCGATATTGACCACCATCGTATCGTCGATCGCCGGAACGTCGAGCCATTCGCCTCCGGGACCGCGCGCCTGAAGTCCGACCGACGGGATCCGCTCCTGCCATAGGATGGTGAAGGCTGTATAGTCAGAGTGCTCGCCGCCGCGCAACTGCTTCGCTCGCGGTTGGCGAGACAGCTTCGGATAGTAATTGGCGCGTAAGATGCTGATGTGACGGTCGAGCTTGGTGTCGAAAAAATCGATCGGAAGATCCAACGCTGCCGCGAAAATATGCGTCACGTCGCGCGACAGGCTTTCCATGCGATGGAAATAGTCAGTGTAGATTTCTCTGAGATGCGGAGGATTGCCGGGCCATAGATTGTCGGCGAAGTGCACGCCCGCGGCGGCGCCCCGATAATACTCAGTGTTGGGAACGTTAGTCGGACCGACGTCGAAGACTTCCTTGAGATCCGGCGGCGTTTCCTCGTCCTGGGTGTACGCGAGTCCCTCCGACTCCATACCGCCGTAGCCTCTGATGATTTCGGGCCGCGGCCGCGCGACCTTGCTCTTCTCTGCTGGATCGAGTCCAAAGAACGCCTTCGAGGTGGCGACGACATTCTGGATTGTGCTCGATGGAATACCGTGGCCTGAAATGATCAGAAAGCCGATTTCAACGCACGCTTGTGCGACTTGCTCGACCACGCGTTTGCGCGCGACCGGGTCGCCGTCCTTGAAAGGCGAAATGTCTATGATCGGAATGGTCTTCAGAGGCATCAATACACTCCCTGGGGATGGGTTGGCTATGGCGCAACCCTCGCCTGCGAATAGCGACAATCGCCATGCTCAGATTCTCCTAATCCAAAGTAGCGGAAAATAGCAACCACAGACCCACCTCAATGTGCCGAGCCTTTGGTTCTCGGCGAGCGATCATACCAATCCCGTTTCTTCTCTTGGCCTCTGAATCCATTATGAGCAGAAAACTAGCCGCTCCCGCCGGATACGAGTCTCGGTCCAGCTACAACGGGGTTGAACCGCTCGGCGGAATTCCGGCGCGGGCAAAAGGTGGCCCGGATTCGACGGGCGAAAGCTACCAGGCGAGACCAGACCCCGCGGGACACTGAGTAATTTTGCCGCAAGAGCGATTCTTGATTCTTCCAAACGTTCCAAACGCTCCAGGTTCTCGCTCTACGGTGACCCTCAGTGACACGCATCGTAAATTACTGCCGATGTGATCGCACGGCCGCTAGAGAGATTGTGCGGCTTGACGTAACGAGGCATTCTACACGGCAATAACGCGAGAGGATCAGCGCATGCGCGAGCTTGGGAGCGCCGGGAAGCAGCAAAAGCATTTTGCGTCGCTCGATGGTTTGCGAGGAATCGCGGCGATTTCGGTTGTCATCTATCACCTGGGTCATTGGCTCGACGTTCCAACGCTCGCCACGAATAGTGGTCTGGCCGTTGACCTGTTCTTCTGTCTCAGTGGTTTTGTCCTTCCGCTGGCCTATCAGCGGCGGAGCGACATGCTGTCGAGCCGTCAGTTTTTGGAGATCCGCCTGGTGCGGCTGATGCCATTGATCGTGCTGGGGATCGCGATCACTGCTCCTTATGTAGTTTTACGCAGCAGATTTAAGCCTGACGGGGGAGTGCCTTATATCCCTTTAGCAATCTCTATCATACTAGGCCTGTTCAATTTGCCATACTTCAACGCGCCAAGGACGGTCGGAGGACCTCTGCTCTACCCGCTGAATGGACCGCAATACACAATATTCCTGGAACTTCTAGTGAATGCGCTGTGGTGGGGCACTCGTCGGATAAATCAAATACAGCTTTCGCTTACCTTAGCCATCGCTTGTTTTCTTATTTTGACCAGGACAGGACTTGGCGGTGACGTCACGGCGACCTTTTGGAGTGGATTTCCCCGCGTCGGAGCCTCTTTCTTTGCTGGCGTTGCGACATTTCATCTGGATGGCCGCGTGCCGAACTGGCGCGGATGGACAGCGGTTTTCTGGAGTCTTGTTATCGTCATGCTTATCCTGTTTTACGTACCCTACGAAGCACCGCTCGCGATCCAACTTGTCTGGCTGGTGCTGTCACCTATCTTGGTGCTGGCAGGGGCTCGCGCACGACTTTCAACTCGTATGACCGAAATGGGTGTGCTCGGCGGAGCGGTGTCCTATCCGATCTACTGTCTCCATTATCCGCTATTCTGTTGGATTAACGGCATCTATCGTGCGCATTTTGGGCCTCAAAACATCATGCGTGAAGGCCCTATCGTTACCGTGGTTGTTTTGATCTTGAGCTTCGTGGCACTCAAGCTCTACGACGAGCCTATTCGCCGGGCCCTGAGTGCTCGCCTCAAACGCAGGCAAGGTGTGGACTTGTCGAGCAGAACCGCTGTCCATTCGTGAATCTCACGGCACAGCTTTTGCCGTTAACGTCGGGGACATCGGACCCGACAAATCCATGCGCTCCTCTCCGTCAGCGCCGTTCGTCCCAATCGAAAACTAACTTACAGTTCAACGAATCTGGCGGCATACCTCCATCGATGGCTTAGAGACCAGGGCTTATCGATCGTCTGCTGCTCATTTTGATGCCGACGGCGTGGCTTATAGCGCAGCATTAGCAATGCTTAGTTAGCATTGTCGCTATCTGTTCGCGCGAATATCGGTCGAAACTCGAGCCTTCTTCCCGGCCTCGACCATCGACCACGGAATGAGGGCTCAACGGAGAAAAGCGCCTATACCCAGGCATTGTTCACGGCATCCTTTTTGTTTAGTCTGCTGCCTTCGGCAACGTAGCACGTCGAGGTTGATATAAGATTGGCAAACGGCGAGTTCAGGATCGGGATGGACGAGATTCCAGGCTCCGACGACGGCGCTCAGCCAGTCGAAGCTCGTTTGCGGCCGGATCCGGTTAGGCCGGTGGGCTTCGCAACGACAGCGCATCTCCTCGCGAGAGAATCACCTTTTCTCAACTGACGGCAACCGGGTTCAAAAGAACAGGAATTCAACATGAGATTCAAACTCTATCTTAGAGGAGAGGTCGACAGCATCTTCAGATTCGACGCCGAATCCATGGATAGTGCCATGGAGATGCTGCCTAAGTTGATACCTCGAATGCGCATGTACTATATCCAGTTGCGGGAACTGGATCGCTGCGTGAAATGCGATGGAGACAAGGGCGGAGTTCCAGGAAAGGAAACTCTGGTGGATGGCAAACCATATTGTGAGTACTGCTCGGCGGAGCAGACGAAGTAACGAAAGTCGCGAATAGCACGGCCTTCAGAACGCGTCAGGCTCGCGGCCGATCGCTTCCATCTCGTCGCGAGTATAGGAACCGAGGCTGCGAAAATCCAATTCCGTATAGTTGCGAATCCACCGCAATGCTATGGAAAATGAATACTGATAACGGGTGCGAAGTCCCGGTTCACTCAGGTCGCCCAACCGAGCCAGAATATCGGCGCATTCCGCCGTCAGGATCTCTTTGACCATCGCGGGGGAATGACGCCTGCCGGTATCCTGACACGGACTTTCATGAAGCAGGCGTTGCGCGGTCTGTGCCGTCGAGATCCGCGCGGTGGCCAGATCCTCCATCAGCGCCGGCCGCGCGCCCGGCCGTCCCGCCATCGAATCGATTCCTTTGGCGCCGCGCCCCCGCAGCCAGCCTTCGAGATATTCCAGCAGCGTCCTCAGGTTACGACGCGTGCCGAGTTCGGTGATCGAACCCGCCGGAGTTTCGATACTTATAGGATAGTTGGCGGGATCGGACATCTCCGGACTCGGTTTCCATCCGCTTTTGTCCAACTCCACGAAAGGCAGCGCCGCGGCCGCCATATGATGGATATGCGCGACCCAACCGCGGCGGAAACCGTGGCGCGCCTCCCATTCCTTGTCCGCGCGGATCGCCGCGGCCGCCTGCTGATTCACCTCCTCGTCGCGGCTGGGTAGCGCGGTTGCCATCCCGCCGATCGGGACCGCGCCATGGCGCAGGCAAACCGCGACCAGCCGGCAAAACAGGTTAGTCAAGAAAGGGGTCGTCTTGATATCCACATCGAACCGGTCGGGCCATACACCGTCCGGATTGGTCATTGCGTATTCAATGAGGCTTGCCTTCAAGTCCCAGCGCGCGGCGTTGAGTCCCGCGGCATAGGGGCCCAGCGCGAACAGCATTTCTTCCATTTCGAACGCCGCCGGAAGCGACTCGACCAGGATTATGGCCCGGATCGAGGCGTCCGCCAGATACGGCAGGCGGGCGCGGGCGTGGTCGAAGATCGCGCGGTAAAGACCCACCTCCGCTACCGACTCAGTCTTGGGAAGATAGAAATTGATCGACTCGCCACGCGACGCCTGGGAGCGCCCGGCATGAAACAACGTTGCCGCGATGCCGAGCAAGGTCGCCGAGGCCGGACGCCCATCGATTGTTACGTCCGGTTCGTCCAGGTAAAGGCCGCGCTCGCGATGCATGAAAAAGGGCAACTGCCCAGGCTGGACCCTATAGCTCCTGCCGCGCTGCGGATCCTCGGCGCTGAGCGTTCCCTCGACCGCGGCCTTGCGGTTGTGTGCCGCGGCAACCGTATCGGCCAGACTGTGGCCGCCGGAGTCTTCGTCGTCATCCAGGTAGCCAACGGCGCGCTCGCCTTCAGGCCCGGGATTGAGGGCCTGCACCATCATGGAAGCGATTGAAGCCGGGCCGGAGATCTCGATCCCCGGCAGCATAAGCGCCGAGGGCACCGCCGGTACCTGCCACGGCTGAGTGGTAGCCTCGCTGGGCGGGAGTGACCGAGGCGCTGCTTTATTTCGCAGCGCCTGGCGCAAGCGTTCGGCGCGCGCTGTCCGCACCGCGCTAACCTGATCGTGCATCGCGTCTTCGAGGCCGGCGAGAAAGTCGAGAAAATCAGGAGTCAAGACCTCCGTGGCTCCCGAAACTTCCTTGTATTCGACTCTTGGATGGCTGCTCATCGTAATCCTATTCTATGGAAGGCCATCCGCCATTCAATCTTAGAGGCCAAATCGGCATCATATTCAAGGTCGAATAATTGCGAGAGCCTGCCCGTTGGGACGTTTGGCTGAAGCTTCATCGAAATAATGTTGCTGTATTAAATGAGCCAAACTTCGATAAGATGAGACTGAGCAGGTCGAAACTCGGCAAGCCAGAGTTCAACAAAGTAAAAGTGAATAGATGCGAGCAAAGCATATGCGTTTTGAAATCGGATGGAGTGAAGGAATTGTCATCCTGTTGGGATTGCTCGGACTATCAACCGCGGTGTTCTTCATGGGAATGGTCTCCGAGCACGAGATGACGCGAAGCCAGCAGGGCCCAAGTGAGATCACAAGCATCTATCCGATGCCGGCGGCTGCGCCCTCCGCGTCACTGCCGCAGGTCGCTCAGCCGATCCAGCCGTCCGCCGCTCCGATTGCTGCCGCCGCGCCCAAAGCGCACTCGCAAACCGCAGTCACGTCCCAAGATATAGCGCCTTCAGCGCTGCCTGAGCCGTCACACGAGTATAAGGCGTCGCCGCATCCAGCCCTGGCGAGCGTGCCGCCTCGCAAATCAGACAAATCGGACACGGACAAGGGCACGACGGCTTTGGCGTCAGGCACCGGGACTCACCAGGGATACAAGATCGAGATCGACGCGGTCGACCGTTCAGCGGCGGATCGAATGGTGTCGCGGCTGATCGGCCTCGGCTACAGCTCGGAGATCGTCCCGAGGGAGATTAACGGTCGCACCTGGTACCAGGTACAGGTCGGCCCGTACAGGAGCTCGGCCGCCGCGCGAGCGGCGCAAGCCAGATTACAAGCCGCTTATACCGCCCGCTACGTCGATAGCACTACCCCCTACAACGCCGGGGCGGCGGCCGGCGGAGCTGGCACGGGTGGGACGGGCGCGGGCGCCGCGGACACTCATACGAGCGCGGGCGCCAGCGATACGAACTCGGAGGGCGGCAGCGGCGGAGGTTCCGCGTCGGCGGCCCCTTCGGCTCCGGCACAGGAGGCTCCGGTACCAGCAGCTTCCGCGCCGACAGCTTCGGCACCTTCCGCGCCGGCACCAGCAGCTTCGGCACCGGCGGCTCCGGCACCGGCGGCTTCGTCGGCACCCTCGGACTGACGAGCGGCGCGGAGCGCACGGGCTCGAAACGGGCGCTCCAGATAGACCAGGCAAAGCGGCAAGCTTTGAGACTGGGAATGGGAGCCGCTAGTTTCTATTTCCCGAACACGCTCGTGATCAGTTCGGTGTCGAGATAATTCGGTCACGTCCCGCACTTTGCCGTCGGCGATCCGGAATATGTAACAATAGGTATTGTTGTAGGGGCTGCCGTTCTTCGATCGAGCTACTGACGGTGCCCGAGTACTTAGTAGTGCCGATAATAGTGAAGTGGACATCTTCAGCCATTCCGCCCAGAAAGACTTCCGCGTTGCCTTTCGATAGCTCGACGAACATGTTTCTGATGAATTGTTTATTTTCGGCGGCGCCCATGGTTCTCACCTACAGTAGATTTCGACGGTCAACAGCCCGGCCTCGCACATCCTTGAATAGCCAGTCAATCTGAAGTGAGTCGCTTACATTTACTACTCTCAAGCGGATATCGATACCTGTCCCGGGTTCCAAGCCGTCGTCTCGGTCGGAAATCCATCTCGCCGACACCAATGGCGATGACGGCTCCGCTTTCTATCTGCGCATGGCGCGCCGAACCGCCGATCTGTCTTCGCCAGCCGCAGGCGCAGGAACGGCTCTCGCCGGTCTCTCTGCCGGTACCAGGTGACTGCCGGTCATACGGCGGATCACGGTGTAGAAAACGGGGGTAAGAAACACTCCGAAGAATGTCACGCCGATCATCCCGAAAAACACGACCGTGCCCAGCGCCTGGCGCATTTCGGCCCCCGCGCCGGTCGCCATGATCAGCGGGATCACGCCGAAGATGAACGCGAAACTGGTCATCAGGATCGGCCGCAGGCGCAGACGGGCGGCTTCGATAGCGGCGTCGGCCGCTTTCATGCCGTGCTGGAGTTCCTGCTGCTGCTTGGCGAACTCGACGATCAGCACGGCGTTTTTCACGCTCATTCCCGCCAGCACCACGAAACCGATCTGAGTAAAAATGTTGTTATCCATGTGCCGGGCCCAGACGGCGGTGATGCCGCATAGCAGGCACATCGGCACGATCAGGATAATCGCCGTCGACAGCGCAAAGCTTTCGTATTCCGCCGAGTGGGTCAGCCAGACGAACAGCACGCAGAGCGGAAATACCAGGAACGCCAGGTTACCCGCGGCTTTCTCCTGGAAAGCGAGGTCCGTCCAATCGTAGCCGTACTGCTTGGGAAGTTCCTTGTCGGCGACCTCCTCCATCGCGGCGAGAGCCTGACCGCTGCTGTAGCCGGGGGCCGCGACCGCCGATGATGTCGGCGGAACTGTACAAATCGTATCTCTGAATCCGGTCCGGACCGACGATGTCCGTGCATCTCGGCTACAGCGCCCAGCGGAACCATCTGGCCGGCGGCGTTACGCGTCTTCAGGCGCGACACTTGCGCCGCAGTGGCGCGGAACGGAGCGTCGGCCTGCGCCATCACGTGCCAGGTGCGGCCGAGATAGTTGAAGTCGTTTATATAAAGTCCGCCCAGATAGACTTGCAGCGTCTGGAAGATGTCCGTAACCGCGACGTTCTCCTGCTTGGCTTTGACGCGATCGACGTCGATGTACAACTGCGGGACGTTGGCGTGGAAGGTCGAGAAAAGCATCAGGAACTCGGGGCGGGTGCGCGCGGCTTCGATCAGACGTTCGGTCGTCTGCTTCGAGTTGCTGCGGCGTAGCTGTGCCGCCACGATCTTCGACCTCCATCGTGAAACCGCCGGCGTTGCCGATTCCGTTGACCGGTGGCGGCAGCAGCACCATCGCCTGGCCTCCTTGCACCTGGGCGAATTGCTGTCTCACCCGACCTGCGATCGCCTCGGCGCTCAAATCGGGCTTGCCGGCGCGCTGGGCGAACGGAATAAACCGCAGGAATATAAGTCCGGTGGCCGACGAGTTGGAGCCCGACAGGATCGACCATCCGGAAACCCCGAACACGTCCTGAATACCCCGGGTCTTCATTCCCAGGTCCGCCAGTTGCTTGATCGTGGCGTCAGTCCGATCGATCGACGAGGCGTCGGGCATCTGAACGTTCACGAACAGATAGCCCTGGTCCTGCGTGGGAATGAACCCGGTGGGCACTACCTTGAAAATCCCGTAGGCCAGATAAACCAGGCCTGCGTAGACCACCAGCGTGATCACGGCATAGCGGACCACATAACGCAGTGATCTTTGTGTACCATCGGTTGGTCAGATCGAAGTTCGCGTTGAACCATCGAAAGAACCATCCGAGCGAGAAGTCGAGAGTCCTCGTGAGCCAGTCCTGTCTCGCGCTATGGGGCCTCAGCAGCAGCGCCGAAAGCGCTGGACTGAGGGTCAGCGAATTGAACGCCGAGAGCAGGGTCGAGAACGCGATCGTCAGCGCGAATTGCTGGTAGAACCGGCCGGTGATTCCCGGAATGAAAGCGACCGGGATGAACACGGCGGACAGGCCGAACGCGATCGCGATAACGGCGGGCGTGACCTCATCCATCGCGCGATATGCAGCGTCGCGCGGGCTCAGACCCTCTTCAAGCCATCGCTGCACGTTTTCGACCACGACGATCGCGTCGTCAACCACGATGCCGATCGCCAGCACGATGCCGAACAGCGAAAGCATGTTCAGCGAGAACCCGACCAGCCACATCACCGCGAAAGTGCCGATTATAGATACCGGGATCGCGAGGATGGGGATTAGCGAGGCACGCCAGCTTTGCAGGAACACCAGCACCACCAGAGCAACCAGACCGACAGCGATCAGCAGCGTCTTGGTCAGGTCCCTGATGCTCTCGCGGACGAAGGGCGTCGTATCAAAGGCGATGGCGTAATCCAGGCCGGGCGGGAAGCGCTTCTTGAGCTCGGCCATCTTGGCGTAGATCACATTGGCGGTCGTGATCGAATTACTGCCCGGTAACTGAAAGACGGCCAAGGCGACGGCCGGGTGCCCGTTGTAGTAATTGGTGGTGCTGTAGTCCGCGGCCCCCAGTTCGACGCGGCTCACGTCCTTCAGCCGGGTGATGTGACCGTCGTTCCCCACCTTGACGATGATGTCGGCGAATTGGGCAGGGTCCGTAAGCCGGCCCTGCGCACTTACCGTGTATTGGAAGGCGCTACTCTTTGTCGGGAGCGGCGGCCCGCCGACGATGCCCGCCGCAACCTGCATGTTCTGCTCTTTGACCGCATTCACGATATCGCCCGCGGTCATCCCTCGGACCGCGAGCTGGTCGGGATCGAGCCACAGCCGCATCGAATAGTCGCGCACGCCGAACACCTCCAGGTCTCCGACGCCGGGGAGTCTGGCGATTTGATCCTTCACTTCAAGCGTCACGTAGTTGCTGATGAACAGCGAGTCGTGTGACCCGTCGGGCGAGAAAAATGCGACCGCCAGCGTGATATCCGGCGACGCCTTCTTCACTGTGACTCCCTGCTGCTGCACCTCCGCGGGAAGCTGCGGCAAAGCCACCGCCACCCGGTTCTGCACCTGCACCTGGGCAGTGTCCAGATTCGTGCCGACCTTGAAGGTCACCGTCAGATTCAGATTGCCGGTGTTGGTCGACTGGCTGGACATGTAGAGCATGTTCTCGACGCCGTTGACCTGTTCTTCGATCGGCGTCGCGACGGTCTTGGCGACGGTTTCCGCGTTCGCGCCCGGATAGGTGGCGCTAACGGTGACGGTAGGCGGTGCGATCTCTGGGTATTGAGCGATCGGGAGCGTGAAGACCGCTATCGAACCCGCAATCATCGGCGACGATCGAAAGAACGATTGCGAAGACCGGGCGGTCAATGAAGAAATGGGCGATGCTTCACGGGCGGTGCTTCCACAGATGGTTGCGGATCGCCTTCGGCGGCAGTCCGCACGGCAGGCAGTCGTTTGGTGGTTGGGAGACCGATCGACGTGCTCTCCAGGTCGTCCAGTGCCTGAGCTGAAATCGGCACCTCGCGTGGAATGACCTTCGCGCCGGGCATCGCCAACTGAACTCCGCTGACGATCACCCACTCGCCCGGCTTGAGGCCGTTCGTGATCGATCGCAACGTCCCGAACAGCGCGCCCAGCTTGACCGTCCGCTGCTGCACCACATTCCCCGCTCCGACGATCAGAAGGTAGCGCTCGTTCTGGTCGGTGTTCACCGCCTCATCCGGAATCAGCAGCGCCTGGTAACGGCCGCTGGACGGAATCCGCACGCGCGCGAAAAGTCCCGGGGTCAAGATGGTTGTCGGGTTTGGGAAAACCGCAGCGGATCTGCACCGTTCCGGTGTTCACGTCGACCTGGTTGTCGACGAAGTCGATCACACCTTGCTGGCGGAAAGTCGACTCGTTTTCCAATTGCAGGAAAGAAGGAACCTTCGCTCCGGCGACGTTGGACTGCTTTTGCTCGAGCGCCAGTTCCTGATACCGCAGCGCCACCCCTTCGGGAACGTTCAGGTAGCAGTACATCGGGTCGATAGAAACGATGGTGGTCAGAGCTGTGGCCTGACCGGAGCCACCGTTGACCAGATTACCGACGGTGACATTGATTCGGCTGATTCGACCGCTGATCGGAGCCCTCACCTCGGTCCATTCAAGGTTGAGCCGCGAGGTCTCCAGCGCCGCCTCGGCCGCGCCCAGCGATGCTACCGCGCCCTCGTAAGATGCTTTGGTACTGTCGAAATCCGACTGCGCAACCACCCGGGCCTTGAGCAGCCTGACATAGCGGTCATAGTCGGCCTTCGTCCGATCCGCCATCGCCCTGGCCTGAGCTACCGCGGCTTTCTTGTTATCGAGATCGGCCTGGAAAGGGCGCGGGTCGATCTTGAAGAGCAGGTCGCCCTTGTGGACGATTGCACCTTCCTGGAAAGGCGCCTCTTCGATAAGTCCGCTGACCCGCGCGTTCACGATGACTGTCTCGGGCGATGAGAGATATCCGGTGTATTCATCCCATCGGATCACCTCGTGCTGAAGGGGCTGGCTGACGGTGACCGTCGGCGCCGGCGGCTGCTGCGGAGCTACCTGTTTGTTGCAGCTCGGAAACAGAGCTAACGCGACTATGAGCGCGGCCGGCGCTCGAAAGCGGCGCAACGCGATGCGATTCATCCTACTACCCGCGACCGCAAAATCCTTATCCTTGGCGTATGGCCGCGACCCTACGCTCCTTGAGGCCGGCCACAGCCGGATCCCGTACGTGGTTGAGAGCGCTTCTTATCGATGGCGGCGCCGTCGAGAAACATCCGCGCCACCGTCGCAACGATCGTGTCATCCGACAGCGGATGGAGTTCCTTTCCTCCCATCAATTCCTGCGTCAGGAGAAAGAACCACAGCATCCCCAGAAGACACTGCGCGGCCACCAGCGCATCCTGATGCCTCAGCAGTCCGCGTTTCATCCAGTGATCGAGATAACCGGCGACCGACTGGTAGGCGGGCAGGCCGACCTGCTCCGAGAACAGCTTGGCGCGTTCGGGGTTGCTTTGAATCTCGCGTACGATTACGCGCGCCAGTTCCTTGCGCTCGCGCAGCCGCCGCCAGGCTTCGGCAATCAACGTGGGAATCCCGAGCGCCGGCGGCGTATCTCTGAGCGAGGCCACCATTCCGGGCAATTCCGGCAGCAGCGAATATTGCTGAAGGAGACTCTGTAGCAGCGCGTCCTTGGACGGAAAGTACAGGTACAGTGCCGCTTTCGACAGATCGGCGGCGGCCGCGACCTGGTCCATTTTCGCTTCGGCGAACCCGGTCTGCGAGAACACCCGCAACGCGGCGTTCAGGATCATGTCGCGGCGTGCCTGTGCGTATTCCTCGTGCTTGGCTGCTGCTACTCTTGCCACTTCAGAATCATAACTGACGCGTTAGTTATGGTTCAAGTTCCATCGCATGCAATTGCGATTTTTTTAGCACCTCCTTCAAATATCCGCATATTTCTGCCGGTTATCATCGTCGCTCGTCAGCTTTTTGGGCGGATGCGAGCCGGCGAGGCCGAACCGGATCAGCCTCGCCTCTCGCACCCACCAGCCTAGAAGCGGTAACGCAACCGGGTCCAGAATTCGTCGTCCTTGTTGCGCTGGGCGCCGCCGGCCTGCATCGCGGCGGGACCGAAGATGCTCTCGCTGTACGGCGCGTCCTGCGGCGCCGTATGGCCTGCCTGGAAGGCCGCGTTCGGTCCGATGTTGTGCTGAATCGACTTGCCCACGAACGCGTCGACGCCGACAGAAGCCGACCAGTGATCGTTGATCAGCCACTCCGTGTTGCCGCCAATCGTCGCATCCGTGGCCTGGGTTCCGAACGCCGCGAAGATGAGCGGGATGATCTGGTCGCGATAGTAATGCGTCTGGGTAAACGCGGTGAAAGTAAAATCGTTCACGCCGGTAATCAGACCATCTTTGCTGCTGTTGGAGCTATGCGCGCCGGGATAGTAAGTCTCAAACACCTGGAAACTTGTGAAGAAACTGCTGTCCGGGTTGAGGAACCTGATGAAGTGCGGGCGATCGAAGCCAACGACGTATTGCATGATGTCGTTGTTCGTCGTCCAGTCGAGTGAATCGGTGTCGTTGAGTAGCGCGTTGTGCGTCCACGAGGATTCAACGCGAATAATCACTCCAGTAAAAGGCTCGAAATAATCCGCGGACAGTCCGAGCGTATTGTCTTTGTGGTAACGGATCTGATTGCCGCCGCCAAAGGTGCAATCGTTCAGAAACGTCCGCGGATTCACGTTCTTGGCCAGATGGATCCAGCTTCCCTGAGTGGCGATGATTGGTATGCTGCCGCCGCCCGGACCGAAAAAGCCGGGATAGCCTTTACTGATGGTCGCAAGCTTGGAGCAATTTACGCCGGAGCTCGGAAAGTTGCTGCCCGTGGAAATCGCTCCTGGAGGACCGCCCGGCCGGCCCAGTACTTGAAGCGTGCTCAGGACGAAGACCGGTGTTTGCCCGATGCCGTACCAATCGGTCAACGCGAAGCGGATCGACGGATGTGGAAGCTGGAAGTCCCACTTCGCACCGACACCATCGTTGCGCAGACTCCAGTTAGGCACTTTTTCGCTGGCGAGGCCGAAGTTGACATGGTTGGGATTGCATACACCCGGCGTGCTGCTCCCGGAGCACAGTCCAGCGTCAAACAAGCTGTTGTCAAAGGCGAAAGCTTTTTTCTGGTCGCCGAAATTCACCGCCCACGGCTGACCGCCCACGCCTAATCCCACCGGATTGAACGTATCGAAGTTCCATACCAGGTTGCCGGCAACGTCCTGCAGACCCAGTATGTCGCCGAAGCGATGTTGGAGCCATGCCGCGAGCTGCGGAATCCGGGTGTCTTCGAAAGGCTCGATGAAAAAGTGCTGCCCGTAATCGACCGGATTGATTATATCCTGCAGGCGGAAGAAGTCGGCCTTGCCCCATACGTTTTGCTGCTTGCCGACCCGCAGAAGGTTGGACCCGAAAAAGTCCCAGCGAAAGTCCAGGTAGGCCTCGCGATCGGGATAGTAATACTGATTGCTGTCGTCGCGCTCGAAACGCAGATTGCTAACCGACTGCGTAGCGTTTATGCAACCCCAGCAACTAGTCGCAACTCCATTCACGACGCGGTAGTCGCTGATGTTCTGGGAAATCGGTTCCGGAAATAGCAGGGTGCGAGCCACCACACCCTTGAATTGTTTCGGGTGATAGCCGAATGCCTGGAGCAGCGCCAGTCCGGCGGTCTGCCCGGTGCCGTCGAATTCCGAGACGCCGATACCCGAAAACCCGGTGGTGTGATTTCCAAAACGGTCGGGCACGAGATCATATGCGCCTTCGTAACCGGGCCGGATTTCGGCGAAGTAACTCACCGAGAGGCCCGTCCCCAATGGCACGCCCATCACCGTGGGCAACGTACCGTTCTCGATTATCTGACCCGAGGGCTGCAAGTCGATGCGATTGCGGATCGACGCTACGTTGTAGTCGGTTACATAGTTTGTGTTGCGGATGATTTCCTGGTTCTCGACGTAGCCGTGAAGTTGAAACGTATCCTCCAGGGTTTGCGACAATCCCTGCTGCGCGGATGCTCGAATTGGAACACCGAGAATCAGCACCATCGTCGCGATCACGCCAAGTAAACAAGCCCGTTCTCCCCGTCTCGAGTCTGCATTCATACTCTTTACTTCTCCCCACCAGTCTGCATGCACATCCATAAAAATGCTCCTCGGCCCGCGCACGCCGGGCAACCGAAGAACGTCAATATAAAAGAAGCGATCGTGGCGCTAGAGAATTTTTTATACCGGTATAGAAAGTGCTCGCGCGGAGAGCGCGCCCGCTCCCAAAGCCGAGCGCCGTCAGTTCAGCCTCGAACTGAACCGGCATCGATATGCCGTAAAAGTCTGTCCGTCACACGGGATAATGCTTAGAGGAGAAGCGCGCGGAGGATGGTATCTACCGTCCATGCAGGCGGGAACGTTTCGCGCTCGCAGGCGGCGCGAGGCGGGGAGACCTCCGCTCCAGGCAGAGGTCGAACGGATTTATTTCTACCGCGGCTCTATTCGTGACCCGCGGCGTGAAACCACTCGCGGGTGCGCTCGTGCGGCGGCAGCGCCCGGCGGTGGTTCCCGATCCTATCTCATCGATCTTATTTCATCGGTCTCTGTCTCATCGATGCTGTCTCATCGATCCTGCTCGGCGATCGGTCCGGTGGAGTCCGAGTTCGACACCACGCCCCCCGACGACTGGCTATTCGTGGCCGTCCACAGATCCGAGCGCCGGCGTGGCCGCCGCCGCGATGCGCCACGGACCGCGCCGCCGTTGCGGAACGCCGCGATAATTTTCCGCATCTTCGCTATGGAACCCGCCTCGGCCACGGGCAGCAGGGCAACGACTCGCAGTTCCGGATTATCGACCACCGAGAACGTCATGTTATCCACGATCACGCGCCCGACCAGCGGATGATTGTAGTGCAAACTGCCTTCGCTCAAGGGCAGAACGTCATGGCGCGACCACCATTGTGCAAACTCCGGACTGATCGCGTTGAGCCGTTCCACAAGTTGCAAAAAATGCGAGTCGCCCGCATAACGGCCGTAATCGGCACGAAATCTCGCCAGCGCATCCTGAGCCCGCGTCGACCAGTCGACGAACAAGGATCGTAGCGCCGGATGGGTAAAGATAAGCCACACCAGATTCCGTTCTTCCGGCGATATTTGATCAAAATCGAGCAGGAAAGCACGCGCGGCATTGTTCCATCCGAGCACGTCCCATCGGCGCCCCATAACAAAGGCCGGCATGATGTCCGACTGATCGATCATTCGCTGCAAGCGCGGGCTGACCGTTTCGCGCGGAGGTTCGGAACCGATACTCGGTTCGCGGCGCGCGAGTTGAAATAATTGCAGACGCTCGACAGGATTTAATTGCAAGACACGAGCCAGGTTGTTCAACATTCCAAAGGACACGCTGATCGGACGTCTCTGCTCCAGCCACGTGTACCAGGTCGCGCTCATACCGGCCAACTGCGCTACTTCCTCACGCCGCAAACCAGGAGTGCGCCGCCGATGCGCCGCGGAAGAGCCGATATCCGTGGGCGAGATGCGCGCCCGTCGAGTGCGCAAAAAATCGCTTAATTCCCGTCGCCTAATCTCATCCTCAGTCATTTACTTCTGAATCCTCAAATCAGTACTTCTTATACCAGTACAAAGAATACTTCTGGCGTTCGCGTATTTAACTATATACGGTTTCCCTCATACGCGAGAAGGCATGGAAAAAATTTCGATGTTCGAGAGTGCTCCAGACAATCCCTGCCGCGAAAGCCTTCTCGCCAAGTCGTTGCGATCAAATTTGCCGGCACAATTCCGCCGTCGATCCATTTGCCCACTCCTTCCCCCGAGGGAGGTCAGATGCGATCATCACGGTGGGATTGCTGCCGGCTCTTAATCTCGATTCCGCCATTCGATCTGCCGGTTTTTTTGAGCAAGGACCGCGCCGCACGCATGATTCTCGCGATGGCAGCGGTTTTGAGCGTAGCGGCGGCCAAAGCGTGCGGTCGTCACGACGCCGCCTATAGTAATAGGAGACGAACGACGGATTGCCGCGAAGCTGAATCAAAAGTAGTACGAAAAGTACTGTCTCGATCAGACGCCGTTGACGATTTAGGTAACGGATTCCTATTCTGTCGGCCTGCGCGCCAGTGTCCAACAATGGTACAGTCACCGCAAATGTCGATGCCGTAAGTGATATATAGAACTAAGAGAGTAGCGATACTGAAGCCATATTAGCGAATTCGCTCAAAAGCTTCGTCAGCTTCGCCAAGGCCCTGCTCTCACAAATCAACCCTGCCTTGCGACTCCGGTCAACGCGGTCCGTGATAGGAAGTGCACCAACCCATCACGTGCCCGTCCTCGGTAACAAAAAGCGAAACGTCGTGGCCGACGGCGTAGCCGGTGCGCCGAGTCCGGTTCCATCGGCCGGAGCGCGCGCGGTGACGATCGCCGTTTCTATGGAACAGCGAGCGGCTGAATCGGTGTTGGCGGCGTAGACGAGTTGCGGACTGGTACCCGGCGGCCAGAACGCGACGCCGAACGGCATCGTCAGCACGGAAGCGCAAATTGGATAGTCGGCGGCCGCTTGATCCTTGCGGTCATAGGAGCGCAGAGTTAGCCATAGACAAGCGAACTCCACCCAGGAGATCGAAACATGGCGACAAAGGTTTCGGCGGTCCTGGCGCAGAAGGGCCGTCGGGTTGTCACGGTCGGACCGAGCGACACTATCGCGTCGCTGGTCAAGGTGCTGAGCTCGAATCGGATCGGAGCCGTGCCCGTGGTCGACGGAGATGACCGCCTGGTCGGTATAATTTCCGAGCGCGATGTCGTAAACGGCATGGCCCTGCATGGTGATGCCGTTATGGCTCTTCGGGTCGAACGCCTGATGACCACCGAGGTCAGGACGTGCTCGCCAGAAGACGCGATTGTCGAACTCATGGAAATAATGACGCTCGAGCGCATTCGACACTTGCCGGTGGTCCGGAACGCAACCCTCGACGGAATCGTCAGTATCGGTGATGTCGTGAAGCAGCGTCTCCAGGAAGCCCAGTTCGAGCTGGAAGAGCTCCGCAGCTACATCTCTTCGTCCTCGTAGCGAACGCGCAGCCGGTTACGTCCCGGCGAGTAACCATGCGAACGGCGACTCGCCCGCACAATAAGACTCTTTACAGACACCTGGCCTCTGGGCGCCGATAACGCCGACCGCATGGAGCTGGGCGTGCTCGATGAGGTCGTGCCAGACCCGGCTCGGGTCGGGACTGAATACCAGGTCGGCTCTGGCCGGCACGACGTACCACGCGCCGTCGGAGATTTCGTCGTGGAGTTGGTCCGCCGTCCACTGAGCCCGGCCAAAGAAGACGCGCAGGTTGTTAGCGAGAGCCGAATCGTTCTTCAGCAGCTTGACGATGGAATCGGGCTCGGTGCTTACGTAAACGTTATCGAACAGCCGCGTCATGTTCGCGGCCGGCGCGGCGGTGCGCAGGATCAAAGAGGGCTCGGTGACTTCGATCGGACCGCCGAAATACGCGGTCTCCTGATTCTTGAGCGCCGGGGCGCGGGAGAAGAGCTTCAGCAACGGGATGGTGGTCGGTCTGTTGATAATGATGCCCGCGACGAGCGGAGGCTGCGTTGGCGGCAGCATCAGGATCACAGTTTGCTGAAACATCGGGTCGGGAAGGTCGGGGATCGCAACGAGGATGAACGAGGACGTGCTCCCTGCCGGGTTCTCTCGCGCCGTCCTGAGGGCCGGGACGAGCGCCGCGCTCATGGCTAAAATCGCGGTTGCCAGCAGGTAACGAGGGCCGCGCCATCGAGTGCGGCGATCGGCGCGGGTCTTGAGGTCCCAGATTGAAGACATGAATATTGACCGCTGGATGTGAGCACAAGGAGTCGAGAGAGCGGCTTGCATCCGCACCCTGACTTGGCTCGTTCAAGTATAGAGTAAATCAGGTGGCGGATGGGGCATACAATCCGAATTTGCGTCTTTCGGCCGCGCCGGCTCGCACGAGGCGGACGCCGGTTCAAAAGACGGCCGCTCACGTGACGCGGGATGACTGACCGGGCGCGGTGGCTTTTGTGTTTCCTTGCCGGCCGGGCGTTTCCAGCCGCTCTGATAGCCGTCGTCTTATCTTCCTGCGCCACGAGTTATTCGCAATGCCTGCACAATAGCGGCGGCGCCTTTCGCTGTACCGTCTCCTCGGGGAAGATCAACCAAAGGGCTAACGCCAACGCTCTGGCCTTATGCAGCGCGGGCAACGAGGAGATCTGCCGCAAGGCTTGCGGTCAAACTCGCGACCCAGAAATTTGCGACACGTGGTTTACGATCAAGTGTCCGACGGATCCCGCCGTTTGCCAATCCGCGTGTCGTCTCACACACGACCGGGTAGCCTGCCGCGGAGCGTGCGAGGCGGGAGACCAGACGGCGTGCGACGATTATTTCCAAATGGTTCAATGACGAAAAGCCGGAGTAGCTTTGCTACCCGCCACGACTCCGTTTTAGAGTGTGATCAGCAAACTCGAACAAGGGGGGACGTGGCCTTTGCACAATCGGATTCCGGGTCGTCGGCGGCCGCTCGCAAACGGCGCTCGAATGAATTGTGCGGCGAGCGGGAACGGCAATCGCGCCGACTATATGGCCGCGCGCTATGGCTTTTCGGGCTGACCAGGATATGAGCGGCCACTACGTAAGTCTTGAGCTTCCGTGGTATGAAACGCGGATTCTTAACTGTTCGTTCTGCGGCAAAATGGTTGCCGTGCGCTATTGGCGGGACGACTCGTTTCCCGCGGAAAAGTTCTGCGAGCCTGCGTGCGCCGATGTGAAGCGCCGCCTGGAATCCCGGTTGAGAACTCCACGAGGCAAACCCCGCAAGCGCCGGGCGACCTGAGGAAGGTTGATCATGTTGCGTATCGGCATCGACACCGGAGGCACTTTCACCGATTTCGTCGCGTTCGAACCGTCCAGCGGGAGCGTCTCCATCGTCAAGGTTCCATCGACGCCCATGCAGCCGGCGGATGCGCCAATCGTCGCGATTCGCCAGTCCGGCATCGCTCCCGGCGAGGTCGAACGCATCGTGATCGGGACGACGCTCGCGACCAACGCGCGACTGCAAAAGCGCGGCGCGACCGTGCTTTACATCGGCACCAGCGGCGTCGAGGACGTACCAATCATCGCCCGCATCGATCGCAAGGAAGCCTACAATCCGGCCTGGCCCAAGCCCGACTCGGGAGTAAAGCGCCGTCACGTCTTTGGTGTTGCCGAACGCCTGGACCACAAAGGCAACGTCCTTCTGCCGTTGAAACAGGCCGAATTGGATCGGCTCGGCAACTGGGTAGCGCGCTGGCTCAAGGCGGAACCCGCGACCGATTGGGCAATCGCCGTGAATCTCCTGTTCTCTTACGTGAACCCGGTTCACGAGCGCGCGATCGGAGACTATCTGTCCAGGCGATTTCCCGATTTGCCGATCTCATTGTCCCACGAGGTTGCGCCGATCTGGCGCGAGTACGAACGCGCCACCACGGTCATCACCGATGCGTTTATCAAGCGGACCATCACGCAGTTCAGCGGCCGGCTCGCGAGCGCGGTAAAAAAGCTCGGCATCAAGGCGCCGCTTTCGTTGATGAAGTCCAACGGCGGCAATGCGGCGGCCGGCTCGGCCAGCCAGACGCCGGTGCAACTGCTGCTCTCCGGGCTCGCCGGCGGAGTAATCGCCGGCCGGCGCTTTGCGCGCGACCACGCCGGCGGCAACGGGGTAACGCTCGACATGGGCGGCACCAGCGCCGACGTAGGACTGATCGCCAACGGCGACTTCGGTTCCACCACCGAGTACGAACTGGAGTGGGGCGTACCGGTGAGCGCGCTATTCATCGACTATACGACCATCGGTGCGGGCGGCGGTTCTATCGCCTATCTCGACCGCGGCGGCCTTCTGCGCGTTGGCCCGAAGAGCGCCGGCGCGGACCCCGGCCCCGCCTGCTATGGAAAGGGCGGTACCGAGCCCACCGTGACGGACGCCAACGTCGTGCTCGGGCGTATCGATCCGGGATTCTTTCTGGGCGGCAAGATGGCGCTCGCTCCCGAGCTTGCACACGGCGCGATCCGGGGCCTGGCGAACAAACTGGGGCTTTCGGTCGAGGACACCGCGATCGCGATTCTCGATACGACTGCCGCCAACATGGCTAACGCGACGCGGCTCCTGACCGTCGATCGCGGCCTTGACGCGCGTGATTTCGCGCTCATCAGTTTCGGCGGCGCCGGACCGTTGCACGCGGTCGATGTCGCGCAGCAACTCGGCATAACCAGAGTCGTGGTACCGCCGCATCCCGGTCTGTGCTCGGCGCTCGGCACGCTGCTGACCGATCTGCGGGCCGATCGCGCGCGAACCGTGATGCATCGGTCGGATCGGCTCGACCTGAAACGTCTTGGCGCACAGCTCAAGGGCGTTGCCCGCGAGGCACTCGCGGAACTCAAACGCGACGGGCTCAAGGGCGCGCCGGCGCTGGCCGGCTATCTCAGCATGCGCTATCTGGGTCAGAACTTCGGCGAGCTTATCAAATTGAGCGCGGTCGAAATTAACCAGGCCACTTTCGATCGCGCGATCGAAGACATGCACCGGCGCCACGAGGAGCTCTACGGCTACTCGATGCGCGATCGGGTGGTCGAGGTCACCGAGGTGCGCGTGGTCGCGGTTGGCGAAGAGACGGTTTCCGCACGACTGCTCGCGCCGGCGGCCGGCAAGGCCGAGCGGCACGCGACGCGCGCGATCTATTTTGCCGGGGCCGGCAATCTCGACACACCGATCTACCGGCGCATCGAACTGCCAGAGGGCACGCGGATCGACGGCCCCGCTCTTATCGAAGAGATGGATTCGACCACGCTGCTCCATCCCGGCGACAAAGCCGAGGTGCAAGCCGACGGCTCGCTGATCATCCATGTTTTGCAACGGGCGCAAGTCGCGCGAGTTGCGCAAGTCACGCAGACGGTAGGAACGGCGGCGACGGGTCCACAAGACTCTTCAAAGGCGCCAATCGATCTCGAACACGACCCGACGACTCTTACCGTCGTCAACAACGCGCTGCGCAATATCTGCGACGAGATGGGCAGTGCGATGGTCCGCACGGCCTATTCGCCCATTTTCAGCGAATCGCGGGATTTTTCGTGTCTGCTGTTTGACCGCAACGCACGCATGATCGGTCAGGCTGAGATGAATCCCGCGATCATGTGCGCCGGCCTCCATACGGTGCCGCATTGCGTCGCCGAGATTGGCGCGGATGACTTCGCCCCCGGCGACGTCATCGTCCACAACGACCCGTATCGCGGCCAATGCCATATGCCGGAGCATCTGCTGCTGAAGCCGGTGTTCATCGAGGGCAAGCTTATCGGCTACGCCGGCAACATCGCGCATATCGGCGAGATCGGCGGGATGGCCGTCGGTTCCTTCGCTTCCACGGCGACCGAGGTGTTTCAGGAAGGTCTGCGGCTGCCGCCGGTCAAGCTGATGTCGCGGGGTGAGTATCGCAAGGACGTATGGCGCATTGTGATGGCCAACCATCGGACGCCCGACGCCACCTGGGGCGACTTTCACGCCATCATGGGTTCGCTGACGACCGCCGAGCGGCGGTTACAGGAGCTGGTCTCACGCTATGGGCTCGGCGATTTCGAGCGCATCTGCCAGGCGTTGATCGATCACGCCGAAGAGTGGATGCGCAGCCAGATTCGGCAGATCCCCAACGGCGTCTATGAGTACGAAGATTATTTCGAAGACGACGGCGTCGTGCGCAAGCGGTACTTCTTCCGTTGCAAAGTGCACGTGATGGACGAGGAGATTGTGGTCGACCTCTCGGCGTCCGACAAGCAGGCGCTCGGACCGATCAACGTGACTTATGTGGCAACCGCCGCCGCCTGCTGCACCGCGATCCTGCAGAGCATCGGGACGCACGACGTACCGCTCAATAGCGGCGTCTTCCGGCCGATCAAGGTGATTGCGCCGCCAGGGACCATCGTCAATCCAAGCTTTCCGGCGCCCTGTGTCGCCGGTAACACCGAAGGACAGCCGCGATTGATCGCTTGCATACAGGGAGCGATGGCGAAAGCGATGCCGGACCGGGTGGGCGCCTCCGCAATCGGCACCGCGTGTAACCTGCTGATGGGCGGTACGCATCCCGATACCGGTGAGTTCTGGACCCACTATCAGCTCGACGGCGGCGGCTGGGGAGGCAGACTGGAGCGGGATGGCAACAACGCGCAATGTATCCCGCACGGCAGCACCATACGCGCCACCCCGATCGAGGTATTCGAGAGCCGATTTCCGCTCCGTGTGATCGAATATTCGCTGCGGCCCGATTCGGGCGGTCCCGGAACCCATCGCGGCGGCCTGGGCGTGCGGCGGGTATTCGAGGTCACAGCGCCTTCGGTTACGCTGAGCGCGCTGCTCGACCGGGTCGAGGAGGGACCATGGGGGCTCCGTGGCGGTAAGCCGGGTGAGCCCGCCGGCATCTTCGTCAAACGCCGCGGCGAAAAGCGGTTTCGGACTTTTGTCGACGCGTTCGGCACGGTCAGCCCGACCAAATTCGTCAACATCAAGCTGGAACGCGGAGACCAGATCCTGATGGATGCGCCAGGCGGAGGCGGCTATGGAAATCCGCGCGACAGAAGCATCGCGGCGCTCCGCGACGACCTCCTTGACCGTTTCATTACGCCGGCCAAGCTCAAGAGTTATGGCCGTCAACCGAGCTTCGCCAAGACGCTTACAGGACGCTCGGCTGATCGCGCGGGTGCTCCGATGCCAGGCGGATGAGCGAGCTTTTGGACCGCGGACGGAGATCCAAAAGGCTCGCTCGCCAACAGCTCGCTCGAACGATCGCGAATTACTTGCCGGCGTACCCGACGGGAGTACCTACGCCGGTGCAATAGTCCCAGCCCACCACGGCGGCGAATCCGTCGTAAGCGCCGCAGGTCCCCGAGGCGATGTCGTGAAAGTCAGTCGGGAAGTTTCGGTGGTTGTATATCTTGGTGAGCTCAGCCGCCGATGAAGCGGAAAAATGACCGGCGGCGTTGATTATGCCGGTCACTCCCGGAACGGCAAGACTGGTACCGCCGTAGATGTACCAGTTGGATTCGTCGAATTCGCCTTCCGGGAAGTCGGCGATGGGCGTGCTGTCATATATCCAGGCACCGGTATAAGGATCGGAATCGAAGGATACATCCGGAACGCCCCGATGATTCCGCGCAATTAACGGGAAAGCGCTGTCGACGGCGTTCTGATAGGCCGGCCGGGCTTCGTAATAGCTCGGGCCACTGCCTCCGTCCTGCCAGACACCCTGCCCTATCAGGTTGCCGTTAAAGACGTTGCGGCGCACCGTGCTGCCGCCGGCGGCGACGACGTTGGGAGAAACGGCGGGATACTCTGGTACTCGGGTATCGCCGGTCGAAGCGACATACACGACCCCGGGCGTCGCGAAGACCGTCGAGTCATACGACGTTTCTCCGGAGTATTCGGGGCTCCCCCAACCCATCGAGACCTCGCCGCCGTCGGACGCCACAAGGCTGGCGGCCTTCTGCACGGCCGGATACATGTCAGAATTCAGATTTGAGGCGGCCTCGACCAGGATGATATTTGCGCCGGGCGCCATCGCATGGGTCATCTCGATGTCCAGCGACTCTTCGGCTTCCCATCCGCCGGTGGGATCCTGCGCAGGCCGCGAACCAGAGGCGTAGACCACCTGGAAGGTTCCCGAGTTCACTAACGGCAGTCCAAACTGGGTTGAGAACGCATTCAAATCGCTCATCGCGTTCGGGTCGTCGTAAGCGTCGACGATCGCGATCGTTCGTGTGCCGCCGGTTGGATTCTCCGTGACGCTGTTGGGGTTGCAGCCCGCCACAGGCGTGGAAACAAGGTCATAGACACACCCGAGTGAGGCCGGCGTCTCAAAGGCATAGTCCGAAAAAGGCGGCGCTCCATTGAAAGAGTTCGCCGATGGTTTCAGTGCCTGCACATTCGGCACCTGAACGGCTTCGAAGACAATGTTCGTATGGGAGCGGACGCCAACGTCCTCGGGATGCCCGATGCTCGATTGCGGAACTATGACTGAACCGGCGTGCGCTAACACCTGGGCTGAAGACGTTTGAGCAAACGCGAGCGTTACCACCGCCACGATCAGGAACGGTCCAATAAATCGTCGCATGTTTTGTCACCACCCCATCGTTTTTTGTCGACCTATCGGCTCAAGGGGCCGCTCGGCCTGTTTACTGAAGTTCTGGCCGTTCTTCAACCAGATTCAGGTGAATTTACCCGTTTTGCGCGGTAATGGCTATAGCTGCTTATTCATCGCTCAGCTAGCGCCAAATGAACTTTCATTGGCGTCGTCATGGCGGCGCCAAGGCCTTTCAGACCAGCGAATTTCAGTTCCCGCCCGCTGCGGATTCTGGCGCGCCGACCGCCTTGAGGCCGGTCAGCAGGGTGATTCCGCAAATGAGCGTGATCGCTCCGCAGAAGAGCACCGTCCTGGGCGGCCCCAGCACCGTGCCGAGGTAGCCTACCGCGAGGGCTCCAATGGGCGTCATACCCACGGCGGCCAATTGATACGTGCTCATCACGCGCCCACGCAGATCGTCGGTGACGAACAGTTGAACGAGAGTATTGTTGCTGGCGCGGAAGTTGGTAAGTCCGACTCCAATTACCAGTTGCGCGGCAAGCGAAAGACCCATCCACGGCGACAATCCGAACGTCACGATTCCGACCGCCGATATCAGCAACCCCGCGATCAGGTGGGTGCGGATTCCGGTCGTGGTTACCCGCGACGCCAGCGTCGCCGCGCCAATCACCGAGCCGAGCCCTTGAATCGCTACCAGGGCTCCGTAGGATCCCGCGCCTCCATGCAGCACGTTGCGGGCGAACAGGGGAACCAGCACCAGGTATTGATAGCCGAATCCGTTGGTGACCGCGGCCAGCGCCATCTGCTGGAAAAGCTGCCGATGGCGCCAGACGTACTCGAGTCCTTCGTGTAACTGCTTGAACATCGCGGTGCCCCTCCCGGCGATCATGCGCGCTGGGATCACCATCAGGTAGAGGCTGCCGAGAACCGCAAGAAAACTTATTCCGTTCAGGAAAAAACAGGTGCCGATTCCAAGCCACGCGATCAGAATTCCGGCTCCGGCGGGACCGAGCATCCGCGCGCTGTTGAACATCATCGAGTTGAGCGCGATCGCGTTGGCCAGGTCCTCGTAGCCGACCATCTCGACCACAAACGACTGGCGCCCCGGCATATCGAAGGAACTGACGGTGCCGTTGAACGCCGCCAGGGCAATCACGTGCCACACGCGCACCGTGCCCGACCAGGTCAGCCCCGCGAGAGTGAACGCGCTGAGCATCAGCAGCGTCTGCGTGACCAGCAGCATGCGGCGGCGATCGATTCGATCGACCGCGACTCCCGCAAATAGTCCCACCAGCAGAATCGGAAGGAATTGCGCGAACGAAACCACCCCCAGCATCAGCGAGGAGTTGGTCAGGCCGAGCACCAGCCACGACTGTGCCGCGCTCTGCATCCAGGTGCCGGCGAGCGAGGTCAACTGGCCGAAGAAGTACAGCCGGTAGTTGCGATGGCGCAGTGCGCGGAATGCGCCGAGGCGGGGGCGCGCTTCATCGCGCGCGTTCTCGTCACTTTCAAACCGATCCGGCGCCGCGCGGGTGCCGGACTTCTCAACCGGAATTTCCAATTTGGGTCCTGACTCAGACTAGCATCGGGTGTCCCTCCTCAACACCTGAAATCCACTGGCGTCGATCGGCCATCAAAAAAAAGGCGGCGGCCGCCGATGAGCCGGGGAGGACTCATCCAGCGCCGCCGCCGCGACTGAAGTATGGGGACTACCTCAGTAGCTGAACTCCACGTTGGCGAAGATGGAGTGCGTGTCGCGCTGCACCATTGAGGGGATGCTCCCGGTCTTGGGCAGCGTCTGGCCGTTGAAAGTTCCGCCGGGAACATAGCCAAACGGTTTCAGCGTCGAGATCGGAATCGACTCCTGGCTATGGTAGTACGAGAGGTTCTGCGAATCGATCGCGAAGCGCAGGTACTCGTTGTACTGATAGCTGATGCCGAAAATCCAACGATAGAAGTCAAGCGGATTATCGGCGAACTGCGTATTGGGCTGGAGCCATTCGAACATGCCGAACAGGGTGAGCGGCGTCTCCGGGATATGAAAGTGGCCGAAGAAATCCGCACCCAGTTGCTGCGCCTGGCCATTGTTCAGGATCGCCGTCTGCGCATCCGCCTGCGGCCCGTAGGTGTTATATATTGGATAGCAAGGCTGTACAATCGTTGGTTTGCCCTTCACGAGGACGGTGGTATTGTTGCCGCAAGTGTTGCCAGCGAACGTTCCGGAGGTGATCGCCTTGCCAGTCGGGAAACCGAAGGCATCTGCTGGACCGGCCCCGGACCATAGATTGGAAGCCTGGAACGCGTTGCTGCCCGAATCGAATTCGCCCGCCAGACCCCAATTGTAAGCGGTATAGTGTATCAGCGCGGCGATCCGCTGGATGTGTGCGTTGCCGCCCTTCAGCGTCGTGGGCAGGTTTTCGGTGTCAGGCGCTGTATTGCCGTAGCCATAGTTGTAGAAGCCAGTTAGACCCAGACCCTGAAAGCGCCAATTCGCGCCGAATGGGTAGGCAGAGATACGCGCCATGAACTGCTTGGTGTCGGTCTGCTCGAAGGCGTGAAAGCTCGAGTTGTCGTAGGCTCCGATTGCGTAGTCCAGATACTGATTCTCGCCAAATTTGACCGGACCCTGAATCCCGACACCGACCTGGGTTGACGACAAACTCAGGTAATTCCACGGCGTTAGATTGACGTAACGGAAGCCGTATAGCTGCTCTTCCCAATCGACCAGAGCATTAGGAATTTCACCGAGAGCGATAGTGCCGCCCTTGAGCATCGGCAGTTGATCGAACAAGCCGCTGTAGGTCAAAGAGGCATACTTAATACGCACGCTGAAGTCACCATCGAGATTGCTGCCGAATCCCGTCGTCTGCCCGACTTTATCGTTGGACGAGCCGATGGTCTTGTACATGTTCGGTGTGATGCGGAGCTCCCAATCCTTGGTTGGAAAGAAGAAGAAATTAAGGTAGGTGCGAGTGACATCGAAAGAGTTGTAGTTGTTATTGCCAGGACCCAGGTTATTAAGCTGAGTCAATTCCTGCGGCTGAAACCCGGTATTGGTATAGAACCGGTAGTCGCCGTAGAATAGCGTGCCGATACGGAACTTGTCGTGGAAATCATCCATGTAGCTCTTCCACGCCGGTTGCATCTCGGTGACCTGCTGCGCCAGTACCTGGTTCTGCTCTTGTAGCTGCGCCGCGCTCTGCTGCACCTGGGCCCTTATCTGATCGTTGGTCTTGGCTTCGACCTTTTGTTCGACCTGCTGCTCGATCGCGGCCGAATCCGCCGTGCTCAGCGATAGCGGCACGCGGCCTTTACCAGGCCGGACAAAAACCTGCCCCGTACGCTGGTCGACCCAGAGTTTTACTCCGCCGCTGGGATCCTGAGCGGCCGCGCGTTGCGCTCCAACTGTGGCGATTCCCACCACAGCGATAACTCCGAGCGCTAAACTGAGTAGCCTGTTCCCCTTCATTAATCTTCTCCTCGGCTTTCGGTCGTTAGTGCCGACTGACCTCGTCGTCACAACCTGACTGTCCTACCGCCCTAATTGCAGCGGTCCATCGTTAAGGTAATTGGGTGATTTCATTGACTCCGTTTAGCTGCCGGACCGGGCTTGGTAGAGCTCGCTGCCGGTGTAGACTTTCCCGTCAGGGCAGGCGTAGCGGCTCGGCGACGAGATCGCCACGATCGCGCAGTCCTGCACCCGTATCCACGACGGTACCGTCGCCGCCTGTTGCTTGTCGGTCAGCCTCATTCCAGTGGTCTGCACGAACCGCGGAGCCCCTTGTTGCGCCGCGACCGGCACACCCGAGTTGGGCGGCGCCGGACCCCATCCGGCCATCGACGGTGAGCATCCCGTGGCCAATCCCAGCATTGCGCCGGCGATCACCGCCAAACTGAATCGACCGCGAATTGCCCCTAACCTCATTTCACCCTCTCTAAGACGCCGGACTGGCGCGGGCGTCATCTTCATGCTTTCCAGTTGACTTCCCTCGATAGCGACGATCCGAGCGGTTATTGGTTCGGCTCCAGTTCAACCCGGCGGTTCTGCGCGCGTCCTTCTTCCGTGCTGTTAGAGGCAACGAAATCTGTCTTGCCAAACCCTTGCGGACTGATTCGGCTTTCCGCCACACCATGGTCGGCCAGATACTTCGCGACTGCATCGGCCCGCCGTTGCGAGAGCCGCAGGTTATACTTCACTCCGCCGATAGAGTCGCAGTAGCCATTTACCGCGACTGATACGTTCGGGTGCGACTTCAGAGTTTCCGCGGCCTCGCCTAGCACGGCCTCATCCTGCGGACGGATATCCGCCCGATTGAAGTCAAAGTGCACACCGCGCAGGACGATCTTTTCCGCCGGCTCCTCCGAAGATGGTTGCGGGGTATACGGCGTAAGGACGATCGGAGGCTGTCGTGCTGCCACTACTACATATTCACCAGTCCGGGCCCTGGAGAGCTGGAAGTTGGTATAGACTTTGCCGTCGGGGCAGGCCCAGCGGCTGGGTGAGGAGATCGCAACAATCGCGCAGTCCTGCACCCGTATCCACGGCGGAACTTGCACCTGTCTCTGGGCCTCAGTCAGTCGCATACCCGTCGTCTGCACGAATCGCGGAGCGCCCTGCTGCGCCGACACTGGTGCCCCAGTCGCGGCCGGCGGCGGACCCCATCCGGCCGTCGAGGCGCATCCTGTGGCTATCGCCAGCGCGGCACCGGCGATCAACCCCAGTCCGTATCGACCAATTCCTTCCAACTTCATTTGACCCCCTGCGTCGCGGCCGATAGTTCGGACGCGACCTCTGCTCAGTTGCTCTTTTTCAAGCGGTGACGGCGGACTGCGTTCATGATCTGTGATACGCAGACCTCTCATATGTTGGCGTCGTGCCTTTGGCCGTCATGCTGACCCGTTTGATAGACTCGAGCGGCAGCTTGCCTTACACCGTTGTCGCTCTGGTTCATCACCGCGGAGCCAGCGCCCGGAAACCCTAACCTATGACGCGCAGGGTTTTACAGACCGAACATTACATCTGCGTTACGCAGGAATTACGTACCGTTGAACTTGGGCTCCGGTGGGTAATCTTCACGGTGTTTGATCGAATCAAATATGGAGTTGGCAGCCGGAAATAGAGGGGCCGGGGCGGCTAGTGCTGGCTTTGCATCACTCGACGCCCGAACAGCGGAATAGCCGGTACATAGTCACATCGGAAGTATGGTCTGCGTATTATTACGGAATTATGAATTCATTGTTAAAACCACCCCGCTCGATCACGCATTGATTGCGCGGACGGCTGCGGGCGCCGGCGCTTGGAAGCAATCGTAAGCTAACGCATCGGCAGCAGTATGGCGCTCGATACGCCGGAAGGCTGGCTTACGCGACGCTTAAATCTGCGCCAAGCTTAAATCTGCGGGAAGCTTAAATTTGGTAGATGAATACTTTGTTGTCGCGCGGGCTGAGATAAACATTCGCGCCGCATTCCAACTCAAGCGCGCGGAAGCGGTCGTGATCGAGCTCGACTTGCAACTGATCGCCCCATTGGCTGTCGAGTTCAATCTTCACCTTGGAGCCGGCGGCGTGGATGTGCGTGACAGTGGCGGGAAACGAGGCTTTGCCGTTGGGCTTCAGATGGATGTCGAGCAGATGCGGCCGCACATAGACCATCGCGGGTTTGCCGTTGGCGCCGGTCAGATCCTGACCGTTCACCGGGATCGGCATTTCACGAACATAGAGCTTGCCGTCGCGAACGCGCCCGTGAAAAAGGTTGACGTTGCCCAGGAAGTTGTAGACGAACGGCGTCGCCGCGCGATGGTATAGTTCGTCGGCGGTACCGACTTGCTCGATCTTCCCCTGGTTAAGCACGACGACGCGGCTGGCTAGTTCGAGCGCCTCTTCCTGATCGTGCGTGACGAAAACGCTGGTTATCCGGAGGTCCTCGTGCAGCTTTCGGAGCCATCGCCGAAGCTCCACGCGCACTTTCGCATCGAGCGCGCCGAACGGCTCGTCCAGCAGCAATACTTTGGGCTCGACCGCCAACGCGCGCGCGAGCGCGATCCGCTGGCGCTGCCCGCCCGAGAGCTGCGACGGATAGCGCGCACCAGCCCACTCCAATTGCACCAGCTTGAGCAATCGATTGACGCGTTCGCCAATCTCGGTCTCCGGGAGACGGCGGCCTCTCGGCCGCACTCGCAGGCCGAAGGCAACGTTCTCGAAGACCGTCAGGTGGCGGAAAAGCGCGTAATGCTGGAACACGAAGCCCACTCCGCGCTCGCGCGCACTGCGCCGGGTGGCTTCCTCGCCCTCCAGATGAACCGTGCCCGAGTCCGGAATCTCAAGCCCGGCGATAATCCTCAGGAGCGTGGTCTTGCCCGAGCCCGACGGTCCCAGCAGCGCGACCAGCTCGCCCGTGGGAATGTCTAGACTGACGTCTTCGAGCGCGACAAATTTCCCGAAGGCTTTGCGAATATTGCGGACTTCGATGCTCATGCTGCCTCCCGCTCGGCCGCCTCGCCGAAGGGCAGTCCGGCGTGCTCGACCTTGCCGCCAATCACGCCGCTTTGCAATCAGCGTCAGCAGCGCAAGCGCGGTCAGCAGCGATGCGACCGCGAAGGAAGCCGTAAAAGCGTAGTCGTTATAAAGAATCTCGACATAGAGGGGCATGGTGTTGGTTAGCCCGCGGATATGCCCCGAGACCACCGAGACGGCGCCAAACTCGCCCATCGCGCGCGCGTTGCAGATGATCACGCCGTATAGCAGCCCCCATTTGACCCGCGGCAGCGTGATTCGAAGAAAAGTTTGCCAGCCGTTGGCGCCAAGCGTGATCGCCGCCAGCTCTTCGTCGGTGCCAACCGCCTCCATCACCGGAATCAGCTCGCGCGCGACGAAGGGGAAGGTCACGAAGATGGTCGCCAGCACGATTCCGGGAACCGCGAAGATGATCCTGATATTGTGCGCAACCAGCCAATCGCCAAACCATCCTTGCGTGCCGAACATCAGTACGAAGATAAGGCCCGAAATAACCGGCGAGACCGCAAACGGCAGATCGATAAGGGTCGTCAGCAGGTTTTTGCCCCGAAACTCGAACCGCGTGATCGCCCACGAAGCCGCCAGCCCGAAAACGAGATTAAGCGGCACCGCGATCGCCGCCGTCAGGAGCGTCAACTTGATCGCCTCGAGCGCTTCGGGATTGGTGATCGAGGCAAAATAGAGCCCAATCCCCTTGTCGAGCGCCTGGGCGAAGACCATCCCCAGCGGGATGATGAGGAAAACCCCGAGGAATCCGATCACGATTCCGATAATCAAGCGCCGCGCCCAAACAGGATCCTCGGTCGTGCGGCGCAGGTTCGTGGTCACCTCGGACGCGGGCGTCGAGTCGCGGCCGCTCTCGCCCTCAACCGGCAACATGGCGCGAGGCGCTCCAGCGCTGCAGCAGGTTGATGCCGAAGAGCATCGTGAACGAGATAATCAGCATCACGAGCGCTATCGCGGTCGCACTCTGATAGTCGAACTCCTCGAGCTTGGTCATGATAAGCAGCGGCACGACCTCGGTGCGCATCGGCATGTTGCCCGAAATGAATACGACCGATCCGTATTCTCCAAGCGCGCGCGCAAAAGCCAACGCGAATCCGGTGATCGCGGCAGGCAGCAGCGCGGGTCCAATCACACGCTGGAACGTCTGCAGCCGTGACGCCCCCAGCATCGCCGCCGCCTCTTCCAATTCCGCCTCCAGGTTCTGCAAGACCGGCTGCACTGTCCGGACCACGAAGGGCAGGCCGATGAAGGTCAGGGCCACGACGACGCCCAGCGGAGCGAAAGCGATCTTGATTCCCAGGGGCACGAAAAGCCGGCCAATCAGGCCGTTTTGCGCGTAGATCGACGTAAGCGTGATACCGGCTACCGAGGTCGGCAGCGCGAACGGCAGATCGACCAGAGCGTCCAGGCCGCCCTTGCCCACGAATTCATAGCGCGTGAGCGCCCATGCCACCAGGAAACCGAAGATCGAATTGACTAACGCCGCGATCAGCGACGCGCCGATACTCAGGCGATAGGCGGCGATTACCCGCGGCGACAGCACCACGTGCCAGAAATGCTCCCACCCCATTCCGGCGGTCTTCAGCAGGATGGTCGAAAGCGGAATCAACGCGATCAGGCTTAGATAGACCAGGGTGTAGCCCATCGTCAGCCCGAATCCCGGCAAGACTCGCCTTTTCGCCTTCATCGTGCCGGCCATGCGTAGGTTTCGTTGCCGCTCGGCTCTGCCGCGGCCACCTTAAGCTTCCGCGGCGGGATCGAACTTCGTTGATGCGAGATCACTTCTGCAAGGTCATTGCTGATAGATCTGATCGAAGACACCACCATCGGCAAAATGAGTCTGCTGCGCCTTCTGCCACCCGCCAAACACCTTCTGTACGGTAAAGAGCTTCAGCCTGGGGAACGCCGGTCCATACTTCTCCGCCGCTGCGAGCCTTGGGCGGAAATAGTTTTTCGCCGCGATCCGCTGACCCTCATCAGAATAGAGATATTTCAGATATTCGAGCGCCACTTCTTTCGTGCCATGGCGAGCGACCACCTTGTCGACCAGCGCCACGGGCGGTTCGGCCAATATACTGACTGAAGGATAAACGATCTCGAACTTTTCCTTGCCAAACTGGTTGAGCGCAAGGTAAGCCTCGTTCTCCCACGAAAGCAGTACGTCGCCTACCCCGCGTTCGACGAAGGTACTGGTCGAACCGCGCGCGCCCGAATCGAGCACCGGCACGTTCTGGTACAGCTTCGTGATGAACGCTTTGGCTGCGGCCTCATTGCCGCCAGGAGCCTGTAACGCGTAGCCCCACGCCGCCAGATAGGCCCATCGTGCACCGCCGGAGGTCTTCGGATTGGACGTGATAACCGAAATTCCTGGTTTCACCAGGTCGGGCCAATCCTTGATTCCCTTCGGATTGCCCTTGCGGACCAGGAATACGATCGTCGACGTGTAGGGCGAGCTGTCGTCGGGCAAGCGGCTTTGCCAATTGGCCGGCAATAGATGGGCCTTTTCGGATATCGCGTCGATATCGTAAGCCAGGCCCAGCGTCACCACATCAGCCTCGAGCCCGTCAATGACGGCCCGGGCCTGCTTGCCCGAACCGCCGTTGGACATATTGATTGTTACCTCCTGGCCGGACTTGGCCTTCCAATGTCTGGCGAACGCGGCGTTGTAGTCCTCATATAAATACAGTTCCCGCGTCGGGTCGTAGGAGACATTCAGAAGCGTCTGTCCCGCGTGTGTCCTGCCGGACCGCACGAGCGGCCAGGCAGATATCAAGGCAACGACGAACGAAGAAAGTATAATACGTTGCAAGCTCATATTTTCTGATCCATCAGCAACTCCAGGTCGGCGGGCATGCAGTGCGTACGACGCTGCACCATGTCTGGGTGCCGCCGGTTTGCGGAGAATCTGTCCGTGTAAGCCTCGCCGTTGGCTAGGCTGGGCTCGATTGGATTCAGTGACACATGCCGATGATTTCAATTAAATCCATCGAATCTGTCGATTTAATGAAATAATAACGGTTATGTCAAGAGTAGCTCACAGCGGCCGTCATGATGATGAAACTTAATGTTACTTGACTAATATGATAACATTAATCATCTTTTATTCAGATGCCTCAAGTAAATCCCCCGTCCGAACCACCCTCCTGGGAGACCGTCCTCAAGCGCAACTCGGTGGAGCGCCTGAAGCGCGAGCTGTTTCCGCTCGACTTGCCGCAACAGTGGAACAGGTTGGTGGAGACGCCTTACGAGGCGTTGCCCGAAACCGATGTGGTCCGGCTGCAATGGTTCGGGCTGTATCACGACAAGCCCAAGCTCGGCAGCTTCATGATGCGCGTAAAGGTTCCGGGGGGTCTTCTGAAGCCCGCCGGCCTGCGGCTGCTCGGCGAGCTCAGCCGCGAGTACGGCCGCGATCAGGGCGAGCTGACGACCCGGCAGAACATCCAGCTTCACTACATCGGACTCGAACATTTTCCCGCGATCGCCGAACGGCTGCACGAGCCGGGGTTGACCACGCTCGGCGCATGCGGCGACGCGGTGCGGAATATCACGGGATGCCCGGTGGCCGGAATCGACGGACGCGAACTGTTCGACGTCACGGACCTGGTAGCCGAGGCGGCAAGCTTTTTCTCAGGCAACCGCGAATATTCGGATTTGCCGCGCAAGCACAAGATCACGATTTCGACCTGCCCCACCGGATGCAACGCCCCGGAGATCAACTGCATCGCGCTAGCCGGTGTGCGGGTAGGCGGCGCGGACGGATTCGCGGTGCGGGTGGGCGGCGGGCAATCCTCGACCCCGCGGCTGTCGCGCCATCTTGGCGTCTTCGTGGCCCGCGAGCACTCGCTAGAGGTGCTGCGCGCGATCATCGACGTATGGCGGCTCAGCACGCGCTACCGGGTTTCGCGGGTCAAGGCGCGGCTGAAGTTCATGATCGACGACTACGGTGTGACGGGATTCCGCGCCCTGGTCGAGGAGCGGTTGGGCCGCACGTTGCCCGACCTTGCGGAACCGCCAGTGCTCGAGGGCGACAACGATCACATCGGCGCGCATGCGCAAAAGCAGCCCGGACTGCACTACGTCGGGTTTCCGGTGAAGCTCGGGCTGATCACCGGAGGCCAGATGATCGCGCTCGCCGACCTCGCGGAGGAAATCGGCGGGGACGTACGCCTGACGCGCCGGCAAAACTTCATCGTGACCGCCATTCCCGCCGAGCGCCTCGATGAGGTTATCGGCCGGGTCGGCGAGATCGGATTCCCGCTCGCGGCCGACAGCCCCTACGCCGCGTCGATCGGATGCATCGGCGATCCGCATTGCAATTACGCCGTGACCCCGACCAAGCCCAAGCTGGAGTCGATCCTGGAGCGGCTTGCGCACGATTTCGGCCCCGCCGCGGCCGGTCTCGCGATCAATCTGGACGGTTGCCCTCATGCCTGCGGCCACCATTGGACGGGCGATATCGGCCTGCAGGGAACCACCGGGCGCGGCCCGCGCGGCGAGCCGATCGAAGCTTACGACATTATCCTGCGCGGCGGCCTGGGGCGAAAAGCCGCGATCGGCAAGCCGCTGCTGCGGCGCGTGCCCTCGCCGCTGGTCGAGGATACGGTCGCACGCCTGGCCGGAGCCTACTTGAGCGGACGCGAGGCGTCCGAATCTTTCCAGGATTTCTGTTTTCGGCACTCCGACGAGCAACTGGTTGCCGTGGGCCGGGGAACCGGCCTGAACATCGACGCTTCAGTACAGGGGAACGACAGCAATGAGTGAGGTCTTTGACGATACCAATTCGCTCCTGGTGATGGACGAGCTTGAGGCCGGCGAGGCGGCGGTCGAGCTCGACGACAAGACACCGCAGGAGGTTCTCGGTTGGAGTATCGATCGCTTCGGATCGCGCCTGGCGATTTGTTCCAGCTTTCAGGCCGAGGGCTGCGCACTGATCGACATGGCGGTCAGGATCGATCCCAAGGTGCGGATCTTCACTATCGACACCGGCCGTCTGCCGGCGGAGACGATCGCGGTGATGGATCGGATCCGCGAGCGCTATGGAATCGAGATTGAGGTTCGCAAGCCCGACGGCGCGATGGTCGAAACGATGGTGGGCAAGCACGGAGGACCCGATTTCTTTTATCGCGAGGTCAACCTGCGGCTGCTCTGCTGCCAGGTGCGCAAGGTACTGCCGCTGCGGCGCGCGCTGATCGATTGCGACGCTTGGGTGACCGGATTGCGGCGCGATCAGTGGGCCACCCGCTCGAACATCCGCAAAATCGAGATCGATCACGACCACGGCGGGATCGTGAAGATATCGCCGCTGGCGGATTGGACAGAGGAAGAGATCTGGGACTACCTGCGCGCCGACGAGGTTCCCTATAACGCGCTCTACGACCGCGGCTACGCGTCGATCGGATGCGCTCCCTGCACCCGCGCGGTCCAGCCGGGCGCCGATCCGCGCTCGGGGCGCTGGTGGTGGGAGAAAGGCGCGCCGAAGGAGTGCGGGATGCACTGCGCGATCGAGACGGGCGGCTTCGAGCACGAACTCGCGGCTCTGCTGGGCGACGCCAGCCAGGGATGATGATCGTGGACTCGATCGACGAACGCGCCGAAGACAGCACGCTCGAGTTGAACGACCTCGAGGTGGCGCTGATTGCCCCGCATGTCGCGAAAATGACGGATTCGGCAGCGGACGCCGCAAGCCGGCATCGCTATGAAGAGCTGGCCGCGGCGATAGCCGATCGGCACCTGCGCCCGGAGCATCAGGGAACCGTCGCGGCGCTGATCGAGCTGCTGATCAACAGCGGACGGTTGCGCAGTCAGAACGGACCCACCGCCGAAGCGGTCGCGCGAGGGCTCTACCGCCGCACCGGGCCGGGCAAAACCGCGGCGGCCTCGGCCGCGGCGCTCAGCGCGGCGCTCGCGAAGCTCAAGGACCAGCGGATCGAGGATATCTCCGTATCGTTGCGCGGGCCGGGATCCTACGCGATGTCGCTCGGCACCACCGACTTCCAGCTCGTCATCCGGATCGATCCTTCCGGCTGCAGAATCGAAAGTCTCGAAGTCAACTTGAACTGAGGCGCATTGCGCGCGCATCCGATGGACTGGTTTCCAATTTTCCTCGACCTCAAGAGTGCGCCCTGCCTGGTGGTCGGCGGCGGCGCCGTCGGCGCCCGCAAGGCCGTGCAGCTTGCCGGCGCCGGTGCGCGCGTGCGCGTTGTCGCGCGCCGGGTCGAAGACGCAATCAGCGTAATGGCCGAGCGCGGGACGCTCGAAGTGTCGGTTTGCGGTTTCGAATCCTGGATGCTCACCGGGATGCGCCTGGCAGTCGCGGCGACCGACGATCGAGAGCTTAATCGCGAGGTCGCCGAGGCGGCTCGCCTGCGAGCGATCCCCGTCAATGTCGTCGACGATCCCGTCTTATCGAGTTTCATCATGCCCGCGATCGTCGATCGCTCGCCGCTGGTCGTCGCGATTGGTACGTCCGGCGCAGCGCCAGTGCTCGCGCGCATAGTCAAGACGAAAATCGAAGCGATGCTCCCGGCGCGGCTCGGACGGCTCGCGACGGTTATGGGACGTTCGCGCTCCGCCGTCGCGCGCGCGATTGCCAACCCGGCGGCGCGGCGGCGGCTTTGGGAGCGGATTGTCGCGGGACCGGCGGCGTCACGCGCGCTCGCGGGTGACGAGACGGGCGCGGCGCGGCTGCTCGCGGAGGAAATCGATCGTACGGCCGCGGACGCGCCACCGGGCGGCGAAGTCTACATCGTGGGCGCGGGTCCGGGCGATCCGAATCTGTTGACGCTGCGCGCGCTGCAACTGATGCAGCAGGCCGACGTGGTGCTGCACGACCGCCTGGTTTCGGCTGAGGTCCTGGCGCTGGTGCGGCGCGAAGCCGAAGTGATCGACGCCGGCAAACGATGCGGCGAGCAACATCTTAACCAGTCCGAGATCAACCGGATGATGGTCGCGATGGCGCGAGCGGGCAAACGTGTGTTGCGGCTCAAGGGCGGCGATCCGTCCATCTTCGGCCGCCTGGGCGAAGAACTCGAAGCGCTCGCGGCCGCCGGAATTCCTTACCAGGTGGTGCCGGGGGTCACCGCGGCGAGCGGCTGCGCCGCGTACGCGGGCATACCGCTAACGCATCGCGACTATTCCTCGCAATGCGTGTTCGTGACAGCTCACGGCAAGGACGGATCGAAAGAGCCGGACTGGCGATTCCTGGCGGGCTCCGGTCAGACCCTGGTGTTTTACATGTCGCGGGTCGAGGCCGGATCGATTTGCCGCAAACTTATCGATCACGGCTTGCCGCCTGCCGTTGGTGCTGCGCTGATTGTCGACGGTACGCGGGTGACGCAGGAAGTGATCACGGCCACCGTCGCGACGCTGCCCGGATTATTGGCGGGACGCAAGATAGACGCGCCCGGGCTGATAATCGTCGGCGAAGTGGCGCGTCTCCACGAGCGGCTCGCATGGTTCGGTCTTTCCGCACGCGAAGGGCTCGCCTACGAAGCAACATCAAGCCTGCGTTACGCTCAAGAGGCTACGCCGGCGCCGTAGCGACACCGATTCAGATTTTATCCGCGTGCGATCCGCCGGCGTCCCCGCGACGCCGCATTGTGAATCCGTCGCGCGACGAATTTCTTGAAGCTTCTCTAACCACGAAACTTCAATAGAACCGCTGCTCTCCGGGAGGGCGGGTTTTCCAGCGCCGATGGATCCAGTTCCAATGGTCAGGATAACGCCGGATCATGTCCTCGATCGTTTTGGTATAACGCTGCGTGTTGAGCACGACCGACTCTTCACGATCGGGCCCGCGGACAGTCTCGATGGGTTCCATGCATTCTATAAAGTGACGGCCGCTGGTACCGTCGCGCACGGCAAACACCGGCACTACGGGCGCGCCGGTCGCCATAGCGAGCCGCGCCAATCCGTCGCTGGTGGAAGCCTTGAGCGAGAAAAAATCGACGAACACGCCCTTGCGCACGTCGAGGTCGAGCGGCATCCCGACCACCCAGTTCTGCCGCAGCATCCGCAACACTTCGCGCCCCGCCCCCTTGCGCGGAATAATCCGGTTGCCGAATCGATTGCGCGTGACGCAGACGGCTAAGTCGATAAGCGGGTTGCGCAATGGTCGATGAACGATGGCGACCTTGTTGCCGTAGATTGAGTGCGCCAGAATCATCAGTTCCCAATTGCCGAAGTGGCCGGTGAGGATAAGGCCGCCGCGGCCGCGCGACAGTTCGACGCCTCGCTCCCAATGTTCCTTCCCGCGATAGGTAACGAAGCGCGCGATATTGTCTGGCCCGAGGCTCGAGGAGTGCATCCACTCCGCCAGGGTGCGGCCCCAGTTCTCATAAGTGGCGCGCAGGATTTGGAGCCGCTTTGCCGCCGTCGCCTCCGGAAAAGCTATTTCCAGATTGCGTATCGCGATCGGCCGGCTAAAGCGATCGAGCCGCATCGCGAGCGCGCCCAGGCGCGCGCCCGCTCTAATCGCGCGTTCGCGCTCCATCGCGCCCAGCGGCGCGACGAGCGCGCCGATCGCGGCATACTCCAGGCGTGCGCGTAGCGGACCAGTCTGACGAGGCATCGCGCCCACGAGGGTTCCAGAGCGGAGGCGGACGCGCAAGCGTCCGCCTCCGCTCTGGAAGAAGACGCGGACGCGCCGCCCGACGGGCGGCGCGTCCGCACGAAACGACAGCGGCGCCGCTCACGCGGCGCCGCTGTTCACGCTTCGGTTAGGCGTTTGCGCTTAAGGAGCGCCGGCGGCCGGAACGGCCGCTAGCGCGGCCGGCGCCACAGCGGGCGCCGTCGACCCGATGGTCGATGGCGCAGTGGCCGGCGGCGGAGAAGGCGCCGTCAGCCAGGGCGCGGGCTTGACCGGGCCTCCTTTGGAACTCGGCCCGATTTCTTCGGTATTGAGCGGCGTCGCGGAGGATGATGACGGCGCCATCATGCTCGGCGACCCGAAGCCGCCGCCACCGAAGCCGCCGCCGCTTGCCGGCGGGGCCATCGTCGCGCCGCGGCTTTTAAGGTCTTGCGCGGGCGAGACCGGGATGCTGAAAGTCGGTTGATAGATCTGCTTGTACTGCTCCATCGGCATCTGATGCAGTTCCCTGCGGCCCAGCGATTCGGTGAATTTTTTGCGCTCGTCGAGCGCCAGCGCGCGCAGGTCTTCGCGCGTGCGAATCACGTGGGGAGTGAGGAATACCATCAGGTTGTCTTTGGTTTTGCTGCTGCCGTTGTCGCTGAACAGGTTGCCGAGCACCGGGATGTCCGAGATGAAGGGGATAGCCGAGCGCGAGGTGTCGCTCTCATTGGAGAGCAGGCCGCCGATGACCGCGGTGCGATGGTCCTGGACCATCACCGTGGTCGACGCCGAACGGATAGTGGTGGTCGGTCCAAGCGGGTTGGTGGTCTGATTGGTGGTGCCGCTGACGACGTTTGAGACTTCTTCGTAGACGTCCAGCCGCACGTAATCGCCCTCCGACACCTGCGGGATGATGTCGAGCGTGACGCCGACGTTCTGCCGGTCGACCGAATTGAAGATTTGCCCCGACAGGGCCGAGGTCGCGCTCGCGGACCCGACGAAAGGCAGGTTTTCGCCAACCACGATAGTCGCTTCTTCGTTATCGGCCGTGAGAAGAGTCGGGGCCGACAGCACGTTGCTATGGGTGTCGGTCTCCAGTGCCGTCAACAATAAGATGTCGCAGGGCGCCGTGGTGGTGGTGCTGGTGGTGCCGCCGGTCGCGACACTGGTCGCGGCGGCCACCGCGGTCGAAACGGTGCATTGGCTGCCCGAGGCCAGCCCGATACCGAGTCCGGTCAGTCCGAGCGGGTTGGTGAGCGCGGTCTGCAAATTGCCGTAGTTCAGTTGTCCGACACCGAGCGTGCTGCCGCTGATATTGGTGGCCGCCTGCCAATTAACCCCGATGTCGCGGGCGCGCTGGGCGCTGACTTCCACGATGATCGCCTGAACGAAAACCTGGATACGCGGCACGTCGAGTTCCGCGATGACGCGATGAAGGGTCTGATAGTCCTGTGGCGAAGCGCTGATTATCAGCGAGTTGGTGGCCGGGTCGGCAGTCACGGTGACCGCCTCTTCGAAGTCGGGCGATTTCCCGCCGGCCCCGCCGCTGCTCGCGGTTATCGTTCCGGCCGTGCTGCCGCCGCCGCGACCGCCCATCGACCCACCCATCGAACCGCCGCCAAAGCTGGAGTTGGAACCGCCAAACGACGCGCTCGAGCCGCCAAAACCGCCGCTCGAGCCGCCAAAGCCGCCCGAACTGCCAAAACCCCCGCTCATACCGCCGCCGAAGCCGGAGTTCATCGAGCCGAAGCCCCCGCCGCTGCCACCTGAGCCGCCGCGGCCGAGCGAGTTACGCCCGGTTACCGGCGAGAGTGTCGACGGCGCGCCACCGCCTCCCAACAGGCCATTGAGCACCTGCACTATCTCGCCCGACATCGCGTTTTTCAGCCGATATACATGAATGCGCGAGTTCTCGTTGGGCGGATGGATGTCGAGCTTGACGACAAGGTCCTTAATCGTCCGCATCTGGAGCGGTCCGGCCAGCACGATCAGCGAATTGGTGCGCTCGTCGGGCACCACCTTGAAACCGCCGGCCGGGCTCTCGGCCGAGGGTGCGACCACGCCCAGGCCAGGCCGTGGAAAGCGTCCAACACCGGATTCCGAACCGCCCTCGGCACTCATGATCTTTTCGATCTGCGAAGCCAGATCGTCGGCGAAGGCGAGCTTGAGCGGAATGACCTGGATGTCCTGCCGGGTGCCCTGGACATCGAGGCTGCCGATGATCCTGAGCAGGCGGTCGATATTGTAGGCGTCGTCGGTAACGATGAGGGTATTGTCTTCGGGAAATGCCGCGACCAGACCGTCGTGCGAAACCATCGGCTGGATTACGTTGACCAGCGAGGCGGCGTCGATATTCTTCAGCCTGATCATCCGCGTGACGTACGAGTCGCCGCGGGCTTCGCCAGGTTCCTGCGACGTGGTGAGTGCGGCCGATTCACGGACCTCGCGCGAGGGCACGATTTTTATAACCGGTCCGGCCTGTATAGTGGTGAAGCCTTTGACCTGGAGCACTGACTGGAAGATGGAATAGGCTTGGGCCGGCGTGACCTTGGTGGGCGAAATGATGCTGACCTTGCCGCGCACGCTCTCGTCAACCACGAAATTCTTGCCGGTGATTTCGCTGATGAACTTGGCCAGGACCGGGATGTCCACGTCCTGAAAGTTCATCGTGATGAGATTTTCGTCCTGGGGCGGGGGAGGAGAATCCTGAGCCCGGACGTGCGCGCAAAGCACGCAGGACCACGCCGCGACAGCGAGTGCTCCTAACAACCAGCACTTCATCAGGGATACTCCTCAGCAAAGACTCTGCGCTTTTATAGCGAGCGGACAGAGTGGCCGCAACCACATTCCCGATTGCAAAAAGGTTAACTCTCAAAGACTATTGAAAAGGGACGCACTGGCCTTTTTTTCCGCATGAACACGCTTTGCACGACCATCGTGACCACTACGTCGATCATTACCCTTGCCGCATGGCAGGCGTGTTGCCGCCCGTCACGCGAATCCTCCTGACTACGGCCGACGGTGCGCTTCGAATACCTGATAGGCATGCGCTACCTGCGTGCGCGCCGGCGCGAGCGCTTCGTCTCGTTGATCGCCATCATTTCGCTGGCGGGCGTCGCGCTCGGAACTTTCGCGCTGACGGTGGTGCTCTCGGTGATGAGCGGCTTTCAGGAAGATCTGCGCCAGCGCCTGCTCGCTTTCAACCCACACGTAACGGTGGAAAGCTCCAATGCCCAGGACTTCGATCCGGCGCCGTTGATAGGGCGGATCACCGCGCTCCCCGGAGTCGAGGCGGCCGCGCCCTTTGTCTCTTCGCAGGTGATGGCGGTTTCGACCAACGCCGCGGGAGTTCCAGCCTATGTGGCTGGCGGAGTATTGCGTGGGGTGGTGGCGGCGAACAACCCGGTGCTAACCGAGCTGAAGCAGACGTTGACGGCGGGCGGCCTCGACGCGCTGGGACGGACCTATCCGGCAACCGTCGCCGACGGCGGCGCCAAGCGCGCGGTCGAGCTTCCCGGCGCGATCATCGGTGACTCGCTCGCGCTGGAGCTGGGAATCCGGATGGGCGACCCGGTGGTCCTGATTTCGCCCGCGAGCCTGGGCGGGGGAATCGGCGCTCCGCGGCTTCGGCGCTTCGTCGTCGGCGGACTGTTTCATTCGGGGATGTATCAGTTCGATTCCTCGCTGATCTTCGCTTCGCTAAAGGATGCCCACGCTCTGCTTGCCGACGATCCGCAACTCGAAGGCGGAATCGAGGTGCGGGTACGCAACCTGTTCGACGCGCCCGCGATCGGCGCCCGCATCGCGCGCGTCGCAGGACCCGGCTTCACCGTGACCGACTGGACCCAAGCCAACACGGCGCTGTTCTCGGCGCTCAAGCTGGAGAAGTTCACCTATTTCCTGGTGCTGATGCTGATCGTGCTGGTGGCGGCGTTCAATATCGTGGCCACGTTGGTGATGGTGGTGATGGAGCGGCGCAAGGAGATAGCGATTCTGCGTGCGATGGGGGCGCGCGCCGGTTCGGTCGCGGCGATTTTTCTATGCGAGGGCGCCGCTCTCGGGTTGACCGGCACCGCTGTCGGCGTGCTCGGCGGCTTCGTGGTGTCCTTCCTTATCGGTAAGTATCACCTGATTCATCTGCCGGCCGACATGTTCATGGTGAGTGCGGTGCCGGTGCGGCTCTACCCGATAAACTTTCTCGCGGTGGCAGCGGCCGCCGTGGTGCTGTGCCTGGGCGCGTCGCTCTACCCCGCCTTCAAAGCGCGCACGCTCTCGCCGGTCGAAATCATTCGCTATGAGTAAACGCACGCTATGAGTGAATACGGCCGACAGACTCGGGCGGTTGAATCCCCGGTAGCGGCTTCCGGCGGCGGAGAGTTGCTGCTGCGGGCCGAGGGGCTGGACAAGAGCTTCTTCGACGCCGACCGCGAAGTTCACGTGCTGCGTGGACTCGAGATGGAGGTTAAGGCGGGCGAGGAAATAGCTATCGTGGGACAATCGGGCGTTGGCAAATCAACGCTGCTGCACGTGCTTGGAAGCCTCGAGACGCCTACCGCAGGCAAGGTCTATTTCGAGGGTCAGGACCTCTTCGCGCTCGGCGAGCGGGCGCTGGCGGACTTTCGCAATCTCAAGCTCGGCTTCGTCTTCCAGTTTCACTACCTGCTCGCCGATTTTACCGCGCTGGAGAACGTGATGATGCCGGCGTTGATCGCGCGGATGGCCGAGCGCGAGGCCACGCGGCGGGCGACCGAGGTGCTGGAGCTGGTGGGCCTCGCCGACAAGCTTCATCGCAGGCCGGCCGAGCTTTCGGGCGGCGAGCAACAACGCGTAGCGGTGGCGCGCGCGGTGGTATTGCATCCGCGCCTGGTGCTGGCCGACGAGCCCACCGGGAACCTCGATCCGCAGACCGCCGACGAGGTTCATCAACTCTTCCACCTCCTCAATCGCCGGCTCGGCATCACCTTGGTGATTGCCACCCACAACGAACCTTTGACGCGCTCGATGGGGCGCGCGCTCAGGTTACGCGACGGGCATCTGTTCGCGGAACGCGGATAGTTGGCCGCGATCGGCGCGGGATTGCGCGCGGAATCCGACGGTGGACAGCCGAGCGCGCGCCGATCGGTCTTCGGTTTACTTCGCGGGACCGATTGGTTAGCTTGGTCGCGCCTCGCAGAGATGGGAAGGTGATAGGTGGATTTGCGCAAGCAGTGCCGCCCGGGCGAGCGTCTGGGCCATGCGGTCTTTTTATTGATGGCGCTGATGCTTGCGGCACAGCGCAGCGACGCGCAACCGCCGCCGATCATCTCACGCATCCGTATCGTCGGTAACCAACGCGTCGAAGAGGACGCGATCCGCATCCACCTCACCGAGCAGCCCGGCCAGCCGCTCAACGACGCGATCGTCGACCAGGACGTCAAGTCGATCTACCGGATGGGATTTTTCACGGACGTTCACGCCAGCGTCGATCAGCAAAACGGCCAGGCAATCCTCACCTACTACGTCAAGGAGCGGCCGCTCATAACCGACGTTCGCACCGAAGGAATGAGCAATATAAAACCCACCGCCGACGAGGTGGTGGGCGCAATCAAGTTGCATTCAGGGGTTATCGAAGACCCGCAACTCGTGCAATCGAGCATCCAGGCCCTCCGTCAGGTCTACCAGAGCAAGGGCTACCTCGACGCCGATGTCACCTTCCGCACAGTGCCCGGGCCGAGCAATACGGCGGTCGGGGTGTTTCACGTAAGCGAGGGGCCGCTGATCCAGATCAGCGCCGTCAAGTTCGTCGGCAACAATGCGTTCTCGTCACGCCGGTTGAGCGGATTGATGGAGACGCGCAAGCACAACATGCTGAGCCGCTTCTTCAATACCGGCACGCTTGACCGCACCAAGCTCCAGGGCGACGTCGATCGCATAACCGCCTTCTATTACAACCACGGCTACCTGCAGGTGCATATCGGTGACCCCACCATCACCCGCAACGGCAATTCGATTATCGTCACGGTGACCATCGACGAGGGCCCGATCTTCACGGTCGGCAAGATAGGCGTAGCCGGTGACCTTAAGTTTCCCAGGGATGAACTCCTCTCGAAGCTCACGCTCAAGCCCAAGAAAGTCTTCAGCGGCGGCGACATGGAGCACGACGTGTTGACGTTGTCGGATTTCTACTCCGACCGCGGCTACGCGTTCGTCAACGTCGACCCGCGTACCCAGATTGACCCGCTGGCGCATCGGGTGGACGTGACGTACGCGATCACGCCGGGCAACGAGGTGCTGATCGACCGGATCAAGATTTCCGGCAACACCAAGACCTCGGACAAGGTGATCCGGCGTGAGATTAAGTTGCAGGAGCAGGAGCCTTACTCGGCGTCAAAGATTCAGGAGTCCAAGCAGCGGCTCGACGCACTCGGATTTTTCCAGAGTGTGCGGCTGTCGACCGAGCCAGCACGCCAGCCGGACAAGATCAACCTCGACGTCAACGTGCAGGAAGGTAATACGGCCTCGTTCCAGGTCGGCGGCGGTTACGACAGCGCGTCTTCGCTGTTCGGCACCTTCCTGCTGCAAAACACCAATCTGTTCGGTGGCGGCGAATCGGCCGCGTTCAGCGCCGAAATCGGCTTCCTGTTCGAAAACCTGAGCGTCACCTACACCGAGCCGTGGTTCCTCGACTTGCCGCTCGCAGTAAGCCTGCAGGGCTTCGACAACAAGCTCTACCTGTTCAGCTTCGACCAGAGCGAGATTGGTTTCCTGCTCAATAGCGGCTATCCGCTGGCCGACCTTGGGCTGCGCAAGCTCGGGCCGCTCTCGCTCGAGCACATCACGGCCGGGCTGGGCTACCAGTTCGAAAGCGTCGGCATCAGCAACCTCTCGCCGTTCACCACCTACGATATCCAGAGCCAAAAGGGCTACAGCAGGGTCTCGGAGTTTCTGCCCTCGCTGCGGCGCTTCACGGTCGACGACCCCAGGGACCCCCGCAGCGGCTCGGTCGAGAGCCTCAACCTGGAATTCGCCGGGCTAGGCGGCACGCCGTTCATCAAGGGCGTCGCGCACGGCCATTGGTTTTTCCCGTTCATCAAAAATCCGACTCTGGGCGAGTGGGTTTACTCGCCCTCGGTCACCTTCGGTATGGGCACCGAGCTTGAGACCGGCACCGGCGGCAATCTGCCGCTGTACGAGCGCTTTTTTCCCGGCGGCCTCAATGGCCAGGGCCAGGTGCGCGGCTACGAGATCTATTCGCTGGGTCCGCAGGAAGTCCTGTTCAACCAGTTCGGGCAACCGTTCGGCGTCGAGCAGGTGGGCGGCAGCAAAGAATTGCTATTCAGCCAGCAGATTGGGTTTCCGATAATCGAGTCGCTGGGAATGCGGGGCAACGTATTCTTCGACGCGGGCAATTCGTTCAGGATGCAGGACTCACTCTCGCTCGACGGCTTGCAGTACGCCTGGGGTGTGGGACTGTTCTGGAAATCGCCGTTTGGCCCGATCAACGTCGACATCGCCAAACCGATCAACCGGCGGCCGAACGATCAGAGTACGGTCTTCGATTTCGGCGCCGGGGCCCCGCTCTAGCGGAGGACGCGCCAAATCAGCTTAAATGTCGTGAGACAGTTTGCGCGCCGGCCAGATGTCACCTCGTGCGGCGCGAGTTCGCCAATCAGTTACCGATGGGAGGATCGTTATTTCGATGAGGCAAGGTCTGATTTGTGGAGCGGTGCTCCTGCTGATGACGGCCGCGATTCCCGCGCGTGCGGAGGTCAAAATCGCTTATGTCGACATTCAGCGCGCGCTCAACGAATGTAACGCCGGCAAGCGAGCGCGATCCAACATTCGCGTCGAAGCCGAGCGGGCGCAGGCCAGGCTCCAGCGCGAGCAGTCCGAAGCCCAGGGGCTCAAGGACGAACTCGATAAAAAGGGCATGCTGATGCCCCCCGACCAGCGTCAAAACCTCGAAGACGAGCTCGCCAAGCGGATGCGCTCCTTCCAGGATGACGTCAAGAACGAGCGCGACGAGCTGCATCAGAAGGATAACGAGGCCACCGCCGCGATCGTGCGCGACCTCGCCACCGTGGTCCGCGAGCTGGGTGAAAGAGCCGGCTACACCGTGGTGATGGAGAAGGGCGGACTGCTATGGGGCATCCCCTCGGCCGACATCACCGACCAGGTAATCCGATCCTACGATTCGATGAACGTGAAGGCCGGCACGCTGGCGCCCGATCCGCGATGGGCCGGTGGAGCGCCGCCGGGACCGCAGGGCGCGGCGGACAGCGGCGACGCAGATTCGAGCGGCACCGGCAGTTCGGTCCGCAAGCGTTCCAGTATCTCGAGGTAGCAGCCACGCCGTGAATGGCGATTCACCCTCGCCCGACCTTGCCGGCCTGCTTCGCCGGCTGCCGCATCGCTATCCGTTCCTGATGGTCGATCGGGTGCTGGAAGTGAGCGACGGACGCGTGCTCACGCTCAAAAACGTGAGCATCGACGAACCGTTTTTCAACGGACATTTTCCGGGGCGTCCGGTGATGCCGGGGGTGCTGGTGGTCGAAGCAATGGCGCAATCGGGCGCGCTGCTCGCGCTCGGCATGACGAGCGCGGAACGTCCGGCCACGTTGTTCATGCTGACTGGAATCGACCGTCTGCGTCTGCGACGCCCGGTAGTGCCCGGCGATCAACTGCGAATCGAAGTCCGCTTGCTCAAACATCACCGCCCGCTGTGGAAAATGCAGGCCGAGGCGCGAGTGGATGGTGAGCTGGTAGCCGCGACCGAACTGTCAGCGATGGAAGTCGAGGAGTCAACGCCATAGCCGGGCGCATCCATCCAAGCGCCGTCATCGACCGGCGCGCCGAGCTCGATTCCAGCGTCGAAGTTGGCCCGGGAACGGTCATCGGGCCCGAAGTGAGCATCGGTGAAGCCACCCGGATCGGCCCCTACGCGGTCATCGAGGGGCATACCTCGATTGGCGCGCGCAACCGGATTTTTCAGTTCGCCTCGATCGGCGCAGCGCCGCAGGATCTCAAATATCACGACGAACCTTCACGCCTGGAAATCGGCGACGACAACCGCATCCGCGAATTCACCACTATCCATCGCGGCACCGAGGGCGGCGGGATGCTCACGCGGATCGGCAACCACGTGCTGGTCATGAACTACGTGCACGTCGCGCACGACTGCCTTATCGGCGATCATTCCATCCTGGCCAACTCCACCGAAATCGCCGGGCACTGCGTGCTCGACGAATGGGTCGTCACGGCCGGAATGTGCGGGATCCATCAGTTCAGCCGGGTCGGGGCGCACGCGATGCTCGCCGCGGGCTCCAAGGTTGCGCAGGACGTACCTCCGTACGCGATGGTGGCGGGCGATCGCGCCCGGATGGTGGGAATCAACGCTATCGGCCTGGAGCGCCGGGGCTTTCGCCCTGAAGTCGTCGCCGCCCTCCGCTCGGCCTTCCGCATGCTCTTTTACTCCAAGCTGCTGCGCGAGGACGCGCTTGCGCAGGTCCTCGAAAAGCATGGGGCACTGCCCGAAGTGCGCCGGCTGGTCGATTTCATCCGCGCCTCCGAACGCGGCGTGGTAAGCCGCGACCGTGAGTAAGCTCGGGATCATCGCCGGCAATGGCGTCTTTCCTCTCGAGGTCGCGGCGGCGGCGCGGCGGCAGGGTTACGCGGTGATCGCGGTGGCACATCGCGGCGAAACCGACGAACGGCTCGCCGATCTGTGCGACGAGATAGTCTGGATCCGCGTGGGCGAGTTGCAGACCATGATCGACGCGTTCAAACGCGCCGGGGCCGCCCAGGCCGCGATGGCGGGCGGGATCTCGCGCGCCCGCCTGGGCGAGTCGTTTGCCCCCGACGCGCGGGCGATCGCGATGCTCGCGCGCGTAGGGCGCTTCAGCGACGACGTCTTGCTGCGCGCGATCGCGGCCGAGATCGAGTCGGACGGGATCGCGATGATCGACCCGGTGCCGATGCTCGAAGACGCGCTCGCCGGAAGCGGCCGCCTCGCGGGACCCGAGCCCAGGGCTCCGCAGCTAAATGATCTGAGGCTGGCCTTCGGCGTGATGCGCGCGCTGGGCAGGTTCGACGTCGGCCAGGCCGCCGCGGTACGCGACGGCGTGGTTGGCGCGATCGAGGCGGTCGAAGGCACCGACGCGGCGCTACGGCGCGCGGCCGCGCTGTGCGGCCGCGGACTGGTCGTCGCCAAGGCGGCCAAGCCGGGCCAGGATCTGCGTTTCGATCGCCCCGCGATCGGCCCCGCGACAATCCAGCTCCTCGGCGAGATCGGCGCCGCGATGATCGGCGTCGAGGCCGGCCAGGCCCTGATTCTCGAACGCGCACGCACGCTGGCCGCCGCCACCGATGCCGGAATCACCGTATGGGGCGAAGCCGGAGATTAGGACGGGGAACGAGGCGGAGAACGAGGCGATGGATGAGATGCGTGTGGCAGTGGTCGGCGCCGGGCGGCTGGGCGCGCTGCACGCGCTCAAGTATGCCGCGCTCCCCGGCGTTCGTCTGACCCACGTCGTCGACGTCGATCCCGCGCGCGCGCACGAAACCGCCGAGCGCCACGGCGCCGCGGCGTTCGTCGATTATCGCGAGCTCAAGGGCAAAGTTGCGGCGGCGAGCGTCGCCGCTCCCGGCAGTCTCCATCACGAGATCGCGTCCTACCTTCTCGCCCACGGCATCGACGTGTTGCTCGAAAAACCGATGGCCGCAAGCGTGCGCGAGGCGCGCGAGCTGGCCGCTCTCGCCGAGCGAACCGGGCGAATCCTGCAGATCGGCCATCTCGAACGCTTCAACCCGGCGATCGTCGAGTTGCGCCCGATGGTTCGTCAGCCGCGCTTCATCGAATGCCTGCGGGTCGCTCCGTTCACCGAGCGCGGCACCGATGTCGACGTGATCCTTGACCTGATGGTGCATGACCTCGACGTCATTCTGACGCTGACGACGGCCGAAATCACAGCGGTCGAAGCGATCGGCGTGGCGGTGCTGACCGATCAGATCGACGTCGCCAATGCGCGGCTGCGCTTTGGCGACGGACTCATCGCCAACCTCAACACCAGCCGCGTAGCGCCGCGCCGCGAGCGCAAGATCCGGCTCTTCCAACCCGACGCGTATCTGTCGGTCGACTACGAGGCGCGGCGCATTCAGATCTATCGCAAGTCGCCGCCGCCACCGGGTGGAACTTATCCCGAAATTTCCGCCCGGCAGATTGATCTCGGCGAAGGGGATCCGTTGGCCGACGAGATCGCCGCCTTCGCCGACGCCGTGCGTACGCGCCGCGCGCCGGCGGTCACCGCGCTCGACGGGCTGCGCGTGATGGAAGTGAGCGAACGCATCCGCGACGCGATGCGTCCCGAGCCGGGCAAGCACGATTGACGCGCCGCGTCGCCGCATAGACATCGTCGCATGACTAGGTATTGATATACGGTAACGTTAGTGTTACCCTCGCGTGTGCTCGAGGTTCGTTACTACCTCACCAAGGACGGCCGTAGCCCATTCGAGGAGTGGTTCTCATCGGTAGACTCGGGCGCACGGGCGAAACTCGTGGCAGCGGTCTCGCGTCTGGAGCAAGGCAACACTTCTAACGTCAAATCGGTTGGTGAAGGAGTACTCGAGTACCGAATCGATTCCGGTCCTGGCTATCGAATGTATTTCGGCCGTGACGGGGCCACTTTGGTTATCCTACTGACCGGAGGCACGAAGAAGCGTCAGCGGCGGGACATAGCTAACGCGGCGGCTCTATGGGCCGAATACAAAGCGCGCAAGCGCCTCTTTCGATGAACGGAGACAGAATCATGGCATTGACCCGAAGTTTCAAGATGTTGGTCGAGAAACATCTCGCCCATGACCCCGTCTTTGCCGAAGCTCTTTTGCGAGAGGGCATCGACCTGATGCTCGCCGGCGACGTTGATACCGGCAAGAGGATCCTGCGGGACTACATCAAGGCAACCGTCGGTTTCGAGAAACTTGGTCGGGCGACTGGCACTCAACCCAAGAGCCTGATCCGGATGTTCGGACCCCGCGGAAATCCCCAGGCGCGCAATCTCTTCAACGTCATTGGCTATCTTCAAAAGCAGGCCGGTGTGGAGCTACACGTCGCGTCATCGCCCGCCTGAAGACAAAGAGCAAGCTGAACAAACCGCCGGGGGGAGAGGCAGCTGGTTCGGCGCGGCTAGCACGACAAATTCATTAAGACCTTCCGGAGGAAAAGCCATTCTAAACAAAACTCCCGGCTCAACGGCGCCGGAGGAGGGAACCCCAAGGTGAAATCCAGCGACGGCAATGCATGCGAACTCGCAATTAACAACGCAAGAATCTTCGACGGTTCGGCCTTACTTCAGAGATCGCATAATGTCGGAATTGCGGGTGGCAGAATCAGATCCGTTAGCACTTCGCCAATTGCTGAAAGCCGGCTTGCTGACGTGAAAGCTCGGAGTGGAGAATGAGCACATTCGTACTGGTTCATGGCGCGTGGCATGGCGGATGGTGCTGGCGGTTCGTTGCCCCGGCTTTACGAAAGCTAGGGCACGATGTCTATACCCTCTCGCTAACGGGGCTTGGTGATCGAAGGCACCTCGCTCGCCCAGAAATAAATCTCGATCTTCATGTTCAGGATGTGGTCGCGCTTCTAGAAATGGAGGACCTTCACCAAATCGTGCTGGTGGGCCACAGCTATGGCGGCATGGTCATCACTGGGGTGGCGGACAAATGCGCGGAGCGCATTCGGCAGTTGGTTTATCTCGACGCGTTCGTTCCGGAAAACGGAAAGTGCGCTCTCGACTATATCTTGCCGGAGCGCGCTGCGGCGTTTCGCGCGGACGGAGAAAAGGATGGGTCGATTCGTCCTCCTCCTCTTTCTCTGTGGGGAATCACACGTTCAGATCACGTCGATTTCGAAAAGCCGCGCGAAGCCAGACAGCCATTCGAGACGTTCAATCAGCCCATTCGACTTGAGAACCAAGAAGCCATCAACCGACTCCCCAAAGCCTACATCTATTGTTCGTCACCAGCGACTGGCAGCTTTGACGGCTTCGCCGCAAAGTATCGCGTCGACCTGGCGTGGCGCTTCTTCGAGCTTAAGACCGGTCACGACGCGATGATTCTCGAGCCAGAAAAGCTTACTTCGATATTTGCTGAATTTGTTTCCCCTGATCAGGCGGCTCGCTGATGCGTATTAAGCCATCTCCAGCAGAGTGGTTACACGCGTTTTAACTCTCTGCGCGACAACAGCCTCCGCCGGCACAAACGATCTAACAGCCATTCAGCCCGCCGGACATTCGACGCATCAGCTTTGGTGGGTCAGATGGCGGCTGGGATGGCGCACCACCAGTACTGGGACATTCGCGCTATTCAGGACTTTATCGACGGTGCTGCCGAGCAGCAGATGGCGCAATGCGCCGCCCCCGTGCGTGCCCATCACGATCACCCCGGCGTGCTTTTCCGCGGCCGTCTTGAGAATTTCCAGCGGCGCCTCGCCCTCCTTGGTGGAGAGCTCGAAGTTGGTGAAGCCTGACAATACGCCGTCGAAGCGATGGATCAGTTCATGAACCTGCTTGATCGCGTTCGCCTGGAGGGCGGGATATTCCCCATGCGGCACGCCGTAGATATGTTCGAGCGGGTTCTCGATCACATGAACGATGAAAAGCTTGGTGTTGTATTGCTCGGCGAGCGCGCGCGCGTAGGTCAGCGCGTAACCCGAGTCTTCGGAGAAATCCGTCGCGAAGAGAACGTTTTCGATCTTCACCACTGTTTGTCTCCGTATTCGTCGCCTGGTCCCTCAGTTTTGGGAGAAGGCCGGGGTGGGGATTTTGGAAGCGGTCTTGATGCCGCTGGGAGCCGCTTCCGTTGCAGGCGCAAAGCGTGCCCGCCCGAGCACCGATCTGAGGCGGAAGCTACTTCGTTTATCATCCAACTGCAAGCTGTCCGCGCCTCACGGACGGCACGCAAATTCCGCCGTGAGCATCGCGAGCCATGTGGCGCGCCATCGGATTTTCCAGCACAATTCTCCCCGATGAGCGCCACTCCTAGGGAACCATCGGCAACCGCGACGAGCCCGGCACGCCATCGCCGCGTGATGATCGTCGCCGGCGAGGCTTCGGGCGATTTGCACGGCGCCGACCTCGCCACGCAGATCCTTGCCCGCGACCCCGCCTGCGAACTCTTCGGCGTCGCCGGCGAGCGGATGCGCGCGGCCGGGGTGCGCGCGCTCACCCGCACCGAAGACATCGCGGGCCTCGGGCTTGCCGAACTGGCCTCGACTATACGGCGAACCCTCGGCGTGTTGCGCGAACTCAAGGCGACCGTGCGGCGCGAGCGTCCCGACCTGGTCATCCTTATCGATTTCGCGGAGTTCAATATGTCGCTCGCGCGCGCCGCCAAGCGCGCCGGCGTGCCGGTGCTCTACTACATCACACCGCAGGTCTGGGCCTGGCGGCGCGGCCGCGTGGCCCGCATCATCGAGCGCGCCGATCGCCTTGCCGTGGTACTGCCGTTCGAGGCCGAAATCTACGCGGGCGCGGGCGAGCGCGTTACCTTCGTCGGTCATCCGCTGCTCGACCGCGTTGCGCCCACCCAGGATCGCGCCGCCACGCTCAAGCGCCATGGAGTTTCCCCCTATGCGCGGCTACTCGCGCTGTTGCCCGGCAGCCGCCGCGGCGAGATTCGCTATCTGCTACGCCCGATGGTGGAGGCGGCGCGCGTGCTCGAGGCCGATCATGGCCTCATCCCGGTGATCGCGCTCGCTCCGACGCTCACGCTTGCGCAATTGCGCGAGGAGGGCGGTGTCAACCTCGACGGTATCCGCGTGATCGAGGGCGACACCTACAGCATCGTCGCCGCGAGCGAACTTGCGCTCGCGGCTTCCGGCACCGCGACTCTCGAGACCGCTCTTTTGGGCTGTCCGATGGTGGTCGCGTACAAGATGTCGCCGGTGACCTATGCACTTGCGCGGATACTGGTGCGCGGAGTCGATTTCATCGCGATGCCCAATATCCTGGCGGGACGTGAAGTCGTGCCCGAACTTATCCAGGGCCGAGTCAACGTGCGCAACCTGGTGCGCGCGGCTGAGAACCTGATGGTCGAGCCGCTGCGCACCGAGACGCGATCCGCTTTGCTGGCCTTGCGCGCCCGTCTGGGCGAGCCGGGAGCGGCAACGCGCGTCGCCGCGATCGCGCTTGAGATGATGGCATAGAATCCGCCGGAGCGACGGGCGGCGGCGGCGCCATCCTGGCGGTCGTCGGAGAGCCCTCGCGTCGACTCCGCGGCTGTGGGATGCTCCGTCAATTGTACAATGCGCTCTGGTATCCGGCATTGCCGCTGGCGCTCGCGCTAAGCGGCGCTTGTGGCGACCCCGCGACGCGGCGGGCGCGCATGGGTATCGCGTGGACCCGCGACGGCGCGGCACCGCTGGCCGAACCGCGAATCTGGGCGCACGCGGCGTCCGTCGGAGAAGTGGGAGCGCTGCGCGCCGTTCTGACTGCCCTGCTCCGTGAGCGGCCTGAAACGACGCTGCTCGTCACCACGATGACCGCGGCCGGCCGCGAGGCGGCGCGGCGCGCGATTCCCGCCGCGCGCGCTCATCTGCTCGCCCCGCTCGATTGCCGCCGCGCGCTCGGTCCCTTTCTCGACGCGCTCCGTCCAACCCTGATGTTGATTGCCGAGACCGAGCTGTGGCCGAACTATTTCATCGAGTCACGTCGCGCCGGCGCGCGTATCGCGATCGTGAACGGCCGCATCTCCGAACGAGCGTTCGGCCGTTACCGCTACGTTCGCCCGCTGCTGTGCGAGGCGCTCGCCTGCGCCGATTTCGTGCTCGCCCAAACTGAAGAGGACGCGCGCCGTTTCCTCGCGCTGGGTGCGCCTGAAAGCCGCGTCAAGGTGACCGGCAACACCAAGTTCGATCTCGAGAGCCTCAACGCCGCGCCGCTCCGCCCGGAGCTTTTGGCTTTCGCGTCCGGATGCCCATTGCTGGTCGCCGGCTCGACCGCGCCGGGCGAGGAACAAGTCGTCCTCGACGCGTGGCGTGAACTTTGCGCTCGCTTCGACGCAATCGCTCTCGCCCTCGCGCCGCGCCACCTCGAGCGCGTCGCCGAAGTCGAAGGACTCCTTCGCGCCGCGCGGATCGAATACACGAAGGCGAGCGCGCTCGGCGCTACTGCGGCCGCCACCTCCCGCGTGCTGCTGCTTGACACGATGGGTGAGCTGCGTTCGATATACGGGCGTGCGGCGGTGGCGTTCGTCGGAGGCAGCCTGATGCCCGGACGCGGCGGCCAGAGTCTTGCCGAACCCGCCGCCGCCGGCGTGCCGACGCTGTTTGGAACCTTTCATGAAAGTCAGCGCGAGATCGCATCGGCACTGCTGGAGGCTCGTGCCGGGACGGTGGTGCGCGACGCCGCTGAACTCGCACAAGCCGTGACCGCTTTTATGACCAACGAGTCCGAGCGGCGGGCCGCGGGACATCGCGCGCGGGTGGTGGTGGAACGGATGGCAGGTGGTGTCGGCGCAACCTTGATGCATCTGCGTCCGCTGATTAGCGTCGCCTGAGCATGGTCGGTTCCACGCCAGCGCCACCGGATCGTTCTCGCCTTGAAGGACTGTGGCAGAGCGATCTCACTCTCCACGAGCGGGTGTTGTGGACCGCGCTTGTGCCTGCGGCCGGCGCCTATCGCGTTGCCCTGGCGGCGCGCGCGCTCTGGTGGCGCAGGATGAAACGACGCGCCCGCCCGCTGGTCGTGAGCATCGGCAATCTCACGCTGGGCGGCAACGCCAAGACGCCATTCACGCTGTTCCTCGCCTCGCGCCTGCGTCTGCGCGGGCTGAAGGTCGCGATCGTGAGCCGCGGTTGGGGCCGCTCCAGGAGCGCGGAGCGCGCGACCCTGGTCTCGGACGGCGAACGCCTGCTAGTCAGTCCCGACAAGGCCGGCGACGAGGCGGTGATGATGGCGAAATCGTTTGCCGGTCCGATCGGCGTCGCACGCCGGCGGATCGACGGCATCGAGCTCATCGAACAACAGCTCGGCGCGCTCGACGTCGTGGTGCTCGACGACGCCTTTCAACATATGCGCCTCGCACGCGACGTCGACTTGCTGCTGATGAACGAAGAGCGCGGAGTGGGCAACGGATGGCTCCTGCCGGCGGGCCCGATGCGCGAGCCGGTGCGCGCGGCTCGGCGCGCCGACGCGGTGATCGCGATTGAACTAGGCCACACCGGCGCCGAGGCCGAGCGCACCCTGGGAGCTATCCCGCGCCCTGTCGCGGAGCATCCGCGCCTGCTCCGCGCCACGCTCAGGCCGCGAGCGCTCGTCGCTCCCGCCAGCGCGGCGGCGCGATGGACCGAAATGCCAGACTCACTTATGGGTCGGCGCGTGGTGGCGGTCAGCGGGCTTGCCAATGCCAGCGGCTTTTACCGAATGCTACGCGATCTCGATGCCGACCTGGTCGGCGTGCTCGAATATCCCGACCATCACGTTTATACGACCGCGGACTGGCAAAGCATCGTCGCCGCCGGACGCGGCGGCGCGGTGCTAGTGACCACTGAGAAAGATTTGGTGAAGCTCGAGCGGTTTCCGTTCGAGCGCGATTCGCTGTACGCTCTACGCCTCGAAGTCGTCATGAATCCGGACGACGAGTCACGCCTGGTTGAGATGATCGACGCCGCGCGCGCTCATCCGCGCGATGCCGCGAGCGATAGTCGCGACCCGCAAGTGAAGGAGGCCTCCGCCGAAAATGGCCGTTAGCCAGGAACTACTCGACATTCTCGCCTGCCCCAAATGCAAGGGCGGCCTGCGCGTTACCGACAGGCAGGACGGGCTCATCTGCGACGCCTGCCATCTGCTCTACCCGATCAAGGACGATATCCCAATCATGCTGATCGAAGAGGCGCAAGCCGTTAAATGACGACGCGCAAGCCGTTAAATGACGACGCGCAAGCCGTTAAATGACGACGCGCAAGCCGTTAAGTGACGACGTGCAAGCCGTTAAATGAAGAGGCGTAGGCCGTTCAATAATGACGCGCGGGCCGTTCAATAACTAAGTGAGGCTGTGAAGAAGTGGTAGAGCCGCGGGCTATCGCGCCCATTCGGACCAGGCGTGCCGCGCGGCGCGCCAACCAACCGGCCATGCGATGAACATCGCGCAATATCCCTCGTCACGGGCCGTCGTGCCGCACGAGTTCTCGCGAATCCCCGTCGACCCTTATCAGCTTTACCTCCGCACCGATCTGGCGACCCATGCGCCCGCACTTGCGATCGCGTTGAACGACCTCGGCGCGGCTAACGCCACCGGCGCCGGCAATCGCGGGGGCGGCTTCAGGCTCACGCTGCCAGGCGGGCCCGAATTGTTCGTGCGTCGTTCCCGGCGCGGCGGTGCGATGCGCCTGCTGCTCGACGATCTCTATTTCGGACGGCATCCGCGGCCGCTCACCGAGCTTTGGGTCACGGCCGAAGCCAGGAAGCGCGGCATACCGGTGGCCGACCCTATTGGCGCGGCAGTGCGATGGGTCGCGCCAGGACTTTATCGCGGCTTTTTCATAACGCGCGCAGTGGCAGGAATGACGTTGTGGGATTTTCTGCGCACCGACGATGATCCCAACGTGCGCGTCCATGTGCTCCAGCGCGCGCGTGAGGCGATCGAAACGATGCTACGGGAGGGCCTGCATCATCCGGACCTCAACCTGGAAAACCTCTTCGTGACTCCGCGTGGCGAGAGCTTCGCGATCATTATCCTGGACCTGGACAAGGCGCGGCTCCACGATCGTTCCGTGAGCGGCCCGGCCCGCGGGCGTGTCGCCGCGCGGCTGATGCGATCGGCGCATAAGCTCGATCCGCGCGGACGCTTCGTCGATCCCGCCGCATTGTCGATACTGAATTTTACCTGAATCCCACCGGAATTGGCTCCGGCCGCAGGGCCAGCACAGGAGGTTACGACGATGGATGACGAAAAGCGCATACCGCCCGAACAGGTGATGGCGTCGTTGTTCGAAGGCCGCGATCGCCTGGACCAGATGGCGTTGCTCGCTCGCCTCGAACATGGTGGAGCTTCGATTTATCGCGCCTGGGCGGCTGCCGAGCGCAACGTCAAGGCGCGCGACGCACTGCTCGCCGCGGCTGAGCGCGAGGAAGCCAACGCCAAACTCCTGCGCCTGATGAGCACGCCCAAGGGCGACTGCGAGAAGTGCCACGCCCCGTTGACGCTTGAGGCCGCGGCCGTTAGCTGCGCCTTCCAGTGCACTTTCTGTCCGGAGTGCGGGGCTGGATATAACCACGTCTGCCCGAACTGCGGCGGCCAACTCGCGCGGCGCCGCGCGGCCTGAGGCTGGGCCGCATTCCTGCATGTAACGAACGTGATCCTGCCGCGCTAATTCGAGGGGCTGGCGCCGGAGGCTTCGTCGGGCGCTTCGTTGATGTCCGCGGCCTCCTGCCGGAGCTTCGAGATGAGCTCGGTCTGCGCCTGAATCAGATTTTGAATTTCGAATACGGTCGGGCTTTTTACGCTGGCGTCTTTGTTCGGGACTGCAACCACTTCATGCGGCTGCACGAATTCCGCATTTTTACGCATCGAGTCGCATTGAGCTGCCGAAAGATCGGCTTTCTCGCATTGGCGGCCGACGACCTGATCGATTTCCCTTCGCAGACGCTTGATTTCCGCCTGTTGTAACTGGACCTGGTCGGTGAGCGCCGATTCATTCACGTCTGCCTGACCAGGCATCGTGGAAAGCATCGCGCGACGGAGATTTTCCCGGATGTTTTTCGTCGGGTCGCTTCCGGCGGACCCTTCGGCTTCGGCGGCCGTATTGGTCGTACCTGCCGGCCCGTTGTAACCAGAGCCATTGGTGGACCCACGGCGAGAGCCGCGGTTTTTAGCGCCGGTCGCGAAATTGGCGAACGCCACGGCTAATTTTTCCGGTAACTTACAATCGATCTTGCTGGGCGGCTCGATCTGAACCGCCTCGCCGCTGACGAGGACTTCGCTGCCGATGTCGTGGTCCTCCGAGTGCACGTTGATTATCGCGTCCACCTGGTTCGGGTACTTATTGACGGCAAGTTTTCTGAGTTGGTCCGCGACACCGAGGCTGTCAGGGTCCGTGACCGCCGCTGAGAACGGCTCCACGTAGCTGACTTCTCCAACCTCCTTGTAGCATGCGCTGTCGAGCGTATCCCCGGTAACGTATATATGCTCGTCGGAACGGGGTGCGTTCCGCGCCGCCGCTGCGGGCGCGGGCGCGAGTGACGTTGGGGACGCGGGTTCCGGCGGCGCCGCGGTCGCGCAGGCCGAAAACAAAATCGCCATTGTCGCGATCGAACCGATATAACGAGCAACGCGTATCGTACCCATCGCAGCCGACCCCCCGGTCAGTCCTCCTCGGCCTCGGGCTTGTTCGATGATGTCACTTGCCGATTTGCGCTTTTCCATAGACGAAAGTCGGCGGGATCGGTTACACGTGAAACATCGTAGCGTAAGTCGCTTTGCGGGCTTCAATGGATGCCGTCCAGCCCGATAACACAATTGACGTCACTTGGCCTGCAACCGCGAATTCTGAATGGAGCACTTTAAGATGCTAACCCTCTATTTCGCCCCCGGAGCATGCTCGATGGCCTCGCATATCGGTCTCGAAGAGAGCGGCGCAACCTACCAGACCAAACTGATCTCTTTCGCCGACGCCGAGCAACGCTCCGAAGCCTACCTGAAGATCAACCCGCGCGGCAAAGTGCCGGCGCTGAGCGTCGACGGCGCGATTCTGATCGAGAACACCGCCATCCTCAGCTACCTTGCGAGAAGATTTCCCGATGCGCGGCTTCTGCCTGCCGATCCAATCGCCGAGGCACGATGTATCGCAACGATGGCCTGGTTCTCCAACACGGTGCATCCGTCCTTCACTCATATCAACCGGCCCGAGCGTTTCGCCGACGATCCCGCCGCCTACGCGACGCTCAAAGAGACCGGGCGCAAGAACTTCTGGGCCAACCTCGAGGAAATCGACGCGATGCTTAAGGGGAAGGACTGGATGATGGGTTCGCAGTACACCGTCTGCGATCCTTACACGCTGGTCTTTTACGGCTGGGGCCTCCGGATCAATTTGCCGATGAAGGAACTCGGCGCCTACACGGCATTCAAGGATCGGATGCTGCTCCGCCCGGCCGTGCGTAAAATCCTGGAGCGCGAAAAGAGCATCCTGCTGACCGCGCCCGCGTAGTCCGATTCGGGTTTTCGCGCCGACCTCGTGGCCGCTCTACGAGCGCTTGCGCGCGATCGCGTCGATCTCGACTCGTGCGCCACGCGGGAGCGCCGCCACCTGCACCGTCGCGCGCGCCGGATATGGTGCCTCCAGATGCTCGCCATAGATGCGATTGACGACGTCGAATTCGCCGAGGTCCACCAGGTAAATCGTGGTCTTCACGATATCGCCGAAATGGAGGCCCGCCGCGCCCAGCACCTCGCGCAGGTTTTCCATCACGCGGCGCGTCTCGTGCTCGATTCCGCCCTCCACCAGCCGGCCGCTTGGCGGATCGAGACCGATCTGTCCCGAGCAGAAAACCCATTCTCCATCGCCGATCGCTTGCGAATAAGGACCGATCGCGGCCGGCGCCGACGGCGTCGTAATCTGATGCTTCATCGATGAACTCCGAATGAAGAACCTTTGCCAAGAATTGTGGCGAAGAATTTTGGCGCGGAAAGCGAACGGTCTAGACGCGATGCCCGTTGCTGTTGCCCATACCCACCCGCGCAACCCGCATCACGCCGTCAATCGCCGCAATCTGATGGATAAGGCCATTGAGCTGGCGAGCGCTGCCGACACTCAACTCAAACACCGATAGCGCCCGTCCGTCGTTGCCGGCGGACTTGACCTCGGCGGTCGTGATATTGACGCCGGCCGAGAAGATCGTTTTGGACATCGCGGCCAGTAGCCCCGGCTGGTCGATGCTAATCACCTCGAGCCGGATCGGCCGTGGGCTGTCCTCGCCGTCCTTCCACACCACCGGCACCCGGCGCTGCGGATCGCTCACCATCGCGTGCGGGCATCCCTTCAGATGCACCGTGACGCCGCGGCCGCGCGTGATGAACCCGACGATCTCCTCGCCGGGTAGCGGACTGCAACATCGCGCGAACCGCACCAGCATGTCGCCCACGCCCGAGACGATGACTGCGTTGCCGGTCGGCGTACGACGCGTATCGCGCGCCGCGCGTCCGTTGTCGGACGGTGCCGGCGGCGCGGGCGCCTTCTCGGCGCGATAGAGCTTGAGTTCGTCGGGATTCAGCAACTTGGCCAGCAACTGGGCGGCAGTGACAATGCCATAGCCGACCGCGGCCAGCAGACTGTCGACGTCCCGGTAGGAGAACTCTTTGAGCACGGGCTCGAAACGCCTGCCGGGACGCAGTTGCGCGACCGACAGTCCGAGCGGCTCCAGCTCGCGATCGATGAGCGTGATCCCCCATTTGATCGAGCGCTCGGCCTGCTGCGCGCGCAGCCACTGGCGGATGCGGCTCTTGGCGCGCGCGGTGACCGCGAAGCTCATCCAATCCTTGCCGGGGCTCTGGCGCTCCGAGGTGACTACTTCGATCATGTCGCCGGACTTCAGGCGGTAGCGCAACGGGACCATCCGGCCGTTGGCGCGCGCGGAGCTCAGATGCTGGCCGACCTGGGAGTGGATGCGGTAGGCGAAATCGATAACGGTAGCGCCCTGCGGAAAGTCGAGCACGTCGCCCTTGGGCGTAAAAACGAAGACCTCTTCGGGGAAGAGGTCATCCTTGACGGTCGAGAGAAACTCCTGCGGGTCCTTGAGATTCTGCTGCCACTCGATCAGGCGGCGTAGCCAGGCGAAGCGCTCGGTTTCGCGCAACTCGCTGGTGCCTCCTTCCTTGTAGCTCCAGTGAGCGGCAATTCCCTCCTCGGCCACCTTGTGCATCTCGGCGGTGCGGATCTGCACTTCCATCCGCTGCCCTTGCGGACCAATCACCGTGGTATGCAGCGACTGATACATGTTGACCTTGGGCAGCGCGATGTAGTCCTTGAAGCGCCCCGGAATCGGCTTCCAGCTTGCGTGCGCCACGCCCAGCGCCTCGTAGCATTCGCGCAGCGTCGCGACGATGATGCGGAACGCAATCAGGTCGTAAACCTGGTCGAAGTGCAGCCCCTCCTCCTGCATCTTGCGATGGATCGAATAGATATTCTTGGGCCGCCCGGTGACCTCAGCCTTGACGCCCGCTTCCTCCAAACGTTGCGAGATTATCCCGATGACCGCGGCGATGTATTCCTCGCTCTCGGCCATCGTGCGCGCGACGTGCGCCTTGAGCGTGGCGTAAGCGGTCGGGTTGATGAAGCGGAAGGCCGTGTCCTCGAGCTCCGACTTGAGCCAGTAGATACCGAGCCGATGCGCGATCGGGGCATAGATTTCCAGCGTCTCGTGCGCGATTTCCTCCCGCCGGTCCTGGGCCAGGTGCGAGAGCGTGCGCATGTTGTGCAAGCGGTCGGCAAGCTTGATGAGCACGACGCGGATGTCGTGCGCCATCGCGATCACCATCTTGCGGAAGTTCTCGGCCTGCTTCTCGGCCCGGCTGGAAAAAGTGATCTTGGAGACCTTGGTAACGCCGTCGACCAGGGTCGCGACTTCGCTGCCGAAAAGCTCGCGCACCTCGTCGAGCGAGGCCTTCGTGTCCTCGACCACGTCGTGCAGCAGGCCGGTTATGATCGAAGGCAGGTCGAGCTTGAGCTGAGCGATGATGAGAGCGACGTTGAGCGGATGAGTGACGTACGGTTCGCCCGACTCGCGCGTCTGTTCGGCGTGCATCCGCGCCGAATACTCGTAGGCGCGGCGAATCAAGTGGAGGTCGGCCTGCGGATTGTACGACTCTATCCTCCGCAAGAGGTGTTCGAGTTCCGCAGGCTCGCTAGCGGCGACGGCTAATTCTTCCACGCCGCAAAGTCCTCGCGCAGCCGGCCGACTCTCAGCCGCTCCGCGTCCACCACGGCTCTCAAGCGAGTCAGGGAGTCGTCGATTTCAGCGTTGATAATCAGAAAGTCGTACTCGGGATAAGCTTGCGCTTCCTCGCTCGCACGCCGCAGCCGCTTGGCGATCGCCGCCTCGTCTTCGGTCGCACGCCGGCGGAGCCGCCCTTCGAGCTCGGAAAAGCTCGGCGGCAGGACGAAAATCGTGACCGCATCGCGCGGATAGATGGCCTTGATTTGGCGCGCACCCTGGATGTCGATGTCGAGCAGGATGTCGTGTCCCGTGGCGATTGCCCGGTCCAGTGCCTCGCGGGGCGTGCCGTATGAGGCCTCGAAGACCTGGGCCCACTCCGCCAGTTCGCCAGCGTCACGCCGCCGAATGAATTCCTCCTCGTCCACGTACAGATAATCGAGTCCTTCGACCTCGCCTTCGCGCGGCCTTCGCGTAGTCAGCGACACGGACGCTTCCAAGCCGCTGATCGCCTTGAGCGCCGCGCGTGAGATGGTGGTCTTACCGGCTCCAGACGGAGCCGAGAGAATGAAGATTATCCCGCGACGGGGCGCCCCCGTATGATCCATAACCAACCCTATAAAAGCCGCAAGCCCTTTGCAATCAAGGGTTTTCGCTCCTTATTCGACATTCTGCACCTGCTCGCGCATCTTCTCGACTTCGCCTTTGAGCCCTACGGTGACGCGCGAGAGCGCCGCGCTTTGTGACTTCGCACCCATCGTATTGATCTCGCGGTTGACCTCCTGCAGAAGAAATTCGATCTGTTTGCCGACAGCGCCTTCACCCTCCACCAGTTCGCGCAGTCCCTGAAGATGAGTTCGCAGGCGCGTCACTTCCTCGGTGATATCGGCACGCTGGGCGGCGTCGGAAGCCTCTTCGAAGAGCCGCTTTTCGTTGACCGCCAGGTCGCCGATAAGATCGCGCAGCCGCGTCTGAAAGTTCGCCACAATCTCGGAGCGTGAGGCCTCGGCCAGCCGCTCGATCTTCGGCACGCTCTCGATGATCGTATTGATTCGCTGGATAAAGTCGGCGCGCAGCGCCTTGCCCTCGCGCTTGCGGTCGGTCTCCAGCGCCTTGAGCGCGCGCGTTATCGCGGTAAACGCGAGTTGCACGCCGGGTCGGGAATCCGTCTCCTCTTCGCTGACCTGGAAAATCTCCGGGCGATGCAACAGCACCTGGATCTCGGGCTTGCCGGAAAGACCGAGGCTGCGCCCCAGCCGGCCAAGCTCCTTGACGTACAGCGCCGCGAGCCGGTCGTTCACACGGAGCGTCGTGGGCGGCGGACTAAGCAGAGCGCAGCGGACGAAAAGCTCGACGCGTCCTCGTGCGATGACGCCCTGGATAAGCTTGCGGATTTCGGCCTCGTGCTCGCCCCAGGTGCGCGGCAGATTCAGCTTCAGTTCGAAAAATCGCTGATTGAGCGTGCGAATCTCCGCGGTCACGCGGATTTTTCCCCGTTCGATCTCCGCCCGTCCAAAGCCGGTCATGCTGCGCATTTGGATGTCATCCCCTCTCGGCCTTCGCCGATGCACCAGTCTGAAGGCAAGCCCTATAAAGCTCAACCGTTCGCTGCGCCATCGCGGTCATCGAGAAGCGCTCGACCGCCAAAGCCCGGGCCGCCGTTCCCATCGCGACCCGCATCTGCGCCTGCATGCGGAGGTCCTCCAAAGCCCGCGCAAGGGCGTGCGAATCTCCTGGCGCGACAAGAATACCGCTATGTCCCTCGTCCACGGCGTCGACGATCCCGCCGATTCGCGAAGCCACAGCGGGAAGCCCGCAGGCCATCGCTTCGAGCAGTGCGACACCCAGCCCTTCATTGAGCGAAGGCATCGCGAAAATGTCGAGCGCCCACAGTATAGCTCGCGCGTCGGCGACCCGTCCGACCAACCGGATGGCGGCCGTACCCGCATCGCCGAGCCCAAGTCGCCGGACCTCCGCCGCGAGCGTTTCGCGGAGCGACCCGTCGCCCGCGATGATCGCGACGACTCCGCGGGGAGGGGACCCTTGCGCGACTCCGTCGCGCAAGGGTCCCCCTCCCGCCGCGGCGCCATCGCGCCGCCACGGCAGGGCCATCGCTTCCACCAGGTAGCGATGGCCCTTGCGCGGCTCGAGCGCGCCGACCGCGCCGACGGCGAGGTCGGCGTCGTCGAGGCCAAGCGCGGCGCGCGCCTGCGCGCGCTCGTCCGCCGAGGGCGGACGAAAGTGCGCGCAGTCCACGCCGCTCGGGATCAGCGTGATGCGCTCGCGCGCGACCCCGGCGCGCACGAGCGCATCGGCGACACCGGTCGAGATCGCCGCGACACCGTCGACCGCCCGGCCATAAAGCCATCGCGCGAACAGTCGGTTGGGTACGTAATCCATCCGGCGCGTTACCACCGCCACGCGCGCGAGGCCGCGAACCCACGGCGCCATCGCATGCGCGCGCGAAGTATGGAAATGCACTACGTCGAAATGGCCATCGCGGAGCCCGCGCCTTAGCGCCATCGCGGCCGGCAGGTCGAGCGCGCTCCGAATAGCCAGCGGATGGCAAATCACGCCAGCCGCCTGCGCGCGCCGCCACAGTTCGCCCGCCGGATCGCACAGCAGTTCCGCGCGATGGCCCAGCGCGCGGAGTTGCTGAGTGAGTCCCAGGACCTGGGTCTCGCCACCGGCGAAATTGCGCTCCGGATCGACACCGGCAACGCTTAGCGGCGCCTGCGCCGGAGTCGCGACGGCCTGGGACCCGGACGAAACAGCCATCGCTCAGTCGGCAAACCGGTAGTAGAGGATAGCCGCGACCGCGGCGATCGCATCGCGCCAGCCGACCTTCTTGCCCTCCTCGTAGGTGCGTCCCGAATACGAGATCGGCACTTCGTAGACGCGCCATCCCGCGCGCGCCGCCTTGGCGGTTATCTCGGGCTCGAAGGTGAAACGGTTGGCGCTGAGCTTGAGCGTCATCAGCTTGTCGCGCCGAAACGCCTTCATCCCGGTCTCCATGTCCGTCAGGTTGAGATTGCACATCACGTTGGAGGCAAGCGTCAGCGCGCGGTTGCCGACGTAATGCCAGAAAAAAAGCACGCGATGAGGTCCGCCGAGAAACCGCGACCCATAAACCATGTCCGCGCGGTCGTCGAGCAGCGCGCCGAGCAGAACGCGGTAGTCGCGCGGATCATATTCGAGGTCCGCGTCCTGCACTATGACATAGGGATGGCGCGCCGCCGCGAAGCCGGTGCGTAGCGCCGCACCCTTGCCCCGATTGACCGCGTGATAGAAGCAATGGACCCGCGGATGCTCCACCGACTTCAGATACGCGGCGGTATTGTCCGTCGAAGCATCATCAACCACGATAACCTCGGTCTCAAATCCGCAGGCGAGCACGCGCCGGATTACTTCGGCGATCGTACCGGCTTCGTTATAGACCGGGATCACTACAGAAAGCTTTATCGCGTCGTCCATCGTCGTTCAGCAATTCTGCCGCGCTCTCGCTGATCTCTCATCCGCCGCGCTCTCAGACCGGGCGGCAGCTCGAACTTCCGCCAGCCGGCTTCGCCGCGCCGCCCAGAGTATCGCGAAGCCGGCGCGTCCGCAGCATCGCGTTCACCCGACGAATCAACCGGGGCGGCGCGCCGTCCATTGCGCGGCCGTAGGCGTCGACAATTCGAAGCCGGTCGGTCCGGCTCATCCCCTCCAGTTCGAAACGGCAAAGCTGCACCAGGTTGCGCAACCGCCGGCGCTCCCAGTTAAAAAACGGCCGCGCCGTGCGTTCATGATCGATCAGGCTGAACCGCGGCGGCGTGCCGTTGGCGACAAAGATGTTGTAAGGAGTGAGGTCGCCGTGGATAAAGCCCGCGCGATGAAGCCGTGCGACTTCCGCGCCCAGCGCGCGCAGCAGTTTGCGCCGGGGCGCCGGCATGCCGCGGGCGCCGCGCAAAAAACGTGGCAGCGGTTCGCCCGCGACGCGCGCGGTCACCATCATGGTGCGCCCGCTCTGGCGCTCCTCGCCGATTATCAATATCGGCGCCACCGCGAAGCCCGCCGCGGACAGCGCGTCGAGAATCGCGTGCAGCCGTTGGGCCCGCGAGCGCAGGATCAGCCGGCGAACCGCCTTGAGTCCACGGGGCGCGTCGAGCAGTTTGATGAAAACCTCGGCCTCGCCGCGGAGCGAGGTGCCGAGCCGAATCTGGTAGGTCGAGGCGTGACGCGATCGCCGCAACGGCTCGCCGCCAGCGCCACCGGCGATTTTGATCGCGCGATCGATAAGTTCCGGCCCGCGCCCCGAAGGAAGCTCCGCCAGCGCAGGCGTCAACATCAGCGACCATCCGTCACGCTCGATCCGCGCCGACGTGCCGAACGTCATCGGCGTTCCCGACCTTGCCGCGCGGGCAAAGTCGAATCGGTCGAATCGGCGGCATCGGCCGCTTCGGAAGCCAACGGCAGCGAATGCGGCCGGGAGTCATCCGCAGGCGCGCCGATGGAGCGCGGCGCCATTAGCGCGTGTCTGAGAGCAGCCGCGACCTCGGCCGGAGCGATCCGCCGCATGCATTCCCGGCCGATCGGACAGTCGCGGAGATAGCATGGATGGCACGGAATCGCACCGCTCAGCGCAAGGTCGGCAAATCCCCACGGCGCCGAGCGCTCGGGCGCGGTCGCGCCCCACAGCGAGACCACGGGGCATCCGGCTGCCGCCGCGATATGCATCGGGCCGGAGTCGGGACCGAACGCCGCGGCGCATTCGGTAAAGATCGCCACCAGGTCGCGCAATCCGGTGCGGCCGGCCAGGTTGAGCACCGGTACGTCCGCGAGGTTTGCCGTCACTTGATCGGCCAGAGCAATCTCGTCGCGGCCACTGCCGATCAACACGGGGAACAACGCCGGACATCCTTCGCGCGCCACCGCCATCTCACGAATCACCGCGGCGATCGACTCGGGAAAGTAAATCCGGCTCGGCCACGACGAACCAAGGATGACCGCCAGCAGCGGCCGCGGCGCGCCTTCGAGCATGGCCGCCACGCGCGTTCGCTCGGCCTCCGAAGCCTTCAGGCCAAATTCCAGCGGCGCCGGCGCGAGCCCAAGCGTGTCACCGAAGACCTGGTACTGCATCAGCTTCAGGCGCATCGGCGGCTGCGGCGCGATCCGCCGGGTGGAAAACAGATGATTGAATTCCTTACCGTTGGAACGATCGAATCCGAGGCGCGTGCGGGCTCGGGAAGCCATTGAAACCACGCCGCTCTTGAGATGGCGCTGCAGGTCGAGCGTGAGATCGAAATGGCCCATGCGTACACGGACCAGGAAGGGCAAAAACGAAAACGGAGCGCGGCGGCGATCGTAGACGATTATCTCGTCGAGCCAGGGATGACCCTCCAAGACCGCCTGCGATTTGGGCTCGACCGCCCACGCGATATGCGCGGACGGCCACGCGCGACGAATACGGCCGAGCAGAGGCAGCGCGCGCACCACGTCGCCGATCGCGCCGAGCAGGATGATCAGGACGCGGCGCGGCGCGGCGTCAGGTTCCGCCCGGGATACATGGGAGGCGGATTCGGCGGTCGGATCGGCGGCGGTCATGAGCAGCCGGCTAACCTAGCAGGAAAGCTAGGCAGCCGACGATATGCCCAATACCGGTAAACGCCCGGGCGCGCCACCCTAAAGAAACTTGGAATCTCAAGCGTCAACACATTCTCGGAGTCGTCGAATGCAGCGACTCAAACTATCCGAAGAGCGCACGGCCACTTCCGGGCGCCATCCCTGCAGCCGGTCGGAGGCGAATTGCATGAGCCGAGACGCATATGCGGGTCCGATAAGACGACCACTTCCAGGCCGCGGGATCATGTCTATTCGAATGTTTTTCGATCTCGATCTCGCAATGATGTCTACCAAAGCGCGCTTGGGATCTTTCAATGCCTCCGGGTCGTCTGGAATTATGGCTTTTGAAACTCTAAAGAAGCCCGAAAAGCGCTCTTTATCCGCTAACAACCAAGCCTCGGTTTCATGTACTGCGATCCTGAATTGCATGAACATAGCGGGGCTGGGCAAAAGCGCTTTACGAAGGTTCGGTGCACAGTCTGATGGGTCGTCCAAGTCCATTATTACGATCCAAGGCGCAAACCGTGCGGCGTTATTAAAGCCCCGTAATTTCTTTGTAAGGTAAGCTTTACCTTTTCGTCCGTGGACCGTGCCCAGCTCAGCTCCGACATGCTGTACGAGGCGCTTGAGCACCGCCTCGTCTGTCAGCCCCTCGACTGCGCCCGAGATGATCGACGCCAAGAAAGTTAGGCGTCACCGAACAGCGTCAACTGTTCGGCGTTTGCTGGTCGGGTTCGAGGCATCACCGCGTCCGAGAGCGTTGCTCCACCCTCAAGCAGATGGTTAATATCAGAAAACTCGCTAGCAGGCCGGACAGACGTACCCTCCGGTTCGGGTTGGAGCAACAGGACTTCGTCGAGCCCGATCCCTGAGTCCTGAAGTAAATCGCTGGAATGGGTACTGATGAATATCTGTGAGCCCAATCTCCTCTGGATACGCGCAATCATCTGCGGAATGAACTGAATAACGCCAGGATGGAGAGAAAGTTCCGGTTCCTCTAGAAGCAACAAACCGGCACTACCCATCAGTGCCCACAGTAACCCCATCAATCTTAATGTTCCGTCAGAGAACTGATCCTCATCTTGCCAAGCCCCTTCAGCTCGCCAGTGCTCATACTTACCCCGAAGATGCGGCCTGCCTCGCTCGTCACGCTCGAGTTCAAGCTCTTGCAGTTGCGGGACAGCTACTCGAAGCGCGTCACGTATTTTGCGAAGTCGGGCAGCCTGAGTCTTCACCGATGTCCGTGCTATTTGTTCTAGAAAATCTCCCCCAAAGGGATCGTCGCGTTTGCCGATCGAACGATCCGAATCGCGAATGAGCTGGGGCACGAGATGAAGGTAACGAACCGAGTCAAAGACCTCGGCCAGTTCCCGAAAGTCCTTATTAGCGGCTACTTGTTCAATGTGAGTCTGGCTCAGACGTTCCTTGTCGCGCAGATCGTTCTCGTCCGGGCGGCTCAGAATTTCAACTCCATCCCTTGTGACCCGCTCCGTCTTGATGACTGAACGCTGATTATTGTCCTGATTAAATTTGAGTGCGTACTCCCAAGCCGGACCTTCAGCCGCACTACCTATCTTCACATGCAGCAGAATGTCTGTGTATCGACGAGCGGCTAGGCATCGTAATCGCGACACACCATTCCGTTTATTTACAGCGGCCTGAAATCCGCCGCCGATCGCAACAATGTCGTGCAGGAATCGAAAAACGTCGAGGAAATTGGATTTCCCGGAAGCATTCGGGCCAACAAGGAAGATGCGGCGCTGAAGATCAACGTCTACTTCACTAAAATTGCGCCAATTCTCTAGACGAATGTGTCCAAAATTGAGCGGCACCGTTCGCAGCCTCCAAGGTCCAGTTGGTTCAGCAACCAGGCGGACCCTGCGCCTTATCAACATAGCGCATCAACTGACTCGTGTCGCTCAGTTCAGTTTTCTGCGGTAGCACTCGCCGCCGATCATGTGATCATGCCGAGGCGCTACGATGCCCGCGGTCATGTGGTCGACCAGCATCCGCGGCGGATTCGCGCCGAGGCGCTCCTTTAGGTGATCAAGCAACATTTTCCCGTTTCGCAGCAGCCGGCCGGGTTCAATTCCAATCAAGCGCCCCGCGCTGCCAGGCATAAACCAACCCGACCACCAGGATCACCATGAAGATCAGCATTTCGACGAGGCCGAACATCCCGAGATGACGCAGCTCGACCGCCCACGGATAGAGGAAAACCACCTCGACGTCGAATACCACGAACAGCAAAGCGGTCAGGTAGAAGTGCACCGAGAAACGTCCCCACGCCGCGCCGCTCGGCGGATTGCCGCACTCGAATGGCTCGCTCTTTACTTTGCTGAGACGCCGGGGGCCGGTCAGCCGATTGATCGAGACCATACCGCCGACGACAATCGCCGCGACCGCGAGCGTTACAAGAATCGGGAACCAGGTGAGCAGCATCCGGGATACCTTGGATTAGTCCTCTCAACAAGCGTTTCTAATCGTATTATGAATAGCGGATCAGACTGTCTTTTCCAACGCGAGCCGTAGTCCTGTCGCCGCGCTCTCGGCGGCGAGACGCCGCCAGGAACAGCCGCATCGGAGAGACCTCGCGCGTAATCGGATTCACCATCAAGCCTAGACTCTCCAAGGTCAAAGCTCCGAGCAGCGGCGTTACGTCCGATGGCCCGAAGACAACCTTCGAGGTACCCCGCCGATCGCCGAGTTCGAAGAACGCCTCCCCGATGTCATATTTGCGGCGAGTCCCGTCGGCCAGGGTGAATTCCTCGCGATCCAGTTTCGCAAGTGCAAGCTTGCGCGCCACCGTACCGGGAAGAACGCTGTAGATCGCGCCCGTATCGATCAGAAATTCGATCTCGACCACGGCTCGGCGTGGCTGGCGCGGATTGGAAATTTTCGCCTTGGTGAATGTAATTCCCATTCTCGTGACGGCCTGGTTGCGCGCCGCGATGAACCCTTGGAATTCCGCTCTATTGTGGAGGATACGGCGGACAACCTGTTTACGCCAGCGTCCGCGCCTCTTCTCGCGGTCAAAGTGATTCGTATGCCGCGGCGATGAGCGATTTGGCGCGCGGGTCGAGCAGGATACCCCCGCCCATCCGGTTCATCGCGTAACCAAACCCAAGTTTCGCCTCGGGATCCGCGAAACCGAGAGATCCGCCGGCGCCGGGATGGCCAAACGCACTGGCATTGGGCCCCATCTCTTCGTTCTGCTGCGAGAGCATGAAGCCGGACGAAAAACGGGTCGGAATGAGGAGCACCGCGTCGGGACCGCGCGACTGCTCGATATGACAGGCGGGAATTTCGCGCGATTCCATCACGCGCACGCCGTCGAGCTCGCCGCCGCGTGCCAAGGCGCCATACAGCCGCGCCAGCGCGCGGCCATTGGTATGACCGTTGGCGGCCGGAATCTCGGCGCCGCGCCATCCGCGCGAATTCGCGATCGCCATCGACAGAACCAGCGGATTCATGAAGGTCTTCGCGGTGACCGAATCGGGATGCTCGGCCACTTCTTCCAACAGGTTGAAATCGCCCGGCGCGGGCGGCGGCGCGCCGATCATCTGGGCGACGCGGCCGTCCTCGCGCGCGTCGAGCCCGATATGCGCATCGATTTTCAGCGGCGTGGCGATTTCGTCCCTGAAATAATTTCCGACGCTCTTGCCCGCTACTCGCCGGATCACTTCCCCGACGAGGTAGCCGAAAGTGATCGCATGGTAGCCATGCCTGGTGCCGGGCTCCCACCACGGTTCTTCGTCCGCCAGCGCGCCGGTTATCGTTTGCCAGTCATAAAGGTCCGCGGGCTGGAGCGGTTTGCGAATCGCGGGGAGACCGGCGCGATGGTTGAGCAGCGCGCGCACCGCGATTGCGCCTTTACCCTTCGCGGCAAACTCGGGCCAGTAGTTCGCAACCGGCGCGTCGAGTTCGAGCCGGCCTTCGCCGGCGAGCCGATGCGCGCAAATCGCGGTGAGCCCTTTGGTGGTCGAATAGACATTCACGATCGTATCGCGCGTCCACGGCCGCGTTCGCGCCTTGTCGGCCCATCCGCCCCACAGGTCGACGACGAGGCGGCCGTCGAGCGCGAGCGCGAACGACGCTCCGGTCTCGCCGCGGCTTTCGAAATTATCGGCAAACGCCTCGCGCACGCGCGCAAACCGCGCGTCACAGGTTCCTTCGATCAGGATGTCAGGCATTGCTTCCTTCGACTTTTCCGACGGGATTCGGACACCCATTATATGTTATTGCTACGGGAAGTTGAGCGTTCCTTATAATCCTAGGCGCGAAACGACGCGCCGGCAGAGCGGCGATCGAGTGGCCGGTGCGGCACCTCTACACGGAGTTTACCGGCTGGTCGGAGAGCTGATCGCGCTCGTGTACATCGCGATCATCGCCGAGATAGCCTTGGCGACCGGCGCTTTCTACGTTCTGTTCCCGGAGCTCGGCGCGCTCTCGCACGACGTGATGACGCGTCCGCGGGGAACGTGGGCCAACGCGCCCATGCTGCTCGCGATCACGCCTGCGCTGACCGGCGTGGTCGGGATAGTCTTCACCCGCGGTCTCCCGTACGGATATTTGTCGGTTCTGCTCACCGTGGGCGGCGCGATTGCCGTCGTCCTCGCCCTGCGCTCGCCAGTCGCACCGGCGATTTCCGCGGGACTGCTGCCGCTGGTGCTGGGAGTGAAAAGCTGGTGGTATCCGCCGGCGATTCTGCTCGGCACAGTGCTGCTTGCGACGCTCTCCGTGCCCTGGAAAAAATACTGCGCCGCGCGCACGGCGGCCGCTTCCTCACGAAGCGACGAGGTGAAGGACCATCTCGTGGACGACCTTATCGAGCTGACGCCGCATGGCTACAAATGGATTTTGGCTCTGCTAGCGTTCGTCGCGTTGGCGGTCTTTTTCGTGAAACTCACCGGGCTTCGTTTCGTGTTGTTCCCGCCGCTGGTGGTAATTGGATTCGAGATGCTGGGGCACACGGCGATATGCCCGTGGGCCAACAAACCGCTGCTGCTACCGGTCGCGTGCTTCCTTACCGCCTTCGGCGGTTTCGTGTCATGGCACTTTCTCGGAGTGACGCCGCTTGCCGCCGCGTGCAGCATGGCGTGGGGGATGGCGGTGCTGCGCGCGTGCAATCTCCACGTGCCACCGGCGCTAGCCGTCGCCTTGTTGCCGCTGGTGATGGACCGGCCGACGATCGCCTATCCCTTCGCGGTCGGAATCGGCACCACGCTGCTGTCGCTCTGGTTTCTCGCCTACCAGAGGTTTTTGCGCTGGGCGGTCAATAACCCTTGGGCATCCCGAGCAGCCGCTCGGCAATGATGCTGCGCTGGATTTCCGAGGTGCCTTCCTCGATCGTATTGCCGCGCGCGCGCAGCGTGCCGTACTGCCATCGCCCATCCTCGACCGCATGCGGCGATCCTTCCTCGAGCATCGCGCGCGGGCCCTGGATGGACAATGCGAACTCGTTCATCCGCTGATTGAGCTCGCTCCACAGCAGCTTGGAAATCGACCCTTCGGGTCCGGGCGTGCCGCCGCGCAGGAGCCGCGAAAAATTGCGGTACGCCAGGTACTTCATCGACTCGACATCGATGTAAAATTGCGCGAGCGCCTGGCGGATGACGCGTGGGCTGAGCGGCGTCGTGTTCTCTTCGATCGCGCGCAGGGCGAGGCGCTTGAGGTCCTCGAACGTGTTGCCGAAACGCGCGACGATCGAGAGCGACAGCGTCGCCCGCTCGTTCATCAGCGTGGTCAGCGCGACGCCCCATCCGCCGCCCTGCGGCCCGAGCAGGTTCTTGCGCGGCACGCGCACGTCGTCGAAGAAGAGCTGGTTGAATTCCTCTTCGCCGGTCATCTGGCGCAACGGCCGCACGGTGACGCCGGGGCTGTGCATGTCGACCAGCAGGTAACTGAGCCCGCGATGCTTGGGGGCGTTGGGCTCCGTGCGCACGAGCAACATGCACCAGTCGGCGATTTGCCCGTGCGACGTCCAGACCTTCGCGCCATTGACGATGAACTCGTCGCCCGCAAGCTCGGCGCGGCTTGACAGGGCGGCGAGATCGGAGCCCGAGCCGGGCTCGGAGAATCCCTGACACCAGATTTCCTCGCACGAAAGAATCTTCGGCACGAAGCGGCGCTGCTGCTCGTCGGTTCCGTGCTCCAGGATCGTGGGACCCGCCATCGACAGCCCGATCAAGTTGAGAGCCGACGGCGCACGCGCCCGCGCCATCTCTTCGCTGAAGATCGCGCTGTAGACGATAGTCTTGCCCTGGCCGCCGGATTCGACCGGCCACGAGAGGCCGAGGAAGCCCGCCTCGAAGAGCTTGCGCTGCCAATCCCTGAGCGCCTGGATCGAAGCCGGGTCGGTCGGCAGCGAAAAGCCGCGGTCCGGGATCTCGCGTGGCGTGTTGGCCTCGAGCCATTGGCGCGCGCGCAATCGAAAGGCTTCCTCGTCGGGAGTGTAGCTGAAGTCCATTTGTCTTCTTATGCTTGTTCGGCTGCCGGATTTCTACCACAAAAGCATCGCGCAAAGCATCGCACAAAAAGCGTCGCGCGAAGCATCGTGCACGATGCTTCGTGATCATCATGCGCGCGCTTTCCCGCTTCGTTTGGGCTCGACTGCGAAACGGGCTAAACTTCATCGCGTACGCCATTTCATCGATCCGAAAAAGCAGGATGCGGCGGCCGGAGGTTTCATAGACGATGAGCGCGGCAGGCGTAGTTTCCCGCGGCGGATGCCATTGCGGACGGATCGCTTTCGAAGTCGACGGCCGTCCCGACCGCGTGTCGGAGTGCAATTGCTCGATCTGCGCGAAGAAGGCGTACCTCCATTGGATCGTGCCGTCGCAGAGCTTCCGCCTGCTCACACCGGCGGAGAACGTCTCCACCTACACCTTCAACACCGGCGTCGCGAAGCATCATTTCTGCCCGAACTGCGGCGTTGCCTCCTTCTATATTCCACGCTCCGACCCGGACAAGATCGATGTCAATGCGCGATGTCTCGACGGAGTCGATCTGACCGGGATCGAGGTCGAACGGTTCGACGGACGAAACTGGGAAGCGGCAATCGAGGGCCATCGCGCCTCGCACAAGGAATAGACGGCGCCTCGCTTCGTCGATGGGCCGGACCGATCGGGCTCGAACGAAGCTGCGGGGAGTATCGGAGAGATGGCAGGGCTGGGTTTTTCGGCGGCCGACTTCGCGGTTTTCAAGCTCGAAGGTTTCAGCGAACGCATGCAACAGATATATGCGCGCGTGCGGCCCCGGCTGATGAAACTCGGCGACGAGTTAGCGCCCGAACTGGCGCGCAAATTCGATCTGGAATTCTTTCCGCACGTAGCGAGGCACGCTCGCCGCACCGTCAATCCGCCGCCCGAAACCTGGGCCGCCTTCGGACCGTCGCCCAGGGGTTACAAGCGCTACGGCTATTTGGCGCTCTGCATCTCCGGGACCGGGCTGCACGCGCGCATCGTGGTCAAGTCGGAAGCCGACCGGCGCCCAGAGATGGCGCGCGGGCTCGAGAGCAATGCTATCCGGCTCGCGAAATCGCTGCGCGGAACCGGAGTCGCGCGCTATGAGAAATGGAATTTCAGTGCGATACCGGCGGAAAGACCGGTCGACGACGAGTTCTTTACGGCGCTTGCCGAAGGGCTCTGCAAGAAGACCGGCGGGATTGACGTCGGCTTCGGATGGAACGTGCGCGACGCGCTGCGACTGGATCGCGCGGAGCTGCTCGACGCGTACCGCGAGCTGGAGCCGGTGTACCGAATCGTCAACGCGGTAGCATAATACTTAACTGTCGCACGCCGATGCGATCCGGCGGCATCGCAACGTATATGAGAGGATGAGCACGATAGCGGTTCTGGGAGCGGGGGCGTGGGGCACGGCGCTCGCGGTCGGCCTCGCGCGCGCGGGCCATCGTGTCACGCTATGCGCGAGGCGCGCCGATCATGCGACGGCGATACGCGAGCAACGCGAGAACGCGCCCTACCTGCCAGGAGTCGCGCTGCCGGAATCGATCGAACTGAGCGACCGATGGGCGGAGGCGGCGGGCGCGAGCGAGGCCGTCCTGATGGCGGTACCGTCGCGTTTTGCGCGCTCCGCGATGACCGCAGTGGGCCCGGCGCTCGGCGCCGACGCGACGCTCATCAGCGTGACCAAGGGAATCGAGAGCGATTCGCTCAAAACGATGACGGCGATGCTGACGGAGGTCGCGCCGGCGGTGAAAAAGCTGGCGGTGCTCTCGGGACCCTCGTTCGCCGCGGAAATTGCGCGCGGCAGGCCGGCCGCGGTGGTCGCGGCGGCGCGCGAAGAGGCGGTCTCGCGCGGCGTGCAGGCGCTGTTCGCCTCGCGCTCGCTTCGCGTCTACCGAAGCGTCGACGTGGAAGGGGTCGAACTGGCCGGCGCGGCCAAGAACGTAATCGCGATCGCGGCCGGTATCAGCGACGGTCTCGGCCTTGGCGCGAGCGCGCGGGCGGCGTTGATCACCCGCGGCCTGGCCGAACTGACCCGCCTGGGCCTGCGGGCCGGAGCGCGCGCCGAGACCATATACGGGCTCGCGGGACTCGGTGATCTCGTCCTGACCTGTACGGGGGACCTTTCGCGCAACCGTGCGCTGGGATTACGAATCGGCCGAGGCGAAAGCGTCACCGGCACTGCCGAAAATGACCTTCCAGGCCATCCGGTGGCCGAAGGAGTCTCGAACGCGCGGTCTATCGGAAGGATAGCCGAGCGGCTGGGCGTGGAGATGCCGATCGTCGCCGCCGTCTGCCGGATGCTCTATGAAGACGCGCCGGCAAAGGCTATCGTCGATGAACTGTTGAGCCGCGAGCTAAAGGCCGAGTTCTAACGCGACCGGACTTGCGACGCGGTCTTTTGAGAAAGCGCATTTCTAGAAAAATACTTTTGAGAGAAGACGGTTAATGGCGAACAAGGGAACCTGCAAGGCCACCGATTGCAACCGCGAGGTAATCGCGAAGCACTACTGCCGCATGCACTATCGGCTGTGGCGCCACGGCGAAATGCCCAAGGCACGTTACAAGACCTGCACCTTCGAGAAGTGCCGGAAAAAGCGCGTTCGCGGCAGCCTGTGCGACGAACACTGGACCGCGAAGCATGGCAAGGCGGGCGGGGCGGCCGCGCCCGCGGCCGCAAGCGCGTAGCGAAACCGCGCTCAGCGGGCCGACCTTCACCTCTTCTCGCCCCGCAGACAAAAAATCGGGCCGGCTCAACCAAGCGCCCGGATACGGAGAGCCACGATGGCCAACCTGATTGTGGCTGGCGCGGCGGGCCGGATGGGCCGCCTGCTCATCTCGCTCATCGCACAGGATCGAGCGCATCGACTGGTCGGTGCGCTCGAGGCGCGTGGCGTCCCGGCAATCGGCGGCGACGCGGGAACGCTCGCGGGCGTCGGGCCACTCGGCGTGGCGGTAACCGCGGACTACGCGGCGATCGCCAGGCCCGACACGGTCACTCTCGATTTCACTATCGCGAGCGCCGCGCTCGAGCACCTCGAAGTGGCCGCCGGCACCGGCGCCGCGATCGTGCTGGGCACCACCGGCCTCACGCCCGAAATGGAAGCGCGAACCCGTGAACTCGGTCCGCGCACGCGAACTGTAATCGCGCCCAACATGAGCGTTGGGGTCAACGTGCTAATGAAGATCGTAGCCGAGGTGGCAAAAGCTCTGCCCGACTTCGACGCTGAAGTTCTCGAGATTCACCATCGGACCAAGGTCGATGCGCCAAGCGGGACCGCGGTGGCGCTGGGACGCATCATCGCGGCAGCGCGCGGCCTCGATTTTGAGCCTAACGCGATTTACGGACGCGAAGGGATAACCGGCGTGCGCCCGGCTGGGAAGATCGCGGTGATGGCGCTGCGGGCGGGCGACGCGGTCGGCGACCATACCATAATTTTCGGCGGCCAAGGCGAGCGGCTGGAACTCATCCATCGCTCGCAAAGCCGGGATTCATTGGCGCGCGGCGCATTGCGCGCGGCGGCCTGGGTCGAAAATCAGCCGGCCGGACTCTATTCGATGCGCGACGTGCTGGGGCTGTAGGCCGAACAGCGACCTGGAGTCAGCGGGCGGGGCGGACGCACTCGCAGGTGTATCCGCCCCGCCCGTTTTCTAGTTGCGCCGGAGTTGCAGCACTTCCCATCGTTCGCGGAACCGTCCCCACCATCCGCGATGCCGCGTCTCGAAATATCCCAGCATCGCGGCCATCGCCAGAATGTTGCCGGCCAGAATCTTCCAGAATCCGAGCGCGGCGAGCGCCGCCTGATCGAAAGCCGCCAGCGCCCCGACGAAAAAAATCTCGAAGATCGCCAGCAGGAAAATCGTCGCCAGCGCGAACACCGGCTCGTAGTCGGCCGCGAGTAGCAACACGGCGGTCGCAATCCCGAAAACTACGAAGGCAAAATAGTGCAGCGCTGTATAGCCCAGCACCAGGGGCAGCGTGACCTGCACCTGGCTCGGCTCCACGATGCCCTGGAAAATAGCCGCGCCCAACACCGCCGGCGTGCGAAAGATCTCGCCCGCCGCGACGTCGCAGATCAGGAACCAGACCGCGACCACTGACGCGCCGATTACGCCTGCCAGCGCACCCTCGCGAGCCACACCCGTCCAGGGCCCCTCCAGACGATGCGCCAGCGTGGGATGGCGTTCGAGGAAATACACCAGCATCGCCGAGGTCGCCATCAGATCGCCAATCAAGAATTTCCACCAGGGTAGCGATACGTTTGCCGACGGTCCGATCAGCATCAGGATCATGATGCAGAAGATCTCGAAAACGGGGACGAGCACCATCATGGTCGGAAACAGCGTCTCGTCGGCCTCGCCGGTTTCAAGGATCACTGCGCCGACGATTCCGATCAGCGCGAAGACAAAGAAATGGAAGCCCAGCCGAGCGAGCGTCAGGCCCGCGCCGCCCGCCGGAAATAGCATTGCGGTCAGGCCAAGGTGCTGGCCTCCAGCGGCATCGAAGATCAGGTACCATAGCGCGATCACGAACGCGCCGATTATGCCTGCGACGGCGCCGTCAAAGATGATTTTTGTTCGCTGCTTCATCGGACTTCTCCCTTCGGGAAGCGCCGAGAGACAGGAGTGACCTCAGGAGGGGAACGGTAACGTCCGGAACGAACCGGAGATACCGTAAGAAGACTGTGTAACTCTTCTGAGCCCAGGTCGGCGCTCCCTCTGATCCCAGCAATATGCCTTGCGCGGATATGAGGGAAGTGGGCAAAAAAGGACTTTGGGAGATTTCCCGGAGGGCTCTTCGCTATGTCTAGGTTTAGCGCTCTTCAGGCGCCGACGCCGCGCTGTTGGTGCAATACGCGCAATTCGGGTGGACGACGCCGGTTTATTGCCGGTATTTCGACCTCGTCATTGCGCGCCCATCGGAAGAAGATGAGCGTGGTGATCAGCATCAGGTAGAAGCTGTCGGCCACCCACATCAGAATTCCGCCGATCACCTGATCCTGCATCGGCGAGATGCCAAACGGATGCGGCGCGACCGCGTACCACGGGTAGGTGACAGATTCCGCGAGCGTAATCGGTGCCGCCACCGCGGTCATCGGAACCATCAACAGGAACAGATAAAGAATCTGTGCCGGGTAGCTTAACCGCGGAAACTCCGGCATCGGGCTAAGCAATGGCCAGAACAGGATGGTGCCGGCGGTCATAAAGGCGATGTGCACTGCTATATGGACGGCCCCATTGCTCATCATCAGGTTGAAGATCGGCGGATCGTGCGCGAAGACATAGACGGTGGTGAAGGTCACGAATGCGACGACCGGGTTGGTGAAGAAACGCGCGAACGGCTGCACCGGCCGGCTCATCAGGATCGGCCGGAACATCCAGTCCGGCACCGAGAGCAGCAACAGCGGAGGAATAACCCAACTCTGGAACGAATGCTCGAGCATATGCGCCCAGAACGAGCGTTCGTCGCCAAGTTCGTCGAGCGGGCCGAAGGTGATGAGCATCGCCAGAATCAGCAGGCAGAAGAAAAACACCTGGCGCTGCGTGGGCCGGCGCTTAAGCTTCCGCGCCGCAAGCGCATAGAGGACCGCCAGCAGAGTGATACCAATTACTGCGGATGGATCCATTTAAAACAGCTTTGTTTCCGGAGCCGACCCACTCAGGAGCCGGCTCCGAAACGATTCAAAAAGTCAGGCGCCCTTCGAGTGCCGAAAAAATCATCAATAGAGCGGCTCCGATGAAGCATGCCAGAATTAGCGGGAAGACGAAGAATATCGAGAAGATCTTCTGGTCGTAGTAGAGGTGCATGTAAAAGCCGCCGACCAGCAGGAATTTAGCGATCGCCAGCAGAATCAGGATCGGAACCAGTAGAGGTTGGAGAAAGGTGACGTAGTAAACCGCCAACTCCATGAAAGTGAGGATCACCAGGGCGACCGCGATGATCGCGTAAAGCGCCGGCCCCGGATGCCCGGCGTGGTGCTCGCCCTCTACAAAGTGCTCAGACCCTGCCGTTGCTACATTATCGCTCATGCGTGAGCCACCGACCTCATCAGGTAGATCAGAGTGAAGATCAGAATCCACACTACGTCAACGAAATGCCAATAGAGCCCTACGATCTCGATCGATAACGCTCTCGACTTGCCCGCCCTGCCAGTAGCCGACGCCACCGCCATTACGATTAGCCAGACGACGCCGATTGCTACGTGGGTGCCGTGCGTGCCGACCAGCGTGTAGAAAGTCTGGCCGAAAATACTCCCCTGCATCGAGAGATGATCGTGCAGAAAGAGAGTTGAGAATTCGTAGTACTGGCCGCCCAGGAATATCAGTCCAAAGAAAGCCGTGCCCGAAAGCCAGATGGTCGACCACTTCTGGTCGCCGCGCTGAGTCGCCGCCAGGGCCAACACCATCAGAAAGCTCGACATCAACAGGATGAAGGTGCTGAACGAGGTCAACGGTATATTGAGGACTTCCGCGCCGACGCCCACGTTGCGCGGCTTGTAGACCATGTAGACCGATATGAGGCAGGCGAAGAAGACGCACTCGGAGCCCAGGAACGCCCACATCCCCGCTTTGCGATGATCGATGCCGGGGTAAGTCGGAGGATCCTGATGAGGATGCTCTTCGCCGTGGTCCGGATACTCGAACGCCATCCCGATAATCGAGAAAAACAGCAGAAGCGCGCCCAGTACGTCGATCCTGATCCAGTTCATCATCGCGCCGATTCCGCCCACCACCAGACCAAGCGCGAACAACAGCGGATACAGCGACGGCGCGGGCATATGGGGGGCGCCGTGCTCGACGGTCTCGTGATGCTCTCCGATAGCCGGCGCTCCAGCGCCCGAGGTCTCGCCATGGGCGGGCAAACTGCGGCCGTGACCGTGGCCTTCGACCATGACGCCATATTTGTCGACCCAGAACGCGTCGCGGCCACGAGCGATCGGTATGTGCTCGAAGTTATAAGGAGGCGGCGGGGACGAAGTCGCCCACTCCAGAGTGCGGCCGTCCCACGGATCGGCCGTGGCCTTCTCGCCGTTGAACAGGCTCGAGATGATGTTGTAGGCGAAAATCACGAAAGTGATGAACAGGAGGTATGCGGAAGCGGTCTCGAACGCGTTCCAGAAATCCCATCCCATCCCTGGCGCGTAGGTGTAGATACGCCGCGGCATCCCCCATACGCCGAGGAAGTGCATCGGGAAGAAAGTGCCGTTAAAGCCGACGATCGTCAGCCAGAACTGCAACTTGCCGACGTCCTCGTTGAGTAACCTGCCCGTGATCTTCGGCCACCAGTAGTAGAACCCGCCGAGGATCGCGAACATCATCCCGCCGAACAGCACGTAGTGGAAATGCGCCACGACGAAGTAAGTGTCGGTCTGCTGGAGGTCGATCGGCACGCTCGCGTGCATGACTCCGCTAAGTCCACCCAGCGTGAACTCGAGGACCGCCGCGACCCCAAAGTAAAATGCGACCTTCATCCGCAGCGAACCGCCCCAGACGGTCGCCACCCAACTGAAGATCTTGATGCCAGTGGGAATCGCGATCAGCATCGTGGTAATCGAGAAGGTCGAGTCCGCCACCGGACCCATCCCGGTCGCGAACATGTGATGCCCCCACACTCCGTATGACAGGAAGCCGATAAGCACCATCGAGTACGCCATCCCGGCATAGCCGAACAGCGGCTTGCGCGAGAACACCGGCAGAATCTCCGACATCATGCCGAAGGCCGGCAGCGCCATGATGTAGACCTCGGGATGGCCGAACAGCCAGAACAGGTGCTGCCACAGGATCGGCGTGGCACCCAACTCGACCAGGTAGAAGTGTGTGCCGACGAAGCGGTCCAAAAACAGAAAAATCAGACCCACCGTCAGACAAGGAAAGGCGAGCAGGATGAGGATGACGGTCACCAGCATCGCCCACATGAACATCGGCATGCGCATAAAGGTCATGCCGGGAGCGCGCATATTGACGATCGTGACGAAGAAGTTGAGGCCGCTTAGCAGGGTTGAAATGCCGAGGATGATTAGACCGATGTTCCAGAGGTCGATGTTGATGCCGGGTGAGAAGTAGCGCTCGGTCAGGTTGGCGTAGCCGAACCATCCGCCGTCGGGCAGCGCCAGGCTGAGCCATCCGAAGTTCATGAACAGCGCGCCGAACAGGAAAACCCAGAAACTCAACGCGTTGAGCCGCGGAAAGGCGACGTCACGCGCGCCAATCTGCAACGGGATAAGGAAGTTCGCGAAAAACCCCAGCTCCAGCGGCATGACCACCATGAAAATCATGGTCGTGCCATGCATCGTGAACATCTGGTTGTAGACGTTGGCCGAGAGGAAAGTGTTGTTCGGCACCGCGAGTTGCGTGCGGATGGCCATCGCCTCGATGCCGCCGATGAGCATGAAAACGCACGACGCGATGAGGTACAGGACGGCCACGCGCTTGTGATCAACGGTGGTGAGCCAACTGTAAATCCCCGACTCGGCCGTCAGGTAATTGTAGTGTTCCAGCGGAAGCTGTTTGGGTTGCGCAGCCATAGCCCTCTACCTACTTCAGGCTCTCGAGATAGGCGACCAGGTCGTTTAGGTCTTTGCCCTGCAATCCGAGCGTCGGCATGTTCGCCCCAGGCTTGACCTTATCCGGGTCCTGAATCCACTTCGCGAGGTTTTCCGGCGTGTTGTCCAGAATACTGCCCGCCAGCGTCGAGCGCGATCCGAAGTGCGTCAGGTCCGGGGCCTTGAAGCTGCCGGTATATTGGTTGGAAAAGCCCGAGATGCCCCTGACCGTGTGACAGATCGCGCAGGGCGCGTTGGCGAAGATTTGCGCGCCGGCCGCCGCCGATCCTTCCGTGGGCGTCACCGGCGGCGATTGCTGTTGCTTGACCCACTTGTCGAAATCGTCCTTGGTCTGGACGAAGCCGCGCAGGCGCATGTTGGCATGCGAGTCGCCGCAGAACTCGACGCACTGCCCGTAGAACTCGCCGAGTTGATCGGGCGTGTACGTGATGGAATTGATCTGACCCGGCACCACGTCACGTTTGCCGCCAAGGGCGGGAATCCAAAAGCTGTGAATGATGTCCGCCGACTGCATCGAGAAATGCACCTGGCGGCCAGCCTGGAGATGCACCTCGTCGGCCGTGTCGATGCCGTATTGCGGGTATTGGAACTCCCACCACCACTGATGCGCGATGACTTTGATCGTCAGCGTCTCGGGCGACCAGTGATCGGGCTGAGTGGCCCAGATGGTGCGGATGGTTGGTACCGTGATGAAGACCAGGATGAGCGCGGGAATCGCGGTCCAGGCGATCTCCAGCCGGATGTCTGAGGTTTCCGTGGACGGCTCGCCCGGCTCTCCCACCCGCGTCGAGAACCAGAAGATCGCCAGAAACATCACCGCGAGTACGATCAACATGATGATGAAGTCGATCCAGTTCACGAACAGGTACATCCAATGGATGCGCCGGGCGAAATCGGACCCGTTGCTGAGCGTGTCCATCGGATATTTCGGCGAGCAACCGACCAGGCCCGCGGCAATCGCCGTCAGGGTGCCAATCAGGGAAGCCCAATTGATGATTCGAGCCGGCGGCTTCATCAGTGCGACTCTCCGATCGGCTCCATCGCGGCCGCCGCCGCAATTTTCAAGCCGGGATAGGAACATAGCCAAAAAGCGCCCAGGAATCCGGCCGTGATCAGGAGTTCGATCCATCCGAGCGGAATCGTCCGGGGCGAGAGCGAAGGCACGATCAGCACATAAAGCTCGGACCAGATTCCCACCAGGCCGAGCAACGCCACGGTACCAAGGATGGCGGGCGTTTTCTTGGGCCGGATCCCCAGCAAGGTGACGAATGGAATGGCCCATACCAGGCTCACCGTCAGCCACGACATGAACGCCCACGGCAGGTAATGTACGCGCAGCACGATGAAAAAGGTTTCCATCGGAATGTCGGCGTACCAGATGACCAGATATTGCGCGAACAGCGTGTAAACCCAGAACACCGAGAACGCGAACACCATCAGCCCCATGTCACGCATGATGTGGCCTTCGGTGAAGATATTACCCTTGCCCAGAACGCGTCGCAGGCATACCGCCGTAAACGCCATCGTCACGACCGCGCTCCAGAAAGCGCCCGCGAAGAACCACCAGCCGAACAGCGTGGAATGCCACAACGGCGACAGTGACATCACGAGGTCGAAGGCGAGCAGCGAGTAGACCAGCGCAAAGCAGATGCACACGGCTGGCGCCAATCGGCGAATGATCGGCGGCGGCATCAGGATGTTGGCCGAGGTCGCGGCCCATTGACGGGCTTCTTCGCTGCGCGAGGCCGAAAGAAAGGTCAGGCTCAGCAGCGTCATCACGCCGAGTGCGATACCGTCGCGGGCGAATAGAAACGGCACGTTAAGCCAGGTCGTCTTGGCGGGAACTGGATGCCGAATCCAGGGGAAGATCCATTCGCGGCCGAACAGCAGAAACCAGAACAGCACGAAACCGAGGATAAGGAAGCCGCTGAAGGACTCGGCCAGCCGATAATGCGCGCGGCCCGCCCAACGTCCCTGGGTAAGATAGAAGGCGGCTGAAGCCACCACACCGCCCTGCGCGATTCCCAGAAAGAACAGCAGATTGACCAGGAACGCCTCCCACGCGCGCTGGGCGAGGCCATGCGTGATCGCGATGAGGAAGGTGAGTATTCCTATCCCGATCAACACGAGGGCGATCGTGCTCAGCGGCTGCGCTGACAGGTTGGCCGACGGTGGTATTCCCGAGGCGCCGGGGCGATACGAAGCGGTCTCAGAGTTGGGGCTCATCGTTGTTCCAAAGCTTGTGCTTCCACGGCTCGTGTAGTGCGAAGCTGCATGCGCTATGCCGCCTCCCGACTGATCTCCTGAGCGCCGGCATCGCGCAGCACCGACTCGAAACGCTCCGCGTCAGCTTCGGCGCAGCGCACCACCAGGCCGAACTCGTCGCTTGAAAAGCGCGGGCGATAGCCGCTCAGCGGCTCGAAGGTCGGCAGGTTGGCGAGCAGGATCCAGCTCGTCAACGCCGAGATACCGCCGAACAGCACCATCAACTCGAACCCGATGATGCAGTACGGGGCGATCGAAGCGATAGGCTTGCCGCCGGTCACCAGGTTCCACTCGAGCGAGGTGCCGATGGTCAACATGAAGGCGGTGACAATTCCGGTGATTCCGCCGAGCAGCACGAACCACCGGACGAAACTCGACCTCGTATAAATGGCCGAGTTGATGTGGTGACTCGGGATCGGCGAGAACACGCGAAACCGCGTCTGGGCCGCTTTGAGCTGCCCGATACAGTGGACCAACCGCTCTTCGTCGGCGAACGCTCCGACCAATTCGACTTCCGCGCTCATGCTGCCTTTGCATATCCCTGGCGTAGCGCCTGCTTGAGCCAGGTAATGCCCTCCTTCAACTCGGTCATCGAAATGATTGGCATGAATCGGGCGAACAGTGAGAACAGCATCAGGAACCAGGCGAAGGCGCCCACGGTGATTCCCATCTCGGTGATAGACGGATGCCAGAAACGCCACTGCGACGGCTCGAAATTGGTCGCCAGCGAACCGGCGATGATCACGAATCGCTCGAACCACATCCCGATATTGACGAAGATCGTAATGATGAACAGCGGAACCGTGCTGGTGCGGATGCGCGGCGAGAAGAGCAACAGAGGGATCACGCAGTTGCATGCGACCATCACCCAGAACATCCATCCCCACGGCCCGAAGTAGCGCATGTGAAAGGTCATCAGCTCGATCGGGTCCTGGCTGTACCAGGCCATGAACGACTCGACTATGTACGAATAGCTCACGACCAGCGAGGTGAGCAAAATCACCTTGGCCAGGTTGTCCAGATGCCAGGGCGTAATCAGATCCTCGAGCCCCATGACCCAGCGCATCGGGATAAGCAGCGTGAGCACCATCGCGACGCCCGAGAAAATGGCGCCGGCCACGAAATACGGCGCGAAAATCGTGCTATGCCAGCCCGGCAATTGCCCCATCGCGAAATCCCAGCTAACCACGCTGTGCACCGAGAGCACCAGCGGCGTCGCCAGTCCGGCCAGCAGCAGATACGCCATCGAGAAGTGGCGCCACTGTCGATCGCTGCCCTGCCATCCCAGCGCCACGATCGTATAGAACTTCTTGCGCCAGCCAGTGGCGATTTCACGCACGTTGGCGACGTCGGGGATGAGTCCGGTGAACCAGAACAAGGAGCTGATCGTCAGGTAGGTGCTGATTGCGAAGAAGTCCCAGGTAAGCGGCGAGCGAAAGTCCGGTTGCAGAAAACGCTGGTTGGGATAAGGCGCGAGCCAGTAGAAAAACCACGGACGCCCTAAGTGGATGACCGGGAACAGACCCGCCGTCGCGACCGCGAAGATGGTCATGGTTTCCGCGGCGCGATAAACCGCGGTGCGCCAGCGCGTACGGAACAGATAAAGAATGGCCGAAATCAGGGTGCCCGAGTGCGCGATACCGACCCAGAAGACGAAGTTGGTGATGTACACCGCCCACATCACCGGGTCGCCCAGTCCGGTGACTTGCAAGCCGTTGTAAATCTGGTTGGTCCACAACGCGCCGCCTGTAAGGGTCAGGGCCAGCAGGAAGCCAATCCAGAGCCAGTACCGCAGGCCCGGCGGCTCCATGATCGCGCGGACACTGCGGTCGATATCCGCAAACGTCGGATCGAGATTGATGTCCTTTACGGCGGCAGCCACTTACGCCTTTCCTTTCGTCTGATAGATGTCGCGCAGGTAGGTCACGTTGGGCCCCACATTGATCTCTTCGAGCACGAGGTACCTGCGAAGCTTGTTGTCGATCCGCCGCTGCATCATCGCGCTCTGCGGATCATCCTCGTCACCAAAGGTCATCGCTTTGGAAGGACAGGCCTGCACGCAGGCCGGCTGAACCTCGCCATCGCGCACCGGACGCTTTTCGATCAGCGCATTGAGCTCGGCGTAAGTAATGCGCTGGATGCAGAAAGAGCACTTTTCCATGACGCCCGCGCCGCGCACCGATACGTCGGGATTGAGCTGCAGATTCAGCGGTTCGTCCCACTCGGGCAGGGACCAGTTGAAGCGCCGCACCTTATACGGACAGTTGTTGTTGCAGTAACGAGTGCCGACGCAACGGTTGTAGATCTGCTGGTTCAGACCTTCCTTGGTGTGCGCCGAGGCAAACACCGGACACACCGGTTCGCATGGCGCGCGATCACAATGCTGACAAAGCATCGGCGCCACCTGCATCAACGGAGCTTCGTCGGCCTTATCCTTGGGCGGAAAGTACCGCTCCACCCGGATCCACGACATGACGCGCCCTATCTCGACATAGTCCTTGCCGACCACGTGCAGATTGTTCTCCGCGTAGCAGGCGGCCACGCAGGCGCTGCATCCGGTACACGAGTTGGCGTCAACGGTCATCGCCCACTTGTGCACCGGGTACGCGAATGGCGCATACATCTCGTAAGGTTGCGGCGGCACCGGTTCGTCGGACGGCGGCAGCACGCCTTTGGCCAGGTCGTCGATACTGATGGTCTGGACGATACCGCGCTCCATCTGATCGGCCCTGAACAGCGGCGAAACCAGACGGCGCACGTCGCCCGTGGGACGCGCCTTCACCGCGGCCACCTTGCCCCATCCCGACAGCAGCGACCAGACGTTGGCGCCCTTGCCATTGGCGTAGCGTCCATAGGCGGTATGACCCTGCCCGGTCGGCACGGCGAGCACACCCGGACGCACGTGTTCGGAAATCAGCGCGGGCAGTGAAATAACGCCCGCATCCGTGCGCAATTCGACGATTCCGTTTTGCGAAACGCCCAGACTGCGCGCGGTGTCGGGATGTACCTGGACCCACCCGTCCCATACGAGTTGCGTGACCGGCTCCGGTATTTCCTGGAGCCAGGGCTTGTTGGCGCCGCGTCCGTCGTAGAAAAAGATATGCGGAACGGCGACCACGGCAAGGCCCGCGGGCGGTTGAGGCGCCGGCACGTAGGCTTGGAAAATCTTGGCATCAAGGCTCACGGAGGCAGCCTTCACGTCTTCGAAATGACCGCCGTCGCGGCGCACCTTCTCCCAGAAGTCGTCGAAGGTTCCGCCGGCCTTGGTCCCAAGATCCTGCCAGGCCGCGTTGACCGCATCGGCCGTGTTCTCCCACGGCACCTGTTCGGCTTTCGCGCCGCCGGCGTGGGCCGAAGCGAGCAGAAGGTCGCCCAGCGGACGCGAGTCGAATACCCGCACCATGACCGGCTGACCCAGCCCGTGCACGCCGGCCCGCGGCTGCGTGTCGTGCCAGGTCTCCAGCGAATGATCGGTGGGAAGGCGCAGATGAGCGACCGCCGCGGTCTCGTCCGGCACGGTACCCAACCAGGCCACGAAACCGACCTTGCCGATTGCGTCGTTGAATTTCTGCGCAACCGGCATCGAGAACACCGGATTGCCACCTGCTACCACCAGCACGTCGACTTCCCCGGCGGCCATCGCCTTGACCAGGGCCTCGACGTCGGCGGGCGAGCTCGCAGGTGCCGGTCCACCCTCGGCGAAGACCACCGTTTTGCCGACGTTGCCGGTGACGGCGTTGAGGATGGCGACCGCGTTGTGGAGGGCCGGATCGTCGGTGCCGGCCAACGCGACCGCGCTCTCCGATTGTCCAAAGGACTCGCCCATCCGCATGATCGACTCGGCCGATACACCGGTTTTCTGCGCGACCGAAGCCGGCTCGAAGTCGACGACCAGCTTGCGGAGCGCGTCCAGGTCGATCCCCGAATTGCGCGAGACCCATCCCTGCTTGACCAGCACGTTGAGCACGCTCAGGGCGACCGCCGCTTCGTCGCCGGGGCTGGTGGCGACCCACTCATCGCACTTGGCCGCCGTCATGGTCATCAGCGGACCGACGTAGGTGGCCCGGGCCAGGGTTAACTGTCCATGGCGCTGTTTGGGCGTGCGGAAAGCCGCGTATTGGCGATGGAATTCGACGGGCGACCCCCACGTGCTCAGGAAATCCGCGCCAAAGGAGATGAGCGCGTCGGCCTGGTCGATATGATAGATCGGCAGGTCATCGCGACCGAAGCTGGCCTTGGCGGCGACGCGCGCCGCGTTATCGGCGAGCCGTTCGTAGGTCACAAACCGGCTCGATCCGTAGGCACCGAGCCAAAGCTGCGCGATCTTCGTTTGAGTTGGGCCCAGCGGTCCACTGATGAACGCGACCCGGTCCTTGCCGGCCTTGGATGCCGTGCCAAGGTGCCCATTGAAAGTCTTGAGCGCGTCGTCCCAGCTCGCCGTCTCGAACCCGTTCTGGCCGCGGATCTGGGGCCCTGCTAGGCGGTCGGGATTGTAGACTTCCTGCAGCGCGGCCTGGCCGCGGGCGCAGGTCGAACCCCGGCTTATCGGGTCAGCGGGATTGCCTTCCAGCTTGATTACCCGGCCCTCGCGCACGCGCGCCACCAGTCCACATCCGGCGGGACACTCGGTGCATACCGTCGCATAGAACGTCGGCATGCCAGGGATTACGTTTTCGTCGGGGACGACGTAAGGAATCAGGTTGCGGGCGGCCGGTTCGCATCCCGGTATCGCCGCCGCTGCTCCGGCGGTGGCGGCGAGCTTGATAAATGACCGCCTGGACAAGCCCTCTGACATTTGGATGGTCCCTCTCGCTCCTAGTGATGGCAGACGTAGCAGTCCTGCGTGGCTCCGCGCTTGGTGTGGCAGTCGATGCAGAATCCCATGTTGATCTCATGCACCGGCTGTATCCGTTCCATCGTCTCCACCGGGCCATGACAGGTCTGGCAGGCTAGGCCGGCGTTAATATGCGGCCTATGGGTGAAGCGCACGAAATCGGGCAGTGTATAGACCCGGTTCCAGCGAATTTCGAAGTTGGACTGCTTCGTATCGGTCCACGGGCGGGTCACTGGCAACAATCCGCCGCTCTTCTGGCTCCCATGGCATCCCACGCAGCGCTGGACCGGCGGCACGCCGGAGGTCGACGAGCGCCGCGCGTACTCATGGCAGTACTGGCAGGGGATCTTGTTGACCCCGGCATGTATGCGATGACTGAAGGGGATGGGCTGCTGGACGTCGAAGCGGGGAGCCCACGGCCGTTGTGAAAAGGCGATCACGCCCACTCCGGCGGCAAACATCACCAGGGCGAGCGTAAGTAACGTGCGGTTCAGGTTCAGGTTCATTTCAAATCCAGTTCAGCACTCTCTCAGTCCTACGCGCAGCGCAGCCGTGACGAGCCACGATGCGCACCAGACGCTGCCGTGTGCCCTGCGCACACGGGATCAACCGACTTAGCCGCGCGCTTCATTCTTGAGCTCTCAGGTCTCATGCAAGCCGGAAGTACAGAACCGCAAACGGCAAGATAACTAACATTGCTCGATGGGTTCGGCAAGAGAAAGTAATGACCAAAAAAGAATTTTCAGTTTGCACGCCGCCGAAGCTTTCGCTAGGCGCAACCGGACTCCCGTCCGCGAATCTCGGCTACCTCAACGCGCAGAGTATCGAGAGGCCCTCGGCCGCAACGTTGCCCACAGGGCCGCAAGGTGGTTGTGGGCAGTGCGCGACAGGCGATGTTTGTGCGCCGGAACAAGTGTGGTAAGTAGTGTACGAACCCAAATCCGGAGATCAGCTCAAGAAGGTGCAGATAAAGCCCGCCGCCAGACTTGGATTGCTGCCGCCATACCTTTTCGCCGAACTCGACCGTCTAAAAAAAGAAGTTCAGCAACAGGGCGTCGACGTCATCAGTCTTGGCATTGGCGACCCTGATCTGCCTACGCCTGCCCATATCATCGCGCGCCTGCAGCAGGCGGCCACCGACCCGGTCAACCATCGCTATCCTGATTACGAGGGACTCGAGCGCTTCCGCGCCGCCGCCTCCGGATGGTACCGGCGCCGCTTCGAGGTCAAGCTCGATCCGGCTCGCGAGGTCTGCGCGCTCCTGGGGTCCAAAGAGGGAATCGCGAATTTTCCCACCGCGGTCGTCGACCCTGGCGATATCGTGCTTATCCCGGACCCCGGCTATCCGGTCTATTACTCGGGATGCGTATTCAATGGCGGCGAGCCTTACTTCATGCGGCTCAGCAAGCAAAACGCCTTCCTGCCTGACCTGGCCGCTATCCCCAGTGACGTCGCCGGCCGTGCCAAGCTGATGTGGATCAATTATCCGAACAATCCCACGGCGGCGACCGCCGAGCGCGCCTTTTTGAAGGACGCGGTCGATTTCTGCCTCAAGCACAACATCATCCTGGCGCACGACTTCGCCTACTCCGAGATTGCATTTGACGGTTATCGCGCCCCAAGCGTGCTCGAAATCGACGGCGCCCGCGAATGCGCAGTGGAGTTCCATTCGCTCTCCAAGACCTACTCGATGACCGGATGGCGCGTCGGATTCGTCGTTGGCAACGCGGCAGCGGTCAGTGCGATGGGCAAGGTCAAGACCAATATCGACTCGGGCGTTTTTCAGGCGGTGCAGGAAGCGGCAATCGCGGCGCTCGAGGGCGGTGAAGAGACGCTTCACGAATACTGCGCCATTTATCAGCAAAGGCGCGACCTGATGGTCGACGCCGTGCGCAGCCTGGGACTCGAATGCGCGAAGCCCCGCGCGACTTTTTACATCTGGGCCGAGGTTCCCAAGGGCTACACCTCGGTGTCTTTCACGGAGCGCATAATCAAGGAAACCGGCGTCGTGGTGACGCCGGGATCGGGATTCGGCAAGGGTGGCGAGGGTTTCGTTCGCTTTTCGCTGACGGTGGCGAACGATCGGTTGAAAGAGGCTGTGGAACGAATCAAGGCGCTGCGGTTTTGAACGGCGGGGATGCCGCATAGGGCTTTCATCGGTTTAGGGACGAATCTCGGCGACCGGGCGGCCAACTACCGCGAGGCCGTCCAGCGCATCGCCGCACTGCCCACTACGCGGGTGGTGCGTCAATCCTCGATTTACGAGACGGAACCTGTGGGCGACATCAAGGGCGCATTCATCAATGGCGTGGTCGAGGTCGAGACCGAACTCGCCCCCGACGCCCTGATGCGCCGGCTGCTCAGCACCGAGCGGCTGATGGGGCGCAAGCGGGTGCGCGGCAAGAAACCCGCGTCGAGCCGCGCCAAGTATCGTCCGCGTATCATCGATCTTGACCTGCTGTTCTTCGACAACGAGATCATCGACACGCGAACGCTCAAGGTTCCACATCCGCGGTTGCACGAGAGACGTTTCGTGCTGGCGCCGATGAGCGAGCTTGCACCCGCGCTGATTCATCCGAAGCTCAACGCGTCAATTTCGGAGCTGCTCGCCGCGCTCAAATCGCCGCACCGGGTTACGCTGGCGCGGGCGGATCTTCTGAGGATGCCGTCCGTAGCGGGAGGAGGAGTGGCTTCGCGATGAAGTTTTTTATCGACACGGCCGACATCAATGAGATTCGTGAGGCCGCGAGCTGGGGCCTGGTGGACGGCGTCACTACCAACCCGAGTCTGCTCGCCAAGACCGGCCGGCCTTACGCCGACGTGCTTCGCGAGATTTGCGGACTGGTCGACGGGCCGGTCAGTGCCGAGGTCGTGGCGACCGAGGCGGCGGCGATGCTCGAAGAAGGCGAGCGCCTGGCGCTCCTCCATCGCAACATCGTGGTCAAATGCCCGGTCACCATCGAGGGACTGAAGGCCACGCGCGCGCTCAGCAACCGCGGCATCAAGGTCAACGTCACGCTGGTGTTTAGTCCTTTGCAGGGGCTGGCGGCGGCCAAGTGCGGCGCAACCTACCTATCGCCTTTCATCGGACGCCTGGACGATATCGGCCACGACGGCATCGGGATGGTCGAGCAACTGGTACGCATCCTGCGCAACTATGGCTACCCGACGCAGGTGCTGGTGGCTTCGATTCGCACGCCGGCCCATCTGCTGCGCGCGGCCGAAGCCGGGGCGCAGGTCGCGACCCTGCCGTTCGGTGTGATGAAGCAGGCCCTGCATCACCCGCTCACCGACATCGGGCTGGAAAAGTTTCTCGCGGACTGGCGCGCCACCAGGCAAAAGATCTGACCGCCGTGGTCGTCGCGTCACTGGCGAAGTTCTTCGCGCGTTTGCTGTGTTAGAGTAGTGGCCGGTTAAGCGTAATGAAGTTTATCGAATCGCAGCCAATAAAGAGCGCCCAAACTTACCTCGTCCGCGCCACGTGGGACAGCGAGGCGAAAGTGTGGGTCGCTGCCAGCGACGACGTCCCCGGATTGGTAGCGGAGGCGCCAAGCGTAGAGAAATTAATCAAGAAGCTGCGGGTTCTTGTGCCGGAGATGCTTGAGGCCAACGGGGTTGCAACACCCGAGGCTTACCAGGTGCGGTTGTTGGCTCAGTACCAGGAGCAAATCGGGCTTCCTGCCTGAAACAGCTCCTATGGATGGCTGGCTATACTCCTGAACTTAAGAAGATCCTCACCTCTGCCGGCTGCCGCTTTGAACGTCGGGGCAAAGGCGATCACGAGATATGGTATAGCCCCAAAAGCGGCAAACGTTTCCCGGTAGACGGCAATATCCGCTCACGACACACGGCGAATGAAGTGCTCAAGCAGGCTGGCCTGCCGAAAGCGTTTTAGAGTTGCCGGATAACCTCAGCCAACGCCTCTAGCTACCCTCAATCCGCTAGCCCGCCGTACTCTGCGGGGCCTTGCGATGATGTGTAGCCTGTTCGAATGCGTATCCCAGTTTGAATAGATCCGGTTCGTGATACGGATACACGACTATTTCCATTCCTACCGGTATGCCCTGGTCGGTGAAGCCCGCGGGTACGCAGATCGACGGCATCCAGGCTTGCGACGCGATGAAGGTGTTGGATGGAAAGCCCAGGGTGGACCACTTGCCGCTTTTCACCTCGCTCTTGGTCGGCGGCAAGACCTGGACGCACGGGAAGCACATCGCAATCAGGTTCTTTTGCGCGAGCAGGTTCACGATATCCCGCTGGAAATCGTCGCGCGCCGCAAGTTTGCGGAAGTAATCGGAATCATCGGTGGGACGAGCCGGGCCCTGAACGATCAATTCAAACAGATCGAGTATGGGATGGTATTTCTTTGCCTCATAGATGCTGCCGATCGTGTGATAGGGAAGTTCCGGCCGCGCTCCGAGGAATCGGTCGATGTCGTGCCGCGAATGCAGAAAGTAAAGCGACGTATCGGCGATACGTTCCGTCAGATTGGGCATCGCGATCTCGCTGAATTCGGCCCCTGACGCTTCCATCCGCTTGATAGCCGCCCTGACCAATGCGTTGACCTGCGCGGCGTCCGAATCGCTGTCGCTCCCAAAGACCTGCGACAAGACGCCAATCCGGGCGCCTCGCAGGCCGTCGCGATCGAGATGCCGAGTATAGCTTCCGGTGTGCCCGGCGATCGCATAGGCCGACGTGTAGGGGTCCTTTGGATCGTAGCCCACCAACGCGTCGAGCAGGATCGCGGCGTCGGTCACCGTACGGGTCATCGGACCGGCCGTGTCCTGGAAGACGACCAGGGGCGACATGCCCGCCCGGCTGATCAAACCCGGGGTCACGCGAACACCAACCAGGTTATTGAAGCTGGCGGGTTCGCGGATCGAGCCGCCGGTGTCCTCGCCGATTCCAACCGTTGCCAGGTTTGCCGCCACGGCGGCGCCGGTGCCGCTGCTCGAACCGCCGGGGTCACGGTCCAGCACGTAAGGATTTTTGGTTTCGCCGCTCTTCGACGAAAACCCGAACCAGGAAGTCGCGAAATCCGGCATCGTGGATTTCGCCAGGACAATCGCTCCGGCTTCCTTGAGCTTGGCGATAATGGTCGCGTCTTCCCTGGGGATATAGCCGTCGAGGGCGATCGAACCGAAGGTCGTGACGATCCCCTTGGTCTCGGCCTGGTCTTTGACGACGACGGGAATCCCGTGGAGCGGCCCGGCAAATGTTCCGGTGCGCGAAAACGAATCGTCCAGGCGATCCGCTTCCGCAAGGGCATTATCATTGACGTTCACGATCGAGTTGAGCGCCGGCCCTTTCCTGTCATACGCCTCGATTCGGTCTAGGTAGCGTTGGACGAGTTGCCGGCAGGTAAGACTCCGATTGCGAAACGCTCGATGGATGTCCGCGATCGTCGTCTCTTCGAGCTTGAACGTTTCATCAGCCATATTGCCGGCCCTGATATCACCGGGATTACGCACCCTCGCGATGTCCCTCTGCAGCAAGCGATGCGCGCGAGGGCGGGAACGCAATCGACTCGAAAAGCTACACCATCTCGATTCCGCCCCACAGGAACGCGAGCGAGACGGCGCCGTTGCGCGACTTCACGCTGTGCGTGCAGCCGTCGGGCCGCAGGCTCATGTTGCCGGTCGCGACTTCGCCGCTTTCGTCCGCGTGCGATCCCTCGATCATGTAGAGCAATTCCTCTCCGGTGTGGCGATGGCGCGGCAGCTTTGAGCCGGGCTCGAACAACACCAGCACGGCGCGCCGGTTGGTGGCCTTGTCCTCCCAGATTAGCTTCTGGCGCACGCCCGCAAGCGTGTCACGCCAGGGGATCTCGCTGAGCGCGAAGGGCCGCGAGCGCGGCGCGCCGCCCAGTTCGCTCGCCGGTTCGATTCCGCCGGTGATCACCGCCAGTACAGTCGCACCGTGCTTGCTGCTGACGTTATGCACGCAGCCGTCGGGCCGATAACTCATGTTGCCCGCGCTCACCGTGCCGGCTTCGTCGGCGATCGCGCCCTCGATCACGTACAGGATTTCGTCGCCGGCATGGCGATGCATCGGCAGGGTCGCGCCCGGCTCGAAGCGGGACAGCACCGCTCGACGCTCGGTTGCGGGATCGGACCAGAGCGCCTTCTGTCGCAGGCCCGGCACCGTCGCGTGCGCCTTCCATTCGACGTCGGTGACCGCGATGATTCGTGAAGCAGTGCTCTCAGCCATGGCAGCATTCCTCCGCTTGTTTGTCCGGCTCTCCCTGGAGTCATCCGGGTGTAACTCCGCCTCGCCGCACGTGTCAAACACGGTGGCCCCGGTCTATAGTGGCGGTTGCGCCAGACGGTGTTTATTGATCGTGCCCGCGCCGGCGGGTCACGCGGAGGACAAGATGCCGATTACCAACGCGCAGTCGGGAACCAACGTCAACGAGATCGCGGACGGGATTTACCGGATCAGCACGCCGATCGACGCAATCCCCGGGGGCTTCACGTTCAACCAGTACTTGATCGCCGACGATGAAGCGTTGCTGTTTCACATGGGAGGGCGCCAGCTTTTCCCGCTGGTGCGCGAGGCGGTCGCCTCAGTGATTCCACTGGCCCGGCTGCGCTACGTCGCGCTGTCCCATTTCGAAGCCGACGAATGCGGCTCGCTCAATGAATGGCTTGCGGCGGCGCCCCATGCGGCGGCGCTTTGCGGGCGAATCGCGGCGATGACTTCGGTTCGCGACGTCGCCGACCGGCCGCCGCGGGAGATGGCCGACGGTGAAACGCTCTCGCTCGGCAAGCACGAGGTCAAATGGCTGGATATGCCGCACATGCCGCACGGCTGGGAATGCGGATACTTGATGGAACAGAGCACTCGCACACTATTGTGCGGCGACCTGTTCACGCAGCCGGGCGGCAAACCGCCGCCGCTGACCGAGACGGACATCCTCGGGCCAAGCGAAGCGCTGCGCTCGCATCTGGATTACTTCTCGCACTCGCGCGATTCGCGGGCGTTGCTCGAGCGGCTGGCGGCGACGCAGCCCGCGGTACTCGCATGCATGCACGGGAGCGCATGGCGCGGCGACGGCGCCGCGTTATTGCGAGAGTTGGCGGCGATTCTCGAACGTGCTTGAGCGCGCGAATTCGCGTTACGGAGATGATAGGCCGCAAGCGCGCCTGACTTTTACGTCGCGCGATTCCATCGGTTCCAGTGAGTGCGGGTGGTCCCGGGCTCTCGCGGGGCGGGCTTGAAGTCCGCACCTATGAAATAGGCAATCGGCAGCAGCGCCGCCTGGGTAACGTCAGCAGGGATGTTAAAGAGGTCCGCGACTTCGCGTTCGTAGCAAATGTGAACGGTGGTCAAGACGGAGCCGATGCCCCGCGATCGAAGCGCAAGCTGAAACGACCATACGCACGGAAAGATCGAAGCATAGAGCGAGGCTTGCGATCCCGGACCGGCATTCTCGACCCGTCCCTTGACGCAGGCCAGTGCGAGCACCGGGACCTGATGCAGATGGGCCGTCAGATAGTCGGAAGTTTGAAACATTCTGGCGAGTTCGTTTTTACGCCTGGTATCCAGCGGCAGTTTGGAGACCATCGAAAGATAACGGTCGGGAACCTCTTTTCCTTCGTTGTACGGGGCGACCGCGCGGCGATAAATGTCGGCCAACCGCGCGCGCTTATCGGGATCGGTAACCAACAGAAAATCCCAGGTCTGGCCGATCAATCCGGTGGGCGCCTGGATTGCGATTTCGATGCACTCCTTCAGGACCTCCGGGTCGACCGGACGGGCAAGATCCAGGCGCCGGCGAACGGCGCGGGTGGTGGTCAAAAGGTGATCGACACTTTGACGATCCATTCCAGCGACTGAGGTTGTTCGATCTTCCGTCGCCATCGCCCACGCCACGCCCCGATGCGAACGTAACCAGGTGGAACTCTGTACTTCAGGGCCGCCGCTTCAAGACGCCCGGCTCTCCGCCGCGGGCTCGAGCACCGGGTCGCGCACCAGCACGCCCTCGGAATACAGGGCTCTTATCCGATCGTCCGACGCTCCGAGCACTTCTTGCAGCACACGCTCGTTGTCCTCGCCGAGCAACGCGGCGCGCACGTCGAGCTTGTCGGGCCAGGCCGAGAACTTAACCGGCACGCCGGGAATGTCGAGGTCGCCGAGGAAGCGATCATTCACGCGGCGCACGGTATTGCGCGCGCGCAGGTGCGGATGCTCCATCGCCTCGTTGAGCGACAGCACCGGCGCGCAGGCGACGCGTTCCTTGTCGAGCACGGCCAGCGCCGCGTCGCGCGTGGGAAAGCTGCCAAGCCAGCTCTCGATGATTTCCTTGAGCGCATTGTTGTTGTCGCGCCGCCCGCGAGCGCCGCGAAAACGTGGATCGGTCGCCAACTCCGGCTTGCCCATCGCGCGCACCAACTGCGCCCACTGATGCGGCATCACGGCCAGGAAGACATACTGATCGTCCTTGTAGCGAAAAATGCCAGTGGGGCCGCCGCCCGGATGCTGCGAGCCGCCGCGGGTGGGACGGTACTTGCCACCGCGCATCGAGACCAGCGGCACGTTGGCCTCGTGCATGTGGAAGTAAGTATCGAGAATCGAGGCGTCCAGGTACTGGCCTTCGCCCGTGCGTTCGCGATGCAACAGCGCGAAGCCCACCGCCATCGCGGCCGACATCCCGGTCGAGACGTCGCCGATCGCCATCGTGACGACCGAGGGCGCGCGATCGGTCTCGCCGATCCCGTCGGTTATCGCGGCATAGGCCTGTCCCATGTAGTCGTAGCCCACTTTGTAGGCGAGCGGCCCGCTCTGCCCGAGCGCGGAGATCGAGCACATGATGATCTTCGGATTGCGCTTGCGCAGCTCGTCGTAGCCGAAACCCATCTTCTTGATAATCCCCGGAGCGTAATTTTCCACCACCACGTCGATCTTCGGGATCATCGAATAGATTAGCTCGCGCGCGCCGGGCTTGTTGATGTTGACGGCGAGACTGAGCTTGCTGTGATTGTGCTGGAAGTAATAGGTGCTCTGGCTGGAATCCTTGTACTCGGGCGAGAGCGGCTTGAGGCCGGCTGCGCGCATGCGATCGCCCGCCGGAGCGAGTTCCACCTTGATAACTTCGGCGCCCATCTCAGCCAGTACCCGCGTACAGGTCGGGCCCGCAACGAATTGGGTGAAGTCCAGGACTCGATAACCTTCGAGCATCCGCGGTTTGTCGGGCATCGTTTAAACCTCCATGGGGCGCGGCCAAGTACGCTTGGGATTGAGGCCGGTTACGTCACACTACAAAAAGCCGGCCGCACTGTAAAACCGCACTTAAGTAAGCCATTAGCACGTTCGGCGCGGGTATCCCCCGCCGCGTGTACCTTTTGGTGTACCGCTTGGGGTACCGCCCGGAAAATTCGGGGTACTCGCTCCCTCTCGATTCGCAAAAGCCGCGCGATCCAAGGGCTTCCGCCGCTGGCATCCTTGATGCTCTCGCCTTGGGTTGAGGGATATGACGATGACGATGAGGAAAAAAATTATCGGAGGCTTGAAAGGGTTGGCTTTCGTAGCCGCCGCGGTCTCGCTCCAGGCATGCTTTTACGGCGGCGGCCATCCGTATTATGCGCAGCCGGCGCCATACGCTTACGCTCCGGCACCCGCATACCAATACGCCCGGCCGCCGGGCTACGCATACGTACCGCCGCCGCGAGTGGGCGACTACGACGCGCAGCATCAATGGCACGATCGTACCTGGTGGGTTCAGAACAATCATGCGTGGGTGCAACAACATCATCCGGACTGGATCGCCTCGCGAGAGCAGGCGCATCACGATTACCATTAACTTCCAGTATCACTGGACGGCTTGTGCTGCGCGGGCGCGCGGTTAAGCCACGCGCAGTGACGATAAAAGAGTGGAGCGGAGCCAGGAACGTACAGGCTCCGCTCCGCTTTTATCGCCGCCCCAGTACTGCCTGAGCCGGCATGACGGGCGCCGGACGAATTTCTGAAAATCCACCACAAAGGCTGGCATCGCATGGAATAATGCTTATCTTTGTTCAGGAGGCATCCTGAAAGTTGCGCGCACTTACGCTGCCACGCATCCACGCATTTAGATCAGATGAGCAAACATAAAGACGAAAAGTATCGCCAACGCGATTCTGGAGCCGAGTGGAGCATGGGCCACGATGAGCATAAACTGGGCGACGATCCAGCCGCGAGCCCGATCGAGCTGAGTCAGGACGACATAACCGCGCCGCAGTCCGCGGATATGGCCGCGCTGCGCGAGCAGATCGCCAATAAAGACAAAGAGATAGCCGAGCTCAAGGACAAATATCTGCGCGCCTTGGCCGACACTGAAAACGTCCGCAAACGGACTCGCCAGCAGAGCGAGGATACCGTTCGTCTTCAACGCGAGAATCTTCTTCGCGACCTTTTACCCGTAACCGACAACCTTGAGCGCGCGGTCGAAGCCGCACGCGGCGGCGGCAACGGCAAGCCTATCGTCGAGGGGGTCGAGATGGTGCTGCGCTCGTTGCTCGACTTTCTGCGCGCCAACGGGGTGGTTCCGCGCGAATCGGTGGGCCGGCCGTTCGATCCGCAGTTTCATGAGGCCGTCGATCACGTCGAGAGCGGTGAGCATCCGCCCAATACGGTCATCAATGAATTCCATCGCGGCTACCAGGTCGGCGAGCGCGTGTTGCGCCCGGCGCGCGTCGCGGTGGCCAAGGCCCCGTCGCATCTATCACGAAAGAATGGCGAAGACGGCGACGGCGGCGTTGAAAACAATTAAATAGTGATTATTTGGTAAAGTCAGAGGCTTCTTAAACAATGGCAAAAGTAATCGGAATCGACCTGGGCACGACCAATAGTTGCGTTGCGGTGATGGAAGGGGGCGACCCCGTCGTTATCGCCAACTCCGAGGGTGCCCGCACCACCCCGTCCGTAGTCGCATTTACGGATTCCGGGGAACGGCTGGTAGGACAAATCGCGCGCCGCCAGGCGATCACCAACCCGACCAACACGGTATCCGCGATAAAGCGCCTGATGGGGCGGCGGTTTGAAGACCCCGAGGTGCAGAAGGCTCTCAAGGTGCTGCCCTACAAGGTCGTGCGCAACGAAGACGGTGCGGCCTGGGTGGAAATACGCGGCAAGAAATACAGTCCGCCTGAGATTTCCGCATTCATCCTGCAAAAGATGAAGCAGACCGCCGAGGACTATCTCGGTGAAAAGGTAAGCGAGGCGGTCATCACGGTGCCCGCTTACTTCAACGACAGCCAGCGTCAGGCCACCAAGGATGCCGGCCGGATCGCCGGGCTCAACGTGTTGCGCATTATCAATGAGCCCACGGCGGCCTCGCTCGCCTACGGTCTCGACAAGAAAAAGGACGAAAAGATCGCCGTCTTCGATCTCGGGGGCGGCACCTTCGACGTGTCTATCCTCGAGATTGGCGACGGCGTGTTCGAGGTCAAGGCGACCAACGGCGACACCTTCCTCGGCGGCGAGGACTTCGACCAGCGCGTCATCGATTATCTGGCCGACGAGTTTCGCAAGGACCAGGGAATCGATCTGCGCAAGGACCGGATGGCTCTGCAGCGTCTGAAGGAAGCCGCCGAAAAAGCCAAGATGGAACTCTCCACGGTGATGGAAACCGACATCAACCTGCCCTTCATCACCGCGGACCAGTCGGGCCCCAAGCATCTCAACATAAAGCTCACCCGGGCCAAGCTCGAAGCCTTGTGTTCCGACCTGCTCGACCGGCTCGATCAGCCTTGTCTGACCGCGTTGAAGGACGCGGGACTGCGCGCCAGCGACATCAACGAGATCGTGCTGGTGGGCGGGATGACCCGTATGCCGGCGGTGCAGGAACGCGTACGCAAGCTGTTCGGCAAGGAAGGCCATAAGGGCGTCAATCCCGACGAAGTCGTCGCGATAGGCGCGGCGATTCAGGCCGGCGTGCTCAAGGGCGAGGTCAAGGACGTCCTGCTGCTCGACGTGACGCCACTATCGCTGGGTATTGAAACGCTGGGCGGCGTGTTCACCAAGCTCATCGACAAGAACACCACCATTCCGACCCGCAAAAGCCAGATCTTCTCGACCGCCCAGGACAACCAGACCGCGGTCACTATCCGGGTCTTTCAGGGCGAGCGCGAGATGGCGGCCGATAACAAGCTGCTGGGCCAATTCGATCTGATTGGGATTCCGCCAGCCCAGCGTGGCCTGCCGCAAATCGAGGTCACCTTCGATATCGACGCCAATGGCATCGTCAACGTCCACGCCAAAGACCTTGGCACGAACAAGGAGCAGTCGATCAAGATCACCGCTTCCTCGGGACTGAACGAGGACGAGATCAAGCGGATGGTGAGCGAGGCTCAACAGCACGCGGCGGACGACCATCAGCGCCGTCAGTTGGCCGAGGCGCACAACAAACTCGACAACCTGGTCTACACCACCGAAAAGACGCTGAAGGAGAATGGTGCGGCGCTCGACGAGGCTTCGCGCAAATCGGTCGAAGAAGCGCTCGAAGCAGCCAAAAGCAAGCTGGAATCCAAGGATCTCGACGAGATAAACCGTACCACTGAGGCCCTGATGACCGCTTCGCACAAGCTGGCCGAGGTGATGTACAGCAAGACCCGGCAGTCCGCCGGGGCTCAGGCTGGTGCCGGCGGCCCTACCGGAAACGACGGCCACGCTGAGGACGCCGGAGAGGCGGGCGGCGGTCAACCAAACGAAGGGCCTAAGGAAGACGTGGTCGACGCCGACTTTAAAGAGGTAAAGTAAGGACTAGTTGTTGAATCAGATGCTAAAGCAGTCGACCTCGGCGCGATCCTGTGAACAAGTTACAGGGCTCCGCTTACTTTTGGCCGCGGCGTAGTCTATATTGCGCGGATGCCGCCCCAGGCCAAAAAGCGCGATTATTACGAGGTTCTGGGCGTCGAGCGCGGCGCGGGCGAAGAAGATCTCAAGAAAGCCTATCGCCGCCTCGCTGTCCAATCTCATCCCGACCGTAATCCCGGTGATAAGCAGGCCGAAGAGCGCTTCAAAGAGCTAAATGAAGCCTACCAGGTACTGTCCGACCCTGAACGGCGTGCTCAGTATGACCGATACGGTCACGCCGCGTTCCAGGGACCTCAGGGCAACGGCTTCGGTTTCGAATTCACTCAGGGCTTCGAGGAAGTCTTCTCCGACATCTTCGGTGACTTCTTCGGTACCGGCCGCGGACGCACCCGCTCGCGGTCGCGGCGCGGCGAGGACCTGCGCTACGACCTCGAAGTCGAATTCGAGGAAGCGGCGCGAGGTTCCGAGAAGGTCATCAAGTTCCAGCGTCTCGCGACCTGCGAAGCCTGCTCCGGAACTCGTGCCCGAGGGGGAACCGAGGGCGCACGCCCCTGCCCCAATTGTCGCGGCACAGGGCAGGTTCGCACCCAGCAGGGCTTTTTTTCCATCGCCACCACCTGCGGCCAATGCCGCGGAGAGGGCACGATCATTGCCGACCCGTGCCCGAAGTGCCAGGGCCAGGGACGTATCCGCCGTCCAGAGTCGCTTTCGGTAAGGATTCCGCCGGGGGTCGACAATGGCTCGCGCCTTAAGCTGCGCGGTGAGGGTGAGGCCGGATGGGCCGGCGGCCCGTCGGGCGACCTGTACGTGGTGGTCCACGTCAAAGAGCACGAGCTCTTTGTACGCCAGGAAAACGACGTAGTGATTGAGCTGCCGGTGAGTTTTCCGCAGGCCGCCCTCGGCACTGAAGTCGAAGTGCCGACGCTCGACGGCAAGGTCAAGCTGAAAATCCAGGCCGGCACGCAATCCGGCAAAGTCTTCCGGCTCAAGGGCAAGGGCTTTCCCGATCTGCACGGCTATGGACGCGGCGACCAGCTCGTACGAATGGTGGTCGAGACTCCGCGGCGGCTCACCGCGCGCCAGCGCGAGTTGCTCGAAGAGTTCGCGGGTATCGACGGCGAGGCCGTCAATCATCCGCTCTCCAAGGGCTTCGTCGACAAACTCAAAGAGATGTTCGGCTAGCCAGAGGGTTTTCCTTCCGGAGCTTTGGTGGGCATCGTCGGTCGCTCGTTGGCTGATCCGTCGGGCACATCGCTACAGGCGCAGCCTAGAGAATGGGACGAGGGACGACGGCGTAGGTTTCACAATCTTGTCCAGCAATTGTATCTGTCTGTGGTCGGCTTAGATCGCGAGTTTGCCGCTGAAGGGCGCAGGTTCACTCTCGACGGTCACTTGGTGGGCTGTATTGGCGAGGTCGTCGCCGCTTATGCCTTCGACCTCGAACTCCTGGCGTCCGGCGCTGAAACCCACGACGCCAGAGCGCACGACGGCACACTCGTCCAGATCAAATTGACAGGTGGGAGCGGTGGCGTTGGAATCTATGGCAAACCAGATCACTTGATTGTCCTTCAACTTTCAAAAATGGAGATTAGGCTTATATACAACGGCCCCGGTGCACGCGTTTGGGAAAAATGCGGCAAACTCCAGAAGAACGGCCAACGGAGGATCAGCCTCAGCAATCTTCAGGCCCTTGAAGCTGACGCGTCCCCCGAAACTCATAAGATTTGTCGGAAACGAAAGTTCTCCGAGTTGCTCTGAATGCGAAGAGCCGTTGGCAGAATTCTCACCTGCCAATTCCAAGCCCTGTGAGCCCTCGCCCGCGATGATAGGTGGAGAGGGTGCGGGTGAGGGTCCCTTTGGTGGCACGTCGGGGTAGCTAATCTTTGCGGCCCAGGCGCTCCCACAGCGCGCGGCGCATCACGCCCGGCGGCGGCGTCACGCCGTTGAAGAGCTCGAACGCCAATTCGCCTTGATTCACCAGCATCCCGGCGCCATCGGCCGCATTGCGGCCGAGCGCGATCGCCGGCCGCAGGAAGGCGGTTGGCTGAGCCGCATAGATGAGATCGTAGAAAAAACATTCGCGCCGCGTGCGCGCGTATTCGATTCGCGCGAAGCCGGCCGAGGTGAGGCCCATCGGCGTTGCGTTGATGACGATCGCGGCGCGCTCGAGCAACTCCGTATCGGCGAGCGCGTCGAGTCCGCGCACGGAAAGCGCCGCGCCGCGTAGCGCGCGCGGGAGCCGCGCCCGCAGCCGGCGCGTCAGCGCCGCGGCGCGCGCGCGAGTGCGATTGGCAATCGCAACCTCGCTCGCGCCGCAGCGCAGGCAGGCGACGATCGCCGAGGCGGCCGCTCCGCCCGCCCCGATCACGAGCGCTGTCGCGCCCTCGAGCGCCACGCCGAGGCCGCGGAGGTCGCGCTCGAGACCGCGCGCGTCAGTGTTATCGCCATAGAGCCCCGAAGGCCGGTTCACGACGCAATTGATCGCGCCGAGCATTCGCGCCTCCGCACTGAGCTTCGCGGCCATCGTAAGCGCTCGCTCCTTATGCGGCACGGTCAGATTGACTCCAACGATTCCCAGGGCGGGAAGCGCGCGTAGCGCCGCGGCGAGCGCCGGCGGCGTAACATGAAAGGCCAAGTAGACCCGATCGATGCCCAGCGCGGCATACGCCGCGTTGTGCATCGCGGGCGAGAGCGAATGCTCGACCGGATCGCCGAAGACGGCGGCTACGCGGGTCGCGCCGCTTGGCGGCGCGACCCGCGTAGCCGCCAGTGTCCGTACCGCCGGCCGGCGGCGCTCAGCCACCGCCGGCGCGTGCGCGCTCGGCGCGCACCTCTTCGGCGGTGAACAGCCAGCGGTAGCTCAGCCCGGCCGCGGCGAAGGCCGCGGCCGCGCCTTCGCCGCGGTCGACCAGCGCGAAGGCATGTGCCACCGCCGCGCCGGCCTGCTTGAGTGCGGCGGCCGCCTGGAGGCTCGAGCCGCCGGTGGTGATCGTATCGTCGATCACCGCCGCGCGCAGGTCGCTCCGGAACGCGCCCTCGATCTGCTGTTGCAGGCCGTGCGTTCTTATCTCCTTGCGCACGAAGAACCCGCGCAGGTTCGCGCCATGATGATGCGCCGCGGCAATCAGCGCGTCGGTGACCGGCAGCGCGCCCGCCGCCATCCCTCCGATCTGTTCGATTCCTTCGGCCAGCACCAGTTCGAGCATCAGCTCGCCGGCCAGGTACGCGCCGCGCGGCAGATAAAGCGTGCGCTTGGCGTCGATGTAGTAGTTCGAGGAACGCCCCGAGGTCAGAGTTACCGCGGGGCGCTCGAAGAAGGACTCGCGCGCGAGCAAGGCGAGCAGTTCGTCGCGTTGGGTTTGATTCATGATGTCTTGCGCGCGATCTTACCCGCCGGCGCGCCGGGCACAAAGAGTCGCGGCGATATGCCGCCGCGGGCGGAGCGTGCCTCGGAAACGGCGGCTTGGTATCATCGCCCACCATGTTCTTCGCGCCATTCCTCTTTCTGTACGCGATCGTCTTTTTCGTCGTACTCGCAATCGTGTTCGGATTGCTCGAGCTCGGCGCGATCAACTACGCCTTCAACGCTCTCGGCCTGCCGCCGCATGCGGCCTTCTGGGCGCTGATCGTCAGCCTGCTCGGCAGCTACATCAACATCCCCATCTCGCGCATCGAGGGCGGCGACGGGGGCGGCGCGCCTTCCTCGCCGGACGTGGTGAGCTACTTCGGGATGCGCTACCGGGTGCCGGAGCGCGCGGCGGCGGGACGTTCGACGGTGGTGGCGATAAACGTGGGTGGCGCGATCGTGCCGCTATGCATCAGCGCCTGGATACTGTCGGCCCATCCGGCGGTGTTTCTGCAGGCGGCTGTGGGAACCGCGATCGTAAGCTTCGTCGTGCATCGCGCGGCGCGGCCGATTCCGGGAGTCGGCATCGCGACGCCGATGTTTATCCCGCCGATCGTCGCGGCGCTTGCGGGAATGTTTCTGAGCGGCGGCGTTCCGCATCATGCCGACGCAATCGCCTATGTCAGCGGTGTGCTGGGGACGCTCATCGGCGCGGACCTGATGAACCTCGGACGGCTGAGCGAGCTTGGGGCGCCGGTCGCGTCGATCGGCGGCGCAGGCACCTTCGACGGAATTTTTCTGACCGGGATTGTCGCGGTGCTGCTCGCCTGACGCCCGCGCCGTTCAGGCCGGCTTGAACTTGACCAGCGTATGCTCGGGGGTCACGTCGTCGAACTGCACCGTCACCGGCATCCCGACCTTGACGCTCTCTGGCGCGGCCACGATATTGCTCGTCATCCGCGGCCCCTCCTCCAGCTCGACGATCGCCAGCACGTAGGGTTGATCCGCGAATGAGCGGCTCGAAGCGCGGCGCACCACCGTGTAGCTGTAGACCTTGCCCCGTCCGCTGACGCGCTCCCATCCAAGACGATCCGAAAAACAATGCGGGCATCGCGCGCGCGGATAATAGATATACGCCTCGCACGCGGCGCAGCGCTGAAGTTTCAGCTCGTGGCGCCGCGCGGCCTCCCAGAACGGACGGCTGGTCGGCGTCGGCTTGGGCAATGGCTTGATGTACGCGCTCATGATCGCCGCTCCAGGATGAGGCTTGCCTGCTCGCTCATGATCCCGCCGTTGCCGTTGACGTAGGCGAGCCGCGCGTTTTTGACCTGACGTTCGCCGCCGCGGCCCATCAACTGGCGCACCGCCTCGGTCACATGGCTCATCCCGCCGCCCAGGCCGGGCTGCCCGAAGGAAAGCTGGCCGCCATGGGTATTGCACGGAAAGTCGCCTGCGTACGAAAGATCGTGATCCCACACAAAGTTGCCGCCCTGGCCTTTTTTACAGAAGCCGGCATCTTCAAGCGTCACGATCACCGTGATGGTGTAGCAGTCGTACGGACAGACCAGGTCGATTTCCTTGTGCGTCACACCGGCCATCTCGAACGCCGCCGCGGCCGCGACTTTGACTGGAGAGTCGGTCAGCGACGGCGCATAGGTGATCGACGCGTGATTGGAGTACTCGCCGGCGCCGAGCAGCCAGACCGGCGGATGCTCGGCGCGCCGGGCGATCTCGGGCGAGACCACCACGACCGCCGACCCGCCGCTGCATGGGCTGACAATTTCGTAGAGATGGAGCGGGTCGACGATCATGCGCGAATTGAGCACGTCGTCGATCGTAAGTTCGCGGTCGTTGAAAGTCGCGAGCGGATTCCTGACCGCGCTTTTGCGTTGGTCGACCGCAACCTTCGCCATCTGCGGCGCCGTTGTTCCGTACTCGTACATGTGGCGATTGGCGATCATCGCATAGCCGCAATTGGCGCCAATATTTCCGTAGGGCGCCTCGAACTCGCGCTGCACCGAGATGACCGGCGGCTTCTGATCGCCGAACTTGTTGAGATCGCCGACCACGCACAGCACCGCCTGGCACATTCCGGCATGAATCGCCGCGGCCGCCCGCCATACCATCCCGGCCGGGCTCGCGCCGCCGATATCGACCTGGTTGAGCATCCGCGGATTGATTCCCATCACCTCAGCGACGCTCGCCGGATAGAGCATGCCGGCGTCCGCGAACGCCATCCCACACAGGAATCCGTCGATGTCCTTGGTCTCCAGTCCCGCGTCCGCGATAGCTTCGGCCGCGGCGTTCGCCATCAGGCCGAGCGCGGTCGCGTCGGGCGGCGCCTCTTTGGTGGGCTTCAGTTCGCCGATTCCGACCACGGCGGCGGTATCTTTAAGGCTCATCGCAATACGCTCCGGATCTGTGTCGTTGCCAACCGCTATCGACTACCACAAACCTCGCGCGATCGGTAAACGGCGGCGCCGCGGCTGGAACCGTGCTGACAGGGGCGGCGCTTTCGGCTAGCGTGATCGAATTCGCCAGGCGCGTTTTTGCGCCAGGACTTTCGACGAAAGGATCTTTTGTACGATAGGAACGTTTTGCGCGACAGGAGCGTTTTCGACGATGGCATTTATCATGTGCGACGACCACAACCTTTCCGTCGAGGCCGACGGGATGGACGTGGCCACCGCCAAGCAGACCATGTTGGGCGAGCCCGGACCGAATCCGACCGCGATCGAAAAAGAGGTGAACGAGTTCGGCCGCGTCCATCGCGAGTGTAATTTGCGTATCGTTCCTGATTGACGGAATACCCGACTGACGGAATTTCCGATTCACGGAATGTCCGATCGACGGAGCCCGCTGCTGACGGAATCGAATCATGTATGACGCGATTGTAGTGGGCGCGCGATGCGCCGGGGCACCGACCGCGATGCTGCTCGCGCGCGCGGGCCATCGGGTGCTGCTGGTGGACCGGACGACGTTTCCCAGCGACATAATGTCGACCCACTACATCCATCAGCCCGGCGTTGCGCGCCTCTCGCGATGGGGCCTGCTGGACGCGGTGCTCGCCACCAACTGCCCGCCGATCGAGCGCATCCGGCTCGACGCCGGTTCGGTCGCGCTCGAAGGCGCGCCGGTGCCCTACGAGGGTACCGCGATCGCGCTATGTCCGCGGCGTGTATTGCTCGACAAAATTCTCTTCGACGCCGCGGCGCGGGCCGGCGTCGAAGTACGCGACGGGTTCGTGGTTGAAGCTCTGAGTTGGGAGAACGGCCGCGTAAATGGAATTCGCGGGCGCGATCTTCGCGCCGGTAGGGAATCTCGCGAGCATGCGCAAATCGTGATCGGCGCGGACGGTCCCTGGTCGACAGTCGCGCGCGCGGTGGAACCACTCGAATACGATACGGTGCCCGGACTGACCTGCGGCTACTATGCGTATTTCAGCGGCGTGCGCCTGAGCGCGTGCGAAGTTCATCCGCGTCCCGGATGCTCGACGCTCGGTTTTCCCACCAACGACGGGCTCGCCTGCATAGCGATCGAGCGGCCCAAGGCCGAGTTCGAGGCCTGGCGCGCCAATATCGAGGGCGGTTTCTTCAGCACGCTGGAATCGACGCCGGACCTCTGCGAGCGGGTGCGCGCGGGCAGGCGCGAAGAGCGCTTCGTCGGCACGGCTGGGATCGCGAATTATTTCCGCAAGCCATACGGCCCCGGCTGGGCGCTGGTGGGCGACGCCGGATATCACAAGGATCCGATCACCGGCTATGGCATCACGGACGCGCTGCGCGACGCCGAATTGCTGGCCGAAGCTGCCGGCGCGGGACTCGCCGGGCGCGAACCGATGGAGCAGGCGCTCGCGCGCTATGAAAGCGCGCGCAACGCGGCCTCGATAGACCACTACCGCTTCACCTGCGATCTGGCGCGGCTGGAAGGTCCGCCGCCGATGGTGCAGGCGTTGCTGGCCGCGCTAAGCGGCAACCCCGAAGATACGCGACGCTTCATGGGCACGGTCGCCACGACTGTCCCGATTTCCGAGTTTTACGCGCCGAACAATCTGATGCGGATTATGCGCGCGGCCGGCGAGTCATAGTCGCCACGGCGATGCGCCATGCGATGCGGCGCGCGGCATCCGCGACGAGTCGTGTTGACCCGGCTCGTCGCACGCCGATAGTATGCCGGGGCGGGGTGGAGCAGTCTGGTAGCTCGCCGGGCTCATAACCCGGAGGTCGAAGGTTCAAATCCCTCCCCCGCAACCAAAAAACCCGCGCCTATGCGGGTTTTTTATTTTTTACCTGATCATCCACGCGCGGAAAGCCGCGCACCAAGCCGCGCGTCACATCATTAGCGCGGCACCAGCTAATCAAACAAATTCTTTCCAGATCGAACAATCTTGCCGGATCAAACAATCTTGCGCGCGGTCTCCTGGATCCGATCCATCCAGACCGTGAGCCCCCGCGCGTAGACCTGCGGGACGCATTCGGCGCAGATGTCGTCGGCCAGCGCACAGATGTTCTTCAGCGCGTTCTGAAGCGTCGGTGAACGATCGAAACCCGACCGGCAGGCAGGTCAGAAGGTCGCTCAGCGTGCGCAGCGCCGAAGCGAGCGCGATCAGAATCGCTTCCAGCACCGTCTCGGCTCGGCGCGCGTTGCGGGCTGTACAGCAGCGAATGGATCGCGCGAAGTTCGCCACCGAACACCAGCACCGCGCTCTCCAGCCGCGCGCCGACCCGTTGCGGCTGAGCTACGCCTTCGTCACACAGCGTCGCGATCGATTGCAGTTCCGAGAGCACCAGGTGAAGGTTGGTCTGCACGCGGTCAAGCCGGTTCTCGAAGGTGACGTTGTAGATGTCGCGCACCAGTTCGTCCTGGCGGCGCGAGACGAACTTCGCGACCAGCGCGCCGAAAATAAGCAGTCCGGTGACCGCCTCGAAAATCGAGAGAATCCTCACCGGTCCGAGCGGCAACACGTCGCCGTAGCCGACCGAGGTGGTTGTGACGAAACTGAAGTAGAGCGCGCTGAGCAGCCCTTCGAGCGTCCCCGCTATCGGCCGGCCGCTATCGACCAGTCCGGGCCGGCGCGAAAACCCGGTCAGCCAGTAGAGGCATCCGCACACCAGGACCATCCCGAGCCATACGAAAAAGATTTGCGCGGCCGACAGGCTCTCGATCAAATCGAGCAGCGCATTTCCCCATTGCCGGCTGCGCGAAACCGTGCGCTGCTCGGGCCTGATGCGCCGTGGCGCGATCGGCACGGATTCCGCTGCTGACCGCGGCTCGATCGATGGCGACGGTGCGGCCGGCGCCGGTGCGCTCTCGACCGGCAGTCCAGCCTCCTTCCAGTCGGCGATACCGCCGTGGTAGTGACGCACGTTGGTGTAACCCATCTGCTGAAGCAGGCCGACCGCCTGCGCACCGGCGGTTCAGGTGAATCTGGCGCAGTAGGCGGCGATGTCGGCGGCGCGATCGGGCAGCACCAGCGGCGCGCGCTCTTTTATCTCGGCCAACGGCAGATTGATTGCGCCGGGAATGTGCTCGGGCGCATAGGCTTCATGCGCCAGCACGTCGAGCACCACCAGCGTAGGATCGTGAAGACGGCGCCGAATCTCATCGCGCGAGATTTCGCGGACTTCGGCCGCCGGAACGGCTCCGGCGTTCTCGGGCACGATTATATCCATACTCGTTAAGGATACGGAGCGGCGCCGGGGCTGTCACGCCGCGGCTATACTACACGTGGCCTGTTCCGACGGGCAGCGGGTGGCCCTGTTTGCGCCGCTTCCAGCCGTGATATCATTCCCTTCTTGATTCAGCGCGCGGGCCGGCGCGCTGGGGGTCTAATCCGAGCCTTGCGCCGAGCCTTGCGAACCGATCATTTAGCCCGCGAACGTCATCAGCCATGACAGAAGCCAAGCGCATACTGGTCGCCGAAGACCATCCGAGAACCCGCCAGGCGTGGACCGAGCTGATCGCTTCGTGGGGTTTCAAAGTGGAGGCGGCCGAAGACGGCCAGCGCGCGGTCGAGCTGATCGGGAGTTTCGAGCCGCACATCCTGCTGCTCGACCTCAAGCTGCCGATAAAAGACGGTCTCGGGGTGCTCGGCGAGATTCGGCAGCGCGGCCTCCCAATCATGACCATCGTGATTTCCGGCGAAGGCGAGATTCCCGACGCCGTGCAGGCGATCAAACTCGGCGCGTACGACTACTTGCGCAAGCCGGTCGATCCACCGCGGCTGCGCCAGACGCTCAACAACCTGAGCGAACATCTTTCGGTTAACGAAGAGAACCAGCGTTTGCGGCTGCGCCTGATGGGCGTGGGTCAACTGGGATCGATCATCGGGCAATCGCAGGCGATGCGCCGGGTGATGGCGCTGATCGAGCAGGCCGCGCCAAGCTCGGCCTCGGTCATCATCCAGGGCGACAGCGGCACCGGCAAGGAAGTGGTGGCGCGCACCATCCACGAGTCCTCGCCGCGGCGCAACGGCCCCTACGTCGCAATCAATTGCGCCGCGTTGCCCGAGGGTCTGCTCGAGAGCGAACTCTTCGGCCACGAGCGCGGCGCCTTCACCGGCGCTGACCAGCGGCGCGCCGGATGCTTCGAGCTGGCCAACGGCGGCACGCTGCTGCTCGACGAAATCACCGAGATGAAACCCGAACTGCAGGCGAAGCTCCTGCGGGTGATCGAGGACCGCAAGCTCCGCCGGGTCGGCGGCACCAGCGACATCGCGCTCAACGTACGGGTGCTGGCGGCTAGCAATCGCGACCTCGCCGACGCGATCGTGAAGGGCCGTCTGCGCGAGGATCTCTATTATCGGCTCAACGTGTTTACCATCGCGCTGCCGCGGCTGGCCGAGCGCCTCGACGATCTGCCGCTGCTGGTCGATCATTTCGTGCGCGAATTCGCGAGCGTCAACTCCAAGCAGATAAGCGGCGTGGACAACGCCTGCCTGGAAGCGTTGAAGGCGCGGGCGTGGCCGGGGAACGCGCGCGAGTTGCGCAACGTAATAGAGCGTGCCGTGATTGTCAGTCCCGGCCCGCTCATCACCGTCAATGACCTGCCCGCGGGCGGCGGCCTCGCGGCACCGGCAGCGCAGACCGCCGCGCGGCCACCGCAGCCGATCGAGACGTTGGCGCCCATAGCCGCGGCGCAAGTGGCGGCCGCGGAATCCGACGGGTTGGCGCAGGGATTGCCGGTCGGGCAGCCGCTGCGGGAGGTCGAACGGCAACTTATTCTGAAGACGCTCGAAATGGCAGGCGGCAACCGGGTGCGGGCCGCCGAGATCCTCGGCATAAGCCCCAAGACGCTGTATAACAAGCTCGGCCGCTACCAGGCGAAATCCGACTCCGAAAAGTCCGAGCCGGAACCGGGCGACGAAGCTTAGGAGCCCAACCGCCGCGCGCTGATCGAGGGGACCTACGGCTATGGGCCTGCGCACCAAGATTGCCGCTATCTTCGTTCCCCTGTTGGTAATTGCGGTACTGGCGGTCAGTGCCGCCGAGGCCGACCACGCGGTGGGCGTGATGGTCGCAGGCCTGGGTGACTCGGGCAGCCTGCTGGTTAACCAGACTTTCGAACAGATTCGGACGGCGCTCGAGCATGCCAAGGGCGATCCAATAGCGGTCCTGCGCCAGGACGAAGCGCTGAACGCCCTGTTATCCTCCTCGCGCGCCTTTGGCAAAGCGGTGGTCTATGCACGGGTGGAAACTCCCAGTGGCGAGCTGGTGGCGGGAACCAGCGGCGAGCCGGTCAGCGGTCCCGCGCCGCGGCCGTTCTCGGAGCTGCGGGAGGCGGCCTCGCGATGGTCACCGTTCGCGCGAATCCGTCCGTTATGGGGCGAGCACGTCTACGAGATAGTCAGCCCGGTCGAAATCAACCAGCATCCGTTCGCGCTCATCAAAGTCGGCCTCTCAACCGTCCTCATCACGACCGAAGTGCGCCACGCGGTGGCCAACGTGCTTTTCATAGCGCTCGCGGTCCTGGCGACGAGCCTGCTGGGCGCGCTTCTGGCGGGCGCGCTGCTGCTGGCTCCGGTAGCGGCGATCACCGCGGAGGTCGAGCGGCTGGCCGCGGGCCGCGACAGCAGCAGCCTGCTCATCCGCGGCCGCGACGAGCTGAGCTCGCTTGCCCGGAAGTTCAACGAGCTGTCGCATCGCGTACGCTCGGACCGCGTGCAGTGGGAAGACGAGCGCGGCCGTTTCATCAACATTTTCCGATCGATTGACGACGCCGTGTTGCTGCTCGACTCGGCCGGTATCGTGCGCTTCTCCAACGACGAGGCACAGGGGCGCCTGGGACTTCCGGCCGGCGGCCTCGCGCAGGGCAAGGCGCTCTCCACGCTGATCGGCGAAAGCCATCCGCTGGTCAGGATGGTGCGGACCGCCCAGGCGGCAGCCACTGAGCTGCGCGACGTGGCGATCGAGGAAGGGCAAGGCCGGGACAAGTCGCGGCTGTTGGTTTCTATCTTTCCGCTGGGAGGCGATTCCGCACGCGCGGGGCAGCTCGTGATCGTGCGCGATCTCGAATCAGTCCAGCAGCTCGAAACTGTCGTCGATAATTCCGAGCGCCTGGCGCGCCTCGGCGGGGTCTTCTCCGGCGTCGCCCATCAGATTCGCAACCCGCTCAACGCGATCACGCTCGAACTCGAGCTCCTCAGCCAGGACGTACACGAATCCCGGCCGGTCGAAGATCGCGTGCACGCGGTGCGCGAAGAGATGAGCCGGATCGACCAGGTGATCGAGGCGTTGATGCGGTTCATGCGGCCCGGCCAGTTGAAAATCGAGCGGGTTGCTGCCAACGATCTGATGAGCGAAGTGGCCAGGTGCGTAAACGAGCCGCTTATAAGGGTCAAATGGGAGCTCGACCCGGCGGCCGGGATCGTAAAAGCGGACCGTGCGGTGCTGATGGAAGCGTTGCGCAACATCGTGCAGAACGCGATCGACGCCATGCCCGAAGGAGGCTGCCTTACGATAGCCACCGGGCTGGCCAACGGCTTCGTGGAGCTTTCGGTCTCCGATACCGGGCAGGGAATCGCACCCGAACATCTCGACAACATCTTTCAGCTTTATTTCACCACTAAGAAGAACGGCAGCGGCGTCGGCCTGCCGTTGGCGATGCGCGCCGTGGACCTTCACGGCGGTTCGCTGGACATCGACTCCAGGCTGAACGAGGGTACTGCAGTGCGGATCCGGCTGCCTGTCGAGGGCCGCGCCTTGCGATCGGGGGCAAGTGTGAGTGCCGACTAGGGCTGTCTGCTGAACGGGGGTTGGTAAAAAATGAAGGGCCGGTTTGTGGCGCGCGTCGCCGCCGCGGGAGCGCTATGCCTCGGGCTTTCGGGATGCTTCGGGCCCGGCGGAAGCTGGGGACTTCCGAGCTTCATGGCTCCCGCGCCCGCGCCGGCGCCAGCTACGCGTACTTATCAGCCAAGCGCGGGCGAAGAGATCAATAACACTTCTCCCTCGGCCGAGATTCCACCACCCGCTCAAAGTCAGGTAGCTCCCGCCGTTGTAGTCAAGCCACCCGCTGAAACCAGTTCGCAGTCTCCGCCGGCCCCGGCGGCACCGGCCGCCGTCGCGACTCCGGTCGTGTCCGTGCCGATTCCGACGGCGACGGTAACGCTGGCCAACGGCCCCTCCAAGGACTGGGCGCAGCATCTACTCGACGATACAGAGGCGAAGTTGGCCAAGGTCGACCGCAACACACTGGGTGCCGACAGCGCCAACACCTACGACCAGGCGAATAATCTTTTGCAGGCCGGCCGTAAGGCCGCGACTGAGAATGATTACGTAGCGGCCTCGGGCTTCGCACAGAAGGCGGCGGTGCTGGCGGCCAAGCTGCCGCCGGCGTCGCCCTGAACCCTCGACCCGAGCGTGGTGAGGCTCGTCGCGGCGGTAACGAACCTGCCTCTTCTTTTCATCCGAGCGCAGTGAGTCCGCGAGCGCCGTCGAAGGATCAACGCGAAGCGATGGATCTTCCTGTGAGCGTCAGCACAGGGGTTCACCGGCACACAAGCTTTTTCATGGCTCGTGGGACAAGGAGATCCGCCGATAATTCCAAAAAATCGCTTCGCGTTGATCCTTCACTGCGGCAGCCTCCGTTCAGGATGACAAAAAAAGCTCTCTCGCGGGTATCAAGCCTCGGTTCAGGATCACAAAGAAAGCTCTGATGTCATTGTGCCTTCGTTCAGGATCACAAAGGCTCTCCTGCTCTCATCCCGAGCGCTTTTTCGGTCATCCTTGTATGTCGAATCAGGTAGGAGGAGAGAAGCGGAGGCGGGAGACCGAGGTCATCCGGGGTCGGAAAAGGCCGTCGCTCAGCCAGGCTCCCCGCCGCGCACAGCAAGGGGCAAGATAACCCGAACAGTCGCCAGGGCGAGCAGAGCCCGCATCGTGCGCAAGGATGGGTGAAGCCCCGAGGAGCAAGCGCATGGAAGCGGTCTACGCGGGAATCGATATATCGAAGCAGTGGCTGGACGTAGGGTTGTGGCCGGGGGCGGAGACTTTCCGGCTGAGCAACGATGCGAGCGGAGTCGCGGAGTTGGCCGAGCGGCTGCGGGCCCTGGGTTCGCGCGCGGTGGTGCTGGAGTCTACCGGCGGATGGGAGGTGCTGGCCGCCAGCGAGTTGCATGCCGCAGGCCTGACGGTGGCGGTAGTAAACCCGCGCCAGGTGCGCGAGTTCGCACGTTCGCTGGGAACGCTGGGTAAGACCGACCGGCTCGACGCCGTGGTGCTGGCGCAGTTCGCCCAATCCAGCCATAGCAACGGGCGGCTGGTGGCGAGGCGGTTGGCGGACGAGGCGGAGCGCGAGCTCAAGGCCCTGGTAGTCCGCCGCCGGCAATTGGTCGGGATGCTGGTGGCAGAGACCAACCGCCGCGAGCGCGCGCCCAAAGTTGTCCGCCAGAGCATCGTGCAAACCATCAAAGGGCTTAAGCGCGCAGTGGCGCAAGTGGAGCAGCAGCTCAAGCAGGTGCTGGCTGGTTCGCCGCCGCAGCAGCGCAAAGCCACCCTGCTCACCGCGGTCCCCGGGGTGGGTCCGCAGCTGACCTTTACCCTTATTGCCGAACTGCCCGAGCTCGGACAACTCGGACGGCGCCAGATTGCCTCGCTGGTGGGAGTAGCTCCGCATCCGTATGAGAGCGGCAAGTTCAAGGGCCGCAGAATGATCTGGGGCGGACGGGCCAGCGTGCGCACCATGCTCTACATGGCGGCGCTCAGTGCGGTCCGCCACAATCCCTTGCTGCGTACCAGCTATCAGGCCCTGCTCGCACGCGGCAAAAGCAAGAAACTCGCGCTGGTCGCTTGCATGCGCAAACTCCTCACCATCCTCAACGCCATCGCCCGCGATTCCTCCCCTTGGAACCCTTCTCATCACCTTGACTTCCTACACAGTCGCTGAGCGAAGCGAGTCCGCGAGCGGAGTCGAAGGATCCCGCGCGGCTCCTCCGCGCGTGGCGCCGGAACAGTTGGTGGTTCGCTTATGTCACGAGGACGACAGAGTCGATCCAATTCATCGTTTTGATCCGGGAATCGTGGATTACGCGCGGCGAACCGCGCGAGGTCTCTCGACTCCGGCAGCCTCCGCTCAAGATGACAGTCATTATTAGTGGCTCGCAATTAGTGGCTCGCAAAATCGGACACCGGATCTCTCCTCACCCTCCTTGGACAATGAGGAAAAAAGGCGTCGCGGCCTTATGCAACCGTCTCTTACAGGGAGCCTCTATCGGCGGTGGCGGCCACCGGCCGCAGCGGAGTCCCTGGGCCGGTCATATAGGGCTCCCTTGCGGACCGGATGGCTCTTCCACCAAGGGCCGCATGCGACGAATCGAATGCGACCCAAGCTTCCGACCAGAACAGGAGCGCTCCGACCACCACCAGCGCGAGCACGGTGACCGCCAGCGCCGCCTGCATCAGGCGCGCTCGAGGCTTTGCCGGCTTTGTCGCGGGCGCGGGCTCCCCGGCGGCTGCGGCGGCTGCGGCGGCTGCGGCGCTCGCCGGCTTGCCGACCAGCAAATCCTCGTATTCGCCGACCACTTTCTTGACCATCGACAGGCTGACTTTTTTACTCGTCACCCCGAACGCCTGCAGCATCGAATTATGACTGAGCACGTTCACCCGGCGTGGAATTCCTCCGCTATGGGCGACCAGGTAGCTTAGCGCGGCGGGGACGAACACTTTACTGACCGTGCCGTCCTTCGCGCGTAGCCGGCGATCGATATATTCGCGTACCTCGCTCGGCACGAGCGGCCTGATCGTCGCGCGGGCACCGATCCGCTCGTTCAGGGCGTGCATCTCCGGACGCGCGAGCCGCATCGCAAGTTCAAGCTGTCCCACAAGGATTATGTGCAGGCGCCGCTCTTTGAAGCTGTTCCTATCGGACAGCACACGCAATCCTTCAAATACCTGGTCGCTCAATTCCTGGGCCTCGTCGATCGCAATTATCACGCGCTCGCCCGGCTCTAGTTCGTTGAGCAATTTGTCGAAGCCCTTATGCATGTCCAGCCGCGTATGCCCGCTCCAGCCGGGAGCAAGCTGCGACATCAGCACCTGCATCACGTGGTCGAAGTCGAGCCCCGGATTAGTCAGAAGCGCGGTGTGGACTTTTCGATAGCGCCGCGCCAGGACCAGGCTGAGAAAAGTGGTCTTGCCAACACCGCTCTCCCCCACCAGCAGGGTGAAAGCGCTTGGTTCATAGAGCAACCCTCGCTCTAGAATGGCGAGGGCTTCGCTATGGGTTGGGCTGAGGTACAGAGCGTTCGGCGTCGGCGTCAACTGGAAGGGAGGCCCGCTCAAGTCGAAGTGGTCTTGATACATCACGGCATTACAAGGCATTCACTCATGGCGCCAGGCGAGCCGTTCCTCGAAATCGCGGTTCGCGGGGCGAGCACGACGGCAAGCGACAACAGCGGCAACTCTACGCCTGCGACAGACTTTCCATCACGTTGTGCTTTTATGGCCCGGAAGCCTGCCTGGAGGCGAAGCCACTCGGAGGGCGCATGGTCGCCACAACTCCTAACCTCGCGCATCACATCCCGGATTTGCTTCCAGCGAGTTGGCTTCCGGGCCTATTTTCCCGGCCTTATCTCGAACGACACGCATACTTCGTGCCCGTGACGATACATGGGAATCGCGCCGATCTTTTGCTCTCGCGGACGAGACGGCAGCAAAGCTTACCGACTTGAAGCGGTAAACCTTGCCAAAACACACTTGAGGCGAACTCTCGGATGACTGACGGCGATTGCGACTGTCGGTGGAGAAGCCCTACCCTCTCGCAGCGCTGGTTGGGTTTCAGAAGAGCGGAGCGTTTGTGGCCACGCGTTTTTCGAGCGAACCGAGACATCGGTAGCACCACAAACCGCGCTCGTTCGTGAGCGACAATCATATCCGGTTGCTTTGCGGCGCGCGCCGTGAGATCACACGCATTGAACCATGCGACAGTTGTCCCCGATGGAGGAATCAACATGAGTACCGATGAGAGCAAGAAGATCGTCTTAACTTTCTTTGAAAATTTGAACGCCGGCAACGCCGGCGCCGCGCTCGGCGCCCTGGGCGATTCGGCGACCTGGTGGATACAGGGCAATTTTCCGTTGTCGGGCACCAGGACCAAGGCACAGTTCATCGAATTGCTGGGCAAGCTCAGCGCCGCGATGGACGGCCCATTGTCGCTGCGCGTCAAGGGAGTTACGGCGGAGGGCGATCGCGTGGCCGTCGAGGCCGAGTCGTTCGCCAAGATGAAGAGCGGCAAGACCTACCAGAATCGCTATCACTTCCTGTGCGAGGTCCGCGACGGCAAGATCCAGGCGGTGCGCGAGTATCTCGACACGATGCACGCCAACGAGGTGTTGTGCTAGTCGGCTAAGGAAAGCGCCGCGGCCCGATCGGACCGCGGCGCTCTTCGTCTCAAAATTGCCGCGGGTAATGCGCTCGCGGCGATCCGCGCCTTACGCGAGCAACGATTTCGCGACGGTCTCGCGATGGATCGGCGCGTTCCCGAAGTTCGCTTCGCCCGCCAATGCGCGGCGATGATACAGATGCATGTCGTGCTCCCAGGTGAAGCCGATTCCGCCATGCACCTGGATAGCTTCGCTGGTGACGTTCTTGGCCATGTCGGAAGCATACGCCTTGGCCATCGGCACGGCGGTCGCGGCCTCGGCCAGCCGCTCGTCGACGGTCCAGCACGCGTAATAAGTGAGCGAGCGCGTGTTCTCGACCGCCACCATCATGTCGACGCACTTATGCTTGACCGCCTGGAACGATCCGATCGGCTTGCCGAATTGCACGCGCGTCTTGGCGTAGTCGACCGCGATATCGAGCGCCTTCTGCGCGGTACCAACCATCTCGGCCGACAACGCGGCGGTTGCGATATCCAGGGTACGGCGCAGGATCGGCCATCCCTGACCCTCCTTGCCGAGTAAATTCGCGCCGGGGACGGTGACGTCGTCGAACCGGACGTGACAGAGCCGCCGGGTCAGGTCGACGGTCTTGAGCTGGGTTACGGTCACGCCCTTTTGTTTCGCCGGCACCATCAGCAGGGTCACGCCGTCCTCGCCGCTGCCGGTGCTGCGCGCCGCCACCACGATACAGTCGGCGACGTGCGCGTCAGGCACAAAAAATTTCTCACCCGAGAGAGTATAGTCGGAGCCTTTCTTGCCCGCTTTTAATTCGATGCCGCCCGCGTCGAAACGCCCGGCCGCCTCGGCAACCGCGACGGTCGCGATGTATTCGCCCTTGGCCATCTTCGGCAGCAGCTCTTTCTTTTGTGCGTCGGAGCCGCCTTCGATCACGATCGGCGCGCCGAGCAGGGCGGCGGCGAAGAACGGCCCCGGAATCAGCGCTTTGCCGGCCTCCTCGGCGATCACCGTCATATCGAGAAAGGTGCCGCTCTGCCCGCCGTACTCCTCGGGTATAAGCAATCCCGGCCATCCGAGATCGACCAGCTTGCGCCAGAACCCCGCGTCGTGCGCGCTCTCATCGGCCATCATCTGCCGCACGAATTTGGTCGAGCAGTTGTCGGCGAGAAAGCGCTTGGCCGCGTCGCGCAGCATCTCTTGCTCTTCTGAAAATCCGAAGTCCAACTTGGCTGTTCCTCCGTTACCGGCTGGAATGCGCCCCGCGCGGGAAGGTGCCCGCCTGGAGCCAGATTCCAGCTACCACTAACTGTTTGGGCGCTGCAAGCACGCAATCCCGAGCGGCGCCGCCCCTGGTTCGCTAGCCAGCCTACGACTCCCTAGACAGACTCGCTAGTCCGTCTTGCCGCCGACCTTGCCGCTGATCAGCGCGAGCACTCCCGAATACTGAAGGGTCCCGTAGCCCGCGCCCAGCGGACCGATCTCAAAACCGGTGAAGAAGCCCGCGATCGGCAGATGGCCGAGATAGCGGCCGATGTAAGCCGAGTCGTGGTCCGGAATGTTGTACAGCGCGGCGCCGCGCGAGACGCAGTCGAAGTACAGTCCGAAGACCGGCGGCGCCGCGCCGCGCGCCTGCATCTCTTCAAGCATCTCCTTGAGGTCGTCGCGCGAGCGTTCGCCGTTGCGCAAGGCGAAGCCCACCCGCTCGCCAATCTTCGGGCGATGCGCGACGGCGAGCACGCCGTGCTCGGTGCTCGCGCCCACGATGTTGCGGACCAGGTAGCGCCCGCGTTCCAGCGTTTCGGCGGCGGGGTCGAGCGGAACGCCCAGGAAAACGAAAGCGACCGCGCGCTTGAGATTCTCGGCCAAGGGTCCCGCGGCCTCGGCGAATACGTCGAAGGCCCGCCGCCCGTCGAGCTCGACCAGTATATTGTCGCGCACGGCGGTGACCCGATAGGTCTTGCCGAGAGGCGTGCAGGCGAGCGACGAGCCCAGGTTGAGATCGAAATCGCCCGCGAGCAGCATCCCGGCCACCGCGTTGGAGCTTACGGTATCGCCGCAGAACTGAAAGGTCTCCCCGATGGAGCCATCCTCACTCGCCCCGCCGCCCACCACCGCCACGCCGGGAAGCTCGCGATGCAGCGCGCTCAACAACGCGTCGGGCTCCGTGTTGTAGGTGTCGGCGAAAAGGCAAAGCAGGTTGTTGTCGCCGAGCGACGGGCGTATCGCCGCGGCGATTTCGCCGGCCACCTCGCGCGCGCGGCCGCGCAGCGAGGGTACGAACAGGCGCTTGGCGCTGAGCGAACTGCCGCCGAATACTATCACCGCGACCGCCGGACCGGATTCGATCTCGCGCTCGGCCGCGATCACGCCCACGCTGGAGCATCCGGCCACCTCGCGCGTGTGCGACTCGGCCGCGACCGTCCGTACGATCAACCCGAAGGCCGCGCCATGGGCGGTGGTCGCGAAGCACAGGGCGCCGGCCGCCTGATGCAATCCCGCCTGGCGCATCGCGTCGCGCGTGGCTTCGGCGGCCGCAACCCTCGGATTATTCGAAATCGAGAACCCAACTCCCGCTTGCAGCATGTCCCTATCCAGCGGCTCCCATCCGCGGCTCTCAGCCTCCACCCGCGAAGCGCAACAATTCAACCATCCGCCTGATCCCGTTGCCCACTTCTTTCACCTGGATCCGCTCGTTGATGCCGTGCACCGTATGCTCCTGGGCCGTGGTCAACTCGACCGGCACGAAGCCGTAGGCGACAAGACCGGCGGAGCGAAAGTAGTGGCTGTCGGTGAAGCCGGCGATCATCGTTGGAATGACCGTATCATGGCCGTCCTGCCACGCGACCGCGTTTATGGCGTTCATCAGGATCGAGCGGGGCGGTGATGAGATCGCGGGAAAGTTGAGCAGCACTTCGACTTTGATCGTGTCGTCGCCGATCACCTGGTGGATCCCGTCCAGGAATGCCTTGGGGTCCGCGCCCGGCAGCAGGCGGCAATCGATCTCGGCGTAGGCGGTGGGCGCGATCACGTTGGTTTTCTGGCTCGCGCCAAGCACGGTCGGCGTAATCGTGTCACGCACCATCGAATTGTAGCGCGGGTTCAGGAGGAACTCCTTGCGATAGGCGGCCTTGCGGAGCGAGATCGTCAGGTTCTTGAATTCGCTAGGGCCCTTGTCGAGCTTGCCGACCGCGTGAAAATAGTCGCGCACCGTGTCGATCACGTGGACGGTCGGGCGGTACGCGATAAGCTTGCTTAGCGCCGCATTGAGGTGCGTGACCGCGGTTTCGTCGGGAGGCACCGCGGCATGGCCGCTCGGCCCCTGCGCGGTCAGCCGGAGCCACATCGGGGTCTTCTCCGCGACCGAGACCGCGTAAAAGCGATGATGGCCGGGGGTCTGCGTGATTCCGCCACCCTCGTTGAGCAGGAATCCGGCGTCGGCGAAGACCTGCTTCTCGTGCTCGACGAACCATCCCGCCCCGTTGCGGCCGCCCTCCTCCTCGTCGCCGGTCGCGATGAAAATCACGTCGCGATTAAGCAGGATGCCGGCGCGCTTGATCGCCAGCATCGCCATCATCTCGATCACCCCGGGCCCCTTATCGTCGATCGAGCCGCGTCCCCAGATATCGCCGTCGCGGACCTCGCCCGAGAATGGCGGCACTTGCCATTGCTTGGCAGTGGCGGGCACGACGTCCATGTGACTGAGCAGCACGATGGCCTTGGTGTGTTTGCCGATACCGCGAAGACGCGCCGCCACCACTCCGCGTCCCGGCATCGGTTCCCAGACACTGGCCGGGATTCCGTCGGCGAGAAATTTCTCGCGCAGCATCCGTGCCGCTCCGAGCTCGTTGCCGGGTGGATTGGTGGTATCGATACGGATGTACTGGGAGAGCAACGCCGTCGCCTCCTGCGTCAGCTTCTCCCAGTTGAAAGCCTTGGACGCCGGGGCCTCGCTGACCGCGGCCCCATCGACGCCGCCTGGCGGATCGACCGCCCCACCAATACATACGCCGGCACTAATCGAGAGCGCGAGCAGCGCCACGAGCGAGACCGCGCGGCGCGCCGCGCGCATCTTCCGCATACGGGGCTGATTACGTATACCGGGCCGGATAAACATCGCCAGTTTCAAAGACCGGGCACGTGGACCCTAGCGCTCGCCGAAGTTGAAAATCTCGATCACCGTCTGAAGGAATTGCGCGGCTGGCGCGCCGTCGATCAGTCGATGGTCGAAAGTCAGGCTAAGCATCATCATCGAGCGCCGCGCGATCTCGCCGCGATGAATGACCGGCTTCTCAACGATCCGGCCGACGCCAAGAATCCCTGTCTCGCCGGTATTGATGATCGGAGTGAACGCGTCGACGCCGTAGGTGCCCAAGTTGGTGATAGTAAACGTCCCGCCGCTGACTTCTTCCAGACGCAGCTTGCCCGTGCGCGCGCGTTCCCCGAGTTCACGGGTGACCGCGGCAATCTCGCGCAGCGATTTCCTGTCGGCATCCACGATCACCGGCACGATAAGACCATCATCGAGCGCGACCGCCATCCCGACGTTGACCTGCGGCGCGACCACGATCGCATCCTGCACGAGCCGCGCGTTCATCCTCGGATGACGAAGCAAGGCCCGCGCCACGGCCTGGATCAGTAAATCGCCATAAGTGAAATCGAACTGGCGGGAGAGCCGCTCGCGCAACTCAACCGCGGAGGTGACGTCGGCGTCGCTGGTGATTGTGAGTTGTGCGCTCTGCTGGAGGCTCTGCGACATGCGATCGGCGATCGTCTTGCGCATCCCGCGCATCGGGACATTGCGCGCGCCAGCTTTGCCCTCGGGGGCAGGGGCAGGCGCGCCTACCGGCGCGCCTGCCCCTGCCCCCGGAGCGGCCTTCGCGCTGCGCGCATCAGCCGCCGGACGCGCGGCCGGCACCGCGCGTTCGGCGGCGCCCCCGTTGACGGACGTGGAGCGCGCGGCGGCTGCCGCGCGCTCCACGTCCTCGCGCGTGACACGTCCGCCGGGGCCGGTGCCGGCGACGCGCGCAAGCTCGACGCCGAGTTCGGCGGCGAGCTTGCGCGCGACCGGGCTGACCGCGCGGCGCGCCCCTGCGTCATCCGCCGCGGGCGCGGCGGATGACGCAGGGGCGGAAGGCTCCGCGCCGGCCGCGGTGCCGGCGTGGGCGGGAGCAACCGCCGCCGCGGCGGCGGGCGCTCCCGCGGCGCCGTCGCCATAGCGCGCACCGAGCGCGGCCGCGTCCTCTCCGCTCTCCGCGATGATCGCGATTACGACCCCGCACTCGACCGTCGCGCCTTCGGGGAACAACGCGGCCGCCAGTGTGCCCGAGGCCGGCGCCTCGACTTCGTACAGCACTTTCTCAGTCTCGACTTCATACAGGGGCTCTCCCGCGCGCACGCTCTCGCCGGGCGCCTTGAAGTAGCGCTGGATTGTGCCCTCCTGCATCGTGAGGCCGAACTTGGGCATCGTTACTTCGACAGCCATAGGAATCTCACTCGGGAGCGAGCGCGCGGCGCGATATGAGACGAACCGTGCACACCCGGCTAGGGCGTGAGCGCCGGCGGAATTCGCTGGACTCGATAGCGCGTCAAGCGCGAGCCTCAGTTACCCGCCAATTCGCGGACCGCCGCCTCGATTTGGGCGTCGTTGGCGATCGCCGCTTTCTCCAGCGGCGGGCTGAAGGGGATCGGCACGTCGAGCGAGGTCACGCGCCGGGGCGGTGCGTCGAGCAGATCGAAACCCTTCTCGACGATCAGCGCCGAGATATCGGCCGCCGCGCCGCCGCGCAGATGGCCCTCGTCGGCGATCACCACGCGATTGGTCTTGGCGACGGATTCCAGGATCAGATCCAAATCGAGCGGAATCAACGTCCGCGGATCGACCACTTCGACGCTGATACCGTCGGCGGCAAGCCGCTCCGCCGCCTTGAGCGCCTTGGGCACCATCGCGCCGATCGCGACCACGGTCACATTGTCGCCCGCGCGTTTGATTGAACCCTTGCCGAGGGGAATCAGATGGTCTCCGGGGGGCATTTCCTCCCGCAGGCGTCCGAGCGACAGATGTTCGAAGACGATTACCGGGCTGTCGTCGCGAATCGCGCTCTTGAGGATTCCCTTGACGTCGATCGGCGACGAGGGCATCGCGAGCTTAAGCCCGGGCACGCTCAGGAACTGCGCGTATACGGTTTCGGAATGTTGCGCGGCGGCGCCGCCGACCGCACCGTACACTGCTCTGAAAGTTATCGGCATCCGAGCCTGGCCGCCAGACATGTAACGCAACTTGGCGGCCTGGTTACACACCTGGTCCATCGCGCAGTAGAAGAAGCTCGCGAACTCCACCTCGCAAATCGGACGCGCTCCGGCCATCGCCGCGCCCACCGCCGCGCCGACGAACCCGGCCTCCGAAATCGGCGTGTTGCGCACGCGGCTGGGACCGTACTTCTTGTGCAGCCCGCGGGTCGCGCCGAACGCCGCGAGGATCACATCTTCGCCCATCACGAAGGTGAGCGGATCGCGCGCCATCTCTTCGTCGATCGCCTGGTTGATTGCCTGTATGTAACTGACCAGCGCCATCGTCATTACCTCGCTCTGCGTCCGCGTTTTTTTCCCCGCGCCTAGGCGAAAACGTCGTCGGTGACCTCGGACGGATCGGGCAGGGTGCCCTTGCGCGCGAATTCGACCGCGGCTTCGAGTTCGGCCTGCGTCTCGTTCACGATACGATCGAGTTCGGCCTTGCCGATCTTGCCGCCCTCGAGCACGAAGTTTTCAAACTTGATAATCGGGCATTTCTTCTTCCAGGATTCGATCTCCGCTTCCGTGCGGTAGCCCGCCGAGCCGAGGAAAGCCTGTTCGCCGACGACGTGACCCTCCCAGCGGTAGGTCTTGCACTCCAGGAGCGTCGGCCCGTCGCCCGCCCGCGCCCGAGCGATCGCTTCGCTCGCGTAGCGATAGACCTCGAACACGTCGTTGCCGTCGACGATATGGCCGGGAATCGCGTAGGCCTGCGCGCGCACCGCGATATCCCTGACCGAGGTCACGGTCTCCATCGGGGTGAATTCGCCGAAGCCGTTATTCTCGCACACGAAGACCACCGGCAGCTTCCAGACCGCCGCAAGATTGAGCGATTCGTGAAAGGTGCCCTCATTGGACGCGCCGTCACCGAAGAAGCAGGCGGTCACGTCATCGCGCCCGGCGATTTGCGCGGCCAGCGCCGAGCCGGTCGCGATCGGCAGGCCGGCGCCGACGATCCCGTTGGCGCCCAGGATGCCGAGCGCGAAGTCGACGATATGCATCGAGCCGCCTTTGCCCTTGCAATAGCCTTCGCGCTTTCCGTAAAGCTCCGCCATCATGCGGTCGAGCCTGCCGCCCTTGGCGATCAGATGGCTGTGGCCGCGATGGGTCGAGGTGATGCGATCGGTCTTGCGCAGCGCCGCGCAGACCCCGGTCGCGCTCGCCTCTTCGCCGATCGAAACGTGCACGAAGCCCGGAATCTCGCTGGCGATCGCGAGGTCGCGCACCCGCCCCTCGAACTGTCGAATGCGCTGCATCGAGCGGTACATCTCGAGCATCAGGTCTTTGCCGAGGTCCATCGCTGAAGCCTCCCCGTGTTGGCGAAATCTGACGGCGGCTAGCGCGCCAGCGAAAGGAAGGTATTACCGTTAGGGCCCAGCGTCAAACGAAGATCGGTTCTTGCGAACCAGCGAAGATCGGTTCTTGCGAACCGGGCGGCCGTGCTAGATGTGAACCGCGATGTCGCCCGCGAGCAGGACATTACGTAAAGCCGCTTCACCCGCGCACACGAAAGGCGCCGCGCGCCCGACGGCGGGACGACGCTCCCGTGTCGAGGCCGCGCGCATCGAACGGGTCGATCGGCGAACGGTCGGCCGCATCCTCAAACTGCTGCGAAGCGCGGCCGCCGGATGGAACGCGCCGGTGATGGCGCTCGAGGCCGCCGAACACGGCGACCCGTTCCGCACGCTCATCGGATGTATCCTGAGCCTGCGGACCCGCGACGAGACCACAGCGGTGGCGGCACCCAGGCTGTTCGCCGAAGCGGCGACGCCGGATGCGATGCTCGATCTGGGCGAGGACGCAATCGCACGGCTTATCTACCCGGTCGGCTTCTACCGCACCAAGGCCGGTGTGATTGTCGGAATCTGCCGCGAGCTTATCGCGCGCTTCGGCGGAGTCGTGCCGGAGTCGATCGACGCCTTGTTGACCCTCAAGGGGGTGGGCCGCAAGACCGCCAACCTGGTCGTGACCCAGGCCTACGGCAAACCCGGCATCTGCGTCGACACGCACGTCCATCGGATTTCCAACCGATGGGGCCTGGTAGCGACGCGGACGCCCGATGAAACTGAAACGGCGCTCCGCGCGGCGCTGCCACGCCGCTACTGGATCGAATACAATTCGTTGCTGGTGGCGTTCGGACAAACCATCTGCCAACCGCTGTCGCCGTGGTGTTCACGATGCCCGGTCGCGCATTGGTGTCCGCGCCTGGGAGTAACCCGCGCGCGCTAACCCGCGGCGGCGACGGCCACCCCGCGCAATCCGCGCCCAACCACGGGAAAAGGATTTATTACCACGATGAACACTGAAATCGGATTTATCGGATTGGGCGCGATGGGCACGCCGATGGCGGTCAATCTTACCGCCGCCGGATACAAGCTGCGCGTATACAATCGCACGGCGGCAAAGGCGGACACACTGGTCGCGGCAGGCGCGACGCGGGTGGATCGGCCGGGCGACGCGGCGCTCGCGGGCGGAGTGGTAATCACGATGCTAGCCGACGACGCCTCGCTGGAGCAGGTGACGCTCGGCGCCGACGGCCTGGCCGAACGGCTGGGACGCGGCGGAATCCATATCTCGATGAGCACGGTGGCGCCGGCGACCACGCGCCGGCTCGCGGAACATCATGCGGCTTCCGGCAGCACCCTGATTTCGTCGCCAGTCTTCGGGCGGCCCGACGCGGCGAAGGCCAAGCGGCTGTGGGTGCTCGCCGCTGGTCCGGCGGCCGCGAAAAGCGCGGTAAAGCCGGTGCTCGAAGCGATGGGGCAGGCGATTTTCGATTTCGGCGAAGATCCCGGGGCCGCCAATGTCGCCAAGCTGGTGGGCAATTTTCTGATCGCCGCGAATCTCGAAGCGATGTCCGAGGCGTTCGCGATGGCGGAAAAGCAGGGCGTCGATCGCACCGCCGTCGCCGACATGCTGGGAAAGACGCTCTTCGCGTGCCCGATTTACCAGGGGTACGGCAAGATGGTCGCAGAGAAGCGCTTCACTCCCGTGGGCTTCCGAATGCCGCTTGGCCTGAAGGACGTGGAACTTGCACTGCGCACCGCGCAAGAAGTGACGATGGGGTTGCCGATTGCGAGCCTGGTACGCGATCGATTTCTCACGAGTCTCGCCAAGGGGCGCGGAGAGATGGATTGGTCGGCCATCGCGCTCAGCGTGCTCGACGACGCCGGACTGAAGCATGAGCCGTAGAGAGCCGGCCGCGGAGGGATGTTTCGAACCGATCGCATGCATGACGCATCGCGCGACGCCTGGCCGTTCCGAGCATTCAGGCCGGAACATTCAAGTTGCGCGCGCCGCAAGCCTAAATTATTGTGAACGCTACCCCATCGCCTATGGCGTCATGGCGATGGTGCTTTCTCGATGGATTACGGAGCCGCAGAAACACGTGGTGAGGAAAAGTCTCGGCTCATCCTTGGCCAGTTAGCTTCAATTAGAAGCCGGCTCAACGCGTTGGCTCTCCAACAAGGGCTATTCGGTGGACTGACCTTCATCCTTTGCGCCGTCATCCTGATAGTCGTAGCCGCCTTCGCCTTTAGTCCTCTCACCTTCCTGCTGCTCAGCGTGGTCGTTATCGCCGCGGCCCTGGTCGGAGCCGCTCGCACGGCTCACAGGGCGTGGGCGATGCGCGCCAGCGACGAGCGCGCGGCGCTGATCGCGGATCAGCGCGCGGCGCTGAAGGGCCGGCTGACCACGATGGTGGACGCGACGCGCGTCGAGCAGCGTTCTTCGCTATGGGCCTACCTGGTCGAGGACACGCTTGCGCTGAGCGAGGAATTCGTCGCCGAAAAAGTCGAGCCGCATCGGGTTTCGCGATGGCTATGGGCGGCGCTGGCATCCTGCGCCATCGCCGCACTGGTGATGCGCTTCGCTTACGGCGTGCGCAATTCCAGGATGACCGCCGGCAACCGCATCGCGAGCGTGGCAGGCGAGCCGACCGCCGACCTGGGTGACCTCGACATCCGGCCCGCGGATCCATCGGCCGACCCCGGCACGGAAATCGATGCGGACCCCGCCACGATGCGCAAGCTGGCCGAGAAGTTGCGCGAGGCGCAGAACAATAGTGGCCACCATGGCAGCCCAACATCACGGCTGATGGCCGATGCGCGTGACGCCGCGAGCGCGCTCCAAAACCGGCTTACCGGCGGAAAGCCTGCCGAGGCCACCGCGTCGCGCCTGAAACTTACGGATCGCAAGGGCGGCGACGCGGAGAAAAGCGCGTCGCGGAATCAAGATCACCCGCCGGCCAAGAGCTCCAAAGAGAACTCACAGAATCCCGATAGCGAGCAGCAATCCAGTCAGAATCAGAACCAGACGCAGCCCCCTGCCGGTCCACCCCCCGGAACGCCGGACATGAGCGGATTGGCCGCGCTGAACGGTCTCAATAGCGACGACCCCAAGTCGATGCCCCATGATACGCCGCCCGATTCGCGCAAACCCGGCGAGGGTGGCCCTCTCGGCGCGGGCGGCTCGGACCATGGATCCGGCAGCGATCCGCGGCATCTTTACGGCGAGGTCGACAAGCCGCCGCTCGGCAACGATACGTTCAGAATTCCGGTCGAGGTCAGCCCGTCCGAGGACGGATCGAACAGCACGACTCCCGCCTCTCCGCCGCAACGCACGAAGAGCACGCTCAATGCGAGCCAGGCTCCCGACGAACCTTTCGAGCGCGCATCCATCCCGGCTTCCGATCGGGTGACGATTAAACGGGTGTTTGAACGATGAATGTAACTGCCGCCGCCGAAGCGCCCACCGTGGCCGACTTCGGTCGCACCTTTCGCCATGTCCAGGCCCAGATTCACAAGGTGATCGTGGGCCATCAGCAGGCCGTCGAGGAACTCCTGAGCGCACTCTTCGCGGGAGGCCACGTGCTCATCGAGGGCGTCCCCGGCACCGGCAAAACCACGCTGGTCAAGACGCTCGGTCTCGCCCTCAACCTGAGCTTCAACCGTATTCAGTTCACCGTGGACCTGATGCCGGCCGACATCACCGGCACCCGGGTGATTCTCTCGAGCGAGGACGGCCGGCGAGAGTTCTCTTTCCAGCCCGGACCCGTCTTCTGCCACATCCTGCTCGGCGACGAAATAAACCGGGCCACGCCGAAGACCCAGTCGGCGCTGCTCGAATGTATGGCCGAGCTGCAGGTGACCGTCTCCGGCATCACTCACACGCTGAAGCCGCCCTACTTCGTGATGGCGACGCTCAATCCGATCGAGATGGAAGGCACTTACCCGCTGCCCGAAGCCCAGCTCGACCGATTCCTGTTCAAGGTCCGGCTGGAGTACCCCGACGAGAGCGAGATGGTGCGTATCGTCACCAACACCACCGGCCCCGAGGACGCGGGCGTCGAGCCGGTGTTCTCGGTGGCTGAAGCCGCCGAGCGGATAGAAGGGCTGAAGCGGCTGGTGCGCGAAGTGATGGTGGCGCAGCCTATCGAACACTACGCGGCACGGATGGTGCGCGCGACCCAGCCCAGCACTTCACGCTTTATCGGCAAGCAAACCAATGGCTTGCGCGTCGACGCGGTCGACCGTTACGTCAGCTTCGGCGCGAGCCCGCGCGGAGCCCAGGCGCTGATCATGGGCGCCAAGGTCCGCGCGCTGCTCGACGGCCGCGCCAACGTGGCTTACGAGGATATCGACAAGGTGGCTCCCGCGGCCCTCCAGCACCGCGTGATGCTCAATTACGCGGCTCATTCCGACGGCATCGATGCGAGCCATATCATCGAGCGCGTCGTACAGGCGGTCCGTCCGGCCCGCGCCTGAGCGGCTTGGCATAGATGCTCGAGGCGCGCGCATTTGAGCCCGATTTTCTCCGCCGGCTTGATGGCTTGGTGCTCGGGGTCCAGCACTCGCGCACCGTGCGCGAAGGCCGCCGCCAGCTTGGGCGCGTGCAGGGACTCGGTATCGAACCCGAAAGTTTCAAGGAGTACACCGAGGGCGACGACCTGCGCTTTCTGGACTGGAATGCCTTCGCCCGGCTCGACGATCTGACGATCCGTACCTTTCGCGCCGAGCGCGAGGTCGAAGTCACCATCCTGGTCGACGCCAGCGCCTCGATGGGATTGCCGCGCGAGGACGACAAGCTCGGCTTCGCCCTGGGCTTGGCGGCGTCGCTCGCCTACGTCGCGATGGCGAGCAATGACGCGGTGCGCCTGGGCGCGTTCACTTCAACGCGGACGGGCGCTCCGCACCTCGAAACCTCCGCGCTGCATCGCCGGCGTGAGACCTACCCGGGCTTTCGAGCATTCGTAAGCGCGGTCCGCCCGGGGGGCGCCACCCAGATGGCCGAGGCGGTCGGACGCCTTCTGCTGGAGCGGCGGCCGGCCGGGACCGTGATCGTGATCTCCGACTTTCTCGTCTCCGCCGGCGACTACGAACAGGCCCTGCGCGGCCTGCTTCGCGCCCGCCACGAGGTCAAGGTCATCCACGTACTGGGCGACCGCGAAAGTAGCGGCAACTATCCGCCGGGCTATTATCGCGTGCGCGATTCGGAAACCGGCGAGATGTGCGAGGTGACGCTGGGCCCGCGCGCGGCCGAGACCTGCCGGCGGCGGGCGGAGCGGTTGTCGGCCGAGGTCGCGGCATTCTGCGCGGCCAACGGGATCCTGTATGCGCCGGCCTTCGGCGCGCGCAATTTCGACGACATCGTGATGCGCGAATTCCCCCGCCTCGGCGTGGTGCGGTAAGGCGCGATGGGCCTGCTCGATCCGCTCAACCTGGTCTACCTCGCGAGCCTCGCGGTGCTGGTCGCGATTTACCTGCGCGCCCGCGCCAAGCCCACCCTCGAGGTTTCGAGCCTGATGCTGTTCGAGGAGGTCGCCGCGCCCGTGGCGAGTTCCCGCCTGCTGCGCACCGACCTGTTGTTCTGGCTCGAACTGGCGGCGCTCGGCGCGCTCTCGATGGCGCTTGCGGGACTGTACATCCGCCGCGCCGAGCCGGCGGCCCATCATCAGGCCCACGCGCTGATCTTCGACCTTGGCGCCGGGATGGGCGCGCATGAGGATAACGGTACGCGGCTTGACGAGGCCCGCCGCCAGGCGCTCGAAATTGTCGGCGCGGCGAGAGCCGGCGACAGCTTCAGCGTGATCGGCTATGCGCTGGAGGCCACGATGCAACATGCTCCGACCTCGCATCTGGCCGACGTCCGCCGGACGATCGAGGGGCTCGAGCCCACCGCGCTGCCGGCGCGGGCGGCCGCGATGCGGGCGGCGCTGATGCGCGCGCGCGGCACGGCGGAAATCGACATCTACACCGACCATGCGGCGGCGAGCGACGTGTTGAACGCGGCCGGCGAGAATACGCGCGTGCATCTGCATCAGGTCGGCACACCGACCCCCAATCTCGCGATCGTCGCGCTCGAACCGGGCACCGTCGGCGCGTCGCCGGGCCGGGTGGTGGTGCGCAACTTCTCCGATCATCCTCAGCTTTGCGAGGTCGCCGTCGACCTCGGCGGAGAGGGCGTGCTGAACAACACGATGGTGCTCGAGCCGCGCGGACAAACCGTGCTGCCTTTCGGCCCGCTCTCGCAGGGCGGTCTGCTGCGGGCGCGAATCGTGACCGGAGACGCGCTCGAAGCTGACAACAGCCGCTGGGCGCTCGCCCCCAACGACAAGCCCGACAAGGCGCTGGTGATGTCGCCTACGCCCGAGGCGCGCGACGATCTGGCGCGGGTGCTGCTCGCCGTCAATCAGAACCTGATCGTGACCGCGGTCGATCCGGTCAAATTCGACCTCGCGACCGCTCCGCGTTATCGCCTGGCGGTGCTGGACGACGCCTACGACCCCGGCGTCAAGGCCGCCGCGCGCCTGATTATCTATCCTCCGCCCTGGCTGGAGCACTCGGCGCCGCCGTCGTGGCAGTTGCCGGTGGTAGGCACGGTAGCGATGGCCGAGATGCAGGAGCGCGCGGACGGTGAGCAGCTTGGCCAGCCGCTCGCGCTCAGCCCGGCGCGCATCCTGAGCCTGCCGCAGTGGATGGACGTGGTGGCGCATGGCACCGGCGCTGGCAGCAGCGGATCGTTTCCGCTGGCGGCCTTTGGTTACGATGCCCAGGGCGCCGTCGGCATGATCGCGTTCAGCGTAAACGATCATATGCTGCTCGATCCTGACAAGCTCGAGGCGCTGGTGCTGACCGTGGACATGGTCAAGCGCCTGCTGGCGCCCCAGGATCTGCAAGTCGTAGCGACGGGCGCCTCGGTCAGCGTCCCTGCCACCGGCGTCGCGAGAATCGTCGCACCCGACGGATCGGCTAGTGACGCCAGGGCCGACGAGATGGGCCGCGTACACGTGCGTCCAATAGAAGCCGGCCGCTACGTGATTACCTCGGCAGGTCCCAAGACCGTGATCTACGCCAACTATTACGACGCCGGCGAATCCGACATTTCGGCCCCGCCGCCGGCGCAGGCTGCACGTCCCGCCACGCCCGCGCCCCCACCGGCGTCGGCCGCCGCTTCGGCCGCGGCTGTCCAGGTGACGCCGATCGCGCCGTGGCTCATTTTCCTCGCGCTGGCTGCGATGCTGCTCGAGTCGGCGCTGCTTACGCGCAAAGCGATGCGCTGGAGGGCGCGCGATGTTTGAACGGCCCGAAGTACTGTGGCTGCTGCTCGCCGCTCCGCTGGTAGTCGCGCCCGGCCTGATGGCCATGCGCGCGGGCCGGTATGCGGCGGGGGCGGCCGCCGCGGCGCTGCGGACCGGACTATTCGTGATCCTGGTGGCACTGCTGGCGGGCCTGCGCTTGCCGCTCAAGACCCCGGCGCATCGGATGGCGGTGGTGGTCGCGATGGATGCCTCGCACTCGATCGCGCCCGACCAGTTCCAGTGGATACGCGGACAGATGGAAGCGCTGCGCAAGTCGATGAATCCGCGCGACCGGCTGGCCGTGCTCGAATTTGGCCGCGGCACCCGTCTGCTCGCGCCACTGGGAGATCCACGCCTGGTGCACGTCGATCCTTCGCGGGACGGCACGGATCCCGGCGGCACCGATATCGCGGGCGGCCTCACCTCGGCGCTCGGTCTGCTACCTCCGGAAGACGAAAAACGTATCGTGCTGCTGACCGACGGCAACGAAACCGCGGGCAACGCGGCCGGTGAACTGCCGGCGCTGGTCGAGCAGGGGGTGCGCTTGTACGCCGCGACGCCGCCGCCATCGTCGGCGGGACGTGTGGCAATCGTGGACTTTGAAGCTCCGAACCCGGTACGCGCCCACGCAAGCTTCGCGCTCGGACTCGATATTCTAAGTGAAGCCCGCGTGCCGGCCGTAGCGCGCGTATGGCTCACCAGCAACGGCGAGGCATTGGGCCATCGTTCGGTCGTGCTCCAGCCCGGGCTCAATCGTTTTGCCCTCCCTTACCAGTTGGATAATTACGGCGCTTACCTGCTCAACGCGCGGATCGAGGTCGATTCGCCGCTGGTCGCCGTCAACTCGGGCGCGGAGACCGCGATCTCCGTTATCGGGCCGCCGCGCGTGCTGGTGGTCTCGGCCACTCCGCCCGACAGCCTGCTGAGCGCGCTCAAGCTGCGTCAATATGAAGTGCAGGAGACGTCGCCGCACGGACTGCCGACCGATCCGGAGGCTTATCTCGCCTACCAGGCAGTGATTCTGGTCGACGTGACCGCGCAGGCGCTGAGCGCGGACGTCCAGGGGGCGCTGGCGCGCTATGTCGGCGATTACGGCGGCGGACTGATCGTGACCGGCGACGCGCTGCGCGACGAGAAATTTCACCAGGGCGAATTGGAAAAAGCGCTGCCAATCACTTTCACCCCGCAGCCGCCGCCGCCCTCACGCGAACCGATCGCGGTCTATCTGCTGATCGATCGATCCAACTCGATGAGCTACAACTCGCGCTATCCGGCCGTGCGCGACGGCGAACGCATCCGCTACGCCAAGCAGGCCGCGGGCGCGCTGCTCAACCAGCTCGACGATACCGACTACGCGGGCGTAATCGCCTTCGACTCGGAACCGTACGTGCTTTCGCATCTGCGCCCGGTGGGCGAAGACCGCGCCGAACTGGCGCGCCGGATCGAACGGCTGGAGCCCGGCGGCGGCACCGACTTCAAGGAATCCCTGGAAATCGCCGAGCGCGAGATACTCGCCAGCGGAATTCCCGTCCATCAGGTGATCCTGCTCACCGACGGCGACACCAATCGGCAATATCACGATCATGACCAGTTGATGGCCGATTTCGACAAGCAACACATCTCGGTCTCGACCATCCGCATCGGGCCCGATCTGGAAAATCTGCGGCTGCTGCAGGACTTCGCCAAGAATACCGGAGGGACCTTCTACCGGGTCGAGGACATCCGCAAGCTGCCCCTGCTGCTCGTCCGCCTGACCCATCAGGCAATCGCCGACAAACGCCACGAGCAGAGCCATCTCGAATACGCCGGCGAAAGCACGATCCTGAGCGGCATCAGCCCGCGCGAGATCCCGCCGATCGGACTGTTCGCGACCACCATACCCAAGGATGGCGCCGCGGTGCCGCTGCGGATCAGGCGCAACGAAGCCGCCTCGCCGCTGCTCGCCGCCTGGCAATATGGGCTCGGGCGCAGCGCTGTGTTCGCCGCCGATACCGACTCGACCGCGTCGCTTAGCTGGGTGCGATGGAATCGGTACGCGGAATTCTGGTCGCAGCTCGCCAGTTGGGTGATGCGCCAGGGCGATTCGGGACCGTTCAGCCTGCGCGTACATAACGCGGCGGGCGGCGTCCTCAGCCTGCAAGCGGAAAAGGCCGACAACGGGCCGGTCAACAACCTGGTGTGCCGCATCAGTGGCGCGGGCAACGCGATAGATGTTCCGATGACCGAGTCCGGCCGCGCGGTTTACACCGGCGAGTCCGCGCCGCTGCCGCGCGGCAAGTACAATGTCACGCTGATGGTCAAGGACGGCGATTCCGAACAGGTACTGGTGCGGCGCGAAGTCGCGGTGCCGGAGGCGGGACCGGCCGACCAGGCGGAACTGAGATTGCGGCCCGCGAATCTCGACCTGTTGCGCGAACTGACGCGCGCCACTGGAGGCGCGGTCGGCGTGGCGCCGGCGCGAATGCTCGAAGCGCGGAGCCAACTGGTTGAAATCTATCGCAACGCGAATCCCTACCTGCTCCCGCTGGTGATCGTACTGCTCTTGGGCGAAGTCTTCGTGCGCCGCCGTTATCTGGGCGACTGACGGCGGCCAGGATGCCGCCACAGTCATGTAGGTAGTCACCTACGGTCCCGCCGATCCCGCCTCGCAATCATCAGATGGTCACGGGATTCTGCGTGGCTACAGCGATACACCATCCAACTTGATAATCAGGCCGCGTTGGCGGCAACAGGCGATTTATTAGCAGCGGTGTGTAATCATCGTCCCTTGGCCCCCTATGTCATCCTGAGCGTAGCGAAGGATCTCGCGCGGCCCTCCGCGCGTAATCCACCATCTCGGGATTTTGACTCTGAATCAGCTCGAGCTTCCTGCTCCTCGTCCATCCCTTGAGCTGCCGCTCCCGCGCGACCATCTCCGCCGGACGATCGAACTCTTCCACGTAAATCAGTCGCGTTACTCGATACTTTTTGGTGAAGCCCTCGATTAGCCCGTGCTTGTGCTCGAACACTCGACGGTCGAGATCGTTAGTCGCTCCTATGTAAAGCACTCCCGACTTGCTGCTCATGATGTAGACGTAGTAGCTCATCGCTAAAGCGCGCGGATGACCGCGCGAGATCCTTCGCTTCGGCAGCCGCCGCTCAGGATGACACAGGGGGCGGATGACTCGGGGGGCTGATGAGATAGAAGGCGAAGGGACGATGATCGCACACGGCTGCTGATAAATCGCCCTGTTGCCGTCAACGCAGCCTGTCGTCAACTCGGGTCATGTGCGGTCGCACAATCCCGTGATCACCTGATGATTGCTAAACGAAAATAGATCGGCGAGACCGGGGCCGGACGTTTATCAGCCGATCCGTAAACCTCGGGACCCTACCGCGTGGCGAGTTTTTCGCCCAGATGCGCCAGGCGTTCCGCCGCCGCGGCGAGGGTCTCGTCGCTCTTCGAAAACGTGAACCGCAGCATCCGATGGCCGAGTTCGTTGCGATGATAAAAGCTCGAGCCGGGAACCGCGGCAATGCCAACCGTGTCCAGGAAAAAGTCGGCGGCCTCGAAGTCGTTGTTAAAGCCGAGCTCGCCAACGTCGGTCATGATGTAGTACGCGCCCTGCGGCATCCAGCAACGTAATCCCGCCCCTTTGAGCGCCGCGAGCAGCACCGCGCGCTTGCGCTCGTACATCGCTTTCAACTCGGCGTAAAACGACTCGGGCATCGCGAGCGCCGCGGCCCCTGCCTCCTGCAGCGGATGCGGCGCACCGACCGTGAGAAAGTCGTGGACCTTGCGAATCGCCCCGGTCAGCCGTTCGCAGGCTATCGCGTAGGCTAGCCGCCAGCCGGTTATCGAGTAGGTCTTGGAGAGCCCGCTGATGGTGACCGTGCGCTCGGCCATCCCGGGCAGGCTGCCGATCGACAGATGCCGGGCGCCGTCGAAGATGATGTGCTCGTAGATTTCGTCCGTTACCGCGAGCGTGTCGTGGCGCTGGCATAGCTCCGCGATGAACTCCAATTCCGGCCGGGTGAAGACTTTGCCCGAGGGATTGTGCGGCGTGTTGATGACCACCGCCTTGGTGCGCGGGCCGAAAGCCGCCTCGAGCTCGCCGCGATCGATCGCGAAGTCGGGCCCGCGCAGAGCCACGTAACGCGCGGTCGCACCGGCCAGGATTACGTCGGGACCATAGTTCTCATAGAACGGCTCGAAGATGATCACCTCGTCGCCTGGATTGATCACCGCGAGCATGGTCGCGACCATCGCCTCGGTCGCGCCGCAGGTCACGGTGACGTTGCGATCGGGATCGCATTCGAGCCGATTGTACGCGCGCGCCTTGTCGGCGATCGCGCGGCGGAAGTTGGGCGAGCCGTGCGTGATCGCGTACTGGTTATAGTCTTCGTCGATCGCGCGCTTGGCCGCCTCCTTGAGTTCCGCGGGCGCCGCAAAATCGGGAAATCCCTGGGCCAGGTTGACGGCGCCACAAGCGAGCGCGCGCCGGGTCATCTCGCGGATGACGGACTCCGTAAATAGACGTGTCTTGTGCGATGTGTCGGTCGGCATAGGCCGCCCAGTTTACGCGCGCGGCGCCACGGCCGCCAAGCGCCCACCCCACGCGAAACGACGAGACCGGCACCGTGGCCTTTAGCCCCGGTCGCCGGACGCATCAATAGGAGAGCGGCAACTATCGGGCACCACGGAGATCCGGGCCGCCGCTCGCTGAGCGTCGGCACCGGATCGCGTAGCCGCCGGGAGGGTTTCAGTGGATTCAGTGGCCGACTTCGGCCCGTAGCTCTTCGAGCTGCGAGGCGCCCTGCTGCAGGCGCCACTCGTCGATCGCTTCAACATTGAAGCGCCAGTCGCTGCCAATCTTGAAGCCGGGTAATTGGCCCTTTTTAAGCAGCCGATAAATCGTCGAGCGATGTACCCGAAGATAATCGGAAAGCTCGTTAACCGTGAGAACCTTGGCGCCTGTCAAAGGCATCGTTTGTCTCCCCTTTTTAGAACAATTTGATGCCCGTCCCCCCCTGTTAGCACTACGCAGACCAAGGTCCAACTGTGCCAATCTTGGGCATCGATAAGCATTATTAGGAAAGATTCCTTGAAAAGAAAAGCCCCTCGCGAACCCACCCAAACGCTTTTTTCGATATTGTTCACCATAACGATTCCTTTGATTAGCTAGGATGCGCAGAACATGATCCGAATGTGTTTGGTGGCGGTCTTGTGCCGCGATCAATTGACAAGGATCGATGACGCTCGCGCGATTCTTGCGCCGACCTCGGTACGGCTTGTTCAATCGAGCGCGCGCGAATAGGTTCGATTGGGGATGGCCGCGCAGGTAAGGATCGGCGCTTCCGGCTTCAGCTATAAGGAATGGCTCGGGGCCTTTTACCCGCTGAAGCTGCCGGGTACGAAGATGCTCGCCTACTATGCCGAGCGTCTGCCTACCGTAGAGATTAATTACACGTTTCGCGCGATGCCGCGGCGCGCGATGCTCGAGCGCTGGGCCCAGCAGACGCCCGCGCACTTTCGCTTCGCGCTCAAGGCCCCGCAACGCATCACGCATTTCGCCCGCCTGCGCGATACCGCCGATACCGCCGGGTTCTTTGCCGAGACCGCCGCGGTACTGGGCGAGCGCCTTGGCCCCGCGCTGTTCCAGCTTCCGCCGGATTTCGGCCGCGACGTGCCGCTGCTACGCGACTTCATCGCGATGCTTGGCGGCCGCCTGCGTGCGGCCTTCGAGTTCCGCAATCGCTCGTGGTTCGACGACGACTCGGCGCTGCAGGCGCTGAGCGACGGTGGCGCCGCCCTGTGTATCGCCGAGAGCGACCGCCTGGCGAGCCCCGTCGAGCGCACCGCACCCTACGTCTACGTGCGGCTCCGCAAGGAAACTTACGACGACGCGGCGCTCGCGGAATGGGCCGCGCGCCTGAAACGCGTGGGCGAAGGCGCAAGCGAGATTTACGTCTATTTCAAACACGAAACCGGCGCGCCGGAACTCGCCGCACGGCTCGCCCGTTTGCTTGCCAATGACCTCTGAGCACACCCCCGTGGCGGCCGTCGCGCTCCCGGCAGGCGAATACCGTTACGAACTGCGTCGCGGCGGCGAACTGATCGCAATCGAGGAGGAAACGTTCGCAGCCGGATTCATCCGCGGCGTGCGGCGCACTCCCGATGGACTGAACCGGCACGAAGTCGAGGCACGCCTGGACGACGGCGGCTTCATCGCCGCGGTCGCCGTCCGTTACAGCCGTGGGCCATTTAAACGCAACGCGAGCTATGAAGCGGCTGGCGACCTTATCCGCGGCCATCTTATCGCGGCCGGCGGCCGTGAGGAGGTGACCTCCAAGCTTGGCCGGATGCGCGAAGTCGACGCCGACCTGATGCTCTTCAAGGCCTTGATAATCGCGCACGTCCGTGCCCGCGGGCAGGCGCGATGGATTGGGCGAGTCGCGATGATCGACCCGAACACGCTGGTTGCCGCCTCGCCCAAGCAGACCTATCGCCGGCGCGACGATGCGGGACTTCTATGGACTTTCGAGCCGCGCATGGGTGATGCGGAGGAATTCGAACTCGACGGGGCTGGCCGTATCGTGCGCCGCCGTGCGCGCGACGCCGCCGAAACCACGCTGGTGAGCTTCGTTGCCGCCGGCGCTTGACGATTCCACGTCAAGCCGTGGATGGGAGCATCGGACTATCTAAGCGACGCTGCGCCCGCGACCGCTGTTATCGACTTCGACCGAAACGCTTACGTTGCCTTCCCGCGGCATCCGGCAATCGCCGTTGAATTGAGCGCCCTCGTTGAGGATGAGACTGGGCGTATTGATCGAGCAGTGCAATCGCGCCGAAGACAGCAATTCCAGGCGCTGACGCGCGGTTACTTCGCCATTCACCGTACCCGCGATGGTCAGGCGATTAGCCACTACCTTGGCCGAAATCACCGCGCCCTCGGCGATCACGACTTCATCGCCTACTATTTCGCCGTCGGCTTCGCCCTCGATTCGCACGATGCCGTGAAAATGCAGCTTTCCTGAAAGCTTGGTGCCCTTACTGATTCGCGACTCTTCCGCGGCTGCCATTTCTGCCCCCTTGGCTAAAAGGCCTGTGCGAAAAACTATGACTACAAAATGGCCACGCCGCAAACTGTCGAGTCACATCCAAATTCTTTGCTTACCTTCAGCCCATATTGTGCCATCCAATGGCGTCAAGTGACGTTTGCGTGGAAAATTCGCGGGTAAGACGCTGCAAGCTCGTCGTTCGCGCCCGCGGCTTTTGGTATTCTCGCCTCGATGGGCGAATTCGACGGTAAGGTGGCTATCGTGACGGGCGGGACGCGCGGTCTGGGCCGCGCTACGGCGCTCAGACTGGCGCGTAGCGGCGCTACACTGGCGCTCAACTACCGCCGCGACGAACAGAACGCGCGGCGCACGCTCGACGAGATCCGGATCAGTGCACCAGGCTCGATATTACTGCAGGCCGATCTTGGCGACGACGAGCAAGTGCGCGCGATGGTTCGACGCGTCGGCGAAGAGCTTGGCCGCGTCGACATTTTAATCGCTAACGCCGCGGCGACGGCGTTCCGGCCGCTGCTCGAGCTGAAAGCGCATAATCTTGCCCGCACTTTTAATCTTAGCGTTGGAGGCTTCGTCGCCGCGGTGCAGGAGAGCGCCCTTTTGATGCCCGCGGGCGGGCGCGTCGTGATGATCTCGGGCGTCGACTCGATTCGTTTTACCGCCGGGCATGGCGCTCTGGGCGCGGCGAAGGCGGCACTCGAAAGCATGGTGCGCGATTTCGCCTTCGAACTTGGTCCGCGCGGAATCACGGTCAACGGCATCAACTTTGCGCTGATCGACAGCGACTCGTCGCGCCTCTACATGGGCGCGGACTTCGAACGGATCTCGCGGGCAGCGGCGGAGCGTTCGGCGCTGGGACGCGTTCCCAGCGCGGACGAGATTGCCGCGGTGGTGTGTTTGATCTGCAGTCGCGACGCCGCCTTTCTCACGGCGCAAACGATCATGGTCGATGGCGGCCTTTCGCTCGCATCACCGTTCGTTCCCTGAGCGCGCTCTTAACTCCGGGCCCGGGATAAAAAATCGCGCACGACTCGCTCCGCCTTTCCCAGGCGCGCTCATACCCGGCACAGAAGGCCGCCGTCGATAGCGATTGCTTCGCCGGTCACAAAACCCGAGGCCGGCGAGGCCAGGTAAAGCAGCGCGCCGGCCAGTTCCTCGGGTTTCACCAGGCGCTTGTACGGCAGGTACTTGAGCAGATTCGTAGCGAATTCGTCGTCCGCCAGCGCAGGACTTCCCTCTTCGGCCATCCATCCCGATTCGAGCAGATTGATACGGACGTTCTGGCGAGCCCATTCCAGCGCCAGTGCGCGCACCAGGTTCGCCACCGCGCCCTTGGCCGCGCAGTAGAGCGACGCGCCGGCCACGCCGCGTTCCGCGAGCACCGAACTGATGACGACGATCGAACCGCCGCGCCGATGCATCGCGCGCGCGCCCTCCTGACACGCCATCCACACGCTCTTCACATTCCTTTCCATCACGCGATCGAAAATTGCGTCGTCGCCCGCCTCGGCCGGCGCGTAGTAGGGCACGTCGAGCGCCGTCACCATCACGTCAAGGCCGCCCAGGCGCTTGACCGCGGTGTCGATCGTGGCGCGCACGTCGGCGCGGATCACCGCGTTCTGCACGTGGACGATCGGCGCTGCCTTGGCGCCCGCCGCCTGCACCGCCTTGACGGTTTCCTTGATCTGGTCGTCGGTGCCCGGCTCCTGCGAGGCGAGCATCAGTTTCGCTCCGGCCTCGGCCAGCGTGGCGGCGGCAATACGTCCCGCCGGATGCTCCGCTCCGATAATCAGCGCCGCTTTGTCGGCCAGCGCGAAATCCTTGAGTCCCTCGGGAAGCGCCATGATGCCCTCGCTCGCTTACGTAGTAGGTTGCGGCGCGACGCCGGTGGGCGTGATGCCGCCGGCAAGGCCGCCGCCGTCGATCCTGATAAGCGCGCCGTTGATATGATTCGAAGCTTCCGAACTGAGAAAGATCGCGAGCGGCCCGACGTCGTCGTCCTCTCCGCCGCGTCCCATCGGGATGAACTTGCCGCCCTTGAAAAACGCCATCAGGCGTTCATTGTGCGGAAAAATGCCGGGCACGATGCAGTTGGTCTGGATATTCTGATCGGCGTAGGTCAGGGCCATCGAGCGCGTCAACTGCAATACCGCTCCCTTGGAGCAGGCGTACATATAGTTATGTTTGCCGCCGCGCAGTCCGTAGCCTGAGGCGATGTTGATTATCTTGCCGCGCTTTTGCTTGAGCATCTGCGGAATCACCGCGCGGCAGCAGTAGAATTGGCTGGAGAGATTGACGTCGATGCCGTGACGCCACTCCTCGTCGCTTATCTGGTCGATGGTCTTGCCGAAGGAGTCCTCGCCGATGCCGGCGTTGTTGATGAGCACGTCAACCTTGCCGAACTCCTTGACCGCCGCCGCGACCATCGCGTTGACATCCGCGGAGCGCGCCACGTCGGTCGGCACGATCAGGCATTTGCGACCGAGTTTGCGCACCTCGGCCGCGGTTTCTTCGAGTTGCTCGACCGTGCGCGCCGCGGCGACAATATCGGCGCCGGCCCCCGCCAACCGGGTCGCCATTGCGCGTCCCAGCCCGCGGCCGGCTCCAGTGATGATCACCAGCTTGCCGTCGAGTTTGAGATTGTCGGCAACCATGCTTCCTCCAGCATGCGCGCGTGACGAGTCGAATCCCTTTAATCGCGCGCCGTTGCCTCTAGCTACTAACACAGCCGCCCCACGCCCAGAAAGTTGCCCAGGCCGAAGGGCCTCGAGGCATCTGCCAAATGGCGGCAATTTGCTAGACTTATTTGCGATGAAGTTCGGGGTGACGATTCAGCGAGACGAGGATGGATTTTTTGTCGCGGAGGTTCCAGCCCTTCCCGGCTGCGTGTCGCAGGGAGCGACCCGGTCCGAGGCTCTGGATAACGTACGTGATGCGATCTCTCTTTACCTCGAAAGTCTCAAGGCGCACGGCGACCCGATCCCGCCTCCGATGGACGAGGAAGTTATCGAAGTAGGCGTTTGAGCTCTCTGCCTCGCGTTTCGGGTCGCGACCTCGTTCGCGCCTTCGAAAAGCGCGGCTATCGCTTCGATCGGCAAACCGGCAGTCACATGATTCTTCGCACGTCGGCGCCGCCGTTTCGTCGGCTGGTCGTTCTCGATCACCGCGAAATCGCCAAGAGGACTCTCCGGGCGATCATGCGCCAAGCGGGCGTAACCGTCGACGAGCTTATTGCACTGTTGTAACGATGCGTGAAAGTCCCTTTTGACCGGGCGGCGCGACGCGGCATATATTCAAGCATAAGGAGCAAAAGCGATGGCGATTAACATCACGTTGTTTTCCGATTTCATCTGTCCCTTCTGCTATGTCGGCTTCGCCACGTTGCGAAAGCTCAAGCCGGAATTCGATTTCACTCTCCGTCATCGCGGCTACCAGATACATCCCGAATGGCCCGCCGAAGGGATGCCGGCCGAGCAATGGAAGTCCGGGATGAGTCCCGAGGCGCGCCAGGCGCTCTGGGAGCGGATAGGCGCGATGGGCGCGGCGGTCGGGTTGGAGATGAAGTCGCCCCGGATACTCGCCAACTCGATGCTGGCGCTGCAGGCGGGCGAGTTCGCGGCCGAGGCGGGCGTGGCCGAGGCCTTCGAGGACCGCGTGTTTCGCGCCTACTTCACCGATGGGCTCAATATCGGCAAGCGCGACGTGGTTCTGGACCTCGGGAGCGAGGTCGGACTCGATCGCGAGGCGCTCGTCGAAGCGCTCGATTCAGGAAAGTACGCGATGCGGATCAAGTACAACGCGATGTCGGCCAGCCAGAAGGGAATCGATGGCGTCCCGACCTTCCTTATCGGCGATTGGCCGCTGGTCGGCGCGCAAAGCGAAGACGCGATGCGCCGCGTGCTGCAACGCGCCAGCGAAGTGCTCGGCGCGGCCAAATAAGCCGCGGAAGATGCCCGAACCGCTCGCGACTAGGTGCGGCGGTGGCGTGATAGCATTGGCGCCGTGAAGCCCGCTGGCGAGGTTATTCGGCTCGATCTCAGAGGCATCAAATGTCCACTGAACTGGGCGCATGCGAAGGTGCGCCTGGAACGGATGGCCTTCGGCGAAACCCTGGAATTGACGCTCGACGATCCGCGCGGCGCGCGCGACATTCCGCGTGCAGCCGAGGCCGAAGGCTACGCCATCGTCGAGGCGCGTGCGGCTGGCGGGGTCTGGATGCTCAGAATCGAAAAGTAAGCGGCGAGCGCTGTAATCAGGTCCGGCCGCAGCTTAGACCTAGGCTCGAAGCGATGGGCTGAAAGCCCAAACGAAGTGAAAGTTCCAAGGATCCCGACCGTTGCCGCCTTCTTGCTTAGCATTATCGGGTTTGCAGCCTTATGCCACGCGCAGAACGCAACGAGCCCGACCACAGATTCAAACGCTACAATTTTCGTCGCCAACTTCTTCAATGTGACGGCCTACCCCGCTGCCAGTCGTGGTGACGTTGCTCCAATCGCTTTGACGACCGACATAACCCTCCCCACCAGCATCGCCAAAGACGCGAGTGGAAAGCTGTACCTTACAAATTCCGGGACCAATACGGTCACGGTTTATGCGGGAAACGCCAACGGCAATGTTCAACCTATCGCGGTAATTGGCGGTTCCAACACCCAACTCGCCAACCCAACCGGAATCGCTCTGGATGCAGACGAAAAAATCTATGTGCTGAACAGTACAGAATATCCCAACGGGGATATCACGGTGTATCCGCCACTCGGGAACCGGACCGGCACCATCAACGAGGCTCCTACCGCCACGATCGCGGGCTCTAAAACGGTACTTGACGAACCCACCGCCATCGCACTGGATGCGCACGGCAACATATATGTCACAAATGGAGCAGGCGGCCCTGCCGTACCGGGCAAGAAGTACGACCCGGGGGTCGTTGCCGTCTATTCTGCGGGAAGCAACGGCAACGTGGCGCCTGTCACCATCATCAAGGGGGCCAAGACGGGACTTGTTTCCCCAGTCAGCATCGCGCTGGACTCGGCTGGTAACATCTATGTTGGCAACGCCAGCGAGACGATCGAAACGCTTAGCGGCAATTTTACATTTAGCTCCAGTATCAATATCTATTCGGCCGGCAGTACAGACAACGCGCCGCCCATCGCTACTATCACCGGCAGCAACACAGACCTCGGCTATCCAACCATCACGATTGATTCCAGCCGCAGCATTTACACGACGGGAAGTGACGGCAGTTCCATCAATGTTTATCCTGCCGGGAGCGATGGCAATGTGTCTCCTGTCGCAACGATCGCAGGTGCCAATACCGGGGTCGATATGCCCAAAGCCCTGGCGCTGGATACCAGGGAAACCCTCTACGTCTTGAACGGCAACGGCGGTCCCGCCAACACGGGCAGCATAACCGCCTATCCGGACGGTAGCAGAGGCGATGTGACGCCGATCGCGACCACTACCAGCAGGTTTGACGTATTCAACGACGCCAAGGGTGTCTCGGCAAGTTCTGGCGGGAATATTGGCGTGGCGAACGCGGAAGGCGGCGCTAGTGAAACTGGCAGTGTCGAGATCTATCCCGCCGGCAGCTATGCCACCGGCTCTCCTATCGCCACGATCTCTGGCGACGAAACTGGACTCTACTATCCCTCCAGAATTGCCTTGGACTCCAATGGCAACATCTACGTGCTGAATACCTCCAACTTCCCGAATCCTGGCAATGCCGTCACTGTATACGCGGTAGGTAGTACCGGCGATACAATGCCGAGCGCCACGATCAACATCGACAGCGGCGGTTACAACACTCCGACCGGCATCGCCCTCGGGCCTCGCGGCCAACTCTATGTGGCGAATCAACTCAAGGAATGTCCCTGGCAATCCTGCGCTGCGACCGGTGCCGGCGATGTCGCCATCTACAACGCCGACAGTGATGGTAATGCCATCCCAAGCGCCGTTATCCGCGGTCGGGCGACAGAACTTGCCTTCCCCTCGGCGATCGCTTCGGATCAAAGAGGCGGCATTTATGTAACGAACGAGGGTAGTGCCGTATGCCTGCCTTCCTGTGGTTGTTTTCCAGACGGCCGCGGGAGCATCACCGTCTATGCCTCAAGCAGTAGCGGCAACGTCAAGCCGATCTCGACGATCAGTGGGGCGAAAACAGGACTCTCGTTTCCCTACGGAATCACGGTCGCACCAAACGGGAATATCTACGTTTTAGTCTCCGATGCTTTTTTTGGCGCCTGTGCCTACCGTTTCACCGAAACGACGTCAAGGACGAATCTCACAAATGCCGACGGCGCCACAGCCAGCGCCGACAGTATTGGTGGTCCCATTCTTATCTTTGCAGCGGGCAGTGATGGCGATGTCGCGCCGATCGGTTCAATCGGGGGTCCTTTGACGGGACTCTACGGGCCAGCAGCCATAGCGATTGGGCCGGCAGGCCCGTAGCGCTCAACACCAGCGCCCCATCCGGGACGCGCGCCCCGACAAAGCGGCGCCGACCCTCAAGATATTACATCCCAATCAAATCGGCGCGCTCGATGACGTGGCGGATGCCGCGTACGGACGCGACGTCGATCATCACGCCTTCGTAAGTGACCGCGCCAAGCCCATCGGCCTCGGCCTTGGCATAGACCTCGGCCATCTTGCGCGCGCGCGCGACCTCATCCTTGGTCGGGGAATACACTTCGTTGGCGAGATCGATCTGGCTCGGATGAATCGCCCATTTGCCGACGAAGCCGAGTATTGACGCCCACGTCGCTTCGCGCCGGTAGCCCTCGGGATCATGAAAATCCGCGAACGGACCGTCGATTGCGTCGATTCCCGCCGCGCGCGCCGCAACCACGATCTTGTTGCGCGCGTAGTGCCACATGTCACCCGGATAGCCGGCGGCGCCCTTGGCGGGGAAACGGACGCCTTGCGAGGCACTGAAGTCACCGGGCCCAAAAATGATCGCCTCCAGGCGCGGCGTGCATCGCGCGATCTCCTCGACATTGATCAGCGCTTGTACTTCCTCGATCAGCACCTCGATCCCGATGCGCCGCTTGCGCTTGAGCCTCATCTCGATTCCTGAGAGCAAGGTATCGACGAACCACAGATCGCGCGGCCCCTTGACCTTGGGAATGATTATCAGATCGAGGTGGTCACCCGCCTTTTCGGCGAGCTCGATCACCTCCTGGTAGGCGTATTCCGTCTCGACGTTGTTGATTCTCACGGCGCGGGTTTTCTTGCCCCAATCGAGGCCGTTTAGCGCGTCGATGACCTTGGCACGCGCCGAGACCTTTTCGTTCGGAGCGACCGAATCCTCGAGGTCGAGGAAGACCAGGTCGGCGCTGCTCGCTGCCGCGCGCTCGATCATCCGCACGTTGCTGCCGGGGGTGGACAGTTCCGACCTGCGTAGACGCATGATTGTAATCCTTCCTATTTAATCCTGTCCTGCGCGACCGCCGTGCCGCTGGCGCCCGGATCGTGCAGCGAGTTGTGCCGCGCCGCAACCAGGCCAGCGGATAAGCGGCGCGAATCGAGCCGCTTATCCGCTGGGCCGAATCGACAGCCCGCGCTCGCGGCGACCGGCTATCGCCGGCGCCGCGGCCGCGCGCCGCCTTTCTTCGCCGCCGCCGTGCGGGCGCGCACCGCGCGCCGCGCCGGCGGCTTCTGCCGCGCCGCCGCGACACGGCCGGGTGCGCGCGAGCGTGCCGGCTTCGCCGGCGCGCTCGCGCGCGGCCGAAACGCGCGACGCTTGAGCAGCACGCGACGCTCGCCCTCGAACACCACGTCACCCCGCTGGTTTACGCCCCAGTGGCGAAAGTGCACCTCGCCAACCTCCGCGGGACTGAACCGCTCGAGATCGGGCCGGCCGGCCGCGGCCGCGTCGAAGTCGCGCGTTTCCAGCACCTCGGAGAACGCGTAAAGCGTGTCGCCATGCAGCACGGGCGTGCGAAACCGGATCTTGTCGAGCGCCAGTTCGGCCAGTGCCTGCTCGCCCGTGTCTTCCATCGCGAGGCCGATCACGAGCGAGGCGGTGACGCCGCCGAAGGTGATGCGATGGCCGATCGGATTGGACGCCATCAGATGCTCGTTGAAATGGCCCTGCGCCGTGTTCATCACCAGGTTGGTGATGAGCACGTTGTCGATTTCGCCGACGGTCTTGCCTCGCGCGTGTTCGTAGACCTCGCCGACGTTGAAGTCCTCGAAGTAGTTGTCGCGCCCGGTCAGGCTGTGCGGCTCCGGCACGAATCCATTCCCTGTCTCAGCGGCCATTTTGTGCGCCCCCGCTCCGTACGCGCCTAATCCTGCGGCCCCAGCAGCCGATCCGAGATCACGCGGAGCTGGATTTGTGAGGTGCCCTCGAAAATCTTGGTCAGCCGCGCATCACGCCAGTAGCGCTCGATCGCAAAATCCTTGGTGTAGCCGTAACCTCCGTGAATCTGCAGCGCTTCGCTGGTCACCCGCTCGGCCATCTCGGAGGCGAACCATTTCACCATCGAGGCCTCCTTGTCGCAGCGCCGTTTGCTGTCGACTTCGTTGGCTACGAAGTACATGAGTTGGCGCGCGGCCTCGATGTTGGAGGCCATCTCGGCAAGTTTGAAGCGGATCGCCTGGAAGTCGCCGATCGGATGGCCGAACTGCGATCGGCGCTTGGCGTACTCCACGGAGTCGTCCAGGGCGCCGCGCGCGAGCCCGATTGCCCGTGCCGCGGTATGCACCCGCGCGGTTTCGAGCCCCGCCATCATCGCATAGAATCCGCGCCCCTCCTGCCCCAGCAGCGCGGAGGCCGGCAGATGAAAATTGTCGAAGTGCAGCTCGAAAGTTTTCCAGCCGAAATAGCCGATCTTGCGAATCGGCGATCCGGTGATCCCGGGTGGAAAGCTGCCGCGCTCCTTTTGAACCAGGAATTGGCTGATCCCGACGTGGCGGCGCTTGGGATCGGTGGGCGGCGAAGTGCGTGCGAACAGTACGATATAATCGGCGCCGTCGGCGAAGGTGCACCAGGTCTTGGTGCCATTGATCACCCATTCATCGCCCTGGCGCGTGGCTTTGCACGCGACGCTGGCAAGGTCGGAGCCCGCGTCGGGTTCGGAAAGCGAAAACGCCCCCAGCCATTCGCCCCGCGCAATTTTCGGAAAATAGCGGCGCTTGTCCTCTTCGGTAACGCCGCCCCATAGCGAGTTGCCGCGCGCGATGATGCTGGCGACGCTCATCCAGGCTCGCGCCAGTTCCTCGGTCACCAACGCGTATTCGAACGCGCCGAGTCCCAGGCCGCCGTACTCTTCGGGAATCAGAATGCCGAAATAGCCGAGCTCGGCCATCTTGTCGCGCAACGACATCGGGATGTCGCCCTGCTCGGGATCGAGTTTGTTGGCGATGGGGAGGACCTGCTCGAGCGCAAAGTCGCGCGCCATCTGCTGGATCAGCTTGCGCTCTTCGGTGATGTAACTCATGGATGGGCGTTCCTCTTACTCACTAGATTGGTGCGGCGGAAATCGATCACCAGCTCGCCGCGGCTGTTGTGGCCCTCGGTGTGCCAGCTCACGATTCCACTCTCCGGCCGGCTGCTCGATTCGCGCTTGTCCAGCACCGTGCTCCGCGCGCTCAGCGTCTCGCCGGGATAGACCGTGCGATGGAATTTCAGATCGTCGACACCCAGGAACAGGCCGCCCGCCTCGCTGAGATCTTCGACCGAGAGCCCGAACACCGTCAGAAAAACCAGCATCGGATTCAGCACGATGCCGCCATGACCGTGGGCCTGTGCGTACCCGGCGTTGAAGTAGAGCGGGTTGAAGCTAAGCGTCAGGGTCGAAAACAGGCTGTTGTCGCCGTCGTTGAGCGTGCGGCCCCAATGATGAAGGTAGACGTGGCCCAGCTCGAAATCCTCGTAATGATTTCCCTTGGGCCATTTTTTTGCCCGCGATCGAAATTCTTCACTCATCCCCGTGCTCCGGAATCATCCGCCCGCCTCTATGGCCGCCGCGGTCGTGCCGATGCGTCACCCGATGGGAAGCATAGGCAACAGGCGCCATATTGGCGAGTTTGGCACCGTTGAAGCAAGGCTGCGATCGCCATTCGCGGAACCTGTTCTGTAGGACCTGAGACGGGACCTGCCTTGGAGGGCATGCGGCGCCCGTGGTATCGTGAAGATGGTCGGACTGTAGTTAGCAAGCGCGACGCAGGAGAACACCGATATGCGTAACAAATCGATGACTTTGATTGCCATGCTGACGGTTTTGATAGTCGTGGGCGTCACGCCCGTGATGGCGGGGGATGGTTCGGCGGCGAACAAGGTTTCCACGCTGCTCGCGAACAAGCATGAAACCGACAACTTCAAACTTATCCACGTGGCCGATCTTGCCGCGCTTAAAGCCGATCCCAAGTCGCACGTCGTGATCCTCGACGCTAACGCAGAGTCCACGCGCGATAAATACGGCGTGATCCCGGGAGCGCGGCTGCTTCCTTCGTACAACAAATACGATATTTCGACGGAACTGCCGGCCGCGAAAAATACCAAGCTGGTTTTCTACTGTGCCAACACGAGTTGCATGGCGTCCCACGGTGCCGCGCGCCGAGCGGTCGGGGCTGGCTATACGGACGTGAGCGTGATGGCCGACGGAATCATGGGATGGGACGCGGCCGGACAGCCTCGCGAGGCCGCGGCGGCGGCTCAGCACACCGCGGCGCAACACGCGGCGATGTGAACATCGCCACGTCCGCACTCGGTAATCTAGCTGTCATTTTCCCACGTCGCATCCCGGGATAGCGCGACGCGTGGCGCCGCCCAACGGAACGCCTCCAGAGGCCGCCGCCACGGCGCCGCGCGAGATAACGCCGCGCGCGATCGTCCTTGGACTTGGACTCGCGTTGCTGCTCGGGGCAGCCAACGCGTACCTCGGCTTGTATGCCGGGATGACGGTCTCGGCGAGCATTCCGGCCGCGGTGATTTCGATGGCGGTGCTCCGGGCGCTCGGCCGCGCCACCATTCTCGAAAATAATGTGGTCCAGACGATCGCGTCGGCCGGGGAGGCCGTCGCGGCGGGCGCGATTTTCACTTTTCCGGCCCTGGTGGTGCTGGGTGAGAATCGCGCGTTGCCGTATCTCGACGTCACGATGCTATGCGCGGCGGGAGCCACGATGGGCAGCCTGCTGGTTATCTTTCTGCGCCGCGCCTACATCGTCGACGAGCGGTTGCCATTTCCCGAAGGCGTGGCGTGCGCCGAGGTCTTGCGCGCCGGCGAGGCGGGCGGGGCGAGCGCCTTGCCGCTCTTGTGGGGCGGAATCGCCGCCGCCGCACTCAAGGCGTCGCAGGATATCGTCGGAGTGATACCGGACGCCGTGCAGTCCGCGCGATGGATCGGGACGCGCGTGCTGGCCGGGTCGGCTGACATCTCGGCGGCGCTGCCCGGTATCGGCTATATCGTGGGAATTCCAATCGCGAGCCTGGTGTTCGGCGGCGGCGCCTTCGCCTGGCTGATAGCGATACCAATCATGAGCGCTTCCCATCCCGAGTTGCGCCATCTCGATCCCGAAGCGGCGGCTCACGCGATATGGAGCGGTCAGGTGCGCTATCTCGGCGTTGGCGCGATGCTGGTCGGCGGCCTCGCGACGTTGTGGCGCCTGCGTACGCCGATCGGACGGGCGCTGCGCGAGAGCATCCGGATGGCGCGTGCGACGCAAGCGGTAACTGTCGCGCGCGAGGACCAGGATCTCTCGACGACGGCGGTGCTGAGCGCGGTCGCGCTCACAATCCCGCTTATCTTCGCTATCTGTTTGATTCTTTCTGGTAGCATGCTGCTCAGCGCAGTGCTCGCGATCGCGCTTGCGTTCATCGGCTTCTTCGCCACCGCGATCGCCGGCTATCTGACCGGGATCGTCGGAGCGTCGAACAATCCGATTTCCGGCGTGACGATTATCGTACTGCTGGCGATCGCTCTCCTGCTCAAATTGTGGGGCGTGCGGTCTGGTATCGGCCCGCACCTCGCGATCACCGCCGGAGCGGTTGTATGCACAGCGGCCGCGATGGCGGGCGACTCGTTACACGACCTCGCAACCGGATTCCACGTCGGCGCGACGCCGCGCGCTCTGGAGATTTCAGTGTTGCTGGGCGCGCTGGCGTCGTCATTAGTAATGGCGCCGATCCTCAATATGCTGATTCGGGGCTACGGAATTGCCGGCACTCCGGGCGCCCGGCCGGGTGCGCTGGCCGCACCGCAGGCCTTCCTGATGGCGAAGGTGGCACAAGGTGTGTTCGAGGGAGGATTGCCATGGGGCACAGTCGCCGCGGGCGCGTTGCTCGCTTTTGCGCTGCTCGGCGCCGATCGCATATTGGAACAGCGCGGCGCGCGATGGCGAACGCCGGTGATGCCGGTCGCGATCGGCCTCTATCTGCCGCTCGGGCTGAGCGTGGTGATTTTTCTGGGTTCGTTGGCGCGGTTGATGCGCCCCGATGGTGACCGCGAGAGCAATAGCGGTCCGGGGCTGCTGTTTGCGGCCGGCTTGGTGGCTGGCGAGGCGCTGATGGGCGTACTGAGCGGAGCACTGGTGACCGCAGGCGTGACGCTGCCGCTGATGTGACGCCAAGCTTTTCCAATCGTCGAGTCCGTAATCAGGCATATAGGGGCGAGACAGGGGATTGATCGGCGTGCTCTGGCTGATGATAATCATTATCAATGAGTGAAGTTAAACTGCTTGGCGGGCAGGGACGTAGCGGCTACGCCGAGGCCAGGCTCGCGGAATTCATCGCCAACTGCCGGCGCAAGAAGATGGCGGTAACGCCCCAGCGGCTCGCCGTGTTGCGCGCGCTGCTGGAGTCCGGCGACCATCCGCGCGCCGACCGCGTCTGCGCGCGCGTGCGCCGCCAGCATCCACGCATCTCGCTCGCCACCGTCCATCGCACGCTCGAGCGCCTGTGCGACGTCGGCGAGGCGCGCAAGGTCACTCCCCTGCACGAGACCGCGCGCTACGACGGTAACACCCGCCCGCACCATCACGTCGTCTGCGTGCGCTGTAAGCGGGTCGAGGATCTCGAAGCTCCGGAGTTCGATACGTTGCTCGCCGGACGGCAAACGCTCGGTGAATTCCAGTTGCTTGGATGCTCGGTCGAGGTGCGTGCGCTGTGCCAGCGATGCCGCAAACGCGCGGCCGGCCGCTCCTCGTTGACGCTCTGAACGCGCCCTCGCCGGCGCCGAAGTGCTTTTGTCCGCGGGCCGACACAACGTCCGCGCCCTACTCGCCCCATTCTTAGTGCGGCCGGCATCCATGGCACTCGCGGAGCGCGGGCGATTTTTGCATAATGTCCGTCACGTTAGTGTTGGTCCGAAGCCTCCAGCCTCAGTCGCCGACTGAAACAGCCGCTGCGGCAGCGCCGCACACTGAGTTCCATCGCCGGGCTACGTCCCGATAGCCTCACTCATGGCAGAAGCCGCACCGATCGCAGCGCCCGAACAGCCGCACGCGTATATAGAAGGGGCGCTCAAATGGCTCATCGCGCTCGCGGTCATCCTGTGCACGATCCTGGAGGTGCTCGACAGCTCGATCGTCAACGTCGCGCTGCCGCACATGCAGGGCAGTTTCTCGGCCAGCGTCGACGAAGTTACCTGGGTCGTCACCACCTACCTGGTGGCTGCGGGTATCATGATCCCGACCACCGGCTGGATCGCCGGCCAATTCGGACGCAAGAACTACTTCATGGTCTGTATCGTCACCTTCGTCGTGTCCTCGGCGATGTGCGGTGCGGCGCAGACGCTCAATCAGATGGTGGCGTTCCGCTTCCTGCAGGGAATCGCCGGCGCCGCCCTGCAGCCGCTCTCACAGGCGATCCTGATGGAGACCTTTCCGCCCAACGAGCAGGCATTGGCGATGGCGATGTGGGGGGTTGGCCTGATGGTCGCGCCAATCATGGGACCGACGCTGGGCGGCTGGATCACCGACAACTGGAACTGGCGCTGGAACTTCTACATCAACGTGCCTATCGGCATCGCCGCGGCGTTGATGGTTTCCACTTTCGTCCACGATCCGCCGTATTTGCGCAAGCTCAAGGGCAAGGGCCGCGCCGATTATCTCGGAATCGTGTGCCTGGTGCTTTCGCTTGGACTGGGCGAGATCGTGATGGACCGCGGCGACCGCGCCGACTGGTTCCAGAGTGCATGGGTCTGCTACTACTCGGCGATCGCGCTCAGCGCTTTCGTGATGTTAATCGTCCACGAATGGCGCATCCCGAATCCGATCCTCCAGGTGCGGCTGGTAACCAACCGGTCCTTCGCCGTTCCAACCGCGCTGCTCATCATCCTGACGTTCACGGCGTACGGAATGCAGATCCTGAACCCGGTCTTTCTCCAGGAATTGCTCGGATACACCGCGTGGAAGGCGGGCCTCGCGATGGCGCCGCGCGGGATGGGCGTGATGTCGGCGATGTTCCTGCTGGGCGCAATCGCGCGCAAAGGCTACGACACTCGCAAGCTGGTCTTCCTCGGCTATATCCTGATCGGCGCCGCGCAATGGCAACTGTCGACCCTCGACCTTTCGATGAGCATCTCGGACTTCGTCTGGCCGACGGTGGTGCAGGGGATTGGTATGGGCCTGATCTTTCCGACATTGGCGGGCGCCGCGCTGAGTTCGGTCAGCCGCGAGAACATGGGCTACGCCGCCAGCTTTTTCTCGATGGTCCGCAACATCGGTGCGTCGATCGGAACGTCGACGCTGACGACCTATCTCACCCACCTCGAGCAGACCCGCCAGAGCTATCTGGTAAACCATCTCACGGTGTTCGATGCGTGGCGTCTCGGAGAGAGCGGTCAACGAATGCCTGGCGCGATGCGCTTCGACTACATGCATCAACTTATCACCGGCCAGAAACAGGGGCTGGCGATGGTCTACGGCCAGGTGCAACGCCAGGCGATGATGCTCTCGCTCAACGATATCTATCGAGCGTTGTGTTATCTGATGGTCGTCGCACTCGTCATCACACTATTTCTTCCGCGCAACCGCGTGCAGGCCGGCGCGGCCGCCGCCGCTCACTGACACTGGGCCTCTGCGGCGTATGCGCGACGCATCCGAATACCCTCTATTGCCCACCTCACGCGAATGCTCTAGCGTAATTTCGTGATCGCTGAATCGGAAACCGCGCCGCGCGGCAGCCGCCCCTGAGGATCGATCACGCCTCTTCGCCGTTTTGGCGAATCATGTGAGCAAATCTCCGGGAGAATTCCACCTGATCGAGCGGCTGGTAAAGCGCCTCGGACCGGGCCGCCGTGCCGTCCTGGGCCCGGGGGACGATTGCGCGATCCTGCGCCCTACCCGCGCCCGCCAGCTTCTCACGATCGACTCCCTGGTCGAGGACGTGCATTTCAAACTCGCGTGGGGAACGCCGGAAACGCTCGGCGCGCGCGCGTTGACGGTCAATCTGAGCGACATCGCCGCAATGGGCGGAAAGCCAACGGTATGCGTGATTAATCTCGCGGTGCGCGACGGACTCGGCTTGCGGTTCTTCGATCGGATGTACCAGGGGCTGCGGAGCGCGGCGGTTCGCGCCGGGGTCGAGGTGGTTGGCGGAAACATCACGCGCGCGGATGCGCTTGCCATCACTATCGCACTGCTCGGCGAAGTGCGTGGCGCGGCGCTGAGGCGCGACAGCGCGCGTCCGGGCGACATCATCTATGTCACCGGCACTCTTGGCGACGCCGCCGCCGGATTACGCATTCTCTCGCGACGGCTCCGCGCTCCCACGGCCGCGCGCAAATTTCTTGTCGATCGCTCGCTGCGACCCACCGCGCGCCTTAAAGCCGGACTCGCCCTCGCCCGTATCAAACCGGCGCCCGCCGCGATCGATCTGAGCGACGGGCTGTGGCAGGACCTTGGCCACATTCTCGAACGCAGCGGCGTCGGCGCCGAAATCGACGCCAACGCGCTGCCGCTCTCTAAAGCCTACCGCGCCACGGTCGGCGACGATCCGGCGCTGGCGCTCGGCGGCGGCGAGGACTACGAACTGTTGTTCTGCCTGCGTCATCCCGTCGCAGCTCCCGCGCTTGCCCGCCGCCTCGGCGTGCGTGTGAGCCGCATCGGCCGCATCACTTCTTCGGGCGCGGCGGTGCTGACGGATTCTCCGGGTTCGGTACGCGGCGGCGAGCCGCGGCTTGTGGGATGGGACCAGTTGCACTCGCGTCTTGGCGAGTAGGCGATTGGGCAGTCGGCAATGCTGCTGTTAGTGGTCATCGCGCTCCTGGGAGTGAGCGCCCTGCTCGCCGGATCGGAAACCGCACTATTCGCGTTGGCCCGGATGCAGCATACGCGCGCGAGTCTGGGCGAGACGGCTGCAAAAGCCGTGGAATCGTTGCTACGCCGTCCGCTCGAATCGCTGATGGTGATCATCGGCTTCAATGAAGCAGTGAATGTCTTCGCCGAATGCCTTGCGACGACCTTTCTGCTGACCTGGCTGGGACCGCCGGGGGGATGGATCTCGGTGCCGGTGATGTTCGTGCTGGTACTGCTGGTTAGCGACATCACGCCCAAGACCTTCGCGCTCGGCTTCCCGGCGGCGGTGGCGCGAGTTACCGCACGTCCGCTTGCCACGGTCGCGCTGACCTTCCATCCGTTGGCGCGGCTTTTCGTGCCGGAGGAAGCGCCGCACGCCGCGCCGCTTTCGGAGAGCGAGTTCAAAGCGCTGCTCGTCGCCAGCGAACGCTCGGGCCAGGTCGCGTCAGCCGAGCGCGAATTGATCGACAAGGTGTTTGCCTTCGGCTCGCGGCGCGTCTCCGAGATCATGACGCCCCGCGAGCGCATCTTCGCGCTCGATCTCGACACCGCCGTCGACCGGATCATCGCCGAAGTCGCTCACGCCCACTACTCGCGCGTTCCCGTCTACCGCGGTAATCCCAACAATATCGTCGGAGTGCTGCGCGCGAAGGATTTGGTCGCGCGGCGCCTGGAGTCGGCGCCGCCGCGCCTGGAGCGCCTTATCCGCGAACCCGCTTTCGTGCCGCCGGGCAAGACGCTCGGCGAACTGTTCGACGAAATGCGCCGCCGCCGCTTCCAGCTCGCCTTCGTGGTCGACGAATATGGCCACTTGCTCGGACTGGTCACGCTCGAGGACCTGTTGGAGGAGCTGTTCGGCGAACTGCGCGACGAGTTCGAACTCGAAGGCCCGGAGCTTACCGAAGTAGGCCCGGCCGAATGGCTCGCCGCGGGCACTATCGGCCTGGCCCGTCTGACGCAAGCGCTTAACGGCGGCGATTCGTTTTCCGGCCGCGGCCATGAACGCACACTGAGTTCGCTGGTGCTGCGCCGGCTTGGCCGTATTCCGCAGCCGGGCGAGCAGCTCCGCCTGGGCAGCTTCGACGTGAAAATTGAAAAAGTGCGCGGCGCGACGATCGAGCTGGTGAGGCTCAAACGATGGAACTAGGCGGGCTCATCGCCGCGATCGCCGCTTGTCTTCTGGTGCAGGCGTTCTTCGCCGCCAGCGAGATCGCGATGGTGGTGACGGACGAAACCAAGCTTGATGAAGCGAACCGGCGTGACGGCCGCGAATCTTCACTGCTGCTCGAGCTGTTGCGCCGCCGCGAGCGCGTGTTGGCGCTGACGCTTACCGGGGCCAACCTGGCGACGGTGGTCGCCGCCAGCGTAATCACTACCTTCCTGCATCAGTTCGGCCCCAATACTTCCTATCTCGCGCCCTTCATCCTCGCCCCGTTGACCTTGCTGGTCGGGGAGTCGCTGCCGAAACTGCTGACCTTTCGCCATCCGATCAGTTTCGCGCGGATTGCCGCGCGCCCTTTGCGCGCGCTGGAGGCCGCCTTCTGGCCACTGCTCGAGGCCGAGACGGTGATCAGCCGATGGCTGAGAAAAACCGCCGGCGTGCCCGCGGGAACGCAAAGCGTGTTCATCACGCGCGAGGACCTCGCGCTGATGATTCGCTCGCTTGGAGATCAGCCGCATCAGCCGATCGACGACGCGATCCTGCCCGCCGAGCGGCAAATGATCAGCCGCATCTTTCGTTTCAAAAACGCCGACGCACGGCAGGCGATGGTGCCGCTGGTGCGGGTGGAGGCGGTCGCGCTCGAGACCACGCTCGCCGAGGCGGCGGAAATCGCCCGGCGCACCGGCTTCAGCCGCATCCCGGTCTTCGACAAACGCGTCGTGAACATCGTGGGCCTGCTCCACGTCTTCGATCTGCTCGAGGCGCCCGACCTGGGCCGTCCGGTGGAGGAAGTCATGCGTCAGGTGACCTACTTCGCCGAATCCACCCCGCTCGACCAGATTCTGGTCACCTTCCAGCGCACCGGCCAGAACCTCGCCGTAATCGTCGACGAGTACGGCGGCGCGGCGGGAATTCTCACGCTGGAAGATCTACTCGAGGAAATCGTGGGCGAAATCGAAGAGGAGCACGGCCCGGGCGAGGAATTGGTGCGGGTGATAAGTGCGCGCGCGCTCAGAGTGTCGGGACGAGCGCCGGTGGCCGAACTCAACGAGCGCTTCCGGCTCAGGCTGCCGGAAAGCGGCGAGTATGCTACCATCGGTGGGCTCGTGGTCGAACGTCTAGGTCATATTCCCCGGCCCGGCGAACAGCTCAAGGCAGGCGAAGCGACGCTCACGGTGGTACGCGCCGACGCGCGCGCGGTACGCGAGGTCCTGATCACTCCGACGCGGCCGCTTATCGCGGAGCAGGCACGCCGGCGATGACCCCAGAGCGTCTGCGATGACAGAGGATCGTTTACGGGTGCTCCTGGAGCAGGTTGCGGGAGGCAAGCTCGACGCCACGGCGGCGCTTGAGCGCCTGCGCCATCTGCCCTTCGAGGATCTCGGCTTTGCCAAGGTCGACCAGCATCGCGCGCTCCGCCGCGGCGTGCCGGAGGTGGTCTTCGGCGAGGGCAAGAGCGCCGCGCAGATTGCGGCGATCGGCGCGCGCGTCATCGCCGCCGGCGCCAACCTGGTGGTCACTCGCCTCGACGCGAAGAAGGCGCGCGATTTGCGCCGGCGCCTGCGCGGCCTGACTTATCATCCCGAGGCCAGCCTCGGCGTGATCGTCAAGCGCAAGCCCGCGCCGCATGGCCACGGCAGCGTGCTGGTGATGAGCGCCGGGACCTCGGACGTGGCGGTGGCCGAGGAGGCGGCGCTGTGCGCGGAACTTTTCGGCAACCCGATCGAGCGGCTGTATGACGTCGGTGTCGCCGGAATTCATCGCCTCACCGCCAACCTTGAGCGGGTGCACGCGGCGGCGGTGCTGATCGTGGTGGCCGGGATGGAAGGGGCATTACCCTCGGTAGTGGCGGGGCTCACCGACAAGCCGGTAATAGCAGTGCCCACCAGCGTCGGCTACGGCACCGCATTCGGCGGAGTGGCCGCCCTGCTTGGAATGCTCAATTCGTGCGCGAGCGGAGTCACGGTGGTTAATATCGACAACGGTTTCGGCGCCGCCTTTGCCGCTACGCTGATCAACCGCGTCGGCCTCGCGCGCGAGCGCCCCTGATGGAGAAACCGAATAAATCGATCACCTCCGGACGCACGCGCCGCGCGCTGAAGATCGGCGGACTCGCCTCGCAGGTCAGCTCCAGCTACTTGTGGACTTCGATTCGCAAGCCCTTCCTCGACGCCGCGAGCCACGAGCGCGAATTGCTCGACACCCATATTCGCAACGCCCAACGCATCGTGGAGAGCTCCACCCAACTGCGTGGCGCGTTCATGAAGCTGGTGCAGATGCTCTCGATGCGTGGGGATTTACTGCCGATCGAAGCGATCGATCTGCTGAAGACCACGCGCGACGGCGTACCGCCGATGGAATATTCGATGATCGCGCAGCAGATCCGGCGCGAACTCGGCAAGCGTCCCGAGCAGCTCTTCTCGAGCTTCGAGCCGCAGGCCTTTGCCGCCGCCTCGCTCGGCCAGGTCCATCGCGCCCGCCTCAAGAACGGCGACGAAGTCGCGGTCAAGGTCCAGTACCCGGGGATCGACACGACCGTGCGCCAGGACCTCGGCAATCTCAAGCTGCTGTTGCGCACGTTGCAGGCTATCGCGGGCGATTTGATGCGGCAGAAGATCGAGACACGCACGGTCTACCGCGAACTCGAGGAACGGCTGGTCGAAGAACTCGACTATCGCATCGAGGCGCGCAACACGACGGAGTTTCATCGGTTGTACGCCGACGACCCCGACACGATCATCCCGCGCGTGATCGGCGACCTGAGTTCGCGCCGCGTGCTGACGATGACCTATCTCGACGGATATCATCTCTCGGACCTGATGAACCCGGCGGCCGATCTCGACCTGCGCAAATGGGTCACGCGCAAATACTACGAGCTGGTGTGGCGTCAACTGCTGGAATTCGGCGTGCTCCACACCGACCCGCATCCCGGCAACTACCTCGTCACTCATCATCCGCACATTTGCATGCTCGACTTCGGATCGATTCGCCATTATCCCGAACCGATCCGCCGCGCCAATCTCCAGTTCGCCCGCGCCCTGGTCCAGCGAAACGACCGCGCGCTGGGACAGGCGCTGGTCAAGCTCGGCTATCTCGACCGCACGCAGGATCCGGGTCCGATGGTCGAGGCGGTCCACCTGCTGTTCGAGCCGGTCCTGGAAGATCGGCTCTACGGACCCGGCGAGTACGATCTGGTCGGCAAACTCACAGTGGTGGGCGAGATCGCGTTCAAGCACAAGCTCTACAAATCGCCCGCGCATGGCCTGTTCACTGTGCGCGCGCTGGTCGGACTCGACGGCATCATGCGCGGCCTCGGCGTGCGCGCCAACTATCACAACCTGTTTCGAGACTGCGTGACAGGCATACGGGCATGAGCGCGGTACCCGCGCGAAAAAATCCGCACGCGGCACCCGCGCGGAAGAATTCGTCAGCGGCGCTGCTGCGAAGAACCGGCCGCGGGCGCGTCGCGCCCGCCCCGCCGCCGCTCGAGGCGCTCGAGCGCCATCGCGACCATCACTTTCGCCGCGTCCGCCATCGGCGGATCAGCGGTGAGCGCGCAGCGCTCGACTTTATCGACGAGGTCGGCTTCTGCGCGGCGTTTACTGCCGGGATGGGCGTGCCATGCCTGCGCGAAGCAATCGAAGGAATGCGCGAGCCGCCACTGCCGGAGCATATCCAGCATGACCGGGCGATCATGATGACCTGGAACATCAAGGATACGCTGCCCGCCAAAAAGCTTGTCTACTATGGCAAAGTGCTGGGCGGCCGCCCGAGCTTTATCGCGCGCGGCCTGCTTGCTCCCTTCCTGCGCCTGCGCACGGAGCCGCGCGGCTATCGCGCACTGTACGAGCGCGGGATGCTCTCGCAGTGCGCAAAACAGGTAATGGACGCGCTCGCGCGCCGCGGAGCCGCCGAGACTCGGGCACTCAAGCTCAGCGCCGGATGCTCGCAGCCGAAGATGCGCGGCGAATTCGATCGCGCGATGAAGGAACTGCAGGAGAGATTTCTCGCGCTCAAGGTCGAAGAACGTTACGACCCTTTCACTTACGTGTGGGACACGATCGAGCATCGATGGAGCGACGCGCTACGCGAGGCGCGCTCGCTCACGCGCGGCGAGGCCGCGTATCGCGTGGTCCGCCGCTATTTCGAGATCGCAGGCTTCGGCAATGAACGCGCCGTCGCGCGCCTGCTGGCAATCGATACGGCGTTGGTTGATGGCGCGGCGCGCCGACTCGAGCGCGAACGCCGGCTAAGACGCGCGCTCCGCGTGGAAGGATTGACCGGCAATCACAGTGTTCTTGCCGGCCTCACAGCTTAAAAAAGGACTACCTCATGAAGCAGACTGGAAACCGCGCGATGTTGATTGCGGCGTTGATGGCGGGCGCGCTGGGCGGCGCGGCTTCGGCACGCGTATGGCCCGCGCCGGCGTCGGCTTTCGCCGACCAGCAATTGTTGACCAGCATCAGCGCCAAGCAATTCGAAGTGATGGACGACCAGGGAAATATGCGCGCCAAGCTGAACGTCTCCGGCGAGGGAATGGCTCATCTGGGCCTGTACGACCAGCAGGGCGTCGAGCGTGCCGCATTGGTCGTGACCAAGGAGGGAACCTCGATGCTCGCGCTGTCGGGCGATGATGGCCAGCCGCGCCTGACTGTCAACGTCGCAACGCACGCCGGACCGGCCGCGTTCACGCTGCTCAACGCCGACGGCACCGCCGCGGCCGCACTGACCACCAACAAGGATACGCGCTCGCTCCTGTTGGCGGACGGTAAGGGCGCCGCTCGTATGCGCCTGCAAACCAGCCTGGGAGCCAACGGCGAAGCCGCGCTGACGATTTACGACAAGAGCGGCAAGCCGATCAAGAAAATTCCGTAGGCCGCGCGGGCGAAGACCTCACCATTGCTCGTAGTGGACCGCCCGCCGCTCGTAGCCCGCGCCGCGCAGCAGATCGCGCAGCCGAAGGACTCCCTTGCCGACGCCACATACGTAAAAATGCCGGGTGCGATCGGAATCGGCGTCGATCCATCGCCGCTGAACCTCGGCGATCAGCCGATCGTAAAGCTCGGCCGCCCCCGCGAGAACCGGAACGAAGTCGACTCCCTCCTTCGACCATCGCTCGATCTCCTCGCGATACAGCAGGTGGCTGGAATCGGGTGCGGCGTAGAGCAGGGAGAGCGCGGGGCGCGTTCCAGCATCGAGCGCTCGCCGGATCATCGGACGAATTGGCGCGATCGCAGTACCCTCCGCGATAAACACGCATTCCCGTTCGGGCGCGCGATCCATGGTGAACGCTCCGAATGGCCCCGTGAATTGGAGTTCGTCGCCGACCTTGCGCTCGAACAGATATCGAACACCCACGCCGCCCGGCACTTGATTGAAGCAAATCTCGATCGCGTCCGTGTCCTCCGGACTCGAAGCGATGGTGTACGGCCGCACGCGCGTATCGCCGTCCAGTGTCAGCGAGACCGATATGAACTGGCCGGGTGTGAAGCTGATCCTGCCGCCGTCGACCAGCCGAAGGAACAGCGAGCGCGTGTCGGCATTGTGATCGCGCATCCGCTCGATACGCGCGCGATAAACGGGCCGACGCGGCGGGGGCCCAGCGGGAACTCCCTCAACCATCGCAAAGACCACAACTGGAATCGTTGGGCGCGTTCACGGCTCCGGCTTGGCCACTCCTTCGCTTATCTGATTGATGGTGTAGCGGGGAATTACAACCACCAATTCGGCGTCGGGATCGTCGATCACAGCCTGGCATGCCAGACGCGAGGTCGGAGTCAGCCCGGGCGCCTTGTCCAGCAAATCCTCCTCCTGCTCCGAGGACTCGGAGAGCTTGTTGAACCCGGATTTGACGATCACGTGGCAAGTCGTGCAGGCGCAATTGCCGCCGCAGGCATGTTCAAGGTGAACGTGGTTGCCAAGCAGGACATCGAGAATCGAGCCGGGTTGGCCGTCGTGATGAAAGGGCGCATCGGCGGGATTGAATTCGATAACCCGCTCAGGGTCGCCGCTCTCGAAGATAACGCGAATCTTGGCCATCTATTATCCAGTGGATCAGTTTTTGAGACGCAACGCGAGGGTTCTCTTAGGGGACTTGCCGATTCGCCTGATTTTCGCCATCATGTTCCTGCTGCCAACGCACGTTTCGCTGGAGGTTTGATGACTGATGGCCACGCTCACCAAACGGCAGAAGCAACTCGTCGATTTCCTGGAGAACTATATCACTGAGCACGGCTACGCGCCGACGCTGAGCGAGGTAGGGCAATACTTCGGCCTTTCCTCGCTGGCCACAGTGCATAAGCATCTGCACAACCTCGAGGAAAAAGGCTTCATCAGGCGGCTCCACAATCACAGCCGCGCGCTCGAAATCACAGTCGAGCGCAAACGGCCGGCGGCGCAGGAGCTAAAGCTGGTCGGCACGGTCGCGGCAGGTGTGCCGATCGAAGCGGTCGAAGGCAACGACACTATAGCGGTGCCTGAGGAGTTCGTACGGCGCGATAATACCTTTTGCCTGCGCGTAAAGGGAGAATCGATGATCGACGAGGGTATTCGCGACGGCGATTACATCATCGTCGAAGGACGCGACGCGGCGAGCGCGGGCGAGACGGTAGTGGCATTGATCGGCGACGAAGCCACAGTCAAGAGATATTTTCCCGAGACGGACGGCAAGGTCCGCCTGCAACCTGCCAATGCGACGATGGACCCAATCTTCGTGAGCGAAGATGACCTCCGGATTCGCGGTGTCGTGATCGGCCTGATGCGCCACTACCGCTGAGCGCTCTGGCTGGCAAGACTGCTCGAGCATCTCCAGGCCACGCCTCTTGGATTATAAATATCGCTCCTCGCACACCCATCAGATGAACACGATCGGTGCCGCGCCGCTGCCGGCGGTTTTGCGCGGCGATGCCGGCGGCGGCTGAATAGCCGAGGGTGCCGGTACCTGCTTTTCCCTGTTGGCCCGGCCAAATATCCGCTTGCCCATCTTTCCCGCGCTTTGCTCGGCCACCAGTTGAGTCGGCGGAATCCGTACCACGAAGCGCGAACCGCGGCCGGGTGTCGAGTTGACTTCGAGCCTGGCGCCCAGCGCCGAGACGTTCCGATGCACCACGGCGAGCCCGAGGCCGATTCCCCGGTACTTGCGCGCGCCGGAGTGCGAGAGTTGCGCAAACGGTTCGGCTGCCTGCTTGATAACCGCCGAACTCATCCCCAGCCCGGTGTCGGCAACCTCGAGCACGAGTCCCGGTTCCGCACCGCGTGCCCGCGTGCTGCTGATCCGTACAGTCACAGTGCCGCGTTCGGTGAACTTGATTGCGTTAAGCACCAGGTTGGAGAGGATCGAGCGCAAGGGGCGGCGCGACGTGTGAATTGTTTGCGGCGCGCGTTCGAGGTCGATCTTCAGAGTCAGTTCCTTATTGCCTTTGGCCGCTTCGATCGCCGGCGCCAGGTCGTTCACCAGGCTGCTGATCGACACATCCTCTTCCACCCGGCCGGTTGCGCCCGCCTCCGACATCACGAACTCCATGATGTTGTCGACGGTTTGGGACAGATCGTGGAGGTTACTGTTCATACGCTCCAGCATGGCGCGGGGCTCGGGGTCGAACTTTTCAGCCCATTCGTCGCGCAGGATGTCGAGATAGCCGAGCAGCACCTGCAAGGGCGTCCGCAACTCGTGCGCCAGATTGGCCAGCACCTCCACCCGCATGCCCTCGATCCACTGACGCATCGGGTTCGCGGAGTCTTTCAATGCTTCAGGCTTGGATTCCGGACCGCCCTCGGATGAAAATCGGTTTGCCATGAGCGTCTCCTGTTCGGCCCTGCGTCGCACCGACCGGCAAGGCCGGGCGGCGAAGCATGAGCGAATTCATGCTTCGCAAAATAATTCACGCAAGAGAGAAGCCCAATCGGTAAACCGCCTAGGAAGGGGCGGTAGAGTGCCTATTTTCAGAGGAAAAAGTGCCTAGAAAATGCGCGGCTCAGCAGCAGCGGTTCGGCCCTTTGCCACGATGCGCAAGCGCTTGCTTCACGATACGTATGCGCTCTCCGCGCGACGCTGCGTCCGCGCCGATACCATTGAGACGGCGCAGTTCAGCGGTCAACAGTGACGCGGCCCTATCCAGCGTCCGCGCGATTCGCCTTATTCTCGCGCGGGCCAAGTCGGCATAGCTTCGTTGATGACTGGCGACTCGATTCATCGCGATGCCGATTCTAATCCGTATCGCGACCGGCGCCAACGAGAGTTCGACGCCTCTTCTATCCCTGTGCGATCATCAAGCCGACACCGCGCCGACACGTCCGCTTCACGCAGGCCGCTGGCAGCGTCAGCGAACGGTTGCTATCAAGATAGATCATGACTTCCGAGCCGCTTCGTATCGCGCTGGTACAGATGAGCTGCGAAGCCGAGCCGCGCCGCAACCTGGACAAGGCGCTTGCACGGATCGAGGAGGCGGCCGCGCGCGGCGCCAAAGTCGTCTGTCTTCAGGAGTTATTCCGCTCGCGCTACTTCTGCCAGTCCGAAGAAGCCGGCAACTTCGACCTCGCCGAACCGGTTCCCGGACCGAGCACCGAGGCCCTGAGCGCGGTAGCGGCGGCGCGCAAGGTGGTGGTCGTAGGTTCGCTCTTCGAGCGCCGCGCCGAGGGCATCTACCACAATACCGCCGTGGTGCTGGACGCCGACGGACGTCTCGCCGGCCGCTATCGCAAAATGCACATCCCGGACGACCCGCACTATTACGAAAAGTTCTACTTCACGCCGGGCGACCTCGACTTCACCGCGCATCGGACCGCCCATGCGACGGTCGGCGCGCTGGTATGCTGGGACCAATGGTTTCCCGAGGCGGCGCGGCTGGTCGCGCTGGCGGGCGCGCAGATCGTTTTCTATCCCACGGCGATCGGCTGGGAGCGCGGTGAAGTCGAGACGGTGCGCCGCCGCCAGCGCGAGGCCTGGGAGACCGTCCAGCGCGGGCACGCGATCGCCAATGGGATGTTCGTCGCGGTAGTCAATCGGGTGGGCGCCGAGGACAGTCTGGAATTCTGGGGTAGCTCATTCGTCGTCGATCCGTTCGGCGAAGTGATCGCGCGCGCCGGAGCGGACGCGGAGGAAATTCTCGTTGCCGACTGCAATCTCGGGCTTATCGAAGAGACTCGGCGCAACTGGCCGTTCCTGCGCGACCGGCGTATCGACGCCTACGGCGATCTGCTGCGCCGCTTCCGTTCCTGATCGAGTGAACCCGTGAAAGATCGTTCGTCCGAATTGCCGCGGCTCGCGGCGGAATACCGGATGCCGGCCGAGTGGGCGCCGCATCTCGCGACCTACCTGGTATGGCCGCACAACCACGACACGTGGCCGGGCAAGTTCGAGGCGATACCGCCGGTGTTCGCGCGGATGGCGGCGGCGATCGCCGAGTTCGAGCCGCTACGGCTGCTGGTCGAAGACGACGACATGGCCGCCTCGGCCCGCGAGGCGATCTTCGCGGCGGCAGGCCCGGCGGCCCGGCTGGATCGGATCGCGTTCACAGTCGTCAAGACTAATGATTCATGGATTCGCGACCACGGACCGATCTTCACCAATCGCGTGGCGTCCGGCGGCGCCCCGGCGCAGATAGCGTTGGATTTCGGCTTCAACTCGTGGGGCGAAAAATACGGCGCCTTCGATCTCGACGACGTAGTACCGCGCCGGCTCGGTGAGCGATGGGGTTTCGACGTAGTCGAGCCCGGGATGGTTCTCGAGGGCGGCTCGATCGACGTCGACGGCGCGGGCACCCTGCTGACGACCGAGTCCTGCCTGCTCAATCCCAATCGCAACCCGACGCTCGACCGCGCCGAGATCGAACGGCGGCTTAAGTACTGGCTCGGTGTGAGCAGCGCGCTCTGGCTCGGAGAGGGAATCGCCGGCGACGACACCGACGGCCACGTTGACGACCTTGCGCGGTTCGTCGCTCCCGCGACGGTGGTGACCGTGACCGAAGACGATCCGCGCGACGAGAACTATCGTGCGCTCGCCGATAATCTTAAGCGCCTGAGCGGGATGCGAGACGCCAATGGGCGCGCGCTCAGGATCGAGACCCTGCCGATGCCGCCCGCGCTGTTCCATGAGGGAACGCGCGTGCCGGCGTCGTACGCGAACTTCTACATCCTTAATGGCGGCGTGATCGTGCCGACGTTCGATTGTCCGCGGGACGCGACGGCGCTCACGACGCTGGGCCGCCTATTCCCGGGGCGCCGCGTCGTCGGCATACCGTCGCGTGACCTGGTCTGGGGCCTCGGCGCGATTCACTGCCTGACTCAGCAGCATCCGTTACCGCCCGCCGCAACCGCCTGAGACACAATCGCAAGCGAGACGCATCCAGATCGCCAGCTATGGAAACAGGCTCGGCGGCGCCTTGTCACGCAGAACAGGGATTCCCGCAATGTGCGCGGCGGGAGAATCGGCGCGCGCGAACAACGCCGCGACCGGATCGCGGTATAGCAAACGCCATCCCGTATGCGCGGCCATGAAACGCGACACCACCGAGTCGGTAGGCATCATCACATAATCGGTAGGATATGCAGCGAGTACCGCCGAGGCCTCGGAGCCGCCGCGAAGAAAATCCAAATAGTCGCGCTGGATGCGCGGCGGATAGACCATCTCGAAGCGGCTGTCGATGAAAACTTTGGAGCCCGGCGGCGCGTGCCAGATGAGGTAACCACCCCAGCTATAGTCGCCGAGCACGTTACCGCTGAGACCGTGGGCGGTCATGAAGTCGACGGCGCCCATGGGCATCGATCCCGCCGTGCTCAGCCTGCCGGACAGCACCCCGGCACGTATCGCCAGAAAGAGTGCGGCGAGCGCGACCACGGCTTGTAGCGCGAGGGGCATCGCCGCGGGCGCCCGCGCCGAGGCGGCATGCGCGCCCGCCGGCGATATCGTGCGCGAGCGCAGGCGCGCCGCGGCCAGGTCGACGTGGTAGGCAAGCGGCACCGCCATCGCCAGCGCGGCGAGCGCGGTGTTGCGCACGGCGGCGAAGGCCGCCGCGACCATCAACGCGGCGACCGCGAGCAGGCCATCGTCCTCGCGTCGCGGCGCAAGCAAGCAGGCCGCAATTAGCGTCGCGAGCATCAGGAGCATCGTCAGCAGCGGGAAGATGCTCATCCCGGCGCGATGCAACGCGTCGAGCGTCCGGAGCAGCGGCTTGAACTCGCTGATCCGCCCTATCGTGTACGGATTGCGGAGGCTCCGCGCCACCGCCGTCCATTCGCCACCTCCCCACGGGTTGCATAGTGTCGCGAGCGCCGCCGCCGCGGTTACAACCGCGGGACGCAATGCACGGCCCAACCTCGCGCCGCTCATCAAGCCTTCCACCGCACACGCGGCGGAATAAACCCCGAGCGCCGCCAGGCCGACGAAAAATCCGCCATGAATATTCGCCCACAGCGCGAGCATCGGCACCGCGAGCCAGAGCGGAGCGCGCCGCCCGTGGCATTCGCGTGCCAGCATCGCGCTCAGCGCCGCCAGAAAAACGTAGTCGAAAAGCTGCGGCCGAAACTGCATCTGCTGAGTCAGCGCGATCGCCACCGCGGCGAGCGCGATGAACTGCGGCGCTATCGAGGCGCCGGTCTCGGCCAGGCCGGCCGCCAGCAGGATCACGATCGCGCTCGCGCACAGCAATTTCAGCACTTGCAGCCCGGCGATCCCGATCGCGTTGTAAAGCAGCGCCATTACCACTTCGGTGAGCCATTCATGATCGATCCACGGCCGGCCCGGCGCCGAGTAGGCGTAGATGTTCGTGCGGATAAGATGACCGGTGCCGAGCATCACCTGGCCGAAGAGGACGTGGCCCCAAAGGTCGGTGTCCGCGTACTGCTTCGAGTCGATGGCGATCGCGATCAGCAGCAGAAGGGTGGGAGCGTAGCTGAACAATGAGGGCATGACCGGAGAGACGCCGCGGGCCGCGATCGTGGCGGGCGCGGTTCCGATGCTGGAAATCCGGCTCGGGTCCTGGGTCATTTTGGCACTCCGCATTCGGCGCGTTCGCGAGGCGGCTAGGGAAAGACGCTCGGGGGCGCGCTCCTGACCAACTCCGGAACCCCGGCGATCCTCGTGGCAGGCGAGTCGGCGCGCCCGAACAGCGTGGATACCGGATCGCGGTAGATGAGACGCCACCCGGCCTGCGCCATCATCAGGCTGTATGCGGGTGACCCGGTCGGCACCAGGACGAAATCGGTGGGATAAGCATCGAGCGCGCGCGTGGCGCCGGGCCCCGCATCGTTGAACGCGAGAAAATCGCCCTGCACCTGGCGCGGATACATTAACTCGAAGCTGTCGATGAAGACGCGAGAGTCCGGCGCTTCGTGCCAGATAACGTATACGCCCCATCTGTAGGCGCACAGCACATTGCCATGAAGATCATGCGCCGCCATGAACGCGACCGCACCCGCCGGCTCGTTGCCATTCGCGGCCATTGTTGATGAAAAGAGTCCGGTTCCCACGGCAAGCGAGAGCGCCAGGATCGCGACGGCGCCGTGGATCACCAGGCGCACCGGCCTCGCGATCGGCGCCGGTGTCTCCGACGAAGAGGTCATTCCGACGAAAAATTTCGTTGACGCCAGCCCGGCGTGACGCGAGAGTGGCGCCGCCGAAACTATCGCGGCCAGTGCCACGTTACGCACCGCATAGAACGAACCCACCGATAACACGAACGAGGCGGCGACAAGTCCGAGATCGTCTGGGCACGGCGCGATGATGACGGCGATCGCGAGCGCACCGAGTATGCCGAGGAAACAGATCAGCGGAAAGATCGGCGCTCCCGAGCTGTGCGCCGAGCGGAGCAGGCTTAGCAGCGGCTGATACTCGGAGATCCGATGCATCGTCAGTGGAGTGCGAAAAGTCTCGGCTAGAACCCGCCACACTCCCGCGCCATAAGGATTGACCAGCGTCGCCAGGGCCGAGGCTATTGTAATGAGCGCGAGCCGCAATAGCCGGCTCCATCCGGCCTGCCGCCACACGTCCACGAGGCCGGTGGTTACGGCGTACGTTGCGAGAACCACGATGCCTACAATGAAGCCGCCGTGCAGATTGGCCCACGGCACGAACAATATCGCCACGAGCCATGATGTAGCCCGTTGGCTGTAAGAATCCCGCGCCAACACGAGCACCAGCGCGGCGAGCAGCACAAAGGTAAAGAGCTGCGGCCGAAACTGCATCTGCGGAAGCAGGACGAGCGCGGTCACCATAAGCACCGCAAATTGAATCGCCACGGGAGCGTCAGCTTCGGCGATCGCGCGAGCAACAAGGATGATCACCGCAGCCGTGCAGGCGAACTTCATCAGCTTAAGGCCGACTACTCCACCCGCGTCGTAACAAAGCGCCATTATCACCTGAGCCAGCCATTCGTGATCGATCCATCGCGGGCCGGGCGGAGGGAACGAGTACGCGAACTGCGCGTGCGGGATCAGATGCCCTTGGCTTGCGATCAGTTGGCCGAAGCGGATGTGTCCCCATAGGTCGGTGGACGCGCCGCGCATCGCGTCGGCAATCACGATAGCGAACAGCACCAAGGCGGGCGCGGAACGAAGCAGCGAACGGCCGTGCGCGTCGTCGTTCAAGGCTGACACTTTAGTACCGCCCGGCGAACGCCTCAAAACGGCCCGCGAGCCGATCCTCCGGGAACGTGCAGCGCCGGGATCGCACGTAAGCGCCAGGCGTCAAGGCGCCGCGAGTACTCCGCCCTCGAGCGGGATCGATTGACCGGTCAGAAAATTCGCGGCGGGGCTCGCCAGGAAAACGACCCGTCGCGACTAAAAATGCGCACGCGGCGCCGATACCTCTCGAACCGCCCGTTACGAGCGCGCGTTGCCCCTTGAGAAGTTCTGAAGAAACCGATCCCGTGGCCATCGGAAAACTGCCTCCGTCTCAGATATAAAGCGCGCGACGCATCTGGCCGCGTTTCGCAAAGCGTATAGCGGCGATGAATCGCAGGCGGAATAAAGTACGCCCCGCATCCCGGCGCTGGTGTCGCGCTCGGATGCGGGGCGCTAGCGCCCGATGACCGAAGTCGCTCAGGAGTGCGGCCCGCTCGACTTCGCCTCGACGCGCCATTCGTTGTTGGTGCTGCGGTCGCCGGCCAGCCACTTGCGCAGGTCTTCATGGGCGCTGGCGATTCGCTTGGCCGCAATCCTGTCCGCGGCCGGATGGTCGACCGTAAACTCGAGGTTCAAACCGTTGGGGTCGGTGACGTAGAGCGACACGCAGTATCCGTGATCGATTATCAAGGTCTCGTGACCGGCCGCTTCGAGCCGCCGCTGCATCTCCTGCTGGCCCGGTGCATCGGCCACCTTCAGCGCCAGATGAACGAACGGCGAATGCGGCCCGTAGTGGGCGAATTTTTCGTGCTGCTTGGGATTGGCGAAATGGAAGAACGCAAGCGCTCCGCCGTCGGCGATTTGGAAAAACAGATGGCAGTAATAAAGTTCGTCCTCGCCGAACACCTTGTCGCACTCACGCCAGGCGGCCACCATCGGCCATCCCAGCAGGTCTTCGTAGAACTTCCGCGTCTGCTCGAGGTCGCGGCAAACGTAGGCCGCATGATGCAGCCGCATCGGAACCGTGCCCGCCTCGCCGCTCTTGTGACCGTTAGTCTGCGTGTTGCTCATCGCGATTTGCCCTCGTCACCGTTTCTAGTCCTTGTGCCGGGTTTCGCGCAATGGGAGCCGGCGTCCGGCCGGCGAAGCCTCCGCCTGCTGAAACTCGGAATCCTTGACCGCGTCGCCGTCCAGGTTGCGCTTGATCCGATCGAGATGCTCGCGCAGCAGCGGAATTTCCTTCGCGGAGATTCCGGCAAGTGCCACCTGGTTCACTTCCATCGCGTAGGGCAGCAGCACTTCCCTTAGGCGCAGTCCTCTCTCCGTAAGACGGATATTCACTTTACGCCGGTCCTGGGAGTTGCGCGTGCGGCTGATAAGTCCGCGCCGCTCCATACTTTCCAGTGCGGTCGCCGTGGTGGGCTCCATCATCCTCACTCGCCGGCTGAGCTCGCGCTGGGTGAGTCCGTCCTCCTCCCACAGCGCGCGCAGGAAGTACCACATGCCGATACTCACGCCGTGGCGGGACACGCGCGCGCCCAGGGCGCGCAGAAAGGCGCGATGGGTTTCGCGCACCAGGTAGCCGACGCTCTGGTCGGGCGGGAAATCCGCGCCCGAATTCCGAGCCGCCGCGGCTCCGGCCCTGGGTATGGCCGCCTTGGATATCCTTGGTCTTCCGTTGTTTGCTTTTCCGCCCTTCACGATGCGCCGATTCATTTCCCGCCTGGTTCAGCCCTTCACCCGATCGACCCCTTTTTGTGAGCCTGTCATAGTCCGCAGAATAGCAGGCCGCGCGCGGCGCGGCGCACCTCTTTTTTTAGGCTTGACGGTAGCCGGGCGGCGGACTACTAAGAATACTTAGATATCTTTGCATTTGGCGCTCCCACCCGCGAAGCGAAGCTGTCCGGCGCGCCACCTCGTTAGACGGAGAGTTCACGTGGAAGCAGTCGCGCAAAACTCCCATCGCTGGCCGCCCGAGGGTCTCGGCCGCGTCCCCTACTGGGTCTATACCGACCCGGAAGTCTACGCCCTTGAGCAGACGCGCATTTTTTCCGGCCCGTACTGGAACTACGTCGCGCTCGAGGCCGAAATCCCCAAGGCCGGCGATTTCGTGCGCAGCCACGTCGGCGAACGGCCTGTGGTCGTGGTGCGCGACAAGAGCGGCGCCGTCAACGTGATGCTTAACCGCTGCGCCCATCGCGGTGTCCAATTCTGCCGCCCCAACTGGGGCAACACGCGGTCGTTCACCTGCCCCTATCATCAGTGGAGCTACGATCTGAAGGGCAACCTGACCGGAGTGCCGTTTCGCCGCGGCGTCAATGGACACGGCGGAATGCCCGAGGATTTTGATCCGTCGAAAAACGGGCTGACGCGTCTGAGCGTCGCCGCGCGCCATGGCGTGATCTTCGCCAGTTTCGACTCTGCGGTGCCACCGTTGGAGGAATATATCGGCCCGGCGATGCTGGAATATTTCGATCGCGTCTTCGATGGGCGCGAGCTGCGCGTGCTCGGCTATTCGCGCCAGCGCATCCCCGCCAACTGGAAGCTGATGTTCGAGAACATCAAGGATCCCTACCATGCGAGTCTGCTCCACGTTTTCCTCGTCACGTTCGGGTTGTTCCGCGCCGACCAGCCCTCCGCGGTGAAGATGGATTCGAGCGGGATGCACTGCGTGCTCACTTCCAGCAAGGGCGAACAAAAGCTCAACGCGACGACCAAGGAGATGAAGAACTTCCGCGCCGACTTCAAGCTCAACGACCCGCGCCTGCTCGATCCAGTGCGCGAGTTTCCGGGCGCGGCCACGGTCGTAATGCAAACGCTGTGGCCCAACATCATTATCCAGCAACAATCCAACACGCTGGCGATGCGCCAGCTCGTGCCGCGCGGCACAGAACTATTCGACCTGATGTGGACGTTCTTTGGCTACGCGAGCGACACGCCCGAAATGACCCAACGCCGCCTGCGCCAGGCGAACCTGATGGGACCCGCCGGGCTGGTCTCGATCGACGACGGCGAGGTGATGGAGTTTTCGCAGCAGGGTATCCGCCTGCGTCCCGGCGACGCCGGCACGCTCGAGATGGACGGACGCGGCACCGGCGACGAGGACCACATGGTGACTGAAGCGGCGATCCGCGCTTTCTACAAGCATTACCGCGAGGTGATGGAGTTCTGACCCCGATGGCGCGCGCGCAGCAGGATTTGAGCTTGCGGCTCGAAATCGACGAGCTGTACACCGAGTACGCTCACGTGCTCGACAACGGCGAGTTGGAGCAGTGGCCGGAGTTCTTCACCGACGATTGCCTCTATCAGATCGTTTCGCGGGAAAATCGCGAGCGCGGGTTGCCGCTCGCGCTGATGCGATGCGAGAGCAAGGCGATGCTGACCGATCGCGTCGTCACTATCCGCCAGACCCAGATGTTCGCGCCGCGGGCGCTGCGCCACCTGGTCAGTTCGATCCGGATCGCTCCCGCGACGGCCGTCGGTGTCGACGTGCAGGCCAACTACGCAGTGTTGCAGACCCTGGTCGACGATGAAACCCGTATCCTGAGTGCGGGGCGTTATATCGACACGCTCGTGCGCGACGGCGACGTGCTCAAATTCAAATCGCGAACCTGCGTGTATGACACCGTGATAGTGCCAAACTCGCTGATTTATCCGCTGTGAGCCGGCGGCGCGGCAATGAGATGAGCGCACGCATCCAAAGACCAGCGATGCGTCCCGCTTCGCCGGAGGCGGCGCGATGAGCGGCCAAGCGCTCTGGATCACCGAGGCCGAGGTCGCCTCGCTCGTCGACATGGGCGACGCGATTGCGGCGCTGGAACGAGGGCTCTCGGCGGAAGCTTCAGGCGGCGCCGTCAACATGGTCAAAACTCATACGACCTTCGGCCACGGCGACACTTTGCATGCGATCGGCGCGACCATGCTCGCGTCGGAAGTGGTCGGCACCAAGACCTGGGCGCATACCGAGGGCGGCGCCAACCCCCTGCTGATCATGTTCGACGCCCGCGACGGCCAACTCGTGGCGGTGATCGAAGCGTTCGCGCTCGGACAATTGCGCACCGCCGCTATCAGCGGGCTCGCCACGCGATGGCTCTCAGCGCCGGACGCTTCTGAAATGGCGCTCGTCGGCGCGGGCAAACAGGCGCTCGCGCAGGTCGCGGCCGTCGCAGCGGTGCGCAAGCTGCGGCGGGTTCGCATCGCGAGCCGCAATCCGGAGAACGCGGTCACCTTCGCCAAGCGCGCGAGGGGCGAATTGAATCTGGAGATCGAACCCGTCGCGAGCGTCGCCGCCGCGGTAAAGCACGCCCATATCATAACGCTGGTCACTCGGGCGACCGCGCCCTTTTTGCAGTCCTCGATGATCGCGCCGGGAGCGCATATCAACGCGGTCGGAGCGGTCGTGCCCGAACGCGCCGAATTCGAGCCGTCGATCCTCGCGCGCTGCGCGGTGGTCGCGGCCGATACCGTGCCTGGCGTGCGCAGCCTCTCGCGCGAATTCATCGAGTTTTACAGCAACGACGAGCGCGCGTGGACCGCCGTGCTCGCGCTCAGCCGTGTAATCGCGGCGGGCAGCGGCCGCCCGGCGGGAGCGGACCTGACCCTGTTCAAGGCGATGGGAATGGGAATTTCGGATCTCTCGATGGGCGTGGAAGTTCTGCGCCGCGCGCGCGCCAATGGCGTGGGCCGTCCATTGGCTCCGACGATTCGCGCCAAGCCGCGGCTGACCAGTCAAAAAGTATAGCCAGCGGAAAAGCATAGAACGAGCGCCGGCTCACGAAAATCCGGCGGCTGTAAATTTCAATCGCGAGGCAAAACCAATGAGCGAAGCAAAGTCCAGGTTCGTCGATCGCAGCGGTTACGTCACTCCCAAGCTCGACCTGTGGCCGTCGATCGTCATTTCCAAGGAAGAGATCGAAGCGGAAGTGGAACGGCTGGCGAGCCTGCCGCCACCGGCCAATGGACGGCGCCGCTCGCTCATCGTTCATCCCAACGAAAATGGCACCGGGCTGGCCCCCGGTATCCAGGTCGCACTCGACGTACTCAAACCCGGTGAGCGCACCAAACCCATCCGCCACAACTCCTCGCAGGTTAACTTCTGCATTCGCGGCCGCGGACACGCGGTGGTCAGCGGCAGGCAGATCAATTTCAGCCAGTACGACGTATGGAACACGCCGTCGCTGAACGTCTACCAGAATTTCAATGACAGCGACGATATACAGGTGCGGCTGACCTATAGCAACGCCGCTCTGCTGGAAAAGATGAACGCGCATATCGTCGAGGAAAATCCGCCGGCCGAAGAGATCAAGGGTGAGGCGCCGTCCGGCGCGCCGGACGCGCGTCACGTCAACCCGTTCGGCACCTTCGCGCTCAACAGCGACGGCGCTTATCTGCTGCCCTACGAGAAGCTGATCAGCCCGGACGTGATCGAATCGCCGGTGCTGTTCTGGCCGTGGCGCCAGGTCAAGGAGCATCTCGACAAATTGCAGGCGCTCGGCTCCTCCTACGTCGGCCGGCGTCTCTACCTGCTCTATAACCCGGCGACCGGACGCACCAACGGCACGACCCACAACTTTTTCGCGACGATGACCGTGCGCCCGCCGCATATCGTCGACAAGCCGCATCGCCACGCGGCCGCCGCCATCAATTATTACTTCTCGGGCAGCGGCTACAGCACCGTGCAGGGCAAGGTGCTGCCATGGAAAGCGGGCGACCTGATGCTCTCCGCGCCGGGATGGGCGGTGCACAACCACGCCTCGAACGACGAGCCGGTTTACGAGCTGACCATCCAGGACAGCCCGCTCAACATCGCGATGGATTCGCTGATGTGGCAGGAGGACCTGAAGCATCCGGCACGCCTGTTGGGCTCGAGCCACGGCTTCGACACCAATCGCGCCAAGGTGGCCTAAATATGCTGGCGCTCAATAAAAACTTTCTGCGCGGATCGTACCCGCCGCTTGTCACGCCATTTCGTGACGGCGCGGTCGATTACGATACGTACGCGCGGATGGTCGAACGCCAGGTAGCCGAAGGTTCGCACGGAGTGGTAGTCAACGGCACGACCGCCGAGCCGAGTACGCTCAGTGTCGAGGAGCGCAACGAGCTGGTGCGGCTGGCAGTGCAGACCGCACGCGGCCGCGTGCCGGTCGTGGCCGCCACCGGCTCGCAATCGCACGCCGATACGATCGAGCTTACCGCGGCCGCGGAAAAGGCGGGTGCCGACGCGGTCCTGGTCGTAACGCCGTATTTCATCCGCCCGCCGCAGCGCGGCCTGGTCGAATACTACGTCGATATCGGACGGCGCACGCGGCTTCCGATGCTCATCTACCACATACCCGGACGCGCGGCGGTCAATGTCGAGGCCGCCACCATCGAGCGCATCGCCGAACGCACGCCCAACCTGGTCGGGATGAAGCATGCGGCCAACGACCTTGCGCTGGTTACCCAGGTGCTCGCGCGGATGGGCAACGACTTCCGCATCTTCGTCGGGTTGGAGGAGCTGAGCTTTCCGATGATGGCGATCGGCGCGTGCGGGCTGATGAACGCCGCCGGTAATCTGAAGCCCAAAGCTCTCGCACAGATGTGCGAGGACGTATTCGCGGAGCGCCTGGCGCCGGCGCGCGCCGCGCACGACGCGCTGTTCGAGCTCAACCAGGCGATTTTCTTCGACACCAATCCCACGCCGCTCAAATACATGATGAAGCGGATGGGGCTGCTCGAAACCGAGGAGCATCGGCTGCCCATGATGCCGGCTACGCCCGAACTCGCCGCGCGGCTTGACGGCGTGCTCACGCGCGCCGGTCTGCTCGGAGCACATTGAAATGGGCGCCGGGCAAAGGGCGGACGATCCGCGCCGCAAGACCAATCCACTTTTCAACGACCGCAAGCTCAAGCTCGGCACGTTTTCCAGCAACCTGAGTCACGGATGCGCGATCACCACGATCGACGGTGTACTCAAGGCCGACTGGCAGAGCACGCTCACGCTCGCGCGGCTGGCCGACGAGATGGAGTTCGAGGCGCTGGTGCCGGTCGGCCGCTGGAAGGGCTTCGGCGGTGTCACGAATTTCAACGGCGCCGGCTTCGAGCCGTATACCTGGGCCGCCGCGATAGGCGCCGTGACCAAGTACTCCGCCGTCTTCGCGACCTCGCATGTTCCGACCGTACATCCGATCATGGCGGCCAAGCAGGCCACGACGATCGATCACGTGACCGGCGGGCGCTTCGCGCTCAACATCGTCACCGGATGGTTTTTGCCGGAGATCGAGATGTTCGGCGCGCCGCAAATGGATCACGATCTTCGCTACGATTGCGCCATCGAATGGCTCGACATCATCAAGCGGCTTTGGACCGAAGACGAGGAATTCGACTACAGCGGCAAGTACTACCGGATCAAGAAGGGAATCCTGCGGCCCAAGCCAATCCAGGCGCCGTATCCGGTCGTGATGAACGCGGGAGGGTCCGAAACGGGACGCCACTACGCGGCCAAGTATTGCGACGTGGCGTTTGTCATTTTCGATCCCGACGACGCGGCCGGCGCCAAATCCCGGGTCAGCAGCTACCGGGAACTTGCACGCCGGGAATACGGCCGCGATCTGCAGCTATGGACCGCGGCCTACGTCGTCCAGGGAGAGACCGAAAAGGCGGCTCGGGATTTCTTCGACTACTATGTCCATCAAAAGGGCGACTGGGTCGCGGTGACCAACCTGGTCGAAACGATGGGTATCAACGCGAAGATTTTGCCGCCTGAGACTTTGCGGTCGATGAAGGCGCACTTCATCGCGGGATGGGGTGGTTATCCGCTCGTCGGCACCAACGAACAGATCGTCGAGGGATTGGCACGGCTCTCGGAGATGGGGCTCGACGGCGCGGTGCTCTCGTGGCCGCGTTACATAGACGGGATGCGGCAGTTCAAGCAGGAGATCCTGCCGCTCGCGAAGCAGGCCGGGCTTCGTTGACAGCGTCGAGCGCGCGGTAAAGGCGCAGCGACAATTTCACTTGGAAGCCTGCTGACGCATCCTGCGCTTGCGCACGGCGAACGTCTCCAGAACGCGCGGCGGCCAGCAATAAAGTCACGCGCAGTTCGCCGGGGTCGTGCCTGCTCGACAAAAAATCGCAACGAAAAATCTCACAAGGAAAGACTTCGCAATGTCCAACGCAACCCAACAGACTATCGATCAAGGAGAACTCGTCGCCTCGATTCCGCGCGATCTCTACTACTCCGGCGGCTGGCACGCCGCCGCCGAGGGCGCGCGCGCCGAGGTCTGGAGCCCCTCGACCGGACAGTCGCTCGGCAAAGTCGCGTGGGCCGGAGCGGAGGACGTGGACCGCGCGGTGCGCGCGGCGCATGCGGCTTTTTTCCAGTGGCGCGACGTGAAGCCGCTGGAGCGCGCGAAGATTCTGCGCGAGGTCGCGGCGCTGCTGCGCCGGCACGGACGCGAACTCGCACTCATCGACGCCGCCGACTGCGGCAATCCCATCGCCGAAATGATCAACGACTCGGCTATTGGCGCCGCCAGCGTCGAATACTTCGCAGGCCTGGTCACCGAGATCAGAGGCTCGACGATCCCGATGGGTCCCGGCGTGCTCAATTACACGCTACGCGAACCCCTGGGGGTGATCGCACGAATTAACGCGTTCAATCATCCGTTGTTGTTCGCCGCGATGCGCACGGGCGCGCCGCTCGCCACCGGTAACACGCTTATCGTCAAGCCGCCCGAGCAGGCGCCGCTCTCCTCGTTGCGATTTGCCGAGCTAGTCGGCCCGCTGTTTCCGCCCGGCGTGTTCTCAGTGCTTCCGGGAGGACGCGAGTGCGGCAGCGCCCTGACGACGCATCCGCTGGTCGCGAAAGTCGGCCTGATTGGCTCGGTACCGACGGGAAAAGCGATCATGCGGGCGTCGGCCGATTCGCTCAAGAAAGTGGCGCTCGAACTCGGCGGAAAAAATGCTCTAATCGCGTATCCCGACGCCAATGCCGACAAAGTTGCCGCCGGAATCATTCGGGGCATGAACTTTACCTGGTGCGGGCAATCCTGCGGTTCGACCAGCCGTGCCTTTGTGCATGAGGCAATCCACGACGCGGTGCTGGAGCGCGTGGCCGCGGCCGCACGCGCGATCAAACCCGGAATTCCCACCGAGCAGAGCACCGCGATGGGCAGCCTGATCAGCAAGGATCAGTTCGATAAAGTCATGCGCTACATCGGCTTCGGCGTCGAGGACGGCGCGCGGCTGGTCACCGGAGGCAAACCGCCGCAGGACCCGGGTTTGAGCAAGGGCTTTTTCATCGAGCCGACCATCTTTGCCGACGTCACGCCCACGATGCGGATTGCGCGCGAAGAAATTTTCGGCCCGGTCCTCAGCGTCTTTCGCTGGTCGGACGAAGCCGAGATGCTGCGCGCGGTCAACGATGTCGAGTACGGCCTGACAGCTTCGATTTGGACCCGTGATCTGGCAGTCGCGCATCGTGTCGCCGCGCGCGTTGAGGCCGGTTACGTATGGATCAACTCGTCGAGCGCGCATTACCTCGCCGCTCCGTTCGGCGGTTACAAACAGTCGGGCGTAGGACGGGAAGAGTCGATCGAAGAAATGATGGATGCCACGCAGATCAAGAACGTGCACGTCGAGTTCGACGCCTGAGCGGCAGTGCCGGCGCTGGAAATAGCCGCGGGCGTGATCGACGACCTCGTGGCCGCGAATCATATCCTGTTCGACCAGGGCGTGGTCGATGGATTCGGACATGTGAGCGTCCGCCATCCTGCGGCGCGCGATCGATTCCTGCTCGCGCGCAGTATCGCGCCGGCGCTGGTTAGTTCCGAAGACATCATGGAGTTCGGCCTCGACGGCAATCCGCTCGACGCTCGCGGCCGGGCGGTCTACCTCGAGCGCTACATCCATAGCGAGATCTATCGCGCGCGGCCGGACGCCGGCGCGGTGGTGCATAGCCATTCTCCGGCGGTCATTCCCTTCAGCGTCGCTCGCGACGTGCCGCTGCGTTCCGTCTCGCATCTGGGCGGAGTTCTCGGCGAGGGCTGCCCGGTGTTCGAAATCCGCGAGACCGCCGGACCGGCCACCGACCTGCTGATCCGCACGCGCCCTCTGGGAGCGGCTCTGGCCAAATCGCTCGGACAAGGGTCGGTGGTGCTGATGCGCGGCCATGGCTGCACAGTGGTCGGATCCAGCGTGCGCCAGGCCGTCTTCAACGCGGTGTACACGGAGATCGGTGCCGCGCTGCAATCCGAGGCGATGCGGCTCGGCGCAATAACCTTTCTCACCCGCGAGGAGGCCGAGGCTGCCGCGGCCTGTAATGCCGGGCAGATCGATCGATCCTGGGAGTTATGGAAACTACGGGCGGAGCGGCGGCGGCTTCAGCCCCAGACCTGACGCGCCGTTTCGACGACCAGTTCCAGCTTGCGCTTCTGATCGTCCTCGCCGATCAGATTGCCGACGAACTCCGACGCGAATCCGCATTGCGGACTCAGTGCCAGTTGTTCGAACGGGACGTAGCGGCTGGCGTCTTCGATCCGACGCTTCAAGTCATCAATCGTTTCGAGCTGCGCAACCTTGGTGCTGACCAGGCCGAGCACCACCGTCTTCCCCTTGGGCACGAAACGCAGGGGTTCGAAACCGCCGGCGCGCGGCGAGTCGTACTCGAGCAGGAAGCGGCTGTGACCAAGTTCGTTGAACAGCATCTCCGCGATCGCGTCGTAGGCGCCCTCGCGATGCCACATGCTGCGCTGGTTTCCGCGGCACAGATGAATTCCGAAGGTCACGCCGCCAAAGCCTCGAATCAGATCGTTGTCGGCCTTGAGCGAGCGCCTGAAATTGACTATCGGATCTTCGCCGCGCGCCCGCATCGCGTCGAGCGAGGGACCGTCGACGTAGGCGGTGTAGCCGGGCGCGTCGATATGCACGTAGCGGCATCCAGCGGCGGCGAGCCCGGCGACCATCGCGCGCTCGACCTCGACCACATCGGCGAGAAAGTCCTCCATCGCGGGATAGACCCGCGCGGAATTGACGAGGTCGACGCGCTGCGAGATCCGATCGGGTCCGATCAGCGTCACCTTGACCGGCTTGCGCGCGATAGCGGCCGCGTAGTTGTACTCTTCGAGCACCAGGTTGCGCCTGAGACGCAGCCGTTCGACCACGCGCTGGCGCTGCACCACCGGCGTGCCCTTGTGGCGCTCGTCGCTCAGCGGAAGGTCGAAGCGCTGGAACGGCCGGGCGCCCGAGGTCCGCTGGTCGTAGAAATCGAGCGTGGCCTCGCCGCGATCGTAGCCTGAAACCGCTTCGCCGAAGCTGTCCTGGAAATTCAGCCGGCGAAACTCGCCGTCGGTGACAACGTCGAGGCCGATTTGCTCCTGCAGGCGGATCGCGCGATCGACGGTCTCGTTTTCAGCCGCGCGAAATTCGCCGTCGCTAATTCCGCCGCGCTCGTGGCGCAGACGGGCATGCGCCAGCGCGTCAGGCCGCAGGAGGCTGCCAACGACGTCGGTTCGGATCCCGTCGAGGTTCACCTAGATGAACGCCAGGCCGCCGTCGCAGTTGATCGTCTGGCCGGTGATAAAGCCGGCGTCGTCCGAAGCCAGGAAGGCGGCTACGCCGACCAGGTCCTGCGGCGTTTCGTGATGCTTGAGGCACTGCGCCTTGAGCATCGCCACCTTCTGTTCCGGCGTGACAGTCGCGCGCGCGATTTCGGTGTAGACCGGTCCAGGCGTGATCGCGTTGACCCGCACGTTGAAGTCCCCGAGTTCACGGGCCATCGCGCGCGTCAGTCCGAGCACTCCCGCCTTGGACGCCATGTAGTGGGCGTAACCCGGACGCGCCAGCATGTAGGCCGCGGACGAGATGTTCACGATCGCGCCGCTCTTCTGTTCGCGCATCGGGGCGCTTGCAGCCTTGCCCGCGAGCCATACGCCCTTGAGATTGACCGCCATCAGGCCGTCCCATTCGGCGACGCTCATTTCCCAAAACGGCTTCATCTGAATGGTCGAGAAGATGGCCGCGTTGTTGATCAGCACGTCGACGTGGCCGAACGCCTTGAGCGCTTCGTCGACCATCTCCTTGCATGACGCCTCGCTGGAGACGTCCGTGGTGCAGAAGATCGCGTTGGCGCCGGCGTCGGTCACTTCGGCGAGCACACTGCGGCCCTTGTCGGCGTTGACGTCGGCGAGCACGACGTTGCATCCCTCGTCGCGAAACCGGCGCGCGTATGCGCGGCCGATGCCTTGAGCGGCGCCTGTCACGATCACGGTTTTGCCTGCCAATCCGTTAAGCGGCATGGGTCACCCTTCCTTTGAGCGATATATTGGTTCGCCCGCGGACGCCACCCCGGGTTTGCGGTACACCTGGATATACGCGGCAGCGCCACTGACGAAATACGATCCCTTCGTCGACATCATAGCGACCTACGCGAGATGGTCTTTCGGAAAAACACTTAGCTATCTAAGTAATTTGGTTTTTAGCACCCGCGCAGCGCGAGCGTCAAGCCTGTTCGAGGTCACGGCCGGCGCGTCGTCCGTCCTTCAATCAGCGCCTTAAGCGGCGTCGGCAAAGCGCTGTGAAATTCCATCGGATCCCCCGAAACGGGATGGTGAAATCTCAGTTCGCACGCGTGCAGCGCGAGCCGCCGCGCCGGATCGCTGTGCGCGCCGTACTTGCTGTCGCCGGCGACCGGATGGCCGAGCGCGGCCAGTTGCACGCGGATTTGATTGCGGCGCCCGGTTTCGAGCGTGAGCTCGAGCAGCGATCGGTCTCCTTTTGCGCGCAGCACGCGATAATGCGTGATCGCCAACTCGCCCATCTCCTCCGCGCCACCGACGACCCTGCGAACCATCAGCGACTTGTTTTCGATAAGCCGATCTTTGAGCGTCCCCTGAGCGTCCGCCGGCACGCCTTCGACGACCGCCAGATATTTCTTGACGACTCCCTTCCAGTTCCGCTGAAGTACGTCGCGCGCCGATTCATTCCTTGCGAACATCATGAGGCCGGAGGTCTCGCGGTCGAGCCGATGGACGATGAAGACCTGCTGTTGCGCCATTCTGGTGATCATCTTCAGATGCGTGTTGAGTATTCGATACGCGGTTTTCTCCTTCTCGCGCTCCGAGCCCATCGAAAGAAGTCCCGGCGGTTTGTCGATTACGACGACGGCGTCATCCAAATGCACGATTCGGAGACGGTGGCGCTCGAGCGCGCCGTTGCCGGCCGGTTTGCGCGCGGCGATGGTCACGATGTCGCCTGGCTCCAACTCCGTATCGTGACGGACCGCCGTCTTGCCCTGCACGGTTATCGCGCGGAAGCGCAAAAGGTCCTTCGCCTGTTTGCGCGACAATCCCATCGGCGGCCCGGTGAGACAAGGCAATAGCCTGCATCTACATGTGACCTGGAATTGACGAGGCTTTGTCGCCATAAAGGGTTGCGCGCGTCTTCAATGGTTGCGCGCGTCTTCGAGAGCAGTAGAGTTTAGCGACTGGCTGCGCCGGGCCGCTAACGGAGACCATGGTCTGGATTGTGCTACACTCTTCGCGGGATCGGTAAGATGAAAGTGCATGCTTTCAGCGACTTCGACCTCGATATCGCACGCACTCGTATTGTCCTGTCGGCGCTCGCGATGTTCTCGCTGTACGTCGATCCGACTACGGCCGGCGGCTTGTTTCACCTTACCCCTTACGTGCTGGCTACTCTGCTATGCCATCTGACCTACAGTGTGGGAACCTATTTTCTGCTCGAATACCAGATTGCCAGGCACTGGCTGCCGACGGCCACGACAGTGCTCGATCTGTTCTTCGCGATGGCAATCGCTTACCTGACCGAAGGCCAGACCGGCCCGTCTTATGTTTTTTTCGTGTTCGCAATTATCGCGGTCGGTGTGCGCGCGACGCTGCGCGCGATCATCTGGGTCACACTATGCGGTGTCGCCCTTTATCTCCTGGTAATCTCCCTGTCGGACCGGCTGACCGGCGCGTATGTGATGCGCGCGGTCTACCTGGCAATCGCGGGCTACCTGGTCGGCTTCTTTGCGCAACAGCGGGCCAACTATGAAGACCGGGTGCGCGAGCTCGAGGCGCAGGAAGAACGCCATCAGATCGCGCGATTGTTGCATGACAGCTATGTGCAATCGCTCGCGGGCGTCAACTTGCGGCTCGAGACCTGCCGCGAACTGTTGCGCAGAGGGCGTCCGGACGACGCTTCGCGCGAACTGAAGGAACTCCAGCTTGGAGTGAAGCGGCAATTCGATGAGGTACGCGAATATGTGCGCTCGTTGGCCGGAGTCGATTCGAATTCGACGCACGAGATTGCCGATATCTCGGCCGATCCGAAAATCGAAATCAACGGCGTGTTCAACGGCAGCAGCCGGCTCGGCGAACGTATACTACAGATAATGCTGGAAGGGCTGCGCAACGCGCGCAAGCATGCGCGGGCGACTTCGGTACGGATTGACGCTTCCGAAATCGCGGGACGCGTGCTGATTACTATCACCGACGACGGGGTGGGATTTCCGCCCGCCGCCGATCCGCCGTGGACGATTGCTTCTCACGTCGCCGAGACGGGCGGCCGCTTGAGCTTCTCCGAGAGCGGCCCGGCATGCCTGCTGGTCGAGATACCCAAGGCCTGAAAGGAGCATCCCGCTGAATCAGATCAATCCATTGCGTTTGATAATCGCCGACGACCATGCGCTTTTCCGGCAGGGCCTGCGTTCGCTGCTCGTGCTGGAGGGTCTCGAAGTCGTTGCCGAAGTCGAACAAGCGAGCGGCCTGGAAGCCGCGCTCGCGGCGAATCCCTGCGACATTTTACTGCTCGATCTGCAGATGGAGCAGTGGTCGATGGACCAGATCCCGGAACTCGCGCGCAAAACGGCGGTAGTCATCCTTACCGCGGACGAGCGGGTCGAAATCGGCCTGACGGCGCTGCGCCTGGGAGCGCGAGCGATCGTACAGAAGCGCTTCGCGATCGAATCGCTCATCACGGCTATCCAGGCCGTCGCCGACGGCCTGGTCTGGATGCCGCCCGCGATCCAGGCGGCTCTGGTGGGACAGGACGGGCCGACGGCGAGGAAGCTGACTCCGCGCGAATCCGAAATCGTGCGCTGCGTTGCGGTGGGAATGCGCAATGCCGAAGTGGCCGCGCGCCTCTCGCTGAGCGAGAGCACGGTCAAGACTCATCTGACCAACATTTTTCAGAAGCTCGGAATTCGCGATCGGATCGAACTCACGCGCTACGCGATCAAGACCGGGCTGGTCACCGTCCAGGATCCATGAAGAATTGATCCATGAAACCTGATCCGTGAACACGCCCGACCGTCGAACCTTTCCGCCGCAAGCTCGCTAAAGCCCTTCGCAATCCAGCGACTGCCTAAGCGGGCGTCATCTGCCCGCTTCGCGAGCAACCGTCGCCGAGCGGATTTTTCCGCTACTGCCCCAATCATCGCGCGCTAGCGCCAAAAGCTACGACCTTCGATTGACCTCGCCTCCGCCGCCGGATGCACGACTTCATCGGCCACGGGATTAATTCACCTTTCACGAAGTCAACGGCACATCCATTGCTCTGTACCGCGCTCATCCATCGTGTACGTGCGCGTACCTACAAAGGCTTACTGACGGCCTCGGCAGTGCGCGCGGCGAACCAGAACCCAGCAGGAGGAAACATCAAAGTGTTCTGCGAGAGAATAGTAGGAACCTACAATTTGTTTCTGGAAAGATTGCGAGACGCCGACGTCCGCAGGAAAGCGGGATCCTTGCTGCTGGGGAAAATGATCGGCCTGGCGATCGTCCTTTTCCTCGCCTCGAAATGGTATCTGCCTACGCAGGCTTTCGCGGATACCACTCCGCCGCTGCCGCCACCGCATATCAACGCGATCAACACAGTATGGACGCTGGTCGCGGCCTACCTGGTGTTCTGCATGCAAGTCGGCTTCGTGATGCTCGAGGCCGGCTTCGCGCGCTCGCGTGAAACCGTGAATATCCTGGTCGAGGGAATCGCGGACACCTGCATCTGCGGCGTCACCTTCTGGCTGTGGGGCTTCGCCTTCATGTTCGAGCCCGGCACGCCGTGGATTGGAACCACCGGTTTTATGCTGCATGGCCTGCCGGCGACCTACGGCACCACCGGAGTGCCGCTGCTCGCCTACTGGGTCTTCCAATACGCGTTCGCGGACACCTGCTCAACGGTAACTTCAGGTGCGATGATCGGACGCTGCGGATTCGTCGGCGACCTGCTTTACAGCGTCGGCGTGACCGGATTTATCTACCCGATCATCGGCCATTGGGCGTGGGGTCCGGACGGATGGCTCGCGGTCATGAATCCGGTTTCGTTCCACGACTTCGCGGGTTCCACCGTGGTGCACACGATCGGCGGCGTGATTTCGCTGGCCGGCGCAATCGCACTGGGTCCCCGGCTTGGACGGGTGTTCAAGCGCGACGGCGGACAGCCGATGAAGCCGCACGACCTGATCATCGGGGCGACCGGAGGACTCATCCTGTGGTTCGGATGGTACGGCTTCAACCCCGGAAGCACCTTGTCCGCGCTAGACACGATGGGTATCGGCCGCGTCTCCTTCAACACCACCCTGGCGGCGTGTTCCGCGGGTCTGACGGCGCTGCTCATTTCCTACTACAAGACCGAGGGCAAATGGGATCTCGCACTCACGGTCAACGGCTTTCTGGCCGGCCTGGTCGCGATCACTTGTCCCTGCTACTGGGTCGACCCCGAAGGCGCGTTTCTACTCGGAATCGGCGCGGGATTCGTCGTGGTATACGGAATCGACCTGCTCGAATACCTGCGTATCGACGATCCGATCGGCGCCGTGCCGGTGCATGCGTTCGCGGGAATCTGGGGCACGCTGTCGTTGGGGCTCTTCGCGGCGGGAAAATACGGAGCGCCAACCGCAACGGGGGCTGACGTCAGCAGCGTCGTCACCGGCCTCTTCTACGGCGGCGGATTAGGCGTGCTGAAGGCCCAGGCGATCGGCAGCTTTTCAATCACCCTGGCAACCTTCGCTGCGTCGATGGCTCTGATGTACGCGGTCAAAGCCACCGGAACCCTGCGCATCTCGACCGAGGGCGAGATCGAAGGGCTTGATATCCACGAGCATGGCTTCCCGGCCTACCCGGAGTACGTAGTCACGGGCGACGACGGGTGTCCGAAGACGATCGACGACGTGCCGATTGGCCGGCGCACGGGAACAAAACTTCCCAGGATCGACATCAAGAAAGCGAGCTGAATCTGGCCGCGAGTTGGCCGGCTCCAAACGGAGCCGGCCAACTCTTTATTCCGGTCCCGCATAAACGGAAACAACTCACTAACCCCGGCCGCGCGCTCGCCGGACCCATATTCGGGAAATCGTGTCGAACAGAACGGATACCGTTTCCATCGGCGAGCGGCGCACGCTGACCGGCATCTTCATCGGCCCCCCGCGCGACGTCAAAGACCCCGCGATCTTTCACTCGATGTCCCTGGTGGCCTTCCTCGCCTGGGTTGGCCTCGGCTCGGATGGCCTGAGTTCGTCCTGCTATGGGCCGGAGGAGGCATTCCTCGCGCTCGGCCCGCATCAGTACCTGGCGGTATTCCTGGCGCTCCTGATGGCGCTGACCGTATTCATAATTTCCGCGTCGTATTGCCAGACTATCGACCAGTTTCCCGCCGGGGGCGGCGGATACCTGGTCGCGACCAAACTGCTCGGGCGTGGACCGGGCCTGGTCTCCGGATGCGCCCTGATCGTCGACTACGTACTGACAGTTTCGATCTCGATCGCCAGCGGAGCCGACGCAATCTTCAGTTTCCTGCCAGTTCAGTGGGCTCCATTCAAGATGTACGTATGCATCGCCGTTGTACTTGCGATGGTTGGGATGAACCTGCGCGGTGTGAAGGAATCGGTGCTAACGCTGCTGCCGATTTTCATCGCATTCGTCCTGATGCACACGGTTCTCGTGATCTACGCGCTGGTCGCGCGCGAGGGCGAACTTCCCGCGATCGCCGGCAACGCGTTCCGTCAGGTTCACGACGGTTTTGGCTCGCTCGGAGTGCTGGGGCTGGCGGTGGTTTTCTTCCGCGCGTACAGCATGGGCGCGGGCACTTACACGGGTATCGAAGCGGTCAGCAACGGCCTGCCGATCCTGCGCGAACCCAAGACGGTGACCGGCAAGCGCACGATGATTTACATGGCGGTGTCGCTCGCATTCATCGCGGGCGGCATTCTGATCGCCTACCTGTTGGAGGGAGTCGAACCGCACAGCGGCAGGACGCTCAACGCGGTGCTCTTCGAGCAGCTTACCGCAAAATGGCGGATCGCCGGACTGAACCTCGGTCCCTGGGTCGTCACCTTCACGCTGCTGACCGAGGGCGCACTGCTGTTTGTCGCGGCGCAGACCGGCTTCGTCGGCGGACCGCAGGTGCTGGCAACGATGGCCGTCGATCGCTGGGTGCCGCGCCGCTTCGCCAGCCTGAGCGAGCGCCTGGTCACGCAGGACGGAGTGCTCGCGATGGGCCTCGCCGCAGCGGTGATTCTGTTCCAGACCGGGGCGGCGGTCAGCGTCCTGGTCGTGCTCTATGCGATCAACGTCTTTGTGACGTTCACCCTCTCGCAACTCGGGATGAGCCGGCTGTGGTGGAACGCGCGCGCCACCGAGCCGAAATGGATTCGCAAGCTGCTGGTAAACGGAATCGGATGCCTCTTCACGGCGATGATTCTGTGTCTGACGGTCACTTTGAAATTCAACCAGGGCGGATGGATAACCGTGGCGATGACGGGCGGAGTTGCCACCGTCTGCTACCTGGTCCGCCGCCATTACGATCGCGTCAAGCGCGCGATCGAGCAGCTCGAGGTCGAGGTGCTGCCGCAACTATTCAGCGCTCCGGCGAAAGCGGCCGCGCCGCGCGATCCTGCCCGGCCCACGGCGGTCCTGATGGTCAACGGCTTCAATGGACTCGGGCTTGCGACGCTAACCAGTATCGCGAGCCTGTTTCCCAACCAGTTCTGCAACGTTGTGTTCGTCTGCGTCGGCGAAGTCGACTCGGCGCTTTTCAAAGGTCCTGAGGAACTACAGCAGCTAGAGGCCAGGATCGCCGATGATCTGCTGGAGTATTGTCAGCTCGCCGCGGATTTGGGCTTTCACGCCGAACTGCGTGCCGCTATCGGGACCGACGTCGTGATGGAACTCCGGCGGCTCTGCTTCGGGGTCGCGCGCGAGTTCAGGCATTCGGTCTTCTTTGCGGGACAACTGGTCTTCGGCGACGATCTCAACGGTTTCATGAGCCGGTTCCTGCATAACCATACCGCGCTCGACCTGCTCCAGTCGCTCCAGATGCATGGGATGAGCCTGGTCATCCTGCCGGTCCGGGTTGCGCCGGTGCCCCCGCCGGAAACCGTGCCGGATGCTGTCCCGGAAGCGGTTCTCGCCTGAACGCGAAAGATTCCTCAGCGATGCGCGCGTATCGCAGCTAGTCCCATTGCCGGGCCGCATCCAAAAAGCATTAGAGCGCGACATCAGAGCGATGGTTCCGGGCCGATAGCAGTCATGAGCCTTAGGCTTACCCTGGGCGCGCATAGAGTTCTTCGGACATCGTTGGAGGCCGACTGTTTCGCGCGCGCGAGCGGTTGACGTAATTGTGCCGAGCGCGCATAGGTACTGTGCCCACGGTTTAAGGGAAGGTATCGGGCAATTTCAACCTTCAGTTCTGATTTCGATAAGTTTTGGCTTCTTGAAAGTAATTTGACTAAATAAGACTATCTAGGAATAGAAAGGCTGCTCATGGCAATACGGCGTCACAGCAGAACTCGGCTAATTGGAACGTTTGTGATCGTCTCGCTTTTGGTCGCTTTGGCATTCAGTTCGTTCTCCGGGTTGTTCCGTCCCGCTACGGTTCGGGCGCAAGACCTTTCCGACCTTATCGACGGGTCGTCGGAACAGGGGCGAACCTCGAACCCCGCTGAAGCTGCGGCCGTGGCTGACTGCCAGACCACGCGGGAGGCTTACGAGAAAACTCTGCCCATCCCTGAGCCAACTGCGGGCGTACCTCCTAACATCGGCTATGTGGTGCAATTGGTAAACGAAACCAACGTTACACTGCTTGCCGCGGCAAACGCCGCTCATGCGAATGGTACCGGGAACGCGATCTCCGTTCTGCCGCGCGAGGGAACCTGGATAATGGGGCCCATGGGCGCGCCCAACTGGCCGGACGGCACCCCGGGCAATACCTTGACCATAGACATACCGCCAGGATGGGAACACAGCATATGCGGACACGGTACCAGTGCGGCGCCGGGCTGCGTGGGACCTCTGTTCTGGGCGCGAACGGGTTGCCGGTATGACGTCGCGGGCGGTTTGGCTCAGTGCGAGACCGGTACCTGCAGTAGCTTTTACGATTGCAGCGCGAACCATCAATCGCCAACGGGTCCCAAAGCCATCGCTGAGTGGACCTTCAGAGACGACAATAACAATTGCGCTCCTGACATCAGCGTAGTCGATGGCGGGAACTTGAATATGGACATCGAGCCGATTGGTGCCGGATACCCGAACCAGGTTCCTCCGGGGTTTAGCGCCGAGGTTTGGATGAGTCCGGAGAACCTGCCGCTTACGAAGTGCGGAGAGGATCTCCGATCATCAACCAATTGTCCTATCGGGCAGTTTCAGCTCAAGCGCAAAGAGCTGGGAATGTTCATTCAGGGCGGCGCGGGCGGAGACGACGTAGTCGGCTGCTTCTCGAATTGCGGACTGTACGAGTTCCAGGGTGGAATTGAAACAGGGCCAACCGCACCTTGCCCCGGGTTCAGGTGCCCGGGAACACCGAGTGCCGATTGCGACCCGACAACAGACCCTCTGTGCTACTATTGGCACTCGTTCTGCTGCTTCGCCCTGCCCCCGCCGGCGAAATCTCCATATGGCGCGGAGTGTACTGATTCGAATCAAGTTCCGTCCTCGCAGTGCACGCAGAACGGAATCTGCTGGAACTCGGACCCGCTAGTTAAAGGCAGTACTGGGACCTGCTCGTGCTCCGCATTTCTCAAAAACGACGCGGGAACCTGTCCACCGGACGTCTGTACCATTCAGTTCTCGCAGAATCCGGCGAACCAGCCTCCGTTTAATACTTGCAAAAACGCTGGCGCTACTGGTGCTCAAGCTGACGCCTGTATAGGCGACGATACCCTCCACCAGGTGATGCCCAGGGGGTTAACCTGGCCCAACGACCCTGAGACCTATTACAGTAACGCAAGGGCCTACCGGATCGTCTTTGGGCCCGGGTACTTTGTGTCGGCAAAAGCGAGCGCACCTGCTCCGACACCTGTCCCGATTACACCATCGGAACCCGTTGGATTATGCAGTGCACTGCCGTCGCAATATGGTTACGACGCGAATAAAGCGAACTGTGCCGGTGAAATAAGCAATGGCGCTGTGTTCGCGGGCGCCGCGCTGTCGGCCAGTTGTACGACCCTAAAGGATCCGGCGTGCAAGGTCGGAGAGGTCCAGTACGACTGCTACCTCCCTCTGGGCAAGTGCGCTACCTGGGAGTGCGCGCTCACCGGACTCGGAGGACCGGCCCATGCCGCACCGCCCGGTCTGACTAATGTTTTGTGCCGGTGGTTCCCACCAAGCTCAACGCCCACCCCGACTGCCGTCGGCAGCGGAGTGCCAAGTCCTACGGCGACGCCGACTCCAGCGCCGGTAGCCATCACCAGCCCCGCCGCGGGGAGCACCGTCTCAGGCGTGGTGCCTTTCAGTTGCAAGTATCCGAGCGGCACCACCAACCTCTACATCGATGATGTTTTTGTCGGGCACAGCCCCTATTCCTGGAACACCGCAAAATTCGCCAATGGCAGTTACTACCTCGTTTGCAACGGTTATCGAAACAGCTCTCTCGTCGGGAGCGTAGCCGAGCACGTGACGGTGAATAATAGAAAGCCCACGGCGACACCGACTCCAGTGCCGGTGACCATCACCAGCCCCGCCGCGGGAAGCACCGTCTCAGGCGTGGTGACATTCGCCTGCAGCAACCCGGGCGGCAGCGTTAACCTTTATATCGATGACAATTTTGTCGGGTATAACAGCTATTCCTGGAATACCACCAAATTCACGAAAGGCACTCACTACCTGGCTTGCAACGGCTATCGAAACGGGTCGCTCGTCGGCAGTACGGCCGAGGACGTGAGAGTGAACAATTAAGGTGCGCCAGGTATCACCGGTATTCTGGGCGGGTCGGGTCGCGCCGGTGCCGCGCCAGAAACCGTACCGGACGCGTCCCGGAAGCGGTTTCGCCTAAGCGGAAGGCATCGCGCACTGTCCCTGGCTTCGTGGTCCGCGCGTTTAGAGACTGCCGGCCTCAGGCGAATCCCAGCTCGGCCGCGGCGATCATCTCCAGGACTTCGTCGCGCTTGAACGTATGCAGCGGCGCGGAGCGCAAATCGCGGAAGTAGCGTTCCAGCGGATTGCCCTTGAGATAACCCTGGCCGCCCGCGATACGGGTCGCGAGGTTTGCGACCTCCAGCATGTTCTCCGCGACGAAAGTCCGCAGCGTCTCATTCGTCATCACCTGCCGCTCGCCGTAGGTCCGGCCCTCGGACATTTCGCGCGCGAGCGTGTAGATGAGCGTGCGGCAGACCTCCAGCCGATTGTACATCTCGCCCAGCGCGAAGCGGGTTGCCGGCAAGGTGCCAACCGGTTGTCCATTCTTTTGCAACTTGCGCGTTCGCGCGTATTCCAGCACGTAGTTGTACGCCGCCTGGCCGATCCCCAGGTAAATCGCCGAGAATGACAGGCAGTACCAGTGAGCTACCTTGACGAACTCCTCGAAAAAATGGCCTTCCTCTCCGATAAGTTGATCCTGCGACGCGAAAACGTCGCGAATCATGATGGTGTTGCTGCCCGTCGCGCGCATGCCCATCGCGTCCCAGTTTTCGATCACCTCCAGGCCGGGGGCGTTGCGCGGCAGCAGGAATACGCATCCGCCGGAACTCGATCCTTTGTAATCTTCGAGCGAGGTACTGATACCGAAGTAGTCGACTATCGGTGAAAGCGTGCTAAAGACCTTCTGGCCGTTGAGCAGATAGCCGCCGGGCACCTTGCGAGCTTTGGTGTTGGGCGAAAGGATCGAGCGCGCGCCGCCGCCCTCGGTGTAAAATCCGTTCATCATCATCTTTTTGCGGCCGACGTTTTCCAGGTACAGGGCTTTCTGTTCCGCGGTCATGAATGGCGTATAGAAACGCACCGTATTGCAGTGCATGTTGATCGCGAACGCGGTGGCACAGCAGCCTTGCACGAGCTGCTCCTGGGCCAGGACGAAGGTCAGCGGATCGGCGCCCCATCCGCCGTACTCCTTCGGAGTGGTCAGGGCCGTGTAGCCGGTCTCCTTGAGGCGCGCGATATTTTCGAAAGGAAAGCTGCCTTCGCGGTCGTGTTGCTCCGCGCGCTGCGCAAACTCCTGCGCGAGTTCCTTTGCCAGAGCGACTATGCGTTGCTGTTCCGGGGTAATTTCGAGAAACATCATTTACTCCTGCAAAGGCACGCGAAAATCTCAGGCGCGCGTTATGGCTACGGCTTCGACCTCGATCAACAGCGCGGGGAAGGCCAGGGCCGCTACCACAACCGCGGTGCTCGCCGGCGGATCGCTGCCGAATATCTCGCTGCGGACCGCGAGCATGTCCATGAACTTCGATCCGTCGGTGATGTAAGTGTTGATCTTGACGATATCCTTCAGACTGCTGCCGGCGCTTTCGAGTATGCTCTTTATGTTGTCGAAGACCTGTCGGGTCTGCGCTTTCATATCGCCCTCGCCCACCAGTTTGCCGTCCGAATCGTAGGCGATCTGCCCGGAGACATAAATCGTGTTGCCGATCTTCTTGCCCTGCGCGAGAGGCAGACGGTCGTCCCACGCCCATCCGGGATCGATGATTTTCCGGGACACGGCTTTTGAAGGGCGCGCCTTGGGAACACTGGTTTTGGGATGGCTGGTCTTGCCCCGTCCGCGGATAACCTGTTTCTTTTTGGCCGCCATATTTCCTCCTCTTTGTCTACTTAACTGTCAAAATGCCGGGACAGTGATGCTATAGAAGAGTCTTATCCGGGAAGCAAAAGAAAAAGGCAAAGATCGGTCGCGATATCCCGGGATCGTGAGTGTTGCCGCAGGAACTCAGGCGAATCCCGGACTAATTCAAAAGCCCGGCAGCGGGGCGGAGGTCACAGGTGAAAAAGAAGCTCTATTGGTTGCCCGGCTGGAAGCTGCTTGCCGCATTGCTCATCCTCACGCTCGCCAAGGGAGGAGGACCGTCCGTCGCGCTGGCCCAGGGACAATCTCAGCCAAAATCACAGTCAGGGTCGCTCGCGGAGGCGTACCGGATCATCGCCTCGAAACAGTTCGTCGATCTTACCCACTCGTTCGGTCCGCTGACGCCCGTATGGAAGGGGTTCGGTCAGGCGACTTTCTCCACCGCCTCGGATCCCGCGACCGGGCATCCCTATACCATCGAGAAGGACGGGTTCCGGGTGTTCTTCTACTCGATGGTCGGGCAGTACGGCACACATATCGATCCCCCCGGACACTTCGACCCTAAGGGCATAACGATGGATCAGCTTCCGCTGAAGCAGATGATCCTTCCGCTGGTGGTCTTCGATATAACGCCGATGCTGAACAAGGACCCCAATCACGCGCTCAGCGTCGACGACATCAAGGCGTGGGAGCGCACACATGGCCGGGTTCCGGCGGGATGCTTCGCGGCGCTCCGCACCGACATGTACAAGGATTGGAATACCAATCAGGAGCGCTTCAAGCGCGATCCATTTCCTGCATGGTCGCTCGACGCCATCCGGTTCCTCTACGAACAACGTGGCATCGTGGCTAATGGTCACGAATCGATGGATACCGCCACCGACGACCTCAAGTCCGAGGCTTGGATCCTCAAGCATGGGCACTGGCAAATCGAGGTAATGGCGAACCTCGACAAGGTCCCGGCCACAGGCGCGTTGATTGTCGTGACCTGGCCGAAGGTGGAGCACGGGCTGGGTTTTCCAGCGCGCGGGTTCGCGATATTACCTTAGCCGTACGCCGTTTTTGTTCGCGTCGTGCTCGGCGCAAAGATAAAGAACATAGAAGACGACACGATCGACAGGAGTTTTGTTATGACAACGGAAACCCTCGAGTACCGCGACGGCGACGTAAACTTACGCGGATTTCTCGCGTTCGATGGTCAAAAATCCGGCAAGCGGCCGGGCGTTCTCGTGATGCCCGAGGCGTTCGGGCTGGGAGCGCAGGCGAAGCGGCGCGCGGAGCGGCTCGCCGAGCTGGGTTACGTCGCACTGGCCGGCGACCCGTATGGCGACGGCCTTCAGGTGAACGATCTGCAGGAGGCTATCAAGCGCGCGACCGCTTTGTTCACGGACCCGTCGAAGTCTCGCGCTCGGGCGCGCGCCGCGTTAGACAAGCTGGCCTCGCTGCCCGAGGTCGACCCCGGCCGCCTTGCCTCGATCGGCTATTGCATGGGCGGCACCCTGTCGCTGGAGCTCGCGCGAGACGGCGCGCCGCTAAAGGGTATCGTGTCCTTTCATGGAGGCCTGCAAACGCAGCGTCCCGCTGCCGGCCAGATCAAGACAAAAATCCTGGTCTGCACCGGCGCCGACGATCCTTTCGTTCCGGTCGCTCAGGTCAACGCTCTCGCCGAGGAGCTGACCAAGGCCAAAGCGGACTGGCAAATCATCAGCTACGCCGGCACGGTGCATAGCTTCACCAATCCCGAGGCGGACAAGATTGGAGCGCCGGGGATCGCCTACAACAAATCCGCGGACGAGCGTTCGTGGAAAGCTCTGACGTCTTTCTTTGAGGAGATTTTCGCTGCCGCCTGAAACCTTTTGCGGTTCAGGCCGGCAGGATGAATTTGTGGGCAATCTGCTCGAGGTCGGTCAGAAACTCGTTGCCGGGCTGACGCGCCAGGAAAATCATCCGATGGGCGCCGGCTTCCTCGTACTCGCGCACCGTCCGCCGCGCCGCCTCGTCGCTTACCTCATGGGCCGCGGCGCCCGCACCGGCATCGGTGTAGATCGATATCTCCATCTTCGCGAAATCGCGTCCAGCTTCTTCGCACAATTTGCGCAGGCGGGCGAGTTCCGCGGCGAGTTGCTCAGGGCTTAGACCAAGTGGAGCCCAGCCGTCGCCATAAGCCACCGTCATCTTGAGCGCGCGCAAGTTAGGGCCAAAGCCGCCCGCGCCCAGATGGATCGGCGGATGGGGCTTTTGTAACGGCTTGGGATAGGACTTGACCTTAGGAAAACGGACGTACTCGCCGGAAAAGCTAGCCTCCGGTTCGGTCCAGAGCGCCTTCATCGCCATCACGTATTCGCGCGTGACCTCCCAGCGCTTCTTGAACTCCACTCCCATAATTTCGGTCTCATCCGCCAGCCATCCGGCGCCGATCCCGAAAATGAAGCGGCCGCCCGAATAGTAGTCTATCGTGGCGACTTCCTTGGCCAGCATTATCGGATCCCGCTCGGGCACCAGGCAGATACCCGTGCCCAGCCGCAGGCGGCTCGTGGCGGAAGCGGCGAACGCCAGCGAAATAAACGGGTCCGGCATGTGCGCGTACGGTTCCGGGATTTTCCCATCACCCAGCGGATAGGGAGTCTTATGTTCGACCGGGATGATCGGATGCTCGGGGAAGAAGAGCGATTCGAAGCCCAGCGATTCGCTCTTGCGCGCCACGGTCGCGGGGTCGGGAGTTCCCTCGTTGGTAAAGGCCAAAACACCGATTTTCATGACACTTCGCTCCCTGATTTTCTTCGTCGCCGCAACGACTAATCGTCAACCCGTCGAAGGGCGCGCGCTGTCCGCCGACCAATTGGAGCACACGATACACTCCTCGGCCAGCTTTCCCTCGCTTGCGGCAGTCTTATCGTCTTCAGTCTGATATTGCGGCTCCGCGGAACGCTCGGTGCGGTTGTCGCTTTCGCCAGCCCCGGCGTGTTTCCAGGAGTGATCGGCACTCCATTCGAAAGGCAGTATCTTAATCGAACCCGGCGTCTGAATCGTTTCGAATGCGCTCAGGGTTTCGATCATGATCTCGCGCTGGAGCGGGCGGTCGAACGGCTTGCCTGCCGTATGGCCCAGGGGAAAGTCGATAAATACCGATCGCGGTGGGTTTCCCGCGCGAGTGATGTCCAACGCGCTGCTCATCGTCATCGTGGGAAACCCCGCCGCTTCCGCCTGTCGTGCAATCAGTCCAACGGACTGATGACACACGGGTCAAACAGGCACCAGGAGCGCCAGATCCGCGTGCTCATCTTTGAGCCGCGCGGCAATCGCCGGAGCCAATTCCTCCGCCACCCGCCTTGAGGAATAGATGCCGCCCATGAAGGTGAAGGCGTGTTCGGTCAGTCCGCCGATAAACCCCTCCTGGACCAGGCCGCGTAGGGTGTCGATCGGAAAAACGACGTTAGGATCCTTGCGCGCGTCGGTCTGGTCGTAAGCGAAGTGAGCGGTGCGCAATTCATCCGTACGGACATCGGTCGGAATCAGCCTCAGGCTGGTGTCGTCCCTGGTATGAAAGGCAACCTGGCCGCGGCGATAGATGCCGCCGGACGCGATGAGCGCGACACGGGACTGCGCCAAGGGCTTTCTTAGGGGCTGCCAGGGCGGCGCGTCGGTGTTGTAGACCCATCCGTAGGGCTTGTAACCGAGCTTGGAGTACTGCCTGGTGATGCTCTTGATGTATTCAACCGGTGGTTCAGACATTCCATGCGCTCCAGGTGCTTATCCTATCCAAAGCAGCCGGCGTATGACAGACGCGGCGGTTTTTCGCGCCGGTCAGTGTCCTGCCGCGAGTTCGCGGGAAATCAGGATCTTCTGCACCTCGTTGGTACCATCGTAGATCTGAAAGACGCGCGCGTCGCGGTAGAATTTCTCGACCGGGTAGTCGTTGATAAACCCATAGCCGCCATGGATCTGGATCGCCGCCGAGCAGACGCGCTCGCACATCTGGGAGGCGAACAACTTGGACATCGAAGCCTCCTTGATGCATCGCACTTGTTCCTCTTTAAGCGTGGCGGCATGGCGGCACATCTGCCGCGCGACTTCGATCTCGGTCGCCATCTCGGCCAGCTTGAACGCGATCGCCTGATGCTCCGTCAGCCTTTTGCCGAACGCCTCGCGCTCCCGCGCATAGCTCATCGCGGCGTCGAACGCGGCGCGCGCCACTCCGATCGACTGCGCGGCGACGCCGATACGCCCGCTGTCCAGGCCGGAAAACGCGACCTTTAATCCGCGCCCCGGCTCGCCCAGCAGGTTCGCGGCCGGAACTTCGAGGTTGTCGAGCTGTATCTGGCAGGTGTCATTGCTGCGATGGCCGAGTTTGTGCTCGACCCGGATGACGTTGTAGCCAGGCTGATCGGTAGGCGTCAGGAAGGCCGAGATACCGCGCTTGCCCGCGTCAGGATCTGTGACTGCGACCACCACCGCCAGGGCGGCGGAGCGGCCCGAGGTTATCAGCGATTTGGTGCCGTTGATTACATAGTGATCGCCGCGGCGCACGGCGCGGGTCCGCAGATTGGCCGCATCCGATCCGGCCTGCGGCTCGGTGAGCAGCATGCACCCAAGCACGTCGCCGCTAGCCACCGGACGCAGGAAGCGCTCCTTCTGTTCCGGCGTGCCGAAATCGCGGATCTTGAAGCCATAGGAGTTGCTGGCGCTGACCATGTTGCAGATCCCGGCATCGCCGTATGCGATCTCCTCGGTCGCCAGCACGTAGGAAATGAAATCGGCGCCGCTGCCGCCCCATTGCTCCGGAATGCACACGCCGAACAGCCCTAGCGCGCCTATTTTGCCGAGCGTGTCCAGCGGGACCGATGCGTCCCTGTCCCACTGCGCGGCGTAAGGAGTGACTTCCTTGCGGACGAACTCGCGCGTCATGTCGCGAATCGCGATCTGCCGCTCTGTGAGCCGGCTCATGTGCGCTCTCCCGGACGCCGAGACGCCCGAACTACCCTGACAAATTCTGTTTGCATCACTGAACCGCTCTAGCAACCTTGATGATGAATTTCAAAGCTTCCCGCTCTGTGATTAATTTGCACGGACGAGGAAAGCGAAAATGGGCTTTGAGACTATAATCATACATCAGTCGGGTCCTTCGTTCGTCGTCACCTTGAACCGGCCGCATCGGCGCAACGCCGTGAACCTCCAGATGATGGAGGAAATAATCGCGGCGGCGCGACAGGCCGAAGATGAACCCACCGCGCGCGCCATGATTATTACCGGCGGCAAGGAATTTTTCTCGGCCGGGGCCGACCTCAACGAAGCCCTGGCGGTGAAATCGCCGGCCGCAGGCCTCGATTACTTCGGCCACTGGCATCGGCTCAACGCGACGCTCGAGAAACTCGGCAAGCCGGTGATCGCCGCGATCGAGGGGTTTTGCATGACAGGAGGTTGCGAGATGGCGCTCGCGTGCGATATTCGGGTCGCCGCGGAGAGCGCCAGCTTTGCGATCACCAGCTCCCGGATAGGCACCGTGCCGGGTGCGGGCGGCACCCAGCGCCTGCCGCGTATCGTGGGCGTCGCCAAAGCGCTGGAATTGATGTTCTCGGCGGAAACGATCGGCGCGGCGGAGGCCTACCGTATCGGGCTGGTCAATCGCCTGGTGCCATCCGGCGGCGCGCTGGAAGCCGCCCATGCGATGGCGGCGGTCTATGAAAAGCGGGCGCCGCTCAGCCACGCGCTGATCAAACGGGCGGTGCGCCAGGGGATGCAGATGGACCTCGCGTCCGGCGTTGAGTTAGAAACTTTCCTGGTTACCACGATCTACGGCACAGAGGACAAGAACGAAGGTATTTCCGCCTTCCTGGAAAAGCGGGAGGCCTCTTTCAAAGGCCGCTAGTCCGATTTCGGCCGCTGGAGTCCGGCTGCCCTTATCAGCCAGCGGCCAGGAGCGACGATGGAATTTGCGATCGCATACCCGGCCCACCCCGATGCGTGGAAGGATCTCGCAATTGCCGAAGAAAGCGGCTTTACCCACGCCTGGTTCTACGATTCGCAGATGCTCTACAGCGACGTCTATGTCTGCCTGGCGCTCGCCGCGGAGCATACCAAACGGATCAAGCTGGGCCCCGGCGTCGCGATCCCGTCCAGCCGTATCGAGCCCGTCACCGCTCATTCGATCGCGACCCTCAACCAGCTCGCGCCGGGCCGCACGATGCTGGGAATCGGCACCGGCTTCACCGGACGCAACACGATGGGCCTGCCACCGATTCCACTCGACCGCTTTCGCGAGTACATACAGAGCTGCCGGGCGTTGTTGCGCGGCGACGAGGTCCTGTTTCGCGAAGGCAAGCGCGAACGATGGATTCGCTTCCTCCATCCCGACCGCGGGTACATCAATCTCAAGGATCCGATTCCGATTCACATCGCGGCGAACGGCCCTAAAGCGATAGAACTGGCGGGCGAGCTGGGGGATGGATGGATCACGACGCTCTCCGACCCCGGCCGCATGCGCAATGACTTGATACATCTGAGGCGCGGCGCGGAGCGCGGCGGACGCGACCTCGCGAATTTTCCGATCATGACCATGACGACGGGATGCGTGCTCAAGCCGGGCGAATCGGCGACGTCGCAGCGCGTGATCGAGCGGGTCGGGCCGCGCTCGATCGTCCCGCTCCACGCGATGTGGGAACGGTCGGCCGTCACGCCGCCCTGGATGGCGCCCAGCCTGTGGGAACGCTATCGCGACGAGTACGTGGCAAAGATGAAGACGCCCGAGGACCGCCGCTACCTCGAGGTTCACGAGGGCCATCTCATCTACTTGAAACCCGGCGAGGAGGAGTACCTCGACGAGGGGCTCATCCGCGCCACCACGCTCACCGGGACGGCCGATGAGATAATCGCGCGGCTGAAGGCGCTGGAGGCGGCGGGCATCACCCAGGTCGCGATCCAGATTGTGACGAAGGGGCGCGAGCTGATCGAGGAGTTCAGCCGCCAGGTAATCGCAAAATATTGAGTAACACCTTCGGGCCGCTCACCAACGAGTGACATCGCATGACCGACTACGACTCAATGCGCGACGGCCGCACCTTCGAATCGGCCAACCCGGTGCGGGTGACGCGCGAGCTGATCGTGGACTTTTGCGCGGCGGTCGGCGAGACCAATCCGCTCTACACCGACCCCGAGGCGGCAAAAGCCGGGCCTCATGGCGGTCTGGTGGCGCCGCCGTCTATAGCCGCGATCTTCGGCGACGGCGACAGTATCTTCCAGAACTTCCCTGAATTCGAGCGGCGCAGGCTGGCGGCCGGGATGGACGTGGAATTCGTGACGCCGATTCGGGCCGGAGACTCGATTACGACCGTCTCACGAGTCAAGGAAATCTATGAGAAGACGGGCCGTAGCGGCGCGATGATCTTCATCGTCATAAGCTCCACGCTCGTGAAACAGGATGGCGAGGTAGCGGCGCGCGTCGAACATCGCTTCACCACCCCACGATGACGTTGGCACGATGACGTTGGCACGATGACGTTGGCACGATGACGTTGGCACGATGACGTTGGAATGATGACGTTGGAATGACGGCCGGCGGAACGTCCAGGTCTAGCTGGTCGAAGTGAGATCTTCGGTGGGGACGGCGATGCTCTCGGCAGCCGGCTGAACCTCGCGCGGCAGGTAGGGCGCGACGCTGACCCAGGCCATCAGCGGGCCCAGCAGCAGCGCCAGGGTCGCGTGTATCCAGGGTACAAAGAGCGCCGGTATCGTGCTTGCCTGAGCGGACAGGGTCACTCCCACGTAACAGGCGAAGCCGAAGAAAATCCCCGGAACCAACCCAAAGGCGGGAATTCGCGCGAGATACAGCAGGGAGAGCGTCATCACGAAAACGATGATGCTGTTGGGGAGCGCGACCATTCCGGTCAGTGGATCGAGCGTAAAAACCAGCGCGAAGAAGATGACGCCAGAGGTGGTGCCGACTATCAGGGTCGGGAACAGCTTCTTCATGCTCGCGAAGGTCGGGCCGATCAGAAAGGACCCGGCCCAGGTGACGAAGGTCGCCCAGATAGGAATTTTGCCGTAGACGAAGAGCGGAACCGTGAGAGCCCCAAGAGTGGCGACGTACCATTCCATCGGAATGGGGTTCTTTCGCATCGCTGAAGCCTCTCTCCTCTCGACGATTCGCGGCCAGCCTGCCTGACTCCTACGATGCTCCCTGCGGCGCGGCGACGGCGTCGGATGCTCGCATACCTACGCAGCTTTCCCTCCCGCGTCAAGCATCGAGCGGCGCGGGAGCGTCGGCCGATAGAGTTCGGCCCGCTCGTTTAGCCTGCTCGTGCTTGCCGGTCCCTATCGGCACCACTTGCACGGTCATAACGGGTCCAAATCTGTCGCGATAGTTGAGAATTTGCAGCCGACTCTCTCCGAGGGCCTGCTGATAGATCCCCCGCTTGCCCATAATGGCGAGATAGCCGGCGCTGGGCTTCGCGGGCACTCCCGCCTTGGGCGGCTCCGCTCCCACGACGTGTCCATTGTGGATCTCGTCGGCCAGACCATCCAGCCGTTGAACGTCCTCGCCGGGCGGCACCTCTTTCAAAAATCCCAGCACGACCGACATGGCTACCGGCTCACTGTCGCCCCCGTCGATGAAGGAGCGGCGCAGCCACAGTTGCACTGCGAGAACATGGTCGGTCTTGTCGACGGTGATCGCGACCTCGAAGTGCACGGTAGGCTGCGCTGGTCGGAAAACGACCACGCCAGCACCGTACGGGGTCTCCCTCTTGGCGAGCTCCGTGAGCTGAAACTTCTTAAAGAAGTTCTCCTGCTCGACCTCCGGCAACGGCCGCCCGAGGAATCCGCCGGCCGACGTTGCCGCGTATGCCGGGCCTATAATGATCGCCCCCGCCATCACCAGATTCACCAACAGTGTCAGCACGATTATTCGGACAGTAAACACAGCCGTATGGAGCCCTCCAAAGCCAATCGAACCCGCCGGGCGTTGAATTCCTACTGCTTTGCCGCCGGGCGGGTCATGTTGCCCCTCGCTTGCGCCGCAGTGACCTTTACCGGGTACTGAGAATAATTCGCTTTGAGCTCGATCATGTATTGGTCGGGATCGAGAATGTATACCGAGGTACCGAATCCCGTGGCGCCATACAGTTCGCGCAAGGGCGAAGCCACCTCTACATTATGCTCTTTCAGGTATTCGACGATCCTGTTCATGTCGCCGCGAACGCTCAGGCAGAGGTGATCGATACCGCGCTGCGCCGGCGGAGCCAGGCTGGCGCTCGCGGGAAGCACGTTGAGGTCGATCAGGTTGCGGCCGCATCGAACCTGGTAGACGCCGACATCCTCAATGATCCTTTCCAGGCTGAGTCCCAACACGTCCACGTAGAATCCGAGGCTGCGCCTGATATCCGTCACCCGCAGCACCGTGTGATCGATTCCGTCGAATTCCAGAGGACAGGTCGACATAGCATCCTCCATTGTCGTCCAAACCACTATAACAACCGGAGCGCGCCGACAAGTTTTTGACCCGAAAGGCGAATCGATCTCAGCGTAACTCGGCGGGAGACGCTCGCCTGAATTCCTCTATTGCTCCGTGGATCGCGCCCGAGCACGTTCAAAAAGAGATTTGGATCAAGGAAGACGCTCTAATCCAATAACCCAGACATCACAGGTCAAAACCAGAGCGCGTTATTCGAGATAACTATATTCGCGCCGGCGCACAGAAAACGGGACCGCCACGAAACGCTCGCGGCAGCTCGTCAAATCATCGGCACAACCGGGCACAGCACCGCCCTGAACCATCCGCCATGTGCGCCGCCCGCCGCGTCGAAAATCCAGAGCAACGCGCGCAATTGCGCCGAAGCCCGGATTCCGAGCATACCGTCGGCTCCGACCTTGCCCTTCTTCAGGCTGCTCAGCAGGCCCGGCGGCGCCGGCAGTTCGAGCACCCCGAGCTTCGTATCTTCGGGCACCTTGGCCAACTCCCGGGCGGCCTTGACGGCCTCGTCGAGCCCGCCGACCCCGTCGACCAGCTTGAGCTTGATTGCGTCCGCGCCGGTCCATACGCGGCCCTGCGCAATCTGGTCGACGCGCGCGGGAGTGAGCCCGCGCCGATCCGCCACCAGGTTCACGAAATGCTGGTAGGTGTCGCCCAGTATCTGATCGTGAAACTGTTGTTGCTGGGCGGGCGTGAAATCGCTGAACGCGTCGAACATCGTGGCGTTGGCGCCGTGCGAGATGGCGGCGCTGTTGACGCCGATCGAGTTCATCAGCGGTGCGATGTTGAACTTGCCGCCGAGCACGCCGATCGATCCCGTGATAGTCGCCGGCTCGGCGAAAATCTTGTCCGCCGGCATCGCGATCCAGTAACCGCCCGAGGCCGCGTAGCCCGACATACTGACCACCAGCGGCTTCTTCTTGGCCAGCAGTTCGGCCGCGCGCCGGATCAGCTCGGAGGCGACTACCGAGCCGCCGGGCGAGTTGATCCGCAGGATTACCGCGCGTACCGAGTCGTCGTCGCGCGCCTGGTTCAGCGCGTCGACCATGTCGTCCGAGCCGATCCCATTGCCGCCGGGCGAGAGTATCGGATCGAATCCGCCCTGCCCTTGTTGAATCGCGCCATCGGCATAGATCACCGCTAGCCGGTCGTGAGAGCCGAAGTGTGGCAGCAGCGAGACCTGCCGGTAGTCGGAATACTCGATGATCGTATGGTCGTGGCCACGGTAATCCTTGACGCGGTCGGTGAACTCGTCGCCGTACTCGATGCGGTCGATCAGATGGGCCTTGAGCCCGGCCGTGGCGCTGAGCGGCGCCTGGTCGATGAGCGTGCGAACTTGCGCAGGTTCGAGATGGCGTTCGCTCGCGGCGGTGGCGACGAGCTGATCGAACAAGCCGCCCGCCAGCGCTTCGTCTTCCTCGCGCTGACCCGGCGTAAAGTCCTTCTCGGTGAAAATGTTGGCGGCGCTTTTGAATTTGCCGATCGCGGCGAAGTTCGGCCTCACTCCCACCTTGTCGAGCAGTCCGCGCGCGAACAACTCCTGAAGATGCACGCCCATCAAGTTGATCTCACCCTCGGACATCATCGAGATCTCGCCGGCGGCGCCCGCGACCAGGTAGGGCAGGTTGCCCGAGCCAAAATCGCCGGCGCTTTCGATGTAGGCGGTGGTCCATTTGCCGTGGGCCGCGAAGTCATGGATGAGAGCGATTAGTTCCTGGGCTTGCGCAAACTCCATCTCCGGGTCGGTGATCTTAACCGCGAGGCCCACGATACGCGGATCGATAGCCGCCTCGCGCAGTGCGCGGCGCGCCTCGTTGAGCGGAGTCTGATCGTCGGAAACAAATCCGCGCCAGCCGTCGGTGCCGCGTTCGATTACCGGACCCTTCAAGGTAAGCTCGAGCACCGAACCGGGGGGGACGCGATGCGACCACCAATTCACGATATGGCTGATGACGGCCAATACAATCACGATCGCAACCAGCCGCAACAGCCATCGCAGCGTCCGTCTGATCATTCCGTACCTCCTTGCAGCGAGGCGTGCGCCCCAGGGACCGGCGCGGTCTTGAAAACCGGCGAGCCAAACCCTGATGATAGCCAACCACAACCTGGCGGCGGGGACCAGTAGCAGGCTGACGGCGATGCAAGAACGTACGGAATGCGCAAAAGCGACGCGTGACGTCGCGCGTCACGAGGCGCGATGAGCGGCGCCGATCCCGGCGCTCGCGCCGCCTCGGCCGCACCAGCGCTCCTGCTGAGCGAGCAGCCGATGGGCTGGCCTCAATATCGGATTGTCGCGCTCTGCTTCCTGGCCTGGATTTTCGACTTCTACGATCTCATCCTCTATTCGTTTCTGATGGTGCCGATGGCGCGTGACCTGCACCTGGACAGGTTGGAAGCGTCCTTTGCACTGGGTCTGTCGCTCCTGATGACGGCGCTGGGCGGGCTTTTGTTCGGCTTCCTCGGTGATCGCTTCGGCCGGCGCCCCACAATTATCGCGACCGTTCTCATCTACGGTTTCGGCACGCTGCTATGCGCCGCCAGCCTCAGCCTTACGCACCTGCTGATCTTCCGCTCGCTCACCGGAATTGGAATCGGCGGCGAGTGGGCTGCGGGCCAGAGCATGGTGGCGGAGACAGTTCCGCCCTCCCGGCGCGCGCGCTATGCCGCCTACGTACAGGTGGGAGCGCCGCTCGGCGTCTTCATCGCCGCGTTCCTGGCGGGCTACGTCACGCCAATTATCGGATGGCGGATGACGTTCGCGCTCTCGTCACTGCCGGCGCTGCTGGTGGCGGTCGCGGTCTGGCGATGGCTCCCTGAAAGCGACGTCTGGCGGCGCCGGATGGGTGGCGGCGGCGAGTGGCTGACGCGCGCCGAGTTCCGCGCCCTGCGGCCCTACGCCGGCATCATGTTGCTGCTGTTCCTGGTCATCTGGGTTAACTCGGAAGCCTACTGGTTTACCTACAGTTGGATGCCCGGTTATCTGAAGCTTACGCGCAACCTGAGCGACCGCGCGGCGAGTCATCTGATGATGGGGATGCAGATTGGCGCGGTCGCCGGCTACGCAATTTTCGGCCTGCTCGCCGATCGGTTCGGGCGGCGTCCGGTGTATTCGGCCTACGCCGCGATGATGGCGATCGGGCTCCTGCCGGCGACCATCCTCTGGCCGTGGGCGGCCGGCGTGCCGGGACTGATCGCGGGCGCGATGATGGTTGCCGGATTCGGTACCGGCATCTGGTCGGGCACCGGGCCGATCGTCTCGGAGCTGCTGCCGACCAAGGTGCGCAACTCCGCGCTCGGCCTGCTGCTCAATGTCACGCGCGGCCTGCAGTTCTTCACCCCGATGGCGATCGCGATACTCGCCCGCTCGATCGGCTTCGGCGCCGCACTCTCGATCGGTGCGGCGTTCTCGGCCCTGGGCGCGATGCTGATTTGGCTGATTCCCGAGACTCGCGGCCGCGTGCTCACCAGGCTCGACGAAGACCTGGTGGCGCAAACCGTCGAGCCGGCGCCGCTTACTTCGATTTCGTAAGCGGCGTCTGCGTATACTCCGCGCCGTCGAGATACGACCATCGGCGCGGCCCGTCGCTCAACACCGAGAAGTCCAATGTGGTCGTCACGTCTGTCGCGGGCAACGTGCGGCTTACGCTCATCCTCGACTGGTTAGCCGTGGCCTTAAGCTGATGACCGGCCATCGCCTCGTCTAACGCGCGGCCGTCCGAGCCGGCTTCGTCTCCGGACTTAAGACCCATCGCACTGCCGATCGTCGCCCGCACGTCGAGATTACTGCTCGGGTATTGATCGACGAAGTGACGGCGGAAATCAGGACCAACCGCCGCGCAAAAATTGTGCAACTCGCGCGCGCCCGCCGCCGCATGCATCCCGAGACCGGTGGTAAAGCCGCCCCATCCGCCGGTATCGGCGTACATGACGCCCTCGACCGGCACGACCAGCGCGCTCGACCGATTACCAGCGCCACTCGGCTTGCCTTGTTCGCCGACCACGTAGTTCGGCTCGTCAGGGCCGGTGAGCCCGCGATTGTCGGCGTCGGGCAGTTCCCGAAACGAGATCACCAGGTCAGGCGCGTCGAAATAAGTGTTGCGCCCGATGATACCGACGGTATCGAAGCTGAATGTCCCTGCGATCCAGCCAGCGGGCGAATCAGGGCCCTGGCCGCTCGGCGATTCGACTTTCGCGCCGGATGGCGCCGGCGGGGTATCGAACGCGCGCTCCTCGATGATGCTGCGTGAGAAGATCGGCCCCGACCAGGGCTGTGTCTCGGCGAAGTCGGTTATTTTCTGAAGGACCGCGCGCCGCGATTCAATCGTAGGGAACGCCGTGCGCGAAATATCGACAAGATCGGTGCCGCCGTTGGCGATCACCGTGATGTCGTCGCTGGTGGCTGATTTCTTGATCCCGTTGGCAACAAGCAATTGCGCGAGCGGCACCATCGCGCGAATCGTGGCGAAGCCGTGGTCGGAAACCACCATCAGATCGGTGCGGTCGGCGATCCCGAGCTTGGCGATCGCCTGCCGGATGCTCCCGAGGTTCGCGTCGCAGAGCTTGAGCGCGTCGAGATTGGCCTGCGTGCCAAGGCCGCGATGATGCTGCGTCACGTCAGGATTGTGCTGCCAGAAAACCACCAGCGCGGGATGACCGCCGAGCGCGGCGGCCTTGGCCTGCGGCAACGCGCGATCGGTCACAACCCGCGCGAAGTAAGTGTCGCTCGATGCGTACACGACGGTCTCGTTCGCCGGCCTGGGCGGCGGCGGCGCGAGTTGGCTCTTGAGCGTAGGCGGCGCGGCGAGATCGTCGCTGACGAAGATGAAATCGTCGGAGGCAATCGGCGCACCCATCGCGGGGTCGCCGGTCACGCTGTCATCGAAAGTGAAGGTCGGTCCCTTCTTGCCCATTATCGCCAGATAACCGCCAGCGCGGCGGACCTGCTGCCCCAGCGATTCGGAACCGAGCAGCGCCCCGTCGAATAACTTCGGCCCGTTTAGCTTGGCGAGGGTGTTCGAATTCTCGAGGTTGACCGGCCGATTCACCCACGAATCGTCAGCAGCCGGCGTGATCTTCTGCGCGCTGAGCCGTGGCAGCAGGGACACTTCGTCGCCGAGGATCGTCGTATCGCCCGGAGACGCGCCGGTCGCGAGGGTCGCCGCGTTGACCATCGTAATCGTCGGATAGACCGAATGATGGTGCGCGAACAGCACCCCTTCGTTCTCCATCGCGAATAGATTGGGAGTGCGCTCGGCGGTTACGGAATCGGGGCGCAGCCCGTCCCATACCATCAGCACGAAAATCCGGGCTGGACGGTTCGGCGCCTGCGCGTTGACTGGACGGCCGAGCACCATCATGAAAACGAGCAACAGGCACGGAACGAACAGGCGCGGGAACGCACGAGCAAACAAGCGATCCAACAGAGTAAACTTCATCGCATCGCTCAATAAACTGTCCGCAGCCGCCGCTGTCAATCAGGCAGTCGCAGCAAATCACGCGGCATAAAGATGCCGCGCGAGATCCTTCGACTCCGGCAGCCTAGATGACCGAGGAAGCAGACTCTGCAGTTCCCCCGCTTTGCGAATAAATTCACAAGCTCTCAACCCTCGGAGGACCGCGACGAGAAAGCGCAACTCCTCAAGGGCCGCTGACCCGCGCACACGCGATCAGCGCAACAGGTGAGTCACGAACCAGTCGCGCGCCGGGTTCGCCGCCTTCTCGAAGTCACTGACGTAGGCGTCGAAATGGCCGCCCGCGAGCAGCACCAGCCGCTTTGGTTCAAGCGCGCTGTTGAAGGCCGCTATCGCCAGGTCGGCGACGGCCAGAACGTCATTCACCGCGACGACCATCATCAGCGGCGTCGGACTTATTTTGCCGATGTAACTGCCGGGCTCGTACTCCATCAACATCTCGAGCGTGCGCAATGTGACCTCGTTGCGCCAGGACTTCGCCCGCTCGCGGCCGGTCTCGATGAACCACTGGTAAGAGTCGGGCGTCGGCAGCGCCGAGGGCGCCAGCGGATCGGAAGCGACCACCGGGACCATCGCGGGTGCTTCGCCGCGAAAGCGCGCCTCGCGATCGGCGTCGAGCTGGGCGCGCAACGGTCCGAGGAAATCGGGCCGCACCAGGCGCTGTATGTTGCCGAAACCGCTGATGAGCGGCACCTGCGAGACCACGCACTTGACGCGCCGGTCGATCGCGCCGACGACGATTGCGTGGCCGCCGGAGTAGCTCGAACCCCATACGCCAATCCGCTCGGGATCGACTTCGCGCTGCATCCGAGTCCACGTGATCGCATGGCGGTAGTCGCGCACCTGCGCCCACGGATCGATTTCCTGGCGCGGATGGCCGTCGCTCGCGCCGAAGTTGCGGTTGTCGAACACCACTGCGGCCAATCCCGCCGCGCAGAAGTGCTCGGCGAAGCGGTCGAGGTACATCTCCTTGACCGCCGAGAACCCGTGCGCCATCACGATTGCCGGAGCTTTGCCGGTCGGGCGGTCGGGCGTGTAGAACCATCCGCGCAGGATCGTCCCTTCGGCGTTGATCTCGATGTCTTTTCTCATCGCTTCGCTCCTTTTTTATCGCTTCGCTACCGGTTTTATCGCTTCGCTCGTTGACGCGTCGGCGTCGCTGCTTTTCGAGCGGCCCGGATCGGCCGCCCGGACCGGCTAGCTTCTATTGAAGTTGGGCTTGCGCTTCTCGACGAACGAACGCGCGGCCTCGCGATGGTCCTCCGTCGTGAAGGTCACCATCTCGTAGGCGAGCGAGGCGTCGAGGATCAGGTTGGTCTGTTGCTTGAGCCACTTGTTGACCGCGAGCTTGCTCCAGCGAATTGCATAGGTCGGTCCGTCGGCCAGCTCCTGCGCCAGCTCGCGCGCCTTCGCCATCACCTGTTCGGGCGCGACCGCGTAGTTCACCATCCCCATCTTGAAGGCGTCGGCGCCATTGACGAAATGCCCGCGCATCAGGAATTCTTTGGCCCGCGCCGGGCCGATAAGCAGCGGCCAAATAACCGCGCCGCCGTCGCCCGCCACCACTCCGACCTTCACGTGAGTGTCGGCGAAGCGGGCCTTCTCGGAGACCACGATGATGTCGCACAAAAGAGCGAGGGTCGCGCCGAGGCCGACCGCGTCGCCGTTGATCGCGCCGATGATCGGCTGTTCGACGTCGAGCATGTTCTGCACGATCCGCCGCCCCTCGGCGGCGGTGATCCGCTCCGCCTTGTTGCCGCTCGCACTCGCGAGAGTCCCCGAGGCCATCCCTTTGACGTCGCCGCCGGCGCAAAAGGCGCGGCCGGCACCGGTCAGGATGATCGCGTTGACCTCGCGATCCTCGGCGAGGTCGTTCCAGATAGTCATCAGCTCGTGATGCAGTCCCGGGTTGACGGCATTGAGCTTGTCGGGGCGGTTGAGCGTCACGGTCGCGACGCGCTCGGCCTTCTCTACCTTGATGAATTCGTAGCGGCTGTAATCCGGCATCGCGGTTCCTCCTGAGATTTGGTTTGGCCCACCTATACAACGGGCGCCCCGGCGCGCCAACCCCGGACGCTGTGGACGAAAATGCATTCCAGCCGCTGTGTGTGCTGGCCAATCATCGATTTGATGGCGTCCGATTTGGTAGCGTGCGGCTTGGCGGCGTGGCCCCGGCGCTCAATCATCGGGGCGGAGGTTTATATCAGGTGCGGATCGCGCTTATCGGACAGGCGGCGTTTGCCGAACGCGCGCTGGAAGTTCTTCACTCGCGGGGCGAGGAAATCGTCCACGTCTTCGCTCCGCCCGACCCGCCCGGCGGGCGCCCGGACCCGCTAAAAGGCAAGGCGCTCGGATTGGGCATCCCGTTCAGCCAGCCGCCGACCTTCAAGAGCGACGAGGCCTTCGAGCAGTTTCGCGCGCTCGGCGCGGAGCTGCTGGTGATGGCGTTCGTGACGGTAATCGTGCCCGAGCGCATCCTGTATTTGCCGCGGTACAAGTCAATCTGCTTTCATCCCTCGCTCCTGCCGCGCCATCGCGGTGCGAGCGCGATCAACTGGACCCTCATCATGGGCGACGCGAATGCCGGGGTGACCTGGTTCTGGCCTGACAAGGGTATCGACACCGGACCGATCCTCGTGCAGCGGAGCGAGCCGATCCGCGACGAGGACACCGTCGGGTCGCTCTACTTCAACCGGCTCTTTCCCCTGGGTATCGAGACGATGACCGAGGCGATCGAACTGATTAAGGCGGGCCGCGCGCCGTCGATCATGCAGGACGAAAACCTCGCGACCTACGAACCGCCCTGCCGCGACGAGCACGCCAAAATCGACTTCGCACGCGGTGCACGCGAAGTCTTCAACCTGGTGCGCGGATGCGATCCGCAGCCGGGCGCGTATGCGCAGGCGGGCGGCGAGCGAATACGGCTTTACGAGCCAATACTGGAGAATCGCAAGAGTGAGAGCCCGGCCGGCACCGTCGTGTCGATCGACACGGCCGGAATGCGGATCGCGCTGGAGGGCGCCACGATGCTCGTCAGACGGGTGCGCTTCGATTCGAGTAACAAGAAGGTGTCGCCGCAGGAACTCGCTGCCGGCGGCCGGCTCCATACTTCGATACGTCTAGCGTAATCGCAGTGAAAAAGGGTGCAGATCGTGCGGATTGAAGCCGAGCAAAATGAGGCGAAATTCGATAGACTGGTGGCAACCCCAGTAGTCGAACCAACCGTCAATGCTTTCGCATCGCTGGGGGACCGAGGATGAGACTCTGCATAGGTACGTCGAAGGGGATCGTGGTCCTCGACGCCGAGCGCAAAGGCAAACCGCTGATGGTGCTCGCGGATCCGCCATCGGTGTGGTGCATGGCGCAGGACTGCCGCGACCTCGCTACGATTTACGCCGGATCGGTCGATCACGCTCACATGGGCAGCTCGCGGGGACGGGTGACGCTCGCGCGATCGATGGACGGCGGCCGCGTCTGGGCCGACATCACCCCGGGCATCGCGCGCAACGAGGATGTATGGGCAATCGCAACGGCGCCGGACGCGCCCGGCGAACTTTTTATCGGCACCTCGCACGCGCGCCTGTTTCACAGTCTCGATCACGGCCGCACCTTTCGCGAGTGCGTCGAGTTCCTGAAGCTGCCGGGACGCGACCGCTGGAGTTTTCCGCCCGCGCCGCACGTCCCGCATGCCCGGTCCATCGTATTCGACCCGCACGATCCCATGACCATCTACGTTGGCGTTGAGGAGGGCGGGGTTGCCTGCTCGCGTGATCGCGGCGGAAGCTTCGAGCTACTCAACAACGGGCTCTATGAAGACGTCCATTGCGTCGCGGTCGACCCGCAGAATCGCAAACGCCTGTACGCCACCACCGGCACCGGCTTTTACCTCTCCGACAATCGCGGCAACTCATGGAGTAAGGTCAAGCGCGGCCTCTGCCGCAGCTACACGGTGCCCCTGTTTGTCACGGCGGGAGAGTCGAGTCGAGTCTTTACCGCGGCGGCCGCGGGACCGCCGCCGCGATGGTCGACCGGTCCGGCCGGCGCCGACGCGGTGATGTTCCGCAGCCTCGACGCGGGCCAAAGCTTCCAAGCGCTCGGCGATGATTCCCTGCCCCAACGCGGGATGGTGATGCGCTTTAGAGCCGACCCGGAAAACGAAGGCGATTTTTTCGCCGTGACGACCGACGGCTGCGTTATTCGCACGCGCGATGTAGGCGAAACCGCCTCGATCGTCGGCGAGCGACTACCTCCGGCCTACGACCTGGTCGCGGTTCCGTAGTTTCCGATCCCTCGGCGTATCGACGCTGGCGATCGCTCGCAAGGCCGGGTGCGTATGCATTTCCAGTGGAGTTACGTGGCCGTGGACGTCAATGTCAGCACCGCGCAAGTTGCGCGGCGTACAATCTGCTCAGCCACACTGCCCATCACAAAGTGGGCCAGTCCGTGCCGCCCGTGAGTATTCAGAACGATAAGATCGGTATCAGTTTCCGTCGCCACCTCAAGCACGACCTTGGAGGTCTCGCCTGGAGGGGCGACTCGCGTAAGGATTTCGGCCTTGAGCGCCGCCAGTTTTTCGGCGGCTATTGCTTGAAGCTTGAGGCGCGCATCGTCCTCGACGCTCTTGTTGGCGGCGACCGCGGCATCGGGCGCGTCGACCGCCTGCATCATGATCACGACGTTCAGCAAGTAGATCGTAGCGTCCATGTGCTTGGCTATCTGCGAGGCGAGCATCAGAGCGGTCTGATCGGAATCTTCGAACTGTATCGGACAGAGAATTTTCTTGAATGGATAGTGCATTAACAATCTCCCGGGAACACTCGGCGTCAGCTCTTTTGTCCTATTGCCATTTGGAAGCTTCGGTCAACCTCTGATGGTTCTAAAAACGCGATCGTTTGCTGTTATCCCCAACGAGACATATCAGCCGAGAATGCCTAACTCTCGAAAGGTACATGCGTCTCTTGGACGATCCTTTGCTCCAGGACGTTGAGGTAGCTTCGCTCAATCTCCATCTACGATATTGACGTATATTTATGAATTGGTGTGCGGTGTCGACGGCATTACTCTTGCTCCTGTAATACCTGGTCACTATCTGAAACTGTAAGAGCAGCGCGAAATCGTTAAATGGGAGTTCATCATGATCTTCACACTTTTGGCGATGTGGCTATTCGGATCGTTTACCTTCGTGGCCGGTTACTGCTGGGCTTCTGCGATGCGAGACGGGAATTCCGCCAGCGACCGTTGAATGGCAACTCGGTCGAGGCGTCTCAGCGAACTTTCCTCCAAAGAGACGACAATTCCTCGCGAGCGCCCGTGTCTTACGAAAGAGCGACCTCCAGTAACGATGATAACCTGATTTTGGCTGCTTACCTCCGCCCTTTCGGCTGATTTGCAGACCGAGGTGGGTCGCCATCTCGGCGGGCGAAGAGAACAGCAGCGCTGCACCAAGCGCGGTAAGTCGCCTGCGCCCCCTAGCCTTGGCACTGATTCCATAGAAGCACACACCGGCGGCGTTAGCTGCATTAAGGTCGGCGTCACTGTCGCCGGCAAAGGCGGCGTCAGCGGGCGTGGCGCCAAAGGCTGCGAGCGCGCGCTCGATCATCGCAGGCGACGGCTTCAAAGCGAGACCACTGTCGCGGCCAACTATCAGGTCAACCGTCTCTGTCGCATTCCAGGCCGAAAGCCAGACCGCGACCGTACGCGACGAATTCGACGTTACAATTGCGACTCCGGCTCCCGCGGTGTGGAGCGCGTCGAGCAGTTCGATCGCGCCCCGCGCCGGGCCCACCGCCTCCACGTTAGCAAGCTCGTGGCGCTCGATGATCGCCGAAGCGCGGGCGAGCGGCGCTGCACCTTGAGGCCCGGCGTCACCGATCGCGCACAATCGCGCACGCAGCGCCTCGTACATAGCCAGGCTCCCGCGCGGGAACTCCTCCGACGGAGCGTCGGCCATGCCCTGTGCGCCTAGCCAAGCCTGCAATTCGTGCCGACTCATGACCCAGTCGACGGCCGGCTCTAGCGGCGCGAGCGTGTTGTCGAAGTCGAATATCCAGAGCGCATAACCCGCGACACGCTGCCGTAATCCGTCGCGAGCGCACATCCGAATCTCCCCGACCCTAACAGCGGATCCGACTCGGTCGCAGATTCGCGATATCGCAGGAGAGACTCACTCGCTGGATTCGCTGGTCAATCCTCTGACCTGACGACGGGAACCTGGCGATGCGAACCTGACTGTGACCTCACTGCGGTAACTTCACGGCGATCTCGGCCTAAATTTGGGTTTATCGGGCGATCGAAAGGCCGTTTTTCGCCAGCTCCTGGGTCACCATCGGGGACAGCGTCGAAGGCGACGGCGAGCGTCTGAAGTTCACGCTGGCACTAGCGTTCGTCGCGAGCCCCACCTGATTGGATGAACTCAAAGGCGTTTTGGGCATCGGCATGCGGACTATGAAATGACGCATCTCCCCGCGCATCAGCACCCCTTCATCGAGCATGTCCGCGATCAATTTACTCACCATCGGCCGCGAGCTTCCGATCATGTTCGCCAGGTCCTCGTGGCTTAGCTCGGGCACCAAAAGCATCCCCCGCTTCTCGTTTATCCCGAAGCGGCTGGCCAGGTTGCAAATCACGATCTCCAGGCGCTTGCGGAACGACGAACCCAGCAAGGTGACGTATCTTTCCAACGTGATAGACCAGGCCGCATTTAGATTCACCAGAAGGCCTACCGCTGTCTGTTGATCAAGCCCGCCCATGATCTGCAGCAATTGATCGACGCTCAGCAATCCTACAGAGCATTTCGTCAGTGCATGGGCTTCAAATACATGGCGGCGGCCTTCGGAATCCCCGTCAGTCGCAAAGCTCAGGAGATCACCCGACCTTCTCAGATCGACCAGCGTGCGGTCGCCATCATGGTGAGGCAAATAAAGCTTGGCGAAACCTTTGAGCAGCCAAAACACGAGGTCGGCCGACGAACCTCGCGTGAAGATGACCGCTCCCTTCTGGAAACTGACCGGAAGCAGGCGGTCTTCGATACTCCTCGCCATATCTACTGGTACGCCGTGCGACCGAAGTATGCTTTCCAATCCAGCACGAAATTCAGGAGCCTCTTCACGTCTCACTTGTTTCTCCTTCACACCCTATTGTTGCTCAAGGAAGACACCAGCCTCGTCCCTAAAGCTTTTTACCCAGCTAGTGCGCCATTTCCGTGGAGCACATTGCATACCAGCCGGGAGCGGCGCGATCAGACCCGTTTTGCGCGACTCACACGGAAAACAAACTCGTGACTGCCTAAGAAATGTCGCGAAAGAACTAACAGAGTGACAATATTTTGACGGTAGCGGCGAACCCGCAAAGATCCGCCAAGGATCGAAGTCGCAGACCCATGATTGGCAGATGACGGCTCGTTGGCCTCCTTGCTCTGGCTGATCCCTGGACCACCGACGCGACGGCTGCAAGTGCCGCTCGATTTCGGGAACCGTTCATCCGCGGCCCAATTAGGTAGGAGCCGCGTTAGCCGCTGCCTATTCACGACTAAGGAGTACGAGTTAAGGCCGCGTTGGCTTAAGCGTTCGAACGCCCGCGCCGAGTCACAAGAGACCGTGTATTTCACTAGTCGTTCGCCTCTGACCGATCGAGCCACATTTGTTCGTATCTTTTGACACTGAGAACAAGAGTCATCAGTCAGAACCCGCCCTGTGCCTCATCGCGTCGCCATTGTTCGCGATGCTATCTTGCTGGGCGAAGATAGTAAGAAAGTGCTCGACCAAGTGCCGACTCGACTTATGAGTGAGATAGTCGGCAGATTTCGTTGTGATAGTGGCCTCGCGAAAACGAGGGGTGGCGGACGCGTGGCCACAACATACTTGTATTGATCGATTCACCTTCTAAAGACGTGACGGGAAGAAGGTAGCATCGACACCAAGAACGCAGACTCGGCAGTAAGAAGATAGACTTGGCGGGAAGAAGATAGACTATCACCATGAAGTCCACACGTGACCATCGTGCTCGGAAATCCTGTCTTGGCGCGCCGAAGCTACTATATACGCTTTCGCTGATGCTGCTGGGCGCGTGCGCGAGTTCTAATTTACCGACGGAGCACCAGGCGCAGCGCGGTCAGGAGATTCCTCAAGCATCTTCCGTCAACAACACCACTGCTTCAATCACGGTAGCCGAGCAGACCAGCGAGGATGAGAACGCCGGCGGTCTTGACGCTCTGTGGAAAAGCCGGATGCTGCCGATGGACAAAGATCGATCTTCGGATTTCGCTCTCGGACCGGGCGACCTTCTGCAAGTATCCTTGCCTCAGATCGAACGCATAAAAGATCGCACCGTGCGAGTGTCCGAAGAAAATACGATCGCTCTGCCATTGTTGGGCGTGATCAATACATCCGGTATGACGGAAGACGCCTTGCGTGCCGATCTATCCCGGCGGATGGCTAAATACTTTTACCATCCGCAAGTCGGACTATTCCTCCTCCACGCGGAAAGTCGTCAGGTTGCGGTTTCGGGCGCCGTGAAAAGCCCCGGCCGCTACATGCTGGCCAGCCGCTCGGACACCATTATGATGATGATAAGCAGAGCAGGTGGTGTCACTCCCGATGCGGCGCCACGAATCATACTGATCCCCGCCACCGACAATATAATTCGTTCCTCAGCGGTGCCTGGCGAGGCGGCACGCGCTCAGGGTTCTCTGTCTGATGCCGATTCCTTGCCGGACGTAAACTCCGGGGACTTAGAAGCCGAAGACGCCTCGAGCGTTCGTGTCTCACGCGTTTCTCAGATCCGTCCCGCCGAAGCAGCAGAGGCCGATATGTCGGGTTCAACGCGAACCGCGATCGACAGGGTCGTCATCAGCTTGTCTCGGGCGAGCGACCAACGCTACCTGAACTTACCCGCCAGAACGGGAGACGTCATCATCGTGCCCGCGGCCGGGCAAGTTACCGTGCAAGGATGGGTGGACAAGCCTGGGGCTTTCCCTATCACCAATGGCATGACTGCTCTGGGAGCTATCGCTTCTGCCGGCGGTGCTCTATTCACTTCTTCCGCGACGCTGCTGAGAGAGCAGGAAGACGGCATGAAAAGTTCCATTGTCCTTGATCTCGCGAAGATCAAAGAGGGGCAACAGCCCGATCCGGAAGTTCACGGCGGAGACGTTGTGGTCGTCGAACGGTCGGTAGCCGGCGCCGTGCCTTATTCCCTATATTTCATAGTCAGCAAGATGGGAATCGGTTTTCCCATCCCGATACCATAGACAAGAATTCGCTCCCTTCCGATTCCTCCTTTACGCGCTATTTCTCATGGGGTTCACAGTGCAAGACTCGTCTTCGTTTTTGTTAAAACGCCCGGTCGAGACTACGTCCGCCACAGCCCTGTACGAGTCGTCTAGATTCGCTCAAGAAGAGACGGTTCATCTCGGGGAATATTGGAATAATACCATTCGCCCGCATCTCTCGTTGGTTCTTTGTATATTCGCCGTTGCCGAACTTCTGACTTTGCTGATCATCTTCAACATGGTCCCGCTCTATACCGCCGAAAGTTCAATTTTAATCGAGCGTCAGACCCCCGAAGTGCTCGACACCAAGAATCCCGAAAGTGTCGATCCAGATATGGCAAGCTTCTACAAGACGCAGTATGAAATTCTCAAAAGTAGAAGTCTGGCTGCCAGTGTGATTCGTGATTTAGCTCTCGACAAAGACCCATTGTTCACAGGTGCCGGGAAGTCACCGGGCGTTACCGGCATACTGCTGCGTCCGCTGCGCCGATTGTTTCCGTCGGCGCCACCCAGCCTCCACGACGACTCCGCTCGGGTCGAACTGTTCGGTATCAGTCCCGGTCTGATCGATACGTATCTCTCGATGTTGACCATTCGGCCGGGTTACGAAACCCGGCTGGCGATGATCGCGTTTACCAGTCCGGATGCTCTCCTGTCCGCCAAGGTTACAAATGCCCATGTCCAGGCATTTATCCGTCGCGGATACGAACGACACACGGAGAGCAATCAGGAGGCTCAGCATTTCTTGGCGGGACAACTGTACGAACTGGAAAAGCGCGTCGAGAAATCGGAGGCCGCGCTCAATGACTATCGGCGTGCGCGCGGGATCGTGGCGTTTTCGCTCGATGACAAAGACGCCATCGTGAGCGATCGAATCAACGCCCTCAGCAAGGGTGTCGTGCAGGCCGAGGAGACCCGTATTGCACTTCAGGCTGACGTCGAAGCTATCAAGAGCAATAACTACGACTCTCTGCCTGCGGTGGTCAACAATCTGTTGATTCAGAATCTTAAGGTTCAGGCGGCTGAACTGGAGGGACGTTACGCTAACCTCGCGAACGAAGCGACGCCGAACTATCCGCCGCTGGCTCAATTGCATGCGCAACTGCTTCGTGTCCAGGCGCGCGAAAAGCAGGAGATGGACGGGGTGGTCGAAAGCATAAGGACCCGATACTCGAGTGCGGTGGAACGCGAGAATCAACTGAAAAGAGACCTCGACGACGAAAAAAATACCGTAATGTCGCTGAAAGATGCCTCGCTCCAGGATGTCGTGCTCGCACGGGAAGTTGAAACGAATCGTGCTCTTTACCAAAGCGTGCTCGAGAGAATCAAAGTCCTCGGAGTGGCTAGTGAGGCACAGGTAACCAACGTCTCAATCATCGACATGGCGGAGACTCCGTTGAGTCCGTCCAGCCCCAAGCGAAGGCTGAGTCTGGTCTTGAGCGGTTTCCTGGCGCTGCTGGTTGGATTCGGAGCTATTCTTGTTATCGACAGTACCGATAGCGCGTTGAAGAACGCCGAAGAAGTATACAATTTTTTGCACCTGCCTACCTTGGCCACTGTAGTGCGATTTTCTGGACTTAACGAGAAGCGACTGGTCGCGAATGATCTGTTGACGCTGCATTTGTCCAATAACAACAGGCAACCTCCTGCGTTAACCAACGGCGCAAATGGGGTCGGGATCGGATCTCCACCTCCCGCCGGTCTGTTTGCCGTCGCTAACGAGGCTTACCGGGCGGTACGTACCGCGCTACTCCTTTCCCGTGCCGCAAAACCGCCCAAGAGCATCCTTTTCAGCAGTGCGATGCCCGGTGAGGGTAAGTCCGTGACCGCGGTCAATACAGCCATCGCGTTCGCTCATTTGATGGACCGTGTGATCCTGGTCGATGCGGATCTACGTAAACCGCGCTGTCACGTGTTGCTCGATCAAGAAGGGCGGCCCGGACTTACCGAAGTCCTGGCGGGTCTGCGCAACCTGGAGGATGCTATTCGGCCGACGCCGATACGGGGCCTGTACTTCCTCGGCGCCGGCGCTACCCCGCCGAACCCCGGTGAGCTTCTGGGTTCGCAGAAGATGAAAGAAGTACTGGCGTCGTTGGGAGGCTCCTTCAGTCACGTTATTGTCGACTCGGCGCCGATTCTGCCGGTCAGCGATACCGTGGTCCTTGCGACTCTCGCGGATGGTGTGGTCATCATATCGGGGGTGCGGACTCCCAAGAAATTCGTCCGCGACGCTTGCGCTCGTCTTTTCAGCGTAGGTTCATCCACGATCCTGGGCGTTATTCTGAATAACGTGAGCCCTCAGATTCAGCAGTATTACGCACCTTATTTGTACCGTTAACCGACCAACGACATTATCCGCCGCGTCATCAGGCGCCTGAGCGGCCGCTCAATTTCCCCGTTCGCATTTATAGCCAGTGAGTACATCGGCTCCCGTTCGCATCGCTCGAATCATCACACGCCTGGGCGTGGGAGGAGCCGAACGCTATGTATGCGCCCTCACGGCGCATCTCGATCCCAATGCGTACAGGAGCTGGCTCATCTCAGGACAGGTTCAGGCCACCGAGCGGGAATGCTCGGAATTTCTCAGTGAAGCCGATGTCGAGCCAATCTATATCAAAGACCTAAGACGCGGACTGGGCTTTCGCGATCTGAAGGCGGCGGTCACCCTGTCTCGATTGTTGGAGAGCATCAAGCCGCAGATCGTGGAGACGCATACGGCCAAGGCTGGAGCTCTCGGCCGGCTCGTCACACGTATGCGTTGGTTCAACCGCCGACACCGGCCCCGGCTGATTCATACCTTCCACGGCCACGTCTTCGATAAGTATTTTAGCGGACCGGTCGCCGGCGCATTCATAGGAATTGAGAGGTTCCTCGCGCATTTCACGGATCTCGTCGTGACTGTGAGTCCAAGCGTCCGCCACGAGCTGATCGAGCGGTATCAAATAGCTGACGCCCACAAGATTAGAGTGGTTCCCCTTGGGTTCGACTTTTCATGGCTGAACGAGTTGCCGCTACATCGAGGATGGCTCCGGGCGCGGCTCCAGGCGAGCGAGGCTGCAGTAGTTTTTGGCACCGTGGGGCGGCTGGCCAAGATCAAAAACACTGCCTTCCTACTCCGGGCTTTCGCCCGGCTGCTCGACTCGGTTCCGCGCGATTCGGCCGTGCGTAACTCGGCTCCTATAGACGCGCGTCTCGTGATTATCGGAGACGGCGAGTTGGCGGACTCGCTACGGGCGCTGGCCCGACAGTTGAATGTCAGCGACCGGGTCCTGTTTTGCGGCTGGGAACTCGATAGGGCGAAGATATTTTCTGATTTGGACGTAACCTGTCTCTCCTCGTTGAACGAGGGGTCACCGGTCTGTCTGATCGAAAGCCTCGCCGCGAAAGTCCCTGTGATAGCGACGCGAGTCGGCGGGGTGGCCGACGTGGTGTCGCCGCGAACTGACGGAGAGCTGGTCGAAGCGGGTGGCGAGGCTGCTTTTGCCGCCGCGATGCTCCGGCTCGCGCTCTCGAAAGAGCGTATCTCCGATGCGCGGAGCAACGACGTGCAAAACCGGTATTCGATTAGGCGCTTGGTCCGCGACATGGAAGGGATTTACGAGGAACTGATGGAGCCTGGGCAAGCGGCGTCGGTCGTTCCTGATACCCGGATGGCGCGCTTCAGAGGCGTGGAATGACATGTGCGGAATCTGCGGCATAGTCAGCACTGACCCAACGGAGCGCTTCGATCCGCGAATGATCCAGCGCATGCGCGATACGCTCGCTCATCGCGGTCCCGACGATAAGGGGCTCTATTTGGGCTCGGGCGTCGCCTTGGGTCATCGTCGACTATCTATTGTCGATCTTCGGCCCGAAGGGCGTCAACCGATGACCAATGAAGACGGTCGGATCCAGATCGTCTTCAACGGGGAGATCTACAACTTCGCCGAACAGCGAGACTGGCTCATCGCCAAGGGACATCAGTTCAAATCCCGCACCGACACCGAAGTAGTAATCCATCTTTACGAAGAACTCGGCGTCGAATGCCTCGCCCGGCTCCGCGGGATGTTCGCGTTCGCGATTTGGGACGAACGGAAACGACTGCTCTTCCTCGCCCGCGATCGGCTGGGAAAAAAGCCTCTGGTTTATTCCTTTGACGGCAGAAGACTCCTGTTTGCATCCGAAGTCAAAGCACTGCTGGTATGCCCCACGCTAACGCCCACGGTCGACCCCCAAGCCATCGACTATTACGTCAGCCTTGGATATGTCCCCGGCCCGTTCAGCGCTTTCCAGGGGGTGCGAAAGTTGCCGCCGGCGCACTATCTCACTTTCTCGCAAGGTAAGCTCGAGCTGCGACGCTATTGGCAAGTGCACTATCGCCCGAAGCTCGAGCTGAGCCCAGATGATGCGTGCGCCCAGATCATAGAGCGGCTCACGGACGCTATCAAGGTTCGATTGATGGGCGACGTTCCGTTAGGTGCCTTCCTGAGCGGAGGCCTTGACTCCAGTGCGATCGTTGCCTTGATGACCACACTCAGTAATGCGCGGGTCAAAACCTTCTCAATCGGTTTTAACGAACCTGCATACGACGAAAGACGCTATGCGTTGTCGGTCGCGCGGCAGTTCGGCACGGAACATCATGTGTTTACAGTCGGACCTGACGCCACTGACATTCTCGAAACGCTGGTGTGGCACTTCGACGAGCCTTTTGCCGATCCCGCGGCGTTGCCAACCTATTTTCTGAGCAAATTCACGCGCAACCACGTTACGGTAGCGCTCAATGGAGATGCCGGCGACGAGAATTTCGCCGGCTATCCACGGTATTTGCTAACTCTGCTTTCGCAACGCCTTCACTCAGTGCCTTCACCGTTGCGCCGACTGGTTCGAAGTGGTGCTTTCCAAGCTCACAAAGTCTTTCGTGCCGATAGTAAGATCGCTCGGCACCTACAGCTTATTGCGAGAACCATTCAGACGGACCCTCGCACAGGGTACGCGCGCCTGATGACTCATTTCGACCCTGAGGCCCGCGACGAGCTTTACAGCATCGACTTCGGCAGTAGCGTGGAACGGTACGCGGCGGAAAATCTGATTGCGGCCGCGTACGAGCGCAGCGACGCGCAACATGTCGTGGACGCGACCTTGAACGTGGACCTGGACTTGTATCTGCCGTACGACTTGTTGGCCAAGGTCGACATAACCTCGATGGCTTTTGGACTTGAAGCTCGTTCCCCCATGGTGGATCACAAATTTGTGGAGTTCGTGGCTCAACTGCCCGCCAGATTTAAGATCGGCGGCGTAACGCTGAAGGCGATTTTCAAGAAGGCTCTCCGGGGAATTCTTCCGGAACAAATTCTTACTAGAAAAAAAATGGGATTCGGGGTGCCTCTGGATCTATGGTTCAGAGGGCAGCTAGCCGAGCTATTGGGCGACACGCTCTTGAGCCGCAAGAGTCTGGAGCGTGGATATTTTCAACGACGTTCCGTTGAGCGCCTTATCGCGGATCATGTGAGCGGCCAAACTAACCATCAGTATAGGCTTTGGAATCTTCTGATGTTGGAATTATGGCATCGCGTATTCATCGACGCTCCCGCGGCGGCGTCCGACCGCCAGGCCTCGTGAGTCAACGTCTCGCCAGATCCGAAGGAACGCGCCGCTTGTCGTCGCGGCATTGCCCCGGAATACCCGAATGAAATCGTTGCGTCATCACCGAAGGTTGGTGCGGGCAATCGCGGCCCTCGGCGATTCCACCAACGGGCGCATTCTACGAGCGGCTGTCACCGTCGCCGGCCTGGCATCGTTTGTCAAGGTCGCCAGTCTGGCCAAGGAAATGCTGATCGCGCGCCGCTTTGGCGCAGGTGATGCGCTCGACGCATTCTACGTCGCGGTCTTGCTCCCCGGCTTTCTAAGTGGAGTTATAGCCAGTTCCTTCAACGCCGCGTTTCTTCCGACCTATATCGAGTTACGTGAAACGGCCGGGCGCGTGGCAGCGCAACGTCTCGTGTCCAACGTCAGCGCTCTGGCCCTCGTCGGCTTGGTCGCGGTATGCCTTCTGCTCGGCCTGTCGGAGCGATGGGTGTTGCCACTTCTTGGATCCGGTTTTCAACCGGACAAATTGAAATTGGCCAGGCTTTTATTTTTCGTCCTGCTTGTTTCCATCGTGTTGGGCGGCCTCGGCTCCTTTTGGCGATCTCTCCTCACAGCACACGATTGTTTCGCGCTTACAGCCTTGGCGCCCATCATGAACCCTTTGATCATTTTGGCCGTGCTCCTGACGGTCAGGAACTCGTGGGGCATATATGCCCTTACCGGCGGCGTCATACTTGGCGAGCTCGGCGAACTTTCAATATCCGGTTCCGCCCTACGCCTTCGCGGAATCGCACTGTTTCCACGCTGGCACGGCTTCGACGGCCCGATACGGCATGTGCTCGCGCAGACAGTCCCAGTCCTCGCCGGAGCACTGCTGCTCGGCTGCTCCACCCTTATAGATCAGGCGATGGCGGCAATGCTCGGGGCGGGAAGCCTCTCTGCCCTGAACTACTCGAACAAGTTGCTTTCGGTGATCCTCAGTATCGGTGTCACCTCCCTCTCCGTGGCAATTCTGCCGAGTTTCTCGCGTCTCAGCGCGAAGGAGGACTGGGCAGCGATAAGACATGTCCTCGTCACATATACTGGTCTCATCGCGCTGGTGACTGTTCCTCTCACTATCTTCCTGATGATCTTCTCGGAACCACTGGTGGCCCTGTTCTTTAAAGGTGGAGCGTTCACTTCGCGAGACGTCCATATCGTGTCTCAAGTCCAAACCCTTTTGTGCCTTCAACTGCCGTTCTGCGCGATCAGTATCTTATACGTCAATGCCATATGTTCTTTTAAACGCAATCATATACTTATGTGGGGCACTGGCATCAGCGTTGTCACGAATCTTATATTAAACCTAGTATTTATGAGGCTATTCGGGCTGCCCGGTATCGCGCTATCCACTAGTGTGGTTTATCTCATTTCATGCTGCTATCTGGGCTTCATGTGTTTTCGCTCGATTGGTCAACGGGAGGCGAACGTTGCGGCCTCGTACACGGTTGCTTTGGCAAACTCGGCGATCTGACACCTTTGACGGTTGCTTTTGGCCGATAGCCGCGGATTTCAGCTTTCCCGATGATTTCCCACAGGATAACAGCACGAATTGCCTATCGTGTCCGGATGATTTCCGCGATTGTGCTGATCAGCCTCGAGTTTACCGACCTCTTCTTCTTTCTAACCGCCTACAGCGAACCTAATCAAAATACGCGTCAGTTACGCCGGCTCGCGGTCTCTCCGTATTCGATTCAGTTTCTCGCCTATGCTGTCGCTATCTTTATCGTCATGCTCGATCCGCGGGCGTTTAGGCGGCTACTCAAAAAGCCGATCGCGGCTTGGCTTGTAGCGACGCTCGGACTCTATACTTGGGGTATGCTAGTCAGAACATTCAACACACCCGCAGGTTTCTCTGACTATGACTTTCTGCGGGCCTTCGGCTTGCAGGTGCATTTTCTTGGTACACTCCTGTCATTTCTAGTGATTTTCGATGACGCGGAGATTATCTGGCTTGCGAAGCAATGTGTAGCCGTCGCCGTATTAGGCGGCGTTGCCCTGAATCTATACGAGGTCGTCAATCCGGGGACATTCAGCAGCGTTACCGGACGAGCGGCGGGTCTGTACGTAAACTCAAACGAGTCCGGCATTGCTCTGGTGTTCGGCCTGCTGGTAAGCCTGCCCGCGATCGGACGCAAATGGCGAGAACTCTTCATACTGCTCACTTTCATGGGTGTCGCCGCTACCTTCTCGCGCGAAGCGGTTTTGAGTTTGCTAGTCCTGCTAATTGGGGCAAGTTGGGCGCAGATGCTCTCAGCCAGACGGCTGCTCTTAGGAGTTGGCTTGTGTGTGATACTTTTCGCCGTTTTCGGCGTTGCGCAGATGATGAGGCAAAACAAGGTGTTGGCCTCTGACACGCTGTCGCGCCTGAGCTTTGACTCCGGAGACGCCAGCGTAAGCGACAGACTTCGGGTAGCCGAGAGAGCTATCGAGGTCTTTGAGGCACATCCGTTACTGGGCCAGGGATTCGGAACGGCGTCATACTGGACAGACGAGCAAACGCATAACCTTTATCTCAGCTTTATGGCTGATTATGGAATACTCGGCCTGCTGGTGATTCCGGCGATGGCGTGGAGTCTCAGGCGCAAGGCCTGGGATTCCTACACTTTCGCTGTGGTACTTCTATTGTGGTGTCTTTTCGATCACAACCTGTTCTCGGACAGTTTCGCTCTTATCAGTTTAGCTATCCAGGCCAACGAACGGCCGAACAACCCTGAATCAAGCTGGGAGTCACAACGTCTCAGCGAGTCTTGGCAAGTCACCGGTTAGTATTTCGCCGTCTCAGTGTCGTGCGGATCATGTTCGTCATCAACTCGCTCTCGCCCGGGGGCGCGGAACGGGTGGCTTCGTCGCTGGTTAATTATTGGGCTCAAGGCGGCGATGAGGTGTCGATGGTCACCGTTGGTACGGCCCAGGAGGACTTTTATGTACTCGACAACCGGGTACAAAGGATGGCTCTGGGGCTCAATCGGGAATCGGCAAGCTTGCCGGAGTTTCTAGGCAACAATCTGCTACGTATAGGGCGTTTACGGCAGCTCATTCGTAGGGTAGCTCCTGACGTCGTAATTAGTTTTATGGACGCGACCAACGTACTCGTTTTGCTATCCGCGCTGGGGCTGAGCGTGAGAGTGGTCGTATCGGAGCGAGTTGACCCTCGAAGGCATCTCACCTCTCGAGTGATCCGCTTGCTGCGCCCCGTGCTCTATCCCTATGCAAAGGCACTAGTGGTCCAAACCGAAGAAGTTCGCTATTGGGCGCAGGGTTTCGCTAAACCAGCGAGCGTGCACGTCATACCAAACCCGGTAGGTCTTAACTCACGAGCCGTAACGTGTCGGGTGACAAAGGACCGCCATGCCATTTTAGGCATGGGCCGGTTGGAGGAACAAAAAGGCTTTGATCTGCTCTTGCGAGCCTTTTCGCTTTGCTATACGAAGCACCCCCGATGGGATCTCAGAATTGTAGGTGAAGGTAGTAATCGTTCGCAACTGATCGTGCTCACGGAACGATTAGGAATTGGAGATCGGGTAAGGCTGGATCCGGTCGTGAAAGAGCCTGTGGCTTGTCTCTTTGATGCGGATTTGTTCGTATTGTCGTCGCGTTACGAAGGGTTTCCCAATGCGCTGCTGGAGGCAATGGCAGCGGGACTTCCGGTCATAAGCTTCAGCTGTCCCAGCGGCCCCAGCGATATAATTCGCGACGGCTACGACGGTCTTCTCGTACCACCCGGAGACGTGGACGCGTTGGCGCTGGCGATGGACCGATTGATGGGCGACGAACGGGAACGCCAGGAACTGTCCGCTCGCGCGATCGAGGTGAATGAGCGCTTCGCGTTTGATCGCGTGATGCCAATGTGGCGCGAAGTTCTGCGCGCCGCTACCGGTTGAACCGGATTCCGTACTAGTCGGCAAACGTCTCATGCAAAGACGCGGCGAGCGGGCAGTATGCCCGCGAAACGGTCGGCGGCTGAAAGTTGTCTTCCTGATACGTTCTTTGACTATAGGAGGCGCCGAACGCCAATTGGTAACGCTCGCGAAGTCGCTCGATCAAAGCCAGTTCGAGATTGTCGTGATCTGTCTTTATGGTGGAGGCCAGTTTGAACAGGAACTGATAGACGCCGGCGTACCGGTTGTCTCGCTTCAAAAGGCGAGCCGGTGGGAAATCGTTGGTTTTTTGATACGTCTGGTGAAAACACTCCGCGGACTTCGGCCCGAGATACTCCATTCTTACCTGACAACGCAGAATGTTCTGGCGGCATCGATCAAAGCCGTATTGCCGGGAACCCGCATCGTATGGGGTGTCCGCGCCTCCAACATGGATGCCGGCCGTGCGGCATGGCTCGATAGGTACAGTTTTCGGTTCGAGGTATTGCTGTCGCGCTTTGCCGACCTTGTGGTTTTCAATTCTCGCGCTGGAAAAGCCTACCATCTCGCGGCAGGATTTACCGCCGCTCGCACGACCGTCATACCGAACGGAGTCGATACCCGGCGTTTCGCCCGCGATCCAGCGTCCGGAGCGAGGCTGCGCACTTTCTGGAAAATCCCGGAGCAATCGCTCCTCATCGGCATCGTCGGCCGTATCGACCCGATGAAGGATCATCGTACGTTTCTCCACGCTGCGGCACGTTTTACTCGTACCCGGCCGGACGCCAGATTTGTCTGCGTCGGCGACGGACCGGCGCGATATTACAAGTGTCTGCGCCGCGTGGCTGAACAATCCGGAATACACGATAAAGTCATATGGGCCGGCTTCGTAGACGATATGCCCGCTGTATACAATGCACTGGATATCTGCACGTCCACGTCCGCTTACGGCGAGGGAACGCCCAATTGCGTGGTGGAAGCAATGGCGTGCGGACTCCCTTGCGTGGTAACTGATGTTGGAGATTCGCGTTCCATCGTCGGCGAGTTGGGATTGGTAGTTCTTCCGAATGATCCTGAATCTTTGACGAATGGATGGGTCTCCATGGCTCAGCGAATTCACCTGCAACCCGACCTTCACGAGGCCATACGAAATAGGATCGAAGCGAATTTCAGCGTCGAAGCGCTGGTGCAAAACACCACTAATGCCTTTTTATCTCTGACATGATGCGCGTACTTCATTTGACTACGAGCTTTGGTTTCGGCGGGGCCGAGACCAATCTGTTGCGGCTTGTATGCGGCATGGATTCATCGCGCTTTGCGAATACTGTTGTTTCGATGACGGACGCTCAACTGCTGCCCTCGCGGTTGGCGGATGCCAACGTGCCCTTCCATTCTCTCGGAATGTTTCGCAGCATTCCGGATCCGGTCGCCGTAATACGTTTTTTTCGAATCATAAGACGAGTGCGACCGGATATTCTGCAGACCTGGATGTATCACGCGGATTTACTGGGACTATTGGTCGGCAAACTCGCACGAGTTCCGACGATAGTCTGGAATCTGCGGTGCTCCTCGATGGATATGACACGATATCGTTGGACCTCGTCCCTGGTCCTTCGAAGTCTGGTGCCGCTTTCGCGCTACCCGGACGCCGTCCTCGCTAACTCGGAGGCTGGCATTCGGTTCCACAAGATTCTGGGTTACCGATCGCGGCAATGGAAATTGATCCCCAACTCCCTGGACCTCGATCAATTCCGGCCTGATTCGCGGGCACCCGCCTGGTTGCGGCGAGAGCTCAAGCTCGACCTGAATGCGATAGTCATAGGATTGATCGCTCGTTATGATCCGATGAAAGATCATGAGAATTTTATCGCGGCCGCCCGATTGCTCGCGTCGCGAATACCTTCAGCTCACTTCGTGCTCGTGGGCTGGAAGGTCGATGCCGGAAATACCGCACTAACTCGACTGATGGAGTCTAGTCAGCTGACTCATCGCTTCCATCTGCTCGGGCTCAGACGCGATATCAACCATATAACAGCCGGCCTGGATGTGGCCTGTTCTTCCTCCGCCTATGGAGAGGGCTCGTCAAATGCAGTGGCCGAAGCGATGGCCTGCGGAGTACCCTGCGTGGTCACCAACGTCGGGGATTCAGCCCTTCTACTTGGAAAGGCGGGGAAAATAGTTCCTCCCAAAGATCCGCAAGCGCTCGCTCGGGCCTGTCAGGAAATCGCTGCCATGCGGCCGGAAGAACGCCGCTGGCTCGGTGCCTACGCTCGACAGCGGATTCAGGAGAGATGTTCGATGCCAGCTGTCGTCGCTCGCTACGAAGCGTTGTACGAACAATTGGGTTCTAACTTGAAGCGCGAAATTCAACCCTTAGTAAGACGAGCTTGAGCAAAGCACGCGAAGTCTCGGCAATTATAGGGAACATCGCCCACCTTCCCTGCCGACTGGATGGCCCACACCCAGCCTGAAACGTCGCCGACAGCCGCAGCACTATCTAGCGCGGCTCACACTCGATTGAAAGCTCGAAGCCACGCCGACCACTATGGCCCGCATGCATGTTTCGCCTCATAAGCTGCTCCGCAACCTCAGGTTGGCCGAGGTCGAACTGGTCCGGCCCCTGTTCCCGTCGGACGCCAGAATTTTGGAGCTTGGCGGAGGCAGTGGGTACCAGGCGAGTGTCATTGCAGGATGGGGTTATCGAATAACGTCTGTCGATATAATCCCGAGCAGCCAATACTTCCCCGTCGAGACTTATAATGGACAATATATTCCCGCTGCAGCTGGCAGCTTCGATCTGGTTTTCTCGTCCAACATGTTGGAGCACGTGCCTCCGCCTCAGCTCCCACTCTTGCTGAAGCAAACTAGGAGAATACTTGCGAGCGGTGGTCTGTCGATACATCTACTCCCAACGCCGGCCTGGCGTATTTTCAACTCCATGGCTCACTATCCCTTCGTCTGCCGGATCCTGAAAGAGCACCTGCTGCGAGGCTCGGCGCCAACTCCCGCTCCGACGGACAGCGTCTGGATACAACAATCCAAGCCTTCGGTTCGAGCGTTGCGCTTTCTGAGATGGAGCCTTACCAATTCCATGCGAGCGCACGGAGCTTATGCGTCCGCGATAAGCGAACTGTATTACTTCAGCAAGCGGCGCTGGAGCAAACTATTCACCAACGCGGGCTTCGACGTATTGAGCGTACGCGGCAACGCGCTAACCTACAGCGGGTACTGGCTTTGCCCCTGGCTCAGCCTCGCCTGGCGCAAGCGTCTGTCTCTGTTCCTAGGGAGCGCCTGTAACATTTTCGTCCTACGCTGAGCGGCGGTAAGCGTCCAATATATTCATATGGATCAAGTCATTCTTCCGATCCGAGCGAAGCCGCGCGTCGGAACTCTAATTATATCGCTCGACTTTGAGATCTACTGGGGCATCCGGCACCTGCCGTCAGCGGACAAATATCGACGACAGCTCGTCGGAGCACGGTCGGCGGTTCCCGAGTTGCTGAAGCTGTTCACCGAGTACGGCATACATGCGACGTGGGCCTGCGTTGGATTCTTATTCTTCGACAGCACCGAGCGGCTTCTAAGGTTTGCGCCGAAAGTCATACCCAGATACAAAAGCATCCATCTCTCGCCGTACCGAGACCTACCGCCCGACGATGCCAGCGAGACCTCGGATTCAGTATTTTTCGCTCCGAGTCTGATTCGTCTGATAGCGCAAACGCCCAATCAAGAGATAGGGTCTCACACGTTTTCGCATTACTACTGCCTCGAAGAAGGCCAGAATCTCAAGACTTTTCGCGAGGACCTCTTGGCCGCTCGAGGAACTGCCCAGTCGTTCGGCCTAAAGATGCGAAGCTTGGCATTTCCTCAGAACCAAGTCCAGGAACGTTTTCTGGCCGTATGTCGTGAGATCGGAATAGTCGCATACCGAGGCAACCAGGACTCCCGAATCTATCGCGCCTCTTCCGAGCACGAACGAAAATACGTCAACCGACTTGCCAGGTTTGCTGACGCATACGTACCACTCGTCGCGACCGCCTATCCGCTCCCGCGACCGACCTCAGATCTGCCGATCAATCTGCCGGCTAGCCGCTTTCTACGACCTTACAGTCGGACCTCACTGCCTTTTGAACGCCAACGCTTGCGACGCATCGTTCGTGAGCTGACGCACGCAGCACAGATGGGCCTTTGTTATCACTTATGGTGGCATCCTCATAACTTTGGTGCTGACATGCATGAGAACCTCGCCTTTCTACGCAGGATCCTGAATCACTACCGTGCCCTGGAACGGCATTATGGAATGCGCAGCGCCACTATGGGTGAAACGGCCGATCTGGTACTGAACCTGAACCAGGTACGAGCAGAACCGCGGGCCGATGCAAATAGAGCCTGAAAGCCTCATTTCTTACTAGGCTTAATAACTTACCGTCGGGATTTGTGAGCTCACTACTCGTCGACTAAGTAGTGGTGAAAGAAGGTCTTATGTCGGGAATAGGAACGCTTGTAGATGTACCACCAAAGACTATGTACGCACGCCCCAGCAAGGTGTTGGTGACCGGCGGTGGTGGCTTTATCGGCTCTCATCTGGTCGATGCGCTTCTCGAGCGAGGTCACGACGTGCGCGTCATCGACAACTTTACCACAGGCAAACCAGATCGGGTCGATTCCCGCGCGGAATTGATTACCGGGGACATCTGCGACCGCTCGACCATCGCGGACGCATTTGCGGATGTGGATTGCGTCTTCCACACGGCCGCGCTGGCTCGGGTCCCGTTGTCTATCGAAAACCCACTGAATACCCACATGGTAAATGTGGTCGGCACTATAAACGTTCTGCTCGCCGCGCGTGCCGCGGGCGTCCGTCGGGTGGTATTTTCCGGATCGTCGTCAGTCTATGGAGATCAAACGCGGCTGCCGCTCCGTGAGTCGATGAACCCAAACCCTCTTAGCCCATACGCCTTGCAAAAACTTGCAGCCGAGGAGTATACGCGGTTATTTCATTGTCTATACGGGATGGAAACCTTGACTCTCCGCTACTTTAACGTGTTTGGCCCGCGAATGGCGACTCAGGGCGCCTATGTCACGGTCATCAGCGCGTTCCTCCGCGCGCGCATGAGAGGTGAGCCGCTGATTATATACGGGGACGGCGATTCGACTCGTGATTTCACTCACGTACGAGACGTGGTCAGCGCGAATCTTCTCGCTATGAACGCAAGCACAGCAGACGGCCGAGCTCTGAATATAGGACAAGGTCAGTCCGTCAGCGTAAACTGGGTAGCAGAGCGGATTGGCGGACCAATAGTTTATAAACCTGCGCGGCCCGGAGATGTCCGTCACACTCTGGCTGACTATAGTCAGGCCGAGCATGTTCTCGGATGGAAGCCGCAGGTGTCAACCCCGGAAGGGTTGGACGAATTGCTCGAGGCGCTGCACGCATAATTTACCGCCAGCGCGGCACATCATTTCGGCTTGACTTCATCGATTCTTTGCGCCGGGGCTCTTTGTAAGCCCTAAGCGTAAATTCTTTTCTGATCTATAGAGGCATCGGATGTTAGCGCCGCAAGCGGTCTCTAATCGTTGTATGATGCTGATCGCGGGCGATTTCTGTATCGCTGCTTTGGCTGCTTATGCAGTCTTTGCGATCGTCAGCCTCTCGGAACCGGTAAGCGCCATTCATCATAATGTGCTGTGTCTGGCTGTTTTGTTAGGCCTGCTATGCGTGGTCGCAAACAACTTTCAGGATCTATACGCCGTGGAACAGTCATTCACCGACGGCGAGATCGTGGCCGGTCTCCTTATGGCATCACTAAAGCTATCTGCCGTCTTGGCGATCGTGATGCTTTCGAACCACCAACCGCTGCTCTACCGAGGAGTTTACCTAACATACCTTGGCCTCGCGACGCTGCTCTTAATCGTATGGCGTCTAGGAGTCAAAGTTGCTTCGACGGGTCACGTCACTAACGAGGTACTGATCCTCGGGAACGGTGCACTCGCTCGACAGATTGCGAGTGAGATCGATAGCCGATCGCATCTTGGCTACAAATGCCTCGGGTTCGTTCGCGCCACCAGCCTTCAACGAGCCGCTGGCGACCAGCCGTTTGCCACCGGCGACACTACCTACCTGGCGGCGTCACTAGGCACTTTGGCACGTAACGGGCACCCCGATAGTCTAATAGTGGATGTAGATGCTTTCGAATATCCGGCGCAGGAGTTGCTGAAATGGCGTCTAAGCGGAGTCGAGGTCATCGATTGCGAATCCTTTTACGAGCGGATGACGGGCAAGTTGCCCGTCAATGAGCTGCGAGAGAGTTGGCTGCTGTTTTCCCCAGGGTTCTTACGCCAACGATGGCGTCTGCTGGCCAAACGTTTCGTCGATTTAGTGACGGCGTTAATTCTGCTGGTATTCAGTGTTCCTGTGGTCGTGCTGGCGGCGATTGCGATCAAATTGGACTCAGCCGGTCCGCTTTTTTACAGTCAGGATCGCGTCGGAGTTAACGGTCGGGTGTTTCGAATACTGAAGTTTCGCTCGATGCGCGCCGACGCGGAGCAGCGCAGCGGCGTCATCTGGGCCGCCCCTCGCGATCCCCGGATCACCAGAGTTGGCCGCATCATCCGGCGCCTGCGAATCGATGAGTTGCCGCAGCTCCTGAACGTACTCCGAGGCGATATGAGTCTTGTCGGACCTCGACCCGAACGACCGGAAATTATCGCGCACTTGAAGCGCATGATGTCCCTCTATGACTATCGGCACGGTGTCAGGCCCGGCCTGACAGGATGGGCGCAGGTCTGTTATCCATATGGCGCAACCGTCGACGACGCGAGAGAGAAGCTCTGTTACGATTTGTACTATATCAAGAATTGGTCGTTGACATTCGACCTCCAGATTCTGCTTCAGACCGTGAAAGTAGTGGTATACGGTCGCGGCGGCCGTTAACAGTTACACACACAGTGAACAGGGCAGACAACATCCGGTTACCTCATGAGTACTGAGACAATGTTACGGGCGCTGATCCTCGCGGCGCGCCCAACAATCGTCGCCATGAAACTCTGCCGGGTCCTTTCGAATCGCGGCTATCGTGTCGACGTGTTTGGCGAGATCGGGTCGCCCGCGTTTGCGTCGAATTTTTGCCATCGCAGGCTGGTCTCGCCGCCCTTGAGCAACAAGGATGAGGTCAGACGGTCGTTGAAGACAATTTTCGTCCGCGGAGAGCACGACGTAGTATTTCTTTGTGACGAGGAAATCCTGGAAATCATCTTCCCGCTGCTCGACGCGGGTTCGTTGCCGGGACTGCCCTTATCGAGCCCTGGTGCGATCGAGATCTTGTTGAGCAAATCTTCCACCCTGCGTTTCGCGGACAATGCCGGCGTACCTGTCCCGAAGACTCACGTTCCCAGCGACGAGGCGGAAGTCGAAGGTATCGCGAGAACGCTTGGTGAGCATCTGTTGGTGAAAGGGGAGCGCAGCGATGGCGGCAAGAACGTTCGCCTGGTAACCCGAACGAGCGAGTTGCTCCCGTTCTATCGCGAAATATTGAAACGCGAAAGCGCCTATGGTGGACGGCCGGCAATCCAGGAGTTCATCGTGGGGCAGGCCTATTCAGTGGCTGGTTTGTTTCACAACGGCCAGGGGCTTCGCGTCTGCGCCCACCGCAAACTGCTGACCTATCCACCGGCGGGAGGATGGACTGTCAAAGGCATAACCGAACGTCCAGTCGGCTTACTCGAGGAAGCCTTCAAAATTTTCGGCGCTCTCAAATACACGGGTCTCGGGCACGCTGAATTCATCTGTGATACGCGAGACGGCAAATTCAGATTCCTGGAGCTAAACCCTCGGGTCTGGGGCAGTATCGGCATAGCGCGACATGCCGGCGTCGATTTATATGAACCCTACCAGGCCCTGGCGCGCGGCATTCCGGTAGCTCCAGATCTTCGATTTCGCGAAAAGGTCGAATATCATCGGCTTTCCGGCGAGTTTCGCTTTGCGATGAAACGGCCGTCGAGACTGTTTGGGCTACTGGGCGATTCGTTTAACTTCCGGCTTCATTCCGACTTTGAGTGGTCCGATCTCGGACCTCAAATCTGCGCCGTCTCTGGCCTGCCCTGGCCGCGGATACTGGCTACGACTCGCAAGTCTAGATCCCATGAAGGACGCCACGGCCATCGGCTGAACACCGAATAGTCACTAAGTAGCCTACGCGGCGGCCGCTACATACGCTTTCCTGTATCCAGCCGTAAGTCTGAACACGTCCGCGAAAGGTATGTGATGATATGATAGTTATTGAAGCTACGCGAGGTGTATTTCGAGTAGTCGACGTGTTTTATCCCCAGTTGAGCGATATCGACGGTCTCGGAGATCATCTTGAACTGAACCAGATACTTCATATCCGCCAAGCGCCCGTCCCGCTGCCTTCGCGCCGATTCACTATACGATGTCAACTTTACGAAACTCTTCTCTTCGATCTCACTAGCGAAAGCGACGATTTGTTCAATCAGATGAACCGGACTGGACGTTCTCAAGTCAGAAAAGCGGACCGGATCAGCGATCGTATCGAGGTACGACGGAACGACACTGCGGCATATCGGGATTTCCTGTTCGTCTACAACAGCTTCGTCAAGGCCAAAAAGCACACCGAACAGATCACGAGCGCCAGAATCGAAGCACTCAAGCCATTCAGCGATGTGCTGGTAGCATATTTCGAAGGCCGGCCGATCTGCGGACACGTCATTATACGCGACCACACTCTGGCCAGAGTAGGCATTCTCTGGTCGGCCTCGACCCGACTGAAAGGTGAAGATGCCCCGCTGCTCGTCGCCTCGCTGAACCGTTGGTTGCATTGGTACGAGATGCGGCTTTACAAGTCCCAGGGCTTTCGGGTGTATGACTTCGGAGGCATAGGGGATAGCACGCCTGAGATCCAGGCTATCACCAGATTCAAATTGTCCTTCGGCGGGACACGTGTCGTCGAGCACGACTGCATGATGGCTCGGGCGCCCGGTCATCTGGCGGTCAACTTGCTGTACGCTATCCGCCGCCTTCGTCAAACGGTAGCTAGAAAGACTCTTCAAAATGGATTAGTTCCACGACAACCAACGGAACAATACCTTGCCGCGCAACGCTAGAGAGATGATGCAAAGAACCGGACGGCGTCTGTGAGCGAAAGCTTCACCAAGACTTTTACGGTCTTCACTGCTACTTACAATCGCGCGAACACATTGCCCCGCGTATGGCAGTCCTTACGCAGGCAGACGTTTCGCGATTTTGAATGGCTCATCGTCGACGACGGTTCGATCGACAATACGCCCGATGTCGTTTCGCACTGGTTGGGGCAGACCGATTTTTCCGTACGCTATTTGCGCCAGCACCATGGCCACAAGAAGGCAGCTTATAATCTCGCGGTCCGCGCGGCCCGTGGCAGCCTTCTTCTGCCTTTGGACAGCGATGACGAATGCATACCCACCGCCTTGGAACGATTATGGTGGCACTGGAGTCAGATCCCGCCCGAGCTACGCCAACAGTTCTCGGCGGTCACCGTTCTCTGCGCCTATCCCGACGGTACCGTCGTAGGCGACCGCTTTCCGTGCATTGACTGGCTCGATTCCGATTCGATCGAAGTGTTCCACAAATGGAGAGTCGACGGTGACAAGTGGGGTTTTCAACGCACCGACGTCATGCGGCAATTTCCCTTTCCCGATCACATCCCCGGTTTCGTGCCTGAAGGTATAATCTGGTCACGGATAGCTCGCTCTTATAAAACGCGCTACGTGAATGAGATACTGCATGTCGTTCACACAAGCCCGGACGGTCTGACGCGCAGTCGTCTCGATCCGGCAGATTCGGCGCCCGGGAGCGCGTTCTGGATGGCGTCGATCTTGCGGACAGAATGGCCCTATTTTCACTACAATAGACCCTGGTTCCTCAAATGCGCGCTCAACTTTACGCGATTCAACCTGCACGCCGGCAGCCGAGGCCTTAAACAGCTCCGCTCCTTCGCCTGGTTTGCGCGTTTCCTCATACTGGTAGCGTATCCTTTCGGTTACCTTGCATATGTCATGGACCGTATCCGAAGCCGTAATCGCTAGCCCATGCGTATAGGGCTAACTTTGAGTTTTGTTCTCTGCCTGCTCGGCAATACCGCAGCATGGGGAGTTTCAGCAGCCGATCTGCTGAATCCGCGGCAGTTTGGTGCGGTAGGAAACGGAGTCAGCGACGATACGGCCGCCTTTCAGGCCGCGATCGACGCCGGAAACCTTCTCATTACACCAGGCAGGTACGCGATCTACGGCAGCATAGACGTCCCCGACAATCGCAGCATTCGATGCCTACCTGGTGCGATTTTGCTGAACCCGACTCGCGCGGGAGGCAATCAGACACTTTGGTGGCGCGGCACTGAAAACGGCACGCTCTCGGACTGCACGCTGGAAGGGACCAACACCGGCTCTCCGCCCGGCTACGACAAAGAGCGCGAATTCAACTTTCTGGTGCTCGTCTCCGCGGTAGGAGGCAAGGGCGGCCACATTGTCATCAAGCATAACGTTTTTAAAGATGGCTGGGGAAACTCCGAGCTACAGCTCTATGGCAATGACGATAGCGGTCCGGTTCACAACGTGATCGTCTTCGATAATGAGTTCTCGAATTGTGGCTACTACGGTGTCGCGCTGGTGTCAGCGATCTACAGCTATGTAGGATATAATCGCGCCACAGACTGCTCCATAGGACAGGAGCCAGACGATTCGGGACAGACGCTCCAAGGAAATATTTTCGAGCGCAACTATCTGAAAAGAGTCCACGGCACAGGATATACCGATGTGCCTATGTTTTTGACGGGCGGTCAGGTGCTTAAGTTCGATTTCAGCAGGACTCGAGTGATCAACAATGTCTGCGACGGCGCGCAGCTAAAGGAGTCCACCGCCGGTCCGAGAGCGATCTATGCCAACAATCGCTGCATCAACGGATGCCTAGCGCGTTAGTCCTCGAGACTTTAGTAAAATGCGCACGTCTGACTCGCGACAATCGAGGCGTCCGCCACGAGTCGCAGGCCCGACCCTTCAAGGGTTTTGATCAGGAGCGCCACGCGTCTGCTACCCGACAGATAGTTCTCGAAAATCGCCTCGAAGTCGCGAAATGGGCCTTCCACCACGCGGACCTGCTCGCCTTGACGAAATAGATGCGGACTCAACTCCACGACTCCGTCTGTGCATCTAGAGCGTACGCTATCGACGATACCTTGCGGAATAGCGAGTGCCTCATGGCCGGTTGAAACGAAACCAACAATGCCGGGCATGTAGCGAACCTGGAAAAAGTGGGCCGTGAGGTCAAGTTGAGCGAAGATGTATTGTGGAAAAAGCGGAACCGTCGAGAGAACCGCCGCAGGCGACCGCCTGGAACGCATCTTCAGCATCGGTAGGAAGACCTCGGGTAAGACACGAGCCAGCCGATCCTGGGCATATCGTTCCTTGCCTGGCTTCGTTCTGATTAGATACCAGGCGAGTGGTGACGCCGGATAAGAAATGCTACGGGGTTGGTCCAGTGACAACTTGCCGTTGCTCTGGTCTTCCTGGTTCAAAGCTGGCGGAAGGGTCCGAGATCCGAAGTCGTTCGAATTCAAAGCGATTACCTCATTGGAACGGACGACGATTGCCCGATCATACCAAGATCGACCAGCCGACGAAGTATCGCTTCGGTTTCTCGCGACTATAGCGAGGCCAAATTGTTGTCAAAAATTGACCGTCGCGCGGGCGGAAGACGTAAACGATTTGCGATCCCGGATCAGCGACGGGATTGGATCAAAGACGTCACCGGGGTCTTCGCTAACCGCGGCCGACGAACGGCATCTTGGTTGCCATCACGGTGATGAACAGCACGTTGGCTTCCAACGGCAGGCTCGCCATATAGACCACCGCGCGCGCGACCTGTTCGGCGCCAAATGTCGGTTCGACTTCGAGCGATCCATTAGCCTGCGGCACTCCGCGTTTCATCCGCGCCGTCATCTGGGTTGCGGCATTGCCGATATCGATCTGGCTGCAGGCGATGTCGTACTTGCGTCCATCGAGCGAGGTCGCCTTGGTCAGCCCTGTCATCCCGTGCTTGGTGGCCGTGTAGGGTGCGGAGTTCGGCCGGGGCGCGTGCGCAGAAATTGAGCCATTATTGATAATACGTCCGCCGCGAGGGTCCTGGCGCTTCATAATTCGGAACGCTTCCTGGGTACACAGGAACGCGCCGGTCAAATTGATATCGACTACCGACTTCCATTGCTCGTAAGTGAGATCTTCAAGTGGTATGCCGGGCGCCCCGACACCGGCGTTGTTGAATAGCAAGTCGAGGCGGCCGAAACTGTCAAAGGCCTGTGCGAACAGCGCTTTCACGGAAGCTGGATCGCCGATGTCGGCGGGTACCACAAGCATTCGCTCACCAAGGGATTCGCCTTCGTCCGCCGTCGATTCCAGCAGCTCCCTGCGGCGCCCGGCGAGTACCACCGAGTAGCCCTCGCGCAACAGGGCGAGCGCGGCTTGCTTGCCTATTCCCGTGCCCGCGCCGGTAACGATCGCGACCTTGCGTGGTGAATCCATCCGATGCCTCCCTGGTGGAAACGAAGGTTCCTAGTGTCGCCAAATCCGCGTTCGACTTCGCGCGGTCCGCCTTTAGTCCGAGCGCGGGGTGAGATTGAAGGCCTTGGCGAGAAGTTCGTAGGAATGCATGCGGGCGCGATGGTCGTGCACGATCGTGACCACCGTCAGTTCCTCGACATGGAGCACACTCGCCATATCGATTAGCTGGTCGCGGACCCTGTCAGGCGTGCCGGCGAAGTAGCGCGGCCAATCCCCGAGTTCGCCGGTAGACGGCGCCGACGAGGGGTCTAGCTCCGCGATCGCCTCCTCCGGCGACGGGATCGGACGCACATCGCCTTGCCGGATGCGCCGGCGGAAAAGACGGGCGCTGGTAAGCAGGCGCTCGGCTTCAGCCTCCGTGTCGGCACAGATCACCCCCGGCGCGATCATCGCGTGAGGTGCGGCCAAATCTTTGGACGGAGTGAAGTTCAAGAAATAGTGCTCCATAGCGGCGCGCGTCGGATTGGAGTCGATGAAATGCGCGAACGCGTAGCGCAACCCTAGATGCGCCGCCGCTGCCGCGCTCCACATGCTGGAACCGAGCAGCCAAATCTCGGGACAGCCGGGCATATCGGGCGAGACCGCCAGCCGGCTGAACGGATGCTTGGCGGGAAAGTCGTGGTTCAGGAACGCCAGCAACTCGATCAGTTGTTGCGGGAAGTCGTCGCTCGACAATTGCTGGCCGCGATAGCGCTGCAGGGCGTAGGTATCGAGCGGAGTGCCACCCGGTGCGCGGCCAACACCGAGGTCGATCCGGCCCGGATACAAGGCGTGGAGCATGCGGAAGATTTCCGCAACCTTCAACGGGCTGTAGTGCGGCAGCATCACGCCGCCCGATCCGATGCGGATACCCGAGGTTTCGGCGGCGACCCGGGCCATCAGAATTTCGGGCGCGGGACTGGCCAAAGCCGTGATCGCGTGGTGCTCGGCGATCCAGTAACGCTCGTAGCCGAGGCGGTCGGCCAAGCACGCCAGCTCGATCGAGTTGCGCAGCGCGTCGGCCGGAGTCGATCCGGCGGACACTGGCGATTGGTCGATGACCGACAGCTTCAAGCTTGCTTCTTCATTAGCGCTTCATCACGGCCGCTAGCGCCTCGGTCATCTCGGCCAGCACTTTCTTTACCGACGGTCGCGTCTGGACGTGCTTCCACCAGGCTTCCAGCTTGGGCCGTCCCTCGTGCGCCGGCTTGGCGCCGAAGCCCGGCAGCATGTTGGTCGCGAAGAACATAGTCGGCGCGAGCGCGCAGTCGGCCAGGGTAAATTGGGGTCCGGTTGCGAAGCCGCTCGGCGAGAGCACCGTCTCGAGCTGGTCCAGGCGCTGATTGAACTCAGTAAGGCGTTCGTTGACGACTTTCTCGTCGCGGCTTTTCGGGTTGAGCTGGCCGAACAGCGCGCGCAGCGGCGGCTCCAGATAAAGGTCATGAAAGCGCGTGATCGTTCGGACGCGCGCGCGTTCCTCGGGGGTCTTGGGCAGCAGCGGCGGCGCAGGGAATTTCTCCTCGAGATATTCGTTGATAACCTCGGACTCGACGATAACCACACCGTCGGCGTCGAGCGCCGGAGTTTTGCCGAGCGGATTGATCTTGAGGTAATCGGGTGATTTCAGGTTGTCGCCGGGAATCGCGGCAATCTCTATATTGAGCCCCTTGTCGTAGATCGCAATCCGCGACTTCGAGGCAAAATTAGAGAGATTCATATTATAAAGCTTCATTTTGCTACCCTTCTTTTTCGATCCTAGCCGCCCATTCCAGCGCATCACGATTGCAGCAAGATGGCTGTCATATGCCGCTCCCGCGCTACTACTTCGCGTCTGAACGCCAAGTCATAATTCTGATCGCCAAGTCATAACGACCTTTCACTTATCGTCTTCTTGCTCCTGCTCGCGCTGAACCTTGTCGAGCCGATCGGCAGCGTCTTTGAACTCGGCCGCGGCCGCCTCGAAGAGCCTGACGGCATTGTCGGCGCGGCGCTGGGCGTCGGCGGCCTGCTCCTTTGCCAGGGCCGCCTGGGCCTGCGCGTGTTGCGAGGCGGCCTGAGCCTGTGCGGCCGCCGCCTGGGCCTGTTGCGCGCTTTCTTCGGCCGACGGCCCGCATCCGTTCGCCATCAACGCCATCAGCGCCATCGCCACGGTCGCGTCGGCGAACCTGATCCCGCGCGCGCGCATCGCGCCTTAGCGCGGGGCCAGAGCTTGCAAAGCGCGCTCGTCGGGCAGCAAGGGATTCGCAGTGCTGAGCGGCTGGACGCAGACGTGATTGGCGCCGGCTTTTAGCTGGGCTTCGATGCGATCGCGAATCTGCGTCTCGGTGCCCCAGGCCACGATCGCATCGACCAGCCGATCGCTGCATCCGTTTTCGAACTCCTTGTCCGCCCAGCCGAGCGCCTTGAGCGCGTTGGTGTAGTTAGGCAGGCGCGGCACATAGGTTTTCATGTACTCGCGCGCGGTCTTGCGCGCCTTGGCCGCGTCGGTATCGAGAATCACCGCCTGCTCGACGCAGATGAGCGGTTTGGGGCCGATCGCGGCGCGCACCATCGCGGTATGCTCGGGTGGCACGAAGTAAGTATGTGTGCCGTCGGCCTCCGCCGCGCACAGCGCGAGCATCTTTGGATGCAATGCGGCGAGCACCACGGGCACGCGCTCCTTGGGCTCGGGCGCCTTGTATAGAGCGCTCTTCATCTTGGGGAGATACTCGCGCATGTAACTGTAGGGCTTTTCGTAGCTATGACCGCGCAAGTTGGCGACCAGCGGCTTGTGGCTAACGCCGATCCCGAGCAGGAAACGGCCGCCCGAAAGCTCGCCGACCGTCTTGGCCGCCGCCGCCATCGTCAGCGGGTCGCGCGCGTAGATGTTGGCGATGCCGGTCGCGAAAACCAGCCGCTCGGTATGCGACGCCAGGTAGGCGGCGTGCGCGAAGGGCTCGCGGCCGACCGCTTCGGGGATCCAAAGGGCTCCATAGCCAAGCTTTTCGACTGTCCGCGCGAAGTCCGCGCTCTGCACCGCAGTCATCCCGTCGTAAAAAAACCATACCCCATATTTGCTGATATCCATGACTATTCTACTTAATCCTGTCGCGACCTGCGGACAAGCCGCGCGGGAGCGTATGGGTACGCGGCGTTGTGTAACAGGCGGTTTACCTCGACGCGCAAGCTGGGCTACAACGAGTGGATGAATTGTTACCGACGAAGGACAGGAAAACGATGAGCGAGCACGCACAAACGATCGCCGGAGAGCCCGATCCGTTGCTGGTGCGCCATGAGGCGCCGCTGGGATGGCTGGTACTCAACCGTCCGCAGGTGCGCAACGCGCTCAACCTGCGGAGCTGGCAGCTTATCGTCAAGGGCATAGCCGAGCTCAGCGCCGATCCCGACGTGCGCGTGATCGTCATGCGCGGCGCGACGCCCGAGGCGTTCATCTCGGGCGCGGACATTTCGGAGTTCCCGAGTCTGCGAGCGAACGCCGAACAGGCGCGGATCTACCGCGAGGCTCCGGGCAATGCGACCAGTGCGATCATCAACTGTCCCAAGCCGGTCATCGCGATGATCGCCGGCATCTGCATCGGCGGCGGCTTGCAGGTCGCGCTCGCCTGCGACATCCGAATCGGGGCGCGCGGGACGCGCCTGGGAGTCCCGGCGGCGCGCCTCGGATTGGCCTACCCGCTGGACGGCGTGATGTCGCTGGTGCAGGTATGCGGTGCGGCCAACGCGCGCGATATCCTGATGTCGGCGCGAATCTTCGACGCCGAAGAAGCCTACGCGATGGGCCTGCTGAACAAGCTGGTCGAACCCGCCGAACTGGAGGATCATGTCCGCCAATATGCGAACCGGATGGCGTCGAACGCGCCGCTCACGATGGCGACTGCGAAGGCGACGATCCGTGAAGGGTTGAAGGACGGCGCCGAGCGCGACCTCAAAACGATCGGCGAGATGGTCTCGCGCTGCTTCGACAGCGAGGATTATCACGAGGGCGTCCGCGCGTTCATGGAGAAACGCCAGCCACGCTTCGCCGGCCGTTGAAGATCGTTCAGGGTGGAGCCGCTATTTTAGCCGTGCGCGGCAACGCTACAATGGCCGAGACGCCCGCGAGCGGGCACGGAGGCCCTGCCGCCGCATGAGCGAACCCGACCAGATCTATTTCAACCCGTGGGACGAGACGTTTCGCGCCAATCCGTATCCGCATTACAAACCGCTGATGTCCGGGCCGCCGCGGCTGCTCAACGTCTTTCTGCCGATGGCGCTGGTCGCGCGCTATGCCGACTGCGCCACCGTGCTGCACGACCACGAAAATTTTTCGAGCGTGCCGCCGCGCTCGCGGTTTCTCGAAGAGCGCATCAGCGTTTTCGGTGACGCGCCGCGCGTCTTGTTCTCGGATCCCCCGATCCACACCAGGCTGCGGCGGCTGGTGAGCCGCGCTTTCACCCCGCGGCGCATCCGCGAACTCGAGTCCAATATCCGCGAGTTCACCGATCTGCTGCTCGACCAGTCCGCCGGCAGGAGCACGTTCGACGTGATGGCGGACCTCGCCAATCCGCTGCCCGTGATGGTGATCTCGCACATGCTTGGCGTCCCGCACGAGCACTATCCGATGTTCAAGCAGTGGTCCGACACCGTAGTCGAGTCGGACAACACGCCGCCCGGGACGCCGCTGCCGCAAACCGTTCGCGACGCGTTCACGGCGCTTCGCGACTACTTTGTCGCCGAGATCGAAAAGCGCCGGCGCAATCCGGGTGACGATCTTGTAAGCGTGCTGGTCGCGGCAAACGAAGACTCCGACGAGGTGCTGAGCGCAGCCGAGTTGGTCGCCTTTGTCGTCCTCCTCCTGCTCGCCGGCAATGAGACCACGACCAATCTTATCGGCAACGGAATGCTCGCGCTGACGCGTCATCCAGACCAATTGGAACGCCTCGCGCGCTCACCCGAGCTGATGCCGTCGGCGATCGAAGAAATGCTTCGTTACGACGGCCCGGTGCAGGCGACGATGCGGCACGTCAGGCAGGACATGGAAATCAGCGGTACCACGGTGACGGCAGGCACGCTTGTCTTTGTGCTGCTGGCGGCGGCCAACCGCGATCCCGAGCAATTCAAGGAGCCGGAAACGTTCAACATCGCGCGCACACCGAATGACCATCTCGCGTTCGGCGAAGGGATTCATTTCTGTCTCGGCGCTCCGCTGGCGCGGATGGAAGGGGCGATTGCGATTGGCGCGCTGCTCGCGCGACACCAACGAATCCGGCTCGGCACGGCGGAGGCGCCGCTTACCTACAAGGGCTCTTTCTTCCTGCGCGGGCTGGCCTCGCTGCCGCTCGCGGTCAGCTAGATTGTGCGTTTCGAGTAGATTGTGCGTTTCGAGACGACGCCCGGTCGGCCGATGGTAAACTGCGATGGCTGAGCGTCCGCGACGAGCCGCGCCCAGCGTCGTGCTGGCGCGCCTTCTTTTCGCACTTACGCTAGCGGCCGCGCTCGGAGCAGTTCAGACTCCGAAGGTTATAATCAAGGCGTCCGACGGAGCGGAGCGCGCCATGGTGCGCGTCGAATTGGCGGTGACGCCGGGTCAGCGCACGTTCGGACTGATGTACCGCAACCACCTGGACGAAGACGCGGGGATGCTGTTCATCTTTCCCGAGATGCAACCGCTGAAATTCTGGATGAAGCATACGGAAATTCCGCTCGACATGATTTTTGCCGACTCCTCGGGCGTGGTCGTAGGTATCGTGGCCAATGCCACGCCGTACTCGGAGCGTCCGGTCGGGCCGGACGCGCCCGCGCTCTACGTGCTCGAGGTTAATGGCGGATTTTCCGCGCGCCACGGGGTTCGCGCGGGCGACCGGATGAGTTTCGCGGGGCTCGATCCGCACACGAACAAATAGGCGGTACGCCTATGCCGGCGCACGCCTTCGCGCATGATGCACGAAGGTGCCGATCACGCCGAGCGCATAAAGTATGGCAAGCACCAGGGTCACGGCTAGTTCGATCGGCGGTACGTCGCTCACGCTAGTAAAGAGCCCTGCGAATCCCAAAACGTGATTGACCAACACAAGCACCGCGCAGATCCGGCTACGCCGGTAAACCCCGTAGGCGAGCACAAGCAGGACAGCCGCGCCGGCGAGATATAGCCATCCGACGCGGAATCCGGCCATGAATGCGAGGGCTATCAAGAATACGCCCGCAGCGCTTGCCGCGACCCATCCGCACGTCACCATCCGCTCCGCCATCGTGTCGTCAATCACGGTTGCCCCGCTTTCTCCGCCCGCAGATGATTCATTATGGTATGCGCGTGCGGGGCCCGCAAAGTCGCGGCAGGCCGCGTCGGTATTGCAATAAAAGCGTTGCCAAATGACTTGCGCGCCGCCGCCAGCGCACCATATCATGCTCGCTTGCGCGGGATTTGGAGATGAGCGTTAAGGAAAATATCGAACGGATGCGCGAGCTTTCGCGCCAGGCCGAATTGGGCGGTGGCGAAGACCGCCAGCGCCGCCAGCGCGAGTCGGGCCGCCTGACCGCGCGCGAGCGCGTCGAATTTTTGCTCGACCACGGCTCCTTCATCGAGCTCGACAAGTTCAAGACCCATCGCTGCGACGACTTCGGGATGGACCAGCGGCGCATCCCCGGCGACGGCGTGGTAACGGGTTACGGCACGGTCGAGGGACGGCAGGTCTGCGTCTTCTCGCAGGACTTCACCGTCTTCGGCGGCAGCCTCTCGGGCGCGTTCGCCGAGAAAGTCTGCAAGGTGATGGACCTCGCGATGAAGACCGGCTGCCCGGTAATTGGGATAAACGACTCGGGCGGCGCGCGTATCCAGGAAGGCGTGGTATCGCTGGCGGGCTACGCCGACATCTTTTTACGCAACGTGATGGCCTCAGGCGTGGTGCCGCAGATTTCCTGCATCATGGGACCCTGCGCCGGCGGCGCGGTGTACTCCCCGGCGATGACCGACTTCGTCGTGATGGTGCGCGACACCTCGTACATGTTCATCACCGGCCCCGACGTCATCAAGGCGACCACGCACGAAGAAGTCTCGATGCAGGACCTGGGTGGCGCCGATACGCATTCGATGCGCTCGGGCGTCTGCCACATGGAGGCGGCCGACGATCGGAGCGCTCTGCTGGCGGTGCGCGATCTGCTCGCTTACATGCCGCTCAACAACGCCGAGGACGCGCCCTTCGCCGCCACCACCGACCCGGTGGATCGGCGCGATGAGGCGCTTGATTCGATTGTCCCCGAGAATGCGAACAAGCCTTATGACATCCGCGAGATAATCCATCGCGTGGTCGACGGCGGCCAACTGCTCGAGCTGCAGAAGGATTTCGCGCAGAACATCGTGATCGGATTCGCGCGCCTCGGTGGCGCCTCGATAGGCGTGGTCGCCAATCAGCCGGCCTATCTTGCCGGATGCCTCGATATCGACGCTTCGGTCAAGGCCGCACGCTTCGTGCGCTTTTGCGACGCGTTCAATATTCCACTGGTTACCTTCGTCGACGTTCCGGGATTTCTGCCCGGCACCGCGCAGGAGTTCGGCGGGATCATCCGTCATGGCGCCAAGCTGCTCTACGCCTACTGCGAGGCCACTGTCCCTAAAGTCACGTTGATCACGCGCAAAGCTTACGGCGGCGCTTATGATGTGATGTCCTCCAAGCACATCCGCGGCGATTTCAACTTTGCCTATCCGACCGCCGAGATCGCGGTGATGGGTCCCGACGGCGCGGTCAATATTGTGTTCCGCAGCCAGATCGAGAAGGCCAAGGATCCCGTAGCCGAGAAGGCCCGGCTGGTCGAAGAGTACCGCAAAGCCTTCGCCAATCCGTTCAAGGCCGCCGAACTGGGCTATATCGACGAAGTGCTGATGCCGCGCGACACGCGGCCGCGGCTTATCGCGGCGCTCAGGGCACTCGAGAACAAGCGCGATCGCAATCCGCCGCGCAAGCATGGAAATATTCCGCTGTGAAAACGCGGCGATGCGCCGGCGCGGCGATCCAGGCACCGCCCGCATCCGCTCTCGCCTGCGCGGCGGCGAACGCGATAAACTTTGTCTGCGTCGTCCATCCGCCGATCAGCGGGCGCCAAGGCGCATAGCGTAAACGATGTTCAAGCGCATCCTGATAGCGAATCGCGGCGAGATCGCCGTGCGCGTGATCCGCGCCTGCCGAGACCTGGGCGTCGAATCTGTCGCGATCTATTCGGAAGCCGACCGCGCCGCACTGCATGTGCGCGAGGCCGATTACGCAGTCGCCGTCGGACCGTCGCCCGCCTCGGAGAGCTATCTCAAAACCGAACGGATTCTCGAAGCCGCCAAAAAGACCGGGGCCGAGGCGATTCATCCGGGCTACGGCTTCTTTTCCGAGAACGCGGGCTTCGCGAGCGCCGTGGCGGAGGCCGGCCTGGTCTTTATCGGCCCGTCGCCCGAGGCGATCAGAAGCATGGGCGACAAGGTCGAGGCGCGCAAGGCGATGGCGGCGGCGGGGGTGCCGGTGGTGCCGGGCTCACCGGGAACGCTCGCGGGAGAGGCCGAGGTGCGCGCGGCCGCGGCGAAGATCGGCTATCCAATCATGCTCAAGGCGGCGGCCGGCGGCGGGGGCAAAGGGCTGCGCTTCGTCGAGAAGGAATCCGAACTGGCCTCCGCGATGCGCACGGTCGGCGGCGAGGCGAAGTCGTCCTTCGGCGACGCCCGCATCTACGTCGAGAAATACTTGAGCCGGCCGCGGCATATCGAGTTCCAGATTTTTGCGGACCAGAAAGGCAAAACCGTGCATGTGTTCGAGCGTGAATGCTCGATTCAGCGGCGCCATCAGAAGGTGGTCGAGGAGTCGCCTTCGCCCTTCATCACGCCCGCGATGCGCGGCGCGATGGGCGAGGTCGCGGTCAAAGCGGCGCAGGCCGTCGGCTACTGCGGCGCAGGGACGATCGAATTTCTGGCCGACGCCGATCGCAATTTCTACTTCCTCGAGATGAACACCCGCATCCAGGTCGAGCATCCGATAACCGAGCTGGTGACCGGCGTGGATCTCGTCAAAACGCAAATCGAGGTCGCGGCGGGCGCGCCTCTGCCCTTTAGCCAGGGAGATTTGAGCCAGCGCGGATGGGCGGTCGAATGCCGCATCTACGCCGAGGATCCGGCGGCCGGCTTCGTGCCCGCGCCGGGCCGAATCGACACGCTGCGATGGCCGAGCGGGCCCGGCGTGCGCAACGACGCCGGCGTTTACGCGGGCGCCGAAGTGCCGGTTTTCTACGATCCGATGATCTCGAAACTCGCCGTGTGGGGACGCGATCGCGCCGAAGCGATCGCGCGAATGCGTCGCGCCCTCAGTGAAGTTGTGATCGCCGGCGAGCTTACCACCAATCTGGATTTCCATCGCTGGCTGATGAGCAATCCGGTGTTCCTCGGCGGCGATTACGATACCAACTTCATCGAACAGCAATACCATCCCAAGGCGCTGGCCGCCGGCGACGGAAACTCCGGACAGCGCGATGGCGACAAGGAATTCACCGCCGCGATCCTGGCCGTGGCGGCCGCCGCGCAAAGTCATAGCAACGGTCGCGGTCCCGAGGCCTCGAGCGCGAGACGCGGACGGGCGACCGGATCAGCCTGGAAAACCCTTGGCCGGCTCGACGTGCTGAGGCGCTAGGGACGGATCATGCGGTACCTGGCTACGCTGCGTGAGGCGGAGCACGAATTCGAGTTCGAGGAGCTCGGCGCGAGTGGTTGCGCCGTACGAATCGGCGAGGAACGCTTCGAGCTCGACCTGCGGCGCGTCGGCCCGGGTTCGTTTTCAGTGCTGATCGGCAATCGCTCGTTCGACTTCGATGTGACGCCCGAGGGCGAGGAGTTGATCGTCAGCTCGCGCGCGGGCACATGGCGTGTAAATCTAATCGACGAGAAGCGCCGCGCAATGCGCGCCGGCAGCAGCCGCCAATTGAGCGGCCGTGTCGAACTCAAGGCGATGATGCCCGGGCGGGTGGTCAGCGTGCTGGTCAAGCCGGGCGACGAGATCGAGGCGGAGCACGGAGTGCTGACCGTTGAAGCGATGAAGATGGAGAACGAAATCAGAACGCCCAAGGCCGGCCGGGTGATCGAGGTGCGTGTGACGGCGGGACAGACGGTCGAGAAGGGCGAGGTCCTGGCGATCATCGAATAGCGGGGACCGGAGGCCACAGTCATGTCCGACGGCGGTATCGGGGACGAGCGCAAAAACTGGCAGCAGCGTAAAGTCGAACCCGCGCTCAAGCGCGGCGGCGAGCGCCGCGAACGTTTCACCACCAGCTCCGGCATCGAGATCGAACGCGAATACGATCCTACCGATCTAAACGGCTTCGATTACCTGCGCGACCTGGGCTTCGCCGGCGAATATCCGTTCACTCGCGGCGTGCAGCCGACGATGTATCGCGGCCGGCTATGGACGATGCGGCAGTATGCGGGCTTCGGTAACGCCGAAGAATCCAACCGCCGTTACCGTTACCTGTTCGAGCACGGCCAGACCGGGCTCTCGGTCGCTTTCGACCTACCGACCCAGATGGGCCGAGACGCTGACCACCTGCTGGCCCGCGGCGAAGTCGGCCGAGTCGGGGTCTCAATCTGCGCGCTCCACGACATGGAGACGCTGCTCGATCAGCTTCCCCTCGAGAAGATCTCGACCTCGATGACTATCAATGCGACCGCGTCGATCCTGCTCGCGCTTTACCTGGTAGCGGCCGAACGGCGCGGGGTGGGATGGGACAAGCTCAACGGCACGATTCAAAACGACGTCCTCAAGGAGTACGTTGCGCGCGGGACATACATATACCCGCCGCGCGGCTCGATGCGGATCATCACCGATATCTTCGCCTTCGCGACCAAAGAAGTCCCCAACTGGAATACGATCTCGATCTCCGGCTACCACATCCGCGAAGCCGGCTCGACCGCCGCCCAGGAGCTGGCCTTCACGCTGGCCGACGGTATCGCCTACGTCGAGGCGGCGCTCAAGGCCGGACTCAAGGTCGACGCTTTCGCAAGCCGCCTCTCGTTCTTCTTCAATGTACACAACAATTTTTTCGAGGAGATCGCCAAGTTCCGCGCGGCGCGCCGCTTGTGGGCGCGAATAATGAAAGAACGCTTCGGCGCCACCGATGAGCGTTCGATGATGCTGCGCTTCCATGCACAGACCGCCGGATCTACGCTCACCGCGCAGCAGGTCGATAACAACGTGGTGCGGGTGACGCTGCAGGCGCTGGCGGCGGTACTCGGTGGTGCACAATCGCTCCATACCAACGCGCGCGACGAGGCGCTCGCGTTGCCCACCGAGCAGTCGGCGCTGCTGGCGCTGCGCACGCAGCAAATCATCGCCAACGAGTCCGACGTCGCCGACACGGTCGATCCGCTCGGCGGTTCGTACTACCTCGAAACGTTGACCCGCGAACTCGAACAGAAGACCTTGGAGTACCTCGGCAAAATCGACGACCTCGGGGGCGCGGTGTCCGCGATCGAGCGCGGTTACATGCAGCGGGAAATCCAGTCGGCCGCGTATATCTATCAGCGCGAAATCGAATCCAAGCAGCGGACTATCGTCGGGCTCAACCAGTTTACCACCTCCGAACAGCCGCCGATCGATCTCCTGCGCGTCGATCCGGAGATCGAGCACAAGCAATGCGAACGGCTGGCCCGCTTGCGCGCCGAGCGCAACAGTGCGGCCGCGAGCGCCGCGCTGGAGCGCGTCGAGGCGGCGGCGCGCGACGGCAGTAACCTGATGCCCGCAATCATCGACGCGGTGCGCAACTGGGCGACGCTCGGTGAAATCTCGGACGCGATGCGCCGCGTGTTCGGCGAGTACCAGCCGGTCAACGTGGTTTAGCGGCCGGGTCCGAATCCCCCGGTATATCGCGCGCGAGCTTACTGTTACCCTGGTCGAGTGAGCCCGATCCCGCGCGGGAAAGGGCCTGGCACGGAGAGCGCTGATGGGGCCTTTTGCGAAGGGGGTGTTTTTGACCAAAGGTGTTGGCAAGCATCGCGAGAAACTCAATTCGTTCGAGCTGGCCCTGCGCTCCGCCGGTATCGCCGAGTACAATCTGGTGCGCGTGCAATCAATCTTTCCCCCCTACTGCAAATTGATCACGCCGCAAGAGGGGCTCAAGCGCCTCACTCCCGGCCAGATCGTTTTCGCCGTGGTGAGCGACAATGCCACCGACGAGCCGCATCGTCTTATCGCCGCGTCGGTCGGCGTGGCGATTCCCGCCAATCCGAGCCAGTACGGCTATCTCTCCGAACATCACAGCTTCGGCGAAACCGATCAGAAGGCGGGCGACTACGCCGAGGACCTCGCCGCGATGATGCTCGCGACGATCCTTGGAGTCGACTTCGATCCCAACGCGAGTTACGACGAGCGCAAAGACGTCTGGCGTGTCTCGGACAAGATCGTAACCACGCGCAACGCCACGCAGTCCGCGATCGGCGACCGCGACGGGTTATGGACCTCAGTGGTGGCGGCGGCGGTGTTCGTCGACCTGCCCGAGAGCAAGTGATCGCAAATGCGAATGCAAGCGCGCGTGCGCAACGATCGACTGATACGGAGAGGCCACGGATGGCGACCGAAATTCTCTACTGCTCCGCTTGAGGCTACCAACCTCGCGCGGCCGGTCTGGCCGCGTCGCTCCATCAACGCTTCGGCGAAACCGCCGAGATCAAGGCTGGTAAAACCGGTCAGTTCGACGTCGTGCTCGACGGTCAGTTGATCTTTTCCAAGGCTCAGGTTGGCCGTTTTCCCGTCGACGGCGAGGTTGAAGATCTCTTCGCCGCGCTGAAACCCTCTGTCAAGGCGCCCCTTGGGGAAGCGCCCGCCAGTCACCCATCCAAGGAACAAGGCAGCGAAGGCGGCGCCGAACGTTCCGGTGTGCTCCGGCGCTTGACCGACAAGCTTCGCAAGTAAGAGTGACCGGATTTCAATGCGCGGGCGGCTTTGGCACTAGCAGCGTGACTGTCGCCTTGGCGATCAACCGCGACTGATCGTCAGTCACGCGAACGTCGGCGACGATCGTGCTCTTGCCGCGATGGATCAGTTCGGCGTCGGCCGTGAGAGTTCCGCTCTCGGTGTTGCGGATAAGGTTGGTCGATACCTGGATCGAGAGCGGAAAAAGCTCGGGCCGGAACTCGCCATCAGGCGCCAGATCGGAGTTGACCTCCCACATCGCGGCCGCTGTTGCCGTCGTGTCCGCGAGTCCGATTATCGCTCCGGCATGAAACAGCCCTGTGAGTTGCCGCAGATGAGGCTTGAACGCGACCCGCCCGCGCGCGCGGCCTTCGCCCGCATGGAGCATCTCCATGTCCTGCATCATGGTGCCGGCATACAAACGGTTGAGCCGCTGCGCGAACTCATGCGGTGTCATTTACTCTGCTCTCCCTTCCAGTGCCGGACGTGAGTCGAGACGGTCGCCGGTAACGCGTATAACCCGGAGATTCGGCGAACGTGAAATCGTGCACCGGAAAAATTGTGGGCTCAGCCTCCGGTATGACCAAACACCAGTCTTTGCAAATCGTTGGCGCCCTGCCGGATCGCTACGATGAACGGGCCGAACTCGGCGTAGCGCGCGCTCGATTCGTCGAAGCGCATTTCATAGACCAGCTTTTTGAAGACCAGCGGATCGTCGGCGAAGAGATCGACGCCCCATTCCCAGTCGTCGAAACCGACCGAGCCGGAGATTATCTGCGTGACCTGGCCCGCGTAGCGCCTGCCGATCATCCCATGCTCATGCATCAGGCGGCGGCGCTCGTCGATCGAAAGTTGGTACCAGTTGTCGGATCCGGCGCGCCGCTTGTTCATCGGGTAGTAGCAGAGGTAGCGGCGCGCGGGAATCTTGGGCCACAGGCGCGTTACCATCTTGTCACGCTGCGCGGCAAGCTCTTCCTCAACCGATCGCTTCCATTCGGGCGAATGCGCGCGCAACCCTTCGGCCGCAAGCCGCGCGTTCAACGCCACCGTCGCCTCGTACAGTCCGATCTCGACCATCGAGACATAAGAACCGACCTGCTCGAGAAACCCGCTCAACTCGAGCGTCGCGATGTCGGCCTGCGCGCGCTCGAGTTCGTCGAAGCTCCGCCGGAAATGCAGGGCCAGCAGATCGCCTTTGTGGCCCAGGATCGAAAAGAGCGCGCTCTCGCCGTCCTCCCGCCGTTCCATCGCGGAGATAGCTCCAGCAGCCTGTCGCGTGATTCGCTCGCGCCGCGTGGCGTCGAGCGCGCCGAGCGCGTCGCGCCGTATCCGGAACACCTGGTGCAGCACGCTCCAGCCTTCGAGCGTGTTTGGCGCTTCATGCGCAAGCGCCTCCGCGTCCTGCGCGAGCACCTCCACCGCGCGGGCGGGCTTTTCAGGATGATTCGAACGGTCGTCACTCATGAGATCAATCGTAGAATTTCGCGCCGCGGATGTCTTGTGGGCCGCAAGCGACCATCAGCCGAGCCCGGCTATCTTTTTGAGCATCGGCAGATCGATACTGCCCGCGACCGCCGCGGCGAGGCGATCGTATTCCGCTTCGCGCGAAAAGAGGGACCGCGTTCCGTCGCTTGCCGGGAGCCCCTTACGCTCTCGTAACGCGCCGAGAAAAGCCGCCCGCAGCGAATCGTTGTCGAAAATCCCGTGAAGCATCGTGCCCACCACGGTACCGTCGCGGTTTACCGCGCCGTCGAGGGTGTCCGCCGGCGCGCCGTTGCGCGCGACGATCCGAAACGGCGCGGCGGTACCAGCGGCGCGCTCGACGTTTCCCATGTGAATCTCGTACGCGGAGATCTCATCCGTCAAGCCATCCGCGGCGCCCAAAATCGAAAGAGTAGCAACGCGGGCGCGCACTTGCGCAGTGACCTTGGTCTTTTCGAATCGCGTGACTAGCGAGAGCAGGCCGAGCGCACTCGTCGAAACCTCGCTCGACTCGACTCGATGCGCGTCCTCGATTCGTTCACCCAGCATCTGGCATCCGCCGCAGATTCCCAAGACCGGACGGCCCTCACGCGCGCGGGCGACGATCGCCCGCGTGCACCCGCTTTCATTGAGCCATCGGAAATCGGCGACGGTGCTCTTCGACCCTGGAATTATCACGAGATCGGCGCCAGTCAGCTCGCCCGGTTCTTCGACGAATCGAACGACCACGCCGTCCTCATGCTCGAGGGCGAGAAAGTCGTCGTAGTTGGAGATGCGCGGCAGCCTTATCACCGCGATATCGATCTGGTCCGACGCGGTCACGCGCCGGTTGCGGCGATCCTCCAACCCAACGGAGTCTTCGTCGGCGATTCGCAGGCGCTCGACATACGGGATCACCCCGAGCACGGGAATCTCGAAACGCGCGCGCAGAAATTCCAGCCCAGGAGTCAGAAGAGCCGGGTCGCCACGAAATTTGTTGATCAGAAACCCGGCGACGCGCGCGCGATTGGCCGGCGTGAGCAATTCCATCGTGCCGACGAGATGCGCGAAGACGCCGCCGCGGTCGATATCCCCGACGAGCAGCACGGGCGCATCCGCCTCGGCCGCGACGTGCATGTTCACGATGTCCTGAGCGGCAAGGTTTATTTCCGCGGGCGAGCCGGCGCCCTCGACTATGACGAGGTCGTGCCGCGCGCGCAGCGCGTGTATCGAGTCCGCGATTATCCGGACGAACTCGGGCTTGAGCCGCTGGTACTCGGACCAGGTCATCTGCGCCCGGGGCTTGCCGAGCACGACCACCTGCGAACGCATCCCACCTTCGGGTTTCAGCAGGATCGGGTTCATCTCGACCCGCGGTTGTTGACCCGCTGCCTCGGCCTGCACGGCCTGGGCGCGTCCGATCTCGCCACCGTCGGGAGTGACGAACGAGTTGAGCGCCATGTTCTGCGCTTTGAATGGCGCGACGCTCAGCCCCTCGCGATAAAAGAGCCGGCAAAGCGCGGCCACGATCAGGCTCTTGCCGACTGACGACGCGGTCCCCTGCACCATCAAGGTGCGCGCCGGCATAGTACGCGACGCGTTCATAACCTGGGGCACTGCCGTGAAACCGATAGGCGCGTCATTGGCCTTGTCGCTCGCGCCACGCGGCGCACGAGTTTACGAAGCCCTCGGCGGCCTTCGGATTCGACGCCCAATGGACATGCACGTACGAGGCAAGCACGTTGCCTGCACGATAGCCTTCCAAAAATGCCGCGCCCCATCGCGGACTCACCGAGTAGACGCGCTCCATCCGCTCGGGGATTGGCGAGAGCGTCGAGTAACGGAACTGATGACCCCGCATCCGCATCCCGGCCGGCCCGAGAATCGATTCCTCGCGGGTTTCGACTTCGACGTAGCCGAGCGCCTGCAAGCGCTCGCACATCACCGCTTCTCCCGTCACGAGGCCGACCATCGGCCACGTCCGTCCCGCAAGCGTGCGGATACCGTCGCTCAGATACATCAGGCCGCCGCACTCGGCATATATCGGCCCGCCGCTTCGCGCGAAGCCGCGGATCCCCTCTATCATTGCACGATTATCGGAAAGTTCGGCCGCGCAAGCTTCGGGATAGCCGCCGCCGAAGTAGAGTCCGTCGACCCGCGGCAGCATAGCATCACGCGTCGGCGCAAACTGTACCAGTTCGGCGCCTGCCGCCTCGAGCCGGCGCAGGTTGTCTTCATAGTAGAAATGAAAGGCATCGTCGCGGGCCACGCCGATACGGCAGCGCGGCGCGCGCGCGTCGTCTCGCGGCCATAACTCGGCGGCGTCAAAGCCGCGAAGTGCGGGAGCGCTCCGTGCTGCCGTAACGATCGCGTCGAGATCGAGCCACTCGGCCGCCTTTTCCGCCCACGCGTCGAATAGCGGCTGCGCAACGCTCTTGTTGTCGGCGCTGAGCAATCCCAGATGACGCTCGGGAAAGGCAAGCCCGGCTTCTTTGGGAAAGCCGCCGAGCACTGGGAGTTCTGTCGAGGCCGCGCGCAACAAGTCGAGATGGCCGCGGCTGCCGACGCGGTTACAGATGAGGCCGGCGAGCTTGAGCCGGGGGTCGAAATGGCTGAATCCGTGCGCGACCGCGGCCACCGTTCGCGCCATCCCCGACGCGTCGACAACCAACAGCACAGGAGCCGCGAGCCATTTCGCGATTTCCGCCGACGATCCTGCGTCGCTGACCGGTCCGGCACCGTCGAACAATCCCATCATCCCTTCGATGACCGCGATGTCGGCGCCTTCGGTCGCGCGTACGAAGGTCGCCAGCACCGAGTCACGATCCATCATCCAGCCATCGAGGTTGTGCGAAGATCCCCCCGCGGCGCGGCGATGGTAGCTCGGGTCCAGGTAGTCGGGACCGCACTTGAAGGCGGCAACCCGCATCCCGCGCGAGCGCAGCGCTCCGATGAGTGCGATAGTCGCGGTGGTCTTGCCCGCGCCGCTGCCAGTCGCCGAAATCAAAACCCGCGGAATAGACTGCGAATTCATCGGCCGCGTCTAAAGCAGGATGCGGGCGTGCTGAGCCCGCGCGGCGTCGAGCAACGAGGGCGAGGCGGCATAGCCGCGCAGCGTCACCTCGCAGGGCGAAGGCCCGTGGACGCTAAGCCATCGTGCGGCCACGCCCCGTTCCGATATCGGCGCGACGAATTGCAGTTCGTGTCGCGATTCGTCCTGCCCGACGAGGAAGCCCACGCCGGCCGCCCCTAGATCGTCGCGCCTGAGTTCCTGGCCGTGCGCGTCGAGCAAGCATTGGTAGAACCTGCGCGCCGCCGCGGCGTTCTCGACCGCCACGGTGAGCGTACGGATACCGGTGGCGCCGTTACGATGAGCACGGTCGCGCGGGACGCGCTCGTCACGCGGCGTGATGTCGCGAATGAGGAATGGGACGGTGCCGGCCGAGGGCGGTTCGGCCACCGCCAACACCCAGTTCAGCCTGTAGCCGTCGGGCCGCTGACGCTCCATCGCGAATGGCTCGCTTACCGCAGCACCGGCGCGCCTGAATGAGGCCGCCTCCGCCTCAAGATCGTCGGTCTGCATACAGAAGTCGGTCAGGCCGCCGCCCTTGACCGCGGCAGCAAACCATCGATGCGTCGAAGCCGGCACGAGGAAAGCGATGAGTTCGAAGTAAGCGCCGTCGGCGAAGGCTATCAGCGCGTTGTGAGTGCCGAGTCCCGGATGGCGGCCGCCGCGAACCACCGTGAAACCCAGCGCGTCGAAACCGGCGATCGCGCGATCCAAATCGTCCACGACGATCACGACGTGATCAATTCCCTTGAGCATCGGATCCCGATTGATACGCGATCGGCGTTAATCGGTCGCGCCTCTAAAATAGATCGTGCCGCCCGGTTGATCGGCGCCCTGCGAGGGCTGGAGGGTGACTTCTCCGGCAACCACGTGGGCGGCGACGGGTGGCGTGGACGCCGTAGCGATAGCCGCGCCATGTGGATCGAGCTTGAAGGCGATTGCTTTAATCGCCTCTCCGCGCTGTCCGATCCACCATAGCTCGTAAGTTTGGCCGGACGGCGCGGGCGGAAGCCCGCTGACCAGCAACACGGCCTCGCCCTTGATTGGACTTTCGGTAACCACGGCGCTCGCGTCGGGTACGGCGCCAAGCGGTGCGAGATGGATGATCCGCGAGTCAGGTGCGAGCGCTGCACGGACGGTTTTGGCATTAACCTCTATTTGTTGGCGCAGTGAAGCTAGCTGATCGTGCGCATCGACGACATCATGTTCGAGGCTGGTGATGCGATCGCCGAGCGCGGCACGCGCCGCCGAGTTGTTGATCCGTTCGTGCTCTAAGGCTGCCTCATACTTGCTGGCGAAAAGAGCGCACATCAGTGCGAACGCCACCGCCAGCCAGGTCAATCCTCGCCATACGGGCGACACGCGCCGCCGCGGGGTGTCAGGCGCTCCAATGGTTTCGGGTGTGTCCATTTCGCCCGTGTCCCAGTATATGTTTAAGCGATGGCAAATTCGCAATCCGTCAAAGCTTCGACGCCCGCGCAGAATTGGCAGGCCGACCGCTACGCACAACACGCACATTTCGTTCCAGCACTCGGACAGCCTGTGCTCGACCTGCTCAAGCCCCAAATCGGCGAACGAATTCTCGACTTGGGCTGCGGCGACGGCGTATTGACGGAAAAAATTGCCGCCTCGGGCGCCTCGGTGCTGGGCGTCGACGCGTCGGCGGAAATGGTAGCCGCGGCGCAAAACCGGGGCCTGGACGCGCGCGTGGCCGACGGCGCCAGGCTCGATTTCGCGGGTGAGTTCGACGCGGTCTTCTCCAACGCGGCACTGCATTGGATGAAGGACGACCCCGACGCGGTAATCGCGGGCGTGGCGCGCGCGCTCAGGCCGGGCGGCCGCTTCGCCGGTGAGATGGGGGGCCATGGATGCGTCGCGGCGATTACGGTCGCGCTTATCGCGGTGCTCGAGCGCCGCGGCGTCGACGGTAAGTCGGCGAGTCCCTGGTACTTCCCCACCGTCGACGACTATCGCTCGCGCCTTGAGCGCGGCGGCTTCGCGGTCGAGTATATTGAGTTGATTCCGCGGCCGACTCCGCTGCCGACAGATATGGCCGGATGGCTCGACACGTTCGCCGAGCAGTTCCTGCGCCGCTTGCCGGCCGGGGAGCGCGCAAGCGCCCGCGACGAGGCGATCGCGATGCTGAGGCCGGTGCTATGCGATGAAGCCGGGCGCTGGACCGCCGATTACATGCGGCTGCGCTTCCTCGCGCGCCGATCCTAGTAGGGACGGGCGGCTTTGCCGATAACCTCGCGCGCCACCAGTGTCTTCATGATCTGCGCAGTGCCGTCGCCGATTTCCAGCCCGATAACGTCGCGCATCCGCTGCTGATGGGGCAGGTCGAGGCTGAAACCGAGATGGCCGTGCAGCAGCAGGCATTGATGGATGACCTGGACCGCGAGTTCCGGCGCCCACCATTTGCATCCCGCCGCCAGCCATCCGTGCGGCTGGCCCTGGTCGCGCAACCAGAGCGCTTCGTAACAGAGCAATCGCGCGGCGCGGAGTTTGACCGCGGCCTCGGCCAGCGGAAACGACACGCCCTCAAAGCGCGCCAGGGCTGAGCCGAAGGCCTGCCGCTCGGTTACGTACTTGACGGTTTCGTCGAGGCTCTGCTGGGCCGCCCCGACGCACATCAGGCCGATGAGCGAGCGGCTGAAATCGAAGCCCTGCATCACCTGCACGAAGCCGGCGCCCTCGGCGCCGATGCGCGCGGCGGCCGGTACTCGCACTTCGTCGAAAAAGAGCTGGCCGCGGCCGATTGCACGTGTGCCCAGGTCGCGAAAGCGCGCGCGACTGACGCCTGGCGCGCGCAGATCGACGTAGAATGCGCTGACTCCATGCGCACCCTGATCGAGAGTTCCCGTACGCGCCATCACCAGCGCCGTGTCGGCCCACGATCCGAGCGAGATCGAGGTCTTCTCGCCGCTCAGCAGGTAACTGTCGCCGTCGCGCCGCGCCTGTAAGCGGACGTGCGCGGCGTCAGAGCCGCCGCTGGGCTCGGTGACGGCGAGCGCGGCAACCGTTTCGCCGCTGCAAATGGTGGGTAGGTACTCGGCGCGCTGGCGATCGTCGCCGCGAGCGCTGACGATCGCGCCAACCAGCCCCGAGAGGAGCAGCACGTAAGCCGCATTGAAATCGGCACGCCCGATTTCCTCGTGCGCGATGCCGAGCGAAAGATAGTCCAGCCCCTGGCCGCCATAGCGCTGCTCGACTATCGGCGCGAGCAATCCCAGCTCGCCGAGCTTGAGCACCAGCGAACGCGGCAGGTCCTCGTCCTGGTCGCGGCCGGCATACGCCGGGGCAAGCTCGCGCGCGGCGAAATCCGCGAGCGTGCGGCGAAGCATCTCCTGGTCGGGGTTGAAAGCGAACTCCATCGTGGGTTTCTGTCCTCGGGCGCGCGCGACGCAACGCGGATCGCGCCCTGTCTTGAATATTGTCCCGCTATTGCTCAGCCGCCGCGGGTTGCGGCGCGCTGCCGGCGCCGTTTGCCTTGAGATAGGAACCAAGGTCCTGCAAGCCCGCACCAGGCGCGAGCTCGACCGGTTTAGGCGAGGAGCCGTCGTCGTCCTGCTGGGCGTAATGTTCGTCGATCGCCTGCTGCACGTCAGCGTGCGATACGCCGGGCCGGATGTCCTCGCCGCGCTCGAATTTGGCGCGCTCATCGGGGGTCATCTGCAGCCAGAGCTGGCTCGCCTGTGCCGAGTTGCCCAGCTTGAGCGCGTTGAAATACTCCTGCTGCGGGGGAGTGCGGTTGAACGGCCAGCATGCGCTAAGCGCAATTGCGCAAGCGGCGAGCGGCACCAACGCGATAAATCTGCGAATCGCGCGGGGCCGCGGAGCAAGCGGCTGCGGTAGGAAACCGGCGCTCAGAACGTCACCACCGTGCGAATCGACTCGCCGCGATGCATCAGGTCGAAGGCCTCGTTGATCCGGTTGAGCGGCATCGTGTGGGTAATGAGATCGTCGATATTGATTTTGCCTTCCATGTACCAGTCGACGATCTTCGGAACGTCACGCCGGCTCCTGGCGCCGCCGAACGCGGTGCCCTTCCAGGTGCGTCCGGTGACGAGCTGAAACGGGCGCGTCGAGATTTCCTCGCCCGCTCCCGCGACGCCGATTATCACGCAGGTGCCCCATCCGCGATGGCAGCACTCGAGCGCCTGGCGCATCAGCTTGACGTTGCCGATGCATTCGAACGCGAAGTCGGCGCCACCGCCGGTCAGGTCCACCAGGTAGGGGACGAGATCGCCGCGCACCTCTGCCGGGTTGACGAAATGAGTAAGGCCGAACTTCTCCGCGATCGCGCGGCGTGCCGGATTGAGATCGACTCCGACGATCATGCGCGCCCCCGCGATCCGCGCTCCCTGCACCACATTCAGCCCGATTCCACCAAGCCCAAAGACCACCACCGTGTCGCCGACCTGGACCTTCGCGGTGTTGATTACCGCGCCGACGCCGGTCGTGACGCCGCATCCGATGTAGCAGATGCGCTCGAAGGGCGCGTCCTCGCGCACCTTGGCCAGCGCGATCTCGGGCACCACGGTGAAATTGGCGAACGTCGAGGTGCCCATGTAGTGATGGATCATCTTGCCGCCGGCGGAGAAGCGGCTCTTTCCGTCTGGCATCACGCCGCGCCCCTGGGTCTCGCGTATAGCGGTGCACAGGTTGGTCTTGCCGGAGAGGCACGACGGACACTGGCGGCACTCCGGGATGTAGAGGGGGATCACGTGATCGCCGGGGCGTAGCGTGGTTACCCCCGCGCCGGTCTCGACCACCACGCCCGCGCCCTCATGGCCGAGGATCGCGGGGAACAGCCCCTCGGGGTCCTTGCCCGAGAGCGTATAGGCGTCGGTATGGCATACGCCGGTCGCCTTGATCTCGACCAGCACCTCGCCCGTTTTGGGCCCGTCGAGTTCGACGGTTTCGACCTCGAGCGGAGCGCCGGCCTTGTATGCGACAGCCGCTTTGACCTTCATGCGAATGCCCCCGCGATGCTCTGTGACATCTACTGCGAAATGCCGCTCGAGAATTACCGTGACTTCGATCGCCGCGCCGCTACTCGCCGAGCAATACCATCCCGTCGCGGATCGCGCGGCCGCCGTCGGCGTTGAGCACGTCGAAGGAGATCGCTTCACCGCCGCTCGACGGCGTGCGCGAATTGATTCGCACCGTGACCAGCGACGGCATCAGCACCATCGCGGCGAATCGCCCATGTACGCGCCGTACACGCTCGGGATTATAGCCCGCCTCGACGGCGACGATCTTCGAGACCGCCATCGCCATCGTGGCGGTGCCGTGCAGAATGATCGCGGGCAAGCCGGCAGCGGCCGCCACGGCGCTGTCGGTATGGACCGGGTTCCAGATGCGCGCGCATTCGGTATAGACGTGCGCGGCGCCCGCCGGAATCGAAACCGGAATCTCGGCGCGCGCCGTGTCGCCCGCACTGGGAGCGATCGGCGGTGCGGGAGCGTCGGCGGCAGGGCGATCGGGACCCGCGACGTCGACGCCGCGGTAAATCGTGCCGTACCAGGTCGTGCAGACCGGCCGATCCCGCGCATCGACCGTATCGAAGCGCATCAGCTCGTAGGCACCCGGCTTCAGCCGCTGCACCGCGGCGAGGGTTAGCGTGGTCGTCAGCAACTCGGGCGGCCGGATCGGACGATGCAGCAGGACGTCGTAAGTCGCATGGACCCCGCGCGCCGCCTCGGTCTGGCTGAGCTGAGAAGAGCGCATCTTGTCGTGCAAAGCGATCGCTTCCGGCCATTCGATACAGACCGGAAAGACCGGATGGGTGACGATACCGTCGGCGCGCCGCGTGTCCACATAGCAAGGCAGGTAATCCTCGAGCGCGGCCGCGTAAGCCATCGCCCAGCGCGCATCGACTTCGGTCTTGACGGGGCCGATTTGAGTTCCAACCAACGATGATTCCAGTGGCATACGATATTTCTACAGAGCTTGGGCGGCGAAAGTCCATCCTGCGGCGGGAATTTCACTTGGTGCGGATTTCACTTGGCGCGGAGATGCCGCCGGATACGGCGCTGAATCTTCGTCGCGATACTTTGCGCGCCGTCTTCCGCGCTAAAGCACGACGCTGTATCAGGCGCGGAGCACGACGAAGCCGTCACGGATCGCCCGGCCGCCGTCGGCGCTCAGCACCTCAAAAAAGACTGTGTCGCCCTCGGCGGTCTGCTCGCACGCGGAAATCCGCACCTCGATTTCCGAAGGCATCAGCACCATGGCGCCGAAGCGGGCGTGGATACGTCCGACGCGCGTTGAGTCGCCGGCCGCCTCGGCCGCGATCACGCGTGAGACCGCCATCGCGAGCGTCGCGGTCCCGTGAAGGATCGTTCCCGGCAGGCCGGCCTTCTTCGCCGTCGCCAAATCGGTGTGGATATTGACCGGGTTGCCCAGCCGCGCACAGGCGCCGTAAATATGCGCTGCGACCGGCGAAATCGGAATCGCGAAACTGGCGTGCGCCGCAATCGCGCCAGCCGATCGCGCAAGGATCGCCGGAGCATCCGGAGGCGGGCAGTCGGAGCCCGAGACTTCGACGCCGCGGTAGAGGTTCCCATACCAGGTGGTGCAGACCGGCGCGCCCTTTTCGTCGACGGTGTCGAAGCGGGTTAGCTGATACGCGCCGGCCTTGCGCCGTTCGATTCCGGCGAACGTGGCGCGCGTGAACAGCCTCTCGGGTGGGCGAATCGGACGATGCACGATCACGTCGTCGGTGGCATGCACCCGGCGCAGCATCTCGGTGCGTGGAAATCCGGATTCGGAGAGCACCTGGATTATCTGGATCATCGCGCGCCACTCGATCGACACCGGGAACATCGGATGCGCGACGATGCCGCACTCACGCGTGGTATCGAGATAGGCGGGCAGCGCGTCGCCGAGGCCGGCCGCGTACGCCATCGTCCACGCGACGTCCACATCCGCGGATAGCAGCTCCGAAGTAGTTCCGACGAGGTTCGAATCAAGCGGCATCAAGCGATCTTTACGCTCCGCGCGCGCTCGATGTCCATCCCTCCGATGCCCTCGCCCGCGTCATTCGCGGGAGAGGGCACAAGAAGTAAGCTCCCGCATCATAGGTGCGCGACGGCACGGAATGACTTGTGCCTGCGTCTATTCCTCCGCCTCGTCATCCGATTCCGCGCCGCTCGCGCCGTTGGGCGGCGCGCCGTTTTCGTCGTCTTCAGGTTCAGCCAATCCCGCCACGGCGCGCACGTGCTCGCCCGCATCCAGCTTCACCAGCCGCACGCCCTGCGCATTGCGCCCGGTGATTCGCACGGTGCTTACGTCGAGCCGGATTACCTTGCCGCCGTCGGTTATCAGCACCACCTGGTCGTCCGAACCGACCTGGCGAACGCTTATCACTTTGCCGGTCTTGTCGGTGACGTTCATCGTAATGACGCCTTTGCCGCCGCGATGCGTCAGCCGGTATTCGGCGGCGCCGGTGCGCTTGCCAAAACCCAGCTCGGAAACCGTCAGCAGCGTTTCATCCTCGCGCGAGGTTGCGATCGAGACGATTTCGTCCTTGACCAGGATGACGTTCTTGCCGTCCTTGACGCTCGAGGACTCGAGTTCCATCCCATTGACGCCGTAGGTCGCACGGCCCATCGGGCGGACCTCTTCCTCCTTGAACCGAATCGCCTGACCCTCGCGCGTCGAAAGCACGATCTGCTGGTTGCCGTCGGTGATACGCACGCCGACCAGTTCGTCGCCGTCTTCGAGATTGATCGCGATGAGACCGTTGGAGCGCGCGTTGGAGTAATCGTCGAGCGTCGTCTTTTTGACCATGCCGCGGCGGGTTGCGAAAAACAGGTACTTGCCCGCGGTGTCTTTCGGTGCCGGAAGGAAAGCCTGCATCTGCTCATCGGTGGCGAGGCTCAGCAGGTTGGCGATGGAGCGTCCCCGCGCGGCGCGTCCGCCCTCGGGCAATTCGTAGGCCTTGAGCTCGTAGACCTTGCCCTTGCTGGTGAAGAACATCAGGCGGTCATGCGTCCCCACCGGTACCAGGTGTTCGACGAAGTCGGTCTCGCTGGTGGTCGCTCCGATTTTGCCGCGGCCGCCGCGCCGCTGGGTGCGATAGAGCGAGAGCGGCGTGCGCTTGATATAGCCGCCATGGGTGACGGTGACGAGAACGTCCTCGTCGACGATCAGGTCTTCGACCGAGAAGTCGCCTTCGGCCTCGACGATTTGGGTCCGGCGCGCGTCGCCGAACTCATTCTTGATGTCCTCGATTTCCGAGGCGATAAGCGCGCTCATCTCGCGTTCGTCGTTGAGCAGTTTGGTGAGCCGCGCGATCGTCTCTTCGGTCTCCTTGTGCTCGGCCTGGATCTTGTCGCGCTCCAGCGAGGTCAGCCGGCGCAGCGTGAGGTCGAGGATCGCCTGGGCCTGGAGCAGGGTGAGCGAAAACTGGCTCATCAACCCGGTGCGCGCCGCCTCGGCGTCCTTCGACGCGCGAATCAGCTTGATCACCGCGTCGAGGTTCTTGAGTGCGATGAGCAGGCCTTCGAGGATGTGCAGCCGCGCCTCGGCCTGGCGCTTTTCGTACTGCGCGCGCCGCGTCAGCACCTGGCGCCGATAGAGCAGGAAGGCGTGTAGCATCTCGAGCAGGCTGAGCTCACGCGGACGGCCCTCGTGAATCGAGAGCATGATCAGCCCGTAGCTCTGCTGCATCTGGCTCAACTTGTAGAGCTGGTTGAGCACGATTTTCGGCTCGGCGTCGCGCTTGAGCTCGATCACGATGCGCATGCCGTCGCGGTCGGATTCGTCGCGCAGGTCGCTTATCCCTTCGATCCGCTTTTCGTTGACCAGCTCGGCGATACGCTCGATCAGCCGGGTCTTGTTCACCTGGTAGGGAATCTCGCGCACGATGATCGAGCCGCGCCCGGTCCGCTTGTCAGTTTCGATCACCGCCAGCGCCCGTATCGTCAGCGATCCGCGCTTCGCCAGGTACGCCTGGCGGATAGCCTGGCGCCCGAGCAGCAGACCGCCCGTGGGAAAATCGGGGCCGGGGATGATATCGAGCACCTGCTCGAGGGTCATCGCCGGATTTTCGATCAGCTTGAGCAGCGCCTCGCAGACCTCGCTCAGATTGTGCGGCGGGATATTGGTCGCCATCCCGACCGCGATTCCGTCGGCGCCGTTGATCAGCAAGTTGGGAAGCTGGGCCGGCAGGACCTCGGGCTCCTGCTGCGAGCCGTCGAAGTTGTCGACGAAATCGACCGTCTCCTTCTCGATATCGGCGAGCATCCGCTCGGCCATCCGGGTAAGCCGGCATTCGGTGTAGCGGTAAGCCGCGGGCGGGTCGCCGTCGATCGAGCCGAAATTGCCCTGGCCGTCGATCAGCGGGTAGCGCATGCTGAACGACTGTGCCATCCGCACCAGCGCGTCGTAGACCGCCATGTCGCCGTGCGGATGGTAGCGCTTGAGCACCTCGCCCACGACGCCGGCGCACTTGGAGTAGCGCCGCGTGCTGAGCAGCCCCTCGCGGAACATCGCGTAGAGGATCCTGCGATGGACGGGCTTGAGCCCGTCGCGCAGGTCGGGCAGCGCGCGCCCGATATTCACCGACATCGCGTAGTCCAGGTAGGACTGCCGCATGTCGTCTTCGATATTCAGCCGGGCGGGTTCGTTGCGATGCGGCTCGTTGCCGTTGGGAGTCTCAGCCATCTATATTACGTCTTTTTGTTTGTTCATTTATTCCCTCTCCTTGTCCAAGGAGAGGGATGGGGAGAGGTCAAATCGCTACCGAGGTTCCGTGTTGATATGGTTTCCGGGAGGTTTCCGGTGCTAGTTCTACGCCCGCTCATTAGATTGGGGTGTAGTCAGTCCGCTGCGGAGTCCCGCCATTACCTTTGCACAAACCAAAGCAGTCATTCTGAGCGCTAGCGAAGAATCTCGCGGCCGCCGTCTTGGCGGCCGTGATGACTTTGCTCAGAAAAGAACCCAAACACATCACGCGGCGATAAAGATGCCGCGCGAGATCCTTCGACTCTGCTCGCGGACTCGCGACGCTCAGGACGACAAACTTTCGGATGCAGTTTTTCAATGGAGCAGAACGCCAGACCGCTTTGAGTTGGGATTTATATATCCAGATTTCTCACGTTAAGCGCGTTTTCCTCGATGAACTGGCGGCGCGGTTCGACCTGATCGCCCATCAGCTTCTGGAACATCTCTTCCGCGTCCTCTTGCGAGCCGATTTGCACGCGCAGCATCGTGCGCGTCTCAGGATTCATCGTGGTCTCCCACAACTGCTCGGGGTTCATCTCGCCCAGCCCCTTATAGCGCTGAACTTCGACTCCCTTGTGGCCCGCGTCCAGCACCGCGTCGGCGACCGCCTTGAGCGATTCGACCGTGCGTTCTTCGTCGCCGCTCTTGATTCTGTATGGCGCCTTCAATGCTTCGAGGTCCGCGTCGAGGCGGCGGATTTCGCGCAGCTCGCCCGCGCGCAGGAGCGTCAAATCGACCACGGTCGGCGCGGTGGCGCCGTTTTGCACATGCGTGAAGATGGCGCGTAAAGCGCCGTCGGTCTCCTGATCCAATCGTTCCGGCTCGATTCGATAGACCAGGTTGCCCTTGAGCTCCTTGACGATCGCTTCGGCGAGTTCCTTGAGCGCCTTGTCGGAGCGAAAGCTCTCGTCGCTGGCGCGCTTGTCGGCGGTGAACTGCGCCATTACCTCGACGATCGGACGTTCCTTCGAACGCCGCGCGAGCCCCTCGTACATCCGCTCGCGCGCGAGCGCCTTGCGCACCATGGTCTTGAGCGGCACGCCATGCAGCTCGCGCGCCTCCTTGCCCTTGCCGGACAGAAAGGTCAGCGCCTCGGCGCCAAGGTCGGTCAGATAGTCCTCGAGTGCGATTTCGTCCTTGAGATAGCGTTCCTGCTTGCCCTTCTTGGCGCGGAACAACGGCGGCTGCGCGATATAGAGATAGCCGCCCTCGACGATCTCGATGAACTGGCGGAAGAACAGCGTGAGCAGCAGCGTGCGGATATGCGAACCGTCGACGTCGGCGTCGGTCATGATGACGACGGTGTGATAGCGCAGCTTGGTGATGTCCTTTTCGTCCGCCACACCCATCCCCAGCGCCGTTATCAGCGTGCGCAACTCCTGCGAGGAGAGCATCTTGTCGATTCGCACCCGTTCGACGTTGAGGATTTTCCCGCGCAGCGGCAGAATCGCCTGCACGCGGCGGTCGCGGCCCTGCTTGGCGGAGCCGCCGGCCGAATCGCCCTCCACGATGAACAGTTCGCTGCGCGCGGGGTCGCGTTCCTGGCAATCGGCGAGCTTGCCCGGCAGCGAGCCCGAATCGAGCGCGCCCTTGCGCCGCACCAGGTCCTTGGCCTTGCGCGCCGCCTCGCGGGCGGTGGCGGCCTCGATCGCGCGATTGATGATCTTGCGGGCGTCGGAGGGATTCTTTTCGAGATACTCGCCGAGCTTCTCGTTGACCAGCGCCGCGACCATCCCCTCGACTTCGGAGTTGCCGAGCTTGGTCTTGGTCTGGCCTTCGAATTGCGGCTCGGGCAGCTTGACGCTGATTATCGAGACCAGGCCTTCACGGGCGTCCTCGCCCTCCAGGCGCATCTCCTTGTTTTTGAACAGGTTGTTCTTCTGCGCGTAGAAATTGACGGTCCGCGTGAGCGCTGATCTGAGCCCCGAGAGATGGGTGCCGCCCTCGACGGTGTGGATATTGTTGGCGTAGGTGAATATCACCTCGTGAAAGGCGTTGGTCCATTGCAGCGCGACTTCAATATCGACGCCTTCGCGCACGCCCTTGAAAAAGATGACGTCGCTGAGTTGATCGTTGCCGGCCGTCAGCGATTCGACAAACTCCGCGATTCCGCCTTCGTAATGAAATTCCTCGGCCTTGCCGTTGCGCTCGTCCTTGACGCGAATTTTCAGCCCGGCGTTGAGGTAGGCCATGTCGCGCAGGTAGCGCGCGATAGTCTCGTACTTGAATTTGACCTCGGGAAAAATCTTGGGGTCGGGCGAGAAAGTGGTCTTGGTGCCTTTCTGTTTCGTCGCGCCGCGCTCTTCGACCTTGGTCTGCGGCACGCCGCGTTCGTAGCGCTGATAGTATAGTTTGCCGTCGCGCCGGACTTCGACCTCGAATTCCTCGCTGAGCGCGTTGACCACCGACGCGCCGACGCCATGCAGGCCGCCCGAGACCTTGTACACGCCGCGATCGAACTTTCCGCCGGCGTGCAGCACGGTATGCACGACTTCGAGCGCCGAGCGCTTCTCCGTAGGATGCATATCGACGGGGATGCCGCGGCCATTGTCCTCGACCGAAATCTGATTATCGCTCAGGATGGCGACGTTGATCTCGTCGCAGTAGCCAGCCAGCGCCTCGTCGACGGAATTGTCGACGATCTCGTTGACCAGATGATGCAGTCCGCGCTCGGCGGTATCGCCGATATACATTCCGGGGCGTTTGCGCACCGCCTCGAGACCTTCGAGGACCCTGATCGACTGAGCGCTGTAACTGTCTTGCGTTTGCTTGTTTGCCATTAGGAAAGGTTCAAACCACCCCGCGATGACCCCAATTCCACCGGCCGGACGCTCTCGCAAGAGTGCAATCCACGACGTCATCCAGTGGAATGTTCATTAAATGCCGATACGCGTTTGTAATGGAGCCAGTCTATTCCAAACAGCCCGCCAAGTAAAGAAAGTTACCGGCGAAATTCGCGGATCGGTTATAATAATCAAACAATGGTTTGATTATTATGGCGGAAATACAAAAGGTGTGATTCTCTGGGTATAATCCTAAACTTCAATGGGCATCGATGACAACCGTTTTACGAAAATGTTACGGCAGCCAAATAGAATCATGTTTGTTGATGGACCACGGATAAACTTAGCCTTGAAAAAGTGCGTTCAACGTCCTGAAGATACACTTATGCGAATCTCGCCCAGTCCAGAGAAACCGCGGCAGCGAAAAAGAAAGACCGAGGCTAAGCTAAGGCAAGTCCGCGAGCCGGGCGTCCAGGTCAAGAGGAGTTGCGCGCACCTCCGGCAGACCGTCCATCTCGTCCACCTCGCGCAGGTCGCGCAGGAAGCGATCGGAATCCACGTAGCCGACCTCACGCTTCAAGATCCGGCCGTGCTTGTCGATGAAGACGGTCGTCGGCACCCCTCTTATCGCGTACTGCAGAGGCAAGCTGCGAAGTGTGATCGTCGCGCTCAGTGATGTCGGCCTGGAGACGCACGAAGTGGGAGGCCGCCTCGATAACAGCCGGGTCGCGGAATGTCGTGCGTGCCATCTCGCGGCATGGAACGCACCAGTCGGCGCTGAAATCGATCAGCACCGGCTTATTGGCCGCGCGAGCCTGATTGAGGATAGCCACGTCGTATGGATCGAACGCGAGTTGGGTCGGCGGCTTGGACGCCGAGAACATCAGCATCCAGACGAGCGCGCCGAGCGAGAATGTTCCCAGTACGCTGCGGAAAATCAGGAACGGACGCCACTGACGGCCCGCCGGAGTTGCGAAACCAAGGAAAATACCGGCGGCGACCGCGTAATACGGCATGATTCGCATCGTCCAGCCGTGTACCACCGGGTCCAGGAAGTACAGCGCGAGCCCGACCAGCACGAAACCAAATAGCTGCTCGACCCATGCGAGCCAGTCACCCGACCGCGGCAGGCTCTTGATGTGGCCCGCCGCCAGGGCCAGCGCGATGTAGGGCAGCCCCAGTCCTATCGCCAGCGTGAAAAAGAGCGCGAATCCAAAGACCGGGCTCGCGCTGCGTTCGACCATCAGCAGCAGTCCCAGGACGATAGGCCCGATACATGGAGCCGCGACCACGCCCATCCCAAGGCCCATCACGAGCGACCCGAGATAGCCCGGCCGCCCGATTCCCGCCCGGCGCATCATCCATTGCGGCGGTTGCAGCGAGAACAGCCCGAAGCTGGAAGCCGCCAGCACCAGCAGCATCGCGGCGATAGCGATGAGCACCAGCGGATTTTGCAGCGCCGCGCCGAACAGTCCTCCGGATAGCGCCACGGCGACACCGGCCATCGAGAACGTAAGCGCGATCCCGAGCACGTAGATGACCGCGAGCACTGCGATTTTTCGCGGACCGCCCCCCTGGTTGCCGAAGTACGCGATCGTCACGCCGATCAGCGGATAAACGCACGGCGTCAAATTCAGCGCGAGACCGCCCAGGAGCACCGCGAGCAGCCCAATCAGCATCCCATGGGCGAGAAAGATGTTGGCCAGTTCAGACCCGGGCGCTTGCGAGCCGCCGTCATCCGATGAGCCGGCCGACGCGGCCTCGGCCGAATCGCCGGACGAATCGCCCTCGGAGCCGCCATAAGCCACGGCGACCAATCGGGCGCGTTCCAGCGCGGCGTGAGGTGGGGACGACGCCGAGGTAGTGGACGCCGAGCCCAGCGGCGTGGTCGCACTGACCTTGGCTGGCGGCATACAGATGTTGTCGTTGCATGGCTGGTATTCGAGCGTAACCGCTACTTCAGCGCCCGAGTCCGGCTTGAAACCCGCCGCCGCGGTTAGCGGCACCGTGAATTTCATCGTGCCGGTGAAAACCGAGAGCTTCTCGCCGCCGGAGAATGCGGGTGCGATTTCGTCCGCTGCCGGATAAGTGACGGCGCCCGCCTTCACCGCTTTCGGTGGACTCACTGAGAGCGTGGTCTTGATGAAATCAGCGGAGTTCGGATGGTCCGAATTGATGTGCCATCCGGGAAGAATCTCGGCCTCGACCTCGAGCGGGACAGTGGCGCCCGGCTTGAGCGGGCCGTCCAGCTTGAGGGTGTCGATTTTGACGACTTCCGACGGCTTCGGGAGATTCTGCGAGTCTTGCGCGTTCGCGATACACGGCCACGCGAGTCGCGCGGCTATTGCGATCGACAAACCAAGAATCGCCAACGCGGCGGGCGGCCGGGAAGGTGCGCCGGCCCACGCGCGATGGGATCTCGCGCGATTGGATCTCGATTCTTCGAAAGAGCGCCACCGACGGCGAAATCGACTAAACACCTGCAATCATCCTGATTTGTAGTTCCGCCTGATCTGTAGTTCCGCCTGACCTGTAGCAGTTCCGTCTATTCAGACGCGGTTCCACGCGCTCGAATTCACCCGGCTCGAACTGACGCCCCTCGTACTCATTTGGCTCAAACCAGCTCCGGCTCGGCCTGACACTCAGCTTCCGGGAACGGCTTCGCCGTCGGAAAGCGGCTCATTGCCGATGATCTCCAATCCATATCCGGGAAGATTGGCCAGCCGTGGCGCCTGGTCGGAGAGCAGGATCATCTTGCGCACGCCGATGTCGCGCAGGATCTGCGCGCCGATTCCGTAGTCGCGAAAATCGGCTTCAGGCGGGCTCAGATGGGTACTCGCCCGAAGATACCAGTTGTGACGCGCGGCAACCGCCGCCCGGCTGTTGTCGATGTCGCTCGCGATCGCTTCGGATTCGCGCTTGAGGTAGAGGATCACGCCCTCGCCCAAAGCGGCTATACGCTGCATCGCGGATTGCAGAAGACTGCGGGTGTTGCGCGGCGAGTAACCAAAGACGTCGCCGGGCAGGTACTCGCGATGCGCCCGCACGCGCACCGGGCGTTCGGGATCGATCGTGCCCATCACCAGCACCAGGTGCTCGGTCGAATCCACCCGGTTGCGATACACGAAGGCGCGAAACTCGCCGTAATGAGTAGGCAGGCGCGCCTCGGCAATCCGCTGCACCATCGTTTCGTTGCGTAGCCGATACTCGATGATGTCGGCGACGGTCACGATTCTAAGCCCGTGGACGCGGGCGAAATCCACCAGGTCATCGCGCCGCGCCATCGTGCCGTCTTCCTTGAGGATTTCGCAGATGACCCCGGCCGGTTTGAGCCCCGCCAGACGCGCCAGGTCGACTCCGCCCTCGGTTTGGCCGGTCCGCACCAGCACGCCGCCCTCGCGCGCGCGTAACGGATAGACATAGCCGGGGCTGACGAACTCGGCGCCGGTCGCGTCTTCGCGGACCGCCTGAAGGATCGTGGTGGCCCGGTCGCGGGCCGAGATACCGGATCCGGTGGCGCGCCGCGCGGTTATCGGCACGGTGAAGGCGGTGCCGAGCGGAGCCTGGTTATCTCCGACCATCATGCTCAGGCCGAGCTGGTCGATTCGTTCGGGCGCCATCGGCAGGCAAATCAGGCCGCGCCCGTACTTGGCCATGAAATTGATGGCTTCCGTGGTCGCCAGTTCGGCGGCCATGCAGAGGTCGCCTTCGTTTTCGCGCTGCTCGTCATCCATCAGGATGATCATGCGGCCGCGGCGGATCTCCTCGAGCGCTTCCTCGACCGAGATAAACGGGGCTTTGCTCTTTTCGCGCGGGACCAGTTCACCAAACATACTGTTAATCTTACACTACCGCTCGCCTCCGCGTGAATCCCGGCGCGATCGCCCATTTGACCCGTCCAAAGATACACTCGCCAGCCGCCTCGGACTTTGGCAAACTGACCGCATTCCTCAAGTGAGAGCTTCCATAGATACTTCCACGTCCGCCGGGAGTGACCCGGCCGCCGGCGCCGCGCCGTTCGATTCAGAACCGCTTGCCGAACCTCTGGCCGGCGCGCCCGGCGCATTCCGCGCGCTGCACCATCGCAATTTCCGCCTGTTCTTTGGCGGCCAGTTCATCTCGCTCATCGGCACCTGGATGCAATCGGTGGCGCAGGGATGGCTCGTGCTCAAGCTTACCAACTCCGCCCTGATGCTCGGGGTGGTCAGCTTCGCCGGGTTCCTGCCGGTGCTGCTGGTGACACTGTTCGCCGGAGTGGTGGTCGACCATGCCGATCGCCGCCGGCTAATCGTCACGACTCAGGTGCTGCTGATGCTGAGCGCGTTCATCCTGGCCGCGCTTACCTGGTCGGGTGTGGTGCGGGTCGAGTACGTCGTAATACTGGCCGCGTTGAACGGCCTGGTGACAGCGTTCGATATGCCGGGGCGGCAGGCCTTCGTGGTCGAGATGGTGGGGCGCGAGGATTTGCCCAGTGCGATCGCGCTCAACTCGATGATCTTCAATGGCGCGCGCGTGGTCGGACCTGCCGTCGCCGGCGTCCTGATCAGCACAATCGGTATTGCGGGATGTTTTTTCCTCAACGGGCTGAGCTACATCGCGGTCATCTGGAGCCTGCTCGAGATGGAACTGGTCGCGCGCGAGCTGCCGCGCATCGGCTCGGCGATGTTCATGCGCCTGCGCGAGGGCTTCGACTACATCTGGCACCATCGCGCGAGTTTCTACCTGCTGCTTCTGATCGCGCTCAATGCGGGCTTCGGGATGCAGTACTCGGTGTTGATTCCGGTATTCGCCCGCGACGTCTTGCATGGCGGCGCCCGCGCCTATGGCTTCCTGCTCGCCGCCCAGGGCGTGGGAGCGCTGCTCGGGGGCCTCGTGCTGGCTTCGTGTACGACGCCGCGCGCGTTCCGTCAGAACCTCATCTTCGGACTCTTCGGCTCGGCGGCAGGAATTTTTGTCTTTGGTTTCTCATCAAAGATGTGGCTGTCGCTGCTCGCGCAGATGCTGATCGGCGCGGGGCTGATCAACCATACCGCGACCAGCAACACGATGCTGCAGATGTTCGTCTCGGACGAACTGCGCGGCCGCGTAATGAGCATGTACACGCTGTCGTTCATCGGGCTCGCGCCGATTGGCAGCCTCGAGGTCGGCTATATCGGCGAGCGCATCAGCCCGCAGATCGCGGTTGCGGTGTCGGCCGTGGCGGCGCTCGTCTGCGGCATTATCCTGATCGCGAGGCTTTCGGTTATCGCGGCCGCTCAGACCGCTCGCGATCGGGCGGCCTGAGAGCCTGGCCAGGGCCGCGGACGGCGCGGATAGCGAGGCGTTCGTCTTGAACAAAGCGGGTCTCGGATGAGTTCCACTTCGTCAAAGAAAGGCCGCGTGACCTCCGCACGAAAATCCGGGGACGCGCGCGCCGAGTTGCTGCGCGCGATGCCGCCGGTCGACGAGTGCCTGCGCGCGTGCGATAGCGTAGCCGGAATTGACGGGCTCGCGCGCGGGTACGTCAAGCTGATGGTGCGCCGGGCCCAGGCCGACCTGCGGCTCGCGCTCCTCTCGAAGCCTATCCTCTCGGCCGCGCCTGCCGCGCTCACGCGCCAGGCGATGGTCGAAGACATAGTCCGGCGCACGCGCGCCGCTATCGAAGCCGACGAGCCGTCGATGCGTCCCGTGATCAACGCGACCGGCGTGGTGCTCCATACCAACCTGGGACGCGCGCTGCTGGCCGAGCCGGCAATCGACGCGATAGCCGCCGCGGCGCGATCGGCGGTCAATCTCGAATACGACTTCGAGAGCGGCGGACGCGGTGAACGCGACGCGCTGGTCGAGGAGGAGTTGTGCGCACTGACCGGCGCCGAGGCGGCGACCGTGGTCAACAACAACGCCGCCGCCGTGCTGCTTTTGCTCAACTCGCTCGCCGCCGGGCGCGAAGTCGTGGTCTCGCGCGGCGAGCTGATCGAAATCGGCGGCTCGTTCAGGCTGCCCGACGTGATGGCGCATAGCGGCGCCCGGCTTCGCGAAGTCGGCACCACCAATCGCACTCATCCCGCCGACTACGAAAGCGCCATCGGTCCCGACACCGCGCTGCTGCTCAAGGTCCATCCCTCGAACTATCGGGTGGTCGGTTTCACCGCCGAGGTCGGGCTGGCCGAACTGGTCGAAATCGGACGGCGCCACAAGATTGACGTGGTCGAGGATCTGGGTGCCGGCGCCCTTATCGATCTGGGCCGGCTCGGCCTGCCGCACGAGCCGATGGTTGCCGAGCGTATCGCGGCGGGCGCCGCGCTGGTCACGTTTTCGGGCGACAAGCTGATTGGCGGACCGCAGGCGGGAATAGCGGTGGGACGGCGCGAACTGGTCGAGCGAATGCGCGGGAACGCCCTTCGGCGGGCGCTCCGCTGCGATAAACTTACCTTGGCCGCTCTGGAAGCGACGCTCCGGCTCTATCTACGCTCTGGCGACCTCGCCGCGACGCTGCCGACGCTGCGCTATCTCAGTCGCACGGCCGGCGAACTCGAGTTGATCGCCGAGCGCGCCCGCGAGATCCTGGCCGAGCGCCTCGGCGGAGGTTTCGGCCTCGAGGTTGTGCCTGCGCTCTCGCAAATCGGATCGGGCGCGCAGCCTACGGAACAGATTCCCTCCCGCGCCGTTCGCGTGACTCATCCGGAACTTGCGCCCGAGGCGATCGCCGCGATGTTCCGGGCGGCCCGTCCGCCGGTCATCGGACGGATCGTGGATGGGGCCTTCCTGCTCGACGTGAGAGCGGTGGACGATGCCTCCGCGTTCGCGGTATCGTTTTCAGGCACGCGGCCGTAAATGGGCAGGGCCGCTGCTATGTGCGTTGGGGGTCTTGCGATCAGGGGTTTAATGCAGGGAAGTCGCCCGCAGCCGTGGCGCGCAAGCGCCGGGAGAAAATCCGATGCCCGATAAAACCTACAAGATAGTCGACGTGGTTGGCGTCTCCGACGAGAGCATCCATCAAGCCATCCGCAACGCGGTAAAAAAAGCCAGCCAGACGCTGCGTAACATTGACTGGTTCGAGGTCCAGAACATCCGCGGAGCGGTAAGTTCAAAAGGCGAGCCGGAATTCCAGGTAACCCTCAAGATAGGCTTTCGTCTCGAGGGTGACGCAGTCTAAATCGCGCGCGTTGCACAGCAAACTTGCCGCGGGCCGATGTGCAGACCAAGCGGTGCGGACGCCCGCCCAAAGACGCCAAAGGCGGCTCTCTGCCCTCTCCTTTAGTAGAGAGCTTTGCATAACTGGCGAGGCGAGACTCTTCACCTCTCCTTGACCCAGGAGAGGTCGCCGCGAGCGTCGCGAGCGGTAGGAGAGGTTCGTCTGAATTGCACCTCGGCACACGCACTTCGAGACGGCTGGCGAAAATCGACCATTGAACCTCTCCCTAACCCTCTCCTTGGCCTATAGCTGTTCAGGGCGCTGCTGCTGTAAGCGCCGCGAAACCGCGGGTGTGCCTGGAGCGTAGCGTTGCGTGTAGCCCTGCGGATATCATCGAACCGGGGAAACGAGAGCAGATGGAGAAGACATCGGGTTCGGCGATGTATCCGGAAGGGCATCCTTAAGCCATGAAGACCTGTCCACGATGTGCCAGGACCTATCCCGACGCCGAGTCGTTTTGCGAAACCGACGGTACTCCGCTCACCGCCGGGCCGGCAGCCGCCGGTACCGCAAAAATGGTTGACGGCCGCGAGGAACGAATCGAGTGCCCGGTATGCGGCGGCAGGGCCGAGCCGGGCGAGGTAATATGCAATTTCTGCGGCGCGCGGCTTCCGGTCAACGGTGGCGCGGAGCCCGCAGGCGGGTCGGCGCCCGCCCGCGGTGCCACATCCCGCGGTGCGGCCGCGGGAACGCGGGTGAGCCCCGAGAACTATGTTCCCGCCCAGGATAGGGTGACCGCGACCCAGTTCACGCCGCCCGTACCGCCCGATGACGAGGGCGATGATGAACCGCGGCGGCCCCTGCTAAGCGTGGTCGGTTACTCGGCCGCGGCGATCGTCGCGTTGGCCGCCGGCGCCTGGCTCGCAATCCATCTGAGCGCCGCGCCCGCGATTTCGCCGCCGAAGACCGCCGAGGCATCTCCGTCCCCAACGGCGAGTGCGGCGCCCATCGCCAGCGGTCCGGCGGTCGACTTGGCGCATGGCGTGCAGATGCAAACGTTCGGTGATTCGGCGGCGGCGCCCGAACGCAGTATCGATGCGGCGCGCAAGGCTTTCGATTCCGGCAAAGGCGCATTGCTCGACAGCTACCGCGGCGTGTTGGCGGGCGGGGCGGCGATCGACGACGGGATGATGGTGCGGCTTACGGTAGCGCCCAGCGGCGCGGTCACCGGCGCCGAAGTGCGGACCTCCACCTCGCCCAATCCCGAACTCGACGCGGCGGTGGTCAAGGCGATGATGGGATGGACGTTCGCGCCGATCGGCGGCGGCGAGGTCACCGCGGACTACCCTCTAATCTTCGTACGCGACGCCGCTCAGGAGAGCGCTGTCGATTCGGACCTCGCCACCAAGGTGGCCGCGCTGGGAACGACTTCGTCTCCCGAATACGCCTTCGCCCCGGTCGCCGCACCAACCATCGCGCCGCCTCCTCCGGCCGAGGCGCCGGCTCCGCCGCCGGTCGTCGCGGAGCCGCCCCGTCCCAGGCACAAACGGCGCGAGCTTGCCGCGGTACGGCCGCCCAAGCCTTCCTTGCTGGAGCAGGTCCAATCGGCCTTGCGTTCCAACCGGAACCTCAGGCGGGTCAATGCGTATACCAACGGAAGTGTGGTGACGCTTTACGGCAAGGTTTTCGACGATGACGCAAAGCGTGTCGCCGTGCGCACCGCGCGGAGCGTCAGCGGGGTCACCGACGTTATCGACCAGACGACCACCGATACATCGGTATGGGCCGCGCGCCAGGTACAGATCTCGCAAGCCCTCGCCAGCGCCGGGTTGACCGGCGTCACGGTGAAAGTTATCGGCCACGACGCGTACCTTGACGGTGAGGTGGCGAACAAGCTCGACCGCGAGCGCGCGGTGACGATAGCCGAGGGCGCGGCGCCCGTAACGGTACGCACCAATCTGATCCGCGTCGCGGTCGGAAGGGTATTCGGCTTTTAGTGGAGACTCGCCGGGTGAAAGAACGGCGCGCGGAGTGACGCGGCAGGTTAACGGCGCGTGAAGGGTCTCCACAGGATGGTCTTCACAAGATTCCGATTTGCTTAAATTTTATCTGCTTAAGATTGTGATTTGCGCTCCGCTGGATAATCTAGCTATTGACATTCTTTTCGAGTGACGCTTAGAGTGGTCAGAGGAACCTATCTATTGCGCCCTTTCGGGAGGCCGCGTTTACAAATGGCTGAGACTGCGTCTTCGTGCAAAGAGGTCTTCGATAATATGGCTTCGCGGTTCAAGAAAGACGCCGCGAAGGGTCTGAACGCGACTTATCAGTTCGACCTCTCAGGCGACGGCGGCGGCCAGTGGTACACGGTAATCGCCAACGAGCAGTGCGAAGTCAAGGAAGGGAAAGCCCCTTCACCCAACATCACGATCTCCATGAGCGCCAGTGACTACCTGGATATGGTCAATGGCAAGCTCAATGGCCAGATGGCCTTCATGACCGGAAAGCTCAAGATTTCAGGGGATATGGGCCTGGCGCTTCGGCTACAGAGCCTATTCGGCTAAATCAAACCGACCACACCGTCCGCGGACCCAAGCCGAAGTGCGCGCGGGGGCCGGGGAGCCAGAGATAGAACCCGCTAACTATTCCGACAATACTTCTGAAAAATCGACTAGGGCTGGAGAGCGCGGGCAACTGCCGCCGCTTCCGGCGCTGAATGGACAATAGAAACAGGTGGTGAGGCCGCACAGCGTACCGTCTTATCAGGCGGACCCACGGCCTCGCCCATCTTTCAAACCTATCTTAAAAGTATCTTTATCGCCGGAACAAAACCGGTGTGGGGAGGAGAAAAGGAATACTTCACATGAGTTCGCAGGATAGTACGCGCGACATCGACAAGGAGAACCAGTCCGCAATGGACGCTGACCAGAACAACGACTCGCTGGCTACCAAGCTCTCGCAGGAGCTGAGTAACTGGCGTCGGCGGCGAACCACGGCACGGCCCAGGCAGAATGAAATCGACGGCGCAGGCTCCAGCTCGCAATCCGAAGCCGCCCGCACGATCAAAGTTCGCGGTCACGAAACTCTCGTGATTCGCAAGCCTAAGCTGGTGGCCAAGCCTTCCAACGTCATAGACCGCTCCAACCAGTAGAGTCTGCGGCCGCGATGCGCCCTTAGCCCCTGGGCGACGGTCGAAGCCTATGAGTTAGTTTGTCCGCCGGTGCGAATGCCGGACGCGCTTCCTTTTCGTGCGCGCCGAGCGGGCGCTAATACCATTCCGACTAGCTGAGATTGCGTACAGGCGAATCCGCCGAAGCCGTTCGCTTATGAGCGGAAGACCTCGACCGGTGTCTCGCGCGAGGCCTGCCGGGCCGGGTAAATCGTCGCCAGGTAGCACAGCACCATCGAGGCCACCGCTACCAGCACAAAGCTTAGCGGCTCGGCGTCGATCGGTACGGTCGAGATGCCGTAGATTTTGCTCGGTATATGGATGAACTGGTAGCGAGCGAGCGCAAAACAGGCGGCAGCTCCGATAGCCAGCCCAAGCGCGGTCCCGGCCGCGCCGACGATTATCCCCTTGAACTGGAAAATTCGCCGCACTTCGCCCGGCGTCGCGCCCATCGCCAGCAGCACCGCTATGTCTTTGCGCTTTTCCATCACGACCATGATTAGCGTCGCGATCAAGTTGAACGCGGCGACCCCGATCAGCAGCAGCAGCACCATCGCGTACAGCCGCTTGAGCATCGCGAACCCGGCCGACGCCGCCTGGTCGTACTCCATCCAGTTGGTCACGCGAAAGGTGTTGCCGAGATTGCCGCGCAGCGCATTGGTGACCGCCGTCGTCTGATCGAGGTTGTTGAGCTTCACCTCGATTCCGTCGGCCTTCCCCGGGCGTCCAAAGAAATCCTGCGCCGTGGCGAGTCCCATGAAGACTACTTCGCTGTCGATGAACTGGACGCCCGAACTGAAAACCGCCGCGACCCTGAAATCGGCGCTGCGGGTGCTGAGCTGGGAATTAGGGCCGGTAATTATCGGCGCCACGATTCGCACCGGGTCGCCGGCCTTGACCTTGAGCTTGTCGGCCAGGGTCGCGCCGACCAGCAGACCGTCGACGGGACGGGCCTTGCTGCCGGCGCCGCCGGCCGGGCCACGCTCGAGCATCCGCAATGATGCCGCGTCGGCGTAGTGCTGAAGCCGCGACACGACGACCGGGTTGCGCGGCTCGACTCCGCGCACCACTATTCCCGCGATGCCGTGCGCCGCGCTGATCAGGCCCTGGCCTACGACGAATGGATCCGACCCGGCAACGCCGGCGGTGCCATCGATACGGCTCTCGATCGCCGCGTAGTCGGACATTGAGCCACCGAAGCTTTGCACCTGCACTTGCGGGCTCAGGCTGAGCAGCCGCTGGCGCAGATTGGTCTCGAATCCGCTCATCACCGCGAGCATCACGATCAGCGCGGCCACGCCAATCGTAACGCCCACCGCCGTGAACAGCGTGGTAATCGAGATAAACGCGTCCTTGCGCCGCGCGCGCAGATAGCGCAGCGCGATTATCAGCTCGAATCGCAAATCAGGCTCCGATGCGTTACGCCCGGGCGCGCCCGCGAGGGCCGCCGTCACGGACGTTCAAAAGATCACCCGCTCTTCCTTGAGCCGCGCGATCTCGGCCGGGTCGAGTCCCAGCATTTTCCCGAACACCTCGTCGTTGTGCTGGCCGATCGTCGGCGCGGGGGTGCGCAACTCGCCCGGCGTGCGTTCGAGCCGATGCGCGATACCCTCGTACGGTGACGGGCCCATCACTTTGTGATCGAGCCACTGCCAGAAGCCGAAGGATTCGAGATTGTCGTCGCGATGGATATCGACGCAGTTCTGCACCGGATAAGCCGAGACGCCCGCGGCCTGCAGCGCCACGGTGAGGGCGTCGGCGTCGCGCTCGCGTACCAGCGCGCCGACGAACTCGTCGAGCGCCGCGCGATTCTCCATCCGCGCGGCCATCGTGGCGAAGCGCGAATCGTCGGCCGACTGGCCCAGAGCGGCAAGCAGCGCGTGCCACTCCTCTTCGTTGGCAACCGCGAGCGCCAGCCATCGCTCATGACCGCCGAGATCGGCGCATCGATAGGCGCCGTGCGGAGCGTAGCGCTCCGAGCGATTTCCGGCCGGCCCCGCGACGCGGCCGCTCGCGAAGTAATCGACCAGCGCCGGCGCAAGGTTGTGCAGTGCGGCCTCGTATTGCGACATATCGATGTATTGTCCGCGCCCGGTGCGCCGGCGATAGTCGAGCGCGGCCAGAAGAGCGCAAGCCGCAAAGCGCGGCGCGATGAAATCGGTGTATGCCCCGTAGGGTGGGGAGGGCGGCTCGTCGGGCGAGTAGCCGGCGATGTGGTAGAAGCCGCTCAACGCAGCCATCAACTGCCCGAACCCCGGGTAAAGCGCATTGGGTCCGGTCTGACCCTGCATGCAGGTCGAAAGCATGATGAGATCCGGCTTGACCGCGCGCAGATGCTCGTAGCCGAGTTCCCACTTGCGCAACGCCTTGGGCGTAAAGCTTTCGGCCACGATATCGGCCCACGGCAGCAGTTTCAGCACCAACTCGCGCGCCTTGGGCTTGCCGAGATCCAGCGTGATGCTCCGTTTCGAGGTGTTGAAGCTCGCGAAGAACTGGCTCGTATCGATGCCGGGCTGAGCGTCCTTCCACGGCGGCGCGAGACGCAGGATATCGGGCCGCGCAAGCGATTCGATCCGGATAACGTCGGCGCCGTTATCGGCGAGGTATTTGGTCGTGATGGGCCCGACTCCGACCCAGGAGAAGTCCAGCACGTGTATTCCCTCAAGCGCATAACGTCTCATCGAAGCCATTCCACTCCCCGGATTGTGCCGGCCCTCAGATCGCCCCGGTCGCGCGCAGGCGGCCGAGGCGCGTGCCGTCGATTCCCAGCAACTCGCCCCATACCTCGCCGTTGTGCTCGCCCAGGCGCGGCGCGCGGCGTCCCGGCCCGACCGGTGTGACGCCGAACTTCGCGAACGCGCCGGGCAGCGTGAGCGTGCGGCCGAGCGTGTCGTGCTCGACGCGTACGAAGAAATTGCGGGCCTTGAGTTGCTCATCGTCCGCGATATCCGCGGCGGTCGCCACGGGGGCGAGTAGGATGCGCCGTTTGAGCGCTTCGGCGTAGATTTCGCGCTTGGTCATCGTGTTGAAAAAGCGCTGCACGCGATCTTCGAGGTCGGCTATCTCCTCGCGGTCCGCGTCGGTCGCCTTCATCAGGATTCCCGGCACCCAGCTTCCCCAGTCCTTTTTGATCATCCAGTCGGCGGCGAAACCGCCACCGGCCATCCATTCGACCAGCCCTTTCATCGAGGTCGTGCCGACGCCGGAGCCGCCCGCGAGTATCGTCGAGACGTAACCGTCCTTGCACTCATAAACCAGTTTGCGCCGCGCGCCGATCGCCGTGTAGTAGACGCCACTGCGCCTGATGTAATCGCCGTGCAGGATCGGCATAGCCTGCTCGTTCATCAGCGTCCACGCGACGCAGGCCTGCATGTCCACCACGACGCGCTGGCCGTGCCCTTCAATCTCGCGCGGGTAATGCGCCAGCAGCGAGGCGACCGCCGCCTCGGCGCCGGCGTGTAGTCCGGCCTGCGGCAGACTAAGCTCGAGCGGCGGCTTACCCTCCTCGCCCATCAGGAACATCGGACCGCCCGAGGCCCATGAGACGATATCGCAGGCCTTGTAGTTCCGGCCCGGGCCGGCGTCGCCGAACGGCGTTACGGAGGTAAGGATTATTCGCGGGTTGAACGCGGCGAGCCGCTCGTAGCCAAGGCCGATCGATTCCAGGTAGCCGACCGGGAACGACTCCAGCAGGAAGTCCGACTTGCGTACGAGATCTTCGAACAGCGCGCGGCCGTCGGGCGAGTCGAGGTTCAGCGTCACCGATCGCTTGCCAGCCTGGTAGGCGATGAAATACAGGCTGCGGTCAGCGTCCGGCAGGTTGTCGACGAAGGGCGGAATGCGCCGGGTCGAACAACCCTGCGGCGGCTCGACCTTGATCACGTCGGCGCCCATGTCGGCGAAGATCTTGCCGCACAGCGCTCCCTTCTCGTCGGCAAGGTCGAGCATTCTGAATCCGCTGAGCAGTTCCGAACCCATCGACACTCCTGTTGCGGGAAAAACGGTCAATCGAACCGGCCCGAATCGGCTCGAACCGCGCACCGGCGCGGCGCCGTCAGCGGTTAGGGCCGCCGGCCGCGCGGGCCGCGCCGATCGCGGTTGCGTAGTCGGCGTGCTCGGGAATCGTGAAGCGGGCGAACATCAGGTCCATCCGTTTCTGGCGCTGCATGAAACGGAATACCCGCGTCAGCTTGCCGGTCAGCACGATGTCGCGCTGGTCGCAGGCGCGCGCGGTCGCGAAACTCAACACGCTTACCACTTCGACGATCATGTTCATGATCGCGAGCGCCTTGTCCTCATTGGTTGCGTCGGCGCCGATCTTGCCGAAGTTGGCCGCAGTCGCGCCGGGCTGCAGATCGCCCAGCGGACCGCCCGCGATGTCGCGCACGGTGAGATCGATCCGGCTCAGGTCGCCGCGTTCGGCCAGCGCCTCCAGCGTTTGCAGGGTCGACACGCCGAGCATGTGCTTGGAAAGCCCGCGCAACGTGCCGCCGCCGAGACCAGTGCCGCCGAAATGCTCGATTTTGTCGCCGTGCACCGAGACCATCGCGGTGCCGGTGCCGAGCGAAACCACCAGCGCGTCGCTTTTGCCGCAGAGCGACGTGCCGCCGATTCCGATCGCGGTGAACTCGCTCACCTTGACCACCGGCCGTCCGAGCAACGTCGCCGAGAGCGCGCGCGATCCCGCTCCGGTGGCCGCCACGCATGCCACCTGATCGAGTTTGAGCCCATACTCTTCGACCAGCTTGCCGAGCGCTCCGGCGGCCGCCCCGATCGGGTCGTTGGCCTCGATCGTGACGACATGGTAGTCGCCGTTGTCGACCGTCACCGCGTCAGTGGTCGATCCGCCGATATCGATTCCGACGATCATTGAAGTGGTGCCGGCACCCGTGTCCGGCCCGGCCTTCAAGGCTAGGCTACGCGAGCCCCGCTGGCAATCGGTACGGCGCCGCGCGTCGATAAAAACATCCTTTCGGAGGGCCTCACTGCGGCGGGTCGGATGCGGCCCGCGAGCCCGCTGTGCTACGGTCCATGCCTATGGCCGGGCGGCGCAGCAAAACCCCTCCAGAGCCAGGTCTCTTTCCCGCCCGTACGCCGGCCGCCCAGCCGTTGGCGGACCGGATGCGTCCGCGGAGCCTCGACGAAGTCGTCGGCCAGGAGCATCTGCTTGGTCCCGACAAGATGCTCAGCCGGATGCTGGCGGCGGGCGCGCTGCCGTCGATCATCCTGTGGGGACCGCCGGGCAGCGGCAAGACCACGATCGCGCTTTTGCTCGCGCAACAATCCGGAGCATCCTTTCGCACGATCACGGCCGTGTCGGCGGGAATCGCCGAGTTGCGCGAGGCGGTCGAGGAGGCGCGGCGCGAACTGGAAGCCGGCGGGCGCCGCACAGTAGTCTTCATCGACGAGATCCATCGATGGAACCGCGCGCAGCAGGACGCAATTCTGCCGCACGTCGAAAGCGGACTCATCACGCTCATCGGCGCGACCACCGAAAATCCCTCCTTCGAGGTAATCGCGCCGCTGCTCTCGCGGACCCGCGTGCTGGTGCTGCGCGCGCTCGGCGACGAAGATATCGAGGCGATTCTGCGCCGGGCGCTCGGCGACACCGCGCGCGGCCTGGGCGCCAGCGGCCTTACCTTCGAGGACGAGGCGATCGCCGAACTGGTGCGCTTTGGCGCGGGCGACGCGCGGCGCGCGCTCAACACGCTGGAGGTCGCGGCGACGCTCGCGCGCGCGGCGGGCCGCACGGCGATCGCGCCCGAGCAGGTGCGCGAGGCGGCGCAACAGAAGATGCTGCTCTACGACCGTGCCGGCGAGGAGCATTACAACGTCATTTCGGCCTTCATCAAGAGCATGCGCGGCAGCGACCCTGACGCGGCGCTATACTGGATGACCCGGATGCTCGAGGCGGGCGAGGATCCGCTGTTCGTCGCGCGCCGGATGGTCATCTTCGCGGCCGAGGACGTCGGCAACGCCGACCCGCGCGCGCTTCAGCTTGCGCTATCGGTAAAGGACGCGGTCGATTTTGTCGGGATGCCGGAGGGGGCGATCCCGCTCGCGCAAGGCGTCACCTACCTCGCTTGCGCGCCGAAATCCAACGCCTCGTATCGTGGGATGCTCAAGGCCCGCGCCGACGCCGTCGAGCGCGGCGCGCTCCCGGTGCCGCTTCATCTGCGCAACGCGCCGACCAGCCTGATGCGCAAGCTGGGATACGGCGAGGGCTACCGTTATCCGCACGACTCCGAGGGCGCCATCAACGAGCAGCACTACATGCCCGAGGAACTGGGCGAGCGCCGCTACTACGAACCCTCCGAGCGGGGTTATGAAGGGCGGCTCGGCGAGTATCTCGAACGGGTAAGACTCGCGCGCAAGGGCGGCAAGCGCTTATCGGATACGCCAAAAAAGCCCGGCGGATGACGCGAGCATTTTTCGCCTCTCCTCAGGCTTAGACAGAACGATTCTATTTTCTCCGGTCATCTTGAGCGGAGACTGCCGGAGTCGAAAGATCTCGGGCGGTCCTCAACGCGTAATCCTCGATTCGCGGCTTTTAACGAGGAGTTGGATCGACCCTGTCGCACTCGGAACATCGATTGAGCCGTCGAATCGTCACGATCTGACGCGCGGAGGACCGCGCGAGGTCCTTCGCTGCGCTCAGCGACTGTGTAGGAAGTCAAGGCGATGAGAAGGGTTCCAAGGGGAGGAATCGCGGGCGATGGCGTTGAGGATGGTGAGGAGTTTGCGCATGCAAGCGACCAGCGCGAGTTTCTTGCTTTTGCCGCGTGCGAGCAGGGCCTGATAGCTGGTACGCAGCAAGGGATTGTGGCGGACCGCACTGAGCGCCGCCATGTAGAGCATGGTGCGCACGCTGGCCCGTCCGCCCCAGATCATTCTGCGGCCCTTGAACTTGCCGCTCTCATACGGATGCGGAGCTACTCCCACCAGCGAGGCAATCTGGCGCCGTCCGAGTTGTCCGAGCTCGGGCAGTTCGGCAATAAGGGTAAAGGTCAGCTGCGGACCCACCCCGGGGACCGCGGTGAGCAGGGTGGCTTTGCGCTGCTGCGGCGGCGAACCAGCCAGCACCTGCTTGAGCTGCTGCTCCACTTGCGCCACTGCGCGCTTAAGCCCTTTGATGGTTTGCACGATGCTCTGGCGGACAACTTTGGGCGCGCGCTCGCGGCGGTTGGTCTCTGCCACCAGCATCCCGACCAGTTGCCGGCGGCGGACTACCAGGGCCTTGAGCTCGCGCTCCGCCTCGTCCGCCAACCGCCTCGCCACCAGCCGCCCGTTGCTATGGCTGGATTGGGCGAACTGCGCCAGCACCACGGCGTCGAGCCGGTCGGTCTTACCCAGCGTTCCCAGCGAACGTGCGAACTCGCGCACCTGGCGCGGGTTTACTACCGCCACCGTCAGGCCTGCGGCATGCAACTCGCTGGCGGCCAGCACCTCCCATCCGCCGGTAGACTCCAGCACCACCGCGCGCGAACCCAGGGCCCGCAGCCGCTCGGCCAACTCCGCGACTCCGCTCGCATCGTTGCTCAGCCGGAAAGTCTCCGCCCCCGGCCACAACCCTACGTCCAGCCACTGCTTCGATATATCGATTCCCGCGTAGACCGCTTCCATGCGCTTGCTCCTCGGGGCTTCACCCATCCTTGCGCACGATGCGGGCTCTGCTCGCCCTGGCGACTGTTCGGGTTATCTTGCCCCTTGCTGTGCGCGGCGGGGAGCCTGGCTGAGCGACGGCCTTTTCCGACCCCGGATGACCTCGGTCTCCCGCCTCCGCTTCTCTCCTCCTACCTGATTCGACATACAAGGATGACCCGAAAAAAGGCGCTCTTTGGATCGTCCTCAGCGGAGTGAAGGATGTACGCGAAGCGACGGATCTTCTTCGCCTGACTTCCAGAAGCTAGTCATCCTGAGCGAGCGTTGCGCGAGTCGAAGGATCTCGCGCGGCATCTTATGCCGCGTGATTTGCCGGGCCTTCCCGGAAAAAATCGAAACTCTCCTTACCGAGAGACCTTTGCGTAGGCCACTTTCCCTTCACTGTAGAACTTTGCCTGCGAGGGTCGCAGTCAAGGGATAATTACCTTTGCGTAACTGCCGCAGTGAGTTCTTCACCTCTCCTTGACCCAGGAGAGGTCGCCGCGAGCGGCGGGAGAGGTCAGTCTGAATTCATCGGACGCTGACGCACTCCACCGAGAGCCGTGCGGTAACTGGCGTAGGTCAGCCGGGCCATCCGCTCGATACTGAAGGCGGCGGCACGCTGGCGCGCCGCCGTAGCGAGTTCTGCCCGCCGCTCGGGTCTATCCAGGAGCGCCGAGATGGTGGCCGCGAGCGCCTCAGGAGTCGGCGGTCTCAACCTGGGCGCCGGCCTCTCCCACTATATCGGCCATCGCCGAAGCGTTGCGCACGACCACGCATGCGCCCGAGGCCATCGCTTCCACCACCGGCAGCCCGAAACCCTCGTACAGCGAGGGGAATACAAACATCGTGGTATGGCCATACAGCCACGCCAGATCCGCATCGTCGACGAGCCCCAGAAGATGTATCGCGTCGCGCAGTCCGAGTTCGGCGACCGTCCTGTCGAACTCTTGCTCGCGCGCGGGGTTGACCGCGGCGCGTCCGAAAAGCAAAAGCCGCAACCGGGGGCGTTGGCCGTGCAGGATAGCGACCGCTTTGAGCAATCCCGCGAGGTTCTTGCGCGGCTCCAGGTTGTAGGGCGAGAGCAGAGTTTCGCCGGAGCACAGTTCACCGAAGCGGTCCCGGTTATCGCGGTTTTCGGAGCGCGAATGCGCGGACGCGACGAAAGAACTGCCCAAGGGAACCACGTCGATCCTGGCTCGTTGAATTCCCCATCGGCGAACCAGGTCATCGGAGGTGGTGGCCGAGATCGAAATCACGCGGCGCGCACGACGCGTGACGGCCCATCGATCGATGCGATAGGGCCGTGATTTGACCGCATCGGCATATTCCGGAAAAAGCTCGTACATCAGATCGAAAATCGTAACCACCAACGGACACGGCGCGAGGAGCGGCACTGGACTGTGCAAAACGTGGAGCAGGTCAGTCCTTTCGCGTAGCGCGATCCACGCGAGGGCGACTTGATTCCGATAGAGAGATCCGCGTCCCTCGAACCGCTTGAACTGTAAGTAGCGCCAGCCCGGTCGCTCGAATACTCCCTGCACTTCGGCGACGGGCGCCGAATGCGAGCCCAGCAGTATGAAATCGGCCTCGGGCTTGAGCTCGGCCAAGCCCCGGACAAGATCGACGGCGTAACGATACTGCCCGTTGCGAATGCTCAGATGGTCGAGGCTGGAGAAGTCGATGCCGATCCGGGGCTTGCCCATCAGCGTCATGCGCGCGGCTCACGCACTTTCCATCGCCGCTGTTTGAGCATCGCCGCCCGATATTTGCCCCGTAGGCGGATCAGGCCGCTCAACCTGCCGCGCCATCCCTCGTAGACCAGGACAGCGGGATCGCCCTCCATCGCGCGGAACGGCGCGAGCACGAGCATCCGCGGATCTTTGAGCAGCGCCTTGGCCGCGGCCATCGCGTGCCAGCCCCAGTTTTTGCGCAAGCGGCTCTTAATGCCGGTGCCATGATCGGCGGGCAGATTGTAGGCGTCCAGCGTAACCGTGGAGATCGCGCTTTCTCGCTTGAGCCTGCGCAAGTACGCCCAGTTGAGACGATAGGCCGGGATGAAATGTTCGAAACGGAGCCGCGGTTCGATCCGCAATTTCCATCCAGCCTCGCGCAGCGCAAAGGTCAATTCGCTGTCCTCGCCCCGTCCCAGCTTAGAGCCGATCGCGCCCGAGATGCTGAAGTCGAAACCGTCGCGGAGCAGTTGCAGCCAGGCGGTCTTGCGAATGCTCATCCCGGCGCTGAAGAGGCCCCAGTGAGCGTCGCCGGCCGCGGCCAGGTCCTGTTCGGTGAAGACCGCGTAGTCCGCCCGGAAGCCCTCGAACCATCGCGGCGGCTCGATTTCGCAGACCGGGTAACTGACGCTGCCGAGCGCGCCTAGCGCGGGGTCGCGCGACATAGCCTCGGTCATCACGTCCAGCCAGTCCGCAGCGAGCCAGTTGTCGTCGTCCACGAAGCTGACGATTTCGAAACGCGCTTCCATCAGGCCGCGCCGGCGGGCGTATGCCGTGCCGAGGCGTGGCTCATGCACGATTCGCAGTGGTGCGGGCGCGCCGATTGGCCAACAGCGCCGTGCGGCCTCGGCGGTGTCGTCGGTCGAGGCATTGTCGACCACGATCACTTCCCACGCGATAGCGCCCAGGTTTTCCTGTGCCGCCAGATGCGCGAGCGTCTCCGGCAACCGCGCGGCTCCGTTGTAGGTGCAGATCACCACCGAGACCCCGAGCGGAGTTTCATCGGCGTGCGTCTCGCGGCCGCTTTTGGCGGTTAGGTTCCCGAATGTCCGGTCCATTCGAACCGTCCCATGGCGATCAGACTCGCACGGCTTGGCGCCAGGCGTAGAGAAGGCCCAGATCCGGCCGTGTTGGCCGGATTGCATAGTGAAGGTCCGCCTCTTTGAGTACCCGCTGGCATCGCGCGAGCGCGTTTGGGCACATACCGTCGTGGTATTCAATCACGAACTGCCGGACCTTCTTGAGGGTTTCCGGGTGCGCGCCCTCCAGGATCTCAGCTTCGGCTCCCTCGGCGTCGATCTTGACGACGCCGACCGGGCCGTCTTGCATGCAATGCTCGATTACGTCGTCCAGCGATACCGTCGCCGCGGTGAATTGACCGGTCGCTTCGTCCGCGAGGTTCGCGTAAGCGGTCGTCAACACGCTCAATCCGGCTGTGCGGAACGAGAGCGTTCCAGTCTCTCGGCCAACGGCCTGTTGATGGCATACCACCCGTTCAAGCAGATCGTTCGCGGCTACATTTTCCCGGAGTATCGCATAGGTCGCAGGATTCGGTTCATAAGCATGGATCTGGACGTTGGGAAGGCGGGTAGCCCAGTCCAGGCTAACGACACCGATGTTGGCGCCGATATCGACTATCGTCCCGGAGCGGGGCTCGGTAATGTACTGGCGGTAGTTTTTGTCGCGGAAGACATCGACGAACTGCACCAGCGCCACATCTTCGGGCCGGTGGTGCAAAACGAGACCGTGCCTGAAACGCAGCGGAGGAAGCTCGACTCCCCGGCGGTGGCACGACCACACGTCCCTCCAATTGTCGAACCACGCGATCATACTCGCGAGCGTTTTCAGACCTTGGAACTTTCCCTGGATCGATTCAACAACCGTCACGGTACTATCTCACTTCTCCATTTGGCGGTCCAAAAAATCGGCCCGTCCGCCGCGTTCGGCAGCATACCGGTACCCAGAAGATCTGCGGGCGCTACTTCGAACGAGATTGCTTCGCGAATTACGTCAAGATCGCGCGTGATATCGCCGAAATCACCGAAGAAGAGATCAAGCAGGTAGGTTCCAGGCATCAGCGGCAGCTTGTCGACGTTGCACGTGATAATGCCGTTCTCCGCTGCCGCGGCATCCCAGCCCTGCTGAGTCCATCGGTTGCTGACCGCGAAGATCGGAGAACCTTCCGCTGTCCTAAGCACCACACCCAGAATTGGTCTGACCGGACGCGGCGCAGCGAACGCGACACGCACCCCGAGTGGCGAACCCATCCGGACGACACCCACGGCGACTTCATCGCCGGTGTGGAGCGTTACCGACCGCATGATCGAGGTGGAACCGCCCCGGCGCCCCGGATGCTCGGCCAGCGAACGGACGCCGCCGTGCCCGCGCAACTCGGAAGCCATATAGCGCATCACGATCTGCGCCGGCGCGCCCTTGGCTTCCAGGCGGCCCGCTCCGATCAGCAGGCAGGAACTGCAGAGCGACTCGATCGAGGCCATGTTGTGGCTGACGAAGATTATCGTGCGCCCGGCGCGCGCGACGTCGCCCATCTTGCCGAGGCACTTTTTCTGGAAGGCCGCGTCGCCGACCGCCAGCACTTCGTCGACCAGCAGGATTTCGGGTTCGAGATGGGCGGCGACGGCGAAGCCCAGGCGCACGTACATGCCGCTGGAGTAATGTTTGACGGGAGTGTCGATGAACTTCTCGACCTCGGCAAACGCCACGATCTCGTCGAACTTGCGATCAATCTCGGCGCGCCGCATGCCGAGGATGGCACCGCTCAAATAGATGTTCTCGCGCCCGGTCAGTTCGACGTGGAAGCCGGTTCCGACTTCCAGCAGGCTGCCGACGCGGCCGTAAATTTCGACCCGTCCCGCGCTCGGTTCGGTGACGCGCGAGAGTAGCTTGAGCAGGGTCGACTTGCCGGCGCCGTTGCGTCCGATGAGGCCGAGCATTTCCCCCGGCATCACGTCGAAGCTCACGTCGCGCAGCGCCCACACGTGGCGTTCGGCATCCTGCGCGCCGCCGTCGCGTGCACCACCGCCGAGCATCGCGCGCGCCATCCGCGCCGGCGCGGCGAGCGAACGCACGATACTCTCGCGCAGAGTGTGATAGGGTTCAACGCGCCCGAGACGATAGCGCTTGGAGAGGTTGTGGACCCGGATTATCGGCTGCATCGCATCGGCTCCCGCCGGCGTCGCCCGCGAACGTCACAGGCCAACATCAGATGACGTCGGCGAAAGTACGCTCCATGCGCCGAAATGACCATACCGCGTAGGCCGCGCTCGCGAGCGTCAGCGCTGCGGCAACCGCGATCGCGAGCCAGTCAAACCGCCGATTCAGTAAGGCCGAGCGAAAGCCGCCGATGATTCCGGTCAGCGGATTGAGCACCAGTATCCAGCGCCAACGCTCCGGCACGAAGTTGGCCGGATAGATCACCGGCGAGGCGAACATCCAGAGCTGGAGTACGAAAGGCAGGACATACTTGATGTCGCGGTACTTGACGTTCATTCCGGCCATCCACATACCCGTTGCTCCGGCGAAGATTGCGAGCAGCGCGATAAGCGCCGGGAACATCGCGAGGCCGATACCGGGCGCGATCCCGTACCAGACCATCATCGCGAACAGAATAACCGCGGCGATCGCGAAGTCGACCAGCGCGGCGCCGACCGCGGCGCCCGGGATCGCCATGCGCGGAAAATAGACCTTGGTGACGAGCTGCGAATTGCCGATCAGGCTGGCGCCGCCCTGGCTTACCGCGCTTTGGAAAAACTGCCATGGCACCAGGCCCGCGAAGGCAAAGATCGGATAGGGCAGTCCGTCGGAGGGGACGTGGGCGAGCCTGCCGAACAGCACCGTGAAAACCACCATCATCAATAAAGGTTGCAGCACCGCCCACAGCGCGCCCAGCGCGGTCTGCTTGTAGCGCAACTTCACGTCGCGCCAGGTCAGGAAGTAGAGCAACTCGCGATGCGTCCACAGTTCGCTGAGCGCGCTCCATAGCGTGCCACGCCCGGCCTCGATCACGAAGTGCGGTACGCGTTCCGCCGGCGCGGCGGCGGGCGGTTCATAGGCGGATGCTTCGTTGTTGTGCGGCAATGCTTCCAATGGTGCGCTTTACAGTGGCCCGGCGCCGCGCCGCCTAGTTACGCGGCCACGCATCGGGATCGTCAGGGATTATGGTACACGCCCCGGGGGCCTTCGGCGATTGGCCGCTCCGGAACGCGCGTCAAGCCAGGCGGTTAACGTGCGCGGCGCATTATAGCCGGCGAATCACCGGCGGGCGACGGCCATGTCGCGCGGCTCCGTCATGCGGCGAAACCAGCGCGCCGGTTATCGCCCGTGGCGCGCGAGCGCCCGCGATCGCGTTCGATTATCGTCACAATCTGCTCGGCCATTCTGTGCCAGGTGTGATCGCGCAGAGCCGCCGAAAACGGGCGAATTTTTTCGTGCCACACGTCCGCCGCTTCGCGCCATCGCATCAGCCGCGCGGCCAGGTCCGCAGCGTCTTCGGCATCGGGGATGATCAGCTCGGCGAGCTCGACGGGATACTGCTCGGCGATTCCCGAAGCGCGGCTCACCATCGCCGGCAGCCCGCAGCACAAGGCCTCCTGCACCGGGCGGCCATAGCCCTCGTAGCGCGAAGGCAAGACCAGCGCGTCACATCCCCACAACACGCGTGCGATGAACGTATCGTCGCGGTCGAAGTCGAGGAAACGTATGCGCGAGCCGGTTCCGGCGTCGTCGGCGCGCGCTTTCCAGGCCGGTAATTCGCCGCCCATCGCCACGACCACCAGGTCCGCATCCCAGGCCGAATCAGCGCAGAGTGAGGCCCAGGCGCTGAAGAGAACGTCGAAGCCTTTGCGAGTATCACCGAGCGCGCCGATGAAAGCGATTTGCGGGCGCTCCGGTGAGCCGGCGTCGCCGGCGCGAATTTGGGCGCGGGCCAAGGCACGCTCATCGGCGGTGGGAGGACGAAAGAGTGTCGGATCGATACCGAGGTAGACGCTATGGGCGCGTTGAGCCGGAACGCCGAGGCGCTCGACGATGTCATGCTTCATGCGTTCGGTATCGGTAATCGCGAGCGCGGCGCGAGGCACGATCCTGCGTTCGGCCGCCAGGTCGACGCGGCGCTGGACGCGATTCTTCAGCCGGCGCGCCCATCCGGCCGTAACCTGCGGCGCGAAGACCGCCTGCACGTGATGCACCCAGTTGATGTCGTCCCAATCGCAACAGGCGCCGTTGACGATTACCCGGCCGCCAGCCGCGGCGATCTTGCGCGCCCAATACCGGCCGAGCCGATTCAACAGCGGTTGCGCCAGAAAATATGAGCCCGCCGGTTTGGGCACACGATGGAAAGTCACGCCGGGATGCCGCGCGAGGTCGTCGGCCACCCGATAACCGACCAAATGCGTGGCTACGCCCTCGCCGGCGAGATAGCGCGCGAGTTCATAGTTGGGCTGGTTCATGCCGCCGGCCTTGACGAAATCGCCGCTGACTATCAGATACGGCGGTTTCATGCGCTCAGCGCCTCCGCGGGCTTGCGGACGGGCTTCCTGCGCAGGGTTTGATAAGCCGCATTGAACAGCATCGCGTTGAGCATCCAGAAATCCAGCCCGTCGCCGCCGATAAAGATGCAGCTATCGAAGGTCGCCGCGAGTACGCCGACGTCGTAGGCGAAGATCAATCCCGCCAGCGTCGCAAGCTCGGCGGAGACCTGATTGAGCGCAATTTTGTAGGCCACCCGGAACGCGAGCACGAGGGCGAGCGAATAGACGAGCACCAATGCGATACCACCGTCGTAAAGCCATCCGGTCCATTGGATCTCCGCCCACAAGCCCGGATTTTTCGCGTTATCCTGATGGCCGAAGTAGTAGAACATCATGCCCCAGCGGCCCGGACCAGCGCCCAGCGGATACTCGGGCAGGACATCGTCGATGGTGTAGCTCAGGAACTGGCCGCGGTTCTTCTCGTAGACCTCGCCGGGATTTTCTTCGGTCAGGCTATTCACCCGGTCGGTGATGGCGGTGCCGCCGAGCCCTACCGCCCAGGTGAATCCGCCAACCGCAGCGAGCGCCATCAAGCCCGTCAGGTAGGCCAGCCGCCTGTTGCCGATCCTCTTGCCGAGCATCGGATTCGCGACCCGTGCGGCACGCCAGCTCATCAGGGTGAGGAAGGTCAGCATGCAGACGACCTCCATCACCAGCATCACGCGCACCTGGGACAGGTAGATCGCCATCATTCCCACGAGCATCGCGCCGCCCGCCACGATTTGCATCCAACGGCGCCGTTCGAGCAGGAAGACAGGCGGCCGCAAACAAGACCGCGAAGAAGCCGGCTGCCGCCGCGCCCCCGGGCGTATCGGTCAGGCCCATCGGACGATAGACCAGGTCTCCGTAGGCATTCTGGAAATGCTGCATCGCCATGTAGCCGGCTCCCTGGCCCTGGACCACGGTCGAGACCGCGAACTGGAAGCGCCCGGGGAAAGTAGACCTGCAATACTCCGAAGATCGAGCTGACGACCTGGAACCCCCACAGCAGCAGGATCACCCGCCGCATCTCCGGGAGATCGATCCGGATTCGCGAAACCCAAAATAGCGGCCCCAATACGGCGAGATACAGCCCGAATTCCGCCACCGCTGACAGTCGCGCTGTTCACGCCGGGGTTCAGGATCGACACCCCGAGAATCACCATCACGAAAAACGCCGCCCGCGCGGCGGGATGATGCTTGCCGTAGCCCGGCAGCACCAGGAACAGCAGCAGGCTGACGCCGAACACCGACGTGCGAAAGATGATTCGAAAGGGCGCTAGCGTGGACGATAGCAGGGCCACCTGGCAGACCAGTTCCATGATCACGAAGTACTCGAGCAGCCGGCTCGGTTTTGGCTGGCGCGGCGGCGCTTTTGCCGACGACTGCCGATCGTGGCGCCGGGCGTCCGATATGGCCATCGCTTCAGCAAGGTAGATCATAGGCGGTCCGATCCGTACGCCGGGCAGGTCAAAGCAGGTTCACCAGAGTCTATCCCGCCGTCCGCGTCGGTCCAACTCAGGAGCTTCATCGTCCCTAGCGCGGCCTCCGGAAATAAATCATCGCGCCGCGGTCGTCGTTGGGTCCATTGTAGAGCCCGTTAAAATCCGCATGGAATGATTTTATTCCGGCCTCGCCCAGCAGATTTGCCACGCGGTCAAGCGTAAAGCAGTTCATCTCGATCAGGCCGAAGTTCCAGGCCCGGCGGCGGTAGAGATTGGCGGCGATATTGATCGGCGGCAGGATCTTCCTGATCCGGTGGATGATCCGTTTGCGCAGCGGCAGCCAGGTCGTGAAGTGCAATGCGCCGATGCCCCCGGGCTCCAGATGTGAGAGCAGGCCGCGCATCAGCACTTCGACGCGCCGCGGCGCGATATGCTGGAAAACGATGACCGAGTGAATCAGGTCGAAGGTGCCTTCCAGGCGCGAGAGCCGGTCATCGGATTTGACGAAGGAGACGTTGGTCAAGTTGCGCTCGCGGCAGTTGCGCGCCGCCTCGGCCATCATCGCGTCCGAGACGTCCACGCCCAGCGCCTGGCCAGCCTCGCGCGCCAGCGGGATCAGGATACGGCCGACGCCGCAGCCGAAATCGAGCGCGCGCCGCGGCTTGAAATCCGCGGCCAGATGCGCGCGAATCGTTGCGAGCACGCTTGCGACCTGCGCCTCGCCGGTCGCGAAGAATTCGCGCAGGGCCGCCGGGTCGAGGTTCGCGCGCAGGAAGTGTTCAAGCGTGATAACGCCGTAGTAGGGTTCGGTGCGCCCGATGCCATCGTAGGCCCGATCGGCGCGTTTCATGGCGAGGGCTCCTCGACGGTCTTCACCCGAGTATCGCGCGCGGGACCGGGCCGCAACTTCGAGAGCGCGCGGGTGAGCGCCGCGATCTGCGTGCACGGATCGCACAACGCGGTGGCGCGCGCGGGGCCGGCCGCGCCCAGGCGCGTGCGCAATTCGCGATCTTCCATCAAGCGGCGTAACGCCGCGGCGAGGTCGGCCGGGTCGTCCGGTTCGGTGAGAATACCGCATGAGCCGTCGACAATTTCGAGCGCTCCGCCGATCGAGGTGGTCACCACCGGCAACCCCGCGTAGAGCGCCTCGATAAAGGTGATGCCGAAAGGCTCGGGCCCGGTGTTGGGCTGGCAATGAATATCGGCCGCGGCCAGCAGCCGCGCGACGTCGCCGCGCTGCCCGAGGAAATTCACGCGCGATCCAATCCCCAGCGCGGCGGCCTCGGCGCGCAGGCCTTCGAGATAGCGCGCCTCGTGGGGCCGCTGCGCTCCACCCACCATCCAGCACGTCCATCCGGGCACTCCGCTCAGCCGCGCGAGCGCGGCGAGATGCAGCCGATGGCCCTTCCACTGCTCCATCCGGCTCACCTGGATCACCACGACCGCTTCCGGAGTCGGCGCCGAGTTCGGCGCGCGCGGCCGCGCGCTCCGCCCGCGACACGCCGGGTGCGGGCGCGATCGCGATAGTAGACGACCTCGCACGGCACCCGGGGCAATTTTCGATAGATGAGCGGGAGCGTCGCGGCCGTGTAGCGGCTGTTGCAGATCGCGCCGTCGGGCACCACGCGGGCGGCCCAGCGCTCCAGCCAGTGGCGCCCTGCGGCGATGTCATGCAGCCAGAAAATCGAAGCCGGACCCGCCGCACGCACGACCGGGCCGAAGATTACCTGGGTCCACGGTGAATGACAGATGACCGCGTCGAAACCGCGCCGTTCGATTAGGCCGCGCAACGCGCGCCGCGCCCGCAGGATGCTCAATGGCCATCGAACGCGCACCGCGCCCAGCCGATGCACAGTTGCGCCGGCCGCGCGTAGTTCGTTCTCCGCTTGTCCCGCGAAACACAAGGCGAACTCGGATTCGAGTCCAGGGCCGAGCGCGCGGGAACGCGCGAGCGTCACCAGCACGGTCTCGAGGCCGCCGTAAAGATTGCCCGCGCTGACGTGCAGCACGCGCATCAGGGCGCCTCCGCGCGGAGCAGGCGATAGACTGGCAGCAACTGCTCCGCGAGCCGCGCCCGCGCGAACCGCGCCCGCGCCGACTCCGCCGCCCTGGCTCCGAGCGCCGCGCGCAAGGCAGGGTCGCGCGCCAGTTCGACCATCCGACCGGCCAGCGCGTATGCGCAGCCCGCCTCGTGCACCAGCGCGTCCTCACCGGGAGTGACTATTTCGGCCGCGCCGCCGCCCCGGCTGACTATAACCGCGCGCCCGCAGGCCATCGCTTCGGCGATCACCAGCCCAAACGGCTCCGGCTGCGTGCTCGCATGTACCACAACGTCCAGCGCGCGCATCGCCGCCGCGGCGTCGTCGACAAAGCCCGTGAAGCCGACGCGGCCCGCCAGGCCCAGGCGCCCGGCCAGCGCGCGCAAATCTTCGAGATCGTACTGGCTGCCCTCGGTTTCGTAGAGCGCGCCGCCGATCACATAGCCGCGCACTGGCAGGCCGTCCGGAAGCGTCGCGAGCGCGCGCAGAAAAATTTCGTGGCCCTTCCATCGCGCCATCGTCGCGACCAGCCCGATTTTGACCATCGGCCCACGCGGCGCGGCGAGACCGGCCAACCGGTCGAGGTCGAGAACGGGGCCCGCGGGCGAGAAGCGTTCGAGGTCGACGGCATTGTGGATCGGAAAGACCCTGAGCCCGGCGCCGCATGCGGCGCGAACGTCGTCGGCCACGCTACGCGAGTTGGCGACCACGGCCGCGCAGCGGCCGGCTTGCGCCCGCATCAGGCGCGCCATCAGCGGCCGCGGGCTTACGTAGTCGTGGACGTGCCAGAGCACCGGGACGCCGCGCGGCGCGGCCCACGCGCCGAGCAGATGCATTTTGAAGCCGTTGGTATGGATCAAATCAGGCGCGGCCGCGGCCAGCGCACGCCGCAGACGCGCGGTATAGAGCGCGACCGACGGCGCGCTCAGCGAGGCGCGCCCCAGCGTGCCAAGCAGGCCGGATTGGGAGCCGGCGTCACCCAGCCGCGCGAGCGAGCGCGGATAGATCAGCGCCTCCGCCTCGGCGCCAACCGCGCGCGCCTGCTCGAGGAAGGCGCCCCCGGCGCCGGCGATCAGCCTCAGCTCGACGCCGGGATCGGCCGCCCGCAGGCTCGCCATGAAATCGAGGAGGCTGCGCTCGGCGCCGCCCGTCTGGCCGGAAGGGTTGAGATATACGATCTTCAAGCGGCCCAAGGCTAATCGTCGGTTTCGGGGGACGGCGCGGCGGTTGGCCGGGGTTCGGCAAGATTGTGGGTCTGCGCGGCTTGCGCGGCCTCGGCCTTGGCTATTCGGCGTTTGAACTTTGCGTAATAGTCGTTGAAGACGCGATTCTTGGGATCGAAGGCGGCCGCCTGCGCGTAGGATTTCTCGGCGTCGTAGTAGTTGTACGCGCCTTCCTGGGCGCGGCCCAGATCGAACCATGCGCGTGCCGACGGATCGTTGTCAGTCGCCTGCTGCAGGGTAAGCGCGGCGCGGTCGTAAGCCTGCCGGGCGAGGTAAAACTCCCCTAGCGCCAGCAGCACTTCGGTTCCCTGCGGGCGCTCGGCGGCCGCGTCCTTCAGCGCGTTCTCCTGTGCGTCCGGGTCATGGGCCTCGTGTGCGGCCGAGGCCAGGGCGAGGTCGAGGTCGTAGGGATCGTTGCCGGCCTTGGCCGCCTCCGCCATTGCGGCCTTGGCCGAGTACATATCGCGGTCGGGTCCGTAGACGTAGGTGACCAGCCCGATATAGGGGGCCGGATCTCCCGGCGCCTGTTCCATCGCGGCGCGAAAGAAAGCTTCCGCGCTCAACATATAGCCGCCGGCCGCGTAGGCTCTGCCGGCCTCGAGCAGGAAACTCATGCGCATGGCCGGGTCGTTGGTCCGTGCGGCTGCGTCGGCATACAGCGCAGCCTCCTTGAGCGGAAGTCCGAGGCTCGAGTAGAACTGGCCGATCCCATGGAAGGCGCCGGGAAAACCCGCCGCCACCGCCTGCTTGAATCCTTTTTCGATCGCGGCCTGGGTGGTCGGCGCAAGCCATCGCACCAGTTCCGGGCTCAGGTAGAAGTGCGTGCGGAGAGCGGGCGAGTTGAAGACCGAACGCGTTATCTCGATCAGCGCCTTCGGCAGTTGGCCGTGGCGCGCCAGAAGGCTCGCGTACGCGTCGCGTTTGCCGGGATCGGTCGGGTCGAGCCACACCGCCGTGCTCACTTCGTCCATCCGCGCCTGCTCGCTCATCGCGCCCTCGCCTACCGCGGCGAGAAAGTAGTGGCTGTCGGAATCGGCGGGATGCGTGATCACGCGCGCACCCGCCTCGCGCAGGGTTTTAACGGGCGGGATGAAGTTCGGATAGGAAACGTCGGTCTGACCGAGCGTGCTCGCGATAAGCGCGATCGCGCACGCCGCGACCGCCGCCAGCAAAGGCCTTGGCACCGGCCACCATCCGCGCGCGTCGCTTTCGGCGGTGGGCGGCGTCGCCAGGCGCAAGCCGAGGCCGAGCAGCACGGCGAGCAGCACGGCGTTGGCCGGCACGTGGAGGTTGAAATCGACCAACTCGTGCAGCCCGGTTGCGACCACGGCCGCCAGGATCGCGGCGAACAGCGGCCACTTGCGCGGATCGCCCGAGCGCAACGCCCTGCCGATTCGGCCGAGCAAGCGGCACGCGAGCCAGAGCAACGCCAGCAGGGCGATAAACCCGCTCTCGGCGACAAATTGCAGATAGTCGTTGTGGGTCTGGCGATAGTAGAAAAACTGCGACCACGGCGGCGACACGTAGCGGGTGAACAATTCTCCCCACGCGCCCATGCCGACCCCAAATAGAGGGAAATCACGGATCATGTCGAGCGTGCGCCGGTATAACATCCAGCGCTGATCGTTGCTGAGTCCGGTCGAGACCGTTTCCGCCAGGCGAATGTCGGTCGCGTTGCGACCCTGCGGACCAATCAGCATCAGCGCGAAAACAAACAGCCCTAATGCCCCCACGGCGACCCAGCGCAGCGTGCGCGCGTCGGCATGGCGCGCGAACACCGCCCGCCGACTCTCCGGCTGGGTGAAGAACATCGCGAGCAGCGCGCCCACGCTGAGCGCGGTCGAGATCCAGCCGCCGCGCGAGAGGCTCAGCACGATCGCGCACAACAGCACGAACGCGATCACCATCGAGGCCGTGCGCACCATGGTGGCCCACGCGCGCGGCACAAGATCGACACGCAACAAGGCGACGACCAGCGCGAGCGGCAGAACCATCGAGAGGTAGTTCGCGAAGTGATCGGGATTGACGAACGGACCGCTCGCGCGGAGCGCAAAGGACAGATGGGGTCCTTCCCAATCCAACGGAACGAAGAACCATAGTATCTTGCCGTTCCACGACGCCCAGTTCATCAACCCCAGAAACGCCACCAAAAAGCCCGTGCCGAGGACCATGCCGAAGATCGTGCGGCAGAAACGTTCCTCGTCATGCGGGTCGTCGTAGGCGCCGAAAGGGTAAAGCGCGATCAGCAGGAACAGCGACGCGTAGGCGAGCGCCTTGATCATCCCCGAGCGGGTTACCGCCGGCTCGAAGCTGAGCGCCCGCCATTGGAGCGGATTGGGCATCGCGGCAGCCTTGGCCGCGGCGCGCTTGCCCGGCGCGTTAGCTTCGGCGGGGACCGGCGCGAAGGGCACCTTGGCTCCGTGGCGCACTTGCTCGGGAGTCGGCAGAATAACCGGTCCCGACGGGCGCGGCGGCGGCGCGTCGAAATTGACATTGCGATAGGAGGGCTGGATAGGCCAGCCGGGCAAAGTGCGCGCGTATATTTTGTAGGCCGCTGGCGAAAAAGTACCCAGCAGCGAGGGCGGCATCGGCACCATCTCCAGTCCGAGTAACGCCAGCACCAGCGCGATCGGAACCGCGACGACTCCCGTCGCCAGTCTCCCGCCCGAGCGCATCAGGCGCCCGCCGCCCAGCCACGCGCGGACCATCCAACCCGCCACCAGCGCGAAGATGATCCCCTCCATCAGCGTATAGGCCCATGGATGGACCGAGCCGAAGCAGAGCGGGGTGAGAACGGTCAGCAGGCCGATTCCGCCGACGATTGTTTGGTCGAGACGCCGCAAGGTTCGATGCACCCGTCAGGGGTGCTCACAGGGCCTGGTCCGTGAGGCGGAAGCTACGCGGCCACGCGGAAGCCGGACCCTGGCTTCAGTGAGCTTCCTGGTCCTGATCCAGCGCGGCGGCCTCATCTTCAGGCGTGTAATACCCCTGATGATAATAGTAGTGGTATTCCGAGTGATGGATTTTGACCTTGTTGAGCACCGTGCCGAAGATTTTCGCGCGCGCATACTCGAGCCGCGCCCGCGCCGCCCTGACCTGCTGCTTGGGGGTGCGGGCGGCGTTGGTCACCAGCAGCACGCCGTCGACGATAGTCGAGAGCAACAACGCGTCGCTCACCGGCATCACCGGCGGCGAGTCGATCACCATATAATCGTAGACCTGCTGCAGTTCCGTGACCACCTGATGCATTTTTGACGAGCCGACCAGTTCGGTCGCGTTGGGCGGTACCGATCCCGAGGTCAGGACGAAAAGATTCGGCACCGCGGTGGGACGGATAAGATCGTTCAGGTCGCGCACGCCGGTCAATACTTCGGTCAGTCCCAGGTTGTTGTCGAGGTCTAAGACCCGATGGCAACGCGGCCGGCGCATGTCGGCGTCGATCAACAGCACGCTCGCGCCCAGTTGCGCCAGCATCGCGGCGGTGTTGACCGCGGTCACCGTCTTGCCCTCGCCCGCGATGGCGCTGGTGACCAGCGTGACCTTTGGCGGAGCGCCCGCGCGCGAGAGCAACAGCGCCGTGCGCAGATTGCGGTAGGCCTCGCCCAGTGCGGAATAGGTGCCGTGCTCGGTCACCAATTCCTGGATCGCCGAAGCCGTCCGGCCGCCCGACACGCCGTTGCCGTTGCTGCCGTTGGTCAGGGCCTTGGGCTCGCTGTCACTAGCCGCCGTCAGCAGCGCGGTCAGCGCCTTGACCGGTGCATACCCCTTGGGCGCGTAGCCCTTGGGCCCGTAAGCCGAGGAGTTAAGACGGCTGAACTCGGGAATGATCCCGATGTTGGGCAGGCGCAGGTAGCGTTCGGCTTCCTCAGGATCCTTGAGGGTGTTGTCGAGGTAGTCGAGCAGGAAGGCGAGCCCCAGCGCGCCCAGCAAGCCCAGGATCGCGCTCACCATCAGGTCGCGCATCTTCTTGGGATAGGAGGCGATGCTTGGGGCGGTAGCCTTGTCGACGATCGAGACGTTGGAAGTCACCGCCTCGGCCTCGACCCCGACGTCCTTCATGCGCTTGAGTACGGCGTTATAGAGCTGGCGATAGGTGTCAACGTCGCGCTGCAGGATCGCGTACTGGACGGCGGCGTCGTTGAGGGTCATCGTCACCGCGCGCTGGCGCTGCATCTCGGCTTCGAGTTCGTGCTCCTTTTCCAGCGCCTGATCGTAGGACGATTCGACGCTCTTGACGGAGTTCTGGATTTCGAGGTTGAGCTGCGACTTGAGCGAATTTTCCTTGGCGCGCAACTGCGCGAGCGGCGGATAGGCGCCGGTGAACTGGCCGGCCAGGCTCGCGTCCTCGGCGGCGAGCTGGTTGAGTTCCCCCTGCATCGTCTGGACCAGCCGGTCATCCATCACCACCGGCAGCGAATCATAAAGATGCTTGTGGATGAGCTCGACCTGCGACTCGAGCGAAATCCGATCAACCTGGGCCCGGGTCAGGTCCTTGCTCAGGTCGGTCAGGCGGTCGATCACCACCGCATCCTTGCCGTCGAGCGACATCAGGCCGGGGATGATGCCCTTCGCGCGGCGATAGTCGTTGAGCGCGACCTCGGACTTTTGGAGCTGCTCCTTGAGTTCCACCAGTTTGCGGCTGAGGAACTTTTCGGCGTCGCGGCTCGCCTGGCTGTGCATCTCGACGCCGCGTTCGATATAGGCTTCGGCGTGCGCGTTGGCGATGCGCGCGGCGAGCACGGGGTCGGGAGAGCTGTACTCGATTTCGACCAGGCTGGTGGCAGGAATGGCACTGATCGCGAGGCCGCCGAGGTAGGCGTCGATCTGATCGGCGGAGACGCCGAGCAATCCCGTACGCGGCACGTTCGAGCTTGGGGGCGGCGGACTCACCAAGTCGTGCAAATGTTGGCGCAAGCCACCGATCATCGAGCCGAAGAGTCCCGGATGCGCGCCGTTGCCGGTGAAGGTGGTATTACGGTTCAGTCCGAGATTGCGGACCACCGAAGCGGCCAGCGTTCTGCTCTTGAGAATTTCGCCCTGGGTTTTGAAATAGTCCGAACCGTCGTAGGAGGCTTCGATTTCGAGCAGCGCCTCGGCCGGGTCGATTCCGCTTGGCTCCTTGGGCAAAATCATCACCGTGGTTTTCGCGGTGTAGATCGGCGTGGTCATCAATAGGTGAATGAGCGTGACGAAGACGGTGCCGGCGACTACCGCTCCGATCAGGCGCAGGTGCTTGCGCACCAGGCGCCAATAGGCCCAAAGATCGATCCTCGTGACCTCGTCGTCGAAGTACGACGGCGCGAAGTCTGCCTCCGCCGGAAGCTCGGCGGCCGGTCTGCGCTGCTGGATGAAGTAGGGAGCGGGTTCTCTCACGCGGGTTTTTCCTAAGGCGTCGGTATCGCTGGTCCGCCCACGGACATCTTGCTCAGGATTTGGTAGAAGACGTACGGCCCGACCTTGACCGACGAGTAGGGCACGTCGATTACGTCGTTACCGCGCACTGGAAAATCAGCCTCCTGCCCGTCTTTGATCTTGTCCAGATCGATCTTGAGCACCAGTTTTGAGCCGTCCCGGCGCGTGCGGATCAGATGGACATCCGATCGGTTGGCCGCGAACATCGGACCGCCCGCCGCGCCGATCGCTCCGAGCACGGTCAGTCCCGAGCCGACCTGGAAGTGCCCCGGGTTCTGAACCCATCCCACTACCATAACGTCGCCGCCGCCGGGCACCACGATAACGTCGCCCGGGCGGACCGGCATGTTGAGGTAGGTGCCGCCGCCAGTGAGTGCGGTACTCTTGAGCCCGATGATCAGCGGATGAGCGTTCTGCCGCAGGAGCGCACTTAGCTCGCCCCGCTTGAAGGCCGCCTCGTGGGCCGCCGCGGCGTCGGAAGGCGCGGCGCCGTTATGCAGCCCCACCGCGGGATCGGCTCCGTTGGCCGAAACCTCCGCGATGCGCCCTATCTCCTGCTGCTTGTTCTGCTCGGCCGGCATCAGGATGATTTCGTCGGCAGCGGTCGCGGTGAGGCCGCCGGCGCGAGTCAACATGTCCATGACGGTTTCATCGGGGCCGTCGAGAGTGATCAAGCCGGGGGTGTTAACCATCCCGATAACCGCCACCTGGCGGCTTCGATACTCCTTGACGAACAGCTCGACCTCCGGGTTGTACATGTACTTCTTGAGCCGCACCTCGATCTCGGCCCGCAACTGTTTCTCGGTCAGCCCGCCGGCCTGCATCGTGCCGAGCATCGGCAGCGACATCGAGCCGTCGGCTTCCACCCGGACGGTCCGGTCTCGCAACTCATCGATAGGCGGTACCGAAATATGGACGATGTCGCCCGGGCCGATCGGGTAGTCGGCGACCGTCTTACCCTGAGCGCGGCTGCGAAAGAGCGCGTCGAGCCGCGTGGTGTCCTGAACGGTGTCGACCTCGCGAGAGATGGCCGGTGGAGAATCTGCGGCGGACTGCGAGGCGGTCGCGTCGGGCTGGGCGGCGGCTCCTGTGGGCTGCGGTGGGGTGCTCGCGATAACGTCGCCGAAATTCGGCTTGTCGGAAGCCGCGCCGCTCGATGAAGCCGAGGGGCTTCCGGAAGCCGGAGGGCTCTCTGAAACCGAACTGCTCTGTGCGCACGCCATCAGAGCGCACGTACAGAGCAGCATCAGCAGACACTTTACGACATTCATGTTTTCAGCGGCCGCGCCAAAGTAAATCCGGAACGGCCGGCTGGCAATACTATTGGCCCGCTGTCGATGACGACCTGTGTTCGTGGTCTGGGCCGATGTTCAAAGCAACGGCCGTAATCACTCCACCGGCTATGAGGATGGCTCCCACGCCCACCCAGGTGGACGGGTCATCCCACCAAAAGGCGGCGGCTTGACAGGTGGCACCCGGTTGCGCCGTGGCTACCGCTGGAGAAGTGGTCGAAACCCCCCAGTTGAGGCATAGGCCGTCAGGCCCCACATAGGATGAGACGGTCTGTCCTTGAACGCCGGATGAACCCGGGTCGAGGGTGAAGGTGTAGTTACCCTCGGGCAGGCCGGTAATGTCGTAAGCCCCATCAGCACTGGGGCTGGTCTGAGCCACTACCTTGCCGGAGGCGTCCTTTACGATGATCTGGATGCCAGCTAACGATTGCCCCTGGGATCCCCCAATCGTGCCGCCTACTGACGCCGCCAAGGCTGCCGTGGAAATTCCGACAACAAACGCGAGCGCCAATAACACCGATCCACTCTTCTTCATGACCGTCCTCTCTAGCATGCGTTGGTTACGCCGCGCGCCCCCCGTTTGGCGGAACTGGCTACCTTTGATCTATCGGCATCATCCCGTTATCCCGCGACTTCACCCTGCACGGAGCTGCTTCCGGCCGGCGCCTGGCAGTCTGATAGACTAGCGACCGCCCGGTTGACGGAGTTTTGGATGTGAACCAGCAGCGCGGTCACCAAGCTCCGTTGAGCATACAGGCATTCTTAAACGTGTCAACATGAACTTTAAGTTCTTCTATTGTCTCTAATTGACACATCGCATGCTCTGTTCATGCGCAAAACTGCGACTAGACGCAGTAAAATCACGCAATCTTTTGGTCTTCGACCTCATATATAGGCAACAGTCACCTAGGGATCAAGCGCGCTGCTTACGACACAATTCCGCAACATTAGAGCTTTTCTGAGCGAACCGCTAGATCGGATCAACATTTCTCCAACACTCGCTATGCTAAGCGGATTCCGATCGTGCCCGAATCCAATTTGGAGCGCCCTGCGAACCCCGTGAAAATATCTTGTTCAGAGGGAGGATTCGGCTGCGAGTGCGTCGGTGAGCGCGGGAAGCATCGCGGCCCAGTCAGCGATCAGTCCCAGCGTGGCGTGCTCGAAGATTGGCGCTTCGGGATCGCTATTGATTGCTACAACGATTTCAGCGCGCTTGATTCCGACCGTATGGTTAGGCGCGCCGCGCACTCCAACCGCGAAGTACAGCCGCGCATCGATAGCCTTGCCCGTCAGTCCCACCTGCAATTGCCGCGGCATCCATCCCTGGTCAGTCACGCGGCGCGTCGCACACATGCCCGCGCCGAGCACTCGCGCTAAATCCTTCGCCGCCGCGACGCCTTCGGGTCCGCCCACACCCATTCCCACGCCGACCACCACGTGCGCGCCCTCCAACGGCGCGATAGAAAGGTCGAGCAACGAGTACATCGCGGTCGTGCGCCCGAGCGGAGGCGCAAGCTGCGGCCGTACGGTTTCGACCGCCGCCTCGCGAGCGCTATTGGCGGCAGCGAGTTCGAGCATGCCGGCCCGCACCGTCGCCATCTGCGGGAACGTCCTGGACAGGATGGGCGCCACGATGTTGCCGCCGAAGGCCGGCTTGAGCGCGACCATCCGTCCCTCGTCGTCTAACTCGATGCCGATCGCGTCGCCGGTAAGTCCCACGCCCAGGCGCGCCGCCAGCCGCGGGCCCCAGTCGCGACCGCGCTCGCTCGCGTTGATCAGCACGCCCCACGGCGTCCGCTCGCGCACCAGATGCGCCACCGCCTCGGCGGCGGCCTCAGGCGTATACGACTCGAGTGCCGGATGGTCGAGCACCACTACATGGTCGGCGCCATAGCTCGCGAGCAACTCCGCGTGGCGCGCAATCGCCGACGGAAAACCTACAGCGACCAGCGCGCCGCCCAGCCGGGCCACCAGTTGATCGCCATGCGAGAGCAACTCCAGACTGCCGCGCGTAACGGCGCCCTCAAGATTGGTTTCGCATACCGCCCACAAATCATGCTTGCGCGCCGGCTTACGAATCGTCGCACTGACCGGGCGGCGCGCTTTGCCGTCGCGCTTGAGCGCGCCCATCTCCCTGAGTGCCGCGACCACTTCGCGCGCCGCGCGCGCGGGCTCGGCGGCGTCGATCATGCGGCACTTCGGATGGCTGCTCTGGACCGCGCGGACTTCCTGCACCCACGTCGGCGAACCGATTGCGCCAAACTGCGCCGGGTCCGAGTCGAGCGCGGCCGCGCGCACGGTAACAATCTCTCGCAAGCTTGCCTGCTCGGCTGCTCCGGGCTTCACGCGGATAGGCTGCGCTACACGTTCCGCGCAGGTCAGCACGGCCGGCATCACGCACTCCACGTCGTCGTAGCCCTCGTCGCTTTCGCGCTCGGCGGCGATAGTGCGGCCTTCGATGCGAAGTTTGCGCACGCCGGTTATCTGCGCGATGCCGAGCAATTCGGCGATCTCGGGACCGACTTGCCCGGTCTCGGCGTCGAGCGAGTACTTGCCGAGCATGATCAGATCGAAATTCTCACGCCTGAGCCATTTTGCCAGAGTGCGCGCGGTGGCCAGCGTGTCGGAGCCGGCGAATGCGCGATCCTCAAGATGCACCGCACGATCGATGCCCATCGCTAGCGCGTCGCTCAGCGCCGCGCGCGCCTGAGGTGGTCCCATCGTGACCACCGTCGTGTCGGCGCCGAGGCTCTGCTTGAACTCCATCGCGAGCGAGATTGCGCGCAAGTCGAACGCGCTTATCACGTTGATGCCGTCGCGCCGGATAGTCTTGGTCACGGCGTCGAAGTTGGCGTCCTCGACCAATGGAATCTGCTTGATACAGACGGCGATCCTCAACACGATGGTTGGTACTCCTTGTGATGGACGAATCGGAGCCGGTCGGCGATGCGCGACCGAGCGTAACCGAGCCAACCGCGACGATGCAAGGCGACGAGTTTGGCGCGCGCCGCTTACGGCAACCCTTACGATCTAGTAATTTCGCAGGGTGCAGGACTCCATCCAAGACTTTGCCGCGCGTGTTCTTCGAATTTTTGTCCGGTCGCTTGGCGCGATGCTTGCGGCCGTCATCTCGATCGGCGCGGCCGCACCACCGATGCGTATCGTGTCGCTAGCGCCGGGAGTCACCGAAACGCTCTTCGCACTCGGCGAGGGTGGCGCGGTGGTTGGCGTCTCGCAGTATTGCGACTATCCGACGGCGGCGACACGCCTGCCAAAGGTCGGCACCTTTCTCACGCCTAACGTCGAGGCCATAGCGGCGCTGCATCCCGACCTCATCATCGGACCGCAACTCTCTTCGAGCAGGCGCGAGGTGCGCACGCTCGCGGCGATGGGCTATCCGACCATGACCGTAGAGGACGACTCGCTTGACGCCATCGAGCAAAGTATCGTGCTCATCGGCGCGCGCACGGGTGAACAGGACGCGGCGCATCGCCTGCTCGGCGCGATCCGCGCTCATATTGAAGAGATTCACACGCGTATCGAACGGACCAAACCGCGCACGGTCGTGATGCTGGTGGGGCATCAGCCGATGGTCGCGGTAGGCCCCGGCACTTTTCTCGACGATCTGCTTCATCTGGCCGGCGGTGACAATATCGCCGACCTCTCGGCGCAGAACTGGCCGCGCCTCAGTATCGAGTACATCATCGCGACGCGGCCCGAGGTGATTCTCGACGGCGCGATGGGCAACGACGCGAATACGCCGTCCGGTTTTTGGTCGCGATACCCGACCATCCCGGCCGTCCGCGACCGCCGCGTCTTCGGCTACCCGCAGGACCCGACGCTCCATCCGGGTCCGCGCGTTTGGCAGTCGTTGGAACTTCTGGCCAGGCGGATTCATCCGGAGGCTTTCGCGCGATCCGATACGCAGGGCGCGGCGCGATGAACGAGCCGGCCGGAATACCGGTGCTCTCCGCCGCCACGAGCGCTCCTGGCGCTACGCCGTCGCCGGCCGTCCTCGAGGATTTCTCCGGCGCACATCTGACGCGCGCGCGGATGACGCTAACACTGAGTGCGCTTTCGCTGCTGATGCTGCTGAGCATGATCGTCGCAGCCACCTTCGGCAGCGTCCACATCAGCCTGATACGCGCGGTGGTCGAACCGCACAGTCCGGACCATGCGATCTTCTTCAGCGCGCGCCTTCCGCGCGTGCTGATGGGTGCGGCGGTCGGCGCGGCGCTGGCCGCGGTCGGTGCGGCGCTGCAGGCGCTGGTGCGCAATCCGCTCGCGGAGGGCGGCATCCTGGGCATCTCGGGCGGCGGCGCGTTTGGCGCGATCGTGGCCCTGGTGCTGGTAGCCGGCCGCACGGGTGCGGTCGCGACGGTGCCGCTATGCGCTTTCGGCACGGCGCTGCTCTCGACGGTCGTGGTCTACCGCCTGGCGGTGGTCGACGGACGGCTGGAACCGTTCACGCTGTTGCTGGTCGGCGTTATCTTCAACTCGATCTGGGGCGCCGCGATCATGCTGGTCAACAGCGTGGTCAACTACTACTACGTTCACGACATCGTGTTCTGGCTGATGGGCAGCCTGGAGGCGCCGACCTACGGCGAGGTCGCGATGGTCACGGTGGTGGGTATCGCAGGGTTCGCGATGCTGATGGCGCATGCGCGCGACCTCAACCTGCTGAGCCTGGGCGACGAGGCGGCGGGTGAACTCGGCGTGGAGGTCGATCGGATGCGCCGGCTCATCTTCGTTGCGACCTCTGTGATGATCGCGGCGGCGGTTTCGGTCAGCGGCATCATCTCCTTCGTCGGCTTGATCGTGCCGCACGTGCTGCGGCTGGCCTTCGGTGCCGACCATCGCCTGCTGCTGCCGGCGTCGTTTATCGGCGGTGCGGCCTTTCTGGTGCTTGCCGACCTGCTCGCGCGGGTCGCGGTCGCGCCTACCGAATTACCGGTCGGTGCGATCACCGCGCTCTGCGGCGGTCCATTCTTTATCTATATGCTGCGCCGCGAAGGCCGTGGCTCGCTCGCGCTGTAACTCGCGCTTTAGCCAGGAATTGCGCTGATGGCGAACGTTCCAGAGACGCCGCGAGATGCGCCGCACGCCTCGACCGCCGGTGTCGAGGTTCCCGCGCTTCGGGCCTCGCACCTGGTCGGTGGCTACGGTGAACGGACGGTTCTGCACGGCGTGTCGCTGGAAGTCGAGCCGGGCGAGATGCTGGCGATCGTCGGGCCCAACGGCGCGGGCAAGTCGACGCTGCTCCGGCTCCTGGGCGGCTCGCTCGATCCGTGGCAAGGCACGGTCGAGTTGCTAGGGGCGCCGCTCGCTTCCTTCGAGCGGCGCGCGCTCGCGCGCCGCCTCGCCTTCATCGGACAGGAGAACTCGGTCGCCTTTTCGTTCACCGTGCTCGAGGTGGTACTGATGGGCCGCGCGCCGCATCTCGGGTCGTTTCACTTCGAGAGCCGCGCCGACCTGACGCTGGCGCGCGACGCGCTCCAGCGCTTCGATCTCCTGGCGCTCGCCACCCGGCCGATCCAGGAGCTTTCCGGTGGCGAGCGCAAGCGGGTGTTTCTTGCGCGCGCACTCGCGCAGGAGCCGCGCGTCGCGCTGCTCGACGAGCCCACAGCCCATTTGGATCTGCGCCACGTGGCGGAGATCTTCGGGCGTATCGGGGAGCTGCGGGCCGAACGCGGCCTGGCCGTGGTCGCGACGATGCACGATCTCAATGCGGCGGCGCTTTATGCTGACCGCATCCTGCTGCTCAAGGACGGCGTCACGATGGGCTGGGGCGCGCCGCATGAAGTGCTGACGGTAGAGAAACTGCGCGAGGTTTACGAGATCGACGTCTACGTCGGGCGCAACCCGGCCACTGGAGCGATCGCCGTGCTGCCCGGCACCGGCGCCACGCCGCCGCATCGATGAATGCCGCGGCCGTGGATAGTCCGGCGGCAGCGCGAAGGGGTAGGAGGTTCGATGAAAACAATCAAGCGCTCATGCGCAGCGGTTCTCCTCGCCGGATGGTACCTGGTCGCTCCGCCGATGTACGAGTCGTACAACTCGAAGCACAAGCTTCTTTCGACGCGAGCCTACGTCAACGCGCCGCTGCCGGCGTGGACCAATTTCGGCACCTACCCGACACGGGAAAAGTGCGAGGCGCAAAAGCACAACGACTTTGACGACGCGGTCAAAGCGGGTCCGGGCAGTGACGCGCGAGGCGATGCGCTATGGGAAAGCTCCAAAAACGCAATGTGCGTTTCGGCCACCGACCCGCGCATGAAGCAGTAAGACGGCTGCTAAACGCCGCCCTACTTCGAGCGCGAGGGCAGGCGCACCGTTCCCTTCGCGCGCACTGACAACTCGCCATCCTGGTTGGTCGCGGTCTGCGCGATCTCCACGTAATGAGCGCCGTCTTCAGCAAAAACGCGAATCACTTCGCCATTGATGTAGAGCGTATCGCCGACCGGGTTGTGGCGGCGGATCTCGACCGCCAGATGGCGGAGAAATCCGGCATCGCCCATCCAGTTGGTGAGCTGATGCGACATCCAGGAGCATCGTTCCGGCCCGTAGTCATAGGCCGCCGGCGTTCCGACCAGCGTCGCGAGATCGTCTTCCCAATGGACACGCTCGGGGACGTCGGGGATGCCGAACTTATTTGGGATACCAACGCCGGGATGCTTGCGTAGCTGTTTCCACGCGAGTTTGTTGGCGCGGATATAGAGCCCACCCCATCCCTGCGCGAACGCGATGAAACCGGTGACCGTCATCGGCCCTTTCGCCATTGTCTGCAGCTTGTCGCCAACCTTCACGTCTTCAATATAACGCGGATTGGCGCCGCGAATTTCCTCGGCTTCATAGAGCGCGAAAATCTTCGTGAGATCGTCGCGCGAATAATGGACTGGCTCTTTCTTTTTGACCTCGTCGTACTTGGTGCCACGCTCGCGCGCGGTGTCGCGTTCCGTGCGGAAGCACCAGCTATCGCCCTCGGCGACCAGTTCGCCGCGCTGATTGTAAAATTCGCATCGATAGATCTGCTGAATCGAGCGGCCCGCGAAACGCGTCTGATGTTCGACCAGCTCCTTCAACCATGCCTTGGTCGTGAACTGATCGCCGAGCAGCATCGGGCGGTGCCACGTCGTATCGATGCCGGCGAACATCGCATGCACACCCGGCAGTCCGCCGACATAGCCGCTGAACGAACGGTTGAGCGCGAAGACGAACGAGGGCGGCGCGGCGGTGCGGCCGTGCGCCTTGGCCGCGTAATCCGGTTCGCACCACAGCGGATTGTCGTCGCCGATGCCGTGGGCCCAATGGCGGATGTTGTCGCGGGTCGCTTCGTAACACCAGGGTTCGAGCGAGTCCTCGATCGGAACGCCGAGCAGTTTGCGCAGGTCGGCGAGGTTCTTCTCGTTGATCAATGAAAAGCGCTGTTGCGGTTCCGCCATGATAACGAATCGCTCCTCTTATCGCTCTGCGATCTTAGCTCCGCACATCTTCGCCGATCTTCGTGCGATTGCTCAAACGGCTCGCACGCCTGACCAGGCATAAATCTGTTTGCCTGGATCGAAACGCGCGAGATAACATCCGCCCGCTAGTCAGGAGGCGACGCCATGGCCAGGGAACCGTTTACCGTTGCGATCCCGGACGAGACGCTGCGCGATCTGAAAGAGCGGCTCAAGCGTACCCGTTTCGCCGCCGACTTTGCCAATAACGGATGGCAGTACGGGACCAACGGCGACTATCTGAAGAGCCTGGTCGAGTATTGGATTGACGGCTACGACTGGCGCCGCGCCGAGCGCGAGATCAATTCATTCCATCACTACACTACCCGCGTCGAGGACATCCCGATCCATTTCATCCATGAGCCGGGCAAGGGACCGCGCCCGATCCCGCTCATCATGAGCCACGGATGGCCTTGGACGTTCTACGACTTTCACAAGGTGATTCGTCCGCTCGCCGACCCGGCGGCCTTCGGCGGTGACCCGGCCGAAGCGTTCGACGTCGTAGTGCCGTCGCTGCCCGGCTATGGATTTTCGACGCCGTTGGCGACCACCGGAATCAATTACTGGCGCACCGCCGATCTGTGGGTCGCGCTGATGCGCGACGTGCTGGGATACCAGAAGTTCGCGGCGCAGGGCGGCGACTGGGGCGCGCTGGTCACGGCGCAACTGGGACATAAATATGCCGAACTGCTGTATGGCATCCATATCCATCTGCTGGTGCCGCTGACCGCGTTTTCGGGCGGGATGCCGGACCGCTCGCTCTACGGGCCGGGCGAGGAAGGATGGCATCAGCGGACGATGACGTTTTTCGCCGACGGCAGCGGCTACTCCGCGATTCAGCTCACGCGTCCGCAGACGATCGCGTTCGGGCTCAACGATTCGCCGGCGGGCCTGTGCTCGTGGCTGCTCGAGAAGCGGTGCGCGTGGAGCGATTGCGGCGGCCAGGTCGAAAGACGCTTCACTCGCGACGAACTGCTCACCACGATGACGATCTACTGGGCGACCCAGACTTACGGGACCTCGGCACGCTACTACTACGAGGCGATTCACAATCCGTGGCAGCCCGCGCACAATCGTCAGCCGGTGGTCGAGGCGCCGACCGCCGCCGCCGTATTTCTCAAGGAGATTATCATGATGCCGCGGCGGTGGGCCGAGACTTACTACAATCTCAAACGCTGGACGGTGTTCGAGTCGGGCGGCCACTTTGCGCCGATGGAAGAGCCCGCTAAGCTGGTCGAGGATATCCGCGCGTTTTTCCGTCCGCTGCGCTAGGCGCGCGCGTTTGCGAATTGACTAGCCGAAATCCGCCGCGATCGCGTCGCCCGCACGAGGCGCATCCGAACGAGCCGCGCGGGCACAAGCCGCTTCGCGACGGCCGTCCGCTTCATCTGATCTTCGACGCCGACGACACGCTGTGGGACTCGAACGTCCATTTCCTCGAGGCCGAGGCGCGCCTCGTTGCGGAACTGGTTGCCGCGGAGGCAGGAGCGATCGAGGAAATTCGCGCGGCGATACGGCGCCGCGAAATGGAGATCATCAAAAGCCACGGCTATGGGCGCGAGCCCTTCGTGGTCCTGATGCGGATGGTCGCGGCGGAACTCGCGCCCCAGGTGGCGCGCGAAACACTAGCCGCGGCGGTCGAGCTTATCGCGGGTCATTTTCTCGAGCGCGAGTGCGAATTGCTGCCGGACGTCGAACCGACGCTCATCGATCTCGCCGCGCGGCATCACCTGACGCTGTTTACCAAGGGTCAGCCGCGCGAGCAGTTGCGCAAGCTCGAACGCTCGGGCCTGCGGCACCATTTCAGCCACGTCGAAGTGCCGCCCGAGAAAGACGAAGCGGCGTATCGGCGGCTGATCGAGACGGCCGCGCTCGACCACACCCGGGCTTTCATGATTGGCAACAGTCCTCGATCGGATATCAACCCTGCCCTGCGCGCCGGGTTGCGAGCGGTGTTCATCCCGCATCCCCATACGTGGGAGCTCGAGCACGAAGAGGTCGACCTTGCCGACGAACGTGTCACAGTGATTACCAAGTTTCGCACTCTGCGTGAAATATTCTAGAATGTATATCCTGATGGCGAAGGATTCTGCCGCGAGCACGTTGGACATGAAGGTTGCCAAAGAGCAGCCGAGGCGTCTGCGCCGTTCGAAGGCGCCCATCGCGTTGCGCCCGCTACATCGCATGTGGCGCCGCACCCTCGACGAAATCGAGGTCACACGGATTAACCTTCCTGTGCGCGGCCTGCCCGCGGCGCTGGAGGGCATGGTCGCCTGCCAACTGAGCGACCTGCACGTCGACCGCGATGAGGACCTCGAGCGCCTGGTTCTGGCGATCGGCGCGGTAAACGCGCAGCGGCCCGATCTAGTGTTCCTCACCGGAGACTACTTTACCGGACCGCAGACGATGCGCCGTTATCTTGCCGGATTTCGCGAAGCGATAAGACTGCTGGAGCCGCGGCTGGGCGTCTTCGCGGTGGCCGGCAATCACGACCACTGGTCCTCGGTAGAGAGGATCACCGGGGCGCTCACGCAAGTCGGGGTGCGCGTGCTCGCCAACGAGAGTCATCGCCTTCGCGTCCGCGGCGAGTCGCTGGTGGTAGTTGGAATCGACGACCTGTGGTCGCGGCGCGCCGAGCCGTCACGCGCCTTCGCTGACGTGCGTCCGGGCGAATGCACGGTGGTGCTCGCGCATAATCCGGATACCGCGCTCTACGCGCGCCATCTCAAGCCAGGGGTGATGCTCTCCGGGCATACCCATGGCGGCGTGGTGCGCCTGCCGTTCTACGGCTCGCCGCTCAAGCTGCTCCGGATTGGCAAGGAGTTCTACGCGGGCCTGAATCGCTACCGTGACTTCTACATCTATACCAATCGCGGCCTGGGCACGTACTGGCTGAGAATCAGGATCAACTGCCGGCCTGAGGTTTCGCGATTTCAGCTTACGCCGCTCGCCGACGCGGTCCGCGACGTTTACGACGCTCCGGCGCACGCTTCCGGCGCGGCCCAGGCACACGCGCCGGCATCCCCGCGGCCGCGGCGCCGCCGGGCCCACCGCCGTCGCGCATAGATTTTCGGCTCCTGGGCCGCTCGCGTGAGATGATCCGCGCGTGCATATCAGGACGACGAGGCTCCGAGTGAACGTCAACGTGGGCATTCGAGCTACGATCTCCGGACCCGCAAGAGCGTAACCATGGACCGCATCAGCGTTGCGATAGCGGGCGGCTCGGGCTTCATCGGCCGCGCCATCGTGCGGCGACTGGGCAGTAAGGCCCGCGTGCGCGTGCTGACCCGCAACCCGGACGCGGTGCGCGCGCGCCTGGCCGGCACCGGCGCCGAGTTCGTTCGCGCCGACGTAACCGACGCGGCCTCGCTCGAGGCGGCGATGGCCGGAACGCAGGTCGCGATCAATGCGGCGCAGTTCGACGGCTACCCGGTCGAGAATCCGCGCCGCGGGCTGACCTTCGAACGCGTCGACTACGGCGGCACGGTCGCGATGATCGCGGCGGCGCGCAAGACCGGCGTCCGGCGCATCATCTACATAAGTGGCGCCGCGGCCGACGAGCGCAGCCCCCAGCCCGGATTTCGCGCTAAAGGACGTGCCGAGCACGCGATTCGCGACTCGGGCCTCGAGTTCACAATCTTCCGCCCCGCGCTGGTCTATGGCGCCGACGACCGGGTCACCAACCTGCTGGCACGCGCGATCAAATACGCGCCGGTTTTCGCGATTCCCGGCACCGGGAAGCAAATCGTGCAGCCCGTGGCGGTCGACGACCTCGCCGCCTGCGTCGCGATGGCGGTTGGCGGGCGCGGACTTAATGGGACATTTGCGATTGGTGGACCGGAACCGCTCAACTTCGATGAGCTGATCCATCTGATAATGGAATTGAGCGGCCATCGCCGGCCCATCGTGCACGTGCCCGAGGCGCTGATGCGAGTGGCCGGGATGCTGGGTGAGATGCTGCCGCGGCCGGTGTTCTCGCGCGACGCGGTTGATTTTCTCACCGCCGACAATCCATGCGACAATGGTCCGCTGATTGCCGAGTTCGGAATCAACCTGACACCAGCTCGCGCGGGGATGTCTTATCTCAAGCCGAAGGGGTAAGCGAAGCGCCTACCGAGGCTGATAGAGCAGGATGAAAGTTTGCGGGCGAACGTTCTATACTTCTATATAGAGCCTTCGTATTTATTCCTCTGGGCCGCTTCAGTCCCCTGAACGTCTTTCAAATATTGTACGAGTTCTGACAGCACAATCATCCTGAATCGTCTATCGCCAGATGCCTCGTCGTTGACGATATGGGTGAGCCCGTGAAAATCTCTATAATGTAAATTGTCCGAGTCCAACAGGGAAGTTATATTATATCGCTTTCTCCATTCTTCACCGGTTTCCCAGACGATCGCTAGGCTCACGTCTTGTTCATGTTTTTCTTCATTTTCGAATTCTGAAATTAGTGCGTCTAAATTATACTTGTATTCGAGAACACGAGGTTGCGAACTATAAGGCTCGTGATACGATAGATTTTGAACTCCAAGTGGATTTCTCGCAAGATCGAATCTATGGTTCTCGAGCGGCTCAGCGATGCTATATCTAAATATACCATCGTAACGTTCATGCTGGTTTGTCGCCATGAGCTTTACTCCTCTTATGACACCGCCCGCCACAAGTTGGTTGAACAGTGCAATGACGTCTTGCTCCGATTGCGGTTCAGACAGGATTGAAACTTCGTTCAATGGAATGAAAAATTGGGGATGCGATATTACTAGGGGATGATTCTTTTGGTGGTCCTCTTGCTGGTGTATCCAACGCGCTACTTCGTCTGCCGCCTTGATTTCAGGAGCGGCGCCGCTATCCTTCTTCAAGAGCCTGCGCCAGCGTTTTAGATTCTCCACCGCTCCCACAGCGAGATTTTGGGCAAGCTGCTGAAGCTCTGGTTGAAAACCTTTACGTCCGAGATCCGGTTCTGCGTTACTAAGATGTACGATGACATGGGACTGGTTTTGATAACCAATTGTCGAAGTTAGCGGGATAGTAATCAACTCACCCTGTGGCATGCCGTTTGTTGCAAGCTGGAGGCCTCCGTGCAAGATACGATGACTTTTCCGGAGCTTAGCTACATTGTCATTATAGCTATCCCACAGTCGAACCGAGTAACAGAAGAAAGCATAGACTTCCGCCCGCGTCTCGGCCAATAGGGCCAGCTGGTCGGGTTCCTTATTGCGCCCCAAGAGCAAATCGGCCGCTTCCTTAGTGTTCCAGATGTGGTAGATAGCATTGCGATTGCGGAACTTCGTTGGAAGAACGGAGGCATCTTGGTTCTTTTTCAGGCGTTGCTCCTGCCATGCGAGAACATCGGCAAGGTTTACACTGTTGGGGATCGCCATTTGGGGCCATAGATACCCGGCGGGCCGGTCCTTGAGAACAGTCTGCTGACCGTTTTTGTCTATAACCTCTAGGTCATAGGCAATGGGCTGCTCCTGAGACCAGGGAAATAGTATTTGCCCTAGGGGTGTCTTGAGACGAAAGACGATGTCCCATTGCTCTGCGGTAGTCGCAAGAATCCATCCCAGATCACTGGGCCGACTGTACGGTCCTGCGAATTTGATCGTGAACGTCGAGCCCCGATTGATCTCTCCGAAAACGCTAGGAGGATTCGCCGATTCAGTGACCTGAGGCCGAGCGTTAGGGTTGGAATTAACCTCTATCCACTGACGGCCGTCGCGAATCTCGGCAAGCTGTTGGTAGCCGGGACTCTTAGTGCCAAGTTGGAGAAAATTGAAGCCGTAAGCCAGATAGGTTGCGCCGACGCCTTTCCGTCCGCGTGTCGTTTCGCCGTCTTTGAACGAAACATTCGGACACAGGAAAGTCTTAAATTCCTCTTCGTAAAAACCGCAACCATTATCTGTGACTGAGAGTTGATTCTGCCAAAGATCAATCGAAATCCACAGGTGCGGCTCATACGCTCCGGTCTCGATCCTCTTACGCTTGTCGACCGCATCCATTGCATTCTGAAGCGCTTCGGCAAAAGGGTCGTAGAACCCTACATACGACTTCAGAATGTTTCGTATTTCTCGTCGCCGCGCCGACGCCACCACCTCTGCCGATTGTTGGGAGACGGAATCCAGCGGATCCCATAATGGCTTCATGCGTTTACCTTTGCTTCGGCTTTTGATCGCAAGTTTTCATCGTGTCCAGAGAGCTCTCTGCGCCTCCGCGGAGGCGCGCAGCAGATGCATCGCCTCAGTGAATGCAGGCCACACGGCGGCAAGTGGGACGCGAAGTGACTTCAATGCCTTGCGGCAGGGCGCGTGATAGGCGTCGCTGCGGTCAATCAGAGCGACGGGCGGACCTGCGTCGACCAGAACGAGAGACATCCCTCTCCGCCCACAGCAGTATTTTCGGACAGTCTCATCCCAGCATCTAATGGTATAGGCCATCGCGCGCGGGGGCGGTAGCGTACTGCCTTTGCCGCCTTGGTTTGACGACGAACGCGTGCCAGAAGGGTTAGAAGAGCTTCCGTCTCTGCGACCACTCGAATGCTGATGCTGGCCATTCGCGATACGGAATGTAACACAAAGGTGCTACATGTTCACGTACCGTTACCGTCAACGTGGCGGCGCAATCTACTCGGCGCGGCGCCAGCCGGTGCCCTCGTGGCCAAATTGAAACAGCTCCGGATGGAGTATCTCGCCAAGGATTTCCAGTGACTCGGCGATCCGCGGCCCCGGGCGGTTGAAATACTGGCTGCCCTCGGCGACGAATACCCGGCCCTCGCGCACCGCGCGCATCGAAGTCCATCCGGGACGCGCGTTCAGTGCAGGCAATTCCGCCATCGTGTGCCGCATGTTGAAGCCGCAAGGCGCGATCAGCACGACCTCGGGGTCGGACGCGAGCAGCGCGTCAAACCCGAGCTTTCCCGAGTGCTCGCCGGCGCGGCCGAACAGATTGTGGCCTCCCGCCATCTCGACCATCTCAGGCATCCAGTTACCAGCCGACATCAGCGGGTCAAGCCATTCGATGCAGGCGAGCGTGGGGCGCGAGGCCACGCGGCGCGCACGCGCCGCGACCGCGTCCATGCGGGCCATCAGGCGGCCGACCAACTCGGCGCCGCGCGCCGGCTCGCCCAGTGCGCGAGCGACGCGCTCGATATCTGCGAAGATGTCCGCGAGTCCATAGGGCGCGAGCGAGACTATCTGCGGCCGCGCGCCAAGCCAGCTTCCGACCGCGTCCTCGACGTCGCGCTCGCTGACCGCGCATACCTCGCATTGCGACTGGGTGACGATGACGTCGGGAGCTAGTTCGCGAAGCTTTTGCGCGTCGACGCGATAGACCGAGAGCGCCTCGCCGACGATCCGGCGCACCTCGCGATCGATCTCGGCGCTGGGCCGGTCGGGATTGAACTTGGGCTCGGTAAGGGTAGGCAGTCGGGTGACCGCGGCGGGAAAGTCGCACTCGTGCGAGCGGCCGATCAACTGCGATTCGAAGCCCAGCGCGCAGACGATTTCGGTCGCGCTGGGAAGAAGGCTGACGATTCGATGCACGCGGGGCTCCTTGTTCTGGGCGATAGCGTCAGATTACTGCGTGCGGCGGTGGCTGTCATCAACGCGCGGGGGCGTCCCGCTCCATTGGCGTGATCCGCGGATGCTGCGCTATACAGGGCACAGGATCGAAAAAAGCGGCGCGTCCGCGAACGGGAGGATCGAACGATGCTTCACGTACACTATTTCATCACGCGCAAGGCCTCGATGAACGATGCGGAGTTCCATCGCTACTGGCGCGAGACGCACGGGCCGATCGCGGCCCGCATTCCGCAGCTTCATCGCTACGTCCAGAGCCATCGGGTCACCGCCTTCGGCTCCAACTCGCCCTACGACGGCGAGGCCGAGGTGCTGATCGACAGTCTCGACGCGATGGCCGCGCTCCGGCGCAGTCCCGAATATCTCGAGGGCGCGCTGGCCGACGAGCGCAACTTCATCGATCTCACCCGCGTCGAGTGGATGGTGACGCGCGACCACGTCGTGCTCGACGGGCCGACCGGCGGTAGGCTCGTCAAGGGCGTATGGCAACTCGTGAACAAGCCGGGCATGGCGCTTGGGGACTTCCGTAAGTACTGGCTCGAGGTTCACGGGCCGATGGCGCTTGAACTGCCCGGGATACGCCGCTACGTGCAATCGCATCTGATCGATGAGGCGTACCTCTATGCCATGCCGCGTTTTGACGGGGTCGCGCAGCTATGGTTCGACAGCCATGAGGCGTTCGCCGCGGCTTTCGCTTCGCCCGCCGGCAAGGAATTGCTCGAAGATGGCACCAAGTTTATCGATGCTCCCAGGATGACGTTTTTCATGGCGCAGGAGCATATCCAGATCGCGTCGCGCTGAATTCGGCGGGCGCTCAAGACCGATTTCTCCGGAGGTATCCAAGATGGCAGGTCTATTGGAAGGCAAAGTCGCACTGATAACCGGCGCCGCGAATGGTATCGGGCGCGCGACGGCGCTCGCCGCCGCGCGCGAAGGCGCAAAAGTGCTGGTGGTCGACGCGGTCCCGGCTGGTGAGGATACCGCCAGGGCCATCAAGCAGGCGGGCGGTGAGGCCGCCTTTCATAAATGCGACGTCACGCGCTCGGCCGAGGTCGAAGCCACGGTCGCGGCGGCGATCAAAACGTTCGGGCGCCTGGATTGCGCACACAACAACGCCGGCATCATCGGCAAGACGCTGCGCACCGCCGACGACACGGAGGAAAACTTCGATCGGATCATCGCGGTCGACCTCAAGGGCGTGTGGCTGTGCATGAAATACGAAATCCTGCAGATGCTGAAGCAGGGTGCGCGCGGCGCGATCGTCAACACCGCCTCGGCCGCCGGGCTGGTCGGCTCGCACGGGCAGCCGGCTTACACCGCGGCCAAGCACGGCGTAATTGGACTGACCAAGGTGGCGGCGCTCGAGTACGCGCGCCACGACATCCGGGTCAACGCGGTCTGTCCCGGAGTGATCGACACCGCGATGGTGGCCGAGATGGTGACGGGCCATCCGCGCCTGCGCGACCGCCTGATTTCCGTCGAGCCGATCAGGCGGATGGGCAAGCCGGAGGAGATCGGAGAGGCGGTCGTATGGCTGATGTCGGACCACGCGTCGTTCGTGACCGGAGCGTCGCTGCCGGTCGACGGCGCGATGACCGCTCAATAGACATGCCGGCTTGATAGACGCGACAGTTCCGTAGATCTTACTGAGCGACAGAGTATGCGTGAGCGATAGCCACTGGCCACGCAGGCTGCGAGACCGAGTAACAAGGGAGTGCATAATGGACCGGCTCAAGGGCAAGAACACGATCATCACCGGTGCGGCTGGTGGCCAGGGACGCGTGGCGTGCCGGATATTCGCCGCTGAGGGCGCGCGGATTCTGGCTAGCGACGTGAACCGCGACGTCGCGCAGGAAATCGAGGCGCTCGCGCCCGGAGCGATCACCTACGTCGCGGCCGACGTGACCAACGCGGACGGAATCCGGACGATCGTCGACGGTGCGCTAAAGGCCTTCGGCCGGCGAATCGACGTGCTCTACAACAATCACGGCGTGATCCTGGGCAAGCCGTTTCTCGAGACCACGCCCGAGGAATGGGACCGTGTGCACGACGTCGACCTGAAATCGGTTTATTTCTTGAGCCAGCGGGCGGTCCCGGCCATGCCCGCGGGTTCTTCGATCATCAATATTTCGTCCGTGGGCGGGTTGGTCGCGATGCAAAATATGTCGGCCTACTCGGCGGCCAAGGGCGGAGTGGCGATGCTGACCAAGGGGATGGCGCTTGATCTCAGCCCGCGCGGAATCCGGGTCAACGCGATCGCGCCGGGAGCGATCGACACGCCCATGCCTCACAACTTTCTGAAGGACCTTCCCGACAAGGAGGGGACCTGGGCGGCGATCGCGGAGCGCCACATGATGAAGCGGTTCGGGGCGCCCCACGAGGTGGTTGCGTTGGCGGTCTTCCTCGCCAGTGATGAGTCGAGCTTCATGACCGGGAGCGTGGTAACGCTCGACGGCGGCTGGAGTGCGTTCTAACTTCTAACTCGGCAGGGGCGCGCGGTCAGCCGGAGAGCGAAAAGCCGTAGACTCGCGCGCAGTTTTCGCGCACCAGCTTTCGCCGATCGATTTCGGGGAGCGCCCCGAAGTCGCGCGCCAGCACTTCCATCGTGTGCGGCCAGGTCGCGGCCTGATGCGGATAGTCGGTGGACCACATGAAGTTGTCCGCTCCCAGGTAACCGTAAATCTTGAGTCCCAGCGGATCGTCGATGAAGGTGGCGAACACCTGCCGGCGAAAATACTCGCTGGGCTTGAGCGACAGCACGGTGCCGTATCCCTGCTTGAAACGGCGGTAATACTTGTCGGCGCGCTCCAGCAGATGCGGTACCCAGGCGATGTCGTTTTCGGCCGAGACAATTTTCAATTCCGGAAAGCGCTCGAACACTCCGCCGAAGATCATCGAGCAGAGCGAATGCTGCGCTTCCTGGGTGCGGATGACCATGCGCGCATACAGTTCGCCGATATCCGACTCGTCCTGCTGCGAGGTCTTGGTCCGACCGGTCAGCGTGTGCAGCGAGAGCGGCATCTTCAAATCCTGCGCCGCGGCCCAGAAGGGATCGTAGGCGCGCTGAGTATAAGGCCGGTCCTCGGGCGGCGCGGCCCAGATGAGCGCGCCCTTGAGCCCCATTTTCGCCGCGCGCTCGAGCTCGCGTCGCGCGCGATCGACGTCGAACAGCGAAATCATCGCGAGGCCGGCGAATCTGCCCGGCGCGTAGCTGCAGAATTCCGCCAGCCAGTCGTTGTAGACGCGGAAACAGTCTTCCTGGAAATCGGCGTCCTCGATCCAGAACAGCACGAACCCCATCGTGGTGTAGAGCACCGCCGCTTCCACTCCGTCGAGTTCCATATCCTTGAGCCGCGCCGCGGGATCCCATCCGCCCGCCGGAGCGCTGTCCAACCCGGCCTCGAGGAATTTTTTGTCGAACGTCTTGCCCGCCGCGAACGCGCCCGAGACGCGCAACGGCGGCAATTCCTCACACACGAAGAACAGGCCCTTGCGCCCGCCGGGGTCCTTTATGATTCGCGGCGCGCGGTCGCGAAAGCGTTTGTCGAGCCCCTCGGTCCATAGACCCGGCGGCTCGAGCATATGCGCGTCGGCGTCGACGATCTTGAGCGTGTCCATTCTAAGCCTTCGTGGTTGAGGTTTCGCTCTTGAGTACTTGCGCCCGAATCCCGGCGGCGAATTTGCGAACTAGAGTTCCAGCTCGATTTCGCGGCGGTCGCGTTTTTTGAGGTCGAGGAATTCGATATACGGACGTCTGCCGGGCGCTTTTTCGGTGCCGACTTCGGTCTCGAGGTCGGTGGTTCCTTCGCCGGGATTCTTGCGCGTGACGTTGACGAATTGGCACTCCGCGCCGAGTGCGACCACGTTGTGCCAGGTGCCCTTGTCGATGAATACGGCCTGGCCCGGCTCGACAATGAAGGCCGCGAGCTTCTCGTACGCCACCTCGAAGCGCTCGTGACCGTCGTTGCGGTTGCGCGGCGCCGGCGCCACGATCAGAGCCATCGATCCTCGCACCGGGATGAAGGTCTGGTTGTATGAAAAATGTACCGCCATCTGCGATAGCCGCCGCGGATTCACCGGCCGCTTGAGGGTAAGCAGTTCAATCGCAACCCGCCCCTCGCCCGCGTCGACTTCGGGATAGACCGGCTCCTTGTTTTCGAGTAGCCGGCCATACGGCCGAAACGCCTCGACCGTGATCGGTTCCACTTTTACCTTGATCGTCTCTTCCATCGGGGAGTCCGCCCTCCGCGACCGGTGCGCCGCGGCATCGGAAGCAAATCTTATTCGGTTAGTGCGTCTGCGCTTATGCTCTAGCAACTCCAAATTGGTTTGACAACGAACGCTGCGCGGGCGCATACGTCGGAACTAATGACCTCCAGTAATCCGATTGCGGGCAGCCCCAACCGCCTCAAGCTCGGAGTCTTTGGACTCAATGTGAGCAACGGCTGTGCGATGACCAGCGCGCCGGACACGCTCAAAATCGAATGGGAAGAGTCCGTCAGGATTGCGCGGGCCGCCGAGGCCGCCGGGATCGAAGCGCTGGTGCCGGTTGCCCGCTGGCGCGGGTTCGGCGGAGCGACCAACTTCAACCATCGCAGCTTCGAGACCCTGACCTGGGCGGCCGGCCTGGCCGCAGCGACCGAACGCATCGGGATCTTCGCCACCGTGCACGTGCCAACCGTGCATCCGGTGCGCGCGGCCAAGGAAATCGCGACGATCGATCACATCTCGCGCGGCCGCTTCGCGTTGAACATCGTCGCCGGATGGAACGAGCCCGAAATCCGGATGTTTGGCGTGTCACAGCGCGAGCACGATTCGCGTTACGCATTTGCCGATGAGTTCACGACGCTGCTCAAGCGGCTGTGGACCGAGAACGGATTCGATTTCTCGGGAGATTTCTTTACCGTCCCGGGCGCTTACTCCGAGCCCAAGCCGGTGCAGCGGCCATGGCCGCTGATCATGAGTGCGGGCAACAGCCCGGCCGGACGCGACTTCGCCGCCCGCCATGCGGATCTGAATTTCGCACTCGGTCCGGACGTGCCGACGCTCGCCGCCACCTGCTCCGAGATCAAGCGATTGGCGCGCGAACGCTATAGTCGCGAGATCAGCGTGTTCACGATGGGTTACGTGGTCTGCCGCGAGACCGAACGCGAGGCGCTCCGGTATCGCGACTACTACGTCAAGGAAAAGGGCGATTTCACCGCCGCGCACAATCTTCTCGAAACTCTGATTCCCAACTCACAGAGCGCGCTGGGCGATCAGTACAGGGCGATGATCGAGAACTTCATCGCAGGCTACTCCGCAATGCCGCTAATCGGAACGCCCGAGCAGGTGGTCGAAGGCATGAGCGAGCTGGCGCGAGCGGGATTCGACGGCCTCACGCTCAGTTGGGTCGATTATGACGAGGGAATTGAGCAGTATCGCTCTGAGCTTCGTCCGCTGCTTATCCAGGCCGGCTTGCGCGTGGAGTAGGGTTCCTACTCTCCCGCGGAGTGTAGACCGGCGTCGATCAAGCAATCGATAGCCGAGCGTCAGCTGAACATCGCGCCGAGGCCCTTGGGCCGTACCAGCTTGCCGGCCGGCTTGAGCTCGGCCGCCAACCGCTCGAGCCGTTTTTTGAACTCTTTGAGTTCGTCCGCCTGCCGGCGCTCGAACTCGGCGCGCTCGACCTTCGGCTTGTCCTGGAGTTCCCCGCGCTCGAAAGCCTCGCGGGCCTGCCTGCGAGGGCCCCAAAAGTTCTCAAACATCTGGCGCATCCCCTTGGCGATGGTGGTGTTGGGGACCCATGAGCCCTGGCACGACGGACAATGGAAGACAACGCCGGCGTGGAAATTACGGTAGGGAACGGCGAAGGGCTTGTCGCAATCCTTACAGATAATCGGCACGTCCCATCCAATTGGATCGAATTCGTCGATAGGTTCCGGCTCAGGCGGCGGCGGTAGTGGCGCTGCCGCCGCTTTCGCGGCGGCAGCGCCACCAGCCGCGGGCGGCTTGGCCGCCGGAGGCGCCGCGGCCGCCGAGGCGGCCGCGGCGCCTCCGGCGGCAGGTTGCGCGCCGCCAGTGCTTGCGGCGGGTTTCACCGCCGTCAGCGCTGGCGATGGCGCGGAAGAACTCGCGCCGGCGCCCTCGGCGCCGGCGCGAGTCCCGCTGTCGCTCGCCGGCGCGCCTGGCGGGGTGTCGTGCCTGTCTCGTGAATCTTCGGGCGCCATCGATCTGTCAGTGCTCCCCGATGCGAACTTATCAATGGTCTGAAGATGGGGCAAATTCGGTGTACGGCTTAGTGGCGAATTGCGGCGGGCGGTCGCGCCTCGCTTCGTGCCGCTCTCGTTCAGCTTTCAACCGCGCGCCGCTTTTGACTATGCTTGTGCAAAGACCGGTCCCGGAGGTTCGATCGCCCGCCGATGGATCTCGAATTCACCCCAGACGAGGAGCAATTTCGCCACAAGCTCCGGCAGTGGCTCGAAGAGAACGTGCCGCTTAGCGGCCTGCGCGGCGCGGATCCCAACGCGACGCGCGATAGGTCCGCGATCGAAAAGGCCAGGGCATGGCAGCGCCGCCTCTACGACGCGGGTTACGTTGCGCTTGCCTGGCCGCGCGAGTACGGCGGCCAGGAACTTGATCCCGTGCGCCAGTCGATCGTCAACGAAGAGATGGTACGGGCGCGCGCGCCAGGCCTGGTCGGCGGGATGGGAATCTCGATGCTTGGTCCGACGCTCATCAGTTGGGGCAGCGACGAACAGAAGCAGCGTTATCTGCCGACGATCCTTACCGCCGAGGAGATCTGGTGTCAGGGTTATTCGGAGCCCGGCTCGGGCTCCGACCTTGCGGCGCTGCGCACGCGGGCCGAGACGGTTGGCGATGAATTCGTGATCAACGGGCAGAAGGTGTGGACCTCGGGCGCGCACTACGCCGACATGATGTTCTGCCTGGTGCGCACGGATCCCGACGCGCCCAAGCATCGCGGCATCTCCTACGTCCTGATCGACATGCGCTCGCCCGGAATCACCGTACGTCCTTTGATCCAGATGACCGGGGCGCACAGTTTCAACGAGGTGTTTTTCGATAACGTGCGCGTGCCGCGCAAAAACCTGGTCGGCAAGCTGAACGAGGGATGGCTGGTCGCCAACGCGACGCTCTTCCACGAACGCAACATGCTGGGGTCGACCACCACCAGCCAGCAGTTGATGGCGAGGCTGGTTGTGCTCGCCCGCTCGGTCCATCGCAACGGCCGTCCGCTGACCGCCGACCCGCTTTTCCGCCAGCGTCTGGCCGATCTCGAGATCCGCGTCGAAGCGATGAAGTACCACATGCTGCGCCAGCTCACCGATCAGGTGCGTGGCCGCAACCCGGGAATCGAGGCGATGATCAACAAGCTCGCCGGCACCGAGCTCAACCACGACATCGCGACCGCTGCGATGGAAGCGATGGGCGATCATTCGATGCTGGCGCGCGGCGAGGAAGAGGCGATGGACCGCGCGTTCTGGCCCTATGAATGGATGTTCTCCCTGGGCCTGGTGATCGGCGGCGGCACCTCGCACATCCAGAAAAATATAATCGCCGAGCGCGGGCTCAAGATGCCCAAGTCGCGCTAGGTAATTCGCGCTGGAACGGATGAAGTGTGTCGAGCGCCGGCTTTGGCAACAATCTAGGCGGAAATTTAGACGGAAAGCTTGATGGATTTCGGACTCAGCGACGAGCAGCGCCAGTTGCGCGACAGCGCCCGCGAATTTCTGACCAACGAATGTTCGCCCGCATACGTGCGCAAGGCGATGGCTGACGAGGCGGGTGCGGCGCGCGAACTATACGCGTCGATCGCCGCCCTTGGCTGGAACGCTCTCATCGTGCCCGAGCGCTATGGCGGTGCCGGCATGGGAATGCTCGACATGGCTGTGCTGCTCGCCGAGACCGGTTATGCCGCGATGCCCGGTCCCTTCCTGTTTTCCTCCGCACTCGCGGCCACCGCGCTGGTGCATGGGGGGTCGGACGAAATCAAAGAGCGATGGCTCGGCGCGCTCGCCACCGGCACGGCCGTCGGAACGGTCGCAATTACTGAGCGCAACGACTCGCTCGACCCGGCCGAGATGACTACGAGCGCGCGGCGCGAAGGCGCGAAATGGGTAATCAACGGGACCAAGGTTTTCGTTCCGTACGCGCACGTCGCCGATTTCATCGTGGTGGTTGCGCGCGTCGGACCGTCGCCGGCCGACGTTGGCCTGTTCGTGGTGGAGACACGCGCCCCCGGCGTGCGTATCCGGATACTCCAGGGCCTCGATCTCACGCGCCGCGTTTGCAAGCTCGATCTCGAAGCGGTGGTCGTAACCCCAGGCGCGGAACTAGACCGGGGTGCCGGGCTCTACGCGCGTTTACTCGATACCGGTGCGGTCGCGATCGCTGCGGACTCGCTCGGCGGGATGGACCGCGCGCTCGCGATGGCGGTGGATTACTCGAAGGTGCGCGAGCAGTTCGGCAAGCCGATCGGGTCGTTCCAGGCGCTCAAGCATGCGGCGGCCGAGATCGTCGCCGACTTGGAGCCGGCCCGCGCATTGCTGTGGTACGCGGCCCATGCGCAGGACGCGGGGAACGCGGACGCGCCGCGAGCCGCCGCGATGGTCAAAGCATTGCTGAGCGCGATCTATTCCCGCGGCACCGATCGCGCGGTGCTGATGCATGGGGGGATCGGCTTCACCTGGGACCACGACATCCATTTGTGGTTCAAGCGCGCGCGTTTCAATGAATCGTTCTTCGGCTCGCCGGCCTTCCATCGCGAACGCGTGGCTGCGCTCGGCGGATACTGAACATCGGGTGCATCGAGTGAAATTTGACCTCTTCTACCAGTTGCCTTCGGCGGACTCGCAAAACCCGGCTGTACGTTACCGCGAGCTGGTGGCTGAAGCGGTGGAGGCCGACCGGCTCGGCTTCGACACGCTGTGGCTGGCCGAGGTCCATTTCACGCCGCGTTTCTCGGTGATGCCGGCGCCACTGCTCCAGCTCGCCGCGATCGCGGAACGCACGACGCGGCTGCGCCTGGGAATAGCGGTCAACCTGCTCCCGCTGCATCATCCGGTGCGCCTGGCCGAGGAGATCGCTACCCTCGACGTGCTGTCCGGCGGGCGGGTCAACTTCGGCGCCGGGCGCGGCGCCTTTCCCAGCAACTATCACGGCTACGGCGTCGACATGGGGACGAGCCGCGAGCGCTTTCACGAGATGCTTACGTTCATGCGGCGCGCGTGGGCCGAGGATCGGCTCGACTTTCACGGACAGTTCTACGAAGTCGAGGGCGTCGAGGTGATTCCCAAGCCGGTGCAGCGCCCGTATCCGCCCTTTCGCCTCGCGGCCAACAGCCCCGACACCTTCGCCTTCGCCGGCGCCAACGCCTATCCGATTTTCGCCGGCGGCGCGGTGAATCCGATTAACGTGTTGCCGGAGCGCCTGGCGGTATATCACAGCGCGCTGGAGGCGGCGGGCAGGAAGTTGCCGGAGGACTGGCTGGCGGCGATGTTCCTGACTTTCGTGGGCAAGGATCAGGCGGCGGTGCGCGCGACCATCCAGCCCAGCCTCGAAAATTACTTTCATACCATCACCGAAACTATCCGGCCCGAAAGTCTCGCGCAGCCCGACGGGTTCGATCGCGTGGTAGAGCGAATGCGCACGATCAAATACGAGGACGTTGATTCGTTGATGGGCGTGTTTGGCGAGCCGCAACGCTGCGTCGATCGGATCGCCGCGCTGAAAGAGAAATTCGGATTCAACAGGATGGTCTGTTGGTTCGAGATCGGAGGCCTGAGCGGCCATCGCAACCTGATCGACACGATGCGCCTGTTCGCCGAGCGCGTAATGCCACACTTCAATTGAGCGCAATTCGGGAAAAAGGAAACTTGATGTTCACCAAGGGCTGGACCAAGAGCGCCGAAGAGATAAAGAAAATAGAGGAGACGCTGCGCACGCCGATTTTCGCCGACGTGCGTTGGCTGGCCGTGCAATATCTGACCCGGCCCGAAATCGTGCGGGAAGTCCTGCCGCCGCCGCTGGAGCCCGCGGCGGAGCCGCTGGTGACTCTCGGGATTGGCACCTTGGGACGCTCCAACTGCACGGGCGCCTTCGCCGGTGGCATGCTTTGCGTGCGCGCGCGCTATCAGGAGGTCGAGGCCGATTTTTGTCTGTCGATGCCGATGTCGACCGACGTAGCGATAATCTTCGGGCGCGAGCTTTTCGGGGAGCCCAAGAAGCTCGCGCGGTTGCAACTCGAGAGCGACGGCGACGTGGTGCGCGCGACCGCCGAGCGCTTCGGCATCACCTATATGTCGCTGGAGGCGCGGCTGACCGATGACGTGCCGATAAAGGGGCCGACCTACGCCGACCGCTTTCACTTCAAGTTCATGCATGCGGCCAATGGGCAGGGGCTGGAGTTCGATCCGATCCTGGTCCACGCGCACTTCACCCAGCACGTGCGGGTGCATCGGCGCGGCCCCGGCAAAGTCGTCTTCAAGCCGTCGCATCACGATCCACTGGGCGAGATCGAAGTCGTCAAGGTTCGCGGCGCGACCTACTTCGAGGGCGACATCCATGCCGAAGCGCGGCGCCTCGCGACGGTCGACGCCGCGCGCTTCATGCCGTACGCGTTTCAGAATATCGACGACTACACCGCCATCGAGTGAGCGAATGTCTCGCGCGGGCGGCTAACAGACTAGCCGCTGCCGGGCGGGCCGGAGCGGTCGCGCGCCGCATGCGCGCCGCCACTTTTGACGCCGTCGCCCAGCGAGCGCAGGATATCGCTCTTGGTGACGATTCCCTCCAGTTTTCCTTCGAGTGAATCGGCGCGCGGGTCCTCCGCCGGGGCAACCAGCAGAATCTCCGGCGCGGCCTCGCGTGTGAGCAGGCGCAAGGCCTCGTCGAGGTCGGTATCCCCCGTGATCCTCTTCATGTTGGGATCGGCGATATCTCCCACCCGCGTCTGCTCCCAGCGCTCGACCGGTACCTTGCTCAACGCCCACACCGGCATCGTGCCCACGGTGCGCGCACCGTCGTATACCGGAAAGATCGTGTAGCGATGATGGGCCGCGACGCTGTCCGCAAATTCGCGCAGCGTCGAGGAAGCCTGCACTCCCACCACCCGGCGCTGCATCACGTCGGCGACCTTAATCCCGCCGAGCTCGCTGACGCGCGCGGCCTGGTGCAGCCGCTGATCGCCCGAGACCGAGGCCTCGCCCGATACCGCGTACGCGATCGCCGCTCCGATGAGCGTCGGAATAATGTAGGAATGGCTGCCGCTGGTCTCGGCCACGAACACCACCGCCGCCAGCGGAGTCTTGTAGCCGGCCGCAATGAACGACGCCATCCCGACCGCCGCGAACAGATCGCCGCGGGTGGAACCCACGATCGTCTGGGCAAACGCTTTGCCCATTGCGCCGCCGCTCAGAAACATCGGCACGAACATCGCGCTCACCCCGCCGCAGCCGAGCGAAAACAGGGTCGCCAGAAGCTTCACCAACGCGAATGTCACCAGTTCGCCTGAGGCCCGCGGATGATTGAGAATCATGTCGACCGCTTCGTAATTGGGACCCAGCGGAATGAGTTTGCCGGGATAGAGCGTGACATAGGCGAGACCGCAAATTCCCGTGAGCAAGCCGCCGATCAGTAGCTTGGCCGTATGCGGCGCACGCAGGTTGACGAAGAAGGTGCGAGTGCGGCGGAAACCGTTGGCGAAGTTCATCGCGACAAACCCGCAAATCACCCCCAACAGCGCCGACCAGAGCAGGTCAGTGTCCGAGAACGGCGCGTTACCACCGAAAGCGAACAACGGCGTAGTACCCATGAAGGCGACCAGCACCGCGTAGGAAACCACCGAGGCGATTAGCGACGGCAACAGCGCCTCGTGCGCCAGGTCGTCCTTGTACGGCATCTCGAGAGCGAAAATGAGTCCGGTCAGGGGCGCGCGGAACACCGCCGCCATCCCGGCCGCGGCTCCGCTTATTAGCATGATGCGCCGATCGCGCGGCTCCAGTTCCAACCCCAAGCGTTTGAGCTTGATCCATAACCACGAGCCGATCGCGCCGCCGCCGTAGATACTCGGTCCTTCCAAGGCCGCGCTGCCACCGGAACCTACCGTGGTGGCCGCGGCCAGCAGCTTGTACCAGAACGGACGCATGTCGATGTCGCCCTGGTGCTCATGGTACGATTCGATGATCTCTTCAGTGGAATGGCGATCCGGATCGCGCGTCAAGAATTGCATGATCAGTCCCGTGAGCAGAAAGCCCAGGAGCGTCACTGGAATGATCGCGCCATGATGGTCGAGCAAGAAGGGAAGGATCACAGGCCAGACGACGCTTAGGATAAGTAGCGCGACGCCGGTGATCACGAGACCCGACACCGCGCCGATGAGTGGCGCGACCAGCAGCCATTTCTGGATGTCGCGCGAGTAAGTCGCCGTCAGATCATCGCTGACGAGCGCCGAACACCTGCGGATCAGCGGGTTGTCGAACCATCGCAATCTCCTTATCGACGCCAAAAAGCCCACACCGAGACCTCCTTGGTTGATAGCCGTTCGCCCATTGGCTACAGAAACGCGGCTAATACCACCGCCCTCTGTTACGCGTGCCACGGTTAGTCGTTGCGATGTGGCTCGTGCCCGCCTACGGCTTTTTCTTGCTACTAAATTTTTTTTCTGATGCCTTCGCGCTTCAGGCCAAGTTCTGACTATGTTTGTTCTTCATAGCTAGCCAAAGGAGACTGATAGCTAGCTTCATTGATAATTTCGCCGGGTATCGTTCCCGCGCCAACTGTCGGTGGTTTCTATTGAAGAAGGCGAACGTAGACTCGTCTAATCAAAGGACTATACTAATATCAATATGGTACGAGAATTGTGGCAAGCAATTTTCTCGCGCTAGCTGCGGGATATGGTGCTAACTCGCATCGATTTCGCCGCGATTCGTGTATAATTCCCAATACGAGGCCGTATGGATAATGCCAATGAGCAAGCGCCGCCGGAGTTTGGCGTCCGGGTTTTTCTGGTCGAGGACAATCCCGAACACTCCTTTATCGCGGTGACGGTAATTCGCCAAGTGCTTGGCGACGCGAGCGAAGTTATCGTGGCCGAAAACGCCGATGAAGCGGTCGAGTTGATTCAGCAATTCACCGACACCGATCGGCCGGACCTGATGCTGGTTGACCTGCGTCTGCCGGACAACGGCGGGTTCGCCGTGCTGTCGGCGGCGCGTGCCCACGACCCGTGCTCGCACGTGCCGATGTTCGTTATCACCAGCTCACTTTACGATCTCGACATCGCGCAGAGCTACGAGCTCGGCGCTTCGGCGGTGCTCTGCAAGCCGCTCTCGCGCGCGATCCTCAAAGAGGAACTCGCGCGCATCGGTGTGATTCCCGGCAAGCCCTCGGGCTCGGCACCGGCTTCCTCCTGAGACTCTTCAACCAGTAAATCAACCGCACTCTCCCCGTGCGGGCCGGTTCCCGTCTTTTCGGCCGCGCTCGCTTGTTGGGCTCTCGCTCGCAAGCACGACGGCACTCGGGGAGACGATCTGAATCGAGGGCCTCGAAGACGCCGAGCGCCGGGCCGTGACCGCGCCACCTATTGCGCCGCGCCGTATTCTGTAGTCCGGGGTGCGGCGCGGTCTGGGTCTAAAGCGGCGAAGCTGAGGCCATCCGCACGCGGCCTATACATCGTCTTGACAATTGCGTTCTCGCGGGTTAATTAACCTCCAGGTTAATTAACCACATGGTTCAAGAACACGCATCGTCGGATCGACTAAGCGCTACCTTTGCCGCTCTCTCGGATCCCACCCGCCGTGCGATCCTTGCCCGTCTCGCCTCGGGCGAGAGTTCGGTCACCGCGCTGGCCGCGCCGTTCGCGATAAGCCTTCCGGCCATCTCCAAGCATCTCAAGGTACTCGAGGGTGCAGGCCTGATCGCGCGTGGGCGCGAAGCGCAATGGCGGCCGTGCCGGCTCGAGGCGGGCCCACTGAAGGACGCCGCCGACTTTCTGGAGCACTATCGCCGCTTCTGGGAACAGAGCTTCGATCGTCTGGAGGATTATTTGCGCGATCTTCAAAAGCGCGAATTACACGTCAAGGAGAAGAAGAAACATGGCCGCGCAAAATAGCGCCGCAACACGGCTGGAAGAGCGCGTGCTCGTTCTCACGCGCATTTTTGATGCGCCCCGCGAATTGGTCTGGAAAGCCTGGACCCAACCCGAGCGCCTGGCCCGTTGGTTCGGCCCTCGAGGTTTCACAAGCACCGTGCTCGAGGCCGACTTCCGCCCGGGCGGCGAATATCGCTTTCACATGCGTTCGCCGGAGGGCGACGATCATTGGCAGCGAGGCACCTATCGCGAGATCGTGCCACCGGAGCGGCTCGTTTCTACCTTTGTCTGGACCGATGCGGAGGGCAAAGCCACTCGCCCGGAAACGCTGCTGACAGTGAGCCTCGCCGAACACGGACGGAAGACGATGCTGACTCTGCATCAAGCCGTTTTCGAGTCCGTCACTGCCCGCGACCTGCATGGCGAGGGCTGGACCAGTAGCCTGGACCGCCTCGCCGAGTACTTGGCAAGGGCTGATGACTCAACGCGATGCGCGTAGCGAAAGGAGCCGCGGCATGGAAACTCCGCAGGATTATTACCGGCGCAGCGGACCGATGACCTCCGTGGACGCGCATCTGGCTGAACTGAGCGGACTGCCCAGAGACGTCGCGGCGCTGTGCGAAATAATACAAGGGGTTTTGATTCATCGCGACGTTGCGGATTTCGCTTACGGCGTCACACTTTCCGACGAACGAAAAAACGACGCGCATATTCGTCCGATCGAGGACATGCTCGGGCGGATTCACGCGCTGGACGATCGTCCTTTGACCGTTGCGCGAGAGCCGAGCCGTCGGATGGCTGGCGTCTGCCGTCATTTTTCGCTGATGCTTTGCGCAATCCTGCGCGCGCAGGGCGTTTCGGCTCGTGCGCGATGCGGCTTTGGCGCGTACCTAACTCCGGACAAGTTCGAAGACCATTGGGTGTGCGAGTACTGGGACGGGCGGTGGATATTGGTGGATGCGCAGCTTGATGCAGTATGGCGGACCATGGTGCATCCGGATTTCGATCCGCTCGACGTCCCGCGCGATCGCTTTATCATCGCCGGCGACGCGTGGCAGATGTGCCGGAGCGGCCGTGCGGAGGCTACCCGCTTCGGGCTATCGCACGTACCCGGGCTGCGCGGATTCTGGTTCATCGCCGGCAACGTGGTGCGCGACCTCGCGTCGCTCAATCGAATGGAAATGCTGCCGTGGGACGTGTGGGGGTCGATGGCGGCCAGCGACGCGGGCCTGTCCGGCGATCAGGGCGCGCTACTCGAGCGGGTTGCCGCCGTGACGCTCGCGGGGGACGACGCTTTCGCTGAGGTGAGCGAAATGTATCAGGATGACCGCTTGCGCGTGCCGCCGATGGTCTTCAACGCCTTACGGAACGCGCCCGAAGCGGTCGAGGCTTCGCTTTAAATTAAGAAGTAGGCACGTAAACTTACGACGAGATCCGAGAGGACGACAGATGCGCAGTAACAGGGATCATCTGGGCACCGGTTTCGACTTGTGGCGCGGTCAGGAGAACTGGTTCTGGTTTGTGGTCAATCCGCGGCGCGACGGCGGCGCGATCGGATCGGCAGCTACAGAAGCTGACGCAATGCGCGAGGCCTGTGCGGCGATTGAAGAGCTGACTGGGCCGGGCAGCGAGGACGTGCCATCGCCGCACCTCACTGCCGACCTGATCTTTGAATCGGTCGCGGCACGCGAAGCGTGTTACGCGGTATGGGCAAGCAGTCTAGAGCGTCTGGCCGAATACGTGGCGACGGTCTGAGCGAGGGCCAGCGTTTCCTTTCGGATTTCCAGAATCAAAGACCAGGTAGGAGTGCACGATGCGATTGAATCCTTATCTCTATTTTAACGGCCAATGCGAAGCGGCATTCAAATTCTATGAGCGATGTCTTGGCGGCAAAATCGTGATGATGCTTACTCACGAGGGCACGCCGGCGGCCGAACAAGTGCCGCCTGAGTGGCACAAGAAAATTCTTCACGCCCGCATGATCGTCGGGGACACGACCCTGATGGCTTCAGACGCTCCGCCCGGGCACCAGGGAGAAATGAAAGGCTTCTCCGTGACGCTCGGGATTGACGATCCGGCCGAGGCGGAACGCATTTTTCAGGCGTTGGCGGAAAACGGGACGGTGCACATGCCGATTCAGAAAACCTTCTGGGCGGTACGTTTTGGGATGCTCGTGGATCAATTCGGTACACCGTGGATGATTAACTGCGAGCAACCCGTCTGAGCGCAGTTTCGGGAAGATGCCGCACATAACTGAATGCGCGGTGTTCCACGTGCGGGTTTATTAGAAAATCGCTACCGGATTCACCGGGGAGGCGGTGCCGCGCTCCAGGATCAGCGGGAGCATCGTGAACATGAATTCGTAACGCGCGCCGCGTGCGCAGGCGGCGCCCAGCGCTTCGAGGTCGGCGTTGTCGATAAGATGCACGCCCATCGCCACGAGCATCCCGACGTGGATCGGGAAAATCAGCTCGTTGCCGTAGCCCGTCGGCAGTACGTCGCTCACTCCGTCGCAGCCCAGCACCGCGACGCCCCGCTCGTGGAGCCACGGCAGGCAACTTGGATCGAGTCCTGCCATCCCTTCGTTGCGGCTGTCCCACGCGCCAAGCTTGTTCCGCCGGGCCATCCGTCCGGTCCGGACCAGCAGCACGTCGCCTTCTTCGACCCGCACGCGATGCGCGCGTTCGGCGGCGTCGAGGTCCTCGGGAAAGACGCGCTCGCCCAACTCCATCCATTCGACCTTCTTGAGTTGCGCGATATCGAGCAGCACCCCGCGGCTCACGATCCCGTCGCGGGCCACATCGATTCCGCATTTGCGGGTGCCCCAGCGTCCGACCTCGTTCGAGCTGAAGCCGTTGTACATCTTGCGCTCCCAGAACACGTGGCAGAGCGCGTCGAGGTGGGTGAAGGCCATCCCATGCGGCGCGATCGCGAAGTAGTCGAGCGCAGCCGCCAAGCCGGGCCCCGAGTGGAGCATCACGTGGGTGACCGGCGTGGGATTGTCGGGTCCCGAGGCGGTCGCGAGCGGCAGCGCCATCGAGACCGTCTCGCCGCTTTGGACCAGGCGGCCCGCGGCGGCGCGCTTTTGTGGAGTGATGAGGTTGAGCGCACCGCGCTGGTCGTCCTTGCCCCAGCGGCCCCAGTTGCTGAGCTTCTCGAACAGGCCCTTCACTTCGGCGGCGCTGAGCCTGGGTGTGCTGGTGCCCATCGGCCTCTCCCCGGATTCGGTTGGCTTAGGCCAGTCCAATAGCACGCGCCGGTTGATACCGCCTAGTGGATTTGCGAGTTGATATAGTTGACGCGAACGGCGAGTTCGCGGGCGCACGTTGTGAGGAACGCGGGGAGTTTCAAAGAAATTGGGCAATCGGGATATCGAAGCGGCACGCACCTATCACGCGACGACCAAACATTCGTACACCAGTGTGCGGACGGATGGTCATTTTCTGGACTGGGACAACCGGCCGATGCCGTACAAGCTCTATCCAGAGGTGTCGGGACTCGCGTTGCCGCGCGACCTGAGTCTCGCCCGGGTTCCGGCACTCGAGGCGATCGCGGCCAGCGACGCGCCGGGCGGGAGCGACGAGCTTAGCCTTGAAGCGCTGACGCGAATTCTGTTCTGCGCCGACGGGCTTACGCGGCGCGCGAGGGTCGGCGGCGAGGACTATCATTTTCGTGCCGCGCCCTCGGCGGGCGCGCTCTACCCGATCGAGATTTACGCCGCCGTGGCCACGGTCGGAGAGCTCGAGCAGGGGCTCTATCATTTCTCGCCCGCCGATTTGCGCCTGCGCGGGCTGCGCCGCGGCGACTGGCGCGGATTGATCGCGCGCGCGGCGGCGGGACGTCCCTCGCTGCTCGAGGCACGCGCGGTGATCGTGCTGAGCGCAATTTTCTGGCGCAGCGCATGGAAGTATCGCGCGCGGGCCTATCGCTACTGCTTCTGGGACGCCGGCACGATGCTCGCCAATCTGCTTGCGGCCGCAGCGGCCGAGGGATTGTCCACCGAAGTTGTCACCGCCTTCGCCGATCCGGAAATCGAGACACTCCTCGGTATCGACGGCGAGCGCGAGGGCGCGCTATGCCTGGTCGCGATCGGCGGCGGCGCTATCGCGCCGGGCGCCGAGCCGGAGCTGCCGCCGCTCAATCTCGAGACGATTCCGCTCTCGCGCGACGAGGTTGGCTATCCGGACCTGGTGCGGATGCATCAGGCGTCCCGCCTGCTCACTCCCGACGAGAGCGCCGAAGCCGCCGGCGCGCAAATCGACTCGGTGCCGCCACCGCCGACCGCGTGGGTGGTCAAGCCCGAACTGCTTGATGCGAGCGCCGGGCTGAGTCTCGGCGAGACGATCTTAAGACGCGGATCGTCACGCGTGTTCGCGCAAAAGGCGATAACCGGCGAGGAGCTGGCGACGATGATGGCCGTATCGAGCGGCCATCCGCGATGCGACTTTCCGCCGCTCAGCGATACGTACCTGATCGTGAACGCGGTCGACGGGATGGAGCCGGGCGCGTACTACTATCGCAGGCAAACCAGGGAATTCGAGCTGCTCAAGGCGGCCAATTTTCGCCGCGAGGCCGGTTATCTGTGCCTGGAGCAGCCGCTCGGCGCCGATTGCTCGGCGCTGGTCTGCTACATGGGCGATCTCGACCGCGCCCTCGGCGCGCTGGGGAATCGCGCTTACCGCGACGCTCATCTGGAAGCTGGATTGGAAGGCGGACGAACCTATTTGGCCGCCTACGCGCTGGGGCGTGGCGCAACCGGACTGACGTTTTACGACGACGACACCACGAAATTTTTTGGGTCGCACGCCGCTGGAAAAAGCCCGCTCCTGATGGTGGCGATTGGCGTCCCGGGTTCTTCGGAAGACAAATCCTGAAGCAGCCCTCTCTTCGCCGAAATTTTTTTTAATTCTGTTGGCCTTCGTGGCGTTAGTGCCCTGACCAATTGCCGGGCAGGTGCGTACCATGTAGGCATCATCGGCTATATTGGTTACAAAAAGTAGCATCTTCCGTAGCACTAAAGTTGCATTTTGCATGGCACCTTTCTTGCCTTTGGCCTCTCGGTTACCAAAAGACGAGACCGATCCTCAGCGTTCGACCGACGCCGTAAATCACTCTGCAAAGTCAGGAGGACCGAATGGCCGGAGCACCGCAAGAAAAACCAACCATGAAGCCCACTCTGGGGCTCACCGGTGTGACCGTCAACGCGATGGCGTTGATCGCGCCGGGCGCGTTTCTATGGATCACGTTTGTCGTGCAAGCTGGCTACGCATACCCATCGGGAATAACGATGTGGGCCGGGATTTTTGCGGCGATCGTACTTGCGTACGCCACGGCGGTTTCGTACTCGGAACTCTCGAAGCTCTATCCGGGCGCCGGTAGCTCATATCTGTTCGCCGAGCGGGCCTTCCTGAACACGACCGACGCCTACCGGTTTGCGCGGATCGCCAAGTTCGTAACCGGATGGGCCTCGCATCTTTACTACTGGGTTTACCCCGGAGTGATGGTCGCGACCATCGGAGTCATGATCGGTTACATTCTCGGGACACTCGTGCCGGGCGCGATGAACGCCGGCGTGCCTGGCCCGGTATTCATGGCTTTGATGGCGGTTATTTTTTCGTTTCTCATCGCTTACATCGCATTCCGGGGCGTTAACGGATCGACGATGGTCAACCTCGCCATCAACATCATCCAGATTATCGCGCTGCTGTTTTTCTCGGCGCTCGCCATTTCGTACCGCTTCGGTCATCCGGAAGGATCGACTGGGCTGGCGCTCGACGGGACGAGCAAAGTACTGCACTACGCTCTCGGCGGCGACGCTCCGGCGCATCCAAGCGGTTTGTCCGTCATCCTGCCTCACGGCTTCAACTCCGTGATGCTCCAGATGACGATCGCGATCCTGTTGCTGGTGGGATTTGAGTCCGTCACGTCGCTCGGCGAAGAGGCGAAGAATCCTCAGAAAGACATTCCGCGTGGCGTTTTGCTCTCGCTGACGATCCAGTGCCTCATCATGTATCTCATCGAATACTTCGCGGCGAATTACTTCCTGAACAGCGCATACAGCCTCGCCGACGCGAAGGGATCGGCCGCTCCCATCGGCGATATGATGGTGATAGTCGGTAACGCGTTGCTCGGCGGCCATGGACAGGCGTTCATGCTGCTGGAAGCGGTGACCGTCTTCCTCGCGCTGATAGGAACCACGCTAAGCTGTATCAACACGGGCGCGCGAGTGACCTATGCGATGGGCCGTGACGAGGAGGTGCCTGAGCACTTTGGTTTCCTGCACGGCGATAACCTGACGCCACATCGCGCCATCTGGGTGTTGGCAACGATTTCGGCCGTCATTGGCGCTTACGCCGCGCTGTACTTCTTCGCTGGCGGAGCGGCGCCCGACGACAAGACCATCGCGACCTTGCCGCATAATCTCTGGTACTCGATCGGCATGAGTTCGAATGCGTCGCTGTCAGCGCTGCCGAATGGTCTGCAGTTGGTTACTCTGGTGTCAAACTTCGGCACCTTCATGCTCTATGGCCTGACCAACATCATCTGCATCGTGGCGTTCCGCGAGCATCACGAGTTCTCAGGATTCAAGCATATGGTGGTGCCTGTCTTCGGAGCTTTGGCAAACTTCTCCTGCATGGCCTTCTACATTATCGGACCTCTGGAAGGGCTGGGCAGCGCAAAGGAGCCATTGATAGCCGTCGCGATTGCAGTGGTTTGGGGTGTGTACGGCGCTATCTACTTCAGCCGCAACTCGCGGCGGCGCGGCAAGGAAACCGTCCTGGTGGCTAAGCCTATATAGTGCTCACTTTCGATTGGAACGAGCGTTAAATCGGCGCCGGCCCGCGTGAAACGCGGGCCGGCGCCTTTTCTGTGTGCGCAGCGCGTCGGGATCTGTCACGCGTCCCGATACGATTTTTTCGGCGGCAGCGGCGCCAGACACGGCTGATACAGACGATCCGGGGACGAATCCGGCGAGGCAGTACTCGATTTTCACGACAGCGGCGCCGGCCGCGTGGCGCGGATTGCTGTCCAGAGTGGCGGCATCTGCCGTTTCGTTGGTCAGTGGCACCGTCAAGGATCGTATTCATGCCCGAGAATGCTGGAGAATCGGACAGCCAGCCGAACGCTGATGCGGCATGGAACTTGAGTAGACGGCCCTGTTACGTGCGCCGAGGCGCACCTTAAAACCTCACTATCCAGTTGATGCGGGGGGGACAGAACCAAGATGAAGGGAAGCATGAGACATCGCGCAGGACGTTCGACCGTTGAAACTCTCCTGGGGGTGCTATTCCTGGCCCTGATGATCGCTTGCGGACACAATGCGTGGGCCGATAGTTCGGCCGCGCCTACGCCGGCTGCTGCGGGTGCCGCTCCGGCAGCCGCGAGTTCGCCGGCGGCCGCTGCTGCCGCACCCACACCAGTGCCGCCGCTTTCATCGCCAGGGATGACCGGGCCGCTGCAAATGGCGTCGCCCAACGAAATAAACATTCCGAAGTATGTGCCCTTTCTTACGGGCCTGCCCGCTCCAGTCGCCAACCTCCTGGACTTCGATGTCAACGGGGTGGTGAGCGGGCTTGGACTCTTTCAGAACCGCGCCGTCGTTGGCGATCCCTACAACCGAATCGACGTCAGCAACGCTATGGCCATCATTCAAAAGGCTGACGGCATGATTCAATACTACCTCCAGGTAGGCGGCTACAGCTTTCCCATACTCGGCAGTCCCTATATCAACATGACGAAGGCGGTAGACAGACTGTATGGGGTCCTGCCGGAAGCCTATCTCAAGATCGCTCCGACCGACAGCTTTTCAATCGAAGCCGGAAATCTACCGACCCTGTTCGGTGCCGAGTACACTTTCACTTTCGAAAACATGAATATCGAGCGCGGGCTGCTGTGGAACCAGGAGAACGTCATCAATCGCGGCCTTCAGCTAAACTATAGCTATGGACCTCTCGCCGCGTCGGTGAGCTGGAACAACGGCTTCTACTCTCACAGCTACACCTGGGTTACGGGGTCGCTGGCCTGGACCATAAATCCTCAAAACACTTTGAGCCTGGTCGGCGGCGGTAATGCGGGCTTTGCGAAATCCACGAATTATGCAACACCGCTGCTCAACAACAATGGGCAAATCTACAACGTGATCTACACGTTCAACGCCGCGCCCATCGTCATCACGCCTTATTTCCAGGAGACCAATATCCCCTTTAACCCAGACATAGGTGTCCTAAAATCAACCCAGACCATAGGTGGAGCGGTTCTCGCGAGTTACGCCGTCACCGATAAGATCTCGGTGGCCGGACGCGCCGAATATATTGGAGCCACGGGGAACGAGAATTCACCCGAGGGTAGCGCCGCGAATCTGCTGTACGGAATCGGCAGCACTGCGTGGTCGCTGACGTTGACGCCGACCTTCCAATGGAATCAGTTCTTCTTCCGAGGCGAGGTTTCGTACGTGCAGGCGAACAGCTATACGGCGGGTGATGTGTTCGGCAAGGAAGGCAATAACAACTCACAAGTTCGGGGCCTGGTCGAAACCGGGGTCATATTCTAAATGACCCGGGACGGATGGATCGTAGCGGTTTTTCCACGGTGTTGCCGTTGATGTGATGGCCGGAGAAAGGACTTCCTCTCCTGCCGCCCGCCACCTGAAGTCATTCGTCGATGGCGGCGTCAAGATGGCGGCGGGAACGCGGAGGAAAGCTGAACGGGCGGTAGACAGCTCATGTGCGTGGACGTTTGATTCGACGGCCGGTGGATCGCTTCCCAGCGGTTCACCGGCCTCTTCAATTACGAATCGCGCGCATTTCGCTGGCCCTCCGATGTCCAGGCGTAGAACAGCCGATGGCTTGAAGTAGAGCCCCCCCTTGGCCTCGCGCGAGGTACACGGTATCCGTTAAACGAGAACGTCTCTCTCAAGGAGGTTTTTGACAGAGATGGCTACGGGTAGAAAGGGGAAAGGGACGGCGGTGCGGCGGCGGACGAAGAGCGAGGCCAATCAGGTCACGGTACACGAGTCCAACGGTAAGCCGACAAATAATGGCGCGTCTGAAACCGCGCCGACTGGCGAAGTAAACGTCGAAATCATACGCGTGCGCGCCTACGAGCTTTTTGTCGCACGCGGCGCGAGCCACGGTGACGATCTGGCCGACTGGTTCAACGCGGAAAAGGAGTTACGTGGCGGACAACGGCCATGAATCGACAATGTTAATGGGTGCCCCCGCCAACCGCACGCGGGGCGCGGCGCGTTCCTGCAAGCGAACGTCGCTGAACGGAGGACCGGTGCGGCCGACGGACTGAAAGCCGCATGGCCGAATCGACCGCCTCCGACGCCGCGCAAGCGGACTTCGATCTCGCCGCTCTTTCCGACATCGGTACCGAGCGGCCCAACAACGAGGACGCCTGCGGTAGCTTCAGCGAGGAGCAGGGTGCCGGGCTGCTGGTGGTCGCCGACGGTATCGGCGGCTATGAGGGCGGTGAGATCGCGAGCCGGATGGCGGTCGACGTCACCATCGAGGCCTACCGCGAGAGCCCGCCCGCGTGGGGCGCCGCGAAGCGCCTTCAACGCGCGGTGCAGCGCGCCAACATCGAGATTCACAACCGCGCGATCGCGGTGCCCGAGTTGCGCCGGATGGGTACCACGTTGACCGCGGCGGTGGTCGAGGGCGGCCGGCTGAGCGCGGCGCACGTGGGCGATTGCCGCTTGTACCTGGCGCGGCGCGGCCGCATATCGCAGATAACCAAGGACCACACGATGGTCGCCGAGCGCGTGCGGATGGGCCTGATGACCGCGGCGCGCGCGCGCAACCACGCGGACCGTTCGATGCTCAACCGTTCGCTGGGTCACGAACTGATCGTCTCGGTGGACCGGCTCTCGATGCCGCTGGTGCAGCACGACCGTCTGCTGCTCTGCAGCGACGGACTGTACAACGTTCTCGAGGACCGCGAGCTCGAGCATTTGTTGCAGCCGGGCGACGCGGCGGCGACCTGCAAGGCGCTGATCGAGGCTGCCAACGGACGCGGCACCCCGGACAACCTGACCGCCGCCGTCTTCATCATGCGCGGCGCGACGCCGTTCTCCGAAAGCGACACCGGCACGGGATTGCGCGGATGGCTGAGCAGGCTCTTTGCAAAAAGACGTTGAACGCGCGGGACACGGGCGGCGCCCGCCGCGCGGCGCGCCTGGTGCGGCGGCGCGCGTTGCGGACGCGGGCTACCGGGTGTTAACGTCCGCCCCCATGCGGTGCAAGAGCGCGTTGCGGCCATGATGCGCGAGGTCAACGTCGGCGACAAGCTCGACCAGTACCAGCTCACCGAACTCATCGCGCGCAGCGGCATGGCGTCGATCTTTAAAGCCATCGACCATTTGACCGGCGCGACCGTCGCGATCAAGCTTCCGTATCTTCAGTTCGAAAGCGACGTGGTTTTCTACGGCCGCTTCAAGCGCGAGGAGGAAGTCGGCCGCCGCCTGGATCATCCCAACATCATCAAGGTGCTGACGCCGCGGCATAAAAGCCGGATGTACATCGCGATGGAGTACGTCGACGGCGTATCGCTGCGCGCGATCATGCGCGACGAGCGGCCGCTGCGCACCGAACGCGCGCTGGATTTTTCCCGCCAGCTCTGCGACGCGATGGTCTATATGCACAGCCAGGGCGTGGTCCATCGCGACCTCAAGCCCGAAAATGTGCTGATCACCGCCGAGGGCCAGGTCAAGCTGATGGACTTTGGAATCGCGCTCGACGAGTCCGCGCGCAGGCTGACCTGGACGGGGCTCTCGACCACCATCGGCACGCCGGACTACATGGCGCCCGAGCAGATCAGCGGCCGCCACGGCGATGCGCGCACGGATATCTACGCGCTCGGCACGATATTGTTCGAAATGCTAACCGGCGAACTGCCGTTTGCCGGGAGCAACGTCTACGCGATGATGCGCGCGAAGACCGGCGAGGATCCGCGCCCGCCGAGCCACTTCGTGCACGACATCGATCCGCATCTCGAAGAAATCATCCTGCACGCAATCGAGCGATTGCCGCGCAATCGCTACTCGAGCGCGGCCGAAATGCTCGCGGACCTGAAGGCCCCCGAACAGGTGGAGATCACCGGCCGCGCGCAGCGGCTGCATCCGCGAAGCCTCCGCGCAATGCGCGTGCGCCGGGCGTTAATGATGGTGCTGTTCTTCGCGTCGTTGGCGGGCATCTTTGTCTCGCTCATCTGGCTCGCCAATCGTTATCCGGCCGCGCAGCCGCGGACCGGCGAGTCATTCCGTGGGAGGATGAAATGATGGCGCGTGCAAGGCGTGCTCGTGCGCTTGGCTTGGCGCTGCGTGCCACGGCGCTGACGGCCGTGGCGGCGGCCCTGCTGGCGGCCGCCGCGGCCGCGCAGCCCCCGGCTTCCGCCGTCTTAATAGAAACTCGTGAGCAGGCCTCGCTTACTTTCTCGCTCAACCTCGCCTGGGTGTTGATCGGCGGTTTCCTGGTGATGTTCATGCAGGTCGGTTTCGCGATGCTCGAGACCGGCTTCACGCGGTCCAAAAACGCGGTCAACACGATGGCGATGAACCTCATGATCTATCCGATCGGGGTCATCGGCTTCTGGCTCACCGGTTACGCGCTGATGTCGGGCGGGGTGGCGCAGTGGCCGTCGCTCGGCGCGATCGGGATCTCGAGTCACGAGTTGAGCCTGCACCTTGGCGGGCACGCGTTCGGAATCCTCGGCGACCGCAAGTTCGCGCTGCTGAGCGTCAGTCATGACCCGGCGAGCCTCGCGATGTTCCTGTTCGCGGTGGTCTTCATGGATACCGCCGCGACGATTCCGACCGGCGCGATGGCGGAGCGCTGGAAGTTTTCGGCGTTTTTCGTCTACGGCCTGTTCATGTCGATGTTTCTCTATCCGCTATATGGCAACTGGGTTTGGGGCGGAGGATGGCTGGCGCAGATGGGAGTGAACTTTGCGCTCGGTCATGGCCACGTCGATTTCGCGGGCTCCTCCGTCGTGCACATGACCGGCGGCGTCACGGCTTTGGCGGGCGCGATGGTGCTCGGGCCGCGAATCGGAAAGTTTCGCCGCGAAGGGGTGATCGGCTTGTTGCCGGGGCACAACCTGCCGATGGCGATGATCGGCACGCTCATCCTCGCCTTCGGGTGGTTCGGCTTCAACGCCGGGTCAACGCTCGCCGGTTCCGACCCGCGCATCGGGCTGATCGCGGCCAACACGATGCTGGCTTCCGCGGCGGGGGCGGTTATGGCGCTGCTGTACCTGTGGCATCGCTATCACAAGCCGGACATCGCGATGGCCTGTAACGGGCTGTTGGGCGGGCTGGTGGCAATAACCGCGCCGTGCGCCTTCGTAACGCCGGCTGCGGCCGTGGTGATCGGCGCGGTCGCGGGTCTGCTGGTGGTCGCGGGCGTGCTGACGCTGGAACGGCGGTTTCATATCGACGATCCGGTGGGCGCCATCGCGGTGCACGGCGTATGCGGGACGTGGGGCGCGCTCGCGCTCGGACTTCTCGCCGACGGCAGCTATGGGGAGGGATGGAACGGGGTCAAAGGACCCGTCCGCGGATTATTATTCGGTGACGCGAGTCAGTTCGCCGCGCAACTGATAGGTGTCGCGGTCAACCTGGTGGTGGTCTTCTGCCTCGCGTTTGTGTTCTTCGTGATAGTCGAGCGGACAATAGGCAATCGCGTCTCGGCGGAGGTCGAATGGACCGGACTCGACGCGCTCGAGATGGGCAGCGACGCCTACCCCCACGTCTGAACGGCGTACGCGCTAGAGGCTGGCCGGAGCGGCAGCGTCGGCGGCGCGGCGAGCACCGTCGCGCTGCGCGAGAATAACCGCCAACACGCGATAGACCTCGGGATTGACCGCCATGCTGGCATGGCCGCCCTGGACCTCGTAATTATCGCCCTCGTTCGTGATGCAGGTGCGCCAATCGACGACTTCGTCGGTACGCGTATAGAGCGAACTTAGCCTCACCCCTCGCGGAAAGCTCGAGTTGACCGCTTCCCCGAAGCTGCACGAGCATTGATCCGTTCCGCACTGCGGCGGCCGATTGTTGAAGGCCTGCCACAACGCCTGAAAGCCGCGAATCGCCGGCCGGTAACGCGCGCGCACCGCGTTCCATGAGATTCGCGCCGGAGATCCCAGCGTCACCACGTGGCGGACCCGCGCGGGATATTTCACTGCGAGCGAGCGCGCCAACACGCCGCCCAGACTGTGGCCCAGCACGACCGCCGGCATCCCGCATTCATCCGTAAGATGAGCGAGCCGCCATCCCAACCGCTCCGATTTCTGATCGGGGCAGCCGACGTTCCAGTCGATTCCCGACAAGTGCGGGCGGTAGCCGATTCGCGATAACCATCGCGCCAGGGTCGAGAGCGACCAGTCACCGGTAAAAAACCCCGGGATCAGCAGAACCGGGCTGCCGTCACCGTTGGGTACCCCGGTACCGTAAAAGATTGGGTCGCAAAGAAGCCGCGACAGGTTTTGTGCAAAATCAATACAGGTTTCGGCCATAGGCGGTTGGAGTAACTGTGACGTTACATCCCCTCGGTTCCGGTAGAGCGCGCAGATTCCACGCGCCGCTGGGGTCGGCCTCTTTCATCGTTCTGGCCCTTCTACACGAATCTTCACGTCTTCGTAAAGTATAACTCTGATGTTTGTCATCAGGGAGTCCTTCGCATCGATGGAGACGACTCATAACGACTGATACCGACGCCTTCTAATTATTAGACGTGATGAGGTGGTGATTACGTTCAATCATGATTCTTTTGGCTGCCACTCGCTGAGGCGGTCATAAAAACGAAGACCAAATGGCCTATCCGATGCGAAATTTAAGGGAGACGCCACCTCATCCTTCGGAAATGCGATTGAATAATGTTCTTGACCTAAGAAACCCTTGACATAATTTGATAGTCTGATAGCTTCATCGGTTCGCGGCGAGGGTTTTCCTTATGAAATTAGGCGGGGAAGCTCCTGAGTTGGATGCTATCGACCTGCAAATCCTGTCAATTCTGCAGGAACACGGCAGGATCTCGCATGTCAAGCTCGGCGAGCAGGTGGGGTTGTCGGCGCCGTCAGTTATCGAGCGCGTCAAAAAGCTTGAAGACAGCGGCATTATCGTGGGCTATCACGCCGCAGTCGACGCCAAAAGGCTGGGCAAGGATGTGGCGGCCTTTATCGGCGTCTCCATCGCACATCCGAAGACCGTCAACTTGTTCGAGGAGACCATCGAACTCGTGGATGACATTCTCGAGTGCCATCACATCACCGGCGAGCACACGGTACTGCTCAAGGTTAAGACCGCGAATACCGCGACGCTCGAAGAACTCATCCGCACCATCCGCCTGATTGAGGGCGTGACTCGTACGGAAACGATGGTGGTGCTGTCAACGCATACGGAACGCACGCAGATAACTGTTCCGGCAGAGGAGCCGGGCGAGCCGGGGAACGGCCGACGCCATCGCCACGGTGCGGTCAAGAACGGGCTGGGAGAATCCAGAAGGACTTAGCAATGCATCAATTTCGCAGCACACCCCCGGCCCAGGGCCTCTACAATCCAGCGCACGAGCACGACGCCTGCGGGGTCGGCTTCGTGGTGAACATCAAGGGTGTGCGCTCGCACGACATCCTGCAGAAGGGTCTCCAGGTGCTCGACAACCTGACCCATCGCGGGGCTTGCGGATGCGATCCGCGAACCGGTGACGGCGCCGGAGTGCTGATGCAGATTCCGCACGAATTCTTCGTGCGCGAGGCCAATAAACTCGGCTTCGCGCTGCCGGCTCCGGGCGAGTACGGAGTCGGGCAGGTTTTTTTGCCGCTCAATCCCGAGCGGCGCAAGGCGGCCGAGGCGCTGGTGGAGCGCGTGGTGCGCGAGGAGGGGCAGCGGCTGCTTGGATGGCGCACGGTGCCGGTGGTCGAGAGCGCCTGCGGTGATATCGCCCGGCTTGGAATGCCGGCGGTGCGCCAGGTGTTTATCGGACGCGGCGCGGAAATCACCGACGCCGAGGCGTTGGAACGCAAGCTATACGTCATTCGCAAGCACCTCACCGCTGAAAGCGCCTCGCTCGGTCTGGAGGACGGCGAGCTGTTCTACTTCTGCAGTCTTTCGGCCGCGACCGTGATTTACAAAGGCCAGCTCATTTCCAACCAGATCCCGCAGTTTTATCCTGACCTCAGCGACCCGGAAATAAAGACCGCGCTTGCGATGGTCCATCAGCGGTTCTCGACCAACACCTTCCCGAGCTGGGACCGGGCGCATCCGTACCGCTTCTTGTGCCACAACGGAGAGATCAACACGTTGCGCGGCAATATCAACTGGATGGCCGCGCGGCAGGGACAGTTCGCCTCCCAGGTTTTCGGCGACGACCTGCATAAGCTGTTGCCGATCATTGAACCCGCCGGCAGCGATTCGGCCATGTTCGACAATTGCCTCGAGCTGCTGGTGCGCACCGGGCGCTCACTGCCGCACGCCGTGATGATGATGATCCCGGAGGCCTGGCAGAACGACGATCTGATGAGCGCGGGCAAGCGCGCATTCTATGAGTACCATTCGAGCCTGATGGAGCCGTGGGACGGGCCGGCGTCGATCGCGTTTACCGACGGCCGGCGCATCGGCGCCGTCCTCGATCGCAACGGGCTGCGTCCATCGCGTTACCTGGTGACCAAGGACGGGATGGTGGTGATGGCTTCCGAAGCGGGCGTGCTCGATATTCCGCCCGAGCAGGTCGAACGCAAGGGCCGTTTGCAGCCGGGCCGCATGTTCTTCATCGACACGGTCGAGGGCCGCATCGTCGAGGACGAGGAAATCAAGGCGACGATGGCCGAGAGCAAGCCTTATCGGCAATGGCTCGACGATAACCTGGTCGATATAGACCAGCTTCCGGAGCCGCCGAACGCGCCTCCGATCTCCAGTTTCGAGGCCGAGGACCTGTCCAAGCAACAACAGGCCTTCGGTTACACGATCGAAGAGCTGAAGATGATCCTGGCGCCGATGGCCGTCAACGGGCAGGAGCCGGTAGGGTCGATGGGTACTGACACGCCGCTGGCGGTGCTGTCGGACAAGTCGCCGCTGCTGTTCAACTACTTCAAGCAGCTTTTTGCCCAGGTCACCAATCCGCCGATCGATCCGATTCGCGAAGAGATGGTCACCTCCGCGATTACCACGATCGGATCCGAGCAGAACCTGTTCGAGGAGACGCCGCTGCACTGCCGCCAGCTCAAACTATGGCGCCCGGTGGTGAACAACGTCGAGCTGGAAAAAATCAAACGGCTCAATGCACCGGGCCTGCGCACGGTCACGCTGTCGACGCTTTACCATGCCGCCGACGGCGAGGCCGGGCTGCGCGGTGCGCTCGAGCGCCTGTGCGGCAGCGCCTCCCAGGCGATCGCCGAGGGCGCCACGATAATCGTGCTCTCCGATCGCGGAGTGGACCGGGAGCGCGCACCGATTCCCAGCCTGCTTGCGACCGGCGCCGTGCATCATCATCTGATCCGCGAGGGCAATCGCACCCGCGCGGGGCTGGTGGTCGAGTCGGGCGAGCCGCGCGAGGCGCAGCACTTCTGCCTGCTGGTCGGCTATGGCGCGGGCGCGGTCAATCCGTACCTCGCGTACGCCACGATGGCGGGGATGATCGACGAGGGCATCCTCAAGGACGTCGACGAAGAGAGCGCGGTCGAGCACTTCAACAAGTCGGTGGTGAAGAGCCTCATCAAGGTCGCCTCCAAGATGGGCATCTCGACCGTGCAGAGCTATCGCGGAGCGCAGATTTTCGAGGCTATCGGGCTTAACCAGGAAGTGGTCGACCGCTACTTCACCTGGACCGCGTCGCGCGTGGGCGGTGTGGGACTCGACGCTATCGCGCGCGAGACCGCCAACCGCCATCGGCGCGCCTTCGAGATCATGCCCAACCTCGACCATCAGCTCGAGGCCGGTGGGCAGTACCAGTGGCGCCGCCGCGGCGAGCATCACATGTACAACCCGAACACCATCGCGAAGCTCCAGCACGCGGTGCGCGCGGGCAACTACAAGATGTTCAAGGAGTACACGCGGCTGGTCGACGATCACAGCCGCAACCTGGCGACCCTGCGCAGCCTGCTGAAGTTCAAGTTCGACCGTCCGCCGGTGCCGATCGAGGAAGTCGAGCCGGCCTCCGAGATCGTCAAGCGCTTCAAGACCGGCGCGATGTCGTTCGGATCGATCGGCAAGGAGGCGCACGAGAACCTCGCGATCGCGATGAACCGTATCGGCGGCAAGTCCAACACTGGCGAAGGCGGCGAGGACCCGGCGCGCTTTGAGCGCGACGCCAACGGAGACTGGCGGCGCAGCGCGATCAAGCAGGTCGCCTCGGCGCGTTTTGGCGTCACCAGTTGGTACCTGGTCAACGCCGACGAGCTGCAAATCAAAATGGCGCAGGGCGCCAAGCCCGGCGAGGGCGGCCAGCTTCCCGGCCACAAGGTCGACGACTTCATCGCGAAGATCCGCTACTCGACGCCCGGCGTCGGGCTGATCTCGCCGCCGCCCCATCACGACATCTATTCGATCGAGGACCTCGCGCAGCTAATCCACGATCTCAAAAACTCCAACCGCCGCGCGCGCGTCAGCGTCAAGCTGGTGGCCGAGGTCGGCGTCGGCACGATCGCGGCCGGCGTGGCCAAGGCCAAGGCCGACGTGGTCCTTATCAGCGGACACGACGGCGGCACCGGCGCTTCGCCGCTTACCTCGATCAAGCACGCCGGGGTGCCGTGGGAGCTCGGACTGGCCGAGACCCAGCAGATCCTGGTGATGAACGGGCTGCGCGGGCGCATCCACGTCGAGACCGATGGCCAGCTCAAGACCGGCCGCGACGTGACGATCGCGACGTTGCTCGGCGCCGAGGAGTACGGCTTCGCCAGCGCGGCGCTGGTGGCCTCGGGATGCATCATGATGCGCGTGTGCCATCTCAATACCTGCCCGGTCGGAGTCGCCACGCAGGATCCCGAACTGCGCAAAAAGTTCGAGGGCAAGCCCGAGCACGTGGTCAACCTGATGATGTTCATCGCGGAGGAGATGCGCGAGTACATGGCGCAGCTCGGCTTCCGCAACGTGGCTGAGATGGTCGGGCACGTCGAATGCCTCGACGGCAACCAGGCCATCCAGCACTGGAAGGCGCGCAACATCGACCTCAGCCGCATCCTGCATCGTCCGGCGGTCGGCCCCGACGAGCCGCTGCATTGTGTCGAGAAGCAGGACCACGGCATCGAGCACGCGCTCGATCAGCAGCTTCTGGAGCTGTGCTCCGACGCGCTCGAGCATCGCCGGCCGGTCGAGATCAATCTCCCGATCCGCAACGTCAATCGCACCGTCGGCACGATTCTCTCCTCCGAGGTCTCGCGCCGCTTCGGCGAGGACGGGCTGCCGCCGTATACAATCAGCATCAATCTCAAGGGATCGGCCGGACAAAGCTTCGGCGCGTGGCTCGCCCCGGGCGTGGCGCTTTACCTCGAGGGCGAAGCCAACGACTACTGCGGCAAGGGGCTTTCGGGCGGCTTCATGACGGTGCGGCCGCCGCGCGAGGCGACGTTCAGGGCCGAAAAAAACATCATCATCGGCAACGTCGCGTTGTACGGCGCGACCGCCGGCGAAGCGTTTTTCTCGGGCGTTGCCGGCGAGCGTTTCGCGGTGCGCAACAGCGGCGCGACGGCGGTCGTCGAAGGCGTCGGCGATCACGGATGCGAGTACATGACGCGCGGCACCGTGATCGTGCTGGGGCGCACCGGGCGCAACTTCGCCGCCGGGATGAGCGGCGGAATCGCTTACGTGCTAGACGATGACGGCACTTTCAGCACGCGCTGCAATGCCGGGATGGTCGAGTTGGGGCCGCTCGGCAACGACGAAGAGAAAAAGCGCGTTCACGCGCTGATCGTGCGTCATCATCAGTACACCGGGAGCAAGCTCGCCGAGCGCGTCCTTGCCGATTGGGACAGCTATGTCACCAAATTCGTCAGAGTGTTGCCCACCGAGTATCGCGCCGTGCTCGAGCGCCAGCATCTCAACACGAATTCCGACATGGCGCGTCTGGCCGCGGTGTAAGCCGCCGGTTGGTGAATGATCTTTCCCGTGGATGCGCTCCGGGACTCGATCGCAGCCGCGCCGAAGGAGCGGCGGGGCGGCGTATTGGTGAAAGCGATGCGCGACATGGCGGGATCGGAGCTATGAGGTACGAACAGCGGGGCATTGAGTTGGTGAAAAAATGGGGAAGATAACGGGATTCATGGAGATCAAGCGCGAGACGCCGGCACGCCGCCCGGTAGCCGAGCGGTTGCAGGACTGGCGCGAGTACGATCTCAAGATGCCCGAGGACAAGTTGCGCGCGCAGGGTGCGCGATGCATGGACTGCGGCATCCCCTTCTGCCACAAGGGCTGCCCGCTCGGCAACATCATCCCCGACTGGAACGACCTGATTTACCGCGGACGCTGGCAGGAAGCGATCGACCGCCTGCATTCGACCAACAATTTTCCCGAGTTCACCGGCCGCGTATGCCCGGCGCCGTGCGAAGAAGCCTGCGTCCTCAATATCAACAACGATCCGGTCACGATCAAACTAATCGAGAAGAACATCATCGACCACGCGTGGGCCGAAGGATGGGTCACGCCGCTGCCGCCCACGCGCAAAACCGGCAAGCGGATCGCCGTGGTCGGATCAGGGCCGTCGGGACTCGCCTGTGCGCAACAACTCGCGCGCGCGGGGCACGATGTGACCCTCTACGAGCGATCCGACCGCGTCGGCGGGCTGCTGATGTATGGGATCCCCGACTTCAAGCTCGAGAAACGCTTCGTCAATCGGCGGGTCGAACAGATGCAGACCGAGGGCGTGAGCATCGTCACCGGATGCCGCGTCGGAATCGATATCCACGCCGACGAGATGCGTTCGAAGTACGACGCGATCGCGCTGACAATGGGTGCGACCAAGCCGCGCGACCTGCCGATCCCGGGCCGGGATCTGCGGGGCGTGCACTTCGCGATGGAGTTTCTGCCACAGCAGAACCGGCGCAATGCCGGCGACACGATCGATCCGGCGATCTCGATCACCGCCAAGGACAAGAATGTCGTGATCCTGGGCGGCGGCGATACGGGATCCGATTGCCTGGGAACTTCAAATCGCCAGGGTGCGAGCGCGGTCTACCAGTACGAGCTGCTGCCGATGCCGCCGGAGCGGCGCACGGTGGCGATGCCGTGGCCGGACTGGCCGATGATCCTGCGCACTTCGACCTCGCACGAGGAAGGCGTGGTGCGCGACTGGAGCATCAACACCAAGCGCTTCATCGGCGAGAACGGCGCGCTCAAGGCGCTCGAGGGCATCAGGCTCGAGTGGAAGCAGGACAACGGGCGGATGGTGATGGAGGAAGTGCCGGGCAGCAATTTCATCATCGAGTGCGAACTGGTGCTGCTCGCGCTCGGTTTTCTTGGGCCGGAGCCCGACGGGATCATCTCGCAACTGGGGCTGAAGCTCGACCCGCGCAGCAACGTGCTCTGCGAAAACTATATGTCGAGCGTACCGGGAGTGTTCGCGGCGGGCGACACCCGGCGCGGACAGTCGCTCGTGGTATGGGCGATATGGGAAGGGCGCGAATGCGCGCGCGCGATCGACGCCTGGCTGATGGGCGAGAGCTTTCTGCAAGCCAGTCCCGAGTTGTAGGCGGCAGCGAGGGCGCGTCGCGATGATCGCCTATCTCGCCACCAGCGCCTTCGGCCATCTGTACCGCAAAATCGATTGCACGGCGGGCGATATTGGCGCGCTGCGCAAGGCGATTTATAGCCGCACGGTCTCGATTCCGCTTGGCCTGCACAATCTCGAAGAGATCGTCCTGGCCCCCTCGGTCTCGCCGCAGGCCCTGGCCGCGCAACTCCGCCTGCTGCTCTCGATCAGCAGTTGGCGCGTGCTGATGAAGCCTTGCGGCCAGTTACTCGCCGACGACCTTCGCTCATTTGCCGCGGGCGCGGAGCCGGCTCGCCCGTTTCTGCGCGGCGCGCTGCAAAATGCGGTGACCACGGGAATTTCCGAGCTGCTCGAAAGCGACGGCGAGGAATTGAACGAGGACTTTGCCCAGGCGCTCGACGAGGTGAGGCGCGAGAGGGAAGCGTTCGCCGCCGGGCTGAGTGAATGCGTTGCCGAATACCGCACGCGTTTCACGCCGCCATCCAACCCCGGTGATTTCGAGGATTATTTCGGACGGATCGCGCCGGACGCGGCGGCGGCGCTCGCCGAGCGCGCCGGCGTCGGCCCGGAATGCAGGCGGCGTGGCGCCGAGGCCCTACTGGCCTTGAAGAGCGTCAGGATGTGGGTCGGCGCGGCACTATCGCTCGCCTGCGCGCAAGGCGCCGAGGGACGGCCGTCGCGGGCCGAGGAGATGAGGGAGGTCATGCACGCGGTCACAGGTGCCGCCGCGGCGGAGACATTCGTAACCGCCGACGCGCACGCGCTGCCGTTGCTGGGCCGCGTCGCGATCGACGGGCTGCGAACGACGGACCTTAAAGGATTCCTCGCGGAGACCGCGCAATCGGTTGGAGAGCGATCGGATTAGCCGCTGCGCGCGTAGCCCGGAAAAAGAAATAAAATGGCCGTACGTGAACGGCCCGTTTCAGCGGCGAAGGCCCAGCGCATCCAATTTTTTGATCAGCCACGGCATCCGGTCGTAACCCCAGAAAACCTCGCCGTCGACCACGAAGGTCGGCACGCCGAAGACATGATCCGCGGCAGCCTCGGCGAAGCCCCGCTTGAGCCGAGGCTTGGCTTCACTCTCTTCGTCTTCGATCCAGCGGCGGAAGGTCGAGGTGTCGGCACCGACCTCCTCGAGAATCGCGGCCAGCGCGTCGGGATTTTCGACTTCGAGTTCGTTCTTCCAGAAACGCTGATAAAGGCGGTCCGAGTACGGCCGGAACAGGCCCTGGTCCTCGGCGCAGAAACCTCCATAGAAGGCGCGCCGCGCGCTGAAAATCTTTTTGGGCGGATAGATCACCACTCCGCGTTCACGCGCCATCCGCCGCGCGTCGAAATAGAGGTAGCGCAGCTTTTGTCGATCGCGCTCGGTTCGCATCGGTATGTCACGATAGACACGGCGGATATCCACGCCGTAGGGAATGTAACGCAGTCTTACGTGATGCGAGCGCTCAAGCGCGTAGGCTGGATCCTTGGCGAGATAGGAAACCGGGCTGGTATAGGCGAAGTAGAATTTTACTTCCAACGTCCGCCCGGTATTACTTTTTCTCAGCCGTACTCGGAGCCGCTTGGCCGGTGCTGTCGATCGCGAGCACCTGCAGTGCCGTACCGAGATCGAGTTCGGAATATTTGCGATTGGCGTACAGCGTGTCCAGACGCTGTACCGCCTCCGCCGGCGTCAGCTCCGACATCGCGAGCTCATGCGACAACTGATGGATAATCCGGTCGGCGCCCTTCCAATGGAAGAGGTCGGCCGCGGTCGTCAGAACATTGAGTTTGCCGACACTGACTTCCATCGCGTCACTGTAGCCGTTGACGTAACCGCTCTTGGCCGACGCGTTAAGCTGATTCCAATATGAACCGTTGTGATCGAAGCTAGGCGCGGCAAACACGCCCGCACAGCTCAGCAAGAAGCCTACTACCACACCCGCAATGAATTTTTTCATCTAAATCCCGTAATTCCGGCTGAAGCACACCGCCACATCAACACAACCCGCCTGTTAGTAGCAGATTGGAAGGCATGATTGAATAGCTCCACGGCGAGATGTCATCATTTTAGCTAATTTGTGCACAGGTTGTCGCTGGCCTATAGCATGTCCATTTACGAAGAAGTTCTCGCTTTCATCCAGACGCCCGAGCCAGCGCGGTTTGAGTTACTTGCGCTCAAGGTATTTCGCCATCAGTTCGATACAATCGCCCCATATCATCAGTACTGTCTAGACCGCGGAGTGCATATCGACGAGGTACGCTCGATCGATGATATACCTCCGCTGAGCACCGCCGCGTTCAAATACGCTGAACTCAGCGACACGGTTACGCCCTCGGAGGCGGCGTCGGCGCGCGTCTTCATGACGAGTGGCACGACGGCGGGTCGTGAAGAACGCGGGCGCCATCGCGTGCCCCGAACGGAAGTGTACCGCGCCTCGGCGTTGGGCCATCTGCGGAGGATGCTGTTTCCCGACCAACCCCGGATGAGGATGCTCAGTATGCATCCGACCGCCGATCGGATGCCCGAGTCGTCGCTTGGGCAGATGATAAGTTGGATGTTCGAAGAGTTCGGCGCGGGCGATTCGCTCTGCGTAGCCGACAGGAAAGGAGTGGATATCGCGCCGGCGCTCGAATTCTTGCTGTCGGCCGAGAGCCGCAGCGAGGCGGTCTGTCTTATCGGCACCACGGCGGCATTTGGAGCGCTGTTCGACGAATTGCGCGCGCGACGTTTGCAGCTGTCGCTCTCCCGCGGTTCGCGCCTGATGGATACGGGAGGCGCCAAGGGACAGAGCGTCCCGCTTCGGCCCGGCCAAGTCGTCGAACAAACACAGATCCTTCTTGGACTCGACCCGGCGTTGGTAATAAACGAATACGGGATGACCGAGATGTGCTCGCAGATGTACGACGCGACCTGGTTCAATTCGCGCGACTCGCGTGGAACCGCGCCAGGCGACGAGCGTCCCGAGGAGCGCAGCAAGCTGGGGCCAGCCTGGCTCGACGTTGCCGCGGTCGATCCGGTCAATCTCCAACGCGTAGCGGATGGACATCCGGGTCTGCTGCGGTTTTTCGATCTCGCCAACGTGGGATCGGTGTCGGCCATTCTTACAGGAGATCTGGGAGTTATACGGAACCGGGCCGTCAGGGTACTTGGCCGCGCCGAGGGCGGCGAGGCGCGAGGTTGCGCACTCGGAATCGAGCAGTTCGCTTCGCGAGAGACACGAGAGAATTGACCAGGGCGGCGGCTCAAGCGTGGCAAAGATGAATCGCGCCACAACCTCGGGCATCAATCGCCCGCGCTCGTCTCACGGCAAGCAGCGCGAAGTTGAGTTTGCGACGCCGCCTCACGCGGCAGGCTCGATCGCACAGGTCGCCGCGCGTGTGCGGAGCGCCGAGCGGTGCCCGTCAGATCGCGTCGCGACGGCCCTTGGCCATACCGCCAGACTGTGGCGACAACGAGAGTTCGCGTCGCGCCGCAAGACCGTAGCAGCACTCGCTTCGACGCTTGGCGTGTCGCCGGCGCTGCTCGACGAATCGCTCGACGCCCTGCTCGAACCATTTACCACGACATCGATGGAAGCCCTCGCGGCGCGGCTTCCGGTTGCGAATCGGCTCTTCGGTTTCGTGATGCCCGGCAACGTCCCCGGAGCCGGCATCCATGAAGTAAGCGCGGCGCTGCTGGCCGGCGCGGGGCTCATCGTTAAGAGCGCGAGCGCCGAGCCGCTGTTCTTCGCGAACTTCGTGCGCGCGCTCCGCGAAGTCGATGCCGCTGTGGGAGCGCGCGTCGAATTGGTGAGCTTCGGGCGCGGCGAGGATGCGGCGATGCGCGAGTTGTGGGCCTGCTGTGACGGTGGCGTCGTCGCCTACGGCGACGACGCCACCGTCACAGCGCTCGCGGCCGCCGCGGCGCGCGATACGCGCCGCCTTGCCGGCTTCGGCAGCCGGCTCAGCGGCGCGCTGGTGGCCGTTGGGGCGAGCCCGACCGCCGCCGAGGCGGCGGCGGTCGGGCTCGCCCGCGACGTAACGCTGTTCGAGCAGCGCGGATGTCTTTCGCCACATCACGTGTTCGTGGTGGGCGGCGCGGGCCAGGCGCGCGGCTTCGCCGCGCGCCTGGCCCGCGCGCTGGAGCGCCTCGAGCGCCGGCTGCCGGCGCCGGCGCGGATTCCGCTGGAGGCGGCAGCGGCCATCCGAGCGCTGCGCGAGCGCGCGCGTTGGCGCGCGCTCGCGCAGCGCTCGGATGGCTCCGCCGGTCACGACGTCGCGTTGTGGGAGGGTGGCCCGGTCGCGGTCTCGTCCGGCGAAGCGCCGGACGAGACCGCGACCCAGACCGCAAACGAGGCCGCGACCCCGGCCGGGACTCAAACGGCGACGGCAGCGATGAAATGGACCGTCATCTACGACCGCAACGCGGAGTTTTCCGCCTCGCCGGGCTATCGGACAGTGTTCGTCAGCGCGCTCGAAAACGCGGACGAACTCGACGCCCGTCTGGGGACCGCGGCTGGCCGGCTGGAGGCATTCGCGCTGGCGGCGACGAGCGATATTTGCGAGCGCTTGGCCGCCCGTTTACGGCTGCTCGGCGTGTCATATGTGTGCGAGCCGGGCTGGATGCAATCGCCGCCGATCGACTGGCCACACGGTGGCGGTGCGATGATCGAATTGCTGGGCGAGGCGGCGCGATGAGCACACTGCGGGACGGCTTTCTGCGCCACGTGGCGCAGACTTCACCGGCGCCTATCGGTCTCGAGGTGGTTCGCGCGGAGGGTTCGTGGCTTTATACGGCCGACGGACGCCGTTACCTCGACATGATCGCCGGAATCGGCGTGTCTGCCCTGGGGCATGGACATCCGGCGGTGCTGGACGCGATTGCCGCGCAGGCCCGTCGCCATCTGCACGTCATGGTGTACGGGGAATATGTCATCGAAGCGCAGGTACGGCTGGCTGAGAGCCTGGCGCGCTTGTTGCCGGCCCCACTGGACTGCGTCTATTTCACCAATAGCGGCGCGGAGGCTATCGAGGCAGCGCTCAAAACGGCGCGCAAGCATACTCGCCGCGAGCGCTTCGTCGCGTTTGATGGCGCTTACCATGGCGACACGATGGCCGCGCTGGCGCTGATGGGGAACGCGGGATTCCGCGCGCCGTTCGAGCCGCTGCCGGGCCCGGTAAGCCATCTGCCATACGACGAAATCGCCCCGCTCGAGGCTATTGATTCGACGGTCGCCGCCGTGGTGATCGAGCCCGTGCAGGCCGAGGGCGGCGTGCGCATTCCCTCGATTCGCTTTATGCGCGCGTTGCGCGAACGATGCGACCGGGTGGGGGCGATACTGATTTACGACGAAGTTCTGACCGGGATGGGCCGGACCGGGCGACTATTCGGGCTGGAACATTTCGGGGTGGTGCCCGACGTGATCGTGATGGCCAAGGCGTTGGGTGGCGGCCTGCCATTGGGCGCGTTTTGCGGTTCCGGGCGGCTGATCGGAGAACTAGCCCGGATCCGCCGCTCGGCCATATCACGACCTTCGGCGGCCATCCACTGTCATGTGCCGCGGGGCTCGCCGCGCTGGAGGTTATCGTCAATGAGCGGCTTTGGGAGCAGGCGAACGTCCTGGGCAAGGCGCTGGCGGAGGGGTTGCGCGGGCTGATGGGAGAGGAGGTTGCGGAGGTGCGTGCCATAGGAGCACTTATAGGACTGGAGTTTGAAAGTTCCGGGAAAGCGCAGACTTTTGTGCGCGAATCGCTTGCCCGCGGCGTGGTCATCAATTGGACGCTAAACTCGGAACGAGTGGTAAGATTGGCTCCGCCTTTGAACATGCGGGCCGCTGAAGTGGATTTTGGCTTGCAAATGATGGCGGAAGCGCTTGATGCCAGCCGCGCCATCGGCGAGTCTATATCGTGAGCGTTCCGCTGGGGGGTTATGGCAATAGCGCAGTCCATCGCGGTCGAGCAGGCCGGCGTGGAGCAGCCCGGAATCGTACTGACTCCACGGCGCCCGGTAGCGGCTGATCGCCGCGTTCTACTCGAGATCGATCACGACGCCGAGGCCATCAGCACGCTGAAGGTCGCGGGCCCGATAGCGATCTTTTTTATGGTCGCCTATGACGCTATCGAGGTGCTGCAGGGCCGCGAGTTAACCTCCTATCACTACGCCGCCCTGTCGATCATCACACTGTTCTTCGGACTGACCTGGTTGAGCGGGTTTCGCCGGCACTGGCAGGCTTGGACGCTCACGACGTGTGTAGTCATCATCGGACTATTCATCAGGATCTCCGCCCTCCGCGGCAATCCCGAACTGGCGTTCATCGCGTTCGTGCTGTGCCCCTTTGCCACCGCGGCCTTCGTGATGTGGGGTCAGATCTGGCAGGGGCTGCTGAACCTCGGATGCCTGGCGATGTTCGCCGCGTCCGACCTGGCGACGCTTCCGCGTGACGGTTACAGCATCTTCCATTGGCTGGGCTTCCTCGCCGCGCTGATACTGTCGTGGTTCACGGCGGTATTTCTCGATCGCTATAGAGGCAAGCTACGCGCACAGATGGAACAACTGGCGGCGGCTGGAAAGTTCCGCGAGCGCCAGATCGGCACCATGACCCACGACATCCGCAATCCGTTGGCGACCCTGGTCGGGCTGGTCACGCTGCTCGAAGAGGACGAGTTGAGCGAAAAAGAGACCAACCATCTGCTGGCCCGGGTCGGGTCGACCTCGCGCGCGATGGATCTGCTGGTCAAAAACGTGCTCGACATGTACCTGCTCGAAGAGGATGACCTCCAGCCGCATCCGCGGATCGTCGATCCCAACGTGATCGTCCAGGAAGTGGCCGACGTTTATGGGCGCGAGGCGCGCCTTAAGGGCCTGCGGATGCGGACCGAGTTGGGAGGGATGCCGCGCGGCAGTCTGGACCCGCTGCACCTCGAGCGAATCGTGGCGAATCTGCTGAGCAATGGCATCCAGCGGACCGAAAGCGGCGAGCTGGTGCTGCGCACTTCGTTAAGAGGAAATCGGGTGGTAATTGAGGTCAAGGACACCGGCCCGCAACTTAGCGAGGAACAGTTCTCGCACCTTTTTGAGCGGCCCGCACAAGATCGCCACGGAATGGGATCTTCCGGCTGGAAACTGTACATCGCCCGCGCTTTGACCGAAACGAACGGCGGCACCGTGACCGCGCGCTGGCACGGGAGCCGCGGGTTGACCCTGGTTACGGAAGTGCCTTTCTCGGAGGCGTGAGCCCGCCTGCTTGTCACATTTCTTCTATAGTTTCACCGGACGGCTCGGACGCGTTCGCCCGGAAGGATACAGGTCAGGTCCCGATCCGGTCGGGCGTCTTTAGCATCGCAGTCCAAAAGATAACCGGTGCGGCGCCAGCGATACCGCCATCATTTGCGCAACCGGCGCAGATGGCGCGACGCGAACATCCAGAGCAGTTGCGCGCTGCCGCGTTCAATCCCGTCGTGGAATTCGAGCGCGATCATCCCCGACTTTTTGAAGTCGAATGAGACACTGTTTGCCGAACCGGTCAGCAACAGCGAAACCAGTCCGCTAAGCCCGGGTTCGTGCCCGACGATCATCAGATGGTCGTGGCGTTCATAGGGCTTGAGTGCCGCGAGCATGTCCGCGGGGGACACGCCGGTGGACAGCGCCGGGAAAGGCTCGGGCGCCGGTCCGGTGGAGTAGACGGTTGCGACCAGTTCCGCGGTTTCGGCGGCGCGGGGCAAAGGGCTTGCCAGAATAGCGTCGAACTTAAGTCCCAACGCGCGCATCCCGGCCGCCGCCTCGCGCACTTTCTCGCGGCCGCGGGCGGTCAGCCGGCGCGCGCCGTCGTCACCGCCCGGCGGCGGTTCGTTCTCGGCCGGGCCGTGGCGCAAAATATAAAGGATCATGAGGGGTCGACCACAGGGACCAGGACGAGCGGCGGTTTAGCGGCGCGCCGCGCCTGGGCGGCTACAAAGTTGAGTTCGTGTAAGACGATACGGGACATTTGATCGATTTCCGCGTGGCGCCAGGCTTTGAGGCTGCGCGCGCGCAGGCGGCGGATACGGCGCTCGAGAGAATGAATCAGCGCGCCGACAGCCATCAGGGCCTCAGGCGGAGCGCCCTGGGAATCGACGGCCCATCCGCGCAGCCATTCGGCTGCGGTCGCGGCGTCGTGGTACTGACCGACCCGCTCCTGCACGCGCTCGAGGCGCCGCAGCATCCGGCGCACGGGCTTGCCGCCGACCGCGCGGAGAGGTTCAAGAGCGTAGCGGAGTTTCTTCACCCGGATACGGAGGCGATGCAGGCTTTGTTGTGGCGAAGCTTCATCGAGGCCGGCGCCCGCCCGCAGCGTTGCGCGCATCTGCGAGCGCACCAGTCGCGCCGCGACCGCGCCCAGCGCGACACTGTCAGCGGAAGGTTCGGGCGTTATTGTACCCAAGCGCTGCACGAGGCCGCGATAACGTTCGGAGTTGAGCGCGGCGGCCAGACGCTCCTGCTCGGCCGCGCGCTGGCGGCGAATCGAAATCGAGACGGGTTCTAGCGCACGGACAAAATCGGCTTCCAGCCGCGTCGCCCGCTCCGAGAGCAACTCCGCGAGCGCGTCAAGGTCGCGCACCGCGCCGATCGCGCCGCAGAGCCATCCCAGTTCGTCCGCCGCGCTCTCCGTTTCGTCGCTGGGAGCTACCTCGCGGAGCATTCGCAGGCCGGCACGCAGGCGCCGCGTCGCCACGCGCAACCGGTGAATCGCTTCGACGTCACCGGCGATCGCCTGATCGTGCTCGGCAATCATCGCGGCTAGCTGGAGGGCTATCGCATCCGCCGCCGTCTTGACGGCGGGATCGGCCGGTGAGGGCGCGGCAGCGGCGGGGGCATGCGCTGGACGGCTGACCGGGGACATCGCTAAGTCTTCGGCCTCGATGGAGCGTCCCCTTCCGGATGCGGGCCGCTCTGCGCGCGCCGCAGGTATTCAGAGACGTGTGCGCGCAGCTCGGTCTGGATCTTGTTGATCGATTCGCGGGCGTCGATCGTGATGAAGCCGAACTCGCGTGCCAGGCGGTCGTACTCGGCGATGACGCGCCGCTGGTAATTCTGGAAGGAGTCGAAGATGTCGCTGGAGAGCGCGAGATGCATCCCTGACTCCCAGTAGTCCATGCCTTTGCCCCGAACCACGCGCGGCACCAGCGTGTCCACATCGATCTCGAGGTAGAGCACCAGGTCCGGTATCAGCGCCATCCCGAAAACTTCGTGAGTCCAATCGGGGTCCGCGCCCATCACGGCGTTGCGCACAAAAGCGGTGTACATATAACGGTCGGCGATTACGACGAAGCCGGCTTGCAGCGCCGGCAGGATCTCATGTTCGAGCCGGTCGGCGAAATCGGCGGCGTAGAGCAGGCTGAAGGTGATCGGAGTGAGCTGATGCCCCGCCTTGGCGTCGGCGATCGTGGCGGAGAGCAGCGGCGAGCGCGTCCATCCGGTGTTGCTGACGGCGTAACCTTCCAACTCGAGCCATCCGCGCAGAAGCTCGACCTGGGTCGAGCGTCCCACCCCGTCGGTGCCCTCGATCACGATCAGATGGCCGGGCAGCGGCTTCTCGTCGAGATAGGGCAGGCCGTGGCCGTGCCAGCGCTTAGCGTGCGGAGGCTCGGTTGCCATGGCCGTTGTGGGCGCGCTGATGATCGTACTCGCGCAGGATTTCGCCGGTCATCCGGCGCACGATTTTCTGCTGGCCGGCGATGTCGTGGCTGGCCTCGATCACACGGAGATCGAACTCCCCGGCAAGCTGATCATAGATCTCCAGCACGCGGCCCTGGAAGAGGCGGAAACTTTCGACCAGGTCGGTCGATAGTCCGAGGTCCATCCCGGCCTCGTAATACTTGAGCTTGGCCCGGCCGGCCAGCAGGCGCTCGAGCGAGACCTCGATGGGCACACGGAAGAAGAAAGTGAGGTCGGGGCGCGGCGCGAAACGGTAGACTCCGCGCACCCAGTCCGGATGCACCCCGCGGGCGACGTCGCGCGCGAATGCGGTGTAAACGTAGCGGTCCGCCAGCACGATCATTCCGGCCCGCAGGGGCGGCAGGATCTGGTAGATGAAGCGGTCGGCAAAATCGACCGCGTGAAGGAGGCTGAAGGTGCTGGGAGTCAGCAGATTGCGCCGCTTGCCGCGACGCATCGAGTTGCGCACCAGCCGCGAGGAGTTCCATTCGGTGAAATGTACCGGGTAACCGCGCGCACGCAGCCAGCGTTCCAGCAGCTTTAGCTGGGTCGACTTGCCGGAGCCGTCGATTCCCTCGACCGCGATCAGGCGGCCGGGATACGGATGGGGCGAGCTGAGCAGGCTGTGCCGATGGTCCTTCAGCGTGCGGCCCTTGCCAGCGCCCGCTTCAAGCGGTTGGCCGGCCGCCGCGCCCGGCGCTTGACCGCTACCTGACGGCCCAGCAGCCTCGACAGCAGGTCCGATCTTCTCTCGCAAGTCCATAACTCAAGGTCGGCCTGTCCGCCGGCAGCATCGACTGTGATGGTGAATCGGTCTGGCGAACGCCTGATCTGTATATCTTTAACCACACTGAAGTGACTTCGGTCCAGCGCATCGGCCAGCCGCAGAATCGCCGCTATCGAGCGGACGACGTGGCGTTTCGCCGGGCTCAAGGCGCGGAACTCCGGCGAATCGAGCCGGGCCGACGGCTTGCGATGGCCGCGCGCGGCCTGGGCGATGATTTCGACCTCGAGCGGATCAAAGCCCAGAAGCTCGGCGTTTTTGACCAGGTAATAGGTGTGACGGTTGTGGCGATCGTGGTCGATCACCCGGCCGATATCGTGCAGCAGCGCGGCGTGTTCGAGCAATTCCCGTGCTTGCGGGCCGGCTTTGAGCACCGGCGCGGCCGCGTCGAAAATCTTGAGCGCCAGGCGGGCGACCTGCGGCCCATGTCCATTGAGCGCGTCGAAGCGCCGGGCCAGCGCACTGACCGAACGCCGGCGCGCCTCGATTGCGCCGCGTCCCTGCGCGCCCGCGTTGACCATGCTCAGCAAAATGCCCTCGCGCAGCGCCCAGGTGCAGGCAACAAGCTCCGGCGCGCCAGCCTGCTCCAGCACGAAGTCGGCGAGCACGGCGGCGGCCGGCAAAAGATCCGCCCGCTTGGGATCGGCCCCGGGAAGCTCGGCACGCTCGTCGGTGGAGAGCTTGAGCAAGCGATTGCGCAACCAGGTGATGTCAGTGGCGGGGACGCTCAGGCCGTGCAGCCGATCCTGTTCGCCGTCGCGCGCCACCCGCGCCATCACCACCAGCGCGTTGATGGTTCCCGAGGTGCCAATCGCGCGTATCACGCCGGCGCGCCGCGCCTTGCGCAGCAGGGTGTCGAGCTTGCGATGCAGATGGTCTTCGAGCCTGCGCACGTCGGCCGGCTCGGGCGGGTCGGAGGTGAGGAACCGCTCGCTCAGCCGCGCAACGCCGAGCGGCAGGCTTTCCATCCATAGCGCCTCGCCGTCGCGCACCAGCACCAGCTCGACACTTCCGCCGCCCACATCGATCAGCAGTTGAGGTCCGCCCTCGAGGCCGAGCGCGTGGCGGGCGGCGCTGAAAATGAATTGCGCCTCTTCGGCGCCGGAGATGATTTCAACTTTGAGGCCGGTCTCGCGCCGGATCCGCGCGATAAAGGCCGCACGGTTTTGCGCCTCGCGCACAGCGCTGGTCGCGACCGCGCGAATCCGATCGACCCGGCGCACCTTGGCCAGCCGCGCGAAATTCGTGAGTGCGCGGACTGCCAACTCCATCGGCTCGCGCGCCAATTTGCCGCTGGTGAACATGTTGCGGCCGAGCCGCACCATCTCCTTGACGCGGTCGATCACCTCGAAGTGACCGTCACGCCGCACGTCCGCGATCACCATGTGCACCGAGTTCGAACCGACGTCGATCGCGGCCAGGCGCATACTCAAATGCTATGCTGCGCAGGTGCGGTTGTCAGCACGGCGCCGCTTCATCACTTCACAGGTCCATTAAGAATCGCGAACAAAACTGTGGAAAGAGGACGCGACGCTCCGCCGCCTTTTCAAGTTGTGAGCGCTGGGGCATAGTTGTGGCTCTTGGGGAAGAACCAGCCGAGATGGGGGTGACCGGCACCATCGCGACCACGCCTGCATGTGGCGCAGTCATTAGTAAGTGGCTCGTGGCCGGGTAGGATCGCGTGGCAAGCGCAACAGCCGCTCTTATCAGCGACGAGCATTCCGCCGCGCCCCACAAGTGGCTGATAGCGCTGGCGGTGATGCTGGGCACCGTGCTCGAGGTGCTCGATACGTCGATCGTCAACGTCTCGCTGCCCCATATGCAAGGCAGCTTTTCGGCCAGCGTCGACGAAATCGCCTGGGTGGTCACCAGCTATCTGGTCGCCAACGGGATCATGATTCCGATGACCGGCTGGATTTCCGCACGCTTCGGCCGCAAGCGCTATTTCATGACCTCGGTGGCGACCTTCGTGATCGCCTCGGCGGCGTGCGGCGCGGCGCGCTCGCTGGCGCAGATGGTGTTGTTCCGGCTCGCGCAGGGCGTGGCGGGCGCAGCCATGATTCCGTCCTCGCAGGCCATCTTGATGGAGACTTTTGCGCCCGAAGAGCAGCAGATGGCGATGGCGACGTGGGGCGTGGGCCTGATGATCGCGCCGATCCTCGGGCCGACGCTGGGCGGCTGGATCACCGACAACTGGAACTGGCGCTGGAACTTCTACATTAACATACCGATCGGGATCCTCGCCCTGCTGATGGTGTATGCGTTCGTGCACGATCCGGCGTATCTACGCCAACGCCGATCGCGCGGCGGACGCGTCGACTACACCGGCATCGCGTGCCTGGTGGTGGGCCTGGGGTTGACGCAAATCGTGATCGATCGCGGCCAGCGCGCCGACTGGTTCGCTTCAACCTGGGTGGTGTTGGCGACCGCCGGCGCTGTGCTCGCGCTGTCGACGCTGGTGGTCAACGAATTGCTATTTCCGCAACCGATCGTCGATCTGCGAATCCTCAAAGACCGATCATTCTCGCTGACGGTTATTTTGATGGTGGTGATGAGTGCGACCTTGTGGGGCACCGGCCTGCTCATGCCGATTTTTCTGCAGGAGCTGATGGGTTACACGGCGTGGCGGGCGGGATTGACGATGGTGCCGCGGGCGCTGGCCGCGATGTCCTCGATGTTCGCGGTTGGGCAACTGGCGCGGCGAGGGGTCAATACGCGGCCGCTTATCGGACTGGGCTTCCTGCTCGCCGCGATTGGGCTCTGGTGGATGGCCCAATGGAGCCTCGCCGTCAGCACCTACGTCATCGCGATCGACAGCATGATGCTGGGCGCCGGCCTGGGGATGTTGTTCCCGGTGCTCGCGGCGGTGGGTTTTTCAGGCTTGCGGCGCGAGCAAATGGGCGATGCGGCGAGCCTGTTCAACCTGATGCGTAACACGGGAGCCGCGATGGGTATCTCGTATCTGACCAACATGCTGGTAAACTACGAACAGGTCCATCAGTCGAGATTGGTCGAGCATCTGTCGGTGTTCGACGCGTGGCGGTTGAGCGAGCGGGGCTCGCTTATGCCCGGCAGCCCGCCCTTTCATTTCATGGGGCAGTTGGTGACGGGCCAGAAGCAGGGCTTTGGCATGGTATATGAGATGGTAACGGCGCAAGCCGCGATTTTGTCGTTCGACGACCTCTACCGGATATTGGCCGTGTTGATGCTCGCGATGGTACCGGCGTTTCTGGGACTGAGACGCGCCCGCGCGCAGGGCCAGGACCAGATCATGACCGCGCACGCTGAATAACGTCTCCGGATGGAAGCGGCAGTACCGATTGGCTCGGCGCAAGCCGAGCTCGCCCCCGCCTCACACAAGTGGCTAGTGGCGCTGGCCGTGATGCTCGGCACCACGCTAGAGGTGCTCGACACCTCGATAGTGAACGTGTCGCTGCCGCATATGCAGGGAAGCTTTTCCGCCAGCGTCGACGAGATTGCGTGGGTATTGACCAGCTACCTGGTCGCCAACGGCATCATGATCCCGATGACCGGATGGATCTCGTCGCGCTTCGGGCGCAAGCGCTATTTCATGACCTCGGTGTCGGTCTTCGTGGTCGCTTCGGCGTTATGCGGCGCCGCCGGATCGCTGGACCAGATGGTGATCTTCCGATTGATCCAGGGTGCGGCGGGCGCCGCGATGGTGCCGTCGTCGCAGGCCATCCTGATGGAAACGTTCCCGCCGTCCGAGCAGCAACTTGCGATGGCGACGTGGGGCGTGGGTCTGATGGTCGCGCCGATCATGGGACCGACGCTGGGCGGCTGGATCACCGACAACTGGAACTGGCGCTGGAATTTCTACATCAACGTGCCGATCGGAATCATCGCCTTCCTGATGGTGTCGGCGTTCGTGCACGATCCCGCCTTTCTGCGCCAGCATCGCGCGCGCGGCGGCAAGGTCGACTACGTGGGCATCGCCTGCCTGGTGGTGGGGCTGGGCGCGATGCAAATCGTGCTCGACCGCGGCCAGCGCGCGGACTGGTTCGCGTCCTCCTGGGTGGTATGGACCACTCTGCTCAGCGCGGCCGCCCTGATCATTCTCGCGATCAACGAACTGCGCATCGCGGACCCGATCCTCGATCTGCGGATCTTAAAAATAAAGGTTTTCAGCGTCGCGCTGCTCCTGATTGTCGCGATGAGTTCGGTGCTCTACGGCACCGGCCTGCTGATGCCGATATTTCTGCAGGAGTTCATGGGCTATACGGCGTGGAAGGCCGGATTGGTGCTGGCGCCGCGCGGGCTCGCCACGATGCTCGCGATGGTGGTGGTCGGGACAGCTTGCGCGCCGGCGAATCGATACCCGGCCGCTGGTCGGAGTCGGCTTCGTGCTGATGACGATTGGCCTGTGGACCATGGCGGGCTGGAATCTTCAGGTCAGCCTGTGGGTCGTCGTCATCCCCAGCATCGTGATGGGCCTCGGCATGGGGATGATTTTTCCGACGCTCTCGGCGACCTCGCTGTCGGTCGTGGCGCGCGAGCGGATCGGTTACGCCGCGAGCCTCTATAACATGATGCGCAATACGGGCGCCGCGATCGGAATCGCTTACATGACCACGATGCTGGTCGATCATGAGCAGATCCATCAGTCGCGCCTGGTCGAGCATCTTTCGATCTTCGACGCCTGGAAGCTCAGCGAGAGCGCGCAGCGCATGCCGGGTGCGCCGGTCTTTCAGTACCTGCCGCAGATGATAAGCGGACAGCACCAGTCGTTCGGGATGCTCTACAACGCGATACAGGCGCAGGCCGCGATCCTATCCTTCAACGACATCTACCGGATCCTCGCGGTGGTGATGGCGCTGATGGTTCCCGGCTTCCTGGTCTTGCGCAGGGCGCAACATGCGGGCGGTCCCTCGGCCGCGCATTAGGGCGAGGATGCGGAGAGACCTCGAATCAACCTCCTTGCTCGACCTGTTCGAAAAGTAGCTAGTGAGCTAGTCAACCATTTTCGCTAGAGCATGTTCAAAGACCCTGAGCGCGTGCTCGTCGAACAATACCATCTCGACGCGCTCGACCGGCGTAGTCCCGCGCAGATGGCTGCGAATCTCCTCGAGCATCACCTCGGCGCATCGCTCGATCGGAAAGCCGGCGATCCCGGTGCCGATCGCCGGGAAGGCGACCGACTTCAGCCCCTGTTCGGCCGCGCGCCTCAATGAATTGCGCGTCGAATCGCGCAGCGCCGCCTCGCTCGTGCGCCCGCCAAGCCGCATCGAGGCCGCATGAATCACGTAACGCGCCTTAAGCTTCCCGGCACCGGTGAGTGCCGCCTCGCCGATCGGAATCGGTCCGAGTTTGTCGCATTCGGCCTGGATTGAAGGCCCTCCCCTGGCGCGGATCGCGCCGGCCACGCCGCCGCCGAGGATCAGATCATTGTTGGCCGCGTTGACGATCGCGTCGACCGGCGCGTCCGTCAGGTCGTCTTGGCGCAGCACGATTCTGGAACGCCATCCCTGATCCATTTGTGTTTCCTCCCGCATAGGTCTCCGCCTGCCGACGGCTAACGCACGCCGTGCTTGTGCTATTATCACGGCGCACCCGATGAGCGAGACGACGAGCAGGCAGGCGCAGTGGCCGGGTGCGATCTTCGCGCTGGGCCGCGTGATCGTGGCGATCGGGCTCATCGCCGCCGCGTTCGCCTGGACGGTTGGCGGGCGGCATCGCGCGACGTCGGCCGCTCCGTCGGGCTACCTGCAGGTTGACCTCGAGACTTCGCCCATCGCGCTCGACCCACGCTTTGCGACTGACGCGGTTTCCTCGCGCACCGACGAGTTGATTTTCGATGCGCTGGTCAGGATCGACGCTCATGGACAGTTCTTTGGCGACCTGGCCGAAAGCTTCGAGCGGCCGACGCCGACCACGCTGATTTTCCATCTGCGCCGCGGCTTGCGCTTCAGCGACGGGCGGTTACTCACCGCGCGCGACGTCAAATATACATACGATTCGATTCTCGACCCCACCAGCATTTCGCCCAAGCGTAGCGGCCTGCGGCAGCTCGCCACGATTGCCGCGCCCGACGACGCGACGGTCGTGATGACGACCAAAGGGCCGTATTCGCCTGCGCTGGAAATGGCGACGATGGGCATAGTTCCCGCGGGGACGCCGCTGCCGGGCAAGGACGCCGCGCGATGGCCAGCCGCCAGCGGCGCCTTCGAGATTGCGAGTTTCTCGCGCGACGAGGCGCTGGTGCTGGCGCGCAATCCGGCCCGGCCGCGGGCGCCGGGCGATATCGCCGGAATCGTCTTCAAGGTGGTGCCGGATCCGACGGTCCGCGCGCTCGAGCTGGCCGAAGGTGTCTGCGATCTCGCCGAAAACAACATACAACCCGACGTCCTCGGCTATCTCGGGATGCGGCCCGACCTGGTCATCAGTCAATCGCCGGGCAGCGAATACTACTATCTGGAGTTCAACTTCCGCGATCCGCATCTGCGCGATCTGCGGGTGCGCCAGGCGATTGCCTATGCGATAAACCGCGAAGCGATCATCGGCTCGCTGTATAAAGGCAACGGACGCGTGGCGAGCGGGATGATCGCGCCCGAGAACTGGGCCTACGATGGAGACGTGACGCGCTATCCATACGATCCCTTCAAGGCGTCCAAGCTGCTCGACGAGGCCGGCTATCCAATCGGCCAGACGGGAACGCGCAACCTGAATTTCGTCTACAAGACGACGCCCGAAGGGCGGCGGCTCGGCGAAGCGATCCAGGCAATGCTGCGGCAAATCGGGATCACGCTCGACATACGAACCAACGAGTTCGCGACCTTCTACGCCGATATACAGAAGGGCAACTTCGATTTGACCTCGCTCGACTGGGTAGCGATGGACCTCACGCATCAGTACTTCATGGTGTTCGATTCGAAAATGACGCCACCAAATGGATCCAATCGCGGTGGTTACTCGAACCCCGCGATGGATCGGCTGCTGGACCAGGGCGAGGTGACGCTCGACGCCGGCGCGCGCCGCGAGATCTACGCGCAAGTGCAGAAGCTCGCCGCCACTGATCTTCCGTATGTCTCGTTGTGGTGGATGAACAACGTGGTGGTGATGAATCGCCGCGTGCGGGGCTTCGTGCCTTTTCCCAACGGCAGCTTGCGTTCGCTCGCCACCGTATCGCTGACGCGCGAGGCCGGGAGCGAGCGCAGGTGATTGGTTACTTCGTCCGCCGCCTCGCCGCGCTCGTTCCGGTCGCGCTGGGCGTTGTGACGCTGACCTTCGCGCTCATCCATCTCGTGCCCGGCGATCCGGTGGTTGCGATGCTCGGCGACACCGCGGGACCCGCGGACATCGCCGGCCTGCGCCAGCAACTGGGACTCGACCGTCCAATCGCCACGCAGTACGCAGGCTTCCTGTGGGATCTCGCGCACGGCGACCTGGGCGAATCGATTTCGATGAAGGAGCCGGTCGCGCGTCTGATCGCCGCGCGGTTCCCGGCGACGCTGGAGTTGGCGGGCGCCGGATTGCTGGTCGCGGTTGTCCTCGCTTTCCCGCTGGGCCTCATTGCCGGCGCCAATCCTGGCGGCGCCGCCGACCTCGGCGCGATGGGCTTTGCGATCCTCGGCATCTCGGTGCCGCATATCTACCTCGGCCCGCTGCTGATGATCGTTTTCTCGCTCGACCTCGGATGGTTTCCGTTGACCGGCCGGGGCGGACTGGTGCACCTGGTGCTGCCGGCGGTGACGCTGGGGACTGCGCTGGCGGCGATCCTGGCGCGGATGCTCCGCCAGAGCCTCGTCCAGGTACGCGCGGCCGACTATATCCGCACCGCGCGCAGCAAAGGGCTGAGCGCGTTCGGCGCGCTGATGCGCCATGGATTGCGTAACGCGTTGACTCCCGTTATTACGCTGCTCGGCCTGGAGACTGGTGCGCTGCTCACCGGCGCGATCGTTACCGAAATCATCTTCTCATGGCCGGGCATGGGGCGCCTGCTGATCTCCGCGATCAGCGCGCGCGATTACCCACTGGTCGAAGGTTGTGTGCTCACCTTCGCGCTGAGTTACGCAGTGGTCAACATGGCGACCGACATGATCTACGGCGTCGTTGACCCGCGGATTCGCCTCATGCGCGATTGATGACCTCCGCAATGCTGATGACTATTCAAGCGCGAGCGGCGAGGTAACGAAGAGGGCATGAAGGATGGCGCGGGCGTAACCCATCGCTGGTTGCCGGCGGCGCGATCGTCGCGATACTTGCGCTGGCGGCCGCGCTGGGGCCGCTCCTGGTGAAAACCGATCCGTTCGCGATCGATCTCACGCGCGTGCTCGCGCCTCCGAGCCGCGGCCATTGGCTAGGCTGCGACGGGCTCGGGCGCGATATGCTCGCAAGAGTTTTGTGGGGTGCGCGGCTCTCGCTATCGGTCTCGACCACGGTGGTATTGCTCTCGCTGGCCGCGGGCGGCTTCATTGGCGGAGCGGCGGCACTGGCCGGCGGACGCGTCGACTCGGCAGTGATGCGGCTGGTCGACGTCGTACTGGCGTTCCCCGGCTTTCTGCTGGCGATTGCGCTCGCCGCGATTCTCGGTCCCGGCCTCGTCGACCTGGTAGTAGCGCTCACCGCGATGGGCTGGACTGGCTACGCGAGACTGGTGCGCGGTGAAGTGCTCTCATTGCGCGAACGCGAATACGTGGAAGCCGCGCGCGCGCTCGGCGCGCCGCCCGGGCGCCTGCTGCTGCGTCATCTGCTGCCCGGTCTGGCCGGCCCGCTCGCGGTGCAGGCGACCTTCGGCGTTGGCGGAATCATCGTCGCCGAGGCGGCGCTATCATTCCTTGGACTGGGCGCGCGGCCGCCCGCGCCAAGCTGGGGCAACATGCTCGATGCGGGACGCGCCTTTCTGCTTGTGGCGCCGCATCTGACTACCGCGCCGGGAGTGGCGATTGCCGCTTCGGTGTTGGGATTCAATCTGCTCGGCGACGGGCTCGCGCAGGCGGTGGGCCGGCGCGGCTGACAGGCTGAATCCGCGCTTCGCACGCGCTACGTCGAATCAGAGCTTGCGTTTGAGCGCGGCCAAGCTATCCAGGTATGGCGGGTACGCGATTCCGCGTTCGGTGATAATCGCCGTCACCAACTCGGCCGGAGTCACGTCGAAAGCGGGATTGAAAACTTTGACGCCCTTGGGCGTAATCTGCTTGCCGCCGAGATGAGTTATTTCGCTCGCGGATCGTTGCTCGATTGGAATTTCGGCGCCGGTCGGACAATCGAGATCGATCGACGATAGCGGCGCCGCGACATAAAACGGCACGCCATGGCGACTAGCCATCACGGCCAGCGGGTAGGTGCCTATCTTGTTCGCGACATCGCCATTGGCCGCCGTGCGATCGGTTCCGACGACAATGCAGCTCACGCCTCCGCTCCGGAGCACGCTCGCCGCCATGTTGTCGGCGATAACCGTCACCGGGATGTGATCTTTATGCAATTCCCACGCGGTCAGCCGGGCGCCTTGCAAAAATGGGCGGGTCTCGTCGGCGATGACCGCGATCTTTTTGCCCGCCTCCCGCGCGGCGCGCACCACGCCCAACGCGGTGCCATAGCCCGCGGTCGCAAGGGCGCCGGCATTGCAATGAGTGAGAACGGTTGAAGGGTCGGCGAGCAACGTTGCGCCAAAGCGGCCCAGGGCGCGGTTCGCCGCGAGGTCCTCATCGATATATAGCCAGTGCCTCGTCGCGCAGGCGGCGGAAAAGATGCGGCGCATCGAGTGCGATACTGTCTTCGAGCACCCGGCCCATCCGCTCGACCGCCCATGCCAGGTTGACCGCGGTAGGCCGCGTCGCCCGCAGTCCCTTGGCGACCAGGCTAAACCGCGTACGCGCGCGCGAGCCGGAAAAGCCGCGCATTCCCAGCGCCACTCCCATCGCGGCCGCGACGCCGATGGCGGGCGCACCGCGAATAACCATCGTGCGGATAGCCTCGGCGACTCCGCGCCAGTCGCGGTATACGCGCACGGTCTCGCGCACCGGCAATAGGCGCTGATCAATCATGCGCACTGTATCATTGCGCCACTCGATGGTTTTTACTGCCATGTCGAGCCAGTCCGGTTAGTCACGCGGTATCTTATACTTTTACTTTTGCGAACGGCTTTTCGCACGAGACTCCGCGACGGCATCGCGATTGCATATTCTCGCGAACCGGACGGTCCTTCTCACCGTTGTTGTGGCAGCGTCGCAACTGCGCGCCGCCGGGTCTTCGAGATACCGCGGCGGCGCGCGATGCAGACACTCAATGATAGGTTGGTACGCTAAGCCTTTTCATAAAGCCCGCGAGTCTTGCGCTTAGCCAATCCGGCATCGATCCAGCGCGTGATCGCGGCAAAAATTTCAGACGGACGCTTGTCCTTGAGCCCGCGCAGTTGACGAACGTTCGAGGCTTTAAACTGTTTGGGTAACTGTGCAAGCACGTTGCGCCAGTTGATTCGTCCGCCGCCGGCGGTGCTGGGGGCGCTTGCGGTGCTCGCGGCACGTGGTCCACGCGCACTACCAGCGCCCGCGCTGCCACGTCCGGCGAGTCGGCCTAGCGATTCCTCGTCACGCTTGAGCCGTGCGAGCTCGATCTCCAGGGTACGTATATCTTTGCGCAATTTGCCGAGCACAGAGCCCGCCTGGCGCTGAACCTGGCGGATTGCGGACGCAGTCGATGCGGAGCCTTTACTTTGTGGCATCCAATAGTCTCCTTTGAGCAAATGAGTTTCAGCGGCGAAGTGGCATCACGCTACACAACGTACACCTGATCCACAAGCATTTCGCCGAACCTATCCGATCATAGTAACAGAGTTGAGTAGTTCATGGCTATCGTCAATATGTCGATCACGAAAGAAGATACGTGGAGTGTTAGTTATGGCAAATATTGGCATGAATAATGATCTGAAGCCGGCTTCAGCTTGTTGTCTGGCGGCCAATTCTCTGATCTTCCTATCTGATAGCGCGGCTATCCTGTTGCCGGCATAGTCACGATCCACAGCCATCCCTTTCGATCAACGAGCGCCACCTCGCGCGTGTTCCACAACCCGAGAGAAAAATAGACCTGAGTGCCATGTTCGGCTTCCCCCGGTCTGAATCTTCTTTTTCTCCTCAAGTGGTCAAAGTTCTTGGTACAGCCGATAACTGCGAAAGTATGATTTGCGGAGCAAGTGCCCTGCGGCTTGGTTGGAATGGGGCTCACAATTTGCCGGATAGCGGACTCCCGGACACCTTCCCTGGTCATCGTGACGCGAACGTTAAAGCATCTTAAAGCAATAAGCTGCTTAAAGCTGCTATATTCTAATCACCCTATGCATAAGGCCGACTCGATGGTATAAAAAGTACGCATTTTTTTGGCTGTAGTGTGTCGTTGTAGTTGGAGTTGAGGTTGGAATGTCTATCGGGGAAGAGTGCCGCAGACGTTTTATCCGCAGTAAAACCAACGCGGGTCGATGCGGCGCGCTGAGAATCTGGTTCAAGGGTGAGTAGGAGAGTCGCGAATGGGCCGTAGACTGTATGTGGGAAATCTGGCTTGGACTGTCACCGATCAGGACCTGCAGGATACGTTCTCGGAGGTGGGCAAGGTAGACAGTTCTCAGGTCATCATCGATCGCGCGACCAATCGCTCGCGCGGCTTCGGCTTTGTCGAGATGGCTTCGGACGATGCCGCGGAGGCTGCGATCAAAAAGCTCAACGGCAGAGATATCAAGGGACGCCCGATCCGTGTCAACGAGGCACAGGCTCGCAGCGGCAACGATCACGAGCGACGCTCCGGAGGCGGCCGCGATCGTTAGAGAGACCCGGTCAGGTGGACGCACCGATGGCGTGACTGGCTAGCCGCGCCACATTCGTCACACCGCCGGAACTACATATCGATGCCGATCTCGTCCTAGCCCAAGCCGCGTGGGCCGGACGGGAAACCAGACTGCTTCAACCATCCGTCCCCGGCGCAGCGACCCTCTTAAGCTCGACCGGAACCCGATCGCGACGATGGTGAAGACTTCAAATGATTCCTAAGTCGGTATGCGGTTGGACTGGCGCAGAATACTGCTCGGCCAACGACGCACCGGTGCGTCCGCGAGACCCGGTCAGCCGGCGCAACAGCCGTTCCAGGCGCACGAAATCGCGCGTGTACGCGAGTTCCGAATAGGCACCGCGCACTACGTAGGCCGGATGATACATCGGATAGAGCAGTCTGCTGCCGCGGTTGAGCGGCGCGGGATGGCGCGGCTCAAATGGCGCCTCGCGCCCGGCCAGCTCGCGCCAGGCGACGGCTCCCAGGCATGCGACGACACGCGGACGGGCTGTTGCCAGCTCGGCCGCCAGATGGCCGCGGCAGTTGGCTATCTCGCGCGCGCTGGGATCACGATTGCGGCCGCGCGCGTCGCGCGGATTGCATCGGACCACATTAGTGATGAAGACGCGCCCGAGACCGGCGCGCGCGATCATCAGGCGCAGCAGATTACCCGAACGGTCGCCGCTGAATGGTATTCCCGTGCGGTCGCCGCCGAAGCGTCCCGGCGCCAGGCCCACGAACGCAACCATCGCCGGCACCGCTCCATCACCTGGCACTACTTGCGAGCGGCATTTGACCAGCGCAGCGCAGCGCTCGCATTCGAGCATCGCGGCGCGCAGCGCGCTCAGACGGTCCGCCGCCGCGACCGCCTCGGCCTTCATCGGTACGGTCGGATCGCTATTCACTGTTCGCGCAGCTTTCCAGCAAGGAAAAATTATATTCCGCGATTGCCAGCCGCGCGGCAAAATTTTCGCGGGCGTGGCGTCACACGAAACTTACCTGGCTGGAAATAAACTGGCTAGAGAAGTTCTTTCTCTTCGACCGCGCGGAATTCGGCCTCGCCGAGCGCCTCGGCCTTGCGGCTGCCATGACGTTCGTAGAGTTCGAAGAGGCTGGACTTGTGCGGCCGCACCCGGCCGAGCGGGCACTTCTGCCAGTCTTCGAGAGACTCGTCGCAATAGCCCATCCGGTTCTCGCCGCACTTGGGTTGCAGGAAGACGGCTATCTCGGGCAGCACATGTTTGATCTCGGCCCGCATCATCGCCACCATCCGCCGGATCTCCCATTGCGCACGCACGCACAAGCGCAGGTCGCAGATGTGGAGCATCTCGGCGAAATTCACCATCACGTGAAAGTTGGTCGGCGCCGCGTTGGGCAGCACGAAGCGCGCGTCCTCAGCGGGTATCCCGGCCTTGAGCGCGCGCGCGTAGAGTTCCGAGGTACGTTCCAGCAGTCCCGCAAACTCTTCTTCCATCCCGGCGCGGCGCCATGAGTCGGGCATCACGAAGGCCAGCCGTTCCTGCTTGAACTTGACGTAACGCTGGCTCTGTTGTTCGAAGCTTATACCGATGCGATGGCGGACGAACTGATGCGAGAGTGAGCGGGAGACGCCGGCGATCGCGAACCAGAACACGATCTGCTCGAGCGGCGAGGCGTGGCCGGTCTTGAGGCGTTCGCCGATGAACGCGCGAATCTTTTCGTGACTGATCTTCTCGGTCCTGATCTTTTCCCAGACCTCGAGCGGCGAATCCGATGAGTAGCAGGTGCGAAAAGCCGCGTAGAGCTTCTCCAGCGGATCTCGCGCATAGTCGATAAGCTCGACCTTCATCTCGGCCCGGCTGTTGCTCGTCGAACTCATCGCTGCGTCATCCTGCCTCTGCCTTTCACTATGTCAGTGTATTTCACGGGGACGACTAACGTAATCGCCGACGCGCGCCGTTATCAACTCCATCAACAGACGGCTCCCCGAATCGTCCGGTTATTGCGCGTCGGCTGCGAGGCTTCTAGATTCCGCTGATGGCGGCGCCCTCCGATATTTTCTACCGTCGTGTCCTGCGGCCGTTACTTTTCCGACTCGACCCCGAGCTTTCGCATCGCCTGACGCTCGCAATGCTGCAACCGGCCACGATGCTGCGTGCGCCGGCGCCCGACCCGCCTGCGCTGGCGATGACTTCATGGGGCATTCGCTTTTCCAATCCGATCGGGCTCGCCGCCGGCATGGATAAGGACGTTCGAGCGGTCGCCGGATGGCAGGCGATCGGTTTTGGTTTCGCCGAGCTGGGTACGGTAACGCCGAGGCCGCAGCCCGGCAATCCACGTCCGCGCCTGTGGCGGCTCCACGAGCATCGCGCACTGGTTAACAGGCTCGGCTTTCCGAGCGCCGGGATGGAGGTGGCCACGCGCCGGCTTTCGCAACTGCGGCGGCGCGGATTGAAAATTCGGCTGGGGCTGAATCTCGGACCCAACAAGGACACGCCGCAGGAGCGTGTCGCTTCCGACTACGCGGCGCTGGTGGCACGTCTGGGCGCGATGGCCGACTTTATCGTGATCAACGTCAGCTCGCCGAATACGCCGGGGCTCCGCGACTGGCAATCGCCGGCGCGCCTTGCTCTCCTGATGCGTCCGATCCTGACCGAAGCCATCAAGCTCACGCCACGGAGACCCGTACTGGTGAAGCTGGCGCCCGATCTGAACCCGCCTGTGCTAGCCGCGGTGTGTGAGGCGGTTGCCGCCGCCGGCGTCGACGGTTTGGTCGCCTGCAATACGACGACCGCGCGCGAGACGATTGGCGTGCAGACCGAATACCAGGGCGGGATTAGCGGAGTGCCGCTGAACAAGCTCGCGCGCGCGATGGTCGCGGAGATTCGCCATCGCACCGCCACGAAGATTCCGATAATCGGAGTTGGTGGAGTCTCCAGCGCCGAGGACGCCTATGGTCTGATTTGCGCGGGCGCGACTCTCGTCGAACTATACACGGGACTGGTTTACGAGGGGCCGGGCCTGGTGCGGCTAATCAAGGAAGGGTTGCTTGAATTGCTGCGACGCGACGGGCTGAATTCGATCGCCGAAGCGGTCGGAACCGCGCCGCCGGCCAAAGAGAGCGAATTGTCCTGACTACGCTCATAGAACGCGGAACTTAGGATGATGAGAGGGACAAGCATGGCTGGAGAGCAGAACGAAATCCTGGTCGACGCGCGCTGGCTAGGCGAGCATCGCGGTGCGCCTGACGTGGTACTGGTCGATACGCGAGCGGCCGCCGATTTTCGCGCCGGCCATTTAGCCGGTGCGCGCCATTTCGATCCGTTTCCGTTTCATCATTTGGATACCAGCGAGCGCGGGATGCACGAGTTTCGCGGGCAGCTCGAATGGATATTCTCGGCGCTCGGCATAACCGGCGACGAGACGCTCGTCCTTTACGAAAACGACTCGGGGATGCGCGCGACGCGTACGGCGTGGCTAGCCGAGTACCTGGGCCATCGGCAGGTGCGTATCCTCGACGGCGGACTGAAGCTGGCGGGCGCTGAGCTGACGACCGTCGTGGCGCCCGTCACGCCGAGCGCGTTCGCGGCGTCTCCGTGCGAGGAAATTTTCGCTTCTCACGAATATCTGATCGAGCGGCTGGGTCGCGCCGACGTGCGAGTTTTCGATGTCCGTACCGACGAGGAATACTTCGGCGAGCGCGTGCGTGCGCGGCGCGCCGGAGCGTTACCCGGCGCGGTACATCTCGACTGGGTCAACAATGTGGCCGCGAGCGGAGCGTTCAAGCAGCCGTCCGAGTTGCGCGCCACCTTCGAGCGGCTGGGGTTGCGTCCGGAGACCGAAATCGTCGCATACTGCCAAGGCGGCTACCGCTCGGCCAACGCGTACTATGCGCTCCGGCTCGCCGGATTCGATCATGTACGCAACTACCTGGGGTCGTGGGGCGAATGGGGCAACCGCGAAGACCTGCCGATCGAGCATCCGCGCCGCAAGTGAAGCGCGGGACGCGCTCGCAAGGACGCGATACTCACGCCGGCCGCGCGGCCGGCGTGCTGCTGCTGAGCGGGTTCGCGCCGTTCGGCGGCGAGCGCAGCAATCCGTCATGGGAAGTCGCAGCCCTGCTCGACGGCCGCGAAATCGGCGGTCTCGCCGTCAAGGTGGTAAAGCTGCCGGTAAGCACGCCGCGCGCGGTGCGCGCGATCGCAGCGGCTATCCGGCGCTTCCATCCGCGCGCCGTGCTGGGACTGGGACAGGCGGGCGGCCGTCCGTCCATCTCGCTGGAGAAGGTCGCGATCAATCTGGCGGAGCGGCGCGCCGGGCGCGAGAGCGACGGCGGCGTGGCCGGGACGCCGGTGGTGAGCGGCGGCCCGGACGCACTCTTCGCGCGATTGCCTCTAGCCGCGATATTGCGCGCGCTCGAACGCCGGGGGATTCCGGCCACGCTCTCGCTGAGTGCGGGTGCATACGTGTGCAATGCGGTAATGTACGCGACGCTGCATACGCTGCGCTCGCGGCCCGAGGTCGCCGCCGGATTCATCCACCTGCCCTATGCGGCGAGCCAGGCGGTACGCCATCGGCAGACCCCGAGCATGACGCTGGAGATGATGACGGCGGCGGTCGAGGCGACCGCCGCCGTCATCGCGCGCGAAGCGCTTGCGTCGCGGGCGCGTCCGCGTAGCACGCGCAAGCGCGGGCCGCGCGGACGCCCGCCAGGCCCGGCCTGAGCCAGGCCGGCCGCGCAAAGTCCTGCTCGCCCGCGCGCCCGGCCGACGGCCGGGCGCGCGGGCGAGCAGGACCAGTGCCGCGTGTCGCGGGCGGGGTACGCGGCGATACGCCGCGTACCCCGCCCGACTACGTCGAATGCTACTTCAGTGCCACTGCGTTGGGCGGCGACGCGATCCCGCCCTCCACGTTAAGCGGACACGATACCAGCATGAATTCGTACTCGCGGTCCTGATGGCAATCGGCGGCCAGTTCGTCGAGGACGAACTGCTCGCCCAGCGGCAGGCCCAATAGGGACAGCGTGCGATAGTGCAGCGCGCCTTCATTGCGGAAGTCCCACGGCCATTGCTCGACCGCCGGGCAGTCGGTGCCGATCGCAGCGACCCGGCTGTCCCACAACCAGGCGACCATCTCGCGAGTATCCTCGATACCGCAGGCTTTGAGCTTGTTCATCGGCGCCATCGCGGTCTTCTCCGCGGGCGTCGACTTGACGTACGCCTGCATCCAGCCGGTGCGCACCAGCAGCACGCTGCCGGGCTTGACTGCCCCACCCTGCACCTTTATCGCGTCCTTCAGGTCCTGCAACGAGTAGCGTTCGGGTTCGAGCGGATTGACCGGCCGGCCCGCGTCAGCGCGGAACTTGAACAGGTCGACCAAGTGACCTTTGCCGACGAACTTGTTGGCCCAGCTATGAATACTGAGCCGGCCCGCCTTAACGTCGTCGGAAGTCTTGCCGTTGTAGAAGGCCTGATGGCGCAAATTACCGACGTGGCCGAGGCCGTCCCACTGGCTGCCCTCCTGGGTGTTGTAGTTGTCGAGCATGTCGTCGAAGCCGAGCAGGCCGTAGGACTCGAAGCTCGAGAGGATGTGTTTGGCGGGCTTGCGTTCAAACAGCGGCGGGTTGGCATAGTTCACCCGCGTGTCGAGCCGGAATATCTTGCCCTTTTTGACCATACGGGCCGCCTCGACGACGCCCTCCGGAGTCAAAAAATTGAGGCATCCGAGGTCATCTTCGTCGCCGAACACGCCCCAGCATGAATCTGGCGGGGCGCCCTTCTTAACGGGTAGTTCGGAGAACTTCGGCAGCTTGACAAAATCGACTTTGGCCATAACGAGTCACCTTTCTCCTTGCGTGCGCATGGCCTGCTCGGCCGCGCACTTTATGCGGAACCCTGTCCGGTCCGCAGCCGGTCCCTACTAGGTCCGCGGATGAGTGATTCACGTGATTCATTGATTCACGCCGATCGTTCGTCCAACAGAGAAGGTTCTGTCAAGCCTTCCCGAGCGCCTGGGCCGGTTTTCTGTAGCGCAAACGCTCGGATATCGTATTCGACAGAATGCGGAGATCCAGAACGACGGGCAGGGCGCGCGCGCTGGGAGGAGCAGCCGGGAAGGCCCTGGTCGCCGGATGGCTCGGCGTGCTGGTACTCGTCGTGCTGAGCGCGTCTTGCGGTCACCAGTATTTCCTGGACGGTCCGGAGGTGACCCCGACGCCCACCTCCACGTCGACTGGGAGCGCGGCACCGACCGCGACGCCGACGGCGGGGCTGGTGTTTGCGACCAACAATGCCGATGGCACGCTCAGTGAGTTCAGCCGCGATTTCACGAGCGGCCTGCTCACTCTGATCGGCACGACCGCCGTCGGCGCGACTTCGGGCCCGACCGGAGTCGCACTAAGTCCCTCCAATGGATTTCTCTACATAGCTAACTCGGCCGATCATCTGATTCGCGAATTCAGCGTCGACACCTCCACCGGCGCGCTAGCCGCGATCGGGTCCGTCAGCGACGGTAACAACAGTTCGCCGCAACGGCTCGCGACCGACGCGACGGGCAGCTTTCTGTACGTCACTGACGGGACGGGCGGTACGATTACGGAATACTCGATCGGTTCCGACGGCACGCTCACCGCCATTGGTACCTTTACCGCCAGCGGTGTCGTCGTACAGCCGATGGGCATCGCGGCGTCGCCAGACGGGACCGCGATGTACGTAGCGGACTTCGGTTCGGGACTGGTGATCTCGCTCGGCATCCAGTCGGGCGGGACGCTGGCGCTGGTCAACAGCGTGGCGAGCCTGGGGACGAACGGCACCGGACAGCCGCGCGGAATCGTGGTCGACCCCACGGGGGATTTTGTCTACGTGACCGACAGCGCGGGCGGCGTGGTATCGGTCTTCGGGGTGGGCGCGGGCGACGTGCTGTCGTTTCTCGCCAGCTATGCGACCGCGGCCCTGACGCGCAAGACGTTCGACCTCGCGCTCGCCAACAATGACGCGGGGCTCTTTCTCTACGCGACCAACGATACGATCAACACGGTTTCCAATTTTCTCGTAAGCACCGGAGTATTGTCGCTGCAGAGCGCGAACGGCGGGCTGAGCACGCCGGAAGGAATCGTCAGCGATCCGAGCGGCAGTTTCGTGTATGTGGCGAACAATGCCACCGGCCAGGTTCTGGGATACGCGGTCGGCGGCACGGGAACGCTCAGTGCGATCGGCACGTTCAACACCGAGAATCCGGTCAACCCGGCAAGCGCGCCCGCCTTTCTCGCGATTACGGAATAGCTACGCGGGTATTTGCGGCTTCACGAGTCGCCGCTTCAGGGCTCAAAGGCGTCGAACGCCGATCGGCGCGCGTCGATCAGCGGGAGGCGGAATCTTTCAACCTGAAGCCCGGGTCGAAGCCCAATTCGCGCCGCGCTCTGGCGATCGAGACCGTACCGTCGTCCTCTGCGATATTGTAAATTCCAGGCGTCCCATGCGCGATCGCGAGTATCGCCGCCTGCGCCGCCGCGTCGACGTGCACCGCCGGTTTGCCCGGCGCCGCCTCGAAGCCGGTGCCCGGACCGTAGAACATCCCGTAGCGCAGCACCAGGCCGTCGAATCCCGCGGTCGAGACCGTGAGCCGCTCCAGCGTCACGACTCCTTCCATCGTCGTTCGCCAGGGCTCTTCGGCCGGGGCGTTGAGCGGATCGCTCTCGTCGTGCGGGGCGCGGCCGGGCGCGTAGACGAACGCGATACTCTGGGCGATGACCCGGCGCGCGCCCGCGCGCACAGCCGCGTCAACCAGGTTGCGTGTTCCCTCGATACGCAGGCGCGCGTTGCGCAGCAGTCCCTCGGCCATCAGTTCCGGCTTGAGCCCGTGCGGCAGATCGGTGAGTTGGTTAACGACTACGTCGGGCCTCGCCGCCTGTATCGCCAAGCCGAGTGCGGCCGCGTCGAAGACGTCGATGACGGCCGGGGTTACTCCGGCGGCGCGCAACTCTTCGGCCTTGGACGCGGCGCGCGTGGCGCCGGTTACCTGGTATCCGGCCTCGCGCAGCAGCGGCAACATCCGCCGCCCCACCGCGCCAGTAGCTCCTGCCAAAAAAATCCTTTTGATCAAGTTTGGCTCCGCGCTTTCGCTGGTTACTTGGCCGGGTAGTGCTCCTCGAGCAGGTACTTCACGTCGGGACGATGGAGCGCTTCGATGAAGCAGATCTGGTCCGCCGCGTTGAGATCGATGATCAGGAACCCTTCCGTCGCCTGCAACTCGACGGTGCTCGCGACTTTAACCTCGGGCGCGGTGGCGAAGCTCGCGCAATTGTCGTCACCGCAATCGCAAATCGATTCGATATGCAGCAAGCGTAACTGGTCGCACAACGGCTCGGCACCGCGCTCGCGCAGCAGAAAAGCAATCTCCTCGACCAGGTCGGGCAGAATTTCGCTAAGCAGCGGTCCGGGCATCGCGGCTAGAGCCTATACGGAGATTGACCAGAAATGGAACCGGAGCGAAGAGCCGATCTGATTGAAAGCCGGGCCAGGATTGAAACCCGGTGGAGGATTGAAAGCCGGTGAAGGACTGAAAGCCGAAACTGATGCGCCATGACCGTCCCTTTTAGACGCCGCGCGCGTCGGGCGCCCAGATATGCTTATGCATCTGGAGTTGCATCCGCACCGGCAGGCGATCGGCGAGGATCCATCCCGCCAGCAGCGCGGGCTCCAACCGGCCGAACGCGCAGCTCATCAGTACCGCGTTGACGCGCGCCGCGAGGTTGTGCCGCCGGACCACGTCCCGCGCCCATTGGTAGTCGGCGCGGTCGGCAATCACGAACTTCACTTCGTCGCGCTGCGTCAGATGCTCGAGGTTGCTCCACAGGTTGTGCGCCGACTCGCCGCTGCCCGGGCATTTCAGGTCCATCACCTTGACCGCGCGCGGGTCGAGCCGGCTCACGTCACTCGCCCCTGAAGTTTCCACCAGAACCGTCATACCGCCATCGAGCAGGCGCGCGATGAGCGGATGAACGGCAGCCTGCAGCAGCGGCTCGCCGCCGGTTACCTCGGCCAGGTCGCATCCGTAGCCGATGAGCTGCGCGGCGACTTCTTCGACCGCCATCGTGCGCCCTTCGTGAAACGCATACTCGGTGTCGCACCACGAACAACGCAGGTCGCATCCGGTCAGCCGCACGAAAGCGCAGGGACGCCCTGCCCAGGTCGATTCGCCCTGGATGCTGAAAAAGATTTCGTTGATTCGCAGGCTAGCTTCAGTCATCTGGTGAAAGCCGCCGGCGCGCCACCGCTTGCGCCTGTTCGATAACCAGCCGGAGCGCGACCTGATGCTCGAGCGCGAGACGTTTGCAGTCTTCGTACTCGGGCGACACGGTCAGCGTATCCCCACCGCTGCCGGAGATCTTCACCCGCACGCGGCCCCATCGCGTTTCCACTTCCTTGATTTCGCGCGTGAGCTTCAGCCGAGCGACCGGATAGTAGCGCAACCCGATGGTGGAAGTTTCGGTAAAGAGCACAGCGGCTATCCGCTCGCGCGCCGACGGCTCGACGAGTACGGAGACCGTCGCCGCGGGCCGGCCCTTCTTCATGATCGTCGGCGTCACGGTCACGTCACGCGCTCCTGCGTCGAATAGCCGCTCGACCACGTGCTCGTAGATTTGCGGGTTGAGATCGTCGATATTGGCCTCGATCTGCAGCAATTCGTCGGTCTCGTAGATTTGCCCGCGGGTCCGCTCGTAGCTCTGGGTGCGCTCGCCGACCATCAGGCGCAGCAGGTTGGGCCGATCGGCAAACTCCTTGGTGCCCGCGCCGTATCCGACGCGCTCGACGCGCATGCCGATCGCGGAAGGCGCCGGGACGGCCAGCGCACGCACGATTGCGGCGCCAGTTGGAGTGACCATCTCGGAAGCGCCGTCGCCCATCCGCATCGGAAAGCCCGTGAGCAGCTCCGCCGTCGCGGGCGCGGGGACCGGAATGATGCCGTGTTGCGATCGAACGAAGCCACTGCCCGCCGGCAACGGCGAGACCATAATTTCACCCAGCTCGAGCCGCTCGAAGCCCCAGGCCGCGGTCACGATGTCGATAATCGAATCGACCGCGCCGACCTCGTGGAAGTGCACCTCTTCGGGAGTCGTCTGATGGATTTTCGCCTCGGCCTCCGCCAGCACGCCGAAAATAGCCATTGCGCGATCCTTGACGCTGTCGGAGAACGCTACGGCCCGCCGGATGATCTCGCGAATGTCGCTCAAATGGCGCTCGGGCTGGGAGGTGCTGACTTCCACGTCGAACTTCAGCGCGGAAATGCCGCTTACCAGCTTGCGCCGCGTGGACAGCCGATAACCGTCCAGCGGCAACGACGCCAGCGCCGCCCGCAATTCGTCGAAGTCGGCACCGGCGTCAAGCATGGCGCCGGCGATCATGTCGCCACTGAGCCCGGAAAACGCGTCGAGAAAAGCTGATTTCATATACTAAATGATGGATAATAAGTTGGATCGAGTTCGAGTTTATGCCGGCGGCCTGTTTACATGACAGTAGGGCACAAGTAGAATTTGACCGTATTTTTTACGCCCCGTTATCATGAGGCAAAGGGATCTGAATTTCTTCCGTCGCCTGCTCGAAGAACGCAGGAGCGAGATTCTGGAGGAAGCCGAGCGCGCTATCGGCACCCTCAACACCAAAGCCCAGGAAGCCTGCGCCGACCCCTCCGACCGCGCCTCACTGGAGTCTGATCGGGCGTTTTTGCTTCGGATGCGTGACCGTGACCGCAAGCTCCTGAGCAAGATTGACGAGGCCTTTGCCCGAATCGACGGCGGCGTCTATGGCCAATGCGAGGAGTGCGACGGACAGATCGGAATTGAACGGCTCAAGGCGCGCCCGGTGACGACGCTGTGCATCACCTGCAAATCGGCGCAGGAAGCGCGCGAGCGCCAGGGCACCGCTCGCTAGACCGGCACGCCATTGCGAGGTTGCTCGCATATCGGCGCGGCATCATCCCCAGGCATTTCGACTCCCGAGGCATCCCATGAAAGTTCGCAAGGCCGTGGTGGTTGCGGCCGGGCTTGGCACGCGTATGCTACCCGCCACCCGCGTCATACCCAAGGAGATTCTGCCAGTCGTCGATCGCCCGGCAATCCAGATAGTGGTCGAAGAGGCGATCGCCTCGGGAATCGAGGAAATCGTCGTCGTCGTGGCCCCCGGACGTTCGCTGGTGCTCGACCATTTCGCGCCGGTCCCCGATTTGGAACGCCATCTGGAGGAACGCGGCAAGCACGATCTTCTAGACCTGGTCCGTTCGATCGCCACGATGACGCTGATCACACGGGCCGAGCAGAGGCAGCCGCTCGGTCTCGGCCACGCGGTGCTGCAGGCCCGTGAAGCGATCGGCGATGAGCCATTTGCCGTAATTTTACCCGACGACATCTTCGACTCCGAGCGGCCATGTCTGCGCCAATTGATCGACGTCGCCGAGGCGCGCGACGCGCCGGTGGTCGCACTGATGCGCGTGGCGCCTCAGGACTTATCGAAATATGGGATCGTCGAGGCCTCGTACGCCGGCGAACGGCTGCATCGGCTGTCTGGGATGGTGGAGAAGCCGGAACCGTCGAAGGCACCAAGCGACTTTGCGATCGTGGGACGATACATTCTTACGCCGGAGATTTTCACCTTGCTCGCCAAGGGTAAGCCGGGCGCCGGGGGCGAGATTCAACTTACCGACGGCCTGCTCGCGCTATGCGAGCGCCGCCCGATGTACGGCTACGAGTTCGAGGGCTCACGGTATGATCTGGGCGATCGAGTCGGGCTGATAACCGCGCAGATTGGCTTCGGCTTGAAACAGCCGGACCTCGCTGATAGGTTGCGGGCCTATCTGAGAACGGTCATTTCGGAATAAAATTCCCTCGAAAGTGGGGCAGTAGCTCAGCTGGGAGAGCACCACGTTCGCAACGTGGGGGTCGAGGGTTCAAATCCCTTCTGCTCCACCATTCAGTCTCTCAATTTTAGGACTTTTCGGAGGTGGGAACGAGAAATTGGGGACTCAAATGGCGAGGTGGGATAAGGCCGCACTTCTCAAAGACAGGCGAGCGTTCATTGAGCATCTGCAGCGGCTGGAGTTGGAGGGTTGCCTATGGCTGGTTGTTCCGCTCGCGGGGGATGAAACGTCGGAATTATTCAGGTGCAGCAAGTGCGAGGCGGTGGCTCCCGACGCGGCGCCCCTCTATTCACTCGCGACGCACATCGCATTTGAACAGGAAGTGCTGAACGCGATCGAAGCAAGTGACTCGGACACGGAATTCGATAGCCGTGTCTCTCGTATCGTTGAGGAAGAACCGACCCCGATGGTATGCGGCAAGTGTTGTCCCCGCGGCAAACCCCACCGACACGACCTCAACCACGCCTTCTAATCATCCAACTTTCTCGTGCGCCGCATAGTCTGCGGCAATGGCGGAATTCTGCGGCTATCGAGGTCCTCGCATTTGGATCGGTCTAGGATTGCAGCTTCGTGGCCCGCTGCTCGACAAAGCGGGCGAGCTTTTGGTTCCAGCTCGAAAGCGCTGGCCAGAGTTCTGCGTATATCTCACCGAGTTCCACGTAGGCCGCCTTCTCCTTCGGCCTCGGTTCGAAGGTCCGAACGATATGGCCGGCCATGGCGCCTGATGCCTCGGCAAAGCTCCGGAACCAGCCGCATCCCGTGGCGGCCGCCATTGCCGCGCCGAGAGAGGACGCCTCCTTGCTCGCCGAGCGATGGACGGAAACGCCCGTGGCATCGGCCAGAATCTGCATCCACAGATCCGATGCCGTGCCGCCACCCACCGCTACATAGTGGTCGATGGTCTGTCCGCTGCCGCCTTGCAGGCGACTCGACGCCAGCCGCTGCTCGAGCACCACGCCCTCCAGCAGCGCGCGATAGAGATCGCCGCGCCGGGTCGATCCCGAAAGGCCGACGATCACGCCGCGGGCCGCCGCATCCCAGTACGGCGTCATGCATCCCTCCCAGTAGGGGACGAGCATGACGCCGTTGGCGCCGACCGGCGAGGCGGCGGCTTCGGCCTCGAGAGCGGTCAGCGCCTCGAGCTCTCGCTGAGGGTCCATGCCCAGGATCTCGCGCGTCAGCCAGTCGAACAGGAAGGTGCCGGAGCGCAGGCAGGTCTCGAAAATGTAGCCTTGATCGGCGACCGCCGTCTCGGTTCGGAACGCGGGGTCGAAGGCATATCGCTCGGAGTAGCTTCCGGAGACCACGGCGGTGCCGAGGTTGATATAGCCGCGGCCGGGTCGCAGGACATCGACGGCGGTACCCGCGCACTGTCCGTCGCCGCCGGCCGCGAACACCGGCGTATCGGCCGGAAGGCCGGTCGCCTGCGCGGCGGTTTCGGTCACGGTTCCGATCAACGCGCCAGGTCGCACCAGCGCCAGCATCTTGTCAATCGAGACTCCTGCCGCCGCGAGAATGTCCTGCGACCACACCAGGCGCTCCATATCAAGGACGCCCAGCGGGTCGGCCGAGGCGGTCGAGGTTGTCCAGCGGCCGGTGAGCCGGAAGCAAAGATAGCCATGGACCTCGGAGACGTAGGCGGCGCGATCCAGAAGATGCGGCTCGTTCTCGCGCAGCCAGACCATTCGGTAGATGCAGGGCGTGATGTCGACCGGCTTGCCGGAGATCCCGTGAATCTTCTCGGCGCCGAAGCTCGCGCCGAACCGGCGCATCTGGTCCATCGCCCGCTCGTCGAGCCAGACGATGGCCGGACGGACCGGCTCACCGTGCTCGCCAAAGAGGCCGAAGGTCTCGCGCTGGTTCGAGATCGCCACGCCCGCGATGCGCGCTGGCTCGACCTTTGCCGTGAGCGCGCGCAGCGCCAGAGATGTCGAGCGCCACCAGTCTTCGGGATCCTGTTCGAAATAGCGCGGGCGAGGCTGGGCGAGCGGGATTGCGGCACGCCCTTCAGCCACCGGCGCGCCGGTCCGATCCCAGGCAATCGCCTTCGTGGCTGTGGTCGAGGAATCGATTCCGATGACAAGGTCGCGCGGCATGCAAGGGCTCAGCAACTGGAACGGAGGCGCACACGTGCCTCCGTTTGCATGGATGCAGGGATCTCAGAGCAGACTGGCATCTTTCGTCCAGACGTCGATCATCTTCGCCCGCCGCGCCCATGCACTTCTTCGCATCGCGGCCGAATTCCTGGCCGGTCAGCAGCTTGGCCGCCGCAGGGGGAAAGAACTGCGGGAATATACTTAAGCGAGCGATAGCGGTCACAGCAAGAGCTTCGGGCTTCAGCCCCCAGCTACTTAGAGCAATGGCGGGCAGGTGTCATCAACTATCGAAAGCGTACCAACGCATGGACCTACGGGCGCGCTTCAAATTATCTTCCGCCGCCTCAGGAAACCGAGGCAGATCTCGGCGAGCATCTCGGGCTCTTCCATCATGATGAGGTGCCCCATCTTCTTCGCGACGCCGCCTTCGGCCAGCCCGTTCGGGATCGCGGCAATGGTGTCCATCACCGCCTGTTCAGGGACGTGATAATCCGCCTCGCCCTTGAGCAGAAGGATTGGGCATTCGAGCTTGTGCAGATGCTCGCGCACATCGTGATCGTTCCAGGCGTCCATGTCAGCGACGCAGGTCTCTTGGTAGGTCGCGCGATGCTGCCATTTCGATTCGATCACCTTGCGCGGATCGCAGGGGTAGTACATCGCCGAAGTTGAGGCGTTGTCCGCCAACGCGCTGAAACCCGGGAAAGTGTGCGGATCCGAATAACCCGACAGAAACGAGATCGAGCCTGTGCGTGCCGCCGATTCGAAGGCCATCCCGGCGCGGATGCCTTGCGGGTGATGACACGCGATCTGCAGCGTCATGTCGCCGCCGATGCCGCTGCCGCAGACGACCGGTTTTTCGCCCGGACAGACCGTCTCGATGAAATGCCATACCCATTCCGCGTAGTCGCGCATCTTACGGAACGGCTTCCAGTTCACGGGCATCGATTTCGCGTGACCCGGAAGATCGGGCGCGATCACCTGGAAGCCTGCCGCCGCCATGATCGGCATGAAGTAATGCCATTGCAGCGAGCAGGCCCAGCCCATGTGGATGCACACGAGCGGGATGCCGCTGCCGCACACGTCGTAATAGGCCCGCGCGCCGTCGACGATCGCATAACGCCCGGTGATTTCATCCGCCATAACGTGTCCCTTAAGGCTCTCCCTTCATGTCGCGAATGGTGGAAAGCATGAGATGTGTCGACTCGTATAGCCGGTTCGCCTGCAACAGGTCGCCGTCAACCATGATGTCGCCCGTGTCGAGCAGATGGCCTAGCGCGCGGCTACCGTCGCGCAGCGCGCGCCAGATTTCCAGCGGCGCGCTGATCATGTAATCCCAACCCAGCGGATTCGCCATAGGGAAGTAGTCCATGACGTCGATGATCTTCCCGCCGTAGAGCTTGAGCCAATAGCGCTGATCGCCGAAGCAAAGCAGTACTTTGACATCGGACCAGCGGCTCGCCGCATGGAACTTGGCGTCACCGTTCATTCGCTCCTGGAAAGCCTGCACGAATTCGAGACTCGGAAACTTCATCGGCTGTCCCTCTCGGTGCTATTTCGGAGTCTAAGCCGAAACCCATCCGGCGTAATAGGCGGCCTATTCGGCGGTGCTGGCCGAATTAGGCCACTCGGGTCGGGAAATTAGGCCAGTCCATAAAACCTCAAACCCTCGCGATTTTCAGGATTCTTGAATGGGTTGGCCGAGAGAACGATATGCGAAGGATAAAATTGATGCTGCCCGTGGATAAGTCGTCTTGGCGGGGCGCAAGATGGCGGCGTCCAGGCGTTTCAGTAATCGGCGATACTCTTCCTTCTGCGGCTCGTTTACGCGAGGATATTACAGTTACAGAAGGGGGAGAATGGCCAATGATCCCTATAATCTCCTTGTTCAATCACAAGGGTGGCGTCAGCAAGACCACGACGACATTCAATCTCGGATGGGCGCTAGCCGCCCGTGGGCATCGAATCCTGATCGTTGATGGCGACCCCCAATGCAACTTAACGGGAACGGTTCTTGGATTCGATGGCATTAATGATTTCAACCAGTTCTATCAAGAAAACCCCGGAGCAAACTTAAGCGATGCGCTGACGCCGATTTTCAAGGCTACAGGTGTCGCGCTTGCACCAGCGAAAATAGTTCGGGCGCCGCATTCAAACCTCTTTCTCTTGGCGGGGAATATCGAACTTGCGGAGAATGAGACACAAATTTCTGTGGCGTTATCAACGAGAGAGGCGATTCCTGCGCTGCAAAATATCCCCGGCTCGCTATGCGCCTTGCTCCGAATGACGGCCATTAAAAACAAATTGGACGCTATCATAGTCGATATGAGCCCGAGTGTTGGAGCATTAAATGAGTGCTTACTGATGGGCAGCGATTATTTTATTGTTCCGACTTCGCCTGATTACTATTGTAACCAAGCGATTTCTTCTCTCTGTAGAGTGATCCCGCGTTGGCATCAAAACGTGAGCGCTTTTCGAGCCCCGTCGCTGCTCTATCCATTTCCGTCGAATCCGCCAAAATTCTGCGGAATGATTTCGCAGAGATATCGGCCAAGATCGGGGAATCCGGCCGTCTCTTTTCAAGAGTGGATAGACAGAATAAAACTGACGGTTTTGCAGGAATTTGTGCCAGTCCTGACCCAAATTGGAATGGCGATTTCCGTGCCGCAATTCAACGCAGCACAGCCTTCGGATACTCCTTACAATCTGATTAACATCGCGGATTTCAATTCGCTCATTGCTCAATCGCAGAAGCACAACACGCCCGTATTCGCTCTGTCGGATGGACAGATCGAACAAGAAGGCGTTGTTCTTGAGACGATGAAAAAAAGCCGAGATGGGTTCCAAGAAGCATTCGATGCTCTGGCTCGTTCTGTTGAAATTATTGTAGGCCTGGTTAAACCGGCAAAAAAGACAGCCTCCTAAGACGGCTTCCGCTGTGTTATCTTGCCGCCTCGAATCACGACGGGTCTGAACGGGCGATAGCCCGGTCGCAGCGTCGTTTCTGGTATCGGACGCGGCAACGGCGGCACGTCTAAAGGTTCCAGCGCAGCCGCTACAAGCTCCGCAATCGTCCAAATATGATCGGTCACGCCAAGCGCCATCGCGGGCGTACAGCGTAGCGTTTCGTGGACGCGGCAGAGATTGTAGAACGCGATCCACAGGGCCACAGCGGCCTGATGATTCGTCAGCTTCTTGCTGAATCCATTGGTTAGCCGGGTGAAGCGGCGCGAGGCCATCCGCGTCGAGAGATTGAAGCGTTCAACATAGCTGGTTGAGATTTCGTTTTCGTCGGGGTTTCCTCTTATCACGGCCTTTTCGATCCCGGTGACATGACCTGGGGAGTAGCGATGCGCGGCATCAGGCAGATTTGAATCGCTGCCGTATTTCTTGGTTAGCACGGCAAAGTCCACGCCAGCCTGAAATGCTACCGTGACCGCGCCAACGTAGGGCGTGTAGCCGTCGGACGTGATCTGCGGGCGGTTCAAAATGCGCCCGCGCAGGTCCATAGCCAGCGCTTCAGTGTTCTCGGGCGTGCGTTTACCAACGACATAGGAAAGAACGGCCTTGTGCGTCGCCGACAGCGCGACATAAAGCCAGACATCGCCCATTTCCTCGGGATCGTTGTCGCGGATGCGCTTCTGCTTTTTGCCGATGAAATCCCATTGCTCGTCTAGCTGGATCAGGTTCACCTGCAAATCGCGCATCATGCGGTCGTGCAAACGCTCGCAGCCTTGGCCGACCGTCAGAGCGAGACGGCCTATCGTGTCGCGGTGAACGTCAAAGAGACGTGCGACAGAGCGGATCGAGAGTCCTTCCGTGAGCGCGCCGATAACTTGAGTCTGCTTGTCAAATGGGAGAGCGTTCATTGTCAGCCCCGTATGTTGACCTACCGGGCGAACGGAGCGACAATGAGCTTGCCAGCTTTGATGCGTCCGCTGTCCCGGATGCGTTGAAGTCAAGACCGGCGCGGGTGTTACTAGCACCCACGCCGGTCGGTTTATCGGGAAGGCTCACCACGACCTGCCGTTGCGCCGCCAAGTTGCAACGGTGGGTCTTTTTGTTATGGCCCCGCGCATCGGTGAGCGCGGATGTCGGGGCTAATGAGAATCTCATCACCATCTCCATAATTTGACTTTATACTTGCTGGCGTCGATAAGTCAATACTTGCTCGGCATGTATTGACAGAGAAGTATCGGCTGCTAGAATGAAACTCATGGCAGATCTAGAAAAAACGGTCGATGAGAACCCCCGGGGAAATCTCGATGCCGCGAAGGGCGGCAACGCTCGGGCGAAGTCCCTAACCTCGGAGCGACGGAAAGAGATAGCACGAAAAGCCGTACAAACTCGGTGGATGAAAGCGAAAATGGCCGATTTACCGCCCGGCGAGCAAGTAGAAGGCACACCCGGGCTTCCGATAGCAAAATGGGCCGGACTCTTGGCTATTGGCGATCTAGAGTTGCCCGTGTACGTGCTGGACGACGGCCGACGCGTCATTAGCCGAACTGGCGCTACGAGCATACTTACTGATGGCAAAGGCGGCGGGAATCTAGAGAGTTACATCGGTGTTGGTGCGCTTAAGAATTACTTGCCGGAAGATTTGCCGGGACAAATGATAGAGTTCTCAATTCCAGAAGTGGTGAACAAATCCGTAGCAGGTATGTCGGCAGAGATGTTTCTCGATATTTGTCGTGCCTATGTGAGCGCACTTAATGATCCCAATACAAAGTTAACAGACAGGCAGCGAGATATTGCCATCAAGGCTGGGATGTTTTCGGTTGCAGTCGCGAAGACGGGATTGATCGCGCTGATTGATGAAGTCACTGGCTATCAGTATGCCCGCGCTGAAGATGCGTTGCAGGTTAAGCTCCGAGCATTTTTGGCCGACGAAATGCGAAAATGGGAAAGGACATTTCCCAACGAATTGTGGATCGAATTTGGTCGGCTCACCGGCTGGCAGGGTGCCGTGACTCAACGTCCCAAGTATTGGGGCAAGATCGTAATGGAGATAATTTATGAATATCTCGATCCCGATGTTGCCAAATGGCTCAAAGAACACGCCCCGAAACCGCAGCACGGGCAGAATTACCATCAATGGCTGAGCGCGCAGTATGGTCTGAAAAAACTTATCGAGCATATTTGGATGGTTATCGGAATTGCCCGGACCTGTCGGTCGATGTCTGAATTAAAAGATAAGATGGCTGAGATGTATGGGAAAATTCCCGTACAATACACGCTGTACTTGCCCGGGCGGGCTGAGCGAACCTCATGAAGCCTCGTCACTCCGCCGCGCTCGCGTTGGTCGGCTGGTATTTGATGGTGCCGCCCATGACGCCTGATGGTGCACCATATATAGACGCGACCGCCCCAATCTATACTTGGGAAATTGTTAAAAATTTCGACCGCGCTAAGGACTGTGACGCCACCATCGAAAAGATGTGGCGGTACACCGCCAGTGATGAGGGCAAAGCGAACTATCGCGAACATGGCGACTGGCAAGGCCGCTATACGATACCGTATGGCGGCTACTTACTGCGCATTGCCAACGCCCAATGCGTCGCGAGTAACGATGCTCGCCTGGCAAAGTAGGCCACCCTCGATTTCAAAACAGGCCACTCACGCCGAGATTAGGCCAGCACCTATTCGGCAGCGTTGAGGGTTTTAAGGCCGGTGCGGGGCGACACTGTATGGCGTCGCGAAAAAGAGCCGGACATTCAAACCCTATCCTCTGTACATGTGAGTGCTTCGCTTGGCTAGTCCGGTCGATCGACGGTGTAGTTCACCGCGCCTCGATTCGTATGCAATTCTATCTGCGCAAAATTGCCACAGGCGGGCGGTATCACAAGCCTGAATTGGTCGCCTTGTCGCATGTCACGCCGCTGGTGAGAATCGCAACCGGCGACTTGCGGCCGATTGTTAATCACGAACCTTGAGATCGTGACCGGCTCCGCGCTCAGCAACGTTATCAGCAGACCGTGGCCACCGCCCATCAAGTCTTGAGTTTGAACGTAGAAGCGCGGCGCCGCAGCCGCCTCGGCTATTTTTGGCCGCGCCGAGACCGCCCAAAGAACGATAACCATCACAGCAAGAAAGGATTTTCGCATCGACGACATCTCCTTCGGTAAAGATAGGGACCTGATGCCACGATTGGAACCAGCCCGTAGCTATCGACACGATAGAATGGGCAGCCTCGTATCGCGTACTCTACTTCCTCCCGAACGAGATTGAATTACGGTATTTGGCATGAGGCTCAGGTAACCACAGCAGATGTGCGCTCGCGGCAATCGAGGCAGTGGCTCGGAAGATACGCGAAGATATCCTTATGCTCATAGGAATATTGCGAGATTACACCGTTGTTCTCTGGATGCTGAAGCTCGGCAGTTTGGTCAACCTGTCTTTCCTGGTGAACACGCGTCCGCTCGCATCAGGTGACGCGGATGCGTACCTCATCCTGCCTGCCCAAATTCTCTTTGCCGTGTCCGCCTATCGATGCCTTTTTCCAGTTCGGTACGAGCACAACGTAGTCTTCCACGATTCCATCTTCTCTTCGATCTTCGTGACGCGGCTGCTCGCTACCTTCTCTGAGATCGCCTTGATCTTTTTGTTTTCTCACGTCCTTCGCCTGCTCAATATCGATAAAGTGGAATGGGTAAGTGCTCTTTCCTGGTTGATGGTTGCGCAGGTCGTCATTAGCCAGGGTTTTGTTTGGGCTGCCATACTGACCGAGCAATTCGAGTTCTACTACTACGAGGAACTAGGCTGGGCACTCATCTTCCTGGCGAATACGATCGCCAGTGCATACCTCTACCTGACCGTCGATGCACTTGGGGGAAAGGAAGTTCTTCTCCGACTGAACCTGCTCTTTGGCATCGTGTATCTGCCCTGGCAGGCCATTCATCTGGCTACCTTGCACGCGAGTGCCAAGAGGAACAGCGGAAGGAACGGAGCAGGCTCGTCGATTTCGATGCGGTTGGCAATTGGCCTGAAACGGGCTGTCTGGGCGAGAACCAGACGAACGGATGCCGATTCCTGGGGCAGATTTATCGGCCTGACTTGGATGACATGTTACTGGGCAACGCTGATTCCGATGTGGGTGTACTACATCGTGCGAACGCTTGGTGCACATTGAATCCGAAACCAAGGTCGTGTCCGCTGAGTCTCCGAAGCGCACCTCGGCCTTCCGAAAACTCTATCGGGGTGACGCGCCGATAAGCGTGTTATGATCAAGCGGCCGATGGTCGCGTTTTTCACCCACCTGCTACCTGATTATCCGGTCACCATTTTCGCGGCGAGCGCAGCTTGAGGCCGAAAATCTCCGGCGCCGACAGCTATAGTCTTACGGCTCCAGCATCCAAAGCGTGCGCGACTTTGGAACATCGATCGCTTGCTGTCCATTGGACGCTCGTCGCCGCAAGCCCAAACCGCGCGACCGTCGTGACGTTCGATTCCTGCCGGGACTCATTAATGTTACGATTGTGTTAACGAATCGTTAAGGAGAGATTACAAGGATGGCGAAACGCGCGCTGGTGCTTGGCAGCGGCGGTCCGATCGGGATCGCATGGCAGGCAGGATTGCTGGCCGGTTTGGCAGAAAGCGGCGTTGATCTTGCGGACGCTGATTTTATCGTCGGCACTTCGGCCGGATCGTTTGTTGGCGCGCAAATCGCGATGGGCAAAGAGCCCGGCGCGCTCGCGGAATCGATCGTGAGCGTGGGTTTGTCGGCTTCAGGATCGTCTTTGGAACCTGATTTTACGCCATTCATCGACAAGATGGCTGAGGCGCTTTCCGGAAAGCGTCGCGCTCGCGACGTGCGCTCTGAAATCGGCAAATGGGCGCTCGAGAGCCAGACCATCAGCGAGGAGATGTTCGTCGCCCTAGTTGGTCAACTATTCGATGAACTCGTCCACGATAAGTGGCCGCAACGCAACTACGCGTGTACAGCGGTCGACGCACTCAGCGGCGAGTTTGTCGTATGGAACAAGGAAGCGGGCGCGGGCATCAAGCGCGCGGTCGCATCGAGCTGCAGCGTCCCGGGGCTGTTCCCGCCGATAACGATCAACGGACGCAGGTACATGGATGGCGGAACGCGTTCCGCCACCAATGCGGACTTGGCCCAGGGCTACGATGCGGTGGTCGTGGTCGCAGTCAGCGGCGCCGCGGGCGACCCGAAGATGGCGGAACAGTTTCGCAAACAATTAGACAAGGAACTCGCTACGCTGCGTGAGAGGGGCACCAAGGTCGAGCTGATCGCGCCTAACGCCGTGAGTGTCGAGGCTTTCGGCGTCAACCTGATGGATACGGGCCGCAGCGCCGGCGCAGCGCAGGCCGGCCTCGCAGAGGGCAGGGCGCAAGCCGCATCGCTACGCGCGGTGTGGCTCGGCGCTAAATCCAGATCGGTTAGTGCGCGCGGTTCCAGGACATCTCCCAGAACTGGAATCAGTAATGGCTACTCGTCAGGAACAGATCTTCGAGCCGATCGCGTTCACAGTTGGGCAAGCCGCGCGTCAGATCGCTGAGCGGAAACTGCATGACTCCGGTTTGCTCCGACCGGATCGCCGTCGATCAGCGTGATTCCACAACGAGGGTACAGAGGAAGAATCGCTGCATCAGCCGCGATCGCATACCGATTTCAAGTTCGACGCTCGACTAAGAAGAGCGCCTTTCGAATCGAAGGAAAGAGTCGGCGCTCTTCGTCATCGATTGCGTCATCCAGGCTGATCGCGAGCCCTTTCAACGCCAGTCCGATCTCACGCGCCTCGGCGTCGGTGAGACGATCTGCGTCGGCCTTAGCCATCGCGCCGGCCAGCTTTCGCAGGCGTCCGTGAGATTCGCGGATCTTGCGTCCCGCCGCCGGTGCGAGTCCGCGTTGCCGCTCCAGCCACGGCAATAAGTCTTTCTCTTCCGCGTCGAGGTGATGAGACAGAATAGGCTCGATAACCGCCCAAAGCTGAGCGGCATCAAGCCTGAGCAGCGGCGACTCCGGATTGCGCTCCAGACGCAATCCAGCGAGCGCCGCGTCGACCAAGCGATAACGCAGTAGCGAATCTTCGCGATTGAGTTCCTCCGAGAGACTACGTATTCCTGCGTCGACGTGAGCCGCGCCCGTGGCGATAGCTTCTCGCCCGAATTTCGCGCTGCCCGGGTGAGCAGGCGTACCTTGCGGTTGCCGCGCCTGTAAGAACGATTGCAACACCTGTGCGAACCTTTCGAGCGACAACGGTCTCGATATGTAGTAGTGGGCGCCGTTTGCGCGCGCGCGTTTCTCGCCGGCTTCGCTTTGACTATCGGCGACGTAGAGCAACGAGATACCGGAGAAGTGCTTGCGAATCTGCGCGAGCAGCCGTCCACGGTCATTCTCCTCGACAGCTTGGTCGTCGAGTACAGCGAGACGCACATTTGGCTGAGCGAATACCTCGCGAGTCATGAATTTGTCGGCTGCGCGTTGAATCAGCTTCCAGGGAGGCTTGACTACATGACGTACTAGATCCGCCAACGCCTCGTCATCGGACAGAAGCAGCAAACTTGGGGCAAGAGACAAATCCTTCAACTCCTTGGTCACTTCGATCAGCCCGCCCCAAAATTGTGTGCTAACCACGAAGAAGCGTGATAGCGTCAATGGGCTTGCTGATTAGGTTAGAGCAGCAAATGTGCCAATGCTGCGTGCCTCTAAGAGGCTCCGAACGAGCAAAAGGATGCAATTTCCACCAGATGTCCCCATCGGATACACCAGAAAAGAGCGGAACCAAATGGGAATCGGGTGCCGCGTCCGGTCCGCGCCACTACCATCTACTGTGGGACGAGGAGCTTGAGCGGCTAAGGCCGATCCTCGGTTTAGTGCTCGAACACCTTGGCGAAGTCATCGATCATTGGTATCAGCTCTACGTTCTTCACTTCGGGGATACGCGAAGCCTGTCGGAGCAGGAGTTCCGCGATCTGTTCTTCAACGCGTTGTCGCGAAACACCAGGGATCTGCTCGAAGGTGACATGGATCGCTACGCGATCAATACGATCCGAACCGGCGAACTTTTGTGCGAGCGCAACGTGCCGTTTGCGGAGATCGTCGCGTCACTTCATCTGTACGAGGAAAGCGCATACACCGCCTTCCCAAAGGATCCGCCGCCGCCCCTCGAGATCTACACGACCTTCGACAAGCTGAGCCACGTTCGCATGATCCTGCTGGCAGACGCGTACTTCCGGTCCGCATCGGCCAGCGCAGGCGCACGCATTCAAGCGCTCGAACGGCAAGCGACGCTGTTGGCGCGCGAGAAGCGCAGTATCTTTCACGGCCTGGTTGGCTCGAGCCCCGCGATGCGCCGGCTTTACGACCGGATCGACGCGGCGTCAGGAACTCGCGGCACGATCCTGATTGTCGGCGAAAGCGGGACCGGCAAGGAACTGGTAGCGCGCGCGATTCACGAGTGCGGCGCAGATTCCGCGGCCCCGTTCGTCGCGCTCAATTGTGCGGCGATCCCGAAGGACCTGATCGAGAGCGAATTGTTCGGTTACCGGAAGGGCGCGTTCAGCGGGGCGAATGCCGATTACCTGGGACTCTTCCGCGCCGCCGAGGGCGGAACGCTGTTTCTCGACGAAGTTACGGAAATGGCGCCGGAAACCCAGAGCAAGCTGCTGCGCGCGGTGCAGGAACGAAGCGTGCGGCCGGTCGGCGCGATCAGGGAAACGCCGGTAAACGTGCGCCTGGTCGCGTCGACGAATCGTGATCCTGAAGAAGCCGTACGATCCGGCAACTTGCGCCAGGATCTCTATTATCGGCTACAGGCTGGCGTGCTGAACGTTTCGCCGCTGCGCGAGCGCCTGGATGATGTCCCACTTCTGGTGGAGCACTTTGTCGAGTACTTCAATGAAAAGCTCCAGCCTCGAATTCCGGTCAGGGGGGTCGAGGAAGACGCGATCGCTGCGTTGATGAAATACCCGTGGCCCGGGAATGTCCGTGAATTGTCCAACGCGATCGAGGGTGCGTTCACCTTCGGCCGTTCACCGATGATTCGGCTGCAGGATCTTCCGCCCGGCATCGCGGGAAGTCGGTCCGCCGGGTCCTTACCTCTGGCGGAAGAGCAACTTCCGCAACCAGAATTGCCCATTGGAACCTTTGCCGAGGCTGAACGCGAGATCATCGCGCGAGCGCTCAAGAGCACCGACGGCAACAAGGTCCAGGCCGCGGCCCTGCTACGAATATCGCGCAAGAAGCTTTACGCGAAGATCGAAAAATACGCTCTGTAGAAGTCCCCAGTTCGCGGATATGTCTCTTTAAGTCCCAGAAGGCCACAGTCTGGTCCTTTAGGACACAGGCCTTTCGCATCACCGGACTGTAATTGGGTTGCATTTTGGTCCGTGTCTACATGGCACGGGTGATGTTCCATTTTCTCCTGAAAAGATCATCGGAGATAACAATGAAAGAAAAATCATTCGTTCGCGAAGTTGCCGAGCTCGCCGATTGCGACGAACGCCGCGCCGAAACTCTAATCTTTGCCGTCTTTCAGGAATTGCGCGATCGACTCACTCCCAACGAGGCCGCCAAGGTCGCCTCGCAGCTACCGGCGTCGCTCAAGATGTTATGGCTGTCGTTCGATCGGCCCGACCGGCAGGTTCGCCGCGTCGATGAACCGAGATTCCTTTACGACGTAGCTCAGATGACATCGTTGGACACGGAACTCGAGGCCGAGCGCGCGGTAGTGGCCGTTTTCAGCACGCTTCAGGACGCGTTCGGTAGCACCGATGGGGCTTCAGGTATGGCGGGTCACGTCTTGAGCCAGCTTCCCACAGATCTAAAACGGCTGTGGCTCGCCGCCAGCGCCGCTCAATAGCGCGCGGCGACACCGGAAGTCGTAATTCTGGACCTATCATCAGACCACCCAGAGACAGAAGTTCAATGGCCAGTGGAAGCTCTAATCGGTGGGGACTCGTTCTCGCGGGCGGCGACGGATCCAGGCTTCGATCATTTACCAAAGGAATCACCGGCTACGAACTGCCCAAACAGTTCTGCCCCATACTAAGCTCCAGATCGCTGCTCCGCGAGACTCTCGATCGAGTTTCCAAAGTGGTCGCTCCTGCCCAGACCGTCGTCTCCGTGAATCGCGCACATCGGCAGTTTTACTTGCCGATGTTTGAAGCGTCGCCGCATGTGGTGGTCGAGGAACCGTGCAACCGGGGAACTGCTCCGGCAATTCTGCACGCCCTGATGCGTCTGTACGAGATGGCGCCGTCCGCGCTGGTCGCGCTCTTCCCTTCCGATCACTACTTCGGCAATGAATCCCGATTTATCAAGTACGTGGATTCGGCCTTCGACGCCACCGCCGATTCAGATGACGCGGTCGTGCTGCTAGGAGCCGAGGCCACCGGTCCCGAAAAGGCATACGGCTGGATCGAACCCGAGATCCCGCGGAGCCCGGCGCGCTGTGGAACACACTCGTGCTGATTGCGCGAGCATCGACCCTTCTGCGGATGTACATCCTGGAGATGCCTCGGCTCTATAGTTCTTTCAGCGATGTCCGGCTCGCCTTGGGAACGATGTTCGAAGCGAAGTGCTGACGCGCCTCTACCAGGAATTGCCGACCTCAGGCTTCAGCGAACTGGTTTTGCAGCGATACGCCAAGCGTTTGACGGTGATGCCAATGCGCGGTGTTGAGTGGTGCGATCTTGGACAACCGACGCGCGTGATGCAGGTCGTCAAGCAGATGCACGTCCCACCGCGATGGGCGATGGCCTAGCCTCGTCGATCGGCGATCGAACAAGTCGCGCGAGTAACACAGTCTGAGCGCCCAGGCGGCTGGCGTTTAGGCTATTTGTTGGAATCCGCGGCGGTCTCCCGTGGACGAATGGTCAGCCCTATCCGTCGAATCCAATTCATCGAATCCATCTCATGGACGGGCCGCGCGCGAAAGCTCAAGTGAAGTGATTGCGCTGCGGCTTCGGCGGTTGGCTTGGAGCCTGGTCACCATTTTGGTGCTTGTATCGCCGGCGTAGGCTGCGTGGAGCGCCCATTTCATCACCTTAATCGATCGGGTGCCGGGCGAGGACGATGACCTTGACCTGATCGAGCGCCAGGGCGAATCCCGCTGTTACAAGCAGCAACGTGATTACGACGGTGGACGGAAGCGGTCTCATCAGTATGCCGCCGACGGCGAAGGTCGAGACGATCGCTATATCGGCGAGCGAAAACAACATCATCGGCAGGATCGGACGCGAGTTCCACATCCGTCCGCGCTCGCGCGCAACGTAGATGACAGCCTGCGCGGCAAACACGAGCATGACGAACGTCAGGGTCTGCATTTGCCCGACGTTTAAGCCCAGCCAGAACCATCCCGCGGCAAGCACTCCGATGCAAAATAGAAATTTGAACAGAGCGAGCGGGATCGCTGCCATCGCCAGGTTGTCCATGCGCCACGTGTTCGGCCGTGGCGACGGCGTGGCGCGATCCGCCGTCCGCGACATGCTGACGAAATCGTTTGTCAACATGGACATCGCTTGCAGCATCGGGGTGAGAACCGCGTGCCGCGTCAGCACCAGACCCGCGCCAAGGACGACCAGCGTGACGCACTTGTTGATCAGCAAGCCCAGCGTGTATGTCAGGATCCGCCGAAAGACGGTGCGCCCCTCCTTGATCGCGGTGACGATACCGCCGAGACCGGGATCGGTAAGTACTACTCCCGCCGCGGTTTTCGCCACATCGGTCGCGGTCGAGACTGCTATCCCCATCTGCGCCTGGCGCAGCGCCGGAGCGTCGTTGGCGCCGTCGCCGCACATGCCGACCGCATGACCGCCGCTCTGAAGCGCCTTGACGAGGCGAAATTTCTCTTCAGGAAAAACACCGGCGTACACCGCGAAGTCGTCGGGGCTGACGCGCTCCGGAACCTGCCCCGGTGGGCACACGCGGCCGTCCAGTCCGATCGCGCGCGCGACCGTCGACGCAGTCAGCGCCGCGTCGCCGGTAACCATCACCGGATGCACGCCGAGTGACCGCAGCTCCGCCAGCAGTGCAGGAGAGTCGGCGCGCGGCGGGTCGTTGAGAGCAATCAGTCCGACGAACAGCATCTTTCCCGGCGGCCCAGCCGCGACAGCCAGCGTTCGGCAGCCGCTACCAGCCTGCGACTCTAGCTCCTTGGCAATCTCCGGCGTCATCGGCGCGAGCGACGCGATTGCCGCCGGGGCCCCTTTGCTGATCCGGAGCTCGCGCTGATTATGGTCCCGAGCGGCCACCTCCGACCGCTTGGTCGTGGGATCGAAGGGAGTGAAGCCTGTCACTACTGGAAGCGAGCGTTGCGGCGGAGTCGCCAGCGCCGCCGTCCGGATAGCCTCATCCACCGGGTCCTGTCCGTGAGCGGAGCTGCAGAGCGCGGCGAAGGCGAGCACGTCGCCCTCCGTCCAGCCCTCGGCCAGTGGGCGCACCGCGGCGACGGCCAGTTTGTTCTCGGTAAGGGTGCCGGTCTTGTCGACGCACAGGACATCGATCATCGCCGCCTCGTGCAGCGCGGACAGCCGCGTCAACAACACACCCTTGAGCGCGATAGTTCGGGCGCCGAGCGCCGCGCCCAAGGTAAATGTGGCCGGCAATGCGACCGGGACCGCGGAGAGCAACGCCGTCAGCACGAGCGAGATGATCTGCGCGGTGCGCATTCCGATCGCGCCGGCATACGCGACCAGCCCAATCACCAGCACCGCGTTGATGATCGAGAGATTGCGCACGAGGCTAAGCACCACTTTGATTTCCGTGCTTTCGACGTGCGCAACCCGCACCAACTCGGCGGCTCGTCCGTAGTAAGTCGATACGCCCGTGCCGGTGATCAACGCCATCGCCTCGCCGCGGCGTACCAGCGCGCCGGCATAAGCGGTCTTGCCGGGAGCGGCCTCGATCGGCATCGATTCGCCCGTGAGCCTCGACTGGTCGAGCAGTATCGAGCCCTCGACGATGCGTACGTCGCCTGGGACGAGCACGCCGAGAGACAGGTGCACCACGTCGCCCGGCACCAGCATGGCCGCGGGCAACTCGACCCATTTGCCGTCGCGCCTGACCCTCGCGCTAAGCGAGAGCCGCTGCTTGAGGAGCTCAAGCGCAGCGTCGGCGCGGCTTTCCTGGAACATGCTGAGGGCGACGTTGAAAATCAAAAGGGCGCCGATCATCAGCGCTTCGATATCCTTGCCCGTCGCGACTTGCAGGACGATCGTCGCTTCGAGCATCCACGGCACCGGCGCCCAGAAGTGGCGCGCGAGCCGTATGACGGCATGCTCGCGCTTCTCGGCCATCGCATTCGGGCCAGCTTGCGCCAGCCGTCTCGCGGCCTCTTTGCTGGAGAGGCCAGCCATATCCGATGGAACTGTGCCGGGAAAGTGTAAATCAGGCGGGCTCATTGGCGATTGGTGACAAGGGACGTGTCAGTGCCTCGAACTTACATGCTTTCTCTCTGGCCGGCATGACTATTAGATCGGCTTTTTCGCATCCAGGCGGTATAGTGGATCGCACCACCCTTACTACTTCTTCCGCTTAACGACGCATTGAACCTCAGAAGTTGTGGAAGGCGCGGGATTCTCGTAAGCCGCACCCGCTTGATTCTCTCGGCACGGCAGTAGCCTAAGGAGCTTTTGGGATTGCATTGACGGAGAGAAAAATATCATGAGCCACCGCGTCGTCATGATTCATGATTCGGCGTTTGATCTATCGCCAAAGTAAATTCGATGACGACCGCGCGTGCGTAAGCGCAGCGACGTTCGCAGGATGCGTCGTCTATCGGCTGCTCGACGATGACGCGCTCGCGGGCGAAATCCGGCAGATGAAATCGGTCGTCGAGGAAAGCTCTCGCACGGCGCTACTGCTACTCGTGCGTCAGGGCCTCAAGCATATCGTCGGTTGTAATTACGCCGGCGAGCTTACCGTCTTCCACGACAGGCAGCCCTCCGATCTTGTGCTCGCGCAGCAAACGGGCAGCCTCTCGAATGTCCGTGGAGGGTGTTACAGTGACCAGCGGCTGGCTCATCGCCTTGAACGCCTCGGTTTGGTCGAGGTAACCGACGTGCTGCCGGATGTCGCGGTCGGTAACGATCCCGACGGGAGCACCGTCCGCGACGATCAGCACGCTTCGAAATTTCCCTTCGTGCATCTGTCCGGCGATCGAGGCGAGCTTCTCGGTAGGGGTCGCCGTGAGAGGGTTTTTCGTCATCCAGGTACCGACCAAATCGTTCTGAGTCGCCGTGCAGCGCACGGTCAGGACTGGACATGTTGACTCGCGCACGACGAGTTCGGCGATGCTTCCGAGGAAAAAACGCTTGAACCCGCGCCTTCCGTGCGTGGCCATGACGACCAAGTCGGCCTTCATCGTTTTTTCCGTCTTCAAAATAGTCCCTGCGGGCTCGCCCGTATGGAGCAACAGTTCGTACTTGAGTCCGGACAGCCTCTTGTGGGCGATCTCAAGCAGCCTGGTCTTTGCGGTCTCTTCCTGACCTTTATAGAGATCCACGTAGACCGGCATCCCGGTCGGCGGGACGATCAATGGAACCACATGCAACACGAAGACCGTGCCGTTGTTTTCGCGCGCGAGATTCGCTGCGGTGTCGAGCGCTCGCATCGAGTTGTCATCGAAATCAACCGGGCAAAGAATCCTGGTAAATCGCTGTGTCATAAAATCGTCCTTGGATCGCCGTTTGGCTATATCGACCCAGATAGCGAATGCCGTGCCATCATTCGCGTCAGAGCTTATGTGACTTCACGGAAACCGATCTGTATCCGATCGCGCCAGTTGCAGGCATGAGGCATCCAATTGGCGCCATCAATACCTGATTACGGCTAGACAGCCGGCCGCTCGTCGGCATCCCGGCGGAGCGCGACCTACGCCAATACATGGGCTACCCGGAATCGACGCTCATGAATGCGGCGATGCGCATCCGACTCGTCGCCGTCGCACCCTATAACACGGTGGAGGCGCAACGGATTATTAATTGCTAATGACGCATCTAAGAGTGGTTGGAACTGCTGTCATCACAGCGCGAAATTTCAGCTCTTTAATTCCAAATTTCCAAAAGCACTTTCACAGGTAGCCCAGTTGCCGCGCGCCGAGACGGAGGCTCTCGCGAAATTTCGGATGAGCTATCGCAATCAACGTTTCGGCCCGTTCCCCGGTCGATTTGCCGGTAAGGCAAGCCACTCCATATTCGGTAACGATATACTGGGTGTCGGTTCTTGGATCCGTAGTGGGGCCTTCAATCTTTGGTACGATACGGGAGACGGCACCTTTGCTCGCGGTCGAGTAGGCGGCGAGAATCGATTTGCCACCCTTCGATAGCTGAGCGCCGCGCACGAAATCCAACTGGCCACCGGGCGCGCTGTACTGCTTGCCCATGATCGCTTCGGAATTAACCTCGCCGTCCAGACCGACTTCCAGGAACGCGCTGATCGAAATCACGCGATCGTTCTGTCCAATAACGCTCGGGTCATTCACGTAGTCGACCGCGCGTGCCTCCATGCTCGAATTGTCGTTGAGAAATTCGTAGAAAGGCTCGTCGCCGGCCGCCAGCGTGTAAACGTTCTTGTACCGGTTCAGGTTTTTGTATTTGTTGGTGACAGCGCCGGACTGGATGAGGGCCGCGAGCGACGGCATCATGAGTTCGGTGTGGATACCCAAGTCCTTGTGGCCGTGCAGGGCGGCGCATATGGCATTGGGAACGCCGCCGATCCCGACCTGCAGCGTAGCCCGATCGGGGACCATTTCAACGATGTGTCTGCTGATCTGCTCGTCCAGTGGAGTCAGGGGCCTGTCGGGCACTGAGAAAAGCGGGCTTTCATTTTCGACAATCGCCGCGACTTCCGAGATGTGCACCGACGAATCTCCGAACGCCCGCGGCATCCTGGGATTGACTTCGACGATCAGCTTCTTCGCGGTTCGCGCCGTGGGGATAGTATAGTCGGAGTTGGTGCCGCAGCTGAAAAATCCGCCCTTGTCGATCGGCGCCACCATCATGACGAATGCGTCGATCCCTATTTCCTGCAGGGTTCGTGGCATCGCGCTGAAATTGCCGGGCATATAGAAAATCACGCGCCGGTTGTCCTGTTGGCCCAGCTCAAAGAGCCGCCGTTCGACGATGGTCGGGAAAAACGGATGCGGCTTGATGACGTTCATGTATTCGTACTTAAGAATCGTGGAGGCGGCGGCGGTGATCGAGTGCGAATAGTAAACGCGAAGATCCTCGATCTTGCCGGCCTTCACTCGATTCTCGAGTGCGCTCAATAAAGCCGGCGGTTCGCTTATCGCCATACCCATCGAAAGCGTGCCACGCGCCGGGACCAAGTCCACCGCGGTCTCGGGTGACATCAACTTGGATTTGTATTCGTTCTGGTACACGTTTACTCGAAGGTCCTGGGACGGATCGTCAAGACTCGTATCGACGATGCGCGAATGACGCGCTGGGCAACGCTGGCAAGGCGTGAGCGCCTCATGCCAGAGCGGCCGTGCCAATCACCACGATAAAGTCGATGTTTTTTAGCGCTCGCTTCGACGAACTTGAAAGAGCAAGGCTTATGCCGTTCGTTGACCGTCGGCTAGGCTCCGCGGGCGCTTTGGCACAGCAACAAGCCGGGCACTAAGCGTCCTCTGCGTTCCCGAATGTTGCAAAAAACCCCGCGAAGTGGAGCGTTTGGCGGCCACGCTGTTTCTTGGGAAGGGTGCGCTCAAACGGCCTGCGATGAGTAGTCTTTGAGCGTGATCGCGTTGGCCGCCTTCTGAATGATGTCTCCCGTCGAATCCTCCGGTGGCGAGCCTGCGGGCGCGGCGCGCATCGCACGAAGCATCTCGTTTTGCTGATCGATTTCCTCCCATGTATTCGGCAGACGCACTTCTCTGGCCTTCAGCGCGATCTGCTGGTTCTGTTCCATATAGCTGCGACACTCCTGCTCGTAGCGCGCGAATGCCGAACGGTAGTCGCCGCCCGCGGACGCCAGTTCTCCAGCCAGTACGTAGGCGCCCACGATCGCCATGCTCGTGCCCTGGCCCGTTATCAGCGTAGGGCCGCAGGCGGCATCCCCAACCAGCGCTATCCGTCCTTTCGACCAACGATCCATGCGGATCTGGCTGACATCATCGAAGTAGAAGTCGGATGCGTCACGCATTTCCTCCAGCAGGCGGGGGAACTCCCATCCCCGTTCCTCGGCGAACACGTTGCTTACGATGTTCTTCTGCTGCTCGACGTCGCGATGGTCGTAGGCCAGTTTCGGCGAGGAGAACATCATTAGCGCCCGCGTGTGCTTGCCCGAGCCGTATTGCATGATCGCGCCCATTTTTTTCGGGATGTAGTGCATCAGCCACAGACGGTCGAGTGTCAGGTAGTTCGGTATGGTGAAGATCGCGACATGCTGGCCGAGGTAATAGCTGAAGCGTGACTCCTCACCGAAGCCGAGCCCTCGGACATTGGAGTGAGATCCATCGGCGCCAACAACGAGATCGAACGTGCGTGTCGCGCCGCGCTCGAAAGCGACCTCGACGCCTTGGTCGTGCTCCACCAGGGAAGTGATCGAATCGCCGAAAATGTAGTTGATATTGTCCTTGGTGGCGGCGTAGAGGATTTGGGCCAGGTCGTCGCGCAAGAGTTCCACATCACCGGCCTTCCCCGGCCCGGCGCCGAAATTGGCGTCCATGGTGGCCACGATCTCGTTCTTGCTGTCGACGAACCAGACTTCGCGCAGGTCGGTGCTCGCCTTCCGCGCTGCGGCCAGAATGCCCATGCGTTCGGCCGCGTGCACGGCGGTCCCACGCAGATCGATCGCGTAGCCTCCAGCCCGCAGCGTAGGCGCCCGCTCCACTACCGTAGGATTGAAACCATAATGGTGCAGCCAATAGGCGAGACTGGGACCGGCGGCGCTCGCGCCAGAAATAAGAATATTCCTGTTCTGTAGCTTTCCGTTTGCCTGTCTGGTCATCATCGGCTCTTCCGTTGGAACCTTGTCGGGCATGTCTCTCAGATGTTGAATTTATATAGTGGTACACCAATGATCGCATAATTGGTTCGTCGCTAACCTAGTGCGAAAAGCGGCTGTTTGTCAACAGTCCATAAGAGTCATAGCCAGTTGTGATCGACGCGGTCTGGACAAATCCAAGCAAATTGGTTAACCAATTGATATGGGAACTCCAGACGCCCGGAAATTGGCCAGCGAGGATGCCGTTCGCCGCTTCATCGCGGACGCGATTGAAGACGGCAGCATGCCCGCCGGCGCGAAATTGCCAACTGAGCGAGCTCTCGCCAAACGGTTCCGCGTACCACGAAGCGTGGTCCGTAAGGCGTTATTACCACTCGAGATCCAGGGCAAAGTCACCCGCCAGGTCGGTAGCGGTACATTCGTTGCCAGTCACCATGAGGAGCCGCACGCGGTCTCGAGGAGTCCCGTGGATACGAGTCCGACGGAGCTGCTGGACGCTTGCCTGACTTGCTATCCGCAGATAAGCGAATTAGCCGTGGCGACGGCCACCGCGGCTGATCTCCGCGCAATTGAACAGTGTCTCCAACTTCTGCGGCACACGAGCACGATTGCGGAATACGCGGAGCGCGACTCCGCCTTTCATCAAGCGATCGCCGACGCCACTCACAACGCGTTGCTGATTGAAATCGCACGAACCATTGGCCGTGCACGCGAACGTATCGACTGGGGCGAGTTGCAGCTTCATGAGGGCACGCCTCAAGATCACGAAGGAATTGTGGACGCTCTGATCAAGCGCAATGCGACACTGGCGCGCGAACGCACCAGGGCGCACCTGCTCTCCGCGCGGCGCAGCCTGCTCGGCGGAACGATCGCATGAATTGGCGAGAAGATGATCCGCTTGACAGCTTCGACAGGTATATGAGAACAAGCGTTCGCATAATATCCCGGCGTTCGCGGAAAGCCCTGCCAACCGGAGGCGACGATGAAGAAAATAGCTATCGTGATCTGCGTACTGGCTCTCGGAGCCGCTATTTATGGTTTGCGAAGCCAGGCCGACGCCAAGGTCGACGATGTGGCCGAGATTAAAGCACTCGAGGAAGGAGTCGCCCGCTCGGCGCAAAAACGCGACCTGGACGCTATCATGAAAAACTATCCGCGCGGAGACACCCTCGTCGTCTTCGACGTGGCGCCGCCTCGGCAATACGTCGGGTATGATGTTTTTCGCAAAGATTGGCAGGGCTTTCTCGATATGTTTTCCGATCCCATCACTTACCAGATGGAAGATCTCGAGGTTGTGGCGGATGGGAAAATGGCCTACGCGCGCATGATTCAACACGTGGCAGCCAAGGGCAAGGACGGCAAGCCACTCGATCTCTATATCCGTGTGACGGACGTACTGCATAAGACCGATGGTCGCTGGTTGATTATTCATGAGCACGCATCGTTTCCGGTCAACATGACGACCGGCAAGGCGGATTTTCTGTCAAAGGAGTGAGGTTGGGACGGCGGCCTGTCCTGGCTTTCCGGCCGCGGGTTGGGACCGGCGTGCGAGCGCGCTTGACAGGGTCGCTATCGCTATGCGAACAACTGTTCGCAGAGCGCCGGAATCGGCGACTCCTCCAACTCGGCGGTGAAACCTATGGCCCGCAAGGCTCTCAAACAGGTTAAGCCCACGGGGCCAAAGCGTACCGGGCAGGGCATTCCGCTGCGCAGTGGCTTGACGCGGGCATCCACCCGCCGCGCGCCCGTACCGACCCAAGCGGTCGATCCCGTAACCTTTACAGTACTGCTGCATCGGTTTAAGGCGATCGCAAAGGAAATGACCCTGACCCTGGAATACACTGCCTGGACTTCCATCCTGGCACTGGCCCAGGACTTTTCGTGCGCCATCTTTGACAATCAGGCGCGCCAGGTTTGTATGGCCGATGCGCTGCCGATTCATACCAATTCGATGCACGTCGTGATCAAAGAGATCGCGCGGGTCTTCGCCGGCGACATCGCCGAGGGTGACGTTATAGTCTGCAACGACCCCTACAGCGGCAACACCCATGTCGGAGACGTGGTTACAGCCTGCCCGGTGTTCTACAAGGGACAACACCTGTTCTGGAGCGTCACCAAAGGTCATCAACTCGACATCGGTTCCTACATACCGACCAGCGTTCCCGCGACCGCCCGGGATGTGTGGCAGGAAGGGTTGACGATTCCGCCGATTAAATTTTACGAGCGGGGCAAGCCGCGCGATGATGTAATTCGGCTCTACCTGGCAAATGTCCGTTATCGCGACTGGCTATACGGCGACCTCATGGCACAGCTCGGTTCGATCTGGACCGGCCGCAAACGACTAATCGAGCTCGTCGAGAAATACGGTGTCGGCGACACCATGCGCTATGTCGAGGCGATTCTCGACTACGCCGACATGCGAATGCGTAACGAGATTCGCTTGATGCCCAAGGGAGAATACGTCGGCGAGACCTGGATCGACAGCGATGGACAGGGCAACACCGACATCTATGTGCGTGCCACGGTCCGGATCGGTGACGATCGGGTCGAAGTCGACTACACAGGCAGCGCGCCTCAAACCACGGGTAGCGCGAATTCTTCCAGTGGCGTCTTGCAGGCGGCCGCCGGGGCTCCCGTGCTCTGCTGTATCGACCCGGGGATACCGCACAACGACGGATGCCTCCGCCATGTCGTCGGCAAAGCGCCAAAGGGCACCGTATGCAACGCCGAGTATCCGGCTTCGACCGCGCTCGCGACGATTGTCCCAGGCGACCCGATGCAGGACGCGGTCTGGAAGGCTTTGGCGCAAGCGATGCCGGAGCGGGTTTCAGCCGGCTACGGTCGCGTCCACTGCGAACCCGTACTTTCGGGCGTCGATCGCCGGGGCGGCCGCGAGTGTGATTGGGGCTGCATGCTGTTCAATGGCGCCGCAGGCGGGGGAGCCTCGCCAACGGGCGACGGATGGCCGGTCATTGGAACCATCGCGGCGCTGGGCGGCTTGCGGATCCTGAGTATCGAGATGCTGGAATTGCTGCATCCGATGGTCGTCGAGCGAATGGAAGTAGAACCGGACTCGATGGGCCAGGGCAAAAACATCGGCGGCCCCGGCGTCAATATCGTCATTCGCCCGGTCGACGGTCCGATGGAATGTCACCTGTTCGGCGACGGCGCGTCCAATCCGCCACATGGAGTCCTGGGCGGTACTCCGGGAATCGGCGGAGGCAACTACAAGGAAAATCGCACGACCGGGCAACGCACCTTCTGCTCCGCCAAGGGACACTTGACGCTGAGCGATAACGAAGTGTGGATTGGCTTCTCGAGTGGCGGCGGCGGCTACGGCGATCCGCTGCAGCGCGAGCCCGAACGCGTGCGCGACGATGTGCGCAACGGCTTCATCAGCCTGAAGACCGCGTCCGAAATCTACGGTGTCATTCTGGACGAGAACACATTCGCGCTGGATGCGATCGCGACCGCGCGCGCCAGGAGTGAGATTGCCGCACACCGCGATCCGCTGCCGTTGGTCACGCCCAACCGGCCCTCGGCGGCTACGTGGCTGCAAGAGCGCAAACGGCCGGGCGATCTGTACGTAGTGGATCCGCAGTAGGATCTTTACCAACGCCGCTGGCCTTTTCACTGCGATGCGATACGTCGTCGGAGTCGACATAGGCGGTACCTTCACCGACTTCTCGGTAATCGACGGGCGCGGCGGAACAACCCTGTGGAAGGAAGCCACGACCCCGCGGGAACCGGCCGCCGCCGTTCGCCAGGGCTTACGCGAATTGGCCCATGCTCAAGGGCTCGAATTGCGCGAGTTCCTGAGCCGTATCGACCTTTTCGTTCACGGCTCGACCATCGCGACCAATACGGTAATCCAGCGCAACGGTCCCAAGACCGCCCTGCTATGCACCGAAGGGTTTCGCGACGTCATCTACTTTCGCGACGGATACAAACCCGAGCGTTTCAATCTGAACATCGCGCCCCCTACTGACTTCGTCCCGCGCCATCTCAGGCTGCCGGTGCGCGAGCGGATCGACTACAAGGGCGACGTCATGATTCCGCTCGACGAGGACTCGATCGTCGAATCCGCCAGGACGCTTGCGCGCGAACAGGTTGGAGCGGTAGCGGTGGCGCTGCTTTGGTCCGTTATCAATCCGATTCACGAACGCCGAGTAAAGGCCGTGCTCGAGCGCGAGCTTCCGGGTGTGCCGGTAGTGTTGAGTTCCGACGTGCTGCCCGCGATTCGTGAATGGGAGCGCACCTGCACCACGCTGCTTAGCGCCTACATACTGCCCGGCATCTCGCATTATATGCAGGAACTGGAAACCTTCCTGCACGACAACGGCTTGCAGCGGCATCTCCTCTTCATCCAGCTCAATGGCGGAAGCTCGAGCGTGGACAAGGTGCTCCGCAAACCAATCTACGCGCTGGCGTCCGGCCCGGCCGCGGGCCCCGCCGCGGCTCTCTATTGCGCAAAGCGCGAGACGGTGTCCGATCTGATCGCGATCGACATGGGCGGCACCAGCTTCGAAGTCTGCCTCATCAGCAACGGAGTGCCGACGCTAAGCAAGCGGATGCGAATCCATGACATGCCGGTCGGCGTAGCGGCCGTCGACGTGCACTCGATCGGTGCCGGCGGGGGCAGTATCGCCTGGATCGACAAGGGCAGCGCTTTGCAAGTCGGTCCGCTCAGTGCGGGCGCGGACCCGGGTCCCGCCTGCTACGGTCAAGGGGGAGAGCGTCCCACCGTCACCGACGCCAATCTGGTACTCGGTTATTTGAACCCCGCGTTCTTTCTCGGCGGCCGGCGTCGAATCGAACCTGAACTCGCCCGCCAGGTCATCTCCCGGCAAATCGGCGAACCGCTCGGTCTCAGCACCGCCGAGGCGGCGGAGGGAATATTCCAGATCGTAAACAACAACATGGTCAACGCAATCCGCGCCGTCTCGGTGGAGCGCGGCATCGATCCAAGAAGCTATACCCTGGTGGTCGGCGGGGGTGCCGGGGCAATCCACGCCACCACCCTCGCCTCCGAACTGGGAATCCGCAAGATCCTGATCCCCAGGTATGCCGGGGTCTTCTGCTCGTACGGCATGGTCGTGAGCGATGTGCGGCACGACTACCTGAAGACGTTCGCCTGTAACAGCGAGACGCTCAAGCTCGACGAACTCAACGCGATCTTCGCCGAACTCGAAGCGCAGGCGCGTGCCGAACTGGCCGAGGAGGGATTCGCGCCCTCCGACATAACACTGACGCGGTTTGCCGACGCCAAGTATCCAAATCAAATCCACGAGCTAACCGTCGCGGTGCCCGCGGGTCACCGCCTCGCGCGCAAAGATATCCGCGAGATCAAGGATGCATTTCACGGTCTGCACGAGCGAATGTTCACCTATTGCGTGCGCGAGAGCCCGGTCGACTTTTTTCATTGGGGGGTTACCGGAACCGGACGAACCCGTCAGGTGGAGAGCCAGGAATTTCCGCTCCGGCCCAAATCGGCCGCAAGCGCGCTCAAGGGGAAGCGCAAAGTGTATTTCGGTACCGCGCACGACTACATCGGCACGGAGACCTATGACGGCGCGCGCCTGACCCATGGAATGATGGTCGAGGGGCCGGGAGTGATCGAGCAGGAAAACACCACCGTGATGTTGTTTAAAGACCAGACGCTGCGGGTCAACGCGTTCGGCGATTACGTAATCGAGCTATAGCCGATCCGCGGCCGCGCGACGTATCGCCGACGCGACAGCCTGAACTCGCGCCTCAGTTCCCCAACAGGGCGGCGTGAAAACAAGGAAGACCGCATGGACAGAGATCTTGAGGGTCGCATCGCCATCGTAACCGGCGCCAGCCATGGTATCGGCCGCGCAATCGCCCTTGGTCTGGCCGCGGCCGGTGCCCGGACTGCACTCGCGGCGCGCAAGGAGGAGGACCTCGAAGCGGTCGCGCTGGAGATCAGCGATGGTGGCGGTGAGGCCATCGCCGTTCCCTGCCATATGGGCAAAGAAGAGGACATCCGCCGTCTCGTCGCAGTCGCGAGAGCACGATTCGGAAAGATCGATATCGTGGTCAACAATGCCGCCACCTGTCCGACCTACGGACCTTTCATCGAAACCACGCCGGCGGTGTGGGACAAGATAATGGACGTAAATCTGCGCGGCCCTTTTCTGCTTTCGTGCCTGGTGGCGGCGGACATGAAGGAGCGCCGCGGCGGCCGCATCATCAATATCTCGTCCAACGAAGCCCTCGATCCCAATCCTGATCTCGGAGCGTACTCGATCAGCAAAGCGGCGTTGATATCGATGACCAAGGTGCTGGCCCGTGATTTAGGCAAGTACGGAATTCAGGTCAATTGCATAACGCCCGGACTGATCAAAACCCGATTTTCCGAACCACTCTTTAGCGATCCGAAAAAATACCAGCATTACCTGGACCGTATCTTTCTGGGCCGCCACGGTGAACCCGAGGAGATTGCACACATGGCCGTATTCCTCGCTTCTCATCGGGGTGATTTCATTACCGGCCAAACGATTGCGATTGACGGCGGGGAGACGATGGCTTGATGGAAATCCCGGGTGACAAATCGAGTACCGGGAAAGTGCGCGCATTACGGACGGCGAAACAGAACACGCAGAGCCGGATAACCATCGGAGCCGGCGATCTCTTCGTTCGCAGTGGCTTCCATGGAACTTCAATGCGCGACGTGGCTGACCGCGTCGGTCTTCGAGCTTCCAGCCTTTACCGCCACATCAAAAGCAAGCAGGAACTCCTGCTGCGGGTTCTCGATCGGCTCATGGACGACGCCCTGGATGGAGCAAGGCTGGCTATCGCGGCCGGGGACGAGCCTCGCGAGTGCATACGGCGCCTGGTCCAAGCCAATATCGGCCTCGCGCGTCCCAACGAAACCGCATTACTCCAGTCGGAGCTTAGGAACCTTGCTCCTCGCTATCGCCGCCAGATCGTCCGCAAGCAGGACGAGTATCGCGGGCTCTGGCTCTCCGTCTTGCAAACCGGAGCCGCGCAGGGAGTGTTCGAGATAGAAGATCCGAAGCTCGCGTTTTTCGGCATCATCGGAGCGCTCAACTACGTCGAGCACTGGTTCAATCCGTCCGGGCGGCTCAGCCGAAGGGAAGTCGCCGAGATTTTCAGCCAGTGGGTGCTGAAATCGCTGGGCGCCTGAGCGAAGACGGGCAAACGCCCGATCGGATTCGATCTCGCATCGTCCGAGCGGGCGCTCACACGTGATCCGAGTAGTGCCCTTTCGCGTCTACCAATATCGAGCCACGCCGTCCCAATACGCCTTGCGAGATTAACTGGTTATTCGAAGCAACGGCTCTATGGTTTTGCGATCGAGAATGACGCCATACCGCCCTATCGCGTCGAGCAATTCGCCGCCGAAGTGGGCGGATGACTGACAGTTGCGTGGCGCCGCGGCGACCAAAACCGGGCTACCACATCTGTTTCGTGTCTCTGTCGGTTGAAGACTGGTGCTCAATTTTATTCGTTATTCAGTGCGAAATATCCGGCATGAATATTGAAAAGCTCTAGCGCGCCCCTAATCAAAACAATTCGAGCGGCACAAAAGGGGCGACTCCGATGGGAGTCCTTCAGTCGAAGGAGACCTTCAATGCGCTTTTCAAAACTTGTCATGGGCGGCACCCATCGCTCGGCGTTCAAGATTCGCGTCACCACTATGTGGGCTTCGCTGGTCTTCCTGATAATAAGCGGCGGATGGTCGCCGGCGCGAGCTGTGGGGCCGGCGTTGTGGATAGCGAGTCCCGAACCGACCGGGATTACCGGCGCTGTTGGCGGGCTGGTCGAGTTGCGTCCCGCGCAATTGACGCAAAGCGGCAAGCCTCACCAGGTGAGGATTACCGAGCCTGGCCTGCCCTTGGCAAATGCGGCTGGAATTGCGTTCCAACCCAATGGAAATCTATGGGTCACCACGCTCAACAACACCCTTCTGAAATTCACCCCGCTTCAACTGAATAATCTGTCTATACATCCACACCCGATTCCGGCAGCGACTATCACGAGTTCTTCCTTCATGTTGATCCTTGGCTGCCTGTTCGATACGCAAGTCAATCTCTGGATCGTCGATCCGGTAGCAAACGCTGTACACGAGATCTCTCACGCCCAGTTGGCCAATGGTACAGCAAACCTCACTCCCGCGGTGACGATTATCGACGCCACTGATTTAGCTTCGGCCGCTTTTGCCATTTTCGATAAAGCGGGCAACCTTTGGATCTCAAGCGAAGGCAACTCGAAGCTCGTGGAATTCGCTAACAGTCAGCTCGCCAGCAGTGGTTCGCCGATTCCCAACCTTGTATTCTCCAGCCCCAGCCTCAACGCGCCGGGACAAATGGAGTTCGACAGCGCCGGCAATTTATGGGTAGCAAATTCCGGAAATTCAACGATAGTCGAATTCACCCCTTACCAACTAGCCTCCTCGGATAATCCCGCGGCGGCAGTGGTGCTCGGCGACGACGGCTCAGGCAGCCTGTCCACTCCATGGGGATTGCAATTCGACTCGTTACACAGGCTCTGGGTATGCAACTACGCAACAGGTACTATTTCCAAGTTTGGCCCAGGAGAGCTAATGGTCAGCGGCTCGCCAGTGCCACGAGTCTTCTTGACCGGCCTGCCATTGTTCGCGGCTCAAATCGCCTTTGGGCCTAGCCACTAAATGATCGCGGAGTCGGCGCCTTCCACGCGCCACGCTCCCCGCGCTGATCAAACCGCGCCGTGTTAGGTGGAGATTTCTTCCGCCTTTTCGAGGACGGCTACCGTGTCCCCCAAGAGGCGCCGCTGCGAGCACGCGAGGTGCGCGAGGGACGCCGATTCGTAGCAAATTGCGGATGCACTCTCGTGAGCCCGGCAACCGCCGCGACGTGCTTAGCATCGCCGGGAGTCGCGCGACACGCCCCAGGCGTTTCGCCCGCTTTGGCGAATTGGCGCGGCAGGGTTCCACTCGCTCGGCCGTCTCGAGCCCGCACATCGCGGCTCTCATTTAAGCGAACCTAGTCTCAGAGAGTTGACTTCGCCCGACCTTCGTATCGGATACCGGTTGATGCCTCAGCTTTGATACAGCCGTAACGAAGCACTGCAGGAATATCGAGCGTTCGCATTTGAGGCACGCCGAACTCGAAGCTCGCCTCGCGAAAGCCGCTATCCATTTGCACATTTTGATTCGAACCTAAGCGGGGTACGGTCCTCGGCCGGCCCACTGTCTCGCGGCTGGCGACGACCGAATCGGAATAGCGACGGAGTTGATGTACCAAGGATGAAGATTGCCTGCGTGGTCTTGGCATTGCGCTTCATAGCCTCGAACCGAGCGAAGCCCTTCCGACAAAGGGAAGCTCAGGAGGTTATCGAAAGTGTCAAGGATCACAAGGCGAATTCGCCATATCATTCTCTCCACGACGCTCGCCCTCGCAAGCGTCATCATGTTTCAAACGTTCGCTAGCGCCGCCCAACTCACCGCCGGCAATACGGGAGAGGCCGACATTTACGCCGAGAACGGCGGCTCGAGTTCGTCAGGCTTTGAACTGAACACCGCAAGGCAGATAAGGACCCCCTATCATCTATCCACTCCGAGTCCGAGCGCGACGCCGACCGTGGCTCTCACGCCGAAGCCGACGTCATCTCCCAAACCGACTGCTACCCCTACTCCAAGCATCTATGGTGTCGGTGGCATCCCGAATCCGACGCTGATTGCGCCGGTGCAAAATCCTGTCACGTACGGAGCGGATCCGGCCGGCGTCAATGACAGCACCGCAGCTTTTCAGAAGGCGGTCGATGCGGGCGATATGCTAATCCCTTCCGGAACGTACAAGATTTCCGGCCAAATCACGGTGCCCAGCAACCGTAACATCCAGTGCGCTGTCGCGAACAAGACGATTATCAAAAATCCCAACAGCACCAATGGAAATGTATTCCTGATTCCTGCCGGAACCGGATGGGTCAGCGTATCCAACTGCGATTTTGAAGGTACCAATACGTCGCAGCCCCCCAAGTACGTCGCGGCCTACGAATGGAATTACTTTGTCGAGATCGAATACGGCGCTCATGATGTCGAGGTTGAAAACAACTATTTCCGCAATTGTGCGGGCAACGCCTGCGTTCACACCTATACCAACGATACCAACCCGGCGACGACCAACATCACTGTACGCAACGACGAGTTCGACAACTGCGGTATCTATGGAGTGACAACCGACGGAACGACGAATTCATACATCGGCTACAATATAGCGGTCGACTGCACCATCGGACCGGAGAGCGAGGATGCTCTTCAGCCGCTGAACACCGGTTTGATCGAGCAAAACCACATGACCCGTAAATACGGCACCGGCTGGGAAAATGCGGGAGGCGTCGCGCTCTCACTTACCTGCGGGTGGTCGAACGGCCTCAACTACAGCGGCATGACTTGTCAGGACAACGTCGGTGCGTTCGGCACTCCTGCGACGCACTTGCCTTGGATGTACGGCACGACGGTCGTTGGACACGGGACCTATATCAACAACCAGGACTTCATCGTTAAAAACTAGTCCCGTGGACAGGATGGAGCACGTCCCGCCGGTTGCGCCGGCGGGACGTGCTCAAAACCGCGCCGCCCCCTTCCGGCCCCCATCGACTGAACCCATTCCCTGAAATCGTACGCTCACGTTTCGTCCGACGGACGACGCATCGAGGGTCCCTCACAAAAGCTCTACGCGAAGCCCAGCGACCCTTGACTGGGCGATTATAACGAAGTTGACACAGAATCGAGAAGCGCTCAGATTGTCTGTATGGACGATAAACTCAAAGCAGGCAAGCCGCTAACCACGCAAACCACATACCTTTGCGAGCTTCAGGCGTGCTTTGCGACGGAAGATGACTGTAGGGCCTTTGTCCGCGATGGCTACGGGCGTCCAGTGCCCGCGCTGCGGCAATCCCAGAGTAGCGGAGGTTAAGAAACGTCCGTGGCACTGGCTGTGCCGGAATTGCGCCCGGAGATTAGCCCCCTTTCGGGGGCTGCTCTCTATGACGTATCGCGAAACATGGGAACGCCTCCGTCACTCTGCGCACCCTGATATCAGCGCGAATGGATTCGTTGTAGGCTGGGGTAAATCCGGTAGGCTCAGTCCAGTCGCAGACACGGCCTGCAATCGGCAGCCCAACCTGAGGTCGGGGGCGGAGACTGCCCCCGCCTCAATTTTCACGTTTCCTTACTGTTGTTCCGCTTCTTCTTCACGAACAGTACAAAACTCAAGATCAGTGTATGGAATTGCTGCTTGGCCTCCGTTGGCCGCATGGCGTCGAATGTCCGCGATGCGGAAGCCGCAGGGTAATCAGAATCAAGCATCGCCCGTGGAACTGGGTTTGTAAGAGCGGTGCGCAAGTTATGGACCGAACAACCGGGAAAATAGACGAATGCCCGAAGAAGACCGGCTATCGCTTCTCTCCGCTCGTCGGAACGGTGCTCGAGAACACAAACTACAAACTGCCGCTCTGGTTTGAGGTCATCTACCTGATTTGCCAGTCGAAGAAGGGGATGAGCGCCTTGCAGGTTCAGCGGATGCTCGAAGAGAACGGGCAAAAGACGGCGTACAAAACCGCCTTCTATATGTGCCATCGCATTCGCGCGATGCTCGACAACGACCAATTCCCCAAGTTGATGGGCGAAGTCGAAGCAGATGAAACCTGGATCGGCGGCAAAGATAAGAATCGCCACTGGAACAAGCGAAGCCATGCCAAGGTGGCCACTTGAGCAACAACACAATTGGAGTTATTTGTCGATGCCCAAAAAGGAAGATGACAAACTCGTCCTTCTTCATCCAATGGCGTTTGAAGAGGCACTGACACGGATGCTCGGGACTCCACCGGTCAATCCGGCAAAGCGAAAGAAACAAACTAAGCGTCTCAGAAAGCCAAAACATTGATAATTATTCTTTCGGTACGGTATTGATCACGTCAGAAACATACTGTGCTGGCAAAGCTACTGCCAAATTGTCTTGCTCGGAACCGCATATTATTCCAACCAAGGCTTCTGAAGCGTTCAAGACAGGCGCACCGAGATAAGATGCCCTGAAGGGTATATCCGTATATATACGAGCAGGTTTGCGAGTTGACGATATATCATAACCAACACGCTTGACTTGGCCTGATATACTTGCCGGCTCTGGCATGTTTTCGCTGTCAGTCTCAACCACCGCAACAAATATTTGATCGCCTGCGTGCGAACCTTTGCGAGTGATGCGAGGGGCCGTGGAGGGTCCAACGGTGCCATATTTATTGTAGGCTATTTGCTGCGAAAGTCCATTTGCAGCTTGAACGATCTCTATGGCGCTATCGGAATCGTAACCGATCACTATCCCTTTCATGTATAGGACTGACCCTTCCAAAAGAAACATTTTTCCACTCGGAGGTGTGTGTAAAAGACCAATTCCTATTATGTTCCCACGCTGCGGCGCAGCGGAATGCTGAGAGTCGATGCAAGTGACTATATACTCACGCTGTAAGTCCACCCAGACTCCGGTTCCCAGTATTTTAGTCTCTACTGGCCCTCTACCGATGTTCTTTTCGGGCGCGATGGCAATAATCGCCCGTTGAGAAAAAGCTGCGATTTGGTCGGTAGAAAAAATCTCGGCGGGCATCATTAATAAATTCCAGACAAAAAGAAAGAACAGGACCAAGCAGAATGGAACTAGCCCCGCGATCGTCCGCCATTGAACACTTTGGTTCATGGCAAATTGGCGAGCCGCCCAAACGAGAGGAATACACAGAATGAGAATGCCCCATAGGCTAAGTTCCAGCCATCGAGACAGCGAAGATGAAAGCGCGTTCCGTGCGATGCGGAAACAGAAGATAAATAAAGAACAGAACGAAAATAAAGATGATGCCTGTGATAGGGATTGTCGTCTCTCGGCCTCGGCGCACCATCGGATATTCCCCCTGAATGTCCCTGACAATTCGGGAGAATATGACCTTACAAGATTGGTGTCACGTTCGTAATAATCGCCCTTGACTGATAGCGAAATAAAAGCGAAACTGATCCGATGAAGTTCGCGTCCACCGCGCTCTTTGACGAATCCATCAACGAAACGGCCATCGCTTTGGGGCCGCTTCGGGACGTCGAGTTCATCGAGATGCCCGTCCGCACCATTCTGAACCGCTGCGAAAACCCCAGGATGCCGTTTCGATGGACCATCAATCCGTATCGCGGATGCGAGTTCGGATGCATCTACTGCTACGCGCGCTATACCCACGAGTTCCTGGAACTGCGCGACCCGATGGATTTCGAGCGGCGCATCTTCGTAAAACGGATGGCCGCGCAGGTCCTTTCCCATACGCTGGCGCGCACGCCCATCGGGTCGGATCCAATCGCGATCGGCACGGCGACCGATCCCTATCAGCCGGCCGAGCGCAAGTACGGTCTTACGCGCTCGATGCTGGAGGTATTCGCGCAACTGGGTGGCCTCGAGCTTTCGATCACGACCAAGTCGGCGCTCGTCCTGCGCGACCTCGACCTGCTAAGCGCGATCAATTCGCGCTCCAGGCTTAGCGTCAACTTCTCCCTGATGACCCTCAACCGCCGCCTCCAGCGCACGCTCGAGCCGCGCGCACCCCGGCCGGAGTTGCGCCTGCGCGCGCTGGGCGAGCTAAGCCGCGCCGGTATTCGCTGCAACCTGCTGATGATGCCAGTGATACCCGGCCTGACCGACGGTCCGGCGGCTATCGAAAGCGTGGTGCGAGCGGCACGGCGCGCGGGCGCAAGCGCCGTATGGTGGCGTTCGCTTTTCCTAAAGCCGTCGGCGGCACGCCGCTTTATCCCATTCGTCAAGGAGCACTTTCCCGAAGTGGCGGATCGGATCGACGAATTCTACGCGCGCGCGGTATATGCTCCGCGCGGCTACGACGAACGGTTGGGCGCGGTCTTCGATCGGATGCGCGCGAAGTACGGTTTCAAGGTGGACCATCGCGACCGGCGCGATCCGGTCCGTGCCGCGGGCTCCGCGCTGGCGCCAGGCACGCAACTCGCACTCGGCATGCGCTAGCCTCGGCTGTCGCGAGGGCCGGGCGCGTGGCCGCTCGATGGGCGGGAATTACGGAAATCACTACGCCACTCGCGCGCGGTTGCTCGCGAGCAATTTCCCGCCTGCTTGAATGCCTGTGGTCCGGGAGGATAGGAATCAAGAAGGCAGCCATGGGTGATAAATCAGCTATCGAATGGACCGACGCCACCTGGAACCCTGTGACGGGCTGCACCAAACTTAGTCCCGGATGCAAGAACTGTTACGCCGAAAGGCTGTCGGCTCGCCTGAAAGCGATGGGGAATCCAAGATACTTCAATGGGTTCGATCTGACGCTGCATCCCGATCAACTCGCCCTGCCGCTGAAGTGGAAACAGCCGCGACGCGTCTTCGTAAACAGCATGAGCGACCTGTTTCACGAAACGATACCCGAACATTTTATCCAGGAAGTGTTCGCGGTGATGTCGCGCGCCCACTGGCATGTATTTCAGGTATTGACCAAGCGGGCGTCGCGTCTCGCGGAACTCGCTTCTAGATTGGAGTGGCCGCGTAACGTATGGCAGGGCGTGTCGGTCGAAAATGCGGACTATGTTGACCGGATAGAACATCTCCGAGAGGCGCCGGCGGCGATCCGGTTTCTTTCTATAGAACCGCTGCTGGGACCGATACCCAGGTTGCCGCTCCGGGATATTCACTGGGTCATCGTAGGCGGGGAGAGCGGGCCTCAAGCCCGGCCGATGGAATCGAACTGGGTGACCGGCATTAGAAATCAGTGCGTCGCGGCCGGGGTCCCATTTTTCTTCAAGCAATGGGGCGGACGCACGCCGAAGTCCGGCGGCCGTGTTCTCGGAGGACGGACCTGGGACGAGATGCCGAACCACGAAGCTCAAAGATCGACAGTAAATTCGTGAGCGGCGGACGAGGCGGCGGCGGGGATATTATCCATCCGCAACCCGGGTCAGCTTTCTATCCGGATAAGATTTCTACGGGGAAAGAACAACCCACAGCGGGAAACATTACTGGTGCGCGGGGCGGGACTTGAACCCGCACGGTATTTCTACCACGAGCCCCTCAAACTCGCGTGTCTGCCGTTCCACCACCCGCGCACACTGACGGCCGCGTTCGCGCGCGGCCTTAATAACTGCCTCGTTCACTGCGATTGGCGACGCTTCCGCGCCGCCGCGGTTCAGGTCACTGGATCGTTCCGCCGGTTTCGAGGGCTACGGCCCGGGCTTGGACGCCAGCGGCTTGCCCTGGTGAGCCGGAGCGGCCGGGGCCGCCGGCGCGGTCATCGGACTTGATCCACCGGTTGCCGATCCACCGGCAGTCGATCCCGCGGGAGCGGATCCTGCGGGAGCCGACCCTCCCGGCGCTGACGGTATTACCGGTTTAACCGGAACGACGACTCTGCGGCTCGTGCTGCCCCCGGAGCCGAAGATACTGCCAGTGAAGCGCCGCGTCGAGGCGTAGGCGAGAAAAATCGAGGTCGCGAAAAACACCGCGGCCATCGCCCACGTAGCCTTGGTCATCACGTTGCCCGCGCCGGAGGCGCCGAACACGGTCTGGCTGGAGCCGCCGAACACCGCGCCGATCTCGGCGCCCTTACCCTGCTGGAGCAGGATCACGATGATCAGCGCAAGGCAGACCAGAACGTGAATCGCGACAACAATCGTAACCATCGGGATATTACAGCCTGGATAAAACCTTATACGTCTCAGCCCGCGCGCGCACGTACGATACGGGCGAACGAGTCAGCCTTCAAGCTTGCCCCGCCAACCAAAGCGCCGTCAATATCGTGGCTGCCAATAAGCGCGTCGACATTTTCAGGCGTTACGCTTCCGCCATAGATGATTCGTATCGCCGCGGCGCACTCCGGACCGAAATTATCCCTGATAGCCTCGCGAATAACGCCGTGCGCGAGCGAGGCCTGCGCCGGAGTGGCGGTGCGGCCGGTGCCGATGGCCCATACCGGTTCGTACGCGATGATCGCGCGGGCGGCGTCGCGTCCATCGAGTCCCGCAAGACCGTCTTGTGTCTGACGCAGGATGACAGTGGTGGTATGACCGCCGTCGTGCTGCTGTTGGGTCTCTCCGACGCACAGGATCGGCACGAGGCGATGCTTGACCGCGGCGAGGACCTTGCGATTGATTAGCTCGTCACTCTCGCCGAAGACGTGACGACGTTCGGAGTGCCCCAAAATAACGTGGGTGACGCCCAGCGCTTTGAGCATCGGCGCCGACACCTCGCCGGTGAATGCTCCTTTGTCTTCGTAGTGCATATTCTGCGCGGCCAGGACGATGTTCGATCCCGCGAGTTCCTGCGCGACAGCCGGGAGCGAAACCGCGGCCGGCGCCACCAGCACGTCGCGGTCGCGGGCGAGTTCCGCGGCTTCGGGATCGATCGCGGCCCGCAGCGCGCGGATGAGCTGGCGCGCCTCGATCGGCGTCAGGTTCATCTTCCAATTTCCTGCGAGCATCTTCCTGCGCATCGCGCTCTCTCTCCGCCAGGTTGGGACGATATTTTCAGTTAGGCCCGGTTCTCGAGCGCCTTGACACCCGGCAACTCGATGCCTTCGAGATACTCCAGCGTCGCGCCCCCGCCGGTGGAAATATGGCTGAAGCGGGCGGACCATGGCTGGCTGGCGAGCGCCGCGGCCGTGTCGCCACCGCCGATGACGCTGAAGACACCGGGCAGATTGGCTAGCGCTTCACCCACCTTGAGCGTGCCTCGGGCAAACGCCTCCAGCTCAAAGTAGCCCAGGGGCCCGTTCCATACCACGGTCTTCGCGTCCTGGAGTTTCGCGATGTATTTCTCCGCCGTGAGCGGACCGATATCGAGACCCATCCGGTCGGACGCGATTCTCTCCACCGTCTCGGCCGTGCCTGCGTCGGGGGAGGCCGCGACCACGTGGTCGACCGGCAGCATCAGGGCCACGCCGCGGCGCGCCGCCTCGACCATCAATTCGCCCGCCAACTGAAGCTTGTCCTCCTCGACCCGCGATCGGCCGACCTCGGTCCCGCTGGCACGCAGAAACGTGTAAGCCATCGCGCCGCCGATCAAAATCGCGTCGACCTTGCCCATCAGGTTGCGGATGACGCCGATCTTGTCGGAGACCTTGGCGCCGCCCAGAATCGCGATATACGGGCGCGCCGGATCGTGAGTCAGCGCGCTCAGCGCCTTGAGCTCACGCATCATCAGGAAGCCCGCGGCGCGCTCCGCGAGGAAACGCGTCACTCCGACGGTCGACGCGTGAGCGCGATGCGCCGAGCCGAAGGCGTCGTTGACGTAGAGGTCCTTGCCGCGCGCCAGCTCGTGGGAAAAATCGCGATCGTTGGCCTCTTCTTCGGGATGGAAGCGAAGGTTCTCGAGCAGCAGCGCGCCGCCCGGCTTAAGCCCCGCGACCATACCCAGCGTGACCTCGCCGATACAGTCGGGCGCGAGCGCGACCTTCTGTCCCAGCGCCACGCTCAGATGCTCCGCCACCGGCTTCAGACTCAGCTCCGCCGTGCGTTCCTTGGGGCGTCCGAGATGCGAGCAGAGCACCGCCGCGCCGCCGTGCTCGAGGATGTATCGGATGGTATCGAGGCTCGCGTCGATACGCGCGGGGTCGGCGATGCGCCCTTCGTGCAGCGGCACATTGAAGTCGCATCGCACCAGCGCCTTGCGGCCGTCAAGTTGTAACTGCGTGACCTCGAGCGCCGGCATCGCGTATGCGCCTGCTCAGATGCGGCTCGCAACAAAGGCGGTCACGTCGGCCAGCCGGTTCGAGTAGCCCCACTCGTTGTCGTACCACGAGAAGATCTTGACCAGGCGCTTATCCAGCACCTTGGTGAGCGGCGCGTCGAAGATCGAGGAATGCGGGTCGCCATTGAGGTCGACCGAGACGAGCGGCTCTTCGCTGTAGGCCAGGATGCCGCGCAGTTCGCCCTCGGCCGCCTTTTTCATCGCCGCGTTGACGGAACTCTCGTCCGCGTCGCGCTCGACCGTCGCGGTGAGGTCGACTACCGAGACGTTGGGCGTCGGCACGCGGATCGCGATGCCGTCGAGTTTGCCTTTGAGCATCGGCAACACCAGTCCGATCGCCTTGGCGGCGCCGGTCGACGTCGGGACCATCGAGAGCGCCGCTGCGCGGGCCCGGCGCAGATCCTTATGCGGTCCGTCCTGGAGCATCTGGTCGGAGGTGTACGAGTGTATCGTGGTCATCAGGCCATGCACGATGCCGAACTGCTCGTGCAGCACTTTGGCGACGGGAGCGAGGCAGTTGGTGGTGCACGAAGCGTTGGAGATGACGTCATGCTTGGCCGGGTCGTAGGCTTGCTGATTGACACCCATGCACAGCGTCACGTCCACGCCGTCGGCTGGCGCGCTGATCACGACCTTGCGCGCTCCGGCGCTAAGATGCAGCGCCGCCTTGTCGCGGGCGGTGAACAGCCCCGTCGATTCGATGACGACGTCGACCTTGAGTTCCTTCCACGGCAGCTTGGCCGGGTCGCGCTCCGCAAGCACCCGGAAGGCATGGCCGTTGAGCATGATCTGATTGCCCTCGGCCTTGACCTGCTGCTTGAGCGTGCCGTGCACCGAATCATGTTTGAGCAGATGGGCGAGGGTCTTGGCGTCGGTGATGTCATTGACCGCGACGACTTCAACGTCCTTCTTGTCCAGCATCGCCCGAAAAGCCATCCGGCCGATTCGGCCGAAACCATTAATCCCTATCCTGATCCCCACGGCGCAATCCTCCCTCAGATGAGTCTCCCCCGGGATACACCCCGGTCAACAAACCGCCGGCATACGGCCGGGTGATTTTAGTTTGAAATTCAAACTATCACAATTTCCACAAGTGGGCAGCAACAATTAATGCAGAGCGCGAAGTATGGCGCGGCTTGGGGCCTTCGCATCCCGCGCATCGTCATCGCACTCGCACGCGCCTCGCAATAGAGCTCGAAAAGTCTGAAGCCAACGCTGCTACGCCGAAAGCGATTTGCCCCCGCTTCAGCCACAACGTAAATTGATTGCAACGCAATCGGTCCGATAGCGTTCTAACAGGCGTGGTGGAGCGGGAAGCGGTATGCCCCATGAGTTAGGCGGCCCCGGTACGATGGGGGTGGCTGACTTGCTGCTGGGAACAGGCCCGGTGGTGCAGGCGGTGTTGTGGACGCTGGTCTTCTTCTCCGTGGTGAGCTGGGGCATCATTATCTACAAGCTCAACCAGATTTCTCACGCCCGCCGGGAGTCCGAACGCTTTATTACACTGTTCTGGGAATCCAAAAATCTCGCCGCGATTCATAGCGGCAGCGTGGGCCTGACTCGCAGTCCTGTCGCCCAGGTGTTTCGCGCCGGTTACCAGGAACTGCTCCAGCTCACGCGCGCCAAACGCCAGGCGGTGGGTGCCGAGACTGGTTTCTCGACCGATCTCGGCGGGGTCGAGAACGTAACCCGTGCGATGCGCCGGCAGGCCAACGTCGAAACCACCAAACTTGAAAAGGGCATCACGTTTCTGGCTACCACCGGATCGTCCTGCCCGTTCATCGGGCTGTTCGGTACGGTGTGGGGAATCATGACGGCGTTTATCGGGCTCTCGGCGGCCCATTCCTCGAACATCCAGGCGGTCGCCCCAGGTATCGCCGAGGCGCTCATCACTACCGCGATCGGCCTGGTCGCCGCGATTCCGGCGCAGATGCTCTACAACTATTTCACCGCCCGGGTGCGCGAACTCGCCATCGAGATGGAAAATTTCACCTCCGAATTTATCAACATCGCCGGGCGTCATTTCTTATCGTAAGGACGCCGGCCCCCAGGGGCGCAGCGGATGGCTTTCGAATCGGGTCAGCGCGGGCAGTTAGCCTCGCAAATCAACGTCACGCCGCTGGTCGACGTGATGCTGGTGCTGCTGGTGATCTTCATGGTCACGGCGCCGATGATCCAGCAGGGCGTCGAGGTTAACGTGCCGCGGGTAAGCGCCTCCGCGCTGCCCGGCAAGGAAGAGCAGTTCGTGGTCTCGATCACTCGCAACCAGGAAGTCTACCTCAACGACACCAAGCTCGGTCTCGACCAGTTGACCGAGAAGCTCCAGGCGATCGCCGTCGCGCGGCCCGACCGCGAGGTCTTCGTGCGCGCCGACGAAGACGTGCCCTACGGCACGGTGATCAAGACGATGGCGGCGATCAAGGCGGCGGGAATCGAAAACGTCGGGATGGTGACCGAGATGCCGCGGGCGGACTCGGGCCCGGCGCCGGGCGGATCGCGCGGTGGAAAAGCCAGACCTTGATGGCCGCGACCGCTCCTCGCGGCTGGGCTACGCCGGAGCGATCATCCTGTCGGCGCTGGGCCACGCGGTGTTTCTCGCGCTGGTCCTGTTCATCCTGCCGGCGTATTTCCACCGCCCCGACACGACGCCGCCCGCCTACACAGTGAAGATCGTCGACAATATACCGGCCGGCGATTTGGGCACCCATCTGCCACGTCTGAGCCAGGACCAGCCGCATCCGCAGGATCGCGTCCGGCAGCCCAAGCCGGTCGTCGAGCAACATAAGCCTCCTCCACCGCCGCCGGTCCCGCCCGACACTGCGAAAACCGTGATTGCCTTCAATATGGGCGCCTCCCCGACGCCGACGCCCACTCCGGAGCCGACGCCCGAGCCCACCGAGGAGCCGACCGCCGAGCCAACGCTGGCGCCGACGCCGAAACCAACTCGCGCGCCGACGCCGCGACCCAAACGCCGGCCCACTCCGCGGCCGACGGCTGCGCCGCGTCATCGCCGTCCGCTCCCGACGCCCACGCCCATGCCCAGACACGCGCATCAGCGGCCCAAGCCAAACGAGATTGTGATAGCGCGGGCCGAACCGACACCCAGCGTCAAGGAGCAGCTCAATGCTTTACGTGAAAGACTGCTCAAGGAGCATCTGGCGGAGGAGGCAAAGGCGCGAGCCGAAGGGGCGGCGGGCGGCGGTCCGGTACTCGCCAATGCGCCGCGTGCGGGCGAGGGCTACGGCGTAGGCTCCGGAAAGGGCAGCATGGGGATTCAACAGGACCCGCAATTTCTGCTCTACTATCAGATGGTACAGGATCGGATTAAGAAGGCGTGGAATTACGTAGGCGGAAGCGGCGACCTGACCACCAGCGTGACTTTCGCGATCGGCTCCGACGGGAATTTGACCGGCGTCAGGCTGACGCAGAGTTCGCGGGACCCGGCGTTCGACGATTCGGTGATTCGTGCGATCAGGCGTGCCGCACCGTTTCCGCCGCCGCCGGAGAAGTATCGTCCGGAGTTCGGCGAAGGCGTCGACGCGGACTTCAAGCTGGGTGAGCTGAAATCGTAGGGGGGACGGAGAGGCGGCGGACGGGCAGGCGCGAGATGCGCGGCGGGCCCGGATGCCTTGGCGGAAAAATGATCAGGCGGTTTATCTCGACGCTGGCGGCCCTCGCGCTGCTGTCGCTCGCCGGTGCGGGCGGCGTTTACGCAGAGCCGATACATATGACTATCAGCGGCCCCGGCTCGACCGCCGCGCCGATCGCCGTCTCGGAGTTCAAAAACCTCGGCGGCGACGACCAGGGCACGGCGTCGCACGACTTCGTCAGAGTCCTGCGCCGCGACCTCGAACTCAGCGGCTTCTTTTCCATCATCTCGCCGAAGTCGTATATCGAAGATCCGCAGAACTCGGGCTACGACCTGGGCAAATTCAATTTTGGCGACTGGAGCTCGCTCAACGCCGAATTCCTGGTGAAGGGCGCGGTGACGGTCAGCGGCGGCCAGATTTCGGTCGAGGCGTTGATGTTCGACGTTGCCCAGCAGCGCCGGATGTTCGGCACGCGCTTTTCCGGCGGACCCGGCGACGTGGCGCAGATGGCGCGGCGCTTTGCCGATTCGGTGATCAAGGCGGTGACCGGCGTCCAGGGGCCGTTCGACACGCGGATCGGATTCGTCTCGACCGGCGGCGGCCGCTTCAAGGAAATCTATCTTGCGGCGCCTGACGGCGGCGGCCTGTTTCGCGTCACCGACAACCCGACTATCAACCTGTTCCCGAAGTTCGCGCGCAGCGCGGCGAGCGTGCTCTATCTTTCCTACAAGTCCGGCGAGCCCGTGCTTTACCTGTTTGACGTGGCCGCACGCACCGAAATCAGAATCGACAGTCCGCACGGCACTGTAATCGGCGGCGCTCTCTCACCGGACGGCAGTCAGATAGTCGCGGCGGTCGAGAGCGGCGGCCGCACCAATCTTTTCCTGCTCGAGCGCACCGGCGGCGAAATCCGCCAACTCACCGAGGGCCGCGGGATCAACGTCAACCCGGCGTTCTCGGCCGACGGACAACAGCTCGCTTTCACCTCGGACCGCTCGGGCACGCCGCAAGTCTACGTGATGAGCGTCGGCGGCGGACCGGCGCGCCGCCTGACTTACAAGGGCGATTACAACACCTCGCCGTCGTTCTCGCCCGATGGCAAATGGATCGCCTACCAGAGCCGCTCCGGCGGGTTTAACATCTTTATCGTACCGGCCGCGGGCGGCTCACCAGCGCAACTGACCCAGGACGACGGCTCCTGCGAGTCGCCGTGCTGGTCGCCCGACGGGCGTTACCTGGTTTTCAGCTCGAACCGCAGCGGTCACGCACGGCTTTACCTGATGCAGGTCAATACGCAATCGCAAACCGGCAAAGTTATTTCCGCTTTGATGGAGGATGAAGGCAATGACAGTTCTCCCACGTGGTCGTGGTGGCTCGGTGATTAACGGAGGGCGTCTCGGAAGATTCGCCGTGATAGCCGCGGCGGCGATGGCGCTCGCGATGGTGGCTGGATGCTCGTCGAAGCAAAATACCGGCGCGAGTCAGGTTCCCGTGGGAGGCCCGGGGCTTGGCGAGAACGGCCTCGGCGCCAATGGCAGCAGTTCGCTCAACCGGTTCCAAAACGGTACGCTGGGCGCGAATGGACAGGGACCCCTTGGCGATATCTACTTCGATTACAATGACTATTCGGTTCGCGCGCAGGACGGCCAAATCCTGAAATCCAACGCGGACTGGCTCTCCCAGCATTCGGCCGCGCACGTTCAAATCGAGGGCCATTGCGATGATCGAGGCTCCGAGGAGTACAATATCGCGCTTGGCGCGAAGCGCGCGCAGGCGGCCAAGGATTACCTCGAAACCCTGGGCGTCGGGGCCGACCGGATGTCAACTATCAGCTACGGCAAGGAACTGCCGGTTTGCACCGAGGAAACCGACGAATGCTGGGCACAAAATCGGCGCGATCACTTCGTGGTGCAGCAGTAGCGCGGATGGCGGCGCGTATGCTCGATAACCGCATGCTCAAATGGGGCGCTATTGGGCTGCTTGCGATCGCGACAGGCCTCGGCGGATGCGCCGCGCGCTCGGACCTCGACACGGTGTCGCAGAACGAGCAATCGATGCGCGAGATGATCGCCAACGATCAGCAGCAGATGGCCGCGATGCAGGATAAAATCGCCCAGCTCAACGATCGCCTCACGGAACTGCAGCAGAATGGCGCGAACAGCGATTCCAAGCAGACTGCGGTGCTCAAGGACCGCATCGCCAAGCTAGAGTCGCAGATCAATGCGACCGCCGCCGGAACACCGCCCGCACCAGGTGCTCCCGGCGTCCCAGGCGCTCCAGCTATACCAGGGGCGCCCGGTGTCCCGGGTGCTCCCGCAGTACCAGGCACGCCCGGTGTACCGGGGATGCCCGGTGCGCCCGGAATGCCGGGTGCTCCCGCTGCGGCGCCCGGCGTCGCGCCAGGCGCGGAAAGCGCCTCGGTCGCTCCCGATGAGACCGAGGCTCCCGCCGAGAGCGAGGAAGAGGCGCCGCCGCCCGAGCCGGCGGTGTCCGGATGGCAGTCCGCGCTCGACCAGGCGTTGGCCGCCGCGAGCGGCAGTTCGGAGCCCGGGTCGCGTATCTATCGCGACGGTCTGGTCGACATGAAGGCCGCCAAGTACCCCAACGCGATCGCCAAGTTCCAGGCCTTCCAGCGGGCCCATCCCAAGTCGCCGCTGGCCGAGCCGGCGGAGTATTTCTCGGCTAACGCGCTGTTCGAGCTGGGCGCGCGCGACCCGGCGAATTACAATCAGGCGATTCTGCAATTCAACGATCTCGCGATGCGCTATCCGAAGGGCCGGTTCGCCGCCGACGCGCAATTGCGCGAAGCGCAGGCATTTTTGCGCACCAATGATTCGCTCGATGCCAGGCTGACGCTGCAGAAGCTGATCCGCGACCATCCAGGCACGCCCGAGGCGGCTTCCGCCGACGCGATGATGAAAAGCATAGCGAGCAACTAGCGCGAGCGCATCGCGGCGCGTAACGGATAACGGCACGGTACGCCGCCGTTCGCGGGCCCGCGACGCACCTTGAGCGATGGAAATAATTCAAGCAATCGACCAGCTTCCGCCGCATCCTCATCCCGTGGTCGCGCTCGGTAATTTCGACGGCGTCCATCTCGGCCATCGCGCCATCCTGAAGAAAGCCATCGATCGGGCGCGCGCGGCCGCCGGCACCGCCTTCGCCCTGACGTTCGATCCGACGCCGGCCAAGGTGCTTGCTCCAGCACGCGCGCCGCGTCTCATCCTGGCGCCCGAGGACAAGCTCGAACTGCTCGGTAACTCGGGAATCGACGGGGTGATCGTGATCGCATTCACCCAGGCGCTGAGTCAGCTCACGCCCGCCGAATTCGTGCGCGAATACCTGGTCGGGAGAATCGGCGCGCGCGAGGTGGTGGTCGGACATAGCGTGAGTTTCGGCCACGCACGCGCCGGCAACGCCGAGGTGATGTCCGAGCTGGGACGGCAGATGGGCTTCGAGACTATCGTGGTCGGGCCGATAACGGTCGAGGGCGAAGTAGTGAGCTCGACGAGGGTGCGCGAGCTAATCGCGGCGGGCGAGATGCGCACTGCCGCGCGGCTGCTCGGCCGCAACCATTTCCTGAGCGGCCCGGTCGTCCACGGACGCGAGCGCGGGCGCACGATCGGTTTTCCGACCGCCAACATCGATTCCGCGACCGAATGCCTGCCGCCCGACGGCGTGTACGCTACGCGCGTGATCCTGCCCGACGGCGCGTTCGCCTCGATAACCAACATTGGGATGCGCCCGACGTTCGCCGAGCCGGCGCGCACGATCGAAGCGCACATCTTCGATTTCGATCGCGACATTTATGGGGCAAAGGTGCGGCTGGAGATCCTCGAACGGATCCGCGGCGAGCGCAAGTTCGATTCGGGCCAGGCCCTGGCCGCGCAAATCGCGGAAGACCTGAAGCGCGCGAAAGAAATCCTCGCCAGCGCGTAAACACCGATGGAGACCCGCTGAACGGCATTTTCAGCGGAAAGAATTGCAGCAGCTCTTAGTCCCTACCTAGACGACGTCTGGAAACTTGTCAGCAAGCGCTTGGAGACGGCGTCACTAAACTCATCCGCAAATCCTAGTACTTTCAAGATTCTTCCGTAGGGAGCGAAGCTTGGTTCGAGGAATGTTACGTTGTGCACTTGGTGGCAGTTCACCACCGTGGGGTACGTTAACCTTAGGTGACGAATCGCGATGGAGACACTTCGGCCGGTAGGAATTGCCTATGACCGTTCATTGCCCACATTGCCAGACCAAAATCGTTTTCCGTTACAAGCGCGGATACGGGCAGATATATACACATCGTGGTCTGCCGATTGAGGGCGGTGTCAGCGAGGCCGGAAGCGCACTCCCTGGCTCTGAAAGCTTAGGGGCGTACTACGACCTCACGAGCGCTGAGTACGGCATCATCGGATGCTACGAATGTAACCGCGAGTTCATCGTAAACCACCTCAGGCAGGTCCTTTTTCCTCTCGCGGGTACGATCGTCGCTCCTGAGATTCCTTCAAACGTGAGGGAAGCATTTGTTGATGCCAAGAAGGCTCACGCGGCAGGTGCTGAGATGGCTGCGCTGTTGGCGGCCAGAACAGCACTAATTCGTATGCAGCGTGAGCAGGAGTGTTCCAAGATTAAAGACCTCGTGGATAAAGGAAAAATCACCCAACTTCTTTGGGGGCAAGCCGATGAGGTACGCCAGTGGGCGAACGCGACAGGACACGACGAGGACCCACCGACACCGAGTAAAGAAGACGGTGAGCAGCTTCTCGGCTACATTGAACTATTGTTCGACACGCTATACGTACAGCCGGTGAGGTTGTTAGCACTCAAGCAGAAGCGTAACTGACGAGTAGCAGATTTAGCATACTCTCATTGGTGTATCCAAAGAGGCTGCGCCGTCTCCAGCCATTTTAATGCCTCGCCTGAACGCGCGGAGAACCGCGCGTGATCCTTCACTTCGTTCAGGATGACAAGAAGTTCAAAGACCGCCCGCCCTTGGCCCACCAAGCCACTTCGCGTGGCTCGTGTCCTAATTTTCGTCAGTGAAATTAGGGACTCGGTCGCACAGGGTTAATTATCGAAATCGACCGACTATCGATAATAACTAGTACGTTGTTATCGCAGCCGTCAACATACCTGGATCGCATCGACGTGAGGAGGACAGACGTCGAAAAGCAAAAGGCCGGGCAGCTTGCGCCGTCCGGCCTTCCGCACAGGTTACTTGATGTCGCGCGGTCTGGCCGCTACGCCGAGGCGCGCAGCGGTTCGAAGCTGTCCTCGCCCCACTTTCGCACTTCGGGCAGGACTTCCTTGCCGAGCAGCCGCGTGCTCGACTCGACGTCCTTGAACGGCAAGCCGGCGAAGCTCGTACACACATTCCATTCGAAATCGCCGAGCTGGCTGCGCCGCTTCTCGAGCTTGTCCAGGATTTGTTGCGGCGTGCCGAACGCCTGCTGGGTGGCGTAGATCTCGGCCGCCTTGTCGAGGCCCGTCTCACGCAGAATCTGGCTTGCGTTGGCGTAATTCTCGTAGCCTTTGAGCTTCGAGTGATAGTCCTCGTTCAACTCGTAGTGTTTGATCACCGAGAGGTAGTAGCCGGCCGCGTAGCGCCGGATCATCTCTTCGGCACGGCCGCCATCGCGGTCGCAGATGGTAAAATCGATCGCGAGCGGCGGCGGCGCCGGCCGATGCTGGGACTTGCGGTAGGCCTCGCGGTACAGCTCGACGCCCGGCAGATGCTGCTCCAGCGCGAACTGGATAAAGAACATCATGCGCGCGCCCAACTCGCCCACGACCGGTGAAGTCTCAGGCGACATCGCGACTCCATAAAGGCGGTCGTCGAAAGAGCGCTCCGGCCGCGGCCTGATCTCGGCGCGCGCCTGCTTGTAGTAGGGCCCGTTGCCTTCCATATAACCGGTGCGCAACGCCTCGAGAATCATCTTCGCCGATTCGTTGAAGCGGTCGCGCGATTCATTCATGTCGATACCGAAGGTCCGGTATTCCATCCGGGCGAGGCCGCGGCCCAACCCCAGGATGAATCGTCCGCCGGATAGCGCGTCGAGCATCGCGACCTTCTCGGCCACCCGCAACGGATCGTTCCACGGCAGGATCACCGCGGCCGTGCCGAGATGGATCGTGCTGGTACGTCCGGCCAGGTAGGTAAGCACCTGGAAGTTGTCGGGCAGCATCGAGTAGGCGTCGAAGTGATGTTCGGCGCTCCAGATGGTGTCGAAGCCCAGCGGCTCGGCGAGTTCCGCGATGCGCATCTCGTGGCGCACCATCTCGGAGTCCGACATCCCCTGATGGGCATTCTGGAACAGCAGCATGTAGCCAGTTCTCATAATATGACCTCTAAAGTGACCTCGCCGTTTATATGTCCGCTATCCATATAGCGCGTTGCGCGGAAAAAATCGCCCCCCCCGGGGGTGTCAATGCGGCAATCCCGCGCCGATTCCGCCGGCGCCACGCGGCTTTACGAACTTCAGCACGAAGCGATCCTGTTCGCCGCGATGCTGCATGATGAACCAGGTGCGATCGTCCTTGGGGTTGCGCAGCACGTTGGAGACCGCCTCGAGCTTGAAGCCGGCCTGCTTTATCTCGCTTATCTCGAAGGCCTCGTCGATGCGATGCAGGGTATTCGCGTCGCGCGCGCCGGAGCCGGGGGCGGCACTGTTGTCGATGACGCCATAGACGCCGCCGGGCTTGAGCGCTTTGAACACGGCCGCGTTGATCCCGGCGCGATCGTACCCGCGCCCGACCATGTCGTGGTAGTTCATGTTGATGATCACCGCGTCGAGAGATTCCGGCGGAACGGGCAGGATGTCGTCAGGATGGTCGAAAGGCTTTTGCAATTCGACCACGTTGCCCAGCCCGGGCTCCTTGAGCCGCGCCTTCCACGCGTCCTCGCTCTTTTTGAACGCGGGCGGAAACGGCGGGTTTTGCGAGTAAACCTTGCCGCCCGGCCCTACTGTCCGCGCCAGCAAGTCGGTCGTGTAGCCTCCGCCCGCCCATAGGTCCGCGACTTTCATTCCGGGCGCGATTCCGAAAAAAGCCAAGACCTGATCGGAGTGCCGCCCCGCGTCCAACTCCCTGTCGGCGGCCGGGCGATCGGGCGAGTTCAGCGCGTTGGCGATCGCCTTGGGAATCTGCGCCGCGGGAATTTCACCCTGGGAGGCCGCGCCGGCCTCGGCCGCCGCGTCGGTCTTACTTTGGGCGGTCGCGCGCGACGCCGCCAGCGCCATCGCGAGCGGCAAGATAATTGCCAGAACTGAACGCCGCCAATGCTTCGTATGTCCTCTACCCATCGTTCTCCGCCCCGCTAGCTGCGCGTCTGCGAGCGCCCGCGCTCGACCACGGCCGCGCGGCGGCCCTCCACGGCCTTGAAGTTGCCGCTCTGATTGAAGGCGCGGAAGAAGTCCTGCTCGATCCGCAGCCCTTCGCCGAGCGGCGCCTCGGTCGCCATATTGATGAGCCGTTTCATCTGGCGGACCACGCGCTGGTCGGCACCGAGGATCTGGCGGGCCAGCTCGTCGGCCGCCGCCATCAGTTGATCCGCCGCCACTACCCGGTTGACCAGACCGAGCCGCTCCGCGTCCCGCGCGCTCAAATAATTGCCGGTCAGCGAGAGTTCCTTGGCCTTGCGCACGCCGATCGCGCGCGGCAACCGCGCCGACATCCCGCCACCCGGCATCACACCCACCCGGGCATGCGTATCGGCGAATTGCGCGGTCTCGGCCGCGAGAATGATGTCGCAGGCGAGCGCCAGCTCGAAGCCGCCGGTTACCGCGTAGCCGTTGACCGCGGCGATGACCGGTGCTTCCATCCGCTCGACCACCGAGATGAAGGTTGCGCCGCCGATCTCACGGATGCCCTCGGCGCCCAGCTCTTTGAGGTCGAGCCCCGCCGAGAACGCGCGCCCAGCGCCGGTAAGTATGACCACGGCGGTTGCAGGATCGGCGCCCAGCTCCTGCATCGCGCGGCAAAACTGCCCGCGCATCTCGCGGTTGAGCGCGTTGAGCTTCTCCGGGCGGTTGAGCGTAACCGTCGCGATTCCATTTTCCTTGGTGACCGTAACCAATGGCTGGCTCATCGAAGCGGCGTGCCTCCGCTGCCAGAGCTAACACAGCGCGCTTGAGGCGTAAAACAGGGTGCTGCTTCGGATGCCGGCTGAATGAGCCGGGATGGCTTTGACCGCCCCCGTGGACTTGGCCCGGCGCGGCGCGCCAAGATAGCCCGTGGCGTAATCGCCGCGTGCGCATGTTTTATCAAAATGCCTTTGAAAGTGACCGCGAAAGTTGAATCAGACGCCGAGGTGATCGCGGCGCTTAACGACCATCCGATGATGCTCGCGTGCCGCCGCGAGTCCGCGCCCTATACGCCGGTGTGGCTGATGCGCCAGGCGGGACGCTACATGCCTGAGTATCGCCGCGTTCGCGCGCAACACGATTTTCTCGAGATGTGCCGGCGGCCCGAAATCGCCGCCGAGGTCACCGTCACCGCGGTCGAGCGTCTTGGCGTCGATGCCGCGATCATCTTCGCCGACATCCTGCTGCCGCTCATCCCGATGGAGGTCGGGCTGCGTTACGAGAAGGAGGGCGGCCCGATTATCGAGCGCCCGATGCGCTCGGCTGCCGATGTCGAGCGCATTGCGCCCATCGACGCCGCGAGCTCGCTGAGTTTTGTCGGCGACGCGATCAGAATGGTGCGCCGCGCGCTTGCCGGCCGCACCCCGCTAATCGGATTCGCCGGCGCGCCCTTCACGCTCGCTTCCTATCTCATCGAGGGCGGCGGCTCCCGCCAGTACCAGGCGACCAAGACGATGATGTACACCGAGCCCGCGACGTGGCATCGCCTGATGGATTTGCTCGCGCGCGCGACCGTGAACTATCTCGACATGCAGATCGCGGCGGGCGCGGACATCGTGCAGCTTTTCGACAGTTGGGTCGGCATCCTGGGGCCCGACGACTATCGCCGCTTCGTTCTGCCGCATAGTGCCGCGGTTATATCGGCGCTAAGCGCGCGGGTGCCGGTGATTCATTTCGGCACCGTGACCGGCAATCTGCTGGAGCTGATGCGGGAGGCGGGCGGCGACATTATCGGACTGGATTGGCGAGTGAGCCTCGACGAGGCCTGGGCGCGCCTCGGTTATGGCGTGGGCGTACAGGGCAACCTCGATCCGGTCGCGCTCTTCGCGGGCATCCCCGAGATTCGCCGGCGGGTGCGCGCGATTCTCGACCAGGCCGCCGGCCGTCCAGGCCACATCTTCAACCTCGGCCACGGCATCCTGCCCGAGACGCCGGTCGACCACGTGCGCGCGCTGGTCGATGCGGTGCACGAGATGAGCCAAAAATGAAGGCCGGGACAACAAAGGGATGAGCGAGGAACCGCAATACGGCGCGATCATTCTAATCGGCTTCGGCGGACCGGCGAGCCTTGCCGAGATCCGCCCCTTCCTCGACCGCGTGACGGCCGGGCGGCCGATTCCGCGTGAGCGCTACGAGGAAGTCGTTCATCACTATGAAGCGATCGGCGGACGCTCGCCATTTAACGAAATAACCGAGCGCCAGGCCGCCGCGCTGCGGGAACGGCTTGCGCGCGAGGACGTAAACCTCCCGGTCGTGCTCGGGATGCGCAATACGGCGCCCTGGCTCGAAGACGCGCTTCGCGAGCTTTTACGAAACGGAGTCCGGCGCGCGCTGGGCTTCGTGCTCGCGGCCCATCGATGCGAAGCGAGCTGGGACCGTTACCTGCGCAACGTCGAGGAGGCGCGCGAACGGATCGGCCCCGCCGCGCCGGTGGTCGACTACCTCGGCGAATGGCACGCGCATCCGCTGTTCATCGAGGCCGCGGCCGATCGCGTCGCGGACGCGCTCGCGCGTCTCGAACCCGCGGCCCGCAACCGCGCGCAACTCATCTTCACCGCCCATAGCATCCCGGCCGCGATGGCTGCGGCGAGCCCATACGTCGAGCAACTGCGCGAATCGGCGCGGCTCATCACGGAACGCCTGGGACGGCGGGAATGGACCCTCGCCTTCCAGAGCCGCAGCGGCGGCCCGCGCGATCCGTGGCTGGAACCCGACGTAACCGACGTGCTGCGCGGGATCAGAGGACAACCGGCGGTGATAGCGCCGATCGGCTTCATCTGCGATCACGTCGAAGTACTGTACGACCTCGACGTCGAGGCGGCGCGCGTGGCGCGCGAGACGGACGTGACGATGGTACGCGCGGCCACCGTCGGCGAGCATCCGCGCTTCATCGAGATGATCGCCGCGCTGATTCGCGAGCGTCTGCCCGTCCGCCCCGCGGGCGATCGGTAGCACTCGTATGGCTGGCCCCGGCGCGCCTCGAATCGTAGTTCTGGGTGGCGGAATCAGCGGGCTCAGCGCCGCATTTCGGCTCCTGGAGCTGTCGGCGAAGCATGAGGCACCGCTGCAGGTGACCCTGCTGGAACGCGGCCCGCGCCTGGGCGGCGCGCTCCGCACGATTCGCGAGCAGGGATTCATCGCCGAGGCGGGCGCCGATTCCTTCCTCACCGAGAAGCCCTGGGCGCTGGACCTTGCACGCCGTCTTGGCCTCGACGCGCGAGCTTACTGGCACGCGCCCCGAGTTCCGCCGCACTTACGTCGTGCGCAACGGAGCGCTGGTCGAAATTCCCGACGGCTTTTCGCTGCTCGCACCATCGCGGATGCTGCCGATGCTGCGAAGCCCGCTGCTTTCGCCATTCGGCAAGCTCCGCCTGATGATCGAGCCGTTGATACCGCGCCGCCTCGGGCACAGTGATGAAAGCCTGGCGTCTTTCGTGACGCGCCGGCTCGGGCACGAGGTGCTCGAACGAATCGCGCAGCCGCTTGCCGGAGGAATCTACACCGCCGACCCCGAGCGCCTGAGCCTGCACGCGACGCTGCCGCGCTTCGCTGAAATGGAAACACGCCACGGCAGCGTTATCCGCGGACTGCGGGCGGCAGCGCGAGCGCACGACGCCAAATCCGGTAAACCCGGCGCTCCGAGCGGCACCAGCGGGGCGCGCTGGAGCCTCTTCGCGAGCCTGCGGAGCGGAATCGGCACGATGGTCGACGCGCTCGCGCAAAGGCTCGGCGAGACCGTGCGGCGCGATGCCGAAGTTGTGGCGCTCGAGCGAATCGACGGCGGAGGCGCGGCCGGGCGCGTGCCGCGATGGCGCGTCGTGACGGCTAACGGTGCCGCTCTGGAAGCCGACGCGGTGATTTGCGCACTGCCGGCTTATCGCGCGGCACCGCTCTTCGAGCATCACGCGCCGGCGCTTGCGCACGCGCTTGGAAAAATCGATTACGCGTCGGCGGCGGTGGTCAACCTCGCCTGGCGCGAAGGCGATTTTCCGCGCGCGCCCCGAAGCTTCGGTTTCGTGGTGCCCGCGATCGAACGGCGCAGGATCATCGCCGGCAGCTTTACCAGTCTGAAGTTCGCCGGCCGCGCGCCGGCCGGAACGATCCTGGTGCGCGGCTTCGTCGGCGGCGCGATGCAGAGCGAATTGATGGCTCTCGACGACGCCGCGATGACCGCGGTGGTGCGCGAAGAGTTCCGCGCGCTGCTCGGAGTCGACGCCGCGCCGCTGTGGTCGCAGGTCAACCGATGGTCCGACTCGATGCCGCAATACGCGGTAGGCCATCATGCCCGCGTGGCCGAGATCGAGCGCGCGGCGGCCGCGCTGCCGGGGCTCGAGCTTGCCGGGGCGGCATTCCGCGGGGTCGGAATTCCCGACTGCGTGCTGGGCGGCGAGCGCGCCGCGCAGGCGGTCTTTGCCGATCTCGGGTTTGCGCGCACGGCGGCGCCCACGGCGTCCCCGGGAGGATCCCGATGAATCCCGGCGGCTCCGCCGCGCCGTGGCCGCGAGTCGTCGCGCACGCCGACATGGACGCCTTTTACGCCTCGGTCGAGCAACTCGACAATCCGGCGCTGCGCGGCCTGCCGGTAATCGTTGGCGGACGCAGCCGGCGCGGCGTGGTGACGTCGGCTTCCTACGAAGCGCGACGCTTCGGCGTGCGCTCGGCGATGCCGGCCCACGAAGCGCATCGCCTGTGTCCGCAGGGCATCTTCGTGCCGGGGCGGATGGCGCGTTATGCCGAGATCTCGCGCGTGGTGCGCGCGGCCTTCGACGAGTTCAGCCCCGATCGTCGAGCCGCTCTCGCTCGATGAAGCCTTTCTCGATCTGACCGGAACGCATCGCCTGTTCGCTTCGCCGATGGACGCTGGACGCGCCCTGAAGCATCGCGTGCGCGAGGCGACCGGCCTCGTGGTGTCGGTCGGAATCGCGCCGACCAAGATGGCGGCCAAAATTCTTAGCGACCTCTCCAAGCCCGACGGCCTGCGAATCGTTGAGCCAGACGAGCTGACGGATTTCCTCGGGCCGCTGCCGGTCGAGCGTCTATGGGGCGTCGGGCGAGTGACGCTCGAGCGGATGCATCAGGCGGGGATCGCGACGATCGGCGACCTCGCGCGCGCCGACGCCGCCCGCCTCCACGCGATGTTTGGCGCGGCGGGGCCGCATCTGCATGAACTCGCGCTGGGACGCGACCCGCGGCCGGTCGTGGGCGACTACGAACGCAAGTCCTACGGCGAGGAAAGCACGTTCGAGCACGACCTCGCGCTCGAATCGCTGGAGCTGGCGCGCGTGCTGATCGCGCATTCCGACGCGCTCGGGCGGCGGCTTCGCGCGGACCGTGTGCGTGCGCGCACGGTGACGCTCAAGCTCAAGCTCGCGCGGCCGCTCGGGCAGGGCCGCTATCCGATCGTGACCCGCAGCCAGTCGCTCGAGGCTCCGACCGACGACGGGGCGGAAGTGGCGCGCGTCGCACGGGCGCTGCTGGCGCGGGTGCGGGAACGCGAGCAGGTGCGTCTCGCCGGCGTGCAGGTGCATAACCTGGTGCGTGACGCTCACGCGGCGGCGCAACTGGCGCTGTTCGGCGATGCGCCGGCCCGCGAGGCGCGCCATGACCGGCTCAACCGCGCGCTCGACAAGGTGGCCGCGCGCTTCGGCGAAGAAGCGGTCACGCGCGGGCTCGTCCACGCGGAGCGCGCCGCGCCCACCCGCCGTATCAAGTAATCGGATGGACGACGTGACAAGCCGGATTCGAAATCAGGGATGTGGAGTTATTGCGATGATGGTGATTTCGCCGGCGGCCTTGAGCGTGTAGCACCAGAAGATACGAAAAGCGGCTGGCGTCCGATTTTGCGCGTACGCCTCATAGACCTTCTCGCCGTTCGGTCCTGAAAGCTGCGAATAATGATGCGTGTTCAGGCTGGGATGCCGCGGGTTACGTTGTAGCCAGCCTAACGCCTTACGCACAGCTTTTAAGCGCTTGGCAGCGGATGGATCAAATTCTAAATCGGTGAGGTCGGCCTCTGCCTGGGGTGTGAAGCGAACATTAAAGGCCACACTTATTCGATGTCATCGTCCGCGTATTTCTCGAAAGCCCCAAGATCCTTGAGTTGACCACCGACCTGCGATAGCCCTTTACGCAGCTTCGCGATAGCGTCGGGATTGCGGTACAGCCACGCTTCATGCAGAGGCACGGATACAACGGGTGACAGCAAGAGCTGCCCTGCCTCGTTCACCTGAATAGAAAAGCGCAGTCCTTGCGTATCTTTAAACAGAGCCTTTAGCGACTCCAAAGCTTTGGTGAGGGAAATCCGGTTTCTCTCATCGACCGCAACCTCGCCGACGGCTTCGAATCTCTCGCTCAGAACATTGTTGGTCGACATTTTAGCTGGCATTTCAGCTCCCATCTGCGGATACGTCACCTATTATATCTGACTCATTGTTTCATACAAGCAACGGTGCAAATGGGTATCGCCCACAGGGACGAAAACGGATCTTAGGTCGCCATCGCCTTATCGCTGTTCCCGAGACAGAGCGGGTAGGTGTCCCGGTTGGCCGTCGCACCCGAAGTTGGTCGGTATGACCGTGGCCCGGCATGACGTGATGCGGTCTCAAAGTCGCGGCGCGGGCCATATTTGACGGCGGGCGGCGGGGCGGCATAATGGTAGGTTCAGCATTCATCCAGGAAGAGGTTAGTTCTCGTCATGGCGGCTGAGACGCTTTTCGAAAAAATCTGGCAGAGCCACGTGGTGCGCGAGCAACCCGGCGAACCCGCCCTGCTCTACATCGACCTGCACCTGATTCACGAGGTGACGTCGCCGCAGGCCTTCGAGGCGCTGCGCAACAGCGGGCGCAAGGTGCGCGCCCTTGACCGCACCTTCGGGACCCAGGACCACAACGTCCCGACCACCGACCGCACCAAGCCGATCGCCGATCTCGATTCGAAGGCGCAGATCGAGATGATGCGATCGAACTGCCGCGAATTCGGCGTGCGCCTGTTCGACCTCGGCGACGCCGAGCAGGGTATCGTGCACGTCATCGGCCCCGAGTTGGGTCTCACCCAGCCCGGGATGACCATCGTATGCGGCGACAGCCATACCGCCACCCACGGCGCGTTCGGCGCGCTGGCTTTCGGCGTCGGCACCAGCGAGGTCGAGCACGTGCTGGCGACGCAATGCCTATGGCAGGCCAAGCCGAAGACCCTGGAGATTCGCGTCGACGGCCGGCTTAAACCCGGCGTGACCGCCAAGGATTTGATCCTCGGCATCATCGGGCGCATCACCACCGACGGCGGCACCGGATACGTCATCGAGTATCGCGGCGAAGCTATCGAGGCGCTCTCGATGGAAGAGCGGATGACGGTCAGCAACATGTCGATCGAGGCGGGCGCGCGTGCCGGGATGATTGCGGCGGACGCCAAAACCGTCGAGTATCTGCGCGGGCGGCGCTTCGTCGCCATCGGTGCGGACTTCGAGAAGGCGGCCGAGCGCTGGCTGAAATTTCGCACCGACGACGGCGCCCGCTTCGACAAGAGCATCACGTTCGACGCGACGGAATTCGTACCGCAGGTTACCTGGGGAACCAATCCGGGAATGGTGGCCGAGGTCACCGGCAACGTGCCCGATCCGGCGAGCCTCAAGACCGCCGAGGAGCGCCAGGCGGTCGAGCGCGCACTCGAATACATGGGACTGCAGCCGGGTATCGCGATTCAGGACATCCGTATCGACCGCGTTTTTATCGGCTCGTGCACTAACTCGCGGCTTGGTGACCTTCGCGCGGCGGCCGCTATCGTGCGCGGACACAAGGTCGCCAAGGGCGTGCAGGCGATGGTGGTGCCGGGGTCGCAACAGGTCAAAGCCGAAGCCGAGGAACTCGGGCTCGATCGCGTCTTTACGGAGGCGGGCTTCGAGTGGCGCGAATCCGGATGCAGCATGTGCCTGGGGATGAATCCGGACATCCTCAAGCCGGGCGAGCGTTGTGCGAGCACCTCGAACCGCAACTTCGAGGGACGCCAGGGCAAGGGAGGACGCACGCATCTGGTCAGTCCCGCGATGGCGGCGGCGGCGGCGGTAACCGGGCATTTCGTCGACGTGCGCGATTGGCCGGTGAGCTAGACGGATCGCGCAGGCAAAGTATTGCGCGCGTTTGGCACGTCTATGATTTGTGCTATTCAGCCTGCTCCGGCGATTGGCGTTAGCCGTACGCTGTCGTCCGCAGCTTTTCTTTGAGGGTGAGACCGCGATGCAACCGTTCAAGAATTTCACCGGCCTGGTCGCTCCGATGGATCGTTCCAACGTCGACACTGACCAGGTAATTCCCAAGCAATTCCTGAAGGCCGTGATTCGTAGCGGCCTGGGCAAGGGGCTTTTCTTCGATTGGCGCAATCAGCCCGACAAGGGTTATGTGCTCGACCAACCGCGCTTCGAAGGCGCGTCGATCCTGGTCGCGCGAGCCAACTTCGGATGCGGCAGTTCGCGCGAGCATGCGGTATGGGCGCTCGCCGACTTCGGCTTCAAGGCGGTGATCGCGCCCTCCTTCGCCGACATATTTCACAACAATTCGCTCAAGAACGGCTTCCTGCCGATCGTTCTCAAGCCCGAGGAGGTCGAAGCCATCTTCGCGGCGATCAAAGAGCATGAGGAATACGAACTGACCGTTGACCTGCCCGCGCAAACGGTCTCGGACAAGTTCGGATGGTCGGCGCATTTCGATATCGATCCGTTCCCCAAGAAGTGTTTTCTCGAGGGGCTCGACGACGTGGCGCTGACGCTAAGCCATGACCAAGAGATCACGGCCTACGAAAAGAGTCATCCCGCGCCCTACCGGCTGTAGTTTTCGCCGACGCCGCGCGACGGAATCGCCGCGGCTGATATGATCGCGCCGTGATTGCGCGCACCTTGAGGGTCGATTCGGCGCATGGGCGGACGCGGCTTGACGTCTTCGTCGCCGCCGAGCTCGGCGCGGAGTTCTCCCGCTCGCAAGCGGCCCGCATGATAAAGGCCGGGCTGGTGCGGCTGAACGGTGAGCTCGCGCGCGCCGCCGACGCGGTCCGCACCGGCGACACGGTGGAAATCCAGCCTCCCGCCACTGCGCCGGGATCGACGGCGTCGTCTGCTCACCCGGACACGGCCGCGAACGCTTCCGCTGACGCTCCTGCAATCGAAGTGCTCTACGCCGACGATGAGATCGTGGTCGTCAACAAGCCGGCGGGTATGACGGTGCATCCCGCTCCCGGGCATCCCGGCGGCACGCTGGTCAACGCGTTGCTCGCGCGCTTTCCCGAGATGGCGGCGATGGCCGAGCCGGGCGGCGTGATGCGCCCGGGAATCGTCCATCGGCTGGACAAAGACACTTCGGGCGTGATGGTGGTTGCGCGGACGCCGTATGCGCGGATGGAATTGGCGCGCCAGTTCAAGGAGCGCACGGTGAGCAAAGTCTATCTCGCCGTGGTGCGCGGACTGGTCGCACGCGAGCGCTTCTCGATTGCGCGCCCGGTCGGGCGTCATCCGGTCGAGCGCAAGCGGATGTCGGTGAATTCGCGTCACGGCCGCGAGGCGGTGAGCCAGGTCTGCGTGCTCGCGAGGATGCCGGCGGCGGGTGCTGGTGCGACGCTCGTAGGAGTGCGGCCGTTGACCGGCCGCACTCATCAGATTCGCGTACACCTGGCCTCGATCGGGCATCCATGTCTGGGCGATCCGCTCTACGGCGGCCGCCAGGTCAAAGCTGCGGAAGCGGCAGTCTCATTCGATCGCCAGGCGCTGCATGCGATGGCTTTGCGGTTCAATCATCCGCGGACCGCCGCGGCGCTTGAGTTCGTAGCACCGCCGGCCGACGACCTGGTGATCTTTCTCGCCGCGCACGGCGTCGCGGCGACGGCGGCCGAACAGAGACGCTGGATCGACCTGACAAGATTCGCGGAACTTGCCGAACTTGCGGCCGATTCTACAAGAGAACGGACGGGGAAGCGGCCCGTTGACAGCCCAAAGAGGCTAAGATAGCTTGGATCTAAGGACCTGCGCTTCGAACCAAGGCAGGCCAGAATCCGGATCGCCCGCAGCCGCCAAGTGACCCGCCGAAGATTGGGTGTCGCGTTCCCGTCGCGACCAAGTGCCCCAATACATTTGATCGGCTTGGGAATAACCGGTTTAAGTTTTCCTTCGGGGTCATAAGCGCATGCGCGACGGTCTATCACGGTGGCGTGGGGACTGGGTTAAGGGATCGGCAGCGTCAGATTCTGTCACTTCTCAGCCGGATTGGAGTCAGGAATTTTGCGGACAAGGCATATGGGCAAGGGCAGGGGCGGTAGAGGCGAGGCTCAGGGTCAGGGCGACGAGAATCGCAACGGCCCCAATGTCGCGCATACGCGCCACATGCAGACGGCGGCGACAGCCGTCGGGCCGGGTGAAGTCAACGGCGTGGCCGAGCACGACGATGGGCGAGGCAACGACCCGGTGATGATGCCTGAGGGTGGCGCCGATCGTCATCGGGCCAGCAGTTCGCAGGCGTTGAGCGCGTCCGAGCGCCACGTGGGCGGGATCGTCAGCGACGGTGGCGCGCTCAACCTCAAGGTGCTCAAGGGCGCCAAGATAACCGAACTGGCGCAGATCGCGCGCGAGTACAACATCGACGGCGCGACCAACATGCGCAAGCAGGAGATGATCTTCTCCATCCTGCAAGCGCAGGCCTCGCGCAACGGCTCGATCCTCGGCGAAGGCGTGCTGGAGATTCTGCCCGACGGCTTCGGCTTTCTGCGCGCGCCCGACTACAACTATCTGCCCGGTCCCGACGACATCTATATTTCGCCCAGCCAGATCCGCAAGTTCAACCTGCGCACCGGCGACATCGTCTCGGGCCTGATTCGCCCGCCCAAAGAGGGCGAGCGCTACTTCGCGCTGCTGAAGGTCGAATCGATCAACTTCGAGGAGCCCGAGAAGGCGCGCGACAAGATCCTGTTCGACAACCTGACGCCGCTCTATCCCGCAGGAGCGGATCAAGCTCGAATACGATCACGAAGACTACACCACCCGCATCATCGATTTGATCGCGCCGATCGGCAAAGGCCAGCGCGGACTGATCGTGGCGGCGCCGTTCACCGGCAAGACCATGATGCTGCAGGCGATCGCCAAGGCGATCGCGCACAATCATCCGGAAATCGTTCTGATCGTCCTGCTGGTCGACGAACGCCCCGAGGAAGTCACCGACATGCTGCGCTCGGTTCAGGGCGAGGTCGTCAGTTCGACCTTCGACGAGCCCGCCACGCGCCACGTGCAGGTGGCCGAGATGGTAATCGAAAAGGCCCGCCGGCTGGTCGAGCATGGGCGCGACGTGGTCATCCTGCTCGATTCGATCACCCGCCTGGCGCGCGCCTACAACACCGTGGTCCCGCCCTCGGGCAAGATTCTCTCCGGCGGCGTCGATTCCAACGCGTTGCACAAGCCCAAGAAATTCTTCGGCGCGGCGCGCAACACCGAGGACGGCGGCTCGCTGACCATCATCGCCACCGCCCTGGTCGATACCGGCAGCCGAATGGACGAGGTCATCTTCGAGGAGTTCAAGGGCACCGGCAACCAGCAGATCGGCCTTGACCGGCGCCTGCTGGAAAAGCGCATCTTCCCGACCATCGACATCCAGCGTTCCTCGACCCGCAAAGAGGAGTTGCTGCTGCCGCGCAGCACGCTCAACCGGGTGTGGATCCTGCGCAAGCTGCTCTCGCAGCTCAACGCGGTCGAAGCGATGGAATTCCTGCTGGACAAGATGCAGGGCACAAAGACCAACGAGGAATTCCTCGAATCGATGAATGGCTAAGGGGCGCGCTAGGAACTCGTCCGCGCGGCTTGATAATTTATAGTGTCGTCCGGCACGCCAGAGGAAGCGAGACGGACGCTCAAGGGGACTTATGACCGAAATCAGCATGAAGCAGCTGCTGGAAGCCGGAGTTCACTTCGGCCACCAGACCAGCCGCTGGAATCCGAAGATGAAGCCTTACATCTTCGGCGCCCGTAACGGCATCTATATCATCGACCTCCAGCAGACCGTGAGGATGTTCCGCGAGGCCTACGACTTCGTGCGCGACCTTGCCGCCCAGGGCGGCACGTTGCTGTTCGTCGGAACCAAGAAGCAGGCCCAGGACATCGTGCGCGAAGAAGCCGACCGCTGCGGCATGTTCTACGTGCACAACCGCTGGCTCGGCGGCATGCTGACGAATTTCCAGACCATCCGGCAGTCGATCGAGCGGCTCAAGAAGCTCGAAGAGATGATGGCCGATCCCGAGATGATCCAGGCGCTCACCAAGAAGGAAATGAGCGAAAACGCCCACGAGCACGACAAGCTGATGGCCACGCTGGCCGGGATCAAGAACATGCGCAAGCTGCCCGACGCACTATGGGTGATCGACACCAAGAAGGAAGACATCGCGGTGGCCGAGGCTAAACGGCTCGGTATCCCGGTGGTCGCGGTGGTCGATACCAATTGCGACCCCGACCTTATCGCGTACCGCATCCCCGGCAACGATGACGCGATTCGCGCGATCAAACTTTTCACCGCCGCCATGGCCGACGCGGTCCTGGAGGGCAAACGGATCGCCGAGGAACGGCAAAAGGGCGAGCAGGACCTAGGCGCGGGCGCCGAAGATGCGCATAGTCCCGAGCCGCCGAGCCAGAGCGTCTAGGGAGACCTGGGCGTCCAGGTAGTTGTTTTAAGGCGCTCGCGGTAACGGAAAGGCCGCCGGCGAACCAGGACCTCATCCGAGAGCGGGCAGGAAATCCACAGACAAGAACCAGGCAATGGACATCAACGCAAGTATAGTAAGAGAACTGCGCGAAAAAACCGGCGCGGGCGTAATGGATTGCAAGAAGGCGCTGGCGGAGGCCAGCGGCGACCTCGAAAAGGCCGTCGTTTGGCTGCGCGAGCACGGTATCGCGCAGGCCGCCAAGCGCTCGGGGAAACTCGCGTCGGAGGGGTCGGTGGGATCCTACATCCACGCCGGCGGCAAGCTCGGTGTTCTGGTCGAGGTCAATTGCGAGACCGACTTCGTGGCCAAGACCCCGGAGTTCCAGGGCCTGGTCAAGGAGATCGCGATGCAGGTCGCGGCGGCCAATCCCCGCTGCGTCGGCCGTGAGGACGTGCCTGCCGAAGTCATCGAGCAGGAACGCCAAATCTACGCCACGCAGTCGGCGGACAAGCCCGAAGCGGTAATCAAGAAAATCGTCGAAGGTAAACTCGAAAAGTTCTATCGCGACATTTGTCTCAACGAACAGGCTTGGGTGCGCGATCCCAACCGCACCATTACGGATTTGATCGGCGAATACGTCGCCAAGCTGGGCGAAAAGATCGAAGTTCGCCGCTTCGTCCGATTTCAGCTCGGCGAATCGCGCGACGGCAACGCGGCGACCGGGGCTTAATCGCCCGCGCGGAGGGGGAGACGTAAGCGATGAGCGAGGCGGAAGAGGGTGCGGCGCACAAGCCCCGCTTCCAGCGCGTGATGCTCAAGCTCTCCGGGCAGGCGCTCGCGCCGGCCCAGGGGGCTGGTATCGATCTGGACATACTCGCCGCGTTTGCCCGTGAAATCAAAGAGATAGCCGACCTCGGCGTGCAGCTCGCGATGGTCATCGGGGCGGGCAACATCCTGCGCGGCAGCGAATACGAGGCGCGCGGGATGGACCGGTCGAGCGCCGACCAGATGGGCATGCTCGGCACCGTGATCAATGCCCTCGCGTTCCAGGACGCTTTGGAGCGAGCCGGCGTCACGACCCGCGTGCTTTCGGCTATCGAGATGCAGGCGGTATGCGAGCCGTACATCCGCCGGCGCGCGGTGCGCCATCTCGAAAAGGGGCGGGTGGTGATTTTCGCCGCGGGTACCGGCAATCCTTATTTCACTACTGACACTGCGGCGAGCCTGCGCGCGTTGGAAATCGGCGCCGAGGTCATCCTCAAGGCGAGCCATCACGTCGACGGTGTCTACGATCGCGATCCGCTGCGCGAACCCGGGGCCAAGCGTTTTGACCGCCTGACTTACCTCGAAGTGCTCGAACGCAACCTTAAGGTGATGGACCTGACGGCGATCTCGATGTGCAAGGACAACAACCTCCCGATCCTCGTTTTCAATCTGCGTCAGACAGGTAATATAAGAAGGGCCGTGATGGGTGAACCGATCGGCACCTGGGTGGAAAGTGGCCGCTGACGAGAAACCGGAAGATCTGATCGAGATGGCGCGGATGGAGATGGAGGAGGCGGTCGGCGCCTTCCGCCATGAACTCGCGCGCGTGCGCACCGGTCGCGCGTCGACAGCGCTGCTCGAGGGCCTGCACGTGAATTATTACGGCGCGCGTACTCCGCTGCGCCAACTTGCCGGACTGGCCGCTCCCGAGCCGCGTCTGCTGGTGGTCACGCCTTACGACAAAGGCTCGCTGCACGAAATCGAGAAGGCTATCCAAACCTCCGACCTGGGGCTGACCCCAATAAACGACGGCAAGATCATCCGCGTGCCGATTCCCGAGCTGACCGAGCAGCGCCGCAAGGAACTGGTACGCCACGTGCACAAGACCGCCGAGGAGTTCCGGGTCTCGGTGCGCAACCATCGCCGTGACGCCAACGACAGACTCAAAAAAATGCACAAAGACAAAAAGCTCGACGACGACACGCTGCGCGCGGCCGAGGCCAAGGTGCAGCAGCATACCACCGAGCACATCGAGCGAATCGACAAAGTATTGGCGGCCAAGGAAGCCGAGATAATGGAGGTCTGAATTGCCGGCGAGGCGGTCCGCGCGAGCGGATGCCGCCGCGGCTTATCCAGCTCGTGGCTTCTTCACTCCCACTGAACGAATTTCCCGGCCTTTCGCTTCAGCCTGAGCGATTGCCGCGTCACGTCGCGATCGTGATGGACGGCAATGGAAGATGGGCGCGTCAGCATGGACTTTCGCGTCCCGAGGGCCATCGCCGCGGCAAGGACTCTGTGCGCGCGGTGGTGGAAGCCGCACGCGAAATCGGCATCCCCTACCTCACCCTGTTCGTCTTCTCCAATGAGAACTGGCAAAGGCCCGGCACCGAGGTGCGCTTCCTGATGGAGCTGTTTCATCGCTACCTCAGCACCGAGACCAAGCGCCTGATGAAACGCGATATCAAGGTCGTGGCACTGGGTGACCTCGAACGGCTGCCAACGCCCGTGCGGCGTGCGCTCGACTCGATAGTCACCGCGACCGCCGGCAACCGCTCGATGACGGTCGCATTGGCGCTCTCCTATGGCGGCCGCCAGGACGTAACAATCGCCGCCCGGCGGATCGCCGAGGACATTGCCGCGGGACGCTTACGTCCCGAGGAAGTTGACGAGCAGGCGGTCGCGAGCCGGCTCGCCAGCGGAGATATGCCCGACCCCGACCTGCTCATTCGCACCTCGGGTGAGCTCCGGATATCGAACTTTTTCCTGTACCAGCTCGCCTACACCGAACTCTATTTCACCAACACGTTGTGGCCCGACTTCCGCGAGCGCGAGTTCCTCCACGCGATGGCGGCCTATCAGCTTCGCGAGCGCCGCTTCGGAACGGTCGACCCCGGCGCCGCAAATCACCGTTTGCGTGCTGCGAACTAGAGTTTGGACCGCGCTGGTCACGCTGCCTCTGCTGCTGGCGGTGGTGCTGTTCGCGCCCGCGCCGTGGTTCGCGGCGTTCGTGAGCCTGCTGACCGCGTGGGGCCTTTACGAAGTGTACGCGATGACTCGCGCGCGCACGGCCGGCGCTGTCGGCGCTCTGGTTCTGGCGGGCGGCGGATCCGCGATACTGCTGGGATGGGCGCCGGTACATCTGTGGTCGATCCCGTTCGGCGTCATCGTGGCGATGTTGGCGTTAGTCGTGTGGGTGGGACTGGGCGCGGCGAGCGGGACGGCTCAACCGCCGGGGATGGGGCTGACGCTTTTGGGAGCGCTCTACGTGGGCGCGCTCTTTCCCTTTTTTGCGCACGTGCGCAATCGGCCGGATGGGATCGCGGAGATTATCCTTATTCTGCTTCTGGTGATTGCCAGCGACACCGGGGCATACTTTGTCGGCTCGGCGATAGGCCGAACCAAACTGGCTCCTCGGGTAAGCCCGAAAAAGACCGTGGAAGGCGCTGTTGGCGGGCTTGTGCTATGCGTGGCGGCGGGACTGCTATTGCGAGGGTGGTTGGTGTCGCAATGGGGTATAGGCGAGACCCTGGCGCTTTCGGCCGCGATCGGAATATTGGCGCAAATCGGACGATCTTGCGGGCTCGGCGCTCAAGCGCCGCGCCGGAGTCAAGGATTCGGGATGGATTTTTCCGGGTCATGGCGGACTGCTCGATCGAACATGCAGCATGGTCTTCGCCACGGTTTTGACCTACTATTGGAGTCGGTGAGTATCGCTCGTCAGCCCAATCCGCGCTCGAACAGTCGGAAGCTATGATCACCTCGATTCTCTCGGCCGTCATAATTTTTGCCGTTCTGATTATCGTGCACGAGACCGGCCATTTCCTGATGGCCAAGCGGTCAGGCGTGCGCGTAATCCGCTACTCGGTTGGCTACCCGCCGAAACTCTTCGGTATCCGCCGCGGCGAGACCGAATACGCATTCGGTGCGACGCCGCTCGGCGGCTACGTGCGGATGCTCGGCGATGAAGTCGCCGAGGAGCCAACGGCCGAGACGCTGGAAGGCTACGTGCACGAGTTGCAGCTCGACCTGCTTGAAGCGGCGCGCCATCACGGCACCGCGGCTTCGCTGGGTACCGAGCCTGCGCAGATGCTGCTCGCCCTCGCGCATCAGAGCGCGGCCGGCGGAGACGCAAACCCGGCGAAGGCCGCGGCGATACTGGGCCGGCCGTTGCGGCCCGACGAAGCATTGTTGCTGGAAGAGGTCGAACGCCGCGGTGCGGTTGACGAGGCTTTCAAGGCGCTGGTCGAAAGCCGCCCGCAGGCGCTGCTGGAGCATTATCGCGCGCAAGCCTTCCCGACCCAGAGTCTCGCGACCCGAGTCAAGATTGTGTTGGCCGGACCGCTCGCGAACATCCTGTTTGCGCCGGTGTTGATGACGATTGTTTTCATGTACGGCGTGCCTTTCGTGAAGCCGATCCTGGGCGAGATAAAGCAGGGTATGCCAGCGTACTCAGCCGGTCTGCGCAAGGGCGATCAGATTCTCGCGGTCAACGGAAAGAAAATCGCGGACTGGGCCGACCTTTCCGACGCGATCAAGGACGGCAGTGGCTCGCAGATCAAAATCGACTTCGCGCGCCCCGCGCCGAACAGCGCACCAAGCCAGATGTCGGTCCTGGTCACACCCACGCGTGAAAAGGAAGATACCGGTTACGGCAACAAGGCGCCCTTCTGGGTCATCGGAGTGCTGCCGCGCGGCGACGAGGGCGTGCGCCGTTACGGACCGTTGGGTGCGGTTCGCCAGAGCGTCGTGTCGACCGTCGAACTGAGCGGACGCCTGGTGATGGGAATCGTGCTGATCATCAATGGCACCACGCCCGCGCGACAGGCGTTGGGCGGTCCTATCATGATCGCCAAGATGGCGGGAAAAGAGGCCAAGCAGGGCTTCGCCGACGTGGCCGGCTTCACGGTTATGCTGAGCCTGGAACTAGGTATCATCAACCTGCTGCCGGTGCCGCTGCTCGACGGGGGCCACCTGTTTTTCTTTCTGATCGAAGGCGTGCGCCGCAAGCCGCTACAGCTACGGCATCGCGAGTTTGCGATGCAGATAGGATTATTGTTGCTGGTAGCGTTGATGACTTTCGTCATCGTCAATGACATCTCGCATATTATGCACAGTTGAAGCCGCGCTGTTGTCCGGCTCCGAGGCCGGACCGGTGCTGGGAATCGACACTGGAGGGCCGCGAGCCGACCTGGCGGTGATAGCCGGCGGCCGGGTTTTGGCCGAAGCGTCGCATTCGGTCGCGTCACATGGCGCCGAACTGCCGGCGGCGGTAGCGGCGTTACTCGGGCGCGCGGGGCTTTCCGCCGCCGAATTGAAAGCCATCGCCGTCGGGATCGGTCCGGGCTCGTTTACGGGATTGCGCGTGGGACTTAGCTACGCCAAGGGCCTCATGCTGGCGACCGGATGCACGCTTTTGGGGATACCGAGCCTGGATACGCTCGCGCTGGCGGCGCTGGCGGAGAACCCGTCCGCACCGGACCGGCTGGTCTGTCCGGTGCTGGACGCTCGCAAGGGCGAGGTTTATGCTGCCCTTTACCGGACAAGCCGCGATGGGCTAGAGAAGTTATCAGATGACCTCGTGGTCACTCTCGAAAACCTTGCTCCACATCTTGGCACCGACGTTCTGCTGGTCGGCGACGCAAAGGCCGAAGAGGCTTGCACATTGGCCGTGCGCGCGGGAGGCCAGGCGAGGTGCGTGCAAATAACGGAACTCGGTCTGCGAGGTCGAGTCGTGGCGGCGCTGGGCGCGGCGCGGCTGGTGGCGGGGGAGACGGATAACGCATTTTTGCTGGAACCGCTCTATGTGCGATCGGCGGATGCGATTTTCAAGGCTGATCCTCTAACCTCGGGAGTGCGGGTAAATGGAGCCGAAGGAAGAAGAACTCATTCATCAGTACGTGACCAACGACGAAGAACTGAAGACGCTGTATGAGGAGCACGCGGAACTCAAACGCCAGCTCGAATCGTTCCGGCTGAAGCTCTACCTGACCGCCGAAGAGGAAATCGAAAAGAAGAGAATTCAAAAGCTGAAGCTGGCGTCGAAGGACCGAATCATGGAACTCCTTCATCGCCATCAGCAAGAGGCGCGCTAGGCTCGCGGCGCGCGCCAGGCGCCCGAGCCGTAATCTCAACTGATGCCAAGTCATACTATATCCGTCCTGGTCGAGAACGAGTTCGGCGTGCTCGCGCGCGTTGCCGGCCTGTTTTCCAGCCGTGGATTCAATATCGAGTCGTTGACCGTCAATGAGGATCCGCTGGACCCCACCGTCTCGCGCATCGTGCTGGTGGCGACCGGCGATGACCAAACCCTCGAACAAATCAACAAACAGCTCAACAAGCTGGTTTGCGTGATCAAGGTTACCGATTTCAAAGACACCAGCACCATCGATCGCGAGATGGTACTGGTGAAAGTCGCGGTGGATGAGCGCACGCGGGCCGAGCTCGATTCGATCGTCGCCGCCTTCCGCGCCCACGTGGTCGACATCGGGCCGCGCGCGGTAACCGTCGAGGTGACCGGCGACGCCGACAAGGTCAAGGCGTTCATCGAGCTGGTGCGCGCCCTCGGCATCAAGGAGATCGTGCGCTCGGGCAAGATCGCGATGGTCCGCGCGGTGCAGCACGAAACCACGAACCATCGCGCCGCCGGCACGCGCGAGGCCGGCTAGCCGTAGCGATCCCGGCGAAGTATCTCGACGACTTTATCCAGGAGAATTCCACCATGCAGGTACATTACGATCGCGACGCCGATCTCAGCCGGCTGCGCACTCACAAAATCGCCATCCTCGGGTTTGGCAGCCAGGGCCACGCTCATGCGCTCAACCTGCGCGACAGCGGAATGGACGTAAGCGTTGGTCTGCGCAAGGACAGCCCGTCGTGGGAGAAGGCCGCCAAGCAGGGCCTGCCGGTTTTCGAGACCGCCGAAGCCGTGCGCCGCGCCGACATCGTGATGATGCTGGTGCCGGACGAGATGGCCTCCGAAATCTACGAAGCCGAAGTCGCCCCAAACCTAACACCAGGCAAGTACCTGGCCTTCGGTCACGGCTTCAATATCCATTTCAAGTTCATCAAGCCCGCGCCCGGCATCAACGTCTTCATGATCGCGCCCAAAGGCCCCGGCCATCTCGTGCGATCCGAATACGTCAAGGGACGGGGCGTGCCCTGCCTGCTGGCGGTCGAGCAGGACCCCTCGGGCGACACCAAGGAGATAGGGCTCGCGTATGGATCGGCGATCGGCGGCGGCCGCGCGGCGATTATCGAAACCAGCTTTCGCGAAGAGACCGAGACCGACCTGTTCGGCGAACAGTCGGTGCTCTGCGGCGGTTTGACGGAACTCATCCGCAACGGTTTCGAAACCCTGGTCGCGGCCGGCTACGCGCCCGAGATGGCGTACTTCGAGTGCGTCCACGAGGTCAAGCTGATCGTCGACCTCATCTACGAGGGCGGTATCGCCAACATGCGCTACTCGATCAGCAATACGGCCGAGTACGGCGACATGACGCGCGGCAAACGCGTGGTCGGCGAAGCTTCGCGCCAGGCTATGAAGGATTTGCTCGCCGACATCCAATCGGGCAAGTTTGCCAACGAATGGATCGCCGAATATCGTGCCGGCCTGCCTCGCTTCCGCGAGCTGCGCAAGGAAGCGGGACAGCATCAGCTCGAAGACGTCGGGCGCAAGCTGCGCTCGTTCATGCCGTGGCTGGCCAGCGACCGCCTGGTGGACAAAGCCAAGAACTAGACGCGGCCGGAGTCTGACGAATAGCGATGGCAGTGCGGGCCGGGGATTTCGCCCGGCGCGTGGGCGGCACGATCGGAATCGCGGCCGAGGGCGTCATGCTTGCGTCCGCGGTACTGGCGGCCGGAGCGCTGGCGCTCGCGCTCGGATGGGATTGGGCGGGAGTGGTCGCGATCCTGTGCGGCCTCGCGATCGCCGCCTTCTTCCGCGACCCCGAGCGCTCGCCGGCCAATATCTCCTCCGAGCGCGTGGTGCTCTCGGGCGCCGACGGCACCGTGAGCGACGTGGCGGAGATGCCGCTACCCGATAGCTCGGCGGGCGACCGCTACCATCGGGTGTCGGTGTTCATGTCGCCGCTGAACGTGCACGTCAACCGCGCGCCGGTTGGCGGCGAGATCATGAGCGTCCGTCACACGCCTGGCGCTTTTCACGCGGCCTTCCGCGACTACGCGAGCGAGCGCAACGAGCGTAACCTGATCGTGCTGAGCGACCTCCGTGGCCGGCAGCATGCGATGGTGCAGATCGCGGGCTACCTGGCGCGGCGCATCGTATGCCGTCTTCAACCGCATGATACGGTGCGCTCTGGCGAACGGATCGGTCTTATAATGTTTGGCAGCCGCGTGGACCACTTTATCCCGCCCGATTACCGGGTAGTGGTTGGAGTCGGCGAGCGCGTGCGCGCGGGAGAGAGTATAATTGCAGAGTTGCTTCAATGAACCGAACTCGAAAAAATAATCCCAGCGCCCAGGCGCGGATGCGCCTTATCTCCGGTCGTTTGATGGAACAGCAGCGGCGCGTTGTGGCACCGTTGCGCCGCGGAGTATTTCTCGCTCCCGCGACTATCACGTCGCTCGGCCTGCTCTCGGGCTTCTTTGCGCTGGTCTCGGCAATCAACTCGCACTTCGAGCTTGCCGCGGTGATGGTCCTGATCGCTTTCGTATGCGACGGACTCGACGGCCGCGTGGCACGTCTTTCGCGCACCTCGAGCCACTTCGGAGTCGAGTACGACAGCCTCTCCGACGTAGTGGCCTTCGGCGTTGCACCGGCCGGAATCGCGTATTGTTGGACGTTGCGAATGCTCGGCCCCTGGGGCGTGGTAATCGCCGGCATGTTCGTGATTTGCGCGGCGCTGCGGCTCGCGCGCTTCAACGTGCAGACCGCCAGTTCCGACAAGCGGCGGTTCGTGGGCCTTCCGGTGCCCGGCGCGGCCGCGATGATCGCGGGCTGCGTGCTCGCCTACAGCTACTTCGAATTCGAATCGCCGCACGCGCTGGTCGTCGTAATGGCGCCACTGACCGTGACGCTCGCAAGCCTGATGATCTCGCGCGTGCCCTACCCCAGCTTCAAGACCATCAATCTTCGCAAGCGCGCGCCGATCGAACTTGTGGCGGTGATGCTGCTGGCGCTGGCATTTCTGTTTGCGATGCCACAGTTCACGTTCTTCATGCTGGCGGCCGCCTATCTGGTCTCGGGGCCGTACCTGCTGTTGCGCGGCGAGCGATCGCAAGCGCTCACTCCGGTGCTGGGACCACAGGCCGAGGGCGACGCTGCGCCGGCCGCCCATCCGCGCAGGGCTCGTTCCGCCGCCACCCGAGTCCGCGCCACCGGCGCTTTGTCTGAACATACGCCGCCCTCGCAGAGCCATTGAGCGCGGAACGCCCCGCTTGACTGTGCTTCCCGGTAACGCCTAGTATGACGGTGATGTCGTCTTGCCTGATCGCTCTGCTCGGACTGCTGCTTAGCCTGGGCCTTATTGAGGCCCTCGCCGGGAGCGTCGTGGTGCAGGCTTAAGGAAGCGATTTAAAACCTGAACCAAACGCCCCGGGCGAGGGCCGCAAGGCCGCCCGGGGCGTTTTCTTTTTCGCCCGTCGCGCGGCCCTGCGGCCGTCCGTCACGGAAGGCACGGAGGAGAGAGAGACGCCGATGGCCAGAACGATAGCCGATGTCCGGGACATCCTGCCCGATCCCAACTACGTCCGCATCTTCGACACCACACTGCGCGACGGCGAGCAATCGCCGGGGTGCACGATGAACGTCGAGGAAAAGCTCGCGATCGCGCGGCAGCTCGAACGCCTGGGAGTCGATATCATCGAGGGCGGCTTCGCCGCCTCCTCGCCCGGCGACTTCGAGTCGGTCCATCGCATCTCGGAGGCCCTAACCCGGCCGACCGTGGTCAGTCTCTCGCGCACCCGCGAGGAAGACGTCGACGCGGCGCTGCAGGCGGTGGACAAAGCCCGCAACCCCGGCATCCACATCTTCATCGCGACCTCCGACATCCACCTGAAGTACAAGCTCAACATGACGCGCGAGGACGTGCTGAGCGCTTCGACCTGGGCGGTCGCGCGAGCCAAGAAGCACCTGGACTATATCGAGTTTTCCTGCGAAGACGCCTCGCGCTCGGACTGGGACTTCATGGCAAAAATTTGCACCGAGGTGATCCGCGCCGGCGCCCGCATCATCAACCTGCCCGACACCACCGGCCACGCGATTCCCGAGGAGTTCGGCGAGATGTTCGCGTACATGCGGCGCAACGTGGAGGGCGCCGACCGGGTGATCTGGAGCGCGCATTGCCATAATGACCTCGGTCTGGCGGTCGCCAACTCGCTCGCCGCGATCAAGAACGGCGTGCGCCAGGTCGAATGCACGATCAACGGCATCGGCGAGCGCGCCGGCAACACCTCGATGGAAGAAGTGGTGATGGCGCTCCGCACGCGTCAGGATTTGATGGAAGTGCGTACCGGGATCGACACGCGCCAGATTTATCCGGCCTCGCGCCTGCTCTCGCAGATCATCGGGCAGCCCGTGCCGCCCAACAAGCCTATCGTCGGCGACAACGCCTTTGCGCACGAGGCCGGCATCCATCAGGACGGCGTGCTCAAATACAAGCTGACCTACGAAATCATGAAGCCCGAGGACATCGGGATTCCCTCCAACAAGCTGGTGCTGGGCAAGCATTCGGGCCGCCATGCCTTCATCAATCGACTCGAGGAACTGGGCGTGGACGCCGGCTCGATCGACGTCAACAAGGCCTTCGGCGCCTTCAAGGTGCTGTGCGACAAGAAGAAAATCGTCTACGACGACGACATCCTCGCCCTGATCAACGAGGAGACGCGCCGCACCGGCGATCACTTCGAGCTGGTCGACGTGCGTGTGACCTCGTCCGTCAAAACCACGCCGCACGCCGAGGTGACGATGCGCATCGGGGGCGGCGCGGAGCGCGTCGCGGAGGCTTCGGGCGACGGGATGGTCGATGCCTGCTACAAGGCGATCTACAAGTTGGCCGGTATCCAGGCGGCGCTCGAACGCTATTCGGTCAAGGCCATCACCGGCGGCACCGACGCGCTGGGCGAGGTGAGCTGCCTGGTTTGCTCTGATGGCATGACCGTGGCGGGCCAGGGCGCGCACAGCGACATCGTGATGGCGAGTGCGCTCGCGCTGGTCAACGCGCTCAACCGCCTCCAGGGCCGCGCGCAGGCGGCGGCGCGCCGTCCCGCCGAGGCGGTATAGAACCCCGGCATTTCGGAGTAAATCCGGGCGTCGCGATTGCCGTGGCAAGGCCCTATCTCGTGGGGGCTTGCCGCGGCAGTCGCGTTGGGCTAAGTGCTAATGGCGTCGGGCAAGGCCCATTCGATTTCCGCCCGGCGAAAGGTATAGAAGAGGGGAAGATGGCGCCCGCCGCACGATTTCCTGAATTTTCCTGAAATTGTCTCACTCTGCCACGACCGCGCGACGTTTGAAGCGAATCTGCCCGAAACCTATCGGTCTCTCCACTTCCGCTGCTGGGACTCCACAAGCATAGATGGCGTACAAGATTCTGGTTCTAAAGGGTGACGGGATTGGCCCCGAAGTCGTCGGCGAGGCGCTGCAAGTGCTCAAGGTCGTGGCACGCAATGCCGCGCTCGATCTCGAATTCAAGGAAGGCACGGCCGGCGGTCACGCGATCGATCAGTTCGGCACGCCGCTTCCCGACGACGTGCTCAAGCAGGCGCATGACAGCGACGCGATCCTGTTCGGCGCGGTGGGCGGTCCCAAGTGGGATAATCCCAAGGCCGACAAGCGCCCCGAACAGGCGCTGCTCACCTTGCGCAAAGAGCTGGGACTGTTCGCCAACGTGCGGCCGGTCAAGGCGTTCAAGGAGCTGACGGCCACTTCGCCGTTGCGCCAGGAGATCCTCAGCGGCGTCGACCTGGTGGTGATCCGCGAGCTGACCGGCGGTATCTACTACGGCACGCCTTCCGAGCGGCGCAACTATGGCGACCTGCGCGGAGCGGTCGACACCTGCGTTTACTCTGAGGAGGAGATTGTCCGCGTGCTGCGCTACGGCTTCGACCTCGCGCGCGAGCGCCGCAAGCACCTGACCTCGGTCGACAAGGCCAACATCCTCGCCACCTCGCGGCTGTGGCGCGAGATTGCCGGCGAGCTCGCCGCCGAATACAAGGACGTCGTCTTCGACAACCAGCTCGTCGACTCGATGGCGATGCATCTCATTCGCCGCCCGCGCGACTTCGACGTGATCGTCACCGAGAACATGTTCGGCGACATCCTGACCGACGAGGCCTCGGTGCTGGCGGGCTCGATGGGGATGCTGCCGTCGGCCTCGCTCGGCGACGAGCTCAATAGCGCGGGCTGCCGGGTCGGGTTGTTCGAGCCGATTCATGGCAGCGCCCCGGACATCGCCGGCCGTGACGAAGCCAACCCTCTCGCGGCCATCCTGTCCGCCGCGATGCTGCTCGAGCACTCGCTCGGACTGCGCGCCGAGGCCGAAATTATCGAGCAGGCGGTAGAGGGCGTACTGCACGAGGGCTATCGCACGCGCGACCTCGGCGGCGGCTCGGGCACCAAGGTGGTGGGCTGCAAAGCGATGGGTCGGCTGGTGCGCGAAAAGCTCGAGGGTTCGGAAGCCTGAGATGGCTGCGGCGCCCGGCCGCGAGCTCAAGATCGCAGTTGTCGGCGCCACCGGGGCGGTCGGCGAGCAAATAGTCGAGCTGATCGACGCGCGCGCCCTCCCTTGTGCCGAACTCGCGCTGTTCGCGACCGAGCGCGGCGCCACTCAGACCGTCGAGGCCCTGGGTGAAGCGCTGATAGTCGCCGAGTTTCACGAACCGGCCGAGCTTTCCCGTTTCGACATCGTTTTCCTCGCGGTCGCGCCGAGCTGGGCGGCGGATATCGTACGCGCTCGCCCCGGTCCGCTGCTGGTCGATTTGAGCGCCGCCTTGCGCGCGCCCTCGGAAGTCCCGTCGATAGTCCTGGCCGCACCCGCATTCACGCCGCCGGAACGGATCGCCGAGATAGCCGCGGCCAACAACGCCGTCGCGATTCCTCATCCTGCCGCACACGCGCTCGCCACGGTCATCAGCGCGGCCGGCGCGCAAAATGGAGTGGTGTGCGCGACAGTGATGCTTGGCGCCAGCAGCACCGGACGCCATAGCGTCGAAGAGATCGTCCGTGAGACGACCGAACTGCTGAGCGGCACGCACAATCTCGAGGAAGGTGAGATCCAGCGCGCCATGAACGCCTACCCCGCGGATTTTGCCTCCGGACTTGCCGCGGCCTTGACCGCGCAGACCGCCGCTTTGCTCGGGGCGTCGCCACGGCTCGTGATCGAGGTTGTCCATATTCCCGTGTTCCATGGATCGGCGATGACGGTGCTCATTCCCGACCCCGCCGAACCCGGAGAATCTGGCCGCTCGCCTGCGCGCCGCGCCCGGTCTATTGCTGGTCACCGGCGAGGAGGGCAGCGCCAGCGTTATCGATGCGATCGGCCAGGAAGCAATTTTGGTCATGCTCAGCGCGCACCCCGCGGGCGCGTCTGTGTGGTGCGCGTTCGATAGCGCGCGCCTGGCGGCGCTCGACGCGGTGTGGATTGCGGAGAAATTCGCCGCCGTGGAGACCCCCGGGGTCGCGTAGAGGCGCGCCTGCGAGTGCGCGTCACGAGGTCAGCGCTGCCATCTCAGGTTTCCGGTTTCGTCGCGGAACTCCTCGACGATCCGATCGCCGCTTAGCCGCAGCATCAGGAAACCATTGAGCGCGCGCGCCGGTTCATCGACATCATTGGCTTTGCGATTCTCGCCCCAATCGAGTGTGAAACCGTTGGCACCCAGTCTGCTTTCCGCGCTGAAGGGCAGCCAGGGCACGCCGCAGTGCCCGACGCATCGCGCCATCAGCTTGCGGCCCCCCGAGATCGGAAACGGCGCGAGCGCGTAGCCGGCATGGACGTGGCCCCAGTACCAGTAGTCGGGGCCACCGCCCATCGCGTGCAGCACCTGGCCCCATACATTTGCGACAGTTGCCGTTACTCCGGCACCCGAAGGTTCGACGTCTACGCCCGCATGATGGGTGAGCAGGATGACGCGCCGGCCCGCCTGGCGAGCGGCTTGGGTAAGCGTCGCCATCCACTGGAGCTGGACATCCGCGTCGATCGCGCCGTTGAGGTAAAAATCGCTTGCATGGTAGGCGGTATCGACCGCGATTATCGTCCAGTGATCGTTTTGCAGTGAAAAGTAGCTCAGTCCCTGCTGCGCTTTGAACCGCGGGTCGGCGAGCGCGACCTTGAAGTAGCCGATCCCGCCCGAGTACATCTCGTGATTGCCGTTGAGCGCGAACGACGGCGCATTTGGACTGATGCCCGCGGGCCACAGGGCAAGGAACTTGTTCCGCACTTCGTTTTCGGCGCCGGCGTAGTAGATGTCGCCGAGATGAATCGTGTGGTCGGGCTTCAGGTCGGTGATGCGTTGCGCGATGCTGCGCGAGGAGGGATCGCCGGTGCCCCAGTCGCCGGCGATCGCAATCGCGGCATTGTTGTCGATGCGCACGATGGGACTGATGTTGCGCGCGATGTGGGTCGGGAACGGCACTGGCCGCGAGTCGAGCAGATCGAAGAATGTCGCGAGCCATCCCGGATCGAAATTTCCGTACTGGTAAAAGTCGGTCGTGTCCAACGCGCTGGCCAGCTTCATCGGCGGCGCTCCGGAACTCATCGCCGCCGCCAGCAACGACAGTTGCAGCTTGTGCGGCGTCGAACCATTAAGTTGGTCGCTGGGCTTGGTCGCCGCAGTCTGATCGAGCGCCGACTTGAGCGCCGCCATCACCGACTGGCTGCGGGGCGGAGCGTCCCCGGCTGCGTTGGCGGCCTGCAGCTTGGTCAGCACACGGTTGATCTCATCCGGGATGGATTTGGTCCCGGCGTTCGGGGTCTCGAGATGCAACGAGCGGCCCGCCGCGTCCACGATCCGGAGCAGACGCGGCATCATGAGAGGCGCAGGCCAGACCTGCGCCGTCGCCGCCCTCACGGGCGGCACAGGCGCCGCCGCGATGAGAGTACTGGCGGGGGCCTTCCCCACAGCCGTGCTCGCGAGTTTGCTCTGCATCCAGACGGCCGCGCCGCGCCGCCGCCGTTCGCGGCGCGAGCCCGGAACCGTAGGGCGTTCAATAAAGCGCGCCCCGGCGATCTTCGCTGCCGCGGCCTTTTTCTCCGTCCAGCCGCTCGCGAGATTGCCAGTGTCGAGCACATTGGCATATCCGCCGGGCAGCAGCCTGAGCGGCGCAGTGATATGTCCGCAATAATCGAGCGGGACAGCGCCGCTGCGATGGAACGTCTCGAACCACGACGGGAACAGGAAATCGGACACGGCCACGCCGTCGATCGCATAGCCGAATTCGTCAGCCTGGCACGGGTCGCAGATTTCGTAGGCGTACAAAATGAGATGGCTGTTCTGCGTCTCGCACACGGTGAGGTTGATAGCTGGGTCGGCCAGCAACTCGAGCAGTTCGTGGCTCGCGGTGATGGTCCATTTGACGCCGGCGTCCTGTGCGGTCTTGACGAACACCTTCCCGAGCGGCATCGCCTCGTCGGTCAGATCGTGATAGCCGAGCGCGCCGGCCTGGTCGGAATCGTCCAGCAGGACGAGCCACCAACTGCCGGGTAGCGGCTTCGCGCCCGCCGCAATGAGGCTGACAGTCGCGTCGACGCCCCACGCGGGCGCGAAATGCTCGCTGACCTGGCGCTGCAGCGCGGCGACCGCCGCGTGCACATCGGCCGGTGCGGCAAGCGTGCTCTCGTTGATGATTGAGACTCGAATCGTGGCCATTTTCCCCCACTCTTGGGTACGCGCCCCGACGCGTACCGCATGGCACACTGACTGGTTTTAATGTCAGCCGTTCAATCCATCAGATTCGTTTTCCTGGTAGATTCGTTTCGATCGCGACATCGGCGAGCGCGGCCGCCGCGCGTTCGCAAATCTCGGCAATCAGATCGCCGGTCATCACCGTCGACAGCACGATAAGACCGCGCGGCGCGAAAAACAGTCCCTGGTTGAGCGCCGCAAGATGAAAATTCTCCATCATCCGCGCCGCCGGAGCGTGCACATCGCCGGGACCCGCCCCGTCGAACGCGACATTCATCAGCGATCCGGCCCGGCGTATTCCGAACGGCAGCCCGAGCTTGGTCGCCGCGCGTTCCATCTCCGCCTGCATCCGCGCCGCCAGCAGATCCATCGTGGCGATTCGCTCGGCGTTGAGTTCGCGAACGGAGACCACGCCGGCCGCGCAGGTCAACGGGTTGCCATTGAAGGTGCCCGAATGATGCATCGCATGCGTCCCCGCCGGATCGAAATGCGCCATCAGTTCGGCGCGTCCGCCGACCGCGCCCACCGGAAGTCCACCGCCGATAATCTTGCCCATCATCGTCAGGTCGGGCGTGATCCCGGCTGCCGCCTGTGCGCCGCCGAGCCCCAGCCGCAGCGTGATCACCTCGTCGATAACAAACAGCGCACCGGCCCGCCATGCGGCGTTCGCCACGCGGGGCAGGAAGTCCGGCGGCGGCGTTACAATTCCGCTCGAGCCAAGTATGGGTTCGAGGAACACCGCGGCAATCTCGTCGCCATGGCGCGCTAGCACGGCCTCGAACGACGATGCGTCTCCGTATTCGGCGAGCAGCGTCCGCCCCCCTTCGCCGGCCCATTCGGCCTCGAGGTCGTCGTACGACCCATGATACCCCTGGCGCGCCATCAATAGCCGTGGGCGCGCGGTAACCCGGCGCGAAAGCTGCGCCGCCAGCATCCCGGCCTCACTGCCCGAATTGCACATACGAACACGCTCGACCGACGCGACGCGCTCGCAGATGAGTTCCGCAAGCTCGATTTGCGCCTCGTTACGCGCGGGCCACGCGGTGCCATTTGCACTCACCCGCGCGACCGCCTCGACGATCGGCGGATAGGCGTTGCCATGGACCAGGCTGGTGTAATTGCCCAGGAGGTCGATGTAGCGGTTGCCGTCGGCGTCCCATAGAAACGGCCCCGCGCCGCGCGTGATCGTCAGCGGGTAGGGACGATAGTACGTGACGCTGCGGGTATCGCCACCCGGCATCACGCGAGCGGCGCGCGCGCCGATCGCGGCCGAGGCCGCGGTCCGTGCACGGTAGCGCTGTTCGATAGAATTCATGGAGAAGTCCCCATCGCCCGGCGCGATATGCCGGCGCCGCTAGGCGGCCTCGATCGGATTTTCCAGCACGCCGAGCCCCTCGATCTCGACTCGCACCCGGTCGCCCGGCTTCATGAAGACGGGAGGCTTGCGCGCGTAGCCAACGCCGGCCGGCGTGCCGGTTGAAATCACGTCGCCCGCCTCGAAAGTGAAGACCTGGGATAGAAACGAAATCAGGTAACCTGTTTTGAAAATCAGGTTGCGCGTGTTCGAGTGCTGCATGCGCTGACCGTTGAGATAGAGAGAGATTTCGAGGTTGTGCGGATCGGCGATTTCGTCGCGCGTCACCAGGTAAGGCCCCATGGGGGCGAAGGTGTCGAAGGTCTTGCCGATCATCCACTGTCCGGTTTTCAACTGGTAATCGCGGCAGCTCACGTCATTGACGATCGTGTAGCCGGCCACATAGTCCATCGCGTGTTCGGGTGCGATGTCGCGGCCGGCGCGGCCGATGACGAAAGCGTACTCGCCCTCGTAGTCGATCATCGAAGAAACCTTGGGAATCTTGATCGCATCGCCCGGTGCGATCACGCAGTTGGCATACTTGGAGAAGAAGGTCGGAACCTCGGGAATTTTCATCCCGGCCTCTTCCGCGTGGTCGCGGTAATTGAGTCCCACCAGAATGAACTTGGGCGGGCGCGGGATCGGGGCCAGCAGGCGCACCGATTCGGCAGGGTGGACGAGGCCGCGTTCGCGTGCGTTGTCTGCACCAAGGCGCGCAACCAGTTCAAGCGCATCCCGGGCGGCGTTCAGCGCGGGACCTCCGGCTTCGAGGAAGGCCACCATCTCCGGCGGCACGGCCTCGAGCGCGAGTTCCTTCGCACCGTGCGTGCCGCGCTCCTCAAGTAACGTACGATAGGCCGCGTTGAGATCGACCACCAGGCCGCCGGCGACGGCGCCGAGGCGATGGCGTTTGGGTTCATTGTCGAAGGTGACCAGGCGCATCGGTGATATTTTCCTCCCTGCAGGTGCTCTGTATCGTCGCGCGCCGGCCGACTGCCGCTGGCACCCGCCATCGGCGCGCGCTTGCCGAGAGGCAGTATAATGCGAAGCGGGGCCTGAATCCCAATCGCAGCCGGATGGCGTTTGGACCCAGCTTGCATTTATCGGCGCGGCGATTAACCCTTGTCTGGCAGGCAATGCGCAGGATTGGGCCAAAGAAACTCGCTATCGGAGCGCTCGTAGCGGTTGTCGCTATCGCCGCGGCAGTGCCGATTTTGCGGCCGGCCTGTATCGAACTTCAGGGTGCCGACATACTGACGGTCTCGATAGCGCGGCTGAAGAGCGGCGAGGCACACCTGTTCTGCTACCACGATCGCGCGGGCGAGCGCTTGCGCTTTTTGCTCGCGCGCGGCAACGACGGAAAAATTCGCGCCGTCTTCGACGCCTGCCGCCAGTGTTACAAGTTCCATCAGGGATATGACGTCGTCCACGGTATGCTGGTGTGTCGGCTTTGCGGCAACCGCTATCCGATCGATCACATGATGAAGGGCGAGGCGTCGTGCGTACCCGTCAGCCTGCCCCACCACGACGACGCCTCCAAGGTCGAGATCAAAGTATCCGACCTTAAATCGGGAGCGGCGCTATTTTGAGACCGGCTGCGAGATTCAGGCGCCACGACAGCGCAGTCATCGTGATCGTGACGCTCGCCACGCTGCTGGGCGGGATGCCGCTCACGCTTGGGATAGATATACATCGTTCCAAGGCGGCGTTCACATTGAACATCTGTGGTCCCGTGCAAAGTTTCAGCCACTCAGCGGTTTCAGTGGTGGCGATCGTCTTCAGTTCTCCGTCGGTCGCACAGGTTCTGCCCGGATGCGGCGGCCCTTGTCCGTCCGCGGCACAAGAACTGCGCGTGCGCGCAGCCGACGCTCCCGACCCGCCGCCCCCCAAAGCGCGCGCCTAGGCGCGCGAATCGTAAATTCACGTTTGAGGATATGGCGCGTACCGCGTCGCGCAATATCCATCTTGTGCCGCGCGGCTGCTCGAAAGGCGCGCCTGCATGGCCCCTGGAAACGACTGGAGACAACTATGAGACGCCTATGCGCTCTCGCGTTGATATTGGCGATTGCGATACCGACCTCCGCTTTCGCACACGGAGTAGTGGGAGATTACGTATTTCTCGAACCGTTGATTGCTGAAGACCCTACCCCTGCAAACGAGTGGGACGTCGTCCAACCGTCGTGGAACAAAACCAGCGACGGCAATAATTTTTCGCTCGGCTCTTCACTGGAGAAGGTTCTGTACCTGGATGAGAACTACATGGCCAGGGTCAGCGTCGGGATTGGCACCGAATGGCACTATCAATGGGTGAAGAACGCACCCGATCAGCGTGGCTTCGACGATCTCGAGATGTTCGCCAAATGGGCGTTCTACGTCTCGGCGAAGCACGAGTTTCTGCTCTCGGCGGCGGCGCTGTTGCAGGTCCCCACGGGCAACCCGAGCGTGGAAGAGCAAAGCCATACGAGTCTGGGGCCGCTGTTCCTTTGGGAGAAGGGCATGGGAGATCTCCCCAATTGGACGGCGATCAAATATCTGCGGCCCTTCGGGTTTCAGGGAGACTTCAGCTATCTACCGGCCTTGGGCGGCCATACCAGCCATCTCATGTCCGCCGACCAGGTGGTCGAGTACTCGCTCCCATATCTGAGCAACTCGGTCCAGGATATCGGTCTGAAGCCGCCATTTCGTAACCTCTACGTTTTCACCGAGTTCAACTATTCGCAGATCATCACGGGACCGTCGGGACAGACTTTTCCAAGCGTTGTGGCGACACCGGGTATCGCCTATGTCAGCTATCATTTTGAGCTGAGCATCGGTACGCAACTCGCGCTTAACCGGGCTTCCGTTCCGGACACTCACGCGGTGGTAATCGGGCTGCTCGATATTTTCTACGATTCGATCTTCACGAAGGCCGGCAATTGGACCATCAACAAAGGGTTCCCCGAATGAAACCATTCAACCGGTTAATATTCGGAGCTCAGTTGCTCGTGACCGCGATTGTGACCGGCATGCCCGTCGCCTGGGCGCACTCGTTCCCCCAGGAAGAAACTCCGTCGGCGGGCCAGCGGCTCTCCGCGCCTCCATCCGAGGTCACGATCAAATTCGACGCGCCCATAGAGAAGATATTTGCCAAGCTGGAAGTGCTGGGCGCCGACGGTAAGCCGGAAACGATAGGTCCCCCCGAGGTCGGCTCCAGCGCCCTGACGTTGTCGGTCAAGGTCGCGGCACTAAAACCGGGTGACTATACGGTGAAATGGGGGGTCGTCTGCATCGATTCGCATCATACCGAAGGTTCTTACGTTTTCACGGTCGCGGGAGGCGGCTGATGTCCCAGATAGGAGAGCGCGCCTTCGTTGCGTGGCCCCTGCTGGTGGCGGAAACGTTGGTCTTCGGCACGGCCGCGTTTGCGTTTCTGTTGGCGCCCGACAATCGATCCGGGGAGGTGGCCAGAGCCCTGACGCCGTTATGGCGCGGCCTGGCGATTCTGGCGGTAGTCTTCTCGCCCCTCGTGTTGCTGGTGGGAACTGCGAACATGGGGGACCTCTCTCTACGCGCCGCAATTCCATTTGTTCCGCAAGTAATTAGCGAGACGCACTTCGGACATGTCTGGATATGGAGCTTTCCACTGACCCTGGCATTGCTGGCAGTCGCGTGGACTCCGGGCTCTAGACCATTGAAAACGGTCATATTGGGACTCGTGGCCTGTGCGCTGCTCCTGCTCGGAAGCTTTTCCAGTCACGCGATCGATCGGGGAAAAATCGCGATCATCGTCTACTTCGCCCATGAAGTCGCGGCGTCCCTATGGATAGGGGCGATTCTAGGGCTGTGGTTTGGCGCTGTGCGTGGCAAGCTCGGATCGACATGGGTGGTGCAAACTGCGCCGCGGGTCTCGGGCGTGGCGGGATGGACCGTAACTGTACTGATTCTGAGCGGACTTTATACGGCCTACTATTCGCTTGGTGCCGATCCGCATCGGCTTATAGACGCGGCATACGGTCGAACGCTGGTCTATAAAGTCTGCGCGGCGATGTTCGTGCTGCTTATTGGCGCATACAACCGTTACTGGCTGATGCCCTCAGTGTCTGAAGCATCGGCACAGGAAAGCCTGCTGCTAAACGTGGGCATCGAATCGATTCTTCTGATTGGAGTGCTGGGATTAGCGGCTCTTCTCGCCAATACGCCGCCGGCGCATTGACGAAACCGGTCGCATAGTCGGCCGTGCAACGAAGCTGTCTTTGCGATGCTTCTTGGGGCGATTGTTGCGCCCGCGGCAAGCCAATGAGGTCCGCCTACCGTATAGTCTGTCTCAGTGTGGCAGGCGACTGATCTCCGCTCGCCTGTCTGCCCATGTGCCAATTACAATGGAGCTTGCGACGTGTGTACGACCAGGCGTGATTACTGCGGATGCATCTATTGTTTGGACAAGCCTTTGCCTCGGGGCATTTTATACCCGATGGCCGGTCTCTTCAGTGGGATTCGCTTTTGGTGGGGCTTAGCGCGGTATCCGATTCGATAATCTTCGTCGTTTGTTACTCGATTCCATTATTATTTATATACTTCATCGGCAGGCGGCGTGACCTGCCATTTCGTTCGATCTTCTGGATATTCAGTATTTTCATCATCGCCTGCGGTACTTCTCATGCGCTTAACGTAGTAACTATTTGGTATCCGGCGTACTGGGCGGCGGCGGCGGTCAAGGCGGTGACCGCGACCGCTTCGATCGCCTGCATCGTTGCGCTGATTCCGTTGGTATCCAGGAAACAAGGCGTTCCTGCCCAGTCGCGGCTGGAAGAGATCAATCTGAAGCTGCAACGGGAGATTAAGGAGAGTAAGCGCCGGGAGAACCATTTTCGCGATTTGGTCGAGAGTGCTCCGGACGCGAGAGTGGTCGTCAATGCGGCCGGCAACATCGTTATGGTGAATGGGCAGACGGAAAAGCTATTTGGTTATCCGCGGAGCGAGTTGATGGGCAAGCCGGTCGAGTTGTTATTGCCGGAACGTCTGCGCCAGGACCACGCGAGTCATCGTCAGAGCTATTTCAAAGAGCCGCGGATGCGCGCGATGGGTAACGGTCTCGAACTATCCGGCCGCCGCAAGGACGGCAGCGAATTTCCCGTAGAAATAAGCCTGAGCCCGCTCGCCACCGACGAAGGTCTATTGGTGTCCGGCACCATTCGCGACATCTCCGATCGCAAAAGGGTCCAGATTGAACTCGCCAGGGCGCGGGACGAAGCGATGGAAGCCTCGCGGCTCAAGTCCGCCTTTGTCGTCAACATGTCGCACGAATTGCGTACACCTCTCAACGGCATCATCGGCTTCAGTCAACTGCTCTACGCCGGACACATCGATCCGGCTTCCGCTGAATACAAACGAAGCCTCCGCGACATCCTATTCAGTGCGCGCCATCTGTTGAGCCTCATCAACGATGTACTCGACCTTGCCAAGGTCGAATCGGGCAAAATGGAATTCACGCCCGAGGCGGTTGATCCGGCGCAGGTGGCGGCCGAGGTGTGCGGCGTCCTGCGCGCGGTGGCCGCACAGAAGGACATCCAGGTCGAGGTCGAGTCCGCGTCGGAACTAAGGCAGGTAGTGCTCGATTCAGCCAAGCTGCGTCAAGTTCTCTACAACTACGTTTCGAATGCGATCAAGTTCAGCGGCAAAGGTGCGCGCATCACGATCAGGATACGCCCGCAAGGCGACGATTGGTTTCGTCTCGAGGTGGAGGACAACGGCGAAGGTATCCGCGCTGAGGATTTAAAGAATCTGTTTACCGAGTTCCACCAACTCGATTCCTCTTCCAGCAAGCGGCATCAGGGCACTGGCTTGGGTTTGGCGCTAACGCGGCGGATCGTCGAAGCGCAGGGCGGGAGTATCGGTGTCACCAGCGAGCCCGGGAAGGGAAGCATCTTCTGGGCGGTATTGCCGCGCCGCCCCACGTTGGGCAACGGTCTGGTCACGATCCATTCCTGATTCACGCATTCGCAGGTAGCATCGGCGATCGTCGCGGGACGCGCAGGCCCGTGCCATTGAACGCGGACGCTTTCCCGAGTCTACTTGTGCCGAGGCCATCGGCCGGGAGAAACGCGGATGTACATACCCAAATCCTTCGAGGTCACGGATCTCTCGAAGCTCCACGAGTTCATCGAGACCTACAGCTTTGGAACACTCGTCACGGTCGGCGGCGAACAAGCGATTGCGACTCGGATTCCGCTGATTCTTGATCGGGCAGGTGGCCGACACGGTACACTGCTCGGCCATGTCGCGCGTGCGAATCAGCAATGGCGCTCTTTCGACGGCAATCGGCAATGCCTGGTGATGTTCGACGGGCCGCACGCCTATATCTCGCCGACCTGGTACGCTACATCGCCCGCGGTTCCTACCTGGAACTACGCGACCGTGCACGTCTACGGGACTCCCCGCCCTATCCATGACGCGGAACAGCTCTCCGCGCTGGTCGACAGGTTGGTCGGCATTTACGAGGCTGGGATGCCGCAGCCCTGGCCGGGCAAATTGCCCGCGGCCTTCAGGACCACGATGCTCAAAGCGATCGTCGGATTCGCGATAGATATCGACAGAATCGAAGGAAAGTTCAAACTGGGGCAGAACCGGCCCCTGGAGGACCGGATCGGCACGGTCGCGCACCTCGAAAGCAGTTCCGATCCGGAGGCTCGCGCACTGGCCGCATTCACGCGCAAGCATCTGAACCTCGACGTCGAAGACGGAGCGCCGCCGACTACGACGGATACGGTCAAATAATCCGCCCGATGACCAGCGCGCGATACCCGATCTAGATTACGCCTTCGGCGCGCAATTGCTTGAGCTCCGCGTCACCGCATCCCATCAGTTCGCGCAATATGTCGGCGGTATGCTCCCCGAGAAGCGGCGACGAGGTTATCTCGACGGGACTCTCGGACAATACCAGCGGGCAACCCACGGTCTTGAAGGTGCCACGCTGCGGATGCTCGACGCTGGCGATTATCCCGCGCCGCGCTAGCCCGGGATCTTCGATCAGATCCTTCATTGATAGGATCGGCCCGCAAGGCACGTCGGCCTCCATCAACGTCCGCATCACTTCGTGTTTGGTGTGACGCATCGTCCACTGCTCGATCACACCGAAAACTTCGTCCAGGTGCTTGATGCGGGCCTCGGGCGTGGCATACGCGGGGTCGTCGGCGAGCTCGGGATGGCCGGCGATACGCGCGAGCGCCGGCCATACCGGCGGTTGGATGATCACATAGCAATAGTCATTCGCGCCTCCCGGAGCGCAGCGGAGCGCCGCGCCTGGCTGGCCGCCGCCCGAGGCATTGCCCGAACGCGGCACCTCATCGCCGAAGCCGCGGTTGGGATACTCCGTCAGCGGTCCATGCTTGAGCCGCTGTTGATCGCGAAGTTTTACCCGGCACAGGTTCAGGACCGAGTCCTGCATCGCAACCTCGACGCGCTGTCCGCGTCCCGTAGTGGTGCGCTGGTAAAGCGCCGCGAGAATCGCCGCCGCCATGTGGATACCGGTGCCAGAGTCGCCGATTTGCGCCCCGGTGCTGGTCGGCGGCCCATCCTCGAATCCAGTGGTGCTCATCGAACCGCCCATCGCCTGGGCGATCGTCTCGTAGGCTTTGCAATCCTCGTACGGCCCTGCGCCGAAGCCCTTGACGGAGGCGAAGATGATGCGCGGATTGAGCTCCCGCAGGTGTTCCCAGGTAAAGCCTTCGCGGTCGAGCGCGCCGGGACCGAAGTTTTCGGCGAGCACATCCGCGCGTTTGATCAATTCGTCCAGAATACGTTTGCCTTTGGCCGACTTGATATTCAGTGTGATACTGCGTTTGTTACAATTGAGCATCGTGAAATAGAGACTGTCGACGCCCGGTGTATCGCGAAGCTGCGAACGCGTGATGTCGCCGCGGCCAGGCAGTTCGACCTTGATCACGTCGGCGCCGAGCCACGCCAGTAACTGCGTGCAGCTCGGGCCCGACTGCACATGCGTCATATCCAGAATCCGCACACCCGCGAGCGCCTTATCCATCTAATTCCTCACTGTTTGTATATAGGTCATTCGTATGCTTCATATACCGTCTCGCGGCAAACGCGGCAATCGGCGGGCCGCCGCGTCCGGGCACGCGCTGCCTACTATGCTCTCAGCCGCGCGACCATCTGGCTATATAGCTGCGGCTGTCGAACTTGCGCGAAGTGCTTTGGTAGGACATGTATCGCACCAAGCCATAGATCGGCCGCCGGGGTCCCCAGGCGCGATCGTGCTTACCGACGATCGCCCACGCGATACCCGCGTATCCGTTGGGGTCACGGCCATCGAGTTCGTACTTGTCATTGAGGTGGACCGCCAGCTCATACGCGCGGGCCGGCGACGGGCTCCATTCAAGGATTTTCTTGGCCCAATACATGCGTACATATCCGTGCATCCATCCCGTGGTCACCATCTGAATCTGCGCGGCATTCCATAGCGGGTCGTGGGTCTCGGCGCCCTCGAGTTGCGCCGCCGAATAGCGGTATACCCGCCGATCGTGCGCGTGGTCTTTCAAACTACGCAGCGCCCAGTTCTCGCCCGCTTCGAGCCGATCGTAGTTCGCATTGAAGCGCACGAAATTGATCGCGAGTTCGCGGCGCACGATCAACTGTTCCAGGAAGGCGTCGCGCGCCGGGCGCGGAGCGTCGGAATCGCGCACGGCCAGCGCCACAGTATGCGGACTGAGTTGGCCAAAATGCAGGTACGGCGACAGCCCGCTCGTGCCATCGACCTCCGGATGGTTACGGTTTTCGGCGTAACCGCGAAGCCCGTCGCGGATGAAGCGCCTCAATCGGCGCATCCCTTCGCCGCTCCCGCCATGACAGTCGCCGATCGCACCTACTGACCTATCAAGCAGGACTCTATCGAGCAGACGCGCCGACGCATCCAGCGAGCTAATCCCTGCCGGCGAGTGCCACGCTATCCGCACCGCCGGATTGTGAACCGGCCGCAGAAAACGATCGAGTTCGGCCATGATGCGCGGTCTGATCGTTCGCGCCGCGTACTGTTCGTTGCCCAACAGCGCGCTTGGCACGATGACATCGGCGTCGACGCTGATCAGCGGGACGCTTAGAGAGCCGGCGGCGGCAACTCGCCAACCGTTTGATTTCCGGAGCGGATTCTCGTCGGTGATAACCACCGCTGGCCGGACTTGCCTGCAGAGCCGCAGGAACGCGGGAAGCGGGCTCGGGCCGCCACTTGTCCGGAGGACGAAGCCGATTCGCATTCGCTCCAGGCGGGCCGACGTATCCTCCAGGCCTTGCATCATGAACGCGTAGTGACGCAGGTTCGCCGCTGGATGACGCGAGAGCAGGCAGAAAAACACGAGGACGGGTTTGCCGAGATCGTTGGCGGCATGGATGGCGACCGTCAGCGCGGGATTATCGATCGCGCGCTGCGCCCGCTGCATCCAGTAGAGCACGCACTTGCCGTGCGGATCCGGATCGCCCGCCCGTCTGACAGCAACGCGCGGGTCGGCGGCGAGCTTAGCGACGGCGAAAATGATCCGCGATCACCTTGGCCACGCAGCAGGTCACCCGCTTGCCTGTGGGAATGTGAAGAAACTCATTGGGGCCGTGCGCATTGGCATGCGGCCCGAGCACCCCTGTCACAAGGAATTGCGCTTCGGGAAAGCGCTCGCCCAGCATGTTGGTGAACGGGATCGTGCCGCCCTCACCCATGTATGCGGCCGGTTTGCCGAAATATGCCTGCGACGCCGCTTCCAGCGATTGCTCGAGCCACGGCGCCAGCGCCGGCGCATCCCAGCCACTGGCGGCCCAGTTGCCCTCGAAACTCACGCGCGCGCCGCCGGGCGGATTCGCCTCCATCAGGCTTTGCAGCTTGCGCTGCGCGGTCGGACCGTCGCAGGTAGGCGGCAGCCGCAGCGAAAGCTTCACCGCGGTCATCGGGCGCATCACGTTGCCCGCGCTCGCTAGCGGCGGCAGGCCGTCGGCGCCGATTATCGAGAGCGCGGGACGCCAGGTGCGATTCAGAATCAGCTCGACGGGGTCCGTGCTTAGCGGACGCGTGCCCTGCATCAGCGGAAACTTGGTATAGAGATTCTCGCCGAGCGCCGCGCCGGCCGCTACGGCCTGCTGACGGCGTGCTTCGGGAATTTCTACATGAAAGTCCGCGGGCAGCACACTGCCGGTTGCTTCATCTTCCAGCCGGCTCAGCAACTGGCGTACGACGCGGAAGCTGTCGGGAACGACGCCGCCGGCATCACCCGAATGAACGCCCTCGGTGAGCACTTCGACCTTGAGCGTCCCGCCCGCCAGCCCGCGCAGCGAGGTCGTGCACCATAGCTGTTCGTAGTTGGCACAACCGGAGTCGAGCGCGATCACGAGGCTCGGTTTGCCGATACGCTCGCCAAGATGATCGATGTAGAACGGCAGGTCGAAGCTGCCGCTTTCCTCGCACGCCTCGATCAGAACCACGCAGCGCGCGTGCGGGATCGACTGGGCTTGGAGCGCTCCGATCGCCGCCAGGGACGCGAAGGTCGAGTAGCCGTCGTCCGCCGCGCCGCGTCCATACAGACGGTCGCCCTTCGTCACCGGCTCCCACGGCCCCAGGCCCGGATTCCATCCGGTCATCTCGGGCTGCTTGTCCATGTGACCGTAGAGGAGTACGCACTCACCGGAGTCTCCCGGAATATCGATGAACAGGAGCGGCGTGCGTTCCTCGAGCCGCACAACTTCCAGCGTCAGGCCCTTGATCGGCTGGCGCTTCACCCATTCGGAGAACCGCGCGACCACGTGTTCCATGTGACCGTGAGCGCGCCATTCGGGATCGAAAGCCGGCGATTTGTTCGGGATACGAATGTATTCGGTCAGCTCGGGCAGGATCGATTGATCCCACAGCCGCTCGACGTAGATCTGGATGGCCGTGTTATCCATGGGAAATCAGCCTACTCATGTGGACGCAGCCGGGCAAAAGGTGCCTCCTCTAGCGCTCCGGGGCGCCCGCGCGATTAATTCTCTGGATCGTGACGTTTCCGTCTTCACTCACCGTCGAACCGTGCGAGCTCGATTTCAGCGCCTCGAACCTCGCCGCGAAATCCGCGTCGCCAAGCGTGAATCGCAACGGCCGATCGATCGTCGAGTAATGAAATTTCTGGCCCTGATAAGTATTGGTCAACGTCTCGCTGAGCACTCCGCCGGCGGCCTGCTGCCCCTGACACTGGAGCCGCTCGACCACATCGCCGGTATTGCAATCGCGCGCGGGTGACGCGAGCGTCACCTGGCGGATGGCAAGGTCGTCGCCTTTGCAGTGAACCGCGGCGTTGTAGCTGATATTCCCGAGATCGATTTGTCCCTCCACCGTCATCGTGTTGTCGCCGCCTGAGGCGCTGAGGTTTCTTGCCACCAGACTCTGGGTCGTGCCCTGAAGCTGAAGCGGAATCTCGAAAGAGGACGCGTATAGCCTGAGCAGAGCGTTGATGAATCCGTATTGTGCGTCGGCAACGGCGTTGGCGCGATGAGGCGCGTCGGCCATTTCGGCGTCGAGCACGGGATCGCCTTTGAGGTAGCGCGCGGGATTGCCGACGCGGCCAGCGGGGAAGAGCGCCACGACGATCGACGATTCCAGAAACCCGACCGCCACGTCGAAGCGGTTCTCCTGGCCGGGCGGCGGCAGGATGTGCAGGTTCGAGGTCGGGAAGCTCAGGAACTGCTGAAACTTTCCGGGCGACGGGGCTGGATTTCCGCTTTTGCCCGCGCCGGCCGCGTCCGCGACCATGAAACGCAAGGTCCACGGCGTCCAGGTGACGTGCGCGTTGATGACTTCGACCCAATCGAAAGCGCCGGCTGCATGCGCGAGCCGTCGAGCGACCTCGGGCAGCGGCGCCTGGCAATCGGACGTCGTGAGCACATTGGATGCTGGCGCCGCGCTGTCGGGATACGCGGCACCTAGTGCCCACGCGCCGTGTTGTCCGTCGCTGCCACAATAGACCAGGCCGCCGATTTTGACTTTTATAGCGTGGGGACCGAGGCCGCCAGCCGGTACCTCGATCGCTATGGGAACGAGTTGTCCCACGACGCTTGGGATAAGCTCGGGCATGAGCACCACGCGAGCGAGCGGCCTTTCATCCGCACGCGCCATCCCGCCGCCGAGGCCGCAGATCCCGCATACGAAGAGGGCCGAACAGGCACTCGCCAAAAACCGCCTCGCGCGATTCATCCGCATCCCAGCATCCCGCCAATCGCTCTCGGCAATCTCCCGCCCCAGTAGCCGCTATCGCGTAACGAGTCCGATAGTTCCAGCCTGTCACAAGCGGTCGGCAAGCGACAGCCGCCAGGAAACCATCCGATCGGGAAATCGTAGATACATCGGCACGAAGTCCGTCATTGGATATGCTTGCAATAAGCTTGAGAGAAGCGTCTGGAACGTCAGGGTACGTTCAGTACCTCAATTGACCAGGTGATGAGGGGCGGTCAGTGTGGAAGAGGTTTCGCAGCAGATGACAGCCACGCATAGGCGCGGAGTTCTGGTCGCGGTCGCGAATCCCGAAGGGGTCGCGCCGCTGATGGCGATTGCGCTCGCCGCCACCGATCCCGTCGACGAGCCGCCTCCGCGCGTGCTTGCACTGGTACCGCAGCCAGATGTGGCGGCAGGTGCCGAAGCCCCGAGTGCGGAGGCGCAAGCGCCACCACCGCTCGCTCTTACGGCGGCAATTGAATATGCCCGCGCGCGTGGCGTGACGATCGACGCCCATGCGACCCCCTCCAACGCTCCCGCGCTCGACATCATCAACGCCGCCCGTTCGGCCGAGGTCGGGTGGATCCTCCTGGGATACCATCGCGCGGCGTCAGGCGGTGACACGCTGGGCGGGGTGGTTCGCCAGGTGTTTCTCAAGGCGAAGGAACTGCCCATCAACGTCGGCGCTTTCATCCAGGGAACCGATCGTCCATTCGAGCGCGTGTTCGCGGCAATCGACGCGGGACCGGACGGCCGCGCGGCGCTGGAACTCGGCGCCCGCGTCGCGCGCAACAATCGATCCAAGCTGCGCGCCCTGCTGATATCCCACGACGAGTTGGCGATCAGCGCCACTCAGCCCGACGCCGCCCTGGTCGATATGATCCACGACGCGCGTGCGCGGATGGGAAGGCTTTTTCAAGCCGACGTGCTCACCCAGCGCAGCCGTCAGCAATTGTTCCGGCAGAGTCCCGGGCGGCTCCTGATCGTGGGAAAGCGATTCGCCGACGAGATCGGACTGCCCCTGGACGAAGCTCCGGATGGCGACCGCTGCGTGATCGTCGTCCAGGGCGCTCATTGAATTTTCGCGCACACTGTCCTACAGATTGAAAATCAGTCGGTGCCCGCTTGGCGCAGCAGGGCCGCGCTCAACAGCACAGCCGAGTCTACCGATACCCCACTCTGTCATGGAGGCGTCCGAAAATGTTGGACTTACTGATTCGCGGCGGCGAGGTCGTTACTCCCCAGGGCGTCGGTAAGTGGAGCGTCGGGGTGCAGGGCGAGAAGATCGCCTTCATCGGAACCGATGAGCACGCGCCGCAGGCGGGACGAACCATCGATGCCGGCGGCAAGATCGTGGTGCCGGGAGGTATCGAACCTCACGCGCATCTCGATATCTACGATCTTACCAATCCCGATGCCGGCGTGAGCACACTCGGTCCCGAGGAAGACACCCGTGGCATGGCGTTCGGCGGAACGACCACGCACCTGGACTTCTGCTTCATCGAGCCGGGTATGGATATTACCCAGGGGATCGAGACGCGGGTGGCGCGATGGAAAGGGCAATCATATGTCGATTACTCTTTCCATGTTGGCCTGATGGGCGCGCTTCCAATCAGCGTATTCGATCAGATCGGCGACGTAATCAAGCAGGGGTTTCCAAGCTTCAAGATTTTTACCACCGACGTGATGCCGCCGCATCCCAAGCGCGTCAGGCTCCGGCTCGACATGGGGCGCGTCCAACTCGCGATGGAGAAGGTCGCGAAAAACGACGGCATCATGGTCGTGCATGCCGAGGACGACGACCTAGTCCAGTTCAACTACGAAAAATTCGCAGCCGAGGGCAGGACCGAGGGATGGAACATGAACCTGGTCCACACCAAGCTCTCCGAGGAACTCGCCTTCGATCGGGTGATTCGTCTCGCTCGGGCGAGCGGCGCGGGAGTGTATTTCGTACATACTTCGGCGCGGGAAGGCGTCGAGGCGGTGGCCGAGGCGCGAGGGCGCAACCTGCCGATCTACTGTGAAACGCTGCATCACTATGCCTGCTTCTCGGCCGACGATTACAAAACGCCGCGCGGCTTCTGCTACCACACCTATCCTTCCTTGAAGGGCCATGACGATAACAAGGCGTTGTGGGACGGATTGGTGAATGACGCGGTATCCACGACCGCGACCGACGAGTTTCCGACCTCGCTCGATCACAAGCTATCGGGCAAGCGCATCGACAACGTGACCGGCGGGAACCTGGGCGCTGAGGCGCGGATGGGAATCGTCTATACGGAGGGCGTGGTCAAGCGCAGGATGACCCTGCAGCGCTTCGCCGAGGTGACCTCGACCAACGCGGCGCGCATCCTTGGCCTCTATCCGCGCAAGGGAGTGATTGCCGCGGGCAGCGACGCCGACATCGTGCTAATCGATCCCTCGATCAAGAAGAAACTGACCCGCGAGGACTTTCACGTAAGCGATTACAGCCCGTGGGAGGGATGGCAGGTCGAAGGATGGCCGGTAACCACAATATTGCGCGGCAAGCCGATCGTCGAAAACGGCAAGCTGCTCGTCGGACTGGATTACGGGCAACTCATCCCGCGCAAAGTGGATCCGGTGGTGCTGCGCCGTCCGGCGGCCTGACGTACGCGAGCCGGACGCGGCCTTCTTCGCCGCGCACATCAAAGGTCATCGATCAGGCGGTCCTTTCCTAATAATGGAAAAGGAACGGAAAACGGATAAGGCGCGCCCCCGTTAACCACATCTGAGAATCGTGGCGTCATAACCACCGCTACATCCGCGTGGGTGTGGGCCAAAACCGGGGATGCGGTCACTGATCGTGATAGTCCAACAAAGAACCGACGATGTCTTTCTCGCTCACGGCCGCCACTATTCAACGGCGCCTTCTAATGGTCGAAAACATCAGCGCTGTCAATTCAGAGGGCGTCAAGGTGGGGCTGCAGTCATTGCGGTCACCGCAGCCCCTCCTCGACCGATCGCTCTCACTCGAAATGATAAACCATTTTGAGCATAGCATTATTTGAGCGGTAGTCAGGGCTAACGTGCACGTTATCGACTCCAGCCACGCTCGATACGAAGCCTGGTCTTATAGTGGCGAAGTATCGATATTCGGCTCCGAGACTCAGTTGCGGCGTTAGTCTGTATTCCACCCCGGCGATTCCCTGGTAGGCAAATTCGGCATCCGTACCGCCATAAGTGCCAACCGCTCCGACCGGTTTCAGATTACTCAATTGGACGACCGCTTCGCCCACTCCTCCGCCGATATAAGGCGTGAATGGCGTCGAATTATGATATCGATAATAGCCATTCGTCATCATAGCGTAGCTATAGGCCTCGCCGTCTTTTAACAGAGGGACATCGGTCGCGATCCGATCTATCTTGCTGTCTCTAAAAGTGAACTCTTCCTCCAGCGCTAGACCGAACGGCCAATCGTAACCGCCCGCGGCACCAACGAGCCAGCCTGGGTCGTAGTTGGTGTGAGCGTGCAGATTCGCCTCATCCGGAACAACCACTCTGGTTTGGGCATCGTCGAACAAGCTCAGACCGCTATGAATATCGGCGTAAAATCCTTGTTGCGCCGAAGCCCGAGAACAGAGCGCGATCGTCACGCCGACTCCTAAGAGAACAATAGTGAACACCCGTGCACATGCTTTCATAAAGCCCTCCAAGCTAATGCTAAAACTAGATCCAGGTTCCCATCGCTGACGCAGCGTGGCAGGTGCCGCTGAAGCGACGCCTCACATCTGAAGCCAGAAACCAGTCTGCAAATACGAACGCGCAGCTTTTATGGTTTCCGATTTTTAGTATTTTATTGGAGGCTGATCGAAACGGATAGTCGTAAAGTCGATGTCAAATTCCTTTTATTGTAAGTTTTACTTTTTGCCGTCAGACGAATTTGGACGTAACGAAGCGATTGAACTAGAGATAGGATTCTAGCTTAGTTCTAGGCCGCGACAGGAGCGAAGATGAGATCGAAGATCGAATGCGGTGGGAAGAAGCGGATCGATCCGAACCATTACACTCGGGTAGCGCTCGATCCTCTCCAGTAGGGAAACCTGGATCATGCGAGCATTTGTTGGTGTGCCTTAGCTACTACTGGAACGTCCGTTGCGTTTCAGTAGCAAGAATGCGTCGATGCAGATGAAATTGTGATTCTCTAGCTAGCAATTTTGTATAGTCCAGTCTTCCAACAAGCCCTGGGCAGTTATAATCGTGGTAGGATTGCTAGGGCTAAACAGCGTGGATGTCCGCCCATCCTAACGTGATGTAGAAGCAGCTGGACTGTTAAGATTTGTTGGCTCGCCGGGATAGATGTGCACAGTCGGCAATCGCTGATAGTCGGGGAGCATGTAACTGAAGGTGGTATTGCTGTTCTCATCTACGCCGGTCTCGTACGAAAGGGTTTCTAGTCACTGGCACCTCGCCTGCTTCTGATTGCCTGGATAGGGGACCTTCAAGCTACGACGCATTAGATAGCGTCTCACCGTGTAAAATCCTGGTTAGTGGTTCAACGCGGGCAGCGGAATTGTGAGCGTGTCGTAGACCGTAATTCTCGGACCATAGGCCGCCTGAAAGATTCCAATCCCCTCGGCCGGCCTAATCAGGTTAGTCCGGTCGAGAATGTTGAGCAGCGTGATCCGGTCGGTGATTTCACCGATATGCGGTAAGTCAAAGCTTCTTTGGCCACTCAGGTCGATCTGAACGACATTCGGCAGAGATTCCAGGTCGGCGAAGCCGCCGCGCAGCCCGCTGCTGTACAGAGCCTGGACGCTGAACAGATACGGCTTCCAACGATAGGTGGCTCCGCCCGAGGCGCCATAGAGCGGTTGATGGTCGAGCACTATGTAGTGCCGGTTGATGTAGCCCAGCTCGTCAGGGTCGAAGTTGAACTGACCGGTCGCCACTCCCGTCTGCATATTCCTACCGATGGTGGTGCTGGCATGGATCGAGAGATCGTCGGCATTGTAGGTGATCGTGGTCTCCGTCCCCCAGATATAGCCGTGCCTATAGTTGAAGGGCGCGAAGATCGGCACATCTCCGAACTGGCCCGTATCGAGGTAATGATGTGTATACTCATAAAAAGCATCTTCCGAGACCGCGATATGCCTGGTCAGTTGATGCACTATACCGGCATCCCATTCGTAGTCGTCTTCGGTTTCCGGCGTGACGATTCCGGTTCCCGCGAGACCGGTGGTTCCGGCGAATGCCTGGGGGGCGCCGGGCGAGATGCCTTGAAAGCTCGGCACTTGCATATAGCGGGCGAACCCGGCGTGGAGGCTGGTGTCGGATCGTATCGCGTATAGCAGGTTGATTGTCGGATCGATCTGATTGTTGTAGGTAAAGCCGCTCAGACGATCCCATCGCACGCCGACATTTGCTCTCAGCTTCTCCGTGATTTGCCAGGTATCATCCAAATAGATTCCGGACAGCAGATTGATCTTGTTGGCATTGTTTATCACCCGGATTGGGAAGAACGGAGGTCCAATCTGGTCGCCGTTCGCGTCGACCTTGAACACCAATGAGCTGTCGTCGGCTTCCACCGCGTATTCACCGAGATAAAAGCCCGTGCCGAGCGTGTGCGCCCCGAGCTTGTAGATCAGGTCGCCTTGCAGCGTGTTGTCGAAATCGCTGTGAAACGCGGTTGACGCAACTCCCTGATAGATGAGTTCGCCGATCTGATCGGGCTCGAACTTCTGCGAGATGTAGTGCGACGCAAATGAGAACTGGTAAGTCAATCCGGCCGTGGGCGCTCCTTTGAGCGAGAGGATGCCCAGATAATCACGAAAGTTCAGGAACGAGTTGATATCCGCCGACGGAAAATTGCCTACGCCCGAAAGTTCATATGCCGGAGGGAGGTTGGCCTGATTGGGCAATTGATTGTTGCTCGCGGCAACCGAAGTGATAAGGCTCAGTCGGGTGGTCGGATTCAAATTATAGGTGAAGAATCCGAAGCCCTGACCCTGATTGGTATGATCGTGAATCGCGTCCGGCGCCGGGGTAGCGGAACTGAATGCGGTGTTGCTTTGGCTATAGAGCCCGGTGACGTAGTAACTGAAGTTGCCGTCGCAGCCACCGTATTGAAAGCTCGGCTGAACCGTATTGCGCTGGCCGCCATACATAGTGGCGCTGCCGCCGGGTTGGGCACATCCGTCCTTGGTCTGAATATTCACTACACCGCCGGTAGCGTAGCTGTAACGCGACGGCAGGATGCCGTCGAGCAAGCTAAGCTGCTGCACGAACATCGGATTGATCATCGAGATGAACGGCGGATTGGTGTTGATATCGAGCGGCACCATCACCCCGTTTATCTCGTACTGGAATTGCGGGCCTTCGGTGTTGCGTATGTGGATTTGCTGGTTTTGATCGATCGCAACGCCGGGCATCTGAGTCAGTACGTCGGTCATAGTGGTATTTTCGCCACGGGGGAGGTTTGCAATGTCCTGCGCGGTTACGGTGTATCTGTTGGCGCCGGTACTGGAGACGCCATTGGGCGCACGAAGCTGGCTCGCCTGAACGGGGAGCGTCAGCGCGGTTTCCGCGCCGAGGCTGATCGAGATCGTTTCCGCGGTACTCCGCGGGAAAACAACAATCTTGTTCCCGGACTTGAATCCGGACTTTACCGCTAGAAGCGAGTAAACGCCTGGCTTCGCCGTTCCGATTGCGAAGCGCCCGCCCTGATCGGTGACGGCATGGGCGATGGTGTGACCCTGTCCGTCGTGCAACGCGACGCTAGCCTGGGCCAACGGCCGGCCCAGAGCGTCGGTGATCGTTCCAGATATTCTTTGAGCACCGGCCGAACAAGGGGATACAAAACCCAGCGCCATTAAAATTGCCAGTACAGCCGAACTCCATGCTTGCGACGGCGTCGGCATTCCCGCTCGACAAGCTACAGAACTCCGTAAACATTTTTGCTCGGCTGGTGTCTGAGATTCGCGAGCGAGTTTCTTAGGCCAGGAAATTAATCTGGTCACTATGCAGCCATCCGTAAGTTTTAAGCGCCAACGTCTTTAGTCAGGAACAGGGCGAAGGGTTTGAGTACTCGCGTCTGCCCTAACCGCCTAACGATATTGAGAATGCGTCTCAATATCGTCGTCGCACCGCCGTTTGTCAAGCGCCGTTTTTGACCGCTTTATTTTTGCGCGACGCATGTTGCGAAATGCTCATCAGCCAGCACGCTGCCTCGCTCCTGGACGCAATCGGTCTTTGGCATCGAGGACACATTGGGCGATATTCTCGAGGGTCGACGAGCTGCCGCATTCGTTCAAACCGGGCTCATCGACATCACGCTCCGGAGAGGTTGGCCTTGGATATTGTCAATCTGACGGGAAGGGTTGCGGTCGTAACCGGAGGCGGACGCGGGATAGGCCGCGCGATCGCTTTGGGGCTGGCGGCCGCTGGCGCGAACGTCGTCGTCACTGCGGCGCGCAATCCACAAGAGGCAAACGACGTTGCCCAACTAGCTCGCGATAAGCTCGGACGCGATTGCCTCCTCGCGGTCGTCGCCGATGTGACGCGCGAAAGCGATTGCGTTCGCGCGGTCGACGCCGCACGCGAACGCTTCGGCGCAATTCATATACTGGTCAACAACGCCGCGCGCGGCATGCGTTTGGTTGACGAGCGATTCCTGGAGCGACCCGCTAAATTCTGGGAAGCGGCGCCCGAGGCATGGCGGACAGTCGTCGATACCAACGTCAATGGCCCGTTCCTGATGGCGCGTGCGGCCATCCCGCATCTTCTTGCCCAGCGCTGGGGCCGCTTGATCAACATTTCGATCAACCATGAGACCATGGGCCGCGCCGGCTTCTCGCCTTATGGACCGTCCAAGGCCGCGCTCGAAGCGGCGACGGCGGCATGGGCGCGCGAACTGGACGGTACGGGCGTCACGGTTAACGCGCTCCTGCCCGGCGGTATCACCGACACCGCGATGGTGCCGGACGCGGCGCCGGAGAAGGTGCGGCTCGCGATGCTTGATCCGGCGATCATGGTTGCGCCCGCGCTATGGCTGTGCTCGCCCGACGCCGACGGAATCAGCGGCCGGCGAATCGTGGCAAACAGGTGGGATCCATCTCTGGGGGGAAAAAACGACGCTCTGGGCGGCGCGCTCGAGCCACTGCGATGGGCCTGAGCGAGCGACGGCTCGACTTTGCGATGGTCTAGTTCACATCAGCCGGAGAAATTCGCTTGATAGAGTTCGGCTATCCGACTAGCTATGATTTGCTCACAAGGCTAAGGCTGGTTAACCATCCTCCGTGGCCAAGCTAAAACGCCAACTGCAAGGAAGCTCATGGAACTCGTCGACCTCTCCAATAGCCGTTCATTCGCGCAAGGCTTTCCTCACGACTTCTTCACTTGGCTGCGGAGGAACGAGCCGGTGTGGTGGCACGAACCGACTCAATTCACCCCAAACGGCGTGGGTTTTTGGGTCGTCAGCCGTTATGACGACGTAGTGGCGGTGTTCAAGGACCCCGAGACCTACTCTTCGGAACTGGGTGGAACACAAATCTACGACGGTAAGGGGATGGGCTATCAGTTGAATCAGACTGACGATCCTAAACATCGTCGGCTGCGGGCCCTCGTGAACAAGGGCTTCACTCCGCGGATGATCGGGCTGTTGGAGGATGAGCTTCGGAGACGTACCAAGCGGATTCTGGACGAAGTGCCAGTCGGAGAGACTTTCAACTTCGTTCCGATGGTGGCCCGGGAACTTCCGCTGCAGGCGATCTGCAGTGTGCTGGGAGTGCCGCAGGAAGACCGGAGGGAGATAGTCGAGATTGTCGACCTCGCGATCGGCGCGGGCGACGGCACCGTAATGTCCCCGCAATATCTGAAACGCCTCGGCGCCTATGCCGACGCGGTGGTCGAGCAGAAGCGCTCCCATCCGGCCAACGACATATTGTCGGTTATCGTTCACGCTCGATTGGACGATGGCTCGGCTCAGCTCAACAACCTGGAGTTGCGCGCTTTCTTCAACTTGCTTTTCCCAGCGGGGGCCGAGACTACTCGCGGCTCGATCGCCGGAGGACTGCTCGCTCTAATCGAAAACCCTCACGAGCTCGAGCGGTTGCGGGAAAATTCGGAGCTCATGAAGCCCGCGATCGAAGAGATCGTGCGATGGACTTCACCGTCGGTATACAAACGGCGCACCGCGACCCGTGACACTGAACTGAGAGGCCAGCCGATCCGCGAGGGGCAGAAAGTGACGGTGTGGGAAATGTCAGCCAACCGCGACGAGGATACGTTCGAGGAGTCTTTTCGCTTCGACGTCGGACGCGATCCGAATTATCACGTCGGCTTCGGCCTCGGCACTCATTTTTGCCTTGGCGCGAATCTCGCGCGGCTCGAAATCCGCGTGATGTTCGAGGAGCTTCTTGAGCGCTATAAAAGTTTCGAGCTGATGGGACCGCTCGCCTGGACGAACAACAATCGGCTTCTGAGTCTTACCGAGTTACCACTGCGACTGCACCAAAAAGGATAAGTACACCGGGAAAGTCCATCACCGATGTAAAGAACACTTCCGCGCGGGCTACCTGAAACTCGTACCGCTGGCAGCGGCACTCTTGAAGTGCGATACCGCCAACGGCGCGCCGACCCGCTTCCAGAGATAAGCCGCGATCGCCTTGTTGGTCGCTGGGGACGGATGCCGGTCAGACTGAATGAGCGGATGCGTCTTCAAAAAATCGCTCTCCGAAACGATGGAGGATAGCGCGATCACGTCAAATTCATTGGCTCGCAAGGCTTTGATCATCGCCTTCGCAAGCTCATTCTGATCCCACAGCACGATAACAAAACGAGTCCCGTTTTGCGCCAGCAAAGACCGCGTCTTTTTCAGTACCGCCAGAAATAACGGCATGTCGGAAGGCCGGGACAGGCTTGCGAAGCGGCTTTCGATAAACTTCATCGTCCAGCTCTGCTCGAGCCAATGGCGGCACGTTATGTAATAGTCACTATGAAACGGCCCGGAGTAACAGGCCCCGCCGTCCTGGCACAATGAGTACTTCGGTCCATCCTCCCAGGGTGCCCTGCCAGCGACGCGACGGAGATGATCTGGGATTGCCTCATAGATCGCTAGATCTGGAACGCCCGCCACACGATACACGAACCCGCTTTCAAGCTCCTTGAGCATCTGATGCGGACCCCAACCTTCGCCCGCGAAATTATACCCCTCGAAGGTGCCTTTCGCCTCCTGAACGAAGTAGTAGGGTACGGTTTCGTTTTCCTCGACTCCGTGACCGAACATAAACGAACAACCGAAGAAGGCTACCTTGTGAGGCCCGCCCTGCACCGCGGAGGGAATTTCTCGGAGGCCGGCCTTATCGATTCCATAAGTCACGTCGACGATCTGCCGGCCATCGAGGAATTCCTCGAATTCGGTTGCCGCATTCGCGATTGGTAAAGCGCCCAGGCCCGTCACGTTCCGGCGCCAGGCTCGCGGGACAGTCTTTGTAACGATGATTTGTGACCTGCTGACGTAATAGAGGGATGCCTCAACCACGGCGAGACCGAACAATACTGAGCCACATAGAGTTGCGCCGTTGCGCAAAGCTGTATGGCGGGATAGCAGCGCGATTACAATTGCCCACGCACTTGCTATCAGAAACCCGGCGGTGAATGGAACCTCCATTCTCGTGGCGCGTGCCACGAATAGAAAGCTCATTCCTATCAAAGCGGCCAGAGCGGCCAGTCGATATAGTATCGGTGCCCTATCCATATCGCCGGCGATTCAAAATTCCCGAAGACGCTAGCCGGCCGGACGCGGCCTGGCTCTCGACGCGACCAGCGATGCAATGGCGGCACAAACCGCTGATACCCTGAGGCAAGCCTTATCAGCGGCGCTTGGGGGCGGCATCAAGGACGGCGCCCCGTATAGCCTGGTGCGAATCCGCGACGCCTTAAAGTCGCTGCACCATGCGAGTCCGTCCGACCATACTCGGTCCGTCTCGGGCGGCGAGCGTCGAATTGCCGCTGCCAGCGCCGCCTGGAACGGCCGTTCTCCGAACTGGGTTCCGATGGCTGCGCATTCCGATAGGCGAAGGTAATCGCATCCCGGCGTGCCCACCCGGCGCATCGTGCGCCGTAGGGCGGCCCGTTGTTGGACGAAAGAAAATCCGTAGAGGCTGGCAATTCGTAACTTCTCTCGCGGAATCGGTGACTCGAGCCGAAAGACCACCGACCAGTCGCGGCCTTCCTCGACAATCGAGAAATGATCCCGCAGAAAATCCATCACTACCGGCAGATAAAACGCCGTAGGATGATAAAAATCCTGATGAATGACAATTGATTTCCCCGGGACGAGATGCGGGAAAAACTCGGTTAGTACTTTACCGCTCAGTGCGAGCGTCTTTGCCACGTCCACGAAAAGTATCTCGATCGGCGTTCCTGCGGGCCAGCTTTGCTCGAGCAGGTCACCCGGATGCATTTCTATAAGACCGGCAAACTCCGCCGTGGCGCGCCGGAAAATCCCGGCGAACGATTGACCAATCTCGAAAGTCTCGTGAAATTGCGTGCGAATAAAATCCACCAGATAAGGCTCACCGGCGATGAAGGAATCATAGGAATCGACACGGCGGCCCACGGCTCGCGGGTTGTCTCGCAGGCCGGCCGCGAGGCAGCAGGTGGACGCTCCGCAAAACGCCCCAAGCTCAACCACCGCTCCTTCGCCCGTATATATGTTCCGAGCAAGCTGATATAGTAACTTGCGTTCTTCCAGACCGAGCATGCCCAACGCATAACTCCCCGCTTGCGCATTTGGAGCCAGCCAGGGTTTGACGTTGGTCATCCGGAAGTCTGAATTACCCACTCAGCAAATCCCATCACTTCCAAATTGACATTCGTGACAGTCGTTTACTCCAGGGTCGGGACCAATGCCGCAAACTCGGAATCTCTCAATCGCCTGACGAGGATGTCATAGTTCGAGAGCAGCCTTGAGTAGGGAACATTTATCGCTTTCCTAAGGCGCCCATCATAGCGAAAGTTGAACATGCTCCCGAGCGCCTCGGCGATATCTCGCAAGGGTCCGGAACCTTCAGGAATCTCCCCCCGAGCGGCCGCCCTGTTGATGTCGTCGACTAATCTTTCGTAGCAACAATTGACGACCTTGAAGCCCGGGATGGTTTTGAGGAAGGCGTCGCGATCCTGAAGGATCGTCCGTGCATACGCCACGCATCCTTCGACGTCTATCCGGAAATCGCGATCGATCACCGCGCCATCATAGTTGTGCCAAACATTTCGCTCCGAGGCGATCAACGTCGATATGGCGCAATGTATCACGTTCCGAGTCGTATGAATCAGAGTCGCCCGACGAGAACGCAAATACTCCAAGATGAAAGGCCGCGAGGCGGCATCCCAACTGGTAGGGGCGATACGTGTCAATTGGTTGTATTTGATGTCCACGCCAAAGGCGTGACTCTCGCTCTTCTTGTGACCTTCCCAATGATGGCGAATGCGATACCGTACAAAGTCGAAGTATTGATCGAGAAGCGACTCGGCCTCGCTGAAACTCGCAGTCAGGGCGCCGCCGGGCGGCAGGCAGCGGCAGAAGTTGTCCCAATGGGCAGGTGCCGGACTGGGCGACAGCACCTCACCAAGCATCGCGATCTGATCGTTGGTATTGAGAATCTCGCGCAATATATTGGTGCCGGTTCGCTGAGCGCCGATCACCACGAATAATTGACTAGTCCGGCCTCGCGCGGAGGTGGCACTGTCAGCCAGGACTGGCATTGTCCGTCACAGCAAAAATCGCCGGAAAATCGTACATGCCGCGTCGTGCAAATATCCAGTTCGCCAGCTTGAACCCACGCTTCGCTCCGCGCGCCAAACCCCGTCACGCAGAACCGGCACCGGCGATTAGTTCCTCGACGGCTCGACGGCTGCGTTCCCAAGCCGACCAGAACTGGGGCGAGTCAGTGGCGATACGGTCCGTGGCCAGCCGACGGAGCCATAGGTATGCTTCTCGCGTCAGGGGACGGAGATTAGGAGTGGTTTCGAAGTCGGATGCGTCGAAAAAGCTGTGCCGCAGCTTCGGATCGAGGAAATCGCCGGCGAACTGCGCGATCGCGGCGCGGTGCGCGTCGTTCAACGGAATTTTCAGGCCATGGGCTATCCGTTCAAGTTGCTGGTGTGAGTCCGCCATGACCAGGTCGTAGTCGGTAACAACGAACGGCCGATTGGCTATCTCAGCCAAATATGGGACGACGTATACCAGCCAGAGCAGATGCGCGCTGAGCACATCCATGCCTGAACGCTGGAATAGCGAAATTGCCACGCTCCGCGGATTCCTGATTACCACCAGATAACATTCGTCGACGTCGAGACGGCGGAGCACTGATTTCCAGAAAGGCAACAATCGAAGAGTTCGCGGATCTTTGAATCCCCAAAGCGGATGCCCCATGAATTGAGATTCAAGATAGTGGACAGCCTGGTTACGCAGAGCTTCGACTTCCGGGTCGTCCCATCGGGTATCGTCGATCAACGCGGCATCTTCCCATTTGAGCCCGAACACCGCCAGGAGACGTTCGTTGAGATCGTAGATATTTCTGTCTTCCCAATAACCAGTCGGGTTATCGGGCTTTGGACTTAGAAAGTCATTTCCCAAGTATACGCCGAGCATCTGCAGGCCGCGGGCGACCGCACTGGTTCCGCTGCGATGCATTCCGAGTACCAGGACCGCCCGTGAAGATGGCATATCAGACTAATCAGCCAGCTCTTCAGGCGTTCCGCGGAAGGAGTATCTCGGCCGCTGCCTTGTCATGCGATGCGTCTTAACCGGTTACCGCGGGACCCTGCACCCCTCGCGAGAGCGGCGTGCCGTCGTTAGCATCTCGTTCGAATTTCAAGCCCTGTCCAAATTGCATTACCTTGGCGAGCCGCTGCTCTATCGAGGGCGCCAGCTTGCGGTCCGGAGCCGTGTACGGCCGCGCGCTGCGAACCGCATTCACAAGCGAGTGCACCAGGCTTTCCTGATCCTGATCCTCGCGATACCAGACGAATACCTCCGGCATCGTTTCTATTCGCAAACCCATCAAGGCCGCTTTGGAGAATAGTTCCCACTCATCAAGGGTGGATGCCGCTTCGGCGCTAAATCCGCCGACGGCCTCGAACGCGTCACGCCGCACGAGCGCGTTGATGCTTCCGAAACAGTTCACGAACGCGCCGGTAGCCACATCTCCGCCGAGAAATGGACGCCGGGAATGCTCGAGACGGTCTTGCGACGCCTCGCTCGACGATCCTAGAAAAAAGCTCATCGCCGAGGTTAAGATGTCCGCGCGGACCCGCTCTGCCACCTGCACAAAGATCGACAAGGCATTGACCGGCAAAAGAAGCGTGTGATCGTCCACGAAAAATAGGTATTCGCCTTTCGCTTCGCGAGCTGCCGCGTTTCTTCCCGCACCGATCTCCGAACTCCGCAAACGGATCCGGCGCAAAGAGTTTCCTTTGAAGCCTTCTTCGCCGCTCAACGAATTTGCCGGAGACGCAGGATCACTTCCGCATTCCGCCAGAATTACCTCCAAATGCGGATAGTCCTGCTGCTTCAACGAAGCCAGGGTTGCCGCGGCTCCTTTCTCTCGAGGATTGTACGCGAAACACACGCTCACCACCGGGAAAATCGACCCTTCACCTGCCGCCCGGTTTCGACCGGTGTGCTTCTCGCCGTTGACTCGATTCGCGAGGCCGCCGTGCCACTGGACCCACTTCCGCTCGGTATCCGAAAACGATGCCGACGGACGCGCGGAGAAGGCCCCCTCCTTGAGCGCACTTCGAATGCGGTTTGCCAGCACATCAGGACGCGGTTCGAAACATACCTTCTCCCGATCCACAGGAGCGATGATTTCCGGGATGCCTCCGACGTTACTCGCTAGTAGCGGCACGCCGGCCCCGGCGCATTCCAGTACCGTGTTGGGAAAATTGTCGATCAGGGAGGAGATCACGGCCAGGCGTTCAGGACCTCTCAGGTATTCGATCGCGGCCGCTGAATACTTACTGGAAACGATGTGCCACGGAACTGACCATTTCTTGGATCTGTCGCTGATATAGCCGATGCTGGAACGGCCGTATAGCTGGGTCTCCTTTCCCAGAAAGGTGACCTCAAACTCACCAACCGTAGGGTCGGCGCAAAGCTCGTCCAACGCGTCGCAAAAAACCTTGAGTCCCTTTCTGATTTCAAGCCGGCCGAAAAATACCACTTCGCGGATCTTGTGGGCCTTGTTGGGCGCAGGATTTTCGGACAAAACACCCTGCGGGAGAACGTAGGGCGCAACGTAAGTGCTATCGGGGAGCTCCCAACCGTTCTTTTGCATCCAGCCGAGGAGATACTGACTGGGACTCACCAAAACGTCCGCGGCGGAGACGCTGGTCCGTTCCATGAAGTCAATTTCGAGCTCTCCGAGATTACGGATATAGTCCTGACTGCCTTCCTTCACCCAAAATGTCGGGCCGTGAGCTGAAACCACGAACGTACAATTGGTGAACGCGAGCCCCTGGCGCTTCGCAAGGAGGCTATAGAAGCCCAGCCCCTGGCATTCCGGAAAATGAATGATGTCGAAGTCGTGCTGATGCTCTTTGAGCCAGACGTAGGTGTGATAGGAAACGCTCGCGGCCCAGGCGGCGTGAATGCGCGGCTCATGCGCCATGGGCAGCGGAATCAGCTTGATTCCCTTCCGCGTTCGGTAATAATCGACCCAGTCGATCATATTTCCGTCGCTGGGATGGCATCCGAGGAGGAATAGAACGGTCACGTCATAACCGGCTCGTTTCAGGGCGTCGGCCAGGCTCGTGTACGCGGTACCAATGCCCGCATTACGGGATGGCCCCTCGATTTCCCACGTAGCAATGCAAACGCGCGGCAGTCGGGAGCTGCTGGTGACGTCAACCTTGGGCAATGATGGGAACGTTGCGGCCAATTGGTTATCCTCTCCTTTGCTGATCTGGCGCCGGTCCGGTCCTACGGCTTTCCTTGTTCGCTCACCTGACCATATTTGCGCATCTGAGCATAAACTGGTTCGGCAAGATACGTATTTTCTTTGAGCGATTCAAGATTCACTAGGTACGTTGCGCGTGGCCTCGAAAAGACCGAACCGTCGGCCGAATCCTGCAACATAGGTAACACTTTTCAGACTTTAGTAGGATGTTGGCATCTCTTCGCCCGCGCTAGGAACCTCAAGGTTTGCGCGACTCGGCTGAATTTCTGGCTGGGTTCGTCGCGCATCGTCGAGCGTCGACCCGACAAATAGATGCGAACGGTTTGTTCTGGACGCTCTCCTCGCGTACTCTGTCGCGATGCTCGTTACCGTCGAGCGTTTGACGAAAACCTACGGCAACTTCAAGGCGGTCGACGACGTCTCGTTCGTCGTCCAGGCGGGAGAGATCGTCGGCCTTGTCGGTCCCAACGGGGCGGGCAAGACGACCATTATTCACACGATACTCGGGCTGATCTTGCCGAACGCGGGTAAGGTACGACTGTTCGGAGAGAGTTTGGATACGGACCGCGAGCGGATACTCCAAAGATTGAACTTCACCTCGCCATACATGGCCTTTCCGGCCCGGTTGAGCGTGCTCGAGAACCTGACGGTCTTCGCGGGAATCTACAACGTTCGAGACTCTGAGGTGAAAATCATCGAACTATTGGAGCGGTTCGGCATCGGAGGACTGAAGCATAAGCCCGTTTCGCGGTTATCCTCCGGTGAGACCACGCGGGTGGGATTGTGCAAAGCATTTCTGAACGATCCGGAATTGCTGTTGCTTGATGAGCCGACTGCCTATCTCGATCTTCAAGCGGCAGTACAGGTTAGAGACGTCCTGCTGGATCTACAGCGGAATTGTGGCACTACGATTCTTTATACGTCGCACAATATGCACGAGGTCCAGCGCATGTGCAATCGAATCATCTTTCTCAGCCATGGGAGTGTTATAGCCACGGGAACTCCTATCGAAGTTACCCGCAATGTGCTGAAGGAGGAACGCGACGAGCCCGCTCTCGACGAGGTCTTTATCCGCATCGCGGGGCAGCAATCAGATGAAGCCGCATCGAATTAGAGCAGTCGTTCTGCGACACGCTTACGAAGTGTGTCACAACGCGAACCACATCACCTATATGGTTTACTGGCCGGTGGTAAATATCGCGGTGTGGGGATTTTTCACACTCTATCTCCGCCACGGTGATCGCCTGCAACCCGGAGTGCTCAGTTGCCTGCTGGGGGCGGTCATCCTATGGGGACTGTTCAATGCTTTTCAGCGCGACATGGCAGTAGGCTTTCTGGAGGAACTGTGGTCGCGAAATCTGGTTAGCCTGTTCGCCTCTCCGTTGAGCGTATCCGAATACGTAACCGGGCTGATCATCGTTAGCCTTGCCAAGGCGATGGTTGGCTTGATCGTCGAGTCCCTGATCGCCTGGGCTTTTTATCACTACAACATCTTTCCGATGTTACCCAGATTGATTCCGTTCATACTGAACCTGTCTCTGTTCGCGCTGACGCTGGGCATCGTCGTCACTGGCCTGATCTTCCGTTACACCACGAAGTTCCAGGCCATGGCTTGGAGCTTCGCCGGTCTGCTGATGCCGCTGTCGTGTGTATTCTACCCGTTGAGCTCTTTACCACGGATGCTGCGGCCGATGGCCTGGGTACTTCCCACTACTCATTCATTCGAAGGTATGCGGGAAGCTATCGAGAAAGGGGGATTTTCCATTTTGCATTTCAGATGGGGCCTCGGATTGAACACGGTCTATCTAGTCCTGGCGATCGTGTTCTTCCAATCCATGTTCGAATCCGCGCGATCGCGCGGCCTGTTGGTGAAAATGGAATGAGGTGGCGACGTTCCCGATCATACCATACCCAATTAACTCCGTGAGTAGATTCTGTGCCACTTGCTCGGGCTCCAAAGGGCCGCCTATCGTTGATGCAATCATCTTGAACCGAAGGATGGAGGCACCTCGTGGAAAAGGTGAACGTCGCGGAGAAATTCGATCTGTTCAGCGACTACTGGAGTCCGAAGATCGCCGCTGAGTTGAACGACGCCTACGTCAAGCTGGCGAAATTCAAAGGCGAGTTCGTTTGGCACCATCACGAAAACGAGGACGAACTGTTCCTCGTGATGAAGGGTCAGCTACTAATAAAGCTGCGCGACGGCGAGGTTGTAGTCGGTCCGGGAGAATTCGTGGTCATTCCCCGCAAGGTCGAACACATGCCAGTGGCAAAAGACGAAGTTCACGTCATTTTGATTGAACCGAAAACGACCCTGAATACTGGCAATGTCGTTAGCGAGAAGACCGTCGAGCGTCTCGAGAAGATATGAGTACGTCAGTCATGCGGGGAGACGGTAGGACCTTTCGCCGGTGCGAATCTAGTGGATTGCCCATTCCAGGAGCGTCGCGAGTATCGAGGTGACACAGAATGACGATGGCCGATTTAGCGGCTCAATCATCGGAATAAGTTATTGATTTTATTGGATTTTCTGGAGCCACCCGTCGGATTCGAACCGACGACCTGCTGATTACGAATCGATAAAATTCTCCAAGAATACGGACACGAACGGACACAGATGCTTAGGCTGTTGACAAAAGAGCCTGTCAGATAAGGCGATCCATTGACGACCTGATGATTCTGAGTCATCTTCAAAGACATCCAAATCCGTTCTCGTACGGACACGGCACGGACACAGGATGGCGCGATGGGACAGAGAATCACCGAAAGAATCGTCAAGTCGTTCAGGGTTCCCAAAACCGGAAATCGCATAATCTACGACAACGAGATTCCTGGCTTCGGCGTTCGTATGACTGCGGCAGGAGTGGTGTCCTTCGTCCTCAACTATCATGCTCGCGGCCGAGAGCGTCGCTACACGATCGGACGACATCCTGAATTGAGCGTTGCAGCTGCGCGCGACGAAGCGATCGGATTGCGCGAACTGATTCGAAGCGGCGGCGATCCACTGGAAGAAAAACATAAAGAGCGTGCCGCTCCGACTGTAGCTGACCTTTTTGAAGATTTCACGGAGCGACATGCGAAGATTTATCTGCGGCCAAATACCATCAGATCCAACGAAGGTATGGCGCGTAAGCACATCTTGCCGAAGATCGGCAAGATTAGGGTCACGGATCTGAAGCGTCGGGATATCGAGGAACTCCATCAATCCATGAAAGATTCGCCTTATCAAGCGAATCGCGTTCGTTCGCTCCTCAGTAAAATGATGAATGTCGCTAAAAGCTGGGAATGGCGCGACGATAATCCTTGCGAGGGAGTGGCAAAATTCCGCGAAGAACGGCGCGATCGCTGGCTCTCGACCGCGGAAATTGATCGTCTTTGCGATGCACTCGACCAGCACCCAAATCAATCTGCAGCGAATGCAATTCGGTTGATACTATTAACGGGAGCGCGCCGCGGAGAAGTGCTGACAGCCACTTGGAAAGAATTCAATCTCGAGCTCGGGATCTGGACGAAGCCAAGCCACCACACGAAGCAAAAACGCACTGAGCACGTACCTTTGAGCCCTCCAGCGCTGCAGCTAATCGCTTCGATCAAAAAGGAAAGCACCAGCGAATATCTTTTCCCTGGCGACGCACCGGGCAAACCTCTTCAGGAACCCAAAAAGGTGTGGTCAGCTCTCTGCAAGCAGGCAAATATAGAAGGCGTTAGAATTCATGACCTGCGGCATACCTATGCGAGCCATTTGGTCTCATCCGGTATGTCGCTCCCAATAGTTGGTCGGCTATTGGGGCACACACAGCCGCAAACGACCGCGCGGTATGCGCACTTGGCAGACGATCCGCTGCGTCAGGCAACGGACCGTTTTGCTTCAATCGTTGCCGCCGCCAGATCCCGCAACCGCGGAGAGGTGATTCCGCTCAAGCGGGACGCTTGATTGAACGGGCTGCCGCACGCGCAAAACGCGGGTCGCGCGCGCCCTCGGTTCTGGTCTTTCGCACTCCGTGAGCCACGCGTTCACAGACTCCCGGCGGTAGTAAACCTTTCGGCCGATTGTTACACGTGGCGGTCCCTGACGGTGACGATGCCAGCGTGAGATAGTTCGTTCGGTAACGCCGAACGCGCCAGCCAACTCCTTCGGTGTCAGGTAGCCGGCGAGAATCGATGAAAGCCGATCGGACTCTTGGGACTCGGAACTCTGGATCTCGGGCATTTGAGTGATGCCTCCTTCACTTGATGAGGAGATCGCCCACGCCCCACAACCGCATCTATCCAAACGGCTCAGAGTGCAAACCCGGTGCCCGACGGATTCGGACAGAAAATTCGATTTGAACGCCCGGCGCTGATCTTCAAAAATCTGTCGGCGACCAGGAAAGTGTGCATGTGCAGATTCTGCACACACACATTGGTCGTTTCGATGTCACTCGCGGAAATCCACGGCCGATTTTCCTGGTGGTCAAGCTGGCACCTCACGCGCTGCGGGTCGTGAAGCTGGACGGAACGAGCGCCGAGCTCGCGACAGTCGAGAAGCGGTTGGCTAACCGGCAGCGCAACGGCGGCGATAGTGCGCCGCGACTCTCATCCGATTTCCACACCCGGTCGTGCTGCACCATCGTCGCGTGTGATTCTTGGACGTGTCGTAGAAAAAAGCTCCGCAAGCCGGGTGCGCGCATCGTTTGACGAGCGCGAGATCTCCGTGACAGAGCAAATCGCTCGCTGACTGCGCGATTGGCACCATCAACTGCCCGGGCTCGTGCAGATCCAGGCGGGTCACTTCCTCAAAGCGCCCCGAGTTTCGCGCGCGAAGCACGCAGGCCGGACGCTTTTCAATCATCTTATTGATCGCTTCAAGTGATTCCCGTGGCACAGGCCGTTGTGTCGCGAGCTTTTCGGCCATAGCAAACAGCGCCCTACGCAAGGCGAGCGCGTCTTGAAAAATGCGCTCCACAGCATGTCTGCTTCCCCACAGCTTCGGAGCGCTTTGCAACTGCGCTCGATTTAGAAGCCGCGATTCGCCGAGCCAGTTGATCAGATCGGCGAAACTGCGCAGAAGATCGATGCGGCGTCGATCTTCTTTCGCGAACTGTGTGTTAACGAAATCGAGGCAGCTATAGTGACCCACAAATTGGAATTCTCTCTCGCGAGCCATTTTCTTAGCTTTACCCATTCATCGGAATCGTCTTCTAATATCTCAATTATTGTTGACGTGTTAGGGCGGGGCGACTATTTATCCACAGGCGGGAGCGGAGGGGATTGATGGGAAACATCCGCATGGGAGTTCGTCATGATTGGCCAGTCCGTACCGATGCGCCAGCTCATGAGCCTGATCGAACGGGTCGCCTCATCCGATGTACCTGTCCTGATCACCGGTGAAAGCGGGACCGGAAAAGAGGACACGGCTCAACTCATCCACAAGCTCTCATCGCGTAGCGACGGTCCGTACGTGCCCGTCAACTGTGCCGCGATTCCGGAACCGCTCATCGAAAGTCACCTGTTTGGTCATGAAAAGGGCGCCTATACCGGCGCGGACCGCCGGCAGCAGGGATTTTTCGAGAGCGCGAACGGCGGCACACTCCTCCTCGACGAAATTACGGAGATGCGATGCGAAACGCAGGCCAAGCTCCTCCGCGCGATTGAGGAGCGTAGGGTTCTGCCTGTTGGCAGTACGAAAGAAATACCCGTCAACGCGCGGGTGCTGGCGGCGTCGAATCGACCGATCGATCGGGCGATTCGAGACGGACATCTACGCGAGGATCTGTACTATCGCCTGAAGGTTTGTTCGCTTCATCTTCCTCCGCTCAGGGAGCGTATCGAGGATCTGCCCTTGTTGGTCGACCATTTCGTTCAGAGGACGAACGCGGAGCACGGCAGACAGATCGCTGGCATCGATGACGCGTGCCTTACTGCGCTGGCCCGCTACTGGTGGCCCGGCAATATTCGTGAGCTGAAGCATGCAATCGAGCACGCCGTGATTTTCTGCGAATCGACGCGGTTGGCAGTTAGCGACCTCCCCTCGGAGATTGAAGCGACAGCTCGGCCGGACAGTTCCTTTACCGTTCACCTGGGCTCTTCAATGAAAGATGTCGTCGACGAATTAATTTGCCGTACGGTCACATACGCCGGTGGCAACAAGGTCCGCGCTGCGAAGATTTTGGGCGTCAACCGCCGCACGATTTACAGCCGCCTTGAAAATCATGAGGTACATGAAACGAACGGCCCCGTGAACGGCCGTCCATACCGCAACGGCCGCAATGGTCTGACGTGACGGCGCGATCACACCGCACGTCGTGCGGCCTTGGCGCGCGCAGCGTGATGAACCGGATTAAATTCAAAGGCCTGGCGATGACCCATCGCACGAGGATAGGAGAGCGCCAATGTCCCACCATCTAGACTCACCAATTGCTCGCAAGGATGTCCGGCTCGATATCACGGATCTGTATGTTTTCCGGGGTGAAACAGGTACGGCGTTTGTGATTAACGTGTGCCCCTCTATCGCGGGCGACATCCCGATACCCGGCTACCATCCAGAAGGGCGTTACGAGTTCAAGATCGACCTCAATGACGACGCCATCGAAGACCTGACTTATCGGATTACTTTCGACGAACGCGACCTCGCCGGTAAGCAGCGCTTTGTACTGCGGCGTATCACGGGCGCCGACGCTGCCGAACAGAACGCGGCCGGTACTGTGGTTGCGCAAGGCGCCACCGGCGAGGCAGTCACGACTCCGGCCGGCGTGCGTATCTGGGCGGGCAAAGCCGGCGATCCATTTTGGATCGAGCCGGACGTGGCCCGCGCAGTAGGGCATGCGTTCCAGGACGGCACCATCGTGGATCTGTCGACGTGGAATCCCGCGCGCGCAAAAAACGTGTTTGCCGGGCACACGGTGTACTCGATCGTGCTCGAAGTGCCGGATAAGGAACTGCTCCCCGATGCAGGCCACAACCACCGCATCCGCGTCTGGGGCCTGGCGAGCCTCGCGACCGACGCCGAAGGATGGCGTCAGATCAACCGGTGCGGCCTGCCGATGATTCACCCGCTGTTCACACGGCATAATGAGGACCTCGGCAACCGCCTCAATGCCGGACGTCCCGCTGACGATTTCGAGACCCACGGCGCGCTGTTCACCAAGTCGATCGCCGGCGTCGTCGGCGCCAATGGAACCGCGGACGACCCGCAAGCATATGGGGAGAAGGTCGCACACCGCTTCCTTCCAAACCTGCTGCCGTACACGGTCGGCACTCCGGCGGCGTTCGGTTTCGCTGAGTGGAACGGCCGCTCGTTGACCGACAACGCGTCCGACGTGATGTTCTCGATCGCTTCGAACACTCCCATTCGTCTCGGTATAGGTAGGGAGTCGGTCTCCTCGAAGCCCTCGAAGATTTTCCCGTACGTCCCGGTAGCCTCCTAGCCGGTTGCCTCAAAGCCGTTCGATCTACGAAAATCAAAAAGGAAACCCAGGAAAAGAGCGAAAGATAGAATCATCCGGCCCCTTGAAAGTGATGGCCCCATCGACCCGTAGGAGAAACGCCGATGAAGAGAATGCTCGACACCAAGATCGCGCTCGTTACGGGCGGAAATTCCGGGATTGGCCGGGCTAGCGCCATCCTTTTCGCGCAGGAAGGCGCCAAAGTCGCGATCACCGGCCGCAATGCCGCGGACGGCGAGGCGGTAGTGGCGGAGATCGCCGCTGGTGGCGGGGAGGCGATCTTTATCCAGAGCGATGTGACTGCGGCCGGGGCCGCCTCAGCCGCGATCGCACAAGTCGTCTCGACTTGGGGACGCCTCGACTGCGCGTTCAATAACGCGGGAGTCAGCGGCGGCGGACTGTTATTAGATGCCGTTGACGAAGCGGCTTTCGACAGGGTGATCGCGACCAACCTGAAGGGTTCGTTCTTCTGGCTCAAGGCCGAGGCGGCCCAAATGAAGGCACAAGGAAGCGGCGCGATCTTGTTCAACGGCTCGATCCTCGCGGAGATTGCGGCAGCCGGGAACCTCGGTCTACAGCGCCAGCAAGGGCGGCCTCGTATCGCTCGCGCGCGCCGCGGCGGTGGAGCTGGGGCCATTCGGCATTCGGGTGAATACCATCAACCCATCGATCACGCGGACACCGATGGCACAGGCGGGCATCACGAAAGGCCAGGACGGTAAGGACACGCATCCTCTAGCCGCAAACATACCGCTCGGACGTCTGGCCGAGCCCGAAGAGATAGCTCGAGTCGCTATGTTCCTTCTGTCGGATCTCGCCTCGTACGTGAATGGCCAGGCGATCGACGTGGACGGCGGCCAAAGCGCCGTTTAGACAGAAGGCTCAGATTCATAAGTACTCACAGGAGAACGCCATGACCCCAACCAGTGCTGGCGGCGAGCAAGCAGCTGACAAGAATGCGATGCGTCCCTTCCATGTGAATATTCCGGAAGCGGAACTCACCGAATTACGTCGGCGCATCAACGACACAAAGTGGCCGGAACGGGAAACGGTCACAGATGCAACCCAGGGCGTGCAGCTCGCCACGACGCAAGCGCTCGCGCGCTATTGGGGCACCGAATACGACTGGCGCAAGTGCGAGGCAAGACTGAATGCCTTGCCGCAGTTCATCACCGGGATCGATGGGCTCGACATTCATTTCATTCACGTTCGCTCGAAACATGAAAATGCGTTGCCGCTCATCATCACGCACGGATGGCCGGGCTCGATCACCGAACAGATGAAGATCATCGACCCGCTGACCAATCCCACCGAACACGGCAGAAATGCATCCGATGCGTTCGACGTGGTAATCCCGTCGATGCCCGGCTACGGTTTTTCCGCAAAGCCAATCACGACGGGGTGGGACCCCGCCCACATTGCGCGTGCCTGGACCGTGCTGATGAAGCGCCTCGGATACGCGAAATTCGTCGCGCAGGGTGGCGACTGGGGCGCCATCATCACCGAGCTTATGGGCGTGCAGGCGCCGCCGGAATTGATGGGCATCCACACCAACATGGCGAACGTGATTCCACTCGACATCGACAAGCTGGCCTTTTCCGGCGCACCGGCGCCGGCGAATCTCTCGGCCGACGAGAAGCTCGCTTACGAGCGGCTGAGCTTCGTCTATGCAAAGGGCATCGGCTACGGCTTTCAGATGGGGTTGAGACCGCAGACGCTGTACGGAATCGCAGATTCCCCCGTCGGTCTTGCGGCTTATTTCCTCGATCACGACGCGCGCAGCTACGCGCTGATCTCACGGGTCTTTGCCGGAGAATCCGAAGGCCTCACGCGCGACGACGTCCTCGATAACATCACGCTGACCTGGTTGACGAATACCGCGCTCTCAGGCGCCCGTCTGTATTGGGAGAACAAGGGGGCGTCGTTCTTCGCCGTCAAGGGCGTCGTGGTCCCGACCGCCGTAAGCGTCTTTCCCGACGAGCTCTATCCAGCTCCGCGGAGTTGGGCGGAGCGGGCGTATCCCAAACTCATTTATTACAACCGGCTCCCAAAAGGCGGGCACTTCGCCGCATGGGAGCAACCCGAACTCTTTGTGGCCGAGCTCCGTTCCGGATTCAGATCACTTCGGGAGGCACAGTGACCAGCGCCACCATCATTTTTGAAGGACGAAAAGAGGTCCACGTGAAAAAGGATCATTGGAGATGGGCCAATAACTGACGCAGAAAAATACGAAGTTCTAGTCCTGGGAAGCGGAGAAGCCGGCAAGTGGACAGCCTGGACGATGGCCGATGAGGGTCATCCCACTGCGATGGTCGAGCGGAAATGGCTCGGCGGTTCGTGCCCGAATATCGCGTGCCTGCCGAGCAAGAACGTGGTCTACTCCGCGCGAATAGCATCGCTGGCGCGGCGCGGCGCTGATTTCGGACTAGAAATAGATCAACTCCGAATCAACATGGCCGGCGTTCAGCAGCGCAAACGCAAGATGGTGGAAGCGGAACATCAGTTCCACGCCAAGCGTACCGCGGACGCCGGAATAGAATTGATCATGGGTGAAGGCCGCTTCGTCGCTCCGAAAACAATCGAGGTCGCGCTCAACGATGGCGGCATTCGACGGATTGTCGGCGAACGTGTGTTCCTCGACCTGGGTTCGCACTCGACGATGCCCAATGTTCCCGGGCTCGCCGCCTCGAATCCAATGACCCACATCGAGGCGCTCGATCTCGATCGTCTGCCACGTCATCTCATAATCATTGGCGGAGGTTATATAGGCCTTGAGCTAGCGCAGGCGGTACGGCGATTCGGATCGGATGTGACAGTGATCGAACAAGGCGCGCAGCTTGCAGACCGGGAAGATCCCGACGTCGGCGCCGCCCTCCTTGATTTGTTTCACGACGAAGGAATCGAGGTGTTGCTGGGCACTCAGGTATCGCGGGTTGAGGGACATTCAGGGAAGGAGGTTCGGGTATACACGAAAGATGGCCCCGGTGAACGGATCGTCGAAGGTACCGATCTCCTTGTCGCCGCCGGGCGAGCACCGAACACCAATGGCGTTGGACTTGAGCAAGTCGGCATCGAGCTCGGCGAGCGTGGCTATATCAAGGTCAACGACCGGCTGGAAACGACCGCGTCCAATGTCTGGGCCATGGGCGATTGCGCGGGCAGTCCGCAATTCACACACGTCGCGTACCACGACTTCCGCGTCGTGCGTGACAACTTGAAGGGCGGCAATCGAACCACGAAGGATCGCGTCGTGCCGTTCTGCATGTTCACCGATCCGGAACTGGCGCGCGTCGGCCGCAACGAGACCGAGGCGAAGCGCGACAAGATCGAATATCGCGTCGCGAAACTGGCGATGGCGAACGTGCTCCGCACCCACACGATCGCCGAGCCGCGCGGCTTCATAAAGATGCTGATCGGCAAAGACAGCGACGAAATCGTGGGCTTCACCGCGTTTGGTATTGAGGCAAGCGAGTTAATGGCGGCAGTTCAGACCGCGATGGTTGGGCGACTGCCGTACACCATGTTGCGCGATGCGATCTTCGCTCACCCGACAATGTCCGAGGGGTTAGTCTATCTTCTAGGACAAGTTAAGAGCACTAGGGGTTAGCAGGAAGGAGATTCGCCTTCGTTTTATATGCTCCAGTGCGCATCACAATGCTCGAACAGAGAACCATGCTCGCGCGAGTAGGCCCGGCACCATCCGGCGACTTTTCAGTGACCAGCGCCACCATCATTACGCATAGATTCACTTACCCATATTTGAAGGACGAAAAGAGGTTTACGGGCTGCTCGCAGTACTAGTCTGTAGCAGCCCGTTAAAATTGAATTGCCGTCGAATCAGTTTCTGGAAAGAGGGCGAAGAGGCCGTCTCATGCCGCTGTGCTTCGCCCGCATTCACGGCGAACTACTCATGCTCGGGGTCGACGTGGCGCAGTCGACCGCGCGGCTCGGCATACCCAACAAGAACGACAGATAGTAGCATCGGCTGGGCACGTCCGGCATACTGGCTTGGCAGCTTCACAATTCCTTTATTCCTCTTCGCGGCGGTCTGACCGGCGGCCGGCCTGTTTTTCTTCATGTTCTTCAACATTGATCAGCATCTGTTCGTCCTTCCACCAAAGAAAAGACAACACATCGCCGTAGCTCGTTCGGATTGAATGCTCGTCAATGTAGTGACCTTCGGCCTCGTTGTGATCGAACCATGCTTCGGCTGGAACGTCGCCTTGCAATTCATCGATTCCGCCCTTCAGCAAGTCGAAGGCCTTCATGCCAGATCGCGGCATTTGCGGCGGCCAGAGTTTTTCGGCAACGGCGGAAGCACGAACAAACCACTCGCGTCCCTGGCGGCTGTAGTAGACAAGCATTGTTGGGAGAGGCCCGCATTCGACAAGTCGGATCGCCGTGGATGTCAGGCTGGTGTTGAACGTCTCAGCTAAACTTTTGACCACATGGAAATCCATCGTCTTGAAGCCGGTTGCCTTTGGCAAAAACAGCGAGACAGGGAGGAGAAGGTCGCTCGCGTAGCGGTTTGCCCGCGTCTCTGGGTTGTGCCTTGACCACTCCTTTGCGAACTGCGCTTCCTGGCAGCTAAACGAGGCTTTGCCTCTGTCGTGCATCCAGTGACCCAGCTCGTGCGCTGCGGAAAATCGTTGCCTTGGGCGGCGCGCACTTGAATCGACGGTGACTATTGCGCTGTCCCGGTTTCCGACGATGCGGGCGGCGCAACCGGTCAGCGGACGGTAACGGATCGTGGCGCCACAATGGAAGGCTATCGCCTCGACATCGATTTCATCTGGGCTGGTAATGCCCAGCTGCTCGAGAAGCTGTGCCGGAGACCTGAAATAATCATTACTCTCCATTGGTTTTGTCACGGTCTAGCTTTTCTAAAATGCCCAGCTCGGCTAGGTCCTCAAGATAGGTTTCGATGTCGTTGTCGGTGAGGTTTTCTAAGTCCCGATACTGAGCCGTCACGAACTCTGCAAACTGCGGCTGCTGCGTAAAAAACGAGAATAGTTGTCGCCGCTCCTCGGGCGTCTTCGGAAGCGAATACGGCTTCTTCTCCATCTTCTCGATTTGACGGCTGTAGGCCGCACGCGCGGCTTCTAAGGCGCGCTGCCGGAAAGCTTTCACCGTGTCCAACATCATGGTTTTCAGGCGCGCGGCTTCGGCATCCGGATCGACCCCACTCATTCGAAGCTCTTCCCGGAGATCCTCATCGCTCGCCTCAAGGACTGAATCGCCGAGCGCATCGATCAAAGCGTCCAACTTTTCCTGATCGGTTCTGTTATTGGCCATTACTTCCTCCTCTGTCACGGTCGGCATTCAAAGCGGAAGTATCTAAACGTCTGCGGATTCTGCGCACGATCGTGTTGTACTCGTTCTGAGACAGGCCCCAAAGCTCACGCACGCCTGCGGGTTCGTAGCCTTCCTGCCAGGCTGTCAGCACCATCTGCGCCTTTTCATCGTCTTTGAATAGATTGTCGATCAGCTCCAGCGTTTGCTTGGCCCTCAGCCGTTGTTCAGGGTTTGGTCTTGGTTCCGATGCTTTGTCCAGCGGACTGTAGATTTCGCCTTCGTCGTTCTCCCGCCGGAGATCAGCTTCCACCACGGGTGTGTCTGCTTCGTCGTATGAGCGTGCCCAGTTGCTCGATATGCTTCTTATGGCTCCAGTCAGTAGACCCATAAATCCAACCTTGCTTTTGTTCCAGCGCCGAACGTCCCCCAAGAGATCGGTCAAGGCTGTCTGGATGAGGTCGTCCCCCGTCATGCTGTTGGCCTTCGGACCCAACTTCCGGATGCGGTAATCAGCGAAGCGTTTCAATCTGACGCGGTCGCCGGGCGTGAGCGCCTCGATTGCGGCCGCGATCTCTGCCGGCGTCGCTGCCATGTCGTCGGGCACGCGGCGCGGAGGTTGTGTTGTCATGTGGGCTTTCCCGACAAGTTTACCGTGCTCGGGTTCCTATAACTAACCTGCTCGTTGAAAGGCGGCAATCGACAAAGCCGAAGAAATTTTTTATCGCCGTGTCAATGGCGTATCGAAAACGAGCATTAATACAGTAGGAGCAGTCCAGAGCGGCTCCATGGCGGGCATGACGCCCGCTAGAATAACAGTTTGTGAGGTTTAAGAAGATGAGCAGACCTAACTGGCAAAAAAGCTTTCGACGCGTGCCGGACGCAATCCTGAGACGCGTTTCGAAGATCCCCGGCGATGAGGTTATGGTGTCGTGTGTAAAAAAGGTGTCGGCTTCCGAGCTTGGATCTGGCACGTACAGACATATCGGAATGTCGATCCAGGGCGACCGCCCAACGTTTCCCAGCCGCATCGTGCCGGAACCCGCCTTCGGAACATACTCGCTGCGGAACGTCGAGGGGCAGGAGATTGTGCGCAGGGACCTTCCGATGGTCACAAAGACCTTTAGCGCAGAGACGCCCAATTGGGGCGACTGGAGCAACGGCAGTCATGAAATTTCCTGGGACCGCGACGTTTACCAGCGCGATTTCATTCCGCCCAAGGAACTGGAGATTTCTGTCGAGTTGCTCACAACGGAGCAGGGAGAGAGTCCCGTTTTCATTTTCAGGTTCCGCGTGGAAGAGGTTCTGAACAAGAAAGCAGCTGATTTCGAAGCGGCCCTGTTCTCGAACCTGAACCTGCTGCGAGAGAATACCGGCGCGGTAGATGTTTTCGCGGCCGATGCGGACGCCAATGCGTATCTGAAATCCATTTCGGTCTATTGGGAGATTCTGCCTCCCGGTGAGCGTAGCAAAATGCTCACGCATATTTTGACAAAATTCCGGGAGCCCACCAAAGAATTGAGGGAAAAACTACTCGATCGGTACACCGTCCTCGAAAAGCTCGGACCGGTCGCCTACATCAGCGGAACAAGCGGGTTTCAGCGCTACTTCGGCGCGCAGTTCGCTGACAATCTCGTGGTGTTCGAAAACCTCGAATACGGAAATGCGATCTACGTGATGTTTGATAACTGGGAAGAGCTGAGCAAGCTCAGCCGCATCGAGCTGCTCAAGAACCGTCCGGGGTTTGGCTTTGAGCGGATTGTACATCGCGCGGGATGGAAGGGCGCGCTTAAGAAACTCATTAGGCCCCGGTTGGCGGCGGCACAACACGATATGGTGATGCAGTAGGAAGGAGATTGAACATGCCGAAACAGGGAAAAGATTGTCAGATCGGACTGGATCAACGGTGTCGAGATCATGACGGTGAAATCAGGCAAAAGCGCGGGGACACGCTCGTCAAGACCTTGCGGAAGACGTATGGGCCGGATTTTGCGCCCGGAGTTCGCAGCGACACGCGTTTGGATACTTTGCGCAAGCGGACCGGCGGAGAGTCACTCTCGAAGATCTTGAGGGATTAAGTTTACGGCTCGCGCTAAGAGCGATACTTAGGGTCGTCGGAAAGGCCTTCGGGTGTCCGGTTTTACTGCCCGAACCTGTTCGTCTCGAAGCCCTTAATAAACCTCAATATGTTCGTGATGGCGTCGAAGATGAAACGGGCTTCGACCTTGTCCACAATCTCATTGTCATGTGCAAAGGAGTCGTTATTTCTAATACTGTTGAAACTGTCGAAAATGCTGATCGAGCTCTTCAGTATCTTGAGAGAAATGTCGCGAACTCTGCCCTCGCCTTCCAGGGCCTTGATGTATTTCCCTGACCGGCTCTGCAAGGGAGCGTCTTTATCAAAGGCGATCCCTTTCTGATCGCGGACAAACGCGAACTTCTTCATACAGTAGGTATGCAACCGGTCTAACGCGGCTTCGGGCTTGTTCGCCTGGGTGTCTCGTTCTATAGCGGAGATCAACTCTTCGAGCGTCTGGTTTTCCGCGAACTTCTCGATGGCATCCGTACGCGCCGTGGATACAGCGCCTTCGATTGAATGAACAATTCCGAAAAAGCGGTCCTTTTGCTGTCGTGCGGTTTCGTCCTGCGCGTCGAAAGGTCCGCGAACGGCGTCCCTGTGCTCCCATAACACCCGCAACGCTTTCGCGACGACAGCTTCGCTCTCGATTTCGAGGAAGGCCCGCAACCTTTTGCCTTTTGAGGAGCCCTTGAGATGATATTTTGGATCGTCGATATTAACCGAAAGTTCGTTCTCGAAGAATTCGGCAAATGTGCGGTCCGTGAAGTTCAGCACATAGCCGCTGCCCATCTGGAAGACATCTTCCAGAAACCTTCTGTCGCTCAATCTCAATTTGGTCATCAACACGTATCGACCTGCATGCGGGTCGGCCGCTTCAGCGGCGTAAAATATCGACCTTACTGAGCTTGTCCAGCATGGCGACAACGGCGTCGAGATATTCAGAAAAAGCAGCGTGCAAATCCTCGAAGCGGTATTCAACAGGCGGGCTGGCCTTGATTGCGATCTGGAAACCGATGCGCTTCCCCTGTGCGTCTTTGACCTCCGCGTCGGCGCGTGACTGAATCGCGGAATAAAATGTGGTGTAGTCGACAGACGGCCTGATGTGATGGGCCAGCCTGTTTCTATAGGCAAGAGCGATATCGCCCTTCGGCGCGCTTTTCGGAATTTTCAGAGCCTCATCGATCTCCTTGAAGTCAGCCTGCGAGAGCATTCCGGCAGATAATTTCGAGGCAAGGCCGCTGTTCACATTTTTGCGGGTGAGCTGCGTTCGTTCCCAATCAGGCTTGGTGGCGTCCACCAAGTCGCCGCCCAAGCTCTCATGCAACAGTCGGTTAACGAGGTCTTGTACTTTTATGAGATCGTGAACGGCCTGGTTGAGCAACGAGACTTTCCGGTCATGGATATAGAAGAGCTCATTGAGCGCAACGTCATCATCGAACGACGGCTCTTGGAAGGGTTCCAGTGCCTTGTAAGCCTTGGCCAGAGTAAGATGGCCTTCCACGCCCATGATGAGGTTCGTCAATTCGAACCACACAGCCTGTGAATTCTGGATATCAAAGTATTTGATGAAACTTGCTGGCTGACGCGGGAAATCCTTCCATCGCTGAGCAATGGCAATATGTTTTGGAATATCCTGCGGTCCGGCCATGACTTTAAGCTCGGCGAAAAGGATGCGGGCGATCCTTTGCTCGGCTGCCAGATCGGGCTTGTAGGATGTCTGCACTTCCTGGCTATCTCTGCGTTTTGCGCCGTCAGCATCGCTGAAGGTGACTGATAGTTCTATTTGACTCATATCTGTTGCCGAGGTGCTGCCGATGGTCTTCTCGATTTTCAATCTGAACTAGCGACTATGTCTTCGTCCAACAAAGGATAACGCTGCCTTTTAGGTCTTCATGCTCGAAGGCCGAAGCCATGCGGTCGATTTCCGTCTTAGCGAGGCCCAGCTTCGCCGCTACCTTTCGCCACGTGTCGACCGCCTGTCCTACTTCCGCTGCGATTTTGTGCGCTTCATCCGGACCTAATTCAAAATACGACGCGACTTCCAGTAACGATTGCAGCGAGGCGGTGCCATCGTCGAGGTCGATCGCCGTGGCCAGAACGCGCGGTTTGATGTCGATGGGGACGGGATTGAGGTCATAGGCCGGTGCCAACCGCCAGCCAGCGGGACCCGCATAGAGAAAACCGTGATTGCGCAGAT
>CAVWLM010000002.1:0-1445000 GCA_963755905.1 uncultured delta proteobacterium
GCTGGCGACTGTTTGTCGCCGGCGAATCGACTCACGTGATCGGAACGCTGGCCGCGGTCTACGGATAAGGCATGACGCCGCTATGGCAGTGTGGGGCTATGCGCTCGTCTGGTTTCTTATCAACGACCTGGTGAAGGTTGAAGTTGCCGCGTATCAGCCGGAATTGTTAAGCCTAAATTTAGCTGATCGATTTGGCACTAAAGCAGAGGCTGAAGGCATCCTGCTATGGATTCCTCAATTCGCTCCATCAAGGAACGTCTCTCCCATCGTTGAAGTTTAATCTCCTCGGAATTCTCCAAGTCGTTGCGGAACATCCGGTTCATTTGCTGAGCAAAATCGGGGCTCAGGACCACCGCATTAAGCTCGTTATCGCGCGCGATGCTCCACCAGTCGAGGTTCGACGATCCAACTGTCGACCAAACCCCATCTATAGTTGCAGTCTTGGCATGCAGCATCCGTCCGCGCCATTGATAAGTTCTGACTCCGGCGCGCAACAGTTCTGAGTAGTGCGAGCGTGTCGCCGGTCCGATAAATGGCTCGTTGCTTCGTTCAGGAACCAGCAATCGCACGTCGACGCCGCGGTGCGCTGCCGCTTCAAGTGCCTCGAGCATCTGCACGTCTGGTGCAAAGTAGGCATCGGTTATGTACACGTTTGTCTCGGCATTGTTGATCGCCGAGAGGAGGGTTACGTAAATGACACTGAAGTTTTCGGGCACGCTGCCCAACACGCGCACGATGTCATTGCCCTGATTTCGCAGCACCGGGAAATAATCCTCGTGGCTGAGCGGTATTCCATGCTGGGTAGTCCAAGTGATCAGGAAAAGCCTTTGAAACGCCGCCACCGCTGGCCCTTGGATCTCGACGTCGGTATCACGCCAATCTGCAGTGCCGCTCCGGGACGCGTCTCGGCTTGATAAGGTCAAGCCTCTGGAGGGTACGCCGCCGATATTCATGCCACCGATGAAAGCAACCTTTCCATCAATCAACAGTAGCTTGCGATGGTCGCGATGGTCCGGAGACCAACGAACCCGCGCGTTCCATGGGCTCACCGGGTCGAACTCGAGGACATGAATGCCACTGGCCCGCAGCGAGCCGAAGAAGCTCGCCGGCGTTTCGTACGAACCGAAGCCGTCATAGATAATGTTGACCTCAACGCCCTGACGTTGTTTCGCGATCAAAGCATCGGCGAATTGTCGCCCGAAGGCGTTATCCGAGAATATATAGGTTTCAAGATTGATATTGTTGCGCGCGACGCGAATCGCCTCGAGCATCGCGGGATAGGCCCTCCAGCCATTCTCAAGCAGGGTAACGCGGTTTCCGAGTATGAGCGGGCTGCTACTGATGGTCTGCTCGAAAGCGAGATGACGCGCAAGGATGTCGGTTTTTCCCACCTGCCGCTCAAGCGCGGCGACGATCTCCTTGCCTTGAACGGTCGAAAGTGGCCCCTGCGCCGCCAGAAACTGTGGCGACTCGTTGTATCGTGAAGCACGAATCAAGGCAAAAGCGTTGGGAATCGTCCCGCAGCCGCCGCCGGCGCAAAGCGAACTCACGGCCAGAAGCAGGGTTACGATGTTCCAGCGGGTCCAAGGCGTTCTGAAAGCGGCCGATAACGGTTTCTCCGTTGTCGAAGCTATAGCCTGACTCATGGAGCGTCGTCGCTAGCTTCGTCCCCGCAGGCGTCCAACATGACTGTTTCGCCGGGCTATCCACAGCAACAGGAGCGTCAGCAGTACGATCATTGTTGCGACCAATAACAGCAACCGCCGGTGCTTTTTGGATAGCGAGACGCCGGCAGTCGCCATCGCGGCATGGCCTTCAGTGGCGAACAATGGCAGTGGTCCGACCCGCCGTTGGAAGGTGGTCAGGATACGGTTCGCCAAAGCTTCGTAGTCACCGTCGAAATGATGACCACCTGTGATGCGGATGATTTCGACGCCGCGCCGCGCCAGCTCGGGACAGGCGGTATCCTTTTCGTTCTGGCCGTAAAAGCATTGCAGCAGGCGAGGCGGAATTTTATTCGTCTCGGGCAGGACCGGCACCGCATCGGGGCCGGGCGGCTCTCCCAGCCAGCCGCTCAGGGTTATCTCGAAGTCTGCTTCCTTGGCAAACCCGAGCAGTGCGATCAGAGCCACGTGCGAGCGCAAGCTATCCGGCAAGCGATTATAAGCGAAGGGCATCACGTCCGCGCCGAACGAATAGCCGACCAAGGCCACCTCGCTCGCCTGCCATCTGGCCATGAAAGTTTCAGTCACTGCGGCCAGATCGTCGGCCGTCTGTTGCGGCGTTTTTCGGCTCCAGAAGTAGCGCAGGCTGTCCCAACCAACGACCGGAACGCCCGCGCGCTGAAGATTTTCTGCGATAGTTTTGTCGAGGTCGCGCCAGCCCCCGTCGCCGGACATCACGACGGCCATAATCTTTGACGGATGCCCCACTCCAAGGATTATGAGCGGCAGCCCGGAGATGTTCGTAACCGCGGCTTTCGGCTTCGATAGATGAGGTTCGATGAGCGCGCGGATGGCATCTCCCGCGGCTTCATTGGAGTCAAACTCCTGGAGCTGCAACTGCGCGCTGTCGCGGCGTAACGCCGTCACATAGTCACGATCTTCTTTCGGAAGTTCGGCGCTTAACCCGACCGTCCAGAAACCGCGCAATTTTCTTGTCACGCCGTAGCTAAAGCCGTTTGCGCGAACCTGAGTGGCGGCGGCCGTACAGATCGGCAGCCGGCTCGCGATGGTGGGGGACGGGTTGAAAGATACGACGCCGGCTATGGTAGCCGGGGGCGCCTCCGTCAGGACCATTTCCGCAAGCGTTGCGCCCTCGCCAATGCCAGCCACGATCGGTGTGAGGTAGTTGGTGAAGCCATGCGCGCGCTGAAGCTGGCGGCTGGACAACTCCGCGTCGCCGATCAGCCTGTGGCACTTTTCAGCACTGTCATCCAGACGCTTCAGATACGCCGGGGTATCCACTTCGACCACGAGCGCCCCGGCTTTAGCTATTGCGCGTGCGGCATCGTCTGTCGCCGTCGTCAATCCATTTCGGTCGGAAAAAAAGACGACAAATCCGCGCGCTTGATGTTCAGGCTCGACTACTTTGACTTTGCCGTAGCGGCCGACATTGAGCGCATAAGCGGGACGCGCGACGGCGCAACAGAGCAGGAGAAAAAGGGCGATCGCGCTGCGCCATCGGCTCATGCCACCGATGATCGCCGAATAAGGCCGCTGGCGAGCGCTGCCACGTCTGCAAGACTAATGAATGGACCGATAGCGCCCGATGCCGCCAGATAGCGGGGTTCCCATACAGGACGGAACTTATTCTTGAAACTGCGCAGGCCTTGAAAATTGTAGAGGGTGCCACCGCGCTCCCAAAGCAACCCAGCCATCCGATGCCATTGTGACGAAAGCGGCGTGCGCATGAGTCCCGCCAACGGCGCCATGCCAAGACTGAGTATCTTGACCTTTCTGACTTTGAGCTCCAACGCCAATTTGGCGATCATGAACTCCATTGCGTACGGCGGAGCCTCCGGCAGGTGCCGCATCAAACCAATGGTCGCCTCCGTCTGGAGGTCAGTCGTCATAAAGCTGACAAACGCCACTATCCGGCCGTCGCGGCGCGACACCGCTACCGATTGCGCAGCCACGAATCCCGGCTCAAATGCCGCGACCGAGAAACGTCTTTCATGACCTCCGTGTGCGGCAAGCCAGGCGTCGGAGACAGGAAGCAGGAGGTCCATCTGCCCGCCCACGCTACTCGCCGGAAAGATCTCGAAGTCCAATCCGTCGCGCTCTCCGCGTTTGAGCGTTTGTCGCAAGCCATAGCGTTGCGATCCTTCCAGAGTGAAATTCTCGAGGTAGATTCGGGCTTCCTCGCCGACTTTCATGATTCTGAGGCCCGCGTCGAGATAGACCGGAAGGCCATCGGGATTAACCTGGTAAAATGCGGCGCGACCGCCGTGTGCGTCAACGAGCTCGACAAAGCGCCAAACCAGTTCCAACCACTCCTGGCGAGGACCGACAGGGTCGAATAAGGCGATCCAGCCTCGACCGCGCTTCGCATACATCAGAAATGCGTTTCCGGAGCGGGAAAAGAGGAAACTCTTGTCGCCCATAAGCGCCAGCAGCGCCGCACTCCGATCCTGCTGGCGGATTATTTCCGCCGCGCGCGACAATTCCTCCACCGAAGGAAGCTGGACTCGCCCCGACGCGATGCGCAACAACTGCCAGAGCGAGATCCCGAGGGCTAGAATCGAAGCACCGACCAGCGCTCGCAGCGCTCTCGACGCCTGTGCATCTATTTCGAACTGCCACCAGATCTCGTTTCTATAAGCCACGTCCCGGAAGGCGAAAAACATGATTCCCGTGGCCGCCGCGATCACGACCGCAATCGCACTGAACCAACCCACCGTGAACAACTGACGCAGAAAAGCGGCCGGACGGTTGAACTGGCGCCGAGTCGCGAGCAGGAGAAACACCAGAAAGAGAATCGCCGCGGTTTCGCCGAATGCCAAGCCTTTTGCCAAAGAAAGGGCGACATTGAACAAAGCGATGATCAGTGCTACCCACCACGCGCCGTCGAGTCGATGATACAGGCCGCGCGCCACGAACATCAGGAGGACCCCTGCGAGCGTCGCGAGCAGATGCGAAATCTCGATCGTCCATAGGGGCAGGACGGACTGGAGCGCCGCGAGCCGCCAGTCCACGGCCGGTGTCGCGCCAGACAGGATGAGCATCACACCTACCGAGAAGGTGAGGACGCTGAGAAAAATTGGAGCGAGCAGATCAGCGCCTATGAGAATACGCCCCCCGGTCATGGGCGAGCGCGCACCGGCTCCGCGGTCAAGTTCGAAGACCGCCAAGGCGGCCGCGGCAAGCACGAGTGGCAAGAGAAAATACACACCGCGGTAGATCAACAGGGCGGCGGCCAGCTCATCGTGCGGCGCATATCTCGCCAGTGATAAAAAGACGACCGCCTCGAATACCCCGAGACCGCCAGGAATCCGGCTAACCGCGCCAAGCCCGATAGCCACTGCAAATACCGCTGCGACACTGAAGAAGTCGACATGTGTCGCGGGCAGTAGAATCCATAGCGCGGCGGCGCCGCCAAACAGATCGAGCTGGCTCAAAAGGAATTGCGACAACACGATTCCGGGGTTCGGCATCGCGACTGAAAGTCCCGCAAGGTCGAACCGGCTGTGCCTCCAGCAAGCGGCCGCCATCAAGCCCAGGGTCGCGAGCAGCAGCACGGCGCCCGTGAGACCAAGCGCAGCCCTGGGAACGGCTAGCCTGCTCGCCAACGCGGGCCCCGCCAACATTGCGCTCGCACCCGCGAACGCCAACAGACCGGCCCCGAATCCCATGTCGATGAAGATCGTGATGAGGTCGATTTGTTCCGATCCGAGACCGACGGCGCCGTAGACCCGATCGCGAACGGCTTCGCCCGTTAAGGCGCCAAACCCAATCGCATTACCTAAGGCCGACCCACAAAACGACGCCAGCAGCATCGGCGCGACCGATACCTTCGAACCGATATAAGTCAGCGCGCACTCGTCCCTGCCGATCAGGGCCAGATAGCTCAAGGCTGTGAATGAGATGGAGGCCCAGATTACTTTGCGTGGCGTCTCGCGCACGGCCCGCATCATCGCGTGGTAGTCGATGTCTTGTGAGAGGCTATGAAAAAGAAAAATAATCAGCCCGCAGGCAACGACCATCGCCGTGGGTCCGGCGAAAGGCCGCAGAAACCTGGCCATGCCCACTGGCGATAGAGCGGCAGTAACCCGTTTTTCTTCCACGCGTTGAGGCTCAGTTAGTGTTCCCAGTCGGGCCGAGCTTCACCGCCGCGAGGACCGAAGCATGATCATAGTCTGTATCAAACCGCCGATAGTGTGGCACAAGCTAGATGGGGCCTTCCATTATTTTCGCAATATCGCTTAATGCCCGATCGGCAGGGTAAAAACGCATGAGCTGTTCCCGTCCCCAGGCGAGCGCACCAGATTCGACCGCCATCATGCGCGCGAGCTTGCGCGAGCTGGCTTGCGCCGCATCCGTCTTCGGCCTCATCCGCAGGTAGAAGAGCCTGAGCGCGCGGTCGAGGTGATTTGGGTCGGCTCGCGAGAGTTCCTCGGCTAGCACCGACGCCCCGAGCATCGCCATTGAGGCTCCGACTCCGGCCGTGGGCAGGAAACCCGCGGCGGCATCGCCCAGAAGCACAACGCGCTTGTCGATCCAGCGAGCGCAGCGGCAGTCCTGCAGATCCCAGAGAAACGGGTTCTCATCCTTCGTGAGCGCCTCCAGCACCGCGCGAACAGGACCACCAGAGTCGCGCAAATGATGGCGCACCTTTTCGGTGAACCCGATTCGGCCATCGCGTTCCAGTATCCGCCTGGGCCCCGCTACGATCACACTTTGTCCGCCTTTTACAGGATATATGCCGGCCAGGAACCCCGTACCCCAGAATTCCGCCGCTGTCTCGGGCGGAATGATTTTCCCATCGGCCCATGTTATCCAACAGGCCCATCCCATGTCCCACGACGTACATTCTGCGGCACTCAGGATAATCGGACGCGTTGCCGAGTGAATCCCGTCAGCGCCGACCACCAGGTCAAAGGTCGCACTCGAGCCATCCCCGAACTTGGCCGTAACGTGCCGCTCATCGCGCGCGAGTGCCGAAATCGTCTCGCCGAAATAAATCGGAAGGTCGCCTAGCCCCTGGCGGAGGATCTCCAACAGTTCTGCCCGTCTAAGCCCGAGGATCGGTCCATATCTGTCGGCAATCGGAGCGAAATCGAAGTGCCGCAGAACTTTGCCGGCGCCGTTTCCGAGCTCGTAAAAACGCATCGGAACAGCAGTCTGCCGGAGTTTATCGAACAAGCCGAGCCCATGAAGGACGCTGCTCCCCAGCGGATATAATCCAAGGCTGTAACCCGCCTGGCCGAAACCAGCTTCGCGCTCGACTATGTGCGGGCGCTCGCCGCGCTGACGCAACAGGCAACCGAGAGTGAGCCCGGCGATCCCGCCCCCGATAATCAGCGTTCGGATTCGCCCATCACCCGTCTCGTCTATTCTCTCGGCTAGAGTTTCGGCGTGCATGACCCTCAGCCTCGCGACTCATCGACCTCGCGCCGGTCCGGTATGATCGTGGCGTCGACGGCAGAGCGAATCTCGATTACCCGGTTATCGAATTTGCGCAGGCTCGGGCGGTGTCCCATACTTATGAAGACGATCGGCGCGCGCCACTCGGTGCGGTGAGCAGCATTCTGTCGCCATCTTCGACCTCGAACGACAGATGGCTTTGCAGCTCCCATGGCCCGGCTGGCTCCTTTCCAATACTTCATCTGCATTCATGTTTCTTAGACGATTTTACTGGCAGAAACACTATTGCGATCCGCTGAAGTGATTCAGCGAGGCTGAAGAATCGTGGCAATTCGTTCGTCTAATGAATTGGGCAGACCCGTTAGCGTTTCGACAGCAACGTTAAGTTGCAAGAGGTGTTACGTATACAAAAGGTCCGAGCATACACGACCCTAAGATCAGGGTCATTTATCGTCGCTAATAGGCATGCCCGCAACCATGGCAGCGAGGTTTTTCGGCGAGTTTAACCGGCATAGCGCCTCGTCCAGAAAGACGGTGAGCCCGAAGGTGAATTCGCTCTGCGGAATGCTAATCGGGACGCTTCGGCGTACGTGTCCGGACGGCATCATTCCCTAGACCGCGGAGCATCTTCGAAAAACTCTGCGGTCATGGCAGTCGCATTACACTCGAGACCGACCATACTCTCCCCTACGGCCGGCCTGCTCGATCCGCCTCTGAATTTCCCCGTGCATTTGCAACGCCAGAGGCATCGCTTCGACCGAGCGAGCCGAGTTGTGGCCCACTCCGTACTAAACGGACTTCAGCACGAGAACAGCCTCTTCGCCCGCGGTGCGTGACTGTCGTTGAACTTTTTGCGGACGACGGTCGATTCCGTCTCCTCAAACAACCCGCAACGGCTATCAGACCCGGCCACGCAAGAAGCATCACGAACGCAAGACGCATTCCGGAAAAATCTGATGTGTGGCCCATCGCTAGACCCCGTCCGTTTCGCGTCGACTATATGTGCCCTTCAGTATGGGCTTATCGTTCCTCTCAGAATGGAAATTTGTCTCGTCCCTGTCAACGCATCCATAGCAGGACGACGAAGCACAGCGCCATCAGCGGTAGCCCCGTGATCAGTCCAACGCGCGCCCATTCGCGGCTGCCGATACCAAGCCGCCCGGCGGCCACGATGTTCGGTATGTTGCCGGGAATCAGCATGCCGATCGAGCAAAGATTGTCGCACAAAGAAAACTGGCTGGAGAGTAAATGGGGTTGCGGCTCTTCGGCGGCGTCCGGTCGGGCACCTGCGCCGGTGCGTACGTCAATCGAAATCGAGAACCATCCTTTCAGCAGTCTCTCACCTCGAAGACCGTCCTGCTTGTCGTTGAACTCTGCTTGTGAGTATCTGAAGTTCCTTGCCCCAGCCCTTGTCTACTGTCATGAGACGAGGCAGCAATTCGCGTGCCTTTGGTATATCGCCAAGCGTCAGATGAACAATCAATAAATCGTACAGCGCATCCTTGTAATTCGGATCCAAAGTTAGGGCCTTGTTGTAAGCCTCAATAGCCTTGGCGTAGTCACCAACCTCTTCGTACGCAGTGCCCAGATCGTAGAAGGCTTTCGAATTACCAGGATCGCTAAGCGTGGCCTTCTCGTAGTTTCGGACCTCCAGCCCGTATTCGCTTTTCTCATAGTAATCACCGCCCAAGCCTATATAAGCGTCCGCATAATTCGGATTGATAGTTAACGCCTGCCGGTACAATTCTATTGCCTTATCCCATTGCTTGCGGTTGTCCGCCAGGTTGCCGAGCGAATAGTAGAATGCGGGGCTTTCCTTTCGAAGATTGAGAGCTTGTCCCTTCAGTACACCTTTAACTTCATTGATCGGCACCGCGAAATTGAGATTCTGCGGTATCGGTGCCTGCGCCGCTCGGAGAATTGCCTCTGAACCGGCGGTGACGCCAATTACTTCACCGTTCTGGTTGAAGAGGCCTCCTCCGCTACTGCCTGGAGAAACAGGCGCGGTAAACTGTATGAAAGTCTCTCCGCCGATTTTGCGGGAAGGATTACTGATGGTGCCGGATAAGTAACTTGATTCGAGGCCGCTGGGCGTTCCAATCGCATATACTTCATCTCCAACGTGTATTAGGTCGGAATTACCCGTCCTTCGGACCGAAGGAGTCTCTTTTGCATCGAACTGCAGAATGGCTATATCGGACTCGTCATCGGCGTTGCGGATCCCTTTTAAGGTGTAGTAGGCGCCCGACGGAATTCTCGCAACCACGCTCGCTGCTTCCTTGACGACGTGGTAGTTCGTGACTAGCAGGCCATCCCTGGTGATGAAGAAGCCACTCCCTTGTGCGATAAGCTTGTTCTGTTTATCGAAGACCTGTAGCACTGCCACAGCCTGAAGGTTCTTGCGAAGAATGGTCAACCTTCGATGATCCTCGTAGTTTTTCCAGATCGGCTCAATCGCGATCGCAGCGACAAGCGCAAGCGCTAGCGCGATACCGATTTCCTTAGAGTAGTGGCTTATGGTCCGAAATCGTAAAGTGGGTAAACGCGGCTTGAGATCTCGCAGGCTCGAAAATCTGAGTCTCATATCCCTCAAAGGCGTATTCAACGCCAACGGCCATCAGCGGCTACCTTAGCCGGAATTTCTGGTTTGACCGTCTCCTTCCAGGCACATAGAGCAAGTCCGGGCCACCAAATCAACGACGGCAACGCCTTGGGTGATGGACGCCGTCGCCACCGAAACCTCGTTCGGGAGTGACGGCGTGCCATAACTGCCCTTACCGGTGATGGATATGTTCGCGTCCCTGATCGATGCTTGGTGGGCGGTGCAGGTTTCGAACCTGCGACCCTCGGCTTGTAAGGCCGATGCTCTACCGCTGAGCTAACCGCCCTTCGTCCTCCGATACTCACAAAATCGCAGCCCAACTTATGGGTCCATCAAGCAAGCCGCGCTCGGCCCCGAGAGCAAGGACGCGGCCTCTCGATGCTCGAAGCAATACTAACAGCATCGTGAGGCCCTGGCGCTCGAAAATCCACACAAGCGAACGCCGCACCCCGGCGGGCGCGGCGTCTGTCGCCGAGATTATCCCGCCGCGCGGGCTCAGGCCGGAGGCGGGCTGGCCTGCGATCCACCGCCCGGGACCGCGTCGTTGAGCGAGTCCTTGAGCTGCTTGCCGGCGCGAAACTTGGCCGAGCGGCTTGCCGAAATCTGGATCGCTTCTCCGGTCTTCGGATTACGTCCCACTCGCGAGGCCCGCTCTGACACGGAAAACGTCCCGAAGCCTGAGATATTGACACGTTCCCCCTGCTTGAGCGCGGCGACGATGTCGTCGAGCAGGAGGTTGACCGCCTTCTCGGCCTCGGCCTTGTTAAGGTTGAGCTTGTTGGCGAGTCCCTCGATTAGTTCGGCCTTTGTCATTTATCCGTCCAGCCCCCGTACCACTGAGCTTGTTAGGGCGCGCCAGCCAGCATCGAGTGACGCGCGCCGGGGATATTCGCGGCATTCCGTCTGAGAATTCTGCCGCAAACATCGCCCACAATCTATGCGGCAGCTTTCTCCGGCGTGTTCATCCGACAATTCCGCCGCGCTACCCCCGTTGCCGACTCTCAGGACAAATTGGTGGGCGAGGGGATCGAAGAGTCGTCTTCCGCCTCGTCATCCACCAGTTCTTCCTTGTTTTCGGGCACCGCGCTGTAGTCGAGCGCCGCCGGCTTGATTTTGAAAAATGCCTCGGGATCCGATAGCACCAAGGCGTGACGCAGCACCTCGTCCATATGGTCGACTTGGATGAGCGTCACGTTTTTCAGAATCGGCGCGGGGATGTCGTCAACATCCTTGGCGTTTTCCTTGGGGATGAGCACGGTCTTGACGCCGCCGCGATGCGCCGCGAGGATTTTCTCCTTCAGCCCGCCGATCGGCAGCACGCGCCCACGCAGCGTGATCTCGCCGGTCATCGCCAGGTCGTTGCGCACCGGCACGCGGCATAGCGCTGAGGCCAGCGCCGTCGCCAGCGTGATGCCGGCCGAAGGTCCGTCCTTGGGCGTCGCCCCCTCGGGAATGTGAATGTGGATGTCGATTTTCTGGTAGAAATCGGTCGCCAAGCCGAGTGCTTCGGCGCGCGAACGGATGTATGACATCGCCGCCTGCGCGCTTTCCTGCATCACCTCGCCAAGCTGGCCGGTTACGGTCAATTTGCCGCGGCCCGGCACGATGGTGACCTCGACGCCGAGCAGTTCACCGCCCATCTCGGTCCACGCAAGCCCCGTCGCGACGCCGATCTGCGGTTCGGACTCAGCTATCCCATAGCGGAACCTCGGCGGACCGAGCTGCTTGGCGAGGCTGGAGGCCGAAACACGGACGTGCGCGTTGCGATCGGTCTTGACGACTTCGACCGCGACTTTGCGGCAAATCGAGGCGACCTCGCGCTCCAGATTGCGCACGCCGGCTTCGCGCGTGTAATGACGGATGATCTGCAGAATCGCCTGGTCGGAGAACTCGATATTCTCCTCCCTGAGGCCGTTGGCCTCGCGCTGCTTTCGCACCAGGTAGCGCTTGGCGATATTGAGCTTCTCGGTCTCGGTGTAGCCGGGGATCCGGATGATTTCCATCCGGTCCTGCAATGGGCGCGGGATGCGCTCGAGCGTGTTGGCGGTGGTAACGAACATCACCTTGGCGAGATCGTAGTCGCAATCGAGATAATGATCGTTGAAGGTGCAGTTCTGCTCAGGGTCGAGCACTTCGAGCAACGCCGAGGACGGGTCGCCGCGGAAATCGGTCGACATTTTGTCGACCTCATCGAGCAGCATCACCGGATTGCCCGAGCTCGCCTTGCGCATCGACTGGATTATCTTGCCGGGCAGCGCGCCGATGTAGGTACGGCGATGACCGCGGACTTCCGCCTCGTCACGCACTCCGCCGAGCGAGACGCGCACGAACTTGCGTCCCGTCGCGCGGGCGATCGATTTTCCCAGTGAAGTCTTGCCCACTCCCGGCGGTCCGACCAGGCACAGGATGGGACCCTTCATCTGGCCGACCAAGGTTTGCACCGCGAGATATTCGAGGATGCGCTGCTTGACCTTGTCGAGCCCATAGTGGTCTTCCTCGAGGATGCGCTCGGCTTCCTTGATGTCGAGCTTGTCCTCGGTGTACTCGAACCAGGGCAGGGCGAGGAACCAGTCGAGGTAGTTGCGCACCACGGTCGCCTCGGCCGACATCGGCGACATCATTTTGAGCTTCTTTATCTCGCGCTCGCACTTCTCGCGCGCCTCGGCCGGCATCTTCTTCTGGCGCAGTTTCTCTTCGAGTTCCTGGATCTCGTTTTTGAATTCGTCTTTCTCGCCCAATTCCTTCTGAATCGCCCGCATCTGCTCGTTGAGGTAGTACTCTTTCTGGGTCTTCTCCATCTGCTTCTTGACCCGCGAGCGGATACGCTTTTCGACCTCCAGGATTTCCAATTCGGAACGCATGTAGCCGAGGATCTTCTCGAGCCGCTCGGCCGGATTGGAGCATTCGAGCAGTGCCTGCTTATCTTCCAGCTTGATGCCCAGGTGTTCGACCAGCTTGTCGGCCAGGTACGCCGGATCGTCGACCGCGGCGATCGAGGTCACCATCTCGGGCGGAATTTTCTTGTTCAGGCGCACGTAGTTGTCAAAGGTCGCGTTCACCGAACGGATCAGCGCCTCGACCTCGGTCGTGCGCTCGTAGGCCTCTTCGATTGGCTCGACTTCGACCTGGAAGTATTCTTCTTCGGCGGCGTAGCGCACGACGCGCGCGCGGCGCTTGCCTTCGAGCAGCGCCTTGACGGTACCGTCGGGCAGACGCAGCAACTGGACCACCACGCCGAGCGTGCCGGTGGCATAGATGTCCTGCGGTCCGGGATCGGAGACCTTGGCGTCCTTCTGCGCGACCAGCAGGATCGGCTGTTTACGCGCTTCAGCGGCTTCCAGAGCCTTGATCGACTTCTGACGGCCGACGAAGATCGGGTAAACCTGGTGAGGGAAGACGATCAGCTCGCGCAAAGGCAACAGCGGAACTGTCTCGCTGTGCCCGTCGCGACCGTCTTTCTTGTCGTTTTTATCCTTGTCATTGCGAAAAAGCATCGGTTATCGATTCCTGAGATGTTTCAGGCGGTTTCGGCGGTTTTCTGGTAGACCAGCAACGGCTGTTCCTTTTGCGTGACCACCTCCTCGGAAATCAGAACCTCCTTGATGTTGGGCTGCGAAGGAATTTCGTACATCAGGTCCACCATGATGCTTTCCATAATAGCACGCAGGCCGCGGGCTCCCGACTTGCGCTTGAGCGCCTCGCGCGCGATCGCGCGCAGCGCCCCCTGCGTGAATTTGAGGTGGACGTTCTCCATATCGAACAGTTTCTGGTACTGCCGCACCAGCGCGTTCTTGGGCTCGGTCAGAATCCGCACCAGCGCGTCCTCGTCGAGCTCGCCGAGCGTCGCGATTACCGGCAGGCGGCCGACGAATTCCGGGATCAGTCCGAACTTGAGCAGGTCCTCGGGCTGCACCTCGTTGAGCAGCTCGGAGACCGTCTTGGGATCGCGATGGGACAGGTCGGCCCGGAAGCCCATCGTCTTGCCCGCGATTCGCCGGCGGATGATGTCGTCCAGGCCCACGAAGGCGCCGCCGCAGATAAACAGGATGTTGGTGGTGTCGACCTGCAGGAATTCCTGCTGCGGATGCTTGCGGCCGCCCTTGGGCGGCACGCTCGCCATCGTGCCCTCGACGATCTTGAGCAGCGCCTGCTGCACGCCCTCACCCGAGACGTCGCGGGTGATCGAGGGGTTGTCGCCCTTGCGCGCGATCTTGTCGATCTCGTCGATATACACGATGCCGCGCTGGCAGCGCTCGATGTCGTAGTCGGCGTTCTGCAGCAGCGACAGGATGATGTTCTCGACGTCCTCGCCGACGTAGCCGGCCTCGGTCAGCGAGGTCGCGTCGGCGATCGTGAAGGGCACCTGAAGAAAGCGCGCCAGGGTCTGCGCCAGCAGCGTTTTGCCCACGCCGGTCGGGCCGATCAGCAGAATGTTGGACTTCTGCAGCTCGACCTCGCCGGTCACCATCTGCGAGTCGATACGCTTGTAGTGATTGTGCACCGCGACCGAGAGGATCTTCTTGGCCCGCTCTTGACCGATCACGTACTGATCGAGCACGCGCTTGATCTCGGCCGGCTTGGGCACCGCCGAGGTCTGGCTGAAGGCTTCTTCGCTGTCGGTTTCCTCGGCAATGATGTCGTTGCAGAGGTCGATGCACTCGTCGCAGATATATACCGTCGGGCCCGCGATCAGCTTGCGGACTTCGTCCTGGCTCTTGCCACAGAACGAGCAGACCAGGTTGCCCGAGCGGTCGTCATGCTTGGCCATTACTGCCTCCCACCGCCCTTCATTTGGAGGTCACCCGCCTAACGATTACCTCATCGATCAGTCCGTATTCAACCGCTTGTTCGGGCGACATGAACATGTCGCGGTCGGTGTCTTTCTCGATTTTGCTCAGCTTCTGCCCGGAGTGGCGCACGAAGATGTTGTTGAGCTCCTCGCGGATGCGCAAAATCTCGCGCGCCTGGATCTCGAGATCGACCGCTTGTCCCTGCGCCCCGCCGAGCGGTTGATGGATCATAATCCGCGAATGGGGCAGCGCATAACGCCGTCCCTTCTGGCCCGCCGTCAGCAGCACCGCTCCCATACTCGCCGCCTGTCCCAGGCACAGCGTTGAAACCGGGGGCTTGATGAACTGCATCGTATCATAGATCGCCAGCCCCGCCGTGACCGAACCGCCCGGCGAATTGATATAGAAACTGATCTCTTTTTCCGGATCCTCGGACTCGAGAAACAGAAACTGCGCGGTCACCAGGTTGGCGACGTCGTCGTTGACTTCGGTGCCGAGAAAAACGATGCGGTCTTTGAGCAGGCGAGAGTATATGTCGTAGGACCGCTCTCCACGGCCGGTCTGTTCGACGACGATCGGAACCAGGCTGCTCATAAGCATCCGGCCCGGCGCAGCCGGTAATGATTTTTCCGTAGAGGCACCCGATCTAAAATTGTAACCAGTTTAAGATAGCGCGGCAACCTGAAATCCGCGGCGCGCCGCTATGCCTCCGCTTCGGAGGGCGCTTCGCCAGCCGGCTTTTCGGTCTCCGACTGCGCGCGCTCGAGCAAAGCGTCGAGGGTTTTCTCGCGTCGCATCGACTGCTTGAGCAGCGCGCGGCTCTCTTCGCTGCGGTAGTGCTCGGCCACGTGGTCACGATCGCGTCCGGAGCTGCGCGTCACGATGTGCGCGACGCGCGCGGCCAGTTCGTCGTCGCTCACTTCGATCCCTTCCTGCTCCGCGATGGCGTCAACAATCAGCGAGCTGAGCGCGCGCTTGTGCGCACGCGTGCCAATCTCCTCCGCGCTGTTGCGCACGCGCTCCGCCGCGGCCTCCCGCGAAATCCCCGCGCCCACCAGCGCACCCGTCATCTCGGATTCGATCAGTTCGCGCTCGCGGTCATCGAGCGACTGCGGCACCTCGACCGGATTGCGCTCGACGATGAGATCGAGCAGCCCCTGGCGCGCCCGCATGTTGGCTTCCTCATGCGCGCGCTGGACGAGTTGCTCGTGTACTTTCTCGCGCAGCTCGTCGAGCGAAGCGACGTCGCCAAGGTCCTTGGCAAACTCGTCGTCGAGCTCCGGCAGAACTTTGGTGTAGATTTCTTTGACCGTCGCGCGCCACTCCACGCTCTTTCCGGCGAGGTCTTTCTCGACGTAGTCGGACGCGTAGGCGCGCGTGGTCTGCACCGGCTGGCCGACTTCGGCTCCGACCAGTACCTCGTCGAGCCCGTGGGCCAGCCGTTCAGGGGATACTTCGAGGATGCGCTGACTGATCTTGGCTCCTTCGAGCGGCTTGTCGTCGGCGAAGCCTTCGATCTCCGCCAGTACCAGGTCGCCACGCTCCACCCGGGTGCGGTCCTCGACCTTCTTGAGCGTGGCCGAGCGCTCGCGAAGCTCCTCAAGCGTCTTCTGCACCTCGTCGGCGCCGATCTCGACCTGGGGCCGCGGCACGCGCAGACCTTGATAGTCCCGCACCACCAGCTCGGGGCGCAGATCGAAGGTCGCGATGAAGCGCAGCGTCTTCGCGAGGTCGCTCTCCTCGGTGACGATCTCAGGCGGTAGGAGCGGCGTCAGGTTCTGCTCCTCGAGCGCCTTGTCGGTGTATTCCTTGATGAGCTTCTGGACGATCTCCCCTCGGACCCTGTCGCCGAAAAGACGCTCGAGCATGGTGCGCGGCGCGTGGCCGGGGCGGAAGCCCTTGAGCACCACGTTGCGGCGCAGATCGTTGTAGGCACGGTCGAGCTCGGTCTTAATCTCGGCCGGTTCGAGTTCGATCGTCAGTTTGCGCCGCAGCGCCGAAGGGTTCTCAAGATTGACATTCATAGTTGGTGTCGGGATGTTTAACTAAACACATGCCGCAAGGGACAATCAATCGTTCCCGGATAAAAAGCTGTGGCAAGGTAACGATTTAGGAACACCCCGGACGTTGATCGGCTCCCGCTTTCGTTTGGCACGATGATTCCCATGATCATTCAAGGTCCACAACGACAATTCAGCTCCCGGGGTGACAATTCAGCACGACAATTAACGCAATCAAACGATATGGCTGCTGGACTTAAACCCGGAGAATCCCTAAACTTCCCCGGTTGATCCTAAGACTAAGCGCTGCGAATCGCCGCCGCGCCTCAGGAAACAGCCATACGCGACCGGTCTTCAATCGGCGCGGCGGCGTCGGAAGCGTCAAATTTTCAGGAGACCCAGACTCAGATGAGCGAAGCTAATATTGTTCTACCACACTTGACCAGCGGTCAGCTGGTCATCCTGTGGGCGGTGCTGGCCTCCGCGCTGGTCGCACTGCTCTATGGATGGCAGCTGGCGCGGATTGTGATGGCCGCCAGCCCCGGCGCCAAGTCGATGACCGACGTCGCCGACGCGGTCGAGGAAGGCGCGATGGCGTACATGAAACGCCAGGTCAAGACCATGATCTGGTTCGTCATCGTAATCGCGATCGCGCTCTTCGTTATGTATCGCCGGGTTTATCCCGACAACCTCACCCTGGCGTTCGGAATCGCCATCGCCTTCCTGATGGGCGTCAGCGCCTCCTACGGCGCCGGCCTGGTCGGAATGAAACTGGCGGTCAAGGGCAACGTGCGCAGTGCCAACGCCGCGCTCACCAGCTTCAAGGACGCGATGGAAATCGCGTTCAAGGCCGGCGGCGTCTCGGGCATGTTCACGGTCGGCTTCGGGCTGCTCGGCGCGACCATCATCTTTCTGTATTTCCAGGAAAACGCGATGAAGGTGCTGATCGGGTTCGGCTTCGGCGGCTCGCTGGCGGCGCTCTTTATGCGGGTGGGCGGCGGCATTTATACCAAGGCCGCCGACGTCGGCGGCGACCTCGTCGGCAAGGTCGAAGCCGGCATCCCCGAGGACGACCCGCGCAACGCCGCCACGATCGCGGACAACGTGGGCGACAACGTCGGCGATTGCGCCGGGATGGCGGCCGACGTATTCGAGTCGTACGAAGTCACCTTGGTCGCGGCAATCATCCTCGCGGCCTATGCGCTGAGCGAAAAGGATTTCACCGCCCTCTACGGCGCGTACGCCGGCGCGTTTGCGATGAAGCTCATCATCTTCGCGCTCATCCTGCGCGCGGTCGGGGTGTTCTCTTCGATCCTCGGCATCATCGCGGTGCGCGTGCCGCCGGGCAAGATGCTCGACCCGATGCGCCCGATCAACATCGGCTACATGACTTCGGCCCTCGCTTCGGTGGTCGGCTTTTTCATCGTCAACTGGCTCTATCTCGCCGACCCGAAGACCGGCGCGACGGACTGGCGTTTTGCCTGGTGCGCCACGCTCGGCATCATTCTCGCCATCGTCACCCTGTGGCTGACCAACTATTTCACCCATCCCGATCGCGGTCCGGTCACCGAGACCGCTTATGCGGCGCGCACCGGCCCGGCGACGCTCATCCTGTCCGGCATGGCCGAGGGGCTGGAGTCTTCGGTGTGGGCGCTGATAGTTATCGTGCTGACAATCATCGGCGCGATGGTCATCTTCCATGGCTCGCTGGCGCTGCAGTTCTACGGCATCGCGCTCACCGGACTGGGGTTGCTGACCACTACCGGCTTTATCCTCGCGATGGACACCTACGGACCGATCACCGACAACGCCCACGGTATCTTCGAGATGGGCGGTATCCATCAGGAAGAGGCCTCGCGTACGCTGTCGTGGATGGACGCTATCGGCAACACCACCAAGGCGCTCACCAAGGGGCTGGCGATCGCCACCGCGGTCATCGCAGCGATCGCGCTGTTCCGTTCCTTCATCGACGAATCGCATATCGGCCTGATCGGCGTTCAGGTCAACATGCCGACCGTGTTCGTCGGCTTGATGATCGGTGGTGCGGTGCCGTTCCTGTTCAGCGCGTTCGCAATCAAGGCGGTCAGCCGCGCAGCCTACCAGGTGGTGTTCGAGGTGCGCCGCCAGTTCCGCGAGCATCCGGGAATCATGGAATACAAAGAGAAGCCCGACTACGCGCGTTGCGTCGATATCGTCACCGCGAGTGCCCAGAAGGAGCTGCTCGGCCCCGGCATCCTCGCCGTATTCGCACCGCTGATGGTCGGATTCGGACTTGACGCGGGCGCGCTCGGCGGATTTCTCGCCGGCACCATCGTCACCGGTCAATTGCTCGCGGTCTTCATGGCCAACGCCGGCGCCAACTGGGACAACGCCAAGAAGAAAGTCGAGGACGGCTTCCTTGGCGGCAAGGGCACCGAAGTTCACAAAGCGACCGTTGTGGGTGACACGGTCGGCGACCCTTTCAAGGATACCGCCGGTCCGGCTCTCAACCCGATGATCAAGGTGATGAACCTGGTCGGCATCCTCGCCGCGCCATTCACTTCGATCGGGATTGCCCTTAGCTGGGGCAGGGTCGCGGTGACCGTGTTCTCGATTCTGATGCTGGCGATCGCGGTCGTGCTCTCCAAGCGCGGATCGATCGCGGAAGAGCAGGCGCAGACGGGTCAGAGCAAGGCGGCCGCGTAACCTAGCCTCGCCGTCATAACGGTGAGCAGAGACCGGGCGCCCTCGCAGGCGCCCGGTCTTTTTTTCGGCGATCTCGCGAGCGTTTCCCGCTGCGCCGCCGGCGTCCGCGTTTTGCGCCGGCCGCTCAGCCAAGTAGATTAGGCCGAGAGCGCGACACCATTGACAAGATAGACCCATGTCCAGGATAAACCCCGGCCCCTTCGAACCGTTCATCTACTTTGCACAGACGCGCCTCTTCTATCGGCTGGTCGCGGTCGGCGGCGTGGCCTTTTTCACGATCCTGGCCCTGTACCAGGCGGCCCTCAAAGGCGGCGCAGTCCCGTTTTTCGTGCTCGCCGCTCTGTTCGCGGCGAACTGGCTCGATATGAGCCTCGCGATGTGCCGCCGATGCCGCCATTATGCGACCTGGCACTGCGGCGGGCAGGCGATTCTCGTCTCGAAAATATTTGCGCCGCGAACGCCGGGCGTGAGCGACGCCCGCGTGACGCTCCATCTGATACTCACCGCCACATTCCTTCTATTTGGGCTTTTCTGGCTGTGGCATTCGATCGTGCTCGGAATCATCTTCACGCTGTGGACGCCGCTGGCGGCGATAAGCGTGGTCGCGCCCGGCGGATTTTCCTGGCACAAGGCGCGCCCGGTCTCGAGAGCCGCCTAGACTGTCCGTATTACGGCTGGGGCGCCGACGCCACGAGGAGAGGACTGCATACCGATGGAAATCGCATGGATTGGCACCGGGATCATGGGCGCGCCGATGGCGCGCAATCTGATGCGCGCGGGCCATCGCCTGCGCCTTCATAACCGTACCGCCAAAAGAGCCGTCGCGGTTGCCGCGGAAGGCTCCGAAGTCACCGTCGCCGCCGATCCGGGCGCGGCCGCCTCTGGTGCCGACGCGGTATTCATCATGGTGCCCGACACGCCCGACGTCGAGAGCGTCGTCGCGCGGATAGAGCCCGCGCTGCACCGGGGACAACTGGTAATCGACATGAGCACCATCGCGCCCCACGCCGAACGCGCGATCGGCGAGCGTCTCGCGAAGGCCGGGGCCGACTACCTCGACGCTCCTGTTTCGGGAGGCGAGAGCGGCGCCATCGAGGGCACGCTCACGATCATGGTGGGCGGCGCCGAGCCCGCATACAAACGCGCGCATCCGCTGTTCGAGAAACTCGGCCGCCGCGTCACTCACATGGGGCCGCTGGGCGCGGGGCAGATGACCAAGCTCGCCAACCAAATCGCGGTCGTGCTGACGCTGGAGGCGACGGCCGAGGCGCTCGCGCTCGCCGAAAGCGGCGGTCTGGATCGCGCGCGCGTGCTCGAGGCGATCGGCGCGGGTGCCGCGGGCTCCTGGCAACTCTCCAACCTGGGCCCCAAGATAATCGCGCAGGACTGGCGCCCCGGCTTTTTCATCAAGCTCATCCGCAAGGACCTGCGCCTCGTCTCCGACGCCGCTCGCGAGGGTGGCCTGGCGCTGCCAGGCCTCGCGCTGATGCAATCGATGTTCAACGCGGCGGCCGCCTTCGGTCACGACCTCGACGGCACACAAGCGGTCGCGGCCGCGCTCGACAGGCTCGCCCGCCTGAAGTAGTACGGAAGCTGAACTGCTGCCGGGTACCTCGCGCCGCGCACACTTTCCCTCGGGTCCCGCGGGTCTCGCGCAAAACCATCCGGAGAATCACGATGACCACCGAACATCTAATCGCCGAGCGCCATGACGGCGTGCTCAATCTGACGCTCAATCAACCCGACAAGCTCAACGCGCTGAGCGATCAGATGCTCGCCGGGCTGCTCGAGGAACTCGGCCGCGCGGCGCACGACACCGAGGTGCGATGCGTCGTGCTGACCGGCGCGGGCCGCGGCTTCTGCGCGGGAGGCGACATCAGCCGGATGCGCGATCGCAATGAGGGCGCGGCTCCGCAAACCGTCGATCAGCGGATGGCTGGGCTGCGCCGCTCCGAGGAAGTGAGTCTGCTGCTCCACGAATTGCCCAAGCCGACCATCGCCGCAATCAACGGCCCGGCGGCCGGCGCCGGACTCAGCATCGCGCTCGCCTGTGACCTGCGGATTGCCGCCGATTCCGCGCGGCTCATCACCGCCTTTGCGCGCGTGGGATTTTCCGGGGATTTCGGCGGCACCTGGTCGATGACGCGGCTGGTCGGGCCGGCGCGCGCCAAGGAATTTTATTTTCTCGCCGATCCGATCGACCCCAACCAGGCGCTCGCGCTAGGACTGGTCAATCGCGTCGTGCCGGCGGCGTCCCTGATGGCCGAGGCGGGCGCGCTGGCCAAGCGAATCGCCGCGGGTCCGGCGGTCGCTTACGGCTTCATGAAGGCCAACATCAACGCCGCGCTGACCTCCGATCTGCGTACCCTGCTCGATCGCGAGGCGGTCGGTCAGACGCTCACCGGCCTTACCGAGGATCACAAGGAGGCGGTCAAGGCGTTCCTGGAAAAACGCCCGCCCACGTTCAAAGGGCGCTGACCCGCGTTCCAAAGAGCACTAAAAGGAGGCTCGCGCGACATGTGGAAAACCAGGTTCTGCGAGTTGTTCGGTGTCGAACTGCCGATCATGTTGGCCGGGATGGGCACGGTCGCGATGGCCGAGCTGGCCGGCGCGGTCTCCGAGGCCGGTGGGATGGGCACGGTGGGTCTGGTCGGCCTCACTCCCGAGGGAATTCATAACGAGCTTGCTGCCGCGCGTCGGCTGACCAAAAAGCCGCTCGCCTGCAATCAACTGATTCCTTTTCTCAGGCCGGGCCTCGCGGAGGCCATCGCGGCGGCTCCGGTCGACGCGGTGACGCTCTTTTGGGGCACGCCGTCCGAGCACATTTCGCGTTTCAAAGACGCGGGCAAGAAAGTCATCTGGCAGTGCGGCTCCGCAGAAGAGGCGGCCGACGCCAAGAGCGCCGGCGCCGACATGATCATCGCGCAGGGCGTCGAGGCCGGGGGGCACGTGCGTGGACTGATCCCGACGCTGGTGCTGGTGCCGCAGGTGCGCGACGCGATCGGCGACCTGCCGATGCTCGCGGCGGGCGGCCTGGCGGACGGCCGGGGCCTGGCCGCGGTGCTGGCGCTGGGGGCGGACGGCGCGGTGTTCGGCACGCGCTTTCTGGCATCGCGCGAATCGGCCGCGCATCCTCTATACAAAGATCGCATCGTCAACGCGCGCGCCGAGGACACCGTCCATACCAAGCTCCACGACATGGGATGGCCCGACGCAGCGCATCGTGTATTGCGCACCGCCGTCTACGAAGAATGGGAGCGGGCGGGTCGGCCCGAGAGCGGCAGCCGTCCTGGCGAGGGCAGGGTGGTGGGCGCGCTCAACCACTCCGGGATGGCGATGCCGCCCTTGGTCAAATACACCGTGATGCCGCCGGCCGAGTATCTGGAGGGCGAAATCGACGAGTTCGCGTTCTATGCCGGGGTCTCATGCGCGCTCGTCAAGGATATCCCTCCCGCGGGCGAGCTCGTGCGGCGCATCGCGGCCGAGGCGCGCGAGATCATCGGCCAGCGCCTCGCCCCGCTGGCTTAGTGGGAAATCGGTCGATCGAAATCCACGATATCCAGCGATATCCAGAAAGTCCGATGCGCTAGTAGCCGGTAGCCGGCGGTGCGCCCGGGACCGACGGCGCTGCGGGCACGCCCGGCACCGAGGGCACGCCCGGTACTGAAGGCGCCGACGGTACCCCCGGGACTGTTCCAGGCATCGAGGGGACCGACGATGCTCCAGGCACTGAAGGCATGCCGGGCACGCCCGCCGGCATCGAGGGGACAGACGATGCGCCCGGCATCGAGGGCACAGACGATGCCCCCGGCATCGAGGGCATAGACGATGCCCCCGGCATCGAGGGCATAGACGATGCCCCCGGCATCGAGGGCATAGACGATGCCCCCGGCATCGAGGGCATAGACGGCGCGCCCGGCACTGAAGGCATACCCGGCACTGCTCCCGGCATCGCGGGCACGCCTCCCGGCGGCGCGGCTGCGCCGGTCGAGGGGATCATGGAAGTGCCCGAGTTCTGCGCCATCTGACCGAGTGCGCTCCAGCCGAATTGCTTCGTGGCTTCGATCGGTGCCGAACTTATCCCGGCTGCGGCGCCCTGTGCGAGCGCACGCAGGGGAAGACATCCTAAGATGAGCGTGACCGCCAGTCCCGTGAACGTGAAAGGGTGCACTTTCATGACAACGCCCTCCTGATCCGGGGATTTCGAAGCCGAAATTGAGAAGTGCTCACTGATGGATAGGATCGCTATTGAACGCCTACTTGTCCTTCTTCTCGAACTTCAACGATGCCGAGTTCATGCAATAGCGTAATCCGGTCGGGTTGGGACCGTCGTCGAAGACGTGTCCCAGATGCGAGCCGCACCGGCTGCACGTCACCTCCGTCCGCAACATCCCATAACTCCTGTCCACCGAGTTCTCGACCTTGCTCTCGTCCTTGGGGGCGTAGAAGCTCGGCCATCCACAGCCCGAGTCGAACTTGGTCTCGGAGTTGAACAGTTCATTGCCGCAGCAGACGCAGAGGTACACGCCCTGGTCATGGAAATCCCAGTATTGGCCTGTAAAGGCGCGCTCGGTGCCTTTTTTGCGCGTGACCTCGTATTGCTCTGGGGTCAGCAGCGATCTCCATTCCTCGTCGGTCTTGACGATCTTTTCGGGAATCTTTTCGGCCATGACTTCTCGCCCTCCAAACGGCCCTGTTGAGCGTCGACTTCAGCACCGCTCCGCCGTGCGTAATAGCTAAACTAAAGATGAAAAGTGAAAAGTCAAAAATGACGGCCGCTGGAGGTCTCCTTCGCGGCCGTGCGGAATCGCGAATCTCCTACCGAAAATCCGAACGATAGTCAGTGCAGCGCAGGTTGCGCTGGAGGCGAAGTCAGCGGCGCCAACACCGGAGGCACTACAACCGGGCCGACCGGCGTCCGTTCGATATAGGTCTGCTGGGCAGAGGTACCGCCCGCCGCAGCCGTATTGGCCGGCTCCACAGGTTCGATCGGCTGGGCGTTCGTTCCGGGGTTGTACATCTCGCTATTCTCGGTGTCGCCGCTCAGGACCGGCCCGAGCGAGGTCTGAGTGGCGAGGTAATGCAGCGGGCGGGTCACGGTCCACTCAAGCGCATAACCGAGCGGCGCCATTAAGTAGCTGACGACCTTGAGCAACTGGCCATCCTCGGCGTCGGTGTACTCGGCCGGATTCTGCTTATCGTTGTATGGCCCTTGCTGCGCGGACGCCCGCACGGGCATCGTGATCGCCAACCCCAGAACCATGCAAAGCATTAAGCGCCGCATATCGCTAGTCTGTGCCCGACCGACGGTTTGTGTCAATGGTCGCGAAGTGCCGCATCCGAGCGGCCGCGCCTCGCGCCCGCAAGGTAGGGCCTAGATGCGCGACTATTCGGTCACAGCCGCGACGCGCGCGCTCACCCCGACGGGCGGTTTCCTGGACGGCTTCAGCTACTCGCTCAACCCATACGTCGGATGCGCTTTCGGCGACAACGGCGGATGCCCGTTCTGCTACGTGCGGGCGCTGCCGGTGGCGCGCGTCAGGCCGGGACCGTGGGGCACATGGGTGATCGCGAAGTCCAACTTGCTCGAATTGCTGGCGCGCGAACTCGAGGCGCTGGAGCGGTCGGGAAAACTCGATCATGCGGCCGTCTTCATGTCCAGCGCGACCGATCCGTACCAGGGAATGGAGCGGCGCATGCGGCTGACGCGCGGAGCGCTGGAGCTGTTCGTGCGCCGGCCGCCTCGCCGCCTGCTGTTGCAGACGCGAAGTCCGATGATCGAGCGCGACCTCGATCTGCTCGTACGGCTCGGGCCGCACGCGATTGCCTCAATAACCGTCGAGACCGACGACGATCAGGTGCGCCGCGCGCTCACCCCGACCTCGCCGTCGATTGCGCGGCGGCTTGCCGCTGCGCGGCGGCTGCGCGATGCGGGCGTGTTCGTCCAGCTCGCGGTGTCGCCGATGATGCCGAATCATCCCGCGCGCCTGGCCGAACTGGCCGACGGCGCGGCCGATCGCGTGGTGGTCGACACCTACTTCGACGGCGACGGCTCGGGTGGCCGACGCTCGCGAGCCCTCGGGATGGATGAGCTGTACGCGCGGCTCGGCTACGAAGGATGGTTTCAGCCGGGCGCTGAGCGCGAGCTAATGGCGGCGATGCGCGCGCGGCTGGGCGAGGGCCGGGTGCTCTACAGCCGCAAGGGATTCAACGCCGTGTAGGACACGTCGCTGACGCTACCGGCTGAGCGTCACTTGTGGTAACGACTGGACCGACACGAGGGGACCAACGTTCCGCATCCAGACAGGGAGACCGCACCGATGGACTTTGGAATTCTTCTGCCGTTTCGAAATCCTCCGCAATGGCAACGCCCGATAACTGAGGTTTACGACGAGCATATACAGGAAGCCGTTCTCGCCGAGGAACTCGGTTACGATCACGTGTGGACCACCGAGCATCATTTTTACGACGACGCCTGGTCGCCCTCGCTGCTGCCGATTCTTTCCGCAATCGCCCAGCGCACCAGCCGCATCCGCCTCGGCACCTTCATCATCATCCTGCCGCTGCACGACCCGGTCCGCGTTGCCGAGGACGCGGCGACGGTCGACATTCTTTCGAAGGGACGGCTCGATCTGGGTGTAGGGCAGGGCTACGTAGTCAGCGAGTTCGATAGCTTCGGCATCCCGCGCAAGCAACGCGGCGGCCGCCTAGAAGAGGGTGTCGAACTCATCCGCAAGTGCTTCACCGAAGAGAATTTTTCCTTCGAGGGAAAGTACTACCGGATGAAAAACGTGAACCTGATGCCCAAGCCGGTGCAAAGACCTTACCCGCCCATCTGGATCGCCGCGATGGCGGAGAAGTCGGTGGCACGCGTGGCGAGGATGGGATATCACCTGGCCGGCAGTGGGGGAATCGATCTCCAGCAGATGTACGATTCGGGACTGCGCCATGCCGGTCATGACGTGGCGAGCCACTACATCGCTCAGTTGCGGGCGGTCTACGTGGCCGAGACGCGGGAGCAGGCGTGGGATGACGCCGAGCAGCATCTGTACTACATGATGACCGCATACGACCGCCGCTTTAAGGAAGCTAATGATCTGCCCTGGAGCGAGGCGGTCTTCTCGCGCTCGGACGTTCCGCCTCCAGGCGAGATGCGCAATGCCCCCGGTCTTAGTTTCTTCCAGGCCCCGCTGGCGGTGGGAACCCCGGATGACGTGGTTCGGGACCTGCAGCGATATAGCGAGGCGGGCCGGGTGACGCATCTGGTGATGTGGATGCAGCTGCCCGGGATGCCAGCGCACAAGGCGCGTCGTTCGATGGAACTATTCGCGAAAGAGGTGATGCCGCGTGTGCGTTGACGCGAACGATTATTATCCGATCTCATCCCATCCACCCCTGAGCGGCAACTAAAGCATAACTCAGAGTAAAGCTGATTACGCAGTGAGAAGCCCGACTGTCTCAGCGGCAGTCGGGCTTCTTTAGTCCAGTTGTGAATAGTGCGTCTGCCGTATGGTACGAGTACGGCGTGCGCCCTCTTCGGCGCAGATGACTCCAACTGGCTATAGAGGGCCATTGCGGGGAGGCCCGTTTCTTTCCCGGCTTTCGCCGATCAGATTCGAGCGTATCAGGCCGTAGAGCTACAAATTTCCTATCCCGCTTTATCTCGCTTGACCAACGCCACCACCAAAGCGTTAGTCTGTTGGTCAGTGCAAATACTCATTTGACATTGAAAAGAGGTATACAGATGAATCGAACTGGCTATCTAGCGCGTTGGGCGATGGCGGCGATCCCCGGTGTCGGTCTGTTGCTGTTGGTTGGCAGCGGATCCGCCCTGGCCGGGTTCGACCAGGGGACCTTCAATGGACGCTATACGGCGGCGTATCATGGCTTCGATGCCTCGATCACGGGCACTATCGACGAGCCAAACCCGCCGACGATACCGTATTCGGTGTCCGGCGCGATGTATAGCGACGGGGCTGGACATATCGCGGGGTTCCTCAACGAAGACTACGGCTCTCCGGGTACGGGCGCCGCGTCCACCTGTTCGATCACCGGGACCTACACAGTAGGCACCGCTCCGCTCGGTTCAACAACGGGATTCGTCACGGTCAATCTGACCAGCAGTTGCCAGACGGTCACCTGTACCGGCACGACCGTGCCGTCTTGCGCTCCCTCGGGTATCCCCAGCGCGGGATCGCCGGTCCAGTTGTTTTGTGCGCTGTCTTCGACGGGCCAGTCACTGGACTGCACGGAGATGGGTGAAGCGGCGAGCGGCACCACCTTTCAGACGCCAATCTCGGCGCCACACTGGTCGCGCGAGAAGTAGTCTGCCTGGCGGGCAAGGCGGCGCGGCCCGCTTGGGGCAGCGCCGCCTTCGGCTCGCAAGAATGCTCGCAGTGCGTACGGTGCCGGTTAACGTCTGACCAGGTGTACGATGCTGACCAGCACGATGGCGCCGACCGTCGCCATCGCCAGGAAGCCGAGTCTGCCGTACACGACGACTCCCAGTGCGTTGAAGATCCAGCTTCCGATGATCGCACCCACCAGGCCGAGCAGGATGTCGGCAAACATCCCGTAACCCTCGCCGCGCATCAGCTTGCCGGTAAGCCATCCCGCGATTAAGCCGATTATAATTGCGCCAAGCATACGTCCAAGCCTCCTGGCTACGACGAAGATTTTTGAATGACAAGGAGCGAGTGTATCCGTTTACGCGGCGACGAACCGATCGACCGCAAACATCATGCGGCCACGCAGGATTGGCACGCACGCCGGCGGAAATTCCTGCACGATTTCGCCCCCGGCGTCGCGCAGCCGGCCGATGAAGCGCTGAAGGTTCAGCATCGCCCCGGTCGGCAGATCATGCAGGACGACCACGCTCCACGGTATCGCGCGGCACTGCTCGAGCGCTCGCTCGACCCATCCGTCGGCGTCTTCCCAGTCGCGCGGCACGCAATTCCATAGCACGCAGGTGAAACCGCCGGCGCACAGATAGTCGATCGCCTTGCGATTGAACAGTCCCGAATCGAGCGCTCCGCCGCCGCCGAAAGGCCGGAAGAGGAGGTCGGGATGGGCGAGCGGGCCGAGCATCCGCTGAGCGCTGCCAATCTCGTCATCGACGCCGTCGTGGTCGTCACGCCGGCCAAGCGGCACGCTATGGGTAAGGCTGTGATTTCCGATCCAGTGACCTTCGGCGTGAGCGCGCTCGGCGCGAACGCGTCGTTCCGGGTCGGCGAGCTTCTGTCCGATCACGAAGAACGTCGAACGCACGCCTTCGGCGCCGAGCACGTCGAGCACGTGATCGGTTATCTCGGGTTCGGGCCCATTGTCGAAGCTGAGCGTGATTTTCACCTTGTCACGTTCTCACGACGCTTCGCTTGGACAACTTCCGCGCCGGTACCACGGCGGACCATTTCCCCGCGCGCGCCTTGCCTATTTTTTCTGTTCCATCGGGGCGCCGCAGCATTTGAGCGCGCCGGCGCCGCCCTTGGTCACGATTACTTGCGAACCGCATTTGCCGCAGATGTAAACTTTTCCTAGCTGGTTGGCCATCGTTGTTGCTTGCTCCGTTGGATGTGATGGGCCGCGCGGCTTCAGGCGCCGCGAAAGAGCGGCTTGCGTTTGTCCAGGAAGGCTCGTACGCCTTCGGCGCGGTCGGCTGTGGTTTGTAGCAGGGCGTACAGATCCTCTTCAAGCCTTATACCTTGATCCAGGGTCAGGTCGCATCCCTTGCGCACGGCTTCCTTGGCCAGTCGCGTGGCGACCGGTCCGCGGCTGGTGACAGAGGCCACTACTTCGCCGAGCGCGCGTTCGACCGCGCCGTGGTTGCGGCCGAGGTAGGTCACGAGCCCCAGGCGCATCGCCTCGCTGCCGTCGATCGCGGCGCCGGTCAGGAGCATCCGCAGCGCCTGGGCGGCGCCGATAAGCCGCGGCAGGCGTTGGGTGCCGCCAAAGCGCGGCATGCGCCCGCTCCCGAGCTGCCCCATCGTAAACCGCGCCGAACGCGCCGCGAGGCGAAGGTCTGCCGCGAGCGCCAGTTCCGTCCCTTCATCGGCGGCAACGCCGTCGATAATCGCCAGCGTCGGCTTGGACAGCACGGCGATCGATTCGACCACCACCGGTACCGCGTCGTCGACGTCGTCATCGAAGCCGGCGCAGAAGTTGCCGCCCGCGCCGCGAATCACGAGTATCAGCGCGTCCGCGTCGTCTTCGACCTCTTCGGCAAGTTCGACCAGCCGGCCAGCCATCGCGGTGCTGAGCCGGTTGCGCGCCTCGGGCCGCACGAGTGTCGCGGTGACGCATCCTCCGCCGCGCGTGATTTCGACCTGGCCCTCCGCGGCGCGTGCCGGACGCGGGCGCTCAGGGCTGCGGCGTGTCGCCCTTCTCACGCAGCTCCTTGCGCAGGATTTTGCCGAGCGGATTCTTGGGCAGCGCCTCGATGAACTCGATCGTCTCGGGCCGCTTGAAGCTCGCCAGACGGGTGCGGCAGAACTCGCTGATGTCGGACGCGTCCACCTCTTGCCCCGACCGTTTGACGACGAAGGCCTTGACGGTCTGGCCCCATTCGACCGACGGCACGCCGATGACCGCCGCCTCGTCGATCGCCGGATGGCTCATCAGGACCGCCTCGATCTCGGCGGGCGCGATATTTTCGCCGCCGCGGATGATCATGTCGTCCTTGCGGCCGGCGAAGAACACGTAACCTTCTTCGTCGACCCATCCGAGGTCGCCGGTCGCGCGCCATCCCTCGGGCAGGCGGGAGTCGTCCTCGCGGCCGGCGTAGCCCTTCATGATGCGCGGGGTGCGGATGAGGATTTCGCCGACCTGCTCCGCCGCCAGGAGCTTGCCGTCGTCGTCGCGCACGGCGATCTCGACGTCGGGCAGCGGCCGGCCAATCGAGTTGAGCCGCTTGAGCTTCAGCTCGACGGTCTTGGGATCGCCGTCGATACGATGGTCGTCGGGGCCGAGCACGGTCAGCGAGGAGGTGGTCTCGGTCTGGCCGTAGGCGTTGACGAAGCCGACGGTTTTGGGAAACGCCTCGATCGCGCGGCGGATGGTCTGAATCGGCATCGCCGCGCCGCCGTATGCGAGATTGGTGAGACTTGAAAAATCGGTATTGGCGAACGATGGCTCGTCGAGCACCTGCTTCATCATGGTCGGCACGACGAAAGCGTGCGTGACTTTTTCGCGCGCAACCAGTTGCAGCCAGATCTTCGGGTCGAACTGCGGCATCACGACCATCCTCCGCCCGGTCCACAGGTTGGTCATCATCGCGGTGGTGCCGGCGATGTGGTAAAACGGCACGCACACCAAGGCGACGCCGCGCTCGCTGCCGTCGGCCATCTCGACGTTGGCGGTCACGTAAGCGGCGAAATCGCGAAAGCTCAGCATCACGCCCTTGGGCAACGAGGTCGTGCCGCTGGTGTACATCAGGACGGACACGTCCTCGTCCTCGACCTCGACTTCGCCCTCATCGACCTCGGCCGCCTTGACCAGGTCCGCGAGCCGGGGAATCCCCGGCTTGCCTTCGCCCCAGGCCACCACTTTGGCGGTCTTGAGCTTGGACGCGACGCGCCCAACCAGGTCGAGGTACCGGTCGCCGACGAGCAGCACCTTGGCCCCGGCGGTGTTGATCATGTACTCGAGCTCGGCGTCCTTGGCGCGGTAGTTGAGCGGCAGCAAGGTGAGTCCGGCCTTGGCGGCGGCGTAGTAGCCGGCGATGTAGATGTCGGAGTTGGTATCGAGTGTGGCGACCACATCGCGAGGCTTGAGCCCGAGTGTCTTGAAGGCCGAGCTCAGGCGACCGACCAGTTCGTTGAGCTCTGCGTAGGTGAGCCTGCGATCGCCAAAAACCAGGATTTCCTGGTCGGGGGCGATTGACCCGGGGATGCTGATGAAATTTACGGTGTTCACGGTACTCCGTTTCCTCCATGGCGGCGCGCCCTCTTTGGGGCGATATGGCCGCCGATGCTCGATTTTCGAGCGAGAGATTTTCAAGCCTCCGGGCGAGCCGGCGCTCCATCGCCAGCCCTTCATCCAACGGCAGATCCAGGCCGTCCCAGACCGCCAGCTTCGCCATCGCGACCCGCTCCCGCGGCAGTCGGCTCAGGCTGCGGGCGAGCGCGCCGGCGGCGCGCGTCAGCGTCGCCCGAGGCACGACTTCGGCGACCAAACCTATTGATAAAGCCTCCTTTGCGTCAATCCAACGGCCCGTGATGCAAAGGTCGAGCGCCCGGCCAGGACCCAGGCGCCGCGAGGCGGTCTGCGTGCCGGCCACTCCGGGAATCATTCCAAGCCCCGTCTCAGGCAGGCAGAAAGACGCATCGTCGGCCGCGATCGCGATATCGCAGAGCAGCACCATTTCGAGGCCGCCGCCGACCGCGTAGCCGTGGACCGCGGCGACCGTCGGAATTGTGAGCGCGCGCAAACGGCCCCATACGTCGCGCCGAAAGCGAACCCATCGCGCGACGGTGGGCGAGGGCGCCTAGCCGAACTCGCTCACGTCGCCGCCGGTGGAGAACGCCGGGCCCGCGCCGCACAGCACCATCGCATGCACCTCGGGATCGTCGTGCACCGCGCTTAGCGCACCGAACAGATCGTCGCGCATCGCAACGTTGTAAGCGTTGAGCTGGCGCGGCCGGTTGAGCGTTATCCACGCGATCGTTCCGCGCTTTTCGAAACGGATCGTGCTGAAGCCCGGCGACGCCGGCGATGAGTCGATACTGTGCGATGCCTGCGCCATGGGGGCGATTGACCGGCGGACGGCCCGGCGATTTTAGCCGGCGAGGTCGGCGCCGTGGCTGGCGGCTATTTCGGGCCGTCCACGCTCGAAGATTACGCGTCCGCCGACGATCGTTAAATCGACCGGCAGATTCATCAGGTCGGCCGGCTTGAGCGCCATCGGGTCGCGCGGCAACACGATAAGGTCGGCCAGGCGTCCCGGCACGATTCCGCCCGCCTCGATCCGCGCCAGACGCGCCGCCTGCGTGGTGAACAGCCTGAAGCCGTGCGCGATAGAAATCCGCTCGGCGAGGCCGATTTCATAGCCCTCGAGCGAAAAGCGCATTGCGGCGGCCCCGATCGCGGTCAGCGGCCGCGCGGGCGTCACCGGGGCGTCGGTCGCACCGGCGAGTTCGATCCCGGCCTCCAGCAGGCTTCGCGCGCGATATAGGTAGGGCAGCAGCCCCGGCTCGGTGACGTACTTGGCCCCGCGGTAGTAAGCGAAACCGGGATTGGTGACCACCCATGCGCCCAGCGCTTTCAGGCGCTCGAGATGCTCGGGCGTGATCACACCGCCATGCTCGATGCGAAAGACCGGGCCGCCCTCAACCGCAGGCGGCATCCCGCGTGCGGCGGTCTCGAGCGAGTTGAGCGCGAGTTCGAGATCTTCGACCTCGGTGCAATGGAATGCCGAGTCGAGTCCGGCCTGGCGCGCCCGCGCGACCCATCTCGCGATTGGACGGTAGTCGGTGTGCGCGCTCTCGATGAACTTCACGGCGACCAGCGTGATTTTGCCCTGCTGGGCGGCTCGTGCAGCCTCGTCGAGCGCGTCGAAGTGGGGCGCGCCGAGCATCATCGCGACCCGCTGCCCCACCGACCGCCCATTGACCAGCCGCGCCATCAGCGCGACTTCTTCGGGTCCGTTGCGGACCGTCGCGTCGGTGAAAGCGGTCACGCCCGCAGCCGCCAGTTCGCGGCTGAACAAGCGCGCGCGCGACTCCAATTCGGCCGGGGTCACTCGCGGCAGCCGCCGCGAAAGATAGCTCTCCATCCCGGCCACCAGACCGTTCAGACGGCCCGCTCCGTCGCGCATCAGGACGGCGCCCTCCGGCGGCTTGAAGTCCGGCGCTTCGAGACCCAGCGCGGCTATCGCGCGCGAGTTCAGCCATGAGGCATGGAGCGTCTGATGGCGCAGGCGCAGCGGATTTTTGGGCACCGCCGCGTCGAGTTCCGCGCGCGAAGGCCCGCGCCGTCCGGCCAGGAGCGCCTCGTCGCATCCGAACGCGCGCATCCAGTTGCCGGGCGGTGTCTTGCCCGCGGCCACCCGCAACTCGGCCATCAGGTCCTCGAGGTTGCGGCATCGCCACAGGCTAAGCCCGGCCGCGGCCGCTCCGCCTTCGAGGAAATGGAGATGCGAGTCGATCAGGCCCGGCGCGACGACGCGTCCGGAGAGCCGAATCAGATGCGTACGCGGGCCGACCAGCGGCTTGAACTCGCTGAACAGCCCTAGCGCGAGAATTTTGCCGCCAGCGACCGCAATCGAGTCGCTGGCGGGATGGCCCAGAATCGCGCCTTCATGGAGAACCAGATCAGCCTTATCGAGCGCCATCGAAATACTGAACGCCGGCGGACTATAGGAAAAAGATTCTCACGGCTTTGGTGTGAAGTCGTGGAATCAATCCGAAGAGGGAAGGGCCTTGGCTTCCTTGATTTTCATCTCGATCTCGCAGCACTCGATAGCGCCGGTGCCCGGCTTGTTGCAGAGTACTTCGGTGCCGCACTTTTCGCACAGGTAACGCTTGCCCAATTGATTAGACATCTTTGTGACACTCCTGTAATGGTCGCCGGCTATGATGGCCCGGCTGTGAAATTTCTCGCTTGAGGATCTCTCGGCCGTAGGCTCCGCACGGTCCCTGCACTTTTTTAGAGCATCGCACGCATTTCTTCAATGAGTCATTTCTTCGATTCGATCGTTTGCGGATCATCCGCAAACGGCAACTCGCTCACCGATGCGCGCATCGCGCCGTTCGCGTCATCGATCGTGACCTCGGTGCCCGGCGCCCAGGCGCTGTGATGCAGCACGGCGAGTGCAAGCATGCCCAACCGTGGCGAGCGCAGCGGGCTGGTGAGATACCCGACCTCCTTGCCCGCGAGCGTCACGCGCGCCCCGGGCGCTGGAATGCGCGCGCCGTCGATTCTAAGACCAAAAAGTCGCCGCTTCAGCGCGCCGCGCGCGGTCGCGCGTTCGACCGTTTCCTGCCCGATGTAGCATCCCTTGCTGAACGAGATTGCGGATTCCATCCGCGCTTCCAGGGCGATCGTTTTTTCGTTGGTGTCGAGGCCGACTCGCGCCACACCGCTTTCCACGCGCACGATCTCCCGGGCGTCGATCGTCACCTCGTGAATCTGGCCTTCGCCAGAGCCGCTCGCCGCCAGCCGCACGACAATCTCCGGCGCGCTCGCGCGCGGGGCGAGAATCGTGAAGGCGGGCGCGCCCCATCGCACCACCTGCGTGATCAGCACGCCATCCTCGGCCTCGCCAAATCGCCACGCGCCCGGCAGCGCCGCCGCCTCACCGAAGACGGCTACGACCGCTGCCGCCGCCCGTGGCCCGTCGACTTCGATCACCCCGTACTTGACGGAGTCGGCGCTTTCTTCGAATTCGACGTCGTCGGCCACCAGGAAACGCTCCAGATGAGTGCGCACTGCCGGCCACAGCACGCTCTCCATCTCGAGCAGCAGCGCGTCAGCGGTAGCCCATACGACACCCTCGGCGATCAGGTGGGCACGCTCGTTCAGAAACAGCGCGCCGACGAGGCTGCCCGGCTTGAGTCCATTGATGTCGTTGCTGCACATCCCGTGCAGGAATGACGCGCGGTCATCCCCACTCATCCGAATAACGGTCCGCTCGGAGCACAGCCGCACTCCCGCGCCGTCTTTGAGGGCGCGATAGCCGGCCTCCAGGACGTCGCCGCTCGGAATGTTAGGGATGGTCGGGTCACCTGGGACTGCGATGGGGTTTGCGTGGTCCAACTCTAATTCAACTCCCCGTGTTCTGATTCGACTTCCGGCCGATTCGGTTGTGGCCGTTTCGAGGGCTTCAATTCTATCATCACCGGGGATTACATATACTGGTCAATATATTCGTCCTGGAGGCCCGACACGTCGATGTACCGGCGGACGAGAGAGGCGGCCGCAAGCAAGGCGACGTTCCGGCGGCGTGCGCTCGGAGTTACGTTGATCGGAGCGCTGCTATGTACGGCTGCGCTCGCGCTCGCCGCTGGCAATCCTATGGTCGTTGCTTCCCAACTAAGCAACCAAGCCTTCGCGCTGCTCAATTCTCTCGACGCGCCGGACGCGGATGGCAATGCGAACCCGGGCGCCAAGACCCTGCTGGGGCCGGTCGCGACCTTCGCTGGTGATGCGCAGACGCTGAGCCAGGCGCTCGGTGCCGGCGACAAGGATCGTGCGCGGCGTGCGGTAGCCTCGCTCGATTCGGACGCGGCGGCGCTCGACGCCGCGCTCAAGGAGCATCGCGGGGCGATCGAAGTGGAACGATGGAACGCGCTCAAGCGCGATCTCGCCGCGATCGAAAAGGAGGTCCCGCCCGCGCCTGCGCCCGCGAACTCGTCGGACTCGCCGCCCGCCGCGGGCGAACCCGGATCACCGAGTGCGGCCGCTCCAGGAGCCGCGGATCTATCCGCGCCCGCGCCCGTGGCCGATGGCGCCGTGCCTGCGAGCGAGCCGATGGCCCCAGCAGCGGATGACGATGGACCCACGATCAAGATAGAATCCCGCAACGTCGAGGGCAGCGTTACGCATCTTAAAGGCTACTTCGAGGGCTCCGCGCTCCGTTCCGCGGGCATCTACGAAGGTGAGCAGGAACTCAAGTCGCTCAAGGTGGAGCACGTGATCGGTCGCCAGAAGGTCGAGTTTCAACTTTCGCTCGGCGACGCCGATATCGCGACCAATTTGCGCGTCGTCGATCAAGCGGGGCGGATGGCGACCGCTTCCGTCTTCGCCCAGGACTTGACCGCGACGGCGAGCACCAGCACTGAATCGGGAGTCGAAGTCGACCGCGGCGCCGGTTCGACCTCCAGCGGCGACACCGCCGAGATTCCAAGTGCGAGCGCGCCGCCGCCGGAGGACATGGGTAGCGGCGGTTTGGCAGAACCGGCCGCGCCCGCGGATGAAGGCCTCGGCGGAGCCGGCATCAGCGGTGGACTTGTCGGCGCTCCGATGAGCAACATCCAGATCAACATCGAGGCGGTGAACCCGATGAACCCCGTCTCGCGCCTGTACCAGGTGGTCGGACAGATAATCGGTCATGGCGTGCACCGCGCGGGAATCTATATCGACGGGCGGCTGGTGAAACGATTACCGGTCAGTCGTGGCAGCCTCACCAATTTCGCGACGACCTTCAGATTGAGCGGCGGCACGGCGACTATCCGGGCGTTCAGCACGGGCAACCAGTACGTCGAGACGTCGATCGCGATGCCGACAGCGCCGCCGATGGTGGCCGCACCCTACGGAATGAATCCTTACAGCCCCTTTGGGATAAATCCGTACGCGATGGACCCGTTCGGAAATTCCTATGGCAGCCCATATGGAATTCCCTACGGCGCGACTCCGTCGTATGGCTACAACGTCAGCCCATACGGGGTCACGCGCTATCCGATTAACCCCTACGTCGCGAGTCCATATGGCGCAGCGCCGATCAATCCCTACGCGGCCCCGATCAATCCCTACGGCGGCGTGCCGCCGACGGTCCCGGCAGGCCGCTAGTGCAGCTGGACGATCCGTAGCGGCACAGTTCACACTTGTAACTTCAGGTGTTACACTTGCGAAGTGATAAGGGGCTTCCGTCACAAGGGGCTCGAGCATCTGTTTCGCAAAGGTCAGAGCTCAAAAGTTGCAGCGGACCTTCAAGGCAGGACACTTAGAAGACTGGATGCGCTGAAACAAACGGTGACGCTGCGCGATCTGAATGTCCCGGGCTTCAATTTCCATCTCCTGCGCGGTAAGCCGCGCCGGTACAGTCTTCATGTCAACGGTCCCTGGTGCATCACGTTCGAATGGCGCGATGGAGAGGCGTGGGAAGTTGACCTCGAGCAATATCATTGAGCTTTGGGAACAACCGACCGAGATTTTGAGACAACTATGATCAGTAAGCGGGCAGTGAAAGATGGTGCGGAGCGGCGGCCGACACATCCCGGCGCCATCCTGCGCGAGGACGTGCTTCCGGCACTCGGCCTTTCGGTAAGTGAGGCGGCGCGCCAGCTCGGCGTCACGCGCCAGACGCTTCATCGAATCATGGCCGAGAGAGTGTCGGTTACGCCTGAGATGGCTGCGCGGCTTGGCAGATTCTGTGGCAATGGGCCGGGATTGTGGCTCCGGATGCAGCAGGCCTATGACCTTTGGCGCGTCGAGTGCGAATTTGCCGCCGAGCTCGATCGGATTCCCGTTCATCGGACATCGTCTGCGGCCTGAGCGCGGACTTTCAATCGAGGTCCGCGGGCTGATTCACCCTGACTTGCCGCGACGGCGGCTATTCCGTTAAAATTTGGAGTTCATCTAAAGGTTTCCAAGCCAACCGATATTTCGCGAGTGCACCGACGATGCTGATTCAGGCGACGCAACTACGCCCCGGGATGATCCTGGAATACAACAACGGCCTCTGGCGCGTGATGGCGATAAGCCATATCACGCCGGGCAACTGGCGCGGGATGGTCCAGACCAAGCTCCGCAATGTGAAAACCGGGACCCAGACCGAAAACCGCTTCCGCTCTGAAGATCGCGTCGAGCGCATCATTCTCAGCCAGATCGAAATGGAATTCCTCTACCAGGAAGGAGACGATTTCCATTTCATGAACACCGAGACTTACGACCAGATCACCATTCCCAAGGAATTGATCGAAGACGTCGTCGGGTTTCTCACACCTAATCTGAAAGTTGAAGTTGAATTTCACGAAACCACGCCGCTCAACGTCTCGCTGCCCAAGACGGTCAATCTCAAGGTCGTGCGGACGGACCCCGGGATGAGATCCGCGGCGGTCACCAACACGCTCAAACCTGCCACGATGGAGACCGGGCTGACAGTGCAGGTGCCCCACTTCGTTCAGGAAGGCGAGACCATCACGATCAACACCGAGACGCGCGAGTACATGGCGCGCGCCAAATAGGTGCGTCGCACGCCCCGCCCCGGCCGGGGCTCCAAGCCTACGCCATCGAGCGGATCGAAACCCGCGGGCGAGCGCCGGGTCCGGCGCGATCGGCCTAAAGGCTTCGAGCACGTCGACAATCCCTTCAAGTCTTCCAAACCCAGCGGGATCGGAAAATCATCCCGAGCCGACGGCCCCGCGAAGCCTCACAGTTTCGCCCGCTCCGACAAACCTGCCAAGCCCGCCAAGCCCTCAAGGTTCGACAGAGCGGTTAAGCCCGGCAGGGCCGACGGTGCAATTAAGCCCGCCAGATTCGACCGGCACGAAAAGCCGGTCAAGTTCGTCAGGTTTCGCAGGAACGCTAAGCCCGACGGTTTCACCGAGCGCGCCGCCGCCACGCCCGACGGTCCCGCTCTTCGGCTCACCTCGAACATCTACGTCGCCCACACGCAACCCGGCTTCGAGGGTGTCGCGGCGGAAGAGATCGCCGCGTGCTACGGGGCTGTCGGCGGGCGTAGCGGCGGCAGCGGCCCTGCGATGCGCGAGTTGGGGCGGCGGATGGTACCCGAGCGCGCCGGGATGACAATCTTCAGCGCGCCGCGTCCCGACCCGCTTAGCGCCGCGCGCACGATCGAGGACCTGTTCGCGCTCGTCGGTTATCGCGACGGACTGGGCACCGTTCCCGCCACGCTGGAGAAGGTTCGCGCGGCTGCGCACGAGGCGCCCTACGTCGAAGAGGCGCTGGAGGCGCGGGTTAGGATGACTCCCGGGAGCCGTGCCGGGCGGAAGTTGGGGTTTCGCGTGATCGCGCGCATCGCGGGCGATCATGAATTTCGCCGGCTCGATTTCCAGCGCGCGGTCGAGCGCGGAATCGCCGATCGCGGCGACCGCTCGTGGCGCGGCGCGGCCGACGACGCCGACGTCGAATTCTGGGCCACGCTGCTCGGCAGCGAGATGTTCCTGACCGTGCGCCTGGTCGACGAGCGGATGCGCCATCGCGAGTACAAGGTTGCTCATCGTCCGGGCTCGTTGCGCGCCTCGGTCGCCGCCGCTTTGGGATGGCTCAGCCGTCCCGGCGCGGACGACTGCGTGGTCGACCCGATGTGCGGCGCGGGGACAATCCTGATCGAACGCGCGCACCTCGGGCGCTATGCGATGCTGGCGGGGTTCGATCGCGACCCCGGCGCTATCGCGGCGGCGCACGAAAATATCGGTCCGCGCTACCGGCCGCTGGGACTCGGACAGGGCGACGCGCTCCGCCTGCCGCTTGCCAATGGATCGGCGACCCATCTCATCACCAACTTGCCATGGGGCACGAGGTACGGCTCGCACGGCGAGAACCGTCGTCTCTATCCGCGGTTGGTCGAGGAGTTCGCGCGCGTGGTGCGGCCGGGCGGACGTCTCGTGATGTTGACGGCGGAGCGGATGCTGATGCGCGAGGTCGCCGGCCGTGGCTTCGTCCGGGTCGAGTCGGTCAAGCGAGTGACGATTCTTGGCGCGCCCGCCGTAATCTATCTCTGCCGCGCCTAGCCGGTTTTGCCGGTCGGTTCGGTAATCGACGCGAGTCTCTGGGATGCGTGACGAGCCGAGCCTCGAGCTTCATCCGGCATGGTTTCATACGGCGCGATCCAACACGAAGCTCGCACTGGTATGCATCAGCCGGACGGTCCCGGCGTCACGCTGGAGTGTCAGTCCCGGCCGATCCTCGTCGATCGCGTCTTCGAGCATCGCGCGCAGGATCGGAATATTTTCCGGCGGCGTGGCTCCGAAGCGCGTCCACTCCTCGATCGTGCTGACGTAGCGGCGCTCTATCTTCATCACGATGGTGAAACCTTCGGCGGCGAAGATCCGCTCGAACTCCGAGGCCGCGAGCATCCGCACGTGCGTGGGATCGCATAGCCGCTCCAGTTCGTTGTGAAGCGCGGCCTTGGCCGGATCCTCCGAAGCCGTCACGTCCACCACCACCATCCATCCCCGCGGTCCAACCACCCGCGCCATCTCGGCGAATACGCGCGCGGGATCGGTGAAGTGATGGAACGAGAAGCGGCACACGGCGGCGTCGAAGGCGGCGTCGCGAAACGGCATCTGCTCGATTTCGCCCACCATGAACGCCGCGTTGCCGGCGCCGCTGCGCGCCGCGGCTTCGCGCGCACGCGCGATAAGCTCGACCGAGGGGTCGAGCCCGACCGCGCGGCGGCATCGCTCGGCGAACGCGAGTGTGCACGCGCCCGGGCCGCAGGCGACGTCGAGCACGACCTCGCTGCGCGCGACCCCGGACATCGAGACCATGTACTGGAGAAATTTTGCGTCGGCGCTGGAGGACATCGGGCCGGACATCCGAGTGAACGTCCCGGAGTTGCGGCGAAACTGCTCGGACACGCGCCGCCGCGTCTCGCGCGGGCGCACGTTGTCGTTCATCGCCGTTCCGGTTCGAGTAGCGAGACGGCCCGCGATGATCGTCGTTGGCCCATGATACCCATGATGCTGATGTTAGCCTCGCAGGCGTATGGCAACCAGCCGTGAGAGCCGCGCTTGCAGGATACGCGTGGACGCCGCACAATCGGCGCATGCCGGCACGCCTAACCCATGATGAATTCGCGCCGAACGCAAAGGAGCTGGTCCGATGACGCAATGGAGAACTGAACTTGTCCCGCCCGCACCCAGGATAGCCGTCGATCACATGGGCGAGGGCAAGCTGGTCATCTGCATGCATGGGATCGGCGGCAATCGCACCAACTGGCACGATCAGCTTCCCGAGTTCGGCCGCCATTTTCACGCCGGGTCATGGGACGCGCGCGGCTATGGAATGAGCGACGACTACGAAGGGCCGTTGGAATTCCATGACTTCGCCCGTGACCTGGTGCGCGTGCTGGACCACTTCGGGGCGCGCAAGGCGCATCTCGTGGGTCTCTCGATGGGCGGTCTGATCGCGATGGACTTCAACGCGCTCTTTCCCGATCGCGTCGCGACGCTGACCCTTTGCGACTCGCTGCCAGGGTTCGGTCATCTCAGTCCCGAGCAGAGCCGCGAATTCATCCGGCTACGCCTGGAGCCTCTGCTTGCGGGCAAAGAGCTCAAGGAGATCGCGCCCGGCGTCGCGCAGTCGCTAATCAGCAAGTCGTCGCCGCCCGCGGCCTTTCAGCGCATGATCGACAGCATGTGCGCCCTGCACAAGCACTCCTACATCAAGACCATCGAGGGCAGCGCCAAGCGGGACGTGCAGATCGAGCTGGAAAAGATTCGCGTGCCGACGCACGTGGTGGTGGGCGAGGACGACCTGCTCACGCCGCCGTCGCTGGCGCGCTCGATGGCCGAGCGGATTGCCGGGGCGCGGCTGACGATCATCAAGAGCGCCGGCCATCTGCCAAACTTCGAGCGGCCGCACGAGTTCAACGCCGCGGTGCTGCCATTCCTGCTGGAGCATCGCGACGCCGCCGCTTAAGCGGCGCATCCAATCGAGTCCGGTGCGGAACGGGAGTGGCGTTTAGCCGAGCGCGCGCAGACGCAGGTCGCGCGCCTGGCTGCGATACGGCTCGGGCAGCGGAACTTCGGTCGCGTCGAGCCAGTTGCGTTCGAGGCGGTAGAACTCGCGCGTTTCCTCGAAGAAGACGTGCACCACGACGTCGTTGAAATCGAGCACCGCCCAATGACCATGGCTGGTGCCTTCGATCGACAGCGCATGTTCCCCCTCAAGATCCATCCGTTCCTCGACACCGCGGGCGATAGCGCGCACCTGCACGTCGGAACGGCCGGTCGCGATAAGAAAGTAGTCCGCGATCGAGCTTAGATGCTCGACCTGAAGCACGACTAGGTCGTAGGCCTTTTTCTCCAGCGCCGCCTGTGCCGCGGCTATGGCCTTCTCTTGTGAATTCACGCGCGACGAGGCGAATGACGGAGCCGCCGCCCGGCGATGGACGGGGAACGAAAGGCTTTGTGAGACGATGCGTATTGAAATCACTGGCGCCGTCAGTACAACCCGTGCCGCTGGATATAGTCCACCACGTCGCCCGGCATCAGGTAGCGCACGGAGCGCCGCTGCTGAAGCTTTTCGCGAATCAGCGTAGCGGAGAACGGAAAGATTGTGGTGGCTACGAATGAAAGTGTCTGGCCGTTGGAATGCACGTAATGATCGTCCTTCTTAATGTAACCAAAGCGTTTGAGTGCGGCAAGCGAGATTCGCGGCGGCGAGGTATTGCCGACACCCTCGCGCGTATGCACCACCACCGAGCTCGAGCGTACCAGCTCGTCGCACTCCTTCCAGGTGTCGAGCTCGGCAAAGGCGTCCGAGCCCATCATCAGGAACAGCGTCGAAGGACCGCGCAGCGTCGCCAGGAAATGGCGCACCGTGTCGATCGTGTAGGAGCGCCCGGCACGCCGAACCTCGACGTCCGAGACCATGAAATAGCGGTTACCCTTGGTCGCCAGCCGAACCATCGCCAGCCGATGCTCGGGCGGAGCGAGTCCGTCGGGGGGTTTGTGCGGCGGCAGCGCCGCCGGAACGAAGTAAACCAGGTCGAGTTTGAGCGCTTCGCGCACCTCCTCGGCCGCCCGCAGATGGCCCAGGTGGATCGGATTGAAACTGCCGCCAAGGATTCCTACGCGCATGATTTGCGGACATCCAACTCGGACGCGCCGCTCGCGGGTGCGGCGGTTCCCACGAAGCCGGCGTAACCGACGCGACGGGTCGCGGTTCGCGCCGGCTTCAATGCCGTACCTGTCCGTTGCCGGTGATTAGGTACTTGTAGATGGTCAGCTCACGCAGGCCCATCGGACCGCGCGCGTGCATGCGATTGGTCGAGATTCCGGTCTCCGCGCCGAAGCCGAACTCGAAGCCGTCGGTGAAGCGGGTGGACGCGTTAACGTATACGGCGGCCGAGTCCACTTCATGTTGAAAGCGCGTCGCGGCCACGCTGTCGCCGGTCACGATTGCGTCGGCGAGTCCCGATCCGTGGCGGGCGATATGCGCCAGCGCCTCGTCGAGCGAGTCGACGACCTTAACCGCCAGGATCAGATCGAGAAACTCGGTGTCCCAATCGGCCTCGCTGGCCGGCTTCGCGCCGGGCACCAGAGCGCGCGTCCGCTCGCAGCCGCGCAGTTCGACGCCCGCATGCGCCATCCGCGCAGCCAGCGGCGGCAGGAAACGAGAGGCGGCCTCGCGATGTACCAGCAGGGTTTCCATCGCGTTGCACACGGAGGGCCGGCTGCACTTCGCGTTGAAGCAAATCTCCCCGGCCATTTTCAGATCGGCGGCGCGGTCGACGTAGGTGTGGCAGATGCCGTCGAAATGCGGCAGCAGCGGAACCGCCGATCCGGCGAGCGCCTGCTTCAGCGTCTTGCCGCCGCGCGGAATGATCAGATCAATAGCTTCGGGATGGCGCTTGAGAATCTGAATGACCTCGCGGTCGGGATTCCCCACGAAGGTGACGGCCTCGCGCGGAATCTCGGCGCCTTCGAGCGCGCGCGCGATCAGCCCCGCCAGAAACGCGTTGGAGCCGAGCGCTTCCTTGCCGCCGCGGAGCACCACCGCGTTCCCCGCCTTCAGTCCCAGCACGCCGGCGTCGACGGTGACGTTGGGCCGCGACTCATAGACGATCGCGATGACGCCGATCGGCACGCGGACCTGCGAAATTTCAAGGCCGTTTGGCCGTTCCCATCGGGCAATTACCTCACCAACCGGATCGGGAAGAGCCGCGACCTCCTCGACGCTGCGCGCCATCGCCTCGATTCGCGCATCGTTGAGCGTGAGCCTCTCGACGAACGCTCCGGCCATCCCGGCGGCGCGCGCGCGATCGAGGTCACCGGCGTTGGCGGCCAGGATTCCATCGCGCTCCTTGCGCAGCATCGCGGCCAGCGCGCCGAGCGCCCGATTTTTCCGCGCGCTACCGCATAACGCCAGCGTGCGGGCGGCGTCACGCGCGCGCGCGAGTGCATCGAGAGTTTCGGCTTCCAGGCTCACGTCAGCCATTCCTGCATGTCGAACATTCGCCACGTAACAAGCTACCTGATCCTTTTCGCCGCGAATCGTTCACGCCAACTCCTCGATCAGCGCGAAGTTGTCGCGATGGATTATCTCGTCGGCGACCTTGTAGCCGAGCGTGCGCGAAATATCGTTCGAGCCCCTCCCTTTGACCTTCAGTATATCGGCGGCGGGATAATTGACCAGCCCGCGGCCAAACTCGACGCCCTCGTGATCGAGCAGGCTTACGCAGTCGCCGCTCTTGAACTCACCCGCGACCTCGCGAATGCCCGAGGGAAGGAGGCTGCGGCCCTTTTTTCGCAGCGCGTCGGCGGCGCCGCGGTCGACCATCAGCGCTCCGGCCGGACGCAGCGCGAACGCGATCCAATGTTTGCGGCTCTTGAGCCTGGTCCGCGTGGGCAGCACGAGCGTGCCGCATTCGCGCTCAGGATCGAGCGCGTTGGCCAGCGCGCGATCGGCGCGGCCGGGCGCGATAATCACCGCAATTCCCGCGCGCGCCGCCTGCTTCGCGGCCTTGAGCTTGGTCGCCATCCCGCCGCTCCCGAGCGGCCCCGCGCTATCGGCTACCAACCCGCGCATCCCGGCCTCGGGATCGGTGATGAGTGGAATCAGTTGCGCGTCGGGCCGCTTGCGCGGGTCGCCGGTCAGCACCCCGGCCACGTCGCTCAGGATCACGAGGAGCTGCGCCTGCGCCATCCCGGCCACCAGCGAGGAAAGCACGTCGTTGTCGCCCATCCGGATCTCTTCGACCGCGACGGTGTCGTTCTCGTTGACGATCGGCACGACGCCGGCCTCGAGCAAGGTTTGGATGGTGTTAATCGCGTTGCTGCGCCGTGCGCGTTCGGCGAGGTCCTGATGGGTCAGCAGGAGTTGCGCGGCCGTGCGTCCCACGACTGCGAAGGCACGCGCCCATTCGCTCATCAGTTCGATTTGCCCGGTTGCCGCCGCCGCCTGGCGCGCCGCCAACCCTGCGCCGCCGAGCTTTTCCAGGCGCGCGCGGCCGGCCGCGATAGCGCCCGAGGTTACCACCACGATTTCGCGTCCCGCCCGCGTGAGCGCGTCGATCTCGGCGGCCAGGCGCGTGATGATCTCCGGGCGCAAACCGCTGCCCTCGGAAAGGACGGCACTGCCTATTTTGACCACGACCCGGCGGACGCGCGGGAGCAGCTCCTGCTTGTAGCTCAACTGGGACATTGTGCCTCAGCCCCGCCGAGATCGAGCAGCCACGCTATTTTCGCCACCAACGGCTCGAGTCCCACGCCCTGCTCGGCCGAGACGACGAAGACCGACTCGATCCCATGTTCGGCCGCGAGCGGCGCTATCGCACGCGCTATCTCGTCCGCGCGTTCGGCGCCGACGAGGTCAAGCTTGTTGAGCACGATCAGCGCCGGCCGCGCGGAGAGCATCGGGTCGAACGCCGCGAGTTCGCCGCGCACCGTCAGGAAGTCGCGTTCCGGGTCGGCGCTCAGGTCAAGCACGTAGATCAGCACCCGCGTGCGCGCGAGATGGCGCAGAAAGCGGATACCGAGGCCGTGACCGAGATGGGCGCCCTCGATCAGGCCAGGGATGTCGGCGACGCTGAAGCCGGCGCCGTCGGCAAGCTGTACGCGTCCCAGGTTGGGCGTCAGCGTGGTGAAAGGGTAGGGCGCGATCTTTGGATGCGCCGCGCTGACGGCGCCAAGCAGCGTCGATTTGCCGGCGTTGGGCAGGCCGACCAGGCCGGCGTCGGCCACCAGCCGGAGTTCTATCTTGATCCAGCGCTGCTCGGCTGGTCCACCCGGCGTCGCGATTCGCGGCGCGCGGCGCGTCGAGGTGGTGAAGTGCATGTTGCCCTTGCCGCCGATCCCGCCGTGCGCGACGATCGCGCGCGCCCCCGGCATCACCAGGTCGGCGAGCATCTCACCGCTATCCTCGTCGAAAACCAGCGTGCCGGGAGGCACGCGGACCACGAGGTCGCCGCCGGCGTGGCCGTACTGCTGTTTGCCACGGCCCGCCTCGCCATCGCGCGCGACCAGGCGCGGGTTGTATTTGAAATCGAGCAGCGTCGCGAGCCCCTCGTTGACCTCGAAGATCACGTCGCCGCCGCGGCCGCCGTCGCCGCCGGCAGGTCCGCCGAAGGGCCGGTACTTCTCGCGCAGAAACGCGATTGCGCCGTCGCCACCCTTGCCGGAGGCCACGAAGACTCGCGCTTCATCGACAAATTTCATCGCTGGAAGTTGCTCGCGATCTCGCGCGACCGCTACAGGAGCAGTTCAGCGAGCGCCCGGAGGGCCTCGACCTGGCGCGTCCCGATAAGCATCGTTTTGAGCGGTGAGGCTTTCCAGGCGGCGACGCGCTCGGCGATCCGCTCGCGCGGTCCAACCAGGGCGACTTCGTCGACCAGCCTGTCGGGCACCGCGGCTACAGCCTCGTCGCGCTTGCCGGAAAGAAACAGGTCCTGAATTTTTTTCGCCGCTTCCTCGTAGCCGGCGCGCCGCGCGTAGTCGTTGTAGAAGTTCTTGTCGCGCGCGCCCATCCCGCCGATATAAAAAGCCAGGTTCTGCTTCACCGGCTCGCGGCACTTTGCCACGTCGGGCCCCATCACGCAGGTCACAAACGGCGCGAGATCGAATTTGTCCGGGTCGCGGGCCGTGCCGGCCTTTTTGAATCCGCGGTCGAGGCTCGGTTTAAACAGATCCCAGCGTTCGGGATTCATCCATACCGGGATCACGCCGTCGGCGATTTCGGCGGCGAGCGCCACTCCATTCGGCGTGATCGACGCCATGTAGATTTCCATGTCGCGCCGGCCATGCAGGATCGAACGGAGCGGCTTGCCGAGCCCGGTCGAACCGGCTCCACGGTAAGGCACCTGGTACTCGGAGCCCTGGAATTCAAGCGGCGCTTCGCGCGCGAAAATCTTGCGCAGGATCGTGATGTACTCGCGGTAGCGGACGAGCGGCTTGCCGTATGGCACCCCGTGCCACCCCTCGACCACCTGCGGACCCGACGGACCGACGCCGAGGATGAAGCGTCCCCCCGAGAGAGCGTCCAGCGTCATCGCGGTCATCGCCGTCATCGCGGGCGTACGTGCCGGCATCTGCATGATCGCCGTGCCGAGGCGGATTTTGGTGGTTAGCGCGCCAACCCAGGCGAGCGGAACGATAGTATCGGAGCCCCAGGCTTCGCCGGTCCAGACCGAGTCGTAGCCAAGCCGCTCGGCCTCGAGCACCAGGTCCAGCGATTCATGGGAATGGGAAAAGCCGTATAGCATTCCGAGTCGCATCGCGAGTTCCCCTTAGAGTTCGTCAGCCGATTGCGCGAACCGCACACGTCTCGCCGTAAAATGAAAAACAAAAAGTCCCGCGGCCAGGGCCGCGGGACTTGGAAGTCGAAACTCTAAGCCGTGCCGGCCCTAGGCTTGTGCTTCGGCCGGCGGCTCGCTCGCCGCCTCGGCCCGCTCTTCGATCTCCGGCGCGGCGGTCGGTTCGATTCGCACGCGGCGCTTGTCGGTGCGATAGGTCTCGTATTTGACCACTCCGTCGATCAGCGCGTAAAGAGTGAAGTCGCGGCCCATCCCGACGTTGCGGCCCGGATGCACGCGAGTGCCAAGCTGACGGACCAGGATGTTGCCCGCGCGAACGGTCTCGCCAGCGTAGATCTTGATGCCGCGGTGCTGTCCCGGACTGTCGCGGCCGTTGCGCGTCGAACCCTGTCCCTTTTTATGCGCCACGAACCTGTCTCCCTGTCATAATGCCGGCGCGTTGTGCCGGCGGAAAATCGTATGATGCGAGGGCTAAGCCGCGCCCCGCTTGATCTCTTCGATCTTGAGCACCGTCAGTTCCTGGCGATGGCCCCGCTTGCGCCGATAATTCTTGCGCCGCTTCTTCTTGAACACGATAACCTTGGTGCCGCGCGGCTGCTGAACGATTCGCGCTCGCACGGCCGCCTCGGGCACTGTCGGCGTTCCGATCACCGTGTTTTCATCGCCGCCGATCGCGAGCACGTCGCCCAGTTCGATCTCACCGCCGACATCACCCACGATGCGCTCGACGGTTATCTGATCGCCGACGCCTACGCGGTACTGCTTTCCGCCTGTCCTTACGATTGCAAACATGCTTTAGTCCGAACCCTCTTAGCTACCGGACACAGGCCGCCATGTCAATTATGGCCGAGGCTAACCAAGCCCTTTTCAATAAAACGCGGCCCGATTGAGGCCGCGTTTCGCCGTAAAGTCTGTGGTCAGGGCGGGGTCAGTCGAGGCCCAGGCGTTCGCGGCCCTCGGGCGAGATCATCTGCGGCGTCCACGGTGGATCCCACACCAGGTCGACGTTGGCCTCCGCGACACCGGGGAGCGAGAGCAGTTTCTGGCGCGCGTCGATTGCGATCGACGCTCCCATCCCGCAGCCCTGCGCGGTGAGCGTCATCTTGACGTCGACCCGCTTGGCTTCCCCTTCCATAGGGGCTACTTCCATCGCGTAGACCAGTCCTAAGTCGACGATGTTCACTGGGATTTCGGGGTCGTAGCAGGTCTTGAGTTGCTCCCAGACCATCGCCTCCAGATCGCCCGATGCGGAGGCCGGCGAGGCAGCATCTTCGGAACTCTTGCCGAGCGCGTCGGCATCCTTGCCGGTGATTCGATAGAGACCGCCGTAGGCCGGTACCTGCACGGTAAAGCTGCCGCCTAGTGACTGGGTGATGAACACTTCAAGGCCTTTCTCCAGCGTGATCGGACTGCCTAACGGCACCTGGACGGCCTCGCATTCGCGCGTTAGTTCAACTCGTTCCATCGATGTTACCTGGGATGTTACCTGATCGTTATTTTTTGAGCGCAGAGATTTGATTCTAAGCGCATTGAAGCGCAAGCGCCAGTTGCCCATCGAGCGCCAATTGCCGATTCCCCTGTTTTACCGGGTTATCTTTCGCTATTTCGACGCGATTTCCGCGCGATTTCCACGCAAGTTCATAGGGTTTTCTCCATTGTCCTCCTCCACTGTCTTGCAAAAGAGGATTCGGCGCTCGTGCCCGCCGTGATAAGTAAAAACACCATGGGGAAGATTCAGCTCTACCAGTTCGGTCCGGTGGGCGACCAGGAGTCGGCGTCGCCATTTTGCGTCAAGGTCCAACGCGCGATGCGCTACAAGCGGATCCCGTTCGACGTCATCAACGCCACTTCGCCGAGGCAGGTGCGCAAGCTCAACCCGCGCGGCAAGCTGCCGGTGATGGTCGACGACGGAGTGAAACTTGCCGATTCCAGCGACATCATCCGCCATCTCGAGACCCGGCATCCGGCGCCCCGGCTCTACCCGCAAGATCCGCGGACGCGCGCGACAGCGCTAATGCTCGAGGACTGGGCCGACGAATCGCTCTACTGGCACGTGGTCTACGAACGCTGGCAAATCCATGAACAATTTTCGAAGTTTGCCGAGGTTATCTTTGAACCGGTGCCCGCGCTGGTGAGGCCGATGGTAAAGCTGGTCTTCGGCCGGCAGACGCGTGGAGCATTGCGCGGCCAGGGGCTGGGACGATTGAGCGTCGACGAGCAGCGCGGGAAATTCAGGGCGGCGCTGGATTGGCTCGACTCGATGGTCGACGGGCAATTTCTATGCGGGGCGGATTTCTCGATCGCCGACGTCGCGGTGGCGGCGCAGGTCGGGGCGCTCAACATCCCATTCACGCCGGTCGCCGAGGCGGAGATTCATTCGCACGCCAAGGTGATGCGATGGCTCGACCGGACGTTCGAGGCGGTCGGCTAAGAACATCGAGGCCGTCGGCTGAGATGCCGCCGGCCAGCCCCCCGCATCGCAAGTCTATCTGGCAAAGTCCTGCGTTACGTAAGCCGTGCCGTCGGCGGCGCGCGCGACTCCAACTCCGGTCGTCGCAAAATCGGGCGAGAGCATGTTGGCGCGATGCTCGGCGCTACTTAGCCATCCCTGCACCGTGCGCTTGGCCAGGTTCGCCCGGTCGCTCTCGCGGTCCACGTAAATATTTTCGCCCAGGGCAGACGAATCGACGCCGACGGCGTGCGCGCGCTCGGCCGGAGTGTCGCCAGCGGGGCCGTTGTGACTGAGATAATTGCGCAGCGCCATGTCGTAGCTGTGGCCGCGCGACGCCAGGATCAGCCGCTGCGAAGACTTAAGCGGCGGCGCACCCCCGCGCTTGCGCTCGTCGTTCACCAGCCGCAGAATCTCCGCCTCCTGCGGGCTCATCCCAGCCGTCAGGTCCGGCGCGAGCCCGATTAGCGGCAGGAGGTAGAGCCATACCAGCGCCGCGCCCGCCGCCGCCAGTCCGAGCGACGCGACTCCGATCCCGACCGCGCGCCCATAGCCCCTGCGCCGCCGGCCGGTCGGCATAGGGATGATTTTTGCGGGGCCTTTTGCAATTCGTACCGTTTTGCGTCCGCTTGCCGGATGGACACTCATGGCGCTGCTCACCAAAACTTTTCGCCGCACTCGCGCGGGTTTTAGAATTTCTCCTTGAACGGGCGCACGTCCAATTCCTGGGTCCATGCGCTGGGGTCCTGATTGGCGAGGTGCCAGAAGGATTCGGCGATCGCGTCCGGCTTGAGCAGGTCTTCGTCCTGCAGGGAGGGCATCCTGGTCCGGATGTGCGGGATATCGATAATGCCGTCGACGTTGACGTAGGCGACGTGGATTCCGCGCGGACCGAGGTCGCGCGCGAGCGATTGTGCGAGTCCCCGCACCGCAAACTTGGCCGGCCCGAATGCCGCTGACTTGGGCCCGGCTTTGATTCCCGCGGTCGCGCCGGTGAACAGCATCACGCCGCGCCGCTTCGCGATCATGTCGGAAACCGACTGTTTGGCGCAGAGAAACGCGCCGTAGGCGTTGGTCCGCCATGAGCTTTCGTATTGCTCGGGGGTGATCTCGGTGATCGTTCCCCGGTTGCCGCTCCCGGCGTTGTACAGGAGCAGTTCGGGCGCGCCCAGTTTCGAGCGCACGGTGTCGAAGGCGCGGGCTATTTGATCGGCGTCGCCGACGTCGGCGGTGACGGCCAGCGTGCGCCCGCCGGCCGCGACGACCTCGGCGGCGAGCCCGTCGATGAAGTCGCGCGAGCGCGCGATCATCGCCACCGCGTGTCCGCCCTTGGCGAAGCGGCGTACCAGCGCGGCGCCGAGACCGGGCCCCACTCCGACCACGATCGCGACTCCTGGCTGATTTGTATGCGGGGCCATCAAAACTCCCCAACGGCGGCCGAAGCAGCCGATGCGTTTATGCTACGGGACCAGCACCAGTTTACCGATCGATTGGCGCGATTGCAGCAGGCGTAGCGCCTCGGCCGCCTGGGCTAGTGGAAAACTTTTCCCGATCACCAGTTTGAGCTTTTTGTCGCGCATGAGCGCGAAGGATTTTTCGACTCCCTCGCGCATCACCTCGGGCATTCCGACCACCACCGGCAGTACGAAGCCGCTCACTTTGGCCGATTTCGCGAACAGCCGGAGCACGTTGAGCGGGTCGGGCGCTCCGCCGGCGCGTCCGTAGACCAGCAGATGGCCAAACGGGGCGAGGCATTTGAGCCCCGGCTCGAAGGTCGGCTTGCCCACCGCGTCCAGGATCAGGTCAGCGCCGCGCCCGCCCGTCAGGCGCAGCGTTTCGGCGGCGAAGTCGGAGGTTTCGTAATTGATCACTTCGTCGGCGCCGTACTCCTTGACCAGCGCGGTCTTGGAATCGCTCGAGACCGTGCCAATCACGCGCGCACCGGCCGCCTTGGCGATTTGCACCGCGACGATTCCGACGCCACCGGCGGCGGAGTGCACCACCACGGTTTGCCCCGGGCGCGTCTGATGCGCGGTATGCAGGATGTGCCAGGCGGTCAGCACCTGGATCGGGAAGGCCGCGCCCTCCTCGAAGCTCACGAAGTCGGGAAGCGGGATAATCTGCGAGGCGCGGATGAGACAGTACTCGGCGTAGGTCTTGAGCGTGATCGAGGTCACGCGCATTCCGACTTTGAGATCCTTGACGTCGGGCGCGACCGCCTCGATCACTCCGGCCGCTTCCATGCCCGGCGTGTCGGGCAGGTGCGGTTTGATCATGTACTCGCCGCGGATGAAGAAGGTGTCGGCGAAGTTGATTCCGGCGGCATGGACCTTGACCAGCACGGTGCCGGGCGCGATCTCGGGCTTGGGCGTCTCGACGTACTCGAGCACGCTCGGATCGCCGGTTTTATGGAAAACGATAGCCTTCACTGATGCGCTCCCCCTGGATGTTCGTCGACGCTTCGCAAATTAGTTAATTCTCTTGGAGCAAATCGGGTTCCATCTTGCAACCGCGATTCGTATCCGCGGCCAGTTATGGGCCGATTATGCGATCGCGGACCGATCATGATCGCCCGCGTATACGATATGATACGGCACGGACGCCGCAAGAAAACGCCACTGGAAACGTGAGGGAGGACGACGGACTGGCGATGCTTGACCTGGTTATCTTCGACGCCGATGGAGTGCTGTTTGATTCGGTAGAATCCAATATTGCCTACTACAATGCGATCTTCGCCGAAATCGGGGAGCCGCCGCTCAGCCCCGACGAGGAGCGCGCGTGCATCTTCCTTGCCGCGATGTCGGTTTTCGAACTGCGCGCGCGCGAGGACCTGACCAGGCTCGCGCGGATGCGCGAAGTAGCGCGGACCATGGACTTCACCCCATTCTTCGAGCTGCTCCGCCCGCCCTTCGAGTTGCGGCCGTTCCTGCTCGGATTGAAGCCCCGCTACCGCGTGGCCCTCGCCACCAACCGCTCGGCCACGACCTTCGGCCTGATCGAGCATCTCGGCCTTGGCGGCGTATTTGACGCGGTGGCGAGCGCCTTCGACAAGGTCCGTCCCAAGCCCGCGCCAGACATCGTGAGCCTATGCCTGGAGCGCGCGGGCGTGCGCGCCCGAACGCGCGGTGTACGTCGGCGACAGCCAGATCGACGTCGAAGCGGCGAGCGGCGCGGGCGCGCACTTCCTTGGCGTGGGCCCGCGCGTCGTACATCCGCATCGCGTGGCGACGCTGGGCGAGGTGCCGGCCGCGCTGGAGCGCCGATTCAATCAGCCGTAGGGCTTCCAGCGACCCTCCTCAGGCGGAAGCACCAACCGAACGCGGAAGCACAAGCCGAGAGTGAGGGGGTCGCCGAACGGCCCGCCGGCTAGATCGGCCGCGCTGGACGCGCCGCCTCGGCCTCCGGCGACTCGGCCATCAGCGATCGATAGAGCGCTCCGCCTATAATCGCGCCCGCGATGGGAGCCAGCCAGAACAGCCAAAGCTGCTCGATCGCCCATCCGCCGACGAACAGCGCCGGTCCGGTGCTGCGCGCCGGATTAACGGAAGTGTTGGTTACCGGGATGCTGATCAGATGGATCAGCGTCAGCACCAATCCAATCGGTATCGGCGCGAACCCGGGCGGAATACGCGGGTCGGTCGCGCCCATGATCACGAACAGGAACATCAGCGTCATCACGACCTCGCATACGGCCGCCGAGCCGAGGCTGTAGCCGCCGGGCGAGTGCGCGCCATAGCCGTTGGACGCGAAACCGCCGGCGAGACTGAAGCCGGGCGCGCCGCTCGCGATGACATAGAGCACGGCGGCGGCAAAGATCGCTCCGAGCACTTGCGCGATGATGTAGGGCGCGAGTTCCTTGCCGGGAAAGCGGCCGCCGGCCCATAGGCCGAAGCTCACCGCGGGATTGATGTGGCATCCGGAGATGTGCCCTATAGCATACGCCATCGTCAGCAGCGTGAGCCCGAAGGCCAGCGCCACTCCGGCGAAGCCGATTCCGAGATGCGGAAAGCCGGCCGCCAGCACCGCGCTGCCGCATCCGCCGAGCACCAGCCAAAACGTTCCGATGAATTCCGCTCCCGCGCGCCGCGAAAGGCTCATGGCCATGAGTGGTTCTCCTGGGACTAGATGCTGCGACAGCCTAGTAGTCTGCCAAGGCTGTGTCTGCGGATAATTTCGGTCGCGAGATGAGCCCTTTATGCTTGCGCTCACAGCCCGAGGTCGGCGCGCGAGCGGGTCAGCGTGTCGATAACCACGTACATGATCGCCCTGGCCGATTTGATGAAGTCATCGATACTGGCCACGCCCATACCGCCCAGCCCTTCCTTGTATTCATCGGGGCAGCCGTGGGGCGGCCACGGATAGCCGATCCGCGCGCAAGGGATGCCGAGGCGCCGGATGAGCGCGCCGTCGGTCTGCCCGCCCATCCGGGGCGCCAGGCCGTGCGGTCTGCCCTCGATACGTTCCCAGCCGCGATAGCTCGACTGCACGATCCAGTTCTGCGGGTCGGTGGCGCCGCCCGGGCACGCGCCGAACATCTCCCAGTCGAACTCGATCTTCGGATGACGCTCGTGAATCGAGCGCATCGCTTCGGCGAACTGCGCCTTGACTTCGCCCGGGGAGGTGCGCGGGTTGCATCGCACGTCCAGGTAAATCTCGGTGGTCGCGGAAGGAAACGCCGGCCGCTCGGGCCATCCCGCGCGAATCGCGGCGATATGGCCTTCGGGAAGCACGGTTCCCGACGTGTTCCGCGCCGTGTATTGAGGGAGCCAGGCTTCGATTTCCTCGACTATTCGGACCGCCGGGATGATCGAACTTCTGTAGCCCGGGGTTCCGCGCGAAATCCCCGAGTAGCCCAGCGTGCCGCGCACCGAGACCTTGAACCAGCACATCCCGGGCTCTTCGGCGAAGACCGCCCACCACGGTTTCATGATAACCGCGAAATCGGGCGCGACCCCGCGCGTCAGCAGGTGATACACGCCGTCGCTCATTCCGTAGTTGCCTCGGTACGGAACATTTACCGGCATCCCGCCGCCGGCGAAGCCCACCTGCAGATCGCCTTTGATCGGAACCTGCGCCTCGCGGAGCGCCGTCGCCACTTCGGTCAGGCTCGCGACCATCCCCTTGGGGTTCGCGGCGCCGAGACCGTAAACCAGGTCGCCCTCGACGAAACCTTTGGGAAGCATATCGGCGCGGAGCACCGGTCCGACCCACGGCAGATCGCGTTCCGGGTCGGCTTCGATATGAGTATCGATAGGAGCGTACAGCAGGAGCGAAGCGCCGCCGCCGCTGCCGCGAATCTCGCCGACGGCGTTTCCGGTGTGCTCGCTTATCGGCTGATAGCGGGAATGATCGCCGAGATGCTCGCGCATGTAGCCGGCGATGAATTCGCTCGCCTGACGCTCGGCTCCCGTGGGACTGTGGATGTCGATCAGATCGACCAGCAGTTTTTGCAGCCGATGCGGATTCAGCCGCTCACAGGCCTGGGCGTACCATTTCTCCTGCTCGGCCGAGAGCGGAACGTCGCGCGTCTTGTCGGCCATCGGCGGTCCCCTCCTTTGCGCTCGCTTGGCGCAGGTTCGCCTGTCGAGGTCGGTTACCCGCGGCGTCCATTACCGCGGCCCTGATCGGCGTCGCCGTTCGCCCGATGCGCGGCCGGACGCTCCTGGATACCGCGATTGTAGCGCGACGCCACCTTGCGCCAAGCGGTCAGCGCGTTATCCAGTTGGCACAGGACTTCCTTGTTCCAGCCGTCGCCGGTTTCGTAGAAGTCCTGCATCGCCTCGCGTGCGAAGAGGTCGTTGTCGTTGAAATCGCGGAGCGCGAGCGGCTCGAACACGTTGTTGTAGCGATACTCGGCGTCCTTCAGGTCCGCCTCGCTTCGGCAGTGAGCGACCAGCACTTCCCAGTATTCGTGATGCGTCTCGTCGGTGGGCACGTACCACTCGTATTGGGCCCAGCCGGGAATCGGCCAGTGCTCGACCAGCAGCACCCCCGGCAGATACATCGAGGTCCGCAGGTAGTAGGGCTTGGTGCCGCGCGCCTTCAACCCGAGGACCGGATTCTCGAGGATCATCTTCCACGCGGCCGGCCGGTTGTACATCATCATTACGCCTTTGGGGCCGTCCTCCTCCTCGACCACGCGGACGGCTTCGTCCGAAACGGGCTGCGCGCCGAGCGGGAACAGCACGTCGGCGCTGGCGATGATGGTATTGCCCATGTGCACCAGCCAGTGGCCCGGGTCGTAGCCGTTTTCCACGGCCAGGCGCCAGTTCGAATTGCCGGTGCGATGGATCCCGCGAACGAAGACGTGGTCGTCGAGGATGTAGGCTACCGCGTTGGGATCTTCATCGGTGCCGATGCGCAGGGGCAGGTCGGAGGACAGCGGCGGCACCGGCTGATAGTCCTCGTCGCCGACGAACACGAAGATCATGCCGTTGCGCTCCTGGACCGGGTAAGTGCGGATACGGACTTTGCCGATGATCGGATCGTCGGGCGAGGCGACGATCGTCCTGAGGACTCCGTCCTCGAGGCCGTAGCTGTAGCCGTGATACCAGCAGCTCATCAGTTCATCGCTCAGGCAGAGCGGCCGGCGCGACATCCTGACGCCCCGATGCAGGCAGCGATCCTGTAGCGCGTAGACTTTGCCCCGGGCGCGGCGCAGAGCGATCTCGTGGCCGGCGATCAGCACGCCCTTGAGGGAATTGTCCGCGAGTTCGTGACTGAACAGCGCGGGGTACCAGTGGTTCTTGAAGCCGCAGGCAGCCTCCAGGTACGGGGCCCACTGACGGTTGGACGACGCGCCCGCCTGGCCGGCGCCGTTTGCCTTCCTGACAGATTCGCCTGCAGCCATCGAAGTTGCCTCCTGTCAAAAGAGCGATGAGCGCGCCACCGCTCGATCTGGATTGCGATCGATTTTGGATTACGACCAGTGAATCGGTGTCAGATGATCATCTCGATCATTTTGGGGCCGGGCTCCTTGAGCGCGCGTTCCAGCTCCTGCGATAGCGCCTCGGCCGTCTCGACGCGAACCCCCGGCACGCCCATCCCCTTGGCAAGCGCCACCCAGTCGAGGTTCGGATTTCCGAGGCTGGTCAGGGAGCGCGCGGTAAGGCCGGGCTCGGTGATGCCGGCGCGCGCCAGTTCGACCTGCAAAATCCGGTAGCGGCGGTTGTTGCACAGAAGCGTGGTGACGTCGAGTTTCTCGCGCGCCTGGGTCCACAGCGACTGCACGGTGTACATCCCGCTGCCGTCGGCCTGGAACGAGATTACGCGGCGGCCGGGGCAGGCGACCGCCGCGCCGGTCGCGCACGGCAGGCCCTGGCCGATAGCGCCTCCGGTGAGCGCGAGATAGGTATGGGCCGGCGCGCTCAGCGAGGCGCCGAAGAACGGCAGCCCGGTGGTCGCCGCCTCGTCCATCACGATTGCATGCTCGGGCATCAGGGCCGCGATCGCCGCGCCGATCGTGGTCGCGTCGAGCGCGCCCGTCGGCCGCGCCGCCGGTCCTTTAGCGGCGCGCGCGGGCGCCGTCTTTGGCGCGCCGATGAGGTCGGCCAGCGCTTCGAGCGCGAGCGCGACGTCCTGCTCGATCGTCGCCAGCGTAGCGACGCTCCGGCCTTCGGGAATCAGCAGGCTCGGCGTATTGGGATAACCGAAGAATGCAACCGGCGCGCGTGCGCCGGCGAGGATGACCGCGCTGGTCTTCGCGAACGCCTCGAGCGCCATCTCGGGAAAGTAGGGCAGCTTCTCGACCGGCGGCATCGAGCCGCCGCGCTCGACTCTGGCGGGAAACGTCTCGCACATCAGGCGGCATCCGCTCGCCGCGGCGATTCGCGCCGCCGCGTTAAGTCCGCGCTCGCGGAGCGCCGCGCCGCCCATGAACAGCGCGGTGCTGGCGCCCTCGCGCCGCAGAATCTCCGCCGCCGCGCGCACCGCGCTATCGGGCGCGGCCGAGGGCGCTACCGCGGGCAGAGGACCGGCCGCCGCGCCGGCTTCGCTCCACTGGCAATCGGAGGGCACGATAAGGGTCGACGTGTGGCCCGGCACGCGCATCGATTCGGCGATAGCCTCGGCGGTGTCGGCGGCGATCGCACTCGCGCTCGCGGCGTGACGGACCCATGCCGAAACCGGCCGGGCGAGCGATTCGATATCGGAAGTGAGCGGCGCGTCCGCCTTCAGATGCCAGGTCGCATGGTCGCCGATCACGTTGACGATTGGCGAGTGCGCGCGCCGCGCGTTGTGCAGGTTGGCGATCCCGTTGGCGAAGCCGGGTCCCAGATGGGTCAGCGTGAGGGCGGGCCGGCCGGCCATCCGCGCGTAGCCGTCGGCGGCGCCGGTGACGACGCCCTCGAATAGCGCCAGCACCGCGCGCATCCGATTGTTGCCGTCCAGCGCCGCAACCAGCGGCATCTCAGTGGTGCCCGGATTGGCGAAGCAGACGTCGACTCCGCAGTTAAGCGCGGTCTGGATCAGACTCTCGGCTCCATTCATCTTCAATCAACTCCGCCTTAGGCTTCGAGACTCGGCTATGGATAAATCTTCTTACGCGGAGGCTCCGGCGCGCAGCACCTTGCCCGGCAGGCCGCCCTGGTATTCGTCGTGGGCGAACAGAATCTCGCCGCCAACGATCGTGTATTCGACGCCCTCCGCGCGCTCGATAAGCCGCGGCTCGCCGCCCGGCAGGTCGTTGACCCATTCGGGCTTGAGCGGCTTGATCGTGGCCGGATCGAAAATCACCAGGTCGGCGTCCATCCCCGGCGCGAGCCGCCCCTTGGTGCGCAATTCCAGGAAGTCGGCCGGCTCCGAGGTCAGGCGCCGCACCGCTTCCTCAAGCGTGAGGACGCCGCGGCGATGCACCCATTCGTGGAGCAGGTACGAGGTCAGGCCTGCGTCGCAATGCTGGGCGACGTGAGCGCCCGCGTCGCTGAGCCCGATCAGCGTGTTGGGGAGTTGGAGGATTCGGCTTACCACGTCCGGATCGACGTTGATCACCGAGAGCGTGACCCCTAGCTCCATGCGCTCGTCCAGCGCGAGGTCGAGCAGCGCGTCGACGGGGTCCTTGCCGGTGGCGGTGGCGAGATCGGCGACACTCAGGTTCAGGAAGCGGTGGTTACGATCGTTCTCGACGCGCGCGATATGCACGCGGTCCCAGCGCCCGCGGAAAATCGCCTTGCCGCCGTCCTTTTGGATTTCATTACGAAACGCCGCGCGGAAATCCGCCGAGCGCACGAGCGCCATCTGCTCGTCGGCGCCGCGGTTAAACATTCCTTTCCACGAATCGAGCGCCGCGAAAATGAACGGATCGCGCATCGTGTAGTACTGCTGAATCGGGCGCGGCGTGACCTGCGGCAGAATTTTGAGCCCACTGCGGAGCAGCGGGGCGAGCCGCTCGACCGTCTGGCGATGCGCGTCCGGCGGCGTGCCGGGAAGGTCCAGCAGCGCGAGCCAGGTCACCGGCCGCGTGCTCTCGCGCGCGAGCATCGTGAGAAGATCGAAGCCGCCCTCGTTGGGCACGCTGGTCGAGCCGCGGTTGGGAAGAATTTCGATGATGCCGCGTCGAAGCTCGCGCATCATGCGGCAGAGCGCGCGCAACTCAGCGTCGCTCGCCATCCGGCTCGCCAGCGGACGGCCTTGGAAGCCGATATGCTGCGGTGCGAGACTCATCGAAAAGCCGGCGGCCCCGGCGGTTAGCGCCTCGCCGTAGAGCCGCGCCATCTCGGCCGTCTCGGCTTCGGTCGCTGCGCGCTCGGCCGCTTCTTCACCGATGACGTAAAAGCGCAAGGCCGAAAGCGGCACCAGGAAGCCGGCGTTGAGCGCGAGGCCGCGCCGTTCGGTCGCCGCCATATATTGCGGAAAGCTTTCCCAGTCCCACGCCACGCCGCGCATCAGCACTTCGTGCGGCAGCGCCTCGACGTTGACCAGGTCCCAGGCCATCGTGGATTGCTGGCCGGGGCGGCAGGGCGCGACGCCCACGCCGCAATTGCCCATCAGCAAGGTGGTGACGCCGTGCCAGCACGAAGAGGTCAGCAGCGGGTCCCACGAGATCTGCGCGTCGTAATGGGTATGGATGTCGATGAAGCCGGGCGCGAGGACCGCGCCGCCGGCGTCTACCTCACGCCGGGCGGGACCGGCGGCGTCACCGACCGCGGCGATTTTGCCGTCCTGCACCGCCAGCGAGCCGTGACCGGCGGAGGCGCCGGTGCCGTCGCAGATGGTGGCGTTGCGGATCAGCAGGTCGTAGGCCATCGCTAAGTACCTCCGAGGCAGCGTGGGCGTCTAAAGTTCGCTTGCGAGCTTCAGCGCGTCGCTCCACCCGACGATCGGCTCGAGCCGGCGTTTGACGACAATTCCCTGCGCGAGCGCCTTGGTGAACGGATTGAAGGTCAGCGAATGGTCCTTGATATCGATCACCAGCACCACTTTAGACTCTTCGTTGGACATCCACGGACCGGCCACGAGCGTCACGCCAGGCGGAAAGCCATCCTTGAAGACGTCGGCGAAGAAGTTGATGGCCCGCTTGGCGTTCTCGGGGCTGGTAGCGTTGAGATAAATTTCATCGAGATACAGCGGCATCGTGGTTCCTCCCTACGCGAAGGCCGGCATCACTTCGCGCGCGAACAGTTCGACGGTCTGCGGCGGCGCCATGTCGGCAAACATCATCGTGAACATCGTGATGCCCCATGAGACGCGCTCGCGCAACTGCTTTATCACCTCGTCGGGCGTTCCCTTAATCGCGGTGAACGAGAACGGCTTGCGTCCCTTGGCCATCTCCCACTTCTGATCGGCCTCGGCCTTGTTCGCGCCGATCGAGATCATCACCTGCTCGGAGACGGTGATTTCCCCGGGGTCACGCCCGATCGCGCGGCAATGCTCGTGCAGCGCGCCAAGAGTTTTTTTGAAGTCGCGATAACCGGCCGGCATGTTCCAGCGGTCCGCGTACTTCGCGACCAGCCGCAGCATCACTTTTTCGCCGGCGCCGCCGATCATGATCGGCGGATGCGGCTTCTGGACGGGCTTGGGATTGTTGGGCGCGTCGGTGACGGTATAGTAGCGGCCTTTGAACGTCGCGCGATTCTCGGTGAACATCGCCTTCAGGATTTGCAGGCCCTCTTCGAGTTGGCGCAGACGGGTGCCGATCGACGGGAACTCGTAGCCGTTGGCGCGGTACTCCTGCTCCATCCATCCCGAGCCCAGGCCGACTTCCAGGCGGCCGTTCGAGATTTGGTCGATAGTGGTGAGCGACTTGGCCAGCAACGCCGGGTTGCGAAAAGAATTGCATAGCACCAGCGTGCCGATCCGCACGCGCTCGGTGCGCGCGGCGATCGCGCTCATCATCGTAATCGCCTCGAGCAGATCGACGTCGGGCAGGCCGAGGGTCCAGAAATGGTCGACCAGCCAAAACGAATGATAGCCCAGGCGCTCGGCCAGCTCGGCGCGGTCGAGCAGGGTTTTGACGGTCGCTCCGGCTTGCGGCGACCAGAATGCGAATTCGATTTTTGCGCTCATCGTATGCTTCCCCCGGCGGGCTCCTTCGCCGACTCACTCGGGCCGCCGTTCAATGATGTATATAAGACAATTACTCTTCTACTGTTTTACGGCGCGGATGCACAACGAATGAGACGGCGAATCGCGATCGCATTTTGTCTTGCGCTGATGCTCGCGTTCGCGCTGGCGCCCGGTGGCCCGGCTTTGCGCCGCGCCTTCGCGTCGCCGGCCGCGCAGGGATTCTCCGAGCTCGGGGCGCCGCGCGCGCTCAAGGGCGCGACGGGAATTTACGAATGGCATTTTGTCGCCGTGCGCGGACCCTCGCCGTTCGATCGGATCGGGCTCCATCGGATCGCGAGCGGTCCGGTCCCGCCCGCGCATCCGGAAGTCGTGATGCTCTATCTGCCCGGCACCAACATGAACGGCGAGGTCGCAATCGACGACCCGCGCTACTCGATGCCGCTTTACCTGGCGGCGCACGGCGTCGACGTGTGGGCGATGGACTATCGCACTCACTTCGTCCCGCCCGACGCGCCGGCGGAGAAGCTTGCCGTGATGATGGGATGGACGAATCGCGTGTTCGACGACGATATCGAAGCGACGGCGGCCTTCGTCCTTGCGCAAACGCACAACGGGAAACTCTTCGTCGCCGGTTTCAGCCGCGGCGCGAGCTTCGCCTACCTGTTCGCCGCGTTGCATCCGCAAAGCGTCGCCGGACTCGTGATCATCGATGGCTTCATTCTGCGGGGCGCGATGCCCGAGATGCCCGCGGGGCGCGTTGCCGACGACATCGGCGGACGCCATCTGACCTACGACAAGCGCCGCGCGCTCATGGAGGCGGTGATTCGCGACCCCGGCGGTCCCGCGCCGCTGCCAAAATACAGGACCGCGGCTGAAAATCTGGAGCAGGTGGTCTATGAAGCCGGCGGCGTGTTCGGAGGACACGGCGGACTCGCCAATCCGCAAGGCGGATTTTCGGACCCGTCGGTGCTGGCGCGGGTGCTGATCGGTTACGACCGATGGTGGCCGGCCGTGCAGGATTACGACAATCCATTCGATGCGAGCGTGCTGGCGCAGCTCAAAACCTCGAAGATTCCAGTGATCGCGTTCGCCAGCACCAACATCTCCGCGCGATGGCCCGCGATGGTGGCGGAGTCGGCAGCGGCGACCGGCAGCACGGACGTGACCGTCAAACGGCTAGCCGGATGGGGCCATCTCGACGTGATCTGCGGCACCCATGCCGAAAACGCAGTCTACGCGCCGCTGCTCGCGTGGCTCAGGCGGCATCAGAGGTAGGCGGCGGCCCGGCGGGGCGCGGATCCGTCCGCGAGCCCGGCGCGCGCGGACCCAAGAGCAACGTCGCCACCAGCGCCCACATCCCGAAGGCAAAGCCGAGCAGCGCCCAAACCAGCGGCGAACGGCCGCGCCGCCAGGCGACGGTCACGGTAAGCGGCGCCAGCGCCGCGTCGATAATCAGCGAGGTCGCGATAATTTCCGCCGGGCCCCCGTGATAGCGCATCAGAGCGAAACCGGACGTCAGATTGAGGATAGTCGCTATCGTCCACATCGGGTTACGCGTAAGCCGCTTTTGCGCGCGGATCCTTCGCTCGGATTCACCGATCGGCAGCGCACCGGCTTGCGGCGCTACCGCGCGAGACTATAGTGATTACTGATGGCACGCCAAGACGCTGAGAGTATCATTTCCAAACTTCGCCAGGTGAGCGAGGAAGGCTTGGGGAGCGTAATGGGCGAGCTGATGGCCAACGAACGGATGCGTAAGGGGCTGGGCCGTGCGGGAGAACGACTGATGGCCAATAAGCAGGTCTTCGATCGCAATGTCGAAACCGTGCTCGACTTCGTCAGCATTCCGTCAAAACGCGACATTCGCGAACTGAAGTCCCGCCTCGACACGCTGTCCGGCCAGTTGGTCACCCTGAGTATGAAGATCGACCGGATGCTGGCGGCGGGCGATACGTCCACGCCCCGCGCCGCCCGTCCCGTCGCGAGCGAACCTGAGTCGGCCCGGCCGGCGCCCGGACCCCGCCCGGCGTCCCGGCGGCGCAAGGGTCGCGGCACTTCCTAAACAATTCCGACTGACGAAGAAGTGGATCCCTGACGGCTCTCTTTAACGGGTAGCCTGGCATATTCACAGGATCGCGAGACTCTGCCCGAGACGGGCGAGATCGGCAAGTTCGGCCGGTTCGTGTCCAAGGTCGGGCACCGCAAGCAGCTCCAATCCGGCGGGCAGGCCCGCGCGCAACGACGCTATCGCGGCCGCTTCGCGCCGATGCAGCGCCGCGAAGTCCTCTGCGGCGCGCATCAGTTTGCGCTTGAGTGCCGGCGCGACCGCGGCGCGCGCGATTTGTGCCGCCGACGCAATCGGAGGCATCGTGCGATTCACGATAACCGCCCGCGGCTCGATCCCGGCGGCGCGCAGGGCCGCGATGAACTCGTGCGCCTGCGCGGTCCGCTCGGGCTCGGCGGTGGTGATCACGACCACGGCGGTGTCGTCGTCGGCCAGCAGCCGCTGTACGCGGGCGGCACGCTCGGCGAATCCGGCATACATCCCGTCGAAGTTGCGCACGAACGCCTGTACGTCGCCGAGTAGATGCAGTCCCGTGAGGCGGTCGAAAGCGGAGAGCACGGCGCGCGCCGCTAGGTCGACGACGCTGAACCCGCGGCGCATCCCGCCGCCCAGCAGAGTGACGGCGCGCGAGTTGAGGAGATCGAGCAGGCGGCGCGGAGCGTCGAGGAAGTCCAGTGCTTCGCGTGCGGGAGGCGTGTCGAGCACCACCAGGTCGGTTGCGGGCTCCTCGCTCAGTTCGAGCAACCGCTCCATCGCCATGTAATCTCCCACGCCGGCGAGCGCCTGCGAGAGATTGCGGTAGATGCGATTCTGCATGATGGCGTCGGCGGCCGCGGGTGAGGGCGCATGGAGCGTGACGATAGCGTCGAACGTGCGCTTGGGGTCCAGGCGCAGCGCGCGCAGACGCCCAGCGTGCCGTCCCCGTCCCTTGGATACACCCGCCATGCGATCGCCCGCGCGGGCGCGCGCTGCGGCGGGCTCCGCCACGTTGGAAATATCTTGCGCAGTATCTTGTAAAGGATCTTGTAACGGATCTTGTACGTGGGCCGGACCGCCCGGACCGTCGAGCGGTACCTCGAGCGGCTCGGCCGCGTCAGCCGCGTCGAGCCCCAATGCGTCGAGCAGCCGCGGCGCCGGGTCGACGGTCATCACGTCGACCCGGCGACCGGCTAGCGCGGCGCGCAGCGCGAGCGCCGCGCTGACCGTGGTTTTGCCCACGCCGCCGGGCCCGAGGCATACGAGGAGGCGGCGCGCGAGGAGGCCGTGGGATGGGTTCGCGGCGCTCATTGCGGCCTTTCCGAACGTTCGGATCTTGCAGGTTTCGCAGGTCTTGCAGGTCTTGCGGGTTTTGTCGGCTTTGCAGGTTTTGCCGAGCTTGCTGAGCTTGCCGACGAAGGCGCCTTTGCCGACTCGGACGGCAACAGCCGCGCGTCGAGCGTGCGGCTGAGCTCGTCGAGTTCAGCCCGGCCCATCGCCAGGCTGAACAGCATCGGCAGTTCGACGACCCGGAGGCGGGCGCGGGCGGCTTCGCGGCGCGTTCGCGCCGCGAAGCCGCCAGCGCCCGCGCGCCATCGCGCGAGGTGCGCGCATCCGGGATGCACGCCAGGCGCATCTATCTCATCTATCTCGCGCTGGCTGAACAACGGATCGGGCACGCGGTTGAGCGCCGCCGCGGCGACGCTCACGCCGAGACGACCGCGCAGCACGTCCGACGCTTCCAGTGCCTCGCGCAGCGCCAGTTCCTCCGGCGTCAACGTGAGTATCACGGCGAAACGCGAGGCGTCGGCGATGAAACTTTCGACGTTGGCGGCGAGGCCGTTAAGCGTCCCGAGCGGCGCGATTCGTTTCAGCGCCGCGGGGACCGAGAGCAGTTCGAGCGCGCTGCCGGTGGCCGGCGCGTCGACCACCGCGTAGCTGTCCTCCAGTGCGGCCCGCTCCGCGATGACGCGCAGCCGATCGAGCATCAGGAACGCTTCCAGTCCCGGCAGCGCGGCGCTGACGTAGCCGAAGGTACGGCTCTGGAGCATCCGCCGCGCGACCGCTTTGATCGGCACGATACGTTCGATGAACGCTTCGAGCTCGCTGCGCGCGCTGAGCGAAATCGTCTCCAGATTGGCGGCCGGAATCGCGCCGGACCCAAGCGCGGCCGCGTCATTCGAGGAGTCGGGCGAATTGTTGCCGGGCTCGACGCCCAGCATTCGCGCGGCCCACATCCGCTGGTCGAGGTCGACTAACAGGGTGGGGCGGCGCCGCGCGAGCGCCAGCGCGAGCGCCCCGGCCACCGCGCTTTTGCCGGTGCCGCCTTTGCCGGTGACGAGGATTAGCCGCGCGATTTCCATCCGGTAGAATGTAGAGCCGCGGCGAGCGCCGGTCTATCGATATTGCCGATATTACGCGCGACGTCGCGCGATATCGCGGAGATTGCTCTGGCGCGGGTATGTGCCGGTTGTGGACATTCGTCGGGACCGTGAAGATGTAGGCAAGATCGCGCGAAACGATTGCACGAAAGGATCGCACGAAAGGATCGCACGAAAGGATCGCATGAAGGAATTAGTTGACCACCAGCCATCATTTCAAAGCATTTTGCTCGCGATCGAGCCCGCCCGAATCGCGCTTTTCAAGGCGTTCATCGAATCGTACGACAATCTGGCCACGCTGCGCACCGAAGATCCGCGCCATCACTATTTGCGGCTCTCCTTCGACGCGGCTGCGGCCGCCGAGGTCGAGGGCCTGCTCGATTCCCTGAGTGCCGGCTTCTCGATTCGCCGCATCGGCTCCTAGTGCGCTCGGGAATGATCGCTCGGGCCGTCCCGAGACATTGTAAAATCTTTGCGAAAGATTTGCCGAGAGATTTACGAGAGATCTAAACGACGTCGCATCGGCGTCGCGTGAGGTAGGGGTTTGAGCAATACGCTGGAGCAGGGCTTGCTGGCCGAACTCGAGGGCCTGGAACGGGAAGGTCTGCGCCGAAGCCTGCGAGTAATCGAAAGCGAGCATGGCGGGCGGGTCACCTATGGTGGACGCAGCGTCATCATGCTGTCGTCGAACAACTATTTGGGATTGGCCGCGGATCCGCGAGTCAAACAAGCCGCGATCGCGGCTGTCGAACGCTACGGCGTGGGGGCGGGCGCGTCGCGGCTGGTCGCCGGAAATCTGGAACCGCTGCGTCAGCTCGAGGCGAATGTCGCGCGGCTCAAAGGTGCCGAAGCCGCATTGGTTTTCGGCTCGGGCTATCTGGCCAACCTGGGTATACTGACCGCTCTGACGGGCCCGGGCGATACTATTTTCAGCGACCAACTCAATCATGCGAGCATGATCGACGGCTGTCGCCTGGCCCGGGCCGATCTCAAAATCTATCGGCATTGCGACACGAGCCATTTGAAAGTTCTGCTCGAAGGATCGGCCGCCGCCCGCCGCCGTCTGATAATCACCGATTCGCTTTTCAGTATGGACGGTGATTTCGCGCCACTGACCGAGATCGTGGATTTGGCGCGCCGCTTCGACGCGGCGGTCATGGTTGACGAGGCCCACGCGGTGGGCGTTATCGGACCCGACGGCGCGGGACTTGCCGCGGAACTGGGTTTGCGCGAGCAGGTCGACGTCCAGATGGGAACGTTGAGCAAGGCTCTGGGAGCCTACGGCGCGTACGTTGCCGGTTCGAGCGTGTTGATCGAATTCCTGATCAATCGCGCGCGCAGCGTCATCTTTACCACCGGACTGCCGCCGTCGATCGCGGCCGCGGCCGACGCGGCGGTCGAGATCATGCGCGCCGAACCGGAAAGGATCCGGCGCCTGTGGGCTAACGCTGCGCACGTGCGATCGCGGCTGGAAGCGGCCGGCTTCAGCCTGGGGCGCACCGAATCGCCGATCCTCCCGTTGATCGTCGGCGAGGCGCAAGCTGCTGTGAATATGGCGCGGCGGCTGTTCGATCGCGGCGTCTATGTGATCGCGATTCGCCCGCCCACAGTCCCAATCGGCACCGCGCGCCTGCGGATCACGCCGATCGCCGATCACACGCGCGCCGATCTCGACGAGGCTGTCGAAGCAATTATCCAATGCGGCCGCGACCTGGACCTGATTTAGCGGCCGTCTGTTTGTTTAACCGACGATCCCACTCGACGATCATCCGATGAGCCAACCGCTGATGAATAAACGCCGGTACGAGGAACTCAAGCACGCCGACCATCAATACCTGTGGCATCCGTTCACCCAGATGCGCGCATGGCTCGACGACGATCCGATTGTAATCGAGCGCGGCGAAGGCAATTACCTGATCGACGTGAACGGGAAGCGCTACCTCGACGGTGTGGCGTCGCTCTGGTGCAACGTGCATGGGCATCGTAAGGCCGAACTGGACGAGGCCCTGTCCGAACAGAGCGGGCGGATCGCTCATTCGACGATGCTCGGGCTCTCCAACGCGCCGTCGATCGAGCTGGCGCGGGAATTGATTTCGATCGCGCCCGCGGGACTGAGCCGGGTTTTCTATTCCGATTCGGGTGCGGAAGCGGTCGAAGTCGCGGTGCGGATGGCGGCGCAGTATTGGCAATTGACGGGGCATCCGCGACGCAAACTTTTTCTCAGCCTGGCCGAAGCCTATCACGGCGACACCGTGGGATCGGTCAGCCTGGGCTACAGCGATCCGTTCCATCGCTATATCCGTTCGATGCTCTTCCCGGTGCTCAAGGCCGACCCGCCCCACGCGTACCGTTTTTATCGCGGGATGTCCGCGGACGAGGCGGACGAACGGGCGTTGCAGGCGGCGCGCGAACTGATCGAGCGGAATCGCGAAGAACTTGCGGCGCTGGTGATCGAACCGTTGATGCAGGGCGCTGCGGGGATGTGGGCGCATTCGGCGCGTTTCCTGCGCGGTATCGCGGAACTGGCGCAGAGCGCCGGCGCGTTGGTGATTTTCGACGAGGTCGCGACGGGATTTGGCCGCACCGGAAAAATGTTTGCCAGCGAGCATGCCGGTGTCGTTCCGGACCTCCTCTGTCTTGGCAAGGGAATCACCGGCGGCTACCTGCCGCTGGCCGCGACGCTAGCAAGCGAGGCGATCTTCTCGGCTTTCCTGGGCGAGCCGCAGGAGTTTCGGGCCTTCTTTTACGGTCATACTTATACCGGCAATCCGCTGGCGGCGGCCGTGGCGACGGCCAATCTTCGGATCTTTCGCGATGAGCTGGTGGTCGAGCGAACGCAGCCCCTGAGCGACCGAATGAAGCGGGGACTGGCCGACCGCTTCGCGGCGCATCCGCATGTCGCTGACATCCGGCAGTGGGGAATGATGGCGGGGGTCGAGTTGATGGACGATCCTTCGGCCAGGCGCGCATACCCTTACGAGCGTCTGACCGGAGCAAAGGTCGCGCGGGCGGCTCGAAAAGGCGGAATCCTCATACGTCCGCTGGGCGACGTGATGGTTTTCGTGCCGCCGCTTTCGATCACCGCGGCGGAAATCGACCTGCTGCTGGACGCGACGCTCGAAGCGATCGACGAAGTAGTCGGCAAATAGCCGGCGCGCATCGGGGGATTACTCAGTTGGCGGCGAAGTATCGATTTCTTATCAGTGGAACCGACACCGGAGTCGGAAAAACCACGGTCGGCTGCGGCCTAGCCGCGAACTTCAGGCTGCGCGGCATGCGAGTCGGGGTGATGAAACCGGCGGAGACGGGTTGCGAAGTCCGTGACGGAACGCTGGCGGCGCTCGACGCGATCGCGCTGCGGGCGGCGGCTCAATCGAACAACGCGATCGACCTGGTCTGTCCGTATCGCTACGCAACGCCGCTCGCACCCGCGGCGGCGGCCGTGATTGAAGGTCTGGAGCCGCCCGAACTGGAACGAATTGCGGCGACCTATGATCGATTGGCGGCGGATCGCGAGGTGATGCTGGTCGAGGGCGCGGGGGGCCTCGCGGTACCGATTACCTGGCGCGAGAATTACGCCGACCTTGCGCTGGCGCTCGACCTCGAACTGATTCTGATCGTCGGTAATCGCCTCGGATGCATCAATGCCACGGTGCTTTCACTGGCGTATGCGGCGCAGCGGGGCGTTCGTACCAAAGGCTATATTCTGAACGATATCGAAACAGAGTATTCGCCCGCCGCGCGGACCAATGCGCAATCGCTCGAATCGCTCCTGCCCGGCCGATGCCTCGGCGCGATGAGGTATAATCTTCCGGTGCCCGCCGAGGTCTGCGATCGCGTACTGTCCTGATATTCGGCGTCGCTGACCGCCTCTTTGGTCATCCTGAGAGTTTGTGATTTTGTTCGGAAAGCGTCACAAAAATCTCAAGGCTGCCTGTTCGATCATCCTGAGCGAGCGAGTATGTAGGGAGTCGAAAAATTCCACGAATGGCAGGAGCTGGTCATCCTGAGCGAGCGTTGCGCGAGTCGAAGGATCTCGCGCGGCATTCTGATGCCGCGTGATCCGCCGGACCTTCCCGGAAAAAACCATCACGGCCGCCGAGACAGCGGCCGCGAAATCCTTCGCTGCGCTCAGGATGACTCAAGATTACTCACGTTACTGGCAAGAGTACTCACTTTATTGGCAAGAGTACTCACTTTGCGGGATTAAGAAGCGAACAACTGCAGGCCGGCGCTTCAGCTCTCCCGCAGCTCCACCGCGTAATCGCGGCCTTCCCATTGCCCGCGCGACTCCCAATAGAAGGTGAAGCGGACGGGCGCGCGGTCGGCGGTAGTAACATCAATATCGACGAAATCGAGACCCAGCGCGGTATGGGTCGAGCGGCTATCTTGGGTGTGATGCCATTCGTCCTTGCTCCAGTGCAGCAGGAAGGGCTCGCACCATTGGATCCGCAGCTTGCAGGGGATCGTGATAGAGCCGATTTGCCGGTTGTGTTTCCAAATCTCGATCGGGCGGGCGCGGCTTGCCGTCGCGGTAGCGCTCGGCGACTTCGGGGATGAGATCGAAGATGACGCCGTCGGCGGCCGAGCGCAGCAGCTTGATGTACTCGGCGTGGGCCCACATCAGGGGCATCGCGGCGCCGGTCGGTTTGCCGAAACAGCAGCAAATCCTCGGGCAGGTCCGGCCGATCCCAGACTTGCTCGGGCAAAAGCCGTGTCGCGGTGGCGAAGTTCTCCATCGCCTGCAGATACGGCTTGGAGTCGCGGCCGGCGGCGAGTTCGTAATGGCCGCGCTCGCCGGTCAAAAGCGGCCACGGCCGTCCGACGCCCCAGCCGACGAACGCGCCGCCGTCGTCGCGCTGGCCGTAGCCGTCGTGATTGTAGCGCTTCCAGCACGGCCCGGCGGGGAAGTCGGTCTTGAGCACCGCGTCGACCACGCGCAGCGAATCCTCGATCAGGGGATCGCCGGGGCGGCGGATGCCGTAGCGCACGAGTTCCAGAAAACCCGGATCGACGATCTCGGCGGCCGGGAAAAGGTAGGGCGCGCCGGCCGGGCGGTTGCGGATCGGTACCATCCCTTGGTCGGGATCCTCGTTCGGGACTGGATTCGCCGAGGCGTCCTCGGGATTGATGCGGACGTAATGGCGCTTGATGCCCGGGACCAGCGAAGCCCTGGGTGGTGACGGTCCAGCGCTCGATGTGGGATTCGAGGAAATCGGCGTAGTCCGGTCAGATAACTCGGCGGTTGCCGGTCGCCGCGCTGATGCGCGAAGGCTGGAGGCGCATACCAGGGCCGCGATATTGCTCGCGAGGGTCGAGGGCGAGTAGCCGCTGTTTTCCTCCCATCGCTCCTGCGGGGTGAGCGGGCCCGTGAGTGATCAGGTAGCGCGGCGGCGGCGAGCACCATCGGATAGGGATCGAAGTCGGCCATCTGGCGCCGGCGTGCACCAGCCGCCACGCCAGCATGATCGGAAAGGCGACTTCGTCGAGTTGGATGCCCTGCCAGTAGGGCGTCGCCGTCGATCCAGAAATTCTGCGCGAAGCCGCCGTCGTCGCGCTGCGAGCAGGCCAGGTAGATGAGCGCGCGCAGCGGGGTCGACAGTATCGCCGGCGGCGAGCAGGCCGGTCGCGCTGTTGACCATGTCGCGCGTCCAGACCAGATGATAGCCGCCGAGGTCTTCGTCGCCCTTGACCTCGCCCCACGGGATGCTGAGCGAGGCGATCAGCGCGCCGGGGTAGCTTTTGTCCTCGTGCGCCATCAGCAGTTCGCGGCTGCTGCGATAGAGCTTGCCGCCGTCGCCGGTCAATCGTTCCAGCGGGTACATGTGGAGGCAGGCGCGCGCTCCATTGCTCGAGGAAGCGCGCCGATGCTGTGAGAAGGGCAGCCCGAGCGCCTGAAACAGGCGTGGTGACCGCGCGATGGAGGTCCCGTTGCCGAAGGCGAGGCCGAGGGTGAAGTGCGATCCTCGGCGCAGATCGATTTCGGCGGTCAACGCGACGTTGCCGTCCGGCGCCGACGCGAACTCCTAGTCCAACTTGAAATTCTGGCTGAGGTCCTGCCATCCGTCGGTCTTGCCGACATAGCCGCACGAGCGCGTCACGAAAGGCACGTTGGCTCCCAGCGCCAGCCAGGTGTTGTCCTTGTGCGCGGTCAGGAACTCGTAACCGGCCATCTGCGCGACGTTGCCGTTGTTGCCCCATCCGCCGACATTCAGATGCGGCGAAAGCAGCACGAACAGGCGCAGACGGCTCAGCAGGTCGGGGTCGCCCTCCAGCCGGGTATCGATCAGCAAGCACGGTTGATGCGGATCGGCGATGACCTCCATCACCACGCGGTAGCGCCCGGCACGGTCGGCGTTGGTTATGCGCACGCCGAGGCCGCGCTCGGCGAGATACTCGATGGAGGTGTCCTGGTTGCGATGGACGTCGTGGAAAAAAGTTTCGCCGTCGGTCACCAGGTACTGCAGGTCGCGTATCTGGGGGCGGTCGATCGTCGGAAAATAGATTTCGCTGAGCACGCCGCCCGAGGCGGTGAACCAGATGGGGCTCGCGGTCGAGTAGGCGGTGCCGACTACGTCCTTGGCGCTGTGGGTCCAGCGCGGCTCGATACCGGGGGCATCCGGGAGCGCGGGGAAATTGCTCGATGCTGGCCATCAGGTCGCTTCCTTTCCACGGATGGACCGCCGGACGCTTAGAGCGTGGCGGGAGGTTCGGCTGCCGGTTCGCTCAGCTCCGTCTGCGCGCGGAACATGTAAGAGACCCCGACGCTGAGCACGTAGAGTAGTAGCAGCGGAATCGCGAGCAGGAAAATCGAAACCATGTCAGGCGGAGTCAGCGCCGCCGAGACCACGAAGATGCCGAGTATCGCGTAGCGGAAATAGCGCAGCATCATGTGGTAGTCGATCACCCCGAGCCGGGTCAGGAAAACCGCGAAAATCGGCATCTCGAAGGTCAGCCCGAAGGCGAGCATCAGCTTGGCCGAGAACGCGAGATACTCGCTGATGCGAATCGTCGGAGTGACCCCGATCGATCCGTACTGCGCGATGAAGAAGGCATAGCCGACCTTGAATACCACCGCCCAGCAGAAATAGCCGCCCAGCGCGAAGAACAGGCTCGAGCTGACGACGAACGGCAGCGCCATCCGCCGCTCCGATTCGAGCAGGCCGGGCGCGATGAATTTCCAGACCTCGAAGAATATCGCCGGGCTCGAGATGAAGACCCCGGCCACCAGGGCGACCTTGATCTTGGTGAAGAAGGCCTCGCCGACGCCGGTCCCGATCAGCAGCACCTTGCCACCGCCAACCTCGCGCAGCGGCAGCGTCAGCCAGGCGAACAGGTGGTCGGCGAAAATGTAGGACAGCGCGCACCCCAGCGCCACCGCGATAACCGCCCGCACCAGCCGCGCACGCAGCTCGCGCAGATGCTCGAGCAGCGGCATGCGGACCTCCTCCGGTCCGGTCGGAGGATTGGCGGGGGGCTCCTGGCTGGCCACAGGCAGTGGTGCGGGTTATGGTTTGTCGTCCGGCGGCAGGGAGCGCGCGGGATGCTCGGGCGCTTCGGGTTGCGTGGGCGCCGGGGTCGAAGGCGGAAGCTCCGCCGAAGGCTGATGCTCCGCGGCTGTCGCCGTATGCGTGGCCAAAGGGTCCGCGTTCGGATGCTCCGCGGCTGAACCCTCCGGGCCGGTCCGGCTATCGGCGATCGAAGCCTGGGGCAAAGATGCGGCCGGCGGCTCGCTCTCTGAGGGCGGCGCGGTTTCAGCCGGTGGCCATGACTTGGGTTCGGGTGCCAGAAAGGCCGGCGGCGCGGGTGACGGCGACGTGGAAGGCGCCGGAGGATGCGGATCGTCGAAGCGCGGCGGCAATATATTAAACGGCGAGTCGTCGCCGATCGCACCCGAGATCTCGCGCATCACGGTGTTGCTCGCCAGGCGCAGCTCGCGCATCACTTTGCCGACGGCGCGCATCACCTGGGGCAAATCGTCAGGTGGGATGACGATCAGCGCGACTATCAGGAAGATCAGTATTTCGAAGATGCCCAAGAGTTTTCCATCCGCCGACCGCCTCGCCCATGGCGCGGTGGCCCGCAGTCTGGATTAATGATCGTTATCGAAGTTCGGAGTGTCAACGATGCTCAGGACCGCACTAATTAGCGACCGCCGGTTTCAAAAGCACTTTGCTGGCCGCAGCCATCCCGAACGCCCCGAGCGGGCGGCAGTTATGATCGAGATGGCCGAAGAGCTTCATCGCGCCGGGATAATTGCGCTGAGCCCGCGCGAGGCGACCGTCGCGGAGCTCGAGCTGTGCCACGATCCGGCCTACGTAGCCGAGGTGAAACGCACGGCCTCGATGCCGCGTTACGATTTCGATCCCGACACGCATGCCTCGGCCGACTCGTATCAGACCGCGGTGCTGGCGGCGGGTGGCGTGCTGACGGCGATCGAGTCGGTGATGGACGGGGCGGCCGACAACGGCTTTGCGATCGTGCGTCCACCGGGCCATCATGCGCTCGCCGGGCGCGCGATGGGTTTTTGCCTGTTCAACAACGTCGCGATAGCGGCGCGCTATCTTACCCGGCAGCGCGGACTCAAACGCGTGCTGGTGATCGACTGGGACGTCCATCACGGCAACGGCATCCAGGATATTTTTTACGATTCGCCCGAGGTCCTCTACTTTTCCACCCATCAGTACCCGTTTTACCCGGGCAGCGGCGCGCTTGACGAAGTTGGCTATGGAGCCGGCGCCGGTTACACGGTCAACGCGCCGATGCCGGCGACGTTCGGCGACAACGAATACCTGCGCGTTTTCGACGACGTGCTGGCGCCGGTGGCACGCCAGTTCCGCCCGGAATTCATCCTCGTGTCGTCGGGCTTCGACGCCCATTTTCGCGACCCGCTGGGCGGAATGCGCGTGACGGAGGCTGGCTTCGCCGCGCTCGCGCGGCGGGTCAAGCGGATGGCGGCCGAGTACTGCGGGGGGCGGATGGTCGCGGCGCTGGAGGGCGGTTACGATCTTCATGCATTGGCCGATTCGGGGCGCAGCGTGATCGAGGAACTGGGCCGCGAGGCCGACGAGTCGATCGCGCCTGCCGCCGACGGCGATCGCGTGATTCCCATAATCGAGCGTTCGCACTATTTTCTGTCGCGCTACTGGAAGTTTTAGAGTGAGTCAGAGATCGGCGCTGGTTATGAAGTTCAGAGTGGTCATCACTATGCGGAAGAGGGCGGCTACTGGGCTGAAGTCCCCGCGCTCCCCGGCTGTGCCACCCAGGGCGAAAATCTCGGTGAGCTCCTCGAGAACGTCCGCGAGGCGATCGAAGGATGCCTCTCTGTAGAGAATTGCTGAAGGCTTTGCAAAACCAAGGCTCCTCCGAGCGGAAAACACGACGACGTGTCCGTGTCCGAGGATAATTCTCTCAGCCAGTCCGGGACGCTGCGGTTGGTCGCGCTGGGAGCGGCCTCGCCGCAGGTCTACGTCCTGGGCACCCGGCGCGTAACGGTTGGCACCGCCGCCGGTAACGATCTGATCCTGAACGAGCCGACCGCCTCGCGCAGCCATGCCGCGATCGAGCGGCAATGGGGCCGATGGCGGATAGTCGATCTGGGCTCGACCAACGGCACCTACCTCAATGGCCGGCGCGTCATCGAGTCGACGCCGCTCGAGCGCGGCGACGAGGTGCGCTTCGGCAACGCGCGCTTCGGTTTGGTCGCGCCCGGCGACGACCTGTCCCAGGTCGGCGCCGGGCGCGCCACGGTTGCCGCGCGCTCGCGCCGGCGCGTCCCGCGCCTGGCGAGCGCCGCGTTGGCCGTGCTGCTGTTGGCGGGCGGCGGCTTTGCGCTCACCACGTATGTGCTCAAGGTCGAGCGCGTCGGCCGGACGGCGGGCGGAGACGCCGCGCGCAGCGCGGCGTCTCCGCCCGCCGCCGGCTCCAGCGCCGCGGCCGTCACTCCACCGGGCCTTGGCGGCGAAGCCGGCTCGGCCGGCGGTGCGCCGGCAGTCTCCGGAGCGGAGGGGGGCGCGCCTGGCGCGCCCCCCTCCGCTCCGGAACCGCAGTGGCTCGCGCATCTGAACGCGTACCGCGCGATGGTCAAGCTTGCGCCGGTCAGCGACGAGCCCTCGCTGAGCGAGGGCGAGCTCAACCATACCCGCTACCTGGTGGAAAACTACGCCGGGCCGATCAGCCACGGCGTCAATACCGGCGTGGCGATGCATACCGAGGAGAACGGACAAACCCGGCTTCACGCCAATTGGCTTGCGCGCCGCTCAGAACAGTGACGTCGCGGAATGGCCGGGGCCAACGCCACCGCGTTCGCCCAACTGGGCGCTGGACGACTGGATGACCGGTGCGTTTCATCGGATAAACATTCTGAATCCCAATTTGCGCGAGGTGGCCTATGGCCAGTCATGCGGCGATTTGGGTGTCTGCACGGCGGCGCTCAATGTTCTAACCGGCGCGGAGCGCGCGATATTACCGGCAGCGCCATTGGCCACGCCGATATTGTTCCCGCCGCCGGGGTCGTCGATCGGACTGGGGCCATTGCACGGAGAATGGCCTGACCCGATTAGCTCGTGCCCCGGCTATGACACGTCTGTGGGGTTGCCAATAACCCTCCAGTTCGGTGCGGGGGTCGACGCACGCCTTGACGGCTATCGGCTCCTGCGCGACGACGGATCGCCGGTAAGTCTGGAGGCCTGCGGCTTCGACGCTTCCAGCTACAACAACCCGGATGCCACGGCGCAGCAGCGCGGACGTGAAATACTGCGAGGCTTCGGTGCGGTGGTGGTGCTTCCCCGCGTTTCGCTGGACAAGGGCGCCAGTTACATGGTCTCGGTCACGGTCAACGGGCGCGAATATAAATGGCGGTTTTCGACTTCGCCATAGGCGGCCGGGGCCGCGCGGCAGGGGCTCCGGGCCGCCTGTAAGGTTGCGCCGCGGATACAGAGCAACTAATAGTCAGGGAGCGGGCCGCCCGCGATAATCGGGCGCGCCGGCCGGCGCGAAACCGGCGATTCGATCGGCATTCCGGGCTCAAGGAGGCTGATGAGAGCACAATGAAAATTTCGATGTTCCATCTGATGCCATACCGCGACCTGCCTGCGGATTTCGAAAAGCGCTATCACTCGGTATGGGTCGATCCGCCGTATCATGAGCTTGCCGATACCGAGAAGATCGCCAAGTACTACAACTGGACGCTCGACGAGCTGACCTACGGCGCCAAGGCCGGGATGGACGGCATCTGCGTCAACGAGCACCATCAGAACGCCTACGGCTTCATGCCGTCGCCCAATCTGATGGGCTCGGCGCTGGCGCGCGCGACCAACGGACTCGATGTCGCGCTGGTGCAGATGGGGGCGACGCTGCCCACCACGATTCCGCCAATCCGCGTGGCCGAGGAATACGCCATGCTCGATTGCATCAGCGGCGGCCGCCTGGTGGCCGGGATGCCACTGGGCACTCCGATGGACGCGAACCTGTGCTACGGAATCACGCCGATGGAGCATCGCGAGCGCTACTACGAGGCGCACGATCTCATCATGAAGGCGTGGCAATCCAAGGAGACGTTCGCCTGGAACGGCAAGTATTTCAAACTGCCGATGGTCAACCTGTGGCCGCGTCCGCTACAGAAGCCCCATCCTCCGGTATGGATTCCGGGCAGCGGCAGTCTCAGCACCTGGGACTTCACCGCCAAGCATAACCATTGCTACTGCTTCCTGAGCTATTACGGGAACAACCTCGGCAAGCGCGTGATGGACGGTTTCTGGGAGTTCGTGGCGAAGAGCAACCTCGATGCCAATCCTTATCGCGCTGGCTTCCTGCAGCTCGTGGTGGTCGCCGAGAGCGACGCCAAGGCCGAGGAGCTCTATTACCCGCACATCCGTTATTTTTACGACAAGTGCCTGCACATCCTGTGGGACTACCAGGCCGTGCCCGGCAACCAGGACCATCGCAGCCTGGTCAACAGCGTCAAGAACCTCTACCCGATGCAGCTTGACCTGATGTCTAAAGTGCCGAACTGGAAGTACAAGGATTTCGTCGAGAACCAGTTCGTGATCGGCGGCAGCCCCAAGTCGGTGACCGACCAGCTCAAGGCGGCGGTCAAGAAGCTCCGCGTGGGGAACCTGATGGTGCTGCTGCAGATTGGCTCGATGCCGCACGAGCTGACCCTGAAGAACATCGACCTGTTCGCGCGCGAGGTCAAACCGCACTTCCGCGATACGTGGGATGACGAGTGGGAGAATCGATGGTGGCCCGAGGGGCTCAAGGCAAAGAAGGCCGCCCCGGCGCATCGAGGCACCGAGCATCCCGCGATGGAGCGTGCCGCGAAGTAGGTTCGCGCGCGGCACACACTTGCAACGCGGGTCTGGCGCCGGCTCCTGTAGCCGGCGCCGGGCGCTAATACCCCGGGGAATTCGCAGAGAGGGGGATACCGAGCCATGGCCGAGGCACAGGATCGCATCGTCAGCGTCTGGGACGACAAGATAAAGGCACACGTGAAGGTTGCGGGTTCGGGGCCGGCGCTGGTCTTTCTGCACGGCGGATGGGGCCCGCAGTGGACCGACTTTCACGACACGCTTGCGCGCGAGTTCACCGTCTATGCCCCCGACCATCCGGGCACCAGCGAGGGCGACCCCGAGTCGCATCGCGCGCTCGACGATATGTGGGACCTCGCGCTCTTTTACGACGAATTGTTCGACAAGCTCGGGCTCGATAAGCCGGCGTTGGTCGGACATTCGTTCGGAGGGATGGTGGCGGGCGATATCGCGGCTAATTTTCCCAAGCGAATCGGCAAGCTGGTACTTATCGACGCGCTGGGGATTTGGCTTGACGAATCGCCGATTCGCAACTACATGGTCACTCCGATTGCGGAACTTATCCCGATGATCTTCGCCAACCCGAATGACCCGTCGATTGGAACTTTCGTTCCCAACCCGACCGACGCCGAAGCGATGGTCCGCACGCATTGGGCGCTTGGATGCACCGGCAAGTTCTGCTGGCCGCTGCCCGACAAGGGACTGCGCAAGCGTATTCATCGTGTGACCGCGCCGACCCTCGTGCTGTGGGGCAAGCAGGACCATCTCACGCCCGCCGTCTATGCCCACGAGTTCGTCAAGCTGATCAAGGGAGCGAGGGTGGAGCTTATCGACCACGCTTCGCATATGCTGCCTGTCGAACAGCCGGCGGCGGCGGCCAAGGCGGTGACGGATTTCGTCAGGCGCTAACCGCGGGCGCGCGACGGCAAGCGCTGCAAGCAAGCGCCACCGGGTTGCCGAGTGAGAGGGAGATCGAGGAGATGGCAGGAGAGATGAGAGGACGGATTATCAAATCAACGTGCCTTGTGCTCGCGGCGGCTTTTCTGGCCGCGGCGACGTGCATGGCCGCAGACCTGGACGGAGTACCTGTGCGCAATACTGGCCATTATGCAATTCTCGATACCGATCGCGGCACGATCGTGATCGAATTTTATCCTTCCGTCGCACCCAAGACGGTTGAAAACTTCGAGACCCTGACCAAGAAGGGCTTCTACAACGGCCTCACGTTCCATCGCGTGGTGCCGGGATTCGTGGTCCAGGGCGGCGACCCCAAGGGTGACGGCAGCGGCGGCCCCGGCTACGATCTGCCCGCCGAGATAAGCCCTGTCGAGAAGCATCTGCGCGGATCGGTCGCGACGGCGCGTCTGGGCGATGCGGTCAATCCGGATCGCAAATCCAGCGGCAGCCAGTTCTATATCTGTCTCGCGGCGCAGCCCAGTCTCGACGGCCAATACACGGTCTTCGGCGGCGTCGTCGAGGGAATGAACGTGGTCGACAAGATCCAGGTTGGCGACCACATCAAAAAGGTCACGCTGGCCTCCCAGCTACCGAAATAGGCCGGCCCGCGCCGGGTTGATGGTCGCATGAGTAGCGGCGCGAGTGGACACCAGGCCGGGTCCTGCTTCACCGTCGACATCCATCTGCATACCAACCGCGGAAGTGCGGATTCCAACCTGTCGCCGCGTGACCTGGTTGAGCGCGCCCGCACAATCGGTATCGGCGCGGTCTGCGTCACCGAGCACGACACGATGTGGGATCTCGGCGAGGTTGGCGAAGCGGCACGCGAGGCCGGCGTGCTGCTGCTGCGCGGCATGGAAGTGACGACCGACATGGGCCATATCGGGGTCTTCGGCCTGAACACCTATCTCGGCGGAATCTACAAGCTCACGGAGTTGCGCCGGGTGGCCGACAAAAACGGCGCGATCCTGATTGCCAACCATCCGTTCCGCTACCGGCTTGACGCGCGGATGTCGTTCATGAATTCCGACCATGAGCCGATCGACCCGGCGCACCCTGAGCGCGCGGCCAAGCTCGAGATTTTCCGCATGGTCGACGCTATCGAGGTCCTCAACGGCGCATGCTCGGAAGAGGAAAATCTTTTCGCGCTCAAGGTAGCCGGATGCCTGGGATTGGCCGTAGTGGCCGGCAGCGACTCCCATTCGGCAAGCTCGATCGGCTGCGTGACGACGCTTTTTCCCGAGCCGGTCCGCAACGAGCGCGAGTTGATCGACGCAATCCGCGGCCGGCATTCGCGCGCGGGCCGCGGCTTGCTCAAGAGCGCCGTCGAGCCATTCGAGCTTCCGGCCGCGTAGCCCTGGCATCTGTTTGTAGGGCCGCTCAAAAAGCCTCCTGCAGCGGAACTGCTGACTTCGCAGGGGGGCCGGTCTTTAATGGCTCTCGGCTCGTTTTTGCCGGCCGGTCGAGCCCGCCACGTTGCGATTTCGTTACGATGGTTGTGGAACAAACAGCGCGCGGGATAAAATCCATCGGAACCCCCGAATCATGGCAGTTAATCGCGACCGGCTCGCCCTCATCGAGGACATCTCCGCTATCGGCGGCGACGCCGCGAACAGCCTGCGCGAGACCCTTGACAAGACCGTTGGCGCGATCGCCGCAGGCATGGAGGTCGAGGTCTGCTCGCTCTACCTGTTCGACGCGCAGCGCGAGCGCCTGGTGCTGCGTGCGACGGTCGGGCTGGAGCAGGAATCGGTCGGTAAGGTCTCGATGCGGGTTAACGAGGGCCTGGTCGGGCTGGTGGTCGAGCATGGCCAGCCGGTGACGGTGTCCGACGCGATTAGCCATCCGCGCTACAAATATTTTCCGGAGACCGGCGAGGAGCGGTATCACGCTTTTTTGGGCGTGCCGGTGCAGGACGGGCGCCAGAAGCCGATTGGCGTGATGGTGGTGCAGACCCTGCGCAGCCGCAAATTCGGCCCAGGCGAAGTGCGCTTGCTCAAGACCGCGGCCAACCAGATGGCGCAAATCCTCTCGCACTTCCGCCTGCGGGAGACGCTGGCGACCAAGGAAAAGGAACGCGACGAGTACCGCCGGCGGATGATCGAGGCCAACCGCCAGCTCAAGGGCTACGAGAAGATCGGCGGCGAAACGCGCGTCGCCGCGCCGGTCAAGGTGCGCCGCCCGCGCCTGGTGGGCCTGGCCGCCGCGCCCGGCTTCGGCCACGGCGTGGCCCACGTGGTCGGGACGTTTTTGAGCACCATCGATCGCAACCTGCGCGCGCGCGACCTCCGCGCCGAGCACAAGCGGCTCGAAGAGGCGCTGACGCGCTCGCTCTCCGAGCTTGACGCCGTCAAGAATCGGATGGCGCCGCTGATGCCGGAGTCGGAACTCAAGATTTTCGACGCCCACAAGATGATCCTGCAGGACGACGAGTTCGTCGGCCGCATCCGCGACATCGTCTCGAGCGGCTTTGCCGCCGAGAGCGCGCTATTCCGGGTGATCGACGAGCTGAGCGCGCAACTGCTGGCGGTTGCCGACGGCTATCTGCGCGAACGCGCCACCGACTTCCGCGACGTCGGTCATCGCCTGCTGCGCCATATGCGCCAGGACGAACGGCGCAATCCGTTCAGCAAGTCCACCATCCTCGTGGCCGAGGAATTGACGCTTTCCCAACTGACGCTGGTGTCGCACGAGAACCTCGTCGGCATCGCCCTGGAATCGGGCGGAACGACCTCGCACGCCGCGCTGCTGGCGCGCGCCTTCGAGATCCCCACCGTGGTCGGCGTCGACCACTTGATGGAATCGGTGGCCGAAGGCGACAACCTGGTGCTCGACGGCAACTCGGGCATCGTGTACGTCAATCCGGCGCCCGAGGTCGAGCGCGAATACCAGGTGCTGCACAAGCGTTACGACGCGTTTCGGCGCGACCTGATGGCGAACGGCAGTGAGCCGGCCGCCACGCGCGACGGCAATCGGGTGCAGCTATTGGCGAATATCGCGCTCTACCACGACATCCCGCTCGCGCTTAAGTACGGCGCCGAGGGGGTGGGGCTGATGCGATCGGAGTTTTCGTTTCTGACCTACGAGGACTTTCCGGACGAGAATCAGCAGATCGCGCTATACACGCAAATCCTGGAAGCGGTGGGCAAGCGGCCGGTAACGATTCGCACGCTCGACATCGGCGCCGACAAGTATCCGCCGTATATGCGGGTGCCGCGCGAGGACAATCCGTTCCTGGGATGGCGCTCGATTCGCATCTCGCTCGAGATGCCGAGCCTGTTCAAGGTCCAGCTCCGCGCCATCCTGCGCGCCGCCGTGCGCTACGACGTAAAGATTATGTTTCCGATGATCTCGAGCCTCGAGGAGCTGCGCCGCGCGCGCGAGTTGCTCTCGGAAGCGCAGGGCGAGCTGTTCCGTGAGGGACTCGAGCATAATCCCAACCTCAAGGTCGGAATCATGGTCGAGGTGCCCTCGGCGGTATGGCTTGCGCCGCGGCTGATTCGCGAGGTCGACTTTTTCTCTATCGGCACCAACGATCTCATCCAGTATCTGCTTGCCGCCGACCGCAACAATCCACGGGTGGCGCACTTGTACGAAGCGCTCCATCCCGCGGTGCTCTCGGCGATCGCCGAAATCGTCAACGTCGCTCACGCCGCCGGTAAGGAAGTGTGCATTTGCGGTGAGATGGCGTCGGACCCGCTGGCCACGCTGCTGCTGGTCGGGATGGGGCTTGATCAGCTCAGCCTGAGCCCGCTATTCATCCCTGTGATTCGCAAAATCGTGCGCGAGACCAACTACCGCACCGCGCGGCTTATCGCCCATGACACGCTCGAGATGGCCAGTGTCCAGGAGATAAAGGGTTATCTTATAGAGCGTTACCGTGACCTGGGACTCATCAAACTTGTGGAAATGTTCCGCTAGATACGAATAATGATCTTTCAATAACCGGTGGTTTGCGCGAAGATGAGTTGTGGATGCGCGGTCGGCTTAAATGTTGACTTCCAAGGTCTGGATTAGTTAACTCTGACCGTTCGGTTAGAAACCACTTCGCCCCGCTAGTTCGGGAGCTTTTTTTATGGCGGAAAAAGGATCTCAATAATGGTGCTATTGGTCTGCCTGGGATGCGTTGCGCTGGTTGCCGGCGTCAGCGGCTATCTCGTTCTCGGACGCAACCGCTATGGTGGCCGGCGTTCAGGGCGTCCCCTGGAACTCGGCGCTTCGCAAAGCGCGCTCAATCAGGGTTCGATGCGGCCTGAGCCGTGCCGCACTATCAGGGTGTATTTCATCAAGCCGTCGCGCTATGACGAAAACGGCTACGTCCAATTTTTCCGCTACGGCGTCCAACCGAATAACACCCTGACCGTGCTGGCGGCGCTTAACGATACTTTCAACAAGCGCTATTCGGCCGAGCGCAACGTTTACCTGCAGACGGTGCTGTGGGACGAGATTTGCGACGGTGCGGTATCGCCGGAGACCATCACGGCGATCAAGGAAAAGGCGCGGGAAGACGGGGTCGAACTGCTAATCGGGTTGTCCGGCGTGCAGTCCAACCAGTACCCGCGCGGCCGCGATCTGGGATTGCAGTTCATCGCCCAGGGCCTGCCGACGATGATGGGCGGGTTCCACGTCAGCGGCTATCCCGACTCGGTGAAGTTCCTCAACAGTTGCGGGATCACCACGATCGTTGGCGAAGCCGAAAACCTGTGGGGCGAGATCATCGAGGATTTTCTGCGCGGCAACCTCCAGCTCAACTACTCGGTACGCGAGGGTATCCGGGCCAAGACCGGCCAGGACGACATCATCGTGCCGCTCATCACCGACGCCCAGTTGCCGGTGATCGACGACCGCTATCTGACACGCTTCTTCAACGAGGCGATGACCACGATCGACACCTCGCGCGGATGCCCGTTCACCTGCTCGTACTGCAGCGTGAAGAACGTGATGGGGCGCACGATGCGCTCGCGCGAACCCGAGGCAGTGGTGCACTGGGTCCGCGACGCGATCCGCTTCCACGGGATCGAGTCGCTGTTCCTGGTCGACGATGATTTTTTCCGCAGTCCGCGATGGGAGGAAATCCTGACCGGGCTGATCGAAGTCAAGAAGGAATATCCGAAGCTCAGCTTCATGATGCAGGTCGACGTCGACGCCTCGTGCTACGCCAACGTCGCTTCAGGCGAAACCGAGGGCGCCAAGCATCGGCGGAGCAAGCGCTTCGTCGAACTGGCGGCGCGCGCCGGTTGCTACCAGGCTTTCGTCGGCATCGAGTCGCTCAATCCCGACAACCTCAATTTCGCGACCAAGTACCAGAACACCGACGATCGCCAGCATCGCATGAAGATCGAGGAGTCGCGCTCGCGCGTACTCGAGAAGTACCGCCGGGTGGTCGAGAACTGGCATCGCTTCGGCGTGTCCGTGCACGCCGGCTACATGCTGGGATTCCCGTTCGACGGCGCCGACTGCGGGAGGATCGCCGCCAAGACGCTGCGCAAGCTCGGCTTCGACATCGTGTCGTTTTTCATCATGACACCGCTGCCCGGCACCGAGGATCAGGTTCGCTACGCCAAGGAAGGCAACATCATCGACTGGGACTTCAACAACCTCGACTCCCAGCATGTCACGCTGAATCATGAGCGGCTCGACCGCGACTCCTGGATGCGCGCCTATCGCGACGCCTTCACCGGCTTCTACTCGTTTCCCAGTCTGCTCAAGACTATCTTCACGGTAGCCGGCGGGCGCGGACTCGATGCGGAAGCGCGACGATCGACGCTGCGGCAGTTCATGTACTATTTCTTCAGCTACCGCCAGGGGCGGCATCCGATGGTTGGCGGAGTGTGGCAGATTCTTCGGCGAGACGTGCGCCGCGTCGCCATCACCGACACCGAGGCTCTCCGGCACTACCTGGGAGGGATGCGCTTCGACGCGATCCTGCGCGGCGACGGCGATGCGGGTGGGTTCGCGGCCGAGCCCGCATAGATCGCGATTCAGAAATAACCAGCGGGGCGCCATGGATGATCGGCGCGCCGGTTTCGATTCAAACGCCCGCCGGGCTTACGCCGGCGGGCGTTTTTTTTGGCGCAGCAAGTTCGTATAGCCGTGGCGCGATTCACATACTAAGATGGCTCAGGCGATGGAATCGCAACTACAGGGTCTTCTGGCCGCGGGGCCCCAGCGTCTCGTCGCCGGGATCGTACTTGCCGCGCTGTTACTCATCCTGCTGAGCCTCTCTCTGCGCGGCCTGCTTGGAACGCTTTGCAGGATCGCGGTTTTCGTAGGCGCGATGGCGATCATCGTTGGTGGCATCGCTATCCTGATGAACAACGTCTCGCTCGCCGGACCGCCAAGCGCCACGGCGCGGCTCCATCGCTACCTGACCGTGAACTGGGCGGCTACCAGCGACAACGGCGACGGTACGGCCGCCTGCCTCGATCCGGCTCAACTCGCGGCACGCCAGCCTACGGACGTCGAGCATCGCGCGCGCCGTCATTTGCGGCATTCCGCCGCTCGCGCGGCTGCCGAACCCGAGGCGTCGCCGACTCCCGCGGCGGAAGCGGATGGTGCCGGCGGTGGCGAAACCGAGCCAGGATTTCCCGAGCTGGTGCGCAACGCGTATCCTGGAATTCCGCCGGCGCGCCTGATGCAGATTGCGGCCACCACCGCGGCCGGCCTTCCGGGATGGCAGATCGTAAGCGTGGATCGGAAAACACTGACTATCAATGCGTTGTATCGCACGCGCGTGCTCGGTCTGCTCGAGGACGTGCGGATCGTCGTGACTCCGCGCAGCGAAGTCGACGTATGCTCGCGTTCGCGCGCTGGCGAACCGGGTTCGGAATCGGCGTTCAGCGCTTTCCACGGCGACTTCGGCTCCAACATCGGGCGTATCAAGGAGTTCTACCTTGCGCTCGCTCCGGTTGCCGACGACACGTATCGTCGAGTCGAAGTTGAGCAGACCACGCAGCCCCGCGAGATCAAGGTGCTCAGGCCTTAGGTGCGAGTATTAGCCCCAGGACTTGACCGCAGACCCCTGTCCGCCGGAACATCGTCGTTAGGAAGCAACAGAGTCTTTGGCAGGACACAACAGGATTTTCGAGAAGCGATAAACTGAGATGCTGCGGGAAGCGCAAATTGATGCACTGGCTAATCATCTCGTGAACGGGCTGATCACTCGCGGCATTATCCAACCGCGCGCGGACGTCAAGGATCTGGTCGCCTGCGTGGTTGAACTGATGTCGCAGAACTTCGAAACCGAAGCCCATATCGACGACGAGGCCGACAAGATGGCCGAGGAACAGGCGCGGCTCGATCCCCGGCTTGACGTGACTCGCTTGCGCTCGATGATCCGCCAGCGCCTCGCACAGAAGCAGAATTTCACCCTGTAGGCGGCTGGTGGCGGCACTGTTCGAGAGACTCCGGATGGCTATGCGATGAAGCTCAGCGAGGAACGAGTTCTTTATCTTGCGCGCGAGTCGATCGCGCGGCTGCGCGACGAGAAACTGGCCGACATACCCAACTTTGCCTTGGCGCTTCGCCAGGCGCGCGACCTGATTGCCGCATGGGAAGAGCAGGGCGACGCGGTCGACGAAATCGTGAGGCGCAAAATCATTTCGCTCAGGCGCGGCGTGGTCGAGGGCAGCAACGAATGGAACATCCTGTTCCGCCGCTACCGCGACGAGGAGTTGCGCAAGAAAGGCCCGCGCTGAGCCGCGCGCAGTCCATCATGGATTCCAGGGAGTTTGTTACGCAGTCCGAGGCCTGCCTCTCGCGCGTGGCCCGATGGCTCGAAGATTTCGATCCGGACGAAGTCGATTACAACACGGGCGACGGCGTCGTTACGATCGAATTTCCCGACGGCGGCCGCTTCGTGCTGAGCCGCCAGAGCGCGACCTCGCAGGTCTGGCTGGCGGCCGACGCCCACGGATGGCATTTCAATTACAATCCGGCTTCCGACCGATGGGTCGACGACAAGGACGGCCACGATCTGTACGAGCGAATCGCCGAATCGATGTCCGAGAGGCTGGGACGGCCGATCAGCTTCGAGAGCTAAAGCTTTCGGCATTTGAATCGACCCGTCGAGTCCTTCGCGCCCAACTAACCTATTGAGTTGTACGCTGGTCTATTTTTAGTTTTAATTAGCCAGCGCATTCTCTAAAACGCTCACCGTAGAATCTGCCCAGCGCCTTCCTACCGTCCGGTACTCAGTGAGATCCTCCGAATCCTTTGCGTTTACGATGATATCGGGATAGATTGAGGGATTGGCACTCGGGCTTCGCGAGTGCCAATTGACAATCGATCATCTGTGATTAGATTACCGAGCGCGGAAATTGGTTCCGCCTAAATCCACATAACATCGAGGCAAGGAGGCTGCTGGTCCCCATGAAAATCAGACCTTTGGGCGATCGGATTCTGGTCAAACGCATCAAGGAAGAGGAAAAAACCAAAGGCGGAATCATCATTCCGGAAACCGCCAAGGAAAAGCCGCAAGAGGGCAAAGTCGTCGCGGTGGGCAAGGGCAAGCTGACCGAGCAGGGTACGCTGCTGGCTCCCGACGTGAAGGCTGGCGACAAGATCCTGTTCGGCAAGTATTCGGGCAGCGAGGTGAAGATCGAAGGCGAGGAACACCTCATCCTGCGCGAGGACGACATCCTGGGTGTGCTCGAGTAGCCGCCGCGCCTGGTAGCAATCAACACTTGATCGACTTTCAAATTTCTTAAATTTCGAGGAGAACGAAAAACCATGGCAGCCAAAACAGTGCGTTTTGCCCAGGAGGCACGCGAGAAAATTCTACGCGGTGTCAACGTCCTGGCCGACGCCGTTATCGTGACGCTCGGCCCCAAGGGGCGCAACGTCGTGCTCGAGAAGAGCTTCGGCGCGCCCACCGTGACCAAGGACGGCGTGACCGTCGCCAAAGAAATCGAGCTCGAAGACAAGTTCGAGAACATGGGCGCCCAGATGGTCAAGGAAGTCGCTTCCAAGACTTCCGACGTCGCCGGTGACGGGACCACCACCGCGACCGTGCTCGCCCGCTCGATCTATACCGAGGGGATGAAGATGGTCGCCGCGGGCCACGACCCGATGTCGCTCAAGCGCGGTATCGACCGCGCGGTCGAGTCCGTGGTCAGCGAACTCAAGGGCCTTTCCAAGCCCACCAAGGACCGCCGCGAAATCGCCCAGGTCGGCACCATCTCGGCCAACAATGACTCCACTATCGGCGATATCATCGCCGAGGCGATGGAAAAAGTCGGGAAGGAAGGCGTGATCACGGTCGAGGAAGCCAAGGGCCTCGAGACCACGCTGGAAGTGGTCGAGGGCATGCAGTTCGACCGCGGTTACCTTTCGCCCTACTTCGTCACCGATCCCGAGCGGATGGAGACCAAGCTCGAGGACGCCTACGTTCTCGTGCATGAGAAAAAGATCTCTTCGATGAAAGACCTGCTGCCGGTGCTCGAATCGATCGCCAAGACCGGCAAGCCCTTCCTGCTGATCGCGGAAGAAGTCGAGGGCGAAGCGCTCGCGACCCTGGTGGTCAACAAGATCCGCGGCACGTTGAGCTGCGTGGCGGTGAAGGCCCCGGGCTTCGGCGACCGCCGCAAGGCCATGCTCGAGGACATCGCGATTCTGACCGGCGGCAAAGTGATTGCCGAGGAACTCGGAATCAAACTCGAGAGCGTGACGCTTCAGGACCTCGGCCGCGCCAAGCGGATCGTGGTCGACAAGGATAACACCACCGTTATCGACGGCGCCGGCAAGAAGGCCGAGATCGAAGGCCGGATCAAGCAGATCCGCGCGCAGATCGAAGAAACGACCTCCGACTACGACCGCGAAAAACTCCAGGAACGCCTGGCCAAGCTGGTCGGCGGCGTGGCGGTCATCCGGGTGGGTGCCGCGACCGAGATTGAGATGAAAGAGAAGAAGGCGCGCGTCGAAGACGCGCTCCATGCGACCCGCGCGGCGGTCGAAGAAGGCGTGGTTCCTGGCGGTGGCGTGGCGCTTATCCGCTCGCTGTCGGCTCTGGACAGCCTGCGCGCCGGCGAGGACGAAAAGGCCGGTATCGGGATCATCCGCAAGGCGCTCGAAGATCCCGCACGCTGGATCGCTACCAACGCCGGCTGGGAAGGCTCGGTGGTGGTAGACAAGATCAGGAACAACAAGGGACCCTTCGGATTCAACGCGGCGACCGAGGAATTCGAGGACCTCATGAAGGCCGGGATCATCGACCCGACCAAGGTGGTGCGCAGCGCCCTGCAGAACGCGGCGTCGGTCGCGAGCCTGTTGCTCACCACGGAGTGCATGGTGGCCGAGAAGCCTGACGAAAAGGGCAGCGGCCAGCCGCAGATGCCTCCGGGCGGCATGATGTAAGGATGCCATCGGCCGCGCGCGTCGATAGATGCGCGCGCGAACGCTGACGCAGGCGGGTGGCGGTTCCTCCGGGAACCGCCGCCCGCTCTTTTTTGTGACGCTGCGGCGCGCTCCGCGCGCCGCAGCGATACAAAACGAGCCGTGTACTCCGGTAGCGAAAGCGAGGAGGGGGCGCGGGCTAAAAGCCCGCGCCCCCTCCTCGGTTCCACCTATGGCGCCCCGCCTTGCGTGCCGTGGCTACGTGTCGCGATGCTGGCGCGTTCCGCGCCAGCATCGCGACACGTAGCCGCAGCCGAGCGCGCGGCACTCGCGCGCGTCGGCTGGCAGCTTGGGATAGCCGCGCGGCCCGCGCGCGGCGCGGGCCGCGGCTATCCCGCGGGCGATCGCCAACAGATGCGCACGAATCTCGGCCGGCGGCGCCAGGTTTAGCCGGCGCCGCTCGACGCGATCGCGCAGATACACTATCTCGGCGCTCACATCGCGGTCGGGCAAAGCCTCGGCGGCGGCCAACGCGTAACATTCCATCTGTACTCGGAAGTCGCTATCCGGAGAGCTTGTGGCACCGGCGCGCGCATACTTGTAGTCGCTGACGACGAGACGTTTGCCGTCGTCTGTGAGGAGATCGATCCTCCCGCGGACGAAAAGCCTCAAGCCGTCGTCTTCGATACTCAGGAAGAACGGAGTCTCGTGACGAATGTTGGTTGCGCCGGCGAGCATGGCTGCCGGATATTCGTCGCTGCGCGCATAGCGCAGCAAATCGCGAACGAGGGCGCGGCGCCCGGCCATATCGAGGCCGCCGCCTGCGCCATGGGCGATGACGAGGCGCGTGATTTCCTCTTCGAGACCGAGTGCGGGGGCGGCCGAGGTCAGTTGTTCAAGTACCGCGTGGGCGACCGTGCCCATTGTCGCCGCGCCATTGCCGTCGGCGGTGAAACCGCCGGCCACGCCGCCCTCAGGCAGCTCTAGCTCGCGGCGCAGGAAATACTGCCGCGGGCATCGTTCGAAGTCTTCCAGCGCGCTTGGACTCGTCACCAGTTCGCGAACCGGCGGTGCGGCGAAGGCGAGCCGGGCACGAGCAGCCTTCGCCAGTGCGGCAAGCGGGGCCGACTCGTCGCGTGCCGGTGCGGCGCCCGCCTCGCGCGCGAGCGCGTCGGCGCGCCGCAGAACGATCGGTACGCCGCCGGCGTTTACGAGCGTTTCGGCATCCGGAGCCGCGAGGAACGCGTCCACTTTGTCGAACCCGACCGCGGCGCGTATATGCTCGACCCAGTCGGCGTTCATCGCGCCTTCGCTAAGGATTAGCCGATCGCGCGCCCGGGTCATGGCGACGTACAGCACGCGCGCGGCCTCGGCTTGTTCCTGGTCCTTGACCGCGGCGCGATATTCGGCGGCCAGCGGATTGGGCAGCCGGTCGTCGCCGGCGCCGACCGTGTCGCACGCCAAAAGTCCGTACTCGGAGGTCATCACGATACTCTCGCCGTCGGAGTGCGGCCGGCGTCCCAGATCGGCGACGATCGCGACCGGGAATTCCAATCCTTTGGCCTGATGGATCGTCATCAGGCGGACGACGTCATCGGCCTCGCCGGCGATCTGGGCCTGCGGCTCGCGCGGGGCCTCTTTTACCAGGCGGCGCAGATGACGCACGAAATCGCCGAGCCCGAAAAATCGATGCGCCTCGAACTCTCGCGCGATTTCCGTGAGCTTGCGTACGTTGGCGGCGCGCTGGAAGCCATTGGGAAGACCGAGCAGCACCGCTTCGAAGCGCGTCAGTTCGAGCGCGCGCTCGACGATCGTGGTGAGCGCGGCACGCTCGCGCATCCCGCGCAGGCCGATCAGCGCATCTTTGGCGCGAAGCGCCGCCTCGCGCTCGACGGCGAGCCATGCGAAGTTTTCGCTGGGATCGGCGAATAACGTCCAGATCGGCTGTGGTCTGCCTCCCGCCAGTCGCCGCTCGTTCATACACAAAGCCATTTCGAGCAGGCATTGATCGGAAAGGCCGAACAGCGGCGAGCGCAGGGAAGCGACCAGCTCGATCGGATTTTGCGGGTCGTCGATCGCGGCCAACAGCGCGGCCAGGTCGTTGACTTCCTTGCAATCGTAAAAGCCGCGCCCTTTGACCGTGTAACTTGGCACGCCGGCGCGCGCAAAGGCGTCCTCGTAGATCGCGACGTCGGCGAACGAGCGCAACAGCAACGCGATATCGCCGAACCGAATCGGTCGCGGCTCGCCCGTCCGCGCGTCGGCCACCTGGGCCAGCCCGTCGATCAACCGCGCGCAGCGCCGCGCAATCGCGTCCGCTTCGACCACCCGAAGGGCGCGCGCGTTGCGCTTGGCGCCCTTACCGTTCCGGGCCCCGGGTCCCAGGATCAGCTCGACGGCGGGCGCATCTCCGTTCTTCCGGATCGATTGCAGCCGATGCTCTTCGCCCCACTTCACCCGATACGGCTTGTCGTCCGAGTCGTCGTCGGGCCGCATCGAATGCGAGCTGACCGCATTGACGAAGTCCACGATTGCCGGGAGCGAGCGGCGGTTCTGCCGCAGCGGCTTCGAGAGGATCGAATCGATCGCGCGCCGGCGGTTGAAGACCGTAACGTCGGCGCCGCGGAAGCGATAGATCGATTGCTTCTCGTCGCCCACCACGAAAAGCTCCGGCGCCGGCGCTTCGCGCTCTGTGAGCAGGCGCACGACGCCGTCCTGGATCGGATCGGTGTCCTGGTATTCGTCGACCAGCAGCGCGCCGAGCGCGCGCCGGTATCGGCCCGCGATTTCCGGATGGTTGCGCAGCAGGCGATTCGCCAGGATCAGAAGATCGTCGAAGGTGACGACGCGATCGTCTTGTTTGCGCGTTTCGAGATCGATTGCCACATTCGCGACGAGGTCCGCGATATCGAGCGTCGCCTGCGCCGCCCGGTACGCGCCGTACGCGTCGAGCAAGTCACCAACAGCACTGGACTGATCGCCGTTACCGCGAATTTGATAGACCGCGGCCTTGACCTTGTTGCTCTGCGCGCTCGGCAGCGCGGCGAGAAGTTCATCGAAAGCGCTTTGTGCCGAGGGATCCGAGTCGGCATCGAACGCTTCGATCGCCGGGCGCAGACGGGGCCATTCGCGGCGCAGGTCTTCGAGTTTCCGGCCCGTCACGCCGCCAACGTTGCGAAGGGCGAGCAATTCGTCGATCAACTCGAGCAGACGTTTGCGCAGTTCGGGAATCCTGGCGCCGCACGCCCGCAGTTTAGCCGCCGTCGTGCCGGCGGTTTCGCGAATCCAGTCGGGCGGCCGGCCAAGACGCGCCGCCTCGCCGACAAGCCGCAGCACGATCTCGATCGCGCCCATCTGATGCGTGAAACCATAAAGCCCCCGCGCGCCCACGAGCCTCGCCGCGCCGGGATGCTCGCGGCGCACGGCACCGGCGATCATTTCCCGGCACGCGCCCTCCAGAAAAGTCATGCTCTGGTATTCGTCGAGCACCTCGAAGGCGGGGTCGACGCCGGCTTCGAGCGGATAATCGCGCAGGATACGCGCGCAAAATGCGTGGATGGTCGAGATGCGCGCGAGCCCAAGCATGCGGCGCGCACGCAGCAACGCCGTCCGGCGGCCGGCGTCGCCTTCGCTCGCGATGCGATCGTCGAGGACCTCGGCAATTCGCCGGCGCATGTCGGCAGTGGCTTTCTCGGTGAACGTGATCGCGGCGATCCGCTCGGGCGCGAGCGGCGCGCGACACGCGATATCGCCGGCGAGCAGCGCGACGAAGCGCTGCGCAAGGACCTCGGTTTTGCCCGAGCCGGCTCCGGCGCGCACCAGGACGTTGCCGGGCGCGTAAATCGCGTCGCGCTGCTCGCAGGTGAGTTCGACTCGGGCCATCGATCGGTTATTCCGGGTCACGCTCCGTGGTCGGCCGTCGGGTAGTAGCGGCAGACCTTGCGGAACGGGCACCAGTCGTCGCACCGGCGCGGATCGACGTCGAAACGGCCGGTTAGCGCTTCGTCGACCAGTGAGATAATCCGTTCGGCGACGGGATAACCGGACTGTGCCGCAGCCGCGCGCCGCGCCGGATCGATATCGACGAGCGCGCGGGGGACCGGGGCGACGTGTTCCTTTTCGCGGTTTCGCAACACCAGGTAGCCCGCTTCCAGCGTCGCGTCGGCCGCGAGCCGATCGCCGAACTGGTCAAGCGCGCCCATCAGGTAGACCGGCAACTGGAAATCAGTCCATCCGAATTCGGCGCCCTCCGAATTTATCAGTTTGTGGTAGCGCTCGGCGCTCCGCGAATTTTTGTAGTCGAGCACGCGGAGGTTTTTTATCGCGCCACGGCCGGGATGCAGTTCCAGCCGATCGATTCGACCCTCCAGCCATAGCTGCACGCGCTTGGGATCGCTGACATCGTTAAGCGCGAAGCGAATCTTGTGCTCGGTTAGAATGCCGACCGCGGGATTGGCCGCGCGATAAGCGATTTCAACTTCGACGAACTCCGCCGCGGTCCGTTCGATCGACTTCCATCGCAGATCGAAGAAACCCTGATCGCGCGCGAACGTCCGGCGCTCGCCGCGGACGGCGTCGAGCACTTCGCGCGACTGCTTGCGCGCGCCGGCCGGATCGGCGAAATCGACGTGTTGGACCAGGCGATGCAGCACGTCATGGATCAATTCACCGCCTTCGAGCGCGCTCACCTCGTAGTCGAGTTCCTCGTCCTCGGCGAGCGCGAGGACGCGGCCGGCGAAGAACTTGAAGCCGCAGGCCGCGAGTTCGCCGAGCCTGGTCGCGCTCCACGCTTTCGGCGCGTCCGTTTCACCACCAAGCATCCGCGCCAGGCGAGAGTCCGCCACGACGCGGCCGTCCCATCGCCTTGCGAGCGCGAATTTATCCGGGTTCGGCGCGTAGCGGATGCCGGCGGCGTTGGGCTCGGCATATTCTTCGCGCGTCGGCATCGCCAGGTAGCTCTCGCGGCTGCGCTCAATCTCCGTGCGTTCCTTTATTGAGTCGAGCATCGCTCGCGTCTCGATAGTCTCGGCCTCGGGCGACTGGAGCAGATGGTCAGCCGCGGCGCGGGCGAGGAATTCGTCGCGCGAGAGACACCCGGTGACGGTCGGGACCACGCCCGACGCTGGGATCCGCCTGAGCGCCGGCGCAAGTTGCGAATCGCCAAGCAATCGCAGGACTTCGTCGACAAATGGCGAACGGACCATCGGGTTGCCCCCCGCCTCGGCCGCGTAGCTCAGCACGACGCGCCGCGACGGCATCGAGAGCGCAAGAAAAAAGAGGAAAAAGTCCTCGCCGTTGCGATCGTAGCGGGTGCGCAGAATTCCGCCTGAGAGGCTCGGCGCGTCGGGGCCGAAGCGCCGCCGGAGCGCTCCGAGGAGCGGCCGGTTGAGCGCGAGCTTCAGTTCGTCCGGCAGCAGTGGGTCATCGGGATGGTACCTTGGGAAGACGCCATCGTTGAGCCCGATCACGAACACCAACTCGAAATCGAGTCCGCGCGCTTCGAGCACGGGGAGCGCGGCTACCGCACCTCCAGTTTCGAGCCTGGCCGGGTCTGCTGCGCAGTCGAGCGCGGTCTCGACCATCGCGGCGAACTCGACCGGCTCGACCATCCGTTTACTTCCGGCAAGCGCGGCCCAGCGCGAAAGTCCGCCGAGCGCCTCCCGCACAGGACCCCAAGCCCGCGCAGCGTCGTCGGTGTCATCGATTTCGTCATCAGAGCTACCGCGTACGCTCGCCGGATCGAAGCCAAGCACCTCCAGGGCACGTTCCAGGCGGCCTAGATGCTCGGCGAGCGTACCAGGCCGGGCGAGCGGCTCGAGCGCTTCGAGTATCTGCTGGAAATCCGCGCGCGCCCGTTCGGTGCGCGAGAGGCGCCGTTCGATTTGGCGCCGCTTGTCGCCGTCCGAGGACTTTTCCAAGGCGCTCCGCAGATCGTCGATATGAATCCGAAAACGATCCATCAGCGGTTGCGCGCTCGCGTCGACATAGCCGATCTCGTCGAGAGACCGCGCGAGATCGGGCGCGATGGCGATCAGATGCGGCGAGCGGCACAGTGCGGCCAGCGACTCGCGCTTTAGCTGGTCGCGCGGCGCGCGCAACATCTCGACGATAAATCGCGCAGGCGCGCTCGCGCGCAGCGACGGCGCCTGGCCGATGTTCAGCGGGATGCGGTAGCGGCGAAAAACCGTGCGCAGATGCTCGGCGTAAGGCTCCAAATCGCGCGCGACGACCGCTATCCGCGCGGGGGCGATAGCTTCCGCCGATTCCATCGCGCGCCGGATGGCGCGGCCGACTTCCTCGATCTCACCGAGCGGAGTGGGCGCCTCGACCACCTCGAACGTCTCGTCGGCGGGGGGAGCATCGTCCACGGTTTCCAGGAACAGATGCTCGAGCACGAAACCGAGGCGTCCGTAGCGCCCGCCGCGGCGTACGAAATCGGGCAGCACCTTGTCCGCGATCGATTCTTCGGCGACGAAACGGTTCCAGGTCAGATCGGCGAAACGCGCGGCGCCGGCCGGATGCTCGGCGGCCTGGATGGTGAGCGTCGCGTCGCCGACCATCCGGATGAGCGCCGTGACGATCATGAACTGGAGCAGGCTGAAGTCGTAAATTTCAGCGATCTGCAACTGCCGCACGCCCTCGAACAACTTTGGACGCCCGCCACGGCGCTCCAGCGCGAGCAATTGCTCGAGCACCACGCGTTCGCGATCGTGGCGGTCGCTAAGACCGCGTTCGCCGAGCAGGCGCTCGTAGCGCTCGAAAGCGCCGGCCAGGCCGATAACGCGGGCGCGGTCGCGCGCGCCGTCCAGCGTGCTCGCCGCGGCGCGCAGATCGCCGGGGGTGAGTGCCGCGCTCTTGAACTGGCGGATCAGCCCAAGCACGTGATCGGCGCCGCCGCGACCATTCTCCAGCGCATCGCGGTTTCCGCTCAGCGACTCGCCGGCCGCGAGCCGTTCCTGCAAATCGTCGAGCAGCGCGCCGCGCGGACCGAACTCGCGCCAGAGCCGATCGACCAACTGCGGAAAGGTCATGATCGGGTAGTCGAGCACGGAGCCGTTGCGACTATGCCGCATCAGCCAATCCTCGACCTTGCGCGCGGTGGGAAAGAGCGCGATTACGTCGTTCACGGGATTACTTCATTCACGATATTAGGCCATAGAGCGCACTACGCGGCCGCACCGGCGCATGCTCACAGGCTATCGTCAAATATACTCCGGCAGACGCGGGCCGTATCCGGGCGGCGCGGCGGGCCTGGACGGGTTGTAAACAGGCGAAGCGCTAGGGCGTGACGGCGACGCGCTCCAGCCGCACGGGCTCGCCGGGCACGCATCCGATCCACGCGACCCATCCGGCATTGTCGCTCGCGTAAAGCGGGGCCGGCGTCCCGCAGTAGGCCGCGCGCGTCGCGCCCTGCGAAACGTCGCCGAAGACGTGTATATGGCCGAGCGCGACATAGTCGTACGCGCTCGCTTCGATCTCGGCGGGGGTGATCGGCGAGGAACGGAAGCCGTCGGCGTCTTCGGTGAAAAAGCCATGCGCCAGCGCGATATTCCATCGTCCCGGCGCAGGCGCGGGAACTCCACCGAGCGGCCGGTACTCGGGCGAATGCTCGACCAGCGCGCGGCCCCAGATGCGCGTTTCGAGTTCGGGAAAATCGATCAGGGTGCCGTCGGGCTCCAGGATCAGATGAAGATTGCGCGGCAGCAGTTCGCGGCCCAGATTGGCGTAGAGCGAGCGCTCGTCGTGCGCGTCATGGTTGCCGGGAATCATCACCACCGGCATCGCGGCCCGCGCGATCTCGCTTAGCGCAAAGCCGAGCGCGCCCTCGCTGATGCGGCTCGAGTCGAACAAGTCACCCACGATCAGCAGCAGGTCGGCGTGGCGTTCATTGGCGATATCGATCACGCCACTGAACGAGCGCCTCACCCGCTCGCGCAGAGCGTTGCCGCTCGGACCATCGCCGAAGCTGTCGGTTTCGAGATGCACGTCCGAAGTGTGAACGATATTGAGCGGTCGTCGCGGTCTGGGAACCAAGCGTCGTCTCCTGCCGTAGGCGCTTTGTGAGGGTCGCCCCGGCTCAAGGGCCAACTTGAAGGGCCTATACAATCAATACTAGACTTTGCAAGGCGACTATTTCAACTTTGCCGGCTTTTTCACTGCTTCATCGCTTCGTTGTCTCACTCGGTCTCGCGCGCGCGGTGCGAGTGCCGGTCTGTTCAGAAGGAGGGTCAGTACCACTGTGATCGTCATAATGAGGGCGAACGCCACTGAGGCGGAGATTCAAAACGTGGTCGGGATGGTCGAGCGGCTCGACTACAGCGCCCATATTATCCGGGGCATCGAACGCACGGTGGTGGCCTGCGTCGGCGAGGAGCGCGGCGAGCAGCATCAGCTCGGTCACCTGGAGGCCGTCGCCGGGGTTGACCGCGTGATGCCGGTGCTGCGCAGCTTCAAGCTCGCCGCGCGCGAGGTCCGGCCCGAAGGCTCGCGGGTCAAGGTGGGGGGGGTGGAAATCGGCGGCCGCCGGATCGCGGTGATCGCCGGGCCGTGCGCCGTCGAGAGCGAAGCGCAGGTCGAGGCGGCAGCGGCGGCGGTAAAGGAGAGCGGCGCAACCCTGCTGCGCGGCGGCGCTTTCAAGCCGCGCACTTCGCCGTACTCGTTCCAAGGGATGGAAGACGCGGGACTGGAGTTGCTCGAAAACGCCGGGCGGCACGTCGGATTGCCGGTCGTCACGGAAATAATGGACCCGCACGACATCGACCTGGTCGCCGAACATGCCGATATGCTGCAGGTCGGCGCGCGCAATGCGCAGAATTTTTCGCTGCTCCGGCGGCTCGGCAAGATCAAGAAGCCGGTGTTGCTGAAGCGCGGGATGTCGACGCGGCTGGAGGAGTTTCTGATGGCGGCCGAGTATATCCTCTCCGCCGGCAATCCCAACGTGGTGCTATGCGAACGCGGCATCCGCACGTTCGAAACCGCCACGCGCAACACGCTCGACCTCACGGCGGTGCCGCTGCTCAAACAATGGACTCATCTGCCGGTGGTGGTCGATCCCAGCCACGGCACCGGCATCTGGTCGCTGGTGATGCCGATGGCGCTGGCGGCGGTCGCGGCGGGCGCCGACGGGCTCCTGATCGAGGTGCATCCGTCGCCCGAGACGGCGCTGAGCGACGGTCCGCAGCAGCTACGTCCCGAGCGTTTCGCCGAATTGATGACGGCGCTCAAGGCGGTGGCCGAAGCCGTCGGCCGCAGCCTCTGAGGCCGTAGCGTGCCGCGCGGCTGGGAGTCGAGTTACCAATACTACGGAGGCGCGGTTTCCGGAGCCCCGCCGGAGGGAGGCGCCGCCGGGACGCCCGTGTTTGGCGGCACTGTCGGGGGACCGCCGATACCTTTTTCCTGCTGAAAGTGCTGGAGGAGTTGCTGAACGTTCTTGACCTCTGTGATTCGCCAGTGGCCGTTCTCGCGCGCCATCCGGATGTTCCATTCCACTCCCTTGTCGTCGCGGAAATCGGTCCACGCCGTATCGCCCGAGTGATGGAGCAAAGCGATAGCGCCCAGCACGGCCGCGTCCGGCATCTGAACCTGCCTGGCTCCACTATTCACCTGTTGCGTGGCCCACTGCTGGACCGCCGCGGCCAGCGGTCCACTCAATAGGTCGACCGCACCCTTGCCGACCAGCGCTGTGATGACGTCGTTGGCGTTTGAGTTCTGTTGCAGCATTTCGTAGCCGGCGTTTTTGACCACGCTTGCAAAATCGACGTAGCTCGCGGCCGTCGCGCCGTCGCGCGCGTCGATGGCCTGCTTGAGTTGATAGATGGCGTAGGACGGTGTGGTTGGAACGTAAAATATCCCCCAGCCGGCGACGACCAGGACCACCAGGACGCCGATCGCGTGGCGCGAGATAAATCTCATGGCCGTTATTGTGCGTTAGGGGCAGGGGTACTGTCGAGACAGCTTCCCGCACGGTCTTGCCGCGCCGTTTCGCTCTGCGATGCTATGGGCCGCCGGTCCGACCGGCTCAGGTATGCGAAAGCAGTGAGGCTGCCGCGCGGTCGAGCAGCCAGAGGACTTCACCGTTGGGCGGATCGATAATCTGCGCCGGAAACCGATCGGGGTCGCGCGGACCTTCGAGCGCGCTCTTGACCGCGGCCGCCTTCGCTTCCCCCTGGACCAGGAACATCACGCGGGCGGAATTATTGACCACCGGCGGCGTAATCGTCACGCGATGGCGTTGTGGGGCATCAACTTCTACCGCGACCGCGATGCGTTCGCGCTCATGCAGCGCCGGACTGCCCGGAAACAGCGACTCGATGTGTACATTTTCGCCGAGGCCGACGAGCGCCAGGTTGAAGCGCGGAAATTCCCCTTCACCAATCCCGAAGGACTCCCTCAACACTTCCTCATAGGCAAGCGCGGCCGTCGCCGGCGGATCCTCACCGCGAATCCGATGGATCTGATCGGGCCGCAGGGGGAGACGGCTCAGCATCGTGCGATTCGCCATTCCGAAATTGCTCGCCGGGTCATCGGGCGGCACGCACCGCTCGTCGCCCCAGAAGAATTGCACCTCTTTCCAATCGACGCTAAGGCGGAAGCGCTCGGCCAACAATTCGTAGACGGCCGCGGGCGTCGTACCGCCGGTGAGACAAAGCATGAATTCGGCGTGCATGCAGATCGCTTCGCCGGCGAAGTGTGCGATCTCTTCCGCCGCATGTACGTAAAGCGATTGCGCGTCGTCCAGGATGATGAGCTTGGGTTCGGCCATGACAATCCGAATGAATGGTTGGTTATCGGGCAAGCTAGCCGAAAGCACGCCTCCCGCGCCAGCGTACCGGAGACACCCTAGTGCGCGAGCAACCTGGCCGCGCGGTTCACCACGTTCTCCACCGTGAAGCCGAAGTGCTTGAGCACGTCCGCGGACGGACCCGAGGCGCCGAAGGTCGTCATGCCGAGCACGTCGCCGTCGAGACCGACCCATCGGTACCACGACATCGGCGCTCCCGCCTCGATCGCGAGCCGACGGCGCAGCGCTGGCGGCAGGACCGAATCGCGATAGGCCGCGTCCTGTTTTTCGAACAACTCCATACTGGGCATGCTGACGACGCGCACCGCGTGGCCGCGCTTTTCGAGTTCTTCCTTGGCGCCGGTAGCAAGATGCAGTTCGGATCCGCTCGCCAGCAGAATTATATCCGCGCCGCGGCCCTTGGTCTCGGTGAGCACGTAGGCTCCGCGCGCCAGTTCTCGTGCCGGCGCCATAGCGGTGCGATCGAGGGTCGGGAGTTTCTGCCGGGTGAGCGCCAGGAGCACCGGGCCGCCGCGATGCGTCATCGCGGCACGCCAGGCCTCCGCGGCCTCATTGGCATCGCCCGGGCGAATCACCACGAAATTCGGGATCGCGCGCAGGCCCGAGAGTTGTTCGATCGATTGATGAGTCGGGCCGTCTTCGCCCAACCCGATCGAGTCGTGGGTGAAAACATAAATCACGTGGACGCCCATCAGCGCCGCCAGCCGCAGCGAGGGTCGGCAATAATCGGTGAAGATGAGAAAGCTCGAACCATACGGGATGAAGCCGCCATGCAGCGCGACGCCGTTCAGGATCGCGCACATCCCGTGCTCGCGGATGCCGAAGTGAACATTGCGTCCCGTGTAATCATGACGCTCGAAATCACCGCCATCGACCACGTCGACGAAGGTTGATTCGTTGAGGTCGGCCGCGCCGCCAAACAGATTCCAGACTTTTTTCGCGATCGCCTGTTCCGCCCGCGAGGCTGACTCGCGCGTGGCCAGGTTGTCTTTGGGGGTGAACTGGGGCAAGCCGGCGTCCCATCCCGCCGGCAATTGTCCCGCCAGCATCGATTTGAACTCCGCGGCCTCGCCCGGATGCGCCTTGGCGTAGCGCTCTAAGCGTTCGTTCCAGTCGGATTCGAGTTCGCGCCCGCGCGCGCCGCTATCGCGGAAATGCTTGAGCGCCTCGTCGGGGACGTAAAAGGCCGGCTCCTCGGGCCATCCGTAAAAGCGCTTGGTCAGTTTGACCTCTTCGACCCCGAGCGCCTGCCCGTGCGCCTTCGAGGTGTCCTGGCGATTCGGACTGCCGTAACCAATATGCGACCGCACGCGGATGAGCGAGGGACGATTCTGTTCGGCGATCGCGTTTTCGATCGCGCGCGACACCGCGACAAGGTCATTGGCGTCGTCGACGCCCTGGGTGTGCCAGCCGTAGGCGTTGAAGCGTTCGCACACGTTCTCGTCGAACGACAGGTCGGTGCCGCCGTCGATCGTGATGTGGTTGTCGTCGTAGATGTAGATGATATTGCCCAGGCCGAGATGCCCTGCGATCGAGGCGGCCTCGCTCGAGACGCCCTCCATCAGATCGCCGTCGCCGCAGATGCCGAACACGCGATGATCGAACAGTGCGGAGCCGTCGCGCTCGAAGCGGGCGCGCAGATGCTTTGCCGCCAGCGCCATCCCGATGCCGTTGCCGACGCCCTGTCCGAGCGGCCCGGTGGTGGTTTCGACGCCGGGCGTCAGGCCGTACTCGGGATGGCCGGGCGTGATGCTGCCGAGTTGGCGGAATTGCTTGATCTGATCCAGCGGCAAGTCATAGCCAGAGAGATAGAGCATCGCGTAAAGCAGCATCGAGCCATGACCCGCCGAAAGCACGAAGCGGTCGCGCCCGAACCAGTGCGGGTTGGCCGGGTTGTAGCGCATGAAGCGGGTCCACAAGAGATAAGCGATGGGCGCCATCCCCATCGGCATTCCAGGATGGCCTGAGTTGGCCTTTTGCACGGCGTCGATCGCCAGTACCCGGATTGAATTGATGCAAAGCTGATCGAGGTTCGATTCCGGGGCCTTGATTTGAGTTGCGGATGCCACGTTTACTCCGATTTTCGTCGAGGACGGCCCGCGGGCGGCCGCCAGTTTCGCTTTTATTTACCTGCGTGCGATATAGCCTTCGGGGACGCGTTGCCGCTGAACAGTCACCACGTTGGACAAATCACCATTTTGAGTCGTCTTCATCCTTCGGGTCGCCGGACCGGTGGCGCATCAGATTGACAGCTTCCCTGGCGGTTCCCTTATCCCCCAGCTTGAGCGCCTCGGTGAAGCGCTGCGCCACCATCCGCATCAATGCGCCTTCGTCAGGATCGAGTTCGCCCGCGATCGCGGCCAGGCGCTCCATCGCGGCCCTGAGCTGCTCCAGCGAGTCCGGCAGGTCGCCCCGCTCGCGGCTTGCGATCGCGGCGTGCAGACGCTGGCGGAGTTCCGCGACGACCGGCCGCGCTTTCGCTCCAATGGAGACCTCGAGTTCGCCCAGGTTGTTAGCGAGTTTGAGGAACGGGTCCAGCGATAAGTCATCGGAAGGCACCCATCGATCATTTACCTCATTGCCGGTGCGTTGCAAGGACGAACCCTCGAGACCGGAACTGTCTATGCCGGGGCCTGTCTATTAATGATGTTGGGCAATGATGTAGAACTGACGGACCTTTTGGTACAAGATTGAAGATCGCAAACGAACCAAACGCAGGAGCATCGGGGCTTAAATGAGACGCATCGGTGATCGCCGCGTGGTGGTAACCGGCTTGGGCCTGGTTACGCCGCTAGGCACGGGAATCGAGAAGAACTGGGAAGCCCTGATGGCCGGGCGCTCGGGGATTGGACCGATAACCCGCTTTGACGTTTCCGATTTTGCCGCCCGTATCGCGGGCGAAGTGCGTGATTTCGATCCCTGTGACTGGATCGAGAAGAAGGACGTCAAAAAGATGGACCTCTTCATCCAGTACGCGGTGGGTGCGGCCGAGCAGGCGATGCAGCAGTCGGCGCTCAAGATCGACGAGAGCAATGCCGACCGCGTCGGGGTGCTGGTCGGAGTCGGCATCGGCGGTCTCCTTACGATCGAGGAGAACCATCTGCTGTTTCTCGACACGCGCCTCAAACGCATCACGCCGTTTTTCATCCCGAAACTCATCAGCAACCTGGCGCCGGGACAGATCGCGATCCGTTATGGCGCGCGCGGCATCAACCTGGCCACCACCAGCGCCTGCGCCTCCGGCAGCCACGCGGTCGGCGAGGCTTACCGGATGATCCGCGACGGCTACATCGACGCGGCGATCACGGGCGGTGCGGAAGCGGCGCTGACCTCGCTCGGCATCGGCGGATTCATCGCGATGCGCGCGCTGTCGACGCGCAACGACGCGCCCGAAGCCGCCAGCCGCCCTTTCGACGCCGAGCGCGACGGTTTTGTGATGTCCGAGGGCGCCGCGTCGCTCATCCTCGAAGAGCGCGAGGCGGCGCTAGCGCGCGGCGCCAATATCGTGGCTGAAATCGCGGGTTATGCCGCCAACGGCGACGCCTATCACATGACCTCTCCGTCGCCGGAAGGGCAGGGCGCCGCGCGCTGCATGATGTTGTGCCTGCAGGACGGCGAACTCGATCTCAACCAGGTCGACTACATCAATGCGCACGGCACCTCGACTCCGCAGGGCGACACTGCGGAGACCCAGGCGATCAAGCATGTCTTCGGCGAACGCGCGGCCAAAATCGCGGTGAGTTCGACCAAATCGATGACCGGCCATACGCTGGGAGCGGCGGGAGCAATCGAGTCGGTCTATACGGTGCTGGCGATCCAACGGGGGATGGTGCCGCCGACGATCAATTATGAACATCCCGATCCGGCATGCGACCTGGACTATGTGCCCAACCGGCCGCGCTCCGCGAAGATTCGCCTGGCGCTGAATAACTCGTTCGGGTTTGGCGGCACCAACACCACGCTGGCCTTCAGGCCGGCGGTTGAACTTAGCGGGAAGTAGCAAGATGGGATCGCGAATCGTCGCGACCGGGCGCGCGCTGCCGCGCACCGCGGTTACCAATCATGAGCTTGCGCGGATCGTGGATACTTCCGACGAGTGGGTGCGTACGCGTACCGGAATCGGGCGCCGTTACGTGATGTCCAGCGGTGAATCGCTGGTCGATATCGCCGCCACCGCCAGCACCACCGCGCTCGAGCGCGCCGGAATACGGCCTGCCGAACTCGACGCGATCATCGTAGGTACGGTCTCCTCCGAGTACGGCTTTCCCTCGTTCGCATGCCAGCTCCAGCATCGCCTCGGCATCGATTCGATCCCGGCCTACGACGTCGCCGCGGCCTGTTCGGGCTTCGTCTATGCGCTGAGCGTGGCCGACAACGCGATGCGCGCGGGCGACTACTCGCGCGTACTGCTGGTCGGCACCGACGCGCTTTCGACCATGGTGGATTGGAACGATCGCGCCGTCTCCGTGCTGTTCGGCGATGGAGCCGGAGCCGCGGTGATGGTTTCCGAGCCGGGGCAGCGCGGAGTGCTCGCGAGTCTTCTGCGCGCCTCGGGTGAATACTGGCACCTGCTCTCAGTGCGATCGACCGGCGTTCGCGCGACGCTCGATTCCGAGGTGCGGCGATCGCCCGACGACGCGATCAAGATGAAGGGGCCGGAGCTGTTCAAAATCGCGGTGCGCTCGATGGCGGATGTCACGCTGAAGGTGGCCGAGCGAGCCGGCGTGTGCATGGAAGACATCTCTCTGATCGTTCCGCACCAGGCCAACATCCGCATCCTCAACGCGGTCGCCGACCGTTTGGGAGTCCCGCGGGACAAGGTTTTCACCAACATCGACCGTTACGGCAACACCTCGGCCGCCTCGGTGCCGATCGCGCTGGATGAGGCGTTCGAAGCGAGCCGCATCCATGACAACGACCTGGTGATGCTCAACGCCTGCGGCGGCGGCCTGACCTGGGGCGCAAACCTGTTGCGCTGGTAGTCCGGGTCTCCTCGGTGCGGACGCGGACAGCTATTTCGCGGGCGGTTGCGCCGCCGGAAAATTCGCCAGTTCATTTTCCATCGGCTCTTCGCCGGATACTTCGCGCGTGCCCTCGACGCTGAGCTTTATCGGTGTCTCCCCGCGCTTCTGAATCTTGTACCTGGTGAGGCTCACCCGCGTGAACTCCATCGGGACGCCTTCGCAGATCAGAAATGACGGCGCGTCACAGACCTGCAGATGGAGATGCGGCTCGGTCGAGTTGCCGGAGTTGCCAAGGCGTCCGAGGACCTGTCCGCGATGAACCTGGTCGCCAGGTTTGACGGTTATCGTGCCGGGAATCATGTGCGCATAGCCGACGTACAAGCCGCCGCCGATGCCTTCGATGACGTGATTGCCCGGCATGTTAATGAGCGTCAATTCGACGGCCATTTTCTTGGCATGCGGAACATTTTCGGGAAGCCCGTCTTTGACGATTACGATTTTTCCGTCGGCGACGGCCAAGATCGGAACGCCATAGGCGTGATAGCTCGAATTCTTGTACTCGTCGCCGGAGTAGCTGTTGCCGTCATCACCGAGCTTGATCCAATCGATGGCGTAGCGCTCGGGCACCCGGGGCGCGCCGTTGAGAATGATGACTGCCCGGCGATGAAGTGAAGTGTTGGACGGCCCATTCGCGGCGAGCCAGCGCTCGCCAGTCAACGGTTCGTCGATCAACGCGGCGCCCGTTTTCCTGATTGTAAGCTCGGCCAACGGAATCCGCTGCGCATTCTTCGGGTCGCCGTCGGCTTCGACCACGAGCGAGTTTTCAAGCCGCCGCGGAGTTTCACGCCCGGCGAAATTGAGAAACACGTAGATCACTCCGCTCGCGCCGGGCGGCAGGACCGGATCGTAAGACGCCACCCGGCTTGGCGGCGCCGCCGGCGTGAACGAGGACTTGAGCGCGTTGCCCTCGATAGTGGTCGCGAACGCGGCGCCCGCAATGCCGTGAACCCGCAGCGCCACGATGCGCGTCGGCTTGTGGCCATAGTTGGTCAGGTAGAGTTCGTAGGCGAGATGCGCCGTGCCGTTGCCGACAACCGGAATCAGCGGCCCTGTCGAAGGCCGTCCACCAAGCAGCATCACGCTTTCCACAGGCAGCGTGCTGGCGAGCGGAACGTCGTCGGCATGAGCGGGTGCCCGGACCACGGATGCGAACGCGGCGACCGAAATTCCAACCATTGTAACGATCCACTTTCGCATGCGCTGACGGCTCCATTTCCGGGCGATTATCTGGGCTATCTACCGCAGGTTCAATCCCAACCTACCCTCCGGAGCTTTCGCGTCGGTGTGGCAGTGCGCTAGAGGTGACTCGGGGGATTTGCGGTTTCCGAAAAACAGCTCGTTCGTACTTCAAGGGATACTTTAAGTTAACGTTCGTCGAGAGGCCGTAATGCGGATAAATTACCTGGACGGGCTGCGAGGTTCCTGATGCTCGAAGGCGTGGTGCCGTGGCCGGAGCAGGCCGCGGAACTTTACCGGCGCCTCGGTTACTGGCGCGGCGATCCGATCGGCGAGCGCTTCGATCGCTCGGTCGTGGACAACGCGACTCGCCTTGCCGTGGTGGACGGCGAGCGGCGCGTCATCTACCGCGAGTTGGGAGCGATGGTCGAGCGGCTGGCGCTCCATTTCGCGGAACGCGGCATCGCGTCGGGTCGGCGCGTTATTTTTCAGTTGCCCAACGGGCTCGAATGCGCCGCCGCGTACTTCGCGTGTCTCAAAACCGGCGCGATTCCGGTGGCGACTCTGCCGGCGCATCGCCACACCGAGATAAGCCATCTCGCACGCTTCACCGATGCATACGCCTGGCTGATCCCCGCCGAGCATCGGCGCTTCGATTACGTTGCGATGGCGGCCGAGTTGCGCGACGCGCTGCCGTCGATGCGCGAGGTGCTCGTGATGGGCGCGCGCGCCGGCGCAGGGATGACTTTGCTGGCGGATCTTGTGAATGACCCGATCGAAGAGCGGATCGCGCCGTCGACACTGGCGCGGCTTTGCCCGCGCGGCGATGACATCGCGGTATTTCAGCTTTCCGGCGGCAGTACGGGGCTGCCGAAAGTGATCCCGCGCACGCACGACGACTATCTCTACAATTCTCTGCGGCTGGCGGAATGCTCGGGCTTCGATCGCGATGGCGTCGCGCTGGTCGCAATCCCGATGATGCATAACTTTCCGCTGCTCGCCGCGGTCCAATCCGGGATTCTGATCGGCGCGCGAGTGGTGCTCGCCCCGTCGACCGACGCCGAAACGATCTTTCCGCTGATCGAGCGCGAGCGCGTGACCTGGATCTGCGCGGTACCCGCGATGGCGGTAAGCTGGCTGAACGATCCTCGCTTTCGGCAAACGGACTTTTCCTCGCTGCGCTCGCTCGCGGTTGGCGGTCAGCGGCTCAATCCCGAACCTGCGCGCCGCCTGCTCCGCGAGATCGGCCCGGTCGTGACCCAGGTGTACGGTATGGCCGAGGGACTCTGCTGTTCGACGCGGCGCGGCGATTCCGAGGAAGTCATCGTCAACACGCAGGGCCGTCCGATTTGCGAACATGACGAGCTGCGAGTCGTCGGCGACGACGGCCGCGAGGTCGCGCCGGGAGAAATAGGCGAGCTGCTTTGCCGCGGACCCTATACGCCTCGCGGCTACTACCGCGCCGAGGAACACAATCGAGCCGCGTTCACGCCTGACGGTTTCTATCGCACCGGCGACCTGGTGATGAGGCATCCTAGCGGCAATCTGGTGGTCGAGGGCCGACGCAAAGATGTGATCAATCGGGGCGGTGAAAAGATCAGCGCCGAAGAAATGGAAGACCTGGTGCTGTCGCATCCGGCGGTACTCAATGCGGCGATCGTCGCGATGCCCGACGAGGTGTTGGGCGAGCGCGCCTGCGCATACGTGGTGCTGCGCGCGGGCGGCAGCCTGACCTTCGCGGAGCTGGCGCGTCATCTTGAAGAACGGCGCATCGCACGGTTCAAAATTCCCGAGCGCCTGGAAATCGTCGAGCGGTTTCCGATGACTGCGGTCGGCAAGATTTCGAAAAAAGATCTGCGCGCGGACATCGTGGCCAAACTCGCGCGCGAAACCGGCGCGAAAAAAGCAGGCACCGGGGCCTAACGGTAAGCTCAAGGGCGGGAACAAAAAGTAAGGCCAAAGGTAAGATTCGATGAGCGCGATACTTGACGAAATCATCGCCGCCTACGAACCGCTCGGCGTCGCGGTCGAGGGCGTTGCCACCTACGGCACGTACTATCGGTTGCGATGCGCGCGATGCGGCGCGGCGCTGGGATGCGTCGGAGATCGGTTGCTGGCCGGGATGGCGCGCGAGTTGGTCAACGGCGAAATGGATCTGTACGCGGCGGGTCTGGCCGGATGCGCGTGCGGTCTCCAGGCTGAACGTGCTCGCTCGATCGACCCGGCGCGCGCCGCCTCCGCCAAGTCGCGTTTTGCGTGAGATCTACTGCGCGAGGGCATCAGGCCGCGCGTAATCTGATCACCGGGCGCGAATGCGTGGCCTTCGCGAATCGGAGGAGCGTCTTCACACTTGGCAGCCGGGCGCCACTTTCCAACCGTGCTATCACCGACTGGGTGGTGCCCATTTTTTCGGCCAATTCCGCTTGAGTCAGGCCAACACGCACACGCGCCGCGATGAGTTCGCGCGCCAGGTTGAATTCGTCCTCCAAGGCGTCGTAAGACGCTCGAACCTCAGGGTCCGCAAGCATCTTTTTTTTGCTGGCCTCGAAGCTTCTGCTCATTGAGTGATCTCCTTCAGACGTATGAGAGCCCTCTCTATCGCGTGCCGCGGTGTTTTCTGAGTTTTCTTAACGAAGGCGTGCAACACCACGAGTCGACGGCCGGATGCCGCAGTGTACAGTATTTCCCATAGCTTGTTACTTAGAGGCCTTACGTGCGGCATGCCGACGTGCTGCGGGCCAAGGGACTGCAGCAGCTCGGAAATCCTGACAAACCGCGCTTGCATATCCTTGGGCAGGCTCAACAACTCTTTTTCGACGGCGTTGTTGAGAATCTCGACTTTCCACTGCACTTTAGTCTCTCATAGCATTTTTGCGATAGGCCTGGAACAGACTTTACCTCCCAACGGATGATGAAAGGCGCAAGCACGGCTTCGGGACTGCGACGATTATTTCCCTAGACGCGTTTTGCGTGAGCGGGGCGTGGCGCGCTAGATTCGAGCGAGAATCGCGCAATAGAGGAACGCCGGTATGGCACTGAACAATTTGACCTCGGCTGAGCTCGGCCGCGACACGACGCCGGTTGAATCGAGCGATGCCTCCGAGCACGGCGAGCGCATGCGCGGCGGCGGACTATGGCCGTTCTGGACGCAAATCTACGCCCAGGGCGATCCACTGCCCGACCTCTCGTGCAAGATCGATCGTCCCGTGCACAACTTTGATGAGGGCGACGAACTGCCGGAGGACTATCGCGCCCTGCTGATGAAGATGCTGCGGCACGAGGGCGAGCGTGCCGGCAACAAGAGCTTCCTCGGCCTGATGGGCACGTGCATCGAGGCCGCCGAGACACTGGCGCCCGACCCCGCGGCGCGGTTGATCAAGTCGGAGTACCTGGCGGAGGAACTCAAGCACGCGATCATGTTCCATCGGATCGCGGTCGGCCTGGACCCCGACTTCGCGCTACGTGACGTTCCCTATGCGCACTACGCGTTCCATCTGCCGAAGGAGACGTGGGCCGACGACGCGTTCTTTCATTTCCTGATCGATCTGAACGGCGCGTTTCATGCCCGTGACTGGCGCGAATCCAGCTATGTGCCGCTGCGCAAAATCTCGCGCACGGTCGAGCGCGATGAATTCGGTCATTCCGAGATGGGCTACCATTTCCTGAGCGCGATCTGTGCGGATCGCCGCGGCAGGACGCTCGTCCAGGCACTGCTGCCGAAATGGTACTCAGCGGCGCTGGATATGTTCGGCCGATCCGATTCGCCGAATACGCCTCGCTTCATCCAATGGGGCTTGAAGGGCGTTGGTAATTCCGAAATTCGCGCGGCTTACAAGGAATACGTCGATCGTAAGCTCGTGGCGCTCGATCTCGACCTGCCGGACGAGCGCCAGGGGCGCCGCTTCCTCTAGATCGATATTTGATGAATACCACAGTCGATGATCGATGAACTGCTGAGACGCCGCTCGCTGATCGTGGTCGGCAAGGGCGGTGTCGGACGCTCCAGCGTGAGCGGCGCGCTCGCGATGGTGCGCGCGAGCGACCCGGCGCGCGTGCTCGCGATGGAATATGACCGTCTCGGCGGGCTAGCTACCGCGTTGGGTCGCAAGGCCCGCTTCGACCCGGTCGCAGCGGCGCCCAACTTGTGGACTGTGGTCCTCGACGGCGCGCATCAGCTCGAAGAATACCTCTCCACTGTAGTGCCGGGCCGCACGCTGCTGAAGGCGGTAGTCAACAGCGGCGCCTATCGCTACTTCGTCGACGCGGCTCCCGGTCTGCGCGAGCTGATCATGATCGGCAAAATCTACCACGAGCTCGAGTACCGGCCGCCCTCGCCGCCGTGGGACCTGGTGGTGCTCGACGCTCCCGCAACCGGCCAGGCGCTGAGCGTGCTGCGGATGCCGTTAGCGGCGCGCGAGACCTTCGGGACGGGAATCGTCGGCCGCACCGCCGCGAACGTGGCGGAACTGTTGCGCGACCCCGCTCGTTGCGGGGTCGTGCTCGTCACCTCACCCGAGCCATTCGCGGTGAAGGAGACGCTCGAGACGCACGCGGCGCTGGCCACTCTCGGCCTGGAAGTCGCCGCGGTGATTTTCAACCGCACTCGCGCGCCAAGCTTCGATGCGCACGCGGTCGCGCGCCTTGCGCGACGCCCGACGCTGCGCGCCGCCGCACCCCATCTCGACGCCCTGACCGCGCTGGCGTATAGCGAGCTCAGGCGTGCGGCCGGCGAGCGCCGCGCCGTCGAACTCGTGCGCCGGCGCGTCGGCGCGCCGGTAATCGAGCTCGCGGAGTGCCGAGGAGTGGCGGGGCTCGCGCTGATACGTGAGCTCTCGCATCAGCTCGCCGCGCTCCGCGCGGACGAAACCCGCGCACAGGCGCCGTCGGTGTAGCTTAACTCGCCTCCGTCCTGCCGCGCGGGATATAGTATCGGGCGAGCGCCGCGTCCGGGCCGGGACCGCCGCTCAGCGGAGAAGCAACGCGCGATGGCTAGCGCAGGCAGGCGGGCGAGGGGATCGGCGGCGGCGGGTGGACGAGTCCGTCGTGCGCTTAAGCGGCTCGGCTGGCGTCGCGCGTCGGCAGGCCTCTTCCTGTTGTTCGTCTTCGGCTGCGGCTTTTACCTGGCGCAGCTCTATACCGAGATTTCCACCCTGATCGAACAGCGCGAAGCCGCGCTGACCTCGGCGATTTACTCGGCGCCGCTGAAGGTCGCGCGCGGCGACGATGTCGCCCAGCTCCATCTGCTCGACCGTATCGAACGCCTCAGTTACACGCGCGTCGCCGAGCCGGTGCATCCCGGCGAGTACGCGCTGATCCCCGGCCGCGTCACGCTTTATCTGCGCGGCTTTCGCGAAGGGATCACCGAACGCCCGGCCGCGCTGGTCCATCTGACGCTCGCCGGCACGACGGTCGAGGGCGTGGCCGATTCCTTCGGCGCGGCGATTCCCGCCGCCGTGATCGAGCCCGAGGTGATTGGCCGCCTGCTTCCCGGCGCGCCGCCCGAGCGGATCGAAATCCAGTTAAACGATCTTCCGCCCTACCTGGTGCGCGGCCTGCTCGCGACCGAGGACCGTTACTTCTACTATCATCCGGGATTCGACCCGGTGCGGATGCTCGAAGCGGCGATCGCGGATCTTCGATCGCATCGTCTTGGGCAGGGCGCGAGCACGCTGACCCAGCAACTCGCGCGCACCTTTATCGATCGCCACGAGCGCACGTTCACGCGCAAAGTTCGCGAACTTGGGGTCGCAGTGGTGATCGAGATAAGGCTCAGCAAAAACCAGATCCTGGAGCGTTACATCAACGACGTTCCGATGGGCGCGTACGACGGTTCACCGGTTACCGGAATGCCGCAGGCGGCGCGCTACTTTTTCAACAAAGACCTGCATGAGGTCACGCCGGCGGAGGCGGCGACGCTTATCGGAATGATCCAGGCGCCGACGCTGTACGATCCGCGGCGCCATCCCGAGGCCTGCCGCGCGCGGCGCGACACGGTGCTCGGTCTGATGCGCCGCGACGGCGTGATCGACGAGGCCCAGTATGCTGAAGCCGCGGCCGCGCCGATCCAGATAGCGAAACTGCCGGGTCTGCGGCGCGCACCCTATTTCACCGACTACGTAATCGCCGAGGTCGAGCGCATCCCGGGCTTCGACGGCAATCTGGCCGGGCTTAAGGTCTACACCACGCTGGACTCGGAGATGGAGCAGGCGGCGCAAACCAGCGTCGATGCGAATCTTGTGCGCCTGGAGCAGCAGCATCCGCACCTCCGCCGCGCGGCGCGCGATGAGGTGCTCGAGGGTTCGTTGGTGGCGCTCGACGCGCGGACCGGCGCGATTCTCGCGATGGTCGGCGGACGCGACTATTCGATTAGCCAGTTTAACCGCGTGACGCAGGCGGAGCGTCAGCCCGGATCGGCTTTCAAGCCGATCGTCTATCTGAGCGCGCTCGACCCGTCCCGCTCGCCGATTGGCCAGCCGGTCACGCTCGCGTCCCTGCTGCCCGATCGTCCGATGTCGTTCAACGGATGGACTCCGGTCAACTACGAGCACACTTTCCAGGGCACGGTTACGGTGGTCGAGGCGCTGGCCGAGTCGCTCAACGTGCCGACCGCTTACCTGGGCAGCCTGCTGGGCCCGTCCACGATTGTGGATATGGCTCACGAGATGGGTATCGAAGAAGACATCCCGGCGGTGCTGCCGATTTCGATCGGCGCCGCCGAGACCACGCTGCTCGAATTGACCGGCGCCTACCAGGTCTTCGCCGCGGGCGGAGTGTCGCGGCCGTCCTATGCGCTGGAGGCGGTCTACGACGCGCACGACCATCCGATTTATCTGCACGCTCCGCACGCGCTCAAGCTCGTGAGCCCGCCCGTCGCCTACCTGGTAACTGGCGCGCTGGAGCAGGTGATCAAATGGGGCACCGGGGCGGGCGCGCTGAAGATGGGGCTCGATTTTCCGGCCGCCGGCAAGACCGGCACCACCCAGGACTATCACGACGCCTACTTCGTCGGTTATACGCCGCGCGTGGTCTGCGGCGTCTGGGTGGGCTTCGATCGTCCACAGAGCCTGGGTGCCTCCGGTGCCACCGCCGCGCTGCCGGCATGGGTGAGCTTCATGTTGGACGTGACGCCGCCCTCGTCGCCGCCGTTCGCGGTGCCTGCCGGCATCACGATGGCGACGATCGATCCGCAAAGCGGCGGCCTCGCGACGAGCGCCTGTCCGCGCACCGCCACCGTTCCATTCCTGAACGGTACCGCGCCGACGCGGATTTGTCCGTTGCACGGGGGTCTCGCGCCCGCGCCGACTTTGGTGGCTAACCCGGGTGGCGCGCCGCCTCCGGGCGTTACGACAGCTTCGGGCACGGCTCCGGCACCGGCGACCAACGGACTGCTGGGCGCATTGGGAAATTTGTTCGGCTCGCTTTTCAGCCACTAAACAGGAGATATCATGGCCGCAAAAGTGTGGATGGTCACCGGGGCTTCGCGCGGGATTGGAGCAGAAATCGCGAAGGCCGCGGTGGCCGCGGGTGACAAGCTTATAGCAACGGCACGCGATGCTCGCTCGTTCGATCGGTTCAAAGGCAACGACAACGTGATCGCGGTTGCTATCGACGTGACCGACGAAGCGCAGGTTGTGGAGGGCGTGCGCGAAGGATTGAGCCGATTCGGCAGAATCGACGTGCTGGTCAACAACGCCGGCTTCGGCCTGCTGGGTGCGATCGAGGAAACCCCAGCCGAATCAGTCGAGCATATTTACCGCACCAACGTGTTTGGTCTGCTGAACGTCATACGGGCCGTGCTGCCCGGGATGCGCAGGCAACGGTCCGGACGCATCATCAATCTGTCGTCGCTCGGCGGTTTTCGGGCGTCGGCGGGATGGGGCGTGTACTGCTCGACGAAGTTTGCCGTCGAGGGCATCACCGAAGCTCTACACGACGAGCTCGCACCGTTAGGGATTCATGCGACAGTGGTCGAACCCGGATTCTTCAGGACGGACTTCATGGACAATCGATCGCTCAGCAAGACCGCACACCAGATCGATGACTACGCGGCGACGGTTGGCAAGACCAGGGAGATGGTGGTCGAGCGAAACCATCAGCAGCCCGGCGATCCGGCCAAACTCGCGCAGGCTATCGTTAAGCTCGCAAACGCGGCCGATCCGCCGCTGCGCCTGCCCCTGGGAAAAGACGCCGTCGCGCGGATCGCGGAGAAGATCGCTTTCGTGGAAGGAGAGACCGCGACGTGGCGCAGCCTCTCAGAGTCAACGGAATTTTAGGAGCGCGCGAGTGCGCGCCCCATTTTAGTCCGTCGAAACGGCCAGTTCGAGCCGAGCCTGCGCGCTCATTCCGGCGGCGCGGTCGGGATCGCTCGGCGGCTGCGCGTGGCCATCGCCGTCGGTCGCACGCACGCGAACGTGATAGAGCCCTCGTTCGGCCGGCGCGAAGCGGTACTTCCATACCGTCCAGATATAAGGCGAGCGATTTTCAATCAGCTCAGCGGCCTGCCAGGTTTCACCGTCGTCGGTCGAGAGGTCGACCCGCCGAATTCCCGACGGCCCCGCAAGCGCCCATCCGACCATCTCGATCGGCGCCGTGACTTTGGCTTGAGGGGTGCTCATATCCAACAGGCTATAGTTAGCCTGCGGATAGAAAAATCCCGAATTCACCTTGCGCCACGCGCTGTTGGTCCATCCCTGCCTTTCCCAGTAACCGATGAATTCCTTGTCGACGAATTCTATTTCGGTTAGCCACTTCGGCTGCTTCATTCCGTACTTGCCCGGAATGAATATACGCAGTGGATAGCCATGCTCGGGTGGTAACGGCGCCCCGTTCATCAGGTACGGCAGGAAATTGTCTTTGCGCATCAGCTCGTCAACCGGGATGCCGGTCGTGTAGCCGTCGGCGGCCTGGAGTCTCGCGTAGACCGCCTTGGCCGAAGGCCGTGCGCGCTCGAGCAGGGGGTTAAGCTTCGGGCCGACCCACTGCGCGTTGCCGATCGACGTGCCGTTGGGCGGGTTGCCGATACACTCGAGCGTCAGCGTCTCGTTGACCGGCGGCAGCGCTTTTACCGCGGCCAGGTCGAGTTCGAGCGGATTCTTGACCAGCCCGCCGATCTTGAGCCGCCACTGGGCGGCGTTCACGCGCGGCGTCGCGCCGTAAGTGGTGACGTAGAACTTCGCGTTTGGTGTGAAGCCGCCCCATCCGCCGGGAATCCTGGGCGCGCCGGCGGCGGCTAGCACCCGGACCGCGGCCGGCGCTCCCGCAAGTGCGATTGCGGCCCCGGCGACCCGGATGAATTTTCTTCTCCGCATGGCGCGTGTAGACAGACGCCTTCATAACCCATCATCGTCGTCGGCTTCGTCGTTGTCCACATCCGTATCTACATCCGGGCCGGATGCGCTCGCGGCGCCGCCGCCGTCATCGGGTGTCGGCGACTCGGCCGGCACCGGAAGCGGCTCCGCCCCGGCCTGCGAGAACGACGCCAGGCGGCGCGACACGATGATGAAGCCCGAATGCGCGACCATCCGATGTACCGGGCGGACGCTCAGTCCCTTGACGTGCCAGTTGCGCAGCAGGGTCTCGAACGATTCGACTTCGCCGAAGCCGCCGTCGCGTTCGAGCGCCGCGACCGTGTCGCCCAGTTGGATCGCGGTCGGCACGTAACAGACCAGCACGCCGCCCGCGCGCAGCGCGCGCGCCGCCACGCCCAGTGCGCGGCCCGGCTCGGCGAGGTCGAGGAAGAGCCGATCGACGCCGGTCTCCGCGAAGCCGGCGTAGAGGTCGCCGACCTTGAGCGTCCAATTGGGCGCCTCGCCGAAGAACGCGGCGACGTTGCGGCGCGCGGCGGCGGCGAAGTCCTCGCGCAACTCGTAGGAGATGACGCGGCCGGCGGACCGACCGCGCGCAGCAGCGCGATCGTCAACGCGCCCGCGCCGACTCCGCCCTCGATAACCGTGGCACCGGGAAAAACGTCGCCCCAGATGAGCAGCGGCCCGGTATCCTTGGGATAGATCACCTGGGCCTGGCGCGGCAGATGCGGGATCAGGTCGGCGTAGGTGGGCCGCAGCACCAGGAACGTCTCGCCGGTGCTGAGCTTGACGCGCGAGCCCTCCTCGATGCCGATCAGTTCGTCGGCGGAAATCTCGCCGCGGATGAGGACGCGGGTGCCCGGGCGCAGCATTTTCAGATAGCGGCGGCCTTTGCGATCGATGAAGATGACGGCGTCGTTGGGTTTGAGTTTTGCTTCCAAGCGCTTAACGCTTAGACGCTCGGCGCGCGGCGCGCAACCGGGCGTCGGGCGAAAAAGAACGAGCGCGGGGAACGCCGCGGCGGCCGGGCACATATTGCGGAATGGTTTTGAGGCCTTTACCTTGTGCTATACTGTTGCGAGTCAAAACGTTATCGAAACGTTATGGACGAGCCGGCGGCGACACATACACCGCATCCACCCGAGCGCATAGCCGCCACGCAGGCCCGTTCCCGAATCACAACCACAAACTAAAAATCCAAAAAGAGAGCGTCATCGGTCATGGCTGAGAAAAAAGCGAAGACTGCGGAAAAGAGCCGCGATGTGAGCTACAAGCACCTCTGCCCCAGTTGCGGCGCGGAGAGCAAGGTTACGATGTTCGCCGGCTACGGGCGGCGCGGATTCTTTCTGGTCTGCGATAAGAACTGCGGCTACATCGCACGCACGCGTTAGGGGAAGAGGGGAAAGAAGCGATGGCCAGGACTCGCAAGAGTAAAACCGCCAAACGTGACCTGTATCCCAATTTCGCGGACGCGGTCGATGAGACGGATGAAGATGCCGACCTTCCCAAAGACGAAGCCGGACGGCGCAAAATCAAACGCCAGTACCAGGAACTGCTGGGCATCCGGATCGAAAAGCTCAAGGGCCGCATCCTGAACCGCGAGCGCATCAACAAGACCATCGACGGCATTTATTTCATCTGCGCGAAATGTCTCAAGGTGTGTCACTCTCTCGACGACGGCCTGACCGAAGACCCCAATAACCTGAACAACCAGTGCGGCAAGTGCGGCAAGGCCCGCACCGTCGCCGCCTGATCGCCGCACGCCCCGCGGCCCGATTCTCGCGTCCGCGCCGCGCGGGACGGGCGTATTGGTTCGTCCGCGATGGCATGGCGGGCGCGGCTGTGCTTTTATTAACCGGATCAAACCGCTAGTCGTCATGAAGAAGCGCTAGGCGTGGCGGCGCGAGTTCCCCTCGGGGTCGCCGACAGCGGCGGGCGCGCGGAATCGCGGCGGCGGGTGCGCGTGGCGCCAGGCGGCGGAGGAGCCATACAGGACCGATGTCCTTTCAGATAATTTCCCCCGACATTGATATCGATTTCGTCGGCAAGCGGTATTTCTTCGTCGCGCTCTCGAGCGTCATCAATCTTGCCGCGATAATCCTGCTGATAACGGTCGGGCTCAACTATGGCGTCGACTTCGTCGGCGGCAGCGTGGTGCAACTCCAATTCAAGACCGCGACCGACGGCGGGCACATCCGCAGCGCGCTCGAGCCGTTGGGCCTCGGCGAAGTGACGGTACAGGACTTCGGTTCCGCCGACCGTCATCAGTACCTGGTGCGTTTCGAGAAGGTGAAGAATGTCGGCAGCCTGGGCAAGAAACTCGAAGCGCAGCTCGACAAAGTCTACGGGCCGGACGCCGCGCAGGTGCTGCGAGTCGAGACGGTGGGCGCCAAGGTGGGCCGCGACTTGCGCCGCAACGGCTTTATGGCGGTCATTTTCGCCACCATCTTCATGGGCATCTTCATCGCCTGGCAGTTCCGCGGCGTGAGCTGGAGCTTCGGCGCGGGCGCGGTGATAGCACTGACGCATGACGTGCTGGTGGTGGTCGGCGCGCTGGTCATCTCGCGCCTGGAGTTCGACCTTACTACACTGGCCGCGCTGCTGACGGTCATCGGCTATTCGGTACACGACACCATTATCGTGTCGGACCGAATACGCGAAGACGCGGCCAAGCGCCGGCGCGAACCGATAGCGGCGATCATGAACCGCGCGATCAACGAGACCCTCGCGCGCACCATCCTGACCTCGGGCACGGCGATCGCGGTGTTAATAGCGCTACTCGCGCTGGGCGGTCCGATCCTGCGTCCCTCGGCCTTCACCCTGCTGGTCGGCTTCATCACCGGCACGTACTCGTCGATCTATATCGCGGGTCCGGTAGTGCTGTTCTGGGAGGGCAAGGGCGGGAGCAAGGGCCGAAGCGCGGTCACGCGCGCGGCTTAGCATCCTGCGCAAGAGTCGTCCTGTCCTGAGTCAGTCATCCCGCCCAAGGGCAAGCTAACGATGACCAATTGGGCCCCCGGCACGATGGCAAGTCATGCCATCAGCACCGGACGAGGCCCTTACCGGCTGAGCCTGGCCGCTGCGCCGACGATTTCAGCCGACGCGATAACTCTTACGCTCAGCTTCGAGCGCGCCGACGGCCTGGAGCGAGTCGGCTTCCTTTGCACGATTTCGCGCGCGATTGCCGCGGGGCCGGGCGAGCCCGACATTGCCGCGATGCTCTCGCGGCTCGTTCCATGGTTCGAGCGCGAGTTCGAGCAGACGCGCGAAGCGGCGCTCAAGTCGCTACGTAGCGAGCGCAAGCCGCTGACGGTGCGGTTCGACCACGAGCGGCCGGGTCCGTTGAGCGGCTGATTGATAGTGGCGATTCGGTGCGGAAGTTGTTCGCTCGGTCATCCCGGCGAACCTACCGGATTTTTCGAACCTGCCGGATTTTCAAACCGCTACTGAGTTTTCAAACCCGATCGCAATGCCTCGCGCTGCTCTTCGATTTTCGCGGGCACGCTATCGCCAAGCTTTTTGAAGAACTCCGCCTGCGAGTCGAGTTCGACGGCCCAATCCTCCGGCTTCACGGCCATCGCGGCTTTCAGCGAATCGTTCGCGATCTCGAGGCCCGTGAGGTCGAGCGCGCCATCAGCCGGCCTCATTCCCACCGGCGAGCGCTCGGCCGCGCCACGGCCGTGCACCCGGTCGACGATCCATTTCAGGACGCGGATATTCTCGCCGTAGCCGGGCCACAGAAAATGTCCCTCGTCATCCTTCCTGAACCAGTTGACCATGAAGACTTTGGGCGGGTTTTTCAGCTTGTCCTGCATTCCCAGCCAATGGGCAAAGTAATTACCCATGTTGTAGCCACAGAACGGCAGCATCGCCATCGGATCGCGGCGCACCACGCCAACCTTGCCAGTGGCGGCCGCGGTCGTCTCGGAGCCCATCGTCGCGCCCAGGTAAACGCCGTGGGTCCAATCGAAGGATTCGAGCACCAGCGGCACGGTCGAGGCGCGGCGGCCACCAAAGATTATCGCGGAGATTGGCACTCCCGAGGGCGCGTCCGCGTTGGGCGAAAGCGCGGGATTGTTGCGCATCGGGGTGGTGAAGCGGCTGTTGGGATGCGCCGCCGGCTTGCCTGAGTCCTTGCGCCAGGGTTGGCCTTGCCAGTCGATGAGTCCCTCGGGCGGATCGATACCCATACCCTCCCACCAGACGTCTCCGTCAGCGGTCATGGCGACGTTGGTGAAGATGGTGTCCCGCTCGACCATCTTCATGGCGTTCGGGTTCGAGTGGGCACTGGTTCCCGGCGCGACACCGAAGTATCCGGCCTCGGGGTTCACCGCCCATAGGCGGCCGTCGGGGCCCACGCGCATCCACGCGATGTCGTCACCGACGGTGGTCACGCGCCATCCGCGAAAAGCCGGCGGCGGCGTAAGCATCGCGAGATTGGTTTTGCCGCACGCGCTGGGAAATGCCGCCGCGACGTAGACGGTTTCGCCCTCGGGACTTTGCAGTCCCAGGATCAACATGTGTTCCGCGAGCCAGCCTTCCTTATTGCCGAGCCAACTCGCGATCCGCAGTGCGAAACACTTCTTGCTCAGCAGCGCGTTTCCGCCGTAGCCGCTGCCGGAGGACCACACCGCATTATCCTGTGGAAAATGGCAAATGAGGCGGCGTTGGCGATCCCAATCCAGCGTCGAATGGAGTCCGCGATTGAAGTCATCCGACGATCCCAGCGCGGCAAGCGCGACATCGCCCATCCGGGTCATCAGCCCCATGTTAAGCGCGACGTAGATGCTGTCCGTCAGTTCGACGCCGACCTTAGAGAACGGGGAATCGAGCGGGCCCATGATGTAGGGAACGACATACATCGTGCGGCCGCGCATCGAGCCGTCGAACCATCCGCGCATCCGCGCATAGGTTTCGTCGGGCGGCGACCAGTTATTGGTCGGACCCGCGTCTTCTTTCTTCGGCGTGCAGATAAAAGTAAGGTCCTCGGAGCGCGCGACATCGCTGGGATTGGATCGATGCAGATAGCAGCCGGGCCGTTTGCTCGCGTTGAGCGGAATCAGCACGCCCGCCGCGACCGCCTGCTGATACAGGCGCTGGCGCTCTTCTTCGCTGCCGTCGCACCATTCGACCCGGTCCGGCTTCGTCAGGCGGACCACCTCGGCCACCCATTCCGACAGAAAGCGGTTTGCGGTAGCGTTCTCTTTTTTGGCTGGATTTGTCATCGGAGTGGCTTCAGACTTCGCGGTCTTCTCGCTTGATTAATTCGCATGTTTCGATGCTCGCGAAACATTAAACGTCCAAATACGCCTCGGAAGCAATATTATAATAACTGATACCGCAATTTTGAAGAGGAATTGAGCGATGGCACCTGAAATGAGGCGAGCGCACGAGGGCGATATCGGTGAAATCGCGCGGCTGGTGGCGGCTATCGCGGCTTATCACGAGTCCCTCGACGAGCGGGCGCGGTTCGACTGGGAGGAGATTCGCCAGGCGCCGAGTTGGCTCAAAACGGTGCTTGCCCGCGATCATCATGCAATATGGGTCGCCGACGCGGGCGGAGGTCATCTGGTCGGCTACCTGTGGGTGCGCCTCATCCGCGATCATCAGGGCTATTTGCCACGAGTGCGGGGCTACGTCCATCACGCCTACCTGGAGGAGAACTGGCGCGGCAAAGGACTGATGAAGCCGATGCTGGAAGCGGCCTACCAATGGTTTCTATCGAAGGATGTTACGGTGGTGACTCTTTTGGTGCTCCATCGCAACTGGCTCGGATCGTCGGCGTGGTACAAGCTGGGATACGAGGACTGGCTCCACGAACGGCGCCTGGAGATCAAGCCGCGGCCCAAGTAGCGGTCACGGTTTCGCGCCGTTGGTGACGATGGCCTCGAGCCGCTTGATTGCAACCGTAAGGCTGTGTCCTTCGCGCGAAAGCGCTTTGCGTCGCCGCAGATCGTTCATCACTTCGCTTACCTTGGGTCGCGAAGCTCCGACCAGGTCGGCGAGCTGCTGATGCGTCGGCACGATTCCGAGCACGATCCCGCGGCGGCTGGGCACGCCGAACTCGACGGCCAACTCGATCAACGCCACGGCCACGCGTTGCACCAGCGCAAATCCGATGAAGCTCGGATAGCGTGCTAGGATCTGGCCGATACGGCTGTCGGCCGGCTCGGAGACACGCGCATAGGCGTCGTAGTCGGCGCCCAGAGTGATCGCGACGTAGCGTTCAATTGGCAGTCTTGCGACCCGGCAATCGCCGAGCGCCACCCACTCGAAGTTGTGGCCGGCCTCCGCGGGCATCTGCGGCAGCCGGAAGATCACTCCCGGCATCATCATCGCCACCACGCGCGGATCGCCGCCATTGATATGGCGTAGCTGGGCCGCGCCCGTCAGCAGGATATGCGTTTCGGTCGAGGGCTTACCCAGTTCCTGAAAGATGACTCCGTTTCGCTTGACGCTCCTGGCCGATATCGAGTCGTTCAGTTCCTTCAATTGGCCGGCGGAAAGCCAGGAGAGATTCTTCAGCCGGCCCAGCAAAACGAGGTCCGAAGGCGTTTCAGTACGCGCAGTGCGCATGGCTCGGTCTCCCGTCGGAATACGAGCCCGGATGGGCACGGTGAGGGTGGGTGGAATCCTGGATGAAGCGGCGGTCCAAAGGAATTTTCTCAATCAGCCTTCGCACGTTCTCAAGTGTCACCATCGCTCGCTGACGAAGTAATCAATCGAACGCTACCGGAAATCTAGCAGTACTCGGAAACCAAAGCTCTTGGCGAGATTGCGAAAAAGGCACTAAGTTCGTAACAAAGGTTACCCACTCGTCTGTTTTGTCCGGAGACTCGTAAAAACCCGCTGGCTCGTGCTTTCCGCGAAACCCCATTCGGCCCTGGACCGCTCGGACACGCGCTCGATAGTCAGTATGCAGTCTAGCTATATTATGGTAACCTGGGTTACATCTGTTAAATGAAAAGATCCGGGTCAACCAAACTTGCGCACAAGACGGGAACTCCCGAGTTCGCGGAGCATCGCAGTACACTCGAAGCCAGGAGGTTGCGGCACGATCTGGCCTTCGTGAAGGGCCTCACCGGACTATCCTCCGAGCAGCTTAGCGCGCTGGGCGGCCAGCTCAGGATTCGCCGATTTCGCCAGCGCGCGCTGGTCTACAGCGGAAGGCAATCGGGCGACGCCATTCACGTCATGCTCTCAGGCATTGCCCGGATAACTTCCGTCAACCGCAAGAACGAGCGCGTCCTGCTCGAGGTGCTCGGCCCTGGCGACGTGATATGCATTCCCTCGCTGCTGCCCGATTTGCGGCATAGCCTGGAATGCGAGGCATTCACCGAGTGCGAGATCGGCGTGCTGAGCGCTGAGGCGCTGGTCGAAACGGTCGGGTTGCAGTACGCCGAATTTCTCCTCGCTTTGAAGCTGACGATGGGCCGCTGGTGGGCGTTGCTGGTGCGGCAATCTCATTTCGTGGACCAGACGCTCGAGGAAAGAATCGCGGTCGCGTTGCTCGACCTCGCCGGCAAGTTCGGCCTGCCCGACGCGCGCGGCACGATCATCAACGTGCGCTTCGGCCATCGCAATCTCGCGGAACTGGTAAGCGGGTCGCGCCCGAAGGTCAGCGTGTGCTTGAGGCGGTTCGCGATGGAGGGGAGGCTTATCCAGGACCAGCGGCGGATCATCGTCGTGCCTGAAAAGCTGAGCCAGATCCTGGGCCGCAGCGTTGAGGACTGAATCATGGCCGAGTCTTGTCTCCTGACCTGTCGGTAAGCTACAAAACCAGCCGCGGCCAACCCTTATAACGCTCGGTTCTGGACCGGCGTCGAGCTTATAGTTCCGTTTGACAGTTAATCGGGTAGGCCCTATACTCGACCTTGTAAGTCCACAAATTATAAGCCGCGTTATTACGGCTGTTTTTTAGAAGGGCGCCTGTTTTAGAGGGTTTGGATCAATGGTCAAGTTGCCAATATACATGGACAATCACGCGACGACGCCGGTCGATCCGCGGGTGCTGGAGGCAATGCTGCCGTACTTCACACAGAAGTTCGGCAACGCCGCCAGCCGCAACCATAGCTTTGGCTGGGAGGCTGAGGAAGCCGTCGATAAGGCGCGCAACCAGCTCGCCGCGCTCGTCAACGCCAAATCCAAGGAAATCATCTTTACCAGCGGCGCGACGGAGTCCGATAACGAGGCGATCAAAGGGGTTGTCGAGTTCTACAAAGACAAGGGCAACCACATCATCACCTGCGTGACCGAGCACAAAGCCGTGCTCGACAGTTGCCGGGCGCTGGAGCGCGCGGGCAAGGCGACCGTGACCTACCTCGCGGTGGACAAGTACGGAATGGTCGACCCCGACGCGGTGCGTAACGCGATCACCGACAAGACCGTGCTGATCTCGATCATGTACGCCAATAACGAGGTCGGGACGATCCATCCGATCCGTGAGATCGGACGCATCGCCAAGGAACGCGGGGTGATCTTTCACTGCGACGCGGTACAGGCGGTGGGTAAGATCCCGGTCGACGTGGAGCGCGACGGAATCGATCTGCTGGCGATGTCGGGACACAAGCTTTACGGGCCCAAGGGTGTGGGAGCGCTGTACGTGCGGGCCAAGGGGCCGCGCGTGCGCCTGACGCCGATTATCGACGGCGGCGGTCACGAACGCGGGATGCGTTCGGGTACGCTCAACGTGCCGGGAATCGTGGGCTTCGGCGCGGCGTGCGAGATCGCGGGCGAGGAGATGCAGAGCGAGGGCGCGCGGATGCGCTCGCTGCGCGACAAGTTGCAGGCCGGGCTGTTCGAGCGCCTCGACGAGGTCTATCTGAACGGCCATCCGACCGAACGGCTGCCCGGTAATCTCAACGTCAGCTTTGCCTATGTCGAAGGCGAATCGCTGCTGATGGGCGTCAACGACGTGGCGGTGAGTTCGGGTTCGGCCTGCACCTCGGCCACCCTGGAGCCGTCCTATGTGATTCGCGCGCTCGGGACCAACGAGGAACTGGCGCATAGTTCGATCCGGTTCGGAGTGGGCCGCTTCAATACCGAGGAAGAGGTCGACTTCGTGACCGAGCGGGTGTCGCGCGAAGTCAAGCGGCTGCGCGAGATGTCGCCGCTGTACGAGATGGCGCGCGAAGGAATCGATCTTAAGTCCGTCAACTGGCGGGCGTAACCAGCGGTTAAGTGACCGGAGGCGTCATGGCTTATTCTGACAAGGTTCTCGAACACTATAACAATCCGCGCAACGTCGGCAGCTTCGCCAAAAACGATCCCGATGTCGGCACCGGCGTGGTTGGCGCGCCCGAATGCGGCGACGTGATGAAGCTTCAGCTCCGGATTAGTGACGACGGCGTAATCGAAGACGCGCGTTTCAAGACTTTCGGCTGCGGCAGCGCGATTGCCTCTTCCAGCTACGTCACGGAACTCGTCAAGGGCAAACATATCGACGAGGCGATGACGATCAAGAACACGGTGATCGTGAAGGAATTGAATCTGCCGCCCGTCAAGATTCATTGCTCGGTGCTGGCCGAGGATGCGATCAAGGCGGCAATCACCGACTGGCGCAGCCGCAAGGGCGCAACCGCCGCCGAAGTTAACGGAAACGGCGAGAACAACTCCGCACATGGCGAGTCTCTGCCGGGCAAATCCTCGCAGGGCTGAGCGGCGGCGATCGGCGGATTGGGCGCGGCGGATAAGAAGTCGGCAGGCAAGACAAGTCGGTAAGCCAGGTCGGTAAGCCAGGTCGGTAAGCATAGATGATTTCGCTTTCTGAAAATGCGGTCTCCAAGATCAAGCAGCTCTCATCCGAGAAGCCCGGCAAGGGCCTGCGGGTGAAGGTGGTGGGTGGCGGATGCTCGGGCTTGCAGTACCGGATGGAGCTCGACGACGCCAAGGAGCGCGACAAGATTTTCGAGCGCGATGGCGCGCAGCTTATCGTCGACAAGAAAAGCTTCCTCTACCTGAACGGTTCGGAACTCGACTACTCCGAGGAGTTGATGGCCTCGGGCTTCAAGGTGGTCAACCCCAACGCCAAGCGGACGTGCGGATGCGGAGAGTCGTTCGTCGTATGACGACGTGGGAATCAAGGCGTAGCGATGGTGCAATGCCCCTCATGTGCGCGGCCATGCGAGCCGCGCTTGATCTGCCCCGAGTGCGGGGCGCCGCTCGGCGCTGAGCTCGACTGCTTCGCCGCGCTCGACCTGCCGCGCAAACTCGTCCTCGATCCGCGTGAACTCGAACGCATCTATCATGAGACCGGCCGGCGCGTTCATCCCGACCGCTTCGCGGCCGCGACACCCGCGGTGAGGCAGGCGAGCCTCAAGAGCACGGCGCTGCTGACTCGCAGCTATCGCACCTTGCGCGACCCGGTCAGTCGGGGTCGGTACTGGCTGGAACTGATGGATGAGAAGCTAGCCGAGAATAACAAGCGGGTGCCGTCTGAATTGGCGGAGCTGGTCTTCGACGTCCAGGAACAGCTCGGGGAGTTGCGCGAAGCTCATAACGGAAGCGCCAGCGCCCTCGCCTCAGCGATGAAAGAGCGGCGCGGAGAGCTCGAAGGATTGGTCGCTACGACGCAGGAGAAGCTGGAACGCAATTTCGTGCGCTGGGACGAAGGTTTGGGGGAGCGTCAGGAACTGATCGACGAGCTGAAGTCCGCACTTTCCAGGATCGCCTATCTGCGGACGCTCACCCGCGACGTCGACCGCGCGCTCGAGGGCACCACCGCCGATTGAGGAGATAACCTAACCGGGTCCAGGACCGCGTATGCGGCCGCCGGCGCTGCATCAATCATGTCTCGTATATTTGGCATCGATCTCGGAACCACCAACAGCTTGATCGCGGTAATGGAAGACGACCGTCCTCGAATCATCGCGGACTTCGAGACCGGCGATCCGTTGCTGCCGTCGGTGGTGGCGATAGCACCTCAGGGCGAGGTCTTCGTGGGTGCGCGCGCGGTCGCGATGGAGCCGCATCTCACGGACGAACGCGACGGCCGTATCCACGCCGTCGGTTTCGAGGGTGGTGAGGCGGGTGCGGTGGTGCGTTCGGTCAAGCGCTACATGGGGCTGGGAGGCGACGAGGTTGCCGCCGGCGACCGCCATCGTTACAGCTTTGCCGACTTCACGGGACCGGTAGTGCGTTTCGCGGTCGGCAAGCGCACTTTTACGCCGTCGCAGATCTCCGCCGAAATACTGCGCGCGCTGAAGACTCGCGCCGAAGCCGCGCTCGGCGAGAAGGTCGAGCGCGCGGTGGTCACCGTCCCGGCCTACTTCAACGACGGCCAGCGCCAGGCCACCAAGGACGCGGGCAGACTGGCCGGGCTCGAAGTGGTGCGCCTGGTCAACGAGCCGACCGCTGCCTCGCTTGCCTACGGGCTGCAGCAGACGGCCGAAGGACGAGTCGCGGTCTACGACCTTGGCGGCGGCACGTTCGATATCTCGATCCTCAATATCAAGGGCGGGATCTTCGAGGTTCTGGCGACCAACGGCGACACGCATCTGGGCGGCGACGACTTCGACCGCTTGCTGGTGGACCTGTTGCTGGCGGACCTCGAGCCCGAACGGCGGCTCGATCGCCACGTCTGGAACAGCGCGCGTCTCGTCGCCGAGGCCGCGAAGAAGCGGCTGAGCGACAACGGCGAGACCGAGATGCGGCTTGCGTTGCCGGACCGCGAGGTGCGCAAAACCGTCAGCCGCGAGGAGTTCGAGCGTATGGCGGACGCGCTGGTCCGGCGCTCGATCGACCGATGCCGGATGGCGTTGGCTGACGCAAAGCTCAAGGCCGCCGAGATCGAGGCGGTCGTGCTGGTCGGAGGATCGACGCGGATGCCGCTGGTTCGCCGGCGGGTGGCGGAACTGTTTGGACGCGAACCGCTCTGTTCGCTCGACCCGGACCATGTAGTGGCGCTCGGCGCGGCGGTGCAGGCGGGCGTTCTGATGGGTTCGCGCGGCGACATGCTGCTGCTCGATGTGGTGCCCCTGTCGCTTGGAATCGAGACGATGGGCGGAGTGATGGAGCGCTTGATCCATCGCAACACCACCATCCCCACCAGCGTGACCGAGGGATTCACGACGGCGGTCGATAATCAGACCCACGTTGACATCCACGTGGTTCAGGGCGAGCGCGAACTGGCGGCGGATTGTCGCTCGCTGGCGCGTTTCAAGCTGGGGCCGATAGAGTCGCAGCCGGCTGGCCTGCCACGGATCGAGGTCACCTTCCTTATCGACGCCAACGGCATCCTCAACGTCACGGCTCGGGACCAACGCACCGGACGGGAGCATTCGGTTGACGTCAAGCCGAGCTACGGGCTGACGGACGAAGAAATTGAACGGATGCTTGAAGAATCGATAGACCTGGGTGAAGAGGATCTCGAGCAGCGGATGCTGATTGTCGCGCGCAACGATGCTGCTCAACTATTAGGCGCATTGACTAAGCAGTTGGAGGAGTATGGGTTTCTGATCGAGCCTAATGAACGAGCAGAGACGGAAGAATGCGCGTCGAAGCTTGAGAACGCTCGAAATGGCACAGATCGTGCTTGCATTTCAGCATTAGTCGAAGAGCTCAATCAGCTTACGACGCCATTTGCCGAAAGAATCATGGACTATGCGATAGGCCGGGCGCTCGAAAAGAAATCGATAGAAGAGCTGTCATAGGCGCCGAGTAACGCGATCGTCGCGTACCTGCAGCATTTTTCAGACGGCGATGAGCCGGATTCAGCGAGGAGAAGGGGCAAATGGGTTTGAAATGGGATCAGGCGCAGGAGATAGCTGAAGTACTCACGGAGAATCATCCTGGCATTAACCCACTTCAGGTGAGATTTACGGATTTGCGACAGTGGGTCGCTGATTTGGACGAATTCGACGACGATTTGGCCGGATCCAGTGAATCTAAGCTGGAAGCGATCCAGATGGCGTGGAATGAAATTTACGAAGAAAACAACGAAGACGAATAACTGCCGCAACGTCAAAGTGCTGATCTGACGAGACCGCTGAAACGAATCTGATGAATACGACGTCGTATAATGGCGTCGATCAAGGAGGTCGGAGGGGTGGGAGCACAAGAACTGGTGAGGCAGGAGCAAGGAGCGAAGATGCAAGAGAAGGAAACATTGGACGAAAAACTGCCGGGATTGTTTGAACCTGACACGCTTTTGCCGATCCAATATTTTGAGGCGATGCGCCGCAAGCATCTGCTTGAGGGCGAAAAGCGCCTGGTCCTGAGCGTTCTTGAGGATGCGGTCGAATGCTTTATGAAATGCATCGACTCGTCCACCAGCAAGGGACAACGCCTGTTCCGCGAGGCGGAAGAGTGGATCACTCTCGAAGACAAAAAGTGGGTCTTTTCCTTCGACAATGTCTGCGAGATGTTGGACGTGAATCCCGAGTACCTGCGCCGCGGATTGCGCGATTGGAAGACACGCAAACTGGAAGCTATCGAGCGGGCGCAGATTGCTCGCGCTGAGCAGGCGGCGTTGGCGGCCGCGCAACCGGTGGTCGAGGAGTCTGCAGTCCTCGTGGCCGCGGAAGGGGTTGCCAACCCGGAGTTCGCCAGTCCGCAGGTCGCCTCAATGATAGTCAGCCCGGCCGTCGCAAAGTCGCCCGTGGTGAAGCCGGCTATCGGCTCGAACCGAGCACTGCATCGCAAGAGCGCCCCGGCTGACAGGCGAGCCAAGCTGCGCAAGGCGCGGGCCTAAGCAGGAGCGGATTAGTCGTCTCCCGTGGTCGCTTTAACTTGGCGAGTTAGCCTGGCGAGCAGCTTGTTGCTCGCGACTTTGACGGTCGATTGAAAGCCGATCCGAACGGGCCCTAGCGCCCGTTCGATGGCGCTCGAATTCCTTAAGAACGCGCTTAAAAAATCCGTGCTCAAAAGTCACGGATGCGCGAGCAGGGCCTCTAATCAAGGCGGTTTTCATAGGCCCGCTCGCGCATCCAGTGGGGAAGAGGCTCCTCACCGAATAGTGCCGTGGGTCGGCGCCGCCGCTCAGCTTCGTTCACCTCGCCAATCCAAGTTCACGTTGTTCAGATAACTGGAAACCTTAACCTGGCGGCTACGTAGTTCAGGCAGAGGTTCTTTCCATGAGCATCTGCGCTGCCCGAAAACGCCCCGCTCACCGAAGGATATTTTCCGGCTTGGCCGGATTGGTCCTGATGACGCTCCCGGTTCTGATGGCTCGGCCTATGCCGGCCGCCGCCGACCCTTATAATTCGCCGAACGACGTCGCGGCCTATCAGTCCGCGCAGTACGGCCAGCCGATGCCTCCGCCCCCGCAGTACTACGGACCGCCCGGTTCCTATGCCCATCGCAATCAGTTGCTGTCCCAGCTCAACTATGCCGAGTCGCAGTACAACCGGGCGCGCCAGTCGGGCAATCGGGAAGCCGCGAAGTACTGGAGGAAGGACATCAAGCATCTGAAGCGCGAACTTTCAGCGCAGGGGCATGCGGAAAACCCCGGCTATGGAGTGCCAACCTATATGGCGCCTCCGCAGTCGGCCTACGCGCAGCCGATGCAAGCGTACGGACCGCCCATGCAGCAATATGGATCGCCCTCCGGCCCCGCCTATGCGGAGCCTTATCCGCCAACGACGCCGTACGGCTACGGTGGTAATCCAGCGCCCTATGCCTCGGCACCCTATCCTGCGACGCAATATCCGTCAGCGGCCTATCCAAACACCGCGGCAGCCTCTCCATACGGTACTCCCGGAGCGAGCGGCTCGACGGGAGGTTTAGGCTCATTGCTCGGACCGTTATTCGGTGCGGGGTCGGCGCCTTCGGCGGCGGGTTATGCAAACGCGGGGGCCGCGTCTCCAAACGGCGCCCCAGCGTCGACCGGCTCGATGGGCGATATCGTGAACTCGTTGATGGGTTCGATGCGCGGGTCCGTTCCATGACGGTTCACGCCTGAACTGGGTCGCGTCTCGCCAAACGGCCTGCGTCATATCCTCTCCGAGAGGCCGCGGCGTGCGCCTGTCTCTGTGGAAGTTTCGGACTCTATCGCATCAGCCGTCCACCGGCTGACGTGACCCTGAATCCCCGGGCTTGGGATTACCCGCATCGCTATGGCATAAATCGGCGAGCCACAAAGGGGTTCGACCATCATGAGCATCACATCGAAGACCGTGAACGTGACTGCGGCCGACGGCGGCGTTTTCAGCGCGTACCTTGCGGTGCCCGAGAGCGGCAGCGGTCCCGGACTCGTACTGCTCCAGGAGATTTTCGGGGTAAACCAGTACATTCGCGATATCGCCGACCGCTATGCCGAAGAGGGCTACGTAACGATCGCGCCCGACCTTTATTGGCGGATTCAGCCGGGCGTCGAGCTGGGCTACTCGGAGGCCGAAATCAAGGCGGCTTTCGATTTACGCGGCCGCTTCGATCCCGATCAGGCTATCAAGGACGTAAGCGATACGTTGCGGGCGTTGCGCGCGATGGCCGAGTGCAAGGGCAAGGTCGGCGCGCTCGGTTTTTGCCTGGGCGGAATGCTCGCGTACCTGACGGCTGCGCGATGCAATGTCGACGTTGCGGTGTCTTACTACGGCGTCGGGATCGAGACGCGCCTCAATGAGACGGGCGCGGTGCGCTGTCCGATGGTGCTGCACTTTGGAGAGTCGGACGAACGAGTGCCGGCCGCCGCGCGAGACGCGGTCACCGCGGCCTTCAAGGGGCGCGACGACGTCGAGATTTACCTGTATGCGGGAGCGGGACACGGCTTCAACAACCCGATGCGCCCGACCTACGATCGCTTTGCCGCTTCGCTCGCGCACTCGCGCACGATCGGAGCTTTGCGCCACGCGATCGGCCCGCGCTTCGATTTGAGCGCGCTGTGGGAGCAGCACGCCGATCTCGAGTTCAAGTACCACGACGCGGAGGGCACGATGGCTACGATGGTCGAGCGGCCTTACGTCAATCACGTGCCGACGATGACCGGCGGCGTCGGGCAGCAGGAGCTCTACCGCTTCTACAAGAATCACTTCATCCCCAAGCTTCCGAAGGACCTGAAGATCGTCCCGGTGTCGCGCACGGTCGGAGCCGACCGCGTGGTCGACGAAATTCTGTTCTGCTTCACCCACGACATCGAGATCGATTTTCTCCTTCCGGGCGTGCCGCCTACGGGCAAGTACGTCGAAATCCCCACGATTGCGATCGTGCAATTCCGCGGCGGCAAGCTGATGCACGAACATATCCACTGGGATCAGGCGACCGCGCTGGTGCAGCTTGGCCTGCTCGATCCGAAGAATCTGCCGACGGCCGGGCGCGAGACCGTGGAGAAGCTCGTCGACGAATCGCGGCCGTCGAACACGCTGATGAAGCGTTGGAAAGAGAGCGAGCCTAAAGGCTGACCCCGGCGCTTTCCGGCTCCGCGGTTTCCGGCATGAAGAACCACAGGATTGCGAAGGCCGCTCCGGCTACCGAGGCGAGGAACAGGAATCCGGCCTGGTAGCCGAAGTGATGGACGACCGTTCCCGCGACCGTCTGACTGAGGGCCGCACCGATTCCCACCGCGGTCGCGATCGCGCCCAGGGTCAGGTTGAACCGACCGGTGCCCCGCGTCAGATCGGCGATCACCAGAACGGAAACGACGCCGAAAATGCCCGCACCAACGCCGTCGAGCACCTGGATGCCCACCAACAGGTAGACGCTGCCGGTGAGGGTATAGAGAACGCCGCGAATCGGCAGCGCGCCGAATCCGATCAGCAGCAGCGGCTTTCTGCCCCATGAGCCGGCCATGCGGCCCACCCATGCCGCGATAAGCGTGATCGTGAGCTGGGTCGTCACCACGCAGGCCGACATGAACATCATGGAACTGCGGCCCTTGCCCTTAGCGAGCATCTCGCCCAACAGCGGAAGCATCGCCGCGTTGGCGAAGTGAAACAGCACCGCGCAGCACAAAAAGATGATGAGAGGACGGTTCCTCAACAGATCCGGCAGGCTTGCGGGGCTTCCGTCGTCCTCGACATCCCGTGCACCCCTTGCGAGTTCATAGTCGATTTCCTCCGGACGGATGAGGCGCAGCGAGAGAATGGTTGGCGCCGCCAGCGCCGTGACAAAGAAAAAGATGGCGCGGTTGGAAATGGAATATCCGATCAAACCCATCATCACCGCGGCGGCCACGTTGCCGGCCGAGTTGAAGGTCTGGTTTCGTCCCTGGCGGCGATTGAAGTGTTTTCGCCCCACTATCCCGAGAGAGATCGCGGCGATGGCGGGCATGAAAACGCTGGAAGTCGCGCCGATCAGGGTCTGCGCCGCCACGACCGGCCAAAACGACGGCGAGAAAGCGATCAGTAGGGAGCCAATAGCCAGGGCAGCGACGCCCGCCGCGATCAGCGCTCGCTTGGACTCGAGGCGATCCACCAGGGCTCCCGCCGGCGTCTGCGAAGCGATGCCGGCGAGTCCGCCAATCGTGAGCGCGAGACCCACGCGCTGTTCATTCCAGCCGTATGCGGCAAGGTAGATCGCGAGGAACGGTCCGACACCCGTTTGCACGTCGGCCAGCAGAAAGTTGAGCCAATCGAGGCCGCGGAGACTGCGAGCCGAGGGGCGGGGCTCCGGACCCGGAGTGACCGCGGCCGGCCGCTGGTCCGGCCCGGACACTATTGCGCAAGCCCCCGCGGATTAGGCATGCGGCAAGCGCGTCTAATTGGTCTGGTGCACCGGCTGTACCGTCTCGCCGTCGTGCGCGGACTGTCCCACGTTCAGCGCCACGAGGGCGTCCGTGTCGATGCCGGCGGGGACCTCGACCGCGATTCCGTCGTCGTAGCCGAGTTTCACTTGCGTCAGATGGAGCACGTTGTCCTTGACGACGGGCACGAACACCTTGCCGTCGCGGAAGATCAGAGCGTCATCGGGGACCAGCGGCGCGCCCGCCGGAATTGACACGATGAACTCCGCGGTGCCGTACATTCCCGGAAACAGCGCCTCATCGGTGTTGGCCAGATCGACCTCGACCAGCATCGTGCGCGAATCGGCCGACAGCGCCTCCGGATGACGGGTGATCGCGCCGACGAATTTGCGCTCTGGAAATTCGTTGACCGTGATGGTGGCGGTGTCGCCGTTGTGGATGAACAGCGCGACGCTTTGCGGCACGTAAGTGTACACGCGCAGCGGTTTCATCCGCGCGACATGCAGGATCGCGTCGGCCAGGCTGGTCGAGTTGGTCGCCTCGGGTATCAGATGGCCGGGGTCGACGTCGCGCTCGGTCACGATTCCGTCGAAGGGCGCGGTCACGCGCTCGTACGCCTGCAATGCGATCGACTGCGCGAGCACTGCCTTCGCCTGCAACATCGCGGAGCGGGACTCGTCGGCGACCTGCTGAGCTATCACCCGCTGTGAAACGAGAATCTGGTCGCGATCGTCGGTGACCTTCGCGATCGCGTAGGCGGCCTGCGCGTTGCGAACCTGCTGGTCGGTCTCGGGCGACTCGATTGTCGCTAGCAGTTCGCCGGCGCGAATGCGGTCGCCCTTATCGACCCGCAGAGATTTGATGTAGCCGGGAACCTTGGCGTAGATTTCGGTTTCGTCGAGTCCGCGCGTGGTCGCCGGCAGTACCACGTCGCGCGTCGCCGGCGTGCGGCCGACCTGGGCGACCAGCACGTGCGGCCCGGCCGCGGCCTGTTGCGCCAACTCATTGGTCTGCCGGCCAATCCATAGTTCGCGTGCGAGCACGAGCCCGGCCGTGGCGATCACGATGATCACTATCGCGACGATCCATCCAGCCACGAAAAGTTTGCCGGACGGCCTGGCTGTGTACTGCTTCGGGTCGTCTTCCATCTGCAAGCTCTCGCTCATGCGCCGGGCCGCGTTAGTTCGTCGATTTCCGCGTCTCGTTGATGTTTGCCGATCATGTTGCGGCTGAATATCGAATAGACCGCCGGCACCACGAACAGCGTGGACACCGTCGCCACGAAGAGTCCTCCGATGACGGCGCGTCCCAGCGGGGCGTTCTGCTCGGAGCCGGCGCCGAGGCTGAGCGCCATCGGCAGCATCCCCAGGATCATCGCGAGCGCGGTCATGATGATAGGGCGAAAGCGAATACGCCCAGCCTCGATAGCCGCGGCGACCGGGCTGTAACCCTCTTCGCGCAATTCATTGGCGAAGGTGATAAGCAGGTTGCTGTTGGCGACACCCACGCCGACCGCCATGATCGCGCCCATCATCGACTCGACGTTGATCGTAGTGCCCGTCAGCACCAGCATCCAGATTACCCCCGCGAGCGCGCCCGGCACCGCCATCATGATGATGAAGGGCTCCAGCCACGACTGGAAGTTCGCGACCATCAGCAGGTAGACGAGAATGATCGCGAGAACCAGCCCTTCGCCGAGAGTGATGAACGACGCGCTCATCGCCTGGCTCTGACCGCGAATCACGACCCGTGTGCCCGCCGGAAGCTTGCCCAGATGGGCGATTTCCCGTTCCACGGCGGAAGAGACCGCGCCAAGATCGCGCCCTGAAACGGCGCAATCGACGTCGACCACGCGCTGCACGGTATAGTGCGCTACCACGGCGGGATCCCAGGTATGGCTGACGGTCGCGAGGTTGCCGAGCAACTGCGGCTGCGGAGTCGTGGTGGTTCCGCTCGTCAACGCGGCAGCGGTCGCGTTGGTCGACGACGCGGGGGTCGTGCTGAGCGGGATATTCTGGAGGGCCGCGACCGAGTCGAACAGATGCTGGCGCGCCTGCTCGATCACGAAGTAGTTTACGCCGGAAACCGGATCGAGCCAGAAGTTCGGCTGCAGGAGCTGCGCGCCCGAGAGCGACGAGAGTACGCTCGACGCTACCTCCTGCTGAGTGATTCCGAACTGGAGCGCCTTGGTGCGGTCGACCTCGACCTTGAGGCTGGGGTAGTCGAGCGGCTCGGCGATGCGCATATCCACCACGCCGGGAATCCGCGCCATCCGCTCTTTGAGACGTAACGCGATATCGTAATCGCTCTGCAGGCTGTTGCCGTTTATTTGCGCGTCGATTGCGGCGGACAGGCCGAAATTCAGAACCTGGCTGACGATATCAGCGGCCTGGAAATAAGTGGTCACCTCCGGATACTTCGTGGCCAGCGCGTTGCGAATCCGCTGCTCGTACATCGCGGTAGGCTGATGGGTGGGCTTGAGCTGGATAAGCACGTCCGCGTCCTGCGGCCCGATGGTATCGGTCTGATAGAACGCGAGGTCGTAGGAAATGGGCAGACCGATGTTGTCGCTGATGCTCTCGAGCTCGCCGGCCGGAACGATCGTGCGAATGGTGCGGTCGATTTGATCGACCAGGTATTCAGTGTGCTCGATACGGGAACCGGTGGGCGCGCGAACGTGCAGCCGCATCATGCCCGCATCGACGACCGGAAAGAAGTCCTCCCCGACGATCGGCAACAGCCCGAGCGAAAGCAGGATCAGTATCGCGACGCAGACCAGCGCCAGGCCGCGCCGCCCGATGAAGGTCGCGAGCGCCACGCGGTAACGTTCCTTGAGCCGCTCGAACGAGCGATCGAATCCGCCTACGACCTTGGCCCACGCGCCGTGCCCGAGATGCGCCTCGTGATCGTCGGGGAGCAGGTAACGCGCCATCGAAGGTACCAGGGTCCGCGAGAGCAGATACGACGTGAGCATCGCGAATACCACCGCCAGCGCGAGCGGCGTGAACAGGAACTTCGCGACCCCGGTCAGCAGCACGACCGGAAAAAACACGATGCAGATCGAGAGCGTGCCGACGAAGGTCGGCGTCGCAATCTGCGAGGCGCCGTCGAGAATCGCGGCCAGCAACGGCTTGTGCATCGAGTGGTTGCGATGGATATTTTCGATTTCGACCGTGGCGTCGTCGACCAGCATCCCGACCGCGAGCGCGATTCCGCCGAGCGTCATCGTGTTGATCGTCTGGCCGCACAGGTTGAGCGCGATGATCGCGGTCAGAATCGACAGCGGAATCGACGTGATGACGATCAGCATGCTGCGCGGCGAACCGAGAAACAGCAGCACCATCAGCGCGACCAGCCCGGCGGCGATCGCGGCCTCCTGCACGACGTCCCATAACGCCGCGCGCACGAATTGCGACTGGTCGAAACTCAGCGAGACCTTCAGCCCCGCGGGCGCGGTGGCGCGGATGAGCGGGATCTTGGCCTTGACCGCGTCAACCACCTTCAGCGTCGAGGCGTCGGCGTGCTTGATGACCATCAGGTAGGTTGCCTGCTGGCCGTCGACGCGCACCACGTTGGTTTGCGGCTGATGGGTGTCGGTCACCGGCGCGATATCGCCCAGGAAGACCGGCGAACCGTTGACGTACTTAATCGGCAACCGGTTGAAATCCTTGACCCGCGGGACGCTCATGTTGAGATCGATGTTGTATTCGTAGTTGCCGATCTTTTCGGTGCCCGACGGGATGACCACGTTGGTCGCGTCCACCGCGTTGCCGAGGTCGTAGGCTGACATCCCGTTGGCATAGAGCGTGATCGGGTCGAGATTAACCATCACCGCGCGCTGCACGCCGCCCAGCGGAGCGGGCGACGAGAAGCCGGGAATCGTGAAGAGCTGTATCCGGATAAAGTTGAGCCCGTAGTCGAACAGCCGGCCGGTCGAGAGCGTGTCGCTGTAGATGTTCAACTGCGCGACCGGCACGTTGCTCGCGTTGTAGGAAATGATTTGCGGCGGTTCGGTGCCCCGCGGCAGATTCGACAGGATGGTCTCCGAGACCGCGTCTATCTGCGCGATCGCCGCGCCAAGATCGGAGCCGGGCTGGAAATAAACCTTCAGAATCCCCAGGCCGTTGATCGATTCCGACTCGATGTGCTCGATGCCGTTAACGGTGGTCGAGTAAGCGCGTTCGCTGATAAATACCATCCGCCGCTCGACGTCGAAGGCCGAAAGGCCGGGGTAGTTCCAGACCACCATTACGACGGGCAGGTTGATCGCCGGAAAAATGTCGACGTTCATCAGCTCGAACGACAGCGTGCCGAGCACGAGCATCAGAAGCGCCATTACCGCGACCGAGAGAGGCCGGCGTAGGGCAAGGCGGACTATCCACATAGCGGCAAAAAGTGAGTATCGGTCCCGTCGGGCGGTTGCAAAGCGGTGCCCTCAGAGGGCGTTTTCGACTCAACCTTATCCATTAGGATAGGGGTAGCGTGGCGGACGGGCAAGGCCCTTCGGGCTGCCGCGCGCGCGCAGGAGCTGATCTGCTGAACCGTTGGCGCCATTCGCAAAATCTGTTAGCGCCCTTCGCTAAGACTGCAGGCGCTCTTCGAAAAAACGGCCACCATTCTTTGAAACCGCTGGCGCTCTTCGCGCGCTGAGGCGATAGCGCTATGCCGTCGCGGCCCGCTACAATAAAACTCCGCTGTGGAGACTCGGTTGCTCCAGGGGCCGGAAAGTGTCAAAAAAGATGGTTCGGCGGGGTCGTAGTTCAGCCCGGTTAGAACGCCGGCCTGTCACGTCGGAAGTCGTGGGTTCAAATCCCATCGGCCCCGCCAAAATTTGTTGCGCCGGTTGTCCGACCCTGATGGGTGATGGGCGCCGGGCACGAGGGTTGAAGAGTTGAAACTGAGCGAACAGACCAGAAGCGTTTCGCACGAGAACGCGTTGCGCGATCGGCGTTGGGTCTTGATCGACGCGAGCGAGCGGTCACTGGGCCGCGTCGCCACGCGCGCGGCCAGCGTGCTTCGTGGCAAGCATCGTCCCGACTTCACACCGCACCAGGACGCCGGCGATTTCGTCATCATCATCAACGCCGCCAAGGTGCGCCTTACCGGGGCCAAGCTCGAGGACAAAGTCTATAGCCGTCACACCGGCTATCCGGGCGGCATGCGCTCGACCACCGCGGCGCGCCTGATGGAGACGCGGCCCGAGCGGTTGCTGGAGGAGGCGGTGCGCGGGATGCTGCCGAAGAATCGGCTCGGGCGTCGACTCTTCACCAAGCTCAAGATTTATCGCGGGGCGGAACATCCGCATACCGCGCAGCAGCCCCAGCAGCTCGCGGTCTAAACGCGCGGGCGCCGGACGGGCAAAGCTCCTGGAGGGAACGAAGGCGAGATGGCAGACAAGAAGGCGGAAATCTGGACGGTCGGTAAACGCAAGAGCGCGATCGCGCGGGTGCGGCTGGCGCCCGGCACCGGCTCGATCAGTGTCAACGAGCGCGCGCTCGAGGTCTATTTTCCGCGTGACACCTCGCGCATGAAGATCCTCGAACCCTTCGAACTCACCGAGACCAAGGGCCATTACGACGTGATCGTCAGCGTTCGCGGCGGCGGTATCGCGGCGCAGGCCGAGGCCGTGCGCCACGGAATCTCGCGCGCGCTGGTCGTCGCTTCCGAGGCGTTGCGCCCGGCGCTGCGCAAGGGTGGGATGCTGACGCGCGACCCGCGCGAGGTCGAGCGCAAAAAGTACGGCCGGCACAAGGCCCGCAAACGTCCGCAATACTCCAAGCGCTAAAGCGCGCGCCGGCGTGTCCACGCGGGACGTGGCTTTCCAAACCGGGCACACGGCGGCCTTCGACAGCATGCGCTCGGGCGGAACTGGTCCGTGCGATGCGTTAGTGCTAGGTCGTTAGAGAGTCGCGGGTTCGTATTGGCGGGCGTTTCCACACACGGCAAAGAGGGGTAGGGAGTTCCGATGGCGTCGCGCAACATGGTTAAGGTAGCGGTGCTGGGAGCGTCAGGCTATTCGGGCATCGAGGCCGTGCGCATCCTGGCCAGGCATCCGTTCGTCGAATTGAGCGTCCTCACCTCCGAGCACTACGCCGGGCGCGAGGTAAGCGAAGTCTACCGCCATCTTGCAGGGATCGATCTGCCCCCGTTCGAAGAACTGCGCGCCGACCTTATCGTCGGACGCGCCGAAGTCGTGATGTCGTGTATGCCCGAGCGGGTCGGCGCGCCGTTGCTGGCCGAGCTGGTTGCGGCGGGGCTCAAGGTCCTCGACCTCTCGGCGGACTTCCGACTGAAGGATCCCGCCCAGTATCGGCAGACCTACGGCGCCGAGCATCCGGCGCCCGCGCTGCTCAAGGAGGCGGTGTACGGCCTCGCCGAGTTCCATCGGCATGAATTGCGCGAGGCGCGGCTGGTGGCGGTGCCCGGATGCTTTCCGACGGGCGCGCTGCTGGGCGTGCTGCCGCTTATCCGCCGCGACCTGGTGGAACCCTCGTCGATCGTGATCGATTCCAAGTCGGGCACCACCGGAGCGCGGCGCGCGGCGCAGATCGAACAGCTCTTCGCCGAGGTCAACGAGAACTTTCGCGCTTACAAGGTCGGCAACCATCGGCACGTCGCCCGAGATGGAGCAGGAGATTGGCGTCGCGCTGGGGCGGGAGGTCGCGGTGATGTTCGTGCCGCATCTGCTGCCGGTCACGCGCGGCATCCTGAGCTCGATCTTCATGCGTCCGCGCGCCGGCACCACCGAAGAAGACGTCCGCGCGGCGTTCGAGGCGGCCTTTGCCAAGTCGCGCTTCGTGCGGTTGCTCAAGCCCGGCGAATTGCCCGAGTTGAAAAACGTTCGCGCGACCAATTTCTGCGAACTCGGCTTCGTGCTCGAGCGCCGCTCGCAGACGCTCTGCGTGCTGACCGCGATCGACAACCTCGGCAAAGGCGCGGCAGGCCAGGCGGTGCAGGACCTCAACCTGATGCTGGGCCACGACGAGGCCGCGGGGCTGCTGGGCGTGGCGCCTCTTCCGTGAAAAGGGGCTTCGCCCGTAACCCTACAAACCTTGGTCGGAACGACGGCGTCGGACGGCGCGAGCTTCTGGGCGCCGCGCTAACGCTGGGCTTCACGGCCGCGGCGCGCGGAGTCGCCAGCGCCGGGTTGCCGCCGGCTCCCGCGGAGAGCGGAGCCGGCCAGGGAGGCCTGCTGAAGGGTGAGGCGGGATTCCATGCACGCATGCCGATAGTCCTCCCGTTTGCGGAGATCTTCGGCTTCCTCTCGCACGATCAACTGGCCGCAAACTACCTGGCGTACCGTCGCGACTTCGACCGGCTGGTAGTGTCCGAGCGGATGCTCGCCGACGATTCCGCACGACGCCGCGCACGGCAACGACTACGGCCTGATGCGCCGCCAGCAGATCGAGGCCGCGAACTCGGTGCTGCTGCACGAGCTTTATTTCCGCAACCTCGCGGTCAAGCCGATGAAGCCGTCGGCCGACGTGCTCGATAATCTAAAGCGGCAGATGGGTTCATTCGAGAGCTGGCGCGCGGACTTCGTCGAGTGCGCGCGGATCGCGCCGGACTGGGCGATTCTCGAATACGATCCCTACGACGGGCGATGGCACAATCTGCCGGCGAGCGAAGAGGACGCCGGGGGATGGGTGGGCGGAAACCCGCTACTGGTATGCGACGTGGCCTCGCACGCCTATGTCCTCAACTATCACGAGCGCGCGAAGTACGTCGCGCGTTTCATGGAGCACATCGATTGGAACGCCGTGGCGGAGCGCTATCGCGCCGTCGCCCGCCACTGAGAAAGCGGCGGAACGGCTGAGCCCGCGCCTCGCTCACACCACGCGGCGCATGAATTCCAGGATGTCGTAGCCGGTGATCGAGCGGCTTTTCGCGGACCATTCCCGGAGCTCTTTTTCGCTGACGATTCCGGCCTGCGCGCCCTTGGCCAGGTCCATCAACGCAATCTTGATCGTGGCTTCGTCGATCATCTCGCCGCTCTTGGGATCCGCCATCGAGCCGCCGCCCTTCTCATGGTACAGCTTCACTACGCGCCGCGCGTCCTCGACCTGGTCGGGGCTCGGCGTGTAGCAGGCGTTCGCGATCTCGGCCTGCTGCGGATGGATGACCCAGGTGCCGTCCATCCCGAGGTTGGCGGCGCCGGTATTTTTCTCGCGCAGGCCGCGCTGCAACTCCTCGACCTTCGCCGGCGAATCGTCCTTGCGCCATAGCCTGAGGTAGACGTTGTCGATCGCGTGCAGCCCCGCGGCCTTGGCCGCGACCACCATCGATTGCTTGGCGTAATGGAAGTTCTGGTTCTGGTTCTCCACGATTTCGCGCACCCCGAGGTTGGCGGCGAAGTCGGCGATGCCGAAGACCAATCCGCACATCCGGTCGGACGCGGTCGCAATCTCGTAGGCCTTGACCAGCGCCTGCGGCGTTTCGACCAGCGATTCGATCTGGATCTTGTACTTCCATCCGGCGCGCTGTTCGAGGTCGTCAAGCAGCCGTGCAACCTCGTGAATTTCTTCGGGCCCGCGCGTCTTGGGCAGCATGATGCCGTGGAAACGGTTGGGCGCGCCCAGCACGATCGCCTCCATGTCGGCCTTGAAGAACGGCGAATGGATATTGTTAGGCCGCACCGTGACTACCTTGCGGCCGAAGTCGAGCGTATTGAGAGCCTCGACCATCACCTTGTGGCTCTTGGGACCCTTGAACTCGTAGGGACAGGCGTCCTCGAAATCCGCCATTACATGGTCGACGGGCGCTTTTACGGCGTCGGCGGCAGTCTGATGAAGCTTCATACTGTGGCCGGGATAGGTCATTTCCGTGCGCGGAATGACAAAGCGGGTGCCGTTATCGAGAACGTACATGTTCCTTTCTCTCCGTCGACAGTCGAATTTACGAGTCGTTCAACGATTTGCGGATCGTTTCGTTGTCACACTTGTTCCAATATTGGACACGTCAGACGCTCGCGCAGGGCTTCGCACATCAAAACACTGCGTTAAACTTGGCATCGCAATTGCTGTTCCATCGTTCGAGGGCGAAACTCGTGGTCCAGTATCCGACCGGTTAGGCATTTTGCTGCAATCGCAGGCAGCGCCAGCCCGCAATGAGACAACCCGGCCGGATTCGCGCATGGGTTTTATGGGATCGAGGTACGGTCGTCAACCCGACTCACGAAAATGTCTAGACACGCCCCCCGTTGCCAAGGATGCTCTAAACATATACCTAATTGCGCACGCCCGCACACGCGCGGGACGTCATAGGAAAGCGGATTATCAAATGAAAGCGATTGTTTTCGAGCGCAACGGTGGCTTCGAGGTCCTGGAATACAAGGATATTGCCGAGCCGAAGCCCGGTCCAAATGAGGTCGTCATCAAGGTCAAGGCCTCGGCGTGCAATTTCAACGACATCTGGGCGCGCCGGGGATTGCCCGGGATGAAGATTTTGATGCCGCACATTTCTGGCTCGGACGCGGCCGGCGTGGTGGTCGAGCGTGGGAGCGAGGTGCGCGACGTCGCGCTCGGCGACGAAGTGGTCGTCCATTGCGGTATCGCCTGCCGCCAATGTTACTACTGCACGCGTGGCGAAGAATACTTCTGCCACGACTTCAGGATTTGGGGCTTTCAGACCGGTCCGCTCGACGGGGCGCACGGCGAGTATTGCAAGGTGCCGGCGGTCAACGTGCTGGCCAAGCCCAAAAATCTGACCTTTGAAGAGGCGGCCTCGATGCCGCTGGTGCTGGTCACGGTATGGCGGATGCTGGTGTCGCGGGCGCAGATTCAGGCCGGAGATTTCGTGCTGATTTGGGGCGCCAGCGGGGGCTTGGGCGTGATGGCGATCCAGATCGCCAAACTGTTCAATGCGCGGCCGATCGCGGTCGCCTCAAGCGACGAGAAACTCGAACTGGCGCTCAAGCTCGGCGCGGAATTCGCGCTCAACCGCAAGCGCGATGACATCTTTTCCGAGGTCCGCAAGCTCACCGACGGCCGTCGCGCCGATATCGTGTTCGAACACACCGGGTCCGACACCTGGCCGGTTTCGATGCAATGTCTGAAGTGGGGCGGCACGATCGTCACCTGCGGCGCCACCTCCGGCTTCGATGCGCATATGGATATCCGGCTCTTGTGGAACAAGCAGCAGAACTACCTCGGCTCGCATCTCGGTAACAAGGGCGAATTGATCGACGCGATGCGCTTCGTCGAGCGCGGCCTCATAAAGCCCGTCATCGACCGCACGATGGCGCTCAAGGATCTCGGCCGGGCGCAGGATCTGATGGAGACCAACGCGGTGGCCGGCAAGATCGTCATGTTGCCGGCCTGAGAATCCGGCACAAGAATCGGCGTTACCTGCCTGGCGGCGCAATCGACTACAATTGCGCCGGCGCGGGCCGCGGGCCCGGCGCTCCTTCGCGATGACCGTGCCGCGCACGCTATGGGATAAGCTCCGCCGCTCCATCGACGGCGAGGTTCGCGTTGACAACGCCGCGCTCGCGCTCTACGCCTCCGACGCCTCGGTTTACCGGCAGGTGCCGCTGGGCGTGGTGATCCCGCGCCACGAAGGCGACGTGATGCGCACGCTCGCGCTGGCACGCGAGAACCGCCTCCCGATTCTGTCGCGCGGCGGCGGCACGGCGCTCGCCGGCCAGGCGTGCAACGCGGCGATCGTGCTCGACTTCTCGAAGTACATGAATTCGATTCGGCGCATCGATGCCGAGCGCGGGCTCGCGGTGGTCGAACCCGGCGTGGTGCAGGCGCAGCTCAACGCGGCAGCCGAGGGCTACGGCCTGTTCTTCGCGCCCGACCCTTCCACCAAGGACCGCTGCACGATCGGCGGAATGATCGGCAACAATTCCTGCGGGGCGCATTCCGCCGCCCACGGCAAGACGGTCGACAATGTCGAGGCGCTGGAAGTCGCGCTCTACGACGGGACCCGGCTTTCGCCCGGCACGGGCGGGGAGGGCGAGATCGTGGCCGCCGCCGCCCGCGGCGGTCGCGAGGGCGCGATATACGCCGCGGCGCTGGCGCTCGCGGAGCGCTCGGCGGACGAGATTCGGCGGCGCTATCCCAAAATTCCGCGCCGCGTCTCCGGCTACAACCTCGACGAGCTGCTGCCCGAACGCGGCCACAACCTGGCGCGCGCGCTGGTCGGTTCGGAGGGTACGCTCGCGGTCACGCTCGCCGCGACGCTCAGGCTGGTGGCGCGGCCGCGGCGGCTCGCGCTGGTGGTCCTCGGCTTCGACGACGTCTACCTGGCTGCCGACCAGGTGCCGTGGATTCTGGAGCATCGCCCACAGGCACTCGAGGGCTTCGACCATCATCTGCCTGACTTCGCGCGCGCCAAGGGGCTCGACGCGGTACGGCTTCTGCCCGACGGCCGCGCGTTCCTGATCGTCGAGCTTGGCGCCGATACCGACGACGACGCGCGCGCGGCGGCCGAACGGCTAACGGCCCAGGCGCGGCGGATACCCGCCTGCGCGGGAGTGGCGCCGCTCTTCGACGCCGTCGAGCAGCGCGCGGTCTGGAGCCTGCGCGAGTCGGGACTCGGCGCCGGCGCGCTCATCCCCGGCCATCCGCGCACCTGGCCCGGTGCCGAGGACACGGCCGTGCCGCCGGCGCGTCTCGGCGATTATCTGCGCCGTTTCGTGCGGCTGCTCGACGGACATAAGCTCGCGGCGGCGACCTACTATGGCCATTTCGGCGAGGGTTGCGTCCACTGCCGCGTGAATTTCGATTTCACCACCGCCAAGGGCGTATCCACGTTTCGCGCCGCGATGCTCGAGATCGGTGACCTGGTGAGCGAGTTCGGCGGTTCGCTCTCGGGCGAGCACGGCGACGGGCTCGCGCGCTCGGAGCTTCTACCGCGGATGTTCGGCGCACAACTTATCGACGCCTTCACCGACTTCAAGCGCATTTTCGATCCGGATTCGATGATGAACCCGGGGGTAATCGTCGCCCCGCATCCGCTCGATTCGCATCTGCGGGTGACGCCGGCTTATCGCCCACCGCCCCTCGAAACGCATTTCGATTTCAGCGCCGAAGGCGGGTTAGCGGGCGCCGCGCTCAAGTGCGTGGGAATTGGCAAATGCCGCAAGCGCGACGCCGGAACGATGTGCCCGTCGTACATGGCGACGCGCGAGGAGATGCATTCCACGCGCGGTCGCGCTCATCTGCTCTGGGAGGCGCTGAGCGGCAAGGGCTTGCTCGAGGGCGGACTCGGCGATCCTATACTTAAAGAAGCACTTGACCTTTGTCTTTCGTGCAAGGCCTGCAAGACCGAGTGTCCCGCCGCGATCGATATGGCGGCCTACAAAGCCGAATTCTTCGCGCAGTATTATCGGCGCAGGCGCCGTCCGCTCGACGTGCGCCTGTTCGCGCGCATCCACGAAGTCGCCCGCCTCGGCGCCCTTGCGCCGAACCTCGCCAATGCGCTCTCGCATGGGCGTGGACCGGGTGCGATCGCGCGGCGCTTCCTGAACGTCCATCCGGCCCGCGCGCTGCCGCGCTTTGCGGCCCGGACATTTCGATCGTGGTTCGCTGGACGTAGCGCCTCGATCGGTACGGCCGCGCGAGAGGTCGTGCTCTTTCCCGACACCTTCAACAATTTTTTCGAGCCCGAGGTCGCGATCGCGGCGACCGAGGTGTTGGAGCGCGCGGGCTTCAGGGTCGTCATACCGCCGCGCGATCTATGCTGCGGGCGGCCCTTGTACGATGCCGGGATGTTCGAGCGCGCGCGATGGCGCCTGCGGCAGGTGATGGACACGTTGACGCCGTCGATCGAAAGCGGGGCTGCGCTGGTTGGCCTCGAGCCGAGCTGCTTGCTCACCTTTCGCGACGAACTGCCGAGTCTCTTTCCCGGTGACTCGCGCGCCCATGCGCTTTCGGCGCGGGCGATGCTGCTCGACGAGTTCCTTTCGCGCGAGGCGCCTGGTTTCGCTGCGCCGGCGCTTAAGGGGCGCGCGCTGGTTCACGGGCATTGTCACCAGAAGTCGCTGGCCGGGATGAAGGGCGAGATTGCTATCCTGGGCGGAATCGACGGGCTGAAAGTCGAGGCCCCGGACGCGGGCTGCTGCGGGATGGCGGGGCCGTTCGGTTACGGAGCCGACCGCTTCGAGGTTTCGCGCGCGATCGCGGAGCGGGTGCTGGTTCCCGCGGTCCGCGAAAGCGCGCCCGACACGATGATCGTCGCCGACGGGTTTGCCTGCCGCACCCAGATTCAGCATTTTTGCCCCGAGCGCCGGCCGCTCCATCTCGCGCAGTTGCTCAATCTGAAGCCATGGATACGGTGCGATTGAAAGCAACCTGACGAGACGGGACACCGCACCAGACGCCGGAGGCTGCGATGGAACGCAAGGAAGTAAAAATGTACTCGGACTACAAGAGTCCATTCGCGTACCTGGCTTTCGATCCGGCATTCGCGCTCCAGGAGCGCTTCGCCGTGCGACGTGCGATGGATTCCGTTCCAGCTCAGGATCAAAGATCGCGGTCAGCGCAGCGTTTACTCCGACTACAAGGCGAAGTACTCCTATCTCGACGCCCGGCGCTGGGCCAAGCCGCGCGGCATTCTGATCCGCGCGCCGCAAAAGGTCTACGATACGGCGCCGGCGCTTATCGGCGGCCTCTTCGCCGAATCCAAGGGCCTGCTGATCCAATACAGCCGCAAGGCCTACGAATTGTTTTTTCGCCGCGAGTTCGAAGCCGACGATCCCGATGCCGTTGCCGCGCTGCTTGCGACGCTCGGGCTTTCCGCGAACGAGTACCACGCATATCTGAGCGGCGAGGGCGCGCGGGCCTACGCGAGCGCGCAGGAGGAGGCGGCGGCCGACAACGTGTTCGGGGTGCCCCTCTTCCTCTTCGAGCGCGAGCCATTCTGGGGCCACGACCGATTGCCGGTGCTCGAACAGCGGCTCGCCGAAGCCGGATTGTCGATCGCGCGCTAAGCAGCTCCGATTAGCAGGCGATCGCCGGCGCATCGCCGGGGTTTGCGGCCACGTGAAAACGTTGTACATCTCGATTGGCTTGGGAGAGCCAATCACAAAAACCGAGAAGGGGACCGACGATGAAATTCGGAATAATGTTCGACACCCACATCGACAAGTGGGAGCTCATACGCTACGCGGAAGAACTCGGCTACGACACCGGCTGGGTTCCCGATTCGCAAATGATCTGGTCGGATTGCTACGCCACGCTGGCGCTGGCGGCGGTCAACACCAAGCGCATCAGGCTTGGCACCGGGGTCGCGATTCCCGGCACCCGGATCGCCCCGGTCACCGCGCACTCGATCGCCAGTATCGCGCAGCTCGCGCCCGGGCGCGTCTTCCTGGGCATCGGCACCGGCCATACTGCGATGCGCGTGATGGGCCAGGATCCGATGCCGCTGCGCGAGTTTCGAGAGTACCTGCGCGTGGTGCGCGCGCTGCTCGACGGCAAGGAAGTCGATTACACCTACGCCGGCAAAACGCGCGAGATCAAGTTTCTCCATCGCGACCGTTACTTCATCAATCTCGACCATCCGATCCCGATCTACATCGCGGCCAACGGCCCCAAGGCGTTGCGCGCGACCGGCGAATTCGGCGACGGCTGGATCACGGTGACCGGCAGTCCCGAGGACTTCCATCGCGCGATGCAGCTTGTCGAGGCCGGGGCGAAAGAGGCCGGGCGCAAAATCGGTCCGGACTTTTACACGAGCTGCCTGACCACCGCTTGCGTGCTGCGGCCCGGCGAAAAGCTCAGCGACGAACGAGTCATCAATGAGACCGGCTCGCAGGTCGCGTGCACGATCCATTTCGCCTACGAAATCTGGAAACAGCGCGGCGAGAAGGACGAACTGATCCCGCCCTTCTTCACCAATATCTGGGACGACTACGTGAAGCGGGTGAAGAACTTCAGCTTGCCCGAGAACGCGCGCTTCCGGCAGCTCCACGAAGGCCACTGCACGTTCCTGGTGCCCGAGGAGCGGCGCTTCATCACGCCCGAGGCGATCGCCGGAGTATGTATCGTGGGCACTCCGGAGGAGATTGTCCATCGGATACGCGGGCTCGAGAAGGCTGGAATCAAGGAGGTCACGATGCTGCCGCCGGCGGATTACCAGCGGAAGGTATTTCGCGACATGGCGGAGATGGTCATCCCGGCGTTTCGCTAGACGCGGAGCGCCACCCGCGGCCACGCGCGCTCAGTCGGTCCCGTAGCGCTTACGCTTGCGCCACAGCGTCGTCACGTTGATGCCGAGCGTGGCCGCGGCCTCGTCCAGCGTGGCGCTCTGCGCGAGCACGCGCATGATGTGCTCGCGCTCGATCTTCTCGAGGCTCGCCGCCTGGCCCGCTCCGGCGGGGCCGCTGTCGGGCACTTCGCGAAAGACCGAATCGGGCAGGTCCTCGAGCGTGATGGTGTCTCTGCGGCTCAGCACGGCGGCGCGCTCCAGGGCGTTGCGCAACTCGCGCACGTTGCCCGGCCAGCGGTAGTTCTCGAGCGCGTTGGCGGCTTCCGGCGCTAGCTGCATCGGCGCGCGCCGGTTGCGCACGCTGGCGGCCGTCAGCAGCCACTGCGCGAGCGGCAGGATATCCTCGCGGCGCTCGCGCAGCGGCGGCACCGAGAGCGTGATGACGTTGAGCCGGTAGAACAGGTCCTCGCGGAAGCGGCGCGCGGCGACTTCCGCGCGCAGGTCGCGGTTGGAAGCCGCGATGATGCGGATGTCGACGCGGATGGTCCGGTCGCCGCCCACGCGCTCGAAGCTTTGCTCCTGCACGAAGCGCAGGAACTTGGTTTGCAGCGCGGACGAGAGGTCGGCGATCTCGTCGAGGAAGACCGTGCCGCCGTCCGCCGCTTCGAGCCGCCCGGGCTTGTCCTTGATCGCGCCGGTAAACGCGCCGCGGACATGCCCGAACAGCTCGCTTTCGAGGAGTTCCTCGGAGAGCGTGGTGCAGTTGACCACCACGAACGGCCGATCGTGGCGCGGACTCCAGCCATGGATCTGGCGGGCCAGCACGTTTTTGCCGGTGCCGCTCTCGCCGCTCAGCAGCACGGTCGCCTCGCTTGCCGCGGCCTGGCGCGCGGTATCCATCAGCCGGACCATCGCGGCACTGCCCGATTCCAGCAGCGGAGCCTCGTCGATCGCGTTGCGCAGAGCGCGATTCTCGGCGCGTAGTCCCTGGAGTTGCAGCGCGCGCTCGACCAGATGTTGGATCTGTTCGAGCGAGAAAGGCTTGGTCACATAATCGAAGGCTCCGGCCTTCATCGCGGCGACGGCGTTTTCGACGGTGGCGTAGGCCGTCATCAGGATCACCAGGCACTCAGGGCGGCGCCTCTTGATCTCGGCGAGCAGCTCGAGCCCGTTGATCTCGGCCATCCTGAAGTCCGTCAGCACGAGGTCGAACGGAGTGGCTTCGATCATCGCGCGCGCCTGGCGTCCGCTTTCGGCGATCTGCGCATCGTGACCGATCGATTGGAAGAACGACGCGAGGTTGGCGCGGATGTTCCGCTCGTCGTCGACTATCAGCATTCGCGCCATCAGGCTTCCCGCGCTATCGGCAACTGGACGACGAAACGGCTGCCCACCGGAACGTTGCCCGTCACGAAGATGCGCCCGCCATGAGCCATCACGATGTCCTTGACGATCGCGAGACCCAATCCCGCCGAGCCTTTTTCCTTGCCGTCACCGTACTGGGCGAAGCGCTCGAAGACGTAATCGCGCAGCTCGGGCGCGATACCCGGACCCGAGTCGGCGACCTCCAGGCGCACCGTGTCATCCGCCCATCCGGTCATGACTTCGATTCGACCCCCTTGCGGCGTATAGCGTAGCGCGTTGCCGATCAGATTCGATACCACCCACGAAAGCTTGACCGGATCGCCGCTGACCGGCGGCACTTCCGCGATATTGCGCTCGAGCACGACGTTTTTCTCCTCGGCCTGGAGGCGAAAGCGTCCCGCGACTTCTTCGGTCACGCGCGCGAGGTCGAGGCGCTCGCGCGAGAGCGAGATCGAGGCGAGTTCGCCGCGGGCGAGGTTGAGCAGATTGTCGGTGAGCTGCTTCATCCGCGCGCACTCTTCGAGAATCGTGCGCAAAAACTCGCGCTGCCTGGGCTCGAGGTTCGCCTCCTCGCGCTGCAGCAGTTGCGCCGACAGCGCCAGCGAGGTCAGCGGCGTGCGCAGCTCGTGTGACAGGGTCTCGACCAGGTTGCTGCGCGCGCGGTCCTGGTCGCGCAGGTACGTCACGTCCTGCAGGATGAGCAGCGTGCCGAGCGCAGTGCCCTCGGTCCGATGCAGCGCGATGGGCTTGAGCACGTAGGAATGGTCGCGGCCGCGCACGTGCAGTTGCACTTCGGTGCGCGGCCCGTCGGGCGCGGCGCGCCGGAGCCCGCGCAGCGCGTCGCGCACGCGGCGGTAGTGCGGCGAGTTGCTGCTGAGGTCGTCGAACGGGCTGCCCAGGGCGTCGGACGGCTCAATGTCCATGATCAGCGCGGCGATCTCGTTGATATGGGTGACCACGCCGGCCGAGTCGATCAGCACCACGCCGTCCTCGAGGCTTTCGATGATCGCCTCGGTCTTGCGCTTTTCGTACAGCAGGCGTTCGACGTTGAGCTTCTCGTATTGCTCGAGCTGCTCGGCCATCTGATTGAATTCGCGCGCCACCGCGTCCAGCTCGGCCAACGTCTGCGGTCCCAGCCGCATATGGGCGCGCCGCTGACTGAGGCCGCGCAGCCGCTCGGCCAGCTCGATGAGCGGCCGCGTCAGGGCCCAGCCGAGCGCCCATGAGACGGCGGTGCCCGTCACCAGCAGGACCAGGAGGCCGGCGGCGAATTCGTAGGTGAGGCGCCGGCCGAACAACACCGCGCGGCTGTCCGCCCGCCACATCGCGGCCTGGTTCATCGCAATCAGATCGTCAAGACGCGCGTGCAGCGCGTCGAACTCGCGATCGTGGCGCACCGCCGGCCCCGCGGCGGTAATTTCATCGAACAGCGTCCGCCCGCGTTTCTCGATATCGTGCGCCAGCTCGGGCTCGCCCGGCTCGGTGAAGTCGTGGTTCTCGATATCCATCCAGTGCATGAAAGTGTCGCGGGTGCCGGCGGCCAGGTCGCGCGCATGGCCGTCGCGCTCGGCCAGTTGCAAGACCCGCAGGGTGTCGTGCATGTGCTGGGCGGCTTCAATGCTGATGTAATTGCGATGGAGCGTCTCGCGGATCGAGGTGCCGAGGCGGTAAACCCGGGGCAGGGCGTACAGGCCGAGCCCGATCACCAGGATGACCAGCACCAGGCTGACGTTGCGGATGCGCGTGCGCAGCGACGGCGTGCTCATGACTCTTTGTCCGGCTCCTCGCCGTCGCCGCCGACGATCTCGACGTCGAAATCGTCCGCCGCCCTAAGCAGCCGTTTGCTCACGTCGCCTCTGAGCAGGCGCCGCCACAGCGGCTTGTGCGTGCGGCCGAGTACGATCTTGGTGACCCCATGCGTGCGCGCGAACTCCAGCAGTGTGCCCGCCACGTCGTCGGCCTTGAGCCATACGGATTCGGCGCCGAGGTCGCCGGCCAGGTTGATGTTGTCCAGCAGCTTGACGAAATCGCGGGTCTTGATCCGGTTGACCGCTTCGGACGGCGTTTCTACGTGTACCGCGTACCAGTCGGCGCCGAGCTGTCCCGCGATGCGGCAGGCCTTGCGCAAAAGTTTTCCGCTGTCGCGCGCGTTGGAGGACAGCCCGACCATGACGCGCTCGGTCGGATAGGTGCGCCGTCCGCCCTCGCGCTGGAGCGCTTCGCGGCCTTCGCGCTGGCGGCTGAGTCCGCGTGCGACCTCGCGCAGCGCCACTTCGCGCAGCGAGGCGAGGTTGCCCGGCTTGAAGAAGTTCTTCAACGCATGCTCGACCTGATCCGCCGGATAGATTTTGCCTTCGCGCAGCCGCTCGCGCAGCGCCTCGACGGTGACGTCGACGTTGACGATCTGATCGGCGCGCGCGAGAAAGGAGTCCGGCACCGTCTCGCGCACGTCCACCCCGGTCAACCGCTTCATCATCGGGTTGAGGCTTTCGACGTGCTGGATATTCATCGCGGTGATCACGTTGATGCCCGCCGCGAGCAGTTCCTCGATGTCCTGGTAGCGCTTCTCATGCTTGGACCCGGCGACGTTGGTATGCGCCAGCTCGTCGACCAGCGCGACCTCCGGCTCGCGCGCCAGGATAGCGTCGACATCCATCTCTTCCATCGGCACGCCGCGGTAATCGAGCCGGCGGCGCGGGACCACCTCAAGGTCCCCCTGCTTGGCCACGGTGTCGGGGCGTCCGTGGGTTTCGATGAAGCCGAGCACCACGTCCACGCCCTTGTCGCGAAGCTCGTGCGCCTCTTCGAGCATCCGCCACGTCTTGCCCACTCCGGCCGCGGCGCCGACGTAGACCTTGAGCCGGCCCTTGCGGCGTTCGGCCACCAGGTCGAGAAAGGATTCGGGCGCGGGACGCTCCTCAGCCATACCGGCGAAAGTATATCCGCGCGCCGCGGCCCGATGTCAGTGCGCTGCCGCGCCCAGGCGGTCCAGGGCCAGGTTGAGTTCGAGGACATTGACTCTCGGTTCGCCCACGATTCCGCCGAGGCGCGGACGTATCTGACCGCGCACCAGGTCGAGCACCGCGTCCTCGCCAAGGCCGCGCGCTTTCGCGACCCTCGCCACCTGAAGCTCCGCGGCCGCCGGAGAAATCTCCGGGTCCAGCCCGCTGCCCGACGCGGTCACCATGTCCATCGGCACCTGCGCGGCAGTGGTGCCCGGGTTTTCCTCGATCACCTTGTGCACGCGGCCTTGGTCGCATCGATCAGCTTGCGGTTGGTGGGTCCGAGATTGGAGCCGCTCGAGTTGCTCGCGTCGTAGCCCTTGTCGCCGGCGGCGGACGGGCGGGGATGAAAATATCGCGGCGCGGCGAAATTCTGTCCGATGACTTCGGAGCCGACGACCTGCCCGTCGCGCACCACCAGGCTGCCGTTCGCCTGCCAGGGAAAAAGCACTTGCGCGATTCCCCAGACCACCAGCGGATAGACGATTCCGGTCAGCACGGTCAGTGCGACAGCCATCGCGATTGCGGTTATGAGCGTGCGCATTGGTTTCACTTCCTTACGCGAGATGGAACGCGGCCACGAACAGGTCGATGACCTTGATTCCGATGAACGGCACGATAACGCCGCCGAGGCCGTAGATGAGCAGGTTGCGGGTCAGGATCGCGGCCGCGCCGACCGGCCGGTAAGCGACGCCGCGCAGCGCCAGCGGAATCAGCGCGACGATGATCAGCGCGTTGAAGATGACGGCCGAGAGAATCGCGCTCTCGGGAGTCGAGAGGTGCATGATGTTGAGCTTTTGCAGTTCGGGGTAGCCGATGACGAACATCGCCGGGATGATCGCGAAGTACTTGGCGACGTCGTTGGCGATCGAAAAAGTCGTCAGCGCGCCGCGCGTGATCAGCAGTTGCTTGCCGATTTCGACCACCTCCATGATCTTGGTCGGATTCGAGTCGAGATCGACCATGTTGCCGGCTTCGCGGGCGGCCTGGGTGCCGGCGTTCATCGCGATTCCGACGTCGGCCTGGGCCAGCGCCGGCGCGTCGTTGGTGCCGTCGCCGATCATCGCCACCAGCTTGCCCTGCGCCTGCTCCTCGCGGATCAGCGCGAGCTTGGTTTCGGGCGTCGCTTCGGCGCGAAAGTCGTCGACGCCGGCCTCGTGCGCGATCGCCGCGGCGGTCAGCGGATTGTCGCCGGTGATCATCACCGTGCGCAGCCCCATCGCGCGCAGCCGTGCGAAGCGCTCGCGGATGCCTTCCTTGATGATGTCCTTCAGATGGATTACGCCGAGGACTTGCGCGTTGTCGGCCACCACCAGCGGCGTGCCGCCGCTGCGCGAGATGCGCTCGACGATACCGGCGAGTTCGGCCGGCGCCTGTCCGCCGGCGTCGCGCACGAACTTGACGATCTGGTCGCCGGCGCCTTTGCGGATCCGCCGCCCATTGAGGTCGACGCCGCTCATCCGGGTTTGCGCCGAGAATGGGATGAACTGGGCGTCCTTCTCCGCGAGTTCGCGGCCGCGCAGGCTGTACTCGCGCTTGGCCAGCACCACGATCGAGCGGCCCTCGGGCGTCTCGTCGGCGAGCGACGCCAGTTGCGCAGCATCCGCGAGCGCCTCCACCCGTACGTCGAGGACCGGGATGAATTCGGTCGCCATCCGGTTGCCCAGCGTGATCGTGCCGGTCTTGTCGAGCAGCAGCGTATCGACGTCGCCCGCGGCCTCAACCGCGCGGCCCGACATCGCGAGCACGTTGTGCTGGACCAGGCGATCCATCCCGGCGATGCCGATCGCCGAAAGCAATCCGCCGATGGTGGTCGGAATCAGGCATACCAGCAGCGCCACCAGCACCGGCAGCGAGAGCGAGGTGCCGCCGTAGCGCGCGTATGGATACAGGCTCACGCATACCAGCATGAAAATGATCGTGAGGCCGGCGAGCAGGATGCTCAGCGCGATTTCGTTGGGCGTCTTCTGACGCTGCGCGCCCTCGACCAGCGCAATCATGCGGTCGAGAAAGGTTTCGCCCGGGTTGGCGGTGATCCGAACCTTGATGTGGTCGGAGATGACCGTGGTGCCGCCGGTGACGGCGCTGCGGTCGCCGCCGCTCTCGCGAATCACCGGCGCGGATTCGCCGGTAATCGCCGCCTCGTTGACCGCCGCGATGCCTTCGATGACTTCGCCGTCGCCGGGAATGATGTCGCCCGCTTCGACCATCACCACGTCGCCGCGTTTGAGCTTGGTCGCCGTGACCAATTCGATGCTGGCCGCCGGTGCCGACCGCTTGGCCTGGGTTTCGGTGCGCGTCTTGCGCAGATTGTCGGCCTGGGCCTTGCCGCGTCCCTCGGCCATGGCCTCGGCGAAATTGGCGAACAGCACCGTGAACCACAGCCACAGGGCGATCTGAAACTCGAACGCGGCGAGCGCCTTGCGTCCGAGCAAGAAGTCGCGGCAGAGAATCACCGTCACGGCGAGCGCGGTCACTTCGACCACGAACATCACCGGATTGCGTGCCTGGATGCGCGGATCGAACTTGCGCAGCGAATCAACCAGTGCGCCCTTGACGATCCGGCCGTCCCACAGCGCCGCTGCTTTACGCTCGGTCATCGAAATCCACTCCTCTCCTAGTAAAGCTTGCCCTGCATCATTGCGAGGTGCTCGACGATCGGGCCCAGCGCGTCGGCCGGGAAGAACGTCAACGCCGCGACGATCAGGATCACGCCGATCAGCAGCACCACGAAAATCGCGCCATTGGTCGGGAAGGTGCCGGCACTCGGCGGCGCCACTCGCTTGCCCGCCAGCGAGCCGGCCAGCGCGAGCACCGGAATCTTCATCATGAAGCGGCCAAACAGCATCACGAACGCGAGCGTCGTGTTGTAGAAGAAGCTGTTCGCGTTCAACCCGCCGAAGGCCGACCCGTTATTTGCCGAGGCTTCCGAGTAGGCGTACAGAATCTGCGAGAAGCCGTGCGGGCCGGGATTGCTGATACCCGCAAGTCCGGCCGTGGTCGCGATCGCTATCGCGGCCGGCAGCAGGATCACCGCGGGAAAGATCAGAATGAATAGCATCGCGAGCTTCATCTCGCGTCCTTCGATTTTCTTGCCCAGGTACTCCGGCGTCCGCCCGACCATCAGTCCCGCGATAAACACCGACAGCACCGCCATCACCAGCATTCCATAAAGCCCCGAGCCCACGCCGCCGAAGATGATTTCGCCGATCTGAATGTTGACCAGCGGAACGAGGCCGCCGAGCGGCGTGAAGCTGTCGTGCATCGCATTGACCGCGCCGCATGAGGTGTCGGTGGTGACGGTCGCCCACAGCGCCGAATCGATGACGCCGAAGCGGGTCTCCTTGCCCTCCATGTTGCCGCCGGACTGGCTCGCGGTGGCCCGTTGATGAAGCCCGAGCGCCGCAAATTGCGGATTGCCGCTCTGCTCGGCCCAAATCGCCGGGGTCACACCCATCAGAAACATGATCGCCATCACCCCGAACAGCACCCATCCCTGGCGCCGATCGCCCGCCATCTTGCCGAACGTGTGAGTCAGTCCCGCCCCAATCGCGAAGATTGCAATCAGTTCGAGCAGGTCCGTCAGCGGCGTCGGATTTTCATATGGATGCGCGGAATTGGCGTTGAAAAAGCCGCCGCCGTTGGTACCCAGTTCCTTGATAATCTCCTGCGAAGCGACCGGGCCTTCGGCAACCACCTGCTCGGCGCCCTCGACGGTTTTGACGTGTACGTATGGACTGAAGTTCTGCGGAACGCCCTGCCAGACCAGCACCAGCGCGAAGACGACCGAAATCGGCAACAGCACCCACAGCGTGGCGCGCGTCAGGTCGACCCAGAAATTGCCCAGGGTTTTTGCGCTTCGGCGCACAAAGCCGCGGATAACCGCGATCGCAATCGCGATACCGGCCGCTGCCGAGACGAAATTGTGAAAGGCGAGCCCGGCCATTTGAGTCAGGTAACTCATGGTCGATTCGCCGCCATAAGCCTGCCAGTTGGTGTTGGTGGTAAAGCTCGCCGCGGTGTTGAAGGCGAGGTCGGTCGCCACCCCGCTCATCTTCTGCGGGTTGAGCGGCAGAAACCCCTGCAGCCGCTGCATCGCATACAGGACCAGCATCCCGACCATGCTGAAAAGCAGCATTGCGACCGCGTATTCGCCCCATGTCATCTCGTTACCGGGGCGCACCCGGCAGACGCGATAAATGAGACGCTCGATCGGAGCCAGCACCGGGTCCAGGAAAGTTGGCTCGTGCGCGAAGACGCGCGCCATGTAAAGTCCGAGCGGCACGCTCACCGCGGTGACGATGGCGAGAAAAATCCCTACCTGGAAAACCGCGTTCCAGAACATCTGAAACCCCTCGATGTGGATGGGCCCTAGAATCGCTCAGGGCGTAACAATGCGTAGACGAGATACGCGGTCAGGAGTACGGCGCCGGCGGATCCCAGGATCAATTCCCAAGTGCTCATAGCCGGTGACACCCCTCCACGTAAGCGAGGCTGACGAGGAAGAAAGCTATCGTCGCCAGGACGAAAATCAAATCCCACATGACTTCGCATCACGCACGAGACATGCCAGCGCGAAGATCCTTAGAAAACGATGACCTTCACAATGCAATCGCCCGCATCGTTGCAGTTTGCACGAAGGTGAATGCTGCGATTCGCAACGTTGCCGGCGAAACATGGGCGCAACATTGAGGCCAAATTACGTCGATGAGGGGCGAGTGTCGAACGGATATCGTAAAAGCCCCGATAGGCCATTTCGATAAATGTATTGATCGATAGCCGTCCATTGAATTGTGCAGTGCGCCCGAATTGCCTAGTTCGCAGCGGCAATAGCGCTGCGCCCATGCTTTCCAAGGGATGGGCGGTTTGCTAATTTTCGCCGCGCAGCCTCGAGCCGCCGGGCAGTGAGTTCGGCGTCAGAAGAGAGTAAATTCCGAAACATCGTTTATGTATCAACCCGTCGAGAAAGAGTTGCGCGCGCACCTGACCGGCTTTATCGAGCAACAGACCGGTGTATCGGTCACGGTTGGCGAGCTGACCCGCTACTCCGTCGGGTTCTCGTGGTTAACCTACGGCTTCGACGCGACGTGGGAGGTGGGCGGCAAACGTCAGCATCGCAAGCTGATCGCGCGCATCGGACCCCCCGACGGGATTTTCGCGCCCTACAGCGCCGTTCCCCAGTTCGTCGCGCTCAAGGCGATCGAGCATAGCGGGGTCCCCGTGCCCCGCGTCTACTGGTATAGCGATTCGCATGACATTCTCGGCGCGCCCTTTTTCCTGATGGAAAAGGTGGACGGCGAGGTGCCGTTGCCATGGGTGCCAGGCGGAGGCGCCGCGTTCGACGACGCCACGCGCGCGGCACTCGGCGAGCAATTCGTCGCAGGACTCGCGCGTCTGCATAGCTTCGAGTGGCGCGGCACTTCGGCCGAGCAACTCGACGGCGCTCGCGATGTCGCCCAGGCGGCGGTCGTGCAGATCGATTTTTGGGAGCGATACCTAAGGCGGCACGCGCGGCAACCCTACCCGATCCTGGAGTGGGTGTTGCTATGGCTGCGAGCCAACAGCCCGCGGGCGCCGCGCATCAGCATAATTCATGGCGACTACCGGATCGGCAACTTCCTGGTGCTCGACGGGCAAATCAGCGCGATGCTCGATTGGGAACTCGTTCACCTCGGCGATCCGCATCAAGACCTCGGCTGGATGTGTATGCGGGCATTTCGCGGCCGCTCGCCGTTGATGTGCCACCTGGTCGCGCGCGACGAGCTTTACCGGCGTTACCAGGAATTGAGCGGAATAGTGGTCGATCCGGGCGCGGTTACCTTCTACGAAATATTCGGCACTTTCACCCTGGCCGTGATCCATGTTGGCGCGGCCAACTGCTTCGAGAGCGGGAACTTCGACGACCTGCGGATGGCCACGATGGGCGCGCAGCTATGGCGCCTGCTGGCGCAGTTGGAAAGACTATTGTCGGGCGAGAAACCATGAACAATTCGCTCAACCGGCTGATCGACGGGATCGTCATCGCGCTGGAGCGCGAGATTATTCCGCGGGTCGACGACGCTTACGCTCGCGGCCAGGCTTTCGCGGTGATGGACCTGCTGCGCAACATGCGCCCGCGCCTGGCATGGTCGCGCGAGGTTACGCTCGAGCAGGTCGGCCTGCAGGAGGCGGCTCTAAGCCGGGTGGACGAATTGTGCCGCGGACAAATCGAACGCCCGCCGGCTTACGCGACGCCGTCTGCGGCTGCGGGCACGCTCGACACCAAGGAGTTGGAGGCGCGCCGCGATCGGCTGGAGGCCGAGGTGTGCGGCGTGCTGAAATGGCTCAGCGAGCGTCGGCCGAAGCTCGACGCCGCGGTTGCGAAATCGGTCGAGGACACACTTACGAACTATATGCGCGAGGCGGTGAAGCGTGAACTGGCGCTGACCGCGAATCCGCTCTTTGCGGAAATCTCGCGCGGCGCGAATGCTTAGGGACACAAGGACGGGCCGCAAAAATGCTTACAGCGCAGGACGATTTCATCGGTCATCAGCTCCCCACCACTTTCGATCACGTCGGTACCAGCGATCCGGCCTGGATGGAGCGGATGTGGTACACGGGGCACCCGGTGCCCGCCGGCGACATCATTTTCGACATCGGCCTTGGCTACTACCCGAACAAAAACGTGATGGACGCGTTTGCCGGAATAACTATCGACAACGTGCAGCACAACATCCGGATGTCGCGCCGGCTGCGGCCCGACCCGCTGCTGACCCGCGTCGGGCCGCTGCAGATTCATGTACTCGAAGGCCTGCGCCGCCATCGCATCATGTTGGAAGAGAATGACTCGGGTCTGAGTTTCGATATCGAGTTCAACGCCACCCTTAATCCGCACGAAGAGGAGCCGCATTTCCGCCGGCGCCACGGCCGCGTCGCCGAGCAGATCGCGCGCGCACAGCAGGTCGGGCGCTACTCCGGATGGATCAAGGCGGGCGGCAAACGCCACGAGCTCAAGCCCGAAACCTGGTGGGGACAGCGCGACCGCTCCTGGGGCATCCGTGCCGAGTTGCACACCGACGAGACCAAGCCGCCGCTTTCCTACTTTCCGCCGCTGCTGTTCACCTGGTCGACCGTCCAGTTCGCCGATCACGGCCTGCAATGGTATTTCAACGAGCGCGCGCCCGGCGATTTCATCTACATCACCGGCGAAGAGGTCCTGCCGCTCGGACAACCCGCCGAGCGCCGCCGCCGAATCACGGGCATCGCGCACGAGATTGCCTGGGCCAACGATCCCCTCGGCCAGACGATGGACACGGCCGAGTTCGAGATGACCTTCGCGGGCGGCAACAAGCGGCGCGTGCAGGTCAAGATGTTATCCGGACGCTACTATTTGAAGTCCGGGATGTACGGCGGGTTGCGTGGATGGGCGCAGGGCGACGACAAGGGGCCGCTCCACGTCGAGCACGACCGCTGGGACCTGCGCGATCCCGAGATTCGCCGACTGGTGCGCACGTTGAGCGATCACGTGATCGAGGTGCGCGACGGAAATTCGGTCGGCTACGGCGTGATGGAGTATGGCGTCTCGTCCGGGTATCCGAAGTACAAGCAGATCCAGAATCACCCCATTTTCTGAGGCGTGGCTTCGGGAATCTCGCATCGCGGTAACGGCAGCAGGACGAGAAAGGCAATCGCCGCCATCGCGAATGCGGCGGCAATCGCCCATCGATAGCTCCCGGTGCGGTCGATGATAAAGCCGGCGAGCGGCGGTCCGATAAGCGTGCCGAACGCGTTGCTGGTGTAGAGCGAGCCCACCAGTGCGCCAAGGTTGCGGGTGCCGAAGAACAGCGCCAGCACCGTGGGCGCCAGTGCCGAGTAACCGCCGTAGCCGGTGCCAATCACCAGCGCGAAGATCACCAGAGTCAGGTAGGAGTGTGCGCCAAGCCAGATGGCGTAGCTCAACGCCTGCAACAGGAAGCACAGTAGATACAGGCCGATCAGTCCCAGCCGGTCGGCCAGCGTGCCGAGGCCGAGGCGTCCCAATACGCTGCCGATCCCGATGACGCCAATCAGCGCGGCGCTCGAGACCGCGCTGACCCCGAGCTCGCGCGCGAAGGCGGGTAGAAATACAAACGGCACGAAGAGCGGTACCGAACATAGAAACGACGACGCGTAGAGCAGCATGAAAGCCGGCGTCCGCAGCGCTTCTCCAGTGCTGGGACCGCTGCTGCCGCGCGCGATGGGCGGTCGCTTCGCGAGCGTGGCGGAAAGCAAAAGCAGCGAAGCACCCAACACACCGAACAGCTCGTATGTATGGCGCCATCCGTAAAGCGGAATGCACTTTGCCGCGAGCGGCGCACCAACAATCGTGCCGAAGCCGATGCCCGAGACGGCGATGCCCAGCGCCGTGTTGCGCCGGCGCACGAACCATCCGCTGACCACTGCGACCATCGGCGCGTATCCGCACGCGACTCCGATACCGACGCCCACGCCGTAGGTCAGATAGCTCAGCCACAAATGGTCGATCCGGGAGGTCGATATGAGGCCGGCGCCCACGAAGAGCGCGCCCGCCAGCATCACGGGCCGCGCGCCGATTCGGTCGGAGATGTGCCCGGCCGGAGCGCCCAGGATAAAAAAGATGAACGCGGTAATCGAAAAGATCGCTGAAATTTGCGCACGGCTCGAATGGAACTCGGCGGTTATCGGCGCCACGAAAGCGCCGAAGCTGTAGACCAGCCCGAACATCGTGAACATCGAGACAAACGCCGCGAACGCGATCACCCAGGCACGCGGCGAATCCGGCTCGGTCGGCAGAATGCGATCGAGCGACAGGACTCGATCGAGCGAGAGGATGCGGCCGAACAAGCCGGAAGTTATGGTCAGCGCTTGCGCCCTGTGGATGACGGTTCTCGTGCGCATCGTTGTGGTCGCGGCGCCGAGGTCAACAGAGCGCTGCCGGTGGCGCATCCTATTCACGCGGCACGCGAGCGGCAAGCGCGCGTGCGAAGTAGTCGGCGCTGTCGCTCTGATATACAACCCCGCGATACCGGCGCCGTGAAAGGAGTCAGTTATGCGAACACTTGATGAATCGCCGGACTACAAGTCGAGATGAAGGCGCATTGCGTCGCCGGTCTTGCGCATGAGCGCCGGTCCAAGCCGCCCCAGCGCCCCGCCCTTGATGCGCACCTTTGAAATTGTGCGAATCTGTTGCGCCTGCGTCTTCGAAGCTTTGGGCAGCCCGGTATCCCCGGCCGGTAGTGGAATCTCGAAAGGATATATCTTGCTGATCTGAGAAGTGATTGGCAGCACGGTTATCGTGCTTGCCGCCCGATTGTTCGCCTCAGTGCTTACGATGAGCACGGGGCGGCGCTTGTTGATTTCGGAGCCGACGGTCGGACTCAGATCAGCGTAGTAAATCTCACCACGTCTCATCGTCGAGCCCATCCGATGCGGGACTTTCCCAGGCTTTGTCGCTGCCCATACTTGCCTCGCGATAGGCGGCCTCCAGTTCCCGGCTCCGCAGGAGCTTGACCGCTTCCTCGAAAACTTGAGAGCGGCTCCGCAGCGCGTGCTTTTTGCGATAGCTTTCGACAAACCTGACCAGCGAATCAGGAAGCGAAACGGAAAGCTTTGCGACACTCATCGTGAAATCTGCCCTACCACTCGTACGATTTATGGTAGCAAGATTGGTATGCTCGATTCAATTCGGTCGAGAAAGTCGGATTTTTCGCATCGCTCCTACGTGACGCGGCCAAGGCAACCGTCACGCTCGTCCCATCCGGCCACGCCGGGGCTTGGCCTCAAGGTGCGGCACCATGTAATAAAGACGTGGCGCGCAAGGGTCCGCATTTATTTGAAGTTGCGCCCACGGAGATAGACATTACGATGCGACAGGGAATCACGATCCCGCTGGAAGCGTTTCAGAACCAATACTTCGTCGACCTGGTGCGTACGGCCGAGCGCTGCGGTTATGACGACGTCTGGTCATTCGAATCCTTTTCGACCGAAGCCTTCGCTCCGCTGGCCGCGGCGGCGATGCTCGCTCCCAACTTGCGCCTGGGCACCGCGATCGTGCCGGTTTTCACCCGCTCGCCGGCTTTGATCGCGATGTCGGCGGCGACCGTGCAACAACTTTCCGGCGGCCGGCTCATTCTGGGACTCGGAACTTCGACGCCTGTGATCGTTCAGCAGTGGATGGGCGTGCCGTTCGAGCATCCGCTTACCCGCGTGCGCGAGACGGTCGACGCAATCCGCAGCGCGTTCAACCGTGACAAGGTTACGGTCAAGGGCAAGACCGTCCAAATCAACGGCTTTCGCATGAACGTCACGCTGGACAAGCCGCCGCCGATCTATCTCGGCGCGCAGGGAGAGAAGATGCTCCGCCTGGTGGGCGCGATCGGCGACGGCTTGATCACCAATTTCATCACGCCCGAAAGTCTGCCTCCGATGATCGAGCACGTGCGAGAGGGTCAACGGGCCGCCGGCAAGGACTCCAGCGCGCCGCTCGAAGTCCTCTGCCGCATCTTTGTCGGAGTCGATGAGGATAGCGACGCGTTGCGCAACGACCTGCGTCGCCATCTGACCGCCTACATGACCGTGCCCCAGTACAACAATTTCTTCCGCGAGATCGGTTTTGAGCACGAAGCCGCGACGGCTGCCGAGGCCTGGAATGCCGGCGATCGAAAGGCCGCGCTGGCCGCCGTGCCGGACCGGATGCTCGAGGAGATTTACGTCTTCGGCTCTCTGGACCGTTGCCGCGCGCGGCTGGCCGAATTTGCCAAGGCCGGCGTTACCGCGACGGCGTTGCAGCCGGAATCGTTCGCGCCCGATCCCAAAGAGCGCCGCGCCCGGATTCTTCGCGCGATCGAGGGTCTCGCCAACGCCTAGCGCGAATCGGGATACGCTTTCGATCTTTTCGCGCGGCAGGGGACGCGCTAAGTAAGCAGGTGGGGGACGCCGGGAGAAGTTTCACCGGGAGACCAGGATGGCAGTACGAACGAAGTCGATCAAACCGCCGACCGGAGGTTTCGTCGCCGACGTCAAGAAGATACGCGAGCGCGCGCGTCGGCACATGCAGTCTGGGGCCGTCACCGAGAGCTATCACGCCGACCGCGCGCAAGTGATCAAGGTGCTTAACGACGTGCTCGCGACCGAAATTGTCTGCGTGCTGCGCTACAAGTCGCACTTCTATCTTTCCAAGGGGCTTGACGCCGAGCCCGCGCGGGCCGAGTTCCTGCAGCACGCGGGCGAAGAACAGCAGCATGCGGACTGGGTCGCGGAGCGGATCACGCAGCTCGGCGGCGAGCCCAATTTCGATCCCAAGGGGCTCGCGGAGCGCAGCCATTCCGAGTACGGACGACATAACAGCCTAACCACGATGATCCAGGAAGATCTGGTTGCCGAGCGCGTCGCGATCGAATCCTACTCCGAGATCGTGCGATGGCTCGGCAATGACGATATGACCACGCGGCGCATCGTGGAGGACATCCTCAAGGTGGAAGAGGAGCACGCCGACGACATGGCCAATCTGCTCGCCAAGGTCGGTTAGCGCGCTCGAGGTTTGAGTCAGCGATGAGTCAGATTAGTTCAACCGCAACCGGCGAGCAGCGCGAGCCGCTGGGCCTGGGGCTCTTCATGCCCAATTGCAGCAACGCATACTCGATCAGCACCTACAAACCGGTGCCCGACGATTGGACCTACGAGTCCAACGCGCAGATCGCGCGAGTTGCCGAGGCCGCCGGCTTCGACTTTCTTTTTCCGGTCGCCAAGTGGAAGGGCTACGGCGGTAAGACGGATTTTCTCGGGATCTCGCTGGAGACCATGACCTGGGCGGGCGCGCTGCTCGCCACAACCCAGCGCATCCAGGTCTTCTCCACCGTGCATGTGCCGATTTTTCATCCATTGGTTGCCGCGAAGATGGGCGCCACGCTCGACCATATCGGCAAGGGGCGATGGGGTCTCAACGTGGTCAGTGGATGGAGCGAGCGCGAGTTCGGCATGATGGGGATCGAGGTCCTGCCGCATGGCGAACGCTACGAGCGCACCGCCGCCTATATCGAAATCATCAGGGGTTTGTGGACCAGCGAGCCGGGCACCTTCAACCACGAATCGAAGTGGTACCGGATTCGCGACGGATGGGTGATGCCGCAGCCGACCCGCAAGCCGCATCCGCCAATCGCCAATGCCGGCGGCTCGGAGGACGCGCGCCAGTTGGTGGCGCGGCTCTGCGACATGGCTTTTGTCTCCCCGCCGTCGATTGAAGCGAGCGCCGAGGTGACCGCCGATTTTCAAACACGCGCCGCGCGCTATGGACGCAGCGTCAAGTGCTGCTGTTTTCCGTTCGTGGTTTGGGGCGAGACGGAACGCGAGGCCCTGGATGAACGCCGCCGCATCCTGGAACAGATGGATCGCGAAGCGGCCCAAAACTGGGCCGGCGGTCTTTCCGGGCAAAGCGGCTCGTTCGACCAGTTCACGCTCGAGATGTTCGCGCTGGGCGGGGGTGGCTTGCCGATCTTCGGTACCCGCGAGCAGGTTGCCGAAAAGCTGGACCGGCTCTACCGCTTGGGGATGGACGGGCTGCTGATGGTGTTTCTCTCGTACTACGAGGATACGCTGCGCTTCCAGCGCGAGATCATGCCGCTGCTGCGCCAGCTCGGAACGATTCGCTGAGCCGGAAAGACCGGCGCCGAGAAGCTACCGCCGTGGAAGCTAGCGCCGTAGCGCACGGACGCTCACGCCTGGCGGTATAGCAAGCTCGTGCGCGGCCGTGTCCGGTTCGGCACTGTCGGGAAGGACCATCAGCACCGAATCGACCCGATGAGTTCCGGCCGCAAGATTTTCCCATCCCGTCACCAGATATCCGATCTGAACAGCGCCGCCGGCGCAATCGGAGGACACCGGGCGCGCAGCGTGCGGAGCCGCGGCTCCGCCGCAATAGTAAAGACGGCGCCGAAGTGTCGCGAGGTCGGGCGAAGGCGTGAAGGTCTGCATCACGATCTTGCCGCCGCCCTTCAGCGCGAGCCATTTCACCTCCGGCGGATCGCGCAGGATCTCCGCCGCCGCGGTTGCGCTTCCAACCGCTGGGTCAAACGGCGTCAGCTCCATGTTCGGCCACCACAGCGTGAAGCCGCGTAGTCCGGTGAAATCGAACAAGATGCGCACGCGCACGTCGCCGAACAGCAGGCGCGGTACCCATAGCACTCGCGCGGTGAACGAATCCTCCGCGTACTCGCGGTAGAAGATCTCCTCGCTGAGCACGCGCGGCGATTCGATCCCGAAAACCAGCTTGACCGAATGGCTGACCCGGCGGATGACCCGGATCGGCCCGCCGTGCCAGGCCAGCACATGGTTGGCTACGCCGCCGGCGTCGAGCCGCAGCTTGAACAACTTGAGCACCCGCGCGGTCAACCGCACCTGCGAACCATCGATGATGCTCGGAGAAAAGTTGCCGCGGCCGTCCGCGAGCTCGAGCCCGATCGGAAAATCGCCGCGAAAAGTCATCCGGTAGCTCCCGCCCGTGATACTGCTGTGCGCCGGATCGTAGCCGACATAGAAGAGGGGGCTCAGATGCGGCGTCGGCACCGCGGTGATATAGGCGTAGCGGCGGTCGCCAGTCGCGGGGTCGAGCGTTTCGATCTCGAATGCATCCGAAGGAAGCTCGCGCGACGCCGGCGCGGCGCGATCGCCGAGATCGGAGAGCATCATCGCGATTTCGTCGTTACGGTCGAGGATTCCGGGACGGTCGCCGGTCAGCGGCTCGGGTCCATCGGGCAGCGCGTAGCGGCCATTGGGCAGCACTTCATCCACCTGAAACGGAATCGGCGCCAGATGTCCGTCATGCGACGCGAGTACCTCGAGATGGTTCTCGGCGCTGCCGAGAAGCCGCGGTATCGCGGCGCCCTTCAGCACGATGGGGCGCCACGCCGACGGCCCGGAACCGGCGGGAGTAAAAGGGGCGGCATGGGCCGCGGAAGCGACAGCGAACGCCAACGCGATTGGAATTGCGCGGCCTAGGACGCGCACGCCGCGAAAGCTTCGCGGAACGCCGATACTGCGCGGCATGACGCAGTCTTCCATTGAACTCGCGCGCCGCCAATGGGTCGCAAGCGCGGCCGCGCCGGGGTATGCTTTCGAGCGCGGAACACGTTATCGAATATCCAGAGGCGCAAACGATCACGATGAGCACACGCAAAACAGTCGCGATCGAAAATACGGCGCAGGCCTTTCTCGAAATGCTCGAAGTGCTGGGCGTGCGCTACCTGATCGGCAATGCGGGCACGGATTTCGCCTCGATCATCGACGCGTTTTCCCGGCGCGCCATCGATCGCAAATCCGCGCCCCGCGCGATGATGGTCGCGCACGAGTGTTGCGCCGTCAGCATGGCGCACGGTTACTACCTGGTCACCGGCGAGCCGGCGGTAGCGATGGTTCATACCACGCCCGGCACCGCCAACGCGCTCGGCGCGCTGATGAACGCGTTCCGTTCCAACGTGCCGCTGGTGTTATGCGCGGGCCGTACGCCGCTTAGCGAGGCCGGGATGCCCGGCGCGCGCGACACGCTGATCCACTGGGGCCAGGAATCGTTCGACCAGGGCTCGATCGTGCGCGAGTTCGTCAAATGGGATTACGAGTTGCGCAACTTCGCGCAGCTCGAGGCCGTGCTGCGCCGCGCGTTCGCGGTGGCGATGGCGGAGCCGCGCGGCCCGGTTTACCTAAGCCTGCCGCGCGAGGTGCTGGCCGAGGCGCATAGCGAATTCAGCTACTCTCCCAAGGGCCTCGAGCCGCCGGTTATGCCGTCCGCGCCGTCGCCGGAGGCGCTCGCGGCGATGGCGCGGATGATCGCCGCCGCCGAACGGCCGCTCATCATCACGCGCATGTTGGGGCGTAACCCGGCGGCCGTTGCGAGCCTTGTCGCGCTGGCCGAGTCGTTCGCGCTGCCGGTGGTCGAGCATCCCAATCCCGCATACGTCAACTTTCCCAACCGTCATCTGCTGCATCTCGGTTACGATCCCGCGCCCTACCTGGACGACGCCGATCTGATCTTCGTGATCGATACGGACGTCCCGTGGATTCCGCATCTACGCGGTCCCGCCGCCGGATCGAAGGTGATCCATCTCGGCGTGAATCCGATTTATGACCGCTACCCTATATGGGGATTCCAGTCCGACCTTGCCGTGCAGGCCGATTCCGCGGTGGCGCTGCCGATGCTGACCGAGGTGCTGGCCGCGATGCGTGCTCCTCATCGGGGAGCGATCGAGCGGCGCGCGGCGCGGCTGGCCGAGCAGCATCGTCGCCTGCTGGCGGCCGCGCAGGAGGAAATCGAGGCGGCGGCGCGTCAAGAGCGCGTGACTCTGGAATGGCTAGCCCATTGCCTGGACCGCGTGCGCGACGATCGGATGGGTTTCATCAATGAGTATGATCTGAGTCTGCGCCACATCGCTCTGGACCGTCCCGGCACGCAGTTCGGCCACTCGACCGCGGGTCATCTCGGATGGGGCGTAGGCGCTGCGCTGGGCGTCAAGCTGGGCGCGCCGGACAAGACGGTCGTCGCGGTAGTCGGCGATGGGAGCTACATATTCAGCGTGCCGAGCGCGTGCCATCTCGCGTCGGCAACGTTGGGCCTGCCTACTTTGACGATTATCGCGAACAACGGCGGGTGGGGCGCGGTGCATCGTGCCGTCCAAGGTGTGCATCCCGAAGGATGGTCGATGCGCACCGGCGACATGCCGTTCGTGCGCTTCGGGATGCAGCCCGCGTATGAAATTTTCGTGCGGGCCTACGGCGGTCACGGGGAGGCGGTGACCGATCCGAAGGAACTGCCCGCGGCCCTGGACCGCGCGCTCCATGCAGTGCGCGAAGAGCGCCGTCAGGCCGTGCTCAACATCGTCTGCCGCCCGCTATGATTTAGACCCCTGGATGGAGACGCTACAGGAGGAGCCCGAATGAGCACGCTCCTGGACTACCGGCGCACGGCCGAAGGGATCGATCCACCTTACGCCCACAACGCTTATGCGAGCACGCACAAAAGAGCGCCGAAGCATCCGCCGATTCGGATCGCCCATACGCTCTCCGAGATCACGGGACCGCGTCCAGGCGCCGAGCTGGTGGGCGCGGGAGACGCCGACCTCACACGCTTTGCCGGCGGCGAGGCGTTGGGCGAGCGCATCGTCGTGACCGGCCGCGTGCTCGACGAGGACGGCCATCCGGTTTCCGGCGCGCTGGTCGAGATCTGGCAGGCCAACTCGGCCGGCCGCTACGCCCACGATATCGATCAGCACGACGCTCCGCTTGACCCGCATTTTTCAGGAGTCGGCCGCGTGGCGACCGGCGCCGACGGCGCCTACCGCTTCTTCACCATCAAGCCCGCCGCCTATCCGTGGAAAAATCATTACAACGCGTGGCGCCCGCAGCATATTCATTTCAGCCTTTTCGGCCCCGCTTTCGCGACCCGGCTCATTACGCAGATGTATTTCCCGGGCGATCCGCTGCTCGAGATCGATCCGATCTACCAGAGCGTGCCTGATCCGGCGGCGCGCGCGCGACTGATCTGCGCCTTTGACATCGAAACAACCATACCGGAGCGCGCGTTGGGCTACCGTTTTGATATCGTGCTGCGCGGCCGCAACGCGACCCCGCAAGAACGCGCGGACAGCCGAGGCGCGAGATGAGTCCCCGGCTAACGCCCTCGCAAACTATCGGCCCGTTTTTTCATCGCGCGCTGATCCACGAAGGGTGGAACGACCTTGTCGCCCGCGGCGCGGTTGGCGAGCGCATCGTGATCGAGGGGCGCGTGCTCGACGGCGACGGCGCGCCGGTCACCGACGCAATGATCGAGGTATGGCAGGCGAACGCCGCGGGCCGTTACGATCATCCCGAAGACCTCGAGCGTGATGAGCCGCGCGAAAATGGACGCCCGCCAAGACCGCTCGATCCCAACTTCCACGGGTTCGGCCGCATCGCAACCGGTCCGGACGGCCGCTTTCGCCTGCGCACCATCAGGCCGGGGCCGGTGCCGGGCGGCGATGGCGCGCCGCAGGCGCCGCATATCAACCTGTCCGTCTTCGCGCGTGGGCTCCTGAAGCGGCTCGTCACGCGGATATATTTTCCCGACGAGCCGCTAAATGGGGCCGATCCGCTGCTGAGCGAGCTACCTGCCGGTCGCCGGGCTACGCTGATCGCGCGCTTCGCGGAAAGCATCGGGGATGAGCGCACCCTGCATTTCGACATCGTGTTGCAGGGCGGCAACGAGACCGTGTTTCTCGACGTGTAAAACGATGCGCTTGCAGTTTCGCGGGCAGAGCCGATGAGCGTCCATCCGGCGGATTCGGAAATCTCCGGAGCGCTCTGGGGAACAGCCGAGACGCGCGCGCTCTTTTCCGACATGGCGCATCTTCAGTTGATGCTCGACGTCGAGGCCGCGCTCGCGCGGGCCGAAGCGAGCCTCGGCCTGATCCCGCCGGAAATCGCCGAGACGATCACGAAGGCGGCGCGGGTCGAGAACCTGCGGATCGAGCGAATCGCCGAGGGCACGCGTGCCACCGGCGTGCCGGTCCCGGCTTTGGTGAGCGAGGTTGGCCGCGTGGCCGGCGAAGAGGCCGCGCGCTACCTGCATCTGGGCGCGACTACGCAGGATATTCTCGATACCGCGCTCGTGCTTCAGATGCGGAGTGCGCTCAAGTTTTTGCGGCGCGATCTGGTGGCGCTCGCCCGCACACTGGCGGCGCGCGCGAGCGCGTATCGCAACACGCCGATGGCCGGACGAACGCACCTGCAGCACGCGGTGCCGATAACTTTCGGGCTCAAGTGCGCGGTATGGGCGTCGCCGCTCGCGGCCCATGTCGAGCGGCTCGATCAGGCGGCGCGCCGTGCTCTCGTGGTGCAATTCGGCGGCGCCGCGGGAACGCTCGCCGCGCTCGGCACGAACGGAGTGGCGGTGACCGAGGCGTTGGCGTGCGAGCTTGGCCTGGGCGTGCCGGATGTGCCCTGGCATGCCGCGCGCGACACCATGGCGGAAATTGCCGCGCTGCTGGGGTTGGTATGTGGCAGCCTCTCCAAGTTTGCGTTCGACATCGCGCTGCTGATGCAGGTCGAGGTGGCCGAGGTTTTCGAGCCGCACGCCGCGGGCCGCGGCGGTTCGAGCACGATGCCGCAAAAGCGCAACCCGGTCGCCGCCGAGTACATCATTGCCGCCGCGCGTGGCGTACATGCGCTGGCGCCCTTGATGCTGACCGCGATGGGGCAGGATCACGAGCGCGCCACGGGTCCCTGGCAAAGCGAGGCGCTGGCGCTGCCGCAATGTTTCGTCCTTTGCGCGGGTGCGATGGCGCATGCGCTCACGATCGCCGCGGGAATGACGATCGACGCGGCGCGGATGCGCCGTAACCTGGACCTTGGCGGCGGGCTGATCATGGCCGAGGCGGTGGCGACCGGACTGATGCCGGTGATGGGCCGTGCGGCGGCGCATCATGTGCTTCAGCGCGTTTCGGATCGTGCGATCGCCGAGGGCAAACCACTCCGCCAGGCGCTGCGCGACGACGCCGAGGTGCGGCGCCACCTGAGCGACGAGCAGATCGACGGCTTGACCGATCCGGCGGCTTACCTGGGCTCGGCGGGCGCTTTCGTCGACCGCGTAGTTGCGCGAATCGCGCGGCTCGGCTGACGCATCAATGCACCGGCGGGCGTTTGGCGGCCCACGGACGCGCTTGTTCGAGTTGAGCGGCCACTCGCAGCAACGCCGCTTCGTCACCCAGGCGGCCGGCTATCTGAACCCCGACGGGTAGCCCGCCGGCGCTCCAGTGCAGAGGCAGCGAGATGGCCGGTTGGCCGGTGGTGTTGAAGAGCGGCGTGAAGGGCGCGTAGGAAAAAACCTGTCGCGTCCATTCCATCGCGGTCATGCCTTTGCGGTGCTGGTCGAGTTCGCCTAGCGGCGCTGGTAGGCGCGCGATTGTCGGGGTTACGAGCAAGTCCACGTTCTCGAAGAAAGCGCCGACCTGCCGCGACACCAGATTGCCGTGCGCAATCGCGTTGAGCAGGTCAGCGGCGGAGTAGCGCTTGCCGTCCTCGTAGCAGGCGAGCGTCACTGCTTCGAGGTTGTCGGGCCCCGGTTTGCGCTGGAGCGCCGCCGCCGCGGCGTCGATCGAAGTGACGGTGAACGCGGTCCAGATGACGTGTACGTTTTCGAGGAACGCGTCCCAGTCGTAGCGTGGGCGATCTTCGATCAGCGTGTGGCCGAGACTTTCGAGCAACCGTACCGTTTCGTGCACGGCCTTTTCGCATTCCGGGTCGACCTTGTCCCCTGAAGCGGGCGTGGCCGTCCAAGCGACACGCAGGCGCTCCGGCGCGGCCGCAATCAATTCGCGGTAAGGGCGAGCGGGCGCCACGGAATGGCCTGGCGCTCCCACGTCCGGACCGGCCACCGCGTCGAGCATCGCGGCAGCGTCGCGCACGCTGCGCGTCAACACGAACTCGCACGCCAGCCCGCAGAGCAGATCGCCATTGTCCGGGCCCGAGGGGATGCGATCGCGCGAGGGCTTGAGTCCGACCAGGCCGTTGCACGAGGCCGGAATGCGGATCGAGCCGCCGCCGTCGTTGGCGTGGGCGAGGGGCACGACGCGCGCCGCCACCGCCGCGCCCGACCCGCCGCTGGAGCCGCCGGCGCTGCGTCCGAGGTCCCACGGGTTGTGCACGGGGCCGAAGGCGCGGGTCTCGGTGGTCGGGCTATAGCCGAACTCCGGCGTCTGCGTGGTGCCCACCAGCACCAGGCCGGCGCGCCTAAAACGCGCCATCAGTTCGGTGTCCGCCGGCGCCACGAAGCCCTGCGTAAATTTCGATCCGCTGTCGCAACGGACGCCCTTGGCGTGCAGAATGAGTTCCTTGATCATGAAGGGCACGCCGGTGAACGGACCTCGAGGAAGGCCGGCGCGAATTTCCGCCCCGGCCTCGTTGGGAAGCGTCTGCAGCACGGCGTTGATTTTGGGATTAATCTTCGCCACCGCCTCGAACGCGGCGGCGGCGAGTTCGTCCGGCGTCACCTCGCCGCGGGCGACCAGTTCGGCGAGTCCGAGTCCGTCGTGAGAGGCGTAATCGTCGAACGAAATCATGCGCCGGTCCTCCATACGCGGGCTTTGCCAGCCTGCGTTGGCTGGCTTCGCCGGCCTTCATTGAGTGGCTTTGGCAGACCGATCCGAGAGTCCACCCGTCCGGTCTTCTTAAAGTCACCGTCGGTATAAATGCCGCGTACCACATTTCGCTCAAAGCCGGCAAATTCGGGGCGCCGCCAATTGAGCGGCCTGACCAGCATTGCTTTAATGAATGAAGCGTCGGGGGGTGGCGCCAATCTGATCACCTGGACGAAATAGAAAAGTAACTCGGCGGCAACGTGGGTGTGACCGCAATCGGCCGCGGATATGTTCATGATGCGCGGTGCACGCGTCGTGCGGTTTGGAAACCGGTCAGGCGGAGCAATGGAATCGAGGAGAAATAGATGGGGCCGATTGGAGACGCGATCTTTCTGACCAAAGGAGTGGGGCGGCATAGCGAGAAGCTCACCTCATTCGAGCTTGCGCTGCGCGACGCCCGTATCGCGGAGTTCAACCTGGTGCGGGTGAGTTCGATTTTTCCTCCAGGATGTAAAGTGATTCCGGTTCAGGAGGGTCTGAAGCATCTGAAGCCCGGCCAGATCGTTTACGCCGTGATGTACGACAACGCCACCAACGAACCGCATCGCCTGGTGGCGTCATCCGTAGGGCTCGCGATTCCGGCCGACAAGGATCAGTACGGCTATCTCTCGGAACACAAGAGTTTCGGCGAGACCGACCAGAAGGCGGGCGACTATGCCGAAGACCTCGCGGCGACGATGCTCGCCACCATCCTGGGCGTCGACTTCGATCCCAACGCGAGTTACGACGAGCGCAAGGATATCTGGAAGGTGTCGGACAAGATCGTCACGACCCGCAACGTCACGCAATCGGCGATCGGCGATCGCGAGGGGCTATGGACCTCGGTCGTGGCGGCGGCGGTATTTGTCAACCTGCCGAGGAACAAGTAGCGCCAAAGCCCTCGCCGGCGCGCCGCGCCCGTATCTGCAGGAGCGACCGCGCCGCGCCAGGTGAGCGCCACGCGGCGGTCGCGTTTACAGCTCCATCGGATCGCGGAAGTGATCGCGAAAAATTCGGGAGCGATGCTCCAGCAGCAGCGGTGCCAGCGCTTCCTTGATTGCCGGGTCGCTCGCGGTGAAGCCGGGCCTCCAGGCCTCGGGCATCGGACACTGTTCTTTCGGCAGTGGGTCCAGCAAATTGGCGAAGGACGTCCAGTAGATGTCGAGCGCGCTCAAGGAGTCGCCGACGAAGTAGTGCACGCCACGCGCGTACTGCGACTCGAGTTGAGCCGCCAGCGCCCTTAGCGATGCGGCGGTACGTTCACCGGCCGCCTTCGCGTCGCCCTCGTTATAGCCATACTTGCTGCCCATCAGGCCTATGCCTGCGGGAGGGCTGCCGGATGCGTACGCTGGCGCAAAGAGCTGCAGGCGGCGATTCCAGCCGATACCCTTTTCTCCGCAGATCTCGTGAGAGAACCCGATCATGAGCGCGCGTTGCGTGGCGTCCGCCGGAATCAACGCGGGCTTGGGCGCCAGGCGCTCGGCCAGGTAAAGGATGTCGATCCATCGGTGGATAGGCTTTTCCTTGGCCCAAGCCACGATCGGCGCGCTGGCTTCGCCACCCCAGGCTACGATGTCGCCGTTCGGCTGTCCCGCCTGCCAGGGTGCGGCGAGGTACTCGAGCCCCTTGATTTCGAAGATGGTCTTGGCGGCCTGCCCCCACGGACTGGGCATGCCCTTGACCAGTACGATTCGCAAACCCGGGTCGTCGATGATTTCCTCGAAGCTGTGATATTGAAGCACGGCGTCCCCCCTTGTCCGAAGTAGTTTTCTAGCGAGTCAGAATTTTCCGCGCCATCTCTTCCACCTCGGCGGTGTTTTTGTTCTCCTGCAAGACCAGCGGTTCCGGCACTGCGATACCACGCTGGCATGCCGGACGCGCTTCCAACCGCGCAAGCCAGGCTTGCAGATTGACCAGGCCTTCGATGTTGACGCCGCTCCATTTGTAGATGCGTACCCAGCACCAGTTGGCGATATCAGCGATGCTATATTCGTCGCACAGATATTCGCGGCCCACGAGTTGCCCTTCCAGCACTTCGAACAGGCGGCGGCACTCGTTGTGGTAGCGCTGGATGGCAGACGGAAGCTTTTCCGGAAAGTAGCGGTAGAACACGTTGGCCTGACCCATCATCGGCCCGATACCGCCCATCTGAAACATCAGCCACTGCGTCACCCGTGACTCGCCTTTTTCGTCCTTGGGCAGGAGCTTGCCGGTCTTGTGAGCCAGGTACAGCAGGATCGCTCCACTTTCGAATACCTGGAAATCGCCATTGGCGCGGTCGACGATCGCTGGAATACGGCCGTTGGGATTGATGCGCAGAAACTCTGGCTCTTTCTGGTGCCCCTTGCCCAGGTCGATACGGTGTACGGTATATGGCACCCCGGTCTCTTCCAGGTATACGGAGACTTTCCAGCCGTTGGGGGTGGACGCGGTGTATAGGTCGATCGACGGCGAACTCATCGTGGGTCTCTCCTGGCGGGCGCGTGATGGCTTGGGGCTTCCTGTCCGTTATCGGGCGCAACCGAGTCTATAACCGATCTCGGAACGATCAGTCAAGAAAGGTCTCGAGCCGCGATCTTGGCGGTGTTTCTCACACCTTGTTTATTGATGTTCTTGCGTGCGGGAGACCGCGAAAGTAAAATTCCGATTGTTCCAATATGATAGGAAATGGCAGGCGTTAGACAATTCGACGTTGACGAGGTTCTTGACCGCGCGATGACGCTGTTCTGGACCCGTGGCTACGAGGCCACGTCGATTCAGGACCTGGTCGAGGCCACCGGCATAAACCGCGGCAGCCTCTACGCGACCTTCGGCGATAAGCAAGGCGCGTTCCTCGCGGCGGTCGACCACTACCTTGAAGCGGTCGCAAACTCCCTGGTGGCGGAATTGTCCGACCCCGATCCGCGGCGCGCGATCGAACGAATGCTCGATTCGATTATCCGGCGCAACAGCGATCCGCGATTTCCGCGAGGTTGTCTTATAACCAATAGCGCGCTCGAATGTCCGTCCAGCGGAGACGCTATCGCCCGCAAGATTATGCACGCAGTCGGGCAGCAGGAATCGGCGATCTACCGCGTTCTGCGCCGGGCTCAAGATGAAGGTTCGCTGGCCGCGAACCGCGATACGCGGGCACTCGCACGCTTCTTTCTGGGCGTCGCCCAGGGCCTGAACGTGGTGAACAAGGCCGTCGCGAATCCCGAGATGCTCAAGGACATAGCCAGGACCGCGATGAAGGTTTGGGATGGAAGTGATGTGGCAGCAGGAGACCAGAGGCCGCGGACAAAAAAAGATCGGCGCAAAGGCATCTGTCCGTAAGAGACTCTCCCTCCTCATCGAGACCGGATATATCTCGGTCGTCCGCAAATTCAGATAGACTGCGACTGATGTATGACTCATGAAAGCGGATCGGCTTAGCCGCAATGCACTGGGATTACCCCAAATCGTCGCCTCGACGCTGGCAAATATCGCGCCGGCGGTAAGTATCTATTTTGGTCTCGGAGTTATAGTCGGCGGCGCCGGCGTGGCGGCACCGCTGACGATTATCGTGGCGATGGCAGCGATTCTCTTTCTCAGCAACACGCTCGCGGAATTCTCAAAATACAGACCGAGCACAGGATCTTTTGTCACGTTTATCGGCATGGCCTTCGGTCCCAGCGCCGGAGCCGCGGCATCACTATTCACTGTTGTCGGCTACGCCATAGCGGCGGCGGCGATTGTCGCGATCTCCGGGGGATGGGCGCATGACACGATCAAGCTTTATGCCGGGATCAACATACCGTGGCAATTGCTATGTGTCGCCGCGACCGGTTTTTGCGGGTTTCTGGTCGCGCGCGGTGTAAAGATCTCGACCACCTGGGCCGCGATCTTTTTTTATTTCGAGCTCGGCCTCTTGCTGCTCGGCGCTGTGATCATGCTGGTCGTCAATCGCGAATCGCTTGGCTGGGCGCCGTTTTTGCCCTCCAATCTATCGGGCGGCCTGGCCGGCATGGGGCTTGGCTTTCCACTCGCCGTGTACTTTTTCGTGGGATGGGAGAACTCCGCGACCCTGGCCGAAGAAACCGAAAATCCCCGCAAGAACATTCCGCGAGCGTTGGTGATAGGCACACTCGCTATCGGTGTCGTGTATGTATTCCTTACCTATGCCACGGAAATTGCTTTTCATAACGATGCCAGGGCAATCGGCAGTTCCACAATTCCGTTTATCGACGCGCTCAGGCGCTCGGCCGCCGGCCTTTTGATTATCGGCTATCTTGCCGGCATGACCAGCATATTCTCTTGCCTGCTTGGACTAACCAATTCACAGGCGCGGATTCTTTTCAGTGCCGGGCGTGAGGGTTTACTGCCGGTATTCTTCGGTAAAATCCATCCACAGCATAAAACGCCGCACATCGCGATGTGGGTTTATATCCTTACCGCGCTCGCGATTACCCTGATATTTGGCTGGAACCTCGACCCGGTCGATACCTTTAGTTATACCGGGACGTTAGGTGCGATCCCGATTATCATAGTGTATCTTGTCACCACTGTTGCGCTGCCGGTTTATATCCTCCGATTTCACAATTCCGAGTTCAGTCTTCTGAGACATTGCGTAATACCGTTCTGTGGTGTGGTTCTGACCCTCTTCCCGTTGTGGGGACTGGTTCAACCGGGACAACCGTCGCCGTTCAATCTGTTCCCCGCGATGGTTGGAATCGGTCTTGTCATATCCATAATTTATGGAATCGCTCTGGCGCGCCGGTTCCCCAATCTTGTCCATAGTATTGGCAGCTACGTCGCTGACGAGGAGTACTAAACAACGATGGTGGTCGCAGCTCTACAGATGCAGCCGGCCGGCTCGGTCGAGGCTAATCTCGCCAAGATAGACAAGGCCGCTAAATCGGCGGCTGCTTTTGGCGCGGAACTGCTGGTGACGCCGGAGACGGGCATTACCGGGTATGCCATCTGGGACAGGATTCCGCTGCTCGCCGAAGATCGGGAGGGACCTGTCCTTCAGAGCCTCGATAAAATGTCACGCACATACAATTTAGCGATCGTTGCGGGATTTCCCGAACGAGATCACGATGTCGTCTACAATACAGCCGTCATAGCACAACCCGACGGAACCCGGAGCTTCTATCGCAAAAGTCATCTCTTCGGACCTCATGAAAAATCGGCGTTTGCCGCGGCCGGCGACCGTTCACCGATCGTGAGTTTCAATGGCATGCGAGCCGGCATGCTCATTTGCTACGACGTCGAGTTCCCTGAAATGGTGCGTTCCGCCGTCCTGGCGGGCGCGGAAATGCTGATGGTGCCTACGGCTTTACCCAAAGCCGCCCCGGCAAATCGTGTTTCGCGATCGATGATTCCCAGCAGGGCTTTGGAAAACCATATCTTTATAATCTATGCGGGCTTATGTGGAGAGGAAAACGGAACCAGCTATCAAGGTGGTTCGGTAATTGTCGGGCCCGACGGCGAAGATTTAGCCCGTGCGGGCGCCGCTGAGTCGCTTCTAATCACTGAGATTGACCGACTCAGTTCTGCATTTTTAAACCTAGATCCCTATCTGGATGATCGGCGCCCGACTCTCTATCGCCTATAGCGCAAGCCAAGCCAAGGCATCACCTCGCCGCGATGCAGACGGCAGACCCAACCCTCCGTCTCCCCGTGCTTCAGTCGAGCAGCCGGAGCACGGATCCGAGAAGGCGTCTATCTCTCTCGAGTTATGACTTTAGACGCGGATCGCTGTCCGCGACGCATTGGGTGGCCGAGAGGAACTTGGAGTAGTCAGGTGTAATGCCCGGGGTTTTAATCATCGACTGCCTATCGGATTCGCAAGCGGCCGACGATTGGTAATAGGCAATCTTATCCCATTTCGACAGGGCTGCCTGGATGTCGAACTTTCCGACTTGCTGGTAGGGCGGCGTGATCAAGTACCAGGTAGCCAGCAGCGACGCTGCAGCGAGCGGCTTTTTCATGAGACTCTCCTCCGGTTTCCGGCCGGCGTGATCCTAAGAGCGATGGTTTTCTCAGACCGCAAGTAAAACGAGACGGTTACGACGATGAAGCCACGCAGCAAGGGTCATGCCCGGTAGAAAGTCTTACTGATACTCATTCAACAGTATGGTATCACCTACATCTTTTAGCCTAGTTCATTTGGGTTCGTCTGCTTCCATCGAACTGGGATGCTTAAAGTGACATCAGGATGCACGAGGGATGTGCAGTTACGTGAGGAGCCGGAAGACTATGCAGCGGGCGTTCGTTTTGTGGAGTATCGAATTCCCGCCGTAGCGAGGAGGGCGGCTAGCCGTGCTGGGCTTCCGCTTCGATCAGAATTTCCGCGGCTCGCACCAGCGCTGACGCGCGGCCGGCGGGACGTGCAGCCTCCGAGCAGAATCCCGACCCTTCGAGCATTATGCCGAGCTGATCCGCGAGCCGCTCGGGGTCGCGTGCGCCCGCAGCCTTGGCAAGCTCGCGCAGACGGGCGTGGCGCTCGGCCCTGAACTTGACGATGACCGCGCGCGCCGGATGCGCCGCCTCGGGAAACTCGGCCAGCGTGTTGCCGAACGGGCATCCACGGAAATCCCCCGAGATGGCGTTGTCCGCGGTCGCGGCGAACAACGCACGCAACTGTTTAGCCGGTGCGTCGGCATACCGCCTGATCGTCGCGTCCCACCATTGCCAGTATTCGGCGGCCGAGGATTCGAGGTACGCGCAGACCAGGTCGTCCTTGGAGCGGAAGTGGCGGTAGAAACTCATCTTGGCCACGCCAGAACGGGCGATTAGCGTATCGACACCCACGGCGCGGATGCCTTCGCGGTAGAAGGAGTCCCGCGCGGTCTGGAGGATGCGTTCGCGGACCGACAGCGGCTTTGCCGGCGCGTTCGGCGATCGCCTGCCTGGGTAATGGGTCTCGCCTGCCATGATCGTTGTCCTCTTCCGCCGTCCGCTTCGTTGGTGCCGGCAGCGCTTGCGTCGCCACTTGACTGATACAGACAGACCTGTATCATATTGGACAGACCGGTCTGTATCAGATCGCCAGAATACATGAACAGGCCATGGAGGAAAAGACAAAGACCATGCTCAACAACACCAAACCTACAACAATCAAAGCCGGACGGCCTGCAGCGCTACGCCACGCGCGCGGGGCCACGGCACTTCGCTGGCTTCAGGCGAGGCGCGGTCTTTCCACTGACGCACGGAAGGGTTCGCGACCCGCGCCGCGGCCGGTGCCCGCCGACCGGATCGGTACGGCCCTCATCTTCCTGCTGAGCGTCGGCCTGGTGAGCGCCGGGGCGCTGATGATCGCGCAAATCTGGGCGAACCAAGCTATGATTCGATAATAATTGGCAAGCAGGGTTCGGGCGGTCCGCCGCGTGGAATACGCGCGGCGGTCGCGCCTCGCGGATATCCGGAAAGTTTTGGGGCATCTCGGGTACTAGGACAGCCGCCGCTTTCAAGCGGGCGGCGGCAATCAAACAGGGGTCGAAAGGAGTTCTATAAAAATGAAGCTATATTATTCGCCGGGCGCGTGTTCTCTCTCTCCGCATATCGTTTTGCGGGAGGCGGGAATTACGGCCGACCTGGAACAGGTGGATCTCAAGACCAAGAAGACCAAGAGCGGCGCCGACTTCACCGCGGTGAATCCGAAAGGGCAGGTGCCGACGCTGGTGCTCGACAGCGGCCAGACGTTAACCGAAGGACCGGCTATCGTGCAGTACCTGGCCGACCAGAAGCCGCAGTCCGGACTCGCTCCGCAAGCCGGAACCTTCGAGCGCTACCGGCTTCAGGAATGGCTCAATTTCATCACAGCCGAGCTTCACAAACCTTTCGGCGCGCTCTTCAGTTCGGCGACGCCCGATGACTACAAGCCGGTCGCGAAAGAGACGCTGGCCGCGCGCTTTGCCCATGTCGATCGGCATCTCGCGAGCGGCGGTCCCTTCCTGATGGGCGCTCACTTCACGGTGGCGGACGCGTACCTGTTCGTGATGACGCTGTGGGCGAGATTTTTGAAAATCGATCTCGACCAGTGGACCAAGCTGAAGGCTTTCGCCGAGCAGGTAGCGGCGCGGCCCAAGGTCCACGAGGCGTTGAAGGAAGAGGGGTTGGCCAAGTAATTAACGCCGCCGCGTTTTCCGGCTGGAGGTCCCGGCTCGCCTGGGTCTCCAGCTTTTTTTGGCCTGCACGTCTAGCGTCATGCCCGACGCGACGTCACGCTAGCGCGAACCGTGTGTCGGCCCCGCGCGGTCGCCGTCGCACGGCCAACGGTGGATTCAGGCCGCTAATAGCCAGTGGCGATGGCCACCACCAGCCACGATCGCGGCGATTGCGATAACGCACCACGGGTCGATTCGGCTATAGTTACGCCCGAAGGAGCCCGCATGAGCGCATATCTTTACGAAGTGCTCGAACGCCTCGTTGGCTTTGATACCGTCAGCTCCAACAGTGACGCGCCGGCGATGGAGTTCCTGGCCGAACGTCTGGGGTCGCATGGCTTCAAGGTTCATCTCCATCGCATCGAAGTCGCCGGCACGCCGCAGCTCAACCTGGTTGCATGGGCCGGCCCGCCGCTTCCCGACGGCCTGACCATCTCGGGCCATCTCGATACGGTACCCTACGCGGGGCAGCCGGGATGGAACCGCGACCCGCTCAAGCTCGGAGTTGACGCCGATCGCGTATGGGGCCGCGGCACGACCGACATGAAGGGCTTCCTTGCCGAGTGCGTCGCGGCGGCCGCCACGCTCGACCTCGCTAAGCTCAAACGTCCTCTAGTTTTCATCTTCACCAGTAACGAGGAAGTCGGATGCCTCGGGGCCGAGTCCGTTTGCGGCACGCTCGGCTCTATTTTGGGAGAGGTTCCGGCGCCCAAGCTGGTATGGATCGGCGAGCCGACCTCCTGGCAGGTACAGCACGCCCACAAAAGTATCGTGCTGTTCGACGTGACGGTGCGCGGAGTGGGCGGTCATAGCGGAGCGCCCGAGCAGGGAGTCAGCGCGATCGCGGTGGCCGGCCGCGCGCTCGAGGCAATCGGGCATCTGCAAGCCGAGCGGCGTACGCCGAGCGACAGGTTCATGAGTACTTTTCCCGACTCGCCCTATGACGTGCTCAACGTCGGGACCATCGCGGGCGGTATCGCGGCCAACATCATCGCCGAAGAGTGCCGTTTCGCGATCACCTACCGATCGCTGCCCGACGCCGAACCCCTGGAGATCTATCGCGAAGTCGAGCGCCGGCTCGCCGCGCTCGACCGTCACGACTACGCCTCGCACAATCATCGCGCGACCATCGAGGTCAGTCCGCCGATGGTGGTGCCGCCGTTGCTCGCGGCGCGCGGCACCGCGCTCGAGCGCGCGCTGCTCGAGGTGACCGGGACGCATGAGGTCGGCGGCGCGCTGTTCGGAACGGACGGTGGATGGTTCTCGCGCTTCGGGATGGTTCCGCTGATCTGCGGACCGGGCGACCTCGAACAGGCGCACAAGCCCAACGAGAACATCCGCCGCGAGGCGCTGGAGAGCGGCACCGGCAAGATACTCGAGGTCATCGCGCGTTTGATTCAATGATGTTCGCGCCGCGGTGAAGGTCATTGAATCAGCTGGTGAGGGCCGCGGCGCAACGAGTCTGCCGCTTCCTGTCATCCTGAGCGAAGCGAAGGATCTACGCGAAGCGATGAATCTTCTTTGCCGGACCTCCCAGGAGATCGTCATGCTGATCGAACGTTGCGCGAGATCTTTCGACTCCGGCAGCCTCCGCTCAAGATGACCGAAGAGACTCGTATCTGAGGCGTCTATACCGCGAACGTCGCGACCAACTCGCGCAACCGGTCTTTCGCGCCACTCAGTATCGAAACGCCGTCGCCAAACAACAGGGTGTCGAAATCGATCGACAGCAGGTTCTTCACACTGTCCCGCAGACGCGCCGGGTCGTCCATCACCTGCTCGCGCAGCAAGCCGCATCGGCCGGGCGGATTTCCAATCACTGCGTCGCCCACGATCAGGATCTTTCGCTCCGGCCAGTGCAGAGCGATCTCGCCGGGCGACTTGCCGGGCACCGCCACGACGGTGAACGGTCCGACGGTTTCACCCACGTGAAGTTCCTCGTCGAGGATAGCGCCCTGGCTGCGCGCATGAGCCGCGTCGGCGGGATGAATCGCGATCCGGGCGCCGGTCTGCTCGTGCACGCGATTGGCCGCGCGCACGTGGTTGCGGTTGGTGAGCAGGACCCGCGCCGGACGGGCGCGGACGATCTCCTCGAAGTCCGCGGCACTTGCCTCGACCGGGTCGATGCAGATATTTCCCTGCGGATGAGCGATCAGCAGGCCATTGAAGTTGTAGCCGTGGGGCGCGGAGAACCACGACCATGTCCGAATATCGCCCGCAATCGTTTCCATCGATGACTTCTCCCGATAACTTCTCCGACGGCTGGTCCGATGCTTTTGCGAATCGGCCGGCCGGCGGTTGGTCGTCCCGATTGTAGCGCCACACCCGCGCCGGGTTTCAAGCCGCGCTTGTGCGCCGGAGGTTACCCAAGAGGTTATACACGATGAGCTACTGCGAAATCGCGCCGGGGCATCCGCTGCACGGTCCCTATCACGACCGCGAGTACGGCTTTCCCACGCGCGCCGAGGACAAGCTTTTCGAGCGGCTGGTGCTCGAGATCAATCAAGCCGGACTCTCGTGGCTGACCGTTTTACGCAAGCGCGAGGCGTTCTCCAGGGCCTTCGACGGTTTCGACGTCGATCGCGTGGCCGCGTACGGCGAACGCGAACGCGCGCGCCTCCTGGCCGACGCCGCAATCGTACGCAACCGGCTAAAGGTCGAAGCCGCGATCGAAAATGCACGCCGAATCGCCGCCCTGCGCGAGAGCCACGGGGGATTTGCGCGATGGCTTAGAACAAATCATCCGCTCGATAAAACGGAATGGGTGAAGCTGTTCAAGCGTACCTTCGTCTTCACGGGCGGCGAGATAACAGGCGAGTTCCTGATCAGTATCGGCTATCTGCCCGGGGCACACGTCGAAAGCTGTCCGGTGTACGCGAGGATCGGACGGCTGAATCCGCCTTGGATGCGCGAGAAGGCGAGACAATAAGGTCTGGACGGGGGGTTCTTGACAGCTAGGCGAGCATAATAGATATTGAGAATCATTCTCAATATCTAGGACGACGCAATTGGAAGAGAAAAAAAACTGTGTACTACGCCGGCTCGCCGGACGGGCGTCGTTCAGTGCCGATGCCTGCGTCTGCGGAGCGATTCACCTGACGATAGGATTCATCACCTTGCGGGTCGATCCATGCGCATTCCGTGAATTCGCCGCCGTAGTGATGGAGAGCCTGCGCCACCTCGAAGCCCCGGACTGTCCGACAATTCACTGAGGTTGTTTCCCACCAAGCACGTGGCTTGCGCCGCGAACCGCGGCTCATCAAGCTTGCATAGGGCCGAATATCGCGCCGCAACTCGCATGCTTCGCGATGGCCCCGAGTTTTGCGATGTTGTTCCAGACGCCGAGGGCACTATCGAGAGGGACGGCCGGCAGGCGTGGTTCCGCAAGGGCGACAGGAGCAGGATATGAAAATCGGAGTCGCAACATTTCTCACCGAACATTCAGGTAATCCCGGCACGATCGCGGCCGAGGCCGAGGGCGCCGGCTTCGAATCGTTCTGGGTCGCGGAGCATCTGGTCATCCCGGTCACTTACACGACCTGGTATCAGCGTTCGCCCGACGGCAAAGTGCCGGAGTCCTACGCCCATCTGGCCGATCCGTTTGTCGCACTGGCGGTGGCCGCGCAGGCGACCTCGCGCATCCGCCTCGGCACCAGCGTCTGTCTTTTGCCCGAGCGCAATCCGATAGAAACCGCCAAGGCCGCCGCGACGCTCGACCTGTACTCGGGCGGCCGATTGATGCTGGGGGTCGGCGCGGGCTGGTTTCCCGAGGAAGCCGCGATAATGGGTGTCGATTTCAAGCGCCGTTGGCGTCATCTGCGCGAATCTGTCGAGGCGATACGCGAGCTGTGGACCAAGCCAGAAGCGAGCTATGAGGGCGAAATCATCAAGTTTCCACCGGTCAGGCTTTTTCCCAAGCCGGTGCAAAAACCCTGTCCACCGATCTTTCTCGGCGCGCACGACCCCGCGCGGGCATTGAAACGAGTCGCGCGATGGGCGGACGGATGGATGCCGGGCGGACTCAGCCCGGAACAGGCCGAAAAGTGCATACCGCAGGTCAAGCGGATGGCGCGCGAAAATGGGCGAGACTCCGAGCGTATGGAGTTTTCGGTGATGCTTGGTATCGGCTCGCAGCAGGCTCCGACGACCGAAGCGCTCGAGCGCTATGCCGCTGCCGGTATCACGCGGGTGATTATCCTGGCGGCCGAGACCGCCGCGCGCGACGGGGTCGAAGTGGTCAGGGGACTGGCGCCGCTCGTCGAGCGCGCGGCGCGGATCTGACGCGTGGCCTTTTCGGCGGCCACGCAGGAATTGCCGCACGGGCGGCCTTGTCGCATCATGTAGCCAGTGACATAGTGCGATGATAAGCATCAGCGCAGTTCAATAAACGCAATTCCGGCATAGCACGCTTGATTATCGAAACGATCAAAATCGAATTGAACTCGATAGTAGTAGCGACCGCGAACCAGATTTCCTGCGACCTCGAGGGCGACGCCGCGATCCTCAATCTGAAAACCGGCGTATACTATGGACTGGACGATATTGGCGCGTCGATTTGGCGGATGCTAAACGAGCCGCGTCGCGTCGATGATCTGGTCGACGCATTGCTCGGCGAGTATGAGGTGGACCGCGAGGAATGCCAGCGCGACGTGATCGCGTTGCTGGGCGAACTTGCCGTGCGCGGACTGGTCGAGGTAAGTGACACGCTCGAAAGTTGACTGCCCTCGGCGTTGTCGCGGGGCTGGACCGTCCCGCCTGGAAATCCCGTCGAGCGCGAGCGTCCAGGACCACGATGGTACGTCGAGCCGCTAAATTTCTTGGCCTGCCGTTCTCCGACCAGCGGCTGCTTATGCGTGCCGCGCTGGCGGTCGTCGGTGCAAAGGTCGCTATTAGAACCTTGCGCTTGCCCGCCGCGCGCGCGGCAGTTTTGCGCCTGGAACGCCTGGGATGGTTTGTCATCCCGGCGCCCGCGGACCGTATTGTCTGGGCCGTGGCAGCAGCTGGAGGCACCATACCCGGCATGAAGAATTGCCTGGTGCAGGCGGTGGCGGCCGAGGCGATGCTCATCCGCGCGGGCCATCCGTGCGAATTCCGGATCGGCGCTGCGAAAAGCGGGCCGCACGGCCTGATCGCGCATGCATGGCTGGAGAATGAGGGCCGGGTTCTTATCGGCGATTTCGAGGTCGATCGCTACGCTCCGCTGATGGCGCGTCGTCCTCAGAATTAAGCCTGTATTTTCAATGATTTCGTCCTGTTCCTTGGGCTTATCGTAGAGTGTAGACTCGCCTCCGGATCAAGGGTTGCGGATGTGACGATTCGCGAACTGACCCGCAGGCGGCGCACAATCAAATCCTCCGTACAGCCGCGTTCCTCTCGACCAGCGCGATCGCGCTATATGGCCTATGGGCTCGCGATTGATTCCGATCTGTCGCTGCCCCAGTTGGAAGCGACGCGCGGTCAATCCTGGCCGTTTCTGCTGGGGAAACTACGTATACGAGTGCGGCGGCAGGAGGCGCGCGAGCCGCAGGAGTGGCTGCTTCAGACCAGCCTCCCCGACGGGCAGCCGTGGATGTGGGCGGCACGCCAAGAGCGCGGCTTTCTGATCCGCTACTTCGGTCTGGCTGATTTCATAGTGAATTCGAGGGGTACGGAGATCGTTCTCACGCGCGCCGAACCGGTAAGCTCGAGCGATACCGTGGGCCATCTGCTGCTGGATCATGCGCTTCCGATGGTTTTGGGCCTGCGCGGAATCCCGACGCTCCATGCCTCCTCGGTGGTGACCCCGCGCGGCGTGTGCGCTTTCGTGGGGACCACCGGAGCCGGCAAATCTACGCTCGCCGCAAGCTTTTCCGCCGCTGGATATCCAGCCTTGGGCGACGATTGCCTAGCGATAGCGGAGGACGGCGGATTTTTCGCCATCCCGGCATACCCGGGCGTACGCTTATGGATGGATTCCGCACGATCATTGTCGACGGAATGGTCCAATGCGCCCACCGTTGCGCATTACACGAACAAGCTGCGTATTTTTGATGCGTCCGCCCTCAAGAACTTCCCCACGCGGCTCGAACCGCTGGCGGTCATCTATTGCCTCGCGCGCGATACGGCAGGCGTCGATCCAGGCGCGGCGTCGCCCTCGATCGAGCCGATGCAGCCCAAGGACGCCTTTCTGGAACTGCTATCTGCCAGCTTCATGCTGGACATCACCGACAGCTCGGTGCTGACCCGCAACCTTCGCTTTATCGAGCGCTTGTTCAAGGTGGTGGCGGTACGGCGGCTCAAAATTCCCGAGGGATTTTCTTCATTGCCCAAAGTACGCGAGACGGTTTTCAACGACCTTGGTGTGCCGGCTCCCCGCGCCACCTTCGGCGCGCCCCTCGGAGCTAGATAGGAGGCGGCCAATCGCGTACGCCCCTGGCGTCGTCGATGCGCGTCATCAACCCGATCGCATCTCTTCTGAAATCCGGTTCGGCGGTGAGCCGTGAGGCTGAACTGCTCATCTGTTGCTCGACCTCGGTCGCGACGCCCGAGCGCACGGCGCGTTTGCGCGCGATCGTTCAGAGCGGCGTCGATTGGCCTCTCGCCACGCGGATGGCGTTGGTACAGGCGGTACTGCCACTCGTCTATCGCTACCTGACTGCGGAGCTTGCCGACGCCTTGCCGGCCGATGCGGCCACGAACCTGCGCCGGGCTTATCAGGGTAACTCTTTGCGCAACCTCCATCTCGCGCGCGAGCTAATCCGATTGACCGCACTTTTGGAGCGGGGCGGCGTCGAGACGCTAGCGCTCAAGGGTCCGGCGCTGGCGATGACCGCCTACGGCAGTGTCGCGATGCGGCAGTTCACCGACCTTGACCTGCTGGTGCGCAAGAGCGCGGTGCCACGCGCGGTCGAACTACTACATAACGAGGGCTACGCGCTCCGCGAGGGGTTCGGCCTGGCTGACCTCGGGCGGCGCGACACCTACGAAATTGCGCTCACGCGGGCGGACCGGCTGACCGAAATCGATCTTCACTGGAGACTTATCCTGCCGTATTTTCCGTTTTCGCTCGACAGCGAAGATCTGTGGCGGCGTGCCGTGCGGGTGGAGATCGAAGGCGGCGCCGTGCGTACGCTCGCGCCCGCCGATCATCTGCTCTATCTATGCGTGCACGGCGCCAAGCATGGATGGCAAACGCTCGGCGGGATTTGCGATCTGGCCGGGCTGATTCGCGCTTCGTCGCAGGCATCATCGCAAGCATTCTCAATCGACTGGGATGAGCTCTCGGCACGCGCCGAGCGAGCCAGTGCGCCGCGGGCGCTGTGGCTCGGCACGCTTCTCGCGCATGAGCTGCTCGACGCCGCGGTGCCGGCCGGCGTGCTCGCCGCGGCTCGTCGCGAGCCCGCGGTGATCCGCGCCGCGCGCTGTTTCGTCGGTTACGTGAGCGACCCGGGCGACGATGGGCCGGGATTCTACCAGCGATGGTCGGTGCCGCTGCGCGTAATCGCGGAACCCGGAGCGCGGCTCCACTACCTGGCGGCTCGCGCGCTGCTGCCGAGCGCCGACGATCGCGAATTTTTGCGCCTGCCGCCGGTGCTCCATCCCCTGTACTATCTACTGCGTCCGGTCAGGGTGGCTCTAAAGGAGGGTCCCGCCGTCCTACGCAGGCTTATGCGTTCGGCCCTACGGCCGGCAGATCATTCATCGCGGTGAGCAAAACCCTCGAAGCTTATATCCGCGCGTTGTTCGAGGTCGGACGAGCTCGAATCGCCGGTGCGATCGCATTGATGTTTCTTTTTTCGGTCAGCGAGGGTGTCGGGATCGCGCTGCTCCTGCCGATCCTCCAGGCCTCCGGCTTCGACCTCGGCGCGCAGGGCACGGTTGGGCGCTACGCAAGAGCTTTCGATTCCGCGCTTGACTCTGTCGGCTTCCATCCGAGCCTGCTGTTGCTGCTGATGGTGTTCGCGGGATTGGTCGGGGCGCGGGCGCTTCTGGGGCGTTGGCAGATAGTCGCGATGGTCTCGGTGCAGCAGAATTTCGGCGCCCGTCTGCGTCAGGGACTGTACCACGCGATCGCCAACGCCAACTGGCTCGCGCTTTCGCGGATGCGCTCGTCGGACCTGGCTCACGCGCTGACGGCGGAGATAGACCGGGTCGAAGCCGCGACCTTCGAAGTGCTTAGCCTCGCCTCCTCGGCGCTGCTGTTCCTGCTCTATCTTGCGATCGCGCTTGCGGTCTCGGCGGGGATGACAGCGCTCGCGCTAGGTTGTGGAATCGTCCTTGTCGCATTGCTGCGCGGACGCGCGGCGCTTCTGCGCGGCGCAGGCGCCGACTTGTCGGAGCGGACCAAGGGACTGTACCGCGCCACGGTCGAGCATCTGCAGAGTCTCAAGGCAGCCAAAATGTACGGCCTGCAGGAGCGCAATGCCGAATCCTACGCGACGCTCAGCCGCGAGGTCTCCCGAGCCGGCGTCGATATCGAGCGCCAGCAGGCCGCCACCAACTCGCTCTTCGAGATTGGTTCGGTCGTGATCCTGGCTGCCGTGCTCTACGTCTCGATTCGCGTGCTGGGGGTCGCTCCGTTCGCGGTGCTGTTGCTGCTGGCGATGTTCGCGCGCGTGATGCCGCGCGTCATTCAATGCCATCAACTGTACCAGGAGTGCATGCATGCGCTGCCCGCGTTCGAGAACGTAAACGATCTGGCCGGGCGTTGCGCAGCGATGGCCGAGCCGGCGATCGTTCTCGCTCACGCGCTCGAATTTCGAAATTCGCTGAAGCTCGAGGGTGTCTCGTTCTCGTATCGGCGCGCGAATGACGCCGCATCCGCCAACCAGTCTGACCAATCGAGCCAATCTCCCCAATGGTCTCCCGCTCAATCCAAAAATCCGCCCGCGGTGCGCGATCTCGACCTGACGGTGCGTCTGGGTGAGGTCGTGGCGCTGGTCGGTCCTTCGGGTGCGGGCAAGAGCACGATTGCCGATTTGATGACGGGTTTGTTGCCGCCTGATTCGGGAAACGTCACAGTCGACGGCGTTGTGCTGGACGAAACCCGTGCGCGCGCTTGGCGCGAGCAGGTAGGTTATGTCTCGCAAGACACCTACCTCTTTCACGACACTGTGCGGGCCAATCTGCTGTGGGCAAGGCCGCAGGCGAGCGAGGCCGAATTGCGCGAGGCGCTCGGCCTCGCCGCGGCGCAACAATTCGTCGACGCTCTGGCGGAGGGACTCGACACGGTAATCGGCGAGCGGGGCTCGTCGATTTCGCACGGTGAGCGCCAGCGTATCGCGCTCGCGCGGGCGCTGTTGCGCCGGCCTCGTTTGCTCATCCTCGACGAGGCGACCAACAGCCTCGACGCGCACAACGAGCAGCGAATCCTTGACGCGATCGAACGGCTACGTGGCGATCTGACCATCGTGATGATCGCGCATCGGATTGCGGCCGTGCGGCGGGCCGACCGGATCAACGTAGTGGACGGCGGTTCGATCGTGGAATCGGGGAGTTGGAATGAACTATGCGCTCGAGAGCATGGGCGCTTTCGAGCGTTATGCGAGAGCCAGGGAATCGCACCCGTGCCGCTGGCCCCGGCGGCGCCTCCGTCAATAGGCCGTCTGGCATAAGCTGGAAATCCTGATTCCCGAAGCGCGTCGGCATCCAGGCGCGCAATCATTGGAAGAGGCGAGCGGAGTCTTTTCGGCCAATCAGTCCTTTATCCGGTCGGAGCGGCTGTCGCTTAGCCCAGGTGCGGTACCGATCCGGGTGCCGCCTCGAGCACGGCCGCACGCCACTCGCGCTTGATCGGCAGGATCGGTGGCATCGGCGCAAAATCCGGCTCCGGCGTAGGCGCGGCGATCGAATCGATGTTCAAGGTGCGCGAAGCTTTCCGCATGAAGAGATTATAGATCAGCCATTGCGCGCGATGCCGCCTGCCGCGCAACGGAAATCGGCTGGCCATCGAAGACGCCGAATAAAAATTTGCGTAAGCGCGCTCCAGGCCGATACGAAGCTCGTCCGCCGACATCTGCGCCGGCTGAAATACGACGTGGCCTTGATCGTACATCGTCCAGTCGAAGGAAACGATTCGGTTCGCCTTCTTCATCTCGTACCAGGTGAGCGTGCCCGGATAGGGCGTGAGCGCCGAATAGGCACAGGCATCGAATTTGGCGCCGACATTGAAGGCGACCGTTTCGTCGAAGACCGATCGATCGTCGCCGTCGAAGCCATACATGAACAACCCGAATACCATGATCCCGTATGAATGCACTTTCTCGACCAACGCGGCGAAGGTCTCGGGCCGATTGACGTGCTTGTGTACGCTTTCGAGCGTCGCGCGTGCGATCGACTCGAAGCCGATGCTCAACATCGTGCAACCGCTTTCGGCGGCGAGCTCGAGCATGCGATCGTCCTGCGCCAGTTTAGAGGTGACGCCGGCTTGCCATTGGATGCCGCGTCCTTTCAGCGCACGCATCACTTCCTTGGGACGCTCCGAGGTGCCGAAAAAGTCAGCGTCGTTGATCGAGACCGTGCGCGAGCCGCAGTTCTCCATCTCGTAAATGACCTCATCGACCGGCCGATAGCGGAATTTCAGGCCGTTCATGAGCGGTTCGGCGCAGAAAGTGCAGCCCTGGTGGCAGCCGCGCGAAGTCTGAACAAAGGTGCGGTTCACGTAACGGTTCTTTTTCAGCAAATCGTAACGCGGCATCGGCATCCCGGCCATCGGATGCAACGTATCCGACTTATACGTGCCTCGCATCGAGTGCTGCTCGAGGTCATCGAGCAGCTTTCCGATAACGAACTCGACCTCGCCGATAACGACGGCATCGCAATGCTTCAGCGCTTCCTGCGGCATGAAGCTTGGATGCACACCGCCCATCGCGACGGGCACGCCTTTGGCGCGGAATCGGTCCGCGATTTCATAGCCGCGATTGACGTAACTGGTCATCGCGGAAATCCCGACGAGGTCCGCTTTCAAATCGAAATCGATCGTTTCGATGTTTTCGTCCGTAAGCACCACTTCGTACTGGTCCCGCGGAATGGACGCGGCGACCGCGAGTAAGCCTGCGAGCGGAGAATAGAGTGCGCGGTTCATGTATACCGGCCGAGTGGTAACAGAATCGGTCTTCGGATTAATAAGATGAATGATGCGAGTGCGCACTAGGTTCTCCTGTACTTACTATCCGAAGTTATAGCCACTAGCGGGTATCGATAATTGCAGAGAAAAAGACCCATCGCTTCGGTTGCCCAGACTCTCACTCCCAAAGAATCCATCGAGGACGTATGAGAATTTATCAGATTGCCAGTCGGTCCGATACCGAGCGCTCGAAGTGTGAAGCCTGGAAGCTTTAGGGGACGACGATCAGGCGAGCGATAAATATGCGACGTTCGGATAATTTGACAGTTATCCGTGAAGTGTCCATGAACAGTCCGGATTCCGGCACTACCTTAACGCGCTTCAAAGCGTATGGAAGGAAGAATTTTATACCCGGAATTAATTACACGGGGAGCATCAATTGCGGGTCGCCCGTAGTTGAGAAAAGGGCGCAAGTTCCATCTCCCACAGAACAAATACGCGCTGGCACAGTGTGTGCGTTCTCACCGAAACGAACGTCGAGTCACTACGAATCATCGGGTGACAAGCCAGGCGATTTGTCTGCATCCGCTTTAATCGAATCGGATGCGGAAAGTTTGTTCAGAATCCGCGGTTAGCCGCGGGAGGAGATGAGACCGATGAAATATCCAAACAGGTTCGTTCGAATTCTTTTAAGCGCAACCGTATGTTTCGCGATGGCAGGATGCTTTTCCTACAGCAAAGAGGAAAGCACCGCGGTTCCGACCGTCGAGACGCCTGCGACGACCTCGTCGACTACGACTACAACCACGGTTCCGGACACCAGTACGACGATAGAGAAGCGTACTACCACGACATTTCCCAGCAATCCGTAGCTCGTCGCTGGAATGTGAGCGAGCGGCACTTGCTGGATATCGAGGCCGAGCATCGCGTTGGTGTTACAGGTGCGCGGCGCTTTGCGGGAGTGAAGTGAGATGAGGGATACCAGCAATCACAGTTGGCAGCGATCGCTTGCGGTACGGCTGATACTCGGCGGGATGGGCGTCAGCGGGATGACCGTCACTATGGTGAGCGCGCGTGCCATAGCCCAGACGACCGTGAACAGCGAGAGTATGCATCAAGAGAACCTGTCAGCGCATAGCGTCGAGAGTCATCACTATGCCTCGCCGGCGGATCGCGCGCGGGATGCGCTGTTGATTGTGAAGGTCAAGGCCGCGATTGCCGATGAGGGGCTGGCTGATAACTATCCGCTGACCGTCGACGCCGATCATGGGAGAGTGACTCTTACTGGCGTCCTCGCTTCTCCCCAGGACGTGCGGCGCGCGGTCACCCTGGTGGCCAGGATTGACGGCGTGACGGGCGTGAACAACCGGCTAACGTGGCAGAAAGGTCCGCAGTGACGTCCAGGAACAAACGCGCAAGAGATCAGCTAATCCGAGCGAGCGGTTGCCGCTCGGCTAAGGAGAGTCCAATGAAATCCCCAATTCTCAAGGTTCTGTCGGCGGCCCTCGGTCTAAGTGCTTTGCTGGCGGCAGGATGCGTCAGCCATGAGGAGAAGACCACGGCCTATGTACCGCCCGCTCCGGTGGCGGTTGTACCGGCGCCAACCGTGGTGGTGACCGCGCCGCGGCCCGCCCCGGCGAGCGTCCAGCCTGACGTCAGCTCCACCAGTCAGACCACCGAAACATACAACGCCACAAGCTCCGACAACGCGTCCAATCCCAGTGGCGACAGCACCACAACCAGCTATCGGCAGCACAGTGAGTCGAGCACGGTTAAAACAGTGCCGGTTCCTCCTCCGCCTTCGGTCACCACAATTTACTAGAAGCGCGAACAGGCCTAATCCCCGGCGCAGTGAACAAGACGCTGCGTTACGATCCGTCGGTTGCGACGTGGCGCCGGATGGTCCGGCGTCATGTCACGCTCGATGGCGTCGATTTGCGCTCGGCCGGCTTGAAGCGCGAATCGCATTGGAAGATTTGATAACCTGCTTTTCGGATTTGAGGATCGACAGGAGCCGCAACATTTCCTTCCGTCGAACACCTCATTTCGTGGGCCCCAGGAGCTTTGGGTCCGAGCTCGATCTGGGAATTGCAGGTAACGGCATGCGCGCCGCGGAACGCGATAAGTTGTTGTTGACTCTGGCGATCACTTCGGGTTCCGCCGACGGATGGAGCTACATGGGACTGGGGCATGCCTTTGTAGCTAATATGACCGGAAATACGGTGCTGCTGGGTATCGCGACATTCGGTGAACGTCTCAATCTATTACCTCCGTTGATTTCGCTGGTGTGCTACGCAGCCGGAGTCGCTATCGGATCCTTGGTCACTCGCAAGGTAAAGCAGAGTTCGATCTGGTCGAAGTCCATTTCCCTGGTCCTGTTTTTTGAATTTCTTCTGTTGGTCGCGGCAGAGGCAACATGGATCAGATCCGGAGGAAGGCCGAATCCGATGACGAAAGCCCTGCTGCTCGGCGACGTTGCCACAGCCATTGGACTTCAGAGCGGCGCTATGTTGCCGCTTAAGCTGCCAGGCATCATTACCACTTACATCACAGGCACCTGGACCACGCTGGTGAGCGGCCTTGTGTTGATGGGCAGCGGACAGGAACGTGTGCACGGTAACCAGGCCGCCTTCGAGGATCGTCTCATAATTCAGATTGTATTCCTGGTCATTTACTTCTTATCGGCGGTGGCGACAGGATGGATCTTCCGTTATAAGCCGGAGTTAGTAGGGGTAATAGCCTCGACTCCGATCCTGGTCGTCGTGGCTTACGGAGCGTTGCGGAATTAGCTTGTGACTCGAGCGTTCCAGCCGCTCTTTCCTCGCACGATGCCTCCGCGGCTTGCCCCCTTGCGCGGCTAGATTCCGTCTTTGCGCGACACCTCGTCGCTCCAGCTTCGCGATGAAGGACTGAGAGGGACTCGACTCTGGCTCATCCGCGGATCGTTAGGCGGGCCGCGACTTGACGTCGAGTTCGATGAGCGGCTACGAATCGGATGTTTTGAAAGTCAGCAAAGACATTCCGGAGCAATCGACCGGCTGCCATCGGAATTCGGAGCGATATTTCAAGCCCCTGATGTATCTGCTTGCCGCGTTGGCGGCATACGTGAGTGGGGCCAACATGCATTTGGGCTACGCCTATGCAGCGGATGCACCCGCGCAGGCTGGCCTGACCGTGCCCCAGGTCAATTCGCTACTGACCCCACCCGGTCGGGACGGCGAGAAGGTCCCGATCCAGGTCGCGTTGGACGTTATCAATTTGTCCGACATAGATGAGGTCACTCAGCGTTTCAGGGTCGTAGCCTACCTGCTGGCTAAATGGACGGATCCCCGCCTCGCGTTCACTCCAAAGGCCGCATGGGAGAAATTTCGAGTTTATCACCCTGACGAAGTATGGACGCCGCATTTCGATTTCGCCAACGGCGTCGTGCCGCACTCCGCGTCTGACGTCACCCTGCGGGTCTTTCCCGATGGGACGGTCAAATATTTCGAACGTTCCAGCGCCGAGCTTTCCAATAGTTTTCATCTTCGCCGTTTTCCATTCGATCGGCAGCGCCTGGAAATACTTATTCATCCGCCGCTCAGCGAAGCCGCGCTGGTACATTTCCTCGGCACAGCCAATGGACCGTCGATTAGTGTGGAGAGACGAGTCTATTCGTCTCTGGCGGAATGGGCGATCGTAGGAATCCTGGCAAATGCCGAACTAATTCCCGTATTCGGCACGGACACCACAAGCCAGATGCGATTCACAATCCAGGTCAAACGAAAGTTCAACTTCTATATATGGAAGGTATTCTTCCCCTTGCTACTCATGGTGCTCCTTTCGTGGACAGTCTTCTGGATCGACAGCTCGGAGCTAAGCAGTCAGGTTACTATCTCGGTCACGACGGTTCTCACCGTTATCGCCTTCGCATTTGCGATCTCGACCAACTTGCCGAAGGTTCCATACCTGACCTTTATCGACGTGTTTTTCTTGAGCTGCTACGTGTTTGTCTTTATCACAGCCATCGAACTCACCCTGGTACACCTCGCCGGTCGGAGCAAACGCGACAAGATGGGAGAAGCTATTCGGCGCTTCAGCAGGATCGGCTTGCCCGTGCTATTCGTCCTCACCAACCTGCTGACGATCGCGGTCTACTTCGGTTAGTTGCGACGCGCACGGCGCGCTGGCTTCGCGAACAAGGAGGAACGCTATGAGGCCGCGGATCGGCATCAAAAGACTGACCCGCGCGATCGAAGCTGAGGTGAGAGGAATGAGGTCGTCGGCGTCTCGGGCGAATATTAGTTGAGAGCGATGCACCGTCGTTGCATTACGCCATACCAAGTGATTGATCAGGGTGGGGATCAAGCCGAAAAGACTTCGCAATGCTCGAACACGTTGGGGGGAGAACGCGTATGCGCCCGTGCATAATCATACCAGGGATTCAGGGTTCCGCACTACAGAATGTGTATCCGCTCTCGCCGCTAACGACCTGGTCTACTTTGACTATCGTCGGGGAAAAGTTCGCAGCGCCTGATTTCGACAGTCTAGCGCTCGATGACGCTGCGATGGCGGACCGTGATGAGCACGTCGTCAGCCGACCGTCACAATTGCTCGAAATCGCGTACGGACCGCTGACCCAGGCGCTTCAAGGACGGCTGGACGTGCCGGCGTATCTGTTTCCATATGACTGGCGCTATTCGATCGCGCAGAGCGCGCAGGCGCTGGTTCAATATGTCAACCGTTTGAAGTTAAAGTCGATGCCGTCAGTTCAAAAATGGGACGGCCTGTTTGATTTCGCGGTTCACAGCATGGGAGGCCTTGTTCTGAGGGCTTTTCTGGACGCCTGGCAAAGATCGGGCGCAGCGCCGTTACCCATCGGACAGATCTGTTTTATAGCAACGCCGCATCTCGGCGCGCTCGACGCGGCCGTGGCGCTGATCAGCGGTGAGACGCCATTGTTCGGCGGCTACAAAGAATTGCGAAAGCTCGCAAGGACTTTCCCCGCAGTATATGAGCTTCTACCTCGTTTTCCCAATGCGATAGTGCGAGCCGGAGCGCCGATCGATATCTTCGACGTGAAGAACTGGCAAAAGAATACCGTGGATCCTGACGTCGGCAATAGTGGATTCGACGTTGAACCGGTTCATCTAATCGCCGCGAAAAGAGTCCTGACAACGCTGCCACTGCCGAGTGACCCGCCGTTCAAGATTCTTCCCGGCGATCAGCTTGTGATCTTCGGTAATAAACCCAACGCGGTAATGGTTGAGGTCCAGGTGGGACCGGCCCCGGACTGCTGGTACGACTTCGATGGTGCGACCAAGGGCGCCGGCGACGATGTGGTGCCAGTGCAGTCGGCGCGGCTCGCGGGTGTATCGTCGGTGGAGATTCAGGAAGACGATGTTTCTTATTTCCACCCGGTCGAGCGCGGTATGGCCTCATCCGATATGCACGCGTTTCTTCCTGCGCTCGACGAGGTCGCGACGATCGTCGCGCGATTCTTTCAGGGAGAGCGGGGGCTGGACCTGCTGCCCAAAGGCCTGCCGAGCTCTAGATTCCATCCCTGACGCTGGGACTTTGCCGCTCTACAAGGAGCAAGAGCCGATAGCCCGGACCGCAGATCTCTCCTAACTCGAGCACGTGTTCTTGAATCTCGCCTGAGCGCGGAGCCATCGAAATCTGGCACCGCGACTATAACTTTGCGACCGCATGGCAGTCTCGGCGCCTTCACGCCAAACGAGTTCGCGATGCTCCAGGGACACGAACTACAACCTCGAGTTTTCAATATAGACGAGCGACCCGGCCTCTAAAGTCATACGAACTTTCTGATTGTCTTCGGAGCATATGAATAAGGTAGGAGTCAAAAAGGTCTATTTGGCGACAAGGCGTAAAATAGGAGGTTTTAATTCTTTATTTAAGAGTGAAACCTGCAAAAATGTCAAACGTACTAAGGTGAGCAAAAATGAGCGAGCCATAGAAGATCAGCTGAATACGGATGACCACTGATAGAGGTGGGCTTTGTGACGACTTGAGTCGCAGACATTCGGTACGGCTCAGTCCAAAGGGTCTGTCTCAACACCGCAGACCAACCACCTCAAAATTAAGGCGTAGTCCCGATGATTTACGAGGGACGAATTCCATCGTTGGACGGTCTGCGTGGTATAGCCGCGATAGCGGTGGTTGGCTTCCATTACAACATCTTCTTTCTACCGCAGGCTCGGCTGCCGTTTGTCGGTCGGGGATATCTCGCAGTCGATTTCTTCTTCCTGCTCAGCGGCTTCGTGTTGGCACACGTCTATGGACGTGAGCTTGCGTCCGATTGGCGGTCGCATTGGCAAAAATTCGCGATGGCGCGTTTTGCCCGCATCTACCCCCTATTCGCCCTTACAACGATAGTTATGGCGACGATTCACCTGTCCGGCGCACCGCTAAGGCTGGTTTTGTTTTCCGGCCGGTCGCTGATGCTTCAACCATTTCTACTGCAACAATGGTCTGGCCTAAGTTGGAACTACCCATCCTGGTCAATCAGCACCGAAGCCGAAGCCTACGTCTTTTTCGTCATCTTTGCCGGCCTGCTCGTCAAGGGAAAACATCCAGGCCTGATCGGTGTATGCTGTGTCGTCATTTTGACTACGCTTTGCATCACTAAGGACGGAGATCTGAATCTCTACAGCGGAATTCCCGCTCTGCTCCGCACACTAGTCGAATTTTCGTTTGGGGTTCTTCTTTATCGCGCCCATTCGAACTACAAGGGATTCGCGGCCGGATGGGTAGGAATTCTCGCTATTCTGTTCTTCGGCTTGGCAATGAAAACGAAACTGGATTTCTTAGCCTTGGGTGCGTTTGCCAGTCTCATTTACTATAGCGTCAACGCGACCGACGGGTTTGCAAGGCTGCTAAACTCTCGTCCCTCAGTGGCCCTCGGCAACTGGTCGTATTCAATTTATCTTTGGCACGCGCCAATCCAATACGCTGTCATGGTCGTATTTGCCGCCAGTGGCTATCCGGTTAGCAATCTCAACGTTTCAAGTGCAAGATTGTTGGCATTGGCGACGATTTTGGTTGTTGTGCGGCTGTCGGCTTACAGCTACCGATCCTTTGAGGCTCCAGCACGTCGCTTTTTAACGCAATCGCTAACGAGAACCTCGTCCGGAGTGCTGACGCCGATGCAAACCGATCAGATGAACCGCTACCCGCTTCGATAACGGCCTAAGCGGGCCATGATGTAACTTCGACCATCGACGACGAGAGCAAGGAGGGTCCAGGAATGAAGATTACGACGGTTGGTGGCGGCGCCATGGCGAACCCGGCTTTGACCGCGGTATTGGGACGCTTGCCAACTATCATCGATGCTAACGAGACGCTGCCGATCTTGCCCACGACGACCACCGTGGTGAGCGCCGCCAGCGCCAGCCAGTGCTTTCCCAGCAGTTACGGATCGACGAGCATCCCGACCGAGACGAAAAAGATCGCGGCGAAAATGTCGCGCACCGGCTCGATCAAGTGCTCAACTTGCACTCCCTGTCCCGACTCGGCAACCAGCGAGCCGGCCAGAAATGCGCCGAGCGCGACCGTGTTAGCCCGCCCGTTCGGCGATCGTCGCGAAGGCGAAGCACAGCCCCAGGCTCGCAATCAAGAGCGCTTCCGGCCGATTGAACCGCGCGATCCCACGCACCACGAAAGGGACGGTGATCAATCCGACCGCAATCAGCACAACTACAAATGAACTCAGGAGGCCCGCGGTGATCGAGAACGCGTGAAGCGACTCTCTAGTCCCGTTAGACATAGTAATCAGCACCGCCAGCAGTAAGATCGCGACCACGTCCTCGCACAGCACTATGCCGAAGACCAGCTCGCGCACGCTGGGGTCCACCTTCACCTCTTCGAAGGCCTTGGCCACGATGACGGCCCCGGAAATCGAGACCATCGCGCCAGTCAACAGGCTTTCCCACGGGGTCCAGCCCATCAGGCGCCCCACCAGATGGCCGAGCCAGACCATCGAAACGACCTGAACCACGGCGACCAATCCGGCGGTGGGAGCAAGGCGTATCAGCCGACTAAACCTGAACTCCAGGCCGATCGCGAAAACCAGCAGGATGACACCAAGATCCGAGACGAGCTGGACCCGTTCCATGTTGGCGTACACCCCGGGCACATGTGGCCCGACCACAATCCCGCATGGCCTACGGTATTCGTTCGCGTCTGCCCTGATCGCAGCAGGCAGGCGGGTCACCGAAGTGCAATCCATCCTCGGACATAGCTCTCCCGCAATCACGCCTGGGGGTTTATGCGCACTGGTTCCGAGCCACCAAACCACCGCGATGGATACCGTCGTCCGGTCTCTTCTTTTCCCGGATTCGGCACGGAGGCAAAAAGTGGGCACTAGAACGACGACACCGGCCAACGTTCAACCTCCTAGCCGACTGCGCGCATCTCATAAACTTGCGAAATGACTGCGGAATTTTCAAGTTGCGAGAGGGGGGACTTGAACCCCCACGCCTTGCGGCACCGGATCCTAAGTCCGGCGCGTCTGCCATTCCGCCACTCTCGCGCAGATGAGAACTTATTGTAGATCTCCGCTGGTATCGATACCTAGTTCGAGACAGCTTTGAATAGTACGGCAAGGTCATGCCGTACAATCTTGCCCATTGCATTTTTGGGCAACGAGGAAGTGATCCGAATCACTTTCGGAACTTTGAAGTCGGCCAGGCGTGAGCGGCAGAAGGCTTCGATCTCGTTCTCGTTGGCGGAGCTTTTGAGTACTACCGCCGCCCATACCTCCTCGCCGTACTTAGTGTCCGAGACTCCAAAGACTGCCGCCTCGGCCACCGCGGGATGCTCCAGCAGGACAGCTTCCACTTCCTTTGGTGAAATTTTTTCTCCGCCCCGGTTGATCATCTCCTTGATGCGTCCGGTCAGGCTGAGGTAGCCGGCATTATCAAGAACTCCGATGTCGCCGGTGCGAAACCAGCCTTCGACAAAGGCGGCGGCATTAGCTTCGGGATTATCGCGATAGCCGTGCATCACGCTGGGGCCGCGGATGACCACTTCGCCCGCAGTGTTCGCGGGAAGCTGTTTGCCTGCTTCGTCGATGGTTGCGATCTCGACCCCTGTTGCGAGTCCAACGGTCCCGGACTTATGCGGGTGGGGCGGGAGAGGATTGGAGGCCGCCTGATGCGCCGTCTCGGTCATCCCGTATGCTTCCAGCACCGGGGCGCCAAAGCGTTTCTCGAGATTCGCAAGAACAACGGGCGCGAGCGCCGCGGAACAGGAGCGGATGAATCGCGGGCCATGATCTGGCGCGCCGTCGCCATCCGCCCGCAACAGAAGCACCTGATGAATGGTCGGCACTGCCGTAAACCAGGTGGCATGATGCTCGCGGAAAAGCGGCCAGAAACCTGAAGCGGCAAAACGTGGTGGCACGATCAGTGTGCCTCCCGAAGCCAGCGTGGACAACGCGGCCCCAATCAGCCCGTGGCCGTGAAAGAGCGGCATGACCACCAGGCTGCGATCTTCGGGCTGCAAGGCGTAGTGGGCGGCAATAGTTGTCGCCGAGCAAGAGACGTTGCGGTGTGTAAGCGGAACGCCTTTTGGCTGCCCCGTAGTACCACTGGTGTACATCAGCAGCGCTACATCGTCAGGCTTCGGGGCTTCGGCGTTTAACCGCGAGGAAGCCGCCAGGTTTACCAGCTCCACGACCCCGGTAGGCGCCAGACGTGGCTGCCATACCGGCAGCGACAGGGCGGCTGCCGCTTCCGCCGCCCCGGAATCACTGTTTTCGGCAACGACCGCTTTGGCTTGTCCGGCGGCAATCAGATAGCGCAATTCGGCACCTTTGTTTGCCGGGTTTATCGGCGCCGCCACCAGCCGCGCCCGCGTCAGCGCGAGAAAGATGACCAGGAACTCGACGCCGTTCGGCAGTACCATCACGACCACATCGCCAGCCTTGAGACCGGCGCCGACGAATTGCGACGCAAGTCTCTCAATCTGATCGGCCAGTGATTTGTAGCTGACGACGAGTCCGGGAGCCGGTGCTATGATTGCGGCCGCGGAAGACTCGGGTTCCGTCAGCAACTGCTCGAGAGTCGTGCGTAACTCCATACTCGGGTCGGGTTCCTCCTTCAATTACTCACTTCTTCGATACGACGCCGCTTTTGGGGTTGAGATTGCCGATATGGCCGCTTTCCGTGCCCACTTTCGGATCGATTACACAATTGATCAGCGCGGGTTTGCCAGAAGCCAGCGCGTCGGCGAGAGCGTTGGTGAGATTCTGCGGATTATCGACGTAATGACCAATGCCGCCAAAGGCTTCGATGAGTTTTTCGTAGTGCGCCTGCTTCATCAGGATTGTCGGCGCCGGGTCGCTGTCGCCGCCACGATTGACATCGTCGCCGCGGTAAATCCCGCCATTGTTGAAGACGATAACGACGACCGGCAGTTGATAGCGGCAAATGGTTTCGATTTCCATGCCGCTAAAGCCAAAGGCGCTGTCGCCCTCGATAGCCACTACTGGCTCACCGCTTACAACCGCTGCCCCGATCGCGTAGCCCATTCCAATACCCATTACGCCCCATGTCCCACTGTCCAGGCGCTTGCGTGGCAGCCGCATGTCGATGACATTGCGCGCGATGTCGAGGGTGTTTGCACCCTCGTTGACAAGATAGACCTCCGGCTTGTCGGCAAGCACGCCACGGATGGCGTTAAGAGCGCTGTAGAAGCCCATCGGATGAGGATTGGCCGCGAGCAGGGTTTTCATGCGCTCCTGGTTGTGCCGTTTGCGCTGCGCAAGTTCCTCCAGCCATTTAGGGTCAGGCTTGATCCGCCCGGGTTTGAGCACCGCCAAAAGACTAGCCATGCAGGATGCGATATCTCCCACCACCGGCGCGGCTATGGGACGATTGCTATCCATTTCGGCCGGCATGATATCAATTTGAACGAATTGCGCCGCAGATGAGAATTGGGGACTGTTGCCATGATTGAGAAGCCAGTTCAGCCGCGCGCCAATCAGCATCACAAGGTCGGCCTCGGCGAGCGCGAAAGATCGAGCGGCCGCGGCGGACTGCGAATGATCATCGGCCAGCAATCCCTTGGCCATCGACATCGGAATGAAAGGGATTCCGGTCTTCTCGATAAACGAGCGAATGTCCGTGTCCGCCTGGGCATACGCAGCCCCCTTGCCCAGAATGATCAGCGGCCGTTTGGCCTGTCCGAGCAGGTCCAGCGCCCGCTCGATCGAATCGGACGCCGGGATCTGTCGGGGCGCCGGGTCGATGACGCGCACCAACGACCGCGCAGCGGTCTCGGCGTCGAGGGTCGCGCCTAAGACACTAGCTGGAAGATCGAGATAGACGCCGCCTGGACGTCCGGAGACCGCGGCACGGATCGCGCGCGCGACACCAATTCCGATGTCCTCGGGCCGATTGATCCGGTATGCAGCCTTCGCATACGGCTTGGCCGCGTTCATCTGATCGAGCTCTTCATAGTCGCCCTGCTGGAGATCGACGATGGCCCGATCGCTCGACCCACTTATCTGGATCATGGGGAAGCTGTTGGTGGTGGCGTTTGCCAGCGCCACCATGCCGTTAAGAAAGCCGGGAGCGGAGACGGTCAGGCAAATACCGGGTTTCTGAGTAAGGTAGCCGGCGATCGCCGCCGCGTTTCCCGCGGATTGTTCGTGACGAAAGCCGATATAGCGAATGCCCTCGGCCTGAGCCAGCCGGGCCAGGTCCGTTATCGGGATGCCCGCCACGCCAAAGATCGTATCCAGACCGTTTAGCTTCATGGCCTCGATCACCAGATGGAAGCCATCGGTGATCGAGGGGGAGTTCGTTTCGTTCGGCATGTGAATCGCCCTCGTGATTATAGGAATTTCGCCGGTATGCGCCGCCAAAGAACTATCCGAGGCCGGTCGCGAGCCCGGCCCGTGCGCGAGACGGCCGCGGAGGATTTGGTCGGCGCTCAGACGACCTTGTCGTTGTGCATCCTGCCGATATCCTCGGTGCTGTATCCCAGATTTCTCAGCACCTCGTCCGTATGCTCGCCCAGCAGCGGGGCGCCAGTGATCTCCGGTTTAAAGCTGGAAAACTTGATGGGGCTGCCGACCGTCAGATAGTTGCCGCGTTCCTCCTGCTGCACCTCAACCACCGTACCGCTCGCGCGCAGGGCAGGATCGTTGTCGATTTCCTTCATCGATAGGACGGGCCGCACGGCACGCCGAACTTACGCAGGATGCTCGACCGCTTCAAACTTGGTCTTGTCGGCGAGCAACTTTTCGATCTCGGCGAAAATCTCGAAGATGTGGGGCTGCCGCGCGCGAGGCAGTAGCGTAGGCGGGATCGTTCGCCCATTGCGGCTTGCCTATCGCCTCGCAGGTCGGCCCCCAATTCTGTTCCTGAATCGTGAAATAGATGTAGGCGTTCGGATCCGTTTCCCAGCCCTTGCATTTGAGTATCCAGCCTGGCTGTCCGCCGCCGCCGGCGTTCCCGCCGCGCGGTACCACGTCGGTAAATTTCCCGTTCGGATACTGCGGATACTCTTCGAGGTAGCCGACGTGGTCCAAACGTTCCTGATCGCGCAACTTGACGCGGCACAGATTCAGCACCGCGTCCTGCATCGACACGGAGACTTTCTGGCCTTTGCCGGTCTTTTCGCGGCCGATCAGCGCGGTCAGGATGCCGATCGCCAGATGCATTCCGGTGTTGCTATCGCCAAGCGCCGCCGCGCTGACCGTCGGCGGGCCGTCCCAGAATCCAGTGGTCGAGGCGGCGCCGCCGGCGCACTGCGCCACGTTTTCGTAAACCTTGAGGTCCGCGTAAGGCGAGCCCTCGCTGAAGCCCTTGATCGAGCCGAAAATGATCCGTGGGTTGAGTTCCTGAATACGTTCCCAGGTGAAGCCCATCCGGTCCATCGCACCGGGCGCGAAATTCTCGACCAGGACGTCGGCCTCGCGAATAAGCTTCTCCATGATCGCCTTGCCTTCCGCGGTCTTGGTATTCAGGGTCAGCGACTTCTTGTTGCTGTTGAGCATCGATGAAGTACAGCGCATCCAAATTGGGGACGTCCCGCAGTTGGCGGCGCGTAACATCTCCGACACCGGGCCGTTCGACTTTCAGCACTTCGGCGCCGAACCACGCCAACAGTTGCGTACATGCCGGCCCGGCCTGCACGCCCGTGAAGTCAATCACTTTGATTCCCGCCAATGGCAGCGCCATGCTCGAATGCTCCTCGCAACGTGCGAAATGGAAGTACAACCCTTCGGGCCGCTGGCCCGCTGATCCTGTCAGCCCTACGTTGCGCCTTGTTGGTCAGTCAATAGTGAGTTGTACCGACAGTAGGTGCATAAAAATTGCATGAATCTGTCTGGCACGCTAGAAGCGAAGTCGGCGGGCTATCGTGGTTCCAGGCAACTTTAAGATGGGGACGCCCAGCAGAACCATGGCTGCCGAGGATTGACGACGATGCCGCGCCCTGAGTTTTTCGGAAAGCTAGGTCTGTTCGTCGTCAGCGAGTTCCTGGATCTCGCGACTTGCGGGCGGCTCCGATCGGAGATACTCGAGGCCGCTTCGCGCAAAGGGAAAATTCTCGCAAAGACGCGCGAGTTCGAGGTTGACGACTCTATTCGCCGAGTGTTGTGCTCGGACGTTCCGAAGTCCACGGAGATCCTTGTCGAAGCACGGCTGGCACAACTGAAGCCGCAACTGGAAGAGCATTTTCAAACGTCATTGACCGGTTGCGACGGTCCTTATTTTTTTAGGTATGGACCGGAGGACTTCTACAAACCGCATCGCGACGTCGTGCCCGATTCTCCCGCCGAGGTCGAAAACCGGCGAGTCTCAGTGATCGTCTTCCTGAACGCACAAGGCGAGGATTCGTCCGCCGAAGACTGCTATGGCGGAGGCGCTTTGACTTTCTACGGTCTGATCCAGGGCGCCCAGTGGGAGAACTGTGGGTTCCCGCTCGAGGCCACGCCCGGCCTGTTGGTCGCATTTCGTCCAGGCATTCTTCACGAGGTCAGCCCAGTCGCCTACGGTCAACGGTTCACGATCGCGGCGTGGTTCACCGGCGGATCGTCCGCGGAATTTCCGCGGAATCTTCCGCCGCCGGTCCACACGGCTCCGAATTGAAAGTCCGTGCCCAGGTCCGCAAGCGCAGCAATCGAGCCGTGAAGGGTAAGGCTAAAACGCCGAGACAGCGAAAGCGACAATGACCCGCCCGACGACCTGTACTCGGACGTCGAACAAATAGGAATTCAGGACTGGAAATTCAGGCGCCGAGTGGGAAGTTGCCGGCCGTGTGTATCGGACGCTGCCGCCCACTGTCGGTGGCTGTGCTTGGGTAAGGATCGATGGAACCCTGCGTCACGCGCAGGCGCTCACGGAGTTTGTCGGCGAGCCCGCGCACGTAAGGCTCGCGGAACATCGGCTGGCCGTGAAATCCCTCGACGTCGACGATTTCGAGGCCGCCGGCTGCGAGCTCACCCCATCCGAGCAATGGATCGGTCTCGTAGATCTCGCTAGACGGTTGCGCGGGCACTCGGAACAATGTGATCGGGCGCGGATAGGGGAGCGGATGATAGTGTCGCTTGGCCGCGAAAGCCACGTTAAGAAACGACAGGTACAGGCTTTCCTGCGAAACTGGACGCCCGGCTAGTCTGCGCCAGCAAGTATCCATTCGCCGCGCCCAAATCCTGAACATCTCGCGACGCATCTCGGACCATCGACGATCCGGCGGCTGTGGAAAAGGGTTGCCGAGGCGGCGAAACAGACGAAATCGCGCGGGCGCTTCGCGGCGGAGCCTCGGATATCCGGGTGCGCGCGTATCGAATAGAGCCAGCAGGCCAACTTCCTGTCCAGCTCGCACCAATTGTTGCGCGATCTCGAACGCCACGATACCTCCGTACGAGGATCCGCCGAGAAAATACGGTCCGCGAGGCTGTAGCGCTCGCATCTCTCGCACGAAGTACGCGGCGAGCGAATCCACCGTGCGTAGCGGCGGATGCTGGCCGTCCTGTCCCGGCGGCTGCAAGCCATAAAAAGGCTGATCGAGCCCCAGATGACGCGGCAGTTCGGAGAGCGAGAGCACGTCGGTGCCGGCGCCCGCCGCGCAAAAGAACCCGGGCCGGTCGCCGTGCGGTTGCAGTGCCACAATCGCTGGCCACGCCGGCGACCAACTCGCGTCGCGCAGGACCTCGGCCTGTCGCGCCACGTTCGGAGCCTCGAGCAATAGCGAAATCGGCAGCCGGCGTCCGCAGACGCTTTCGATCCTGCCGACCAACTCCAGAGCGAGAATCGAGTCTCCCCCGAGCTCGAAGAAGTCGTCGCGGACGCCGACCGGCTGAAGCTTGAGCACGTCTTCCCATATCGCCGCCAGGCATAACTCGAGGCGGTCGCGCGGCGGATGCGCGCCGGAACGCGCCGGCTCCGGATTGGGCAGCGCGTCGCGGTCGACCTTTCCATTGGATGTGAGCGGTAGAGAATCGACGCACACGAACACCGAAGGGACCATCGAGGCTGGGAGCGTGCGCCCAAGCTGGCCGCGCAGCGCCGCGGGCGAGGCCGAGCCCACCACGTAGGCCACCAGACGAGTTTCCCCCCAACGGTCGGGCCGGCCTACTACCGCGGCCTCGCGAATTTCGGGATTCGTCAGCAGCGCCGCTTCGACCTCGGCGGTCTCGACTGATTGACCGCGGACCTTCACCATCGATTCGCGCCGGCCCAGATGGACTAGACATCCGTCGGGCAGGATCATTCCGCGGTCGCCTGTGCGGAACATCCGCCTCCCGTCGGGACAGGTCGAGAGCGCGGCGGCAGTGAGTTCGGGATTGTGCCAATACCCGCAGAAAAGATAGTCGCTCCTGATCGCGAGGTCGCCCGCGCGGCCATCTGTCAGCTCGCGGCCTTCTTCGTCCAGCACGACGATTTCCGTATCCGCCAATTCATAGCCGACCGGAATTACCGATCCGTCGAACGTGGAAGCCTCGTCGATGAAGAACATTCGGATGCTGTTCATTTCAGTGGCGCCGAGGCTCGCGCACAAAATGCTCGTCCTGGGCAGATGTCGGCGGAAAAGCTCGACATCTCTGAGCGTGGTCGCCTCGCCGCCCAGCTTGACCAGGCGCAGAGACGGCATCGACGCATCTTCCGGCAGCGAAGCCACGAGGCGCCTGAATACCGTCGGCACCGAATGGTAGAGCGTAATTTCTTCGCTTGCGATCCAGGAGCCCAGGTCGGCGAATCCCCGCGCACGCAGATCGAAAGGATGCAACGAGGCGCCGTTCAGCAGCGCGCCGAAGATATCCGACACCGAGGCCCCGACCTCGTACACAGGCAGCAGGGCATGACGGTCGGTGGCGTCGAGGTGCACGCCGTTGGTGTACTTCATAATGTTGTGCAGGACGTTGCGATGACTCTGCACGACACCCTTGGGTTTCCCCGTGGATCCCGAGGTGTAGAGGATGTACGCGATCGCGCCGGGCGAAATTGGCAGGCCGAGGTTTTCTGTGGAGAGCCGGTTTCCGATTCCGTCGATTGAAATGATCGTGATAGGGCCGGCCTCTTCCGGAGGAATTCCGGTCGATTCGTGCGCAATCTCCCGCGCTGTCGCGGCGTTGAGATCGTTGGTGAGGATCGTTTCGGCGCCGCAATCCTTCAGGATAGCGGCGAGCCGTGCGGCCGGATGGGCCGAGCTCATCGGGACGTAGCATCGCCCGGCCTTGAGCACACCGAGCATCGCGGCTATCTCCGGCGCTCCGTGTTCGAACAGGAGCGCGACAGGGGTGCCGTTTGACGATCGCGCATCTGATAGCAAGGCGCGGCCGATACAATTCGCCCGGGCGTTCAGCTCGCCGTAGCTCCATTCATGTGCGCTGTCGCGAATTGCCAGTGCGCCCGCCCGCCGCGCCACCTGGTCCTCGAAGCGGGCGGCGATCGATTGCTCGACCGCGCTCCGGTCGAAAGGCGTGAACGCATTGCACGGCCCTGGGCATCGACGCGCATGTGCGCGCGAAGGGTCGGCTGTGGCTCGCAAGGAATCGGCAGTGGCTTCGGATGAATCGAGCATGTTTGGCGAAGCAGGGCCGCGAAGATTGGCCTTCGCTTGCAGTAAAATAGCCGTTTCCCTTAGCAGTGCAAGCGACAATTCGCCGCCGGCTCACCGGTCGCGGATGAGAAGGCGAAATGCTAATATCGGTGGGTTCGAGCTTAGGCCAATCAGGTTGGCGAAAAGGACCAAAAGGTTAAGTGCGTAAACAGATCACCCCCATTACGACTCCCACGACGGCGGTGCGGCCAAGCGGTTGTATCTTTTTGGCAGCGGCGCTGATCGCCTCCACCACGGCCCTGGCCGCTTTTGTGCTCGCGCTTACGCTCCCGGCGCGTGCCGCCGCGGCAACCGACTCGGGTCCGATTCTCGCGGAAATCGGCAATCACAAGATCACTCAGCAGGAAGTCGATGCCAAGATAAAACTCGAGCTATATGACGCCCGCAAAGCGGCGGTCGACGAGCTGGTGGACGACTACCTGCTCCAGCAGGCCGCCAAGAAGGAAAAGCTGAGCGTTGCCGATTACGTCAAGCGCGAAGTCGACGACAAAGCGGCGGCCGACGTTGACGACGCGACAGCCAAGAAGTTTTACGATGACAACAAGGACAAGATTCCGGCCCTCAAAGAGGCCGGGTCATACGACAAGATCAAGGATCGCCTGATCGCGGCGCTGCGCCAGCGCGACGCCCAGCAGCAACACGAGCAGCTTCTTGCCCGGTTGCGCAAGGACGCCGGCGCCAAGATCCTGCTCACTCCGCCACGGATCGCCGTCAACCTCGGCGCCGCCAGCCATCCCACGCTCGGTCCCAAGGATGCTCCGGTAACGATGATCGAGTTCGCCGACTTCCAATGCCCGTTCTGCAAGCGTTCCGAGGACGCGGTCAGGGCCGTACATGACAAGTACGGCGATCGCGTGCGCCTGGTGTTCATGGATTTTCCGCTGAGCTTCCATCCGCATGCGATGCCTGCGGCCAACGCCGCGCGTTGCGCCGCCGCGCAGGACAAGTTCTGGCAGTATCATGACGCGCTGTTCGCCGATCAGTCCAAGCTTGAGCCCGCCGATCTGAAGGCGACCGCTAAGACGCTCGGACTCGACACCGCCAAGTTCGACGCCTGCTTCGACAAGAACCAGTACAGCCAGGCGATCCAGAAGGACGTGGATGAGGGCCGCAAGTTGAACGTGACCGGCACGCCGACTTTCTTCATCGACGGGCGCGAGATCGTCGGGGCCGAGCCGACCGAGAATTTCGAAAGTGTGATTGATCAGGAACTCGCAAAGAACGGCGACCACAACAAGAAAACCGCCGCCGCCGAGTAAAAGGTGGACTGACCGTAGCATCCTGCTCTGACGACAGGAGCCTGGACCGCCGGCCGTACCTCGGCCGGCGGTTTTTGTTTGGACTTGAAGCGCGAAGGTCGATTTCAATACGGATAGAACACGAAGAATAACGTTGACAGGATATTCAGCGCCCACAAACCGGGCCGGATATCGCGACCTCGTCCCGCCGCGACCTTGAACCACGGATACAGGACGAAGCCGGCCGTTACGCCGACCCCGATGTTATAGGTGAAGCTCATCAGCGCGATTATCGCGAAGGCCGGCATCAGTTCGGTGTAGTCGTCGAAATCGATCTTCCTGATGGGCGCGATCATCATCGCACCAACGATGACCAGCGCCGGGCCGTAGGCCTGCGGTGGAATTGCCGTTACTGTCGGCGCGAAGAATAGCGACACACCGAACAGCGCCGCCGTTACTACTGCAGTCATCCCGGTACGCCCGCCGACGCTCACGCCGGCCGCCGACTCGACGTATGCGCCGGCGGTGGTTGTGCCGACCAGGGCCGCGAACGTGGTCGCAAGGGCGTCGGCCATCATCGGCCGCTCGATCTGCGGCAGATGGCCGTGCTCGTCGAGCAGGCCGGCGCGCTCCGAGACGCCCACCAGCGTGCCCAGCGTATCCACCAGCGCCATCACGAAGATCGTCAGCAGCACGCCGAAGAAGCCCCAGCCGAACGCCGCTCTGAAATCGAGCTTGAACAGAATCGGGGCGGGGCTGGGCGGCGCGCTAACCCATCGATGGGGCATGCTCGCGACGCCGAACGCGAACGCCGCGGCCGAGGCCATGAGGATTCCAATCAGGATCGCGCCGGGCACGCGCCACAGCGTAAGCATCGCGATAGCGACGAAGCCGAAGATTGCCACCATAGCCGGCGCCGAGTTGAGCGCCCCGATCCTGACCGGGGCGCCGGCGATTCCGAGCGTCACGATACCCGCCTCGTTGAGCCCAATGAAGGCGAGGAACAGCCCGATGCCCGCCGCGAAGCTGAAGCGCAGTCCCGGCGGCACCGCCTCCATCATCCATTGCCGCACGCGCGCGGCCGTCAGCAGCGTGAACAGGACTCCCGCGATGAACACCGCGCCCAGCGCGGTTTGCCACCGAAAGCCAAGCACACGCACCACCGTAAAAGCGACGAAGGCGTTTTCGCCCATGTACGGCGCGATCGCGAACGGCCGGTTGGCGTAAAGTCCCATCACCAGCGTGCCGAACATTGCGGTCATGACGGTCGCGACCATCGAAGGGCCCTCCGGGATGCCCGCCGCCTTCAAAATCGCCGGGTTGACCGCGACGATGTATGCCATCGTGACAAAGGTGGTGACGCCGCCCAGGACCTCGCGGCGCAGATTGGTGCCGGCGCGCTCGAAGCCGAAGAACGCGGCGAGTCTATGCTCCATCGATGGCGACCCTTCCTCGCGCGTCGGCGGCCTGCCGTGCCGGGCGCGCTCGTATAGATATCCGGCGCGGCGCATACGCATCAACGCTGGCAGCAAGTCAGGGATGGTGCGAAAATCGCGTACTGGAGAAATCCTGATGGAGAATCCCAAGCCGGTAGCCAAGCCCTCAAACCCCACCCGTGTCGCCGTGAAGAAAGCGCCGCGCACGCTCTGCGTCGACGTTGGCGGCACTGGTATCAAGGCCCAGTTGCTCGACGAACGCGGCCATCCGTTGACCGATCGCGCGCGTACCCTGACGCCACCACATGCGACGCCGCGTCAGGTGGTCGCCATCATCCGTAAGCTGGCCAAGGGCGCGGGCGAGTTCGATCGGGTCTCAGTGGGCTTTCCGGGCGTCACCAAGAATGGCCTCATCTATACCGCGGCCAATCTGGGAAAGGGTTGGAACAATTTTCCACTCGAGCAAAAGCTCAGGCACGTGCTCGGACGCCCCGTCCGCGTCGCCAACGATGCCGACGTGCAGGGATTGGGCTCGGTCTCCGGTCACGGTGTCGAACTGCTCATTACGCTCGGGACCGGCGTGGGATCCGTGATTTTCGTCAACGGCAACCGCATCCACCTGGAACTGGGGCATCATCCTTTCCACAAGGGCAGAACGTACGAGGACGAGCTGGGCCATCGAATGTTGGTCAAGAAGGGCAAGAAGTGGTGGAACAAACGGTTGCGCGAGGCGATCGAGGATCTGCAGATCGCGTTCAATTACGATCGGCTTTTCATCGGGGGCGGCGACAGCAAGTTCATTCGCTTTGAGCCGCCCGAGGGCGTGAAGATCGTCGGCAACGAGGAGGGACTGCTCGGCGGAATCAAGCTGTGGCAGGACGTGGATGCGAAACGGACTCCCGCGGCGGGCCCGGAAGAGCCGAGGCTTGTCAAGAATAGCCGCAAGCGACCCATCGAGGGAAAAGCATAAAACATAGGGAGGGCGTGTGATGCCTCGTGGAAGCATGAATCACCTGGCGCTGTCCGCAAGTGATCTGGAACGCTCGGCCGCATTTTATGATCGCGTGCTCGGCTTTCTCGGTTACAAGCGCGTAGAGGTGGCGCAGACGACGCAGCAACTGATGAAGACGCGGTTGTTCGCGTGGGCCGGCCCCCATGGTTCAGTCACGTTGCGTCCGGCCAAGGAGGAGTCCGCGTCGCGCAAACACGACCGCGGCGCGCCGGGGCTGAATCACTTTGCCTTCAACGCCGAGGGACGCGATGACGTCGATCGGATGCACGAGTTCCTCAAGAGCATCGGGGCGGAAATCCTTGACGCACCCGCGGAGTATCCCTACGGGCAGGGTTATTATGCGGTCTATTTCACCGATCCCGACGGCGTCAAATTCGAGTTCGTGCACTGGCCGAGAACCTAAAAACGCACGAGTCGCCCCGCAAACTTGACTTGTACAGAGAGCCCTAAGTATAAATCGAGGGCTTGTATTTGTTTCGATCGGCGCGGAGTGAAACGTTCTGCGGGAGGAGCGGATGGTAACGGGTTTACGGCGGCGACTATTTAGACTGGCCCCATTGTTTCTCCTGCTGAGCGGGCCCGCTTTCGCTCAGGTCCCCAGCACCCCGACTCTTCAGTTTCCATACACCCAGCCTCCCGCCGAGGGCGTTGGCGTCAGCAAGATGCCCGCGCCTAATCCGCACTGGGTGATAGTCAACGCTCCGCTTTACGGCAATTTCATCGTATCGCAGGTTTACGTGATCGACGGCGATTCGAGAAAAATTCTCGGCATGCTGACGACCGGAATGATCGCGACGGTGGCCCTGTCGCCCGACCATAGCCGCATTTTCACCGGCGACACGTTTTTCTCGCGTGGTACGCGCGGCAGCCGCACCGACGTCATAACCGTTTACGACACCTCCAACCTCGAGCCGGTGGGTGAGATCGTAATTCCCCCGAAACGTCAGCTTGCTGCCCCCGACAATTTGCAGCTCAGCGCAACCTCCGACGGACACCTGTTGCTGGTCGCCAATATGACGCCTGCGACCTCGGTGACCGTGATCGATATCGCGTCGTCCAAGGTGCTAGGCGAGATCCCGATAACCGGATGCGCGGAATTTCAGCTTACCGGCAACCGGCAATTCGCCTCACTGTGCGGCGACGGATCGCTCATGGTGACGAACTTCGACGACACGGGTAAATTGCTCACTCAAAAGCGCAGCCCCGTGTTCTTCGAACCCGAGAAGGACCCGGTCTACGGCGCGCCGGCGATTATCAAGAGCGAGAACTACTACGTGACCTATCACGGAGTTGTGCATCCGGTTGACCTCTCGACCGATCCGCCGACTCCGGGCACGACGTGGTCCTTGACTACCGACCAGGAGCGAGAGGCGGGATGGAGACCGGGCGGCAGCCAGCCAATCTGGGGACATGCCTCGGACGGTCTCCTCTATGCCCTGATGCATCAGGGCGGCGAGTGGACGCATAAGCAGGCCGGTAACGAGATCTGGGTTTTCAACGCGAAGGACGGCAAGCGAACCGAGCGCCTGTCGCTTCCCGAACCGGCGGCCGCGATTTTCGTAACGCCTGATGACAAGCCGCTGATTTTCGCCGCGACGCCCACCGACGTCCTGCAAATGGGAGCGCCGCCGTGGTCGCTCCAGATATTGTCGGCGGAAAGCGGCAGGTACCTGGGCAAAGTCGACCAGTTGGGAGGTATCCCGTCCAACATGTTCGGCCTGTAATGGACGGTGTGTAATTTGAGGAGAATCGAGAATGGATGACCTGGTAGAACGACTGGCGCGCAAGCTTGCGGCGCATACCTCCCGCCGGCGGCTGCTGGGGATGCTCGGAACGGCCTTGCTGGGCGGGGTGGCGCTGCCGCTGCTGCCCGTGCATCGCATCGCGAGCGCGGCCGAAGCGGCGGACTCGGCTGGCGAGCCTGGCGATCAAATGAGCTGCGACTACTGGCGGTATTGCGGTTTCGACGGGAATCTTTGCGGATGCTGCGGTGGAACTCTCACCGAATGCCCGGCGGGATCGATCATGTCGCCCACGGGATGGGTCGGCACCTGCCGGCATCCGGTCGATGGCAAAGATTACATCATCGCGTACCGCGATTGCTGCGGAAAGGAATATTGCGGCCGCTGTGCCTGTCACGGAGATAAGGGCGATTTGCCGATCTATCGCACGCAACTCGATAATGAAGTGCTCTGGTGCTTCGGCGTCAAGAGTGGATGGGCGGTGAATTGCACCACGGCGGTCAACCTGGGCGTCAAGTCGTAACCTCGGTCGAGTCGTGAGGGATTGGCGCGGCGCGGCCTGAAGACCGGCGTGCCCCCGGACGGCGGGTAGGACACGGCTCGCGAGACTGCGCGGGCCGTTTTCGTTGGGCTGGATGAGAATACCGCCCAGGATGATTGCTTGCGGCGCCGACAGGCCGAGGCGTCCGGTAAAAATGACAAACTCACGGTCGGCCGCCAGGGCACATTGTTAGAGGACATCGCGCGGCATCGGCCGCCCTCGTGCCAGCCGCGCATCGCGCTTATCAACGTAACTGCGACAAAGGCACTTTCCGTGCGACGCGACCCCCGCTAACGTAAGAGTGCCCCTGGGAACAATTCACGGAGGGGTGGCCGAGCGGTTGAAGGCACCGGTCTTGAAAACCGGCAGCGGCGGAAGTCGCTCGTGGGTTCGAATCCCACCCCCTCCGCCAAGGATTGCGCGAAGCCGTGAAATTTTGCGTAACGTCCGCCAGATTCATGCGTATGGAGCGTTTTGCGAGTTAAAGAACCAGCAGGGAGATGCCATCCGGAACATACCCGCACCGCTAACTCGGATTCGCTCTGTTTCGATTGAGCATTCACTTGTCCGTAGCCGCGAGAACGCACAGACTAAGTGCAACGCGGATAACATCCACAGACTGTCGATGGCGGCCTTGTGCAGAGCCGCAGAGGACTAGCGAATGCCCAGGTTCGACACGGTCGTAAGAAACGGAATGATCATCGACGGCACCCGCGCGCCGCGCTTTTTCGGTGATGTAGGAATCAAGGATGGCAGAATTGCCGAGATCGGCAAGCTCGAAGCCCACGACGGCGTGCGAGAGATTGACGCTGCCGGACTGATTGTCGCACCGGGGTTTATCGATCTGCACACTCACTACGACGCGCAGGTTTTCTGGGATCCGCATTGCTCGATTTCGGGATGGCACGGCGTGACCTCGGTCGCGATCGGAAATTGCGGCTTCGGCTTCGCGCCCGTTCGGCCCGAGCAGCGCGAACGCGCGATGCTTACGATGACTCGCCTGGAGAGCATTCCGTACGTCTCAATGAAGGCCGGTATGCCCTGGGATTGGGTGACGTTTCCGCAGTTTCTCGACAGCCTGGAGCGTCAGCCCAAGGGCGTCAATCTGCTGCCCTGTGTCCCCCTCGGGCCGCTCATCACGTGGGTGATGGGAAGTCCGGAGGAGGCCAAGCATCGGCCGCCCACCGCCGCCGAAGAGCGTGAGATAGTTCGCCTTTTCAGCGAGGCCATGGACGCCGGCGCCTGCGGCTGGTCGGCGCAGCGCCTGCACCCCGACGGTCCGGTTTGCCTACAGCGCGACTATGACGGCACGCCGATGGTCACCGACGTCATGGGCGATGAAACCTGCCGCAATCTGGCTCGCGAGCTCGGTCAGCGTAATTCGGGTTTCATGCAACTGTCGATGGCCACGGCGGATCCTTTTCACGACCTGAAAGAACTCGAGGCGCTCGCCGAACTGAGCCGGCGCCCCCTGATCTACCAGGCGCTCGTTGCATTCGACCGCCAACCGGAAATCCATCGGTTCCTGATCGCATGGTTCGACCACTGCCATGCCCGGGGATTGCGCGTCTACCCGCAGGCTCATACCAATACAACCAGTTTTACCTTTACCCTTGCGGACTGGAACCTGTTTGATGACTCCGAGGCCTGGCGCGAGGCGACCCTGGGCACCACTCAGGAGCGGTTGACGAAACTGAGCGATCCGCGACGCCGCGCGAAACTCAAAGACTACGCCAACGGCCAGCGGATGGTGACCGGCGATCTGGAGAATTTCGTCATCCAGAAGGTTTACACGCCTCGCTTCAAGCACCTGGAAGGTATGACCCTTAAGGACGCGTGCGAGAAGATGGAGGAGCATATCGTCGATGCGATGCTGGAGATCGCGGTTGCCGATGAGCTGCGCACGGTGTTCGACGCGCCTCCGCCGCATACTCGCCTCGATTTGCTGAAGGAAATCGTCAACTACCCGTATACCATTCCTGGCCTGTCCGACGGCGGGGCGCACACCAAGTTTTTCTGTGGCGGACGCTATCCAACCGAATTTTTGACCTCATTCACTCGCGACCAGAACATGCTGAGCCTGGAAGAGGCGCACTGGAAACTGAGCGCGTGGCCGGCGATATGCGCGGGAGTTTCGGACCGTGGCGTGCTGCGCGAGGGATATGCCGCCGATATCGTCATGTACGACTACGACAGTTTGGGGATGGACCCGAGCGTGATCGTGCACGACCTTCCCGGCGGCGAATGGCGGCGCGTGCAACGGGCCCGAGGCTACCGCTACATCATGGTAAACGGCGAGGTCACGATCGTCGACGGACAACCGACGGAACACTCACCCGGGTTGCTGCTGCGGCACGGAAATGGCTGGAACAGGCCGCAGATGCGGCGCGCAATCTGAATGGGCTATTCGCGGGTGCTGAGGAGCGCGTTGACCGAATTGGTCTCGCTTCGCAGGAACAGTACGTGACAAGAGTTTTCCAAGAGGTGCGTCAGGTATAGGCATTCATCCAACGTCTCTGCCAGGGCGAAGGTGCCGTGACCGCGTACCGCGACGATTTTACTCTCCGCTAAGGCGCGCGCGATGCTCGCCGGGTTTTCGCCCAGTCTTTCCTGGTCCTGTGATTCCAGCACGGGAGTCCGGCCGAGCACGTCCTTGGCTTCGTTGTAGGTTGGCGGGATCGTTTCGGCGCACACCAGACTGGCGGCGACGGTATAGATTGGATGACAATGAAGAATCGCGCCTCGTCCGTTTGCCGCCTGTCTGTAGATTCCGCGGTGAACGTAGAATTCGCAGGAAGCCTCGCCACGGTCACTCTCGAATGAATTGACAACGATCAGGTCCGAGTAGGGATTGAGACTCCTCAGCGATCGGCCGCTTTTTGTGATGAGGATATTGTCCGTGGGCAGAAGGACCGAAACGTTGCCGGACCTCAATGAGTTCAAGCCGAGCTCCCAGGTCGCCTGTGCGGCATTGACGATCTCACTTCGTGTCGTCGATGAGTCCTCGTACACGGCGGTGTCCTCCATTGAGGTAGGAGCAACCTGTGCTTAGCGTTTGGCGGGTTTGGGGGTCCGTACGCAGAAGCAGCCGGCTTTCGTACCTTTGGAGGGCAACTTAGTATGCTCTTCCGCCTAGGTCAACGCGCTCTAGGGGCACGAGTCTCAGTCGCGTCGAAACGTGAGAGGGGCGAACGGGTTTTCGGCTCCCGTCGGACTCCGAGCCCCCAATGGCCGCGAGCCCGGGGCGCCCGTCTCTGGCCCGCCGAGAGCGCCGCCACCACGTTAGAGGGGATGATTCGGATGCCGTGCGCCTGGCAGTCTGTCAGCTTCGGGTATTGCCGTAAAAGGAGCTATGATGGCATCGTTGGATTCGACCTCGGATTCAGGAGATTAGCTGGCAGGCCTGCCATCGTCGCGCTAACCGCTTAAGCGACGCGCGGAAAGCGCGTATGAAACCACCGCGCGCCGCGAACCAAAGGTCGTCGGCGGCAAAGGATACATCGGACCGGATGAAACGCTCACTATTGCTATCAGCAGTGCTCGCGCTATCGCTCGCAGTTCCGTTCGCGTCGTCCCGGGCCGCCGGCCCGAGCAGTGGAATTCGCGTGGTGGTGCAGGGTTTGCGCAATGACCAGGGCCGCGTCGGATGTTCTCTTTTCAAGGGTCCAGACGGCTTCCCACGCGACAAGGATAAGCAGTTCCGTGGTATGTGGACCAAGAAGCATAACCATGTGGCCGTGTGCGACTTCCCCGGCGTTCCCGCCGGGACCTACGCGGCCACCGTCCTCGACGACACCAACATGAATGGCAAGATGGATTTCAATTTCATAGGTTTCCCGACGAAGGGCTACGGATTCTCGAACGACGCGAAGGCGACGCTCTCGGCGCCATCGTTCGATGCGGCGAGCTTCAAATATACCGGCGAAGGCTCGCTGCCGGTGATCATCAATATAGTTTACCGGACCAACTGAGGCATGGCGCTGATCCGGATCGGATATAAAAGGTCGAGCTCTCGAATCCGAAAGAGTGGCCTATGAGAATCGAACTGGCTCAGTTGCGGAATTTCGCGGAGAGGTATACCGCGGCGTGGTGTAGTAAAGATCCCGCGAGCGTGGCGGCGTTCTATTCGCCGAATGGCTCGCTCAACGTCAACGGCGGGGCTCCCGCTGTGGGGCGCGTAGCGATCGGAGAGGTTGCTCGGGGCTTCATGAGCGCCTTTCCGGATATAGTGGTGACCATGGACAGCGTCGTCGTTCAGGGCGACCGCGCCATTTACCATTGGACTCTAACCGGTACCAACACCGGGCCTGGCGGGACCGGGAAGCGAGTTCGCATCAGCGGGTTCGAGGACTGGGAGATCGGTGGCGACGGGCTAATCGCGGAGTCACAAGGTCACTTTGACGATACTGAGTATCAGCGCCAGCTCAAACATGGCGCCGAGGAATCGCAGAAGTGATTTGAGGGGGCATGCCACCGCGAACGCGCGTACCTTCTGACTATTGGACTCGGGCTGGTTCTTTTCGCGGGCGGCAAATCAGCGCATTGGTTCGACGACGGTTTCGTGGAAGCGGCGGAAGTTATCGATCGCGCGTCCGTTACCCAGGGGCCACAGCACTATCTCATCCGCGCCCGCTCGGAACGTTTCTTCAACCTTCTGCCGCACCAGGTCGGGTGGTCCGCTGACGGCCATGGCCGCGATCATCGCGGAATTGACGAAGCGTGAGAAACGCTCCGGGATGCCGATGAAGTAGCGATCGTATAGCTGGAGATGACGGGGCTCGGGTATCTTGTCCACTTCGTCGGCGAAGGCGGCCAGATACTCCGGCATTTCCGACCGTGCGCCGCGGAAGTTGTCCAGCGCATACCGCAGAAACGCGAGAATCTGCGGACCCAATGCTTCGCGCGCGCTCGATGAATCCGGCGCCTCGCCCGGTCCGGTCACGTATGCGCCGAGCATCGCCACGATCTTGAACGGTTCACCGACGCCCGCCGCGGCACGCCCCGCGCGAGCATTGTCGACCGACTTTTTCAGTTCCAGTCCGATCGCTGCCGACGCGATTAGCCCATCTCCCAGTTCGCCCGCCATCGCGGTCGTCTTCGGTCCTGTCGCACCCACGTAGAACGGAATGTGCGGCGTCAGCCTTATGAAGCCGTCCGCCTGATGCACCAGGCGGACTTTGCTGGAGCGCGCACCCTCATGGTAAGTGGCTATGCCGCCGCGCAAAAGGTCCCGGATCGTTTCGCATTCGCGCCGGAATTCCGACATCGACACAGGCGGCATCCCCATTACGCGTCGCGCGGTGTTGCCCGTGGCAAATCCCAGTATGGTTCTCCCCGGCGCAAGCTCATTGATGGTCGCGATCGAATGCGCGGTAACCGGCGCGATTCGGTTCTGCGCCACCGAAACCGCCGTGCCCAGCGTGAGCCGGCTCGTGTGGAACGCCGCCAGGGCCATCGTCGCGTAGACGTCCGAATAGACCATCGGCGAGTCGTAAAGCCAACAGCTATCGAAGCCGATGGCCTCGAGCTCGCGTGATTCCTTGTAGATATCGATATAGGCCGGAAAGGCTACACCAAATCTCATTACTTACTTCCTGCCATCACAAGCGAGGTATTACCCTTTCTCCGAAGACGCGGATCGATTCGAGAGTCTCCTGATGAGAGGGGCCGCCGGGTTGGCGGAACCGGACGATGAGGTAGTCTGGCTTGATCACTTCGCGCCACATCTGAAGCTGTTCGAGGCATTCGTCGGGCGAACCGACGATGAGCCGGTCTTTGGCGGCCTTGGCGAACGTCAACTCCTCGGCACGCTTGACGTCCTTCAAGTACTCGTCAGGCAGGTAACTGTTGTTTTCGAAGTAGAAGCGATGCGTAACCATGGTGGGACCACTCACCGCCTCGGCGGCGGCGAAGCTGGGCGCCACGATCGCGTCGCGCATCAGGCAGATATATGGCTTGCGCCCGTTTTTCGCGGCAGCCTCCCTATAGGTTTCGGCGAATTGCCTGATTATGGGAAGTGATTGAACCGGGTCGGCGATCCATCCGTCAGCCAGCCGGGCGGCGCGGCGCAGCCCGACCGCGGTCCATGAAGCCATCCAGATTGGAGGACCCGCGGGAAGCATCGGTCTAAGCGTAACCAGGGCGTCGTTGAGCTGAAAATGTTTGCCGCTGAAGTCGAAGCGCTTGCCGGTCCAGCATCGGCGGATGATCTCGATCGATTCCGTGGTGCGAGTGGCGCGTTCTTCGACCGGGATGCCGAACGCGGAGAAATCATTCGGTTGATAGCCGACGCCGACACTGAGCACCAGGCGTCCCTTGGTTGCCAGATCGATCAGCGCGCAATCTTCGGCGACGTGCACCGGATGATGCAGCGGCATCAGAAGCACGCAGGTGCCGACTCGCAGCCGCTTGGTGCGCGCTCCGATAAGCGCCGCCATCAGCAACGGTGACGGGACGTAGCCGTCGGGCTGCTGATGATGTTCGCTGATGAAGCATCCGTCCCATCCCGCGGACTCGGCCGCCGCAGCTTCGGCGAACACCTCCTCCAGCAAACGAGCCATGTTCTTGCCGTCGGGCGGGTCCTGAGTGCAGGGGAAATATCCAACCGGGAGCACGTAAACTCCTTTCGAGATTCGGCGCTTAGCTGGCGAGAACTCCGCTCTTGCTGGCCGGCTCGCTACTCTTCGAACGCCTTGTTGAAGCCGTAGCCGACCATCTGCGCGTGAAAGCCGGCGACGTCGTGCGAGAGAATCAGGAGGTCGCTTTTCTTGCCGGAGCGATCTTTCACATGGTCGCGCAGCAGCGCTTCGGGCCGGAATCCCATGCTCTGAAAAGTGGAGATCGCTCCTTTTTGATCGACCGTCATCTGGGCGATCATCTTTTCGATCCCCTGTCCCAGAGCGATCGCAAAGGCCTCCTGGGTAAGCAAGCGGCCCAATCCCTTGCCGCGCATCTTCGGCGAAACCAGGACGCGAAGCTCCGCCACGTGGGGTGACCACGAGAGTTCTCCGCGGTCGACGGTGGCGTAGCCGACGACCGTGCCGTCGTGCTCGGCGAGGATGCTGCTGATGCGTCCGCGTTCGATTCCATTGAGCCACACGTCGATCGCTTCCGGCCTGGTGATATCGCGGCGCAGGAATAGAAGATCGTGCTCGGGAAGCGAGCGGGCGAACGACAGCGCGTTCTCCCGATCGGCGTCGGTCATTTTGCGCAGGTTGACGGCGAAGCCGTTCAGGGAAACCTCGCGAGGGTACCTGCGCGGAGTTTCGCCCTTGTCATGTGTCGCAGTGTTTTGCGTCATATGGATCGCTCCGAAAGCCAGCGGTCGACCGCGGGCCACAGCCGGTTTTTCGCGTTAGGCCCCGCCAATACGCTCACGTGTCCGCCCTTCAATACGATCTCTTCCTTATCCTTGCTGCCTACCAGCGAAAGCAGATCCTTCGCCGATTCCAACGGCACTATATGGTCGTGTTCGGCCATGACCGCCAGAAGGGGCACGCGCACCGTGTCGAGTTTCACCGCGCGCCCCCGCAGGACCATCTGGCCGTCGTAAAGTTTGTTCTCCCATAGAACTTCCTTGTGGTACTGGCGGAAGCACTCGCCGGCGAACGGGATCTGATCGTTCGCCCAGCGATCGATCATGCGGTACGACTTCACGAAGGCATCGTTCCAGATGTTGTCCCACAGGCGGATTTGCGAGGCGATCTTCGCTGCCGGCTTCAACATATCGAAGGCGCTGATGAGCATTTCGGGTGGGACGTTGCCCAGCGTATCGACGATTCGATCCACGTCGAAGTAGCGAGGGTCGGTCCATTGGCGGAACATCTTCATCCCGGTGGAATCGATGGGCGTCGTCAGGCAAATGAGGTTTTTCAAGGGCCCGTCGGGATGCGCCGCCGCGTACATCAGCGACAGTTGTCCTCCCATGCAGTAGCCGAAAACGGAAAGGTCCGGCTCGCCGCTGTCGGCGCCGATTCGCCTGATGCATTCGGGGAGGAAATCCAGCACGTAGTTCTCGATTCGGAGCCGGGAGTCTTCCGGCCGCGGCACGCCCCAGTCGATCATGTAGACGTCGTAGCCTTGCTTGAGCAGGAACTCGACCAGGCTCTGGCTGGGAGCGAGGTCGAAAATGTATGGCTTGCACAACAGCGACATCACGAGAACCACGGGCACCCGATAGACCTCGGAAGCGAGCGGCCGGTAGTGGTACAACCTGAGCGTGCCGCTGGAGTAAATCGCGTCTTTGGGGGTCAAGCCGGTCGGCGGATCGCTTGTCGTGAAATAATTGAGCCCCTTGATGTTCCGAAGGAATGCCCGTTCGACTTCGGCTCGAACCTGATCGGCTACCGTCGGGGTTTCGGACTGCTGAGTGGCAGTGCTCATGATTTTTCACCCGCTGGTTTTTTGGTACGTGGAGGCCGAGGAGTTGAATCCGCCGCCTCGCCCGCGCCGTCTTTCCCGCCGAATGACCGCACGGTGGCGGCTTCAATCGCCGCCAGTCGTTCCTCGATAGCGGTCAGGCGGCCGCCAAGTTCGAGGACGTCGCTGCGCGTCGGCAGATTGAGCGAGGTGAGGTACCGCTCCACCGTCTCTCCCAGCTTCTTTTGCATCTGCATGAAGAGGTTGGTGAATTGGCCAAGGAACCGGCCGAACTGGTCGGTCCCCATCACTCCGTTGAGGAAGCTGTTCCATTGGCGCTCGGATTCGTTGAGCCACTCGCGCCAGGAGGAGAAAGGATCAGAACCAGGGTTCCGCTGCTGTTCGGCCACGCTCGTTCCCTCCTCTGTATTCAAGACGCCTAGTCGCGTTTCGCGCTTGAGTCAAACGAGTCGGAAGTAGCGATCGCGACAAACGGCTGGAACTGGCTTCGCGGGCGCTTCCGCCGGGTTGACGCTACCGTCTATCTTCGCAAAATATTCTGCACTACCCTCTCGGGTGGAATCGGCTGAAGGAGATCGCGATGAGAAGAGTCAGCAAGAATGTCTATACGGAAGTCTACTTCTGGGGCTGCAATCCCGGCTTCGTCGAAACCAGTGACGGCGTGGTCATGATCGATTCGCCTCAGCAGCCAATCGACGCCGTACGATGGCGCGAGATGTTGCAGGAGAAGGGCCGCATCCATCATCTGATCAACACCGAACCGCATGCCGACCACACCCTGGGTAACGCGTATTTCCCCGACGTCGAGATAATCGGCCACGTCAAGCTGCAGGCTTGTTTCGATCAGTACCTGAACATGATGTACACGCCGGAAGTGCGCCTGGAACGGATGAAAACGGAAGATCCCGACAGCGTCTTCCTGATGGGCCATCCGGACTATCCCGCATCCAACGGGCCGAAGCGGATTTTCAACGACGAACTGACGCTGCACGTCGGGAATCACACGATAAAGATCATCCACATGCCCGGGCATACCGCGCCGCAGACCTCGGTCTACCTGCCGGAAGAGGGCGTGGTCTTCACCGGCGACAACGTCTTCCAGAAATGCAAGACCTTCGTCCAGGAAGCCGACCCGTGGGAATGGCTTGGAGCGCTCAAGCGTATCGAGGCGCTCGACGTTGAAACGATCGTTCCGGGACACGGCGAACCGTGCGACAAAAGCTACCTCAGGCGACAGGCGGAAATTATCGAGAACTGGGTCGAACTGGTCGAGGGTTTCGTGCGCCGGGGAATGAGCGAGAAGGAGGTCCTGGAGCAGAAATTCGACGTCACCAAGCTGGACCCTTACCCGATAGGTCAGCGGCTTTTCGAGATGACTGACCGGCTCGACAAATGGAACGTGAGCAACGTTTACAAGTACGTCGTCGCGCGAAAGACGGGCAAGCGCGTCGAGACGGAAGGAGCCAACATCCAGTACTACTCCTAGTAGCGATTGTCGCTTCCGGGTTCGTCGCGGACCGAGCGGCGTCCCGTCGGGGCGCCCTGGGGAGGGCTGGACGGCAAGCTGCCAGGTAAAATCCGGGATACGGCGAAACCTGCGGACGGCGGCAGCGTAGTAATTCGCACCATGGGTTTCAAATCCTCGTTGAGTCGGCGCGAGGCGCTTGGCCTCCTTTCGGGCGCTACGTTGGCACTGGCGACGAGCCGTTTGGTGTTCGCGCAAACCGCCTCGAGCCCCTCCGCCAATCCCGTCCTGTTTGGCGCGGACGGCTCCTCATATTCGCTCCTCACGCCTGAATTGACAGAAGGCCCGTTTTACATCGATTCGGAGCGGATTCGACGCGACATTACCGAGGGCAAGCCAGGCGTTCCGCTAAAACTGCGCATCAAAGTGGTGCACGTCAGCACTGGCGCGCCGGTGTCAGGCGCCGCCGTCGATATTTGGCACTGCGACGCCCAGGGGGTTTATTCGGGCTTTACCGACCAAGGGCCGCCGCCCTTCGGAAACGTTCATCCTCCGCCGTTTCCACCGGGGCCGCCGCCGATGCCGGACGAGGACGGGATGCTTCCGCCATTACCCGGGGAAGGATTTTCGCCTGGTGGTTTTCGAGGCCCCGGGTTCGGACCAGGGCACGGTCGCGAGCCGGACAATCGGCTCACCTTCCTGCGTGGTATGCAGCTAACCGACACAGCCGGAATGGCGAAAATCGATACCGTCGTCCCAGGCTGGTATGTTGGCCGTGCCACGCATATTCATGTACGGGTTCATAACGGCGGAGTCGTCGCCGACGGCCGCTACCGCAAGGGGCACATGAGCCACACGGGGCAGATATTCCTGCCGGAGGATTTCACCGATCATATTTACCGGCTGCCCGCTTACGCCAGGAAGTCGCAGGATCGTGTGCCTCTGGAAGACGACGGAATTTTTCGACAGAGCGGGATGCAACTTGCCCGTATAGTCGCCGTCGATCCGGGAAGACCTCAACTCGGATACTTCAGCGACACCCTGTTGGTCATCGATCCCGCGGCGACGCCGAATCCTGCGTAGAAGCTGTTATTGGCGCTCGTGGGTTCTCGGCACCGGACTGCTTAACGAGATCGTTGCGGAAGTGCTCTCCGCTAAGTGCGGGGTATCCGGGACCCGAACTCGCTCGCGATATTCGAGGCGAGCCAACATATCCCCGTAGCATAGGCGGCGTACTTGTGAGTGGCTCGCAGAGCGGCCGAGTTTCGCCATCCGCGCCTCATTGCCAGCATCAACGATCCACCCAGAAACGGCATTGCAGCCATCAGGACGAAGTAGACGAGTCCCACGTTTTGGTGAAATGCCATGAAGCGAATATGCCAGGGATTCGTAATCGGCGTTCGCGGTTGGTTGAGAACGGTCACGGTGTTCATGTAGACGACGAACACACTGAGAAAAAACGCCAAAGCCCATCGCGTCACGTGGCCGACGGTTCCCTTGGCGCCTGGGTATTGCCACAAGAGCAGGACGCCAGTGATGAGCGTGAGCGTGAACGAGAGTGGATAGTTCCAAAACGAAAACAAAAAGCTCACCAAGATCCTCCTCAGCGCGACGGGCGACGGCCGCAAGAACGATCGGAAGCAAGAATGATTACAGGAACGATCATACGACATGCGGCAACGACGCTGAATTCATCCGTCCACGCGATTCAGGTTACGATCGTACCCTGTGGCCTCGGCGGAGATCGCGCTTGCGGGATTCCCGCGGCTCAGTCGACAACCACGGTCAATTCGTCGGAAACGTCGCTGAGTTCCTCCAGGCCGTCGGTGGTCACCAGGAAATTCCTCTCCCATAGGAGATTTCCGAGCGCGGTGGCGGTGACCCATTCGGGAGAAATGATCATGCCCGGCTCCAATCTCAGGTCCTTGGGCGAACGTGTTCCGAACCATGGACGCTCGACCACTTCCGCGCCGATGCAATGGCCGAGAAAACTTCCCTCCAGCAGATCCTTGGCGCCATGCTTTTCGAGTACCGCGCCGGTGTCGGCCGCGATCTCGGCGATCGGGCGGCCAGGCCGCCACGCCTGCATCGCCTCCTGGTATAGATCCTTGAGCAGCGTGTGCGTCTTGATCTGCTCCGCGGTCGCGTCACCCCAGGCGATTAGAATGTCGAAGTCGCAAGTATAGCCGTTGTAGGTTGCGCCCGCGTCGAACCATTGCAGGTCGCCGGGCTGCATCGAACGGCCCGCGATTTGAGCGCCGAAGATCGCGCCGGTCGGATGCGTGGTCGACAGAACCATCCCGATCTCGCTCGCTCCCGCCTCGCGCTGGCACGACAGCATCTCGAACATCAGATCGGACTCCGTCATCTTGCGGGAGATTCGCTCGCGGAAGCTCTTGAAGGCGGAGTTCTGGATGTCAACCGCCCGGCGCATGCATGCGATCTCAGCCGGCGTTTTGATCATGCGCAGTCGCCAGAAAAGTTTGCTGGCATCGCGCACGTCGAGGCCGCTCAGTTCGCGGCGCAAAACATCCAACTCCCCCGGACTGATGCCGGACGCCGAACCGATATCGACCCCCACTATGCCAGAGCGAATTCCGCGGCTTTCCAGGATCTGGCGGATCATCCGCGGCCGATCGGCCGGGGACATCACCGGCCGGATGTCCTTGAAGTGAGTATCTCGCGCGTACGCCTCGGCCATCGCTGTCAGGCCAGTCAAGGCCGGATCGCCGTTCAAAGGAAGTACGATCTTGGGCAGCACGACCTGCTGCGCGTATTCCGCTATTCGCCCTGTCGAGGCGCCGCCACGAAAGCCGCTAAGCCAGAATTGATTTCCCGGGCTATAGGCGACGATCGCCTGAAAGCCGGAATCGGTCATCAGCTTGCGAGCCCGATCGTAGCGCCCATCGAACTCGCTTTTGGGGAAAATCGGTTGAGCCATATGGTTAGTGCCTTTCCGTCTGTTTTCTACCTGGTAACGCCGGCCGTATTGCGCCGGATCTACCGGCGGCCGCGAGCGTCGATAGGCCAGATGTCCACTACATCATTGCCCTTCACGCACACGATACGATCGTAGAGGAACACCGTTGGATCGCAGTGAGGCGGTTGACACTCCAACCGATCGCCGAGCGACAAACGAACTCCCGGTTTGAGATTGATCTTGCCGTGCTCGTCGCCCTGAAATTCATACGCGCACCCTGCCGCGGGTCCGCTGAGGATACGCGGCGGCGGTCCATTGAGCGCGAATGCTTTCGTGCCGGCGTCGGTAGTTACAAAATCCCTCTGATTGGCGCTGACTACCGTGGTTTGTACGAAGAGCGCGGGCTCGAACGGGTTGTTGGGACTTTCGTCCAGGGCGACGTCGGCGTACTCGGCATCCATAAAGACGTAAGATCCGACTTGCAGTTCGGTGAAGACGCCGGCGGGTCCGTCGATCGCATGCGTCCCCGTGCCCGCGCCCGTCACGACCGAAGGCGCGAGCCCCAGGACTCGCAGCCGGACGCGGAGTTCGGCGAGCAGATCCGCGGCTTTTGCCGCGGCGGAGCGACGCTCAGCGAAAGCCGCAATGTGCTGGAGCCGTCCCGCGTAGCCCTGTATTCCGGCGAAGCGGAGATTGCGCGCCGCGTCGATCTGTTGCGCGAGACTCACTGCCCCTTCCAGGGTTGCGGCTCCGGTTCGATGATCGCCAACGTCGAGGTCGGCCAGCACCGAAACCGAGACGCCGCTTTGCGCGGACATTTCGTCGAGCAGCGCCACGTGTCGAGGATGGTCCGCGACCACGGTAATGTCGTGCCTTCGGCGAGCCAACTCGAGAAGACGGCGGACTTTGTGCTCGGTGGCGAGCGGCGAGGTCACGAGCACGCCCGGCAGATCGGCCTCGACCATGACCTCCGCCTCGTCGATCGTCGCGCAGGCAATGCCGCTCGCTCCGGCCGATATTTGACGCCGCGCAATAGCGCTGCACTTGTGCGTTTTCGCGTGCGGCCGCAGGGCGACGCCCCAGGCTTTCGCCCGTGACGCCATCGTCGCGATATTACGTTCGAGAGCTTCGAGATCGACGACGAGGGCTGGTGTGTCGATCGCGCTTAGTGAAGTTTCCATGAGAATCCTGGTTTGGATGCGCCGATGATTGTGTGATGAATCGCCCGCTCTTGTGAAGATTACCGCGCGCGAATCTTCCTGCTCGTCGAAAGGCCGCCTCTGAGAACGTCGCGGGCGGACGGCTCCGCAAAAACCCGCTTCTCGTACGCGGTTGTCAACCGGCTGAGCGTAGCGTGCTGTCCAGCCGTTCCAACCGGTCTGTGCGTGCGCCCGTCATACAGATCGACCGTTTCCTTATACGCCATCGTGCCTGAATCGAGCAGCGTGAACCGGTGAACATAAGAATAGTCGAGTTGCCCGTCTTCCGCTTCGTACGTTACGAGGACCTCTCTGGAACCTGCTATCCAGGCTCTTGGCTTACTCGTGATCGTTTGGCCTGACGGGCTGTAAAGTCTGGTTGCGAAAAATACGGTATTGCCACGCCTGCCGAAGGCGACGCTGACATGATCGGGGCTCTGCACCTCGGCGGGCGCGGTATCGTAGGTATATCCACCCCAGTTTCCGACAAAATCGAAGCTGGCTTTTGGAAGCTCGAGGACGTTGGCTTCCGAATCGAGCCTGGAAGGCAATTGCGCCCAGGGGACTGTCGCAAGAGGACGATCACCGGGACCTTCAAGGGAAGAAGAGGCAACGGAAGGGGAGGGAGGCGACGCATGGCCGCGCGAATCCGGCTCACAAAATGATCTGATCATCAGGATCACGCCAAGCGTGACGCCGACGGCCAACAGACCGGCCGTGAACTTCACGATGTAAGTTCGTTCGTATCCGTTCACTGGAGAGCGTTCGCGAATCAATATATTCGGATGCAATAGCAGAGATCCTTGCGGGAGCGAACCCGGACGGGCCGCTTACGGAGCATCATGGCACGAGGGTGGTTTGTCCATCGGTGAGGATTCCAGTAAAGATCGCGATGCGATTGCGGTGTGACGGTACGAGACGGAGGGAGCGGCAGACTGCCTGGGCGTTATGGACGTCATTCTGAAAAATGCGCGAGTAGACGATAGCGGGCGCTGCGATATCGGGCTCGTCGAGGGAAAGATCGCGGCGATCGCGCCGCGGCTCGAGGCCGAGGGCGAGACGATCGACCTCGATGGTCGCCTCGTCTCGGCCGGCTTCGTCGAGACCCATCTGCATCTCGACAAATCCTGTATCCTCGATCGCTGCGTGTCCGATCGCGGCGATCTGGCCGAGGCCATCGCCGAAGCTGCCAGAGCCAAGGCGGCCTTCACGGCAGAGGACGTGCACGCCCGCGCGAGCCGCACCCTGGAGCAGTCAATCCTCCAAGGCACGACGCACATGCGGACCCATCTCGAGGTTGACCCTGGCGTCGGGTTGCGCGGCCTCGATGGCGTGTTGCCGCTCATCAAGGAATACGCCTGGGCGATCGACGTACAGATCTGTGTATTTCCGCAGGAGGGTCTGCTCAACAATCCCGGCACCGACCAACTGATGGTCGAGGCGCTCAGGCGCGGTTGCCGCGCGGTCGGCGCCGCGCCCTATACGGACTCGGATCCTCACGGCCAAATCGATCGTGTGTTCGAAATGGCGCGCGAGTTCGACGTCGACATCGACATGCATCTCGATTTTGGATCCACCGGCGACGATATGGATGTCTGGCACGTCTGCCGCCGGACCGAAGAGTATAAATACGGAGGCCGCGTAACTATCGGCCATCTCACCAAAGCGACCAGTCTGCCGCACGCGGAGTTCGAGCGAATGGCGCGACGGCTCGCGGACGCTGGTGTTGCGGTCACCGCGCTACCCGCGACGGACCTTTATCTGATGGGGCGCAATGCCGCTCACGACAATAACCAGCCGCGAGGGGTGGTCCCGACTCACCATCTCGTGCGCCACGGGGTGAATTGCTCGCTGTCGAGCAACAATATACTCAATCCGTTCACGCCCTTCGGAGATTGCTCGCCCATCCGCATCGCGAATCTTTACGCCAATGTCTGTCAGGCCGGCAGCAAGGCCGACCTGGGAGAGTGCTTCGCGATGATCACGCGGCGGCCGGCGCAAATGATGCGGCTCGGGGACTATGGAGTTGCGGCCGGCAAGCGCGCGGATCTGGTGGTGCTCGACGCGACGGATCCCGCGATGGCGGTGGCGGAGGTTGCGCCGGTGCTCTATGCTTTCAAGGGCGGCCGCTTGACGGTTTCGCGCGAGCCGGCGCAACTCCATCGAGAAACATGAGCATCAACGATCCGCTCGACGCGTTCTGCCGCCACGACGAGGTGGCTCTCGAAGGCAACGCAACCGGCCCCTTGCTCGGATTAAGTTTCGCCGTAAAGGACGTGTTCGATATAGCGGGACACATCACCGGTAATGGCCATCCGCGATGGTTCGAGACCCATCCGCCCGCGCAGCATACGGCGTCGTCGGTCGACCGCCTGCTCGCCGCCGGAGCCCGGCTGGTCGGCAAGACTTACTGTGATGAACTGACCTACAGCATCAACGGCGAGAATGTGCATTACGGTACGCCGGTCAATCCGAAGGCGCCCGGACGAATTCCCGGCGGGTCGTCGAGCGGGTCGGCATCCGCGGTGTCGGGCAGCCTGTGTGATTTCGCGCTCGGCACCGACTGCGGCGGGTCGGTGCGGATCCCGGCCAGCTATTGCGGCATCTACGGTATTCGCACGACGCACGGTCTGGTGTCCGCCGACGGCGTGGCTCCGCTCGCCAAGACCTTCGACACGGTCGGCTGGTTCGCTCGCACGGCGAGGCTGATGCAGCGGGTCGGGACCGTCTTGATCCCTGGCGCCAAAGCCTGCGCGCCTGCACGGATGCTGATCGCGACGGATGCGTTCGCGGCACTCGACCCGGAGATCGTCGCGGCGCTCACGCCCGCTATCGAAAAGGTGGCGGCAACGATTGCGAAAACCACCCGCGTGAACGTCTACACCGGCGACTCCGCGGAGTGGCGCGAGGCGTTTCGCGTGCTCCAGGGAGCCCAGATTCACGCGCAGCACGGCGCCTGGATCGATCGGTACCATCCGGAATTCGGACCGGGCATCCGCGAGCGCTTTGCCTTGGCGGCGACTATTCAGGCCGCCGAGGTGGCGGCGGCCACGCCTATTCGCGAAGCGGTGTCGCGCCACATGGAGCGCCTCCTCGCGGACGATGCGATACTATGCCTGCCCACGGCCCCGGGGATCGCGCCGAGGCTCAATACTCCGCCGGCCGAGCTCGAATTATTTCGCCGCCGCGCCTTCGCGCTGTTGGCGATCGCGGGACTCGCCGGATTGCCGCAGATCAGCCTACCGTTGGCGGCGTTCGACGGCTGTCCGCTCGGACTGTCTATCCTGGGGCCGCGCGGTAGCGATCAGGGATTGCTGGACTGGGCGGCGGCGCATTTCGATTGATCCGCGGGCGAAGAATCGACGGTTGGGCAGTCTGGACTACCTATTCAATCCGGACTAGCTATTCAATCTCAGTGGTTATTCGGTTCGAGCTTCCGGGAAATGCCCAGGCGTAGATCCCCGTCGCTATCGCAAATACCGAGGCAAGCGAGATTCCACCGCTCAATCCGTAACGCTCGGCGATCAACGCCACCAGCAGTGGAGTGAGAAACTGCGTGCCGCGGGCGAGGTTGTACGCCCCGCCCATCGCCGTGTTGCGGACCGCCGTCGGGAAGAGTTCGGTGAAAAGCGGCCCATAGCCGCCGAACATCCCCGCGCCAAAGCCGGTCACGAACATCGCCCAATTGATGAAGACGCCGGATTCGCTGGTCTCGCCCCAAAAGCGCGTGATCGCGAGCAGCCCCGCGGCCATCACGAAGGAGAAGACCGTGAAAGAGGCGCGCCGCCCGATAACGTCGGCGATATAGCCGAAAGCAAGCTGGCCAACCAGGATACCGAAATAGGCTATTGCGACGATCGCCGCGCTGGAGGCGGTCGACAGCCCGCGCTGTTCTTCAAAGTAGGTCGGAAGCCATGAAAAGGCGATCCAGAACGCCGACATGTCGAGCGTGCACAGGATTGTCGAGCGCAGGAAGTCAAAACGATGCGCCCCGGTCAGCAGCGAGCGAATCGGCTCGATGATCGCTTTGGGCGACGGCAGAATCAGCGGCCGGCCTTTGCGCGCCTCAGGATGCCGCTCCAGCCAGACGTCCGATTCCGGCAACGCCCGGCGAACGCACGCGGAGAGGATCGCGGGCGCCGCCGATACGACGAAGCACAGCCGCCAGCCGATCCTCGGCTCGAGGAATCCGCCCACCGCGGCCGCCATCAGGCATCCGATCGCCCCACCGGTTTGCATCACCGACGCATAACGGCCCCTGTAGCGCGGCGGGAATGTCTCGCCGATATAGGTATGACCGGTCGCCCATTCGCCACCCACGCCGAGGCCGGTGACGACGCGAAAGACGAGCAGGCTCCCAAGGCCCGCCGTCAGGCCGCTCAGCAGCGTGCCGAGGCTGTACGTTACGATCGTCCATTCGAGCACGCGCCGGCGTCCGTAAAGGTCCGCCAACGATCCGAAGACGATACCGCCGACCGCGCTGGCCGCGAGCGACGCTCCCAATGCGTAAGAGAGATCGAGCTTGGTGAGGCCGAACGTCTTGCCGATCGGATGAATCAGGAAGGTAAAGAGGATCAGGTCATAGATGTCGAAAACCCATCCCGCCCAGCACAACGCCAGGATCTTGTAATGCTCCTTTGTAGGACGGGCCTCTTCGGAGAGAAGGTGATGATGCTCCGGGGGACGCCGATGTGGCGCGCGAGTAGTAATCTTCGCACGCATCCGGCCTGACATCAGCGGGTTCTCCGTCGTGCAGAAGCGAAAATATCGATGATGCCTACAGTCGCTTTTAGCTTCATTGTGTCACGATGTTCTTGGCAGGAGCGCTTTCATAAGTTGACTGACACTGATACAGCACGACGCAAATCAAGTCCATATCTGGCACACTTACGCGCTCTATTTATCGAGACGGCACGCCGGGCGATTTAGGACGCTTGAGTGACTGAAGTTGTAATGCGATTTGCCTTCAGGTCGGGGCCACTGCGATTGCCTGGATCTCCAGCCGGATTCGCGGATCGGTGGCCATCCGCTTTACTTCCACCGTGGTGCTGGTAGGCAGATGGCCGCTGAAGAACTCGCCCTGGACACGGTTGATGGCGTCCTGATCCTCGGCGAGGTTGGTCATGAACCGTGTGAGCGAGACCACATCCGAGGGCTTGCAGCCCGCGGCCTCGAGCGCCTGGCCCAAGTGGCGATACACCATCGCGGCCTGTGCGGCGGCCTCGGGCGGGATCGCGTCGAAGTCTTGCGCTCGATGCGGATGCTGATGGTAGACCGGCGCGCAGGTTACGCCCGAGATGAATACCAGCTTGCCCGCCTCGACCTTGATCGCGGGCACGAACAGAGAATTGATGCTGGCGTCGTGGCCTTCGTGATGGATAACGCGGAGGCGCGCCTTGACGTTTGGGGCCGGCGGTTTGCGCGGAGGCTTGCGCGACGGCTTAAGATCGTCTCGATGGTCGCGTGCCATCTGTTTGGGTCCTCTCGTCCTGCGGCCGTTTTCCGGCTGGGCGATACGGCGGATGCTCGGCCAATAGAATTGGCATTTCGAAACAGCGAGCCGGCTTGGATCAGCGTCCGCTCCACTGCGGCTTCAATTGAATCGTCTCCAAGGGTGACTGATAGCAGACTTGCCGGCCAGCGACGAGTTTTCGGGTGAGCCCGCTGAAACTACTATGAGCTCACGGCGCCGGGCATCGGAGGAAAAAGCCATTCCAAAAACGAGAACAAAGAAAGCGAAAATCCCCGAGGCGGCGCGGCCCTCGCGGCTCTACGGGGCGGCGAGCGGATTAGACATCCCGCTCCTGGAGCGCGACCCCGCGCGCGTCGCGATCATCGAACCAAGCCGCGTCATCAAGCCCGTCGATATCGCCGAGCACTGCGTGTTGTGTTTCTTTCAGGAAGTAATCAGAGAGCTCGTGCGTGAGGGCGCCCAGGCACGTCACGTCCACGACGGCGTGAGCGAGGCGGGGGACTATCCGGTCTATGAACTGGATTATGGCGGCCGGCGGCTCGCCATCGTTCATCCCGGGGTCGGCGCGCCCAACGCAGCCGCGCGCCTTGAGCACATGATCGCAATCGGATGCCGCAAATTCGTCGCCTGCGGCGGCGCCGGGGTCCTCGTCGGATCCATCGAGGTGGGGCAGATCGTCGTCCCGACCGCCGCGGTTCGCGACGAAGGCACTTCCTATCACTACTTGCCGCCGGCCCGCGAGGTCGCTCCGACCCGGCGTGCGCTAGCGGCGATCGAAGCTGTGCTGCGCGAGAACAATCACGACTACGTACGCGGCAAGACCTGGACTACCGACGCGGTGTATCGCGAGACGCGCCCGCGGATGGTGCGGCGGCAGAAAGAAGGATGCGTCGTGGTCGATATGGAGGCCGCCGCGTTCTTCGCCGTCGCGCGCTTTCGCCGTATCGAGTTCGCGCAAATCCTGTATGGCGGCGACAGCCTCGCCGGCCGGCGATGGGCTCCGCGGGGATGGAACCGTCACGCGGTGCGCGAGCGGCTTTTTCATCTCGCCGCCGAAGCCTGCCTGCGCTTGTGAGATTCGTGCGCGAAGGGTTTTGATGAGACGCCCTGCCGGGCCGTTGTTGACCCGGCAGGGCGAGGGTTTCCGGGGCCTAGCGATGGATCTCTTCGAGCTTGTTGATGTCGTAGAGCTTTTCCGCTTCAGGTCCTTTCAAGTTCGGGAATCCGCCAGGGACGATCCAGATGGTCCCGCGATCGTTCTGGACGTCGAGCACTTGCACCGACTGGAACTCGGTCGTATAGGCGCCCTTGTTGATCGGCTCCATCCAGTCGCCCTTGTCGAAGCTTTCGCTCCACTTCTTCTGGAATTCCCAGACCTTCCACAACTTGTCCTTGTGATCGAAGGCTTCCATCAGCCACGCGTCGTAATTCTGCGCGTCCCAGTCTTCCACCACGCTCTTGTACGGATGGCGCTCGCTGAGTGGCGTGCGTTCCATGACCGCGAAGCGGCGCATCGTCCACGTATCGTTCGGGATGATCCCATTCGGCCCGTAGAGGTAGGTATACGCGTGCACGGAATCGACCACCGCAAGCTGGTCCTTCCATCCGAGGAAACGCCAGTGCCATTCGAGTTCGCGGCCGGAGAAGCTGTAGAAGTCTTCCAGGGTATGGTCGGTGCCCAGCAGCGAGTCCGACTTGACCTCGGCCGAAATACGGCGCACGCGCCGCAGGTTGGGGATATAGGCCCAGCCGTCGTCCTCACGATGCGGATCGGCGTAACGATAAATGATGAACGCGGTGCCGCGGATATCAAACGGCGAATAGAAGCCCGTGAATTCCTTGAACTCGAAGTTCGACGCGCCCGGCACCGGCAGCGTATGGTTCTCGAGCATCGCCAGGTGAGTGTAGAAAACTTTTCGGTAGAAGGCGTCCAGCGTGCGCTGGAAGGTCCCACCGCCACCGTACATCATTTTCATCACGTCCGCTGACGGCAACGTCGGATGGACGTTCGATTCCGTCCAACCCGCGCTGGCCATCCAATCCGTCGGGGGCAGCTCCCATTCCGGAATTTCGTGCGTACCGCCAAATCGATCCCAGGTGGCCGGAGCCATGCACGAGAAACCGAAGCTCTGCCATCGGTACTCGTAATTCCAAACCGCCTTCCAACCCGCGTCCGGGTCCCCCTCTTTGATCGAGGCATTGGGGAATGGTTGTCCGCAGACATAGTTGCCTACAGTTTTATCCGGGAGCAGCTTGACCTGCGACTGATACTTTTCCGTGCAGGACATATAGTCCTGGCGCGGGGTGTGATCCACGGGCGCTCCGATCGTCGCCCTGAACTCAGGAAAGTTGAGTTGCTCGACGTAGCCGGGGTAGATGAACGGCCGCATCCGTTCGATGTCCTTGGCGGTCAGAACATCGCCTACCTTGAAGTCGGGTTTGGCATCTTTGTACTTCGCCAGCCATTGGTCGAAGGTAGCCCTAGTATAGCTTTTGACGTCCTGCGCCATGGCCGGACGTACCCACAGAAGAGCGCTGGCAATTACCAACAACCCTACCCACGCGAAGTACTTACTTCCGGCCGCTTCAGTCATCCTTGGTTTGAGTGACATAGCCTTTTCGAAGTCCTCCCTCGGTTTCGTTGCGAGTTTTCTCAGCTAGTACAGATCTCCTCCACTACTCTTTTGTTCACATTTCGCTCACGCGCCGCCCGCCGCTCCACCCTCAAGAAGCCGCACCGCCGTGCGGTCGAGAGCGTCGGCGGCGGTATAACGCACAGCATGATCGGGCTCCGACACCATCGCGATCAGCGGCGCGACACAGCCAGGGCCGCCGATTCTGCCCAACGCCCACGCCACTTCGGCTCGGGCGATCGGATCCACGGTCTGGTCCGACAGTCTGACTAAAAATCCGACCTCGCCGGGGCCGCCCAGCAGGCCGATCGCCCGAATCCCTAGAAGCGAAACGTCGGGGTCCGGCGATGCGACCGCGGCCAATACTACTTCGCGGGCGGTTTGAAACTGCATCTCGTCCAGCAGTTGGCCGACGTGTAACCGGGTGATCGAGTCCCCGTCCTGGAGAGCTCCCTTGAGGTACTCGGCGCTTGCGGGGTCGCCATAGTGCGTAAGCGCCACCGCCGCCCCGATTCGCACGTCGATATTGTGATCTCTCATGGCTTCGCGCAGCAGAGTGGCTATTCGCGGGTCGCGCGCGCGGCCAAGTGCCACCGCCGCCATCGCCTTCGCGTCGTCATAGCCACGGCCACGCAATATCGCCTCGGCGATTTGCTCCGCGGAGCTATCCCCTAAACGCAGTTGCGAATAAGCGGCCGTCGCCTTCTCGAAGGGATCTCGCGATCCATCCTGGTATCGCCGCAAGACGCGAATGGCGCCGCGGTTCCCGAGTTGGCCCAGCCCTCTCGCGGCGGTCAGCCGGGTCATCTGGTCGGGGGCGGTCAAAGCATTACTGAGTAATTCGATCGCGCCGGGATCATGGGCTTCCGCCGCGCCATTCACCAGCACTCGCCGATGCGACGGCTCGGTCAAACTATAGAGCCGCCCCAGCGCCTCGACGGCATCCGCGTCGCCGACGTCACCCAGTCCGTCGGCCGCGGCCATCTCGAGCCCGATCTTTCTGGTGGTCTGAAAGATCCTTACCAAATGCGCGATCTCGTCCCGGTCACCGGCCGCGGCCAGGGCGCTCGCCGCGTAGCAGCGCTCGTAGGGGTCATACTCCTGAAGCCCGCGGCGCAGCACGAGCACCGAAAACCAGCGCAAGGCCATCAGACCCGCAGGTTTATCGAATCGATAAGAGCTTCCGACCCTCGCGCTGGCGCCGGACAGATCGCCCCGCTCCACCATGGAGCTGATCACGATCATCGAAGGGTCGGTGATGGTTAGCGCGGGGGCGAAGGGAAAGCCGATGGCCGGTCTGGCCCGCAGGATTGAAACGACCGCCGCGAGGAGCGCCAACGCCCCCGTGAGCACGGCGAGCAGCTGTGGACCTTGCGTCACAGCGCGCGCCATCCTGGCTATAAAGCCACGGCCTGTCCTGCTCGGGATCACAGCATCCTCCCCAAAAGAGGCTGACAAACCCTAAGCCAACGAGCATCGGATTATTACTTTGGCAGAGTTAACGCAAACGAAGGTTCCTCCGTTCCCGCCGGCCCGAAGATTCGGACTTTTTGGCGGAATCGAAGCCTTCAGCGGGCGGGGAAGTCGGAGGCTTAGGCCCTCGCCTGGGCGCGGTCGGGGAGCGCGGCCCTGGTGAGAGGGAAACCAGCCGGGAATCGAGGATTCCCGCGCCGAGGTAGGGCTACTCGCCGATCACCTTTATAAGGACGCGCTTAGGGCGGCGGCCGTCGAATTCGCCGTAGAAGATTTGCTCCCACCGGCCAAAATCGAGCTTGCCGGCGGTGATTGCAACAACGACCTCGCGGCCCATCACCTGGCGCTTGTGATGGGCGTCGCCGTTGTCCTCGCCGGTGCGATTGTGATGATACCGCTCGGGACTTGCATCGTATGGCGCCAGCCATTCGAGCCATCGGCTATAGTCTTCATGCAGCCCCGGCTCGTCGTCATTGATAAATACCGACGCGGTGATATGCATCGCGTTCACCAGGCATAGTCCCTCGCGCACGCCGCTCTCCTGCACCGCCTTCGCGACGTCATCCGTGATGTTCACGAAGGCCATCCGCTCGGGAACCTTCATGGTGAGATATTTCGTATGCGACCGCATCCTTATCTCCGTTTGCGCGGAACCCTTTGATTGCGTTGAGTTTTGGGTGAGAGCCCGCCTCGCGCTCGGGTCAAACTAAAGTCCCAATTTCCGCATTCGAAACCACGAACCTCAGACTCAAACGTTGACCGAGCTCATGTCGTGATATCGGCCCCCTGCGGCGAAGCCCTTGGGCGCGGCTTCCTCGATACGCGCGAGATCGCCGTGGGACAACTCGACGCCCGCCGCCGCGATATTCTCTTCGAGGTACTTGCGGCGCTTGGTGCCGGGAATCGGAACGATATCGTCGCCCTGCGCGAGCACCCAGGCAAGCGCGAGCTGGCTCGGCGTGATGCTTTTTTCGGCCGCGATTTCCTTCAAACGCTCGACTACCTTGAGATTCTGATTGAGGTTGGCGTCGTCGAAACGCGGCGAGATTTTCTTGCGCATGTCATCCGCGGCGAGCGTGCCCATCGCGCCGCTCAAGAGTCCGCGGCCGAGCGGGCTGAACGGCACGAATCCGATTCCCAGCTCGCGCAGCGTCGGAATCACTTCGTCTTCGTAATCGCGCGTCCACAATGAGTATTCGGATTGCAGCGCCGTAATGGGATGCACGGCATGGGCGCGGCGAATCGTCTTTGCCCCCGCTTCCGAGAGCCCCAGGTACCGGACCTTGCCTTGGCGTACCAAATCGGACATCGCGCCGACGGTTTCCTCGATTGGCACGTTTTTATCCACGCGATGCTGATAGTAAAGGTCGACGTGATCGACGCCCAGGCGCTTGAGCGACGCGTCGCAGGCGGAGCGGACGTACTCGGGCTTGCCGTTGATCGCGCGGGTGCCGTCGGCGAGAACCTGGTTGCCGAACTTGGTGGCGATAATCACCCGGTCGCGATACTGACGCAGAACCTTGCCTACTAACTCCTCGTTGTGACCCTGGCCATAGATGTCGGCGGTATCGAAGAAATCGAGCCCGAGCTCGATCGCGCGCGCGAGCGTCGCGGTGGATTCGGTATCGTCGCGAGGGCCATAGAACTGCGACATACCCATGCATCCGAGTCCCAGCTCGGATACGATCAGCCCCTGGCTGCCGAGTTTTCGTTTTTTCATTTGGACATACTCCTCGTGAAGCGTCACGCGTGCGCGCGGATAGCGGATAATTGAGTTTAACCGCGTCCACCAAATTGCGCCAAGCCCGCGAGAACCTTGCGTAAATCAATTCCTCATCCGATGATCGAACGCGATGGCCGAGTTTCTGTTCAACGGCGCGAAGACCGCTCCGATTACTCTGGTTCTCGCGCACGGCGCGGGAGGCCCGATGGATTCGCCGTTCATGGAAACGATCGCCAAGGGAGTCGGGAAAGCTGGCATCCGCGTCGCGCGATTCGAGTTTCCCTACATGCGGCGGCGCCGCGAGACCGGCCACGCAGGCGCGCCTAACCCGGGGCCGGTGCTAATGGAATCCTGGCGCGACACTATCGAGAAACTCGGCGGAGGCGAGCGCCTCGTGATCGGCGGCAAGTCTCTCGGCGGTAGGATCGCGAGCATGATTGCCGATGAAAGCCGCGTGCGCGGGTTGGTATGTCTCGGCTATCCGTTTCATCCGCCGGGCAATCCTGGGCAAACACGCACGCGCCATCTCGAAAAGCTTCGCACGCCGGCATTGATCCTCCAGGGAACTCGCGACGCATTCGGCAAACCCGAGGAGGTCGGGAAATACAAGCTCTCGCGAACGATTCGAATTGAATGGCTCGAAGACGGCGACCATTCGTTCAAGCCTCGCGCCCGCTCCGGCCGTACCGAGTCCGACAATCTCAACGCCGCCATCGCATGCATCAGCGAATTCATCGATTCACTTTAGCGAAGGGATCACGAACCTCGTGAGTGGACCGGATGCGTTCACTAGCGAGGTGGCCGGAAAGAGCAGTAGCATTGCGAGCATCGTGAATATCCGACGATATCTGAAGAAATTGACGCGAGCGCTCGGAGGAGTTGCCGCTCCTGCCTACGGCCGGACGGATGGCGCGCCGCACGAACGCCGTCACCGTCCGTTGGCGCTTGTGGCGGGCGTAACGGCGTTCATCCTGATGTTGTCATGGCGAGGCGAATGCTGGGCCTACATAGATCCGAATGCAGGAGGATTCCTGTCGCAAATTCTCGCTCCGCTTGCGGCAATTTTCGTCTCTTTTCTTTTCTATTGTCGGAAAGAAGCGCGCAGATACGTAAAATCCGTGCGCGACAGATGGAAAAAGGCCCGTTCCCGCAGTGCGGTTCCCGGGCCTGAAACCCACGACCAGCGCGAAACCAGGGACGGCGCACACCAGGCTGGGAAATAAGTCGCGATGGGCCGGCGATGGTGGTTGCTCTTTCGCGGTCTAGCGGTTCCGACGGTTCTCTTTCTCGCGCCGTTGCTCGTGATCCAGGAACTGCGTCCGTTGTCCTACTTTCTTTCGATCAGGGGTGCGATCGCCGAGCTGGCCCTTGAAATCCTGGCGTTTCTCTTGTTCGAAGCCCTGTGCGCGACGTTTTTCGCTCTCGTTCTTTCGGCGGGTCACGCGCTCAAGCTCTGGAATGATCGGGCCGATGTCAATTGCGCGGGGTTCCTCGCGTTCGCAAGTGCGATCGTATGTGGCCTTGCGTTGCTATTTCCCCTCAACCCGATTATTGGCTTGGTCGCGACCGCCGGGCTGCTCGCCGCGCTGATCCTTGCGGCAGTCGCCCTGCTTACGCTCTCAGGTTGGCAGCGTGCTTTCGCGTTGTTCAACCGACTCAACCAGTCGGCGCAGACGGTACTGGCAGTCTGCCCGTTGCTGCTGATTCCGATTCTCACCGGCGGGTTTGGCTGGCGCAGCTTCGATCCGATGCCGCCGCCACGACAATTCACTCCGAGCCCCACGGCGAAACCCAACATAGTTCTGATCAGCTTTGACGCGCTGACGGCTCAGGACATGTCGCTCTATGGCTACAAACTGCCGACCACTCCGCAGTTCGAGCGGCTCGCCCGGCGGAGCTACAACTTCGTCAATTTCGTTTCGACCGCGGATTTCACTTCGCCGGCGGTCGCTTCGCTGTTGACCGGCCAGTATCCGCTGACGAATCGGGTGTTCCAGCTTTACGGGCATATCCCCGAGCGCCTGCGCGAAGACAACATCGCCTGGGTATTGCGGCAACACGGATATACAACCGCGGCGATCGTTACCAATCCAGCGGCTCATCCCCTGGCTCTGCGGATCTCTGGTTCTTTTTCGAGCCTGCCATGGCCGCCGGTATCGTGGTGGGCTTTTCCTGGAACCTTCCTGATGCAGCTAAAGCATAGCCTGCTGTTCGACGCGGCTAACGGCTTCGCGGTCAACGCGGTTCTCAGGTTCGGAAGCCTTTTCGGCCTATTTAACAAATCGGGCTGGGTCGAGCCGCGCAGGGTCTTCGCCTCCGCGGAGGACTTTATTCGCGCTGCGCGCACGCCTTACTTCCTATGGATTCACCTGTACCCACCCCATGCCCCCTACGTGACAGACGCGCCGTTCCAGGGCCGGTTCCTGCCAGGCCCCGACTTCACCACTCAGGCGGAGTACTTCTGGCAAACGCCCCTGGTCTACTATCCGGTCCCGATGCAGCACCAAGTCGATCTGCTTCGGTTGCGCTACGACGAGAGCGTCGCCGAGTGCGACAGCGCGCTGGGAGAGTTTCTTGACTGGATGGCGTCGAGCGGCCGGGACGCGGACACGATCCTGGTCGCAACCTCGGATCATGGCGAAAGCTTCTCCGGCGGATGGTGGAGCCACGCGTCGCCGGTTCTGCATTATGCCGAGACGCATATCCCTCTGCTGATTTCACTGCCGCACGAGGATCGCGGCTACGTTGAGACGCAGGACGGCGATCTGACGGATATCGCACCGACGCTGCTTACCCTGCTCGGAATGGGGAAGCCGTCATGGATGGAGGGCCACGCGCTCATCGGCCCGACACAAACGGCATCGCCGCCGGAACCTTCTTTCTCGATGTATCTCGCCCAATCGGATCCATTCAGCCGTCCCGAGAACGGGGCGATAGCCGCGAATTCCGGTCCCTATCATTTAGTATGGTATTTCCCGTCCGGGGGGGTTGAGCTTTTCGACATAGCGCGCGATCCCGGGCAAACGCATTTCGTTTTAGCGCTTCGGCCTCCGTATCCTCCCGGCGTAGCGATGGCGCTGGTCGGAGATATTCAGCGCCGTTTCCTCACCGCGCTCAATGCTCGTCCGCCGGCCACCGACCAATGAATTCGGGTGCCTGGTCGCGGCCGGCTTTCAACCTGAATCTATCCGCATGGCGCGGTATTCGCGGCCGGAATCCTGAGCCGATCGATCGCCGCCTCGAATTGCGCTTCTATCTGGCCGGGAGCGTCTTGTCGGCACTGGGGACGCTCCAGCGACGGCTATACCGGAGCGTCCTCGCCCGAGTCGACCTCAGGCCGCCGCTCTTCCTCGTAGGGCACTGGCGCAGCGGAACGACGCTGCTGCACGAGCTGCTCGCCCTCGACGAATCCTTCGCGGCTCCCAGCACATATGCCTGCTTCAATCCCCATCAATTCCTGCTCGCGCGCCATCGTGCGCCCACGGCGACACGGCTCACCCGTCCCACGGGCGATATGACAGTTTCTCCTTCCTCGCCGCAGGAGGAGGAGTTCGCGATGCTCTGCATGGGCGCGACGTCACCATATGAAGCTTTCCTTTTTCCCTCCGCGCTCCGCCGGTTCGAGGACTTGTGCGATCCGGACCTTTTCGAGCACGCGCAGCAGCTTCAATGGAACGACGCGATTACCTGGATCTTGAAAGCGACAGCCTACGTGAGCGGGGTCGAGAGGCGCCTGCTGGTCAAGTCGCCGGCCAACTCGTTTCGGATCCCGAGGCTAAGCGCGCTCTTCCCCGGCGCGATGTTCATCCGGCTCGTGCGTGAGCCGTGCGCCGTTTTCGCTTCGACACTGAAGCTGTGGCAGAGCATGTGGGAGCGCTATGCGCTGGTCGCACCGCCAGTGCGGGAAATTTTGACCGAGCGGATTATGGAAACGCGGCTTGCGCTCGAACGTAGGCTACAAAGCGTCTGGCCGGCCCTGCCGGCCGACAGGGTTGCAACTGTTCATTACGAGGAGTTGGTTGCCGACCCTTGTCACACGATTGGGCTTCTATACGAACGGCTGGCGCTCGGCGATCCGTCCCCGCTGTTGCCCAAGGTGAGCGAGTATATGGCACGAAATCGACGATGATCCCGGCGCGACTTTCGATATTTAGCGCGGTATTGGCCGTCCTGCTGGTAGGGTTGGGCGTAGCGGGAGCGCATCTCGGTGCAATCCCGCCGATGATCGGGTTCCTGTCGTTTCTCCTCGGCTGCCTGACCGCGCTTCCGGCCTTGCTGTTCGGACTGATATGCCTCGCCCGCCCCTCCGTCTCCGAGCGCCGGGGCGAACGATCCTATGCCGCCGCCGGCATCGCGCTGAGCCTGCTTATTGCCGTTCCGGTTGGATTTACGATGTGGCGATGGTCATCGACGCCATATCCGAGCATCGACGACGTCACGACTGACTACGACAATCCGCCAGAGTTCTTTAGCCCGCCGGGATCCTCGGCCGGCTCGATCAAGTATGACCGCGCCAGGCTGGAATCCATCCAGAGTAAGTATTATCCGAATCTCGATCCGCTGCGGCTGGATGAGAAACCCGACGACGCCTTCGCCCGGGTGAAAGCCGCGGCTCACGTGGCGCCCCTGGTTGGGCCGCAGATCGCCGATCAGATACCGCCGGAGCCGGGATGGTTCATCGTTTATGTTAACCCGGCAACGCGGACGGTTGAGGGAGTCGAGACCTCTTTTATGTTTCGTTTTCGCGACGACTTCGTGATCCAGGTGCGTCCAGGTCACGGCGCGAACACCAGCCTGGTCGAGATGCGATCGCGTTCGCGCATCGGTATCGGCGACTTCGGCGCGAACTACAACCGCATCCGCGACTTCTTCGCGATACTCGGGCCCGGCGGCGCCGCCGCGTCGTCGTCGTCGTCGCGCGTTTCGACGGCCTGTCTGTCTCCGGCGCGTAAGTACAGTCCTTCGGACAGCGTCGGCTCGTAGAGCCATCTTGTGCTGGCGAGCGGGCGTCCGTAACTTTCTCGGTATGTCTTCAGCCATAGCGCCGGCTAGCAATAGCGTGGCAACCGCCACGCTGACCGACTTGATCCAGCACCATCTCCGTTTCAGCACGGCGAAGCGGCGGGGTGAATTGTCGCGGCGTGACTGGTATCACGTCACGGCGCTCGCCGTGCGCGACATGCTGGTCGAGGGAATGGTCGCGACGCGCACGCGCTTCGAACGCAACGGCGCGAAAAAACTCTATTACCTGTCGCTGGAGTATCTCATCGGGCGCTCGCTCGAAAGCAATCTGTTCAACCTGGGAGTCATCGAGGCGTGCCGTGAAATCCTCGCGGTGAGGGGAATCGACCTGGAACTGCTGTTCGACGAAGAGGCGGACGCGGGACTCGGCAATGGCGGCCTCGGCCGGCTCGCGGCGTGTTTTCTGGACTCGCTGGCGACGCTGGATATGCCGGGCTACGCCTACGGAATCAACTATGAATTCGGGCTTTTCCGCCAGCGTATCAGGGACGGCTTCCAGGTCGAGCAACCCGACAATTGGCGGCGCGACATGTCGCCGTGGCTGGTTGCACGGCCCGAGGAGGCCTGCACCGTCCCGGTTTATGGGCGAATCGAGCCGCGCGTCAATCGCGCGGGCGATTATCGGCCGCAATGGACGGACTGGCGCGTCCTGGTCGGTATTCCGGCCGATCTGCCGATCTCGGGCTACGGCAGCCCGGCCGTGAACTTCGTGCGCCTGTTCTCGGCGGCAGCCTCCGACGAGTTTGACATCAACATCTTCAACGCCGGCGACTATGCCAAGGCGGTCGAGCAGAAGGTGGTTTCCGAGGCCATCTCGAAAATCCTTTATCCCTCCGACGCGGCGGAGGCGGGACGCGAGCTTCGGCTCCTGCAGGAATATTTCTTCGTGGCCTGCGCCGTGCAGGACATCACGCGCCGTTTCCTCGAGCGCGGCGAGGACTGGAACGATTTTTCTTCCCGGGTGGCGATCCAGCTCAACGATACCCATCCGGCGCTCGCGGTCGCCGAGTTGATGCGCCTGCTGATCGATCAACAGGACCTGCCGTGGGAGAACGCGTGGGAGATAACACGTGCGACGGTCGCGTACACCAATCATACCTTGATGCCGGAGGCGCTCGAACGCTGGCCGGTCGATTTGCTGAGGCGCGTGGTGCCGCGCCATCTGGAGATCATCTACGAGATCAACCGGCGCTTCATGGCCGAGACGGCCGAACTCTGGTCCAACGATTCCGATCGCGCGCGCCGTCTTTCGATCGTCGAGGAAGGCCGCGATCCCCAGGTTCGGATGGCGCATCTGGCGATCATCGGCAGCCATTCGGTTAATGGGGTCTCCAAGCTGCACTCGGAACTGGTCAAGACCAGGCTCGTGCCGGACCTATATCAGCTATGGCCGGAACGCTTCAGCAACAAGACCAACGGCGTGACGCAGCGCCGATGGTTGCTGATGGCGAATCCCGGTCTGGCGCGCCTGCTGGATGAAACCGTAGGCAGCGGATGGGCCACGAACCTCGAGCAGGTCCGCGGAATCGAACCCCTGGCCGACGACCCGGAGTTCCAGAGCCGCTTCGCGGCGATCAAGCGCGCCAACAAGGAACGCCTGGCCGCCCAGGTGCAGCGCGCCGCCGCGGTGGACGTGGACCCGGCCTCGATCTTCGATATCCAGGCCAAGCGTATCCACGAGTACAAGCGCCAACTCCTGATGGCGCTCGGGCTGGTGCACGACTACCTCGCGCTGGTCGACGACGGGATCGAGCCGCTCGCGCCGCGTACCTGCCTGTTCGCGGGCAAGGCCGCGCCGAGCTACTGGGCGGCAAAGATGATTATCAAGTTGATCAACAGCCTGGCCGCGGTGATCAACAATGACACGCACACACGCGGCCTCCTCAAGGTCGCCTTCCTGCCCGACTACCGCGTCTCGCTCGCCGAGAATATTATCCCGGCCGCGGACGTGTCCGAGCAGATTTCGACCGCCGGCACCGAGGCTTCGGGCACTGGCAACATGAAGTTCGCGATGAACGGCGCGCTGACGATCGGCACGCTGGACGGCGCCAATGTGGAGATTCGCGAGGAAGTCGGCGCCGACAACATCTTCATTTTCGGCCTGACCGCCGAGGCTATCGCGGAGATGCGCGCGAGCTGGTCGTACGACCCGCGCCGATATTACGAGAGCGATCTTTCGCTCAGGCGAGTGCTCGACGCGTTGGCTTCCGATCGTTTCTGTCCCGGCGAGCCCGGTTCGTTCAGGTGGATACCGGAAACGCTTTTGAGCCACGATGACTACTTCGTAATTGCGGATTTCGCATCCTACGTTGCGACGCAGGCCGTCGTCTCGCGCGAGTACCTCGATCAGGCGCTCTGGAGGCGCAAGGCGATTCTTAACGTCGCGCGAGTGGGGCGCTTCTCCAGCGATCGAACGGTGCATGAATACGCGCGCGAAATCTGGGGACTCGAAACATCCGAATAGCCCTGACTGAGCCGTCCTGATCGCGAGGCCGGAGCGATCCGGCGGTGTTGCGTTTTTCGTTCGTGCAATGCCTTTGCCTCGTGCTTCGCATCGTGCTTTGGTGAGCTACATCGGGGGGGACACCGTGATCAGTAGACCAGGGCCGGCTCTCGTCGGCTGCCCGGGCGACGGTCGTGAGCAATCGGGAAATGGATAAGGGCGAGGAAGTCGAAAAAGCTCTCGAACCCGTTATCTCTGACGCCGAGCGTGAGGGTATCGCGCAGTGCTGGTTGGTGAAGCTCGCGGCCAATCGTCCGCCCTGGACGCCAACCGGAATCGAGTTGTCCGCCGGCGAGCGGATAAGCGTGTTTTCCGCAGGACGCGCGAGCATTGCCGGGATGCCGAACGTCTGGGTGGGTTCACACTTCTCGCTGTGGATGCGCGTGGGCCTCGAAGGCGAAATCTTCCGCGCGCCCGGTCATTCCTGCACCTTCACGGTCGTGGCGGGTGGCCAACTGTATCTGAGCAATCTTTTTCCGGGCGATTGGGCCGATCGGCACGGATCACTTGCGACGAATCCCCGGGCATATGAGCGCGTGACCGGTACGTTCACGGTTCTGGTAGTGCGCTGGCGAACCGAACCGCTCGAGGGACTCGAACGGCTCGCGCAAAAGGGCCTCGCCGGCGGGGCTATCATGCGCGCGGAAGCCGATCGCCTGAGGGATCCCGCAATCACGCCCGCCGGGTGGCACTATCTGTGGTCGGTCGGTGATAGCGGTATCTTCGATTCGGCGCGGAACGCCGCGGGCGAGCCGATCATTCGATGCCGTATGCGCGATGACGCGGCGATCCTGCAGCGTCCCGTGCAACTGGATCTCGACGACACCGTGAAGTTGCGATGGTCGTGGAAGATCGACAACCTGCCGTCCGGGCGAAGCGAAGACACGGTTGCGAGTCACGATTATCTGAGCGTTGCCGTCGAATTCGAGAATGGCCAGGACCTCACTTATCTCTGGAGCGCCGTGATGGCGCCGGAGACCAACTTTCGCTGCCCCATTTCACGATGGAACGGGCGCGAGACCCACATGGTCGTGCGCTCCGGGACGGACCGGTTGGGAGAATGGGTCGGTGAAGAACGCCGGGTGATGGATGACTATCGGCGCGCGATCGGCGATCCGCCCGCGGCCATCGTCGCCGTCTGGCTAATCGGGGTGAGTATCTTCAGACATGGCAGCGCTTACTGTGAGTATTCGGATCTCGAATTGATCAGCGGCGATCACCCGATCCCGCTAATTCGGCTTGCTTAAGTCCGCCGATAAGATTTCGAATCGTCAGGGAGAACAAAAATGGCCGACAAGGATCTGGAAAAACGCATCGCGCAAATCGAGGACATCGAGGCTATCCGCAAACTGAAGGGCCGCTACTGTCTACACGTCGATGAGCGAAACGAAAACGGATGGGTCTCTCTCTTCACCGAGGACGGTGTTTGGGAGTCGGATAAGTTCGGTGTCCACAAGGGCCGCGAAGCGATTCGCGCGTTGTTCAGGAACATCCCCGACTTTCTGAGTTTCGCGGTCCATTACGTGACCAATCCGATTATCGAGGTGGACGGCGATCATGCGACCGGGAACTGGCTACTTCTGGAGCCGTGCACTTTCATTCAGGGCAACCAGCCGACCTGGGGCGCGGGGCGCTATGAAGAGCGGTACGTTAAGGTCGGAGGCGAATGGAAATTCAAGCACCTGAAACTCATATCCGCATTCTGGACGCCGTACGAGCAGGGATGGGTCAAGCGGCGTTTCGTCCAGGAATAATCGCGTCCGGGCGAAACGGCGCCGGCACTCGGGGCCGGATCCCGGATTGGTTGAAGCGAGGCGGACGGAGGATTCCGGCGCCGCCGTGCGCCTTTTCAAATAGTCGGACTCAAACAGTCGGCCGCTTTCGCCGCCAGGGCTTTGCTTTCTCGTAGGCGGCCGCGGCGCGGAAGACGCTCAGGTCGTCGAAAGTCTTGCCGACCATTTGCATCCCGGTCGGGATGCCTGAAGCTGCAAAGCCTGTAGGCACGGCCATTACCGGACACTGACCAACCAGGTTGAATGGCATAGTCATGTACCAGCCAATCGAGGCAGGCACTTTCGTGCCGTCGATGGTGAAGTTTGGGTCGGCCGGGTTGTGATCGTGCTTGACCGCGGGCAGCGCCAGTGTCGGACAGATCATAACCCGGTAGTTTTCTAGAATAGGGCCGAGTGTTCTATACATTTCGCCGCGCACCAGGTTAATCCGGTAGAAATGATCGGCGCTCAAGGCCGCGCCGCTCTCGATCATGCGGACCAGTGCGTCGGTCATCTCGTAGCGCCAACGCGGGAGCCGATCCCCCAGGAGCCCCGCGAACAGCACACTCCAGTAGGTGGCCCAGGCGTTGTTGACGCCCCAGTTCCATCGCGGATTAACTTCCTCGACGGAGCATCCCAGGCTTTTGAAAACGTCAAGAGCCGCGAGCGTATTGCGGCGCACTTCGGGATCGACGCTATAAAAGCCCAGGTCCATCGAGTAGCCGATTTTCCAGCCTTTGATGTCCTCGGGAAGTTCCGGGAGCACCACTTTTTCCCGGACGGTGCAAATGTCGTCGAGGTGAGGCCCGGACATCACGTTCTGCATCAGCGCGGCGTCGGCGACGCTACGAGCCATCGGGCCGTAGTGCAAGATGCTTTCCAGGGGATGATCGCGGTCGAGCGGATTGCGTCCGAACGGGGGCTTGTATCCGACGATTCCGCACGCGGAGGCGGGAATACGTATCGAGCCGCCGCCGTCAGTACCGTCGGCCAGCGTGGTCATCCCGGCGGCCAGGGCGGCGCCGGAGCCGCCTGAAGAACCTCCCGGCGTGTATTCCAGATTCCACGGATTGCGCGTTATGCCCCAAAGCGGGCTCGCCGTTACCCCCGTATGAGCAAACTCGGGGGTCGTCGTCCGGCAGTGCATGATCGCGCCCGCATCGAGCAGCCGCTGAACCGTCGGGGCCGAGTAGTCCGGTCTATGGTCTCGATAGATTTTCGAGCCGAAAGTGGTGATTTCGCCCTTGACCGGATGAAAATCCTTGATTGCGACGGGAATCCCTTCGAGCGGCCGCGGTTGCCCGCCGCCGCGGGCGTATCGTGTCTCAGCCGCGCGGGCCTGCTCCAGCGCTAGATCGAAATAGGTATAGGTGAGCGCGTTGACCTTTGGCTGAAGCTGCTCGCACCGCGCGATAATCGCTTTGAGAAGCTCGACCGGAGAAAGAGCGTGCGACTTGAAAGCGGCGATTGCTTCTGTCGCCGTCATGTAACAGAGGTCGAGATTCAGGTCGCCCATTTAATTCACCATTCCTGGTTGATTATCCCGCCGTCTGCTGATTTCTGTCGCTTTAATCCGATTACATGCCGATCGCAAGAAGCCGTTGCGAGGAGCGCGCGCTGGCCCGTCGGCGCTTCTCTGAATGTAGAGATTTTCCGCGCATGGGTGGGCAATTCTCCGCGATCTATGTACAGGCGATCCTTCGCTGAGCTTCTGACGCCGCGATTTCCTAACTTCGACAAGGAAGACCCCCTGAATGCTCTTCTGGCCGCGGGATTGCAGGAGAAAGGGGGGCATCAAAGGGGGACGTCGGCGGTTAGCGCTTTAGACATCCATATGTCGCTATAATGAACGCCGTGAAGGTCGGTACACGTCTCACTATCGTGTTGCTACTGGCGCTAACGCCCGTGGTGACAGTCTACACCTATTGGAGCGTCGCGCGTTCGACCAGAACCTACATTGACGATCTCAAGCGCGAGACCCGCGCGAGTACTCGCGCGCTGGTACCCGCGTTGGAGAACGATCTTCGCGAAAACGAATGGGACCAGATCCATGACGTGCTCAGGCGGATGAGCCGGGACGGAACGTTAAGTGCGCTGTTCAATAGCAGGGCCGGATTGTGGCTCGCCGAACCGATTTTCCCCAATGCGCTCGTACCCAAGCCCGCGGACTTCCATCAGACGGATTCGCAGCGGTTCACCGAGTTCGAGCGTACGGCTGGAGGCCGGCGATGGTTCTGCCGGCTGGTCCAGGTAAACCTGGCAGGCCATCGGGCGGGCTATCTGCTGGTCGCGCAGGACTGGACTGATATCAGCGAAGATCTGCGGGCGCGGAGCCTCGGTTCGATCGCCGCGGCCATGCTGGTGATGGCGCTGGTCGCGGCGATCATTCCGCTGGCGATTCGGCGCTATATTTCCAGTCCGCTAAGCGAACTCTCGCGCCGCGTGACTCGCCTGTCGGATCAGGGCGAAACCAATCGCGGTCTCGCCGGCGACGAAGTCGAACTGTTGACCGAGGAATTCCGCCGCCTCGATCAGCAACTGAATCAGGCCGGCGCCGATCTGCTGGAGCGGCATCGCCGCGAACTCGAACTGGAGCGCAGGCTGCAGCACGCCGATCGCCTGGCCACCATCGGCACGCTCGCCTCTGGCCTGGCCCATGAAATCGGAACGCCGATGGGCGTTATCCGCGCGCGCACCGAATATCTGCTGAACAGCAAGCCGACTCCGGCCAAGCTCAACAACGGCCTCGAAACCATCATCAAGCAGATCGATAGAATTTCGGGTATCGTGCGGATGCTGCTCAACTACGCGCGCGCGCGGGAACCAATCCGGACCGCGTGCGACGTGCGCAAGATCGTCGAGCATGCTCTCGGCCTGGTGGAAACCGAGGCGGCTCATCGTCATGTGCGCCTCACCGCCGAACTCGGCGAGCAGCCGCTCACCGCCGAGTGCGACGCCGATCAACTACAGCAGGTGTTCATAAACCTCGCGGTCAACGCACTTGATGCGATGGACCCCGACGGCGGAACGCTGCGGGTAGTCGCCGAGCTCAGAGACATCGACCACGAGCGCTTTACGCGCATCACCTTCGCCGATACCGGGTCGGGCGTGCCGCCGCAGGTGCGGGCGCGCGTGTTCGATCCATTCTTCACTACCAAGGAACCGGGCAAGGGGACGGGGATGGGGCTCGCGGTCAGCCAATCGATCATACGCGATCACGGCGGCGAGTTGAGCTTCGAATCCGGCCCTGAAGGTACGCGTTTCTTTGTCACGATGCCGGTGGGGCCGAGAGGTGCGAGCGTGCAAGCATACAATGGTCTAAGCGTGGCGAGCAGCCGATGAGTGCGGAGCAGGACGCTTCCATCCTCGTCGTTGACGACGACCACGAGATGGCCGAGGTCGTTTGCGACGTGTTGCGCGAGGCCGGATACCAGGCAAGCGGCGTCAACCAGGGCGCCGAGGCGCTCGCAATAGTCAAACGGGAATGCCCCGACGTACTAATTTCGGACCTGCGCATGAGCGGGCTCAGCGGTCATCAGCTCCAGCTCGAGCTCAAACGCCTGGCGCCCAATTTGCCGGTGATCATCATCACCGCCTTCGGTTCGATCCAGACCGCCGTCGAATCGATGAAACTGGGCGCATTCGACTACCTCACCAAGCCGTTCAGCAACGATGAGTTGCTGCTGGTAGTCTCGCGTGCGCTGGAAACGCGCAGCCTGCGGCAGGAGGTGCGGCGCCTGCGCGGCGAACTCGCGCGCAGCTACGGACTGCCCAACATCATCGCCACGAATCCAGAGATGGTGGCCGTGTTGGAGATGCTCAAGCAGTTCGCCGACAGCTCCGCCAGCGTGCTGCTGACCGGCGAGAGCGGCACGGGTAAAGATCTGCTCGCGCGCGCACTGCATTTCGAAAGCTCGCGTCGCGACGGCCCCTTCGTCCCGATCAACTGCGCGGCGCTTCCGGAAACTCTGATCGAAAGCGAACTGTTCGGCCACGTGCGAGGCGCATTCACCGATGCCCGCCAGGCAAGGACCGGACTTTTCGCGGCGGCACGCGGCGGCACGCTATTCCTCGACGAGATCGGCGAGATGCCGATCGGCCTGCAGGCCAAGCTGCTGCGGGTTATCGAGAACAAGCAGATTCGCCCGATCGGCGCGACCGAGGAAACCCCAGTCGACGTGCGCGTGGTGGCCGCGACCAATGCCGACCTCGAGCAATTGCTGCAACAGGGACGGTTCAGATCAGACCTCTACTATCGTCTCGCCACCCTGACCCTGGCGGTCCCTCCGTTGCGCGATCGCCCCGAGGATCTTCCGTTGTTGCTCAAGCACTTTCTCTCCCGCGCCAGTGCCGAGGCCGGCAAGACGCCCCCCGAACTCGAACCCGAAGCGACAGCCTGTCTCATGCGCTATGGATGGCCGGGCAACGTGCGCGAACTGCACAACGTGATCCAAAGCGCCGTGATCGTATGCGGCGGCGGCAAGCTCAGGGTCAAGGATTTGCCGTCGCGCGTCGCCGGCACCGCTACTTCGCCCAAGCTGACGATTGCGGAGGCCGTCGATCGGCGTCTCAGCCTCGACCGCCTGGAGCGGGAGTACGTGCGGGCCATTCTCGGATCGGTCAACGGCAATAAGCGCGAGGCGGCCGCCATTCTACAAATCGACCGCAAGACGCTCTACCGGAAACTCGAAGAGCCCGGGCCGGACGAGCAGCAGCCGCCTCAGGAAAAGGTCGACCGGGCCGACAAGGTCGAGTAGAAGGCGGAACCGGAACGCCTGCCCAATCGCCGCAACCGATGGCAACCGATGGATGGGTCAGGCCGAACCTGAACCTGCTACACGCGTCGCCCTGATGAGTGGCTCGCGCTGGAGCCGCGGCTTTGCCTATGAGGGCCAGCCCTGCTGGACGAAGTATTGCGACATATAGGAGACCGACTGGTCGGCGGTCTGCTTCGCGAGGTATCCCGTCGATGAGGTGTAGGTCTTTGCCGCACCTCCGGCGAGGTTGGCGGCCAGCGAGGCGGCCGCGACTGCGCCACCAGCGGCGGCTCCCGCGGGAGCGGTCAGCGCGGCTCCGGGCATACTGCCGCTGTCGGCGTGAGTTGTGAAATCCAGGATCTGCGTGGCATTGCCATTGGCCATCTGGTAAATCTGCACTTTCGTGTTCAGCGTCGCCTGGCCGGTCCCCAAACCGATCACCATGCGACGGAGCCGGTTGCCTTCATTGATATCCACGAACTCGCCGTCCACGATGAGCACGTTATCGCCGGTGACCGCCGTGCCGCGGGCCAATTGCACGGCGTTATAGCCCTTGCCCTGTAGCTCCTGCACGATATTGGCCGCGAGCGCTTGAGCGGTAGCCTCCGCGATTTGAACCTGGTCCTGGTCGACGTTCGCGTTGGTCAGGTTTTGATACGCCCGCTGGAAGAAACCCTGGTTAAGCGTAACGTCCTGCGCGGTGGCCGCGAATGGATAGACATAGATGGTACTCGGGCGACCGCCAGTCACAGGTGCGCTCTGGCTTTGGGGCGCAACTGATGCGCCGGCGCATCCGGCGATGAGCGCCGCCAACAAGAGCAAGATAGGGCGCTGTGCGAATGCGGCTATAGGTTGCTTTTTCCATTCCAACATAGTCATTACCCCTCTTTATCTTGCTGAGCGCGCGAGCATTGGACGAGCCTCTCTATCGTGCGCTCTCCGCACTATCGGCACAGTCGAATATTAGAGACACACCTATCGCACACGCGTAACTTGGACCTTAGTCCTATACTCAAATTTCTTCAGAGGCCTAAAGTACAACTATTAAGTCCAAACCGGCTCGCTGAATTACGCTCCGAATCGCGACGCGTCTCGTCGTCTGGAGCTTTCCGCGAGCGCAATACTACGCCCGCGCATACCGAACCGCTCGAGACGGCGGGGAAAGACAGGGGGGGCCAACTCGGATGAGAATCGAATTACTTGCGAGACGCGGTCTAATGCTGCTGGCGGCGATTACCTTATTCGCCGGTCCGGCATGCGCGGCCGATTCCACGGCTCCTCCTGCCGCTTCAGGGCCTGCCGCGGCTGCGGCGAGCGGCGAGCCGCAACCCGCGGCGAAACCGCAGGCGGATGGCGGTTCGCAAGCGCCAGATTACAAAATAGATCCGTTGGCCCAGCGGATTGTAGGCCGCGCGTGCGCGACGCTGGCGGAATCGAAAGTCTTCACCTTTCATGCGGAGATTACTTTCGACGAGGTATTGCCATCCCTGGCAAAACTTCAGTTTGCCGCCGCCACGGATTACGCAGTGCGCAAGCCCAACGACCTGGCCGTCGACTACGAGAGCGACCTGGGTGCCAAACGCTTCTGGTATAACGGCGGCACGCTTACGATCTTCGACGTCCCGAAAATGATGTACATCAGCACGGCGGTGCCGTCCTCGATCGATGCGATGCTCGAGCGGGTTGCGGAGAGGAACAACCTCACACTGCCGCTCGCCGACTTCGCGTTGAGTGATCCATGCAAGCACCTCAGCAACCGGGTCTTGTTCGGCAGCTATGTGGGCCGTGGCGACGTGGGGGGCGTCGCGTGCGATCACCTGGCCTTCGCCGAAAGCAACATCGACTGGCAGATCTGGATCCAGCGTTCGGGAAAGGCCCTGCCGCGCAAGGTCGTGATCAATTATCGGACGACGCCGGGTCTGCCGCAGTATACTGCCGTGATTTCTGACTGGAAGTTCCCCCCGACGATCCCCGATGCCCGCTTTGTTCCTGAGATTCCAAAAAAAGCGGTGCGGATAAAATTCGTCGACCTCAAGGAGCTCCGTCAATGAACAATCCACTGACTCGCCGGATTGGCGGTGAAGCTGCCATCCGTGTGGCAATCCTGATGCTTGGCATCGCGCTCGCAACGGCTTCTCAAACGCTCGCCTTCGGCGGCGGAAGATTCGGCGGCGGAGGCGGCGGCCGCAGCTTCGGCGGGGGCGGGGGTGGCGGCCGCAGTTGGGATCAGGGGGGCGGCAGTAGCTCACACAGCTATGGTGGAAGCAGTGGCGGCTCGCATAGCTCGTATGGCGGGTCGAGCGGCGGCGGCTATCATGGCTTTGGCGGCGACGGTTCCGGCGGAGGAAACGTCAGCCATGCCAATAGCTACTCTCAGTCCGACAGCCACTCTTACGGAGATTCTCAATCTCAGTCCGGCTACCATCCCTCCGGCGATTCGCAGTCGCAGTATCATTCCTCGACCGGATCGCAATCGCAGAGCGGACATACCTACAATCCGCAGCAGCAACAGAGTCAGCGTCAACAGACCGCGCTCACCGCTCAGCAGAACCAGATAAACTCTGAAAACCAGATGCATCAGAGCACGATGAATGAAGTAAACAATGTGAACACCAACCGGATGAACACCGCGACTTCCATGCAGAGCCAGCACCAACAGTTTATGAAGAATAACGTTATCAATAACCCGAACTTAAGCGGCCACGGCTATAGTCCATATGGCGGTTGCTGCTATGGAGGCGGTTACAACAACGGCGGAAGCGAGGTCGGCGCGGCTCTCGGCGGAATGGCGGTCGGAGCAATGATGGCGTCGCTGCCCAGGCAGGCCGCCCCCGTCTATGCTCCGGGCCCAACCCCATACTATTACTCGGATGGCACCTTTATGGTTCCAGTCCAATCAGGAGGCTACCAGGTGATGCCCCCGCCGATTGGAGCCATGGTGACTTCGGTGCCTCCGGGTGCGTATGAAACCACGCTGAACGGCACTTCATACTATGTTTCAGGGGCGACATACTATGAGCCCGTTTTTGCCAACGGTCAGGTCGTCTTCAGAGTGACTCAACCATAGGGGAAAGTCGCCCACCTGCGTGTGGTTTGACAGGAGGGCGATTCGCGGAATCCGGGAAGCCAGCGAGATATCACTGGCCCCCCGCCTGATTCCTGAGCGCCGCGATTTCATATTGCTGGCGCTGAATCTCGCGCTGTTGCTGCTGGATCTGCGCCTGGGTTTGAGCCTGTTCGTTCTGCCGATTCTGCATCGAGTTGCCGATCAAGGCGCCACCGAGCAGGCCCAGACCGCCACCGATCGCGGCTCCTGCGCCAGGATTGCCGGTGAAGGCGCCGATGATCGCGCCGGTGGCGGCGCCGCCCACCGCGCCGTAAGCGGCTCCTTTTTCGCGTGTGGAAAGTGGCTGTCCGGAGCAGGCGCCCAGTAGAAGACAGGCGCAGGCCACGAGTATCGAGGCGCCCGCGATTCGCATGCGTGGTCCCACGGTTTGTCCGATCGCGCTATCAGGTTTCACGCTTCAGCCTCACTGGTTAGGTACGGTGCTGGGTTGAGTTTCGGGTAGTCCGGCTATGACCTTGCCCTGTCCGTCGACCAGAGCCAGGCCGGGACGGCCGTCGGTCCGCAGACTGAGTTCCGCGCGGTCCGCTCCGCCCTTGTCGAGCAGCACGAGGGCCGGCTCGCCCGTGGCCGCGACTCCCAATCCGGCGCGCGCCCGTCCAGTATTCGCATCGTACAGGGTAAGCGCGCTCCCGCCCGTCGGCAGCGATCCGAGGGCTGCCACCTGCCTGCCGTTTGCGCCGAAGATCCGTACGCCCGAATGCCCGTCCTTGCCTTCACCGAAAACCGCTATTTCGTCGCCCTTTTGATCGAAAAAGCCCAGGCCCGCACTGCCATCCCCGGCGACACGCAACTCGGCACGATCAATTCCGTCGGCATCGTTGAGCGAAACCGTCGCCATCCCGTCTTCCGACACTTGCATCGTGCCGCGCTGCTTCCCACTGCTGTTGACCAGGACGAACTTTTCAGCCGTCAGGGTCTTGGGATGCCGCGCAGATGCGATCGCCGAAGAATCGCTTGGCCACATATGGCCGGAGAGAAAACCTCCGACCGCCGCACCCGCGAATATCAGCAACGCGTGCGAGCAAGACTTCCTTATATTCACGATTGGTCTCCTTGTCCTTGGCCCCGCGGTTCGAGTTGGAAGATTCGCATGGCTCTCTCGCTACGGGGTCTGATCCTGTATCACGATGTTGATGCGACAATTTTGAGGGCGTCGTTGCCCCGTCTCGCTGGATGCTACCGGATGATATTGGCCGAACGCCACAGCGGATAGCTGGTTGAGATCGATTCTCTGAGCCACGAGATAGCGGACCACATCGATCGCGCCGGCCGCCGAAAGATTCCAATTTGTCGGCCATGAGAACGGTTCCGCTCAATTGCTCGCTGAGGGCTGCGCGGCTGGCGCCGGAGTGCCAGCCCCGAGCGCGACCGCGCGCTGAACGATACGCTGCGACCAATAGTCCATTGCGGCCTCCGCGTCTCCCCACTGCAACTGCGCCGCGCTGCTCACCGCCATTCCTCCAACGCGCCTGTCGACCGATTCCGCCAACAGTTGGCCGGTGGTCGAATCCGTGGCCTTGAATGCCGCCTCGGCCGAGCCGGCAAAGGCCGCATGGCCGGTTACGACCGATTGCGCGTAGTTTAAAATGCGCGCCTGCGGAATAACCACGGAAACGGATCGCATGCCGGGGGTCGCCGCCTCCGCGTTGATAATCGCTACCGCCACCGTGATCACTCCCGGGCCCGGGCTGGCCGACCAGGGTGAAATTCTTCTGCAGGTTCTGTTGCAGCGAATTGTAAAAGTACGAAGTCAACATCTTCTGATCATTCGGAGACACGCTCGAGTCGGGGGTATCCCAGAACTCGACCGGCTTGAGCAGCACCTTATTGTAGATGTTCCATTGCACGTTGGGATTGACGTATAGGTAGGCGGCCTGGCCTTCGGCTCCAGGCTGAAGCAAGGAAGCGTCGGTGCCGAGGAACTGAGCCGCGCCGGATGGTGCGGCCTGACCCGCTGGCGTTTGCGCTTGCAGCGCAACCTGACCTTGACTGGTCGCCGAGCCGCAAGCGGCGAGTACGCCGGCCAAGAGGAAAACTCCCGGCAGCAGGGCAAGCGGCATTTTGAATCCTTCCGCTCTTGACGATCGTCGCGTGGTCATATTTGAAATCCCCCCTTTCTTTCGCATCGATCAAGTTTAGTCATTCGGTTATTGCGCGCAGATGTTGCGCGCAGATGTTGTCCGGACATTTGACGGCCCTCATGCTGTCCCACTGATATAAGCGGCGCAAATTGGACCTTGGTCCTATATGGTCGGACAGACCGGACATTGCGGACACTGTCTCCTTTGTCGCGGTCGCAAGCTTCGCCGTCTGTGCCTGGACCTAGATCAGCCGGATCGCGGCTTGATCGCCGTCAGCCAGGTACCGATTCAGAGGTTGCTATCGGCCATGTCGTATATGACAGGTCGAGCCGCCGTTTATCGTTGCGGCTGTGCGCTTCGTTGCGACGACCAGCGATTGGCTGTCAGTTGCTGTCGGGCAATACGCGAGGGGCGCGCGCCGCGTTGTGATCGTCTTCGCGAATCAGCCTGGGCGATTTGAAGAAGAGCGTGAACAGGGCTCCCTTCCCCATGGCTCTGCTGATCTCCACTCCGGCCAGATAAGCGGAAACAACGAGGCTGATAAGAATTACGCACGCGAGAAACCGATCGAGATTGGCGTTGGCCAGCACCATCCGCACCGCGTCCGGAAAATCGCCCGCCCAGTGATAGGCGCGAACGATTCGTTCGCCAATTCCAAGCGCGAACACCGCCGATCCATAGATCAAGGTCTTGCAGGCAATAACCAGGATACGGGGATAGCGGCTGATGCGGCGTCCCGACTCCGCCCAGTCCATCAGCAAAACCACTTTTCCGAGAATCAGCGCACCGATCGCGGCCCTGGAAAAGGCGTAGAACTCGATCGAGTACTGCGAAACAATCAATTTCAATAGCGCGAGAATCGCCATCAACGCGACGAAGAAGAAGACGACCGCCGGCAGCATCTTGAAAAGTTCGCCGGTCATCCAGCGAGCGACGGCGGCCGATCCATTCGATAGCCGCTGCTGAAATATAGTATTCATTGCGGATCGAACTATATTGCGATCTTCCCGCCGATAGCCACCATGACGCCTTCACCTTTCACTGGCTACTTTCGCGGGAAGCCGCACCGCTCGAGCGTTCCGAAAGGGGAAGGGTACCGCCAGCCTGCTCATGGCCGTGGCAGCGCAACGGCGCCTTGCGTACTTGGACCTTGGTCCTGGTGCGGTTTGTTTGCGATTGCACAGTTAGCGGCGGAAGATGACTTCGCTTTGAGATCGCTGCAACAGGCCCGCGCGGCGCTTTGCGCGCTATCGATCGTCCTGTGGATGACGGGTCCGCGCGCGTGCCTCGCCCAGACTCAACCATCCGGCTTAGCGGCTGAAGAAAAACTCATGGCGGAGTTTACGGATCCGCTTACGACCTTGCCTCAGATTTCGATCCGGGACACCTTTACGCCGGCGAATTTCGGCACTCATGTCCAGACCAACCTGGTCATTGTGAGGCCGATCATCCCGCGCGTGCCTCGATTCTCACTCTTTCCCTTTGTGCAGTTGATCCGGCCGACCCTGACGCTGGTGACAGTCCCAAGTTCCAAGGGTGGGACGCGCACCGAGTACGGCGATATGCAATTACTCGACCTGGCTGTGCTGCCCTGGCCGTCCTGGAAAAGGGGGTTCCTGATTGCGGTGGGTCCATCGCTGGTGTTTCCGACGGCAACCTCGAGAAGCGCCGGCCAGGGTGCCTGGCAGGCCGGCCCCGCTCTGGGAGCGGTTTACAAGGGCATACCCTGGCTGCTGGTCGGCTTCATTTTTCAGGATCCGATTTCTTTTGCGTACAGCTCACCCAGGAGGCCGCCTCAGAATACGCTCGAGTTTGAGCCGGTGATGGCGCTTCATGTCTGGGAGGGATGGTATTTGCGATCCGCGGAGGCGAACTGGATGTGCGGCTTGCATCACAACTCCTCGACCGTATTGCCGCTGAGCCTCGGATTGGGAGACGTGATAGTTCGTCAGGGTCTGCCGCCACTCAACTTCTACGTGACGGGACAGTGGACGGTGTATCGGCAATTCGCGCCAATGGCACCCCAGACCAGCGTCAATTTTGGACTGATCGCGGCCTTCCCGCAGTACAGACCCTGGTGAACCGAAAATAAGTGGACGACGGATCCTGCGATCCCGGCTCCGCTCTTCAGCCGTCCGCCTTGTGCGGATCTTCCTGATGCGGATTCTCTGTGTGCGGATTTTCGGCCGGCGAACTCCGCGGCTGATCTTCGCTCGCAGGAGCCGTCGATTTGCTCATCTGCATCCCAACCAGTCGAGCGACCAGGATCGCCAGGTAAAACTGGCCCGTGATACCTTCCGCGACCGCGGCGTAACGAGCCTGCATAGTCACCGGAGTGATGTCGCCGAACCCGATGGTCGAGAGCGTGGTCAGGCTGAAGTAGATGAGAACCGGGAAAAATTTCTGCTCACCCGAAAGCGGAGGGGAAGAACTTCCGAGGTTAAAGGCGTTGGGCTGCACGTGATGAAGTAGGATGTAGAAGAGTCCCCAGGTGAATCCCATCAGCAGATAGACGGAGATCGACATGCTGATGGTTTCGCTCGTTATCTCCTTCTGCTTCAGCACGCCGCGCAACTGATGCCAGGTTATGAAGACAAAAAGCAGCAGCCACAGGATTGTCTCGCTCAGGTAAAGGGCCGGACTGGGTATGAAAATGACCGCCATGCGTGCAATCGTCGCGGGCACCGCGAGCGCCCAGCCGATGATGCTGCGTCGCCTGCGCTGCGCCAGCAGAGTTTCCCGCTCGCCTACCAGTTCGTCGACCTGAATGGCGTAGAGCGCGAAAAGGAGCAGCAGCAGGATCGCGATACTGAATATGGCGGTGGCAATTCCGCCGTCGCCGATCAGCGGCCGGACCATGAACAGGATTACGATCGCGATTAGCAAGGCGGTGTGTCTGTGCGGCGCGAGATAGCCGTGAAAAGCTTCACGCGATCTGCTCAGGATACCGTGCTTCATTGGATAGGCCCGCGGTCCCTGGTCACCGCTGCTCTTCCGCTTCCGTCCGGATAGCGGCGGCGATCGCGCCGCTCATTTTGGCCAGCGCCTGGCTGTGCGCCGCGGCGAGTGCGTCGAAGCCCCCGCCCTGCACGGCCTCGCGGTCGACCGTGCGGCCCGAGCGCGTCTCACCGCCCGCTTTGCCGCTCGCCGTGCTGTGGACGACCCACACCGCCTCGAACACTGCCGCCTGACCCGGAACCGAGTCGAAGCGCTGAACGTCGATCGTGACTCGATAGGCCGGGTCGAAATTCGCGATCGGCGCGGCGGCCACCTTTTGCGTGCCGAGCAGCCTGACCAGGTTGCCGGCAACAGCCTGCGCGATGTTGTCGCTGAGCGGCGCGGCCCAGCGGTTGAACTCGTCGATATCAACGCGGTTGGGCGCCGTCTGGACCACGAACTCGGGCCGATCGATGGCCGCGGGGATGGAAACCGGACCGACCATGACCGCCACGTCAACGGGCGTTGCGCTGTCGGCGACGGCTGTGGCGTCAAGCGTGTAGAACCGCGACGGCGCGGTCGTGCCGCAACCGGACGCGACCGCCGCGATGAACGCGATCGAGAGCATCAGATGCGCGAGTCGCGAGGCCATCATTTTGCCTCTCCCTTCTTGCCGCGCAGCAGCGACTCGGGATGGCGCTGTAGGTAGTCGGCAAGCACGCGCAATGAGCGGGCCGCGCCGCTCACCTCGCGAAGCGTGTTTTGCAACTCCTGGCTCTGCACGGAATTCGGCTCGACAAAATTGTTGGCATTGTCGATCGTGCCACGCGCGCTCAGCAGCGTGCCGCGCGCGGCCAGCAGCGTTTGGTCGAGATCGGTGATGGCTTTGCGCAGATTGTCGGCGATCTGCTGTAGCGGTAGTTGGTCGAGCTTGTTGATAATATTGGTCACCTTTGCCTCGGTCGCCTCGAGCTGGCCGGGCGTGGTCGGCAGTTGCACCGGCGTCTGCGACCAGTCCACCGTCGCCGGGGGCGCGTTAGGAAAAAAATCGAGCGCCACGAACGCGGCTCCGGTCAGCAGATTCCCGGTCCGCAACTGGGCGCGGATCCCGTGCGCGACCATGACGTCGATCAATCTTCTTCGCATCATCTCGAGATCCGCGCCGGAGACCCCGGCGATGACCTTGACCCCGAGTCGCTGCGGATCGAGGCGGATAGTCACTGGCGTCGAAAACTCCAGAGTCTTCAGGTCGATCTGCGCGCGAATGTCCGAGACCTCGCCTATCGGGATGCCGCGAAACTCGACCGGCGCGCCGGGACTGAGCCCGCGAACCGAATCCTTGAAGATGAGTTCGTAGGTCTGCGGATTGCGGGCGGCGGGTTGAAAGGCCGTGGTCCGGTTGCTGAACAGGGTGAAGACGGTGTTGGCCGCGGCGCTCGGCATGATCGTACTGCCGGCCGGGGTCTCGAAGGCGATGCCGCCGATCAGGATCGACAATAGCGACTGGGTCTGCACGCTTAGCCCGCTTGCGGAAAACGACACGTCGATTCCGCTCGCCTGCCAGAAGCGCGTGTTCTCAGTGACGTACTTATCATAGGGGGCCCGCACGAAGACCTTGAGCGTGAAGGATTTTCCGTCATTGTCCAGCACGTAGGTCGAGACCTGGCCGACCTGCAGACGCCGAAAGAACAAGGGCGTACCGGTGTCCAGCGAACCCAGGTCGGAAGTCTTCAGCACGAAGAAACGCCCCGGCGCATTGCCAGTCACGACCGGCGGCGTCTCCAATGCTACGAAGTCGCGCTTGGATTCTTTCGAACTGCCAATTTCCACCCCGATGAACGCGCCAGAGATGAGGGTGCCCAGCCCCGTCACGTTGGCGCCCGAGATTCGCGGCCGCACTACCCACAGACGCGTGTCGGCGACCAGGAAGTCCTCGGTCCGCGGCGACATCTGCGCCGTGGCTATTACTTGCTGATGATCCGTCGACAGCCGGATTGCCGTTATGGTCCCGATGTCGACGCCGCGATAATTGATTTTGGTTTTGCCGGCCTCCAGCCCCTCGGCCGACTGGAACGTGATCGTAATCTTCGGACCCTCGCTGCGGATTCTGGCCACCGCGACCCAGACGCCGAGCAGCGCCGCCACGATCGGGATGATCCAGACCAATGAGAGCCTGGTTTGCTTCTTTGGCACGACTCTCGAATCAGGGACCGAGGGTGACGGGGGATCGCGATCAGGCATATCGAACCTCTTTGGAAGTTGCCGCATCCCAGATGAGCCGCGGGTCGAAGGACTCCACCGCGAGCATCGTCAGCACCACCACCGCGGCGAAAAAAAACAGGCCCGGCCCCGGCTCGACCGACATCAGCGGCTGGAGCTGGATTAGCGCGGCGGTGAAGGTATCGACGAACACGTCGACCATCGACCAGCGTCCGATGAACTCGACCGTCCGGTAGAGCCGAATCCGCTGCTCATTGTTCCTGACCGATCCGCGCTGAGCGGTGATGAGCAGGTAGGCCAGCGCCAGAATCTTCGCGCTGGGGATCATGATGCTCGCGATGAGCACGATGAGCGACAGCGGCCACCCGGTTGGCGACCACAACAGCACCACGCCTTGCAGGATCGTGTCGGACTCGGCGCCGGCGGCCGTGGTCGTCGTCAACACCGGAAGGACGTTAGCCGGGATGTAACAGACCGCCGCGGCAATCAGAAACGCCCAGGTGCGTTGGAAGCTGGCCGATTTGCGATAGGCCAGTTCCCCGTCGCAGCGCGGGCAGCGCCCCTCGTCCTCGCCTGGCGCCGGGCGCGAGAGCAGGCCGCAGGTTTCGCAGCACTGCAAGCCGTGTTGCATCGCGGTCGGGGCGGACGCCGGACTCATGACGGCTCCCCGGAAAATCCGTGCGGGGCGGAGCCGCGCGACGCATCGGGCTCCGCCCAACGGATCCTTTCCCACACCTGGCGCGAATCGAAACTCGCCTGCATCCCGGCGATCAGGAAGACCAATGCCCAAAGTACGAACAGCGCGATTCCCGGGACTACCGTGGCGTAATCCGCAATCTTGACCAGGGCGACCAGCACCCCGAGCATCATGACCTCGATCATGCTCCAGGTCCGGGTGGTCGGGTGATGACGCAGCAGTATCCCGACCCATCTCGGCGGACGTTCGCGCAGGGCGCCGAGCGAGATCGCGAGCATGAAGCCAATCTGCAAGGCCGGCGCGATCACCGCGGTCAGCAGTACCAGCACGCCGACCGTGGTCTGCCCGTTCTGCCAAAGATGCTCCGCGCCGCCGATCACGGTGGTCGAGGCCGCGCGCCCCACGATCGTCAGCCCGAGCATCGGCACCGAGTTTGCCACTACAAATAGGAGCGCGGCCGCCATCGTCAGCGCGAGCGTCCGGTTCAACGAGTCCTCGCGGCGGCGCCATAGTTCCTTGTTGCAGCGCGGACACCGCGCCGACGCGCCCGGCGCCAGCTCCGGCAGCCGCTGCAGCAGATCGCAATGTATGCATGCGACAAGCGAAGGGTCGGCGATCGGATGGTTGTACACCCGAATAGACAAGCGCACAGCTCCGCATTGGGCAATATCGGACCTTGGTCCTTCCCCCGGCTTTCGAGGAAAGGCCCTTGACGCGATGGTTATATTAGGGACCGGGAGGTCATAAAGACGGATATGAAGCCGGTTTTAAGGCGTGTGCTGAACGAATCGATCGACGATAGCTCGCGGCCGGCCAGCGACCTGGGTCCCGGCGACGGGCTGCTGCTGGACGCATACTCGGAGGCGGTCGCGAATGCCGCTCAACGGGTAAGCCCTTCGGTCGTCAATATAGAGGTATTTCGGCAAAACGAGGCCACCGAGATGCCGGCGGGCACCGGTTCGGGCTTCGTCTTCACGCCCGACGGGTTCGTGCTGACCAACAGCCATGTGGTCGCGCACGCGAATCGGGTCAGTGTGACTTTGCTCGACGGACGGCGCGTCGAAGGTACGCTCGTCGGATCGGACCAGCACAGCGATATCGCGGTGGTGCGGATCGGCGCATCTTCGCTCGCCGCGGCGGCGCTCGGCGACTCGGGCAAGCTGCGTGTGGGACAACTGGCGATCGCTATCGGGAGTCCCTACGGCTTTCAGTGCACGGTCACCGCGGGAGTGGTGAGCGCACTGGGGCGCTCGCTCAGGTCGCAATCGGGCAGGCTGATCGACGACGTGATTCAGACCGACGCCGCGCTCAATCCCGGCAACTCCGGGGGGCCGCTGGTGAACTCGCGGGGCGAGGTAATCGGCGTCAACACCGCTGTAATTCTGCCTGCGCAGGGAATCTGCTTCGCGATTGGGATCAACACCGCGAAGTTCGTGGCGGCGCGTCTCATCCGCGACGGCAGGATCGTCCGCGCGTATATCGGCGTGGCCGGAATGACCGCACCGCTGCCTCGCCGGTTTGTGCGCTTCTATCACCTGGCGAGAGAGACGGGGGTTATGGTGACCTCGGTCGAACCTGGCAGCCCGGCGGACAAGGCGGGCGTGAAGCCGCGCGACATCATCATCACATACGGCGAGAACCCGGTCGGCGCAGTGGACGATCTGCACAGGCTTTTGTCCGAAGAACAGATCGGCGCAAAAGCCCGACTGACGGTGATACGGGGCACGGAACGCCTCCAGTTGGAGACGGTGCCCTCAAAGTCGGCATAGCTTTACGGCGGCCGATTGCTTATTGACGTATTCCGTCGACCTGCGCGACGCTTCTCCCAATGTCCACGGAAGGGAGGCGGAAATATGCGGCTCAAGGACAAAGTTGCGATAGTGACCGGCGCCGGAAGTGGAATCGGCCGGGCGACCGCAACGGCGTTCGCCCGCGAAGGAGCGTTCCTCGTGCTCAACGATATCGATCCCAAGGGCCTCGATACCGTCTCGGCTCAACTGGACAATGCCGGGAACCGTACTGTCGTCGGCGACATTGCTCGTGAAGATACCGCTTGCCGGCTCGCTGAAGAAGCGATTTCGGCGTTCGGGCGTATCGATGTCCTGGTCAACAACGCGGGCATCCATTTCGTCAAGGATGTCACCGAGATGAGCGTTGCGGAGTGGGATCGGCTGATGGACATCAATCTGAAGAGCATGTTCTTGTGCTGCAAACACGTCATTCCCCACATGCTCGAGCGCAAGAAGGGCGCCATCGTCAACCTCGCTTCCATCTCCTCTTTCATCGGCCAGGAGATGGACGGTGCGAGCACTTTCGCCTACAACATCACCAAGGCGGGAGCGCTCCAACTCACGAAATCCCTGGCCTCGCGCTACGCGGCACACGGTATTCGAGTAAATTGCGTATGTCCCGGAAATGTTGAAACCAACATCCTGAAACGCGCCACTGCCGAGGAAGCGGCCGAGGTATGGCGCCAGGCGACTCGTCTGGAACCTATCGGACGTAATGCTCAACCCGAGGAGATTGCCAACGCGATCTTGTTTCTTGCCTCCGACGAGGCCTCGTTCGTGACGGGGTGTCCGCTCCTCGTGGACGGGGGATACCTCGCGCGGTAGCAGCCGGTAGCCGGGCGGAAGGCATCTCGAGGCCGTCTCGTCGATCGCTTCCGGGGAGAGGGCCGGCCCCAGCCGTTTACATTAGAAACTGTTGAGTTATTCTGATGGGCATGGATCAAAAGACAGAAATTGCGGTCTTCGGTGGAGGATGCTTCTGGTGCACCGAGGCGGTTTTCGGACGACTCAAGGGCGTGGTGTCCGTGATGCCGGGGTACGCGGGAGGCACGCTCGCAAATCCCACCTACCAGCAAGTCTGCACCGGTCAGACCGGGCATGCCGAAGTCACCCGAGTCAAATATGATCCGGCGCGGATATCCTTCAATGACCTGCTGGTCGTGTTCTTCGCGACCCACGATCCAACCTCGCTGAACCGGCAAGGGGCGGATGTCGGAACCGAGTACCGCTCGGTCATCTTCTATACGACGGACGATCAAAAGCGGGCGGCGGAAGCCATGATCGCCCAGCTAAACGATTCCGATCCTGCGGGTAAGCGGATCGTGACCGAAGTACTTCCGCTGGACGCGTTTTACGAAGCGGAGGACTACCATCAGGATTACTACCGCAACAATTCGCTGGCGCCCTATTGCCAGGTCGTCATCGATCCGAAGCTGCGGAAACTCCATAAGCAATTCAGCGCGCTACTTAAATCGTCGGAAATTAATGCGTGAAATGCCGCCGGTGCCAAGCCGGCATGTTCATGTGGCCGCGGCGCGGCCCGAGACGAAAACGGAGGAATCCCTGAAATGAAGGCACGAATGCGCAACCTGTTGGGGGCGGCAGCGGTGCTGATGGCGATTGCGTTGTGCGCGCCTTCGGCTCACGCCGAGGGCAGCAAGGCGACGGTGAGGGCAGGGTACCTTACCTGTCACGTCTCGAGCGGATGGGGCATTATTTTTGGCTCTTCGCGGAACGTGAAGTGCGCGTACACGCGCGACAAAAACTACACCGAGTACTATACCGGGTCGATTACCAAGTTCGGCGCGGACATCGGCTATCTTTCCTCCGCCGTGATCCTGTGGGCGGTCGTTGCGCCCACGACTAACCTGGGAGAGGGCGCGCTCGCCGGCCATTACGGCGGAGCAACGGCCAGCGTCGCGCTCGGAGTCGGTGCGGGCGCCAACGTCCTGGTCGGCGGATTCAAGAAATCGATCGCGCTTCAGCCAATCTCGATCGAAGGCCAGAATGGCCTCAACGTCGCAGCCGGGATTGCACAATTGAGCCTCAAGTTTGACGAGAAGAAGCCGCCCAAAGAATGATTCGGAAGGCATGAGTGGCGCGTGACTGCTGATGGGATCCGTCTCACAAGCGCGGGGTGATGGCGATGGCTGAGCAATTCACTATCTGCGTGGGCACGGTTGGCGCCGGTGTCTGGTTCAGCCCCGACGGGGGTGACCATTGGCGGCGCAGCAAGATGGATTTGCCGTTTCACGCCGAGCCCGGCGAAATCCAGATTCGGGCGCTGGCGCTTTCGCCGCACGATCCGCATCGGGTCTATGCGGGCTCGGAAGCCGGCCTGTATAGAAGCGTGGATAACGGCGCGACCTTTGAACTGGTGCCCTCGCCGATGGACGGCATGCAGATCTGGTCGGTCGCGATTCATCCAAAGGATCCCGACGTCATCTATGCCGGCACCAAGCCGCCGGCGGTATTCCGCACGCTCGACGGCGGCAAGCGATGGGATCGGCTGGCGATTCCGATCGCCGAAAAGTGCCTCGCCGGAGCGCCCAAAGTCACCAACGTCGTTTTCGATCCGCGCGACCCGCGCACCATCTGGATGAGCGTCGAGATCGACGGCGTGTACCGTAGCCGCGACGGCGGCGAGTCCTGGAGCCATTGTCCGCCGCTTGGCGACAAGCCGCTCAACCAGGACATTCACGGCCTGGCGGTGCGCCTCGGCGATCCGGTGGAAATTCTCGCCACCACCCCCGACGGACTGTGGAGCAGCGCGGACGAAGGCGAAAACTGGTCGCTGCACGGGTTTCCGCGCTTCGCCGAACGCGACACGATCTCCTATTGCCGCGGCGTCGCGCTGAAGCCCGGCGACCCCGACGTCATCTTCGTCGCCAACGGGGATTTCATTCCGGGCAAGCGCGGCGCGATCCAGCGCACCGGCGATGGCGGCGCGAGCTGGGAAAAATGCGCGCTTGAGGTCGAACCCAACTCCACGATGTACTGGTTCGGAGTCAATCCCGCGAATCCGGAGATCGTGGTCGCCAATAGCCTGCATGGCTACGTTTACGCGAGCCGCGACAGCGGCGTGTCGTGGGAAAAGCTGCGGCGCGAGTTCGGGGAGATTCGCGCGCTCGCCTGGCTGCCGAACTGACGCGCCAATGGCGACACGTCGCCGCCGAGACCTAAGGAACCGCCGACACGAAGGAGCGCCGCCGCGATGAGCCCACTGAGCCATCACTTCGTCGAAACCAACGGTATCCGGATGCATTACGCCGAAGCCGGCGAGGGACCGCTGGTTATTCTGTGCCATGGGTTTCCGGAATCCTGGTATTCGTGGCGTCATCAGATAGAGGCGCTCGCCGAAGCGGGCTTCCGGGTCGTCGCGCCCGATCAGCGCGGTTACGGCCAGACCGATCGTCCCGAAGCGGTCGAGGCGTATAACCACTTCAAGCTGGTCGGCGACATCGTTGGCCTCGTGAACGCACTCCAGGAACGCTCGGCCATGATCGTCGGTCACGATTGGGGCGCGCCTATCGCATGGTACTCGGCGCAACTGCGCCCGGATCTCTTTCGCGCGGTGGGATTGCTGAGCGTGCCGTATATTCCGCGCGCGCCGATACGTCCCGGCGCGATCGCCAAGGCGGCATTCGGCGACCGGATTTTCTATCAGGAATATTTTCAGCAGGAGGGCGTGGCCGAGCGCGAGCTCGAGCGCGACGTGCGCGCGAGCCTGCTCGCGACCTTCTATTCGCTTTCGGGCGACGCTGCGCCTAACGAGCGATGGCGTTACGCATTCGGACGCGACGAGAAATTTCTCGATAGTGTGGTGGTCCCGCGGAGCCTGCCGGCGTGGCTCAAAGAGGCCGATCTCGACTTCTTCACCGCTGAGTTCGAGCGCACCGGATTTCGCGGCGGACTCAACTGGTATCGCAACATCGATCGCGTCTGGGGGCTGAGCGGCTTTCTCGACGGCGCGAAGATCGGCCAGCCGACGTTGTTCGTCGCCGGCGACAAGGATGCGGTGGTCGAATTCTGCGCGAGCGCCTACCAGGCGCTCGAGGTCAACGTGCCGAACCTCGCCAGCAAGGTGCTGCTTCCCGGCGCGGGCCATTGGATCCAACAGGAGCGCCCGGCCGAAGTGAACCGGCTGCTAATCGAGTTCCTGCGCTCGGTGTGATGATCGCGCGGAAATTCCAGCGCCGTGACGCTGTTCGGCCGGCGAATCAAGGGGCAGGGCGCCTATGGATTCGTCCGCCTGAAGCTTGAAACCGGGGGATGAGCGCAATGGGTAACCCAGAAGCCGAACGTCTCGCGGCGCGCTTCGACCCCTTTCGCGATCCTTACCTCGCGGATCCCTACGAATTTTTCGCCGAGGCGCGCCCCGCGACCCCGGTCTTTTACAGCCCCCGAATCAATTATTGGGTCGTCACCCGCTACCACGACATCCGGCTGATCTTCGAGACGCCGAAGCTGTTTTCCGCCGCCAACGCGCTGTCGCCGATCCAGCCGCCATGCGCGGACGCTGGCCGCATCCTGACCGAAGCCGGCGTCAGTCCGATACCGACCATGACGAACGTGGACCCGCCGGCCCATACACGTGTGCGGCGCCTCGCGAACGCCGCCTTCAAGCCCAGGCTTGTTGCCGCGATGGAGCCATTCATCCGCGAATTGGTGGTCCGTTTCGCCGAGAAACAGTTGGTGGGCGGGCGCGCCGACCTCATCCGGGACTTCGCATGGGAACTGCCGGCGTTGGTCATCTTCCGAGTGCTCGGCATCCCTGATGAGGACGTTCCGCAGGTCAAGGCCGGCTCCGAGAGCCGCGTCCTCTTTATGTTCGGGCATCCGACCGCGGAGGAACAATGCCGGCTCGCGCGCGGGATGGCCGCGTTCTGGGGTTACGCCGAGAAGCTGGTTGCCTCACGCGCCCGAGAGCCGCGAGAAGATTTTACCAGCGACCTCCTGCTGGCGCGCGATGGAGCCCTCCCCGCGCTCACCCATGCGGAGGCGGCCACTATCATTTACGGCCTTCTGCTCGCCGGCCATGAAACCACGACCAACCTGCTTGGCAATGCTTTCCGCCGGTTGCTCAGCCAGCGCTCGGCGTGGAACGAGATTTGTGCCGACCCTTCGCTGATTCCCAACGCGATCGAGGAAGTCTTGCGCCTCGATTCATCGGTCATCGCATGGCGGCGCAAGACCACCAAGGCGGTCGAAATCGGCGGCGTGGCGGTTCCCGCAGACGCGGACCTGTTGCTGCTCCTCGGTTCAGCCAATCGCGATCCGGCGGTGTTCGAGGATCCCGAACGGTTCGACCTTCGCCGGCCGAACGCTCGCGACCATCTTGCGTTCGGCCATGGGGCGCATTTCTGCCTGGGCGCGCCGTTAGCGCGGCTCGAAGCGCGCGTGGTGCTGGAAGAATTCGTCACGCGGTTTCCGACCCTGCGCCTGGTCGAGGGTCAGACCCTGCGCTACCAGCCCAACATCTCCTTTCGCGGACCACTGTCGTTGCTGGCGGACTGGGATCCCTCGGTGCGAGAGCTGACCGATCAAGCGTAAGCGAATCATCGCCGCGCCGACGCCCGGAGCGGTTCCGCTTAGCGGGTTGCAATCCCGGCGGGGCGGACCGATAATTTTTAGTTGGACCCGCATTTAATTGAACTTGCATTTAGTTGACCCTGCACACAAGGAGGACCGTAACTTGAAGCGCGTTCTAACCATCACAGCCGCAGCCTTTCTCCTCGCTATTTTCACCTCATCGGTTAGTACCCGCGCCGTCGCGGCGGAGCCGGACGCGGGCTCAATTGTCAAACAGATGAAAGCGGCGCTGGAGCCGGCCCAGCCCAGCGTGCGCGTGCTGATTCTAAAAATTAACAGCAGCGAGGGCTCCGCCACTCAATGGACGCTCGCGCAGGCGCGTGGGCATGCGAACGACGCCGACTGGATGCTGACCGTGGTGCTGAAACCGGCGGACGCTAAAGGCATCGCCTTACTGGCCAAGCAGCAGCCTGGCGCGGAGGCCGTAATATATTCCTACCTGCCGGCGGTTCGTCGCGTGCGCGAGATCACTCCGCTCGCCGGCTACGAGCCTTTCTTCGGGACCGACTTTACCTATGAAGACTTGAGCTTCATCCGGTTCGGTGGCCAGGAAAAGCTCGACGGCACCGAGACGCATAACGGCACGAAGGCATATAAGCTGGAAGAGGCTCTGACGAATAATCCGTACTACTCGAAGGTGATAACCTGGGTCGCTGTCGCAACGGGCCTGCCGCTCGAGCGGGATCTGGATGATGTAACGGTAAGTTGTTCCTGTCGGAGCGCTTCGAGAACGTCAAGACAATTGACGGCGTTCCGACTATCACGAAAATCGTGATGAGCAACGTGCAATCAGGTGGCAGCAGCGAGCTTGACGTAACCAGTGTGAAGTACGGCAAGCAGACGCCGGCGGGATTGTTTGATCCCAAGAACCTGCCGGGGGCCACCAAGGATTCATTCTGGAAGACGGCCGCTCACTAGCATTCTGAGGGCCAGTCACAAGTTCGCCAAAATTGCTGACTGTTGAGTGCGGCTCATTCGAGATCCGTTCCGGCAGTAGTGTCACATTATGAATCGATAGAGCCTGATGAAGCAGGACGCTCACGCTACGCTCCGATCAATCACCAAAACGGTGCGTATCAATTGCAACCCGGAGAAAGCATTCCGTTTTCTCTCCGACCTTGCCAACTGGCCGCGCTGGGCGATCGTCAATGTCCTTTCCACTAGCAATCGAGCGATCCGGAATGGTGGGACATGGTAACGCCTCGCGGCGCCGCGCGCCTGCGGATGCGCGCCGGCGCCAGCCACGGCATTCTGGATCACGATTTCCGCGACCCACAGGCGAACTGGACCGTTTATTCGCGCGTCATCCCGAACGGAAGCGGCGCGGAGTTCATGATCACTTTCTTCCAACCGCCGAGCTTCTCCGACGAATTCTTCGACGAACAGATAAAGCTGGTCGATAACGAATTGGCGAAGCTGAAAGAAATTCTCGAAGCCGCTTAGGCTCGAAGCCTCGTAGAGTGGAACGAGCGGGGATAAGCAGGCGAGAGCCTTCGCCTCGCGCCTCGAGCGCGTGCGTCGGCTTGCAGAGCCGCCAGGGCTGATCGTTCAGAGAATCTTATCGGTGATTGAGCGCGGGTCGCGGGTGCTCCAGCGCCCGGCCTCGACCTGGTGGAAGAAATCCCCGACCAGCGTGTTGAACAACGCCGGCTCCTCGAGATTGAGCGCATGGCCGGTCTTGGGCAGTATCGCCAGTCCCGCGGTCGCGATCGAACGTTTCATCAGTACGGACGCTTCGATGCACGGGTCGTCCTCGTCGCCGGTCAACACCAGCGTCGGCACGGCGATCTTCTTCATTTCGTCGACCAGATCGAAGAGCGAGGGACGCAGTTTTTGCACGCCGCGCAGTGTGTTGGCCGATCCGAGCGCCGAGTGTTCGGCCATCTGCGCTGCGAACTCGTGCCATCCGCGCGGATCCTTGTTTTGCAGTTGCACGCGCGTCGCGCCCAGCGCGTAGCGTTTTGCGCCTTCAGCCATCCCGAGGCGGTCGAACATCTGCGCCGCGTGCTCGGCCTCGTCCTGGAATTGCGCGCGCTTGCCCTTCTCCGCGCCATAGCCGCATCCGCCGATTACCAGCGAGCGCGCGCGATCGCCGTGGCGCATCCCGAAGTGCAGCGTCGCGAACCCGCCCATCGAGATGCCAACCACGTGTGCGGTGGCGATTCGAAGTCCGTCGAGCACGGCGCGGATATCATCGCAGGCGCGCGCCTGCGAGTATTTCGCGGCCTCGGCGGGAACGTCCGACGGAGGGTAGCCGCGGGCGTTGTACGCAATGCATCGATAGCGGCGAGAGAAATGGCGCATCTGCGGTTCGTAGCTGCGATGGTCGCCGGCGAACTCGTGGACGAAGACGATCGGGAAGCCTTCGCCCGCTTCCTCGTAGTAGAGCTTCACTCCGTCGTCAGTGGTCAGGTGCGGCATCGAGTCATCTCCCGAACTGTATTTGAGCGGTCCGTCTCAGCTCACGATTCCGCTGCGCGCTGCGCGGCTGGAGTTTCCGTGGCCGGGCCGTGGCCGTGATCCAGGTAAACCTGGCGCCTTACGCCGTCGGCCAGTCCCGGAGTCCGTCTATGCAATACCATTACCCACACCATACCGAGTGCGAGGTAGGCGCCAAAGATATATGGATACGTATTCACCGGCCACGACGGAACTGGGTAGACGCTTCCGACTGCCGGGAATAGCAGGAGCCCAAGCGAGGCCGCCGCGATCCAGAAATCACGGCCGCGCACGATACCTATTCGTGCCAGGTAGGCCGGCGCGGAGCACGAAATCAAGGCGTAGGCGCCGAGAAAACCGAACGCGCACAGCGTTCCCGCGCAATTGAAGATGTCGAGCACTCGCGTTCCGGGCAGCCACAGCATCGCGGCCGGGATGAGGAACAGCAGCGCGCCCAATACGGTGACCGCGACGTGCGGCGTCTCATTGGTCTCGTGCGCGGCGCCCACGGCGGAATGAAGGATGCCATGACGGCCCATTGGATACAGAATCCTCGCGCCGGCATTGAGACAGGACAAGGCCGCGGAAAATGAACTGACCGCGGCCCCGGCGGACAGCGGAATTTTCAGGTACGGCATGTTCATCAGGTTGGCAAGAATATTGAGCGGCGCTTCGGCCTTGCCAAGGGGGATGTGATAACCGATGAAGCCGATTACTTCGGTGTACGAGATAATCACGAAGAAAAGCCCGGTCAGCAGCAGAGTCGCGATCAGCGCGCGCGGGATTGTCACGAGCGGATTCTTCGTCTCTTCGCCGAAGGCGCTCGCCGACTCGAACCCGACCATACTGAACAGCGCGATATTGACGCCGAGCGCGACGCCCGAAAAGGAAGCCCCCTTGAGCGTGAGTTGCGCAGTATCCAGCGCGAAGTTGTGCCGATGTAACACAGCCATCGCGAGCACCATCGTGAGCGACACCGACACCGTCTCGAAAACCAGCATCAGGATGCTCGAAAGCCGTATGTCCTGATAGGCCAAAGACCATACGATCGTGCACAAAATCGCGAATAGCAGCAGATTCGGAATTTGCAGCCCGATCATTCCCAGCAGCGCGTTAGCGAAGATCGTGGCGCCGGCGATTCCGCCGATACCGTCGAATAGGTAGGCCCACACCAAACACCAGGCCGACATCCCCCCGGCGGTCGCGCCCAGGCCCATCACCGTATACGCGTACATCGAACCGGTCGAAGTGGACCGCCGGGCGAACTGGTTGAGGTTTAGAGCGACGAACAGCAGCATCACCGTGCCGAAGAGATAAGCGAGCCAGCTTGCATTGCCGGCGTTGCTATACATAAGAGGGATGATGAGCGCCCCGGTCATCGTTGGAGAGATCAGGGCGATCGCGATCGCGGTCACCTCAGTGAAGTTGAGGCATCCGGCCTTGAGAGACCCGTTCGCCTGCTTCTCCATCGGATCTCGATTGACTGGCGTTTCTAACATCTCTGACCCTGACCGCTTTTGCGTCCGCGCTTGTGAGACGAGCGAGAACGCGTGTTGGGTGACGAAGTAATCAAATCTCTCGGCGCGCTGGAAGCATCCCCGATGAAAATGAGGTCTCGACCCTTCCGTTGGTAACTCCTGCTGCTCTTGAATCAAGCCTTGGTGAGGACTCAAAATGAGACGCTCCAGCGTATGATCGCCGACTAATCCCGCAGAAAACGACAGTACAGATGGCAAGCTCAAACGGAGGTTAACAATGTCCAATCATTTTACGGGATTGAGTCTCGGTCCTCCTTTAGGAGACCAAAGACTCGATCTGTGCGACCTTTACGCATTCCAGGCGCCGGCTGATCCGGCGAGGACCGTGCTGATTCTCAATGCAAATCCGAATGCGGACGCGCTCCATCCCGATGCCATCTACCGCCTGAATATCGACAACGACGGAGATTGCCTGACGGACCTCGCGATCAGTTACGTGTTCTCGCCGCCGCAGAACGGCAAGCAGACCGTAAACGTCTTCGTCGCGAAAGGCGCGGACGCCCGCTCGGTCGAACCCGTCGGGACGAAGATCATTGCCGACGCCGAGGTCTCTTTTGGCGCCAAGCCCAACATCGTCAAGTCCGGCGCCTATACATTCTTCGCCGGCAGCCGCAGCGACGCTTTCTTTTTCGACTTCGACGGAATCAAAAATCTGTTCGACATCCGGGGCAAACGGAACTTTACCGAGCCTCACCTGAGCGGCAAATCTCCGTGGACCGGCGTCGATTCAAACACGCAGGCCAATGTGTTCTCGACCGTGATCGAGCTACCGACGAGCGAGCTTGCCCCCAAGCCCGAGATCCACGTCTGGGGGCGATGCAGCCTGCGCAAGGACGGCAAGCTGCTGCACGTCGATCGTGCCGGCCATCCGAGCGTAAGCAGCTTCTTCAACACCGACGACACCAAGTTGGAGTACAATGCCAGCGAGCCGGTGAACGATCGCAAGCGCTGGATCGATCAGTTCGTCCATCTGTTGGGTCATACGGGCAACTATACGCGCGATGAGGCGATCGCCGCGATCGACAAGGAGCGCACCCTGCCCGACGTGCTGAGTTTCGACCCTTCGAAGCCCGCGAAGTATCCAAATGGACGCGTCTTCACTGACGATGTGATTGACTACCGTCTCGCGTTCCTGACAAAGGATCAGTGCCCTCCGAGCGGCCTCAAGCCGCACAGCGACATTCTCAAGGACTTCCCGTATATCGGCACGCCGCATTAAAAACCCTGACTCACTTGAGCCAACCAGGCCCGGCCGCGCACGCCGCGCGGCCGAGGCCGTAGCGGAGCAGCTATGAAAAGCAAAGCGATCGTGGTCCATCAAACCGGAGGGCCGGAGGTCCTGCACTTCGAGGACGTCGAGGTCCCCGCGCCGGGACCGGGACAGGCCCTCGTACGCCATCGGGCGATCGGGCTCAATTTCGTCGAGATTTACCTCCGATCCGGCGTCTACCCGCCGCCATCCCTGCCGTTCACGCCTGGCAGCGAGGCTGCCGGTGTCGTCGAGGCGGTTGGTCCCGATGTGAGCGAGGTCCGCGTCGGAGACCGGGTCGCTTACGTGGGCGGGCCGCTCGGCTCGTATGCCGAGGCGCGGGTGATGCCGGCGCGCTTTCTGGTTAAGCTGCCGGACAAGATCGACGAGGCGACCGCGGCGGCCGCGATGCTCAAGGGACTCACGACCGAGTACCTAATCCATTCGACTTATGCGGTAAAGCCCGGCGACACGATCCTGTTGCACGCCGCCGCAGGCGGCACCGGCTTGATCCTGTCGCAGTGGGCGAAACATCTCGGCGCGACCGTGATCGGCACCGTTGGGAGCGACGAAAAAGCCAAGCTTGCCGCTGTCCATGGTTGCGCTTACACGATCAATTATTCGCGGGAAGATTTCGTCGCGCGCGTGAACGAAATCACCGGCGGAAGAAAAGTCCCCGTGGTCTATGATTCGGTGGGTCAGACGACTTTCATGAAATCGCTCGATTGCCTGCAGCCGCGCGGCTTGATGGTCAGTTTCGGGCAGGCCTCGGGCGTCGTGCCGCCGTTCAGTATCAACATCCTGAGCGGCAAGGGCTCGCTCTACCTCACTCGCCCGACGCTCGCGACCTACACGGCGCGGCGCGAGGATCTGGAGGCGTCGGCGCGGAGGCTGTTCGACGTGCTGGCGAGCGGCGCGGTGCGTTGCGAAATTCAGCGGAAGTTCAAGCTCGCCGACGCCGCCGAGGCCCATCGGGCGCTTGGCGGACGCGAGACTACGGGCTCGAGCATCCTGCTCCCGTAACCGTCCGCCGCGCGGGTTATCGGTGGTATACGGCCATCCGGTTTCCGTTGTATGGTTGACTGGTCCATGTCCGGCGCGGGATGCGGTGGAATGGGGTTGACCGGAGAACGAAGGAAACCTTTAATCGCGCTATGGTTGGAATCGTTTCATACGGATCCTACATCCCGTACCGCCGCCTCAAGCGCGCGGCAATAGCCGAAGTCCTTGGCGTCCCCGCGGCCAAAGGCGAGCGCTCGGTCGCCAGCTTTGACGAGGACAGCGTCTCGATGGCGGTCGAGGCGGCGCGCGACGCGATGCGCGGCGTTGGCGTGGACAAAGTGCGGACGCTGCTGTTCGCCACTTCAACGCCGCCTTACGCCGAGAAACTCAATGCGGCGATCGTCGGCGCCGCGGCGCAATTGCCGTCAGAGAGCCGCGCCGCGGATCTGACCGGTTCGGTGCGCGCCGGACTTTCGGCCCTGCTGCAGGCGGCCGACGCGGCGAGCGGGGGAAGTCTCGCGCTGGCCGCGATGTCCGATTGCCGGCTGGGAGCGCCGGAGGGCCGCCTCGAGCAATCCGGCGGCGACGGCGCAGCGGCATTCGTGATGGGCACCGGCGACGATGTGATCGCGGAAATCGTCGCGAGCGCGTCGTTCACACGCGAGTTTCTGGACACCTGGCGCATGCCCGAGGAGCGCTTCGGCCACTCGTGGGAGGAACGTTTCGCACTCACCCAGGCGTACGTGCCGCTGCTGGGCAAGGTGATTCAGTCCGTGCTCGAAAAGGCCGGCGTGGCGCCGGCGGCGCTGGCGCGCGTAATCCTCGACTCGCCCAACCCGCGCGCGACCGACGAGATCGTTCGCGGGATGAAACTCGACCCGGCGAAGTTATCCGACACGCTCGCGCTGACCGTCGGCCAGACCGGCGCCGCGCATGCGGGATTGTTGCTGACCGCGGCGCTGCCGTCGCTTAAGCCGGGCGACCTGGTGCTGATGGCCGCGGTCGCCGATGGCGCCGACGCAATCGTCTTGCGGGTCACGCCAGCGGCGGCGAAATTTCGGCCTACTCATTCGGTCGGCCGCATGATCGAATCGAAAGGCGACGTGAGCTACGGCAATTACCTGAAGTGGCGGCAAATCCTGCCGACCGAGCCGCCGCGGCGGCCCGATCCTGAGCGTCCCGCGGCGCCGCCTATGATGCGCTCGGAGAAGTGGAAGTTCGGGCTTATCGGATCGCGATGCACCGCGTGCGGAACGCCGCAGCTTCCGCCGCAACTGGTCTGCGTAAAATGCCGGGTGCGCGGTAAGATGGAACCGTATGCGTTCGCCGACCGCACCGGACGAATCGCGACCTACGCTGTGGACCGTCTTGCCTACTCGCTCAATCCGCCAACCGTCAACGCGGTGGTTGACTATGAGGGCGGCGGACGGTTCCTGTGCGAGATGACGGATTGCGAGCCTGATCGCGTCGCGATCGGCGACGAAGTGGAAATGACTTTTCGGCGGCTGTTCACCGCCGACGGCGTGCACAACTATTTCTGGAAGGCGCGACCCAAGCGCTAGTCAGCAGGAGGGCTTTCGATGGCAAGCAAGGGAATCAGGGATCGCGTGGCAATCGTCGGAATGGGATGCACCAAGTTCGGCGAGCACTGGGACAAGGGCGCGGAGGATCTGCTGGTCGATGCCGCCTATCAGGCCTACGAATCGGCGGGTATCGGCCCCGAAGACGTCGACGCGTACTGGCTCGGCACGATGGGTTCGGGCATCTCGGGACTCACGCTGTCGGAGCCATTGAAGATTCAGTACAAGCCGGTCACCCGGGTGGAGAATATGTGCGCCACCGGTTCCGAAGCGCTGCGGCAGGCCTGTTACGCGGTCGCCTGTGGCGCGTTTGACGTCGCGATGGCGATTGGCGTCGAGAAACTCAAGGACTCGGGCTTTTCGGGACTGGTCGTGACCAATCCGCCCAACGACGGCACGCCTGCCGCCATGACGCCGCCGGCGCTGTTCTCGCTGCTCGCCCCGGCTTATTTCAAGAAATACGGACTCGACCCGGACAAGGGCAAAGACGTGCTCTCGCGCATCGCCTGGAAGAACCATCGCAACGGCGCGCGCAATCCCAAGGCGCAGTTCCAGAAAGAAGTGCCGATTGAATCGATCAGGAACTCGCCAAAAATTGCCGACCCGCTCGGCATCATGGATTGTTCGGGCGTCTCCGACGGTTCGGCCGCCGCAATCGTGGTCCGTGCCGAAGACGCACACAAATACTGCAAGAACCCGATCTATATCAAGGCGCTGTCGTTCGTGGCGGGACCGGCCGAGGGCCCGCTCTCGCAGGAATATGATTTTACCTCGTTCCCGGAAGTCGTCGCTTCCGCGCGTGACGCCTACGCGCAAGCCGGCATCACCAACGCGCGCGAGCAGATAAGTCTCGCCGAAGTCCACGACTGCTTCACACCGACCGAACTCGTGCTGTGCGAGGACCTCGGATTCAGTCCGCGCGGGACGGCCTGGCAGGACGTGATGGAAGGCTTCTTCGACCTCGACGGGCGCCTCCCGGTCAATCCCGACGGCGGTCTCAAATCGTTCGGCCACCCGATTGGCGCCTCGGGGCTGCGCATGATGTACGAGATGTGGTTGCAGCTTCGCGGGGAGGCGGAGCAACGTCAGGTGAAGAATCCGAAACTGGGACTGACGCACAACCTTGGCGGTCAGCCGGGCCGCTGCGTAAGCTTCGTGTCAGTGGTGGGTAATACGGCTGGATAAACGGACTGCCGCCCGTCGCGGCCGGCGGGACTTCATTTCGGCGAAAGGCCTCGCACGTGACTGCGTGCGAGGCCTTTTCCATTTCGATTCCATTACTACATTGAGTCCCAACGCTCGCCGCGGCATAGTCCTCGCGTTATCTATTTCTGTACCCTGGGTGACTGAGTAACGCTAATATGTATTACACTGAGAAGAGTTGTGCGTGAAACGCCTTGACATCGACATCTTCGGAGCATAGAAGCAAACCAAACCGGCTAGTACCCCGCACTTAAGCCCGCGGGTTTCGCGAGCTTCTCTGTCCGAGCGCTTCCGGCGAATAATAGAGGAGGGCGCACCATAGATGCCCGCAAAGCTGTACGTAGGCAATCTCGCATTTTCTGTGACCAACGAAGATCTGGAAGCACTATTCGGTCAGATCGGCAAAATCGATAGTGTCGCGGTAGTGACCGACAAGTTCTCCGGCCAGTCGCGCGGCTTCGGCTTCGTGCAGATGGCTGATTCCAACGAAGCGGCGCGCGCGATCTCCGAACTCAACGGCACCGAGCTCAAGGGCCGCAGTATCAAGGTCAATGAGGCGCGCGAGCAAGGGCCCCGTCCCGGTGGTGGTGGTGGCGGCGGCGGCGATCGCGACCGTGGTGGACGCGGCGGCCGTGGCGGTGGTGGCGGCGGCCGGCGCTGGTAGCGCTTATGCGTGAATACCAAGTCGGGCAGGCGAGGGTGCCGGCCTGCGGCGTTTGATGCGGCTCTTGCGCGGCCCGCGCGAAGCGGGCGATACGGCGCAGGTGCGATGGCGTTTCGCGGTTTCAGTCACGGCATCACCAAAAAATAGAAAGATACCCCGAGCAAAATCCTAGGTCCGGCGATCGTCGCCCGAGGGTGTATCGGCGGCGCGCGGATCGTTCTGGTCCGGGCCGGCCGACGATGCCTGCGTCCAGCGCTTTAACGTAGCTCGAAGGTCGTCCACGTCCACCGGCTTGTTGATGAAATCATCCATGCCGGCGGCTTTGCATTTCTCACGCGCGCCGTTCAAGGCATGAGCGGTGACGGCGATCACGATGGTCCGATGAGTTTTGGCGGCTTCGCGCCGGCGAATTTCGACGGTCGCCTCGTAACCGTCCATCCCTGGCATCTGGCAGTCCATCAGGACGATCGGGTAGGGCTTGAGCGCGAGGGCGTCGAGCGCCTCCTGGCCGCCGCTCACCACGTCGGCCGCGAAGCCCAGCAGGTTCAGTTGACGTTGTGCGAGTTTCTGATTTACCGGATTGTCTTCGGCAACCAGAACCGTTATCGCGGGCGGCTTGGCCGCGTCGCCGTCGTGACTAATGGTGCTCGAAGCGGTCTCAACATATCCGTGACCGACTTTGGCCATGCGCGCGGTGAATTGGAAACTGGAACCGCATCCCGGCTCGCTCTCGACACCGATTTGCCCGCCCATCTGGCGCACGAGCTGCGCCACGATCGCGAGGCCCAATCCCGTACCGCCGTAGTTGCGGCTGGTCGATCCGTCAACTTGCGAGAACGGACGGAAAATCGCGTTTTGGTGTTCGGCCGCGACCCCGATTCCCGTATCGCTCACCTCGAACAACAGGGTTACGTCGTTCGCCGATTCGTCGATTTGCCCGGCCCGCATCGTGATTTTGCCCTGGTCGGAAAACTTGATTGCGTTGCCGACCAGGTTGGTAAGAATTTGCTCGAGACGACGCGAATCCCCGACTACCGAATTCGGCAATCCTACGTCGAGTTCGATCGTCAACTTGAGCCCGCGCTTCTGTGCCTGCACGGCGAATCGCGCCGCGACCCGTTCCATCGGATCGTGAGGATCGAACGCGCTTTCGTCCAGGACGAATTCCCCTCGGGACAAGTTGGAAAAGTCCAGCACGTCTTCGACGATTCCGCACAAGGCCCGGCCGCTCAACAGCACCGCCTCCGCATATTCGCGCTGCTGCGCGGTCAACCCGGCGTCCAGCAGAAGCCGTGTCATTCCCACGATGCCATTGAGCGGCGTGAGAATTTCATGGCTCATATTGTCGAGAAACTCGGAACGCAAATGCGCGGTTTTAAGCGCCAGGTCGCGAGCGCGAGCCATCTCCTCTTCGGCGCCCTGACGCAGGGTCACGTCACGATAGACCAACAGCCCCCCATGCAAGCCCCCGTCCGCATCGGTCAGCGGCCGGGCCGAAGCTTCGAGCCACAGGTCTTGAGGTACTGCGGGGCCGCTGAGCAGCACTAGGATAGAGTCGATTGACTCGCCACGTGCCGCTCGCACCAGCGGCCATTGCTCAATGGGCAGAGGCGGCGCGTCGTCCGCTGTTCGAAGCGTAAATCCATTGACGAACTGATCCCGGGCGGACTGTCCGGAGTTCACGTCGCCGATTTTGCTGGCCGCGCGATTGACGTGTGTGTATCGCAAGTCAGAATCGCAAACGATCACTCCGTCAGTCATGGTGTCGAAGATCGACTGCATGAGTTGCGTTTGCCGACGCAGCGCCTCGGTCCGCCCGATGATCTGACGCTTGAGGCCCTCGTTGATCTCGCGCAGATCGTCCTCGGCCGCGTGCTGGTTAGCAATCGTCGCATAGCGCCGCCGAACAGCTAGTCCCAATAAGCAGATTAAACATACCGCCCCAAGCCCCATCGCACCGCCGATCGCAATCATGACCATTTGCTCCGCCGACCGCAGGGCTCGGTCTCGATTCCGAGCGCCACAAAGCATGACGCGAGGAGACTACCTGGTCCGCTATGTCGCCCGCTTGTCACAAAGGTTACCAAAACCATCGATGGTAGGAGCATCGGGCGTGCCAACGTAGGATAGAGACAATGCGAGCGCGGCCGTCTCATCGTCGAGACGATGAGAGTGCTGGAGGAATACAATTTGTATCGTTCATGACACCGGGGGCGTCTCGATGACGAAACCCGATGCGGCTTGCGCGGACGCGGGCCGGCTAAAACAGGATGAGTGGCTTGATGATCCCGTCGGACTTGCGTTCCATCATCTCGAAGGCTCGTTCCAACTCGTCAAAGCGAAAGGTATGTGTGGTAAGCCGCGTCGGATCGACCCGGCCGCCCTGGATCAGGCGAAGCAGGCGTTCCATCCGCAGGCGGCCGCCGGGGCATAGCCCCGTACGAATCGTCTTTTCCGCCATCCCCACGCCCCATTCCATCCGCGGGATGTGCACGAACTCGCCCTTGCCGTGATAGCCGGCGTTGGAGATGGTAGCGCCCGGCTTGGTCGCCCGGATCGCGTTCTGAAACGGCAGGTCGCCGCCCAGAGCCTCGATCGCCGAATCGACGCCCTCGCCACCGGTCAAATCGATGATGCGTGCGACAACGTCTTCCTTTTCGTGATCGACGGTTACGTCGGCCCCGTACTCGCGCGCGAGTTCCCGGCGGCGCCCTACCGAGTCAACGCCGATGATCAGTCCCGCACCGAGCATCCGCGCCCCCGCGACCGCCATCAGTCCGACTGGGCCAAGCGCGAACACCGCGACCGTGCCGCCAGGAGGAATGTCGGCGTTCTCGGCCGCCATCAAGCCGGTCGAGATCATGTCGCAGCAGTAGACCGCGGCGTCGTCGGCGACGGTCGACGGGATATGCGCCATGTTCGCGTCGGCCTCGTTGACGTGGAAGTACTCCGCGAACACGCCATCCTTGATATTGGCGAATTTCCATCCACCCAGTGCGGCGCCGGATTGGGAGGAGTGACCTGCCTGCGAGGCCGCGTCGCCCCACTCGGGCGTGATTGCGCCGACCAGCACCTGATCGCCCGGCTTGAAGCGCTTTACGGCGGCGCCGACTTGGTGAACGATGCCGACCGCCTCGTGACCCAGAGTGAGGTTGTCGCGCGGCCCGATCGCGCCGTTGACCGTGTGAACGTCAGAGCTGCAGATGAGGGCTTTGGTGGTTTTGACGATGGCGTCGGTTGGGCCGGGAGTAGGAATCGGTTTTTCGGCGAAGCCGACCTTGCCAATCCCTTTCATCACGAAGGCTCGCATCGTGCTCGACCTCCAGTAGGCGGTGTCAGGATACGCAGTATGTGGATGCGCCGCTACCTTTTATCGCGGCGTTCCGGCGATGTCACTCGGTTACGAAGGTGCTTAATCAGTGCCGCTGGACTGTCACGATGCGCGCCACGGCGGCTCGCTCTTGCCGCCGGCGATGGTGCGCAGGTGCGAGCGTCGTGCCGCATCCAGGCTCAGCGCCGCGCCGGCTCTGCGGCGCACCGGCGGCGGAGCCGGTTTGGCGCTCGCGCCGGCGCTCGTGCGTATCGGCGACTGCCAGCGCCGTCCAGGCCTCGTCGAGCGTGGTGCGCGAATTCGCGAACGATCGAAAGCGACCAGCATCAGAGCCGTGAACCAGCAGGTTACGATGACCGCGGCGCTGGTATAAGCCGCCCCGTAGAATCCGCTGAGGACCGACCCGAACACCGCGCCCATCGCGAACACGGCAAAGTGCCATGGGGATAACCATCTGCGGCCTTCGGGTTTGGCCTTCCGCGTTTTCATCTGGGACGTGCCCTTTCGCTTACCTGCCGATAGTGCCATTCTCTCGCCCCAGCCCTTTCGTGACAAGAGCTTTATCAACAAGTATCTTGCGCAGATTCATTTTTTTCGCTCCGCCGGGCGCAGGCGGCGGCGCGCGCACCATCGCGGTCCGCGCCGGTTTTAATCCCGCGAGACCGCGCGCTAAAGTTGATCTTCCGGAGAGACTTTCGTAATGCCGATGGACGAACGCTACGAGCCGAGGAAAATTGAGCATCGCTGGCAGGCCGAATGGGAGCGCGCCGATCTTTACTTGACGCGCGAGGATCGTGAACGGCCAAAGTTCTACGTGCTCGAGATGTTTCCCTATCCTTCGGGCGACGGCCTCTCGGTCGGCCATCTGCACAACTACGTCCCGTGCGACGTGATCGGCCGCTACAAGCGGATGGCCGGATACAACGTGCTGCACGCGATGGGCTGGGACGCCTTCGGCCTGCCGGCCGAAAACGACGCCCTGCTCAAGGGGCTGCATCCCAAGGAGACCGTGCCGCGCTATGCCGCTAACTTCAAGCGACAGTTGAAGTTGGCCGGATGCGCCTACGACTGGACGCGCGAAATCAATTCGTCCATCGCCCGAGTATTACCGATGGACCCAGTGGTTCTTCCTGCTGATGCTCAAGCGCGGGCTGGCGTACCGCGCCATCGGTTCGCAATGGTGGTGCGACAAGTGCCGCACCATCCTCGCCAACGAGCAGGTAATCAACGGATGCTGCTGGCGGCATACCGACAATCCGGTCACCAAGAAGGACCTCGAACAGTGGTTCTTCAAGATCACCGCTTACGCCGACCGCCTGCTCGAGGACCTCGAGGGGATCGATTGGCCCGAGCCGATCAAGCTGATGCAGCGCAACTGGATCGGCCGCTCCGAAGGCGCGGAACTGGCCTTCCCGGTCGACGGCCATCCGGGCAAGGAGGTCCGCTTCTTCACCACCCGGCCCGACACGGTCTTCGGCGTCTCGTTCATGGTGCTCGCGCCCGAGCATCCGCTGGTCGCGGAAGTTACGACGGCCGAGCAGCGCGCCGCGGTCGAGGAGTACGTTACGCAGGCGCGGCGCCAGAGCGATATCGAACGCCTCTCGACGGTCAAGGAAAAGACCGGCGTTTTCACCGGCGCCTACGCGCGCAATCTGTTCAACGGCAAGCAGGTTCCGATCTGGATCGCCGACTACGTCCTGATGGGCTACGGCACCGGCGCGATCATGGCGCGCGCCGGGCGAGGATCAGCGCGACTTCGACTTCGCGAGCAAGTATGGCCTGGAGATTCCGCTCGTCACCGCGCCCGCCGACGGCAGTCCGCCGCCCGCCGGACCGCGCATTCTCCGACTACGGCATCACGATCAACTCGTCGAGCGCCGATCTCAACCTCAATGGAATGAAGACCGCCGACGCCATCCGCGCTGTATGCAAGTACGCCGAGGAGCACGAAATCGGCCGTGCCACCGTCACCTACCGGATGCGCGACTGGCTCATCTCGCGTCAGCGCTACTGGGGATGCCCCATTCCGATCGTCTACTGCACGACGCGACGGCATCGTGCCGGTTCCCGAAGACTCAACTTCCCGTGCTGCTGCCCGACATGAAGGACTATCAGCCCTCGGGCACCGGGCGCTCGCCGCTCGCCAACGTCGCCCGAGTTCGTCAACACCACCTGCCCGAAATGCGGCGGCCCGGCCGAGCGCGAGACCGACACGCTCGACGGCTTCGCCTGCTCGTCATGGTACTTCCTGCGCTTCGCCTCGCCGCATTACGACCGCGGGCCGTTCGAGCCCGCGATGGCGGATTACTGGCTGCCGGTCGATCTCTACGTCGGCGGCGCCGAGCACGCCGTGATGCATCTGCTGTATGCGCGGATGTGGACCAAGGTGATGTTCGACGCCGGGCCTGATCAAGTTCAAGGAGCCGTTCCCGGTGCTGCGCAACCAGGGAATGATCTGGGCCGGCGACGGCCAGAAGATGTCCAAGAGCAAGGGCAACGTGGTCACGCCGGACGCGATGGTCGAGAAGTACGGCGCCGACGCGCTGCGGCTGTGGGAACTCTTCATGGGCCCGTTCGAGGAGCCGACCAACTGGAACGAGGAAGGCGTGGTCGGCACCGCGCGCTATCTCTCGCGGGTGTGGAACGCGATGCGCCGCTTCGTCGAGGCCGGATGCCCGGCCGGCAATCCCAGCGCCGAAACGACGCGCCGCGTGCACAAGACCATCCAGACAGTCACCGACCATCGTCGAGCGGCTGCGCTTCAACACCGCGCTCGCCACGATGATGGATCAGCTCAACTACCTGATGAAGCTCGCCCCCGCGGACGTCGGCCGCTTCGCGTTCGAGAGCTATGTCCTGATGCTCGCGCCGATGGCGCCGCATATCGCCGAGGAGTTGTGGCGCGCGTTAGGACACACGGCATCCGATCCACCTCGAAGCCGTGGCCGAAGTTCATCCGAGGAACTGGCGCGCGACGAGATGGTCACGCTGGCGGTGCAGGTCAACGGCAAAGTGCGCGATCGATTGGAGGTCCCCGCCGGCGGATCGGAAGAGGCCAATACCGCGCTCGCGCTTGCCAGCGAAGCGGTCAAGCGCCATCTCGACGGCAAGCCGCCGAAGAAGATCATCTACGTTCCGGACAAGCTGGTCAGCATCGTCGCCTGATTTTTTTGGTGACCTCAGCGCCGCGGCTTCGCGGCGACAATCATCTGCCTCAAGGAGCGAGCCGCGATGGCCGAGAGCGACATTCTCAGATTCGATCGCCGTCCCAATCACGTAGTCCTGACACTCAATCGTCCCGAAAAGCGTAACGCGCTTAATGGCGCGACGTTTGAAGCACTGGACCACGCGTTCACGAGCATCGAGGCCGACAAGAGTATCCGTGCGATGGTGTTGCGAGGCGAAGGCGCGGCCTTTTCCTCGGGAGTCGATTTGCGCGAGCTCGAGCAGGTCGAGGGAAGCGGCGGACGCTGGGCTGTCAGCCCGCAGGACATCTTCCGGCGTCTCGAAGCGCTGCCGATTCCGACTATCGCCGCCGTACACGGCGCGACGCTGACCGGCGGACTGGTGCTGGCGTTGCTATGCGATCTGCGGGTCGCGGCGGAAAACGCGGGTCTCGGCATGACGCCGGCGCGAATCGGCCGCGTGCCCGACTACTTCGTCTTCCGCAAGTTCATGGCGCTGGTCGGACCGGCGCATACCGCGGAAATCATGTTCACCGCCGCGCCGCTCAGCGCCAAGCGTGCGCATGAGATCGGCCTGGTCGATCGCGTGGTGGTTGACGAGCGGCTCGGCACCGAAGCCGAGGCGATGGCGGAACGGATAGCCGCCAACGCGCCGCTCTCGTTGCGCGCGATGAAGGCCTCGATCCGGCGCTGCCTGAGCGACACCTACAACGCCGAGCACAAGGACATCGACGAGATGCGCAACGCGGTGCTGCGTAGCCGCGACGGCAAGGAAGGCGTGCGCGCGTTTCTGGAAAAGCGCAAGCCCATCTGGACCGGCGAGTAAGAGCGCGTGCTGATGGCGGCAGCGCCGCATGCGCGCCGCGTCGCCGCAACCCTTGAAGCGCGCCGCGCGGTCATGCGATGCTCGCGCAAACGCCCGCACCATCCGCCAGCTTAAGGAGTCCCTTTCATGGCCGAGGATATTCTCAAGGTCGAACGCCATCCGAACTACGCCATCATCACGCTCAACCGTCCCGAAAAGCGCAACTCGCTCAACGAGGCGCTGCTTGCGGCGATGGACAAGGCGTTCGCCTCGATCGAGGAGGACAAGGAGATCCGCGCGGTCATTCTGCGCGGCGCCGGCAAGAGCTTCAGCGCCGGACTGGATTTGGCCGAGGCCGATAGGATCGAGGGCGGCCACAGCCCTGTCAGCATCGAGCGCACCTTCCGCCGCCTGGAACAGCTTCCGGTGCCGACTATCGCGGCCGTGCAGGGCGCCGCGCTGGCCGGCGGATGCGAGCTCGCGCTGCACTGCGATCTGCGAGTGGCGGCCGAGGACGCGCGAATCGGGATGACTGTCGCGCGCGTGGGATTGCTGGTGCCCTACGATTTCATCCGCAAACTGATCGAGGTCATCGGATCGGCCAACACCGCGCAAATCCTGTATACCGCCGAGCCGGTCAACGCCCAACGCGCGCTCGCGATGGGGATGGTGCACGAAGTGGTGCCCAACGATAAGCTCGACGCGGCGGCAGTCGCGTGGGCCGAGAAAGTGTCGGCGAACGCGCCGCTCTCGCTGCGCACGATGAAGAAGAGCATGCGGCGCTCGATGAGCGAGTCCAACGACGCGTGGCACGACGACATTTTGGAGATGGGACGCGTGCTGCGCGCGAGCAAAGACGCCAAGGAAGGGATCCGGGCGTTTCTGGAGAAACGCAAACCCGTCTGGCGCGCCGAATGATCCACTGATACTTTCGCCGGCCGCCCCATTATTCCTCCCGAAGTTCTGAACTCTCCCCCGCAGTCTTGGGGGAGGGTTGGGAGAGAAGCGCAGAATATCCGTTCTGCGGCGCTACTGGTTAGTATTTGCGCACGTGCAGTACTTCGAGCAGACGTTCCACCTCGGCACGTGGCGGGACTGCTTCGTCGTGAATGGCTTTGTTGCGAATCCGCCGAGCTTCATCCCACTTCTGACGAATGCCGAAGTTGATAAGCCCTTTGCGATGAAGCTCCGCGATGAGAGTGCCCAGTTCCATCTTGTCCTCATTCTCGTCGCGGGCGTGCCGGCGGACCATTCGTTCAAAGGCGATTCCGGCTAGCTGCGCAGCAACTTTGAGGTTTGTTTCAACGAGCGAGTTAGCCAGGTCTGGATAGGGAACGTTGGTCAGAAAATGGTCCATCGAATTTTTGGCGCGCAGCCGAAGCATGAATGGATCGGTCTCATACGATCTCCAGATCGGATCATCGGGTGTGCTGCTAAAGCGTTCATGTAGAAAGCTGAAATGAGGGAGACTCTGACAGGCACGGTGCAGCCTCGCGCATATCTCACTCATAGGCCCGGCCGCACGAAATACAGTATCAACCGAGTTCTCCTGGCAGTTCTCGATAAACGAAGAGTCGCTCCGCGTTGATCCTTCACTTCGGCGGCCTTCGTTCAGGATGACAAAGGAAAACGGTGCCTCTTCGGTTATTCCTGAGCGTCAGCGAAGTACTTCAAAGCGAGAGCTTTGTTCTCGCATTCGATACCGGCTGGCCCGGCTAGAACTCCTCGTGGCGCTGGAGCGCGCGGCGCAGCGCCCCCACGTTTTGCACCAGCACGCTCGGCAGGTTAAGCGTCCCCGCCACGACGGAGTAGGGGTAGAGCCGCGAGTTGATATGCGCGTGCAGCGGCAATCCCTCCCCCTGATGAATTTCATAGTCCAGCGGCAGCGGTCCCAACGCGCGCAGAATCCGGCTTATCGCGCGCGCGAAAAGCCCGAGCTGCCCGGGTTCAAGCTCGGCCAATGTGCCGCGAAAGCGTGGCATCATTACGTCATAGCTGCGTGGGAACGCGCCGACGGGGCTGGCGAAGCTGACGACGCCGTCGCGCCGCTCGATTAGCAGACCCAGCCGCTCGACCAGTTCGATTAGCTCCTCCCACAGCCCCGGGGTTCGCCGTTCGGCCTCGGCCTCGGCCGCCAGCGCCGGCAGCGCCGACGGCGCGCCGATGAGCTGCTGATGGAGATGCGGCTGCGAGGCGCCCGACTCGCGCCCCTGGTTTTTGCGGATCACGATCGAGCGCACTGCGCGGTTTTCCATCGCACGGCGCATCACGGCGACGTCGGTCTGGATAAGGCGCAGGAAGTGCTCTCCGCCGAGCGCTCCGGTGTACATCAGGTCGCCGGCGGCACGCGGCTGAAGGCTCGAGAAGTGGCGGGGGTCCTCGACCACGATGTACGACTCGTTGCGCCCGCCCGTAAGCTCGGCCGGGACACGTGGGAAAAGATTATTGAACACTCGCATCACCCACCCGGCCCCCGCGCCCGCGCCGCCCGCCGTCTCGTCGCCTTTCCACTGCGGGAAGTCGGTGGGAGTGACGCGCAGGATTTCCGCGGGCGCCATCGCTTCGTTGCCAGGACAAAACGGGCATGCCGTGTGCGCCTGCGCCATTTGCTCGGCGTTGAGCGTGGGTGCGGCCGGGTCCAGTTCGCTGCGGCCGCCCAGCGTGAAGGCGAAGCTCTTGCCGCGCACGTCGACAACATAAGAGATGACGCCGGTCACTGGGTTTTTGATCCAGACCAGCGCACCGTCGCGAACTTCGTATTCAATCGGCATCCGTCAATTTTTAGCCTTGGCGCCCCCGGCTTTTCAACGCGCGTGATCCACGTTGCCGCGGCCGCTGCGGGCCGCGAGCGCTTGGGTCCGCTGCCGCGGACGCAACCTGGCGGCGCTTAAGCATCAACTGGCGCGCGCGGCTTTCGTGCGCGGGCCGGGGATTCGCGAGCAGAATCGCCTCGAACAACGCCGTCTCCAAAATTGCCTCGGCGGGCGCCGGGGCGCAGGCGACGATGGATTCAAGCGAGCTCAACCGGTCTGCCGCGACATCAGCCAGGGCACCCGCCACGCGATGATCGATCCCGACGCCGCTGTGCGGATTCGCGCTATATGTCTCGGGATTCCGCCGGGAAGCTACCTGATTTGAGTGGCCCGATTTGAACGCCAGTATCCAGCCGTTTCGGTGAAAATTCCCTCGCGGCGGCTATTTTGAGGCTATCGCCGCGGACGCTACCTTGACAGTGCAGGAGGGCTCGGTTATCCGTTTTAGAGGCGCGTTTACGCTTGGGCGATTTCGGGGTCTGGCGTTCCGCTCGCGGGCGGGCACCAGGCTTTTTTTTGCCGGTAGTCTCGCTCCGCAGCGCGTCTTGATGAGTTTTCGAGCGCCTCGGGCGAGACCCTAGCGAAACGCGGAACGCGCCGGCCAAAGGTCGAGATCGAAGGCTCGGGATGAGCATTGTGAGAAACCCGGTAAAGAAATATCTGTTCACGCCCGGACCGGCGCCGGTCCCGCCCGAAGTGCTGCTCGAGATGGCGCGTCCCATGATTCATCATCGGACGCCCGAGTTCAGCGCCGCGCTCGATCAGGCGCGCGAGCGGATGCGCCCGCTGTTCGGGACGCGTCAGGAGGTGATCCTGCTCGCGGCCAGCGGTACCGGCGCGATGGAAGCGGCGGTCACCAACCTGCTCGCGCCTGGCGAGCACGCGGTCTTTATCAACGGCGGCAAGTTCGGCGAGCGCTGGGGCAAGTTGCTCGCGGCGTACGGCATGGTCGGCCATGAGATCCGCGTCGAATGGGGTCGCGCCGCGCACCCGGCGCAGGTCGACGAAGCGCTGCGCGCGAATCCCGGCGTGCGCGCGGTACTGATGCAGGCGAGCGAAACCTCGACCTGCGCGGTTCATCCGGTGGCTGAGATCGCCGCGCTTACCCGCGCGCGCGACGCGTTGTTGATCGTCGACGGGATAACCTCCGTCGGCGTGTTCGAGCAAAAGATGGACGAGTGGGGCGTCGACGCGCTGGTGACTGGCAGCCAGAAGGCGCTGATGCTGCCGCCGGGGCTCGCGATGGTGGCGCTGTCGGAGCGCGCGCTCGAGCGCGCCCAACGCTCGCGCACGCCGCGTTACTATTTCGATCTTGGGCGCGAACTCAAGGCTCAGCGCGACGAGCATACCACGGCCTGGACCGCGGCCGTCTCGCTGGTGTTGGGGCTGAACAAGTCGCTCGAGATGATTCATGCCGAAGGGCTGCCGCGGGTCTTCGCGCGGCATCGCGTGATGGCCGAGGCCACGCGCGCAGCCGCGCCGGCTCTGGGACTGGGCCTGCTGGCGCCCGACAATCCCGCTCCGGGCGTGACCGGGATTCTCACGCCGGCGGGGCTCGACGGATCGAAACTGGTGCGCTACATGCGCGACGAGTTGGGCGTGTCGGTGCAGGGCGGGCAGGACCAGATGAAAGGCAAACTGGTACGCATCGGCCACATGGGATACCTGAGCCCGTTCGACATGCTGATTGCGGTTGCGGCGCTCGAGGCCGCGCTCGCCCATCTGGGCCATCGCTTCGACAGTGGCGCGGGCGTTGCCGCGGTTGCCCGCCGCATTGCCGAGGGAGCCTGAGCGACTCCTATGGCGGATACGACATTGCGCGTTCTGTTGAGCGACACCCTCAATCCGCAGGGAGTGGAGGTGTTCAGCCGTTACCCGCAACTCAAGGTTGACACCAGGACCGGACTCACGCCCGCCGAGCTGGCTGAGATAATCGCGCCCTACCATGGGCTGGTGGTGCGCAGTGCGACGCACGTGACGCGCGAAGTCGTCGAGCGCGCGGATTCGCTCAGGGTGATCGGGCGGGCCGGCGTGGGAGTCGACAATATCGACCTCGAGGCGGCGACGCGGCGCGGCATCGTCGTGATGAACAGTCCGCTCGGCAACAGCATCACCACCGCCGAGCACGCAATCTCGATGATGATGGCGCTCGCGCGGCACATCCCGGCCGCCAACGCGGCGGTGCGCGCGGGGCGATGGGAGCGCAGCAAATTCATCGGTATCGAAGTCTTCAACAAAACCCTAGGCGTGATCGGCCTCGGCAATATAGGGCGTATCGTGGCCGAGCGGGCGCTCGGGCTGAAAATGAAAGTAATCGGTTACGATCCTATCTTGACCCGCGACGCGGCGGCGCGGATCGGGGTGGAAATGGTGACCCTCGAGCAGCTCTACCGGCGCGCCGATTTCATCACGACCCACGCGCCGCTCACCCGCGACACCAGGTCGCTCGTGGGCACGGCGGCTTTCGCGATGATGAAGCCGGGTGTGCGGATCATCAACTGCGCGCGCGGCGGTATCGTCGACGAGCGGGCGCTTGCCGACGCGCTCGCCTCGGGCAAGGTCGCCGGCGCGGCGCTCGACGTCTTCGTCGAAGAGCCGCCGCCGAAGGACCATCCGCTGCTTCGATTCGACAACGTGATCGCGACGCCTCATCTGGGCGCGGCGACCGACGAGGCGCAAATCCAGGTCGCGATCGATATCGCGCAGCAGACCGCCGAGTTTCTGATCAACGGCGTGATCAGCCACTCGGTCAACATGCCGGCGCTCTCGCCCAAGGAACTGGAAACCCTCGGACCTCATCTGCGGCTCGCCGAGCGCCTGGGCCGCCTCGCCGCGCAGCTCATCAGCGAGCCGCCGGTGCAAATCACGGTCGGCCTGGGCGGCGAAGCGGCGGGGCTCAAGGCTGAACCGATCACGGCGGCGGCGCTCAAAGGATTGTTGAGCGGCTTTCTCGACCAGGATTTCAACTACGTCAGCGCGCCCTTCATCGCGCGCGAGCGCGGCATCGCGGTGACCGAGAGCCGCTCGCGCGAGACCACCGACTACATCAACACGCTCACGCTGAGTGTGCGCACGCCGAGCGTGGCGCACGAAGTCGCCGGCGCGGTGATCGGCAACCGCGGCCTGAGGCTCGTCCGAATCGACGGTTACCGGGTCGAAGCGGTGCCCGAGGGCTACTTTCTGATGCTGCACAACCACGACGTGCCGGGCGTGGTCGGCGCGGTGGGTTCGATGCTGGGGCAGGCCGGAGTCAACATCGCGGGACTCGAACTGGGGCGCGACCGCGTGGGCGGTACGGCGCTCAGCCTGCTCGAGGTCGACGGCGCGGTTCCGGCCGAGGTGCTCGAACGTCTCAAGACCATCCCGGCCATAATGTCGGCCGCGCTGCTCAAACTTTAAGATGGGTCCGTACGGATTCCAGAATGCGGCCAAAGCGATGCGCCGCGCGGCATCGCCGCGCACGGATGTGACGCGATGAAGACAGTGGCGGTGGTCGGGACCCAATGGGGTGACGAGGGCAAGGGCAAGATCGTCGATCTGCTGGCGGCCGACGCCGACGTCGTAGTGCGCTTCCAGGGCGGTAACAACGCCGCGCACACGCTGGTGGTCGACGGCGAAAAATTCATCCTGCGCCTGATTCCGGCGGGGGCGTTGCATCCGGGCAAGGTCTGCGTGATTGGCAACGGCACCGTGGTCGATCCGGTGGCGCTCGCGGAAGAACTGGCGGCGCTGCGCGCCCGCGGACGCTTCACCGACGCCTCGCTGCTCAAGCTGAGTTGCGATGCGCACATGGTGATGCCGTACCATCGCGCGATCGACCGCGCGCGCGAGGCACGGGCGGGAAAGCTCGCCATCGGCACGACCGGCTTCGGCATCGGGCCGGCGTACGAGGACAAGATGGCGCGCGTGGGGCTGCGCTTCGACGAGCTCAACAACCCCGCGCGCTTCAGCGAGAAGCTCGCGCGCAATGTCGCGGAAAAGAACGTCTACCTGCGCGCCGTGCTCAAGGCCAAGCCGCTCAAGGGTCAGGAAATCGTCGACCAGATGAAACGCCTGCGCCGCGTCATACTGCCGTATCTCTGCGACACGGGCGCCTACCTCGCCGAGGCGGTCGACGCGGGCAAGCGCGTGCTGTTCGAGGGCGCGCACGGCACGATGCTCGACGTCGACCACGGCACCTATCCGTTCGTGACCTCGTCCAATTGCATCGCGGGCGCCGTGTTTTCCGGCGCGCCGCTCGCGCCCGGGCGCCTGGACGCGGTGCTCGGTATCAGCAAGGCCTACACCACGCGGGTTGGCGCGGGGCCGTTCCCGTCGGAAATAAAAGGCGCGCTCGCCAACCGCCTGCGCACCGAAGGCGAGGAGTTCGGCAGCGCGACCGGGCGGCCGCGCCGCATCGGATGGTTCGACGCGGTGCTCGCGCGGCTCGCGGTGCGCCTGAACGGGATGTGGGGGCTCGCGCTCACCAAGCTCGACGTGTTGACCGGAATCGATCCGTTGCGGGTATGCGTCGCATATCAGGTTGGCGCAAAACGCTACGCTCGAGATGCCGCCCGGACGCGGGACGCTCGAACGGGCACGCCCGGTCTATGAGGAATTGCCCGGATGGCGCGAGAGCTTGAGCGGTGCGCGCGCCTTGAGCGACCTGCCGCCCGCCGCGCGCCGCTACCTGGAGCGTATATCGGAACTCGCGGGCATCCGGCTGGCGATGGTCGGAGTGGGCGCCCCGCGCGAGGCGACGATCGTGCTCAGCAATCCATTTCTGGTCTGAGCCGACCGGCGCTCCGGCTCCTCGGCGGTTTCCGCGCTCAGGCCGCGCAGACCGCCGCGAGGCTGGAAATCGCGACCCCGCGGCGCCCCTGCCGGATGTCGTTGCGGTCGAAGCCGTTGGTGCAGTAGCCGAGCGAGATTCCGGTCGCCGGATCGGCCCATCCGATTTGCCCGCCCGCGCCGCCATGTCCAAAAGCGGCCGGTGAATTGGTCCTGCCGAAGCCGCGGAAGTTGGCCATCCCGTCGCCGCCGGCTATCACCACGCCGAGTCCGCGGTTGACCTTGTGACCAAGGTAAGGATCGGTGTAGTCGCCCGAGCGCGGACGCAGCGCCTCCGCGAGTACCTCCGGCTTCCACAGCGGCCGTCCGTCTTTGCCGCGATTGTGCATCACGCCCTGGTAAAAGAGCGCGAGCTCGGCCGCGGTCATGATTCCGCCGCCGCCGGGTACTCCGGCTTCGCGCACCGCCGGCGTATTGAAGCCCAGGATCATCTCTTCGACCACTTCGGTTTCGATCATCGGCGGAAAGCCGAGCTTACGCAGATCCTCGGGCGAGAGCGCGTCTCCGACGTAAACCAGGTCGGCGACGCGATGCTGCAGTTCCGGCGCGAGTCCCAAGTGCATTCCCGGCAGACCGAGCGGCAACGCGATACGTTCGCGCACGAACTGGCGGAAGTCCATCCCGGCGCGGCGCTCGATTATCTCGGCGATCACCCAGAAGGTCGCGGTCGGATGGTAGAAGAAGCGGCTGCCCGGCGGAAACTCCGGACGCCATCTGGAGAACCGCTCCAGGCGTTTGGCGCGATCGCGCCATTCGCTCTGCGCATACGGCGCGTTGGGAAAGCCCGCGGTATGCAGGAGCAGTTGTTCGACCGTGATCACGTCCTTGCCGTTGGTGCCGAACTCGGGAACGATATCGGCCGCGCGCTCGCGCACGTCGAGCTTGCCTTCGCCGATCAGCAGCCAGGCCGCCGCGGACATTATCGCCTTGGTGCAGGAGAAGATGACGTAGAGCGTGTCGTTGGTGGCGGGACGGTCGTCGCCGCCTTGCACCGCGCGCCCGAAGGTGTGCATCGCGCCGACCTTGCCGTTGCGCGCGATCGCGATCTGGCAGGAGGGCAGCAGTCCCTCGTTGACTTCGCGCGCGGCGCGCTCGAGCAGCGCGTCGACCTTTTGCGGGTCGAGGCCGGCCTCGCGCGGGCTATCGGCAAAGAACTCGTGTGCGGGCATCGTGGGACTTCTCCTCGCGAACTTCTCTTCAGCCAAAAACGTCCGAGCCCGAGCAATAACATATCGGCGTCGAGCCGGTCCATTGCACGTCTGGCCGCCGCGGACCCGGCATCCGCCGGAATCTCGGCCGCGGATTTTCGAGTTGCATCATGCAACTGAATGATGCTAAGGATCACGGTTGACGCAATGCGCGAAGACTGCGCAGTAAAGCCGCCCGGCGGCGATGGCGGAGGGAAACGATGGCCACTGAACTCGAATTCTTCTTCGACTATGGAAGCCCGTTCAGTTATCTCGCGGACACCCAGCTCGAAGGGTTGGCCGGGCGCACCGGCGCGGTGGTCAGCTACCGGCCGATGCTGCTTGGCGGGGTGTTCAAGGAAACCGGCAATTCCTCGCCGATTTCGATCGAGGCCAAGCGCAAATACATGAACGCCGACCTGGAGCGCTGGGCGAAGCATTACGGCGTGCCGGCCCTGCACAATCCGCATTTTCCGATCAACACGATACGCCTGATGCGCGGAGCGATCGCGGCGCAGCGTTCAGGCGTTTTCGCGGCGTACCATCGCGCCATCTTCGACGCTTTCTGGCGCGACGGCCTCAACCTCGGCGACGCCGCTGTCGTACGCGGAGTGCTGGAGCGGGCGGGGCTCGATGCGGTGCGCCTCGCGGCGGCCTCCGAGGAGCATGCGGTCAAGGACGCACTGCGCGTGGCGACCGAGACCGCGGTCGCCCGCGGGGCGTTCGGCGCACCGACCTTTTTCGTCGGCGACCAGATGTTCTGGGGCAACGACCGCCTGCTATTCGTCGAGCAGGCGCTGAAGGCGCGTTCGTAGCGCACGGCGCGCGGGAGAGAGAGCACAATGGCTGAAGCTAAAGCAAAGGTAGCAGTGGTGGTCGGCGTCGGCGCGGGCCTGGGCGCGGCGCTGGCGCGAAGATTCGCGAGCGCCTACACAGTCGCGCTGGTCGCGCGCGGCGGAGGAAAGCTCGAGGAGTTGGCGGGCGAAATCAAGGCGGCGGGCGGACGCGCGATCGTGGTCGCAGCCGACGTGAGCAAGGCCGGTGAAATCGAAACGGCCTTCGCGCGCATCCGCGAGCAGGCCGGCGAAACCGAAGTGCTGCTCTACAACGCGGCGATGCGTCCATTCGGGCGCTTGATGGAAACCAAGCCGAGCACCTTCGAGAATACCTGGCGGGTCAATGCCTTCGGGGCGTTTCTATGCGCGCAAGCGGTGGTTCCGGGCATGCTCGCACGCAAAAGCGGCGTGATCCTGTTCACCGGCGCGACCGCCGGGGTGAAACCGTACCCGACCTCGGCGGCTTTCGGGCCGGCGAAGTTCGCGCTGCGCGGACTGGCCCAGGTGATGGCGCGGGACCTGGGACCGCAGGGGATCCACGTGGCGCACATAAATGTCGACGGGCCGATCGACATGCCCTTCATCCATCAGCTTCGGCCCGACCTCAAGCAGGAAGACATGCTCGCGCCGTCGGCCATCGCTGAGAGCTACTGGCATCTGGCGCATCAGGATCGCAGCGCCTGGACCCAGGAGCTGGACGTTCGCCCGTTCAAAGAAAAATTCTGAGCGGAGGGCGTCAGTAAAAAAACCAAGCCGCTCCGTTTGCGGCGCGGGCTAAGCGGGATCGGGACCCTGCGCGGCGACCCACCCGGCGCGGCCGGGCAGGGTGGCGCGCACGACCTCGCATACCGGCAGTTCCGCGGCGCCCAGGCGCGCCGCGACCTCCTTGAGACGGACGAATTTCGCCCCCCGCTCCTTAAGCGCGCGAACCAGAGCCGTGAAACTTGTCAGCTCGGCCATCCCCTCGGTTTCCGCGTGCAACGTATGAACATTGAGCCGGTCGGCGTCGAACCGCGCCAAATAGAATTCCAGCACCGCGGCGGCGTTGCGCAGGTCCTCGCGTCCCATCACCTCGTCCAGCGTCGGCAGGGTAGTCGGAATCTCGAGTGTGTCGAGGACTTCGCCGTCGACGCGGCATCGAAACGGCGTCCTGCCGCGCGTGTCGCTGCGATAGCTTAGCTTCATCGAGTCGAGCACTTTGAGCGCGATCGGGTTGGTGCGCCATCCGGGGGCCGCGAAGGCGAGCGCCCTCTCGCGGAAGATTGCGCGGTAAGCCTCGAACGCTTCGCCCAGCTCGGCGCGGATTCCGTCTTCGCCGAGCTTGTCGATTCCGTCCTGCCATCGCACATGGTCCCAGCCGTGTACGCCAACCTCGAAGCCAGAGCGCTTGAGGCCGCGCACGATGTTGGGGAACGCGAGCGCGATCGGCCGCGCCGGCAGCAGCGTGCCCGAGAGCACCGTTCGCAGGCCGTACATCCTGACCGCCTTCGTGCGGCGCATCTTTCTCAGGAAGCCAGGGTTGCGGAGCACGCGCACTGCGGCGCGCCCCGAGTTGTCCGGCCCCATAGCGATATAAAAGCTCGCGGCGACGCCTTCGGCCGCGAGCATCCGCGCGAGGCGCGGCACGCCGTCCCGAAGCCCCTGATGCGTGTCGACGTCAATTTTGAGCGCGACTTCCAAACCGTTCACCGAGTGCTTCGATTATGCGCTCCATCCGGATGCCCCGCGAACCCTTGACCAGGACGACGTCGCCCTCGCGCACGAGCGCGCACACAATTTCCGCGGCCACGGCACTGTCGGGCGCGGCGAGCACGCCGGCGCGCCCGATAGTGCCGTGCGCATCCACCGCCGCGCTCATCTCCGGCCCCACGGCGACGAAGGCCGCAGGCGCCAGGCGCATCACCTCGGCGACGGCCTCGGCGTGCATCGCGGACGCGAGCGCGCCCAGCTCGAGCATGTCGCCGAGCGCGACGATCAGCCGCGCGCCGGAGGCTCGCGCGCTTTCATGCGCAGCCTCGAGCGCGGCGCGCACGGAGCGCGGGTTGGCGTTGTAAGTGTCGTCGATCACCGTCAAACTGCCGACCGCGCGCGTCTGCAGGCGCCCGGCAACCGGTGCGACGCTTTCGAGCGCGCGAGCGGCAACGGCGAGTTCTTCCTGGACAAGCGGGCGGCCGCGCAATGCGGCGGCGGCCGCCACGGCGGCCGCCGCATTGCGCGCCGCCGCGGCGCCGAGCAGCGCCAGCTCCAGGTCGAGCCGAGCCGGCACACCCGTCGCTACCAGCCGGGGACTGAGCGCGAGCGTCACCCGCGCGCGGGCCGAGCCCGCGGCGGCCGGCGCCCGCGCGGCGATTCGCACGTCAGCCGCCGTATCGGCGCCGAAGGTCACGACCTCCGCGCCGCGCGGGATACGCTCCATCACCAGGCGCTCTTCGGCGCATGCGACGACGGCGCGCCGCGCCGAAGTAAACAAAGCCGCCTCCTCGTCCGCGATTTCCTCGAGGCTTCCCAGCCCTTCGCTGTGTTCCACGTCGACATTAAGCACGGCGGCCACGTCGGGCTCGACGATTCGCGCGAGGCGAATAATCTCGCCGCGCATGTTGGTGCCGCACTCGAGTACCGCCGCACGATACTGCCCGGTGAGCGTGAAGATCGTCATCGGCACGCCGATGAGATTGTTGAGGTTGCCGGGGGTGGCCAGCGTTTCACCGAAAAGCGCACGCACCAACGCCGCGCAAAGCTCTTTGGTGCTGGTCTTACCCACCGCGCCGCCGATCGCGACACATTCCAGGGGACGAACCGCGCGGGTCCGGCGCAGATGATGGCGGGCGAGATCGCCAAGCGCGGCCAGTGTGTCGTCGACTTCGACCGCGGGGAGGCCTGCCGGGCGGCGGCCCCGCGCGACCAGCGCGGCGGCGGCGCCACCCCGCGCGGCCTCGGCCAGATATGCGTGGCCGTCGTGGCCGGCGCCGCGGAGCGCCACGAAAAGGCCTCCCGCGACCGGCGCGCGAGTATCGGTAAGCACTCCCCGCACGATCATGTCGGACGCGCCGAACATTTCACCGCCGGTTGCCGCGGCGATTTCGTCGAGCTTGAAAGCACATTGGTTAGTCGGTATCGGTGTCGCCATGGTTGCGGCCGCTTCGGTTACACGCACGCGGCCCTAACAGTGATTACGTGTCCGGCTACGGCTTGACAACCGTGCGTCACGCGGACAAGCCTCGTTCGTCGGAAGCACAATCAAGAGGAGTTACGCGATGGTCCAGGCAGCATCGCCGCTGGTCGGCATAGTGATGGGAAGCAAAAGCGATTGGGAGCATATGTCGGCAGCCGCGGAGATCCTCGGCGAATTTAAAGTATCGCATGAGGTGCGAGTTTTGTCCGCCCATCGCACGCCCGACCTCACGCTGGACTACGCGGCGTCGGCCGGGGAACGTGGCTTGCAGGTGATGATCGCGGGCGCCGGCGGCGCGGCTCATCTGCCGGGCGTGATCGCTGCCAAGACCATACTGCCGGTGATCGGCGTGCCAATGCCGACGACGGCGCTGAGCGGGATGGATTCGTTACTGTCGATCGTGCAAATGCCGCGGGGCATTCCGGTGGCGACGATGGCGATTGGCAAATCCGGCGCCGCCAACGCGGGTTTGTTCGCGGTCGCGATTCTCGCGCTCGGCCGCGAAGACGTCGCCGAGCAATTGATCAAGTGGCGAGCCGCGCGCGCGCAGGAAGTGCTTCAGCAGAAGCTCCCGTGATTGCGAAGTCTCGTGGAGGTGTCGATGCGAGGGCGGTTGACGAAATTCCCGGAGCGTTTGCTCAAGAAACGTTTGCGCCCGGAAAGTTTGCGCCAGGAACATTTACGATTGATAACGGCCCGTGCCGTCCGCGCCACTCTTTTCGCGGCGGCGATCCTCGTGCTCGACGGAGTTGGAGCTAACACCGCGCGTGCCGTCGAAGCACCCCAGATAGTCGTGAAGATCAGTGGCAAGCTGCCCGTGCCGCCTACGATGGCGCTCGGCGTCATTGCGACCGACCCGGTTCTGCAACAAATTCTCAGCCAGGACTTCCAGGTGGCGGGACGGCTTGCCGACGCCAACGCTACTTCGGAAGTGACCTTGACCGTCACGCTGACCCATCGCGCATTGGAACCGGGGATGTCGCTCACGGACGTCGCTCCGGGCAACGGCGACGTGGTCGCGCTGCTTAAAAAAGCCGGGGTTCAGCCGCTGCCGCTGCCGGAACAGACGGATCAGGATCAGGACGGCAAATCCGACGATGACGATACGACGGCAGCCGAGGGCAATACGCACTCCAAGAACGACGTCGACAGCTACGAGGAGCAGGGCCAGATGCGACCGCAGTCCGCTCCGATGGGAGGCCAAATGCCGTTGCCGATGACCCAATGGCCGGTGCCTCCCGCGACGGCGCAGGACCGCTCGCCCTTAGCTCCCTATATGCAGCCGTACCAGCGCATGGATCCACGCGATGAAGCGAGGCGGGAACGCGAGGCCAGCGCCGTCTACGACACGATTTTCGTCGCCCGCGCAACGGCCGGGACCGATGCGAGCGAGTTGACGGTGATAGCGGTGGCGCACCCGGGCTTCGACGCGCACGAGGCGAGAAAACTCATCGCCGAGGAAATCGCCAACAGCGTGCTCCATTAGGAGCGTCGCGCGGCGACTTAGGCGCGCAGCCGGCTATTCCTCCTCCCTGTCTGGAGGCGCAATCGTGCGCGAGGCGGGCGGCTTCCGGGGCCGCGCGGCGGCCGGCGCTTTCGAGCCGGCCACGACGGCGGTTTTAGGGGCCTGCGCGGGAGCGGCAGCCTGCGGTGCGGGCGCGGCCGCTGGCGGAGGTGCGGCCATCGGCGGCAGCGCGGCGTCCGGAGGTACTTCCGCGTTCGGTGCAATAGGCGCGGCCGGGGGCGGCGATTGATGCAAGCTGAATTCGCCGCGATGGTGCTCCGATGCGATAATGTAGAGCACCACGATCGCCGAGAGCACGATTACCACCATCGCGATACGTCCCCATGGCGTGCGCCTGCGTTCCCGTAGGACGAACGGCTCGGACGTTCGCGGCGCCGCCACCGCGGCGAGTTCGGCGCGCTGGACTTCCCGCACGAAGCGCATCGCCACCTCTTCGCCATCGAGGTTGAGAAAGGCGGCGTAGCGCCGAAGAAATGGCATCAGGTATAGCTGGTCCGAGATGAGGCCGTAGTCGCTGCTCTCGATCATCTCGATGTAGTGAGCCGGGATGCGGGTCTCGGTAACGATGTCGGCACGCGAAAATCCGTGCTGCTCGCGAGCCGCGGCCAGAGTCTTGCCCAAGCTGGGTTCGCTCTCGGCGCCTGCCTTTGACGGCTCGGCCGGCGGCGACGATGGAGCGGAGCCGCCGCTGTCGGAGTTGATCGCCTGTGGAGGCCTGGTATCGCCGCCAGGCTCGGGCGGATGAGCGGCGTCCTCGGTCGCGTTGCGAGACTCGCGACCGGAGTTGGGCCCGTTTCCGGGCTTAGTCTCGTTTCCGGAACTCACGGTTTCTTCGGTTTCCCGTGCGGCAGACATCCACCCGTCCCCTCCCCGCCGATATTCAAAACACGCGAGGTCGCGTCGACATGAGAAACTTACAATTAGCGCGCTGTGAAACCAAGGCCCTGTTTCACCGACCAGAATCGCGTGTGCACAGACGCGCGTCAGCCGATTCGGGGATCGCACGGTTGTAGAGCGCGAGTTTTTTGCCTTCGCAACCGACGATACTCATCTCGTCTCCCAGCAGCGCGCGGACGTGCGGGAGGTCGCCGCGGTTAACCACCAGCACGGCGCATCCGGGATCGTGCCAGAGCCGCGCAAGGTCGGCGTCGCTTGCGATAAAGCTTTGCTGTGCGTCCGGACCGCGGCTGAAAGGCGCAAGTTCTCCGCGGTAGTCGATCAGCGCCTCGCGATGGCCGGTGTAGAACGGAAGCGACTGCACGAAATGGCGATATGACGACAAGCGGCATGCGGGGCCGAGATAGGGCACGATCGTGCGCGCGAGTTGGCGGTACGAGCCGAGCGGTTGCACGTCCATCCGAGCCTTATCCATCACGCCCAGCGCCACCACGACACCGAGCGCGAGAACCCCGGCGGCGGCCGCGGCGCCGCGGGCGCGCCACGCCATCGCAAGGCATATCGCGGAGGCCACGGTCAGCGCGGCGCCCGCGGCGAGCGCGTCGGCGAGCAGCATGGATTCCGCCGGCGAGTGGAAATACGAGCGGGCGAATGCGATCGCGGCGGTCGCGCCGAGATTGAGCAACGCGATCGTGATGAAGACCCCGCGTAAGCTCGTCGTTCCGATCCGAGGCAGGCGGCAGAGCGCGTAGCCGGCCATGATCGCGAGCGGCGGCATCGCGGGCAGGAGGTAGGATCCAAGCTTGGCGCGCGGAATCGAGAAGAAGACCAGAATGATCCCGAACCACCAGAGCATAAATGCCAACGAGGCTCGCGCGTCTGGATTCGGTCCGGAGGCTCCGGCCTCGGCCTCAGCGTCCCGCGTACGCATCAACTCGCGAACGCCCAGCGGCACGAAACAGATCCACGGCCACATCCCGGCTATCGCCACCACCACGAAGAAGTACGGACCCCAGCCATGCTCGGTGTTTTCAAGATAGCGCTCGACGTGCTCGTGGATAAAAAAGAAGCGCAAAAATTCCGGATTGCGCCGCGCCGCCAGAACAAACCATGGCGCCGCGATCGCCACGTAAATAGCGATCGCGCGAAGCCACGGCATCCGGAGAATCTCGCGCGCTCTTCGTTGAGCCAGCAGCCACGCGAGCCCGACCATTCCGGTCAGCATCAGCGCCACCGGACCCTTGGCGAGGGTACCTAGCGCGGCCGCCGCCGCTGACAGCAGAAACCATCGGCGGCCCGCCGCGCAGTCAAAGCCCGGCGCACGTGCCGCGGCCCAGAACGCGCCGAGCGCGGCGGTAACGAAAAGCGCGAGCGCCGGATCGAGCGTCGCGAAGCGGGCGAAGCCAAAAACCAAAGGAGAGAGCACCAGGACCATCGCGGCGGCGAGACCCGCCGCCGCACCGAACATCGCTTCGCCCAAGGCCGCGGTCACGGTCACCTCGGCCACGCTCGCGAGCGCGGCCGGCAGACGCACCGCGAACTCATTGGCGCCCAGCAGCTTTATCGAGAGCGCCTCGGCCCAATAGACCAGCGGCGGCTTTTCGAAATAGCGCACCCCGTCGTCGCGCGGGGTTACGTAGTCGTGCGACAGCACCATCTCACGCGCGATTTCCGCGTAGCGTCCTTCGTCCGGCTCCCACAGCGCAGGCCGGCCGAGCGCGGGCAGGTACAGAATGGCCGCGAGCGCCGCGCAAGCCAGCAGCCGGAGCCGGCGTCGGCGCGCGGCCAGAATTACGGGCAGCATCGCGGACATGATCGCAAGAGTCTGCGGACGGCGGCGTGCGAGGTCAACCGCCCGCCAGCGCCCGCGCACCCGTGCTGCGCTATGAACCGGCGGCGCGAATCTCGACGCTGTTCACCGGACGCTCCGGCGTCGAATCGGCGCGATCCCGCGCAGTACCGTCGGCGTCCCCTCTTTCCGTGGATTGCGCGGCGCGGTATCGTCTTTAACTTCGCAGGATCGTTTGTAACAATTGCGCACGGCGCGGCGTCCCGGTGCTATGTCCCGGCCCGCGTCGCATCGCTTGCGGGAAAATTTGAGCTCAGCCGAAAAGATAACCGCAATTCGCGAGCCCGAAGTAGCGGCGGACTACTCGCTCGTGTCGGTCGTGGTCCCGGTCTACAACGAAGCGGCCAATCTGCGCACGCTGTGGGCGCGTCTCGAACCGGTGATGCGCGCGTGCGGGCGGCCCTGGGAGGTCCTCTTCGTCGACGACGGCTCGGCCGACGCTTCGCTCGATCTCCTGCGCGAGATCGCCGCGAGCGCGAAGGGCGCGGTGCGCGTGGTCGAACTCGCGCGCAATTTCGGCCAGCACTCGGCCATCCTGGCCGGCTTCCGCCAATCCCGCGGCGAAATCGTGGTGACCCTCGACGCCGATTTGCAGAATCCTCCCGAGGAAATTCCGCGCCTGCTCGCCGCAATCGATGAAGGCAACGACGTGGTCGGCGGATGGCGCGAAGTGCGCCACGACTTCGCCTATCGGCGCTTCGCCTCGAATCTGCAAAACCGGGTGACCTCGATGATCGTGGGCGTGCCGATGCATGACTACGGATGCATGCTGCGCGCCTACCGCCGCCATATCGTCGACACCGTGGTCGCCTGCGACGAGAAGGCGGCCTTCGTTCCGGCGCTGGCCAACTCGTTCGCCAAACGCGTGGCCGAAATACCGGTCGGACACGACGAGCGCCAGAGCGGCCGTTCCAAGTACAACTTATTCCGCCTGGTCCATCTGAGCCTCAATCTGGTCACTGGGTTTTCGATGCTGCCGATCCAGGCGGTGAGCGTCGCCGGGATACTCGTGTTCGTGCTCGACGCGCTGCTGGTGCTGGTGCTCGCCGCGCATCGCATCTTTTACGGTCCGCAGCAGGAAGGCGCGCTGTGGACATTGTTCGCTTTCAATTTTCTGCTGCTGGGGTTCGTGTTGCTCGCCGTGGGCCTGATTGGCGAATACGTCGGACGCATTTACCTCGAGGTACGCAAACGCCCGACCTATATCGTGCGCGCCCTGCATGGCGATGAGTCCGATTCGCCGGAGCGCCGTTAAAGCAAACGTGGCCGCCCAACATTCTCACACTATCGCGCCGCGGCCGGACGGCGTGCGATGCCTTTTGTTCGCCTACCATGAGATGGGCTACGGATGCATGGAGGCGTTGCTCGAGATGGGCGCGCCAATCGCGGCGCTGTTCACGCATGAAGATGATTCGCACGAGGAAATCTGGTGGCGCTCGTGCGCCGCGCTGGCGCGCAGCCACGGCGTCCCGGTCTATACGCCAAGCCGCCTCGACGAACCTTGGATCGAGCGGATCGCGGCGATGCGCCCGGCGATTATCTATTCTGTTTACTACCGCAACCTGCTCTCCGACGCGGTGCTGCGAACCGCCCCGCTCGGCGCGTACAATCTGCACGGCTCGCTGCTGCCGGCCTATCGCGGCCGCGCGCCGGTCAACTGGATGCTCGTCAACGGCGAGCGCGAGGCCGGCGTGACTCTGCATCACATGGTCGCGCGCGCCGACGCCGGCGACATCGTGGCCCAGCGCGCGGTCGGCATCGACGACCGCGACACGGCGCTAACGTTGTACCGCAAGCTGGTGCCGCTCGGCGTCGCGATGCTCAGCGAGATGCACCCGTTAATCGTGGAAGGACGCGCGCCGCGGCATCCTCAGGATCTTTCGCGCGGCAGCTACTTTGGACGGCGCCGCCCCGAGGACGGGCGAATCGATTGGCGATGGCCGGCGCGGCGCATCTTCAATCTCGTGCGGGCCGTGACCCATCCTTATCCGGGTGCGTTCTGCGCGCTCGGCGGCCGCAAGCTTTTGATCTGGGAGAGCGCAATCGCCGCCGAGGCGGGCCGGCGCGGCGAGCCCGGCGAGATCGTCGAAGTCGCGCCGGCGGGTGGCGGGGGCGCGGTTGAAGTCGCGGCGGGCGAGGGCAGCCTTTTGATCACGCGGGCGCAATTCGACGGCGCGCCCGAGGGCGCGGCGGCCGAAGTTTTGTCTGAAGTATTGTCCGAGGTTTCGCACGGCGGCGCCGTTGGGGCGCGCGCGCGGCTGGAATAGCGGAGGCAGCATGCGGGTTTTGATAACGGGGGGCGCGGGTTTTTTGGGTTCGCATCTGAGCGACGCATTCATCGCGCGCGGTGACGAGGTTTTTGTGCTCGACACCGGTTCGATCGCGAAGGTGCGCCATCTGCTCGACAATCCGCGCTTTCATTACGTCCACGACACGGTCTTCAACCTTGAATTGATCGATAGCCTCGTATCCAAGGCGGACCTCATCTACCATCTCGCCGCCGTGGTGGGCGTCGAGCACTATGTCGGCGACCCCTACGAGACGCTCAACGTCAATGTCAACGGCACGCAGAATCTGCTGAAAGCGGCCTACAAGCACGGACGACGCCTGGTCTTCAGCTCGACCTCTGAAGTCTACGGGCGCAATCCCAAGGTGCCGTGGAAGGAGGACGACGACCGCGTGCTGGGCGCGACCACGATCGACCGCTGGTGTTATTCGACCTCGAAGGCGGTGGGCGAGCATTTCTGCTTCGCCTACCACAAGCTCGGCCTGCCGGTTACGGTGGTGCGCTACTTCAACATCTACGGGCCGCGGCTCGACCGGGTCGATGTCGGACGGCTATTCACGATCTTCATGGGCCAGTTGCTCCGCGGCGCCGACCTCACTGTGATCGGCGACGGGCAACAAACGCGTTGCTTCACCTACGTCACGGACGCGGTCGCCGCCACGGTCGCGGCCGGGATCAATCCCGCCGCCGACGGCCAGGCGATCAACATCGGCACCGATGTCGAGACCACGGTGCTGGAATTCGCCAAACTGATGATCGAGCTTTATGGGTCGGTCAAATCCAGCATCAAATTCGTCAAGCAGGCGGAGGTCTACGGCGAGAGCTACGAGGACATCCCGCGCCGCGTGCCCGACAACACCAGGATGCGTACGCTGCTCGGCGTGACGCCGAAGGTTTCACTGCGCGAAGGCACCACGCTCGCGATGGACTGGTTCCGCCGCGAGTTGGCCGGCTAATTTCCAGCGCCCTTCGCGCGCCTGTCGGCGATCGCCGGCGGTTGCTGCACCTGGCGCGCCCCCCGGATAGCGTTACAACCTGATGGTGCGCTAGCCTATATTGAGCGGTAATAATTGAGCGCGCACGTCGTTGGTACAGCGCCGCCGTTCGCAGGCGGCGCGATACGGCTCGCGGCGCGATTCAGCAAGGAGCTTCATGATGGCCAAGTCAGAGAACGTTTATATCCTCGGCGGCGCGCAGAGCGACTTCGCCCGCAACTGGCAAAGAGAGGGCAAGCACTTCTCCGCCGTAATGGGCGAGACGGTGAACCAGGGGATTGAGCAGGCGCGGATAGAACCGCGCGATATCCAGACCGCTCACGTAGGCAATTTCGCCGCCGAGCTTTATGGCAAGCAAGGCCAGCTCGCCGCCTTTTTCCTCGAGATCGACCCCACCTTTTTCGGCCTCCCGACCTCGCGTCATGAGGCCGCCTGCGCTTCGGGTTCGATCGCGATTCTCGCGGCCTCGGCCGATATCGAAGCGGGCCATTACGACCTCGCCGCGGTGGTCGGCCTGGAGCAGATGAAGACCGTCGATTCGGCAACGGGCGGCGATTTTCTCGGCACCGCGGGATGGTACGAGCGCGAATGCAAAGGAGTTGCTTATCCGTTCCCGGCGCTGTTCGGACGGCTGGGCGACGAATACGACAAGCGCTTCGGGCTCAAGGACGAGTACCTTGCGCAAATCTCGTCGATCAATTTTTCCAACGCCCGGCGCAACCCGCTCGCGCAGACGCGCGGCTGGCCGCGCGGTGACAGCGATCCGCAGCAGGCGAACAAGCTCAGCCAGCCGATCGCGGGACGGATCAAGGTGCGCGATTGCTCGCAGGTGACCGACGGCACCGCGGTGATCTTCCTGGCTTCGGAGAAATTCGCCGCCGAGTATGCGAAGCGGCGCAATCTCAAGCTCGAGGATCTGCCGCGCATCCTCGGATGGGGGCATCATACCGCGCCGATCGAATTCGACAAGAAAGTCGCCGAGAGCCGCGACAATACTTACGTCCTGCCGCATACCCGCCAGGCGATCCTCGACGCGTTTCGCCGTGCCGGACTCTCCGGAGTGGCGGACGTCTCGGGTATCGAGACGCATGATTGCTTCACGACTTCCGAGTACATGGCGATCGACCACTTCGGCATCACCAAGCCCGGCGAGTCGTGGAAGGCGATCGAGGAGGGCGCGATCAAACTGGGCGGCAGGATGCCGATCAACCCGAGCGGCGGCCTTATCGGTGTGGGACATCCCGTCGGTGGCACCGGCGTGCGCCAGATGCTCGATTGCTATCGCCAGGTGACCGCATCGGCGGGTGATTACCAGGTCGAGGGCGCGGAGCGGTTCGCGATGCTCAATATCGGTGGCAGCGGCACGACCAGTTGCGCCTTCGTAGTGGGCAAGCACTAACCGGCATCCGAGTCTTTAGCAGAGCCCTCGCCCGCATGATTGGCAGGAGAGGGTTGGTGAAGGGGCCCTGACAGGAGGATTTCCGCGAAGCGAGGGTTCTGCCCCTCTGCGTTTATCAAGGCGCTTCAGACAAGAGTAACGCGCTCTCCTGATGACACCCACGAGCAAGCCGCGGTTATTCGACACGGACCATCCTGACGCAAGGCCATCGCCTGACGCATTGCTATCGGCTGACGCCCGGCTGTCACCGGTCCTGGAGACGCAGTGGTCGCAGGAAGGCGCACCACTCGCGCCAGTGTCCAATCCACGGCCCCTGCTGCTGCCGCGGCCGCATCGAATCCTGGTCAAGGCGGTCAACTGGCTCGGCGACCTGGTGATGAGCGGACCCGCGCTGCAGGCAATCCGCGAGACGTTCCCCGATGCGCATCTGGCCGTTCTCGTGCGGCGCGAACTGGCGAGCTTTTTCGACGGCGCGTCGTCGGTCAACGAGGTGATTCCGTACCGGCTGCGCGGAGGGCTGATGGGCCTCGGCGATCAGCTTGCGATCGTGAAGCGGATTCGCGCAGGCCGGTTCGACCTCGCGGTGATGTTTCCCAACAGCTTCCAGTCCGCGCTGTGGACGACGCTCGCCGGGATACCGCGGCGCGCAGGCTATGAGGCCGACCGCCGCGGTTTCATGCTGACGCACAAGGCCTTGCCGCGCGCCGACGTCGAACGCGCCCACCAAGCGTTCCACTGGCTGACGATGGTCGCGGAGACGGTGGGCGCCACGGGAACCCCCGAGGCATATCAACTCGACGTGAACCAGAAGAGCCGCGACCGGATGCAGGCATGGCTCGCCACCCGGCGCGTCCGCCCCGAGCGTCCGTTGATCGCGCTCGCGCCCGTTGCGGCCTACGGCCCGGCGAAGGAATGGCCGATGGAACGCTACGCGGCCCTTTGCGGCATCCTGGCCGAGCGCCACGGCGCCGAGTGCGTGTTGGTCGGCGGGCCCAACGATCTTTCGCAGTGCGAGCAAATCGCCGGGCAGAGCGGCGGCAGTGCGATCGTCGCCGCCGCCGAGACCACTGTGAGCGAACTTATCGCGCTGCTGTCGCTCTGCCAGGGCTTCGCCGGCAACGACTCGGGATGCATGCATCTGGCCGGCGCGCTCGGAATGCCAACCGTGGCAATCTTCGGCTCGACCAATCCGGCGCGCACGGCTCCGCTGGGACCGCGATGCCGCATCATCTATCGCGGTCTGGAATGCAGCCCCTGCCTGGAGCGGACCTGCCGCTTCGGGCACTACAACTGCCTGCGCGAGATCACGGCCGAGGACGCCGCTGGCGCGCTCGAGGCGTGCGGAATTTTCGCCTAGCCTGACCGCATCCCCACTATCGTTGGCCGCTCGTGCGGCGCGGGCGTTGAGGTGAAAAACCCGATACGCTTTGAGTCGCTCGCCAGACCTGTGAGGTAAAGGCGGCGGCGATGGGGAGCCGTAAAACTATGAAACTAAAGGAACTCGCGTCCCGGCTGGGTTTGACGCTGCGCGGCAGCGGCGAGATTGAGATCGCCGCGCCGGCTCCGCTGGAAGCCGCCGGGCCCGGAACAATCATCTTTGTCGCCGCGCCCAAGTATCTCGACGCGCTCCGCGCCACCACCGCTTCCTGCGCGATCGTGCCCGCGGCGTTTGCCGGCGACGCTCCATGTGCGGTGCTGATCAGCGAGAATCCTTACTCCGATTTTGCGCGCCTGCTGGAGATTTTCTTTCCGCCCTATCGGCCGGCCGCGGGAATCGATCCGACCGCGCGCATCGCGCCCGGGGCAAAGCTGGGAGAGGGCGCTTCGGTTGGCGCCTACTGCGTGATCGGCGAGGGCGTGGCGATCGGCCGCGATGCGGTCCTCCATCCTCACGTCACGATCTATCCCGGCGTGCGCGCAGGCGACGGCCTCGTCTGCCATAGCGGAGTCTCGATTCGCGAGAACGTGACGATCGGCGACCGCGTGACCATCCTCAACGGCGCGGTGATTGGCGCCGAGGGCTTCGGATTTGTCGAACAGGCTGGATCGCTGGTGAGGATCCCGCAGATCGGTTCGGTCGCGATCGAGGACGACGTGGAAATTGGCGCGATGGCCACGATCGATCGCGCCACGATGGGCGCGACTTTAATCAGGCGCGGCGCCAAGCTCGACAATCACGTGCATATCGGCCACAACTGCGAGGTCGGCGAATATTCGCGCTTCTCCGCACAGGTTGGTCTTTCAGGCTCGGTCAAGGTGGGACGATGGTGTCAGTTCGGTGGACAGGTCGGGGTGGCCGACCATGCGCAAATCGGCGACCGCGTGCGCGTGGTCGCGCAATCGGGAATTCCCCACAATCTTGCTGACGACGCCACGGTTGGCGGCACGCCGGCGGTCGACGTACACATCTGGCGGCGGATGGCCGCGATCGTGCCGCGATTGCCGGCGGCGATGCGCCGTCTGCGTGCGATCGAGGAGCGTCTGGGGTTGCGCGCCGCGGGCGACGGCGGTGAGCGATGAGCCGCGAACCACCGCTTTCGGGCTCACATGGTAATCCACCAGTATGCGAATATTGATCGGCGAAAAAGGGGGAGCCACGATGAAACACGAGGATCGCAGGCGCAACGGTGGTTACGGGGACAAATGCGCGTCGATCGCGATAGCGGGGGCCGCGATGCTCGCGGCGGTCACGTCCGGCGGATGCCTGTACACGGCGATTCCGGCGATGGCCGGGCAGACCGGCAGCTATCATGCGCCCGACGATAATCAGCCGGCCCAATCCTCGCAGTCCTCGCAATCATCAAACGACCAGGCCACTCAGAACAAGCAGCAAAGCGGCGCGCCGCAGACCTCGACGCCGCAGAACAGCGCGCCTCCCCAGGGCCAGAGTGGTGGTGGCGCTACTCCGTAACGGTGGCGCGCCGCCGTCGCGCCGATCGGAAGACCGCCGCGTCAGTTGCAGGCGCAGACGTTGCAGGCGCTCGACCCGGTCTGGATCGGCGAGTTTTCGAGCGCGGCGGCCGGTGAATTCGACGTTCCCGCGCCGCCGGTTTGCCCGGTGGATGAAGATGAAGAAGATGTAACGGATGAAGATGAAGATGGAGAGGTGCCGGATGCGCCGGCTGCCGTGGTGTTGAGTTCGCCGAGCCCGGGAGATTGTCCGGGCGGGATGTAGGGCGACTGCGGCGTGCTCGTAAGATAACTGATGCAGGCTCCGATTGCAGCCAATTGAGCGCCGCTGTAACTGGACGCGCTCACCGTACCTTCCCATTGCGTGCCTGAGGCGTTCGTAAAGCAACTGCAATTGAATAACCGCGGACCGGGAGTCGGCATCGCGGTCGGAACCGGCACGGGGGTCAAAAGCGGCGTCGCCACGACGCCCGGCACGCTCGTCAGTTGCGAGGGCGCGCCAGGCAGGATCGGCACCGAGGGCTGCGTCAACGGCGGCGGACCAGGAGGAGGCGCGGGCGCTTGCGCGAACGCGGCGCCGGCGAGCGCGATGAGCGCGATCGCGATCGTTATTGCGTAGCGAGCGCCGGTGCCGGCGCTTGAAGTGGAAGTCGCAAAAATCCTCATCGCGAAAAAACTCTCATCGGATGGCGCTAGGTTCGTTTCTTCCCGCGCGGCGTGCCGGGTAAAACGCTCGAGTGCGCAGCTATGATCCGGAAGCCGGGCGCGCGTTGCAAGCGCGGCGCGTTTGGGCAAAAGTGCCTATGCGTGCTTCGCTCGACGCACGTGGTTTACGAAACGCACCATCCGTTGTTTCGTCTTTGTGTGAAGCTCTCAGGCTAGTTCAAGGAGGTCCCAGACCCAAATGTTGCGCAAGATACTCGTTCTGATCGTGATTCTGATAGTGCCGGCGCTGGCGGCCGAAACGCCGGCACCACTCGCGCAGATGGCGCCGATGCCGGCCGCGGCGCCCACCGCGGCCTCGGGTCTCGCCGTCGGCGCTCCGAAGCTTCCGCCCATCGCCACCCCGCGTAACCAACAGGTCATTCCGGTGCCCGAGCAGAGCGCGCCCGACCTCAACGGACCGTCCAGCCAGACCGCGCCCTTCGAACACGGAGCCTCCGTCCTGTCATTGCCCGGAACCTTCGCGACCCAGATATCGCCCACCGAGCACGTCGCCCCCGAGAGCATCATCAGCCAATCCTTCCTCGGTACGCGCGACGACACGGTGCGTGGGCTCTCGTTGAAGCAGGCGATCTATATCGGCTTGATGAACAATCCCAATGTGAAAGTCGCCGAACTCGATCCACTCGCCAGCGAGGAAGGAGTCGAGGTCGCCAACGGCGCCTTCGATCCGGCGCTGACCGGCGAGGGCGACATCATGAAGAGCGTGGTGCCGGTCTCTTCGCCGTTCGAGGTCACCGGCAGCAGGGCGTATACCAACAAGCTGTATGACTGGGACTTCGGGCTCAACAAAGCGTCCGCGCTGACCAATGGTACTTTCGGCATCACTTTTGACAACGAACGCGCGTATTCCAACTCGACCTTCTCGTCGATCAATCCCTCCTATGTTCCGCAACTCGCGCTGTCGCTGTCGCAACCGCTGTTGCGCAACTTCGGCTGGAACTTCGCCACGATCAACGTGCGGATCGCCGAGTCCTCGCAGAAAGCCTCGCAGTGGAACATGGAGCAGACCATCGAGGACTTCGTACTGCGGATCGGCACCGACTACTGGAACGTGGTGGAGTCCGAAGAGAATCTGCAAGTGGCCGAGTATGCGCTCAGGCTCAATAGTGACCTGGTGCGCCAGAACCGAATCTCCTTGCAGGTCGGCACCCTCGCGCCGATCGATTTGCAGGAGGCGCAATCGGCCGAAGCCACCTCGGCGGCCAACGTCTTCACCGCCCAGGCCGCGCAGCGCGCCGCGCGCGCGGCGCTGCGTCAGGACGTGATGATGAATCCGTCGTCGACCTTCGTGCCGCAGGAGATCGAACCGACCGACAAGCCCAATCCGGCCCGCGAATCGAATCCTGACGAGGAAATCGCGCTCGAGACCGCGATCCAGTATCGTCCCTCGCTCGAAGCCATGCGCGAGGGCATCCGCGGCGCCCTGATGCAGGTCAAGTACTCCGAGAACCAAACCCTGCCGCAACTCAATATCGGAGCGCAGTTCGGTCTCAACGCGACCGCCGGCACCGCCCATTGCATACGTAACCTGACCGACCTGACCGGCGGCAACTGCGCGGCGACTCCGCTGGTGCCCGGCTCCGGCACCAAGCTGAACCAGTTCAGCGGAATCTACGGCGACGCGCTCAACCGTTTGTTCGGCACCAGCTTCTACAATTACGCCGCAGTGCTGAACTTCGCCTATCCGCTCGATAACGCGGCGCCGCGCGCGGTGCTGGCGCAGACCCGCGTGCAGTACGAATCGCTCCGCATGCAGTACCGGGCGTCAATCTCGACCGCGGTGGTCGCCGTGCAGACGGCGCTAGCCAACCTCGACGCCGACCAGAAGCGCGTCCAGGCGACCCGTGAGGCCAGCTACTATGCCGCCGAAGCGCTGCACGACGAGGAAATCCGTTTCAAGGTCGGGATGGCGACCACACATGACCTGCTGCAGTTCCAGGAACAGTTGATCTCGGCGCAGGGCAACCAGGTCGAGGCCGAGGTCGATCTCGAAGACGCGCGCCTTTCGCTCGAGCACGAGCAGGGCACGCTGCTGCGCGCGTTCCAAATCGACTTTTCGCTCCAGGATCCGCATCGTACGCATTGGTACTCGACGTTCTAACGCTTGACGAGGAGACAGACGATGGAAAAAAAGTTCATCAACGCCGACACGATTCATACCCCGCGTGGTTACACCCACGTCGTCGCGCTGCAGGGCGGCCGGATGCTGTTCGTTTCGGGCCAGGTGGCAATCGACAAGGATGGTCAGTTAGTTGGCGGCGGCGATCTGAAGGCGCAGGTCCGCAAGGCGACCGAGAACCTGGTTGGCGCGCTCGAGGGCGCGGGTGCTGCGATCACCGACGTAATCAAGATGACCACCTACGTGGTCAACTACAAACAGGACGACTACCGTACCATCGCCGACGTGCGCCGCGAGTTCTTTCCCAAGGAAAATCCGCCGGCGGCCACGTTGATCGGCGTGGCCGCGTTGGCCGTCGAAGGTTTGCTGGTAGAGATCGAGGCCGTCGCGGCATTGCCTTAGCCAAGGGCCTTGCGGGGTGGAACCTGAGCGAAGGGGGCCGCCTCTCGGATGCGGAGGCTCGAGCGAAGCGATCGATGCGAGTGAAAGGCTAGTCCTCGGCGGGACGATAGTCGATGCGGAGCCGCTCTAGGAAGTCTGCTAGATCGCGTCCCAGACGCCGCGCCGCGTCGAAGTCGCCATCCTTGCCCGCCTGCTCGAGTTCACGGCCAATTTCGGTGATTGCGTTGAGGCCATAGCTCCCGCCTTCACCCTTCATCTTGTGGCCCAGCCGCGTGAGAGCTTCCTGCTCGCGGTGTTCCGCGGCTATCAGAATCGCGCGGGCGTCCTCGCGTTTGCGGCCGAGAAAACCCGGAATCAGATCGCTCAGCTCCTGATCGACCTCGACCACGATTGGCCCCTGCGGCGTGGCCATGGCGATATGCCCGGCGCCATTGCCCGCCGTTTCGGTTGGCGACGGCGCGGAATGTGGCACCGGCTCGACAGCGTCGCGAACCGTCTCGAGCAGGGTCGAACGTTTTACGGGTTTGGTCACATGCGCATCACATCCCATTTCAAAACTCCTGCGGACGGCTTCATCGTGGGCCGACGCGGTCAGCGCGATAATTGGGGTCGGGCGGCGATGGTCGCTCCGTTCGAGGCGGCGAATCTCGGCGGTCGCCTCGTAACCGTCCATCACAGGCATCTGAATGTCCATCAGAATCACATCATAGCGGACCTTCATGAACTTGTGCACTGCGTCCTCGCCGTTCTCGGCGTGGTCGAGCTGATACGGAGTGTCTTTCATGTAGGCCTCGACCAGCAGCCGATTGTCGGGAGAGTCCTCCGCCAGCAGAATTCTAAGCGGCCGGTTGACCAGCAAGGTCGCGAGGTGCGGCGTGCTGCGCTGGAGCGAGGCGCCGAGCCGCGCGGCATGACCGGCCGCCACCGCCGCGGCTCCATTGTGATCCGTGCCGTGATGCGAGCGCTCGGCGTAGGCCCCTGCGCAGGCCGCCGCCACCGTCGTCCACAGCTCTGCGCGCCGCACCGGCTTGAGCAGGTGACGGCAGCGCTGGCTCTCCTCCAACCCATGCACGCGCAACCGGGCGAGCTGCGAATGAAGGTCGTTCGCCGCCAGCATCAGCACCAGCGATGGGCGCAGCCCGCGCGCCAGGTTCAGAACCTGCGGCCCTAGCTCTGCTCCGCCGCGCGCGGGCGTCCGGTTGTCGGCCACTACCACGTCGTAGGGTTGTCCGGCCGCGCGTGCGCGCGCGAGTTCGTCCAAAGCGCCGGCGCCGTCCGCGGCCGTCGCGACCCGGGCGCCGGCTTGCGCCAGCAATTCGGCCAGGATATCCCGGCTCGCTGGCGATTGGTCGACCACCAGCACTCGCTTTTCCGACAAGCCCGCCATGGCGCTGACGGCCGGCGACGCTACGGCGGCGCCGGGTTGAAGTTCGAGCGCCACGATTACGGTGAAGATGCTGCCCTCGAGCAGGCGGCTCTCGACCGTCACGGTGCCCTTCATCAACTCGACCAGGCGCTTTACGATCGCGAGTCCGAGGCCGCTGCCGCCGTACTTTCGGCTGATAGCCGGGTCGGCCTGGATGAAACTCGAAAAGATTGCCTGCTGCTGGTCGGCGGGAATCCCGATGCCGGTGTCGCGGATTACGAAGCGCAGCGGCTGACTCAGGGCCGGTGGGCCGGCCGGGGCGGAGTGGCGGCGGCATCGTCGGCCTCGGCCGGTGCGTTTGCGGCTGCGCCGGCCTGTACGCCTGTGGGCGCGTCGATCGACAGCGTGACTTCGCCATGCTCGGTGAATTTGATCGCATTGGCGAGCAGATTAATCAGTATCTGGCGCAAGCGCAGCGGATCGCCGGTCAGCGCGGTGGGCAAGGCGGGGGCGATGCGCAATGCTAGTTCGAGGCCCTTTTCGTGCGCCGGCGGCCCCATCGTCTCCATCACGCTTTCGGCCAGTTCGACCAGGTCAAAGTTGACGCGCTCGAGGCTCAGCCGTCCGCTCTCGACCTTGGACAGGTCCAGGATGTCGTTCACCAGGTCGAGCAGGGAGCTGCCGTTGTTGCTCATCGTATCGAGATAGCGGCGCTGCTCGGCGTCGAGCGGCGTCTCGCGGAGCAGCTCGGCCATCCCCAGGATCGCGTTCATCGGCGTGCGGATTTCGTGCGACATGACGGAGAGGAAATGCGACTTGGCCTCCGAGGCCGCCAGCGCGGTCTCGCGCGCCGCAATCAGCTCGCGCTCGGTCTGCTTGAGCCGGCTGATGTCGCGCACGAACGAGATCACGCATGGTTCCCCGCCGATTTCGACCGTAACCGCGGAGATGAGCGACGGAATAACTCTGCCGTCTCTGGTTCGGCAGAGGCTCTCGCTGTTGCGCACCTGGCCTTCCAGCCGGAGTCTCTCGGAGAAGGCTTCGAGCTCTTTGGGATCGGCCCAGGTTCCCAACTCCTGGGAGGTTTTGCCCAGCGCCTCCTCGCGCCGGTACCCGAACACCGCAAAGGCGTTGTTCACGTCGATGTAGCGGCCGTCGCTGACCCGCTTGATCGTGATGGCGTCGAGGCTGGTCTCGAAAATCTTGCGCAGGGTCCGTTCACTTTCCTGCAGGCGGTGTTGCGCCAGTTCGCGCTCGGCAATCTCGGCGCGCAGCCGCTCCTGGGTCTCACTGAGTGCGTCGACCTGCGCCGAGAGCATCTCGCGCGCGGCAATCAGCTCGCGTTCGGTCTGCTTGAGCGGACTGATGTCATGGATGATTGCGATAACGCAGCGTTCATGGGTGACCTTGACTAGGGTAGCCGAAAATAAATGGGGGATGGGGCGGCCGTCCTTGGTACGCAATTCCATTTCGAAATTGCGCGCGAAGCCGTTGATGCGAAGGCGCTCCACGATCTCGTGCATCCGCCGGCGGTTGACGAAAATCTTGAGCTCCGCGGCGGTCGCGGCCAACGCTTCCTCTCGCGTGTAGCCCGTGACCCGCAGGAATTCGTCGTTGACGGCGACAAACCGGCCGTCGCTCCAACGGTTGATTATGATCGAGTCGAGACCGGTCTCGAAAATTTTGCGCAGCGTCGCCTCGCTCGAGGCCAGGAGCTTCTCCGCCAGAGTTCGCTCGACGATCTCGTCGAGCAGCCGCCGCTGACTTGCCTCCAGCTCGCGCACCTCAGCCGAGAGCGCCTCACGCGCCGTGAGCAATTCGCGTTCGGTCTGCTTTAACCCGGTGATATCGCGCGTCATCGAGATCAGGCACTGCTCGCCGCCGAGCTCGACCATGGTCGCCGAAATCAGGCTCGGCACCATCCGCCCATCCTTGTTGCGTAGTTCGGTCTCGAAATTGTGCACGATGCCGTTCGCACGCAGCGCGCGCATCATCTCGCGCAGCGGCGGACGGGACCAGCGGTTCAACTGCGCGGCCGAGGCTCCAAGAACCTCTTCACGCGTATAGCCGGCCTTCAGGAATTCGCGGTTGACCTCGAGCATGGCGCCGTCGGACATGCGGCAGATGGAGATGCCGTCCGGGGCGGCGTCGAAGATCTTGTGGAGCATCTCCTCGCCTTCGCGCAGGCGGCGTTCGGCGCGCTCGCGTTCCTCCATGACCATCGCACTGTGCGCCAGCGCGTCGGCCAGTTCCTGATGGCTCGCGCGCAGACGGTTCATCCGGTCGATGAGTTCAAACCGCTGACGTTCCTGCATCAGCACGATAAAATGACCCAGCGCCGTCGCGGTCAACACGCCAATCAGTCGATAGACGGCCTCCGGGCCGGTCGATACGCCCACCGCTGCCGGTAGCGCTATTGTTGAGAGCGCGGCCACGGTCAGCGCCGCCTGCCAGCGAACCGACCATGGCATGAGCGCTCCGGCGCCGATGACGGTGAGCGTCAGGGTGATGAACAGCGGCTGCGTCTCGCCTGAGAGCAGACGCAACGCCAGCGTCAGCGCATAGATCGTCAACAGGTTCGCAAAGCAGACCGGCCGCCAGTGGCGCTCAAACCATTTTGACGTCGTGAGCGCCAGCACGAACGTGGCAAGCCCAACCGTGCCAGCGTGTAGTACTATGGCTGCGGGCGTCAGCGGTGAAAAAGGCAGGAAGAGATCGAAGAAGAAGTAAGCGATCTCGAAGCCGAGCAGGAGCGATGCGCCCGCGCGTAGCAGGCGCAGGCTCCATCCCCAAACCATCGTCTCGGCGTCGTCAATTCCGGTCAACTGCGCCCGCGCGGGGGACGCCGGTTCAGCGACCAAAGTCGCCCCGGAAGCCGCCACGAAAGATATCGGATGGTTAGCGGACATCTGCCCGTCAACCGTGGAATCGGCCGGCTCGGCCTTCCTGACCGCCATCAACGAATGCACCTTGGCCCTTATTCAGTAGCCCCTCAAGGCGTAAACGCTGCCGAATGCTAGCACTCGATATTAACAAGAGCGATGGCTTTCCTACAGTTGTTAATCCACGTCGTGCGCTGGCTACGTGCCGACTGACGTGATCTGTGCTTGACACATCCTTGGCACTGTGAGTCGACCTTGAGACACTTAGCAGACGCTCTCAGTATCGGATTTGATACACGGGGCGTTTAGCCTCGATTTCTGTAGGTAAGAAGCATAAAGCGCGCCGCAGACGAACGCGCTCACAGTATGACGGGTGCGCTTGCTCAGCAAGCGGCTAGCGCGCGCTCAAAGTCCTCGACCAGATCCTCGGTCGCCTCCAGCCCGACCGAGAACCGGATCAAGCCTTCCGCAATTCCCGCCCGCGCGCGCTCTTCGGGCGTCATCCCGGAGTGCGAGGTTGTGGCCGGCCGCGTGATTAGGCTCTCGACTCCGCCCAGGCTCGGCGCTGAGATGGGCAGCGTGACGTGGTCGATAAAGCGATCGGCGGCGGCCACGCCGCCTTCCAGTTCGAAGCTCAGCATCCCGCCGAAGCCGTCGAGCAGCTCGCAGGCGCGCAGATGGTCGGGACTGCGTTCCAGTCCGGGGTAATTGACCTGCCGAACCTTGGGATGGGTCTCTAAAAAACGCGCGAGTTTGAGCGCGCTTTCATTCTGATAACGCACGCGCACCGCCAGGGTCTTCATCCCGCGATGGAGCAGGAAGCAGGCGTGTGGATCGAGCACGCCGCCCAGGTGGTTGAGCTTGTGCGCCACCTTCTCCACCAGGCTCGCGCGCCCGATCACCGCGCCCGCCACGATGTCGGAGTGGCCATTCAGGTACTTGGTGCAACTGTGCAACGACAGGTCGAAGCCGGCTTCCGCCGGACGGAAGTTCACCGGGCTCGCGAAGGTGTTGTCGATGATTGACACAAGTCCATGCGCGGTCGCGAACTCGACCACCGCTCGCAGGTCCCCAACGTTCATCAGCGGATTGGAAACCGTCTCGACGTAGATTGCGCGCGTGCGCGAGGTGAGTTGTTCGCGCCACGAGGCCGGATCGCCGGCGTCGATGAAATCGGTGCCTATCTCGAGCGCAGGCAGATCCGCGGTGAGCAGGTCATGAGTGCCGCCGTACAGACAATCCTGCGCCAGCAGACGATCGCCCGCGCCCAGCAACGCCAGCAACGTGGTTGAAATCGCCGCCATCCCGCTGGCCGCCACCAGCGCGGCCTCGGCATTCTCGAGCGCCGCGAGCTTGCGATGGAGCACCACGTGGTTGGGCGTGTTGCTCAACCGGATGTAGCGCAGATCGTGATAGCTCTGCTCGCCGCGATAGGCGAAAGTCGACGACTGAAATATCGGCATCGCCACCGCGCCTTCGATTCGCGGTTCCGGCTCGCCGGCATGGATGAGCTTGGTTTCGATCGCCCGGATGACCTTCGTCACGCCGTTTCTCCGCGGGCATGGCCCGATGCTGCCGCTACTTAAGTGCGCTGGTGCCGACCCCGCAGCGGACCTTATTCGGTGAGGACACTCGATTCAATGCGAATTCTTATTAGCACACTTGACGCTTTTACTCTCGCCCCGCCTTTCGCATCTTGCGCGACGCGGCTAAGCTGGATGGCTTGCGAATGCGGGCGCGAGCGCGCGACCGCCTCAGGAGCCTGCGATTTGAAAGCGATCGTTATCGGCGGCGGTATCATCGGATGCTCCACGGCCTGGCGCCTCGCCGCCGAGGGTGTCACCACCACAGTGCTCGAGCGCGGCCGGGTGGGGCAGGAGGCGTCGTGGGCCGCGGCCGGGATGATCGCGCCGCAAGCGGAAGCCGACGCCCCCGGCCCATTCTTTGATTTCTGCATGAAGGCGCGCGACGCTTTCGATGCGATCGTCGATCGCCTGATGCGCGACGGCGGCGTCGACCCGGAATACGACCGCGCCGGGATCCTTTACGTGGCGTTGGACGCGGACGAGCGTGTGCAACTCGAACGTCGCGCCGCTTGGCAGCGCGCCGTCGGCGCTCCGCTGGAGGAATTAAGCGGCGCCGAGGCGCGCGGGATCGAACCGATGCTCTCGCCCGAGGCCGTCTACGCCATCCATATGCCGACCAACCGGCGCACCGATAATCGCAAGCTGACCCAGGCCTATGCTGCCGCGGCGCGCAGGGCGGGGGCGGAATTTGTCGAAGGCGCGCGCGTGGACGCGATCGCGCTGCGCGGCGATCTCGCGGCCGGGGTCATCATGGATGACGGCTCTGTTCGCGAGGCCGATGTGGTGGTCAATGCGGCCGGCTCATGGGCCGGCGAAATACGTGGCCTGGAAGCCGACCGCGTGAAGCTCCATCCGGTGCGCGGCCAAATAGTGTGTTTCGAGGTCGCGCCCGGAACGATCGGACCGGCGCTGTTCTCGCTTCGCGGTTACCTGGTCCCGCGGCGCGACGGCCGCCTGCTCGCGGGTTCGACCATGGAGGAGGCGGGCTACAACAAGACCGTCACCCTGGCGGGGCTCGACAAGATAGCGCGCGGAGCGGCCGCAATCGCTCCCGCGCTCGGCGCGGTCGCCTTTCGCGAGGCCTGGGCGGGCCTGCGTCCCGCCACCCGCGACCTGCTGCCCGTGCTCGGCTTCTCGCCGAGCGTATCCAACGTCGTATGGGCCGCCGGCCACTTCCGCAGCGGCATCCTGCTCTCCGCGATTACCGGCGAAATAGTCGCCGATCTGGTGAAGGGACGGCGCACCGCCGTAGAGTTGGGGGCATTTTCCGCCGCCCGCTTCAAGGAGCACTAGCCCATGAGTCGAATCCTCGGCCTGATGCACGACCTGTTCTTCCGCTCCAAGGTAGACGCGGTTTCCAAAGTGGCGGGCCTCGAAGCCGTCTACGCGAGTTCTCTGGCCGAGGCGAGCGCGCGCTGCGCCGAAAAGACGCCCGCGATGATTTTCGTCGACCTCGCCGACCCGATGTTTCCCGCGGTGGAGACGGCCCTCGCGATGCGTGCGGCGGCGCCGTCCGCGCGGCTTATCGGTTTCGCCTCGCACGTCGACCTCAAGGCGTTGGGTGCGGCGCGCGAGGCTGGATTCGAAATGACGCTCTCGCGCAGCGAACTGACGCAGCGTCTGCCCGAATTGCTGAAGTCGTAAGTGCGTGGCGTCGGGCGCGCCGCCCGCCGCCGTGCTTCAGCTCATCGACGCGCACAGAAAAATCAGCGTCGCGGCAATGCCGAGCGCGGAACGTATGGCATGCGATCTGCCCCAATCTTCGATCAGCGCGCGGCTTCTCGAACCCGCGTGACCCGGATCGATAGCCTTGAGCTGGTTGTTCGTCGGCACGATAGCGAACAGCGTGTAAGGCCAATTGGCGACCAGCACCAGGGTGCCGAGAAGCCAGAACCAGTCTTCCGATTGCCCCCACGCCAGCAGGCCCAGAACAGATCCGGTAAGGGCCAACGGGGCTTGCATAAGAAGCCCGCGCGTATAGGAGGATTTCCATTCGATCAACTGCGCCCCGTCGCCGAGTTCCAGGCGCGCCGGTTGCTCAGCGACGCTTATGTAAATTGCCGCGCCGGCAAACATCGCGGCGGCAATGAGTGCGAGTTGTCCTGCGAACATCGTGAACCTTCTCCGAATGAATACAGTCTGATTTAGTCGGCAGCCGCGGCGGGCGTAACCTTTACAAACAGGGGCGAGCTTGGTCAGTCTTCCAGTAACCTCACCAAGAGCGTAGCAGGCGGTCAACAATGGCGATATCAGGGGAAATCACCCGTAAAAGTAGCGCTCGTTTTAGGCGGAGCCGCGATATGAAGCACGCCGCGGCGCGACGATGGCGAGCTGCTATAATCACCTAATACCAATTCTTCTACTTTTGCACTCGGCCAGCCTTCAGGCGAATGCTGCGGCCCGCATTTTCCGGCCTCGGCAGCGCCTGATGTGCGGCCGCCATCAACCCAAGCCGGCGCATCGTCTCATCCGGCCATGGTATCGTGCGGCGCGTCTTGTAGTCGACATTGATCATCAGCACCTCGTTCGTCGCGACCGGCCATCCCTCCTCGCCGTGGTACATGTGATGAAAAAGCTGGAGGCGCTTGGCGTCGTGGTCGAGAATCTGCGAAGTCACCCGCAGCGGCGCGCCTAGGCGGACCTCGCGGGCGTAGGCGACATGGGTTTCGAGCACGAACAGCATACCCAGTTCGTGCTGTGTATAGAGCGGGCCCACGCCGAGCAGATCGCAGAGGACGTCCGCGGCGTGATCGAATACGGTTATGTACACGGCCATGTTCATATGGCCGTATGAATCGATCCATTCGGGCAGCACGGCGGTACGATAACGGTCCAGTGGGGCGCTTAGATCGAGGTCGGGAAGAGAATAGGGGAAGGTCATTTGCGCGATGGGTCTCCTTTTGCGCGGAGCGCCTCGGCGATCCGCGGCGTTCGCGCGATCCGCGGCGTTTACGTGATGCCTGTCATTTACGCGGTGCGCGTGGTTTCCGATTCGGTTAGAAGCGCCAAGACTCGCGTCACTGCGTGTCAAAATCAAGCATAGCGATCTTTCTCATAAGAACTAATGTCAGTCAGTTCTCATTTGCTGCGATCTGCCGGATCAATAAGCGGGATGCTATAAGTTGTAAGAGTGACGACGATGACCTCCGTCCTCGACGCTTTCCATCCCGCCGTCCGCGCCTGGTTCGCTGAGCGCTTCGGGACTCCTTCCCCCGCACAGACCCTCGGATGGCCGGTGATTGGCGAGTGCGGGACCCCGAATGGAAATGATGTGCTCCTGTGTGCACCCACGGGCACTGGCAAGACGCTCGCCGCGTTCATGTGGGCGATCGACCGCCTTTTCCGCGACGCCGAGGTCGGCCAACTCGGCGACCGCGTCTCAGTCCTCTACGTCTCGCCGCTGAAAGCGCTCGCCAACGACATCCGCGTCAATCTCGAGGAACCGCTAGTCGGGATTCGACAAGCGTCGCGTCGCCTGGCCGAGCGTCATTCAGAAGAGATTAAACCAATACTTGAGATTCGAGCGGGCCTGCGCACCGGCGACACTCCGGCCAATGAGCGCTCAGCGATGCTTCGCCGCCCGCCTCATATTCTCGTCACGACTCCTGAGTCGCTCTTCATCCTGCTGACTTCGCCGCGCTTCCGTCAAAGTCTGAGCGCCGTCCGCTACGTTATCGTCGACGAACTCCACGCGCTCGCCCCTAACAAGCGCGGTGCACATCTGATGCTCACGCTGGAGCGGTTGGAACGAATGGTGCGCGCGACAGGCGCGCCGCGTCCGGCGCGAATCGGGCTCTCGGCGACGCTCAATCCGATCGAGCGGCTGGCCGAATTTCTCGCCGGCGCCGAAGTGGATGCCGAGGGTGTGCGGCGCACGCGCCCGGTGAGAGTGGTGCGTGCGGACGGCTCCAGCGATCGGGCGCGCCGGATGGATCTGGAGGTGATCGCACCGGGCCCCGACCTGGGCGCCCTCGCGACCCATCAGCACTGGGAGGCGATGTACGACGCGGTCGCGGCGCTCGTGAAAGAGCATCGCACGACCCTGGTCTTCACACTCAGCCGGCGTTGGGCCGAACGGATCGCGCTCAATCTGCAAAAGCGCCTCGGTAACGACGCCGTGATGGCGCATCACGGAAGTCTCGCGCGCGCTCGAGCGTATCGCGGCCGAACAGCGCCTCAAGCGCGGCGAGTTGCGGGCGCTGGTCGCGACCGCCTCGCTCGAGTTGGGAATCGACGTCGGCGCGGTCGACCTGGTCTGTCAGATCGACACTCCCAAGAGCATCTCCGCCGCAATCCAGCGGATCGGCCGCTCGGGCCATCGCCTCGACGCTACGCCCAAGGGACGCCTGTTCGCGCTCACACTCGACGACCTGCTCGAGTGCGCCGCCGCGGTGCGCGCGATTCGCCACGGCCGGCTCGACGAGGTCGAGATTCCTACCGGATGCCTCGACGTCGCGGCGCAGCAAATCGTCGCGATCGCGGCCGAAGACGACGCGATTGGCGAAGCCGACCTGCTGTGCCTGCTGCGTCGCGCGTACAACTTCGGCGAGCTCGATCGCGCCTCGCTCGCCCATCTGCTCGAGCAGATGGCGGCGGAACTGCCGGCGCGGATCCAGGGCGCGGCGCCGAAAATCTTCTACGATCGGATCGGCGCGCGCGTGCGCGCGCGGCGCGGCGCGCGCATGGCCGCGATCACCTCGGGCGGCACAATTCCCGAAAGCGGCAACCTCGACGTCGTGATCGAGTCGCAAGGGCGCAAGATCGGCGACGTCGAGGAAGACTTCGCCCAGGAGTCTTCCCGCGGCGACATCTTCGCGCTCGGCTCGATGCCGTGGCGGGTGCTGGGAATCTCGCGCAACCGTTTCCTGGTCGAGCCCGCGCCCGGGATGGCGCCGTCGCTGCCGTTCTGGCAGACCGAGGCGGCCGGCCGCTCGCCCGCGCTCTCCTCCGAAGTCTCCAGCCTGCGCGGCGAAATTTTCGCGCGTATAGCGCACGGCGGCGACCAGGCCGCGGCCGCCGGTTTTCTCGCCGAGGAGTGCGCGATGAACGAGAGCGCGGCGCGCCAGGCCATCGACTATGTGCGCCGCGGCCAGGGCGCGCTCGGCGCGATTCCCAACCAGCGGACGATTGTGGTCGAGCGCTTCTTCGACGGTCTTGGCGGCACCCAGGTGGTGATTCACTCGCCGCTCGGGATGCGGGTCAATCGCGGGCTGGGACTCGCGATCCGCAAGCGCCTTTGCCAGTCGTTCGATTTTGAAATCCAGGCTTCGGCTATCGACGACGCGGTGTTGCTGGCGCTCAATGCGCGTCATAGTTTTCCGCTCGAAGATCTGATGGCGATGCTTTCCTCGCGCACGGTGCGGCCATCTGCTCGAGCAGGCGCTCCTGGCGGCGCCGATGTTCGAGGTCCGGATGCGCCACGTCGCGACCCGCGCGTTGGCGGTGATGCGCTCGGCGCGCGGGCGCAAGGTGCCGGCGTGGATCCAGCGGTTGCGGGCGCAAGAACTGGCCGCCGCGATTTTTCCCGGACGCGAGGCCTGTCTGGAAAATCGTCCGCCCGACGTCGAATTGCCCGACCATTTTATTGCCGCCGAGACCATGCATGAGTGCCTGACCGAGTCGACCGATCTCGGACGCATCGTCGAGTTGCTCCGTGCGATCGAGCAGGGCGCGGTGCGGGTCGTGACGGTCGACGCCGTCGCTCCCTCCGTGTTTGCTCATCGAATTTTGCTCGCGTGGGACTACTCGTTCCTCGACGATGGCGAGCGCGCCAACCGCCGCAGCCGCACCGTCTCCCTCAACCGCGCGATGGCCGAGGACGTGATGCGCACCGAGGACTTGTCCACGATGCTCGCCAGCGAAGCGGTCGAGAGCGTCGAGGCCGAGGTGAGCGGCCGTGCGATGTCGCGCAGGGCGCGCGATCGCGACGAGCTGTATCAATTGATCCGTGCGCATGGCGCGCTCGCGGCCGTCTCGCTCCAGGAACGCGTCGGTGGCGAGGCGCCGCCGATGATCGCGGCGCTGGAACGCGAGGGCCGCGTGCTCCGCGCGCATCTCTCCTCTGGCTCAGCCGAGATGCTGATCGCGAGTGAGGATGTGGCGCTCTTCACCGCCGCTTACCCCGACGCGATATTCGAACGCCATATCGAGGCGCCGCCGTCGGACGCGGCCCCCGCCGCGTCCGACGGCGCGCCGGCTCCGGAGCCGGACGACGCGGAGCGTGAAATTGTCCGGCGCGCGATGGCGACCTCGGGACCCGTCGAACTCGCTGAGCTCGCCGAGCGCCTGGAGCTGACCCCGGCGAGCCTCGAAAAGAGTCTGCTCGCGCTTGAAGCCAAGGGGCTGATTTTCCGCGGTCATTTCACGCCGCATCGCGTGCCGCTCGGCGCGGCTCGCCCGCGCGGCGCGGCGGGCAAAGGCCCCGAGCAATGGTGCGACCGCTACAACCTGGAGAAAATCCATCGCCTGACGCTCAACCGTTTGCGCGCTGAGACCGAGCCGTGCGCCGACCACGAATACGCTTTGTTCCGTATGCGATGGCATCACGTAGGCGGTGTGGGTATCGCCGCCGACCAATCCGGCGTCGCCGCCGTGCTGGAGCAGCTCTCGGGCGTTCCGCTTAGCCCGGAGTCGTGGGAACGCGCAATCCTGCCCGCGCGTATCCCCGGCTATCGCCCCGAATGGCTGGACCTGCTTTGCCTTGGAGGCGAAGTGGTGTGGGCCGCGGTGCCGGGTGAGGACGCCGCGGGCGAGTTGCCCGCGCGAATCACGTTCCTGCGGCGCCGTCGCGCCGGCGGCGCGTCGGGCGATTCGCTGAACCGCGCAGCGAACTCGGCAGCGGCGAATGACGCCGCCGCCGAGTTCGCCGACCGCGACGAGCAGAAGGTTTTCCTCGCCCTCGCCACCGGCGGTGCGCAATACCTCGACCAGCTCGCCGAGCGCGCCGGCCTGGCGGAGCGGACGGCGCTCGCCGCGTTATGGCGCCTGGCGGCGGCCGGCCGCGTTTCCAACGACAGCTTCGCGCCGCTGCGCCTGCTGTGGGCCGCGCCCGAGGCGGTGCGCGCGATGGCGCCGGGGGCTCATCGGCGGGCCCGTCACGACGCGGCGCTGCGCGCGCGTCTGCGCTCGAGCGTCACCGGGCGCTGGTCGGCATTGGAGAGGGGCGACGGCGCGGTGGCGCCGGCGCCCCTCTCCAACGCTCAGGGGGCGCAGCCTGAAGCCCGCACGGGCGCGCGCGCTGAGCGTCTCGCGCCTGCGCGAGATCTCGCGCGGGAACGCGCCGAGATGCTGCTCAAGCGCAACGGAATCGTGACGCGAGAGATGCTGGGCCTGGAGGGCGAACCGCTCGCTTGGCATGAAATTTCGTTCGCGCTCCGCAGGATGGAGTACGCGGGATCGATCCGCCGCGGCTACTTTATACGTGCGCTTTCGGGTGAGCAGTACGCGCTCCCGGCCGCGCTCGAGATGCTTGCGGCGGCGCGCAACGTTTCGCGGCAGAGTCCGGTCGCGCTCAGCGCCGTCGACCCGGCCAATCCGTATGGCGCGGTGTTGCCAGGATGCGGGGTGGCGCGCGAGGCCGGCAACTTCGTGGTTCTGCGCGCGGGGCGGGCGACCCTCGGGCTTGCGGGCCGCGCGTTGATGAGCCTCGACTCGCTCGACGACGAGGTCTTCTCGGCCGCGGTGGGAGCGCTGATCGGGCTGAGGCGTAAAGTCGTGGTAGATACGATCGATGGAGCGCCCGCGCTTGATTCGGTGCGGGTCGGAGCGATGGCCGCGATGGGGTTTCATTCCGACGGCCGCGCACTGGTCTATGATGGATTGCCCGGGCCGGCGCCCTCGCGCGCCGCGGGCCACCGCTAGCTGAAGCCCAGCGACTAATGATGACCTCTGATGAGAAGGGTTTGCCCGAGCTGCCGGATTTGCCGGCCTTGCAGAAACTGCTCGATCGCAGTGCCGCGTCGGCTGGACCGGCGGCGGCCGATTCGCTCGCCTATCCGGCGCGCCAGATGACTGCCGCCGAGTTCGTCGAATTCTGGCAGAGCGTACGGCTGGTCGCGATGGCGACAGCAGGTGAGAACGGAAGTCCGCATATCGCGCCGGTTCATGCGCGGATCGACGGCACGCGGCTCAGGCTCGTGGTCTACGACAACACGCTGCGCAGGCGCGATATCGCAACCAATCCCAAGGTCGCGTTCACGACGTGGCGCGCCGACGGCGCGGCCGCGATCGTCTACGGGGTCGCGCGCGAAGTCTCCGGCAGCCTGCGTCCGGCGCGCGCGGCGCAGAGCGGAAATCCGCGTCAGGTGATCGAGCTCGAGGTGAAGCTGACGCGGATCTACGCGATGCGCCCGCCCGAGCGCGCTTCGTCATGAGGATAGTTAGACGAACGGCGGTGATGGGTTTCCTGCGAAGGCCCGGGAATCACGCGGCATAAGATACCGCGTGCGATCCTTCGACTCGCGCAGCGCTCGCTCCGGATGACTGCGAAGAGGATGACGGAGCAAACGACCCGAGCTCAAAGTCCGTGAGTCACCTTCGCCAGAGTTGCCGAATAGGAACGGCTCCTTAAGCAGTCTTCTGAATAAAGGGCCGACCGCGAGCGGCCCGGCCGATCTTGCATTCACGCGGGCGCTGCGGCTGAGATCTTGCCTATGAAAAAGACGCTATGGATCTATGGCGTGCTGGTCTTCGTCGGCGGCTTGATCGGCGGAGCCCTGACGAACGAGGCATGCCGATCACGCTCGGTTTCAGCCACTCCGGCTAGTATCGGCGGCGACGCGAACCTCGGCGGGAAAAATGCGATCGAGGCGAACGCTACCACGCCGGCGCCTCCACAACGAATCGTGACCGCGTCGGAATTCGTGGTGCTCGACGCGGCCGGCAAGCCGCGCGCGAAAATCGACGTCAACGGCGACGGCCAGGCAGGGTTCGCGATCTATGATCGCGACAACAATCCTCGCGCCCGGATCGTCGTCGACAACCTGGGTGTGCCAAGCGTCCGGCTCTATGACACCTCCAACAAGCTCAGGCTGTCGCTCGAAGTCAGCACCGACGGAATCCCGACCGTGCGCCTGATGGACAACGGCAATCACGCGCGTGCACTCCTTGGCGTCGACGCCGAAGGCGAGGCGGGCCTCAACTTTTACGCTGAAGACGGCAGGCTGTTGCGCGAGTTGCCCTAAGTGACAGCGTAAAGAAGCCTTCCCTTCCGTCATCCTTAGGCGGCTGACGCGAAGGATCCGGCGCGGTTCTCCGCGTCTTGGCGAAAATCGCAGCGTCAGGCTATCTTTAACGGACAACTTGTCCGCGCCGTTTACGGCCCCGGACGCACGACTTCCGGAAAGGATTCAGCCTGAACATGAGTAAAGACAGTTTTGGTGCGCGCACGGCGCTCAACGTTGGCGGCCGCAAATACACGATCTTCAGTCTGCCCGCGCTCGAACGCCACGGCTTCGCGCTTGCGCGCCTGCCCTATTCGATTAAGGTGATGCTCGAGAACGTTCTGCGCCGCGAGGACGGCGTGGTGGTCACCGCCGACCAGGTCGAGGCGGTCGGTCATTGGCAGCCGCAGCCGGGCGAGCGCGAGTTCTCCTTCATGCCGGCGCGCGTGTTGCTACAGGACTTCACGGGCGTGCCGGTGGTCGCCGACCTGGCCGCGATGCGCGACGCGATCAAGCGCCTGGGCGGCGATCCCTCGCGGATCAATCCGATCCAGCCCGCCGATCTCGTGATCGACCATTCGGTGCAGGTCGATAGCTTCGGCAGCGCCGCGGCGTTTGGAATCAATGCCGGCCTGGAGTTCGAGCGCAACCGCGAGCGTTACCTGTTTTTGCGCTGGGGCCAGGGTGCTTTCAACAATTTCCGCGTGGTCCCCCCAGACACCGGAATCGTGCATCAGGTGAACCTCGAATATCTCGCCCCGGTCGTGTTCACTTCCAAGGATGGTCAGGCTTATCCGGACACTCTGCTCGGCACCGACTCGCATACCACGATGATCAACGGGCTCGGCGTGGTCGGATGGGGCGTGGGCGGAATCGAGGCCGAGGCCGCGATGCTCGGGCGCTCGATTCCGATGCTGATTCCCGAGGTGATCGGTTTCAGGTTTACCGGCGCGATGCGCGCGGGCGCGACCGCTACCGACCTGGTGCTGACGGTCACGCAGATGCTGCGCAAGCGTGGCGTGGTCAACAAGTTCGTCGAGTACTTCGGGAGCGGACTCGGCAGCCTGAGCGTCGCCGACCGGGCTACGCTCGGCAACATGTCGCCCGAATACGGCGCAACGATCGGATTTTTCCCGGTCGACGACCAGACGCTCGAATACCTGCGCCTCAGCGGACGCGCGGAACCGCAGGTGAAACTGATCGAAGCTTACTGCAAGGCCCAGGGGCTCTTTCGCACCGCCGATTCGCCCGATCCGATCTTCACCGACACGCTGGAGCTGGACCTCAGCACGGTCGAGCCGAGCATGGCGGGGCCGCGGCGCCCGCAGGATCGCGTGCGCTTGCGCGCGTCCAAGACCGAGTTCCGCCGCGAACTGGCCAAGGAGGTTGCCCATCACAATGGAGTCGATCCGGAGGTCGTCGCGCGCTGGATCGGCGAGGGCGGTGCGTCCGTTCAAGCGCCGCATCAGGCAATCCCCGCCGCCGAGCTCGGACGGCTCGCGCATAGCATCGAGGTGGCGCACGAGGGCGGCGAGCGCTTCCACCTCGCGCAGGGCGCGGTGGTTATCGCGGCGATAACGAGCTGCACGAACACCTCGAACCCCTCGGTGATGCTTGGGGCGGGGCTGCTGGCCAAGAAAGCGGTCGAGCGCGGGCTCAGCGTCAAGCCGTGGGTCAAGACCAGTCTCGCGCCGGGATCGAAAGTGGTTACCGATTATCTCTCTCGCGCGGGCCTTACCGAATACCTCGAGCGACTGCGCTTCCATCTGGTTGGCTACGGTTGCACGACCTGTATCGGCAATAGCGGTCCGATGCCCGAAGCTATCGCGGCGGCGATCAAGGAGCACGACCTGGTGGCGTGCGCTGTATTGAGCGGCAACCGCAACTTCGAGGGCCGTATCAATCCGTTCGTACGCTTCAACTATCTAGCCTCGCCGCCGCTGGTAGTCGCTTACGCGATCGCGGGCACGATGAACTTCGATCCCGAGCGCGATCCGCTGGGCAAGGATCAGCGGGGCGATCCGGTTTACCTGCGCGACATCTGGCCGTCGCCGCGCGAGCTTGCCGAAGTGGTCGCCGGTTCGATCGATTCCGCGATGTTCCGTAAGGAGTACGGCCAGGTGTTCGAGGGCGACGCGCACTGGCGCGGGCTCCAGGTGCCCGAAGGCGATCTGTTCAGTTGGGAGAATGATTCGACGTATGTGAAAGCGCCCCCGTTCTTCGATGGGGTCGGCGCGACTCCGCCGCCGGTCCGCGATATCGAGGACGCGCGCGTGCTGGCGATGCTCGCCGACAGCGTTACCACCGATCATATTTCGCCGGCCGGATCGATCGGAGCCGACACGCCGGCCGGAAAATATCTGATCGCCAACGGCGTTCAGCCGCGCGATTTCAACTCCTACGGCGCGCGCCGCGGCAACCATGAAGTGATGGTGCGCGGGACCTTCGCCAATATCAGGCTGCGCAACGAGCTGGTACCGGGCGTCGAGGGCGGCTTCACCGCGTGTCTGCCCGACGGCGAGCGCACCACGATCTTCGAGGCCGCCGAGCGCTACCGGGCCGAGGGCGTTGCGTTGATCGTGATCGCGGGCAAGGAGTACGGCTCGGGAAGCTCGCGCGACTGGGCCGCCAAGGGAACGCAGTTGCTCGGCGTGCGCGCGGTGATCGCGGAGAGTTTCGAGCGGATCCATCGCAGCAATCTGGTTGGGATGGGCGTGCTGCCCCTCGAGTTCACTGGCGGCGCGACGCGCAAGAGCCTGGGGCTGACGGGGCGCGAAAGCTACTCTATTGAAGGGCTCGCGGCGGGCGTCGCGCGGCGTCAGCAGCTCCAGGTGCGGGTCAGCGACGGCGGCAATACGCGCGAGTTCGAAGTGCTGGCGCGGATCGACACGCCCGAGGAAGTCGAATACATGCGCCACGGCGGTATCCTGCCGTACGTCCTGCGCGAACTGCTCCACGCCTGAAGCAACGCTCGCGTAGGTGAGGACAGCGCCCGGGTATCGGGCGCTCGCCTAGTGGCTTGACGTGCGGCGGGCCGCGATGGCGTGATAGTCGCGATGGCGACGCGCGAAGCCGACCGGCCCCGCATGATCACCGCCGACGAAGCGGCCGCGCAACTCGGCGTTAAGCTCGGCACGCTCTACGCTTACGTCAGCCGCGGATGGCTGCGCAGCTACCGCCGCCGGATCGGGCGCCAGGCGCTTTACCGCCGCGACGATATCGACGCGCTGCGCGATCTCGCGACTGCCGAGGGCGGGCGGCGCGGTCGCAGCCTGCCCGACGCCTCGTCGTGGGTGACCGTTGCGCAACCGCCGTCGAGCGACGGTTCGGCCTACGGCGTGATCGTCGCCGAGTCGGCGGTGAGCTCGATAATCGACGGCCAACTCGCGTATCGCGGCTATTCGATCGGAGAATTGATCGCGCGCGCGTCGTTCGAGGAGGTCTGCCTGCTGCTCTGGCACGGCGAGCGGCCGCGGGCCGGCGAAGTCGCGGCTTTGCGCCAGGTAATCGCGCGGACCGAAGTGCCGGAACGGGTCGCCGCGGCGCTGCACGCGGTGGGCGAAGACGCTTCGCCGCTGTTGCGGCTGGAAGTCGCGATGCCGGCGCTGGCCTCGCTCGAGCGCCATCGCGGCACCCGTCCCACGGTCGAGCAGGGCACGCGGATCATGAGCGTGTTGCCGCTCGCGCTGGCGCGTAGCCGCGCGGGGCATGCGGCGGGCGGCGCCGGGATGGCGGCGCGTCTCGCGAGCGTTGGCCTGCACGCCGCGGCGGCCGAGTGGGAGATCGCCACGCTCGATCGCATCCTGATCGCGTGCGCCGAGCACGAGCTCAACGCCTCGACCTTCGCGGCGCGCGTGGTCGCTTCGACGGGCGCGGATCTTTACGCGTCGGTGCTGGCCGCGCTCTGTTCGTTGTCGGGACCGATCCATGGCGGCGCATGCGACCGAATCGAGCAGATGTTCGGCCAAATCGACGCCGGCGCCCGGCTCGAGGAATGCCTCGCCGCGTTCAGCGTCAAGTGGCGTCTCCCGCCCGGCTTCGGCCACGCGATCTACCCGGGCGGGGATCCGCGCGCGATGCTGCTCAAGAAAGAGGCCGCGGAGATCGCGCGCCGGCGCGGTCGACGGCTGTTCGAAACCGCTCTGCGCGTTGAGGAGACCGTCTGGCGGCGCGAGCGGCTGCGGCCCAACCTCGACTTTTATCTGACCGTGTGCGCGCGGATGCTGGGCTTCGCGCGCGGATTGCCGGCGGCGATTTTCGCGCTCGGCCGCGCCGCAGGCTGGATCGCGCATAGCCTCGAGCAATACGCCGATAACCGATTGATCCGCCCGCGGATGCGTTATCGGGGCGTGCCGATGCGGCATTGGGCCTGACCCCGCAAGGCAGCGGCGGCGTCGTTTAGAATCATCGCGTGGACATTTCGCTCGCCGCGCCCTTTGACGGCGGCGGGCGCGCGGTCGTATTAAATGACAGTTGAGAGGTGAACCGATGAAAGCGATTGCCAAGACCCGGCCCGCGCCCGGCGCTGAACTCATAGAGACGCCGGTGCCCCGTCCGGGCGAGGGCGAACTGCTGGTCAAGGTCGCGGCCTGCGGCATCTGCGGCTCCGACCTTCACATCTACGAATGGGAACTGGGCGCCGAACGCGCGGTCGCGAGTTTGCCGGCGGTGCTCGGCCATGAGCCGGCCGGCGAAGTGGTCGAAGTCGGCGCGCGCGTGAGTGGCTTCAAGGTGGGCGATCACGTCGCGCTCGATCCGTTCGGCCAGTGCGGGCGATGCGGCTCGTGCACCGCCGGACGGTTTAACTATTGCGACGCGCCGACCCGCCTGGGCGGTGCGTTTGCCGAGTTCTGCATCGCACCCGTCACCAATTCGTGGCTGGTGCCGAAGTCGATGGACATGGAGAGCGCCGCGATGCTCGAGCCGTTCGCGACTGGCGTGCATGCGGTGGAAATTTCGGGCCTCCACGCCGGCGACAGCGCGGTGATCGAAGGGCCGGGGCCGATCGGTCTCAGCGCGGCGCTTTCGGCGCGCGCGCTCGGCGTCAGCTCGATCGTGATCACCGGGCTCAAGGTCGACGCCGAGCGTCTGGAACTGGCGCGGCGCATGGGTTTCCGGACTGTGTGCGCGAGCGATCGCGACTGGCTGGAGCAGGTGCGCGCGCTGATGCCGGCGGGCGGTGCTGACGTGGTCTTCGACGCGTCGGGGGCGTTCGATTCGGCGCGCCATATCGTGCGCAAAGGCGGCTCGCTGATCGAACTGGGATGGCCGGCGCGCGACGTCGCGGGAACCGAACTGCGGTCGCTGTTCTTTCACGGCGTCAGCATCATTCCCTCGCGCGTGCGCACGCCCGAGACGTGGCGGCGCTCAATCGCGATGGTGGCGAGCGGCGCGGTCGACCTGCGGCCGATGGTCACGCATCGCTACGATCTGGATCACGGCCTCGAGGCGTTCGAACTGTTGAAGGCGCGCCAGGGAGTCAAGGCGCTGATCGTGCCGCAGGCTTGAGACGGTCGCCCGCCGGCTCCGAGAGCCATTGCACGCGCGGCTAACGCTATACTGGAGTATCGAGAGGTAAAGAGCGATGAAGGACGGATACAAGATCGTCGACGTGGACAGCCACATGATGGAACCCGACTGGCTGTGGGAGCGACATATCGAGGATCGCTACAAAAGCGCGGCGCCGAAGATGGGTATTGCGCCCGCGTCGGGCCGGCGCACCTTCCTGGTCGAGGGCGAACCGTTCACCCGCGAAAAGGGCAAGTATCCGATGGCGGCGCCGGCGTTTTTCAAAACCGTGGCGAAGGCGATGCAGCGGTTCAAGCGCGCGAGCACGGCCGGCTTCAATGCGCAAAGCCGCCTGCAGGACATGGACGAGCAGGGCGTCGACGTGCAGGTTCTCTATCCGACCTTCGCGGGGCAAATGCTGGGGCGCCGTTTCAACGACCCCGAACTTCTCGCCGCATGTTGCCGCGCCTACAACAACTGGACGGCCGAATACTGTTCGGCCAATAGCAAGCGCCTGCGTCCCGCTGCGATCCTGCCGATGCAGGACGTCGACAAGGCGATCGCGGAGGCGAATCGCGCGGCCAAGCTCGGCGCGGTGAGTTTCTACGTGCGGCCCAATCCGGTCGACGGCTATTCGATCTTCGACGACTATTACCTGCCGCTGTGGACCGAGGTCGAAAGGCTCGGCCTGCCGATTTCGACTCACGATTCGGCCTCGTCCTCGGTGCCATCGTTCGGCGACCGGATGAACACGCACGTGAGCGGCCATATCCTGTCCCATCCGTTCGAGGCGATGGCGGCGATGACGGGACTCATCTGGTACGGCGTGCTGGAGAAGCTGCCCAAGCTCAAGGTGGTCCACGTCGAGGCCGACGGCGGATGGGTGCCGTACTGGCTGCAACGGATGGAACAGCATTGGAACTACGGCGGCAACTCCGAGCACGAATATCTCACCAAGGCGCCGACCGAATATTTCAAACGCAACTTCTGGGTCGCTTTCCGCGGCGACGAACCGACGATGAAAGCCGCGGTCGAGCTGGTGGGCGACGACAACTTCCTGTGGGACACCGACTATCCGCATCCCGACGGAACTTTTCCCTGGGGAATCGACGCGATGATGCGTCAGCCTATCGAGCAGGCGAGCAGGCGCAAGATTTTGTGGGACAACGCGGTGCGCGCCTTCAATCTCAACTGACGCTCGCGGCATCAGCGGCTATCCGGCTAACGGCAGCCATCTGACAAAGGTATCCGACAAGGTAGCAAAATGGATTTCGAGTACACCCCCGAACAGGAGGCCTTCCGCAAAGAGGTCCGCGATTGGCTGCGCGACAATCTGCCGCCCGATCTATGCGTCGACGACGCGATGGACGAGCGGGTCGCGGGCTCCCGCGAAGTGTTCGAGAAGCGCCGCCGCTGGCAGGCGACGCTCAACTCCGCGGGCTATGCGGGACTCGCGTGGCCCAAAGAGTATGGCGGTCGCGCGGCGCCGTTGATGGAGCAGATCATCTTCGACGAGGAATACTCGCGGGCGCGCGCGCCGGTGCTGCCGGGCTATTCCGGGCTCCAGTTGCTCGGGCCGACGATGATGTATTGGGGCACCGACGAACAGAAGAAGTACTATATTCCGCGCATCCTGAGCGGCGAGGACATCTGGTGCCAGGGCTATTCCGAGCCGGGCGCGGGCTCCGACCTCGCCGGACTGCAAACCCGCGCGACCGATCACGGCGACTATTTCGTCGTCAACGGGCAGAAGGTATGGACCTCCGGCGCGCAGTACTCCGATCGCATCTACATGCTGACCCGCACCGATCCCGAAGCGCCCAAGCACAAGGGCATCAGCTATCTGCTGGTGGATATGAAAAGTCCAGGAATCGAGGTGCGCCCTCTCGTCCTGATGAGCGGTCATCGCCACTTCAACGAGGTCTTCTTCGACAACGTCCAGGTGCCGAAGAAAAATCTCGTCGGGCCACAGAACGAAGGATGGAAGGTCGCGATGACCACGCTCGGCTTCGAGCGCGGGATGGCCGGCGGGGGAGGGCATTCCTCCCAGGTGCGCCGCCTCGCGGAACTGGCGCATGCGGTCAAGATCGACGGCCGCCCGGCGTGGGATCAGGAATGGGTGCGCCAGCGCCTCGCCGGATTCATGACCGAATGCGAGGCGCTCAAGTACACGCGGATGCGTTCGCTTACGCGACGGCTCAAGGGCTTGCCGCCGGGGCCCGAGGGCTCGGTGTTGAAGCTCGCCGGCTCGGAGTTGGGAGTCGCGATTGCGCGCTTCGCGAGCGAGCTGTTGGGCCATAACGCGCTGCTGGCCGAGCCGACCGCCGACGTGCCCGACGCGCCGCGATGGCTCAACCGGGTGCTCAGCTCGCGCCAATACACGATCGCGGGCGGGACCAGCGAAATTCAGCGCAACATCATCGGCGAACGGCAATTGGGTCTCCCCAAGGGGTGAGTGCTGCGCGGTGTGGCGCTTTCGGCTGCCCATATTTGACACGAGTCCAACTTTAGACATAGTCTTGATGTGGTGAAGGCCGATCCGCTAGCGCTGCTGCGGGCGCATGGCATACAACCCTCGGCACAGAGGGTCGCGGTGGCCCGCTACGTGCTCGAGACCTGCGAGCATCCGACGGCCGACAAGGTCTGGTCCAGGGTCAAGCGGGCCTTTCCGATGATCTCCCGCGCCACCGTCTACAACACGCTCAACCTGTTCGTGAAAAAAGGATTGCTGCGGCAATTAGTGATCAACGAGGGCAAGACCGTGTTCGACGCTAACGTCGGCAAGCATCATCATTTCGTCGACGAGCAGAGCGGCCGCCTTTACGACATTCCGTGGGAGGCGCTCGCGGTGTCGAAGGTGGATTCGCTCGACGGTTTCGAGGTGCGCGAATACCACGTGGTGGTGCGCGGCCGGATGAAGGGCGGGGCGAACAAAAGAGCCTGAACGAGCGAGGCCGATTTTTTTTTGGCTGTAGGTTAGACCTGCTCTAATATTATATATGGTCTACTTGGTGCTCGAAAGAACAAATCCGGCGCATTGCCTTGACCGTGGGCGCGCTCGGGCAAATGATGAAAGAGCACAGCGCACATCCGGCGTCGCTCGTGTCCCGAGGGGTTTGATGCGGCTCATCAACCTCGGCAGCTTCCATTTCCCGTCGCCACGGCGCCGAGGACTCGATCACACGCGGCATTTCGAGGGTCCGATTTTCCAAACACGCAATGTTCTTCAAAGGAGAGCAACATGGCCGATAAAATACCTCCAGTAACGACCACCGATGCCGGGATCCCGGCTGCCAGCGATGAGCATTCGCTTACCGCGGGCCCGAACGGTCCGATCCTGCTGCAGGACCATTACCTGATCCAGAAGATGGCTCAGTTCAACCGCGAGCGGGTTCCCGAACGCGTGGTTCACGCGAAAGGCGGAGGCGCTCACGGCTTTTTCGAAGTGACTGAGGACGTGACGCCCTGGTGCAAAGCCCATTTCCTGAGCAAGAAGGGCCTTCGCACGCCGATGCTGGCGCGGTTTTCCACGGTTGCCCAGGAGGCGGGATCCGCCGATACCGTTCGCGATCCCCGCGGTTTCGCGCTCAAGTTCTACACTCAGGAGGGCAACTACGATTTGGTCGGCAACAACACGCCGATTTTTTTTATCCGTGACCCGCAGAAATTCCAGGACTTTATCCATTCGCAAAAGCGCCGGGCCGATAACCATCTGCGCGACAACAACATGCAGTGGGATTTCTGGACCCTATCGCCCGAATCCGCGCATCAAGTGACATTTTTGATGACCGATCGCGGCATCCCGCGATCCTGGCGGCACATGAATGGCTACAGCAGTCATACGTTTTTATGGGAGAACGCGGGCGGCAAAAAATTCTGGGTGAAATATCATTTCAAGACTGTGCAGGGGATCGAGAATTTCACCGATGCGGACGCCAAGGTGATGGCGGCGGAGGACAAGGATTACCATCTGCGCGATCTGTACAACTCGATTGCCAACGGCAACGCGCCGGAATGGCGGCTGGAGATGCAGATCATGCCCTTCGAGGATGCGGCGGACTATCGTTTCAATCCTTTCGACCTGACGAAAGTCTGGCCGCACAAGGACTATCCGCAAATCCCGATCGGCCGGATGGTACTGAATCGCAATCCGGAGAATTACTTCGCGGAGATCGAACAAGCTTCCTTCGAGCCGGCCAATATGGTGCGAGGTATCGGCCCGAGTCCCGACAAAATGCTTCTGGGCCGGCTTTTCAGCTATCCCGATACTCACCGCCACCGTATCGGTACCAACTATCTCGAGTTGCCGGTAAATCGGCCCCTGGCTCCCGTGCACAGTTACAATCGTGACGGCGCGATGCGCCACACCAATCCGCCCGACCCGGTCTATGCGCCGAACTCGTTTGGCGGACCCAAGGCCGACCCGGCCTATGAACTGCCGAACTGGCAGATCGAAGCGGGCGAGATCGCACGAACCGCGTACGTCAAGCACGCCAATGACGAAGATTTCGGGCAGCCTGGCACGTTATATCGTGAGGTCCTGTCCAGCACCGACCGCGACCACCTGGTGACGAATATCGTCGGCCACTTGAAGGACGGCGTGAAGCCAGAGATGCAGCAGCGCGCAATTCAATACTGGACGCAGGTCGATACTGGCCTCGGCGGGCGAGTCCGCGCCGCACTGGAGGGTAATCGTGCTCCAATCGAAGGCGATGGCGTATCAGCTAAGGGCAACAATGTAGCCCGGTGAAGAAACGTCCGCGCTGACCAGGATACTAAGTGAGGCGCGCCGCGCGGTTGCGGCGCGCCTTCATTTTCCGAGCGCGCCGGTGGGCTATCTTACAAGAAGGTGTCGTGCGATAAGGTCAGCCGGCGAGTTTGCGGCGCAAGACCTCGTTGACGACCTTGGGATTTCCCTTGCCGCCCATCGCTTTCATCACCGCGCCGACGAAGAACCCATATAACTTGTCGCGTCCGGCGCGATACTCGGCGAGCTTGACGCTTTCAGCCGCCAGCACCCGATCGCAGGCCTCGGCGATAGCAGCCTCGTCGGAGACCTGGGCCAGGCCGAGCTCCGCTACGGTCGCCTCCGCACCTTTGCCCGAGCGGCACATCGCGGCGAACGCGGTCTTCGCGGCGTTGAGGCTGATGCGCGCGCTCTCGACCATCCCCAGCAGTGCGCCGGTCTCCTGTGGCTTTGGCGCCGCCTCCGCGAGCGGCTTGGCCGATTCGTTGGCCGCGCGCAGTACCTCGGTCATTACCCAGTTGGCCGCGGTCTTGCGATTACGCAGGCCGGAGAGCATCGCTTCGAAGTATTCGGCGACTTCGAGCTCGCCCGTGAGCACGCCAGCTTCGTAGGCGCTGAGGTCGAATTCTCGGATATAACGCTCGCGCCGCTCCGCAGGCATCTCGGGCATCGCGACCCGGATACTCTCAACCAGATCGGACGGTACGATCAGCGGCGGCAAATCAGGCTCGGGGAAATAGCGATAGTCGTTGGCGAATTCCTTGGAGCGCATCGGCCGCGTTACCTCGCGCTCGGGATCCCATAGATGGGTTTCCTGCGCGACACGCCGGCCGGCGGTAACCTCCCCGATCTGCCGGTTGACCTCGTACACGATCGCTTTTTCAACGAAGCGAAACGAGTTGAGGTTCTTGATTTCAGTTCTGGCGCCCAATTCCGTCGCGCCGCGCGGACGCACCGAGACGTTGACGTCGCATCGCAGGCTGCCTTCTTCCATCTTGCCGTCGGAGGCTCCGAGCGAGCGCAGCATCTCGCGCAGCTCGTGCAGATAGGACACGGCTTCTTCGGGTGAGCGGATATCCGGCTCGCTGACTATCTCCATCAGGGGAACGCCTGAGCGGTTGAAGTCCACCAGGCTCGCACTATCGGCGTGGATATTTTTGCCGGCGTCCTCTTCGAGATGGATTCGCACCAGCCGGATGCGTTTGGGATCCCCACCTTCGCGCGCCGGGAGTTCGATATAGCCACCGCGGCATAGTGGCTGGTCATACTGGCTAATCTGATAGCCTTTGGGCAGGTCGGGATAGAAATAACTCTTGCGCGCGAATACCGAGTGCGGCTCGATCTTGCTATGCGCGGCGAGCCCTGTTCGAATAGCCAATTCGACCACGTGGCGATTGAGTACCGGCAGCACTCCCGGCATCCCCATGCATACCGGGCAGACGTTATGATTGGGCGGGGCGCCGAAGTCCGTCGCGCACCCGCAGAAGAGCTTTGAGCGGGTCAGCATGTGGGCATGAACTTCGAGCCCGATTACCGCTTCGTATGCGTCAGTGTTCATTGCTTCAATGATCCCATCGCCGCGCGCGTCTAGAGACGTGGCGCGAGCGGCGCAAAGCCGCCGGAGCGCTCCCAGGCATCACCGGCCCGCAAGATCGCTTCTTCGCCGAAGGGCGGGCCGATAAGTTGCAGCCCGATCGGCATCCCGCTCCCATCGGCGCCGCACGGCACCGACATTCCCGGGAGCCCCGCGAGATTCACCGAGATGGTGAAGATGTCGGAGAGATACATCTTGAGCGGGTCATCGGTCTTTTCGCCGAGCCGGAACGCGGTGGTTGGCGCGACGGGCGCCGCGACCAGGTCGCAACTCTCGAAAGCGCGTTCGAAATCGCGCCGGATGAGCGTCCGCACTTTTTGGCCCTTTAGATAGTAGGCGTCGTAATAGCCGGCCGAGAGCGCGAAGGTGCCGAGCATGATGCGCCGTTTGACCTCCGGGCCGAACCCTTGCGCGCGAGTGCGATTATACAGTTCGATATTGTTGTCGGCGGAGGCGCGAAAGCCGTAGCGCATCCCGTCGTAGCGCGCCAGGTTCGCGCTCGCCTCGGCGGTCGCGATTAGGTAATAGGCGGCGACCGCATAGCCGGTATGGGGAAGCGAAATCTCAACAGTCCGCGCACCCATCGCCTCCAACCCCTTCAGCGCGGCGCGGACCGCGGCTTCGACCGCGGCGTCCATCCCCTCGACGAAGTATTCCCTGGGCACTCCGATACGCATCCCGCGAACCTCGCCGGTGAGCGCGCGTTCGTAGTCGGGCACCGGACGCGCGGAGCAGGTCGAGTCGCGCGGGTCGCTGCCGGCGACAGCCCGCAACACTGTCGCCGCGTCGCGCACGGTGCGCGCGAAGGGGCCGACCTGGTCGAGCGACGAGGCGTAGGCGATAACGCCGTAGCGGCTTACGCGGCTGTAAGTCGGTTTGATCCCGACCACGCCGCAAAACGAGGCGGGCAGGCGAATCGAACCGCCGGTATCGGTGCCGAGCGCGGCGAGGCATTCGTCGGCCGCGACCGCCGCCGCCGACCCGCCCGACGATCCGCCGGCGACGCGTTCGAGGTCGTATGGATTGCGCGTCGGACCGAAGGCCGAGTTCTCGGTCGAGGAGCCCATCGCGAATTCATCGAGGTTGGCCTTGCCGACGAATACCGCGCCCGCGGTCCGCAGCTTTTCAATCACGGTGGCGTCGAATGGCGGAGTGAAATCGCCGAGAATCTTCGAGGCGCAGGTCGTGCGCACGCCGCGGGTGCAATAGATGTCCTTGATGCCGAGCGGAATCCCGCACAGGTCGGGCGCGTCGCCGTGGGCCAGGCGGCGGTCGGCCGCTTCGGCCTGTTCCAGCGCCTCGGTTTCGCTCACCGTGATGAATGCGTTGAGGCGCGGCTCGACCGCGGCGATTCGCGCGAGGCAGTCGCGGGTCAGCTCGCGCGAGGTGATTTCGCGCCGCCGCAGACGCTCGCGAGCCTCGGTAATCGTCAGTCGGTTAAGTTCGGATCCCATGTTCTCGCGATAGGCTGTCGTGATGAGTTGTCGTGATAAGCCGTGGTCGATGTCGCTGTGCGCCCTGGGTGGTTCACTCGCGAGTGACTCGCGATTCGCCAGGTGTCACTCGATAATTTTGGGCACTTTAAAAAAGAAGCCCTCGCGCGCCGGCGCATTGGCCAGCATCGCGTCGGCGGCTGGCCGGTTGCTGACCGTATCCTCGCGCACCGGGGCGCCGGACTCGCCAACCTGGGCCGTCGGCTCGACCGCGGTGGTGTCGAGTTCATTGAGCTTTTGGACATAGCCCAGCATCTCGCTCATCTCGTGCTGCAGACGTTGCTCTTCGGCGGGTGCAAGCTCCAGGCGCGCAAGGCGTGCGACATGCCGGACCTGTTCAAGACTGATCTTTTCGTCGGCCATCGACGACAATCCTAACATCCGCGGTTTGTGAAGTCAGGGTCTTCGTCATTCGCGGTTGACCGTTCGTATCGAGAGTCGCTGGCCGCTTGCCAGCGGGCGGCGAGACACCTACGCTTTGTGGGGCAGTTGAGAAATGAAGGTTCCCGGCCGCTTTGGCGCCTGGCGTGTTGGCGCCTGGATCGATCGGCTCTCGAATCTGCGGGATTTCGGGTGGCGTTCGTTTGCCGGGCTGGACCGGATTGCCCTCGGGCGCACAGGCGAACGGATCGCCGAGCGTCATCTGCGGCGTCTCGGGTACCGCATCCTCGAGCGCAACTTTCGCGGCGCCGGCGCCGAGATCGATCTGGTAGCGATGGACGGCGAAACGCTGGTGTTCGTCGAGGTCAAGACCCGGCGCACGGCGTACTACGGGATGCCTCAGGAAGCGGTGAACTCGTACAAGCAGCGCCATCTGAGACGCGCCGGCCAAGTTTACGCCCGGAGCCGCCGCGCCGAAGACCGCCCGATGCGCTTCGACGTGGTAGCGATCCTCGAGGACGGCGGCCGTCGCCATCTCGAACTTCTGAAGGACGCCTTTTGAATGCTCGATATTCGACTCATCCGCGAACAACCTGACTTCGTCAAGGCCGAGCTTGCCAAGTGTGGCGTCGATCCCGCCGAGGTCGAGCAGATACTGGAGACCGACGCCCGCCGGCGCCGCCTGCAGCACGAACTTGACGATCTGCGCGCACAGCGCACTCGCGAATCGCGGGAGCTGGGCAAGGCGTCGCCCGAAGAGCGCGAGCGAAGACGCGCCGAGATGCGCGCGCTCGGCGATCGCATCTCGGCGGACGATCGCGAACTGAGCGAGGTCGAGCGGCAATTCGAGCAATTGATGCTCGGGATGCGCAATCTGCCGCGGCCGTACGTTCCGGTCGGCAGGAGCGAGGCCGACAATCGCATCGTGCGCGGCGAACGCGAGCCAGCCGAATTCGGCTTCAAGCCGCTGCCGCACTGGGAGTTGGGCGAGCGGCTGGGGATCATCGATTTCGAGCGCGGGGTGAAGCTCTCGGGCACGCGGTTTTACGTGCTGATGGGGCTGGGAGCGCGCCTGGAACGGGCGCTTATCGCCTGGATGCTCGACCTCAAGACGCTCGAACAGGGTTACCTCGAAGCGATACCGCCGCTGATGGTCAACAGCGCCACCGCCACCGGCACCGGCCATCTGCCCAAGTTTCAGGACACGATGTATCGCGATATCGAGGAGGACTACTGGTTCATCCCCACCTCTGAAATGCCGCTCACCAATCTCTATCGCGACGAGGTCCTCGAGGCCGAGCGGCTGCCAATCTACCTCACGGCTTATACGCCATGCTTTCGGCGCGAGAAGATGTCGGCCGGGCGCGACGTCCGCGGTATCAAGCGGGGCCATCAGTTCGACAAGGTCGAGATGGTCAAGCTGGTTCGGCCCGAGAGCTCGGACGACGAGTTGGAGAAGCTGGTCGAAAACGCGTGCGAGGTATGCCGCCGGCTTGAAATTCCGTTTCGGGTGGTACAGCTTTGCACGGCCGATTTGGGGTTTTCGAGCGCGGCGACCTACGACGTCGAGATGTGGGCGCCGGGATCGGGGGAGTGGCTGGAGGTCAGCTCATGCTCGAACTGCACTGATTTTCAGCCACGCCGCGCCAACGTGCGCTTCCGCCGCGGCAAAGGCGAACGTCCGGAATTCGTTCACGCGCTCAACGGCTCGGGCCTGGGCTTGCCGCGCACGCTGATAGCGGTGCTGGAGAACTATCAGCAGGCCGACGGCACCGTCGTGGTGCCCAGGGTGCTGAGGCCATACATGGGTGGAACCGAAGTAATCCGCCCGCGGTAGTTTCGAGCCGAGATTCGGACAACCGGCATAAATCTTCAATTTTCGTGAGCTTTCAGGAGCGCTTACTCCAGATGTTCGCTTGCGATTAACACAGCCGTAACATTTCCGCGTTACGTTTGCGGCGAGGGATCTGTAGCTTCGAGGTGGGCAACGGCGCGGTGGGGCGGCGGGGGTCTAACAGACAGTTTCATTTTGGCCGAATTTCTCGAAGCGACGCGCAATAATATAGCGGTGCCCGCGCGCCCGACGCGCGTTGGCGCCTTTCACGTTCGTCCGCTCGGCGACGGCATCTTCAACCTCGTTACCCTCCTGCTGACGCTGGTGGGCCTGAGCGTCCTGGTCGGCCTGGCGATCGCACTGGTGATCGATTCAGCGCCTTCGCTCAAGGCCTTCGGCTGGGGTTTCGTCATCAGCACCGAGTGGGACCCGGTCAACGACCGCTTCGGCGCGTTGCCCTTCATCTATGGAACGCTGGTCTCCTCGGCGCTGGCGTTGGTAATCGCGGTGCCGCTGAGCCTCGGGGTGGCGCTCTGCCTGAGCGAGATGGTACCGGCGTGGCTCAGCCAGAGGCTCGGCTTCATGGTCGAACTGCTGGCGGCAATTCCGTCGGTGGTGTACGGGCTGTGGGCGGTTTTCGTGCTCGGGCCGTGGCTGCGCGATCACGTGGAGCCGCTCCTCGGCGCGACGCTGGGCTTTCTGCCCCTGTTCAGGGGACCGCGCGTCTCGGTGAGCATCCTCTGCGCGGGGGTGGTACTCGCGATCATGGTGGTGCCGTATATCGCCGCCGTCTGTACCGACGTCTTCCGTGCCGTGCCGCAGACCCAGCGCGAGGCGGCGCTGGCTCTGGGCGCGACGCGATGGGAGATGGTGCGGATCGCGGTGTTGCCCTATGGGCTATCGGGTGTGATCGGCGCGATCATGCTGGGCCTTGGCCGCGCGCTGGGCGAGACTATCGCGGTCGCGATGGTGATCGGCAACTCGCCGCAGATTTCGGCCTCGCTGTTCGCGCCTTCGGCCACGCTGGCGAGCGCGATCGCCAACGAGTTCGCGGAGGCGACGTCCTCTCTTTATCTCTCGTCGCTGGTCGAACTGGGCCTGGTGCTGCTGGTGGTCGGGCTCGCACTCAACGTCGTGGCAAGAGCGCTGGTGCTGGGCGCGACGCAGCGCCGTTTCGAGGGCGACCTATGAGCGCGAAAGCCACCGCGCCCTCGGCCCGCACGAGGTGGCGCAAGGCCAAGAGCGACCTGGTGATGGGCGTGACCGTGCTCGCGACCATAATCACGCTGCTTCCGCTGTTCATCATCCTGACCTACCTGGTCGTCAAGGGCGCTTCGAGTCTCAACCTGGCCTTCTTCATTCACATGCCGGCGCCGGTGGGAGAGAAGGGCGGCGGGATGGCGAACGCGATCGTCGGTACGCTGGAGCTCATTGGGTTGGCGAGCCTGATAGGCGTGCCGATAGGGATCGGTTCGGGACTGTACCTGGCGGCGCATCGCGGCAGCCGCTTCGCGAGCGCGGCGCGCTTTGGCGCCGACGTGATGATGGGGGTGCCGTCGATTGTGGTCGGCATTTTTGCCTACGCGGCAGTAGTGCGTCCGATGGGCGGTTTTTCAACGATAGCCGGAGCCGTGGCGCTGGCCGTGATCATGGTTCCGCTGGTGACCCGCACCACGGAGGAAATGCTGCTGTTGGTGCCGCCCGAGATGCGCGAGGCGGCGCTGGCCCTGGGCGTGCCGGCCTGGCGAACGGCGCTGTTCGTGGTGGCGCGCACGGCGGCCCGCGGAATCGCCACGGGCGCGATCCTGGCGATCGCGCGGATCGCGGGCGAGACCGCCCCGCTGCTGTTCACTGCCTTCGGCAACCGCTTCTGGTCGACCTCGCTCACCAGGCCCATCGCGTCGCTCACGGTGCAGGTCTATACCTACGCGATTTCGCCCTTTCCCGACTGGCAGCGCCAGGCGTGGGCCGGAGCGCTGGTGCTCACGACCATCGTGCTAGCGCTGGAGTTGGGCGTAAGATGGGTGACGCGCGGCAGCGCGCGGGTCGTACGTTAGACGCCATGGCCGAGAAGCTTGTCGCACGACATCTGAGCGCTTACTTCGGGCAGCTCCGTGCCATCCACGACATCAATCTGGCCTTCCCGGCCAACGTGGTCACGGCGATCATCGGCCCGTCGGGATGCGGCAAATCGACCCTGGTCCGCTGTCTCAACCGGATGCACGAAGTCGTCAATGGCGCGCGCGCCGAGGGCGAGGTACTGCTCGACGGCGAGGATATCTACGCGCCGGGCGTCGACGCGGTGCAGGTCCGGCGGCGAATCGGGATGGTATTCCAGAAGGCGACGCCGTTTCCGACCATGTCGATCGAGGACAACGTGGCCGCGGGTCTCAAGCTCAATGGGGTCGCGCTCAAGCGTCCCGAGCGCGATCGGATTGTCGAACGGAGCCTCCGTCAGGCGGCTTTGTGGGACGAGGTCAAGGAGCGCCTGCGCCGCCCCGGCGCCAGCCTCTCCGGCGGCCAGCAGCAGCGCTTGTGCGTCGCGCGCGCGCTCGCGGTTGAACCCGAGGTGCTGCTGATGGACGAGCCGTGCTCGGCGCTCGATCCGATTTCGACCGCGCGTATCGAAGAGCTCCTGTTGGAACTCAAGGCCAGTTACACAATCGTGCTCGTCACGCATAATATGCAGCAGGCGGCCCGCACCGCGGACCTCACCGCCTTTTTGTACACCGGGGATCTGATCGAGTTCGGTGAGACCCGTCAGATCTTCACCAACCCGGCCCGGCGCGAGACCGAGGATTACATCACCGGGCGTTTCGGCTGAGTGCCCGCCCGGGGAGGCCCAGATGGATAACTTGCAGCCGCAGCATACCAACCGCCAGTACGAGGAGGAGTTGCGCGCCGTGCGCGGCAACCTGCTCAAGATGGGCGGGCTGGTCGAGCGCCAGATCGCCGAAGCGATGGAAGCGCTGGTCAACCGCGACACGGTCAAGGCGCGCGAGATCATCGCGCGCGACACCGAGGTCAACCGGCTCGACCTCGAGACCGACGCCCAATGTATCCGGCTTCTCGCGTTGCATCAGCCGGCCGCGAGCGACCTGCGCTTCATCACCACCGGCCTCAAGATCACCACCGATCTCGAACGCATCGGCGACAACGCGGTTAACATCTGCGAGCGCGTGCTCGAACTCAACGAAGAGCCGCAGCTCAAACCCTACCTCGACTTGCCGCGGATGGCCGCCGCGTCGCAATCGATGCTCAAGGACAGCCTCGACGCATTCCTGCGCGACGACGCGCTGCTGGCCGAGGAAGTGATCGCGCGCGACGACGAGGTCGACCAGCTCAACTACCAGATGTACCGCGAGCTGCTCTCCTACATGGCGGAGGACCCGCATACGATCCCGCGCGCCACCCGCTTGCTGTTCATTTCCAAATATCTGGAACGAATCGCCGATCATTCAACGAACATTGCCGAGATGGTCGTCTTCATGGTTAAGGGACGCACCATCCGCCACATGGACAAAAAGAAACATGAATGACGCCGCCGCCCAGACGCGTCCCGCTTCACGTCATCGCATTCTGCTGGTCGAGGACGAGCGCGACATCCGCGAACTGGTGCGCTACAGCCTCGAACAGGAGGGCTTCCTCGTCGACGAAGCCGCCGACGCCGACACCGCCCTCGAACGCATCGGCCGTCGCGCACCTGACCTGATGGTGCTCGACGTGATGCTGCCCGGGATGTCCGGGCTCGAGCTGTGCCGGCGGATGCGCGCGCAGCCGCCGACGGCCACGATGCCCATCCTGATGCTCACCGCCAAGGGCGCCGAGGTCGACCGGGTGCTCGGGCTCGAGATGGGCGCCGACGACTACGTGGTCAAGCCGTTCAGCCCGCGCGAGGTGCTCGCTCGCATCCGGGCGCTGCTGAGGAGGGCGCGGCTTATCAACGAACCGGGCGAGGGCGGTGGGTTCGAACGCGGGCGGCTCAAAATGGACTTCGGCACTTACGAGGCGTTCATCGACGGACACCGGATGGAGATGACGCTGCGCGAGTTCGAACTGCTGCGCTTCTTCGTGCAGCATCCGCTGCGCGTTTATACCCGCGAACAACTGCTCGACCTGGTTTGGGGGCGCGACACCTTCGTCGAGCCGCGTACGGTTGACGTTCACGTGCGCCGGCTGCGGCGCCATATCGAGCGCGACGACGCCAATCCCGAACTGATTCTAACGGTTCGCAGCGTCGGCTACCGCTTCAATCCGGAAACGCTTGGGTAGGTCGATAAAGCTCCGCCTCATGGCGGCGGTGCTGCTCACGCTCGTACCGCCCGCGGTTCTGCTCTGCCTTCTGCACGCGCAAGGGCGGCTGGGGTTACCCTGGGCGGTCGGCGCGTTGGCCGCGGGGCTCATCATCGGGATGCTAGCCGCTTCAGTTATCGCCGTGGCCTGGACGCGCAGCGCCGAGCGGGTCGAGGAGGCCGCGGCGGCGCTCGAGGAACGCCGCCCGCCCGCCCATCTCCACCACGAAGGCGCCGACGCGATGGGGCTTGCCGAGCACCGTCTGCTCGAAGTCACCGAGGCGGTCGCGCACGAGATCGAGGTGCTGGCCGAGCAGCGCGACGAGTTCGAGGCCATCCTGCGCAGCATGACCGAGGCGGTGGTGGTAACCGGACGCCGCGGCGACGTCGTGCTGGTCAACGGCGCGGCGCGGCGGATGTTCGCGCTCGACGCCGAGACCGAATATGGCGGCCGCGCGTTCGTCGAGTTGTGCCGCGACCCGCGGCTGCAGGAATTCGTCGCGGCCTCGATGAGCGCGGCGGCCGACGACGGGATGGTCAGCGCCGAGCTTCAGATTCAGAGTCCCGCGCCGCACCATCTCTCCGCCAACGCCGCGCCCGTGCGCACGACCGCCGGTGCCGCGGCGGCCTGGGTGCTGGTGTTTCACGACATCACCCAGCTCAAGTCCTATGAGACCGTGCGCGCGGACTTCATCGCCAACCTGACTCACGAGATTCGCACGCCGCTGAGCGCCCTATGCGGCTACGCGGAAACCCTGGTCGCCGGCGTCGAAGACCCGGATACGCAACGCCGCTTCCTCGGCATCATCGAACGGCAAGCGCGCCGCCTCGCGCGCCTGATCGACGATCTGATCACGCTCTCGGACCTCGAGCGGGGGCTTTCGCCGCTCAGGCTGGAACGGCTCGAGGTCAGGCGCGTCGCCGATGAGGCGGTCGAGCTGATGCGCGAGCGGGCCGAACGCCAGGGCGTGATCCTCGAGACCCGCTATGCTGACGACGTGGTTCACGCGGAGGCCGATCGCGATCGCTTGAACCAGGTGATGATCAATCTGCTCGACAACGCGATCAAATACACGCCGCGCGATGGCCGGGTAACGGTTGAGGTGCGAGCGGCCCGGCAAGGCGACCTGTTGGGCAAGGAGACGCGCGAGGGAGTCGAGCTGGCGGTCGCTGACAGCGGCGAAGGCATCCCGGCGGCTGACATCCCGCGGCTAACCGAGCGGTTTTACCGGGTCGACCGGGCGCGCTCGCGTGAGCTGGGCGGGACCGGGCTGGGTCTCGCGATCGTCAAGCATATCGTGCAGCTCCATCACGGACAGCTACGCATCGAAAGCCGGCTGCGCGAGGGCACCACGGTAAGCGTGTGGCTGCCGGCCGCGCCATAGCGCCGCAACAGGCTGGGATATTCCTCGGGTCTCGCCCCGCGCAGTCCGGCGTGTCGACGCCGGGCGCCGTCTTGCGGCGCTGCGCCCGATGTGAGAAATTTTTCTGTCCAGTGTGCGCCGTTAGCTCAGCGGATTAGAGCATCAGACTACGGATCTGAGGGTCGGGGGTTCAAATCCCTCACGGCGCGCCAGTCAATCCCTTGAAACATTAGAGGTTTTTAACTGGCAGCGGCTTATGCGTTTAGATGTCGCTTCAGCCGTGTGGGGGACTGGCGTCGGAGAAATTGGCGCTCGTGCTCGCCGGCCGGATATCGGTTGCCGGTTCAACCCAGGGGCAATAAAGCCAAGGACTATCAGGTGCGGCAGTTTCTCAAGCGACTCGACCACGAAAGCCGAATGTGAACTATGGGAAAAACCAAAGATAGATTCGATGCCTATGCAGTTAACGTGCTGCTCGATGATGACGGCGATTGGCTGGCGCACTTCGTGGAACTGCCAAACGTGTCCGCATTTGGCCCTACGCCGGAAAAGGCGCTCAAGGAACTCGACGTGGCATGGGCGTTGGTTAAAGAATCCTACGCCGAGGAGGGTAAACCTCTGCCAGTGGCTCCCGCGCGGCGCGAATTCGGTGGCGTTTTCCAGGTACGGATCGATAGACGCGTGCATCGAAAACTCGCGATCGAGGCGGAGCGCGCGGGGGTTACACTGAATGCGCTGGTAGCTCAGAAGCTTGCTCGGGACGTAGATCGCGACTTGGACTGAATAGTCAGTTGCTATGTCCGCGTTGGATCCGAATGCTTGTTAGTATTCAGTGCGTTGTCCCAGTTGCCAGTGTACAGCTCAAGTGGTCATTCTGAGCGCAGCGAAGAATCTCGCGGCTGCCCATCTTTGCGGCCGTGTTCTTTTGACACGCGCACTCCAGGAGCAAATTGATGAGAATCAAGCATCGGGCCCGCCAGCGGTCATCGGAGTGCGCTTCTGGGTCTGTACCCTCGCAGCCGTTTTCCTTAACATCAAGCCATGCGGCTCTTGGTCACCGGCTGCATCAGGTAAGATGGCGGCCAACCCCTCCCGCTCAACTATGCACTGACCCCAACCCCCATCATCGAGGTCTCAGGAACTTGACTTGGTCAAACACTAAGGCGAGGTGGAGGGTGTACTCGCCGCACACACGTCGATATCAGGCTCAGGCTGATGGCGTCTCCGCTTTGTCCAGTCAGCCGCCATGGATTGCGTGCTGGCCGTCGACCCGAGGAGACCTCTTTGCATCGGCGAACCCTACGGGTACGGGCCGCGTCAGATCGAGGCGCGCCCTTGCCCACGAAGACTCCTTTGCTTCGGTTCGAGCGCGAGGACTAGAACGACTTAAACGACAGAAGGTAGGAATGACAGAAGACTCTTAAATTCCTCTACAAAAGTCCCTTGCATATATCTTTCATTTGCAAAATTCCTTCAATTTGAGCGCTGTCAATCTTGACTTTAATTCTGTCGTTATCTCTGACGGGAAATCATGCCATCGGTCCACGTACCAAGCGGCGAGTACGTCCGTCAGATACTCGCTAACTTCTACTTGCATATCAATGCACTCATCACATGTTGAGCCCTTTCTCACCAGCGAGGCTAGAGGTACAACGGTCGGTGCCGAAAATGAAGAAGTACCGTGAACGTGGACGGATAGTATACCGTACGGATCCTCATGTTTGCGCTTCCGATGTTTCATTAGGATCTTGAATCGGGTCTGGTAGCTGTCATTGTTGTTATTCATGTAAGCTGTCGCAGCTGCCGGCAATTGACCTCCCTTACCGGTCTTTTCGAAATGACTCCATTCGACTGGATGATCGTTGAAATAAATCCAGCCCAATAGCTGTTCGAGCTGAGTCCGAATTGAAAAGATCGCAGGTCTCACCAAGCCTAAAGACAAATAAGCGGCGACCTCGATAGCGGAGGCCTGAGTTGCATCGAGCAGACGGTCTGCTATGTGGCGTGAGACGCTCGTACGCAAGAACCCGAGCCAAATCAACAAAAGCTTGGCTGCAACGGTAGTCTTGTCGAAATAGATGCCTCTGTGTACAGCGCAGTGAGCGTCGACAGCGGAACGCAAGTCGTCGACGAGCTTGTCAGACGTTGTCGCCATTTACTTTTCACGATCTCGCAATGGCCAAGCCGCAGGTTCAAGATTTAAGGCTTCGTTCCGAATCCTCGTTGCATGATGAAGCAGTTCGCTGGACGGCACGCATCTCGCGAGACGTTTGAGCCAGCTCAGAAACCCCTCTTTCTTGCGTAAATGAGGCAACCCTGTCTGTCCACCTTTTCGCTGAGCTAGCGAAGAGTAAAGGCGATCGGCCGCTACTGCCGGAGGAATATGTGCCTCGTTCTGCAGCATCATCACGATCTGCTCAGCGAGCTTGGCATTGCGCTCTTCTCTCTCGCTATCGTCAGTTACCTCTTTCGCATACAACTGTCCCTGACTTCGACCGAGCTGCGCGCGCCTGATTGTGCGCACACGCTGAAAAAGTTCATCAGGACCGAGTAGAGCTGATTCTTTTAGAGAGTCTCGGATCATTTGCTCGGTATAGCCAGATGCTGCGAGTAAAAATGCCAGCCGCTCAGCAGCGGTATTCATTCTAAATTCCCCATCTTGTTTTCAATTCGTGTACGATTGCAGTGATCTCAGTGTTTAACTTTGCCTTGTGTGGTACTGGCCTATCCGTGGCAAAGCCAATATAGTCGCTTGTAGCCACGAGCAAGCTTGACTGATGAAGTCGACTCGTCAGCACGAGACTGCCAAAGGTGCTATGAGCACGAAGTTCGTTTTCAATGGTGGGCTTATAGTGTTGCCTTGGAATTCCGTTTAAAAGGATTGTGATGTCGGGTTTTGGATGAATGGTAGGGATTCGGTCAAGAAAGTCGGCAAGTAGCTCAAGACCGAGGATTGAGTATCGATCTGGTCTGACCGGTACCAGCAATCGGGAACAGGCATGAAGAGCACACAGCGTGATGAACGAGCTGCTTGGATTGCAATCAATTACGACGAAGTCGTATTCAGATCGTGCTAGTGACACGAAATGCAGAAATCTCGCTTGAACAGCGTCGAGCTTATCATGATCCGAAATGAGGCTGTATTTTACTAAGTCAAAACTGCCGGGGACTAGATGAAGGTAAGCCTCGTCCCCTTCCAGGCGTTTCAAATGCTTGGCAAGGGACGAGGGCTTTGGCGGTCCATGGTGAGTGATGGCTACGTTCAGCAACCCAACTTTAGACGGGGGCTCCATTGCTGTAAAAATGGTCTTATGCTCAAGTTTCATCTTATCATATTCAGAACGTCTCATTAGGCTTTGTGTGAGATTAAATTGTGGATCCAGATCTACGAGAAGCACTTTCTTCTTCAAGAGGCGATAAAAGACACGCATCACGTGTGCTGAGAAGGTGGTTTTACCTACGCCACCCTTCATATTCATCACGGCGATTACCTGCCCATGACCCAAAACCCGAAAAGCGAGCCAGCGATAAGTTGAGTTTGAAACGGCGGGCGTGGTCCTCTGGGCGAGCACGAGGAGGACACGCAGGTGGCTAAGAAGGGGCATACGGAAGAGCAGATCTTGCGGGCATTGCGCCAGGCGGAAGGCGGTAGCAGAGTGGCCGACATCTGCCGCGAGCACGGGATCAGCGAAGCGACGTTCTACGTTTGGAAGAAGAAGTATTCGGGACTGGGCTTGAGCGAGCTGCGTGAGCTCAGACAGCTGCGTGAGGAGAACTCGAAGCTTAAGCACCTGGTCGCGGATCTGTCACTGGATCGGCACATCCTCCAGGAGATCGTGCAAAAAAAGCTGTGAGGCCCCGTCATCGACGCGAGCTTGGGCGCTGGACGCAGAGCGTCTTCGCACTGAGCACACGGCGGGTGTCGGGGCTGATGATGATCAATCGATCGACCATGAACTACCGGAGCCGGCGTGATCCACAGCACGCGCTGCGGGTGCGGATGCGACAGCTAGCAGCGAGCCGGGTGCGGTTTGGCTATCGACGCCTGACCGTGATGCTGCGGCGCGAAGGCTGGGCGGTGAACGCCAAGCGCATCTATCGATTGTATACCGAGGACGGACTTGCAGTACGGACCACGGTGCGCAGGAAGATCGCGCGGCGGAGTCGAGTACCGGCGCTCAGAGCCACGCGGCCTAACGAAAAGTGGTCGATGGATTTTGTGGCCGCCCGCTTCCTTGATGGGCGCTGGTTCCGGGTGTTGACGGTGGTCGACCAGTTCACGCGCGAATGTCTGCTACTCCTGGGCGACGGTTCGCTGACCGGCCATAAGGTAGCGTTGGCACTATCGCAGGTGATCGCCGAGCGCGGTACACCGGTATCGATCACGGTCGACAACGGCACGGAATTTTGTAGTCGGGCTATGGAGGGATGGGCATACCAGTACGGCGTGCAACTCGATTTCATCCGGCCGGGTAAGCCTGTGGAGAATAGCTATATCGAATCGTTCAACGGGCGCCTACGGGATGAATGCTTGAACGTAGAAGTTTTCTTTGCGCTCACTGACGTACGTGACAAGCTCGAGCGCTGGCGGCAGGATTACAACCAGGTGCGCCCACACAGCGCATTACGTGACAGCGCACCGGCGCTCTTCGCCGCACAATGGGCAGAGACCGCGGCGCCTGGGCCGGAACCAGTTCCGGCCCAGGCGGGAAAGCCCGCAACGGGTAATTCACTGGAGTCACTCACTTGAGTCTGTTGAGGGCAAAAAACGCCGGAATTTCCGGCCTTAACCGGACCACGCATGCCGAATCCTCTACTTCGACTTGGTATGCTTTTGCGGGGCAGGTCACCCACCAGGCATAGAAATCTCCTAACTGACCGAACGATCGGGTGCAGCTGCCGCATTCGGAGCGACACACAAAACGATCAGGATCCTTCGGGCAAGGATAGGAAAAAGGCGATTTGGAATCTAGAGGATGTGGATTGGCAACGAAGATCCTTGTGAGCAAAGTCTTGGGTCTGAACGACGGGACCTCTGTCACCACGTTTTGCGTCGATAAAGAGACCCATCTTGTAGCCGGTGCAGGTTGGTGCGAAGAATCCGCTGTGAACCGGGGGTTATGTAATAGGTCTCATCGCCGGCCCTATCATCGGCATCGTCCTGCGCGTGGCAGGTAGCGGCCGGCGCCGGCGGCGGCGCGAAGGGCGATGAGCTGGGCACGTGTCGTAGGAGCGGCTGGTAGCGAAACGGCTCGTACGCGGGCTCACCCAGCGCGAGCATCAGCGCCTCGGCGAGATCCGGTGACCGGCCCAAAGTGCTCTTCACCGACGCCTTGTCTTCGATAGCGGTCTTGCCACGCGGGTCGGTGACATAGCCGATTGATGTCCCACAGTTGCCAGTGTACAGCTCAAGTAGTCATTCTGAGCGCAGCGAAGAATCTCGCGGCCGTCATCTTTACGGCCGTGATGGTGTTTGATACCAACCCGCGGCAAGTTGCGCGGCATTAGGATGCCGCGCGAAAATCCCTCGACCCGGCTCGCAGACTCGCTTTGCTCGGCATGACAAGCTTAAATCCTATCTGACGCGGACGAAGGAAGGGGAGTCGTATGTCCAAAGCCCGAAACTGGTGGAGCGTCGCCGTGCAGGCGGTGATGGTGACTCCGCAATTGCGTATCGAATTACCTGAGTCGGCCTGGGTCCGAATATCGTTCGAGAAGGGGCAGCCCGATGTCACTTTGCGGGCCGGAGAAAGCATCGGCCTGCCCGACGGGACTGGAGCGGAAATTCTCGGAGAGAAAATCCGCCTCGAACCTCCTGATGGCGCCATCTTGTTTTTTGAAACCGCCGTCGGAGCGCCCGAAATCAGCATCAAGCTTCAGGCAGACACGATCTTCGAGGTTCCGAAAGATGAGAGCTTGACGCTCAATGCCGACGAAGTCCAGTTCCCAATCAACACCAGGGTTGTTCTGCCGGCGGCGCATCCAACGGATGCGGCAAAGGCGCAAGCGCAATCGCCGCTGAAAACCATCCAGGGAAAGGTTCTCTGCTGGCTGCCTGACGGAGCGTCCTTTGTACTCTGCGAAGGCGGAATCGTCACCTGGCAGCAACCGAAATCGTCCTGAGGTGCGCCGGTCTCGCGCATCTCTTACTCTCCCAGTGGACGCCTCAGTTGGAACACTCCCAGGTCCGTGATGCCGCCGTCCATGTAACAAGTATATTCGCCCTCACCGACCGGCGGATGGAATCTGCGCAAAAAGAACAGGCACCAGCTTGTATCCTCCTCTGAGACCACGAAACCACGGGCGGAGATCTGGCCATGGACCCATCCGCGCTGGACGTTGTTGCGGCATATTGCGTTGTCCGGCGCGCATCGGTAGTCGCCCTTGAACTTGCCGCCGCTCTCGCGCTTGATGTCGAAGGCGATTTTCACCTTGACCTCGTTTGCGCTGCTGGTCGAAGTACCGACCCATATCCCAGTGAAGTCCAGCAGCGGATCGGAGACGTCCCTTGTCTCCTGCGGAGTCTTCGGCGGGTCGGCGACGTGCGCCGAGCAGGAACAAGCAACCAGTGCTAGCACGAGTGCGAGGGTCTTCGACGGTAGAGTAAGTGGTCGCATATCCTCGGTGCACGGCCCGAACGCGCTCCGTCAGGCTAACGACTAAACAGGGTAGGTCATAGGCAGAGTTCCGCCGATCGATGAACCGGGAATCTCCCGCGCGTGAAGTCTCGGGCGCCGGCGGGGAGCATCCGGGAATAGATTGGACTCGGCAAACCGGGGATGCTAAGCGTATGGGCGGTTGGTGACCGGGAGATGACCGCCGATCTTTCGCAACGTCTGCGCCTGGGCTTGATCCTTATCCTTTTCGTTTCCGGCTGTTCGAGCGCGGACAACGACGCTGCCGCGAGGTTCTCGAAAGCACAGAAACTCCGCCAGAGCGCCCTGCTGGCGGCCCGGCAGGGCGATACCGCGACCGCGCTCAACGACATCGATCAGGTGCAAGTGCTGGAGCCGCTCACGAGCAGAGCGCCGGGCCTGACACCGCTGCCCATGAGCGCACCAGAGCATCGAGCGATCGCGCCTGCTTCGGGTCAGACCACATGCGCCAACATCGGCATCAACCGATTCTCCTGCTTCTGAACCGGGGACGGCGGGATCACCACGTAATTACGTCGTTCACCAGGTACCATAGGCCGGCCAGCCCGGCGACCACGAACACGAAGATTCCGACGTTTTCCCAGAAATGACTCTCGTTGAAGGCGGTTTTCTTTCTCATCTTCCGAGGCAGTCCTCTCTGTTACGGCTGCCGCGACATATCGTTTCTAAGCCATAGCAACCAGCAGTGCGCTGCGACGCGCTTTGTTGACGAAAATCGTTACGCGATTCGTCACGATTTGGGCCAATCGCCGGTGAAGGGGTTTTTGGCGACCGAAACGTCGGCTATTTGAGCTGCGATTCGGCCGCCACGCACATCTACTGCGCGATCCAGCCGCCGTCGACCGCCATCGGCAGCCCGGTCACGAACGACGACGCGTCCGAAGACAGCCATAGCACCGCCTCGGCGATCTCCTCCGGCTTGCCCATCCGGCCCACCGGCTCGGCCGCCTCGAGGTCCTTTTCCGTGTAGGTTTCCAGCGTGCTCGCGTCGAGCATCCGGGCGACCATCGGCGTTCGGATCACGCCGGGGCATACCGCGTTGACGCGGATTCCCTGGTGGGCGTACTCGAGCGCCGCCGTCTTGGTCATCATGACGACGCCACCCTTGGATGCGTTGTAGGCGACCAGTCCGCGAAAGCCGACCAATCCCGCCACCGACGCGGTGTTGACGATCGTGCCACCGCCCTGCTTGAGCATCTGCGGGATCTCGTATTTCATGCACCACCACACGCCCTTGAGGTCGATCGCGACGACGCGGTCGAAATTCTCCTCGGTGCATTCGGCCGTGTTCGCCATGCGGCCCTCGATACCCGCGTTATTGTGTGCGCAGTCGAGCCGCCCCCAGGTCTGCACGACTTTGTTCACCATCGCCTCGACCTCGCGGCCGATCGAGACGTCGGTATGGATGAATATCGCTTCGCCATCCGCGGCCGTGATCTCTTTGGCGGTGCGTTCGCCGCCCTCGGGTACGTAATCCGCGATGGCGACCTTGGCGCCCTCGCGCGCAAACGCCATCGCAGTCGCCTTGCCAATCCCCGACCCGCCACCGGTGACCAGCGCTACTTTGCCTTTGAAATTTGATGCCATCAGTGTTTTGCCTCCCGCCTCTACATCCCGCCTGCGGTAAGTTTAATCAAGAGCCGCACGTGATACCGCCGCTCGATTCGTTGCAGGCACGAGCGCGCCGACGCGGAACGCCCTTGACAGGTCGGGGCCATGAAATTACGAGACAAGATGGTGATTCGCCCTTTGGCCCCGCGCGATGTGGGCCGGGCGAGGAGGGTTTTACGGCGATGTCGACCGGTCACGTACCCGATCCTGCTGCGATTCGCGCGCGCCTGAGCCATCCCGTGATCGATTCGGACGGCCATTGGCTGGAATTCGGACCCGCGATCACTGAGTACCTGGAGCGCGTGGGCGGACGCGGCGTGCTCGAGGCGTTCAAGGCGCGAAACGGACGGATCTTGCGCGATCTGTCACTCACCCTGGATGAACGCCGCGACCAGCGCCGCTCGCAGCAGACCTGGTGGTCCTTTCCGACCCGCAACACCCTCGACCGCGCGACCGCGATGCTCCCTGGTCTGCTCCACGAGCGCCTCGACGAGCTCGGGTTGGACTTCTGCGTGCTCTATCCGACCGCCGCCCTCGCCGTGCCATTTATCGGTGACGATGAGTTGCGCCGGGCGACCTGCCGCGCGTTCAACACTTTTGCCGCCGAGCAGTTCGCCCCGTACGCGGACCGGATGACGCCGGCGGCGGTGGTCCCGATGAACACGCCGGCCGAGGCGATCGAAGAGCTCGAGCACCTGTCGAAAGCGCTCAAGCTCAAGGTCGTGGTGATGGCGAGCGTGATCAAACGGCCGATCCCGGCGACTGCGCGCCGCTCACCCGAGCTCGCGCGCTACGCTACCTGGTTGGACATGTTCGGGCTGGACAGCGCCTACGACTACGACCCGGTATGGGCCAAGTGCGTCGAACTCGGAATCGCGCCGACTTTCCATTCAAGCGGCCGCGGCTACGGGATGCGCATGTCGGTTTCGAATTTTACCTACAACCATATCGGACATTTTGCGGTCTCGGCCGAGGCGGTATGCAAGGCGCTGTTTCTCGGCGGCGTGACCCGGCGCTTCCCTACGCTCAAGATCGCATTCCAGGAGGGCGGCGTCGGATGGGCCTGCAATCTGTACGCGGACTTGGTGGGGCATTGGAAAAAACGCAACGCCCGCGCGCTGGCCGAGGTCGACCCGGCCAACCTCGACCGCAAGCGCCTGGCCGAGCTGTTCGACCGCTACGCGAGTCCGGCGTGGGCCGGCAAGCTCGCGCAATGGAGCCTTGAAGAGGAGGGCGGGATGCCCGCGATTCCGGGGACGGGACGTTACGACGACTACGCGGCGTGTGGAATCGAGCGGGCGGAAGATATCCGCGAGCTCTTCAACAATTTCCACTTCGGCTGCGAAGCGGACGATCCGATGAATGTGTGGGGCTTCAACGCGCGCGTCAATCCATACGGCGCGAGGCTGAAGACGCTCTTCGGATCCGACATCGGCCACTTCGACGTGCCCGACATGCGCGAAGTATTGCACGAGGCGCACGAACTGCTCGAAGACGGGCTGATCGAGGAGCGGGATTTCCGCGATTTCGTGTTTACCAATCCGGTCGAGTTCTGGGGCGGGATGAACCCCGATTTCTTCAAAGGCACGCGAGTCGAAAAAGCGGCGGCTGCCGCCCTGGCGGAGGCGGCCAAAAATCCGGCTGAGCCGCGTGCAGCTAAGTAACGTGGCACATAGTGCGAGAGCGGTCATTGCCGCGAGCCGCTTCTAGCCCGCCACAATAAATCAACGCGCTCTTACTCTGGTGATGGTCGGAATCCCCTTCCGACGTGGTCGCGTGGACCTCTTTTGCTGACAGCATGCGGTATGGCCGTTGTGCCAGCTCATTTAATCTCAATTTAAAATACATGGAGTTTCTATTGAATATTCAAAAGTCTCTTGTAGAGGCGAGTTGACTTAAAATCGCCAAAAGCGCTGTGTTGGTGAATTGGGGGACATAATGCACATTTTGGCTAAACGTGTTGGTTTGAAAATTGTCGCCGCGGTTTCATTAATTCTGATTTTCAGTTTGGGATTCGAAGCTCAGTCTTCCGCAGCCCCCGTGAGCATCACGAGTCCCGCGGCGAACAGTTCCGTATCCGCGACGGCGGTCTTCACATGCGCGGACACGGCGTCCGGGGCGACTGTCAACCTTTATATAAACGATGTGTATGTGGCGGGCGGGCATTCGCCATTTTCGTATTCGTGGAACACCACCGCGAAATCGAACGGAAGTTACTATCTCGTTTGCAACGGCTATGTGAACGGCAGCAAGAACGGCAGCGTTGCTGAAAACGTGAAGGTACTCAACGCTGCGGTCGCCGGCATCGCCGTACAGAACGGGATGAACGGGGCGGCCCTTACCGCGAAGGCGGTCAATGCCAACGGTACCGACGGGGCTACGCTGGCCACGGCGACCGCCAACAGCAGCGGCCAGTTCACGATGAATATCGCGCCCCAGAATGGTCCGGTGCGCTTCCGGGCCCAGGGCGGCAGCTACGTGAGCGAGCAGAACGGGGCGACGATCAGTGCTCCGAGCGCGCTGTCAGCGCTGCTGCCGAATCTGCCGAAGAGTCTGTCGGGATTATCAATCAATCCGCTGAGCACGTTCATAGACGCGCTAGCGCAGGGCAACATCTCCAAGGGCCAGAACCTCGCGACCGCACTCAGTAATGCCACCGCCTCGATCGAGATCGATTACGGCATCTCGGCCAACCCTGCGACGGTGACTCCGCTGTACACCAAGGCCGCGGTCGGCACCGATGCGCGCCGGCTGGGCTTGGTCCTGGGCGCGATCGTCAATCAAGACCAACTCGCTTGTCCGAGCGATCCTGGGGAACTGGTCGCGGCGCTCACCAGCGACATCTCCGACGGAGTGTTTGACGGCAAAGAATTCGGCACGCCGGTGCCCTATTGCAGCGGCGAGTTGTGGGCGATCGCCGGCAACGCGCAATCCAGCGATGCACTTTCAGGACTGCAGCAACTGACGCTTTCGACGCGTGGTTTCGCCTTCGGGGGGACTAACAACGCGCTGACCCTCGACGGCGTGAGCGCCGCTCAAGTGCTGGCCGATGTGGTGAGGATTGAGAGCGGACTGGTGAGAGGCGGGCCTCCATCGGTCAACCTGTGGGGCTCGGGGCCGTCGCTGAACACCGCACGTGCTTTCGGCGCGGCGGTGTTGCTGCCCAACGGTAAAGTGCTGATCGTCGGCGGCGAGAGCAGTGAGGGCCCTGTCGTCACCAGCACGGAGTTGTACAACCCGACGACCAACACGTTTGCGCCCCCAGGTTCGACCCCAATGAATAACCCGCCTGGCGGCCCGCTACTGCTGCCCAATGGCAAAGTGCTGTTCGCCGGCGGCACCGGCACGGAGCTGTACGATCCCACGACCAACACTTTCGCGCCTTCGACGGCATCGATGAACAACAACGTTGGGGAATTTACCGAGACGCTGCTGCCTAACGGCAAGGTGCTGTTTGCGGGCGGGCTCGATAATGCAGACAATTCTGTCAGTAGCACCGAGTTGTACGATCCGGCGACCAACAAGTTCGCGCCTCCGGCTTCCACGCCGGTGATGAATGCCGCGCGTTTTGATGCTACCGCGACGCTGCTGCCAAACGGCCAGGTGCTGATCGCAGGCGGCTTTGGCAATTCCCCGGACGTTTCCGCCAGCACGGAGCTCTACGACTCAGCCACCAACAAGTTTGCACCTGCGGCTTCGACGCCGATAATGAACACCGGGCGTGGGGGTGCTACGGCGACATTGCTGACCAGCGGCAAGGTGCTGATCGCGGGTGGCGGCGCTGGCGGCATCTCAATTATTCCTTTCAGCAGCGCGGAGCTGTACGATCCGCAGACCAACAAGTTTGCGCCTCCGGCTTCGACGCCGGTGATGAACACTCCGCGTACTGATGCGACCGCAACGTTGCTGCCTAACGGCAAGGTGCTGATCGCGGGCGGCTTGGACGATACTGGTTTTAAGCAACTTGGCAGTACCGAGACCGCTGAGTTGTACAACCCCGCTACCAACAGCTTCGCGTCTTTATTTACGGATTTCCATGCAGGAGCCACCGAGACGTTGCTCCCCAACGGCAAGGTGCTGATCGCCGGCGGTGTATATATCTTCCAGCCCGAGGTCGAGGTCAGCACCACGGTGCTATACACGCCCTGACGGGAGGCCCGCAGGCCGCCGTCAATGGCGTCGCGTCCCTGATGGGTCACTCAGGCGTGGTGCCTGCCGGCCCCGACCCAAGAGTTTCAGCTACATCAAAGAAGCCGAAACCCTCGGATACTATCTTCCTCCGATCGATCGTGGAGTCGGAGACCGTGGGGTAGGTCGAGTCTCGGATTCCTTCACGGCCGCCGCCCTGGCTGAGGCGGCCAAAAATCCGGCCGAGTCGCGCGCCGCGTAGTAGCTACTAGCTTGATGCGTGAATTGAGTTGCAGTCTACCGACCTGGAGGCCGATTAGTCACTTCAAAACTCTGTCGGCGCCGAAGTAGTCTCCGCCCTTGGCGCTAGCATCATCGGTTCCCCACTGCATTTCCCGATCGACCTTCTGCATCAGCGGGATATGCTTGGAACAGTGCATAAACGCTTCCTCGACTGAGACGATCACCCAGCGTTCGAGGTTACCGGGGTCCTTGCCGATTAGCTTCGCGAGCATCGGGTCTCCGAGCACGGCGTCCGCGGCCGAACGGTCCTGCATGAAGCGCACGAACTCGTCATGCTCGACGATGCGCGCGCTGCCGTTCACGTGAAGGCCGATCCGATCCTTCGCGAAGTCGATGAACATCAGGCCGACGTGCGGATTTTCTGAAATGTTTCCCATGCTCGACATCACCCCATTGCCGCGAAACTCGGGGTAAGCGAGCGTCCGTTCATCGAGCACTTTGACAAAGCTCGCGTGCCCGGCTCGGAACGAAGAGTCCGCGTTCCCGCTTCTGTCCGCGGTGCCCACGAACATCATTTCCTGGCGCGCGATGAATTCGCGCATCGCTGGATTGAGATGGCTGAGTACTCGATGCTTGTAGAACGCGAGCGCCTGCAGGCTCTTACCATACTTTTGCTGTAGCTCGTGCTCTCCTTGCGAGCCGGGCAAAGCCTCCTCTTCCGATTCTCCCGAGGGCGTCCCGTTATGAGAACCGCAGGCCCATTCCACGATCTCACGGACCATCGCATCACAGGAACCGCATGCAAGCCCGGCGCGCGTCGCCTCTCTGACCGCTTCGATAGTGCGGCGTCCGCTCTTGACGCATTCGACTATGGCGCCCTTGTTAACGGAATGGCAGCTACACACCTGGGCCTCCAGCGGGATGTGGTCGAGCGTCACCCGTTTGGGCGGTTGCGCGCCGATATCGAACAGCAGACTGATTCGCTCCTCAGGCAAAGGCGCGTTGGTTTCGAAGGCGTGCAAGAGGGTAGCGGCTTTGCTGCTATCGCCCAGCAGCATACCGCCCATCAGCCGGCCGTCGCGGATGATCAGTTTTTTGTAAGTCCCGCGCCGCGGTTCGGTGAACTGCACGATCTCGTCGCGCGCCTCGCCAGGCTCCGTCAGTCCCATCGAGGCCAGTTCGACGCCTGCGACTTTGAGTCGGGTGGCCACCTTCGAGCCGTGATACGCAGCCTCGGGATTGGCTCCCGTTATCTGATCCGCGAGCACTTTGACTTGCTCCCAGATCGGAGCCACCAGGCCGTAGGTCTGCCCGCGATGCTGGACGCATTCGCCAACGGCGTAGATTCGCGGATCGTCGATCGTGCGCATCCGGTTGTCGACCACGATCGCGCGTTCGACCGTAAGGCCGGCCTGGCTCGCGATTTCCGAATTCGGCTTGATGCCGGTGGCGAACACCACCAAGTCGCATTCGAGGGTCTCGCCGCCTTTGAACTCGAGTCCGGCAACGCGCTCGTCTCCGAGGACGGTCCGGGTGTCAGCGCCGAGATGAACCCGGATACCCCGTTCCTCCATCAACGACGTCAAGATAGCGCCGGCGGCGGAATCGAGTTGCTGGTTCATGAGATGGGGCGAACGATGGATGACGTGGACTTCGAGACCGAGACTGTGCAGCCCGTGGGCGCATTCGAGGCCGAGCAGACCGCCGCCGATTACCGCCGCGCGGCTTTTCCCGTTCGCGTAGCCGGCCATGCGGCGGCAATCGTCGAGCGAGCGAAAACCAAAGACGCCGGGTTTCAGCCTGCCGTCGCTTTGGGTCAACCCGAGGATCGGCGGAATGAAGGAGCGGCTGCCGGTCGCGATTACGAGATTATCGTACCGCTCTTCGGATCCGTCGGCGCCGATCACTCGGCGGGCGAAGCGGAAGATGCGCGTAGCGTGGATACCCGAGTGCAATCGGATTCCATTGCGTTCATACCATGGGAGTGGATTGAGAAGGATTTCGGCCGCCTGATGCGACCCGTCAAGCACGGCCGAGAGCATGATCCGGTTGTAGTTGCCGAACGGCTCTCCGCCGAACATCGCGATGTTGAATAGCTCGGCGCCGCCGCGCGCGAGAATCTCTTCCACGGCGCGGGCGCCCGACATGCCGTTGCCGATAACGACCAGATTGCGCTTTGCGGCCATGGAACTAAATCTCCACGAAGCCCATGTCGATCATCACTTTTCCCGCGAGCCCTTCGGGCGCCGCGATGACCAGTTCGAGTACGCTGTCGGGCAGGACATCGTCGATGATCGCGAGCGGCACGTGGATACCGCTTTTGGCGCCGCACGGAAACAGCCGCATCGGTTTGCCGTCGCGTTGAAGCAGCAGATACAGGAATTCCGGGGTCGGATTGCCGATACGGCAGTAGATCAATTGTGCGCGCTTGTCAGGTGGGACCTGATAGATCGCCTTCGGCTCCAGGCTGACCGGGACTTCCAATCCGCGGCCCTCGAAGGCGAACATGCCCTGAACGAATCGATGCTGTTCGAACATAGGGGGTCCTCTTCAATGACACCTGGTGCGCGGTCTTGCCACGCTGAACCGTCGTCTTAAACGAATCTAATAAGTAATTTAGCTTGCTGTTTTGATATGTTGACCTGTTATGGCATGTCTTACAATCCAATTTAGACAGTCGATTGACGTAGAAGTGCAAAAGGCCCGCGTTACGCCGAGGCAACTTGAAGCGAATCCTGGCAAGGCGCGCCTGCGCTCTCACCCGGGCGACGCGTTCAAGCACTGATTTGCTCTTATGAAGCTTGGACGACCTGGCCGCGGAACATGATAGCGGCCGCACGTCCTAGCCAAATTCTCAACGAGATATCGCGGGCAGAAGGTTGAGCGCGTTCTCCCGATAGATCGCGCGTTTGTCCTGATCGGAAAAGAAATCGCTCGACTCCAACTCCTGATTGGTCAGCCGCACGTTCGCTTCCGCATACCACGGCCAGTCGCTGCCGTAGACGATGTGCGAAACATCAATCAATTGAGTCAGCGAGGACAGGCTGTGCTTCGAGCCCGCCATCGCCGTGTCGTAGTACAAACGACGCATGTATGAGATAGGGTCTTTCGCGCCTGGCTGGCTCATTTTGAGCAGATTGTCCAGTTTCGCTATTCGGTCGGCCAGAAACGGAATCACACCGCCGTTGTGCGAAACGATAATTCGTAAGTCGGCGCATCGTTCCATCGTCCCGCTGAAGATCATGCTAATCACCGCGCGAGCGGTATCGAACGGAAACTCCAGTAAAGGCCTGGGATAGCCCATCGCGCAGGCCTGCCAGCAGGACGGCGAGGTCGGATGGATGAACACCACCGTCTTGCGCCGATTGAGTTCCTGTAAGATCGGATCGAACCGCGGATCGCCGAGATAGACGCCGTGAGCATTCGTCTTCAAGCCGATACCGTCCGCGTGAAGTACGTCCATCGCATAGGCGATCTCGTCTAACGAGCCATCCACGTCGGGCATCGGCAGGACCGCGAACAGGCCGAAACGCGTCGGATGCTTGATTGCCAATTCGGCTCCCGCCTCGTTGACCTTTCGTGCGAGACGTCGCGCCGCCGCGTCGTCGCCATAGTGGACACCGGGCGACGAGATGGAAAGTATCGCGGTCGCAATGCCGAATTCGTCGTACTTCCGCAGTGCGAGATCCGCGTTCCATTCAGGATAATCGGGCATGCCGTCAGGATGAGTCAGGCCGGCCTTGCGTAGCTCGTCGGCGTAACCGGGCGGCAGATAATGTGCGTGCACGTCAATCTTATTGTGTTTGCTATACTCACTAAGAGAATCAGTATCTGAACTCATTATTTTTACCTCGAGTCTCTCTCCATCGGCTGGCGCGATCGGTTTTAGGAATGATCGGGAGGCATCGCGGGCACGAATGGCCAAGTGAAACTGTCTGGCAGATTGCCGGCGTCGATAAACCGCTCCGTCAGGGTTTTGTGGAGTCGCAGCCATTCCCGCTTTACGTCTGGCGTCGCCGGGTCGTACAGCAGATTGTTTAGCTGGCCAGGGTCCGTTTTCCTGTCGTAAAGCTCGTACTCCAATCCACCGCCGTCGAGCCCGAAATAGACCGCGTAGGTCCAGTCGCCTTCGATCAGGGCTCGCAAGTGACCGCCCGGAAAGCCGGCGGGCAGATAAAAACGGTCGTCAAAGGAGAAAAGCAGATGATCCTGCACCTGCGTCCGCGGGGCTTTAATAATTGGCACCATGCTTTTGCCGATTGCATAGGAGTTCGGGCTGGCGATGCCGGCCAGATCCAAGATCGTAGGTAGGAGATCGAGGTGATTGTATAAAGCTTCGGTCTCTCGCGGTTCCGGATAGAGCTTCGGGTTATGGACGATCAAAGGGACGTGAATCATCTCTTCATAAACGGTATAGGCTTTCTCGCGCATGCCGTGCGACAGGCCTCCTTCGCCATGATCGGCGAAGCGAAGAATGATGGTGTTGTCCATCAAGCCGGTTTCCTGAAGGGTATCGAGCACGGAGGTGATGTGTTTGTCGACCACGGTGTGGAGATAGGCATAGAAATTGACATACTCATTCAGGGATTGCTGAGTATTCAATGGTGCGGACTTGTTATAGCTATCGCGCGCCGCTTTCTGGACCTTGGGCTTGCGCGAAAGATCGTCGGCGTAATTGGGCGGCAGCTCGATACCCATATGCGCAAAATCCTCGTGCTGGTATCCAGCCAGTTGCCAGCCTCCCGGATACACTCCGATGTCGTGGGGATTGACCAGCGACACGAACAGGCAAAACGGATTATTCGACCTGGACGCCCGATTCTTCAGGAATTCGACGGTGCTCTCGCCGCCGACGCCCGGTGTCTGGCCCCGGTCCGATGGGTCAACGCCACTGACATAGCGCCCGTCATTGTTCGGATTGCCGCCGCCCAGCGTCGACAGTCCGTCGTATGTGCCGAACTCGTCGGTCACCCATCGCGTCATCGAATCCCCGGCATCCGGCGGGTTCCAGCCGGACCATCCATAGCGTTCTTCCATAACCTTGATGTCCGCCGTGCGCCAATCTTTGCCGCCATTGCCGGGGGCGGCGTTCGCCGCAAAGCTCAGGTGCCATTTGCCCTTCCACACCACATCGTAGCCGGCCTTTTCCTTGAGCAGAGATGCGATATTGGCGAGGCGATTTTGATGCGGTAGTCCCGGCCATATGAATGTCTGGGTCACGCGATTGATTGGCGCGAAGCGGCCGCTCAGCATCAGGGCTCGAGAAGGCGAGCACTGAGTCGCTGCCGTGTAGGCACGTTTGAAATAGAGCCCATTGCGTTTGAGCCTTTGCAACGACGGCAAGTTCCGCTCGGTCCATCCCGCCGGCCAGTGCATGTGATGACGCTCCTGGTCGGTCATCAGGACGACGATATTCGGTGCTTTCGGCATCCTGGATGATTCAAGGAATTTCACGGGCATGGTTGCCTCGCGCGGCGTGCTTGAGGCGAAGGCTGCGACGCTATGCGATTCAGCATACATCGCCGCGGCGAGCCCGGTTCCCATCTGCAGCAATTTGCGGCGCGAAATCGAATTACCGGGTACCGAGTCGACCGGATCCGACGCTTGGCCGCTGTCGGAGGCGTTAGCCGAGACGGAGCCTTCGTCTAATGCACTGGGCGTTGGCGCTTTTGCCATCGTTCCGTCTCCTTGAATTTGGGGTTGTCCTACGCACGACCGTTGCGTCGGTAGAACGACTATATCGCGTTGAAGTCCAGGCGCGTAACTAATCCCTGTCGCAATCTCGCAGATTCAAGGAAAGAGCTGATACACCGGCGGCGCCTCAGTATATAGGCTATCTCAGTCGCGGCCGCCGTCTATTCGTCTGAGTCAACCTTGAGTGATATTAGACGACCAAAACATCATGATCTATTTTTATGAGTATTTGTAACCGGGCCCCCAGGTCGGAGAGGGAATTCGGGTGTTTTCTGAGAATTGAGCGAAGACTACGCAACAACAAAATTCATACTTGCCTTACGAGATGAATCCGTCCTATATGCTGGACCAAAGGTCGAAACGGAGGTTCCAGCTAACGTAGAGCGAGGCCTGTCGGCTGAAGCTTGAAGGGGTTGCCTCGCTTATCTTGCACGAACACGGGGGAATTATGGCCAGCTATCGATTCGGAAAGCATCCGCCGCAGCGCGACTATCGTACCTTGCGGTTCAAAGACTATCTCAAACCGAAAATCGCTCCGCCGCCCGCCGCGGTCAATACCCTGACTCGCGTTTACGCCAATTTGAAAATCAGCAACCCTTCGAAACTGTTTCCGATGGATGGGAACGACACCTTGGGCGATTGCACTATCGCCGGCCTTGCCCACGCCGTCACGACGTATCAAGCGTTAATCAAGAAGAGTTCGATCCCCGCCAAGACGGCGGTCGAGAAGTTGTATTTTCATCTGACTGGCGGTCCGGACAGTGGTTTGAATGAACTCGATGTACTGAACTACTGGCGTCAGAATGGTGCATTAGGGGAGAAGATGCTCGCCTACGTCAGTGTCGAGCCCAAGGATCATATCCACGTCCAACAGGCGATTCAGCTTTTTGGCGGCGTCTATCTTGGTTTCCAGGTCCAGCAGAATTGCATCCAGGAGTTCGATAATCACCAGCCGTGGACACCGGGGCCGCTGACCAACGACGGGCACGCGGTCTTCGCGGTCGCCTACGATCCCAATGGCGTGACGGTGCTGACGTGGGGGAATACGCAACAGGCGACCTGGGCATGGTGGGATGAGTGCGTCGACGAAGCCTACGCAATCCTCCCCGGGGCGGCGACCAAACCCGGGTATGCACCGGGGTTCGACATAGCAAAATTACAGGCCGATCTCGCTGACGTGGCGAACTGATTCCGCACTCTCGAGGCTCATCGCGCGCCTGTCCGCGACGCCGTAGTCATGGGCGGGGAGTTGTCGGCTTGCCCGCCGCTTCCGAGGCGTTTTAGAGTAGCGGCGCGCGGCACAGGGAAAATCGAGGCGTGCGAGAATCGAGGGGCGAATGAAAGTATCGCTGTTCTATCTGCCGTCGGTCGGCAACAAGGCTCAGGTCGAGCAGGGGATGGTCGGTCTGCGTGGCGAGCTATACGACCAGATGCTGCGTGAGATCTCCGCGCAGGCGCGTCTGGCCGACGATCTGGGTTACGACTCGATCAGCTTCACCGAGCATCACTTTCACGCCGAGGGTTTCGAGTTATCCAATAACCCGGTACTGCTCGACCTGTATATCGGGATGCAAACGAAGCGCCTGCGCGTCGGGCAACTGGGTATCGTGCTGCCGGCCAACAATCCCATCCGCGTGGCCGAGGACATCGCGATGCTCGACCACATGACGGGCGGTCGTGCCAACGCCGGCTTCGCTCGCGGCTATCAACGCCGCTGGGTCGACATCATGGCCCAGCAAACCCACGGCATCCACGGCGCCCAGCCGCATCAGCACGACGAGATCGACGCCGCCAACCGCGCCGCGTTCGAGGAATGCTTCCGCATCATCAAAGCGGCGTGGACGCAGGACATGCTCAGTTACCAGGGCAAATACTGGCGCGTGCCGCCGGGCGAGACGCCGTGGACGATCGAGGCCACGACGAAGTGGGGCAGGGGCGTAGAGGACGGTATCGTCAAGGCGGTGAGCGTGGTACCCAAGCCCGTGCAGAAGCCGCATCCGCCGATATTCCAGCCGTTCGCGTCGTCGGAACGCAGTATCCGATGGTGCGCGCAGGAGGGCGTGACCGCGGTGATTCCGCCGCTGTTTCCGGCCTTTGAGCGCCAGTTGTTCGACATTTACGCGGACGTCTCGGGGCGCGCGCCGGGCGAGGGGATGGGTGTGCTGCGCGACATCATCATCGCCGACACCGACGAGGAGGCGCACGCGATCTGGCACGAGAGCGGATATTTCTGCGGCCGCGAATGGTTCCTGCCCTTCGGATTCGCCAAGGGACTTGAGAATCCCAGTACCGGCGAGACGCCGAACCTGTTCGAGAACGGCCTGGCCCTGGTCGGAACGGTCGATACCGTGACGCGCCAGGTCGAGCGGCTGCTTCAGCGGCTGCCCGTCTCGTGGATTTTCGCCTGGATGTATAACGGGCTGATGGCGCACGATCGGTTGATGAAAACGATCGAGTTGTTCGCGACCAAGGTTCTGCCCCGGGTCTCGAATCCCGGCTGAGATACTCCTAAACGCGAGGAGCCGCGGCCGGCCCTCGAAGAACTCGACATTCGCCGGAGTCGGTGCGACATTAGCCTTCGGAAACAAGTCGAGAGGCTGAGAGAGGGCACGATGACAGATTCCGTACAGCCCGCCCCGGCGGCGAACAGTGGGCCAGTCGAGCAATTTGACGCAATCATCATCGGCGCCGGAATTTCTGGACTGTATCAACTGATACGTCTGCGAAAACTCGGACTCACGGCGCGGGTCTACGAGGCCGGCAGCGGAGTCGGCGGCACTTGGTACTGGAACCGCTATCCGGGCGCGCGTTTCGATTCCGAAAGCTACTCCTATGGTTACTCGTTTTCGGAGGAACTCCTGCAGGAGTGGGATTGGAAGGAGCACTTTTCCGGCCAGCCGGAGAACGAGCGCTATCTCAATTTCGTGGCGGATAAATTCGACCTGCGCCGCGACATCAAGTTCAACTCCACCGTCGCCGCGGCCACCTACGATGAAAAGGGAAACTACTGGGAAGTCCGGCTCGAGGACGGCAGCCGCGCGCGGGCGCAATTGCTGATCACGGCAGTCGGTATCCTTTCCGCTCAGAACATACCCAGCTTTGAAGGGATCGACAGCTTCAAGGGAGAGTCATTCCACACCTCGAGATGGCCCAAGGAACGCGTGGATTTCACCGGCAAACGCGTCGGGGTCATCGGCACGGGGGCGACCGCGGTACAGCTCATCACGGAAATCGCCAAGGAGGTCGGCCATCTGACGGTGTTCCAGCGCACGGCGAATTACTGCGCGCCGCTGCGCAACGGGCCGATCGATCCCGAAACTCAGGCCAGGATCAAAGCCAGCTATCCCGAGATATTCAAAAGAACGCGCGAGACCTTCGCGGGCTTCATCCACGACTTCGATCCGCGGTCGGTGTTCGACGTGACTCCGGAGGAACGGCAGGCGCGGTTCGAGGAGCTGTGGGCGCAACCGGGGTTTTCCAAATGGCTAGGCAATTTCCGCGACATCATGGGCAACAAGGAGGCCAACGAATTGTTCGCGGAGTTCGTCCGCAACAAGATTCGCGAGCGGGTCAAGGATCCGATCCTCGCGGAAAAACTGGCGCCCAAGAACCATCCGTTCGGGACCAAGCGCGTCCCCCTGGAGAGCGGCTACTACGAGCAGTTCAACCGGGAAAATGTCCTGCTGGTCGATCTCCGCGAATCGCCCATCGAGCGGATCACCCCGAAGGGCGTCAAGACCAGCGATGCCGAGTATGAACTCGACATAATCATTTATGCGACCGGGTTTGATGCCGTGACCGGGCCGCTGACCAGGATCGATATTCGCGGCGAAGGCGGAATTTCGCTCAAGGACAAATGGGCCGACGGACCGCGCACCTACCTTGGCATTCAGAGCGCGGGCTTCCCCAATCTGTTTACCCTGGTTGGCCCGCACAATGGAGCAACGTTCTGCAACATGCCGAGATGTATCGAGCAGAACGTCGAGTGGGTAAGCGATTGCGTCGGCTACATGCGCGAGAAGGGCTTTACGCGCATGGCGGCGACGCCGGAGGCGGAAGACGCGTGGACCGATCATGTCAATGAACTGGCCGTCGGCACGCTGCTATCCGAGGTCGACTCCTGGTTTTTCGGAGCCAACATTCCCGGCAAGAAAAAGACCGTCCTGATGTACTTTGGCGGCGCGCTGGCCTATCGGAAGAAGGTCGATGAAGTGGCGGCCAAAGGCTACGAGGGGTTCGTGCTCGAATAGCCGATTTTGAATTTCCACGCGATGCAAAGCGAATAGCGACAACGCGCGCTCCGCGAATCTCCGTTCAAAGCGAGGCGCGCGACGACGCCAACCGGAGGGAGATTGCAATGGCCTACGCGGACAACAAGGGAATCAAACTTTACTACGAGACTTGGGGAAGCGGCGGGGTGCCGATCGTGTTTCTCCATCCATGGTCGACCAACGGCTATATCTGGTACTTCCAGCTCTTTCATTTCGCCAGAACCAACACCTGTGTGACGGTCGACCATCGCGGGCACGGCCGATCCGACAAGCCGGCGGGCGGCTATTCGATCCAGGAACATGCGAGCGACGTCGCCGCGGTGATGGACGCCGCGAAAGTCGACAAGGCGGTACTGGTCGGGAACTCGATCGGCGGGATGATCGCGATGCAGTTCTGCCTCGCGCGGCCCGAGCGCGTGCTGGGACTGGTGATCCAGAGCAGCGGCACGGCGCTGTCCGAAGGCCTGCCGAAGGAAGTGATGGACGCGATGATTCGCGATCGCGACGGCACCTTCAACCAGCTCCTGGAAGGAACGGTGTCGGCGCGCAGCAAGCGCGAGCGGCCCGAGATTCTGGACATGGCCCGTGCGAGCTTCATGCTCGAGTCAAACTGGCCGCGCCATGTCTTCGACTCCGCGGTGAAAGACCCCAACGGCGTGTTTAACTGGAACATCAAGCATCGCCTGAAAGACATCAAGCGGCCGACCCTGGTGCTCGCGGGCGAGGAGGACAACGCGACTCCGGTCGCCGCGAATAAGTTCCTCGCCGACAACATCCCGGGCGCCAAGCTCAGCGTGATCAAAGAAGTCGGCCACTTCTATCAGCTCGAGCGTCCGGCGGAGTTCAACGCCGCGGTCGACGAATTTCTGAAAACAATCGCGCGTTAGACGCGGCCACGCGAGCGGACGGAGGACACCTCATGGCGATGGATTTCGGCATCTTCTATGAGATCGAGCTCAAGAAGCCCTACGGGCCGCGAGCCGAGTACGACGTCTTTCAGCAGGTGATATCGCAGGTGGTCGAGGCCGAGCGCGTCGGCTTCACCAATTTCTGGTCGGTCGAACATCACTTCCTGTCCGAGTTCGCCTATAGCTCCGCGCCCGAGGTGCTCTACGGGGCGCTCTCGCAGCGCACCAGCAAAATTCGGATCGGCCACGGCGTGCGGCTGCTGCCGTTCCCGTATAACCATCCGATCCGCGTGGCCGAGATGGGCGCGACGCTCGACCTGCTGTGCGAAGGGCGGATGGAGTTCGGCACCGGACGCTCGGTGAGCCGGGACGAGCTCGAGGGCTTCGGCATCAACCCGAGCGAGACGCGCGCGCTCTGGGAGGAGGCACTCGAAATCGTGGTCGGCGCGTGGACCAACGAGGTGTTCTCGTGGGAGGGAAAGTACTTCAAGATCCCGCCGCGGGAGATCATTCCCAAGCCGCTTCAGAAGCCGCACCCGCCGCTCTGGTGCGCCTCGACCGGACCCGAAACCCACGAAATCGCGGGGCGCAAGGGAATCGGCCTGCTGTCGTTCACGCTGCTGGTCGATCCGGAGGAGCTCAAGCGGCGTATCGGAATCTACCGCGCCGGAATCGCGGAGGCCCGGCCGGTCGGCAAGTTCATCAACGACCGCGCCGCGACCTTCACGATGGTGCATTGCGCGGAAACCAACAAGGAGGCGCGCGAAACCGCCAGGGTCGCGATGGAATGGTACGCGCGCAAGGCCTTCGAGGTGGTGGCATCGGTCGGCATATGGCAATCAGGCAAGACCGACATCGGCACCTACGACTACTTGAAGCAGATGATGAACGTCGATCCGGCGACCATCAATTTCGACTACATGGATCAGAACGACATGATCATCTGCGGCGACCCCGACACCTGCATCAGGAAGGTCAAGCGCTACCAGGAGGCGGGATGCCAGCAATTGCTGTGCTTCATGCAGATTTACGACATCCCGCATCAGAAAATCATGGACTCGATTAAGCTTTGGGGTAAGCACGTAATTCCGTATTTCAAATAGCCGCGCGCGCCGGGACGGCGCTTGCGAATCCGCGGCGGAGCGCTATGGTTAGTTCGATGGAGTAGGGTCAATAGCAACAACATCGCCTGGATCCTCGCCAGGCAAGGGGGAGTCGCGTATGAGGTTCGGACTTCTGTTGTTACCTACGGTTCCAGGCACTCTGGAAGATCGCGAACGGTTGCGTCCCATCGCCGCGCATAACGAGCGCTGGCAGATGATGCTCAAGGAAATTGTCGAGTTCGCCCGGATGGCCGAAGACCTGGGCTTCGACATGCTGGCCTTTCCCGAGCATCACCTCCACACCGAAGGGCTCGAGGTCGGCAGCGTGCCGCAACTGCACCTGTACGTCGCGATGAACACCAATCATCTGCGCGTCGGACCGATCGGTTACGTGCTGCCCGGATGGAATCCCTTGCGCCTCGCGATCGAGATCGGATGGCTTGACCAGTTTACCAAGGGACGCACCTTCGTCGGCTTCGCGCGCGGCTACCAGCATCGATGGCTCAACCAGATGGGGCAGAAGCTGCACGTCTCGGCGACGACTTCCGACCAGTCCGAGATCGACAAGACCAACCGCAAGGTGTTCGAGGAAGTCTTTCAGATCCTCAAGCTCGCATGGGGCGATGAACCGTTTTCCTTCAAGGGCGAGTACTACGAATACCCGTATCCGTACGAGAGCGGCACGCCCTGGCCGCCGTACAAATGGACCGAGCAATACGGCGCGCCGGGCGAAATCGAGGACGGCAAGGTAAAAAAGATTTTCGTCGTGCCCAAGCCCTACCAGCGGCCGCATCCGCCGCTCTTCCAGGCCTTCTCGGTCAGCGACGAAACGATAGTGTGGTGCGCCAAGCAAGGCATCATCCCGATGACGCTGATCACGCATCCCGACGCGATGGCGCGGGTGGCGAGGCTGTTCCAGGACGAATCAGCCAAGGCCGGGCGCAAACTCGAGTTGGGCCAGCGTATCGGCGTGCTGCGGCAAATCTACTTCGGGCAGAACAAGGAGGAGACTTACCGGCTGGCCGAGATGGGGACCGCGGGGGTCGGGTTCGGTAAGTTCTGGGGCCATTTCGGATTCTTCGAGGCCTTTCGGCTGCCCGGCGATGAGGAGAAGTGGCCGCGCGGCAAGGCGTTGGTGCCGCAGAGCGAGTGGACGGTCGATCGGATGGACAGGGCGCACTATCTGTTCATGGGGTCGGAGTCCGACGTCCGGCGCAAGATGGACGGCCTGATGGAAGCGGCCAATCCGGAATACTTCTGCTGGAACTTCGATCAGGGAATGATTCCGATGAATGTGATGAAGGAACAGTTGCGGACGTTCGGCGAGAAGATCATGCCGCACTACAGATAGAGCGGCTGGAATTGTGCGATCGGCGGGGCGCCGGACTGTTTCGTCCGGCGCTTCGTTTTCTCGCGACGCCTTCCCGCACTCGAGAGTGGCGCGGCGTCGGGCGCTGAGCTACGATTCCGCCGCGGACGAGAAATCGCATTTGTTCGGAGGCCGGGATGAATCTCAAAGACGCAGTGGCAGTGATTACGGGCGGCGGTTCGGGACTGGGCGCGGCGACCGCGCATGAATTTGCCGAACGAGGCGCGAAGGTTGCGATTCTCGATCTGCCGTCGTCACCTGGCGCGAAGCTCGCCGAGAGCTTCGGCGCCAAGGGACTGTTCGTCGCCGCCGACGTTACCTCGGGCGCCGAGGTCGAGGCGGCGATCGCAAAAGCCGCCGAGCACTTTGCCACCGTGCATATCGCGGTCAACTGCGCCGGCATCGGACGCGCGGCGCGCACGCTCTCGAAGGACGGATCGCACTCGCTCGATCTGTTCAACAAGGTGATCCAGATAAACCTGGTGGGTACTTTCAACACGATCCGGGTCGCCGCGGCACGGATGGCGAAGAATCAGCCCAACAGCGAAGGTGAGCGCGGGGTCATCGTCAACACCGCCTCGGTCGCGGCATACGACGGCCAGATTGGGCAGGCGGCTTACGCGGCTTCCAAGGGCGGCGTGGTGAGCCTGACGTTGCCGGTCGCACGCGACCTCGCTTCACTCGGCATCCGCGTCTGCACCATCGCGCCGGGAATTTTCGAAACCCCGATGCTGGGTCTGTTGCCGGAACCGGCGCGCAAGGCGCTCGAGGCGTCGATTCCGTTTCCGTCCAGGCTGGGGCGGCCGAGCGAGTACGCGGCGCTCGCGCGCCATATCGTCGAGAACACGATGCTCAACGGCGAGACGATTCGGCTCGACGGCGCGCTTCGCATGCCGCCGCGTTAGAGTCGCGCGTCGGCACGGGAACCTCGAGGCGTTCCCGAGGAATGCGCCTACTCGTTGGGTGCGTAGCTCGGTGGAGAATCGTCCGGAACGCCGTTGTCGGGAGAGCCGTTGTCGGTCGACGCGGCCGCTCCAGGTGCGGTCATCTCGGGCATCGTTCCTTCGGGGCTGACCGGTATGGGCGCGGGCGGCATCCCAAGTTCGGGCGCGTCGGCGCCGATCGGAATAATCAGCATCCCCTGCTGATAGTGCGGTCCGCCAACGATCAGAACGCCGTGGTTGCGCAGCTTGACATCCGTGGTCATCATCGGACGCGCGCCCTGGAACAGCATCAATTCCATCGCGATCATGTCGTCGTTCACGGCGCTCGGCTCGACTTGCACGATCCATCCGCCAGGCAACGTGAATGCGGTCGTCCGTCCGCACTCGGTGCGGCCGACCTGATGGCTGACGAGGCGATACGTCGTGTAGCGGAAGAGCGACTCCAGCCGCGTGCCCATCGGCAGCAGCCGCTCGTCGATGCCGAGGCCGGTATCCGATGCGATCACCTCATCGACGCGCAGCAGAACCACTCGATGATGCTTGAGGGCGTTGCCTTGCCCCCCGTGCGCAGCGGCGGCCTGATCATTCGATGCGGGTGGCGTCTGAGGCGTTTGCGGTTGCGCCGCCGGAGTGGACTGCGCCTGGGCGCCGATCGCGAACGCCACAACCAGAAACGCTGTCAGTGAAGGAATCGTCAAACGATGCATAGTCAGTGTTGTTGATCCGGCAGCCAGATGACGGTGGTGTCCTGGCTTGGCTCGCTCCAGACGGCAACGTCAGGATTGGAGGTCTCCAGCTTCGAGATTATCGTGCTTGCCTCACCCTGGGTGCTGGAGGCCAGCTCCGCGGGTGCCTTGGTCCCATCGTGTACAGGAGCACGGGAATCGCGCTCCGCTACTTGAGCGTTCTGGCTACGTCTATCGGTCAGGCTACGAGCGAACGGACTGGTGATGACCACGGTCAAAACCGCCGCGGCCGCCATCGCGAAGGCCATCGCTCCGGCACTGCCGAACCGCTCACGCTGGGTCTCGAACCAGCGGCCGAGACGGACACGCACTGGCGGGCGCATCTGCTCGAGACGGGCCTGCACGACCGTCGCGAAGTCGTCCAGCGATGGGACCGGCGCGGCGTCGCGCAACAGGCGGCCTAGGGTGGAATAGCCAGCTAACGTCTCTTCACAGGCCTTGCAGCTAGCAAGATGACGGGCGACCTCCTGCATCTCATGGGGTTCCAGCTCGCCGTCTTCGAAGACGCCCAGAAGAGGGGCGATCTCGCTACACTGAGTCATAATACCTGGAGTCACGATACCGGGAGCCATAAAATCCTAATCCTCGTCAAAATCCTTGAGGATTTCGCGCAAGCGGTTGCGCGCGTAGTGCAAACGGCTCATTACGGTTCCTCGTGGGCATTGCAACACATCGCTAATTTCATCGTAGGACAGCCCTTCTACCTCGCGTAGAAGTATCGCGGCCCGGTGTTCCGGCGTCAACTGTTCGAGCGCATCCCTGATGCGCTGAGCCATCTCGCCGCGTAGCGTTTCCTTGAACGAATCGCCGAGCTTGCTCGGCAGCCGCTGGATCTCGGTTTCGGCTTCCTCGCCGCGCATCGTGGGATGGCGTCGTTCGCTGCGGCGAAAGTCAATCGCGATGTTGGCTGCGATCCGATATAGCCAGGTCGAGAAGCTCGATCGCGATTCGAATTTGCCGACGTTAGCGAAAGCACGTATGAAAGTCTCCTGAGCCAGCTCGAGCGCATCATCCTGGTTATGAACTACTGCCATCGCGACGCCCACAACCCGCCGCTGGTAGCGCTCGACCAAGGTGCCAAACGCCCTGGTGTCCCCTTTTTTCGCCCGCTCGATGAGCTCGGCTTCGTCCCCGTCCTGGCGGTTTGGCGTGTTCAATAGGTTAGACGCGGGTCATCGGGCAAAATTCAGGCCGATTATCCTCGACGGCCCTCCAGCTCGGCCCAATTAGGACCCCATTTGAGTTCAACTTTGAGCGGAACCCGCAACTCCGCCACCCCTTCCATCTCGCGGCGGGCCACCTCCGAAATCGACTCGCGTTCGGCGTGCGGCAATTCCAGCAGCAGTTCATCATGCACTTGAAGGAGCATTCGCGCCGTCCTTTTTTGCTCTTTTATAGCGGCGTCCAGTCGAATCATCGCTAATTTGATAAGGTCGGCGGCTGTCCCCTGCAACGGCGTATTTATCGCAATCCGCTCCGCCTGCGCCCGCGCGCCGCCCTGGGGCGAGTTCAGCTCAGGCAGGTAGCGCCGCCGCCCATACATCGTGGCGACCCATCCCCGCTCGCGCGCCTGGAACAAGCATTCCTCCAGGTACGAATGCACGCCGGGGAGCCGCTCGAAATATCGCTTGATGTACTCCGAGGCCTCCTTGAGGCTGATTCCAAGCTCGCCGGCGAGCCGTTGCGGGCCCATCCCATAGATGATTCCGAAGTTGATTACCTTGGCCAGCCGCCGTGCCTCGGCGTCGACCTCGTCGGGTTTGCGCCCCAGCACTTCGGCGGCCGTGCGGGCGTGGATATCCTCGCCGCGGCGAAACGCATCGAGGAGCGTCGCGTCCCCCGAGAAATGGGCGAGCACGCGTAGCTCGATTTGCGAGTAATCGGCCGAGAGCATCAGGCATCCGGGAGCCGCGACGAAGGCCCGCCGGATGCGGCGGCCTTCCTCGGTGCGGGTCGGGATGTTCTGCAAGTTGGGCTCGGTGGAGCTCAGCCGGCCGGTCGCCGTCAACGCCTGATGGAACGAGGTATGGAGCCGCCCGGTTACCGGGTCGATAAGTTGCGGCAGCGCGTCGCTGTAGGTCGATTTGAGTTTCGCGATCGCCCGATACTCCAGCAACTGGCGGGGCAGGGGATGGACCGCGGCGAGCTTCTCCAGCGTGTCGGCGTCGGTCGAGAATCCGCCCTTGGTTTTCTTGAGTCCCTTGGCCGAGAGCTTGAGGTCGTCGAACAGCAGTTGCCGCAATTGAATTGGCGAGTTGAGGTTGAATTGGCGGCCGGCCAGCCGATAGCTCTCGCGTTCCATTTGCTCGAGCTTCGCGCCCAGTTCGGTCGAGATGGCTTTGAGCGCCTCGCCGTCGACCAGGATTCCCGTCTCTTCCATCTCGGCCAGGATACGCGCGACTGGCAGTTCGATATCGCTGAACAGGGACTCGAGGCCGTTCTCCGCGAGCTTGGGCAGGAGTGACTTGCGCAGCGCGGCGATCAGCTCAGGCTCGGAACCAGGCTCGCGATGGCCGCCGAGCGGCGCCAGGTAGTCATGATAGAGGTTGGTGAGTGACGGTTCGGCTCGCCCTGGGTTGACGAGGAACCCGGCGAGCATCGTGTCGAAGTCGACGCCCGCAAGCTCGACGTGGTAGCGGCTTTTCAAGCGCCGCAGATGCTCCTTCAAATCGTGACAGCTCTTGGCTACGCCGGCCGCGCCGAGTAGAGGCGCCGCCGCCGCGATACTCGCGGCGGGCAGCACGTAAGTTTCGTTTTCACCGTCCACGCCGATCTTAAGATGATCGATCTCGGTGGAACCTGCGCGCACACTCGCTTTCGCGATGCCGCCCGCTTTTCCTGTGCGGCTGACTTTGGCGGCGCCGTCGAAATCCAGGGAGCCGTTGATTTCCGGCGACGCGTCGCCGTCCGGCTCATCCGCAGTGACGTCGGCGCGAGTCTCGCCGGCCTCCAGGTGAAGTGCGATACGCGGCGCGCGTGCGAGCCGCGCGATCAGGGCGGCGGTTTCGGAGGGTTTGACCTGGTGCTCGCGGCTTTGCGCGCCGCCCATCGGCAATGCCGCCTGCGCTGGCGTCAATTCATTGAGCAGCGAATGAAATTCCAGCTCGCGCAGCAACTCGCTCACCGCGCGCTCGTCGATTCCCGGCCAATCGAGATCGTTCAGCTCCGCCGCGACCGGCGCGGCGGTGTCGATACTGACGAGCTTGCGCGCAAGCTCGGCGTCGACGCGATGCTCCGCCAGCAGCGAGGCGATCCTTTTCGCACCGCGGAGACCCGGGATCGTTTCGACCTGCGCGAGGTTGGCGTAGAGCTGGTCAAGGGAACCGAAGTGCTTGATCAGCGCCGTCGCGGTTTTCTCGCCGATACCGGGGACGCCTTTGACGTTGTCGATAGAATCGCCCATCAAGGCCATCACGTCGATCACCGCGGAAGGGTCCACGCCGAGACGCGCGCGCACTTCGCGAGCGTCGACGCGCCGGTCGCGCATCGTGTTCCACAGCGTCACGTGAGGTCCGACCAACTGCATGAAATCCTTGTCCTCGGTGACGATCACGGTGGCGAAGCGCTTGAGCGAGGCGCGCGCGGCCAGCGTGCCGATGACATCGTCGGCCTCGAAACCCTCGAGCACGAGGCTCTTGATGCGAAAGGCCTCGACGGCGCGCAGGATATACGGAATCTGCACCGTCAGATCGTTGGGCGCTTCGACGCGGTTGGCTTTGTAGGACTCGAAGAGATCGTCGCGGAAGGTCTTGCGCGGCGAGTCGAAGACCACGGCGATATGCTTTGGGCGCTCCTCCTTCAGCAGCTTCAGGAGCATCCTGATGAAGCCGAAGACGGCGTTGGTCGGCAATCCGCGCGAATTGTTGAGCTGCGGCAAGGCGAAAAACGCGCGGAAAATATAGCCCGAGCCGTCGATCAGATAGAGTGTCGGGCGTTCTTCAGCCATCGGCGTGTGAAACTATCCCAAGGTGCCGTCAAAGCAAACCGCCGCGCGGTTCGCCGGGTCTTATATTGACACTTTGCATCAGTGCGGATTAACTAATCCATTGCTCAACGGAGCAAGATTGAATCTTCGGGAGCTTTCCGTCGTCAACACCGGGTAGGATTGGGGGCCGAGCAACGGCCGCTGCCGAGGCGATCCGCATGATCGAGGTAAAAAACCTGACCAAGCGCTACGGTGACTTTGTCGCCGTGCGCGACGTCTCTTTCAAGGCCGATCGGGGTTCAATCCTGGGTTTCCTCGGGCCCAACGGCGCCGGTAAAACCACTACGATGCGGATCATCACGGGTTTCATGCCGGCGACGTCCGGCACCGTGCTGATAGACGGCCTGGACATCTTCACTGAGTCGCTCGAGGCGCGACGGCGAATCGGCTATTTGCCGGAGACGCCACCACTGTACTCCGACATGCGGGTCGAGGCTTACCTGCGCTTCGTCGCCAAGTTGCGCGGACTGCGCCGCTCCGAAGTCGACCAGGCGGTCGAGCGGGTGCTCAAGATTTGCGGCCTCTCCGACATGGCTCATCGCATCTGCGGGCAGCTTTCAAAGGGCTACCGCCAACGCGTGGGCCTCGCGCAGGCGATCATTCACAATCCGCCGGTGCTGGTGCTCGACGAGCCGACGATCGGACTCGATCCGCGCCAGATTCACGAAATCCGTGGACTGATCCACGGTCTGGCCGGCCAGCATACGATCGTGCTCTCGACGCATATACTGCCCGAGGTTTCGCAGATCTGCGACCGTGTCGTGATCATCAACGCGGGACACGTCGTGCTCGCGGAGAGCCTGGACAGTCTTCCGGCCGGCAAGTCGCTCGAAGACGTATTTCTGGAGGCCATCTCGAAAGAGGAAGGTCACGAAGTAGCGGACGCCGAGGAGACGCTCGAGGAGGTTGGAGCGGGGCATGGCTAAGCCGTGCGAGGGCCCCGGCTGATTGAACATGAGAAATGCGCTGACGATTGCGGGCAAAGAGCTGGCGAGTTATTTCGTCCAGCCGGTTGCATACGTGGTATTGACGGTCTTCGTGCTGTTGGCCGGATGGTTCTTCTTCGCGCTACTCAAGCAGTTCAACGAGATGGTGCAGGTGTACTCGGCGATGTCGAGTGCGCAGGCGCTGGAGCATCTCAACCTCAACAGCCGCGTGATCGCGCCGCTGCTGCACAACATGTCGGTGGTGATGGTGATCCTGGTGCCGGCGATCACGATGCGCGCGTTCGCCGAGGAAAAACGCACCGGCACCTATGAATTTCTGTTGACCGCGCCGATCCGCACCGGTGAAATCGTCGCCGGCAAGTTCATCGCCGCCGCGGTCTTTATCCTGATCATGGTCGCGCTCATCTGGATCTTTCCGATCATCCTGATGATCTTCGGCGACCCTGAGGTCGGGGTGATGGGCGCGGGCTACGTGGCGCTGGCCCTTCTGGGAGTGTGCTTCGTGGCGATCGGGCTGTTCACCTCATCGCTGACGCAAAATCAGATCATCGCGGCGATAAGCTGCCTCGGCGTTCTGCTTCTGCTTTACGTGATTTCATGGCCGCTGCAGTCGGGCGGCGGGATACTCGGTGATATGTTGCGCTACCTTTCTCTGCCCCAGCATTTCGGCCAGATGGTGGACGGCGTGATCGACACCAGCGACATCGTCTACTTCTGCACGATGATCTTCGTGGCCTTGTTTCTGACCCAGCGCTCCGTCGAATCGGCGCGTTGGCGGTAGGGTAGGGCGGAGGCGGAGCGCAGCATGCAACGCAGCATGGCGTCGGCCGGCCTGATTGGGCTGGTCTTCCTGTTCTTCGCGCTGGTGGCCTATCTGACCGGCGCGCGACTCTACTTTCTGTTCAACCTGGTGCTGGGCGTGCTGGCAATCGTGCTGTGGGCCACCTCAAGCCGCGACACCTTCGGCACCCTGATGGGCCATCGCGCCACTCGCTACGGCGCCAACGCTTTGGTCTACTCGGTTGCCTTCGTCGCCCTGCTGGTGGCGATTAATTATATCCTCGCGCTGCATCATCGCCGCTTTGACCTCACGACCGAGCGCGTCTTCAGCCTTTCGCCGCAATCGGTCAAGGTGCTGGGCACGCTCAAGCAACCACTCAAGCTTTATGGCTTCTTTCAGGGCGGCCGCGATCCGCAGGGCGAGGCGCTCTACGAGTCCTATACCTACAGTTCTCCCAATGTCAGCTTCGTGCTGATCGACCCCGAGAAGAATCCCGAGATCGCGACGCGTTACAATGTCGCGCGAATGCCAACGACGCATATTCAGTACGGCGACCAGGGCACCAACGTCAGCGACACGACCGAAGAGGCGATCACCAACGGCATCATCAAGGTCACCAGTTCCAGCACCAAGGGCGCCTGCTTCCTGCAGGGCCACGGCGAGCCCGCGATCGACGACATGGACAACGCCAACGGCTTCGGCCGCGCCGCCCAGGCGCTGGCCGGCGAGAATTACGACGTCAAGCCGCTGATGTTGATGACCTCGCCCAAGGTGCCGGCGGGCTGCGTGGTGGTGATCGTGGCCGGGCCGACGAAGCCGCTGTTCCCGGCGGAGGTCGACGCTATCGACGGCTTTCTCAAGAATGGCGGGCGGGCGCTGGTGATGCTGCGGCCGCCACGGCCCGACCAGCCCGGCGTACAAACTTCGCTGATCAACATGATCAGCGAGTGGGGCCTCACGGTCGGAGACGATATCGTGCTCGACCAGGAGCTGCATTTGTTCTCGGGGCCGACGCTGGGACTGAGCCCGCTGGTGGAACTCTACCCGCCGCATCCGATCACCGCCGGGTTCACCAAGCGCACGTTGTGGCCGATGGTGCGGTCGGTGGAGCCGGTCAAGGATATCAAGCCGGGGTTGCAGGCCTGGCCGCTCGCGCAGACCAGCGACACTTCGATCGCGGCGACCGAGATCGAGGAGATTTTCAAGGAGCAGAAGTTCAAGGCCGGTCCCAAGGATCGCAAGGGACCTATCACGGTCGCCGACGCGGTGGACGCCGACAACAAGAAGCTCAAGTGGGGCACGGGCGATGGGCGGCTGGTGGTCTATGGCGATACCGATTTCGCCGACAATCAGACCCTCTCGCAGGTTTTCAACCAGGATTTTTTCCTCAACACGGTCGACTGGCTGGCGGGCGAGACCGCGACTATCGCGATCCGTCCGCGCGCGCTGCGCGCTTCACGCGTCAATCTAACGGCCACCCAGTTCAACACCGTGTTCGTCGCTTCGGTGCTGATGCTGCCCGAGTTGCTGTTGATATTGGGAATCGTGGTGTGGTGGGAGCGGCGTAACTGACGCCCCAGGGGTCTCGATCCAAGTTTTTCGATGCGTCCGCGCAATACGATCATCGTTCTGATTCTGCTGGCGGTGGTGGGTGGTTATTCGCTCGTCGTCCTGATCGGCTCGCGCCCGGTGCCGCCGCCGACTCTGTTCAAGCTCGACTACAAACACATCAGCGGCGTCGACCTGCGCTATCCCGGCCGCGAACTCGAATTGACGCGCAATCCCGATCACACCTGGAGCGTTCTCAAGCCGATCAAGGCCGATACCGATCAGGGCTCCGTCGACAGCCTGACCGAAGCCATCGCCAAAGCCGAACTCACCAGGACTATCGAAGAGAAGCCCGATAGCCTGAAGCCGTTCGGCCTCGACAAGCCCGCGGTTACGCTGACCGTGACCACCGACAACAAGGGGGTGCTGCCCGCGCTGCTGGTCGGCCGCACCAGTCCGGTCAGCAACAGCGTTTACGTGAAGTTCGCCGACCAGCCGGCGGTGCTGATGACTTCCGGCGGGTTTGTCGGCGCGGTCACTAAAAATGTCAACGACCTGCGCTCGCACGAGTTGATGACCTTCAACATGGACGACGCGGATCAGATCGTCTTGCGCAGTGGGACCAACCAGCCGATCGAAATCGATCGGCAGGGCGGGCAATGGCGGATCGTCTCGCCGGGACACTATACCGCCGATCCCGACACGATCGCTCAGATCCTCACCACGCTGGTCGACGCGCGCATCGTCGACTTCGTCACCGATACGCCAACCGACCTCGGCCAGTACGGACTCAAGAATCCGCAGATGGAGGTCAGCGTCTTCAGCGTCAACAAAAAAACCGATACGCGCTGCTCATCGGATTGGAGCAGCCCCAGGCGTCCAAGAAAGCGATCTACGTCAAACGCGGCGGCGAGCCTTCGGTCTACACGGTCGAAGATTCCCTGCTGACCAAGATCAACCTCGGGCTTGTTCGATTTGCGCGACAAAACCGTGATGGGTTTCGACCCGCTCAAGATTGGACGGCTCGAGATCGAGAACCACGGCAAGCAGTTCACGCTCTCGCGCGACGCGGCCGGCAAATGGCAGGTCACCGCCGGCGGCAAGAGTTCGCCCGCCAACGGACAGGCGGTGCAGACCTTCCTCGATGAACTGGCGAATCTCAAGGGCGACAAAATCGTCGAAGATCCGATGACCGATCCGCAGAAATTCTCGATGGACAAGCCCACCGAGCAGATCGCGGTCTTCGGCAAAGACGACAAGCAGATCGGCACGGTCAAGCTCGCCCAGATCCAGAACAAGGTCCAGACCCCGGCGACGCCCTCGCCCGACAGCGATACGCCCGAGTCGAACGCCAAGACGGTGCGGACCGAGATGCGCATCGAAAACTACGCAACCTCTAGCGCCGGCACGGCGCTCTACAGTCTGCGCGAGCCCGACTTCAGCCAGTTCGATATGAGCGCGGATCAGTTCGAAATGACTCAGCCGCTCGGGACTCCGGTGCCGCCGAAAAAATAGCGCGCGACACGCCGGGTCACGGACGGGCGTATCGCCGCCGGCGGCGCGCTGCTCTCATCCTTCGGCGATCACGTGCGCCATCGCGCTCGCCGCCGTGTGGGTGATGCTCAGGTGGAAGGCTGTGATGCGCTTGCGGCGCGCATACTCGGCCGCTTTGCCCGAGAGCACGATAGTAGGGGCCTGGCCTCGCTCTCGCACCACTTCTATCTCGCGCCAACCTACGTTGCGGTTCCATCCGGTACCCATCGCCTTCATCGCCGCCTCCTTGGCGGCGAACCGTGCGGCGTAGCTCTGGTAACGTGGACGGCCGCGCGATTCGCAGTACACGACTTCGCGTTCCGTGTACACGCGGTCGCGGAAGCGCTCGCCGGTGCGCGGGCGGGTAAGAGCACGCTCGATGCGCTCGACCTCGATCATGTCGATCCCGGTGCCGAGAATTCCCATTTCGCCGCAATCTTAGACGGCGCGAACGGTTGAAGAAAAGACCATCGTGGATGCGGCGGTCACGTCGAAACTTGCGATTGGCCCACGGACGATTCTATTGTTCGTGCAGGGACGGCCGGCGGAGTTGGCTGGCGCGAGAGGGTCGGTCACTATGGCCGCGAGGAGAATCCGATGCCGAAGCTCAAGACCAGCGTCAACAAAGTGAAATGCATCTCCAGCGAAGATTGCGTCGAAGCGGCGCCGGGCGTTTTCCGGCTCGACGATGCCGGCAAGTCGGAGGTCTACAATCCTACTGGAGCGTCCGACGGAGCGATCATTGCGGCGGCTCGCGCATGTCCCGTCAAGGCGATAATCGTCGTCGACGAAGAAAGCGGAACACAGCTATTCCCGCCACCCAAAAAGTAGCTGCGCGCCGCCGCCGCGCGCCGGGCGAACTCTACGTCGCTCAGACCGCCGACCTTGCCGCCGCCGAAGCGATACTTGCCGCGGCCGGTGAACGTGCGGGGATCGTCGCCGGCGGTTTCGACGCGCCCAGCGGATGCTGGGTTGCCGCGTCTGTCGACGGTGCGGTCGTTGGCGTCGCCGGAATCGAGACGATCGTGGATGCCGCGGTGATACGCTCGCTCGCCGTGGTCGAGGCGATGCGTCGGCGCGGGATCGCATCGGAACTGGTCAAGGCCGCGCGCAAGGCGGCTCATACGCGCGGCGCTCGCCGGCTTTACGCGCTCGGCCGCCGCGGCGAGCCGTATTTGCGGCGCTTCGGATTCGAGCAGGTGGCGGCGGCGGAAATGATGGACGATCTCACGGGCACCTTCACCGCTGATTATCTTCGCGCGCACCCGGCCGAACTGGCGCGGATCGATCCGTTGCGCCTGGACATCTCGCGCGACGGTCTAATCGAGCGCTGATTTTTGCGACGCTTGCCATATACCGAATCGCTACTGCGGCGGCGCGCCGGGATAAAGATTCTCGTACGATCTCGCGGCGCGGAATTCGACCGCGGCCGGCTGGCCGGGCTGCTCCATCACGCGCGCCCAGATCGAGAATCATGCACTTCACCGAACCGCCGCCCTTGGCGAGGAATTCGCTCACGTCGATCGGCACCGGCTCAACCCCGCGCTCGCGCACACCGGCGAGCAACCCGCCGCTCACGCCGTCAGGCATGAACAGAAAGAGCTTGCCTTCGTAATCCACCTGGAACGAGTTCGCCGCGTAGAGTGCGGCGTCGGACTCCGTGAGTCCGATCAGGTCGCCGCCAAACTCGAGACGTAAACGCTCACGCGACGGCGCCGTCAGGCCCTCCATGTAAGCGAGCAGAAACTGGCGTTGCGGGCCGAACGAGCAGAGCGCGGTGTCACCGTGATAGTGCGTCTCCAGGCACAGCTCCAGCGGAAGGATGGGACGATCTATCACGATGCGCCCGAGTTCCTCTTGTGCTTCGGCCGCGGAACGGAAACCGTACACGCGCCGCCACGGCGGAATCCCAATCCGAAAGACGAAGCGCTGGCGCTCGACGCGGCCGTGCGTGAACAGCATAAAGCGTCCGGCGGGGAAGAAGTCGGCCTCGCCTTCGAAGCGCGTTGCGATATCGGCGCATCGATAGCCCATCGCTTCGATGAATGGACGATAGACCTCGCGTTCGCGAGCGCGCGTCGGAAGTAGGTGCGCAAGATGAAAAACTCGGGCCTCGCCGGCGTTCCCGGTCGACGGATACAGGAATCCGGCGTTGGCAGGATAGACCAGGCCGCTAATCCCCTGATGCGGCTCGATCACGCACACTTCGGTGCCGCGCGTGATGAGCGCGCGCGCGAGCCCGTGCCATTGCCTGCGCGCGCGGTCGGCGTTGACGGACTTCCTGATACCGAGTGCATTGCGCGTGTGCGGATTGGCTCCGCCAAGCACGGAAAAGTATGCAGGGTCGCCCATCAGGATGGTTCGCGGCATCGTGACAAGCCCCGTCGTGGCGATGAACGGTCAGTATGCGGTGAGGTGCGTTATCGGCACTTCACCGCACGCTTGGGCCGCAAGCGGCGCGGCGCGCTTACTTGCGGTCCAATTCCGTCAGCAATTCGATCTGCGGCTTTTCGGCCAGCAGGCTCGCGATCCGCGTGCCCATCTCCTTCATGTGGTCGGTCTTGCGATGCGTCGCGAAAGCGGCGTCGTCGGTGTAGGTCTCGTACCACACGAACGTCGTCGGATCGTCATTGGACTTGTGCAGAACGTAGGTCAGGCAGCCAGGTTCGGCCGCTCGCACTTTTTTGATCATGTCGCGAAAGGCTTCCTCGAGCGCTTTCTCGGACCCCGGCTTGGCTTTGATCCTCGCAATCAATGTAAGCGACATAGCTTTCTCCTCGGTTTCGTTTGCTTGCTCGGGTAAATCAGCGGCTTGGCGGACGCAGCCATGACCTCGCGGCGGCGCCCGGCGCCCAAGCCCCGTCATAGTTGGCCGGGGCGCCTTTTACAAGGTGTCGCCGCGGCGACCGATCTCGCCTTTGCGCTTGAGGCGCGCTTCGCGCAAGATCGGTTGGCGGAAAAGCCGGGGGAGTCCGGCTGCCGACGAACGAGTCCGAGGGAGCGCATAACCAGATGATCGGGTTCGAGCTTACTGAAGAGCAGTCGGATCTGCGCCGGCTGGCGCGCGAATTTGCCGAGCGCGAGATGATTCCGCGCGCCCGCGAATACGACGAGAAGGAAACCTTCCCGCGCGACGTGTGCGAGCTGGCGTTCAAGGCCGGCCTGATGAACCTCGGCGTGCCGCGCGAGCAGGGCGGCCCAGGACTCAACATCCTCGACTCGTCGATCATCATCGAGGAGCTGAACTACGGATGCTCCGGGATAGCCAACGCGGTCGGCGCCAACGAACTGGCCACGCTGCCGCTGGTAGTGGCCGGCAACGAGGAACAGAAGTCGGCTTATCTGGGACGCCTGGTGAAGGAACTGACGTTCTGCGCATTTGCGATCACCGAGCCGGGCGCCGGCTCCGACGTGGCTGCGATGAGCACCACGTATCGCCGCGAGGGCGACTCCTTCGTGCTCAACGGCACCAAGCATTTCATCTCGAACGGTTCGATGGCCGACTGGTACGTGACATTCGCGACCTCCGACCGCAGACTCCGGCACAAGGGCATCTCGTGTTTCGTCTTCCCCGCGACGCTTCCCGGGATCACCCGTCAGCGCATGCACGGCAAGCTCGGGCAACGCGCGGCCGATACCGGCGAGATCGTCTACGACGAAGTCCGCCTCCCCGCCGACGCCCTGGTCGGCCGCGAAGGCGAGGGCTTCAAGTATGCGATGGCGACGTTCGATCGCAGCCGTCCTGAAATTGGCGCGATCGCGACCGGTGTCGCTCAGCGCGCGCTCGACGAGTGCGTAAAATACTCGCAGCAGCGTCAGGCTTTCGGCCAGCCGATTGCGAATTTTCAGGCGATTCAGTTCATGATGGCGGACATGGCGGTGGCGGTCGAAGCGATGCGCCTGTTGACCTACAAAGCGGCATGGCTGGTCGATCGCGGCGAGAGCCCCAATGCGATTTCCAGTTACGCCAAGCTTTACAGTTCGGACGCCTGCATGAAGATCACTACCGACGCGGTGCAAATCTTCGGCGGCTACGGCTACATGAACGACTATCCGGTGCAAAAGCTGATGCGCGACGCGAAGCTGCTGCAAATCTACGAGGGCACCTCGCAGATCCAGCGGATGGTGATCGCGCGGAGCCTGCTCAAACAATAAACGCCGCGGTGTTCGCGCAGGAGGCGGCTCCCGTCGGTGCTTTCTATTTTTCCACTGACGATGGGCGCATCAGCGCGCCGCTGATCAAGGTCGAGAGGCTGCGCGGCGTGAACTTGCTCGCGATTACCATCGCATTGTTGATTGCCCCGGCCACGCACAGCGCCCGGCCGCTGGCGGCGGCCGCGATAGCTTCGTTGACTACCGAATCGACCTCGGTCCACATGAAAGAGGGAAAACGCATCCGCTCGTTATTGGCGACTTTCTGAAACTCGGTACGCACCGGACCCGGACACAAGGCCATCACGGTCACTCCCGTGCCGCTGATTTCCGCCGCTACCGCTTCGCTGAAGCTCAGAACGAACGCCTTGGTGGCTCCGTAGGTCGCCATATAGGGCGTCGGCTGGAACGCCGCGGTCGAGGCGACGTTGATCACTGTGCCGCGCTTTCGCTCGACCATCGCGGGCAGAAACAGGCGCGTCATCGCCACCAGCGAGGTCACGTTCAGCTCGATCTCCTCGACCTCGCGCTCGATCGGCAGAAGATGAAATCTTCCGGTCGTGCCGAAGCCGGCGTTGTTGACCAGGTAGTCGACGTGGACGCCGTCGGTGGTGAGTTGCTGATGCAGCGCGGCCGGCGTCTCGTGCCGGGCGAGATCGGCGCCGATGATGCGAACCGCGCCGGCGCCCGCCGATCGCGCGCGCCCGGCAACAGCGGCCAGGCGATCCTCGCGCCGCGCCACCAGCACGAGATCGTAATGCTCCCGCCCGAGCGCATAGGCGAAGTGCTCGCCGAGTCCGCTCGAGGCTCCGGTGATTAGCGCGGTTGGCAAATTCCGTACCTCCGTTTCCCCGGGAAATCGAGATCGGGGCTTTTCAGGTGGATACGAGACCGAGTTCCTCGCGGAAATGCTCTATGGTCATGGCGAGGCCCTCGCGCAGCGCGATCTTCGGGGTCCATCCCAAACGCGCCTTCGCGAGACTGATGTCGGGCCGGCGCCGCACCGGATCGTCGGGCCGCGCGGGATGATACGCCAGCTTCGAGTTGCTGCGGGACAGTTCGATTGCGAGCGAGGCTAGCTCCAGAATCGTGAATTCGTCGGGATTGCCGATGTTGACCGGCCCGGTGAAGTCCCTCCGCGTTCATCATGCGCACCAGCGCCTCAATAATGTCGTCGACGTAGGCAAAGGAACGAGTCTGCTTGCCGTCGCCGTAGATCGGCAGTGTCCTGGCCCTCGCAGCGCGGCCACGCAGAAGTTCGACACCACTCGACCGTCATTGATCGCCATGCGCGGCCCGTAGGTGTTGAAGATGCGTACAATGCGGATGTCGACGTTGTTCTGGCGATGGTAATCCATCATCAGGGATTCGGCCACCCGCTTGCCTTCGTCGTAGCAGGAGCGCACGCCTATCGGGTTGACGTGGCCCCAGTAACTTTCGGTTTGCGGATGCTGCTCGGGATCGCCGTAGACCTCGCTGGTCGAGGTCAAGAGCATCCGCGCGCGCACGCGCTTGGCCAGCCCCAGCATATTGATCGTGCCCATCACGCTGGTCTTGATGGTTTTGACCGGGTTGTACTGGTAGTGCACAGGCGAGGCCGGGCAGGCGAGATGAAAGATACGGTCGACCTCGAGCAGGATCGGCTCGACGATGTCGTGGCGGATGAACTCGAAGGCCGGATGCCCTTGCAGATGCTGGATGTTGGCGCGTTTGCCGCTGAAAAAATTATCCAGGCAGATTACGTCGTGCCCGTCGTGCAGCAGCCGTTCACACAGATGCGATCCCAGAAATCCCGCGCCGCCTGTCACCAGTACTCGCACGTTTCACCCTCCGATGAGCAGGATTCTAAAGGATCGGCCGCGCGCGCGGAAGCTGGACTGCCGCGCGGGTGTCAGTGGCGGTTCTCGTGGGCGAGCGCCAGCACGGTCTCGATGACGTAGGCGACATCTTCGTCGCTCATCGCGGGATAGATCGGCAGCGACAGGCAGCGGCTGTAGATGTCCTCGGCGATCGGAAAATCGCCGGTGCGATAGCCGTATCGCTCCTGGTAGAAATGCATCGTGTTGAGCGGGATGCAGTGCACCGAGGTGCCGACGCCGCGCTTGCGCAGAAGCTCGACGAACTGCGCGCGGCTGATACGGAACTGCTCGGGATGCAACCGCAGCACGTAAAGATGCCAGGCGTGCTCGATTCCCGGCTCTTCGTATGGCACCTGGAACGCGGGCTCCGCGCGCAACGCCTCGCTGTAGGCGCGCGCGATGGCGGTGCGGCGGCGCAGAAACTCGTCGGCGCGGCCTAGCTGCGCGAGGCCGATCGCGGCGTGTACGTCGGAAAGGTTGTACTTGAAGCCGGTATCGTGGATTTCATAGAACCACGAACCGCTGCTGTCGTAGCGCTTCCAGGCGTCGCGATCCATCCCGTGCAGGCTCGCGACCGCGATGCGCTCGGCCAAGGCCTCGTCTTCGGTCGTCACCATCCCGCCCTCGGCGCTGGTGATGTTCTTGGTCGCGTAGAAGCTGAAGCAGGAAAGGTCGCCGATCGTGCCGACGCGCGTCATCCCGCGACCCTTCGAGATGGCGCGCCGCGCCGACCGCATGCGCCGCGTCCTCGACGATCTTCACATCATGGCTCCGCGCGATCGCCAGCATCGCGTCCATGTCGCAAGGATGCCCCGCGAAGTGCACCGGCAAAATCGCGCGCACCCGGCGGTGCTGGCCGCTTGCGAGCGTCTCCTCGACCCGCGCCGGATCGAGGTTGAAGGTGCCGGGATCGACATCGACAAACACCGGACGCGCCCCAAGGTAGCCGATCACTTCGGCTGTGGCCGTGAAAGTGAACGGCGTGGTGATAACTTCGTCACCCGGCCCGACCCCGAGCGCGAACAGCGCCAGATGAAGCGCGCCCGTGCAGTGCGAGACCGCCAGGGCGTGGCGCGCGCCTACGTAGGCCGCGAACTCTTTCTCGAAGCGCTTGGCCTTGGGGCCGGTGGTGATCCATCCCGAACGCAGGCTGTCGAGTACTTCGTGCTCCTCCGCAGGACCGATCGAGGGACGATGAAATGGGATTTGCCGCATCGCGTATCCTGCGAAGTATAGAGGATCGTTTGAAAGCCGGGCAAGGCGTTAGCTGGAAAGCCGGGTCGGAAACCTGCGGATTCGCAATCTCGCAGGGATCCTCAGCCTGAATTTCTTCCGCACATGATACGGGCTAAGGCATCAACAGGGTCAAGCGAAAAAACCGGCGAAATCAAAATCGCGTCGAAGCGCGTGCCGAGGATGCGGAGACTCGGAAGCTATTCGACCGGCAAGCTGCCGTGCGGTGCTGGATGCAGTTCGGTCGCATCGTCTCCGGCCGGCGCAGAAGCGCCGCTGGTCGTGCCGCTGCCGCCGTCGTTACCGGTGTCGGTGTCAGTGTCCGCGGCCGGTACGTCGTCTGTGGCCGCGGCCGGCGCACTCGACTCGGCCGGCGCATTGTTATCTTCCTTCGTCCCGGAGACGCCGGCATCGCCTTCGCTGTCGTCGGGCGCCGTGCTGTCGTCGTCGGCGGACGTGGGCGCCGATCTGATCGCGTTTCCCGCAGGCGCGGTCGGAATCGCTGATCCCGCCTTACCGGCTCCGCCGTCGGTGTCACTATCGCTGTCAGTGTCGGTATCCGCGCTGCCGCCACCGCCGCTGCTCGCGCCGGTATCGGCGTCGGGCGCGGAAGCCGCGCTAACCGGTGCAGGCAATGGCACTGTGCTTGCCGTTTCCGTGGTCGGCGGTATGGCGCCCGGCGGTTCGGGCCCCGGCATCACGTAGGTCGGCACGCCGGTTTTTTCCTCGACCGCTCTTTCAAGCTTGATCGTTTCGATATAACCGAGCAGGCCCTGGCTTTGCGCCAGGCTCAGGGCGTGACGCCATAGCCCCGGATACACGCCGTAGAGATCGTCATGGACCTCGACATAGAGCGAACCGTTGCGCCATCCGTACTTGATCGGCTGGTACACGAAACGCCCCGGTGTGCCAACGCTCGTATGGTTGTACAGGCGCTCGATATCCTCGGGGTACAGCCGAACGCATCCGTGGCTGACTTCCATCCCGACGCCCCACGGCACGTTGGTCCCGTGCAACGCGTACATCGGCAGCGTCAGCGCTAGCCGATAATGACCGAGCGGATTATCGGGATCACCGCCTTCGATCATGTGCTCGGCCTCGCCGTCGCGCTCGAGATGTTCCTGGTAGATGTCGTCAGGCACTACCCAGGTTGGATTGTGAGTTTTGTCGCGAATGGTCCAGGTGCCGGTCGGCGTCCGCCAATCGTAACGGCCGAGTCCTACCGGGAAGGTGAAGACGACCGAAGGATGCACGCCGCCGGCGCTCGGATGCACCTTCGTTGCACCGTGCGCTTTCGGATGGCGCGGTTCGCCGTACACGGTATGCGTGAACTTGGCCTTGCCCCCTTTGTGCCGCCGCCCGGCCACCGGCGTCGGGTAGAAGTAATAGAGACGCATCTCGGGGATGTTCATCACAATCCCGGTGTGAGGCGCGCTCGGCAGAATATGCTCGGTCGGGATAACGATGAGTCTGCCGACCGGCGGCGACCACCAATCCATGTGATTGTTGGCGTTGGAGACTTCCGTTGGGCTGAGGCCGTACCAACGCGCGACGTCGAGAAGCGTGTCGCCCTTGCGAATGGTGTAGGCTTGCAGCGAACCGATGAGATCGTTGCGTCCCGTGGGAATTGGATAACCGACGAGCGGCCTGGTCTCGAAATCGTTTTCGGTCCAGCTATGGGCCAGCCGCGGGGCGGCAAACAGCACCACGGCGGCCAGCACGATCGCCGCCGCGCATCCACCCCTAATGCGCGCCATGGTCAGCGAGGAAAATCGAGACCTTTCGCGAGACCTTTCCCGAGATCTCTCGCCCGATTTGTTGTTGTGCATTGCTACGCCCCGCCCCTATAGCGCATACCACCCGCCTTATCCCCGGAGTGGTAAAAAATGATAAGGCAATGCCCCTCAGTCGGCAACCGGCCTCAAGTTGGCGAATTTCAGCACCAGCAACTTTACTCCGCTCCGCTCGAAATGAACCCATGCCTTGGCGCCGTCGCCGCGCCCTTCGCGCCGGCGCACCACGCCCCGGCCGAAGGTTTGATGGACCACCTGCGTGCCGACCGCGAGACCTTCGCCGTCGCCCCCGTCGCCGTCCTCGGAGACCTGGCTCGTGCTGTAATCGACATAGGTGCCGCGGGCGGGCGGCCTGAGCACGGAGCCCGGCTTCTCCGGAGCGATACGCGTGATCAGCGCGGGATCGATTTCGCCGAGGAAGCGCGAGGGGCGCGATTCGTTACGCTGGCCGTAAAGCTCGCGGGTCAACGTGTTGGTCAGGTACAGCAGCCGCCGCGCCCGCGTCATCCCGACGTAGCATAGTCGGCGCTCCTCCTCGACTTCGCGCCCGTCGTCGTGCGAACGAAAATGCGGAAACAATCCCTCCTCCATCCCCGCGATAAAAACCACCGGGTATTCGAGGCCCTTGGAAGTATGCAGCGTCATCAGCGCGGCGCGCCCGCCGCGGCCCGCCACCTGGTCGGCGTCGCTGACCAGGGCCACGCGTTCGAGGAAATCGGCGAGGCCGCCGTTTTGTCCCTCGGCGTCGAAAGCGTCGGCCGCCGAAAGCATCTCGGCCACGTTCTGGCGGCGGACCGCGCCGTCCTGCATCCCGTCGAGATAGCCGAGGAAGCCCGCGCGCGTGATCACTTCGTCAAGGATCGTGCGCACCTTCAGCGACGGTACGCGCGCCGCCAGGTCGTGCATCCACCCGTACAACTCGCCCGCCTGCTTGGCCGAACGCAGTGCCACGCGCGAGTTGGTTTCAAGGCGGCCCAGTGCCTCGAAGGCCGTCACGCCTTCCTCGGCGGCAATTTGCGCCGCCACCTCAAGCGTCTTGGCGCCGACGCCGCGCGTCGGCGCGCCCACCATCCGCTCCACGCTGACCGTGTCGGCCGGATTGGCCAACACCCGCAAGTAGGCGAGGAGATCCTTGACCTCGCGATGCTCATAGAAGCGCAGTCCGCCGACCACGTAGTACGGGACGCGCCGGCGCACCAGCGCCTCCTCGATCACCCGTGCCTGGGCGTTGACCCGGTAGAACACGACGATGTCGGCCGGCTCGGCGATACCCTCGGCACCGAGGCGTCCGATCTCGCGAGCGATAAAGTCGGCTTCGTCGCGCTCGGTCACCCCGGTGAAATAGGTGACCGGCTCGCCCGCAGCGTTCTCGGTCCACAGACGCTTTTCCTTGCGCTCGCGGTTGTTGCGGATGACGGTGTCGGCGGCCGCGAGAATGGTTTTGGTCGAGCGGTAGTTCTGCTCGAGCTTGAAAATGCGCGCCTCGGGAAAGTCGCGCTCGAAATCGAGAATGTTGCGGATGTCGGCGCCGCGCCAGCGGTAGATCGATTGATCCTCGTCGCCGACCACGCACAGATTGGAGCTGCGCGCGGAGAGCGCGCGCACCAGCAGGTACTGCACGCGGTTGGTGTCCTGGTATTCATCGACCAGCAGATGCTCGGCGCGCGTTTGCCATCGCATCAGTACGCCCGGGTCGCGCTCGAAGATTTCATGGACGTTGAGCAGCAGATCGCTGAAGTCCATCGCGTTCATCGCGCGCAGCCGCTCGCGATAGAGCCGGTAAATCGTGGCCAGCGCGGCATCGCGGCTGTCACCGGCGACGCTCTCGGCGAAGGCGGCGGGACCGACGGCGTCGTTCTTGAGCTGTTCGATTCGCGCGCGCGCCAGCTCGGGCGTGGGCGCGCCCGCCAGCGCCGCTTCCTCGATCACGCGGCGCATCACCGTCATCGCGTCGCCTTCATCGAGGATCGAAAAGTTCGGCCGGTAGCCGAGCGCTTCGGCCTCCTGGCGCAGAATACGCGCGCAGGCTGAATGAAACGTGCTCACCCACGGCCAGCGCGAATCTTCGCCGACCAGTGCCGCGATCCGCTCGCGCATCTCGCCCGCCGCCTTGTTGGTGAAAGTCACCGCCAGCATCCGCTCGGGCGCCGCCATGTGTTCGGCCAGGAGATGGGCGATACGGTAGGTCAGCACGCGGGTCTTGCCCGAGCCAGCGCCGGCCAGGATGAGGATCGGCCCCTCCGGCGCGAGTACGGCGTCGCGCTGGGCGGGGTTAAGATCGTCGAGACTCAGCATCGATGGGGAACTTTTGGCGGAATTCTTGGCGGAGTTTTTGGCGACATTCTTGGCGATGGTGCGGCGGTATCCTGCAGAGACGAGATCGCGGCTACAAAACGCTTCGTGCCCGTGGAATGAAAATAGCCGCTTCGCGCGGCAGTTCAAACCCCGCGCGCGTTCCCGAATGTACCTGGGACGTCCAAACCTGTGGATTATTCTTCATAATTGGAGCGCGTGCGGAGCGTGATTGCGTACGCGATGGGTGATAGCGCGGGTGTGCCGGATAAACTTCCTCACTGCGGCGTCGCGCCCGGAAATGACAGGCCGCGATCTCTGCTAAGCTACCGATCGATGGCGAAGTACGAGCCGCACGATACTTTTTTCCGCAAGGCGCGCGAGCGCGGACTTCCATCGCGCGCGGCGTTCAAGATCGAGGAGCTGCTGGCGCGCTTTCGGCTCGTGCGGCCTGGGGCGCGGGTGGTAGACCTCGGATGCGCGCCGGGCGGATGGCTGAGCATGCTCGCCGCGGCGGTGGGTCCGCAGGGCAGGGTGGCTGGACTCGACCTGGCCGCGTGCCCCGCGAGCGCCGCCAACGTCGTCACGATGGTCGGCGATATTCGCGAGCCGGCGAGCGTGGCGGCGGTGGCCGCGGCGCTGGGCGCCCCGGCCGACCTGGTGACCAGCGACCTCGCGCCCAAGCTGAGTGGCGTAACCGAGCGCGATCAGGCGCGGATGCTCGAGCTTGCGCTCGCCGCGCTCGAATGCGCGCGCGCGCTGCTGCGTCCGGGCGGCGCGATGGTGGTGAAGCTTTTCATGGGCGGAGATTTCGGCGAAGCGGTCAAGGCCTACGCGCGCGATTTCGCCAAGGTCGAGCGTACGCGCACGCGCGCGAGCCGCCCCGGCTCTTCGGAAATCTACCTGGTGGCGCGAGGGTTTCGCGCCGCGCCTTCCCCCATAGCCGGTCCGTTTGGCTAGTGCCGGGCGTCGCGTTAAGCTGGGTCCCCATGTGGCATCGCCACACAATGGCCTTGACCGTGGCCGCGCTCGCCGCGATTGTGGCGCTGGTTTCCGCATGCGCGCGGCACGGCGGCGGCGGCGACCGGGTGGCCGGCCAGGTCCGGGTCGAAGTCGCCAACGTCGGCCTCGACAACGACAGCGGCGAGCACTACGTGCAGCTCGAGGATCTCACGCGCCGGCGCGTGCTGCAGATTCTGATCGGCGACGAAGAGGCGCGCACGATCATGTTCGAGATGCACGGGATCAGACCGGATCGCCCGCTGACCCACGACCTGTTACGCGACCTTATCGAGCAAACCGGCAATCACGTCGACCGCGTGGTCATCACCAGCGTTCACAATCAAATCTATTACGCCGAGATTTACCTGGATCGTGCGGGCCTGCGCCTGGATAGCCGGCCGAGCGACGCCATCGCGCTGGCGATGGGGATGGGAGCGCCGATCTTCGTGGTCAACGGCCTCTTCCAGCCCGCCAACGGGCCCCAGCACGAAGCGCCTGTGCGCAAAGAACTGCCGGCCACGATGGCCGCCCAGGATATCGTGGTGCAGGACCTGAGCCCGTCACTGGCGAGGCATTTCGCGGTGCCGCCGCTAAGTGGCGTGCTCGTCGCGCAAGTCTCGGGCCGCGCCGCGCGCGCCGGATTGACGTGCGGCGATATCGTCACCGCGGTGGACAATCGCCCGGTGCGCCGGACCTCCGACTTCGTGGCGGCGCTGGTCGGGCTTCGGGATTCCCTGATGAGTTTCAGCGTGACGCGCGGCCGACAAACGCGCACGATCACGATCGAACGGGAAAGCACGGCGCGCAGCGGCGACAGGCGCGAGCGCCGAGCGGCCGCCGCGGACTAGCCGCGCCGGATCAGCAGGCTGCGCAGGAAGCGCGGATCGATCGCCCGCGGATCGAGTTCGGCGAGGTCTTCCTCGAGCACACTTAGACACGAAGCGACGAAAGCGGACGACCGCGCTCGCGCCGCCTGGTCCAGCCGCGCCGCCAGCGCCGCGTCGACCTGTCTGTGAAAGGCCTCCGTCAGGCGCGCGGGCCGCCCGCCCGCCGTCATTATCGCCTGGTAAAGCTCACCCAGCCGGCTGGCTTCGATCGGCGCTGGCGTCAGCCTTTGCCCGGGCCTGTGGTCGATCGCCGCGCGCGCCAACGCCGTGATCAGGATTTGCCCAAGGCGGATTTCGCGGCCGGCAGTCTCGGCCCGGAAGGCCGCCGCGGCGATATTGATCTCCAGGAGCGACTGGAACAGCTCGCGCATCGCCTCGATCTGATCGAGCGTCGCGTGGCCCAGGTGCAGATCGCGCATCGCGACGAAATCGCGCATCGCGACCGAGCCCTGCCCGTCGAGCCCGCCGAAAAACCGCGGCCGGCGCTCCAGAAAACCGCCCAGCGCCTCGCGGTATGGAGAATCGAGATAGGCAACTTCGCGGGCGCGCGCCGGGTCCAGGCCGAGCGCCGCGGTCACCTGCTCGGCCCGTTTGCGGAGATCGATCGTCAGGCTCACGCCCAGCCGAAACAGCAGCTTCAGATGCGTGTCGCGCAGATGCTCGATCGCGTTATTGAGATCGCCGCCGGCCAGATGCTCGAGACCCAGGTTGAGGTAGTGATGGGTCATCTCGACCGCCACCCGCACCGCTTCGAGGTCGCCGAAGTCGACCGCGCTTGCGATTAGTACCTGGTTGCTCACCAATGCCATCTCGCTGCGCAACTGGCGCTGGCCCTGCGCGGCGAAGCCGGCCATCAGGGCGGTGTTGAACAGCGAAAGATCGGTGTCGGCGAGCACCGGCGCCATCTCGTGCGGGACCAGTTCGTCATCGCGCAGCAGGTCGGCCCGGGTCGGCGCCGTGTAGCCGGCGCGAATTTTGAGAAAGTCGCGCGGGTTGACGTAGGCGAACACGTCCTGCGCGTCGAAGAAATCGGGAAACCCACGGTCGTTGAGCCGCGCGCGGCGGAATTGGTAGGCCTCTTCCTCGAGCTCGGCCTCCACGCTCCAGTAGATTTCCTCCATCAGCGCGGTGAAGTAGGTGTAATCGCGTTCGAAGACTTCCTCGAGAAAATCGACCAGCGGTTGCAGGATTGCGTCGTGATGCTGGAACTCGATGATGTAGTGCTCGTCGAATTGCACGAAGCGGTCGGAAGGCACGTCGGCCGCGGTCAGCGGATCGTCGAGCCGATGGACCCGGAAATATTGACGCAGCAGCAGCGCCATCATTTCCATGTCGAGCCCCATCAGGCCCTCAGTCATGCGCTTGCGGCCGGCCTCGGTCAGCGCCTCGATCCACTCGCGCATCCGGTCCAGGTTGGGACGGTCGCGCGTCCAACAGTCGAGGTCGAATAGCCCCTGGATTTGCTCCGGCACCGCCAGGCTGAGCAAATCTCCGGAGTCGGCCGAGCCGATTTCCTTGACCGTGTAGAATAGCGTCTCGGGCGAGAAAGACTGCACCAGCCGCTCCGCTTCGGGCGCCGACAGGATCAGGTCGCGCTTCTGCCGTGCCGGCAGCCCGTACAGAAACTCGAGCTTGGCCTTGAACGGAAGGCTGAGAAATTCCTCTTGTCGCGGTGAGGGCATTACAACGGCGCGTGCGCCACTTTGCGCTTCACTGTCATCTTTATTTCAGTACCATGCGCGTTGCGGCGGAAGCCAGTAACCCCCGCGACGCGCCTCGTTATCTTGTGATTGCGCGAGCGTGATATAGATGTTCCCATCCGCCGGCAATCGATAGACAATCCCACAACGATGACCTGTTCGCGATGCGGCCTGGAAAATCCCGCGGGAATGAGATTCTGCGGCGACTGCGCCGCGCCGATCGCCAGTATCTGCGCGAATTGCCGCGCGGAAAATCCCCCGCGGTTCAAATACTGTGGACAATGTGCCGCGCCGCTCGGCGCCGCGCCGCCTGATCCGCACACCTCCATTTCCCCCGCGGGCGACGATACGCCGCCGCCTGAGGGCGAGCGCAAGACCGTCACCGCGCTGTTTGCCGATATCAAGGGATCGATGGACCTGATGGAGGGACTGGATCCCGAAGAGGCACGTGCGCTGGTCGATCCGGCGCTCGAGCTGATGATCGACGCGGCGCATCGTTACGGCGGCCATATCGTGCAATCGACCGGCGACGGAGTGTTCGCGCTCTTCGGCGCGCCCGTGGCGCACGAAGACCATCCGCAGCGCGCGCTCTTCGCCGCCCTAAGGATGCAGGAAGAGATGCGGCGTTACGCGGATCGCCTGCGCGCCGAGGGCCGCGCGCCGCTCCAGGTGCGAGTAGGCGTGAACACCGGCGAAGTCGTGGTGCGCTCGATCCAGACCGGCGAGCACGTCGAATATACGCCGGTCGGCCATAGCACCGGCCTGGCCGCGCGGATGCAGGCGCTGGCGCCGATTGGCTCGATCGCGGTGACCGAAGCTACCCAGCGATTGTGCGCGGGCTACTTTGCGCTGCGGAGGCTCGGGCCGGCGCGGGTCAGGGGCGTGAGCGATCTTATCGAGGTATACGAGGTTACCGGGCTGGGTCCGTTGCGCACGCGCCTTGAAGCCGCCGCGCGGCGTGGACTCACGCGGTTCGTAGGCCGCGAGCATGAACTCGCGGAGCTGCGGCGCGCGCTGGAGCGGGTGCGTACGGGTCGCGGGCAGGTGGTCGCCGCGATCGGCGAGGCGGGGGTCGGAAAATCGCGCCTGACCTATGAATTCAAGGCGGTGGCCGAAAACGATTGCCTCATCCTGGAAGCCTATTCGGCCTCGCACGGCAAGGCCTCGGCCTACCTGCCGGTGATCGAAATGCTTCACGGCTACTTCGGCGTCGATTCCGCCGACGACGGCCGCAAGCGCCGCGAAAAGGTGATTGGCAAGCTGATCGCGCTCGATCCGAGCCTCGAAGACACGCTCCCATATCTCTTTGTGCTGCTCGGAATCCTCGAAGGCGAGAATCCGTTTGCCAGGATGGATCTCCAGACACGGCGCCGCCGGACGCAGGAGGCGCTCAAGCGAATCGTGCTGCGGGAAAGCCTCAACCATCCGGTGATCGTCGTATTCGAGGACCTCCATTGGGTCGACGGCGAAACCCAGGCATGGCTGAATCTGTTTGCCGATTCGATCGCCAACGCGCGGGTGCTGCTGCTGGTCAATTATCGTCCCGAGTATCGCCATGAATGGGGCAATCGCAGTCACTATACGCAGTTGCGCCTCGATCCGCTGGTGGGCGAGAGCGCCGAGCAACTGCTCTCCGCGCTGCTCGGTGAAGCGGCGGAATTGGCGGCGCTCAGGCGGCTAATTGCAGAGCGAACCGAGGGTAATCCGTTCTTTGTCGAAGAGATGGTCCGGGCGCTGTTCGACGACGGCACGCTCGCGCGCAATGGCGCGGTGAAACTCATCCGGCCGCTCACGGAAATCAAGGCGCCCGCGACGGTACGTGGAATCGTGGCTTCGCGCATCGATCGGCTGCCGGCGGACGAGAAGGAGTTGCTGCAGACGCTCGCGGTAATCGGCCGCGAGTTTCCGCGGAGCCTCGTCATGCGAATCGTCAGGAAGTCCAGCGGCGAATTGGACCGGTTGCTTTCCAATCTTCGACTTGCGGATTTCATCTACGAGCAGCCGTCGGTCCCCGAAACCGAGTACACCTTCAAGCATGCGCTCACGCTGGAGGTCGCCTACGGTACGCTGCTGCTCGGACGCCGTAAGCATTTGCACGAATGCGCGGCGGCGGCGATCGAGGCGCTTTACCACCCCGAGCGGCTCGACGATCACCTGAACGATCTGGCGCATCACTACAGCCAGAGCGGAAATGCGTGGAAGGCGGTGAAATACCGTCGCCTGGCTGGACGGCAGGCCGCGATGCGTCTCGCTTACGACGAAGCAATCGGTCATTTCACGGCGGCACTCGAACTGCTCGCAAGCCTGCCGGAAGACGCGGCCCGCGATCGCCAGGAACTGGAGCTGCGCGCCGACCTTGGTCCTTACCTGATTGCGACTAAAGGCCCGGCTGCCGAAGAAGTGGCCGCGGTATTCGCGCGCGCACGGACGCTTTGCGAGAAGCTGGACGAGCCGAGGCAACTGTTCTGGGTGGCTTACGCGTTGCAATTCTTCCATCTGCTGAGATTGGAGCTGCGCGCCGCGCGCGAGCTTGGAGAGCGGCAAATCGAGCTTGCCGAGCGATCGCAAAACCCCACGATGCTCATGGCGGCGTACTCCGCGATGTCGGAGGTGCTGTCGAACCTGGGCGAGTTCCGTGCCGCCCGCGAGCTTTGCACAAAGGGAGGCGCTCTCGACTACGTGCCGGCTCCGTCCGCGTTTTCGGAAATCGGTGAGCCTCGGACGATGCTCCTCGCGCATTCGTCACGCGACCTATTCATCCTCGGCTATCCCGACCAGGCGCTGGCGCTGAGTCGCGAGGCGCTCGCCGGGGCGCGGCAACTCGGACCGCATTCGTTGGCCTTCGCGCTGAACCTGGCCGCGGAAATTCATCGCTATCTTGGCGACGAAGGAGCGGCGTGGGAGTTGACCGAAGCGCTCGCCGTACTCGCCGGCGAACGCGGATTCCTGCTGTGGTCGGCTCAGGCGGTGTTCCTGCGGGGAGAGGGACTGGTGACTGAGGGACAGTTCGAGCAGGGAATTATCGAACTGCGCCGCGGCGCGGCCCTGGTCGAGATGACCGGCGCGGTCGCGGGCATCTGGAAGCTCCCGCTGGCGCAGGCTTACGGAAAGATCGGACGTCCGGAGCAAGGACTTGCCGCGATTGCCGAGGCGCTGGATCTGATGCGCGAGACGGGACTCCGGGTTTTCGAGGCCGAGTTGTATCGAGTCAAAGGAGAGTTGATCCTGCTCGAGACTCCTGGAGCGGTCGCGGAGGCCGAAGGCGCCTTGCGGCAGGCGCTCGCGTGCGCGCGCCGGCAGGAAGCGAAATCCTGGGAGCTGCGCGCGGCCACAACTCTCGCACGGCTCCTGGGCACGCAGGGAAGGGCCGGTGAAGCCCGCGCGATGCTGGGTGAGATATATGGCTGGTTCACCGAGGGCTTCGGGAGCGCCGACTTGAAGAGCGCAAAGGCGTTGCTCGACGACCTGGGCGGCTGATTGCCGCGCGCCATGCTGAACAGAGTACAGAGTGAAGCGGGCCGGTAAGAGAATCGTCGCGCTTACGATCGCCGGCAGCGATCCCGGCGGCGGCGCGGGAATACAGGCCGATCTCAAGACCTTCGCCGCGCACGGCGTTTACGGCTTCTCGGCGATCACCTCGGTAATCGCACAGAACAGTTCGACCGTGAATCGCGTGGCGCCGGTGGATGCCGCGATTATCACGGCGCAGATCGAAACGCTGGCCGTCGAGCGCCGCCCCGACGCGATCAAAACCGGCGCGCTCGGCACCGCCAAAATCGTCGAGGCAGTCGCGGACGCGATCGCCGGTCTCGAGTTGCCTGCGCCGGTAGTCGATCCGGTGATGATTTCGAGCGCGGGCGTGCGCTTGCTCGATCGCGCGGGCGAACGCGCGCTGGCCCGTCGACTTCTGCCGCTCGCGCGAATCATCACGCCCAATCTTGCCGAGGCGCAGGTGCTTAGCGGCGTCGAGGGCGCAAGCGCGGCGGCAATTCGCGCGATGGCCCGCGCGCTCAACAAGGCCGGCGCGCGCGCGGTGCTGATCAAGGGCGGGCATCCGGGATCGTCGTCGTCGGCGCGCGCGCAATCCATCGATCTGTTCTATGACGGCCACGAATTCGTCGAACTGCGCGCGGCACGAGTCGCGGGCGGCGGCGCGCATGGTCTCGGCTGTGCGCTGTCGGCGGCGATCGCAGCCAATCTCGCGCTGGGCATGGATCTCATCGGCGCGGTGCGCGCGGCCAAGCGCTACGTGACGGCGGCGCTGCGCGCGAGCTTCACGCTTGGCGCGGGCCGCGCCGTACTCGACCATTTCGCGCGCAAGTGAAGATTTTCACCCTGTTTCGGCGACCGAAAGATTAACGGGAAGCCGAAACGCGAAATCGTCGGCGGCGCTTGGGCGGCGCGCGTTGCGCGTGCTAACTTCGCCCTCGGCAGGAGGAGCATCAGCATGTTGTTTGTGATCATCGGACACGACGGACCCAACGGCGCCGCGCTCAGGCCCACGGTTCGCCCGCGCCATCTCGCTTACGTCGGACCGGTAGCCCAGAGCGGCAAGATGGTCATCGGCGGCCCGTTCACCGACGGCAGCGGCAGCCTCATCATCGTCGACATGGAGAACGAGGCGGCGGCGCGCGAGTTCTCGAGCAACGATCCCTACGCCCGCGAGGGCGTCTTCGAGCGGGTCGAAGTCAAGCCGTTTCGCAAGGTGTTGCCCGAATAGCGGGCGGCGGGTGGCGATGGCCGGCGCGCTCTCAGGACTGAAAGTCGTCGAACTGGGCGAGATGGTTTCCGCGCCTTACGCGGCCAAGCTGATGGCCGATATGGGCGCCGAGGTGATCAAGATCGAGCGGCCGGGCAACGGCGACGGCGCGCGTTCGCGGGGACCGTTTCCCGGTGCCGAAACGCATCCTGAGAAGAGCGGCCTCTATCTTTACCTCAATACGAACAAGCTCGGGGTCACGCTTGACGTGTCGCGCCCGGAGGGCTTCGAGTTGCTCGAAAGGCTGACCGCGGACGCCGACGTTTTAATTCATAACGTCGCGCCGGCGGACATGGATCGTATCGGGCTAAGCTTCGAGCGCCTGCGCAACCGCAATCCGCGCCTCGTGATGACCACGATTTCGCCGTGGGGCCTCAGCGGTCCCAAACGCGATTGGCGCGCGGAGGATTTGACGCTATGGAGCGCGAGCGGCATCTGCTACGTCAACGGCGGCGGCCCCGATCATCCAGAGATGCCGCCGCTCAAGACCTTCGGCCAGCAAGCCGGCTTCCAGGGCGGAGTGCATGCGGCGGTGGCGACGATGGGCGCGGTGTTCGCACAGATGCGCGACGGCGAGGGCGAGCACGTCGAGGTTTCGATTTTCGAATCGCTGACCGGGCAGATGGAGCTGTTTTTTGAGTTCTGGCCCTACATGGGAATGGTCGCCTCGCGGCTGGGACAGAAGCCGATTCAGCCGCTCGAGGTGATGGAATGCAGCGACGGTTATATTTTCGTCTGCTGCGTCGAAGAGCATCAGTGGCGCAACTTCGTCGCCCTGATGGGCGATCCGGAATGGGCGTCGGAAGAAATCTTTGCCGACCGGCTCAAACGCGCCGCCAACTGGGACGCGCTCAAGGTTTTTTTGGAAGACTGGCTAAAGCAGCAAACCGCGTTGGACCTCTATGAGAAGGCGCAGGCGCGGCGGATCCCGTTTGCGCCGGTCTCGACCATGGGTGACCTGCTGAGCTCCGATCATTTGAAAAAGCGCGGGTTCTTCGTCGAGATCGCGCACCCCGTCGCGGGGACATACAAATATCCCGGCGCGCCGCTCAAGTACCATCGCACGCCGTGGGAAATTCGCTATCCGGCGCCGACGCTCGGGCAGCATAATGAGGAAATCTTCGGCGCGCGCCTGGGACTGAAATCGGAGCGGATCGAGGAGTTGCGGCGAAGCGGAGTAATCTGAGCGCGCCGCGCAATCGAGCGGGCGGAGAGCCGCACAGGCCGAGAGCAAACCAAAGACGATGGCCAAGCGTCCACTCGAAGGGGTCCGAATCGCCGATTTCACTTGGGTATGGGCGGGGCCGTACTGCACGCTCCAACTCGCCCACCTCGGCGCTGACGTAATCCGCATCGAGACCCGCACGCGGCCGTGCGTCACGCGCCTGCTGCCGCCGTGGCCCGAGGGCAAACCCGGAATCAATCGTTCCGGCTATTTCAACCAGTACAACCAGGGCAAGCGCTCGCTGACTCTCAACTACGCCAAGCCGGGCGCGCTCGAAGTGGCGCATCGGCTGGTTGAGGCGAGCGACGTCGTCACCAACAACTTCGCCTCCGGAGTGATGGACAAGCTGGGGCTCGGCTACGAGGCGTTGCGCAAGGTCAAACCGGACCTCATCATGATTTCGCTCTCAGGCTACGGCGACACGGGGCCCTTCCACAAATACGTCGCGTATGGGCCGGCGCAGGTGCCGCTCTCGGGGCTTTCGTCGCTCACCGGCTATAAGGGCTGGCCGCCGATGCATGCCGGTTTCAGCTACGCCGATCCCAACGCCGGCGTACACGGCGCGTTCGCGCTGCTGGCCGCGCTCTACCATCGCAAGAAAACCGGCGAAGGCCAGTACATCGACATGAGCCAGTGGGAGTGCGCGATGGGGCTGCTGCCCGAGGGCATCATGGAGTACACGATGAACGGGCGCGATCTGCCGCGCGACGGAAATCGTGATCCGTTCATCGCGCCGCATGGCATTTTTCCATCCAAGGATCGATTCGAGAATAGCGGCGTGATGATAGACATGTGGGTGTCCATAGCGGCGGCCGGCGATGCGGAGTTCGAACGGCTGGCGGGCGCGATCGGGCGACCCGACCTGGCGCGCGATCCGCGCTTCGCGACCGTCGCCGCGCGCAAGCGCAACGAAGACGAACTCGAGGAGGCGATCGCCGAATGGACCTCGCAACGGAGCGCCGCCGAGGCGGAACAAATTCTCCAGGCGGCGGGCGTCGCCGCCGCGGTTTGCGCACCCAACAAATTCGTCTCGGAGGACCCGCATCTGAAGGAACGCGGCTATTGGGTCTACCTCGACCATCCTGAAGTCGGCGTCCAACAACATGGCGGGGTCCCGTGGCGGATGAGCCGTACCGACGGCAAGGTCCGGGCGCCGGCGCCGCTTATCGGACAGCATACCGACGAGGTGCTTACGCAAGTGCTAGGCTATAGCGCGGAGGAAGTCGCGCGGCTGCGTGAAGCCGGCGCGCTCGAATAGCGAGTAGGCAGACACGGCACCACGGTCGCGCGCCAGCGCGCGATTTGTCGCGGAGGAGCCATGAGACAATTTAAAGTATTGCTTGATAATTTGGCTTTCGGCGAAGGGCCGCGATGGCATGGCGGCAAGCTCTACTACTCCGACATGCACCTCCATACGGTGAACGCGGTCGATCTTGAGGGCCGCAACACGGTGGTCGCGGAAGTCGCGGCATGGCCCTCGGGCCTCGGATGGCTTCCGGACGGGCGGATGCTCGTGGTCTCGATGACCGATCGTAAGCTGCTGCGGCAGGAGAACGGCGGTCTCAAGCAGCATGCGGACCTCAGCGGGCTCGCGTCGTATCACTGCAACGATATGGTCGTGGACAGCCGGGGGCGCGCCTATGTCGGCAACTTCGGCTACGACATCATCTCGGGCGCCTCGCAGAAGCCGGCGGAGCTGGTAATGGTCGAGACCGACGGCGCCGCGCGCGTGGTAGCCCGCGACTTGCGGTTTCCCAACGGCGCGGTGATCACGCCCGACGGCAAGACGCTGGTGGTGGGCGAGTCGATGGGCCATCGGTTGAGCGCGTTCGACGTCGCCGCCGACGGCACGCTCGCGAATCGCCGCGTGTGGGCCGACCTGGGCGAGGGCGTGCCCGATGGAATCGCGCTCGATGCCGAGGGCTCGATTTGGGTGGCCTCGCCGTTTACGCACGAGCTTTTGCGGGTGAAACAGGGTGGGCAGGTGACCGAGCGCATCAAGCGCGAGCAGATGCCGATCGCGTGCATGCTCGGCGGTCCCGCGCGGCGCACGCTTTTTTTGCTCACCGCCGAATCGATCGATCCCGACGAATGCCGCGCCAAGCGAAACTCGCGCATCGAGACCACCGAGGTCGAAGTCGCCGGAGCCGGACTACCGTAAGCGGCGGCGCGTATTGCGTAAGCGGCAGTGCGTATCGGAAGAGACGAGGAGCGCAGTGTGACGGCAATTGATTCCAGCGGCCGGACGGAAATTTTCAAGGAACGCCGCCGGCGCTTCATGGCTGAGATCGGCGCCGCCGCCGCGATTCTGCCAAGCGCGCCGGTAGCGGTGCGCTCGAACGACGTCGAATTCATCTACCGTCAGGACAATGATTTCTACTATCTGACCGGGTTCGCCGAGCCCGATTCGGTGGCGCTGTTCGCGCCGGGCCACAAGGACGGTGAGTTCGTGATGTTCGTGCGGCCGCGCGATCGCGAGCGCGAGACTTGGACCGGGCGGCGCGCCGGGCTCGAAGGTGCGATGCTCGACTACGGCGCCGACAAGGCCTACGTCGTCGACGAAATCGACCGGGTGCTGCCGCGCTACCTCGAAGGCGTCGAGCAGGTCTACTATCCGCTCGGTAACAACGAGCGGATGAACGCGCGCGTGCTCGAATTGATGCGCGGGGCGCAGGCGATGCGTCCGCGCACCGGTTCGGGCCCGGTGGCGATGCTCGATCCGCGCGAACTGATTCACGAGGCGCGGCTGAAGAAGCGGCCCGAGGAACTCGACGCGATGCGCCGTGCGGTCGCGATTTCGTGCGAGGCGCATAAGGACGCGATGCGCCGCGCGCGGGGCGGGATGATGGAGTGGGAGATCGAGGCGCTGGTCGACTATGCGTTTCGCTCGCGCGGCGCCGCCGGCCCGAGCTATCCGTCGATCATCGCCTCGGGCCCGAACGCCGCGACGCTCCATTACATCAACAACGATCGCAAGATGCGCAAGGGCGAACTGCTGCTGATCGACGCCGGCTGCGAGTACGACTTTTACGCTTCCGACGTGACCCGCACCTTTCCGGTCGGCGCGCGTTTCAATCCGGCGCAGCGCGCGCTCTACGCGGTCGTGCTGGAGGCGCAGCGGCGTGCGATCGAATTGATAAACCCGGCGTGCGCTTCGACGATGTGCATGAAGCCGCTCTGCGCGTGCTGGTCGAGGGCATGATCGATCTCGGCCTCGTCAAGGGGCCGCTCGAGGACGCGATCGCTACGGCTGCCTATCGCCGCTACTACATGCATCGCACCAGCCACTGGCTCGGGATGGACGTGCATGACGTGGGGCTCTATCGCGTCGGCGGCGGCTCGCGTGAGCTCGAACCTTCGATGGTGCTGACGGTGGAACCGGGAATTTATATTTCGCCCGATGACGAGAGAGCGCCCGAGGAGATGCGCGGCGTCGGCATCCGGATCGAGGACGACGTCCTGGTCACGGCGGCGGGCTATGAAGTGCTGACCGCGGCGATTCCCAAGACCGTCGACGACGTCGAGGCGCTGACCGCGCCGTAAACGCGGCGCAGGCGAAAAAGATCAGGCGAGTATTCGGCGACTCGCAACGGGCGTGGTCGCTTTCCTTCGACCAGGCGTGGCGAGGAATCGGCTGGCGCCCCGGGCCTAGCCTTTCGGCAGCCCGAGCACCCGCTCGCCGATGATGTTTCGCTGGATCTCGCTCGACCCCGCCGCAATCGTCAGCCCGCGCGACGCCAGCATCCGGTAGAGCCATCGCCCCTCGGCGATCGCGAACGGCGCGTCGAGCTCGATTTGGCTGTACGCTCCGAGCAACTCGGTCGCGAACCTGTTGATCCCGAGATTAATCTCGGTCGTCACGACTTTGACGATCGAGCTCTCCGGGCCGGGCGGTAATCCCTTGAGTTGGCGCGTGAGCTGGCGCAGGTTGAGCAGCCTGAGCGCGCTGACCTCGCACGCGAATTGCGCGATTTGCTGACGAACGTCGTCATCCTCCCAGGCGCCATGGCCATTGCGCCGCACCGTTTTCGCCAGCTCGACCAGTTCGCCAATAGTATTGTCCAGCCCACGGTAGCGCCGCTCGAACATCAGCGAGGTCAATGCGACCAGCCATCCGTTGTTCGTCTCGCCGACCACGTTCTTCTTCGGCACGCGCACGTCCTCGAAGAAGACTTCGTTGAAACCGGTATCGCGAGTCATTTGTGCCAGCGGCCGGACCGTGATGCCGGGGCTGTGCATGTCGACCAGCACGTAGCTGATGCCCTTGTGCTTGGGCGCGTCGGGATCGGTGCGCACCAGCAGAAAGCACATGTCCGAATGATGGGCGTCGGAGGTCCACACCTTCTGCCCGTTGATGACGAAGTAGTCGCCGTCTTCGGCCGCGCGGGTCTGCAGCGAGGCGAGGTCGGATCCTGAGCCGGGCTCCGAATAACCCTGGCACCAGATTTCCTCCGCCGCGAGCATCGGGGGCATATAGCGCCGGCGCTGCTCCTCGGTGCCCCAGAGCATCAGGGTCGGTCCGACCAGGCCGATACCCTGGCCGTTGACCAGCTCCGGGCCTCGCGCGCGTTCGAGTTCCTCCTGGTAGATCATTTGCTGCGTCAGCGTGGCGCCGCGTCCGCCGCAGTCTTTGGTCCAATGCACGGCGACCCATCCGGCGGCGTGCATCTTCTTGTGCCACGCCACCCGCCGCTCCCATTCCTCGCCGGCTTCGCTGTGCATGAACTCCAGCGAGAAACGGTTGCGCCGCTCGCCCGGCGGCAGATTCGCGTCGAGCCATGACCGGAGTTCCGCGCGAAAGGTCTCGTCCTCGGGGCTCAGCTTGAAATCCATCAGACCATCACCCGCCGAGTATCACCTGCCGGTTCTCACGCGCCGATTCTCGTTGGCTCGCGTTCGTCTGTTGTCAGCCGGATTCGCGCTCAGCCCTTGGGCAGGCCGAGTACGCGCTCGCCAATGATGTTGTGCTGAATTTCGCTGGTGCCGCCGGCGATCGTGTAGGCACGCGCCCCGAGCATCCGGTAACTCCACATCCCACGACCGAGCGCAAAGGGTGCCTTGTGCTCGAACTGGCTGTACGGCCCGAGCAGCTCCATCGCGAATTTCGCTATCCGAAGATGAAGCTCGCTCGATCCGAGCTTCATGACGGATCCTTCCGGCCCCGGCGGCCTGCCCTTGAGCCGCCGCGTGATTTGGCGATAGCCGGTGTACTTCAGTGCTTCCGCTTCGGTCGCGAATTGCGCGATCCGTTGACGCACGGCCGTGTCGTCCCAGGCCGTGCCGCCGTCGCGCGGGATCGATTGCGCGAGGCGGGCCAGCTCCCGCACCTGGTTGGTATTCATGTTGGAGTCGCCGACGCCGGTGCGTTCGAACATCAGCGTGGTTATCGCGACCTGCCATCCGTGGTTCTTTTCGCCCACGATATTTTTTTTCGGTACGCGCACGTCCTCGAAGAAGACCTCGTTGAAGCCGCGCTCGCCGGTTATCTGGACCAGCGGGCGCACGCTCACGCCGGGACTGTGCATGTCGACCAGCACGTAGCTGATGCCCTTGTGCTTGGGCGCGTCGGGATCGGTGCGTACGAGCAGGATGCACATGTCGGCGTGATGCGCGTCGGAGGTCCAGACTTTTTGGCCGTTGACCACGAAGTAGTCGCCGTCCTCGACCGCGCGGGTTTGCAGCGAAGCGACGTCGGAGCCGGAATTGGGTTCGGAATAACCCTGGCACCAAATCTCGTCGGCCGAGAGGATCTTAGGGACGTAGCGCTTTTTCTGTTCTTCGGTGCCCCACTGGATCAGCGTCGGTCCGACCAGCATCGTGCCAAGCTGATTGACCAGCGCGGGGGCGTGCGCCCGGCTCATCTCTTCGCCATAGACGAGCTGCTGGGTCAGCGTGGCCCCGCGGCCGCCGTACTCCTTGGGCCAGCTAATGCCGACCCATCCCCCGCTATACATTTTCTTGTGCCACGCGACGCGACGCTTCCAGTGGCTCGCGCCCTGATCGGAAATGTAGTCTTCGGCGTCCTCGGTGCGTTCGCGGCTGGGCAGATTGGCCTCGAGCCAGCTCTTCAGCTCCGCCCGGAACGCCTCGTCTTCTGCGCTGAACTTGAAATCCATGGTCCCTCGTGTCGGCTGTGGAGAAACTTTCGCACAGATTCGCCCGTCGGCGCAAAACCGGCGAACCCTGGGACGTGGCGGCGCCAGCTCAGCACAGTGGCAAGGATGATGCGGTGCAAAGACCGAACGAATATTGGCAGGATTGTTCCTTGCGCTCGCTTACGCGGTGCTCAGGGCGGACTCGATTCCGTTGGCGAGTGAGCCGATGTTGTTGCCCATCACCGCGTAGGTGCCGTACACCGCGACCGCGACGGCCGCCAGGATGAGTGCGTATTCGGTCATCGACTGTCCACCGGTTTTGCGAACCAGGAACTCACGGACGCGGATCGCGATCTTCGTCGCCGATTCCATTTCACTTCCTCCGCGACTTGAACATAGACAAGGCCAAGGCTTCGGCCGGGCCGCGAGGGCAAACCGTAATATCGAGTTATCTTTTTCGTGGCGGCCAGGATCAAGGCCGATCGCTAGCGGGAAAGAAGGTCCGGGCGGCTATTCGTAACGCAGTGCGTCAATCGGATTGAGCAGTGAAGCCTTGCGCGCCGCAAACGGATTCCACCGCCGCCGCGTGCTACTTGGTTGGCTGTTTCGACGCCACCTCGGCTCGCATCGCGTCGAAGTGGTGTCAGTGGTGAAGATGGTGGCCCTCACAGCGGGCAGATCTTTCCGATCTCCAGACCCAGCGCGTGAATCAGGCGGCCGTAACCGACGAAGGTCACTATTCTGAAACCCAGGTCGACGATCTCGCTTTCGGTAAAATGCCCCCGCAAGACATCGAAGGTCTGCTGCGACGCCTGCCGATGATCGCCCGCAAGAATCTCGGCGAAGCGAATCGCCGCCTTTTCCTGCCCCGTCAACTTTCGGCTGCTTTCAAAGTGAGGTATCTCGGCGACCAATTCTTCGGTCAGTCCTTGTTGCCTTGCCAAGGCAAACCGGGCGCCCATTCACAAGGCGCATTCATTCTTCTCCGCCACCTTGAGACGCGCGAGTTCCGTCAACTTCATGTTGACCGATCCACGCGTGGTGCTGACTAAAGGAAAGTAAAATTTGATGAAGTCTTTGAAGACTTCCGGTGCGTGGGCCAGAACCTGGACGAAGCCGGAGCCGCCGAGTTCCACGTCATACTCATGCATGACCGCCTGCAGTTCCGGATCGACTTTTTCAAATGGGATCGAACTGAGCCGTGCCATCGGGTCCTCCGTTTGAGCGAAACCGTTCGTGGCTCGAGCAACAAACCCATTATTTCCTCATGGCGCGTTAGATCAATGCCGAATCAACGAAGTGTTGGGAGGGGCGGGCGTCTATTCGTAACGCAGGGCGTCGATCGGATTGAGCAGGGAGGCCTTGCGCGCCGGATAGTAGCCGAAAAAGATTCCGACCGCGGCCGAAAACAAAAAGCCTCCGATAATAGCAGCGGGCGAGAGCAGTGTCGGCCATCCGGCGATCGACGAGATCGCTTGTGACGCTCCGACTCCGGCGAGGATTCCGCCGGCGCCACCAACCATCCCGAGCAGGATCGCTTCGACCAGAAACTGCAGCAGGATGTGCACCCGGCGCGCGCCGATCGCCATGCGGATGCCGATTTCGCGGGTGCGCTCGGTGACCGAAACCAGCAGGATGTTCATGATGCCGATCCCGCCAACCAGCAGCGAGATTGAAGCCACCGTGGCGAGCAGCAACGCCATGATCTGGCTGCTGCCCTCGGCGGCCGCCGCCACCTCGCTCAGGTTGCGCACGTCGAAGTCGTTGTCCTGACCGGGTTGGATCCGATGGCGGGTGTGCAGCGTCTCGGTCACCTGATCGATTGCCTGCGGGATGAGCGCCTCGCTTTTCGCCTGAACGAAGATGTTGTGCACCACTCCGGTGAGTTTGGGCGGGCTGCCGAACGGGCTGGTCTGCGTCGAGTCGGTGCTGTAAACCGTACCCGCGGTCGGTACCCCCGCGTAGGGATTCAAGGGGCTGGGAGTCGCCGCGCTGGAGGGGCTCGAGGCGGGCGGCGCGGCGACACCCAGGACTTTGCGCTCGGCGGTGCTGAATGGAATAAGCACCACGTCGTCCTGGTCCTGGCCCCATCCTGACTGGCCCTTGGCTTCGAGCACGCCGATCACCTGCATGTCCACGTTTTTGACTCTGAGAGTTGCGCCCACCGGGTCGGAGTGGTCACCGAACAGGTTGCTCACCACGGTCTGCCCGAGGAGGCATACCCTTGCCGCCGAGCGTTCGTCATCCTCGCTAAGTGGACGTCCTTCGGACACCGCCCAGTTTCGAATCGGCAGGTAACTCGGCGTTACTCCCTGGATGTTGGTGCTCCAGTTCTGCCGGTTGTATTCGACCTGGGCGAGTTGGCGATCGAGATAACTTACGCGCGCGACGGGCCAGTCGTTCGTGAGGATCGCATCGGCGTCCCCGGTGGTCAGCGTCGAAACGCTGCCGAACCCGGCGCGGACGCCGTTGGCCGTGGTGGCACCGGGCATGACCACCAATAAGTTGGTGCCGAGGCTTGCGATCTGCTCTTCGACGGCTTCGTTGGCGCCTTGTCCCACCGCGACCATCGCGATCAGGGCGGCCACCCCGATAAATATTCCGAGCATCGTCAAAATCGAGCGGAGCTTGTTGCGCGCGAGCGCGCGAGCCGCGGCGCGCAACGCCATCAGGGCGAACGTCAACGGCGCGGCGTCGGATTCCACGAGCGCCTGCGGTCCGCGGGGCGCCGCAAACTTCGACTGCGCGGTCCGCCCGGGATCGTTGGAACCCGGCGCGGACGCCGGCGAATCAAGAGCCTCCGGCGCCGCCAGGCGCGCCGTCTGCCGATTGTCCGAGATGATCAGGCCGTCGCGCAGCATGACGACGCGAGCGGCGAAGGTGGCCAACTCGGCGTCATGCGTCACCAGGATGATCGTCAGTCCCTGGTCGCGATTCAGTTTCTGCAGAGTGGCCATGATTTCGAGCGAGGTCTTCGAGTCGAGGTTTCCGGTGGGCTCGTCGGCCATCAGGATCGCCGGGCTGTTGATCAGCGCCCGTGCGATCGCGACCCGCTGCTGCTGTCCGCCGGACAACTGATTCGGATGACTGCGCTCGCGTCCCGCAAGTCCCAGCAGCGCCAGCACCTCATAGGCGCGTATCTGGCCCTTGGCCAGGTCGCCCGAGTAAAAGAGCGGCAACTCGACGTTCTCCAGCGCGCTGGTGCGCGAGAGCAGGTTGAAGCTTTGGAATACGAAGCCGATCCGGCGGCTGCGGATTCGCGCGAGATCGGGTTCGCTGAGCGAGGCGACGTCGACTCCTTCGAGCAGGTAACGGCCCCCGCTGGGCCGGTCGAGGCATCCGATGATGTTCATCAGCGTGGACTTGCCGGAGCCGGACGCGCCCATAATCGCGACAAATTCTCCGCGCTCGATCGTCAAGCTGACTCCGCGCAGCGCCCGAACCTCAAGGTCGCCAAGCTGGTAGGTCTTGTGGAGGTCGGAAACGCTTATGACGACGTCTGCCATGATGTAGCGCGCGGTTGGTCTATCGTTCGGCGGGGAAATTCCGATGTCGACTCTGCCGGCAGGAGTCCGGAATCAGAAATGATGCATTCCGCCCATTTGGCCCATCGGGGGCTGCCCCAGTCGCGATTTCTTGCCGGCCCCTGTTGGCCTGTTTTCATCGACCACGACCTGATCGCCGGGCTTGAGATTGCCGCTAAGGATCTCGACCGACGTGCCGTCATCAATGCCTCTGACCACCTGGACCTCGCATAGCTTCTGCCCTTCGAGAACCCAGATGCCGGCGGTATGGTCGCCGTGCCGATGCTTCGGGTTGTCACCCTGATCGCCGCCCTTGGGCGAAAAGCGCAGCGCCTGCAGCGGAATCTTCAGAACGTCTTCCTCCTCGGCGGTGATTATCCTGGCGTTTGCCGTCATCCCGGGTTTGAGCAGCAACTCGGGATTGGACACGGCCAGCACAACGTCGTAGGTCACGACATTTTGCACGGTAATAGGCGCCTGTCGCACCTGGCTCACAGTCGCGGGGAACGGATGGTGCGGGAAAGCGTCGACCGTGAACTCCGCAGGCTGGTTGGTGCGCACCGGGCCCACGTCTGATTCGCTCACGCTGGCGTCGACCTGCATTCGGGTGAGGTCCTGCGCAATCAGGAACAGCGTGGGGGTCTGGAAGCTGGCAGCCACGGTTTGACCGACATCGACGTTGCGCAGGACCACGGTGCCGTCAACGGGCGAGATGATGTCAGTGTAGCCCAGATTGACCTGGGCCGCGTGGAGCGCAGCTTCCTGTTGCTGGATGCTGGCGTGGTCGAGCTCGACCTGCGCAACGGCCTGATCGGCGGTACTGCGGGCGCTGTCAACGGTGTCCTGCGACACGACCTTTTCCCCCAACAGCGCCAGATTGCGCTGGTACTCGAGCCGGTCGTAAACCAGGCCTGCCTGGTCTTTCTTCAACTGTGCGCGCGCGTTGGCCAGATTGGCGCGCGCCTGTTCGACCGTGATCTGGTAGGGACGCGGGTCTATCTTCGCGCAGATCTGGCCCATTTTGACTTCAGTGTTGAAGTCGCAATAAATCTTGACGATCGGACCCGAGACGTAGGTGCCGACCTGCACCGTGACGACGGGGTTAACCGTGCCGGTCGCGGTGACGGCGCGGATAAGGGCACCGCGCTCGGCCTCCACCGTGACGTAATGGACAGGCGTGGACGCGTGATTGCGCCATATCCAGATCCCGCCGGCAGCGAAAATCGCGAACAGCCAACCCCAGCGCCAAGCCAACCTGATCAAAATAGTCCTGCTTATGACCCTTCGCGTTATGCCGACGCACCGCGTTGATAACCTGTTCGATCCCAGGTATCAACGCGGCGCGAGGCGCGCCAGCCGCTAAAGGCTGGCTCCTGTAGGTTACTCCGCCGCCGGAGGCGTGTCAGAAGTATCGCTGGTGGTCTGCGTGCCGAAGGCCTGCTGGAAGATCGCATGCCTCTGCTGCTTGAGTTGCTCTAGCTGGCCCAGCAACGCAGTGGCCTTACTGGTATTAGGAGCGCCTTTGAACAATCCCTCCCAGACCGTGTACTTCTCGGTCGCCAGGGTTTGCTGCGCGGTCGCAAAGGCTGAGATCTGGGTGTCGCAAGTGCCACCGGAAGCAAGGCAGGTTATCAGGGCCTGATGCGCGGTCCTGACGGCGCTGAAGTCGGTCTTCAGATTCGTATCGGCCTTGAATGCCGCGTGTATCTTTGCATGGTCGACGCCGGCCACTTTCGCGAGCAAAAATAGCTGCCCGTCGCCGCCCGGTCCGCCGCCATGACCGTGGAACCCCTGGGCCAATGCCAGACCGCAGGTCGCCGCGAGAATCGCTCCGACCGCCACCGCTACCCGAGAAGACGTTCGCTTTCCAATCATATGCCTTTACCTCGTTGTTTATGCCCGTGACCTGAGCTGCGGTTATATAGACGAATCAGCGTTCCTCCGGTTACGCCTGCGCGGCGTCGGATCGAGTCCTGCAGCGCATCTTTTTATGGGACAGTCGCCGGCACGCCGATCTTACGGGAGACGTAGTCGCCCAGCAGGCCCAGCACCATCGGAGTGACCTCGCTTATGGCGCCGGGGCGAAAGCCGACGCTTTGCGGTCCGCGCACACGCATCATTCCGAGCATCGAGAGTCTCAACGCCCCGGCGAGGCCCTGGTAATACCGCAAGCGCCGCAGATCCATCGGGGCGATGGCGTGCAAGAGCGCGAGATAGAGCGCATTGAAGGTGCGGCGCAGATTGTTCCCGGCCACGTTGTCGCGCATCCAGCGCGGACGCTCCATCGCGCTGGTCGACAGGATTACCGCCGTGGTTGCGGCGTCGAAATGGCGGTCGCCGACTGCGGCATTGGCCCAATCGATGACACCCGTCACGCGGAATCCATCGACCAGGACGTTTTGCGGATGGTAGTCCAGGTGGAGGAACGAGGGCGGGGCGTCCTTGAATTCCGCGGCGCGATCGCGCAAACGCTCCAATGCCGCGGCTAGTCCCGGCAATGGCCCTTGCTCGACCCGTTCGGTGACGGTCTTAAGGGAGTGTTCGAGGAGATGCGCTGCGGCGCCGTTTTGCGCTCGGTCATGCGCATCAACTTCGAGCGCCTTCGCGAGTCCGAGTGGGTCGGTGGAGGCAGGAGTTCCCGGCGCCTCGCGCGCGAACGGTGTTAACCCGATGCGATGCAGCCGGGTTTGGGCGCGGACGAATCCCAAAAAGCCCATCGAGAAGGTTTTAAATGCCTGCGGGAATGCGCGAATCGCAAATAGCGGTCCGCCGCCCAGCCGCTCCATCACCATAAATGGCGCACCGATCGCCGCGCCGCCGGGCTCGAACAGATAAGGCCGTGGCACCGGATACCCTGCGCCAGCCAGATAAGTGATCGTACGATATTCCAGCGCGCCTTTGTCGGCGGCTTCTATGCTTGGGTAGAAGCGCAGCACCAGCGGAACCCCCGTCTCGACACCGGGCAGCAGAGCGCTGTTGCCGCGTAGCTCGAATTCGTACAGGGTCGTTTCCCATCCGCTCGCCAGAACGCGCAAACGTTGCACAGTGGCGCCGAAATAGGAGGCAAGGTTGGCCGCGAGCGCTTCAAGCTCGGCAGAGATTTGGGGCGAGGCGTCCGGCACGGCGAGGCGAGCGTAGTATGCGAGTCGCACCAGGCGCAATTGGCTGTCGCGATCAGCCGCCGGCCCGTAGCTCAGGATTCAGGACAGTTACTTCGAAGAGGCGCCGCTCGGGGGAGGGCTCGGCTGAGCGGGATTCGCGCTCGTGGAATCCGACGATCCCGGGCTCGATTGCGGGCTAGCCGGTATCTGCCCCGAGGGAGGAAGTACGTGGAACTTCTGCGCGCCATCGTCCAGCGGCTGCATCCGTCGCATCGTCTCCGGGATAGTTCCATGCTCCCCGAACTCGTGCTGCAACGTGGAAGTCAGCAGCGGCCCGCGCGTGTCAGAGATGTCGACGGTGGCCTCGACCGAAAGCCCCATCCGTAACGGCTTATCGGGCGGCTCGGGCTGGTCGAGCACGATCTTGACGGGTATTCGTTGCACCACCTTTACCCAGTTACCGGTGGCGTTTTCCGGCGGCAGCAGCGCAAAAGCGGAGCCGGTTCCGATACTGATCGAATCGACATGCGCGCGGTAAATATAGCCCGGATAGATGTCGGCCTCGATCTCGGTCGGTTGGCCGACGCGCACGTTGGTGAGCTGAGTCTCCTTGAAGTTGGCTGTTATGTAGAGCCCGCGGATCGGAACCAGCGCCATCAGCGGCTGTCCGATCTCGACGCGATGTCCGACGTGGACGTTTTTGCGGGTCACTATTCCGTCGAAAGGCGCCTTGATGACGGTGTAGCTCAGGTAGAGCTTGGCGGCCTCCAGCGCGGCGTCGGCCTGTTCGACCACCGGCCGGTCATAGTGCAGATGATCCTCTCCGTTGATGCCCAAGGCTGCTTCGGCCTGCATCAATTGATGAGAGGCGAGCCCCTTGGTGGCGAGCGCCACACCCAGCGCTGTGTTCGCCTGGTCGTAATATTCACTGGAGACCACGCCCTGTGCTTTGAGCTGCTTGGCCCGGTCGTAGTCGATACGGGCCTGCTTGAGTTGCGATTCCGCGAGTTTCAGGCCCGAGCGAGCGGCTTCGACTTGAGCGTATAGCTGATCGACGGTCTGCCGCGCCCGTTCGAGCTGGGCTTCGGCCCCGTTAACCTGGACCTGATAGTCGCTCGGGTCGAGTTCGAGCAGCGGGTCGCCGGCCTTGACCCGCCAGTTGTCCTCGACAAAGAGCTTGATCACCGTGCCGTTGATGCGAGACGAGATGAGCCCGACGGAACCATCGACGTACGCGTCGTCGGTGGAGACGTGAGAATTGAAATAGCGGTAGTACCTGATAGCCGGAAAGATGCTTGCAACCAGCAGGAGTGCCACCACCACCAGCAGAATCCGGCGAAGCCAAATCGATTTCATTGTGCCGTCGCGGCTTGCCTCGAATCGATGCCCGGTCTAACGAGTCCGGTCCACGCGGAAATGTGCCCAGCCGTCATAACGAACCTAGAACCTAGTAGATCACGAAAAATTGGGGCTCGGCAAATCTAGCTTGTCCGCTCCACGCCGTCCACAGTGCGCGACTTGGCCGGGCCGTCAACAAGCCTAGTTTTTGATGAGTAAACGAGGGCCCCCGCTCGACGTCGTTACAACCGCGCCGTTAGTGAGAATATCCGCGGTGATCCCGCCCGCCTGGTCGACCGAATTGAGAACCGCATCCACCCGTTGATCCGGATGTTCGAACAGAAACAGGGCCGGCGAGCGCGCGTCGACCACGAAGCTCAGCGATAGGTCCTCGACCAGTCCGGTAATTATCCCGCCCGACGGCGCTTTGACGAAGACCGCGATGTTGGGATTCGCGTTGGGCGCGATTGTCGTCAAGCCGCCGAAGTTCTGCACCACCGTGGTCCCGAATGGATCGCTGGTCGAAACTTCAGCCACCAGGGTTGTGCCGTTGATTAATTCGGTAGTCATCAGGCCGCCGTTGTTACTGAGCTTGGTGACGGTCATCTGGACGCCTGGCGAGCCATTGAGGATTACCACCGATTCGGGCACTACTCCGCGAAACGTCCACGACTGGGAAGTGTCGGTGACAACCGCCTGAAACGGCGTTCCCGGCGTCCCCAGCACCCAGAGGCTGCTTTGCTGCGGGATTGAGGAGGTTTTGCCGGGCGAGGTCGGATTGGCCGTGCCGAACGCGCCGCCGCATGCAGCGCACGCAAATGCCAGGACCGCTAGCGCGCCGCGTTGCGCGACCACCGATAGTTTCGATTTTTGATGCACTCTCATCGCCAATGCCGTGGGTCCAACCTACGGAACTGTCACGCCGCTATTGTTGACGCATACCAGGCAATTCCCACTCCCGTTGGAGCAAATACTGTAGCAGGGCACCGCCACTTGCAGCGGCGGTGTCATCTGTTCCGCTATTGGGGTGCCGACTGCCGAGGGCTCCGCGGCCGGAGGATTCGCCTCGAAACGTTGCAGTTCGTAAGGCGCCGGATCGGCCGGCGCGCACATCGAGAACTGGCCTGGAATGCTGCCGTTCACGGGGCCGAGCGTCGTTGACATCAATTGCACGCCGTTCTTGGACAACACGATCGAGGTGCCGTCGTCGAAGGTAGCGGTCGAACCCATGATCGATCCATGCCCCGCGCATTGCATCGACAGAATCGGGCGGCTAGCACTGGTCCCGCAACCCGAAGCCGTTTCGATGCCGCTCAATACGGCAATCGTGTGGCCGCTCGATTTTTCCGGTAATCCATTGAAGTAATCGCTGACTGTCGCGTACAGATCCAGCGAGGCGACGTTGTTGTGCTCCGGTACGTAGATGGTGAACGGCGCCGCGCTCGATCCCGGCGGAACCGTGGTCAGCGCGACGTTTTCGATATGGTGCGTGCCGTGGTCCTCGGCCGCCACCAGCACATTGAGTGCCCGCGGGCTGGGCACCGGCGGGCTGATCGTTACGAGGCCTTGGATTTGCGATCGTGGAAGCGCGAAATTACACCCACCGCCCGTGCCCGCCGAGCACGCGGCACCCCCGCTTACCGATAGGCTCGAGGCGACTGTGTCGTAACCCGCGTCCGTTACTATCATCGTGTAGCTGCCGTTGGGGACGTTGTTGAATGACTGCAGGACGAAGTTGCTGGCCGGCATCGGATAGACCCCGGCGTCGTCGGTGTTGGCGCTTGCCAACACGACGCAGGCGGAAGGAGTTGGAAGCTGGGTGCAATCGGCTCCGCTACCCGCCGCGGGTGCCACGATCTCAAGCGTGGCGCCCTGGAGCGGCATTCCCGAACACGCATCGGTCACCTTGCCCGTGAGCGCAATCTGGCCGGCCTGAGCAGCGTCGAGTTGTTGCCGCTCCACCTGGCTCCGCTTGACCAGCACGTTATGCGCGAACGCGTAGGCGAACCCCGGACCCGAGGCAACCAGATCGTACAACGTGCCGTTGACGCTCGCGGGCAAGGGCAACTGGTAGGACCCGCCCCCGATAGTCGTCGTTTCAATCACCTGGCCGGTGCCGGACAGTTCCGCGGCGACCTTGGTGGCGCCAAACGCAGCGCCGGTGACCAACCCCAGAAAATTGACCGCATTTGGCGGCAGCGCGATGCTGGGAGAAAATTCGTATAGACCGCCGCTAAAGCCCGGTCGCCCGGCAAACTGCTGCACGCCCGACGTTACCGGGATGATTTGAAGGACGAGGGTGGCGAGTCCGTTGAGCGGCACGCTCACGCCCTCGTTGCTCATAACTGTCAGATATTGCGAGGGATCGACCAGCGATATCTGCGATGCGATACATCCCTCGAGCATGCTTTGGGGGTTTTCCAGGCAGGTTGGGATTACCGTGCCGGCGTTGCTTCCGTCGAGCACCAATTCGATCGCATGGTAGGTGTTGGCGGGCACCAGGTAGCTGTTGAAAAGCTGCGGCACCGTCTGGATTTGATTGATGTCGACTTGCAGTTCGCTGGGACCGGTGCCGGCGCCCGCCGGATTGGGCCCTCGGGTATTGAGATCGAACAGCGTACCGAGCTGGGTGAACACATCCACCGTGCCGACGTTATTGAGACCGACGCCGAGGGCTACCGGAATCGTTGTCCAGTTGGGATCGCTCTGGGTCTGAAAGATGTTGGGGTCGGTGCTCGGGTTGAGTTCCACTGCCAGGACGTTGAACGACAGGCTCTGGAAGCCCGGGGTATACACGCTCGGCGCAGGAGGATTGCCGGTCAAACCAATTACGATAGTTCCGGCGGGACCCGAGACAGTCTGACTGTACGCGGTTCCGATCGGCGCCAGCGTTGCCACCAACCATACCAATAGGGGTGCGAACAGGGCGATCGCTGCCCGCCGAGACGATACTTGTTTCACTCGCGAAGCCTACAAGAGAGATTTCGGTTCCCGCTTGGGATAACCTAACGTAGGAGCGAAGGCAAGCAACCATGGTCCTCGCACGGCGTAATTGGGACACGCGAGACTTGACTGTAGGGCCTGATGACCCGGAGAATTTCGGAGAATTTCGGGAGAAATTCGGTTGACATGAAGCGTATCTCATCAGCCGTAACCGGCACCGCGCTGGCATTCGCCGCGCTGTTCGTTTTTCAGTTGTGCGTCACTTCGGGCGCGTTCGCCACGATGCAGGTCGTGGTCGGCAATCCCGGCTTGCAGCACTTCGACTCGGACGGCGGCGTGGAGCTCGATTTTGGTTTGACCGACCAGGACGGCCAGCCGGTAGGCAACCTGCGTCCAGACAACTTGCAGGTCTTCGAGGACGGCAAGCTCGCCAAGATTCTGGATTTTCGGGGAGTAGGGCAGGGCCGTCCGGTCGACATCGTGTTTGTGATGGACGTGACCGAGTCGATGCAACCGTACATCGACGCGATCAAGCAGAACATGGTCAACTTTGCCCATGACCTCGCCTCCAACAATCGCGACTACCGCCTGGGCCTGGTGACGTTCGAGGACTACGTCGTCTCCAAATACCCTGACTGCAATTGTCCCTATCAGAAAACCATGACCTCGGACGTTAACCAGTTCATCAACTGGGTCGGCACGTTGCACGCTTCGGGTGGCGGCGATATTCCCGAGGACCAACTCGACGCACTCGCCTATGCCGCAAGCTTTCCGTTCCGTCCCCAAGCCCAGGGGATCATCATCATCATCACCGACGCCCCGCCGCATCATAAGGGCGACGGGTCGGCCAACACGCAGCATGACCAGGCCTTCTGGGATCATCATGAGAAGGGTCAGGATGTAACCGATCTGACCGGCACTGACGTTGCCGCGATGATGAAGCGCAACGGGATTACCCTGTACGCGGTAGTGCCGCCGCCGTTCATCGCGCCCGAGTACGCCGAGATCGTCGAGGCAACGCACGGCCGCTCCTACAACATCGTGACCGAAGAGGGCCGCTTCGCCTCGCTGGTGCGCGAGATTGGACATTCGATCGCGACCGAGTATTCGCTCACCTATCGCACGCCGCGGCCGATCGAAGACGGTACCGATCGCACGGTCGAACTAAAGATCAGCTACGGAGGCCGAACCGGGACCGCTACCACTTCCTACCAGGTGCATGGGGTGGGCGGCGCGACGATCAACGTACCTGAAGGAGAAGGCGAGGAGGCGGGCGCCAACCTGGGCGGCACGGGGCTCCAGCAGTTGTCGTTCAACTGGTGGAATCTGGCGGTGCCGCTGATCGCGGTCCTCGGATTGTTTGGACTTTCGCGGATGCGCTTTGGGGTCTCGGCCGAGGAACTTAAGGCGATCGTCGAGGCGCAGAATCAACCCGCGCCACCCCCGCCGCCGCGCCCCGCGGCGCGCGCGCCGGTGACCGCCCGGCCCGCGCCTCCGCCACGTACCGTTTCGGCCGCACCGCCGCCTTCGTCGTCGCCGATGGCGGCACATGAGGCGCGGCTTAGCCTGCTCGAGGCGATCGATCCCGTGCCTGCGGAGTACAGCCTGTTCAAGGACGAGGTTTCGCTGGGGCGCGGCGAGGACAATGACGTTGTGATTCCGCACGCGAGCGTGTCGCGCGCGCACGCGCGCCTGATGCGTCGCAACGGAGTCTTCGAGTTGACCGACCTCAGTTCGACCAACGGCAGTTATGTGAACGAGCAGCCGGTGCACGGTTCGGCACGCGTCAGCAGTGGCAATCAGGTGCGCCTGGGTGACGTGCGTTTCGTGCTGCGCTATTGAGGACGGTGCGACCCGGGATGCTGACAGGCGCTTACCTAAATCCTCCAGTACGCTCATTCCCTGTGGGCTTAATAATTGTCTTCCAGCATCAGTCGTAATTGACGGAAGACCGCTTAAGCGGGCAAGCAGCGGATGCGCTTGCGCGGGGCCGTCAAACATCTCTAGGGTCTTGGGCACCGGCGTACGGCCGGTTGGATGCCCTCGTCGCTGGATCATCGCGAACGCTCGACCCTCGGCCTGACCGCGTCGGATCGCTCGGTCATTGCGATGGTCCTGGTCATCAAGGCGGCAGTGCTGATCTACGGGGCACTCGCTTTCCAGATAACCAAGGACGAGCGGGTTCGTTCGCTCACGACGCTGCTCTCGATCTGGAACCGATGGGACGGGCCGCAGTATCTGCTGATCGCGTCGCAGGGCTACGCACCTACCGGTGACCAGCGACTGGCGCTGGTTTTTTTTCCGCTCTACCCCTGGCTCATCCGGTTGCTCGCCCTAATAGTGCGAGACGCGGTGCTCAGCGCATTTTTGGTCTCGACGATCGCATCGGTGATCGCGGGCGTGGCGCTCGCCCGGCTTTTTGCGATCGATTTTTCGCGCCATCTCGCGCGGCGGGCCGCCTGGTTCCTGTTCATTTTTCCGACCTCCTACTTTCTGCACATCGACTACAGCGAGAGCGTGTTCCTGGCGCTGGTGCTGACGTGCTTCGTCGCTGCGCGCCGTGGCCGCTGGCTTCAGGCCGGTCTGATAGGCGCGTTCGCGTCGCTCGCGCGGCCCAATGGATTCCTGCTGTTTCCGGCGCTCGGGGCGGACGCGCTCTGGGAGTTATGGGAGACGCATCGTTTCAATTGGCGATGGCTCTGGGCGGGCCTGATACCGCTCGGCTTCTCGGTTTACCTCGGGATCAACTATCACCTCACCGGCGATCCATTCGCATTTTTGAAGCTCGAGAACTCCCACTGGGCCGACGCGCTCATCGGTCCATGGGGCGGCATCCGCGTCAACTTCGATGTTGCTCGCGACTGGGATCCCTCGCAGGCCGCGATGATCGGGACCCAGGTGCTGTTCTACCTGGCGGTCGGACTGACCGGCACGATCGCCGCGGCTCTTTTGCTGCGTCCGTCATACGCGGCGTGGATGGCGCTCAACTGGCTGCTGTTCGCGAGCCAGTCATGGGACATCAGCGCTCCGCGTTACACCCTGACTCTGTTTCCGCTGTTCATCCTGATGGCGCGGCTCGCACGCCGGCCCGCTTGGAACGCGGGGATAACCGTATGGTCGCTGCTGTGGCTGGCGCTGTTCGCGAGCGAGTTCGTCCAGGGCCATTGGACCTTTTGAAACCTGTGGATGAGTTGAGCCGGGCGGCGTTGCGCGCGCCCACCGGCACAGATATCTCTGACAATCGATATATCTCTGACAACCGATAACGACTGCGATGATGACTTCGGTAATCAAAGTGCGGCGCGTCCGGCCTTCGTCGTCGCCGCTGCCGCGCTACCAGAGCGCGCATGCGGCCGGGATGGATCTGGTCGCTGAGCTTAAAGAATCACTTGAGATTGTACCGATGGCGCGTGCCGCAGTGCCGACCGGAATTGCGATGGAAATCCCACCGGGTTTCGAAGGGCAGGTGAGGCCGCGGAGTGGACGCGCGCTCGAAGAGGGGCTCACCCTCGTCAACTCTCCCGGAACCGTCGACGCGGACTACCGTGGTGAAATTAAAGTGTTGCTTGTAAATCTAGGAAACGCGCCGATTACCATCCGTCCCGGCGACCGAATCGCGCAACTCGTCATCGCGCCGGTGGTGCGGGCGGAGTTCGTCGAAGTCGCCGAGCTCGAACCGAGTTCGCGCGGCGGCGGCGGCTTCGGGCATACTGGAAGGTAGCCGCACGCGCACCAGATACGTTTACGCAATGAGTTCAAAAGTTCGCGAAATCGGCAGTTCCGAAATCGACGCCTCCAGACTCGAGGCCGCCAAACTCGATGATTCTTTAATGGCGGTGACGCCGATCGACGGCCGCTACCGCGCGCGCACGCGAGCGTTGGCCGGCTACTTCAGCGAGTTTGCGCTTATCCGCTACCGCGTCCGCGTCGAGATCGAATGGCTGATCGCACTCGCGGAAAATCCCGCGACAGAAGAATTCACTCTTGCCGCCGGCGCCCCGATCCGGTTGCGTGCCCTGTACGACAACTTCACGCTCGCCGACGCGCGTCGGGTCAAGGACCTGGAACGCACGACTAACCATGACGTGAAGGCTATCGAATATTTTCTTGCGGAAAAGATCGCCGCGACTGGTATCGACGCCCCGCCTGGGATGATCCATTTCGCCTGCACCTCGGAGGACATCAGCAATCTGGCGTACGCGCTGATCCTCAAGGAGTTCTCCGAGCGTGAGCTCGCTCCTGCGCTGGATTCAATAATCGCGACGTTGGGCACGATGGCGCGGCGATGGAGCGGCGTTGCGATGGTCGCGCGGACGCATGGCCAATTGGCCACGCCCACCACGATGGGCAAGGAGCTGGCCGTGTTCGCGGCGCGGCTGGAGCGTCAACGCGGCGCGCTCGGTCGCCAGGAATTCCTCGGCAAGTTCAACGGCGCGGTCGGCAACTTCAATGCGCATCAGGCGGCCGTGCCCGAGGTCGATTGGATCGAGTGCTCGCGCCGCTTCGTCGAGTCGATGGGCCTCGTGTGGAACCCGCTCACGACGCAGATCGAGAGTCACGACTTCATCGCCGAACTGCTCGACCTCACCGTTCGTATCGACTCCATCCTGCTCGGTTTCGCGCGCGACATGTGGGGCTATATCGCGCTCGGCTACTTCGGCCAACGCACGGTCAAGGGCGAGGTCGGATCGTCGGTGATGCCGCACAAGGTCAACCCGATCGACTTCGAGAATTGCGAGGGGAACCTGGGACTCGCGACCGCGCTGTTTCAGCATCTGGCGGCCAAGCTGCCGGTCTCTCGATGGCAGCGCGACCTGAGCGACAGCACGGCGATGCGCGCGTTGGGCACCGCGTTCGGGCATCTGATGGTCGCGCTCGACGCGCTCGGGCGCGGGTTGGGGCGGGTCGAACTGAATGCCGCGCGGATCGCGGCCGACCTCGAGTCCGAGGGCGCCTGGGAGGTGCTGGCCGAGGCGGTGCAGACCGTGATGCGCCGTCACGGGCTGAAAGATCCCTACGAGCAATTGAAGGAACTTACGCGCGGACGCGCGATCGACCGCGAGACGATGCGCAACTTTATCGCGGCGCTGGAACTGCCGGCCGAGGTCAAGGAGCGGCTTGAGAAGCTCGAGCCGCGTGGTTACGTTGGACTTGCCGCCACGCTGGTCGAGCGCTTCGCTCCCCTAGGTAAATCGAAGAGTTAGGTATCGAGTGCGGTCAGATCGAGTGCGGTCAGGATGACCGGCTCTTGCGAGCGTCCGACGCGACACCGGGGAGCCAGCCGGTTGTGCATAAGAGCGGCGGATTGTGAACTAAAGAGGGCGCCCAAGGTTTGTCGCGCGCGCCGCGGTCGGCTAATTCTTTTTTATTGATCGATTACGTATTCGTGAATTTTCCTTAACGGAGACAAAACGTGGAAGACGCTCCGCAGATGCTCGAAATGTTTTACGAGGGCAAGGCGAAGAAACTCTACGCGACCGCCGATCCCGACCTCGTAATCGCCTACTTCAAAGACGACGCGACCGCGTTCAACGCCAAAAAGCGCGGCACGATCGAGGACAAGGGCGTGATGAACAACCGGATCTCGGAGTTGTTCTTCACGCTGCTCGAACACAACGGCATCCCGACTCATTTCGTGCGCCGCTTGAACGATCGCGAAATGCTTTGCCGGCGTCTCGAAATAATCCCCGCCGAAACCGTGGTGCGCAATATCGTGGCGGGCTCGATGGCCAAACGGCTGGGCCGCGAAGAGGGCGAAAAGCTCAAGCATCCGGTCGTCGAGTACTATTACAAATCGGATCCGCTCGACGATCCGCTGATCTACCCTGAGCATGCCGTGCTCTTCGGATGGGCGACTGAGGCCGAGCTCGATACGATTCATGCGATGGCGCTCAAGGTCAACGACGTGCTGAGCCGCTTCCTCGACGAGCGCGGGGTAATCCTGGTTGATTTCAAGCTCGAGTTCGGACGCCATCACGGCAAAATCCTCCTCGGCGACGAGATCTGCCCCGACACCTGCCGCTTCTGGGACAAGACCACGCTGCAGAAGCTTGACAAGGACCGCTTCCGCCGCGACCTGGGCGACGTCGAGGGCGCTTACCACGAGATGCTTCGCCGGGTGTCCAATTGAGCGATCTCGTGGTTCCCGCCCATCGTCCAAAGGGTAGGTTAGAGAGAGGTTCGATGCTCGGAGGTCCGACGCCCGATTGTCAGCGTCGCTGCGAAGTGGCAACAAGGATCCGAGTTTGCTGGTAAAGGTCTTCGTCACGCCGCGTAAAGGAATTCTCGATCCCCAGGGACGCGCCGTCGAGCAATCGTTGAAGTCCCTCGGCTTCGGGGGCGTCGGCGCGGTTCGCGTGGGCCGTTACATAGTGCTCGAGCTCGACGCCTCAAGCGTCGAGCAGGGGCGCGAGACGGTACGACGGATGTGCGGGCAGCTCCTGACCAATCCGAATATCGAAGACTACACCTTCGAAATTGAGGAGCAGGAGACTGATCCCGAGAAGAAGGCTGATCCCAAGGAGGACGGCCCGCGATGAAGTGGGGCGTGGTCCGCTTTCCCGGCTCGCTCGACGACGCCGACGCGCTGTGGGCGCTTAACGAGGTAATGGGGCAGGAGGCGCGCCCTCTCTGGCACAAGGACGAGGACCTCGCGGGCGTGCAATGCGTGGTGCTCCCCGGCGGCTTCAGCTACGGCGACTACCTGCGCTGCGGTGCGATCGCGCGTTTCGCTCCGATTATGAAAAGCGTCGTGCGCTTCGCCAACGACGGTGGCCTGGTGCTCGGAATCTGCAACGGCTTCCAGATTTTGTGCGAGGCCCATCTCCTGCCCGGCGCGCTGATGCGCAACCGCTCGCTGTCATTCATCTGTGAGCGGGTCAACGTGCGAATCGAAAACGCCGCGACGCCCTTTACCTGCGCCGCGCGCCAGGGCGAAGTGCTCCGCCTGCCGATAAAGCATGGCGAGGGCCTCTACGTGGCGCCCGCCGACGAGTTGCGCGCGATGGAAGAGCGCGGCCAGGTTTTGCTGCGCTACACCGACGCCGCCGGCCGCGAGCGCGACGATGCGAATCCCAACGGATCGACCAGCGCGATCGCCGGCGTCGCCAATGAGAGCTTTAATGTCTTCGGCTTGATGCCGCATCCGGAACACGCGGTCGAGGCGGCGCTTGGCGGCGAGGATGGCCTCAGGATTTTCCGATCGATCATCATGAGCGTCGAGCGGACACCAATCGCGGCTTCGGCCGCGGCATCCTCCAGAAGTTCGATATGACAGCGCCGAGCACTGTCGAGATTCCGGTTGCGCTGGCGGGCGAGCCGGCGGTCGGCTTCGAACAGGCGCGCGCACACGGACTCACCGACGACGAATACCGCGCGGTCGAGCGATGGCTCGGCCGTACTCCCACGTTCACCGAGCTCGGCGTTTTTTCGGTGATGTGGTCGGAGCATTGCTCGTACAAGTCCTCGCGCCGTCATCTGCGGATGATGCCGAGCAAGGGGCCGCGCGTGGTGGGCGGTCCGGGCGAAAATGCCGGCGCGCTCGACGTGGGGGAGGGATGGGTCGCGGTCTTCAAGATCGAGAGCCATAATCATCCGTCGTTCGTCGAGCCTTACCAGGGCGCAGCGACCGGCGTGGGCGGAATTCTGCGCGACATTTTTACGATGGGCGCGCGGCCGGTCGCCAGCATGGATTCGCTGAAGTTCGGCGCGTTCGACCATCCGCGCACCCGCTATCTGCTCGGCGGCGTGGTCGGTGGAATCGGCGGCTACGGCAACTGCGTCGGCGTGCCGACGGTCGGCGGCGAGGTGATGTTCGACGCGGCCTACAACGGCAATATCCTGGTCAACGCGTTCTGTCTCGGCCTCGCACGGCGGAGCGACCTGCAGAGCGCTCGCGCGCAGGGTCCCGGCAACCCGGTGATGTACGTTGGCTCGGCGACTGGACGCGACGGAATCCACGGCGCGAGCCTGCTCGCCTCGGCCGAGTTCGACGCCTCGAGCGAGGCCAAGCGCCCCACGGTGCAGGTCGGAGATCCGTTCACCGAAAAGCTGCTGATCGAGGCATGCCTGGAAGCGATGCGGAGCGGCGCGATCGTCGCGATCCAGGACATGGGCGCGGCCGGGCTTACGTCGTCGTCAAGCGAGATGGCGGCGCGCGGGGGACTCGGAATCGAACTCGACCTCGACCGCATACCTCTGCGCGAAGCGGGACTGACGCCGTATGAGATTCTGCTCTCGGAGTCGCAGGAGCGAATGCTGCTGGTGGCGGAGCGTGGCCGCGAGGCCGAACTCGAGGCGATTTTCGCCCGATGGGACCTGCATGCCGTGGTGGTCGGCAGGATCACCGAGGATCGGCGCTGGCGGGTGCGATGGCGCGGGAAGCTGGTCGCGGACATTCCGGCGACGGCATTAACCGACGAAGCGCCCGTCTACGAGCGTCCCGCGCGCGAGCCGGCGAAATCGTCCTCTGCGTTCAGCGCGGCAGCAAGCGCGACGTTCGCACCGGCGCCCGGCGAGGCCCTGCGGCGTTTGCTGGACAGTCCCAACGTCGGCTCCAAGCGATGGGTTTATCGCCAGTACGACTCGATGGTGCAGAGCAACACGATGGCTGGGCCGGGCGGCGATGCCGCCGTGCTCAGGATCAAGGGGACGAATCGCGCGCTGGCGCTGAAGGTCGACTCCAATCCGCGCGCCTGTGCGCTCGACCCTTACGTCGGTGCGGCGGCAACCGTGATCGAGGCGGCGCGTAACGTGGCGTGCGCGGGAGCGCGGCCGATCGGGCTCACCAACTGCCTTAACTACGGCAATCCCGAGCGTCCCGAAATCATGTGGCAGTTCGTCCGCGGCGTCGAGGGTATCCGCGACGCCGCGCTCGCGCTCGAGACGCCCGTGGTGAGCGGCAACGTGAGCTTCTACAATGAGACCGAAGGCCGCGCAATTCCGCCCACGCCCACGATAGCGATGCTCGGCGTGCTCGAAGACGCCGGCCGGCGCGTCAGCCAGTTTTTCGAGCGTCCGGGCGACGCGATTATCCTGGTGCGGACGGCGGCCGCGACCCTCGCGGCGAGCGAATATGCGGCCATTTTCGCGGTAGACGGCGGCTCGCTCGCCCCGTTGAATCTCGCGCGTGAGCGGGCGCTCGTCGAGGGGCTGGTTGGCGCCGCCGATCAGGGCTTGATAAGATCGGCACACGACGTTGCGGAAGGTGGTCTGGCGGTCACGCTCGCGGAATGCTGCTTCAATCCCGACGGCCTCCTGGGCGCGGAGATCGACAGCATGCCGGAGAGCGGTGGGGCGGAAGTGTTTTTTGGCGAAGGTGCTTCGACCGTGGTGCTATCGGCCAGCCACGACGAGGTCGGGAAGTTGCGAGAGCTGTTTGACGATCTCGAAGCTTACGGTGGTCGGGCGCGTGTCGAGCGAGCCGCGGTTGAGAGTCGCAAAAGCGATCGACGAGGACGTGTCCGAGTTGAGGCAAATCCACGAACAGGCGATTGCGCGGAGGCTTGCCGCAAATGGATAAAGTCCTGTCGCAAAATGTCCTGCCAGCGGTTTCATCGGATACCGCACGAGATACCGCGCAAAACACTTCGCGAGACGTAGTGCGCGATCTTTCGCAAAACCTGTTTGTGGAAGTCTCGCCGGAAGAGTCCAACCTCGACGCGTTTCACGAGGAGTGCGGCGTCTTCGGCGTCTTCGGCCATCCCGAGGCCGCCAATCTCGCCTACCTGGGAATGTACGCGTTGCAGCATCGCGGACAGGAGTCCGCGGGAATCGTCTCGTCCAACGGCAAGTCGCTGATCTCGCATCGCGGGATGGGCCTCGTCGCCGACATCTTCAACAACGATGTGATCAATCGACTCGAGGGCACCGCCGCTATCGGTCACAATCGTTATTCCACCACCGGCTCGACCTCACTCAAGAACTGCCAGCCGCTGGTGGTCGAGTATGCTGGCGGCGGATTAGCGCTCGCGCATAACGGCAACCTGGTCAACTTCGCCGAGTTGCGTGAGCGGCTGGAAGCCAACGGATCGCTGTTCCAGTCGTCCTCGGACAGCGAAGTAATCATTCATCTGATCGCGGGTTCGCACGCGCCGACGCTCGCCGAACGCGTTGCCGAGGCGCTGGCGCAAGTGCGTGGCGCCTACTCGCTGGTGGTGCTGGCGCAGCGCGAGATGATCGCGGTGCGTGATCCGTTCGGCTTTCGCCCGCTGGTGCTGGGTTCGTTGAACGGCGCGCCGATCGTGGCCTCGGAGACTTGCGCGCTGGACCTCGTGCGGGCCGACTATATCCGCGAGATAGAGCCGGGCGAGATGGTGGTGATAAGCGACGACGGCGTTCGCTCGCTGCGTCCATTCCCTGCCGCCGAAACCAAGCGATGCATCTTCGAGTACGTCTACTTCTCGCGGCCCGACAGCCTGCTCTACGGACGTAGCGTCTACCAGGTGCGCAAGATGCAGGGGCGCGCGCTTGCCCGCCAATGTCCCGTCGACGCCGACATCGTCGTGCCGGTGCCCGATTCGGGCAACGCGGCGGCGCTCGGCTATGCCGAGCAATCGGGGCTGCCGTTCGAGATGGGGCTGGTGCGAAGCCACTACGTCGGACGGACTTTCATCGAACCACGCCAGTCGATTCGTCACTTCGGGGTCAAGATAAAATTCAACCCGGTATCCGAACTGCTGCGCGGCAGGCGGGTGGTGCTGGTCGAGGACTCGCTGGTGCGCGGCACCACGCTGCGCAAGGTGATCCCGATGCTGCGGCAGGCCGGCGCGCGCGAAGTCCATATGCGGATCGCGGCGCCGCCGACCACCAACTCCTGCTTCTATGGAATTGACACGCCGACCCGCGAGGAGTTGCTTGCCTCAAGTCACTCGATCGAGGAGATCCGCAAGTACATCACCGCGGACTCGCTCGACTATCTAAGCTGGGACGGCTTGTACTCCTTCCTGGATGGCCCCCGCGAGGGCTTCTGCGACGCCTGCTTCACCGGCCGTTATCCGGTCGAGATCCCGGCCAATCATGGACCGCATCAGTTGCGCCTGTTCGAAGCCGGGGACGGCGCCGCCGGCCGCTGAACGCGCGCCGGGGGTCGAATGCCGCGCGCAGTTGCCGCGCAGCGCCCACGTAATATCTGCCAAGTCGGGCGGGGACGCCCGTTAGCGGACGATGCTGAACGCGCGGGCCAGCGAGATGTCGTGCCGCAAACGATCCATCGGCTCGCTCGTGGTGAGCACGCAGATGAAGTGGCCTTTCTCAGATACCGTCACGCAAAGACTGTAGCCCTCGTACTCGTAGAGCAGATGGCCGTGAATCTCGCCGACGGCGCCCGGCGGTACGGCGAAGTCGCTCGCCTTGTAGCGGGTGCACAGGATGTCGCTGTTGCGGCCGTGGTAAAGCGTGTACGTGACAGGATTACCGTCGGGCAACTGGTCGATTCGGCTGCCGACCACGCCGTAACCCGCGTACTGGAGATTCCACACCAGGTCCGTCATGTCGGCCGATCCATAGTCCATCGCGATCGCCGACAACGAGTAAGACGACACAGTGGGTCGAAAGGCGGTCTCGAAGGTCTCGTAACTGTACACCGCTTGATCGAGAGCCTCGCGAGCCGGAATCGCGCTGACCCCATTGGCCGTGGGTTCGGCGTGTCGATGCAGCCCGGACAGGCCGCCACCCGCCAACAGCACCACGAAGAGCATCGCCGCCGCGGCGAGCGGCACCCAGACGCGTGGCCGGCCAAGCTCTCGTACCACGGCGCTTCCGATCCGGCGCGCCGGGGGTCCGCGATCGATTTGGTCCAGCGCGGCGTTGATGCGCGCGCGTAGCTCCTCCGGAGTCTTGATCGCGCCGGCCTGACGCTTGATCAGCGCTTTCAGCAGACGTTCTTCAGCCAGACGCGAGCGGCATTTGGGGCATCCGTCTGTCGGGCCACCGCCCAGATGCTGGGCGGCCGCATGTTCCTCCTCGGGCGTGAGTTCTCCGTCGGCGTGCGCCGAGAGGTAGTTAGTAATGTACTCCTCGCAGTTCACGGCTTCCCCTGCTTATACACGCAAGCGCGAGTCATCTGAATACACCTGTGAAAACATCTAGCGGACCAGTCCACGGCGCCGGGCGAACGCGCCAAGCGCAACACGCATCATCTGACGGCCGCGCGAGACTCGCGACTTGACCGTTCCAATAGGTATTTCGAGTAGCTGCGCGGCCTCCTGATAGTTAAGTTCCTGCACATCCACCAATAGCAATACCGTGCGAAATTCGGCAGGCAAGCCGTCGAGCGCCGCCGAAACTTCCTGGTCCAGAACGTGTTCGAGGACCAGCGCCTCGGGATCGGTCGGTGCCCGGTCTCCGCGCGCACTCAAGCCCTCGACCGCACGCTCGAAATCCTCGGGCGTCAGCGAGACCTGTTCGCGGTCCGCGCTGCGATAGCCGTTGCGGAAGTTGTTATATAAAATAGTCAACAACCAGGCGCGGCAGTTCGTCCCTGGGGTATATTGATGAAAGAATCGATAGGCGCGCAGCACGGTCTCCTGCAAAAGATCGCGAGCGTCGTCAGGATTTCGCGACAGCCGCAAGGCTGCCGAATACAGCGCGTCGACGTGAGGCAGCGCCTCGCGTTCGAAGAGCACGCGCTTTTCGCTGCCCCGTTTGTCCTCCATATACGAAGAGCACCATATAGCACCACCATTGAATTAAATCCCTTCGCGGAGCGGAAAGTTCCCACACCTCGCCCATTTCTACGCCCGAACTTCGCCCCTTGATTTCAAACGATTTTTGGTGGCTTTTTACCGATGCCAGGCATCCAGGGACTTCGGCGGATGCGGCAGCGAGGGAACCGTGGCTCGCGACTTGAGATTAAAATACATTGGCGCGAAGCTGAGCGTTGGTGTTTGGAATGACGAGCCGTCTAATAGATCCGTCATCGAGGCGGATACGTATCTAGAATGAAGGCCGAACAGGTCGGCCCCGTGGTCAGCGGGAGAGGAGAGTCACTACGATGGAACGCAAGACAATTACAGGTGCGGTTCTGGCAGCGGCGGTCGGAGCGATGTTTCTGACCACGCCGGTCTTCGCGCAAAGCTCCTCCGGGAACCCGACGAATGCGGCCAGCGTCAAGTGCATCGGCGGCAATAGCTGCAAGGGCCAGAGCTCCTGCAAGGGCGCGAACAACGGCTGTATGGGCCAGAACTCGTGCAAGGGCAAGGGCTGGGTGATGGCCACCTCCGCCAAGGTTTGCTCGGACAAAGGCGGCAAGCCGGAAAAATCTCCAACCAAAGAGATGTAGACTTCGCGCTTTCGGATTGAATCGGCGATGAACCGATCGGACTTCGCACCGCTTGGATTTGGCGTCGGACTGCGCCGGCCGCATTACGCGCGCATTCTGGAGCGGCACTCTTCTGACCACGCTCCGCCGGTGGACTGGTTCGAGGTCATTTCGGAGAACTTCATGGTCGAGGGCGGCCGGCCGCTGGAGGTGCTCGAGGGCGTACGCGCGCGGCACCCGATTGTCATGCATGGCGTCTCGCTGTCGATCGGTTCGAGCGACCCGCTCAACCGCGGCTACCTCGGCGCGCTGCGCGCGCTTGCGCGCCGTGTCGAGCCCGCGTGGGTCTCCGACCATCTGTGCTGGACCGGAGTGGGCGGCCGCAATCTGCACGACCTGCTGCCGCTGCCTTATACCGAGGAGGCTGTGCGCCACGTGGCGGGCCGTATCCGCGAAGTCCAGGAGATCCTCGAGCGCACGATACTGATCGAGAACGTGTCGAGTTACATGGCGTTTCACTCCTCGCGCCTTACCGAGTGGGAATTCCTTGGCGCGGTGGCGGAAGAGGCCGACTGCGCGATCCTGCTCGACATCAACAACATATTTGTCAGCGCGTTTAACCATCGCTTCGACCCCCTGCGCTACATCGACGCGATTCCCGCTGAACGGGTGGTGCAGTTCCATCTTGCGGGCCATAGCGACCATGGAAGCTATCTGCTCGACACTCATGACCATCCGATCCGTCCCGAGGTGTGGGCTCTGTACGAGCACGCGGTCGGACGCTTCGGCCGCATCGCCACACTCGTCGAGTGGGATGACAATATTCCGGAGTTCGAGGTGCTCGCCGCCGCCGCCGACGAAGCTCGCCGGCGATGCGAATCGGTGCTGACGGCCGCCAAGTCCGGCGCCGGCGCGCACATCGCTCGCGTCGATTGATTACCCTTCGCGCGAAAGGGATGTCGGCGCGCCCCGCCGACTCCTGAAAAACCGTATTGTTATCCCCAGACTCAGTGCGCCAGGCCTCCACGACAGATAGTTACTCACGCGTGCGCAATGCTAATCTTGTTCAGGACGTGAGCGCCGCCGCCAACATACGGATCGAGGCGATCAACAGCCTGCAGGCCTTCGAGGAATTTGCCCGCCTGCCGTACAAGGTCTACGCCGATCGCGAGGCTTGGTGGCCGCCCGACATTCGCAGCGAGATCGATCTGCTCTCCGGCCGCACGCTGACCGCGCCTTATCTCGACCTCCAGCCATTTTGCGCCTGGACCAACGGCCGCCTGGTGGCGCGCGTAAGTGCCGTCATCAACCATCGGTACATTGATCACTGGAGCCAGCGGCTTGGCCAGCTTATCCATTTCGAGGCCGCGGCCGGCGAGGACGACGCGGTCGGCGCGATGCTGACGCGCGCGATGGAGTGGCTGGCGCGGGGCAGGATGGAGTCGGTGCGCAGCGGGTTCGCCGCTTTTCTCGACTATCCCTACGCGATCGACAATTACGGCAGATTGCCGTCGTTCCTGCTGCGCGGTAATCCCGAATACTACCATCGCTATTTCAAGGACGCGGGTTTCGAGACCGAAAAGGGACAGATCGACTACACCGCCGCGCTGACGCCTGAGACGCTCTCGCGCTACTCGGGCATGATCGAGACGGCACGCTCGGCGGGAGTCGCCGTGATGAGCTGGCGCGAATACGGATTCCTGGCCGCGGCCGACGCGTGGACCGAGGTTACCAACGCGGCGTTCGCCCGGCATTGGGGATGGAACCCCATAACTCGCGACGAAGTTCGTCCGATGATGGCTCCGCTGCAGGGCACTCCGGTCGGGGATCTTTCGATGGTCGCGGTGGCCAACCGCGAGGTCATCGGCGTGGTCTTTTCGGTTCCCGACTTGAGCCCGGCGCTCGCACAGGTTCGGCCGGGAGTCAAGCTGCATCCCGAGCGCGGCGGCGGGACGCGCGGCGCGCTCATCAATATTGGCGTGCTCGAACGCGCGCGCGGCAAAGGCGTGGCGCTGGCGATGGCGTCGCGCTCTTTCGCGACGATGGCGCGCAGCGGGATGCGTTATGCCGGATATACGCTGGTGCTCGATGACAACTGGTCCTCGCGGCGCACCGCGGCGGCGCTGGGAGCGCGCGCGACCGGAAATTTCGTCACCTACCGGCGCGATCTATAGCTGCGACTTCCCAAGCGGCGCGCTCGGCGATACCGCGATTCACACGGCGGCGAATTCCTTCACGCCAGCCGTCCGTGAAGCGCCATCCGAAAAATCAGATTGCACAAATACGAATCAACCCCAAACGCGCCGGGCGACGTCGGCGACCAGCGTGAGTTTGCGCTCCTGCATCGCGGGGTCGACCGGGTTGCCCTTGATTCCGGAGGCGAAACCGCACTGGGTCGAGAGCGCGAGTTGCTCGCGCGGGAAAAACCGCGCGGCTTCTTCGATGCGCCCGATAAGCTCATCGGCCGATTCGAGTACGTTGCGCTTGGTGGTCACGAGGCCAAGGACGACGCGTTTGTCGCGCGGCACGTCGGCCAACGGCTCGAACGAACCCGAGCGCGAATCGTCGTACTCGAGCAGGAATTCGTCGTAGGCGCGCGCGCGCTGGAAGACCTCGCGCGCGATCGAGTCGTAGCCGCCGCGGGCCAGCCAGCGGCCGTCATTGTTGCCGCGGCAGAGATGCAATCCGAAGGTTACGCCGGGCTGGCTGGCGAGCGAGTTGAGAATCTCCACGCCTTCGCCAAGCAGCCGCTTGGGATCGATGCCGCGTTCCTCGAAAACCACGCGCCGTACCTCGGGGTCGATGAGATTGGTAAGCTCGGGCGCGTCGATTTGGATGTACTCGCATCCCAGCCGTGCGAGTTCGGCGATCTCTTCGCGAATGACGATAGCGCCGTCGGCGAACATCTCGAACGCATCGCGGTAGGCGGCGGCCGATTCTTTCGGCGACCAGAACATCTTGAGCATCATCGGGCTTGGCAGCGTCATCTTGACCGGCCGCCGTGCGCGGGCGCGCGCGTATACGAATTCCTCGGTGCCGAGCGAACGGCGCCGGCGCACCTTGCCGGTGACCGCCAGCCCCAGCGAGAGGTTGACCACGTGGTCGTCGTCTTCGTGCCAGGGTTGCGTGACGGCGGAGCTGCGCGAAAGGCCCTCGGTGCACTCCAGCAGCGAGCCGAGAAAGCTCATGCGCCGTTGCTCGCCGTCGTTGATGACGTCGAGGCCCGCCGCCTCCTGCAAGGCAAGCGCCTCGTCCACGGCGCGATCCTCGACTCGTTTGTAGCGAGCGGCGGAAATCTGCCCGGCGCGCAACGCGCGCCGTGCTTCGCGCAGATACTCGGGCCGCAACAGCGAGCCAATCGGCTGGGAACGAAAGACATGTTGGCTCATCTGGAAGACCTCCCCGTTGAGGTGCGGCGCGGACGCCGCATCTCAACGGGGTGTTATAGACCGGATGGACGACGAGTACCAACTAGCGAATACGAAATGAACCGGCGAAGGTGCGCCTTCCCGCAGACCGAGAAATAAAAAGGGGCGATCCCGTGGGACCGCCCCTTGCGATGTCTCATTCGCCCGCGGACGCGCTAGTGCTTCGTCTCGATCCGTTTGCCGTAGGTCACTTCGCCTTTGTCGACTCGCAGGCTGAAGCCGCAATCGGGATTCGTGCAAACCCATGCCTTGAAAATCACCGAAGCGCCTTCCTGGCCATAATCCGAAAGTGGAATCAGAGTGCCATTGTTACACTTTTGGCACTTCGGCAACTCCATCACACCACACCTCCTGTGCGGCCAGCCAATTCCCGGCCCGAGCCCAAAGTTATCCGACCCAAGAACCTAATTCAACTTGGCTCTTTGAAATGGCAGCGCGCTCAAATTCGCGCCCTATGTGACCGTTTCAGAGGGCCGGATCCGACTCCGGACGGCCCGGTTGGGGGTCATTCGGGCGAAGATCGGAGGAAATCCCGTGGGCGCGCCGGCGTGGTAGTATCCGGCTGCTATGGACGCCGCGCAGCCGTCCTTTGTTATCCGCGAAGCCCGTGCCACCGACCATCGCCCGATCCTGCGGCTGGCGCGCGAGCTCAACTCGGTCAACCTGGCCACGGATTCGGCTGAGATGACCCAGATGATCGAGCGTTCGGTGAAGTCGTTTCGGGGGCGCGTCGCCAACCGTGCACGCGCGGTCTATATCTTCTGCGCGGAAGAGATCGCAACGCGGGCGATCGCCGGTGCCTCGATGATCATCGGGCAGCACGGCACGCCGCAGAGCCCGCATTATTACCTCGAAATCGACAGCGACGAGCGCTACTCGGCGCGGTTGCGCAAGATGTTCCGGCACACGTATCTACGTCTGCGCCATTCGATGAACGGTCCCACTGAAACCGGTGGACTGATCGTAACGCAAGCGATGCGCCATCGGCCGGAGCTTATCGGCAAGCAGCTTTCCTGGGCGCGCTTCGTTTACATCGGGCGCCATCTCAGGCGTTTCCAGGACCGGATCATCGCCGAGATGCTGCCGCCTACCATCGGCGATCAGGGCAACATTTTCTGGGATCACTACGGACGGCGCGTGACCGGGCTATCGTTTCGCGAGGCCGACCGGCTCTCGGTCCGCGACAAGGAATTCATCCCCGCGCTGTTCCCGGACGCGCCGCTTTACACCTTTTTGCTGCCGGACGAGGTGCGTGCCTCGATCGGAGCCGTTCGCGACGAGAGCCGCGGCGCGGTCAGGCTGCTGGAGCAGGCCGGGATGAAGTTTCTCAATCAGATCGATCCGTTCGACGGCGGTCCGTACTATGGCGCGCCAACCGCTGAACTGGTTCCGGTCAGGCAGCGGCGGACGCTTAAATTGAGGGCGGGCGAGCCTGCCGCCGAGCACGCGCGCCTCTACATGGTCGCGCACGAAGACTCGCGCCGGGGCTTTCGCGCGGTGCAGGCGAGCGCGCTGGAAGAGGAGGAGGGACGGCTGGTGGTGGGGCGAGGCGCGATCGAAGTGCTGGGGCTCGCCGAGGGTGCGTCCATCGAAGCCGTCCCGATGCCATAGTTACAGATTGAGCAGCGCCCGATAGAAGCGCACAGCCCCTTCAACATCCGAAAGAAAATTGTGCTCGTTGGGTGCGTGGATAACTCCGGTCGACGGCCCCGGTCCGATCACGACCGGCGCGAGTCCCGCCGCGGCGTAAATTCCCGCCTCGGTACATCCCGACTTCACTCCTGAGCTAAGCGGCAGTCCTGCGGTCGCCAGCGCGCCCATCGCGATCTCGACCGTTTCGCTCGCGGCCGCGGCACGGAAGCCCGGATTGGCGCGCTTCTCGATGAGCCCGACCGACATACCGACAGCGTTTCGAGAGATTTCCTCGACTACTCGCGCGACGTTCGCGCGGACCTCGTCCATCGCGAGTCCGGGCGGCGGGCGTAATTCGAACTCCAGCGTCAGCGAGCCGGACTCGGCTCGGATCACGCCGGGATTGCAGGTGAGCGTCGGTGATGCGTAGTCCGCCTCGTCGCTGCCGCCGCTGTTGGCATATTTTCTCAGCGCGGAAATAAAGCGCGTCGTCGTGGTGACCACCTCGGGCGGGATTATCTGCGCGACCAACCCGTCGAAGTTCGTGGCCTCGATTGCGCCGCCTACCAGGGGGTCGAGCGCGCCCTCGGTCGCGACGACGACGTCGCATCGCGCCGGGACCACGTTTATCGCGCTGCCGCCCGAGATCGCCACAAGGTTAAGCCTCAGGTTGATCGCTATCGCTTCGAGCGCGATATCGATGGCGTTGAGGCCCAGCGCCGGCGTGCTCGAATGAGCGGCTTTGCCACCGAACGTCAGTCGCCGCGCCTCCATCCGCTCGACCACCCGCAGCGGCGTGAAGTCAATCCTGAGCTCGAACGCCAGCAGCCCTTTGTGCGCCGTGATGACCTGCAGACGCGATGGCTCACCCACGAAGGTCATCGCGCCGGCCGGCAGAACGGCGGCCTCAACCATTTCCCTCGCCCCGGTCAGTCCCTGCTCTTCGCCGAAGGTGCCGACCAGGTAAACGTCGCGCCGTGGCGTGCTCGCCGTCTTCAGTGCGAAGACCTTGGCGGCGAAATCGAGCTTGGTGTCCGCGGCGCCGAGCCCATAGATTCGGTCGGCGTCGACGCGCGCCATGAACGGGTCACCGCCGCAGGCCGTCCACAGTTCCGGCGCGCCCGGCGGTACGGTGTCGAGATGGGTATTGAGCACGATAGGCTTTAGCGATGAGTCGCTGCCGCGGATCTCCGCGACGAGGTTCACCTGCTGGCCGCCTTCACGCGTCGAAGGGATGAGGCGCGCCGCGATTCCGGCGGGCGCGAGCATTTCGGAGGCGCACAACTCGGCTATTCCTCGCGTGCCCTCGGTCGTGACACTGTGGCAGGCGATTAGCCGCTTGCACCATTCAAGCAGGGCTGTGTCCATCGGTCTCAAAACTCCCATCGCGCGCAACGCGCTCGCCTCGTCCGGAACGCTCGGAGGCATCGGGCTTGACGGCGTAGTGAATCGCAACCGTGCCGAAACCGGTCAGACGATAGCCGACTTCGCCGAGGCCCGCGGCGCGCATTATCGAGGCCATCGTGTCGGCGTCGGGATGCGGGCGCAGCGACTGACCGAGCCATCGGTAGGCGAAGTAGTGGCCGCTGACCGCGCCGCCCAGCAGCGGAACGATGCGACTGATATAGAAACCGAACAGTCCGTGCATCGGACCGCGCGGTGGCGTGAGATCGAGGCACGCGAGCCGGCCGCCCGGCTTCAGCACGCGTCCTAGTTCGGCGAACGCCAGGGGCAGGTCGGTCACGTTGCGCAACATGAAGCCGTTGACGATGCAATCGAAAGTATCGTCGTGAAACGGCAGGCGCGTGGTGTCGCCAGCGACAAAGGCTATTTTGCCGGCGTCGGTCGATCCGGGTTTTCCAGTTTTGGCGACCGCCGCGGTCAACATGTCGGCGCAGAAGTCCGCGCCGACCACGTGACGCGCCCCCTGGCGCGCCAGCTCGAGCGCGAGGTCGCCGGTGCCGGTCGCGATGTCGAGGGCGAAAGCGCCGGACGGCCGCGCTATCGCGACCGTCGCGGCGCGCCATCGCCGGTCCAACCCCATCGTCATCAGCCGATTGACGAGGTCGTAGCGCGGTACGATGCGCGCGAACATCGCGCGCACGAACGCGGCCTTGCTGGCGGCGCCGCCAGGCAATTTCTCCCGATCGGCGGAGAGATCGTCGGAGCTATGCAACGGGGAGTTGGTCACGCCTGGGCGGTACGGAGGCGGAGACGCGCGCTCGAAGGGCGCGCGTCTCCGCCTCCATACCTCTAACTGAGAAGGTAGAGAATTGGCGCTTCGCACTCAACCCGTGGGGCGAGGGAGACGGCAGCGGAAGCCACCGTCTCCCTCGCCTCGCGGGTCCGAAGCGGCGCGGGTCCGAAGCGGCGCGCCGCCGGAGCGCGCGATGCCGCCGGCTCAGTGCGGGACGCCGTTGACCCGCGCATGCGCGAGCAACGGCGCGGCGGGAACGGCCGACGCCGGTCGCGTGGACTTGCTTCCGCCGGACGCGACCAGCGCGAGAGTCTCGTTGATCGACGCGAGTAACGTTGCCTTGCGCACAGGCTTGGCGACATGCGTGTTGCAGCCCGCCTCGAACGCGCGACGAACGTCAGCGTCGAGCGTCGAGGCGGTAAGCGCCAGAATCGGCGTAGCTGGCCGATGATGCTCGACCTCCCATGCGCGGATGATTCGTACCGCTGTATAGCCGTCCATCACCGGCATCTGGATGTCCATCAAGACCAGGTCATAGCGGCCGAGAATGAATTTCTCGACCGCGACTTTGCCGTTTTCGGCGGTTTCGATCTGATAGGGGAGACGTTTGAAGTAGGCGGCCATCAGCAAACGATTGTCGGGTGAGTCCTCGGCGAGCAGGATACGCAAGCGCGGCGTCGCGGGCGCGAGAACGGATTGCTCGGCTGTGGGATGGAGATCGGTCGGAGACGGCGCTGCATCCTGACGGCGAGTTTGCCCAGCCGCGGCCGCGTCCTTTAGGGTTTTCGCGGCGCGCGATATCACCTCGAGCAGATCGGAGCGGCGCACCGGTTTAAGAAGATGGTCGCGGAAGCCGAGGCGGCGCGCGCGCGCGAGCTTGGAGTTCAGACCATCGTTGGTGAGCATGGGAATTATCGTTGCCGCGCCGTAAGCGCATCCTTCGCTTGCCAGACGCTCGAGCTGCTCGATTCCCGGCATCTGGCAATCTCCGAAGAGGAGGTCGAATGGCCGTCCGAAACGCCGCGCCTCTCCCAGGGACGCGATCGTTTCCTGCACCGTCGACGCTTCTTTCACCGTCGCGCCGTGATGCTCGAGCGCTTCGACGACAATCCGCCGGTTGGTGGCGTTGCGATCGGCCACCAGGGCGCGCAGGCCGTTCAGGTCGTAAGTCGGGATCGCGTCGCTCACGGTCTCGGATACCTCCAAGGGCGCGGTGAAATGAAACGTGCTGCCTTTATAAAGCTCGCTCTCGACCCAGATCCGACCGCCCATCAGCGTCACCAGCCGCGACGCTATCGCGAGCCCGAGGCCGCTGCCGCCGTACTTGCGCGTGTCGGAAGAATCGCCCTGGGTAAAGTTGGAGAAGATCGCGCCGACGTTGGCAGGCTCGATTCCGACACCGGTGTCGGCGATTGAGAAGTGTAAGCCGCTTGCTTCGCTGACGACCGTCAGTTCGACTGCGCCCAATTCGGTGAATTTGATCGCATTGGCGAGCAGGTTCATCAGCACCTGACGGAGCCTCAGCGGGTCGCCCGACCATCGGGGCGACGTGCCCGGGGCAATCCGCGCCATCAGCTCCAGCCCCTTGCTATGCGCTCGCACGGCGAGCGTTTCGACGGTTTTCTCAACCAGGTCGCCAAGGTTGAAATCAACCTTCTCCAGACGGAAGCCGCCGCTTTCAATCCTGGCTAGATCGAGGACATCGTCGACCAGCATGAGCAGCGTGGCACCATTGAAACGCATGATCTCCAGGTAGCGGCGTTGATCGGCCTCGAGACTCGTTTCCGATAGCACCTCGGCCATGCCGAGGATGGCGTTCAAAGGGGTGCGAATCTCATGCGACATGCTGGAGAGAAATTCGGTTTTCGCGCGCGACGCGATAAAGGCCTGCTCGCGCGCCGCCACCAGCTCATCCTGCGTGCGCTTGAGCGCGGCGATGTCGCGCGCCATCGCGATCGCGCACAGCTCGCCGTCGAGCTCGACGGTAGAGCCTGATAGAAGAAACGGCGCTAGCGTTCCGTTGCGATTGCGAATCTGGACTTCGATATTGCGCAGGACACCCGTCGTCCTGAGCTCGCGAAAAAAGCGGCGTCGCTGCCCGTCGTTTCCCCATATCGGCAGATTCCCGTGCGCCGCGGAGAGCGCTTCCTCGCGGGTGTAGCCGGTCACGCTTGTAAATTCATTGTTGACCTCGATCATGTGGTCATCGGTCAGGCTGACGATCGCGATCGCGTCACTCGTCGACTCGAAGATTTTTCGTAGCTTGGCCTCGCTGTCGGCGCTTTGCTGTGTGCTCAGCGCGAGATCTTCGTAGAGTGCGGCGAGGCCGCGGCGATGGAGATTGGTCAGATGCACGGTGATCTGCGCGACCAGCACCGCGCCTACCATCCCCATCCAACGGAGATGCGTGTACGAATCGGCCGTCGGCGCCAGTGTCAGGACAATCGAGAAGGAGGCCAGGGAGAAAGCGCTCAATGCCGTCTGCCAGCGCTCATCCCACGGAATGAGCGCGCCGCTTCCGACCACCAAAATCAGGGTCTCGACGAACATCGGCACGCTCTCGTGACGTATCACGTTCACCGACGCCGTCAGTCCGACGAGGGTCATGCCCAGCGTCAAGGTGACCCCGCGCCAATGGCGCGCAAACCAGCCGCTGAAGCTCAACGCGAGGCCGCGCATGGAAAAGTTGCGATGAGGAGGTTAAGACCCACTGGAGCGGTGGGCGCGAGGGCACTGGCAAGACGTGTGCTTTGCAGAATGTATGCGGTTTGGAAGAGCGCGATGGTCAGCGTGCCGACGCGGAACATCGTGAGCAGCGAACGTAGATTGTCGGCCGCCAACCCATCGCTGTTGATCGGCCGGATCTCGGCGGGGTCTCCTGCCGCCCTGATCGAGACTGGACTGGGCCAGAAAATATCCGCAGCTAGTCGCATCTTGATGCACTACGCAGGACCGTGGCGGCATAAGTACGAGCAAGAGCGATGCCCGAAAGACGCTCGATTTGGCGAAGTTTAGATGCGCAAGGACAAGACCGTCGGTGGCGAATGAGACAGCCTTGTGGCGCTAAAGTAACATATCGCTAAACGCCGGGTCGTTGTTTCACGCCCGAGCCACCCTTCAGGGCGCGAGCACCAGTTCCTCGCGCGCCGCGTAGCCGTCTATCTCCAGCTCCAGGCCGATCACCGGCGGCCGCGCGTAATGCCATCGGATGCCGCGATTCGCCGCCACTCCCAGGGCCGGCAGCAGGTCGGTCGCGAACAGCGGATGCAGATCATGCACCGTGTAGAGGTTGACCGCGGAGGCCTCGTTCCATCCGAGGTTTATCTCGCGCAGAAGCCCGTCCAGGACCTCGAGGATGCATGCGTTTTTGCGCCGCAGCCCCTCGAGCGAAACGTCGCCGGCCGCCACGATTTCTCTTTTTCCACCCTCGCGCGAGAGTATCTCCGCTGCGCCCGCGAGCACGAAACCCGGCCGCGCCGCGCCCGCCGCCGGCGCCGTGTAGTAGAAGCCATAAAGCGAAGGCTCGTCGATCAGGCTCGCCGCCGGCGCGACATTAGTCCGCGCGACCGGGTTCAATCCGTCGATCAGCAGGCCCCACGCCGCCAGGCGCTCGATATACGGCCGGTTGAACTCGTCGAAGCCGGACGGCGTGAGCGCCGCGGGAATTCGCAGCTCGATGCCGCACAGGGCGTTTATCGGGCGGCCCGCGCCGCGCAGATGACGCTCGATAAGCGCGTAGCCGTCGGCGAGTTTGGCGATCGGCTTGAAGACCGCGTGGACGATCTCGAATCCAGGGCTGGCCAGGGCGCCTGACGAAAAGGGCCCGCCGTAGCCGCGCACGAACTTGTAATTTCCCCTGGTGTTTTCGAGCAGCATCGTTTGGGCGCCTCCCGCGCGACGCCATTATCGCGTGCCGGGGCCGCCGGAGTGAAGCGCAAGCGGACCGTTTCCCCGGCTACTTCCGGTATTTTCCGGCGCGGTCGCGATAACGCGCCATCTGGAAAAATGGGGGCGGACTGCGGTACATAGATGATAGGCCTGCGCGGGCCGTGACGGCACTGCGGCCGTACCCGGCTAACGACGGCGGCCAACAATACAGAGGAGAACGCCATGCACGTAGGGTACGGATCAGCCTTCCAGAATCCCAACAACGCACTTTCCGACGCCGAGGTTTACCGCAACGAATTGCGCCTTGCCGAGATGGCCGAGCCACTCGGATTCGACTCGGTCTGGTCGGTCGAGCATCACTTCGACGACTACACGATGTGCCCCGACGTGCTGCAGTTCCTGTCGTATATGGCGGGCAAGACCAAGCATGTGAAGCTGGGCTCGATGGTAGTGGTGCTGCCCTGGCACGATCCGATTCGGGTCGCCGAGCAGGTCTCGCTGCTCGACCATCTCTCGAACGGTCGCTTCATCCTGGGCCTCGGCCGCGGCCTCGCGCGAATCGAGTACGAGGGCTTCCGTCTCGACCAGAACGAGGGCCGCAATCTTTTCGTCGAGTACGCCGAACTGGTGCTGAACGCGCTGGAAAAGGGCTACATGGAAGGCGGCCGCCATACCAATCAGCCTCGGCGCGACATCCGGCCTTTCCCGGCCCGTTCGTTTCGCGGCCGCAGCTACGCCGCGGCGGTCTCACCCGAGTCGATGCCGATCATGGCGCGGCTGGGGGTCGGCGTGCTGGTGATTCCGCAGAAGCCGTGGGACGCGGTCAAGAAGGATTTCGAGGTCTACCACAAGGTCTGGCGCGAGGTTAACGGGACCGAGCCGCCGCGTCCGCTGTCGGGCGGTTTCATCTTCGTCGACGAGGACCGGAGCCGGGCGCAAGAGCTGGGGATGAAGTACATCACCGACTACTACCACACGGCGATGAAGCACTATGAGATGACCTCGGAGAAATTCGGCCAGAACAAGAGCTACGAATTCTATAGCGGGGTCAGCAAGTACATCGCGCGCCACGGGATGGACAGCGCGGCCAAGGATTTCGCCGCGCTGATGCCCTTCGGGACGCCGGCCGAAGTGCTCGAGAAGCTCAAGTTCATGCAGGACACGATCGACAACAACGGCATCCTCGGCAATTTCAGCTACGCCGGGATGCCGTTCGACGAAGCCGAGCGCAACATCAAGTGCTTCGCCAAGCACGTGATACCCGAGCTCAAGAAGTGGAAGACCGCGCCGCTGCCGGAACCGGCCGAGCTCAAGCTGTCGGCCGAGCCCGCCCGCGCCGCCTAGACTGCCGCGATATCAGCGCGGGGAAGCGCCGTAAGAACAGACCTCCGGCGCTTCCTCGCCCAGCCCCCGCCCGCACCCGCTCTCTCGCCCGAGAGAGAGCGCCGATAAGCCCGGAACGAAGATCAATCGCTTCGCGTTGATCCTTCACTACGGCAGCCTTCGTTCAGGATGACAAAGAAAGCCCTGCTGTCATTGAGCCTTCGTTCAGGATGACAAAGGGAGCTCTGCTGCACTGAGCCTCGTTCAGGAAGACCCCGAAGAAAAGCACTCTTTCTTGTCATCCTGAGCGTCAGCGAAGGATCAACGCGAAGCGATGAACCTTTTTTGCTGGACTTGCCAGGACGAGCGGGGCAGGAAATCAGCCAGAAATTTGAACGAAGACCGTGCCCGCGTAAGCCGGTACGGCCGCTTGCCGGTTGGCGCCGGCCGCTACAAAGTGCTACGGATGCGTTCAGCTTGCGCAACGCACCACGGTCCGCGGCGCCTAGGGGGCAACGCGACGCGCAGGATCCACGCGACATGCAATATTCGCAAAGCCGGCAAAACCCGCAAGATCCAAAAATGATGCGGCGCGGCATGCGCTTCGGCTCGCTCGAACAGTTCGAAAAAGGCGGCGTCGAGGTCCTCTGCGACGACCCTCGCAACTACGCCTTTTCTAATATTTTCGAGGTCGCATCCACGTCCGCACCTTACGAAAAGGTCGCCCAGCAAATCACGCGGCATAAAGATGCCGCGCGAGATCCTTCGACTCGCGCAACGCTCGCTCAGGATTACCAAAGAGGAGGCTTCGGTAATTTGCGCGCAACGCTCGTTCAGGATGACCCCAAAAAAGAGCATTCTGTGGGTCATTCCGAGCGCTCTTTGGGTCATCCTTCCCTCAATCTTTGGGTCATCCTTCCCTCGAGATGACGGAAATTTATAAAGATTCGGAAGTAAAAAAATATGCAGTTGCAGAACAAACTATTTATCGCGGGTGAGTTCGTCGAGGCCGAGGCGCGCGGCCGGATCGAAGTCTTCAACCCGCACGACAACTCGAAAATCGCCGACGTCGCCGAGGCCCGCGAGGCCGATATCGACAAGGCGGTCGCCGCCGCAGCCAAGGCCTTTCCGGCCTGGCGCCGGCTGGCGGCGGCCGACCGCGGACGCCTGCTGCTGAAGCTGGCCGACGCGATCGAGGCCCATACCGAGGAACTCGCGCACGTCGAATCGATCGACACCGGCCATCCGATCCGCGACACGCGGATGCTCGACGTGCCGCGTACGGCCGCGACCTTCCGCTACTTCGGCGGGATGGCCGACAAGCTTCAGGGGCGCCTGGTGCCCGTGGATCCGGGCTTCCTCAACTACGTCGAGCGCGAACCGCTGGGCGTGGTGGGCCAGATCGTGCCGTGGAATTTTCCGATCATGTTCACGAGCTGGAAGATGGGTCCGGCACTGGCCGCCGGCAATTGCGTGGTGTTGAAGCCGGCCGAACTGACGCCGCTGAGCTCCCTCAAGGTGGCGGAGCTGATGCGCGAGGTCGGGTTTCCTCCGGGTGTCGTCAATATTCTGCCCGGCTATGGCAATGTCGCCGGCCAGTACCTCGCCGAGCATCCGCAGGTCCAGAAAATTGCGTTCACCGGCTCGACCGTGACAGGGCGGCGGATCGTGCAGGCTTCCGCGGGTAATCTCAAGCGGGTCCAACTCGAGCTCGGCGGCAAGGGCGCCAATATCGTGTTCGAGGACGCCGACCTGGACGCGGCGCTCAACGGCAGCGCGTTCGCGATCTTCCACAACCAGGGTCAGGCCTGCATCGCCGGGTCGCGCCTGCTGCTCCACGAAAGTATCGCGGACACGTTCCTCGACCGCTTCCTGAAACTGGCGGCCTCGATCAAACTCGGCAATCCGCTGGATCCGCAGACCGAGATGGGGCCGCTGACCTCGCCCGCACATCGCGACCGCGTGCTTTCCTACTGCAAGGTCGCGCGCGAAGAGGGCGGCGAAATCCTGCTCGGCGGCAAGGCCGCCACCGACGCGGAACTCGCGAAAGGCTGTTACGTGATGCCGACCGTGGTGCGCGCGCGGCCCAAGGATCGCGTCTGCCAGGAGGAGGTCTTCGGGCCGTTCGTCACAGTCACCACGTTCAAGAACGAAGACGAAGTGATCGCGATCGCCAACGACACCGTGTACGGCCTCGGCGGCGGGCTATGGACCGGCAGCCTCTCACGCGCGCATCGCGTGGCCCGGCAAATCATCACCGGGATGGTCTGGATAAATTGCTACAAGCGGGCCAATCCGGGGTCGCCCTTCGGCGGAGTGCGCAGCTCCGGCTATGGCCGCGACCTGGGGATCGAGTCGATCGAGGAATACACCAGTCCGAAGTCGGTGTGGGTCAACGTGGACGCCAAGCTGCCTGCGTACTATCAGCGATAATGCGACTGCGATGGCGATGATCGTCGACCTCAAAACGGCGATTCGCGAATTCATCCGCGACGGCGACATCGTCGCGATGGAAGGCTTTACTCATCTCATCCCATCGGCTGCCGGCCACGAGATAATCCGCCAGCGGAAACGCGACCTGACGCTGGTGCGGATGACGCCTGACCTCATCTACGACCAGCTCATCGGGATGGGATGCGCGCGCAAGCTGGTGTTCTCGTGGGGCGGCAATCCGGGTGTCGGGTCGCTTCATCGGTTGCGCGACGCGATCGAGCACGGATGGCCGCGGCCGCTAGAAATCGAAGAGCACAGCCATGCGGGGATGGCGACGGCGTACGCGGCGGGCGCGTCCAATATTCCCTTCGGCGTGCTGCGCGGCTATCTCGGATCCGATCTGCCAAAGTACAACCCGCGGATAAAGTTTATCGAGTGTCCGTTCACCGGCGAGCGGCTCGCCGCGGTGCCCGCAATCCGGCCCGACGTCGCCGTGGTCCACGCGCAGCAGGCGGATCGCAAGGGCAATGTGCTGCTATGGGGCATCGTCGGGGTTCAGAAAGAGGTGGTGATGGCGGCGCGGCGCTCGATCGTCACGGTCGAGGAGATCGTCGACCGTATCGAGGCGCGGCCGAATTCCGTCGTGCTGCCTGGATGGATCGTCGGCGCGGTCTGTGAAGTGCCGGGCGGCGCGTTTCCGTCCTACGCGCTGGGCTATTACCCTCGCGACAATTCGTTTTATCAGCAGTGGGACGGAATCGCGCGGGAGCGCGAGAGCTTCGCCGGCTGGATCGGGCGCCACGTGCTGGCGACCGGGGATTTCGCGGAGTTCCGGCGTAGCCTCGCTTCGGCGGGCGGCAATCAGCCGCCGCGGGCGGTCAATGGCTGAGCCGCAATACAGCGCCGACGAGATGATGACGGTCGCGGCGTCGCGGATGCTGCGGGACGGAACGGTATGCTTCGTGGGTATCGGGCTGCCGAGCGCGGCGGCCAACCTCGCGCGGCTCACTCACGCGCCCGACGCCGTGCTGATCTATGAATCCGGCACGATCGGCGCGAAACCAAGCGTGCTGCCGCTCTCGATCGGTGACGGAGAGTTGGCCGAGACCGCCGACACCGTGGTCTCGATCGCGGAGATCTTCGCCTACTGGCTGCAAGGGTGCAGGGTGGACGTCGGCTTTTTGGGCGCCGCGCAGATCGATCGTTTCGCCAATCTCAACACCACCGTGGTCGGGGACTATCGCTCGCCTCAAGTGAGACTGCCGGGGGCGGGCGGGGCCGCCGAGATCGCATGCAGCGCGCGCGAGGTCCTGATCATGCTGCGCCAGAGCAAGCGCGCCTTCGTCGCCCGTCTCGACTTCGTTACCTCCGCCGGCTACCTCGAGGGCGGCGACTGCCGGGGAAGACTCGGGATGCCCGGCCGCGGACCGAGCGCGGTGATAACCGACCTCGGAATTCTCACACCCGATCCGGAAACCAGAGAGCTTACGCTCACCAGCCTGCATCCCGGAGTCACGGCCGAGCAGGCAATTGCGGCCACCGGATGGCCGCTCAAGGTCGCGGCGAACCTGGCGTATACCGCGCCACCGTCGCCCGCCGAGTTGGCGGTGTTGCGCGACCTGAACGAGCGCACGGCGCGCGCGCATGCGGCGGGCGCGTGAGGCAACGGCGAAACTCCCGCTATGCGGAGACGAGAGTGCGCGATGAAAACACTGACTGAGAGCGGTCTCACGGCGACGGCGCTGGCGCGGCTTGCCAAGACTCCCAATCCGCGGATGAAGGAGATCATGAGCTCCCTCATCCGGCATCTGCACGGATTCGTCCGCGAAACGGGCCTGACTCCCGCCGAATGGAAAATGGGCATCGAGTTCCTCACCGACGTGGGGCACATCACCGACGACAAGCGCCAGGAGTTCATCCTGCTCTCCGACACGCTCGGCGTGAGTGCGATGGTAGACCTGGTACGGCACTCGCACCTGCGTGAACACGGCACCGATTCGAGCCTGCTGGGACCGTTCTATCGCGCCGGCGCGCCGGAGTTGCCGCTCGGCGCCGGTATCGCGGGCGAGACTCCGGGAGAGGCAATCGTGGTGTGCGGGCGGGTGACGGACGCGCACGCGCGGCCGCTGGCCGATGCGCTGCTGGACGTATGGCAGGCCGCGCCCAACGGCAAGTATGACATCCAGGACGAGCAGCAGCCGGAGATGAACCTGCGCGGAAGATTCCGCACTGGCGCCGACGGGCTTTATGAGTTCCGTTCGGTAAAACCGAAGAGCTATCCCGTGCCCGACGACGGGCCGGTGGGAGTGCTGCTCCGCGCGCAGGGGCGCGGTCCGTATCGTCCCGCGCATATCCACTTCGTAATCACTGCCGAGGGCTACGAGCCGCTGATCACCGCACTGTATATTGCCGGAGATGCCTACATAGAATCGGACGCCGTCTTCGGCGCCAAAGAGTCGCTGACCGTCGCGTATCATAAGAGCCGCGCGAAAAACGGCGCGGGCGAACGGCCGCCGGACGCGATAGAGTTCGATTTCACTCTAGCCGCCGCCGCGGAGCCGCGTGCGCGGCGCATCCGGCCCGCGCGGACGGCGCGTCCCGCGGCGCGGCCGCGCCATCATCAGGCAATTCGAGGAACTTGAAGAGGGGCTGAAAAATGGCCGAAGCTTTCATCTGTGACGCGGTGCGGACGCCGATCGGCCGTTACGGCGGAGGGTTGTCCGGCGTCAGGACGGACGACCTCGCGGCGATTCCGATAAGAACGCTCATCGAGCGCAACTCCTCGATCGACTGGAGCCGCGTCAACGACGTTATCCTCGGCTGCGCCAACCAGGCCGGCGAAGACAATCGCAATGTCGCCCGGATGGCGGCGTTGCTGGCCGGCTTGCCGGTCGAGGTGAGCGGCGTCACGGTCAACCGCCTGTGCGGGTCGGGAATGGAGGCCGTGGTTCAGGCGGCGCGGGCGGTCAGGACCGGCGAAGCGAACCTGGTGGTCGCGGGCGGCGTCGAGTGCATGTCGCGCGCGCCTTTCGTGATGCCCAAGGCGGGCAGCGCTTTTTCGCGCAACGCGGAGATCTACGACACGACCATCGGATGGCGCTTCGTAAATCCGCTGATGAAAAAGGCCTACGGCGTCGACTCGATGCCCGAGACTTCCGACAACGTGGCCGCGGAATTCGAGGTCTCGCGCGCCGATCAGGACGCCTTCGCGTATCGCAGCCAGATGCGCGCCAAGCGGGCGCAGGCGGCGGGCCGCTTCGCGGAAGAGATAGTGCCGGTTAAGATCGTGGCGCGCCGCGAAACCGTCGCCGTGAGCGTCGACGAACACCCGCGCCCGGAAACCACGCTCGAGGCATTGAGCAGGCTGCCGGCGCTGTTCGGGGCGTCAAGCTCGGTGACGGCGGGCAACGCTTCGGGCGTCAACGATGGCGCCGCGGCGCTTATCGTGGCTTCGGAAGCCGCCGTGAAGGAATACCGCCTGACGCCTCGAGCCCGGGTCGCAGGCGCCGCCACCGCCGGTGTGCCGCCGCGAATAATGGGTGTCGGGCCGGCGCCGGCCTCGCGCAAGGTGCTCGAGTTGACGCGGATCGCCCTTCGGGATATCGACGTGATCGAACTCAACGAGGCGTTCGCGGCGCAGTCGCTCGCGGTCCTGCGCCAGCTCGGCCTCCCTGACGACGCCGAACAGGTCAACCCCAACGGTGGCGCGATCGCGCTCGGCCATCCGCTAGGAATGAGCGGGACGCGGCTGGTGATGACCGCGCTACGTGAGCTCGAACATCGCCAGGCGCGCTACGCGCTCTGCACGATGTGTATCGGGGTGGGGCAGGGGATCGCGTCGATAATCGAACGTGTCTGATATGGAAAAAGCAGTCCGTGCGCGCTGTAAATTGATTCCCTCACGGAGAATTGAATATGGCCGGCAATTCACAGAAGGTCGACATCGAAAAAGCGAAGAAGACCGCCGAGAACGTTCTCGGCATGCTGGGCGGCGCTTTGGTCGCGGGAATGATCTATCTGGGCGAACGGATGGGCCTGTACAGGGCATTGGATGGCGCGGGTCCGATGACCAGCGAGGAGCTGGCGCACAAGACCGGGCTGCATGAGCGATGGGTTCGCGAGTGGCTATACGGGCAGACCGCGGCCAACCTGATTGACTACAAGGGCGGCGCGCGTTTCGAGTTGAGTTCCGAGAGCGCGCTGGTTCTCGCGAACGAGGAAAGTCCCTTTTTTCTCGCCGGCGGATTCTGCGCTCTGCCGCAGCAGATGGCGGTGCTCGATCTGCTTCCCGAATCATTCAGGAACGGCAGGGGCCTGACCTACGATCAACTCGGTCCGGAAGTGAATCGCGGCGTCGAGCGCCTGTTGGCCCCGTGGTTCCGCACGCAACTCGTTCCGAGCGCGCTCCCCAAACTCGACGGAGTAGTCGCCAAGCTGCGGGCCGGGGCCAAAGTCGCGGATGTCGGATGCGGCGCGGGAGTCGCGCTGATCGAGATGGCGAAGGCCTATCCGCGATCCGAGTTTCACGGTTACGATATCGCCAAGATCCCGCTCGCCCGCGCGTCGGAGAATGCCAGGCTGGCCGGCGTCACGAACATCATCTTTCACGACGCCGGCACCGATCCGCTTCCCGCCGACGCGAGTCACGATTTCATCACGACCTTCGACTGTCTGCATGACATGACACGGCCCGACCTTGTGATGCGGGCGATTCGCAAGGCGATCAAGCCGGACGGCACCTGGCTAATCGCCGATATTCACGGTCAACCTACGTTCGAGGACAATCTCAAGGAAAATCCGCTCGCGCCATTGATGTATGGATTCTCGGTTCTCTGCTGCATGTCCTCGGCGCTGTCCGAACCGGACGGCCTCGGCCTCGGCACGCTTGGATTCCCCGAACCGGTCGCGCGCAAGATGACGGCGGAGGCGGGCTTCACGCGCTTCACCACGCGCGATTTCGAGAATCCGATCAACGCATATTACGAGGCCCGTCCATGATCGGGCCGGCTACATCTCGTTGGCGCGCGCGATGCGGCCCAACCATTCAGCGCTCGGCTTGACCGTCCGGCGTTGGGTTTCGCGATCCACGGCGATCAAGCCGAATTTCGGATGGTAGCCGAATAGCCATTCGAAGTTGTCGAGCGTCGACCAGTAGAAGTACCCGCGCACGTCGATCTTGTCGCTGAGGCATCGAGCGACGCCGGCCATCGCGCGCTTGACGAAGGCGATTCTCCGGGTGTCGTCGTCGGTGGCGACGCCGTTCTCGGTCACGATGATCGGTAACTGGGTGCACGCGCTGGCATAGCGAATGGCCGCTTCGAGCGCCTCGGGCCAGAATTCGTAGCCCATCTGGGTGAATTCGACTCCCGTTTCCGGAGGCAACATGCCGTGCGGGCCGAAACGCTGGCGTGCGTAGCACTGTACGCCGATGAAGTCGTCGTGACGCGCGGCTTCGAGAAATATATCTTCCGCGTCGTGACGCGCGCGGTCGCGCAGATGCTCGCCGCCCGGCACCGCCTGCATGTCTCTCATCGCAAGCGTGAGCCCGACCGGAAATTTGCCGGGGCCGGCGCGCAAGGCCTGGACCCCAAGGCGATGAGCTTCGAGCAGGACGTCGCGCGAGCGGGCGCGCACGCAAAATGGAAAGCTCGAAAACATTTTCGGTTCGACGCCCAGCGCGCGCGCCGCCGCGGCGCGCATCGGCGAGCGCAGGATGGTCTCGTCGCTATGCAGGATTCCCGTCTGATGCAGGTAGATTCCGAGGTTGAGTTCATTGATCGTGCACGCCACGTCCACCAGGTCGCCGAGATGGCCGACCGTGCGTTCGCAATAGCGCGCGAACAGCCGTGCGGTCTCGCGGGATTCCCATCCGCCGCGCGCCGCCAGCCAGCGTGGCGACGTGAAATGATGCAGGGTCACCACCGCTTTGAGCCCATGCTCGCGGCAGGCCGCGAGCATCCTGCGATAGTGTTCCAGTTGGGCGAGCGAAAACTCGCCCTCCTCGGGTTCGATGCGCGCCCATTCGATCGAAAAGCGGTAGGCGTTGAAGCCGAGCGCGGCGATCAGCGCCATGTCGTCGGCGTAGCGATGGTAATGGTCGCAGCCGTCGCCGGAGGATTCGGTATAGATGGTGCTGTCGAGATGCTCGAGGAGCCATGAATCGCAGTTTATATTGCCGCCCTCGACCTGATGCGCCGCGGTAGCCGTTCCCCAGAGAAAGCCGCTCGGAAATTTCATCGTTTCGGCGCCCTCCCAGGCACCTTTTTATCAGGCCAGCGCCTGCAATGCAGCGGGGGCGGATTCCCGGGACGCTTCGGCGATGATGGCTTCCAGCAGATCGGGAATTTCGAACACGGCGCGGTTGTTGAGCGTGGCGGCCCGCGCGCGAAAGTGCGCGAGACGTTGCGGGTCGAGCATCTGCCTGATTCCGCCCACCACCTCGTTAAATGACCGCACCACGACGCCCAGCTCCTGCCGCTCGATCCACTCGGTGTTGTAACGCTCCTGGATCATGGTTAGCGCATTGCGCTCGACGATGACCGGCAATTCCATCACCAGCGCCTCACTGACGCTGCCGGGCCCGGGCTTGCCAACGAAATAGTCACACAATTGCATAAGCCGTGGGATGTCCCGGGTGAAGCCTTCGACGTAATGCGGAAAGGGCAGCTTCAGCGCCGAAAGCTGCTCGCGGAGCCGCTGATTGTGGCCGCACAAAAAGATGAACTGGGTATTCAGCCCGACCTCGGCCACGCGCCGCCCAATCGTCAGCATGCGGCGCGATCCGAATCCTCCGAACATCACCAGGCCGGTGGCGAGGTCGGGCCGCAGTCCGAGCCGCCGGCGTTCCTGCTCGCGGCTGACCTTCGGCCGGCCGTAAAATTCGGGTCTGACGATCATCCCTGACGTGCGCAGCACGCGTGCGTGCGGATAGCCTATCGCTCGCGCCTGTTCGACGGCTTTGGCGGTGCCGCAGATCAGATATTGCGCCTGGCGCTCCATCCAGAAATGAGGCGGACAGTCGGCGAGATCGGTAAGTATCGTGACCATCGGCGTGGCCGGCCGATTCCGCGCACGGTCCGCGAGGCGCAACCCCTCGAAAATCGCGCGGTTGAAATTAGGTATCAGCGATACGACCAGGTCGGGCTGTTGTTCCTGCCAATGGCGGGACAGCAGCGCCACGTTGCGCGGGTGCGTCCGCCGAATCAGGAACTGTATCGCGCGAAGCATCGGCCCGGTCCCAATAGTCAGTCCGTACTTAAGCATCCGATTGTACAGATCCTCGACCCGGACGCCGGTAAGGCGATGGAAGACGTCGATCGGTTCCAGGATGTCGCGCAGGTTCACCATCCGGACCTGCCAACCGCGCTGTTGCTGGTCGGCGAGGGCTTTAAGTGCTGTCGCGGAGGCGCGATGGCCGCCGCCGGCGTCGAAGAAGATCAGGTCGATGCGCGCGTCACGCCGCGCCGCGGGCAAGGCGCGCGCGAAGCTCATGACAGCGGCATCCCGGCGGCCGGCTCGATCGCGTTGCGGCGGCTCCGAGCGCGATCCCATCGCAGCAGCGCCAGCACACCGTTTCTGTCTTCCACCACCGCGGTGCAGCTACTTACCCAATCCCCGTCATTGATGTACCAGATCGGCCCGATCAGACGTTGCTCCGGGCGATGCACGTGACCGCAGATGATACCGTCGGCCTTATGCCGGCGAACGGTTTCGGAAACGGCGCGATCGCTGAAGTCGGTTAGGTATTCCACCGCCTTCTTTACGCCTCCTTTCAGATAAGAGGAGAGCGGACCTTTGTGCGCGCGCCGCAGCTTCCCGTCGCCGTTATACCAGCGATCGATGCGCAGCGCCGTCATATACGCCTGGCTACCCATTCTCAGAAACCAGCGATTGGGATTCAGCGATCCGTCGAACTGATGGCCGTGAATGACCAGCATACGGCGTCCCTCCGCCGTTTGATGTATCAACTCGCTTAAAACGGGTATCGGGCCAAAAAACGATTGAACGAGGTCGGCGCTAAACTCGTCGTGGTTGCCCGGCAGAAACACGACCCGCGTGCCGCGCTGATGCCATTGCGCGATTTCCTTGACCACCGCCGCCTGCGCCGGGCTCCAATACCATGCGGGACCGAGCACCCAGCCGTCGACAATGTCGCCGACCAGATAGAGATTTTCGGCCTGATGATGGCGTAGGAAGTCGTAAAGCGCCTCGGCCTTACAGCGCGGGGTGCCGAGATGCAGGTCGGAAATCCAGATCGAGCGATAATAGTTGGTTGTCGCCGCCGGTGGTGCGGCGGCGCGGGTGAGCCATTCGGCCCACCCCGACGATGCGGGGCGTTCTAGCCCGACCCCTTCCATCGGGGATCCGTCTCGATGGATGATTGGCTCTGCAAGTACACACTATTGTGAGTATGGGATCGGGAAGACGAAATCGATGGTATATCTTGACGATCTGAATAAGAGACGATTATCTCAGTATTAAGGGCTGCGCCCGTCGAAACGCTAAATTACGGCCTTGGTTTTCGATCCCAGACGCTGTGTCCGTAGGGGCGCGAACCTACTTCGAGCGCAATGCTCGCGCAGCGCTCGCTCAGGAAAACCACTGCCTGGCAGATCCGGAAAAGAAGATTGATCGCTTCGCGTAGATCCTTCGCTTCGCTCAGGATGACAGAAGGGGAGCTTCGACATTCTCGCGCAACGTCTCGTTGAGACGACCCCAAGAAAGCGCTCTTTCTGTCATCCTGAGCGAAGCGGAGGATCTCGCGGGCGGTTGGCTGCGCGGCCGAAAGATGCCGCGCGAAGATCCTTCGACTCGCGCAACGCTCGCTCGGGATGACCAAAGAGAGGGCTTCGGCACTTTCCGCGCAACGCTCACCCAGAATGACCGAAGAGTGCCTCAGCGGCGTCCCCGCGACTCGCGCGACGCTCGCTCCGGATGACCGGAGACCGCCCCAGCGCGGCCCGGAGTACGCCTGGACCTGGAGGCTCAGACGGGTTCGGCGATGAACACCGGAATCTTGCGCGTCGTTTTTGCCTGATAGTCGTTATAGGGCGGGTACGCGGTCGCGCTGGCTGACCACAAGCGCGCACGTTCCGAGTCCTCGGTGACTTCGCGAACGCGCATCTTGGTCACATTGGTCCCGTCGCGTATTTCCACCTCGGGATTGGCTCTGAGGTTGTATACCCACACAGGGTTTTTGGGCGCTCCGCCCATCGAGCCCACCAACACGTAGCTGTTGTCCACCTTGACGCGCATCAATGGAGTCTTTCGGATTGCGCCGGTTTTATTGCCCAGATGCGTGACGATGATGCACGGCAGGCCGGTATCCAGTAGCGTGGTGCCTTCAGTGCCTCCGCTGCCCTCATACGCTTCGACCTGTTTGCGCACCCAGCCATACTTGGGGGGTATGTATTCAGCCATTGGTCCTCTCCCTTTCGTCGCAATTTGAATTTAAGCTGGAATTTCGCTTTTGACTTGCCAATTCTAACTCGTTCGATAGCTCGAAACGGCTTTCCTCTGCAATGATACTTCGGCCGCGCGAGACGCGGCAAAATCTAACAGGCGGCATATCCGATGAAAAGCATCAAGGTGAACTATGGCGTTCGATCCGCCGCGGAGCCGGCGAAAGGCCACAATCGCTGGCACCCTGAGATTCCGCCGGCAGTAGAGGCCGAAACTGGCGAAGAGGTCGAGCTCGAAACCAGGGACGCGCTCGACGGTCAGGTCACCGCGTCGACTATCGCCAGCGACCTGCTCAAGGTCGAGATGGGCGTGGTGCATCCGCTCACCGGGCCGGTCTACATCAAAGGAGCCGAGCCGGGCGACCTGCTTGAAGTGGATATCCGCGAGCTCAAGCCGGCCAAGTGGGGTTTCACGGTTCAGATGCCGGGTTTCGGCTTCCTGCGCGATGAATTTCCCGATCCCTTTATCGTGAAGTGGCAAATCGCCGAGGGCTGGGCGATTTCCGCCGAGCTGCCGGGCGTGCGCCTGCGTGACGGTTCCTTCATGGGCACGATCGGCGTCGCGCCGTCGGAGGAGTTACGGCGCGAGATGCAGGAGCGCGAAGAGGCTCTGCGGCAGCGCGGCGGGTTCGTGCTGCCGCCGGACGCGGTCGGCGCGGTGCCTGCGCGCGAGCCGATTGCTTCGCAAGGACTGCGCACGATTCCGCCGCGCGAGAATGGCGGCAATCTTGACATCAAGCAATTGAGCGCAGGCGCGCGGCTGTTGTTGCCGGTGTTCGTGCCGGGCGCGCTCTTTTCGGTCGGCGACGCGCACTTTGCCCAGGGCGACGGCGAGTCCTGCGGCACGGCCGTCGAGATGAGCGCGTCGGTGCTGGTCAAGTTCGCGCTTCACAAGGGGGAAGCGGCGCGCCACAGGATTCGATTCCCGCGTTTCGAGCGCGACGACTATTTCGTGCCGCCCGAGCTGGCGGCGCCGAAGCGGTTTCTTGCGACCACTGGGATGTGTATTCGCGAGGGCGTCAACGAATCGGAAAACGCGACCATGGCGGCGCATCACGCCCTGATGAACATGATAGACCTGCTGATGGAGCGCGGCTGGAGCCGTCAGCAGGCCTATGCGATTTGCAGCGTGGCGGTGGATTTGCGCCTGAGCGAACTGGTCGACGTGCCAAATTTCGTGGTGTCGGCGTTCTTGCCGCTCGCGATCTTCGACAAATAGCCTGCGCGCACCGTCGACCTCAAGGCGGGAGCGTCGAGGCCGAGTGCGAAGGCGTGGAAGGCGCTCCACGCGCCGAGGTGTCGATGAGCGCGCCAATCGGCGTGCGGAACGCCGCGCCGCTATCGCGCGATCCGTCAAGCGCCCACTAGGCGCCCAGGCCCAGACGGGCGCGGATCGCGTCGGCGATTTTTTCCGGCGTTTCGGAGATATCCGCGACGATCGCATCCGCCGGCTCTTCCAGCGTATCGAATTGGCTCTGCAACAGCCGGCGACCAAAGAAGTGGCCGGCGCGTAGCGCGAGGCGTTCGGCGATCAGCTCCCGCGAACCTCTCAGGTACACCAGTTTGACCCGCGCGGCGTCGACCACGAGCAAATCCCGGTAGGTCTCTCGAAGCGCCGAGCACGCGATAACCGCGGATCGCTTTTCGGCAAGGCATCGCAGGACGAGGTCTCTCACGGCGTGTAGCCACGGCATTCGATCTTCGTCGGTGAGCGCGATGCCGCGGCTCATCTTTTCCCGATTTTGCGGCGAATGAAGGTCGTCCGCGTCGTGGAACTCGAATCCGAGGCGCGCGGCCAGGATGCGGCCGACGGTAGTTTTCCCCGAGCCCGCCACTCCGGTAAGGATTATGACCATCGGCGTCAAATGTACGAACGGCCTCGACTCGTTGTAGTTGACGACATTCCTCGAGGCAAAGCGAACGCTTTATCCTTTGGATGTCGAGCTGCTTAAAGGATGAGCAACTGTCGCCGTCGAAGGCACTTGGCGAATCAAACCCGTCGGCTTCGGAATACATGACCATTCCCTCGTCGTAAACAAATCGCTGACGCTCGCTACCTGATCATCGTAAATACTCTTATTCGGCTGATCCCTGGGGAATTCTCCGTGCGGGGGCCCTCGTGTTACCGAACAAGTGTTACCTAAGTCGCACAGATTCCGTCCAAGATAATTCGGTTTCAAAAGTGATATCGACAATTCGAGCTAATAAAGAAGTGAATAGCTTAGTTCTGGCTATTTTATGGCTATGTCGCAAAACTCATTATTCGTATAGCCGTTCTCGTGACAGGGCCGCCTATTATTCAGTTCGCCAGAGCGCATAATTAAGCCGTACTTGGATGAGTATGCGCAAGATTGGAGTATCCAATCGCATTGAACTGCTATTCTCGATTATCGCTTTCATAGATACGCTTCGGACCGATTGAGCTTCACTGTTGAATGCTTATTAGAATTTTTCATGTCCGAGTTAGTCAATATCTTGTGAAGTAGGGTAGCTTTCTCTACGCTTCGCCTATATAACGCGTTCAGCTTAGAGATTCGTGGGGGGATGATGAAGAACGCCAGTTTGCTGGGTCTTATGGTGGGATGTCTGATGTTTGCGACGTCTGTATGGGCGCAAGTGAGTATCACGAGTCCTGCGGCAAATTCCACCGTCTCAGGTACGGTTACTTTCAGTTGCACCGATTCGGCGGCCAACTCGAAAGAGGGTCTTTATATCGACGATGTATATGTTTCACCGGGTCCCTATTCGTGGAACACCACTACGGCGGCGAATGGGAGTCATTACCTGGTCTGCGACGGCTATGTAGGCAGTACCCTTAATGGAGCCGTCGCCGTGTACGCGACGGTCAGCAACCCTGCCCACACTCCAGTGGCCTCGCCGACCGCGGTTCCCACAACTGCACCGACCGTGGCGCCCACAACCGACCCGACCACGGCGCCCACCACCGACCCGAGTCCGATAGCGAGCGCTTCGGCGACCGCGGTGCCAAGTGCTACGGCGACCGCCTCGCCGAAGCCGACCAGTGCGCCGTCCCCCGGCGCGTGCGCCTCCACGCTTGACGTATTTTGCACCGGCAGCGCCGACAGTCCCGCGCTTCAGGCCGCGATGAACTGCCCCGGCTCGGTGGTGCGTCCGCACGGGACGTGCGATGTAAACCAAGGGCTGACGGGCACGAATATCGGTTACGACGGAACGGACGCGACGCTGAACGTCGAATCGAGCGTGGCGACTGGCGTGACACTGATGACGGGGGCGAACTCTTACACGTCGTTGCCTTGGATGCATCTCAAGATGACCGGCACCGGTGCCACGGGATTGCTCCTGGAGGGCAATTTCACGCAGATCAACATGCCGAGCATCAGCGGCTTCACCACTAACATCATGATGGGCACCAATGGTTACCTGGATACGATCAACGCGCCGACCATCTGGAATGGCGGCACCGGCATCAATTGTCCTACATCCCCCAACGCGGGCGAGGGTATCGTCGTTGTCGGCGGCGAGATTTTCAACCTTACCACCGGCTCCTACAATTCCGGCTGCGGCCTGTCATTTATCGGCACGCATTTCGACGGGATCACCGGGACGCCATTGGTGGTCAACGAGGGATCGAACGGCGCGTCGACCGACTGCACCAACTGCTACATCGAGTTGATGGCGCGGCCAAGCAGTGGCGTGATGCTGTCCCTGACTGGAAATAACGGTTTCGGCTCGATGGAATGGATCGGCGGTCAGATTCAGCAGGACAACTACAACACGCCCACTGCGTTGCTCAGTCTTACCAACAATGGCAACGCGAATGCTGCCCCATACGTGCGGGTATCCAACACCCGCTTCTTTAGCATCACCTTGTCGGGCCTGAGTTCGAATTCGAATGTCGCCCTATGTGCCGACACCTCGTTGAACGGCGGAGGGCTCATCGGAAACATTCCAAACAGTGGAGTATGTCCATGAGGTCGCGAGCGAAACGTGGTCGCGCGTGCTGTTACGGGCAAAGTGGTGCTCGAGCGCGGGGGTCGGTTAAGGACCCCCGGAGTCACTTTAGCCCCATACCGCCCCTCTAGCGTATAGGGCGGACGTAAGATATTGTTTGACGGTGGTTGTTGATGGATTGTGGGTTTGTTGTGGATTCTGGGCATTCTAGATAATGGCCTAATAGGTGCCAAGTGACGGCCGATTAGGAGAATACGTGCATTATCTAGCATACTTCATGAATGCCGCTGTGGATGGGTTGGCTGTGTGGGGTGGAGGGGATGCGGATGTTCACGAACGGCAAATACGCAACTGCTCAAGACACCGGCTCTTGTTGTACGCGGTTGGTAGGGCGCACCAAGGAATTAAGCAATCTCGCGCTCGCCCTTGAAGAATCCTTTTCCGGACAAGGCTGGGTCTACTCCATAACCGGAGGACCCGGAATCGGTAAGACCCGCCTGGCCACCGAGTTTGCGGCGCGCGCACGGGACCGCGGCGCAAAGGTCGTTTGGGGCCGTTGTTCGACCTTCGAGGTACCGCCCAATTGGCCATGGATACAGGTTCTGCGCGGATGTCAGAGCGACGACTACGCGGCGGAGGCGAAAGAACTCTGCCATCTACTCGAAAACCAGCCCAGTAACAGCCCCTCGGAACGCTTCAGGCTATTCGATCGAATCAGGAGCTTCCTGATAGAGGCTGCCCATGCGCGGCCGCTGGTAATCATTTTCGACGATCTGCACGCGGCGGATGAGGCGTCGCTGCTACTCCTGGGGTTCGTCAGTCGCGAACTGGTCGACGCGAACATCCTGATGCTTCCAGTTTTTCGCGAAGCCAAATTGTATTTCGCTTTGCCCACCGGCGATCTTTTCCGCGACCTCGCGCTGCGTGTCACGAAGCGTATTTCGCTGAGCGGGCTTACCCGCAAAGAAGTCGGCGAGCTGATCGCGCAGGCCAGCAGTCAGACTCCCGAAAGCGGACTCGTCGAAGCGGTCTACGAGAAGACCGGGGGTAACCCGCTGTTTATCGAGATCGCGCTTCGCCACGGCCTGGTCGATTGGCAGAAGCGGCAGGTAAAGCGCATTCCAGAGGTGCTGCGCCCCGCGGCCGAGCGCTACCTTTCCGCCGCTTCGCCCGCAGCAAAAGATCTGCTCGCTCTGGCCGCGCTCATCGGCGGCGAGTTCGAATTTTCAGTTTTGCGCATGGCGTTGGACGACGAACCGGATCGGCTATTGGACGTGTTGGCGGAGAGCGAGTTCCTGGGAGTGTTGCAACGGGTGGACATCCCCGGCGGGCGTTATCGTTTCGTTCATGAGTTCGTCCGGGAAGCGCTTTGCGACACTATAACCGGGGCCAATCGAGCCCGGCTTCACGGCCGCATCGGCGAGGCGCTCGCAACGCTTTATGAACGTGGCGTCGAGGTTGAACTCGCCGAGATAGCGCGCCATTTCGTCGAAGGAGCGGCGGTGGGCGACGCTGGAAGAGCGCTTGAGTACTGCCAACGCGCCGCGGAGCAGGCGAACCAGCGGCGCACGTTCCAGGAAGCCTCACGCCTTTACCAGTTGGGATTATCCGTACAGGCGCTCCATTCGAGCTGCGACGAAGATCTGGGCTACAAGCGTGCCGGGGAACTTGGCGGCAGAATCGGCAGGGATTCCGCCGGCGCGCCATTCGCATCACCTGACCAGGACATTCGCCCGAGGAAGACGGCTTTCGCGAGCCGCGATGTCTATTCGAACTTGGACCAGATGTCTGACTTCAGAACCTCGGACGGCCGCCGTCAGAACTACGAAACCACACGCCGGCCGGCCTCGATCGGCGATCCGGCGGAGCGGAAAAATTTCAAGGTAAAGGCTCCGCTCGACTTTCAGCGCAGAGAGCTGCCGCGCGCGCGCGCCGCGCGAAGTATCGAACCCGAAGAACTAGGTATCCCGGACGCGCCCGATGGGTATTACCAAAGCCGTGCGCCCAAGCACGGTCCTGCTAATATGCCTGCGGATAAGATTTTCCGGCGCGAGGGCGAGTACTGGACGATCGCTTATGAAGGAAAGGTGATTCGCCTCAAGCATTCCAAAGGCCTGGCATATATCGCGCATCTGATGGCTCATGCGGGACGCGAGTTCCATGTGACCGATCTGTCCACGCTTGATCAATGCCGCCCGGAGGCGGAATCGTCGGACGCAAATGCCGCGCAGAATGGACTGACGCGGGAATTCGGCGACGCCGGTCCGGAACTCGACTCGTTAGCCAAATCGTCCTATCGCCAACGTTTGCAGGAGCTGCGCGAGGACCTGGAAGAGGCAAAATCATTCAACGATCTAGGAAGAATCTCCAAGATCGAGGACGAGATGGAATTCATCTCGCGAGAGTTGGCCCGCGCGATGGGACTCGGCGGACGTGACCGCAGAGCCTGTTCGGAGACCGAGCGCGCGCGGATCAGAGTGACCATGGCCGTCAAATCAACCGTGAGAAAGATTACCAAGGAACACCCCTGGTTGGGACGCAGCCTCGCCCACTCAGTTCATACCGGTAATTTTTGCTCTTTCGAGCCGGAACTGCCGTGCTTTGGTTCCTGGCAGACGTAACATCCAAGTTGTCCCATTTGGACAACCGACCCGCGCCGGCGGATGAATATTTTTCTCTTCGAGGAACCAGCGGTGGAGCCGTCGGTCGCCAATGCATATCATTCCGACAGAACCTGCTATAGACTTCTACAGATACCTATCGTCAACCCTTCTCATTTAAGCTTTTGATGCCGGTAAACACCGGCTTACAAATTGAGATAATCTCTCTGGATTGTGCGGTAAAGTTTTCATTCTGCGACGGTAAATCTTGCCATCGCGATCTGACTAAAAAGCCAACGCCCGCCTACATTTTTTCTAGCAGAGCGTATTGGTTTATTAGTTGCATCATACGAAGGTAGCAGTTTTTTGCAGCCGCTGTGCACGGTCGTCGGCTTTACTTCGATCACTTGCGGTCGTTCTTCTGTGACTGGTCGCTTCTGTAAAACTGTAAATAGCGATGGATGCCCAATTATTTACGTCGTCATCTAAACTTTGACGCATGCATTATAGGTTCAGGTTCGTGTGGCTACTTATTACGCCAAGTCACATCAACCGTCGGGTGGAGGGGTAGGAAGATACTGACGATTGAAGTAAACGCATTCAAAACTAGCGATGAAGTAAAGATTGGCGTAACGGGAGAGGAGATTGTCATATGTGGTCAGAGCGTTTCGTAATAGATTTTAGGCCTAGCGCATCTTCCGACCGATCGGAGATTGAAGGATTCCAGCCATGAGAAAGGTTGCCGTCGTCCATGAATGGCTGTCGGGTTACTTCGGATCGGAGCGCGTCGTAGAGCAAATCCTACAACTCTACCCCGAGGCGGATCTATTTTGCGTAGTGGACTTTCTGCCTGCGGATCAGCGCCGCTTCCTTAACAATAGACCGGTTACCACTTCTTTCATCCAGCGGTTGCCCGGCGCTCGTCAGCATTTTCGTAACTATCTACCCCTGATGCCGCTCGCGGTCGAACAGTTCGACCTGTCGTCGTATGACCTGGTAATTTCCAGCTCACATGCCGTCGCCAAGGGTGTTCTGACCCATCCGGGACAACTGCATATCAGTTATGTACATACACCGATACGGTATGCATGGGACTTCCAGGAGCAGTATCTCGGCAACGGCCAGGTCAAGGGACTCAAGGGTCTCCTTGCGCGGGCACTGCTTCATTATATACGTATGTGGGATATGCGCACCGCAAACGGCGTCGATGTCTTTGCCGCGAATAGCAACTTCGTGGCGCGCCGGATATGGAAGATCTATCGGCGCGAGGCGGCCGTCGTCCATCCCCCGGTAGATGTCGAGGCGTTTACCATCGGCCGGAACAGGAAGCCATTTTACCTTACGATGTCGCGCCTGGTGTCGTACAAGCGAATCGATTTGATCGTCGAAGCTTTCTCGCGAATGCCGGATCGCGAACTCGTGGTCATCGGAGATGGTCCCGAATTTTCCAAGCTCAAAAGTAGGGCGACCTCGAATGTGACGATGCTTGGTCATCAGCCATTTGAGGTGATGCTCGACTACATGCGGCAGACGCGCGCTTTCATTTTTGCGGCCGAAGAGGATTTCGGCATCGCCTTGGTCGAGGCGCAGGCGTGCGGTACTCCCGTCATCGCCTTTGAAGGAGGCGGCGCGCTCGAGACAATGATCGACGGCTATACGGGTATGTACTTCACCGAACAGACGGCCGCGTCGCTGATCGAGGCGGTGAGGAAGTTCGAACGCACCGACCTGCTCCTGGATCCGGACCGCATCAGGCGCAACGCGGAACGGTTCAGCGTCGAGCGCTTCCGCCATGAATTCTCGGACCTGGTCGAGCGCGAATATACCGCCTTCAAGAATGTTTCGTCTTCGGCCCTGAAGAGCCTGGAGAACGGAACGAGCGTGCATAAGGCCATCTTCGCGCGTAACGGAACCAAGGTGCATTTGCCGAATGCGATGGTGCCTAATGGCGCGGCTCAACTGTAGCCATCGCGATCGAAGCGCCGCCCTGTAGCACGGCGGTCGAGAACAGATCCAAAACCATAGCGAGCGAGTTTGCGGATCCGCGTAAAGGCGGGCCGCTTACTCGCTCGCGGACGGACCAGCGTCCTCGAAGCGGAAGGGGCGCGCGCGTCCGGCGCGGAGTTCGGCGCACAATCCCTCGATGTCGCTGACCTGGCGCTCGAGTTCCGTCGCGCAGGTGAGAAACCACTTCGCGCTCGCGAAATGCGCGTCGCTGCCGCCGACCCCGACTAGTCCGAGTTTCTCCGCAGCCACCAGGGCCGCTTCATTTTCGCGCGGCGAATTCTGGCCATTGAGCGCCTCGATCACGCCCAGCGCGGAGCCGTGGCGCGCGAGCAAATCGTCGAGCTGTGGACCAAATCCCGAATCGCGAAAAGGATGCGCCGGTATCGCGACGCCGCCCTCGCCGTGGACGACTTCGATCAGATTGTCGCTCTTGAGCATCCGCGAACTCAGATCGAAGCGGCGAATCACTTCGCGCGTCACCCCGAACAATAGCAGATGGCCCAGGTTGGTATCGGCCTCTATACCCTTGAAGATCAGCACGCCGTATTGCTCGGTCAACTCGGCGTAGCGCTGGTCGAGATCGGGATCGGCGGGAAACAGCCGGTGCTCCGTGAAGCAGATGGCGCCCAGGCGGCGCGGGCCGCGCGCGGCGGCCTCGACGTAGAGTTCGGGCGCGATATTCGAATCCGAAGAGAGCAGGGTATGGACGTGCAAGTCGATAAGCATAGCGCAACGATTCTCACATTTGCCGATATGGCTTGAAAGACCGCCGCGCGATCCGCCCGCGCACGGCGATTGGCCGCGTCTCGCCGACGCGCCCTATGGACTGGCGAAGTTGTTCCGCACCTGGATACGGTCCTTGAGCGAGGCTACGCCCGCGATGTTCATCGCGAGCATCTGCACCATCGCTTCGTCGGTCGCCGTCGGCACCGTCCCCGTCAGCACCATCGTGTCGCCGACCATCCGGAAACGCACTGCGCTGTAACCGCTGGCGTCGAGGGCAGCGCGAAACGCCTCCAGCCGCGCCGAGAGAAATCTCGGCGTCGACGGCGGAGAGTCGGGAGCGGAGCCGTCGGGCTCGGTGTCGGGTCCGGGCGCGTCAGGAGCGGAAGCGTCCGGTACCGGTGCCGGTATGGGCGTGTCGGCGCGGGTCGCATCGGGCGAGTCGCCGCCGATCAAGTTAAGCCACGAGATAACGCGCACCGTCGCGAAGGCTGCTATGAAAATCAGCGCCAGGATTAGCAGGGGACGGCCCGCGCCATGCCTGCGATTGAATCTCCGCCCCCGGCGCCGCTGGACGCGTGGCACGTCGTCGACCGAGGGCGGCACGGAGAGGAGTACGGTTTCGGCCTCGTGATCGGTCGCTCGGCCTGCCGCCTCGGCGCTCGCGACAGTCACTTCGGCGCCGCAGAAGGAACAGAAATGCGAGTCCGCGGGAATCGAACGGCCGCATTTCGCGCAATCGATCTCCGATGTCGTCCGGAGCACCGTTGGCGCGGACGGCGATACGGGCTTCGGAGCCCTAGCGCTTCCCAATGGCAGGCGAAGCTGCGAGCGGGCGGGGCCGGAGGCCGCCGGCGGAGGCGTTGCCGACGGTAGCGGGCTGGCCGCTGACGAATGTGCCCCGTGGTCGCTATGGACGGTCGCTAAAGGCGCGGCCGGCGCGCTTGCCGGAGCGACGCCGTTGCGGATGTCCTCCAGCCGGTGCTTGAATTCCGCGGCGTTGGGCACTCTGCGCTCGACGTCGTAGGCGAGCGCGTCGTCGACCAGCGTCGCCAGCGCGTAGTTAAGGTTGGGACACAGCGTTCCGAGCGGCGGAAAGCTGAACGGCGCCTCGTTGGCCGGGTCGCGCCCGGAGAGCGCGTGATGCATCGTCGCGCCCAGCGCGTAGAGGTCCGAGCGCAGTTCGACCTTGCCACGGTATTGCTCGGGCGGTGCGTAGCCCTGGGTGCCAATCATGGTCGCGTTCTGCTGCGGCTGAAAATGGCGCGCGATGCCGAAGTCGATGAGCTTGGCCTGCCCGTTAGCCATCAACATCACGTTGGACGGCTTGAGATCGCGGTAGATGACCGGCGGCTCGAGCCCGTGCAGGTACTCGAGCGTGTCGAGGATTTGCAGCGCGATGTCGATGACGCGCGCCTCGGCAAGCCGCCCGCCCGCCTGTTTCATCTCCTCCTCGAGGGTCGCGCCGTCGATAAATTCCATCACCAGGTAGTGGTGGTTCTCTTCGCTGAAGCGGTCGAAAACCCGAGGGATGTGCTCGTTGTTGAGCCGCGCGAGCATGTCGGCCTCGCGCTGGAAGGCGTCGACCGCCTGGCGCTGCGCGTCGGGATTGGTGAAGTTGTCGACCACCTCGGCCAGCGCGCAGCGGCGCGCGGCAAGGCGCAGGTCCTCCGCCAGGTAGACCAGCTTCATCCCGCCGCCACCGAGGGGCTTAACGACGCGGTAGCGGCCGCCGACTATGGTGTTTGGCGCAATCATCGCAGGGGTCGCGGCTAATTATTGCGGCCGCGGCCCGGTCGTCAACGCTCCTGCCGCGCGAAGCCCTCGCCGCTCGGCGTCGAGTGTGGCGGCGCGCGCCGCCGACACCGCGCATACCAGGTGAATGAGCACGCCCAGCGACGACGAAGTGCCGTATGCGAACAACGTTCCGAAGAACCATCCGATCGCGCGTCCGGTGCGCCCGGCATAGAAATGGCCGAGCCCCGGCACCAGGCTCAGCACGCAGGCGATCATAGCGGGCGAACCCAGGTCGCCGAACCATCCCACGGCGCCCAGCCTCGCGCCGCACTGCTTGCAGAATATCGCTTCGGAAACGGTCACCGCATGTCCGCACTGCGAGCAGAAGCGCGCCCGTGTCGTTCCTGTTTCAGCCATGCCCGTTTCAGCCGTGGAACACAAACGGCGCGTCGCCCAACCGCACGTCGTCGCCGCTGGCGAGTTGGCGTGCGCCGTCGATCCGCTGGCCGCGGACGAAGCTGCCGTTCTGGCTGGCCAGGTCGCGCAGGACGAAACTCCCGTTCTGCGGCACGATACTCGCGTGGCGGCGCGAGACGGAGGCGTCGGAGATCACGATGTCATTGTCGGTCGCACGGCCGAGCGTCGTCGGCGCTTGCGCATGCAACTCGTGGCGGCGTCCGCTCGCGTCGACCAGGCATGCCGTCGCGATCGGTCCGCCATGTTGCGCCGCCGGCGAATGTGCCGACACCGGGGCCGCGTCTTGGCGTATGACGGCCCGGCGCGAGCCCGCGCCGGCCCGCTTGAGATGAAAACTCAGTTCATAGTCGGAAATCCTTATCCGGTCGCCCTCATTCAGCTCGGCCGTTTCGATCCGGTTTCCGTTGAGGAACACGCCCTGCTGCACCGCGAGACTCTTCAGCACGTAGCCGTTGCCGCGGCGTTCGATTAACGCGTGGCGGGGTTGCACGCCCGGGTCGCCGAAGAGTCCGACCACGTTTTCCTCGGCGCGCCCGAGCGTCGCCACCGCGCGATCGATATTGAAGCTGCGTCCGCGGAGCCGGCCCGCCTCGACGTTGAGCCACGCGCTCTTGGTTAGCTCCTGCACCAGCCCGATCAACAGGCCGACCGCCAGGCCGAGCGCGCACAACCCGAACAGCCGCGCGTAAAGCCCGCTTGCGTTGGCCCCGATCACGTCGAAAGCCACGCCCCCAACGAAGCCGCCCACCCATCCACCGACCGCACCCTTTATAATGTTACGCAGCGAGCCCATCAGGTCGTTGAGGGAGCCGCTTGCGAGGCCCACGCCGGCGCCGCAGATGAAGCCCATCAGGACCCATCCGATTACTCGCGCGGCACGCAAGTAAAGCTCCGAACCCGGCTGATTGGCGCCCCATCCTCCGGCCGTGAGGATCATCGTGAAGACGACGTTGGAGTAATAAACCGCGGGCATCCCGATAAGAAAGCAAACCACGAGTCCGATCAGAAAACGCCGCGTGACTGCCGGCGTCAGCCGCAGGCTTTTACCCCTCGCGCCGACGATAAAGCCGCCGACCAGTCCCCAGAACAATGCCATCGACAGCACGCCCGCGAGTTGGGTCCAGAAATCCTCGACCTGCGTGATGGTATGTCCGTGGCTGACCATCTCGACCGGAACCCATCCGAGGGCTCCTCCGAGAAGGCCGGCCAAGGCCATGAAAGTAAGCTCGCGCTGGTCAATCGCGTCGTTCATCAGGGCGAACCGTTTTCAAAAACCTGTAATAAAATCGCTTCAAAACCTGGCTCAAAATTTGTCCCGGAACTTCTCACACCGCTCGGGTCAAAATCTGTTTCAGAATTCGGCGTCGCCGAATTGAGGGCGAACCTTGGTGCATAATCTGACGAACCGTTGGTCACGGAATTCGACAAGCAACCTGACATAAAGGTCTGACGCGGACACTTCCGGCGGGCCGTGAAATCGTGGCCCGCATCTGTATAATAACCCGGCTTGCGGATGCGGCAAACGACCGGCGAAGCCCTGAGCAGTCACGGAGGCGCGCGCGGGTTGCCCGCTTTCGCGCAAACGGCGCATGATTTGATTCCGCATGATTCGGCTTTGACGGACGGCGCCAATTCTGGAGGAGACTCGTTATGGCGGAGAAGACCCTTGTACCCGAGGCGTTTGGACCATTGCAGGGGGTCAAAATCGTCTCGAGCGGTACCCTGATCGCTGAACCGTTCGGCGCGGCGTTGGCCGCCGAGATGGGCGCCGAGGTGATTCAGATAGAACGTCCCGGCGTCGGCGACATGGGATGGCGCTCCGTCGGCATCCGGCTCAAAACGCTCGACGGCAAGGGCGAGACGGCGACTAACTGGGTGCAGGAGCGGCGCAACGTCTTCTGCATCTCGCTCGACCTCGCCCGGCCGCGCGGACGCGATTTGTTCCTGCGCCTGGTCGAGCGCGCCGACATCTGGATGGAAAGCTCGAAGGTTGGGACTTACCCGCGGTGGGGCCTGGATGACGAGTCGGTATGGAAGGTCAATCCGAAGCTGGTGATCACGCACGTCAGCTCCTACGGCCAGTACGGCCATCCCGACTATATCGGGCGCGCCTCATACGACATCGTGGGCCAGGCCTTCGGCGGCATCATGTACCAGACCGGCTTTCCCGATACGCCGCCCTCACGCGCCGCTCCGTGGACGGGCGACTATCTGACGGCGCTGTTCACGCTATGGTCTTCGCTTGCCGGACTGACGTACGCGCGAAGCTTCGGCAAGGGCCAGGCGATCGATATCGCGCAGTACGAAGCGATCCATCGCACGCTCGGCGGGACGATGGTCGAATACTTCGAGAAGGGATTGGTGCGCGAGCGCTCGGGCAACAAGGCGCAGGGCTTTCAGCCGTTGGATAGCTTCGAGGCCAAGGACGGATGGGTGGTGCTGGGCGCAATCGGCGAGGTTTACGATCGGGTGGTGCGCGCTATCGGCCTGGATCCGGCCGATCCGAAATGGCAAAAGGCGCGCCTGGATATCGAGTCGATGGAAGGGATCGAGTTCGACGCGTTGCTGCGCGGATGGATCAATGAGCGAACCGCTCTCGAAGTCGTGCGGCACATGAACGAACATCAGGTTGCCTGCAATCGGATCATGTCGAGCAAGGACATGGCGGAGAACGAGCAATACAAGGCGCGCGATATGCACGTCGAATGGGTCGACGAGCAGGCAGGCAAGGTCAAGGGCGTCGGGGTGGTGCCTAAATTCTCGGAGACGCCGGGAAAGATTTTTCGCGGCTCGGTCGGAGTCGGCCACGACAACGAGCGGGTGTATGGCGGGTTGCTGGGGCTGAAGCCGGCGGAGATCGAGGCGCTCAGGAGCGACAAAATAATCTAGAGAGCGCAGCCGATGGGGCAACCGCCCGATCGGGCGGTTGCCCCATCGGCTGCGCTCCATGACGAGCGTCACGCGCTTCAGCGCGCGACGCTCGTCATAAATGCCTCGGCGCCGCGGACGAACTCGCGTTCGTCCGCGTAGCGCCCGAGGTCCAGGATGAAGTACGTCGCGCCGGCCGCGCGCTCGGCTTCCAGCCGGGCGCGCGCGGCGCCGACATCGTCGAGCTTGAGCCCGCGGCGCACCACTATTTCAGGTTCGGCGCGGCCGCGTGCGCGAGCTTGCTCGCGCAACGCGGCCGCCGCCGGGCCGAGTTTCTCCGCCGGCAGCATCGGATGCCATCCCTCGGCGAATTCCAGCACCCGCGCGATCGCGTTGGCGCCGTTGCCGCCGATCCAGATCGGCGGCAACGCCGGACGCGGCAGGAACACGAAGGGCGCGAAGCGCACGAGTTCGCCGTCGTACGACGCGATGTCGCTCGCGAACAATCGATGCAACACGCGCAGCGTCTCGGTGGTAAGCGCGCCACGCTTTTGCGGGTCGACGCCGAGCGCCTCAAATTCGCGCCTCATCCAGCCGACGCCGATCGCCAGGATCATCCGGCCGCCCGACAGTTCCTGGATGGTCGCGATCTGTTTGGCGGTGAGCACGGCCGGACGATAGGGCAACACGAGCACCGACACGCCCAGCCGGATTCGCTCGGTCGCACCGGCCAGAAACGCGAGCGTCGCCAGCACGTCGAGGTAGCGGCCGCCCGATCCCTCGATGTCGTCGGGCGGCAGGGCGAGATGGTCGGAGACGAAAAGCGCGTCGAAGCCGAGCCGCTCGGCGGCGCGGGCGCACGTAATCAGCGTGTCGCGGGTCGATTGCGGTCCCATGTTGCGGATCGCGATTCCATACTTCATCGCCGCTCCTCCATATTCGCCGCCGCCGTATTGGACGCCGGGAGCCACGCGGCGTTGGGCTTTCGGCTATCTGACTATTTCGCTGTTTCTCTGTTCGACTATTTTACGGCTTTCAGTTTGCGCCGGCCATGGCGCCCCGAGACCAGGCGGCGCGCCGCCGCGCCCAGCGTGCCCGCGCGATGCCATCGGCTGTATTGCTCCAGCGTTAGCCCGCGCGCGGCTTCCAGGGCGACTGACAGCGCCGCGAGGACGCATACCTCGGCGAGCACGCTGATGCGCGGCGCGAGGCCGAGGACGCCGCCCTCCTGCTCGATCGGCGCATTGATCACGAGATCGGCGAGATGCGAGAGTTCGGAGGCCGCGTTGCCGGTCACCGCGATTAGCTGCGCGCCATGCTCCTTCACCGCCAGGGTGGCTTCGCACAATTCGCGGGTGTTGCCACTGTTGGAGATAGCGATTACGACGTCCCTGGGATCGACCTGGCCGAGACTGCCGTGAAGGGTTTCGGTCGCGTGCAGAAAGGTCGCCTGCGTTCCCACCGAGCACAGCAGGCTCGCCGCGTAGCGCGCCACGTGCTCGGGTTTGCCGACGCCGGTCACATGGACGCGGCCGCCGCGAGCCTCGGCGCTTCGGATCATGTCGACGGCGGCGCAAATCTGATTGAGGTCGATCTCCCGCCGCAGCGTCCCAAGCTCGCTCAGGCACAACTCGAGGAAACGATTGACCTCGACCGAGGGATCGAGCGGTCCGCTCGGCTGCGCGGGCGTTTGTATCTTCGGCAGTATCTGCCCGGGCATCGCTTCGCGGAACAGCGCGAGCACTTCGTCGCGTTGCTCGAAGCCGGTGGGGAACGCGCCCAACCGTCCCACGCACACCGCGCCCGCCGCGTTGGCGAGCGTGCCGATCGCGCGCCACGGGAGGGCCCATCCGAGGCCCGCGAGCATCGCGCCCATGAACGCGTCGCCGGCGCCGGTCGTGTCGATCACCTTGACCGCGAACGCCGGCAGCTTGAGCGCGGTGTCCGCCGCCGCAATCGCGCATCCGCGCTCGCCGTCGGTGACGACGACGGCCTCGTTCTGATAGCGCGCGCGCATCGCCTGCGCGAGTTTCAGCGTATCGCGTCCGCCGCCCGAGAGCGCGCGCGCGGCAGCGCGGGCGGGCTTCAGAATTGTTGCCAGGCGAAGCGCGCGCTCCAGTTCGGCGCGGGTGCCAAGAGCGGGACAGGCGTCGTCGGGCGGCAGGTCGACGTCGAGCACGGTCGGGATTGAATTGGCGCGCGCGAACAGTAGCAGGGCGATCACGGTACGGAGCGGAAGTTGCGATATCTCGGTCGAGATCATCCGGGCGCGCCGGATGAAGCCGGCGTGGCGGCGGCGAATCTCCTCGGGCGCAAGTTCCGCGGTGGCGCCGCGCGCCATGTAGATCGCCCGGCCGCCGCGCGTATCGACGAAGATCTTGGCGAAGGAACTGGCCGAGCCGTCGTCGGTAAGATGATGATGAATTCCGAGCTGTGCGATCCCGCGGCGCAAAAACTCGCCGTTGCGGTCGGCGCCGATTTTGCCGAACACGCCAACCTCGAGCCCCAGCACGCGGGCCCATCCGAGATGGTTGAGCACCAGGCCGCCGACCGCCGCGCGTTCCATCGGACCGGCCTCGTGATGGGCGTGGAGGGCGACTTTCTGCTCGGCGTGAACGAACTTCGGCGTGCGGTAGAACAAGTCCACCACCATACTGCCGCAGCCGACGACGTCGAGTTTTGTCTCAGCCATCCTTGAGCGCGAGCCTCGCCTGGGGACGCTCGGCGATAACCTCGCTGAGCCATCCGGGCTCCAGCGTGGCCGCCGCGCGCCGGCGCAGGCTCCTGAAACGGCGGGCGAACTCGCGCCGCTCGCCGCCGACGAACGCGGGCGTTCCCGGCGCGAGCGCTTCGCTGCGGCATACGCCCATCTCGACCAGCGCGGCCTTGAGGCAGGCGAGCGTGGGGCGGAAGGCCCGGCCGGCGCGATTGAATTCGCAGGCGGCGCGGAACTCCTCGAGTACCTGGGCGTAACGAGACATCAGCGCGGAATCGCCGTTGCGGCATACTCTGAGCGCCCGCCGCCACTCGCGCGGCATCGCATTGCTTGCTCCGGCGACGATTCCGTAGGGTAGCGAATCCCCGGTCCAGTAGCGGTTCCAGTAGTGCCGGGCCCATCCGCGCACGCCGATAGGCGGCGCGAACAGGTCGAAGATGAGATGCGGGTCGCCGGCATAGATGGCGAAGTCGCCGCCGCGGTTGAAGTGCGAGGCCGCGCGCGTGTAATTGCCGAGCACCGCCTTGCTGCCGCTGACCTTGACCCCGCGCACGTAATCCATCCGGCTCATCTGTTTCACATCGCGCGTATGCAGGTGCTGCGGATGGCCGGGTGCGGAGATTTCGGCGTTATCGTAGAGGAACACCGGAACGCTCTGCCTCGAGCGCTCGAACAGTGCGTTGATCTCGCGGTTGACGAAGCCGGCCGGATCGTCCGAATCGCGAATCGAGAGCGGTGCGACTACTACCGCCTCGGCGTCCAGCTCCATTGCGTACTCGAGGTTCTCCATCGTCTCGGCGCGCGTATGTCCGGTCACGCCGACCCAGGCTTCGACCGGCGTACCTGCCGCATTGATGCGGCGGCATTCGTCGACCACGACGCGCGCAATCTGCTGGCGGCGCGGATTGTCGAGTCTGTTCCACTCGCCGGTGGTGCCCGCGGCGAAGATAATGTTGGCGCCGTGGCCCTCCTGCACCGCCCAACGCACGACCGCGCGCTGCTCGTCTTCGAGAATCTCGCCGGAACGATCGAGGACGGTGACGACCGGTATGGAAAGCCCCGCGCTGGGCACGTAACGATGAACTTCACGCGCGCCCACGCGCCGCGCCGTCCGCCGCCCAACAAGTCTCAGTTTTGTCTTATCTGTCATCGTGCCCCATGCAACGCGCCTCATGATCGAAAAAATGGGTTGGCGAAATTCCGGCGCGGAATATCGCGCAGGCCCCTGGGCTAGAGAATTCCCAGGCCAACCTTCGTAACGAACGTCTGATTCCCCTCTCGGTCCGCACTATACTTGCTAAGCTGGGCTTCAATACGCAAACGGTAGGTGCCGTCTTCGGACATCGCCCCCTTTGGCATGTTGTTTCCCCACAGCGACGCTTTGCAGCAGGCGATGACGAAGTTATCGATTGCGGCGAGGCCGGAATGCTGATGATAAATCAACTCACGTAGCTGGCCTTTATCGTCAAGGACGGCGGTCAGGATTACGGGCTTGATCTCTTCGGACAACTCCAACGTCACCATCGGTTCCACCTTCTCCTGCCGGTCCATCTCGAGGAGCAGTTGCGCGAGCATCATGCTCGAGAAGCCTGAATACTCGGCCGCCTTTGCATTGAGCAACCGCTCCTGGGTATGCGGAAGCAAGGTCTCCGCGAAACGCGGGGAGTCGGGGCTTTCCATGAACAGCCGGCGCAGTGTCGATGGTCTATCCTGGCCGAAGCCGTGCTCCGCTAGCGCGAGACTTCGGTCCCGGGACGGATCGGTTTTCAGCACCTTCGCGGCGTTACTGAGTCCTGCGGTATCGGTATCGCTCGAGGAAAGCTGCGAGAGATTGGTGATGACCTGCGGCGAGCCGGGTGCAGAGGGCGGAGGAGGAGCCGGTGGCGGCGGGCTGTGAACGGCCGGACTTTGCGATGAGCATCCAATGGCAAGAGCCGCCGCGAGAATCGCCGCGCTCAGTGCGGCCGCACCTCCAAACCAGCCGAGTATCGCGGCCCCGCGCATAGAGGCGCTGACCGGAGTCGTCAAACCGAGTCGCATTGTCGTCCCGAAGAGAAAATCTTGTGAGATCTCTTTCGCGGCGTTTGCACGCCGCGAACGCACAAGTTTAATACCGAAGGACCGGGGCGGACAATCGAAGCATGGCAAACCGCCGAATCGTGGTTATCTTAACGCATGGTCAAGCGGGCGGTGGCGCCGCAATCGTTCACCAATGGCCTCTTTCAAAGCTGATTTGAGTGGCCAAAAGTGAATTGAGTTGAGCCGCCGCCTGATGATACAATGTCGCGGAGAGAAGGAAGCAAATGAAACCCGGAATTCATCCCGAATACCATCGCTGCGTAGTAACCTGCGCATGCGGGAACACGTTTGAGACGCGCGCCACGGTGGGCGAACTGCACGTCGAGGTCTGCTCGAATTGCCACCCCTTCTATACCGGCACGCAGAGGCTGGTCGACACCGCCGGCCGCATCGAGCGCTTCAATCGCAAGTACGGTCGTAAAGTAGCATAGCAACCTCCGCTGCCCGCGGCGCATCAAGATGCGTCCGGGTGGGCGGGGGATCGGTCTTGATGGCGCGGCTGGCCTCATCCTCGGTAGCCGCGCTAAATTTTTGTCCCGTGCGGCGCTGAATTCGCGCGCCCGTCACGATGCAGGTGCCGATGCTCGACAAGCTCAAGGGAATCGAAGAGCGCTTCGCCGAACTGGAGCGGCGCATCAGCGATCCCGCAGTAATCGCCAACAATCGCGAATATGCCCAGCTTGCCCGCGAGCGCGCGTCCCTCCAGGAGGTTATTGGCGCCATCCGGGAGTATCGCCACATCCTTGACGACATCGCCGACCATCGGACGCTGCTCGAAGGTGACGATGAGGACTTGCGCGAACTGGCGAAGGGCGAACTGCCGACGCTGCAAAAGCGCCAGGGCGATCTGGAAGAGCGCATCAAGGTCCTGATCACTCCGCGCGACCCTAACGATGAACGCAACGTGCTGCTCGAAATTCGCGCCGGCACCGGCGGCGAAGAAGCGTCGCTCTTCGCCAACGAATTGTTCCGCATGTACACGCGTTATGCCGAGCGGCATCGATGGAAGGTCGAATCACTGAGCCTCAGCACCACGGGCCTCGGTGGCATCAAGGAAGTTATCGCGCTTATCGCGGGCCGCGGCGCATACAGCCGGCTCAAATTCGAGGGCGGGGTGCATCGCGTCCAGCGCGTGCCTGCCACCGAAGCCTCCGGCCGTATCCATACCTCGGCGGTGACGGTCGCCGTGATGCCCGAAGCTGACGATGTCGAGGTCAACATCAACGAGGAAAAAGACCTGCGCATCGACGTGATGCGCGCCTCGGGGCCGGGCGGACAGAGCGTCAACACGACGGATTCGGCCGTGCGCATCACCCACATCCCGACCGGGATGGTAATCGTGTGCCGCGACGAAAAATCGCAGCACAAAAACAAGGCGCGGGCGCTCAAAATCCTGCGCGCACGCCTGCTCGAGGCCGCGCAAGCCGAACAGGAGGCCAAGATCGCCGCGACGCGGCGCTCGATGGTCGGCACCGGCGACCGCTCCGAGCGCATCCGCACCTACAATTTTCCGCAGTCCCGCGTCACCGACCATCGCGTCAACCTGACCCTGCATCAACTCGACCAGGTGCTCGACGGCGCGATCGATCCGTTGATCGACGCGTTGGCGACGCGCGAGCAAGCCGAAGCGCTCAGCACCTGACGCCAATGAATCACGAGGCAAGCGCTGAGTGGCGGATGCCCGGCCGCGAAGCCGCGGCCCTAATCGGAGCCGCGAGCGAGCGGTTGGCGCGGGCCGGGGTCGCCAGCGCGCGCCTGGACGCCGAGTTGCTGATGGCGGCCGCGGCGGGCGTCTCTCGCGAGACGATCATCACCGGATCCGCACGAATCGGCGCGACCGCTCTGGGACGCTTCGAGCGGATGACCGCGCGGCGCGAGGCTCGCGAACCGCTCGCTTATATTGTTGGCACGCGCGAGTTCTTTTCGCTCGAATTCGCCGTCCGTCCTGGGGTGCTTATCCCCCGTCCCGAGACAGAGACTTTGGTCGAGGCCGCGCTCGATTTCCTGCGCGCGCGGCCGAGCGCGACGGTTCTCGATATCGGCACCGGCTCGGGCGCTATCGCAATCGCGATCGCGAAGAACGCGCCCGCAGCGCGGATCGTCGCGTTGGATATTTCTAAAGTGTCACTTGAAGTGGCGGTTGAGAATGCGCGATGCCATGGATGCGCGGACCGAATCACCTTTGTTCAGGGCGATTGCTTCGCCGCACTTGACCGGGCCCAGCCGCTCTTCGACCTAATCGTTTCCAATCCGCCCTACATCGCCGAGGGTGAGCTTGCCACGCTGGCGCCGGAGGTCCGTGATTTTGAGCCGCGAATTGCGCTTGAAGGCGGGCGCGACGGGATGGAGTTCTATCGCAAAATCGCGGATGGACTCGCACAATGGCTTTCGCGCGGTGGTGAAGTGATACTCGAGGTTGGCGCGGGGCAGGCGCGCGCGGTCGAGGCAATGTGCGGGACGAGTTGCGCTACGAGTGTGCGAGTGCGCGATCTGGCGGGTATCGAGCGCGTGGTGCGATCGCGCCGCGGCCTTTAATAATGCCTAGGGCGGCGCTCACGTCGCGCATGCGGCCGCGCGATCGGAAGTTACGCTTTGACGTAGACGGCGGCGGGAAGGCGCGGTCCGCGCGCTGCTAGCGATTGTGCGGCCCGGGGGAATCCACAGCTTCGAATGGACAAGATGATCATCCGCGGCGGTGCGCCGCTGCGAGGCACGGTAGAGCTTTCCGGCAGCAAGAACGCCGCGTTGCCGTGCCTGATGGCGGCGCTCCTGACCGACCAGCCGGTGCTGGTGCATAACGTCCCGCGCCTGCGCGACGTGCGGACCTCGATCGATTTGCTCGGGCGCCTGGGCGTGGTCTCGCGATGGGCCGGCGATCATGACGTCGAACTGCACGCACGTACAATCACCTCGCACGAGGCGCCCTACGATCTGGTCAAGACGATGCGCGCGTCGTTCCTGGTGCTGGGGCCGCTGCTCGCGCGCGCCGGGCGGGCGCGGGTTTCGACGCCCGGCGGATGCGCTATCGGCGCGCGGCCGGTCAATCTCCATATCGCGGGGATGCGGATGTTCGGTGCGCGTATCCAGATGCGCCATGGTTATGTCGAAGCTCACGCCGGCCTGCTCCACGGCGCTCGCGTATGGCTGGATTCCCCCTCGGTCGGAGCTACCGAGAACATCATGATGGCCGCCGTGCGCGCACGCGGCCATACCTCGATCGAAAACGCGGCGCGCGAGCCCGAGGTGCAGGACCTGGCGCGGATGCTGACCACGATGGGCGCGCGAATCTCGGGCGCGGGCAGCCATGTGATCGAGATCGAGGGCGTCGATCGCCTTGGCGGCGCTGAGCATACGGTGATTCCCGATCGGATCGAGGCGGGCTCTCTGATGATCGCGGCGGCGGTGACTGGCGGCGACGTGGTGGTGCGGGGCGCGCCGGTCGGGCACCTGGAAGCGGTAATCGCGAAGCTCAGAGAGATCGGCGTCACGGTCGAATCGGTCGCCGATGGGTTGCGGGTCGCACGCGGCGCGGCGCTCCGCCCGGTCGAACTGCGCACGCTCCCATATCCGGGATTTCCCACCGATTTGCAGGCCCAGATGATGGCGCTGCTCACGCAGGCCGCCGGCACCTCGGTCATCACCGAAACCATCTTCGAGAACCGTTTCATGCACGCGCTCGAGCTGATGCGGATGGGCGCTGATATCGTGATGAAGGGGCCGACCGCGGTAGTGCGCGGGCCGACGGTCTTGTGCGGCGCGCCGGTGATGGCAACCGATCTGCGCGCCAGCATGGGGCTTATCCTGGCGGGCCTCGCCGCCGAGAACAGCACCGAGCTAAGCCGCGTCTATCATCTGGACCGCGGTTACGAGGCGCTCGACACGAAGCTGCGCGCGCTCGGCGCGACGGTCGAGCGGGTGCCCGATGAAGAGGCGGTGTGAGGTGAAACTCGCGATCCTGAGCTCGCATAGCGCCGCGTTTCGCCGCTTCCTCGACGCGATGTTGAAGCGGCGCGGCAGCGACGGCGTCGCTATCGACGCGGCGGTCGCGAAGATAATCGCGGCCGTGCGCAGACGCGGCGACCGCGCGCTGGTCGAATTCGGCGCCCGGTTCGATCGCGTGAAGCTGACGCCGGCGGGCCTGCGCGTGCGGCCCGCGGAGATGGAGGCGGCGCGTCGCGCGCTTGCCCCCGCCGACCGCGGCGCGCTCGAACTTGCGGCGCGGCGTATCCGCGAGTTCCATCGGCGCACGCTGAGCGCGTCGTTCACTTATCGCGACGCTTCGGGGATGCGCCTGGGTCAGACCGTGCGGCCACTCAGGCGCGTCGGAATCTACGTCCCGGGAGGGCAGGGCGCCTATCCTTCGACCGTGCTGATGAATGCGATTCCCGCGCGCGTGGCGGGGGTCGGCGAAATCGTGATGGTCTCGCCGCCATCGCCCGCGGGCGACTCGAAGGCGGTTCTGGCGGCGGCCGCAATCGCCGGCGTGGACGAGTTTTACCGCGTCGGCGGCGCGCAGGCGGTGGCCGCGCTCGCCTACGGCACTCGCACGATAAGGGCGGTCGACAAAATAGTCGGCCCCGGGAACGCGTGGGTGCAGACCGCCAAGCGGATGGTCTACGGCGCGATCGATATCGACAAAATGGCCGGGCCGAGTGAGGTGTTGGTGATCGCCGACAGCGTCGCGCGCGCGCAATGGGTCGCGGCTGACCTTATCGCGCAGGCCGAACATGGATCAGGTGACGAAGCCGCCGTTCTGTTGACGCCTTCGCGGGCGGTCGCCGAGCGGGTCGCTGCCGCGATCGAGGAGGCGCTTGCCGATCTTCCGCGCGCCGCCGCGGTCAGGCGCGTATTCAAGCGGCGTGGCGCCCTGGTCGTGGTCGACAACCTCGAGGAGGCTTTCGCCCTGGCCGACCGGATTGCGCCGGAGCATCTTGAACTCGACCTCAAGGACGCGCCGCGATGGCTTGGGCGGGTGCGCGCGGCAGGCGCGGTTTTCGTGGGCGAGTTCAGTCCCGCGCCGCTCGGCGACTATCTCGCGGGACCCAATCACGTGCTGCCCACCGGTGGCGCGGCGCGTTTCGCCTCGCCGCTGGGCGCGTACGACTTTATCGCGCGAACCAGTGTAATCGAGGCTTCGGCGCGCACGATCGAAAAACTCGGACCCGCGGTCGCGCGCCTCGCCCGCATGGAGGGATTCGAGGGCCACGCGCGGGCGGTGGAGTTGCGACTGGGCAGCAAAGGCGCGCGCTCCGGGCGGCCCGGAAGTTTGGGGGGCAGCGGTGCACGCCGCGGAAAGTGAGACAGGGAGAGATGAAAGAGCCGGATAGCCGGCGCCACAAAGCTGCCGAAGCTCTTGCTGGGGCATCCTGAGCGAAGCGGGTACGTCCGCAACTGCAAGTCATTTGGATTCCCTCTTTATGTCATCCTGAACGAAGCGAGTCCGCGAGCGCAGAATCATTTGGAGTCCCCATTGAGTCATCCTGAGCGTAGCGAAGGATCTCGCGCGGTCCTCCGCGCGTTAACCGCGGCGATCGATGGTCTAACGGATGTTCCGAGTACGGCAGGGTCGATCCAATTCGTGGTTAAAATCTGGAATCGTGGATTACGCGCGGAGGACCACGCGAGATCTTTCGATTCCGGCAGCCTCCGCTCAAGATGACCGAAGAGACTCGTATCTGAAAAGGTGAACTTCGTTGCTAAGACGAAGGAGCGGGTGATCTCGTTGAGGGAGAGCGGTCAGCATGCTTCAATAACCTCCGCGCCGCCGCGAAAGCCATGAATCAAGTGCTGAGGGCCGTCGCTTCGGTAACGAGTCTGCCTTTTCGGGTCATCCTGAGCGAAGCGAGTCCGCGAGCGCAGTCGAAGGATCTACGCGAAGCGATTTTTGTGTTGATCGATCTGCCCGCAGAAGACGTCCGGCGTAACTCTTTCCCGATAAATTTACCAACTCTCGGGATGACGGACCGGTTGATGACGATGCCGCGATGACGGCATGATGATACGCGATAAGGTGAAGGGCTCGCCGCTCCTGCGCCGATCCTCTAAACCTGGTGGCACTAAAGATATGGCCAACAAGTCCCAGTTGAAGGCTACGCGCCTGAAGATCGCGCCCGCAAAGAAGCCGTCCGCGCCCGCGGGTGGCGGCGATCAGCCGCTCGCCGGCCGTTCGGCCGCGGTCGAACGCAAGACGCGCGAGACCGAGGTCAAAGTAGTCCTCAATCTCGATGGCGCGGGGCGCAGCACGGTGGCGACCGGAGTTCCGTTTCTCGACCACATGCTGGAGAGTTTCGCGCGCCACGGCTTCTTCGATCTCGCGATCCAGGCGAGCGGCGACGTCCATATCGACGAGCATCACACGGTCGAGGACGTCGGTATCGTGCTCGGCCGCGCCTTTCGCCAGGCGCTCGGCGATCGTTCTGGCATCCGGCGGTTCGGCGAGGCGATGGTTCCGCTGGACGAGGCGCTGTGCTCGGTGGTGGTCGATATCAGCGGCCGCAGCTACCTTGCCTACAACGTCCCGATAGCGCAGGAGCGGGTGGGAACTTTCCAGACCGAGCTCGTGCACGACTTCATGAAAGCGCTCAGCGACGAGGCCGGGATGAACCTGCATCTCAATCTTGTCGGCGGCCGCAATCCGCATCACGTTATCGAGGCCGCGTTCAAGGCGCTCGCGCGCGCGATGGATCAGGCGACTGCCCGCGAACCGCGCTCGGGCGGCGGCGTGCTATCGACCAAGGGCACGCTCTCGTAGACGGATTTTGTTCGACAAGTTCACCGTCATTCCTTCGATCGACCTCAAAGCCGGCGAGGTCGTGCGCCTTTTGCGCGGTGAGATGGACCGCGCAACCATCTATGGCCAAGACCCCGCAGCGGCCGCGCGCGCTTTCGAGCACGACGGCGCGCGGATAATTCACGTTGTGGACCTCGATGGCGCGATCGCCGGCGCGCCGCGCAACCTGGATTCGATTCGCGCGATTCGCGCCGCGGTTGGCTGCGCGCTGGATGTGAGCGGAGGGCTGCGCACGGCCGATTCGGTGCGTGCGGCTTTAGCGGCGGGGGCCGATTACGTATCGATCGGATCGGCCGCGATGCTCGATCCGGCGATGCTCGCCGAGGCCTGCCGTGAGCATCCGGGACACGTATTTGGATCGCTCGACGTACGCGAGGGGCGCCTGGCGATCAAGGGATGGCGCGAGACCAGCCAGCTTCTCGTGGCGGAAGCTCTCGAGCGCTTCGAGCGGGCGGGAATAGCCGCGGTCATCCTGACCGACATCTCGCGCGACGGCACCGAAAACGGCGTTGACCTCGCGATGTACGAAGCGGTCGCGCGATTCTCAAAAACGCCGGTGATTGCTTCGGGCGGTGTTGCGGGGCTCGGCGATATCGTGGCGCTGCGCGCGCTCTTCGAGGATGGAATAGCCGGCGTTATTACCGGGCGCGCGCTTTACGAAGGACGTTTCACGCTCGCGCAGGCAATCGCGGCGGCGGGGGATAGCCGGCCCTGATCGGGAGAGGTTTTCACGTAACCGCCGCGATCTCTTCGCTTTCCGCTCCAAACCAACCTTTCGCCAAATCAATCTTTCACCAAATCAATACTGGAGAGCTACGCGATCACCCCTTGTTCGCGGAGCGCCCCGAGTTCCGCGACTGCGACGCCCGTCTCGGCGAGCACCTCGTCGGTATGCTCGCCGAGCAGCGGCGCGAAGCGCCTGAGAGAGGCGGGTGTGCGATCGAAGCGCGCGGCCGGACGCGGCTGGCGCATCGGGCCCGCGTGCGGATGCTCGGACTCGACGATGATCTGATTGGCGACCACTTGCGCGTTGTGCAGCACCTCCTCGCGGCTCAGCACGGGCGCGCACGGCACCTGGTTGGCGCGCAGGACCTCGAGCCACGCGGCGGAGCTTTTCGTTTTGAGGACCTCGGCGGTCATCTCGAGCCGCAGGTCGGCGTTGCGAATACGGTCGACCGGGGTTTTGAAGCGCTCGTCGCCGAGCCACTGGGGCCGCTGCAGCGCGCGGCACATCCCCTGCCACTCGGAGTCGGTATTCGCGGCCGCGGTGATGTAACCGTCGGTGGTTTCGAAAATAAGCTCGCGCGCCCTGGCGGCGCGGATGCTCCCGCGGTTGGCCCCCGGGAAAGTGTACGCCGCCATCCCCTCCGGCCACAGGAACGCGATCACCGCGTCGAGCATCGCGAGCCGCACATGCTGCCCCTCCCCGGTGCGTTGTTGGGCCAGCAGCGCCGCGGTCATCGCCTGCGCCGCGGTTAGCGCGGTGACCTTGTCCGGGATGATGAGGCGAATCATATGCGGGCGGCCGGTTTCGACGTCGGCCTGAATCGCGGCGAGCCCCGAAAGCGCCTGGATCACCGGGTCGTAAACGCGTTGATCGGCGTATGGACCGCTTTCGCCGAAGCCGCTTATCGAAACGTAGACCAGGTCCGGCTTGACCGCGCGCAGCGCCGCTTCGCCGATTCCCATGCGCTCAGCCACGCCGGGCCGATAGTTCTGCACGAACAGATCGGCGCGGGCGACCATCCGCTCGAGCAGTTCCAGGCCGCGCGGATCGCGCAGGTTAAGCGCGACCGAGCGCTTGTTCCGGTTGATCATCGCGAAGGCCGGCGCGACGCCGCGTTTGGTTCCGCCCATCGCGCGGGTGAAGTCGCCGATTGCCGGCGGCTCCACCTTGATCACGTCGGCGCCCTGGTCGCCGAGAATCATCGTCGCCATCGGACCCGAAAGATTCTGGGTGAGATCGACGATGCGGATGCCGCTCAAAGGTCCGTTTGGCGATGCTGACATTGGATGGAGCCTCGACGAATTCTACGAATTGGCGGAACGCGGGCGCCTAGCGAAACGCGGGCATGACTTCTTTCGCGATCGTTTCCATGTTGCGTTCGATGTCGTCGTGGCGGCACGCCCAACTGAACATCACGCTGCGCGCGCCAGCGTCGACATATTCGCCAAGCCGCTTGCGGCAATCCTCCGGGCTGCCATAGAGCACGTAGCGGCCGGCGATCTTGGAGAAGTCCTGCGCGTAGTTTTTGCCGAGCGAACGCGCGGCGACTTCCTCGGCCTCTTTGCGGTCGGGATAGACCGAAGTGAAGATGAACAGGCCGGGGCGAAACTTTGTCATGTCGCGTCCGGCCTCGCGGCCGAACGTATCGATCTTCGTCAGGCTCTCGCGCAACATCTCGGGCGTGTACATGTATGGCAGCCATCCGTCGGCATACTTCGCCGCGCGGCGCATCGCGGGCTCCTTGCGGCCGGCGACCCAGATTGGCGGATGCGGTTTCTGGGTGGGCGCGGGCTCGAGCGTGACCCCGGAAAAACGCGTGTAGCGGCCCTCGAAAGTGACGTTCTTTTCCGTCCAGAGTTTCGGAATCAGTTCGAGCGCCTCGTTAGAGCGCGACGCGCGCTGTTTGACCGGCACGCCGATAGCCTCGAACTCCTTGGGGAACTCGCCGCCGATACCGACGCCCAGGTGGTAACGCCCGCCCGAAGCGGCGTCGAGCACGGCAGTCTGCTTGGCCAGCATCACCGGGTTATACAGCGGCAGCAGCACGATCGAGCTCATCAGCTTGATCTTCTCGGTCGCTCCCGCGGCCACCGATAGCGCGATGAGCGAGTTTGCCACCGGCCCATGAAACATCACGTGCTCGCCGCACGTCAGATAGTCGTAGCCCAGCCGCTCGGCGAACCTCGCGAACTCGACCACGTCCTTGACCGAGGGCAGCGCCACGCCAAATTCGATCGATGCCACCGTTTACCTCCCGTTACGTCCGCGCGAGCGCGGGCGATGCTACCTTGGATCGGATATTTCCACGCGCGCCGCGGATCCAGCCACGCGACACGCGCCAACTTGTGTTTAGCATACCTCTACGAGCGATCTCCAAAACAGTCTGGCGGCGCGACCGCGGTTCAGTCGGGGCGCACCAGGCCCGAGAGCCCCGCGGCGAGCAGTGGCGTGATTATCCATCCCGCGAGAATATGCATCCACAGGTACCATCGGAGGAGCGTGCCCGAGAGCGCGCGCATCCGGCCGCCCATCCCATGGCGCGGGTTGGGTCTCCAGTACATTCCCTGATGCAGATCGACCACCGGCAGAAAATTCTCCAGTGAGTAGACGACCGCGTTGAATGGCGGATAGTGGCGCGGCGGCTCGCCGGTTTTGACAAAAGCGTCGTAGGCGTCGGGCTCGGTCGGCGTGATCGCGCGCTCGTGGTAGCCCAATCCGAACAGCACCGAACCGAGCGCGACGAAGAACAGAATCCACCAGAGCGCGCGAATCGGCCGGTAGCCGTAACCGATGGTGGCGTCGAGTACGCAGCTCCACACCCGCGCGCCCCATCCCAATCCGCCCTGATGGCGGCGCGCGTCTTCCTGGGCGATGATCACATCGACCGCGCCGACGTCCGAGCCGCGCTCGCGCATCACCTTCCCGAGCTGGCCATAAGGCTGCGGCCGATAGCCCGGGGGTTGGAGCGCGAGCCATCGAAGGCGGCTTTGCGAGTCGGTCGGTCCGCCGCTGATGTCGCCGTAAACGAAGTCGTCGATGAAGAGATTGCCGGCCGCCGGCCAACTCGCGGCGTCGTCCCACAGCGCCCCGACGCGGGCATCGGTCAGATTAAGCTCGGTGCCGGGCGTGCGTGCGATGCTGTCCCAGTAGAGTGTTCCGTCGACCGTTACGCGGTCGGCGTTGAGCCCGTTGACGCCCGTTCCGATGAAGTGCGCGTCCTTGAAGCTGAGCCCGCGGCCGATTTGCGCGAGCGTCAAGTCGACCACCCCGTCGGTGGTGAAGCCGTTGTTGAAGGACGCGTCGCCCCTGATCGTTGCCTCGACGATCGATAGCGGATCGTTCCCGCCTACGAACCGGCCGCCGCTGCAATCGAGACTGCCGCCGATCTCCGCGCGAAACACGCTGACCGGGCCGAAGTCACCCCCGCTCAGGAGGAGGTCGCCCGTGATCGTGATGCGATCGCCCGAAACCGCGCCGTATTTTCCACCGGTCAACTGGAGATCGCCGGTAATCGTCGCACGGTCGCCGGTGATGTCACCCGTCACATCACGTGAAAGGTCGAGGCTCTGCAGATGAGCAAAGGAGAAGTCGATTGGTTCGGATATCGTCGAACTAATGATCGTGAGCGGCGCGTTGAGCGTCAAATAAGAGAGGTCGAGCTGTCCGACGATAGCCGCGCCGCCGATGCCGATGCCGCTTGGATGGACGTACGGCCGCGCCTGCGGGTCGGCGGCGAGCCATCGGACCAGGTCCGCGCGAATCCCGCGGCCGGGCGGCCATCGCGAGGCCCTCGACGGATCGTTGAGCGGACTGGTGGCGTCGTTGTTCGGTCCCGCCCATATCAGTGCGCGCTGCGGTGCGGCATGCACCAGCTTCAGTTCCGCTTCGTCTAGGTTGCCGAAATTGGATCGCGCTAGCCGTTCGAGAACCGCGGCGGCTTGCTCGGCTTCGCGATCTCCGATTCCGGCCTGGGCGGCTGGATCCACTCCACTTGGTTGGTCGGCGGTGGCTTGTGCGTACGCGCGGCCGCTGGCGATAGCCAGGCCCGCCGCGATCATCGCGACGACCATCGTCATCGCGAGCATCCTGAAGGCCGGCATCGCTATCGCGGCGGCGGACGCGGTCCGCGAATGGATTTGACGCCGGTCGTACGCGGACAGTAGAAGAGGGCTGTTCACGATTGCGCATCATTCGACCAGAGTGCGGAGGGTAAAGGCAATGCGCGGAATTTCGCACGTCGCGATCGGCGTCAGCGACCTCGAGCGATCGCTACGCTTCTATCGCGACCTGCTCGGGCTGACCGTGACCCTGGACAAGGAAGAGCCGGTGCGCGGATCGGAGCGGCTGTTTGCCGACCCGGCGCAAACTCGCCGCCGCGCGGTCTATCTCAAATGGGCCGAGGGGCCCGAGGCTGGTTTTATCGTCCTCTCGCAAAAGCCGGGAGAGCCTTCGGGCCGCCCGATCAAAATCGACCAGCTCGGGATTCATCATTTTGCGTTCTGGGTCAGCGACCTGCGCGAACGCGTCGAGCGGTTGAAGTCGGCGGGCGTGAAGATCCTCGTAGGTCCATTCGAGGCGGACTCAACCGCTTACGGCGAGATGCCGGGCAAGAAGGTACTCACCTGTCTGTTCGAGGATCCGGATGGGATAATCGTGCAGTTCGATCAGCGGCTGGGCTAGGGCGGGGCTCAAGGCCATAGCGCAGCGGGCACTCCGCGCCGCGAGGCGCGGAGTGCCCGCTGCGTCATGGCACGTACCGCTTCGTGGCGGCGGCGCACGCGATGCGTGCGCCGCCGCCACGAAGCGTTCCGGAGGACGGCGGCGCGCCGCTACCGCGGTGCGCCGCCGTATGCCGGAGCGGCGGGGGCGCCTGGCCCGCCAGGCGCTCCCGCCGCTCCGGTTGCGCAGCTCGCGCATTTGCCCGCCGCGAGCATCGCGCACAGCCGCTCGCCGATAAGCTCGCCCGCGACGCGATGACCCTCCGCGTTCCAGTGGCCAAACCCGATCTTGCTGTTGGCAAAGCCGTGCAGAAAGGCGTGATGCGCCTGCGCGTACTGATAGAGCGGCTGGGCCAGCGTCAACACGTCGAAGCCGTCGCGGTCGCCGAGCGCGGCGATTCGGCGGTCGGGATAAAACAGATCGCTGACCCCGATTCGCTTCATAAAATTTTCGCGCACCTTTGGGTCAGGCCATACCTGGATGCTGGTGTCGAGCGTAACGGTGAGAAAGACGGCGCCATGCTGCGCCGCCTCGCGATGCGTCTCTTCTACCAGGTCGTCGGTGACCTGCCAGGCGTCGCGCCAGGTTTGCTCCGTGGGCGGTTTGTAGATGTCGTAGTTGATCGCCGCTTCGACGGGTAATTCGGCAGTCGGCCGCTGGCTGCGCGTGCTCAGGATCGTCCAGGCGCTTCCGACCAGCGATAGCAGCCCGGACTTGCGATAGTCGAAGCGCGCCATGCACCAGAGGCGAAACGAGTTCGAGTCTTCAAACGGTCCCGCCGGCGCGAGTTTGCCGTCACGATCGACGTAAAACGGCCGGCAAAGATTGCCTTCGAGCGAGACCGAGTTGTTGCGAACGTCGTTGCCCAGAAAAATCGCGAGCACCACGATGTCCGGTTGATAGGCCCATACTTTCTCGCGCAGCGTCAGCAACTCCTGCGCGGTACCGTAGCCGTCGACGCCGAAGTTAAGCGCCTCGACGCGCCGGCCCTTGAGCAATGGACATTGCGCGAGCTTGCGTGCCGCGACCGAAGCGAAGGTGTCCTCGTTCGGGACCTGGATTGCTTCGGTATAAGAGTCGCCCAGGACCGCGATGCGGACCGTACCCGGTGGTTTGGATCTGGCAACCTCCGGCCCGCGAAAGCCGCCGCTGTTGATCTGGATGTAAGCGGCGCCTTCGCGCCGATAATAGCCGGCGGTGTTCGGCCGCAGGCCCCATCCGCGCGCCGCGTCATAACAATAGAAGTAGGGAAAGAAATGATTGGCGACCCGCACGCCGACCTCCGCGACCAATCCCGCGCAGATCACGCCGAAGATGACCAGCACCGCCGCGCCCATCGCTCTACGAATCATCCGTTAAGTCCGTGGTAAATCCGTGGATCCCGCGACGCCGCGGCATCGTGCGTGGCCGCCGGGCAGTCTCGTTGAGGAAAATCGTTCTGTCAACATAACCTAGGCCCGGAGCGGATGGGAGGGCGCGCCAGGCGCGCGAATCGCGCGTCCGCGATGCATAATGGATTTGCCATGAGTGCCAGACCATCGGGCGTTCGCCCCTATCTCGAAATTCCCGACCAGCTCAATCTCGCGAGCTACGTCGTCGATCGCCACGTCGAGGAAGGACGCGGCGCGCGCGTCGCCGTATGGGCCGGCGCCAACGCCTACACCTTCGCCGATCTTCGCGCTCTCACCAATCGCTTCGCCAACGCGTTGCGGGCGCTCGGCGTCGGTCATGGCGATCACGTGATGCTGCGGCTGGGCACCAGCCTCGACACGCTGATCGCGATCCTCGGTACGATTAAGGCCGGCGCGATCGTGCTGCCGACCAGTTTCCTGTTCCGCGACCACGAGGTCGAAAAGATTCTGCTCAACAGCGAAGCGGTGGTTGCCGTCTCGACGCCGGAGTTGCTCGCCCCGATCGAGGCGGTGAGCGCCCGCACGCCGATGCTGCGTCACATCATTCTGACTGGCGCCGGCGCCACCGGTGTCGATGGCCGGCGCACGCTCTCCTGGGAGCGCCTAATGGCCGAGGCGTCGCCCGAGTTCGCTTTCGCGCGGACCCATCGCGAGCAACCGGCATTCGTGATCTATACTTCGGGCACCACCGGCGATCCCAAGGGTGTCCAGCAGGCTCATCGATGGTTAATCGGAGCCGGCGATCCGTACAACCGCGAGGTGGTGCGGATGAGCGCCGACGACGTCTGCTATCAGCCGCAGGACTGGTCGTTCATCTATCCGCTCGGCTCCGGCTGCCTGTACCCGCTGATGGAAGGCGCGGCGATCGTGGTGCCGCAAGGACGGTTTACGCCCGAGGCCGCGTTCGAGACCATCGAGCGCCATCGCGTGACCATTTTTGCCGCGGTGCCGACGATCTATCGGATGATGCTCGCACTGCCGGACGCGGAACGGCGCTATCACCTGGACTCGTTGCGCGTCTGCGTCAGCGCGGGCGAGGCGCTGCCCGCCGACACCTTCAACGAATTCCGCCGCCGCTTCGGCGTGACGATCTACGACGGCATCGGCCAGACCGAGACCCACATCTTCATCGGCAACCGGATCGGGATGGAAATCAGGCCGGGCTCGATGGGCAAGCCGCTTCGCGGCTACGAAGCCGCGATCCTCGACGACGACGGCCGCGAACAGCAGCGCGGCCAGCCGGGCCATCTGGTCTTTCGCAACGATCATCCCGGTCTCACGCTGGGTTACCGCAAGGCGCCGGCGCGATGGGCCGCGGTGAATCGCGACGGATGGTACTACACGCAGGACATCGCGTACGCCGATGCCGACGGCTACTTCTGGTACGTTTCGCGGTCCGACGATTTGATCAAAAGCCGCGCTTACCTAATTTCACCCAAGGAGGTCGAGTCGGCACTGCTGGAGCATCCTGCGGTGCTCGAAGCGGCGGTGGTAGGAATTCCCGATTCGCAAATTGGCGCGCGCGTCCAGGGTTTCGTCGCGCTGCGCGAGGGTCACGCCGCGTCGGAGGCGCTGGCCGAGGAAATCCGCGAGTACGTGCGTAGCGTGATTGCGCCGTACAAGGTGCCACAGCGGATCGAATTCTTGGCGGAACTACCTAAAACTCCTAACGGCAAAATTCTGCGCCGCATACTGCGCGACCGCGGCTAGCTCAGGATCACATACTCGAAATCCGGCGGCTGGCCGTTGATGCCCTTGGCGGGCGGCGCGATCCATCCCGCGACTTTGCCCGGCTCGTATACCGGCTGCATCAACTCGGCGTTGCGCGCACGATCTTCCTCGGTCGGGAGCCATTCGCCGCGGCGAGCCGCGAATTCCTCGGGCGCAAGCAGGTTTCCGCTCGGGTCGCAGCATCCTCCCGCGAACGCGCCGACCTTGCGGTTGAACCCCAGCGCCGGCAGCGCGAGGCGCTGCTCGAGTCCGCGCGCGGCCAGCTCGCGGTTCCATCGGGCCAGGCCACGCTCGCAATCCTGCACGTAAGCGTCACGCAGGATCGCATTCATCGCACGCCGCAGCGGAATCTTTTCCGCCGCGCGGCCCGGCAGGCGCATCTCGTATTCGCCCTCCAGCGCGCGATGCTCGCGGTAGACGTTGGGGGCATGCTCGCGGTAACGCCCCTTGATGCCGGTTGCGAAATAAGTCGCCGCGTTGCTCGAATCCTCGGCGCCGAACAGGTCAAGACTCTCGGAGTACCACAGGTTGAGATACTTCTGGATGACTGAGAGCTCGATGCCGCCGAGCGCCCCGATGTCGGCGCGTCCCGACTGCTTCATAAGGTCGGCGGTGCGTTGCACCACGCGCTGCACTCCGGTCTCACCGACGAACAGGTGATGCGCTTCCTCGGTGAGCATGAAGCGCGTGGTGCGCGAGAGCGGGTCGAAGCCGCTCTCGGAGAGCGACTCGAGCTGGTACTTGCCGTCGCGGTCGGTGAACATCGCGAAGCAGTAGAAGTCCAGCCAGTCACGGATCGGCGCGTTGAACGCGGTCAGGATGCGCGGATGGTCGCGATGGCCGCTGCGCCGCGTGAGCAATTCCTCCGCTTCTTCGCGGCCGTCGCGTCCGAAGAAGCGATGCAGCAGGTAGACCATCGCCCACAGGTGGCGCGCCTCCTCGACGTTGACCTGGAACAGGTTGCGCAAATCGTAGAGCGACGGCGCGGTCTTTCCGAGATGCCGTTGCTGCTCGACGGAGGCTGGCTCGGTGTCGCCCTGCGTCACGATGATCCGGCGCAGTTCCTTGCGAAACTCGCCCGGCACCTGCTGCCACGGATCGGCGTCCGGATGGTCGCCGAAACCGATCTTGCGGTTTTCCGGCGGGGCCAGAAAAATGCCCCATCGATACTCCGGCATCTTCACATACGTGTAGTTGGCCCATCCGTCGGCCGAGGCGCTTATCGCCGTGCGCAGGTAAACGGTGGAAGTGTCGAAACCCTCGGGTCCGACCTCGTTCCACCATTGAAGAAACCGCGGATGCCACGTCGCGAGCGCGCGGCGCAATTGCTGGTCGTGATCGAGATCGACGTTGTTGGGAATGTCGCCGTTCATTACTGAAGCTCCAGCGCGCCGCGGGTCCGGCGCGAACTTTTCAAGTGCGCCTGAAATCGAATTGCGGGCTTTGCGGTTGACCGTACAGCTTGAGTGCCCCGTGTTCGCCGATGGCGTTGGGGCGCTGGAAGATCCAGTTCTGCCACGCCGAAAGCCGCCCGAAAATCCGCGTCTCCATCGTCTCCGGTCCAGCGAAGCGGATGCTCGCTTCCATCCCGGTGAGCGCGTCGGGCGAGAGCGACAGCCGCTCGCTTATCGCTAGGCGCAACTCTTCCTCCCAATCCAGCTCATCCGGCGCCACCGTCACCAGCCCGGCCTCCAGAGCCGCTTCCGCGTCGAATCTGCCGCCGGTCGCGAGAGTTGCCGCGTGCGACGGGTCGGCGATAAAGCGCGTGCCGAGACGGCTCAACCCATTGCCCATCGGGAACGTGCCTGCGTTCAGCGCTCCAGTCGCGATATGCGCGTCGGCGCCCGCTTTCATATAGATTCGGTCGGCGGCGAGGGCTAGCTCGAAAAGCGAACCGGCGAAACATGAGCCTGGCTCGATAATCGCAAAGAAGCTTTTGGCCGTGAGGTCCAGGCGCTTGAGCACGCGCTTCATCAGCAGGAGCGTTTCATTGATGAACCAGTCCTCGCGCCGCTCCCACATCGCGCGGTCCAGGTCTGCCACGCGATCTAGGTCACCTGCGGATTTGATCAGCACCAGCCCGATTTCAGGATAGTTGAAACGCAGGCGGAGGAGCGCGTCGTCGATCTCGCGGAAAAGGCGCAGCGGATAGAAGTCCCCGCCGAGCGCCGCTGCTTCGGCCGGGATCGCCGGCACGCTTCCGGGTCCTTCGATGATCAACTCGGCCAGGCGCTGCGCTCGATCGAGACGCAGCGTGAGATGCCGGTAACGCACTTCGGTTTCACTATCGGCGGGTGCGAGTGCGTCGAGCGCGATACCGGCGCGGCCCGCCCGATTGGAGTCGACCAGCGACGCGACCCGTTCGGCCACCGCCTGGTTGAAGCGCGAGCGCGGCGCGATCGCGTCCACCAGGCCCCATTTGACCGCGCGTTCGCCGCGCACGCCTTCGGCCAGCGTGGCGAAGACGTCGGCGAGGTCGCGGCGCACCTTGCGCTTGTCGACCAGGCGGGTGAGGCCGCCGGTTCCCGGCAGCACGCCGAGATAAGCGATCTCGGGCAGGCTCACGGCCGAGCGGCGATCGTCGACCAGGATTATTTCCTCGCATGCGAGCGCCAATTCGTAGCCGCCGCCGCTGCACGTTCCGTTGAGTGCTGCGATATAGCGCTGGCCGCTGCTGGCGCTCGCGTCCTCGATCGCAAGGCGGGTCTCGTTGGTGAATTTGCAGAAATTGACTTTAAAGCCGTGGTCGGCGTGTGCGAGCATGAAGATGTTGGCGCCGGCGCAGAACATCCCGTCGAGCGCGCTATCGATCGTTACCACGCTGACGCCCGGATGCTCGAAGCGCAGGCGGGTTACGGCGTCGGCAAGCTCGATATCCACGCCGAGGTCGTAGGAGTTGAGTTTGAGCGCGTAGCCGGGACCGAGCCCGCCGGCCTCATCGACCTTCATCGTCAGCCGCGCGCGATCATGCGCGGTTTCCAATTTCCAATGGCGATAGCGGCTGGGCTCGGTTTCGAATTGCACTTTCAATGACATTTCGTTGGCCGCCTCATTTTTACCGCACTTTGGGATTTACCGCTCGCCCGGCAGACCTGCAATATAATTCATCTTGCTCTGTCTAAGTCAAGCGTCATTCTTCGTGCGAACCCGCCGCTTTGCCCGCGTGTTGCGGACCAGCGTCATCAGCTCGCGCAGCGACGCGGCGGGGCTCTTGCCGCTCGTGTCCAGTCGCGCGTCGGCCTTGGAGTAGAGCGGCTCGCGCTGGGCCAGGATGCGGCGCATGTCGGCCATCGCCTGCTTCACGCCGACGCCGTCGGTCATCCGGTAGTCGCCCTGGCGCAGTACGCGCTCCCAGTAGTCTTGGGGGGAGGCTTGCAGCCAGATTGTGTAGCATGTGTCCAGCAGACGCTCGAAAGCGGGCAGCTCCGAAACCAGACCGCCGCCGGTCGCGATCACTACCCGCGAGCGCGTCAGCACTACGCGCTCGAGCGCGCGCCGTTCGTAGCGGCGATAAGCGGCCTGGCCCCAAAGATCGAAAATCTCATTAACGCCGACCGTGGTTTCACGCTCGATTTCGCGGCTGAGCTCGACGAATGACCATCCAAGGCGCTCTGCCAGTAGCGCACCGAGCGTGCTCTTGCCGGCGCCGCGGAGCCCGATGAGTGCGATCCGGTCGGCCCGCGCGGCGTCGTCGCCAAAGCGCTTGGCGAGAATCGCGGCGGCTTCGGTAAGCTCCGACGGTTTGAGGCGGCGCAGGCGTTCGGCGACCAGGGCGTATTCGACCGCCGGCAGTTCTTCGCTCACCAGCTCGGCCAGCGGGACGTCGATAGCGGCGGCGACGCGCCGCAGCAGCACGATCGAGAGGTTGCCGCGGCCGCCTTCGAGCTGCGCCAGGTAGCGTTCCGAAACGCCACAGTCGTGCGCCAGCATCCGGCGAGTCATCCCATGCCTCGCGCGTGCGTCGCGCACGCGTTCGCCGAGCAGCCGCAGGTATCGCGCGGGAGCGTCCTCCGCTAACGGCGAGACTTCAGTCGGAGCTCCGGAAGACGTATCCGGGATTTTGGCTGATCTCGCACGAGCGGCTTGCGCGTCAGAATGCATTATAATGCATCACGCTATCTCGAAACCGCCGCACCCGCAAGCACGAAGCGCGGCGATGCCCGCCGCGTTCTCGGAGGGCCTTTTCGACCAACGGCGCGGAAATCAGATGTGATAGAAATCGCGCGCGTTGGTCTCGAGAATTTTATCGATTGAGGCCTTGGGCAGCGACGCCAACTGCTTGCGCACCTTCTCCACCGGCCGCACGAAACCTTCCGCATGCGGATAGTCCGAGCCGATGAAGAAACGATCGTCGCCGGCGAACTGCACGATGTAGGGGAACATCCGCTCCTCGGGATCGGCGCTGATCCAGATGTTGCGATGGAAGTATTCCTCGGCCGAACGCTTCATCTGGGAAGTGTGACCCATGTACGAGTAGCGATAGTCCAGGCGCTCGATCCATTCGCCCACCCATCCGACCATCGCCTCGACGGTCGCGACGCGCAGGGCGGGGAAACGCTCGAACACCCCGTCGACCACCATCGTGGTCAACGCCATCCGCGGATCCTGGATGATGCTCATGGTGAAATACATCAGGCCCGGTTTTGGATCCTTGTACCAGGCGCTGCCGGTGTAGTTCCGCTGCGAGACCAGGTGGATGCCGACCGCGAGGTCCAGCGATTCCGCCGCGGCCCATACCGGATCGAATTCCGGATGACCGAAGCTGTGGCCGCGGATAGGCGCGGATGAGACAAAAATGCTCCGTGCGCCGAGCTTGGCGACCCGTTCCATCTCGCGCACGGCGAGCTGCGGATCGCGAATCGAAATGTGCGCCGCGGGAAACAGGCGGTCCCGGTGCGAGGCGACCAGCTCGAATGCCCAGGTGTTATAGGCGCGGCAGAGCGCGTCGGCGAGCGCCGGATCTTCGACCTCGCCCTCCCATACGATTCCGAGGCTGGGGTAGAGCACCTGCTTGTCGAAGCCTTCCTCGTCGAGGAAGCGCACGCGCGCGTCCATGTCCTGCCATTGTTGGCTGTAGCCCAGGTAGCGGTCGAAGTTTCCGACGTTGAGCCCCTGCTCCTTCTCCCCGTATGCGACGAGGAGTCCCATTATCTGATCGACGTCGCGCAGCCTGAGCGGCTTGCCGTCGGCAAGCATCGTTGCCTTGCCGCTCTCCGGGTCGCGCACCAGCCGCACGGTGCGCTCGCGAAAGGCCGGATCGATGTAGCGCTCGAACAGATCCATCGGTTCCATGAAATGGCTGTCGCCGTCGATCGCCTTCATCGCCTGACCTCCGCGCCCGATTGCGTCGTGCCGGCGCTGGCCGGCGCGTCTCAAGAACTCTCTCCTAGCAGAGTTTGTCTCGCGCGCACAGCAAACGGAGCGCGCGCCGCCGTGGCGATCGTCGATTGATCCTCCGTGTCGATTGACCCCCGCGAGTTTCGGGCTTTCTCAAAGCGGGTGCGACGGGATTATAATCGCGCCGCGCCCGCGGCCGTGCGCGATATCCGCAGGTAACAGGTAGGCCGCGATTTGTGTGAGGCTTGATTGGTGAAAGGAGGGATAGTCACATGCGCGGACTAAGCGGCAAGGTCGCATTCGTCACCGGCGCGGGGCGCGGAATCGGCAGAGGAATCGCGGAGCGTTTGCGCGAGGAAGGATGCAAGGTCGCGCTTGCCGACCTCGATCAGGCCGGTGTCGAGGCCGCGGCAAAAGAGGTCGGCGGCGGCGCGATCGGACTTGTGATCGACGTCGCCAAGCTGAGCAGCGTGCGCGCCGCGGTGGCCGAGGCCGAACGGCGGCTGGGTCCGCTCGACATCCTGGTCAACAACGCGGGATGGGACAAGGTGGAGCCGTTCCTGCAGAATAGCGAGGAGACCTGGGACAAGGTGCTGGCGATCGATCTGCGCGGGCCGATCAACTGTTGTCGCGCGGTGCTCGACTCGATGGTCGCGCGGGGCCGTGGACGAATCGTGTCGATAAGTTCGGACGCGGGCCGCGTTGGCTCGAGCGGTGAGGCGGTTTACTCGGGCGCCAAGGGCGGCGTGATCGCGTTCAGCAAGACCCTGGCGCGCGAGATGGCCCGGCACGGGATCAACGTCAACTGCGTCTGTCCGGGACCGACCAATACGCCGATGCTCCAGGAACTGGCGACGCACAATCCCAAGCTGCACGAGGCGTTGCGCCGCGCCGTACCGATGCGCCGGCTGGCCGAGCCCGCGGACATCGCGGCGGCAGTGGCGTTCCTGGCTTCCGACGATGCTTCCTACATAACCGGGCAGGCGCTCTCAGTGAGCGGCGGGTTGACGATGGTTTGAACGCGGCGGCGAAAAAACAAAGACCGGAATCGAAAGAGGAGAAACGATGTACCAGACCTTACAATACGAATGCGCGGACGGGATTGCGACCGTTCGCTTCAACCGCCCCGGCAAACTCAACGCGATCAATCCCGAGATGATCGAAGATTTCCGCAAGCTGGTGACCGAGGTGCGCGCCGACCCGGGCGCGCGCGTGGTGATCTTCACCGGCAATGGACGCGCGTTTTGCGCCGGCGCCGATATATCGGGGCTGAGCAAGGTCGCGAGCCCTCCCGACTTCATGAGCTTCATCGAGAGCGTGCAGTTGGCTCTCAACGGAATAGAAGATCTCGACCGCCCGACGATCGCCGCGATCAATGGAATCGCTTACGGCGGCGGATGCGAGATTTCTCTGTGCTGCGACTTCCGTATCATCGCCGAAGACGCGAGCATCGGCGTGCCCGAGATAAAAATTGGACTATTGCCGGGCGCCGGAGGGACCCAGCGTTTGCCGCGGATGCTCCCCACTGCGATCGCCAAGCAGATGATCTACACGGGCGATCCGCTGTCGGCCCAGCAGGCTTTCCATCACGGGCTGGTCAACGAAATTGCGCCCGCGGGGCAGGCGCTGGAGGTCGCGGTTCTGTGGGCGCGCAAGCTGCTTAAGCTGCCGTCGGTCGGGCTCCGATGCGGGAAGCTGCTGGTCGATATCGCGCAGAACGGAAGTCTCAAGACCGGTATCGAAGCCGAGCGCCAGGCGATGGGGCTCCTGTATGCGACCGATGATCGCAAGGAAGGATTGGCCGCGTTTCTCGAGCGCCGCGAGGCGAAGTTCACCGGACGCTAGAAAGCCTTTAATTGAAGGCGCTTTTCGATGTTCGCGAGAGAGTATTGCATTGGTCTTGACAGAAGTACGACATGGTCGTATAGATAGCAAACAAGCGTTTGCTTTAGCGAACGGGACGCCGGGGCGGCGACCCGTATCCACTAATAGGAGTTGCTGAACATGGCTCAGATGACAACCGAGACGTGGCATGCGATCCCCAGCACGATCGATACGATCTACCAGCGCGATTATGAGGTCTACGCGCCCGACATGCGGCGGCTCTACGAGAACGCCAAGCGTGATCAGTGGAACGTCTCGCGCGACATCGATTGGAGCGCACCGATCGACCCCGAGCGCGGCGTGTTCCACGACGGTCTGATCGACGCCTACGGTAGCCCCTATTGGGAAAAACTCGACGTCAAACAGCGTCGCGAACTCAACCTCGAGTTCTCGGCCTGGCGGCTTTCTCAGCTACTGCACGGCGAGTCGGGTGCGATGATCGCGTGCAGCCAGTTGGTCCAGATGGTGCCGACGACCGACGCGAAATTTTTCATGACCACCCAGGTCGTCGACGAGGCGCGCCACGCCGAAGTGCTTGCGCGCTACATCAAGGAGAAGCTCGGCAACAAGGTCTATCCGATGACCACCAACCTCAAGTCACTGTTCGATCAACTGGTCGGAAGCAGCAAGTGGTACATCAAGACTATCGGCTTACAGCTCGTCGCCGAGACGCTCGCCGTATCGCTGTTCCGGATGCTCGCCGAAAGCGCGCAGGACCCGCTGCTTAGCGTTATCTGCCGGAAGATCCTGAGCGATGAGTCGCGTCACATGGGTTTTTCGGTGTTGAGCCTACCCGAGCAGATCGAACAGCTAAGCGCGACCGAGCGGAATGAAGTCGAGGACTTTACCAAGGAAGCGCTGCGTTTAGTTCTGGCCGGACAGTTCCCGCGCGGCGCTTACGAGACATTTGGCTTCAACAAGGCGGAGATAGACGGTATCGAGCGCTATCGTGTCGAGGTCGCCAAAGGCACCGAGCAGACGATGTTCCGCCAGCTTTTCCGCCGCGACATGCATCAGCAGGTCGTCGCAAATATGGACAAGGTGGGACTGCTCAACAATCGCATCAAATCGCATCTTAGCGATCTCGGATTCGATCCCAACGCTGACGGCCGCACTTACAATCAGAGCGCGGCGGCCGCCGGCTGAGCGGGCAGGCCGAAACAGGCCTCGGGGGCCGTTACGACAGAACGGCCCTCGCGAGGCTGTCAGGAAGGGAAGGGCGCGGCGACCGGATAACTCGCGGTGCCGCAGGCGGTGTCAGGGCCGTCGATAAATGAGTGTGTCGACGCCGACCAATTCCGCCAGCCGTGCTCCTCGTCAGGACAACCGGCGCCAGCAACTGCTCGACGTAGCCGCGCGGCTGTTCCGCGAGCGTGGCTACCACGTGACCTCGATGCGCGACATCGCGCACGAGGTCGGGATGCTCTCGGGCTCGATTTACTATCACTTCTCTTCCAAAGAGGAATTGCTGCTGGCCGTGTATGAAGAGGGCCTCCGGCATATCGCGGAGCAGGTCGATGCCGCGATGGCGGCGCAGGATACCCCTTGGGAACGGTTGGAGGCCGGATGCACCGCACATCTCGAGGCGCTGCTCGAGTTGAGCGACTACACGCAGGTGATGATCCGGGTGCTGCCGCCGGAAGGCGGCAGGGTCGCCGAGCGCCTACTTGAGTTGCGCGATCAGTACGAGTCTAGGTTTCGCAAGTTGATAGACGCGCTGCCGCTGCCCGAGACCGCCGATCGCCGCTATCTGAGGCTGCTGCTGATGGGCGGGCTCAACTGGTCGCACGTCTGGTATCATCCGGGCGGCGACACGCCCGCGATCATCGCGCATCGCATGATCGATCTTCTCCGCCAGCGCCTCGACCGAACTCCCGTGTAAGCAGCGGGATTGCGATCACTGTCCGTTGATGCCGAACGCCTTGCTCTGCTTGATGGCGGCGCGCGCCACGAAAAGCTCTATCACCGCAACCACAATCACGACCGCGGTTTCAAAAAGCAGCCAATTTACTGGATTCGCCATATAAGTTCTCAAATTCTCCGGTTCAGCGCTTCGAGCGTCATCCGATCGGGCAGCGTCCCGGATGTTTCAGCAAGTTTTCAGATGGTCAGTTTCCAGATTACCCACTTACATCAAATACATCTCATCGGCTCAACGCTGTTCACTTTATCGCCTGGGGATTTATCGGCGATCCGACCGCGCCGGTTATCGGAAGCGGCGGGGCGACGAACAGGAACTCGTAGACTTTATCCGCGGCGCAATCGTCGGCGATTTTTTCCAGGTCGAAAATTTCTCCCACCAGCAGACCGATGTTGGGAATCATCACCTGATGCAGGGGTTGAAAGGATTCGGGCAGTTCGTTAGGGCGCACTTCGAGTCCCCAGGTATCGCTTGCGATGCCCGCTATCTCGCTCCGGTAGAGCCAATCGGCGGTGCTAAAGGAGAGCCCCGGCGCGTCACCGGCGGCAAAGGTGCCCCATCCGTTTTTCTTGCAGTAGCCTAGCTGCCCGGTGCGAACCAATACGATATCGCCGCGGCCGACCTTCACGTCTTCGGCGGCGGCGCAGCCGATCAGATCCTGTTCGGTCACCGGATAGCCCGGCGCGAGGGTTTCGAGTCCCTTGAAGCGGGCGATATCGAGCAAGACTCCCCGGCTTACGATCTTTTCGGCCATTTTTTCGATCCCGTTGACCGAGGCGCCGCGGGCGCTGACCTTGGCGGCGTCCTGTCCGTTCCACATCTTGCCGTAGTCGAATATATGCGCGAGCGCATCCCATTGTGTGCCGCACTGCAAAAACATCGTGACCGCGTCGTCGGCCGCGCCGATTCCGTGCGGGAACGGTTGGGCGCCCGCCGCGGCGTCGGTGCCGGTCAGGACGAAAGTGTGAACCGGATTGACCCGGCCAAAAGCCCCGGTTTGCGGCCCCGCGGAATCGTAGGGCAGGGCCAATGAAATCACGCGGCCTGCACGCACCAGGCTGGCGGCCTGGACGATCTTTTCGGGCGTGATGTAGTTCAACGTCCCGAGTTGATCATCCTTGCCCCATTTTCCCCAATTGCGGTATTTTTTCGCGGCCTGCTGAATTCGTTCATCGGTCGTCATCGGTACGTTCTCCCAGGGTAAGATTGTTCAGGTCATTGTCGATGCTTATGTTGCGCCGGCGTTTATGCCGTGCCCACGGCGTGAGCACTCCGACGCGAATCCCGTTCAAGCTGCGCGTCTGCGGGCGTTGAATTCAGCCCGGTTTTTTTTCGGGCAGCGACTCGACCGCGCCGCCGCTCTCCTTCCAGGCGCGAAATCCGCCGCGGATGTGACATACCGGCTCGAGGCCCATCCGCTGGACCGCCTGCGTCGCCAGCGCCGAGCGCAGTCCGCCCGCGCAGAAGAACACGAAGCGCTTGCCGGAGCCGAAAATCTCTTTGTAGTAAGGGCTTTCCGGGTCGATCCAGAATTCCAGCATTCCGCGCGGCGCATGTAACGCGCCCGGCACGCGGCCGTCGCGCTGGAGTTCGCGGATGTCGCGGATGTCGACCAGCACGACGCCGGGATCGTCCTTGAGCCGGATAGCCTCCTGCGGCGTTACGGTCTGGATCTCCTTCTCGGCCTCGGCACAAAGTTCCTTGACGGTCTTCTTAAGTTTGAGTGCCATCGCGAACCCTCCGCGTTCTTTTACTAGCACTTGCGCTGAGAACAAGGCGAGGTATTCGCGGTCGGTTTGGAGAACCCTCGCTTGAGGCTGCGAATCTAAGCATAATTGTCGATCTCATGAGGTCGCGTAGGGATTGGCTGATATCCTTCCGAGATTTTCGACTCCCCGTCGTCGCGTTTGCCGTAGCCTTAATGCTGGCCGCGGCGGCTTGCAAAGCGACTGCTCCAGCGCCCCCGCCGCCCCCGCCGGAAGTCGTGGTCGCGGAAGTCATTCAGAGGGACGTGCCGCTTTTTTCGGAGTGGGTCGGCACGACGGAAGGTTTCGTCAACGCGCAGATCCATCCGAAGGTGTCCGGCTACCTCCTGAAGCAGAATTACAAGGACGGCGACAAGGTCAACCAGGACCAGTTGCTGTTCCAGATCGACGATCGCGAGTACAAGGCGGCGCTCGACCAGGCGTTGGGGAACCTCGCCCAGGTGCAAGCGGAGCTGAAACGGCACAATCAGGATCTCGTTCGTTACACCACCCTTTACAAGGCGGCGGTCATCTCGAAGCAGGAATTCGATACTCAAACGCAAACCACGCGCGCGTCCGCTGCGCAGGTCGAGGCGGGGCAGGCGGCGGTCGAGGCGGCACGGCTCAATATGGAGTGGACGCGAGTGACTTCGCCGATCGGCGGTATCGCGGGAATCGCGAAGACGCAGGTCGGCGACCTGGTCGGCCCCACCACGCTGCTGACGACGGTCTCGCAGCTCGACCCAATCAAGGTCACCTTCCCGATAAGCGAGCGTGAGTACCTGCATTTCGCCGAGCGCATCAAGCTGCACGAGGAAAAAGGGGTGACGAAGGGCGAGCCGGTGCTCGCAGATGATTCTCGCCGACGGCAAGACCTACGAATATCCGGGGCACTTCTATGTCGCCAACCGCCAGGTCAACGTACAGACCGGCACGATCCTGATCCAGGGACTCTTTCCGAATCCGGACTACATTCTGCGTCCCGGGCTGTATGCGAAGATTCGCGTGGCCGCCGATGTCGAGCGGGGCGCGCTGCTGGTCCCGCAAAGCGCAATACTCGAAACCCAGGGACAGTTCCAGGTCGCTGTCGTGGGCGCCGACGACCGGGTCAGCCTGCGGATGGTCAAGACCGGCAAGCAGACGGGCGATCTCAGAATCATCACCGACGGGCTGAAGCCGGGTGAACGCGTCGTCACCGAGGGTCTGCAGAGGGTCTCCGACGGGATGGAGGTAAAGCCGCAGTTGGCGCCCGCCGAGTCCGGGAGCGTCAGTCCCGCTCCGGCGCAACCATCGGCACCCGCCGCTGTACCTCCTGCAGTGCCTCCGGCCGCGCCGCCCGCGGCCTCCGCGAGTCCGGCGCGCCAGGGCTAGAGGCGATGTCGAGGTTTTTCATCAACCGGCCAATCGTGGCGATGGTCATCGCCATTTTTTTTGTGATCGCCGGCGCCGTGATGGTCTTTCGGCTCCCGGTCGCGCAGTTCCCCGAGATCGTGCCGCCCGAGATCCAGACCACGGCGGTCTACACCGGCGCGGATGCGCTTACCGTCGAGCAGTCGGTGGCCACTCCGATCGAGGAGCAGGTCAACGGCGCGAAGAACATGATTTACATGCAGTCGATCAACGGCGACGACGGCACGATGACGCTGCAGGCCAATTTCGAGGTCGGCACCGACGTCGATCTCGACCAGGTGCAGGTGCAGAACCGGCTCTCGCAGGCGCTTTCCAGCCTGCCCACCGCGGTGAGCAACTACGGCCTCACGACCCAGCAGACGGTCGGACTTCCGCTGCTGGTTTTCGCGATCACGTCGCCCCGTCGGACCTGGGACCAGACCTTCCTCGCCAACTATACCGCGATCAATATCGAGGATGAGCTCGCGCGCATACCAGGTATCGGCCAGGTCAAGGTCTTCGGCGCGTCGAACTACGCGATGCGGGTTTGGGTCGCCCCGGATACGCTCGCCAAGCTCCAGTTGACGGTCGACGATATCGACAAGGCAATTTCGGCGCAGAATGTCGTGAATCCGGCGGGTACGATCGGGGGCGAGCCGGCGCCGCAGGGTCAACAACTGACCTACACGGTGCGGGCGCAGGGCCGCCTGCTAAGCGCCGAGGAGTTCGGCAACGTGATCCTGCGCGCCAATCCGGACGGTTCGCTGGTACGGCTCAAAGACGTCGCGCGGATTCAGCTTGGCGCGGAGAGCTATAATCAGCAGGCTTTTATGAATGGCGCGCCCAGCGCGTTGCTAATTCTCTATCAGAACCCCGGGTCCAACGCGCTCGAAGCCGCGACCCGGGCCAAAGCGCGGGTAACTGAGCTCGCCCGGCGATTTCCGCAGGACATGCAGGCGACGCTCACGCTCGACACCACCGTGCCGGTGACCGAGGGCGCGTGGGAAATCGTGAAGACACTGCTCGAGGCGATCGGCCTGGTGGTGCTGGTGGTCTTCATCTTCCTGCAGAGCTGGCGGGCGACGCTGATTCCGATCCTGACCATTCCGGTATCGCTGGTGGGCGCTTTCATGTTTTTCCCGGCGGTAGGATTCTCGGTCAACACGCTCTCGCTCCTGGGGCTCGTGCTCGCCGTCGGCCTGGTGGTCGACGACGCGATCGTGGTGGTGGAGGCGATCACGGCGAAGATCGAACAGGGGCGGTCGCCGCGCGATGCGGCGATCGAGGCGATGGACGAAGTCGGCGGGGCGCTGGTCGGGATTGCGCTGGTCCTTTCCGCCGTCTTTATCCCGACCGCGTTCATGGCGGGCATCACGGGTTCGCTCTACCGGCAGTTCGCGCTGACAATCGCGTTCTCGGTTATCATCTCGGCGTTCAACGCGCTCACGCTGAGTCCTGCCCTGGGCGCGCTGCTGCTGCGGCCGAAAGGCACGGCGACGCGCAGGGGGCCGCTCGCGTGGATTTTCGGGCTCTTCAACTCGGGGTTCGACTGGGCGACCAAGGGCTATGTCAGCGTATCCGGGCTGTTGATCCGGAAATTCGTGCTGGCGATCGCGTTACTTGTCGGCTTCACGATTCTGGCGGGAGGAATCGGCAAGAAGCTGCCCCAATCGTTCTTGCCGGACGAGGACCAGGGCTACTTCATCGTCAACCTCGAGCTGCCGGAAGCGGCCTCGCTACAACGGACGACCGCGGTGATGCGGCAGATCGACGAGATCCTGAAGAATGAGCCGGGCGTTCTCTACAGCAACGGCATCGCCGGTTTCAGTATCCTTTCGCAGACGACCAGCCCCCGAAACGGGGTCTATTTTTGCCTGCTTACGCCCTATCCGGATCGCAAGACGCTCGCGCTTCAATCGACGGCGATCGTGGCCGCGGTGAACCGTAAGCTCGCCGGTCTGCTCGACGCCCAGGTGTTCGCGTTTCTGCCGCCCGCGATTCCCGGAATCGGCCAGGCGAGCGGTATCGACTTCTTCATCCAGGATCGGGGCGGCCACGACGTGAATTACCTGTGGCAGAACACCCAGAAGTTTCTCGCCGCCGCGCGCAAGCGGCCCGAAATGGCGGGGATGCGCTTCACCTTCAGTCCCTCGGTCCCGCAGTTATTCGCGGCGGTCGACAAAGACAAGGTGTTCAAGCTCGGGATTTCGATCGATCAGGTTTATCTCGCGCTGCAAACCCTGCTTGGCGGCTACTACGTAAACCAGTTCAACCGCTTCGGTCGGGTCTGGAAGGTGTTCGTCGAGGCGGAGCCGCAATACCGGACCAAGGCGTCGGAAGTCGGGCAATTCTACGTTCGGAACAACGCCGGCACGATGGTTCCGCTGTCGACGCTGGTCAACATGCAGAAGACGTTCGGTCCCGAATTCACCACGCGTTTCAACGAGTACCGGAGCATCGAGATTTTCGCGCTTCCGTCACCCGGTTACAGCACGGGCGACGCCATGAGCGCGGTCGCCGCGGTCGCCGACTCCGTGCTGCCGCGCGACATGGGATACGCGTGGAACGGGATCTCGTACCAGCAATCGGTGGCGGGCGGCGGCGCGGGAGTTTTTGCGCTGTCGTTGATCCTGGTGTTTCTGATTCTCGCGGCGCTTTACGAGAGCTGGTCGCTGCCGTTCAGCGTGCTGCTCAGCGTGCCGGTGGCGGTGTGCGGAGCGTTCTTTGGTCTGTGGTCGCGCCACTTCGACAACGACATCTACGCGCAGATCGGGCTTATCATGCTGATCGGACTCTCGGCGAAGAACGCGATTCTGATTGTGGAGTTCGCCAAGGCCGAGCTCGAGCAGGGGCAGGCACTGGTGACGGCCGCGCTAAACGGTGCGCGCCAGCGCCTGCGGCCGATTCTGATGACCTCGTTCGCATTCATCTTCGGGCTGCTTCCGCTATGGACGGCTCTGGGAGCGGGAGCGGTGGCTCGCCGGCTGATTGGCACGGTCACTATCGTCGGCATGGCGTTCTCGAGCGGCTTCGCGATCTTTCTGGTTCCCGTGCTTTTCGTGGTGGTGGAGCGGATGGCGAATCGGTCGTCCGGACAAAAACCGCCGCCGGCATCCGCCACGCCGGTTGAGCAGCCGGCGAAAGAGCCGGCGTCCGATGGCGAGCGCGCCGCCGGCGGCTGAACGCCGCGGCGGACGCCTCTTTTACTTCCCCTTATATTGCGGCCTGCGCTTTTCGATGAATGCGCGCGGGCCTTCACGCGCGTCTTCAGTCTTGCGGATGAAGCGCTGAGCCGCGTCTTCGATCTTGAAAGCGGCTTCGAACGGCAGCCCCGAGCACTTTTCCACCGTCTCCTTGATCGCGCGTACCGCCAACGGCCCGTTTTCCGCAATCGCGTGCGCCAACTCCTCCGCTTTCGCCATCACTTGTTCCTGCGGCAGCACATAGTTGATGAGCCCGAGCCGCCACGCCTCGGCGGCCGGGATCCGGTTGCCGGTCAGCAGAATCTCCATCGCCTTGCAGTAAGGCATCTGGCGCACCAGCCGGACCAGCGAGCCGGCGGCCGGGATGATCGCCCACTTGACCTCCTGCAGGGCGAAGCTCGCGGAGTCGGCCGCCACGCGTAGATCGGTCGCCTGCATCAGCTCGAGGCCGCCGGCGATGCAGAAGCCGTTGACCGCCGCGATAACCGGCTTGTAAAGGTTCCATCCGCGCAGCAGCGCCATGGCGCCAAGCTTCGGATTTTCCTTGACCTTGTGGTCCCACTCATCTTCGGGCTGGCGCGCACCGGTCATCAGCGGAATCATCCGCGCTAGGTCGGCGCCGGCCGAGAACGCCTTGGTGCCCGCGCCGGTTATGATCGCGGCGCGCACGTCGTCGTCGTCGGCCACGCGCTGCCAGGCTTCCGCCAGACGCACAACGACCTCAGGGTTAATCGCGTTATGAACCTCGGGACGATTGATAGTCAGATAGGCGATGTGGTCGCGGATTTCGAATAACAGGGCTGGCATTGTTGGCTCCGTTTGCCGTGCGGGTCTAATCATCGTATCTATCGGCATTCGCGCAGCGATGACAACAGGCCACGGCGTATCGCGGCGGCGGGGCGGGCGTTGGGATCGTTAGAGCGCGGAAACTTTCGAGCGATGAATCCGGGAGACGACGAAATTGGCTGCCGCAGCGCTGGATGATCTGAAGGTCGTCGAATACGCCACGATGGTCTCCGGACCTATGTGCGGCAAACTGTTCGCCGACATGGGCGCCGAGGTGATCAAGCTTGAGCCTCCGGGGGTCGGTGACGAGGCGCGCAGACATCCGCCTTTTCCCGGCGACCTGCCGCATCCCGAGAAAAGCGGGCTCTATCTCTATCTCAACACCAGCAAGAAAAGCGTGACACTCGATCCGTCGACCGCGAGCGGCGCGGAAATCTTCAAGCGCCTGGTGCGCGACGCCGACATACTGCTGGAGAACCATCCGCCGGGCCACATGGAAAGCCTTGGGCTTGGCTACGAAGTACTGCACGCGCTCAACCCGCGGTTGATCGTCACGTCGGTCACGCCATTCGGACAAAGCGGTCCGTATGCCGGATGGAAGGGGTCGGACCTTATCGAATGGGCGATGAGCCTCACCGGCTACAACACGCCGACGCTGGTCAATGATTCGGCAAGCGAGAATCCATTGCGTGCGCCGGGCCGCCAGGCCGACATGATGGGCGCGACCACGGCGGCGGCGGCGACGATGCTCGCGCTGTTCCATCGCGAGGCCACCGGCGAGGGCCAGTGGGTCGACGTGGCGTGCTGGCAATCGGTGGTCAACACTGCGAAGATCGAAATGGTCGTTTACAGCTACGCCGGGATGCCCTACAGCCGGTTACGCGCGAATGCCAGGGCCGGGCTCGAGCCGTCACGATGCCGCGACGGATACGTCTACGTGCTGTGGGTGGTGGACTCGCACTTCGAGGCGCTCAAGGAACTGCTTGGCCATCCTGACGCCCTGGAAGCCGATTCTGTTCAGGAATACCGCGGAGCGCGCCGAGTATGACGATGTCGTTCGTCCGCTGATCCAGCAAGAGCTTCTCAAGCACGATATGGATTGGCTGGTGCGCGAGGGGCAGAAAATCGGATTGCCGATTGGCCCCGTGCTGACCGTCGCCCAAGCGGCCGAGCATCCGCATCTCAAAGAGCGCCGCGCGTTCGTCGAGATCGATCATCCGGTTGCGGGCCGTTTCCGCTATCCGGGACCGTTGGTGCGGCTGACTGCGACACCGCCCGTCGCTCGCCGCGCGCCACTGCTCGGCGAGCATAACGAGGAGATCCTGTGCGGGCGGCTGGGGTGCGCCCGCGAGGAACTCGCAGGACTTCGCGCCGCCGGCGTGATTTGACCGGGAGAAAGAGCGATGGCGCGTTTGCCGCTTGAAGGAATCCGAGTCACCGATTTCAGTTGGATCATCAACGGGCCGCAAATCGGTCTATGGCTCGCGGCGATGGGCGCCGAAGTGATCAAGATTGAGTCGCAGGTCTACCTGGATTTTTCGCGCCTCAATCCCTCCTTCATGGCTGCCGGCCTTGGCGGCGTAAACAACAACGGTTGCTACCACACGCTCAACTACGGCAAGAAATCGATCAATCTCAACATCAAGACAGCGCGCGGCAAGGAACTCGCCTACGAACTCATCAAACGCAGCGACTTCGTGCTGGAGTGCTATCCGGCGCCGCTCTCGCACCGGCTCGGGCTCAGCTACGAGGAACTGCGCGCGGTCAAACGCGACATCATCGTGATCTCGGTTTCGCTGCTGGGCAAGACCGGCACCGAACCGGCCGATTGGGTGGGCTGGGGTCCGATGGCGTGCTCGTTCATCGGCACCTTCGACGCGCAGGGCTATCCGGGCGGCGCGCCGCGCCATACCGGGGGCACCTGGCCCGATTACGCGATCGGAACGGCTGTGGTCTTCCACCTGCTCGCCGCGCTGCGTCATCGCAATCGCACCGGCGAAGGCCAGTGGCTCGACGCGAGCATGGGCGAGACCGTGATCGGCGAAACGCCCGAGTGGTACATGGACTATTTCATGAATGGGCGCGACCGCCGGCAATGGGCCAATCGCGACGACGTGATGGCGCCGCATAACACCTACCCGTGCGCGGGCGAGGACAAGTGGATAGCGATCGCCGTGGGCAATGACGCCGAATGGCGGGCGCTGCGCGAGGTGATGGGCAATCCGGCGTGGGCGGATGACGCGAAATTCGCAGACCAGTTCGCACGCTTGAGGAATAGCGATGCGCTCGATGCTCATCTGCGCGAATGGACACGCGGCCATCAACATATTGAGCTGGCCGAACGTCTTCAGCGCGCCGGCGTGCCGGCGGGGCCCGTGCTCGATAGCGTCGAGATCCAGCAAGACCGCCATCTATGGGAATGGGGCTACTGGTGGAACCTGGAGCATCGTACGGCTGGCAAGCGCGTGATGCCCGGAATTCCGGCGAAGCTCGGCGGCGTCCCCCGCCTCAATTACGATCCGCCGCCGGATTTGGGCCAGCACAACTTCGAAGTCTTCAACGGGATTCTCGGGCTGTCGAAAGAAGAGATCGCGGCGTTGATGGAATCGAAGGTGATCTACTGAGGTCTCTCGCGCGGGTGCGCACGAGGATTTTCGGCGGCGTCGGCCCCTGACGATGAAGCCGGCGCCGCCGCGAGCAACGGGGCGGGCGCACTACATCTTCATTCCCTTCATCGAACCGAAGAAAAGATAGAAGTTGCTCGGAACATCGCCGAGCGCGCCGCCGTCCTTCTGGGCCTTCCTGAGCTTCTTGACCGAGGTGATTCCGCTCGAGCCGTCGGGCGTCGGAAAATCAGCAGGATCGGTAACGAGTACAGTGATGACCTGCCACCATTGAGGCGCTTTCTGGAAAACGTCCTGGTTGATCACGTGGCTGTGATTCGGCGTCGGCACGAAGATGTTCTGCTTGGGAGTTGCAGGAAGCTTTCCCAGCGCCACGAGGGCCGGGAAAAGGTCGAGCGTGGACGCATGCATCGTGCAGGTCCCCGGTGGCGACCCCGGATCCGGACATTGGACGGGCACGGACGGAGTCTGTTTGAATCCCTCGGGCACGATGCCGAAGAGGCTAATCAGGGTGTCGCCAAGCGCCTTGCCGCATAGCAGACCCGGACGCGCGTTGGCTGGACATGCGATGGCGTCAGTGTCGGTAGTGTCAGTTCCAAAGAACGGAACCAGAACCCACAGCTTGTCGGTGGTTTGAACCTGGGCTCCGGTCGGATCGTGCTTGGGCTCCGTACCGACCTGGCATATCGGGGTTTGGAACTCGGCCGGATCCGATTCGGCGAGGATCCCGTTGAAATTGAGGTCGTCGGTCGGCTCGTCGACGCAATCGAAGTTCTCGGTGTAGGTGAACACAAGAGGGAGGCTGGCTCCGAAAGCCGCAGTTTGGTTCGGCGCGAGCGCACCCGCTGGCGGATCCGGCGGCGTGCTTTGCGGCGTATCCTGCGCGTGCCCCGCGCTCGCGGCGAGGGCGACGGCAACGCTCGCTCCTAACATCAATCGAAGTATCGAACTTCTCATAGGGATCCTCCGGTACCGGTTGCAAAACTTGGTGGATGTTAAGGATACGGATCGTCTCGCGGATCGGATTGATCAGGATCGAATTTGGGCAGGATCGATTGGGCAGAGAGGGAACGGATATTCGGCAACGACGGCGATGGCCGGTTGATTCGCGGAGAAAGTGGTCGCGAGGCCGGGTCGGGCTGCGGGCGTTCAGGGCTGAGCGCAAAGACCCACGGCACGCGGCGAGCCGAAGCAGTAACGCGACGCGAGGTCGAACCATCCCAGACCGGGAAGCCGCGCGATCATCGAGTCGTGCTCGGCGAGGCGGCGCGGCCCCTGTGCATCGCCGAACAGGTAGCCGCATATGCGGCGAGCGTCGGCGTCGCCGCGCACCGGTCTTCCGACCGGCGTCCAGAAATTCCGCACGATGATCGAGGTCAGTATCCGGGCGGCGCGCGGCTGCAGACGCCGCCGCGCCTGGTTGAAGTAGAACGAAAAATGGCGGCGCTCGTCCTTGATGATGCGCGAGAGCACGGCGGTCAGCAGCGGGTGGCGGGTCCTGTCGATCAGCGCGTGATAGCCGGTGAGCGTCGAGAGTTCGTTGATTGCGCCCCAAGTCATGTGGACCGCGGGGAAATGGCGGGTTATGCGGGACAGCACGCGCGCGAATCCCTGGGCCACGTGGTCGGAGGGCCTCGCACGCCGCAATGCGGCGAAACGCCGATCGTCGATCGTTACGCCCTGGCTTTCGAGCAGCCGCTTGAGCACTTGCGAATGAAAGAATTCCTCGTAGGCCCAGCACGACAGAAAGGCGGTGATCGACGCGTCCTCCGCGACCGCGGTCGAAAGCATCTCGCGCAAATAGATGATGGTATGCGACTCGATGTCCATCATGTAGCCGACGCAGAAGAGCGCGTCGTCGTCGAGCCGCGGACCCGGATCGGACCAGTCAAAATTTTCCGGGCGCGTCCCACCGGCCGTGCGCAGGTACTTTTCGAGATCGAAACTCGCGCCGGAAACGCCCGCTGGGGGTTGAAGATGATTCGCATTCACATTTCAGATACGAGCGCGCCGGCCCGGCGGATTTTCCTTGGCCGCGATCTACGCGGGACCGGGCGCGCCCTTGAGGTACATCGCGCCGCTCGGCTTGCTCACGCCGCCGGCCGGTTCGAGAGTGACGGCGCTCAGCAGCAGGTGCTCACCCGCCGGAGGCGGTGCGACAGGCGCGACGACAGGATGGCCTTCTTCTGCCTGGAACAGGCCGGCCGCGACCGGTCCGTGCTCTTTGGTGATCCACCATAGCTCGTAGGTCTTGCCTGGCGGCGTGGCGGGCAGGCCGGTCGCCTGGAACACGGCGGCCTTGTTGGTGGCGCTGACCGCGACGATTGCGCCTGCTCCAGGAGCGGGCGTAAGCGGTGCGAGGCGGGTTAGCCGCAGGTCGGGCGCGCTCAGCACCCGGTCCAGGCGGAGGCGGGCGCCAAGGACTCGCTGTAGCGCGCCGACCTCTCCGCGTTCCCTGACGAGTTCCGCGCGCATGTCGCTCAGCCGCGAATCCATCCGCGCGATAAGCTGTCGATGCTCTTCATTGGCGCGGCGCAACTCAACGCCAATCCGGCTGGCGTAAAGCGCGATCCCGACGATGCCGGCGGCCATCACGGCGCTTGCGGCACGCCATGCACGCACCCGGCCGCCGGCGGGACGCCGCGCGCCGCCGCTCTTTTTTACGGCGGAACGGTACGGCTCCGCCACGCTATCATGCAGCCGCGCGTCCAGGCGCTCCCAGATGCGTTGCTCTGAACCCTGCGGCTCAAGACTCAAGGCGACCGCCGCCGCGACTTCGCGCAGTTCGCGCAATTCGGCCTCGCACTCGTCGCATCCGGTGCGCAGATGCTCCTGGAGCGCGCGTGCCTCGTCGGGTTCAAGCCGATCGAGCGCGGCGAAGGGTAGCAGGTCTTTGATTGCCTGATGGTCCATGTTATTAGCGGCTACTCATGGCGCCCTGACAGCGCCTCGCGCAGCTTCATCATCGAACTACGAATCCTGGTCTTTACGGTTCCCAGGGGAATGCCCAGTTTTTCAGCCACCTCCGATTGTGACAGGTCGGAAAAATAAGCCAGTTGCAGCGCGGCGCGCTCATTGGAATCGAGTCCCGCGAGCGCCGCGCGAACTACGCGCGCACGCTCGGCCTGGTCGAGCGCCACGGCGGGATCGGGAACCGGAGCCGGATCGGGTTGTTCCGCGGCCGGCGGTTTGCGCGCGCGATTGGCTCTAAGGCGATCGATCGCGCGGCTGCGGGCGAGCGTTACCAGCCATACGGATACCGATCCGCGCTTCTCGTCGAAAGTTTTGGCGTCCCGCCAGGCCTGCCAGAGAACATCAGCGACCACCTCTTCGGCGTCGGATTCATTGTTGAGAAAGCGTCGGGCAAGGGCAGACAGCATTCCGCCATAGCGCGCGTTCAGGCTCCGCAACGCCTGCGAATCGCCGGCCGCCATCGCGACGATAAGCTCGCGATCCGCTGCTGGCATAGCCTTTTGAACGTCGGCCATGTCACTCTCTCCAGATACGCGGCAAAGAGCTATCCAGATTGCGGATGTAACTCAAGCGAACGGGATGGCCAGAGTGCCTCAAAACGGGACCTGCCCGACAATACGGTACCCCGGTTAAAAAATGGAGTCATTGAAAGATGGAGTCATTGAAAGACCAGGCGTGCATCGTCGGTGTTGGCGAGAGCGCGTTTACGCGCGGCTCGGGCAAGACCGAGCTACAACTGATGCTCGAGGCGTCGGCGAGGGCGCTCGATGACGCGGGACTCAAGCCGCACGATATCGACGGTATCGTCGGACCACCGCTCGGCGCTTCGGCCGAACATTTTGCGGCCAATTTAGGAATCGAGGATCTGCGCTACTCGGCCTACGTGCAGATGGGCGGTGCGAGCCCGGTGGTGGCGCTGCAGAGCGCCGCGATGGCGGTCGCGTTCGGCGTCGCCGATTGCGTGCTGGTGCCGTGCGGATGGAACGGTTACTCGGTGATGCGCGTGAGCGCGGGCGGGCAGGGCGGCAGCGGCTCGGCGCCGCCGGGGCCGCTCGCCGGAACCATCGGCGCATACTATCTGCCGTACGGAGCGATCGCGCCGGTGCAATGGTACGCGTGGCTCGCGACCCGCCACATGAAACTCTACCAGACGCCATTCGAAACGATGGGTACGATCGCGGTCACCTCGCGCAAGCACGCCCAGCTCAATCCGCAGGCTTACATGCGCGGGCGTCCGCTCACGATGGACGGTTACCTGGCGTCGCGATGGGTCTCCTATCCGTTCCGGCTCTATGACTGCTGCCTCGAGACCGACGCCGCCGGCGCCGTGATCGTCACCTCGCCCGAGCGCGCACGCGACCTGCGCCGTCCGCCGGTCTATATTTCCGGCGTCGCCGAGGGCCATCCATATCCCGCCGACGACATTCCGGCGCGTCCCGATCCGTTCGTGATCGGGCTGACCTTTGCCGCGCCCAAGGCATTTCGGATGGCGGGCGTCACGCCCAAGGATCTCGACTTCGCCGAAATCTACGACTGCTTCACCTATGTCGTGATGCTCCAGATCGAGGCGCTGGGCCTCTGCCAGCGAGGAGAGGTCAAGGATTTCGTCACGCCCGAACGGATCGGGTTGGGCGGCGAGTTGCCGATCAACACGCATGGCGGGCTCCATTCCGAAGCCCACGTCTGGGGCATCAATCATATCGTCGAAGCCACCCGTCAGTTGCGCCACGAATGCGGCGAGCGCCAGGTCAAGGACGCGGAAGTCGGGCTGGTCACCGGATGGGGCGATTTCGGCGACGGCGGATTGGCGATCCTGAGGAGGTAACGATGGCGGCCGGGACATCAGGTACTTACAAGCTACCGCTGCCGAAGATGCGCGGACCGGCGGTGGAGTTCTACAAGTTTTGCAAGGCGCACGAGCTGCGCTTTCAACGCTGTGCCGATTGCGGAGCGTGGCGCCATATCCCGCGCGATATGTGCGCGAAGTGCGGTTCGTTCAAGTTCGAGTGGGAGCGCTCGTCGGGCCGGGGCACGGTGTTCTCCTGGACCGTGGCCGCGCAGCCTTTTGTGCCCCAGTTCGCGCCGCTTGTTCCTTATGCGCCCGCGGTCATCGAACTGGAGGAAGGCGTGCGGATGGTTTCGTGGGTGATCGATATAAAGCCGGACGAACTGGCGCTCGGGATACCGGTTGAAGTGGTATTCGACGACGTCACGCCCGAGGTGGCGCTGCCTAAATTCCGCCGCAGGCATTAGCCAATCGCCTGCTCCGAGCGTCCGGCCCTGGGCCGCGGTTCCATGACCCGGCCGCGGTGGGGTAGACTCGCCGACCTGAGCGCGTCTCGTTAGCCATGCCGAAAATGCGCCGCGCGGCGCCCTAATCGTCAGGAGAAAGCTTGATGGCCGCCGACTACTCCATCTGGGTCCTGGGATATGCTCGTACCAAGGTGTCGGGCGACTTTATGGGCGGGTCGCCAATCGCCAGCAACACCGGGACGTTTGAGATTCCGATGCTTTATACGCTGGTGGTTTCGGCGCCGGGAACCAAGGAACGGCGCGTGATCGCTATCGACACCGGGTTCGGGGAAAGCGGCTTCGCCTCGGCCGAAGACAGGCTTTCGGGCATGTTCACCGATATCGAGTGGCCCGACGTGGTGGTCGGCAAAGTGGGGTTTCGCCCCGAGGATGTCGACACGGTCATCCTGACCCACATGCATGCGGACCATGCGGGTAACGTCGTCGCCTTTCCCAACGCCAGCGTTTTCGTCCAACGCGAGGAGTACGAAGGCTGGACGCGGCTTCGCCGCGGCGAGCTAATCAAGACGGCGGGTCCCGGATCGTGGGCGCTTTCGTCGATCAACTGGGAGAACTTCGACCGCTTCGATGAGGCGATTGCCGCGGGCCGCGTTACGCTGCTCGATGGCGATGGCGAAGTCGCGCCCGGGGTCACATGCCGGCTGGCCTCGCAATCGCACACCTTCGGCTCGCAATGGGTCGAGATAGAGACCTCCTCAGGTCCGCATATCGCGGCAGGCGATTGCGTGTACTGGTACGCGAATCTCGAGAAGATGTGGCCGCCGGGCTATATCCAGGGAAATCCGTGGAACGTGATGCAGGTGTTCGAGAAGATGAGCGGGATTATCGGCGACAAGCTGCCGCGTGTGGTTCCCGGCCACGACATGGAAGTCTTCAAGCGTAATGTGAGCTGGACGGTCGGGCTGAATCCCGTCGCTGAACTCCATCTGGCGCGGGGCGAGAAATCGCGCCGCCCTTGATAGCCTGGCGCGCGACCGCATCCGCCGGGGAGCGAGAGATGCGGCGGCCGATGCTTGGCGGGAAAGTGAGAAGTGAAAGTGAAAAGGGCCGGGCGTCCTCAGCCGAGGTACACTGATCGCGGACGCTTGCTCCGGGACAAAGCCAACGCGGCGGATCCCCTGTTTTTTCGTCGCATTTGTCCCCAATAGCAAAGAGGTACGCCCAGCCCGCAAAGCCATCGCTGTTGCCGATAACACCGTGGCGCTCCTTTTCGGATCAATTGCCGCCGGACATTATCAGCATAAATACGCGGCAAGTGGACGATTGGATTGGATTTGCGGATTCGATTCGACGGTGGCCAGGCACGAGCGGGCTGCCCACCGGCGGCCGCGAAGTTCCATGGCATCAGCCATGGTGTCCGGTCCCGTTATTCGGGCGGTCTCAGCAGGGGCCCGGCGCGTATGGCTTGCCAAGCAAGCAGACGTTTATATAGGCTAAATGGGCGCGGCGGTACCCTGGGGGGTTCGCGCACGCCGACCTTATAAAGCTTTGCCTGAGCCACATTCATCGACGTCCCAGTGCCAAAAGGCGCGCCCAGCATTTTCGAGGAGGGTATTCCTGCGATGATCCGATTGGTTGGTTTTGTACTGGCTGTCGCACTGGCGGTAGCGCCGCTCGGAGGATGTAAATCGGGCGGTATCGGATCGGGGACCAATTATTTTCCGTTGACCGCGAATTCCACCTGGACTTACCAGATATTCTCCAAGAGCCAGGGTACGGAGTACCAGATTACCGACCGGGTGGTTGGGATTAAGTACGTGCCCGCCTTGAAGATTACCGGCTCAGTAGTCGACGAGTCCTACAGCCTGGTGCGTGGCGGGACCCGGCCGCTCGTGTATTACGCCAAGAACGGCTATATCGCGCGGCTCTCGGCGCTGGACTACAACCAGAAAACCATCCAGGCGCCGTCGTGGGGACGCTCGGAAGAGGCGCAGTTTCTGCCGCTACAGCTTGTTCCAAATCTGAGCTGGACCAACCAGATCTTTCCTTACGGACATCTTTCGGGAGCCTTCAACATCAACCAGAGCCATCGCACTTACGCCGAGACCAAGCCGATCGATACGCCGGCCGGCCGTTTCAACAATTGCATCCGCATCGAGACCCAGGCCAGTTACGAAGGCGGGGTGTACGAGCGCAAGAAACAGAAGCTACATCTCACTTATTTGGATTGGTACGCGCCCAATGTCGGCCTGATAAGGACGGTGACGCTCGAAGGCGGACCCGATGGTCCTGAGATGGACCGGGTCGAGCTGCTCAGGTTCAACGTCACGACTTTGGCGGATGACTCCTCGCACTAGGGAGGGACAACCGCCGCGCTACGGTTTGGGCTGCTGAACCGCGGCTGCGGTGTTTGCGTTTGCCGTGTATTCGATTGCAAGTCCGTCGATGTAGTACCCGATATGGCCGCCTTCGCCAATCTTAGGAGTGTACTGCATCTTATTGATATATTCGCCGGACTGGTTCGTAACACCATTGCCCGCCGTCACGTCGGTTTCGTTCTGGTTGGGTGTGACGCCGTAGAGTTGCGTTTTCTCGTTCTGCTTCTTGCCGCCGAGGATCAACAGCGCTTGGGCCCCGGTTGCGCAGGCCTGGCGCTTGAGTTCAGGTAGTACCTTTGCAGGGTCCTCATTCACGTCGGACCAGGCCTCGACGATAGCGAGCTCCTGATAGCCGGTCGTCGGCTCCTCGGTGAGGACCGGCATGGCGCAGTCAGGAGGTTTGGCCGGGCGAATTTCGCTCGTGACTGGCGTGACCATCACCTGAGTCGGGCGCTTGTCGGTGAAGCATCCGGTGGTCCCGCCGGCGCTGGCGGCGAACCATATCGCGCCTGCCACCGCGGTCCACTTATACGAGCGCATCAAATTATAAGAGCGCATCAAATGCAGAAGCGGCTCCATGGCTTGTTCCACTCTCCCGAGCGGTTGAGGCTAGCACGCTGTGCGGCGGCTGACCAAGATTTGAGTGGCTGGGAGTACCGCTGGCGAGGCGTTTTTAAACCCTATTTGCGAAATCGCGGCGCGGGATTATGATCGTGTCATGAGTGGGTTTGTGCGCATCGCCGGTTTAGTGTTGTGCGGCCTCGGTGCGCTGGCGATGTCGGCTTGCATGACCCTGCCGGCCTCCAGCAACTCGTCGCCCAGTGGCCTTTCGTTTGGCCCAGGGGCGCCGTCGTCGAGCTTTTCGTCCAGTGGCTATTCCAATGGCGGCTCGGCGAGCGGTTACAACTCCTCGAGCGCCGCGGCGGCAGCCTCTCCAAATAGCAGTTACAGCGCCGGTGCTCCCGCCGACTCGGGCTCCGTCCCGCCCGGCTATACTAACGACACCGCGCAGAGCGGCACCCTTACCAGCTATCTGCAGAGCCATCGTCTTCCGCTGGTCGGCGCGCAAGTGCTGACGAATAACAGCGGCGATCAGCAGATCATCCTTTACGGTTTCGTGGCGAGCGACTTCGGCAAACAGGACGCTGCCGATCGGGCGCGTCAATACCTTCACAATCCCAACGCGCCCGTGGTCAACCGGATAGCGGTGCGTCCGGAGCTGGCTTCCGGCAACGGCGGTTCGGCGCCGTCTGCGCCTTCGAACGGCACACCGGACGGCGGTTACGGCTCGGCCGAGTCGTCCGGATCCGGCAACGCGCTCGGTAATGCGCAGAGCTACCAGGACCAGGAGCAACAGGCTCAGCAGCAACGGCAGTACATGCAGCAAACTCAGCAGAGTCCGAGCGGACTGACCGCTATCGTCCCCCTAATCGGAATGATGGGCATGCTGAGCATGGGCAGCGGCGGCGGCCTCGGAATCGGCGGTGGCGGCTATGCGCCCAGCTATGGCTCACCGTACGGTGCCTCGCCGTACGCTTCCCCGTATGGATCGCCATACAGCCCCTATGGGGCGACGCCTTACGCGCCGTCCTACGGATACCCGCGAAGCTTTCCCTGACGCGAAGCTTTTCCTGACGCGAAGCTTTTCCTGATCGATCGGGTGGCCGCCCTCGCGATACCGGTGCGGTCCGCGCTCTAGCTCAACTCCCTGAAGAATGCGCGGATGTCGTCGGCGAGCAGCGCCGGCTCTTCCATCGCGGCGAAATGCCCACCCGACGGCATCACGGTCCAGCGCACGACATTGTAGGCGCGCTCAGCCCAGCTCCGCGGCGGGCGCAACAGTTCGGCGGGAAAGTTCGCTACGGCGGTAGGCGTTTCGATTCGCGTGTCGGGCTTGAGATGCCACGGATGATGGCGCGCCTCGTAATACAGCCGGGTCGACGAATTTATGGTTCCCGTCACCCAGTAGATCATCACGTTGGTCAGCAACTGGTCCTTGCTGAAGCGGCGCTCGACGTCGCCGCGGCAATCGCTCCAGGTGCGGAACTTCTCGACGATCCATGCCGCCAGTCCCGCCGGCGAATCATTGAGCGCATAGGCGAGCGTCTGCGGCTTGGTACCCTGGATCCATTGGTACCCGGTCTCGTCGCGGCGAAAGCGCTCGAGATCGCCCAGGAAAACCTTCTCCGCGTCGTTCAGCTCGGCCGGGCGGCGTCCCTCAGCCGCGCCCACCGCGACCATGTTGATGTGAATGCCGTAGAGATGCTGGCGATAGACCTCGCCCAGGCGCGAGGTGATCGCCGCGCCCCAATCGCCCCCCTGCGCGCCGAAGCGATCGTAGCCAAGCACTTCGTGCATCAGCTTGAACATGATGTCGGCCATGGCCTGGATGTTCATCGCGCGGGTGCGCGGATGGGCAGAGAAGCCGTAGCCCGGGAGCGACGGTGCGATCACCGTGAAAGAGTCGCGCGCGTCGCCGCCATATGCGGCCGGATCGGTCAGCCGCGGGATCAGCTCCATGAACTCGTACACCGACCCGGGCCATCCATGCAGCAGAAGTAGCGGGCGGGGATTCGGTCCGCGTCCGCGCTCGTGGATGAAGTGGAGGTCTTCACCGCCGGCTGCGGCGCGGAAATGCGCGAAGCGGTTCAGCGCCCGCTCGTGCGCGCGCCAGTCGTAATCGGTACGCCAATATTCGACCAGCTCGCGCAGGTAGGCGAGGTTGGTGCCGTAGTCCCAATCCGAGTCCGGCACTTCGTCGGGGAGCCGCGTGCGATCCAGGCGCGCGCGAAGGTCGGCGAGCACCTCGTCGGAGACCTCGATTTTAAACGGTTCGATTTTTCCCTGGGCCATGTCCCGCACATCCCTTCTCGAAATAGCCGCTTGGCCGCCAGCCGTTCACTTTGGCGCGAGTGCTTCCTTGACCATTTGGCTCGCCACCCGACCGTCGAGTTGCGCTCCGAAGCGGTCCTTCAGCGCTTTCATCAACGGACCGATTTGTGTCACTCCGCCCGCGATCTGCTCGGCGATCGCCGCGCGCAACTCGTTCTCGTCAAGCGCCGCCGGCAGGTAGGAGTCGAGCACCCGCGCTTCCTCCTCGTTCTGCGCCACCAGGTCGGCGCGCCCGCCCTGTCGCGCGAAGCCCAGGGTCTCGTCGCGCCGCGCGCGCTCGCGTTTGATGATCTGCACGATCTCGGTCTCGCTCGCCTCGCGGCGCACGTCCTTTTCGATACGCGTGATTTCGGCCAGCACGCCGCGCAGCGTCATCGTGCGCAACTTGTCGCCGCTCTTCATCGACGCCTTGAGGTCTTCCTGTAGCTTCTGCTTCACCCTGGGGTTCTCCACCTGGCGCGGCGCGGCTCTACCGCGCCGGCGCTCGAAGGCCGCGCGCGGCGGCTGTTAATCAACTGTATATATGTTGATTCGCGTCACGCCGCATCCCCACTCTATAATCGTCGTGGCGGGGCGGAAAGCCACGCGGCACTTCGCGCGGCGCCGCGCGTGACTTGCCATGGAGAGGGGCTTCGATGGGTTCAACGATCAATCGTATCGTGGAATTCGGCCGGAAGATCGATTTCGGCAGGACCGCGGACGACTATGGCCGCTACCGTGCCGGCTTTCCCGAACGGTTCTACCGGAGGCTCGAAAACTTTGGCGTCGGAATCGGCGGGCAACGCATCCTCGATCTCGGGACGGGCACCGGCTTTCTCGGCCGCGGCTTCGCGCGCCGTGGATGCTGCGTCACGGGATTGGATGTCTCGCCCGCGATGATGCTCGAGGCGCGCCGTATCGACGATGCCGCGGGTCTCGCGATCGGTTACGTGCGCGCGCGCGCCGAGGCGCTACCGTTTGGGAACCGCGGCTTCGACGTGGTGAGCGCCGGCCAATGCTGGCACTGGTTCGACCGGTCGCGCGCGGCGCTTGAGGCGTACCGGGTACTCGTGCCCGGCGGTCTGCTGGTGCTTGCGAGCTTCGACTGGATCGCCATGCCGGGCAACGTGGCCGAAGCGACCGAGGATCTCATCGTCAAGCACAATCCGAAGTGGGGGCTGGCCGGCGGGTTGGGAATCCATCCAACTTACGCCCGCGACGCGACGGCCGCGGGCTTTGACGATATCGAATGCTTCAGCTTCGACGTCCTACAGCCTTACACGCACGAAGCGTGGCGCGGGCGGATTCGGGCGAGCGCCGGCATCGCCGCGAGCCTCGGCCCGGAAGAGGTCGCGCGTTTCGACGATGAGTTGCGCGAGACACTGGCCCGCCGATTTCCTGAAGGTCCATTGCCCGAAAATCCGATGGGCGTGCATCATCGAGTCTTCGCGATGGTATGCCGGGTTCCGCTGGACGCGCGGCACCAGACCGATTAATGGATGAAGTTAATCCGATCGGGCTCGCTTCGAAGGAGATTGCTTTGGTGATGAGAGAATCGCGGATGAACGGCGCTCGCTCGCGCTCAGGGTTTGGATACGCCGAAGGACTTCGCCTGCGGACCGTGCGGGCGCTGACGTGCGCGCTTGCCGTCGTGGTCTGGTGGGCCGCGACGGCCGCGGCGCAAAACGCCTTGCCGACCAGGCAGGCGGTGGAGCAGTGGCTCAGTCAGAACGCGAACGCCAAGCCCGCCTTCAAGCCGGGCGACGTGCTGACCGTCAAGGACCTGGACAAGATTCGTCCATTCGTGGCCCCCGGTTATGTCGACGACCTCAACTTTCCTGAACTCAAGATGGAGATCGTGCCGACGCGCAGCCACATGCCGCGCAAGGACTACGAAGACTGTACCGAAAAGTACCAGGCGCAGGTGAGGCTCAAGAGCGACGGCACGATCGATAACTATTTCTGCGGACAGCCCTTTTCCGATGCCTCGCTGGTGCCCGGTGATCCACAATCGGGATTCAAGGTGGTGTGGAATTTCGAATACCGCTGGCAGAACTACGGCCCGTTCGATCTGAATTTCATGTTCATCTTCGACCGTTTCGGCGGCAATCACGAAGGCTCCGCGCCCAACGTGATCGAGGCGCCGCCCGTCACCTGGATCGGCACTTCGCAATTCAAGAGCAAGATGCCGACCGATGCGGCCAAGTTTTTTGGCGGCGGCGGCACCTTCATCAAGACGCTGAGCAGCTTCTATCAGCGGGTCTACTATAGCCACCTTGCGCCGCGCGCCGCCGACGGCGGCGTGCTGGCAGTGCCCGACGCGAAGCAATACCTCTGGAAGGAGTTCGAGGGCTTCTTCGAGCCTTACGACGTGCGCGGCCAGGTGTTCATCACGTATCGCTACAACGATCCGTACCGCAGCGACGACGCGTGGGCTTACGATCCACAATTGCGGCGCGTGCGGCGCATCTCGGTCGAGGTCAAGTCGGATTCGCTGGTGGGAACCGAGCAGACCGAGGAGGACTTCAATACCTTCTCCGCCCGCCCGGTGCGCTGGAATTTCAAATTCCTCGGCTGGCGCAACCTGCTATGCGTGATGGACTCCAAATACGACTATCCGCATCTGTATGGGACCAACGGCTATATCCCCGACGACGTATGGTCGATGCGCCGGTTCGCGGTGGTCGAGCGTACGCCCAAGGAAACGCATCATCCGTACAGCAGCGTTGTGATGTTCTGGGACGCCGAGGACTGGCATCCGTGGATGGCGGTGATGTTCGATCATCAGCAGCGCCTGTTCAAAATACTCACTTACAGTTTCCGCTGGAGCGAGGATTTTCAGGAGTGGGCCGAGATCAACCACGGCGTGCACGCTTCCGAACTCGAGTCGGTGATCGCGATCGACCATAACAACCAGCGGGCCACGATATTTCCGGGGTTCGGGGTTGGCGCCCCCGACGCCGACGTCAATCATGTTGACAAGCTGTTCGACATCAGCAAGCTGGAGGAATTCCATCGCTAGGCCGCTTGCCGCTTTTTAGCCGCGCCGGGGTGGTCAAGATTGTCGAGGTACGAGTTCCGTGGTGCCCCGGCCGGGAGTCGAACCCGGCCTAAGGGTAGGGCAAACCATGACCACTCGAAGTCAAAACAGCAATCATTTCGAGTGTTTCGCAAGTCGTGCATTGCTCAGAAATGGTCGATTTTGTCTCGTTTTTGACAGCCGCTGCCAAACCTGAGCCAACCATTTGTAAACTATGCGACTCTGTCACAATCAACCTCGAGTCGCCCTCACACGGGCCAGTTTCAGTTGGCGTTGACGTGAGCTCACTGTGCCTTCGCGCTGCCAGGTCGCGCGGTGCTCTAAAATGTCGCGCATTGGCCAATCTTCATTGCCGCGGAATTACCCTGTCCGATAATGTCAGTATCATTCGAGCAGGACAGAGTATTCCCGATCAGGTTGTTGTAGATACCCATTGAGGCCCTGTTGTTTGTAACTACAACGTTGTTGCCGAAGTCGTTGCCGTGACATGCCGCGGCGAACGAGCCGATCTGCAGCGGAGTCGCGTTGCCTTCGAGAGTGAGCTCCCCTTCCACGACGCTGCCGCATATTTCGTTTCTGGTACCGCCCGATGCGATGTTTTGTAGGAACAAAGTTCCCTTGATGGTCGTGCCACTTTCAATAGCAAACGGAGACGAACCCTGGATTAGTACGTCGTTGGTCACCGTGGTTCCGTAAAGGGCGAGCCTCCCTCCGTTCACCTGCACGCTGCCATTGATTGTTCCGCCGACAAAAGTACAGTTTTGACCCGCGGTAATTGAAAGGTCTCCATTGTAGGTTCCATTGTAATTGCCATTGCAGGTGATACCTGAATCTGGAACAGCCGCGGTGAGCTGCAGAACATTTAGCAGTATGGTCTGATTAGCTGTTCCGACTCCGTTGTTTGCTGCGATCTGCACGCCGCGCACGCCCACATCAGCGCTCGATGGGGTGCCCTGGATGGTCAAGGTTCCGGTCGCGAATCCTGCGGAATTCAGGTTGCTGAATTGAAGGTCTGAAGGAAGGCCCCGCACTGTGAAGAACATTCCCTTTCCATCATTCGGACCAGTAGGCGGAGTGGAATTCGGCCGAACCGGCGAAGTCGAAGTATTCGGAAATCCACTGGTAGTCACCGGAAACGAACTCGGTGTCTGGGTTATGAACGTCACCATGTTGGAGCTGGTGATTTCGGGTTGCTGATACACGTTAAGCGTCAAGGGCTGTGAGATCGAACCCGCGCTTCCGGCATCATTGGTCAACACTACGCCGTATTGACCCGCGGTACCGGCGGGAGGAGTTCCTTTAATACAAGCGGAATACGGAGTGTTGAGGCTTAGGCAATCAAGTGTGCCACCGGGCGAGAATGAGAGGCCAGTCGGTAGAGTACCGACCAGGCCGATACTGCCCTGGTTAGCTCTCACCGTGAACAAGCCATTGGATCCGACGTGAAACGCGGCAGTACTGCTGCTGAGGAATACCGGTACGTTCAACACGTCTATCGAGTAGGGGCTGAAGATCAAGAACGGCCCCGAACCGAAAGCCACCGGTGAGACCTCCAAAGTAAACGTATCGGTGGTATTCGCCGGAGGTGTGCCATGCAGATTCGCAGTTCCGTCGCCGTTGTTAGTGAGCTTCAACCAGGATGGTGGCGCCACTGTGATCGGCGGCCCTCCGAGTTCCCAGGTAACGGGAGTGCTCGCGCCTGAAGATGTAAGTGTAACTGAATTGGGAGCGTTCGTTATGAAAGTCGCAGAAGTAGGCGGATTCACCGAAGCGCGTGGCGCTGCTTGAAAATTGATACTGAGTGCCTGAATAACCGTGCCTTGAGAATTGGAAGCGCGAATCCCGCACGGACCGCCATTAAAGACGAGGCATCGGTGATTGGCAGCATCGGCGATTGTTCCACTAATAGTCGCAGTACCGTTGCCGTTGTCCTTAAAGCTAAGCCCGTGTACGAGAACACCTGGATCAATCGTTAATTTTGGAGTTGGAGATCCAGTGGTCTCCACCAGGAAATTGACTGGAAAGCCCGCCGTGCCGGTGAGCGATGCAGGTGTAGTGATTCCCAGGTGGGGGCTTACATCAAGAGCGAATTGCCCCAACACAGGAGTGGTCGACGAACCATTCGATGCGACCAGCGTCAGTTGATAGTTCTGTTGCGGCGAAGCCTTGTTACCATTGAAACTCAATTTAAAAGAGCCTTGAGCGCAAGCGCTTGTACTCAGTGAGACCCCATTCAATGTGAAATCCGAGGGAAGGGGAGGAACGCTGTTGAAAAAGCAGATTCTCGGCGTTGGATTGCCGGTCGTCGCGACGACCTCACTGGAAACTACGCGAGGAGTGAATGAGAGCGTCCCAGGGCCGGTAAAAACGGGAGGTGCGAGGACTGATAATGATACCGTCTCGAGTACTCCATTTGGATCCCGCAGCGGGATACTCGCGGATACATACGAAGAACAGGTACTGAAGTTCGTTCCGGGGCTGACACCAGTCACCGCATCGGGCGCGCACTCCTTATCAGTCGAGGCGGGCTTTTCTTTGACAACCACAAATCTGTTGTCCAGCCGTGATGCCGTCCATTTTGTCCCGGACCAGTCCAGGAACCGGAGATTGCCGGTTATGCTGTCGGACTGGCTGCAGTTCTCTCCACTAGTGCACTGCTGTACAAACCAACCCCCATAGGTCTGAGCCGACCAGTCGTTCCCCTTCCAATCCTCGTAGTGGAGTGTGCTCGAGATAGTGGGGCTCGTCGCAGTCGATTCTAGGATGGCAAAGTTTAAATCATTAATCCCATGTCCGGGAAGCGACGCCGTGCTCGGAATTTCGGGGACGGTTTGCGCATCGAAAGTGCTCTGAAGCTTGTACATCCCGAGCCCGCTCGAATCTATCGCGAAGGCGTATAGATCGGGCGGCGTTTTCGTAACTTGGTCCAGTATGCTGTTCAGGTTATTTAGGTCGTTGAGCGCCTGATCGCTGCTGAATGCTTGAAACCCCGCGGCCACGCCGATCGCGATAGCAAAGAGCACGATCGCAGCGGGTGCGGCGACAAGCACCACGGAGCTGAGCGAAGACACAGCGGCGCCGCCTAAAACAAAAGCAGCGCTCTTCCCCGCGACCCCTGCTGCTCCGGTACCGGCTGCCAGCGCAAGAGAAAGACTCTTAGCCAGCAGGGCAGCTCCCGTACCAGCTACAACCGCGCCGATGCCCGCGCCAATTCCCGACACTAAAGCCACGTCGATACCCGTTTCGCTCACAAGCGAAGGGAAGTAGGGATACGTCAGGGCAGGATTCCCGTACGAGAACTTGAGTCCATAGGCGGTGAAATAGCTTGCCGCGGGGACCGGCGGTTTCGAGAATAAGCCCGCGAAAGACGTGCCGATGCAGAAGGGGGTGCCGTCGTAAGAGAGCTCATATTCAGAAGCGAGGTCGCTGTCGAGTTTGAAGAAGCAGAGGTTGCGTTGCAACGAACTAAATTGATTGAGCGCAATTGTGTATTCAGCGATCTCATTCTGCTGAACTGCTTCCTGCAACCATCTGTAGAGCTTCTGCTCGTGCGCAGTCCGTAGCGACGCAGGTTTGAGGATTATGGCCAACAGGATGTTGAACATAGTTCCGCGAATTCCACTGCGAAGGTCCAAGCGGCCATAGTTGTAGATTACAGAGGAATCGGTAGCCGGAAGATCGTGCAAAGCGAGGTAAGCGTTTACTCCGTCGCTCTCTAGCTGAAGCAGATCAGAAGCTATGGTCGTCTTGAAAACGTTTTGAAGGATCTGGTTTGTGAAGACCTGTGCCGAGGCCTCAGAAAACTTAACGCCGGTGTCACCCGCAAGCTGAGAAAAAAACGGCAACAGGAAAACTGTCAGAATGGCAGCGAGAGGTTGAAAAATGACCGATCGGCTCAAACGGCGAACCGAAATCACTCGTTTCATGGCTCCCCCAAGGACAAGGTCATTCCGTTTCGCCTTTAAGATTCTCATCCGCGCCAATTTTAGGCAAACGAATTTTCAGCGTGCTTTCGCGTGCGATGACGCCTCTCAATCATCGTAACGCGGCTTCACATGTGCGCTACGCCTGATCGCGTGGGTGAATCTCCGATCCAGCGCCGAAGCAGGTTGTAGAGGCCGCGGATACCGCCTAGGTGTGGAGAACCCTGGGATAACCGAATCAACCGGACGCGCGTGCCGAATCGTTCTATCTTGTCACTCTTTCTCGGTCGCGAATCGGCTGCTCAATCTGCGACGAATCGACGAGAAATTTTCTCAGCGAGACGCCGACAAAATGCTCCAATCGCGAGTCCTAGGGTGTGGTGCCCCGGCCGGGAGTCGAACCCGGACTTGAGGTTCCGGAGACCTCCGTGATGTCCTTTTCACTACCGGGGCGTCGCTGCGGGCAGCAGAGGCAGAAGCTACCTCAGCCGCGCCACGCTAACAAGCGTCTCGCGCCGACGCCCGGCTGGCGAGATTCGACTGCTCGACCGATCGCGCCGCGAATTTTATTCGAGACGCGCTTGTGCCGCCTGTCCGTAACAAGCGGTTCTACATGATGAACAGCATTTCCTGGTAAGTGGCCAACGGCCACAAGTCGTCCGCGACGATACCCTCGAGCGTATCCGCCGTCTTGCGCACCGCCGCCATCGCGGGCAGCACATCGCTGCGCAGGTGCTTTGCGTGATCGAGCTTGCTGTGGCCGCCGTTCTCGGCTAGCAGCGTTTCCAGTTTCGCGATGCCATCCTGAAGGTCCTTCACGAGGCCGGTGACTTTGTCGAGAGTGTCGGTGTCGAAAACGTAGCCGACAGCCTTCAGACTCGCGCAGGTCGCTGCCAACTCGCCCTGGTAACGGATCGCCGCCGGGAAGATGATGGTCTTGGCCATCTCGATCGCTGTCCGCGCCTCGAGACTCACGGACAGACAGTACTGCTCGATGTAAACCTCCATACGGCTGTGTAGCTCCCGCGCAGTGAGCACGCCGTAATGCTCGAACAGTTCGGTGGCTTCCTTGCTGCCGAGGATCGGCAGGGCTTCCACGCACGAACGCAGGTTCGGCAGGCCGCGCTTCTCGGCCTCCTTGTGCCAGGCTTCCGAGTAGCCGTCGCCGTTGAAGACGATGCCGCCGTGCTCGGCCATGATCTCCTCGAGCACCTTCTGAACGGCGCTATTGAGCTTCGCCGGATCGTTGCCGACCGCTTTCTCGAGCTTGGTCGCGATATAGTCGAGCGACTCCGCCAGGATCGTATTGATCGCGACCATCGGACCTGCGATCGACTGTCCCGATCCGACTGCGCGGAACTCGAAACGATTGCCGGTGAAAGCAAATGGACTCGTACGATTCCGGTCACCGGCGTCCTTCGGAATGGTGGGCAGCGAGTCGACGCCGACCTTCAGCGCTTCCTGCTTTTTCGAACTTGTGGCCCCGCCCTTGGTCACCTGATCGAAGATGTCCGCAAGCTGTTCGCCCAGGAAGACCGAGATGATCGCGGGCGGCGCTTCATTGGCGCCGAGCCGATGGTCGTTCGAGGCGGTGGCGACGACGGCGCGCAGCAGGCCGCTCCATCTGTGCACCGCGCGAATCACCGCCGAGCAAAAGACCAGGAATTGCGCGTTCGCGTGCGGGTCGTCGCCCGGATCGAGCAGATTACCCTGCGTCGCGTTGCCGATCGAAAAATTAACGTGCTTGCCCGATCCGTTGACGCCGGCGAAGGGCTTCTCGTGCAGCAGGCAAACCATCCCATACTTCTCGGCCACGCGCTGCAGCGTGACCATCGTAAGCTGCTGATGGTCGGTCGCGAGGTTGCCGTTTTCGAACACCGGCGCCAGCTCGAACTGCCCCGGCGCAACTTCGTTGTGCCGCGTCTTCGCCGGGATTCCGAGCTTGAACAACTCGCGCTCGCTTTCGAGCATGAAGGCGAGCACTCGTTCGGGAATCGCGCCGAAGTAATGATCCTCGAACTCCTGGCCCTTCGGCGGCAGCGCTCCGAACAGCGTCCTGCCGGTGCCCAGCAGGTCCGGGCGCGAAAAATAGAAGTGCCGGTCGATCAGGAAATATTCCTGCTCGGCACCGGCGTACGAGACCACCGTCGCCGGATCGCGATGACCAAAGAGCTTCAGGATTCGCTGAGCATGCTTGTTCAGCGCCTGCATCGAGCGCAAAAGCGGGGTCTTCTTGTCGAGAGCCTCGCCGGTCCACGACACGAACGCGGTCGGAATGCACAGCGTCGTTCCGTTCGGGTTTTCCAGGATGTAGGCCGGACTGGTCACGTCCCACATGGTGTAGCCGCGAGCTTCGAACGTGTTGCGGATGCCGCCGTTCGGGAAGCTCGAAGCGTCGGGCTCGCCTTGAGTCAGCGTCTTGCCGGAGAACTCCGCGAGTGCGCCTCCCTCGCCATCGGGCGAAAGGAAGCTATCGTGTTTCTCGGCGGTGAATCCGGTCAGGGGATAAAAGACGTGCGCGTAATGGGTGGCCCCTTTTTCAATGGCCCAGTCCTTCATCGCCGCCGCCACGGCATCCGCTATCGAAGGGTCGAGAGTCGAGCCCGTGTCGATTGTTTTGAGCAACGACTTGAAGACGGGCTTGGGCAGCCGCGCCTTCATCACCGCTTTGTTAAAGACATTCGTGCCGAAGAACTCGGTTGCCGAGAGCTTCGAAAACGACAGTGGCTCTGAGATCGGGCGATAAGTAGTGACAGCCTCGATCGCCTGGAGACGACCCGCACTTCCGCTCAATATCATGTCCTCCGAAGTTGAATTATTGCGAAGTTGAGTTTTCGCGAAGTTAAATTATCGCGAGAAGGTCGACTAACGACCTCTTCGCTGGATCAAGCTGTTCCAGCAAGGGTCATGCCCGCACTGGGCTGGTCGGAGTTCAGCCAATCGTCCGAGTTTCTTGTCGTCGACGCGGACTAGGATGCCTAAACTGTCATCAGGATGCGCGGTAGGTGTGCACTGGACGCGTCCTACCGCTGTTCGCGAAGGTTCAGTCCTTTGGAGACGAGCGGCCTCCGCAGCCGGGATTATGTCTCAAGCGAGATTCTGTCTGATGTGCGAGACAGTAGGAGATTCAACCGAGGTCCCGTGTCCAGTCTATCTGTCGTTTGATTTCGGTGCTGGAGATTTTGTACCAGGAGAAAATCTCTTCCTGACCCAGCACCATCATCTTCCGATGGGCCGCGTTGTCGATCCAGGCGCGCAAAGCTTGCGCGTCGTTCCAGTACGATATTTCGAGCATCACGCCAGGCCGCGTCTGGCTCTGAAAGTTGTCCATCGAGATAAAGCCGCCGATCGCCTGGATCTCCGGAATCAACGCCTCGAACGCTTCCCCGAGCCTGGCTTCCATTCCCGGCCTAACCCCGTACTCGATGATGCATGCGATCATTCGCGCCGTCCTCTATTTTCAATGTTTGAGCCGGGTTGACTCTCACGGCCGCACACCAGCGGAACGAGTACTCCATTTTGTAGCGAGATTGCGAGCGAAAGGAGCCGTGATCGCGAAGATGGGAAATGTTGACCGTTCATCATCTGAACAATTCGCGCTCGCAGCGTATCGTCTGGCTCTGCGAGGAGCTTGATTTCGACTACAAGCTGGTCCGGCATCAACGTAACCCCACAACCCATCGTTCGCCCGACTCACTTAATGCGGTTCACCCTCTCGGCAAGGCGCCCACTATCGAGCACGACGGTCAGTTGATCGTCGAAACCGACGCGATCATCGAGTACATCTGCAACAAACTGGCCGGAGGGCGTCTGAGTCATGGTCCGAATTCGGCCGATTACGGCGAATATCTGCAGTGGCTCGCGTTCTCAGAGGGAACGCTGATTCCTCCTCTCGTCTTCTACCTCATCACCGCCCTGACCGGAGGCGCCGGCAACGACGTCGTCAAGGGCTTCTATGACGCCGAGATCGTGAGAAACCATAAATACCTGGAAGACACTTTTGCCGACCGCGAGTATATCGTTCAGTCCGGCTTTTCCGCGGCCGACGTCAATCTCGGCTGGACCCTCGAATACACCGAGGGCCTCGGGCTTCTGAAATCGTATCGCGTCTGGAAGCATATGTCGGTCGGTTGCGCGCGCGCCCCGGCTACAAACGTTCGATCGAACGCGGAGGGCCACAGGACTTGAGCGCCTTCACCAGCGGAGGCGCCTCGCAGGCATGGACCAACCGCTGAAAAACTACTCAGAACACCGGGGGCCTCGCCCCAGCCCTCGCCCGCGGATGATGCGGGCGAGGGCTCAGCAAAGGGCTTTTGAGGTCCTACTGACTTATCGACATCCTGTTTAAGGCGTTCCGTTACCCGACAGTCCGACGTTCTGGGCCTTGGTCGAATCGGTCGTCACGATCAGGTTCGCGTTTACTTTGCCGGGGGCCGTTGGGTCAAAGGCGACGTCGACCGTACAGGTTTGACCGTGTGTCAACGTCTGGCCCGTGCATGTGTCGTTGCTCGTCGTGAAGACCGCCGAACTCGGCACGACGCTTATCACCGACGCGACCGCGGCGGTGACGTTGGTCATCTTAAGCTGCTTAGTGGCACTGGTCGTATCGACTTTGACCTTGCCGAAGGCCAGTGAGGTTGGCGTAAAGGAGAGCGTGCCGGGCACGCCTACGCCCCTGAGTCCGACCGTCTGCGGAGAACTGTTCGAGTTGTCCGCGATCGTAAGAACGCCCTGATACGAGGCGACCGCGGTGGGCGCAAACCTGATCCTCAGCGTGCAGCTCTGACCCGGATTCAAAAGCGTCTCACAGGCCTGCGGATTGACGGGCTGGAAGTTCGAGCTGGTGGTTAGGCTGCCTACCAGGATCGGAACGCCGCTTGGATTGGCGAGCGTTATCGCTTCGACCGGCATCGGGCCGGAGCTTCCGAATACCGGACGGTTGCCGAAGTTGAGCGGGCGGGGCGACGCCGAGAGCGCTCCCGCTACGGCCTGGGCGATCAAGTTGTGCCAGATGGGGGTCTTGATAGCCTTATTGGTGTCGAATACCACCGAGGCCTGGTTTGTAACCTTGCTGCCATTGGTGAGCCCACGTTTCGGCAGCACCGAGAACACCACGCTGCCCGTGCCCGCGGGCGCAACACCGGCAGTATTTGGCGGCAGGAAGCCGGCTAACGGATCGTCAGGAGGCGCTCCGGTCGAGGCGTCAATCGAGCTGAAGGTCCACTTGAGCAGGCCGGAGGTAGTGTCGAGGCTGCCCTGGATATTGACCTCGAGGTCGGCCACGCTGGCCACCTTGCCCATGTCCACCGTAGTGCTGTAGTTGTTCGACCCCGGCGACGGCGTGACGACGGTGCTGCCAAAGCCCATCGGTCCGAGTTGCACGGTCTTGAGGTTGAACTTGGTCGGATCGATCTGATCGGTGATCACGACCTGCTGCGCAGGAGCCGTCGCGGTAGACTCGTTCTCAAACGAGACCGTGTAGCTGAGCGGCTGGCTGCCGAGCACCCAATGTCCGGCCAACGCTCCTTGCGGCCCGGTCTTGTCGTTGGGGTCGTCCGAGGTTACCGGTTGGACAGGGTTCGGCGGCGACGGGCACGGCTGCGCTATCTGACTGCAGTCGGCGTACAGTTGCGGCAGTTGGAGCAAGGCCTGAAGAGCGCCCAGCGCGATAGCCGCCTCGGGCACGAGAATCCCGGCACATGCCGCGATCGCGGTGCCGACCTGGGTCCATACCTGGGTCATGGTGAGGCCGGCCTGGGCCGAGGTGAGCGGGCCTCCCATCCCGACGGAGACAGCGTTCGCGACCAGGCCCAACGCGGCAGGCACTCCGACCTCGATACAATTCGAAGCGCCGCTGATACCGGCCAGCGCCAATGCGAGGTTAATCGTGTCCTGCAGGCAAGCGGCCGCCTTGCTGGCGTTGAGGCTCACACACGCGCCGCCGCCTCCGCCACCGCCGCCACCGTCGGCATCCAGGGGGGCACCCATCGCGGCATTGAGGGCGCGAGACAACTGTATCGTCTGCGAATTTTGCAGCGTCCCGGCCGCGGCCGCCTGCAGGGTCGCGTACGAGTCGAAAGAGACGGGGTAAGTGAATACCTGTAGATCAAAACTCTGCGGATTCGACGCCGTGATTTGGATTGGGATCGCCCCCGAGCCGCCCGCGGCAATCACCGGAAGCATTAATTCCAGGTAGGTGATGCCGGTGGCGGAATCGGTATAGGTCGTCGGCAGGCCGGTCGTATCCGGAGGCGGCTGGTTGGGAAGATGGGCGGGGATGAATTGCGCGATTTCGGTGTAACTTACGTCCTGGGGAAACTCCAGGAACACGTTGACTGCGTAGGCGTCCACGTTGCCCGAGTTGCCATAGGTGATGGAGAAGTTGGTAGGCGTCCCGATGCGTATCGCCGAGCGGCCCGAGATGCTGACCCATACGTTAGGCGCGCCGCCCGCGACGACAGTGAATGCCGCCGGTATGCGCAGCGTGCTGGTATCCGGATTTGTCACCACCACGTCGTACGCGCCAGGCGAGGCCCCTCCCAGTTCAAAAATCGCGTTCATCTCGTTGCCGTCGGGCCGCAATTGAGCAAGTTCGGATTGGATCTGCGATCCGCCCTTGATCAGCGTGGCGGTCGCGCCTTTTTGTAGATTGCTGCCCGTGATGGTCAACGTCACCGAGCCGGTATTGCCGCCCGAAGTGGGGAAGATCGAACCGATCGTGCCGGTGCCGAGCGCCGCGTAAAAAGCGTCGTGGTTGTCGACGGACTGGCCCGTGGTGCCGCCGAATACGGTCTGGAACGCGCCGGCTGTGAGTGGAAAGCCGGTGGATGAGGTCGTCGCGCCGGTCATAGACACGTTGCCCTGGGGATCGAGCGCGACGGCATTGATTCCGTCGTCGCCGGTGCCACCGAAGTATGTCGCATAGAGCAGGTTGGACGCGGTGGAATCGAATTCCATCAGGAATCCGTCGTAGGTGCCGCCGCCGAAGCTCTTTTGCGCCGCATCGGGAGTCGTCGGCAGGTGCTGGTCCGCCGTATCCGAGCCGACGAACAGGTCTCCCGAGGAAGGATCCCTCGCGAACGCGATCGCGCCGAGGTCGAAGAACTGTCCGAGGTTGCCGGGATTGGGCTGAAACTGCTCCACCACGCTCGCCCAATTGAGCTTGCTACAATCGGAAGTTAGCTGCGCGAGATACACCTGCGAGCCGCCGGGATCCTTGGTCACGTAAGAGCCCGCCGTGGCCGGGAAATCGCTCGAATCGGTGCGCCCGGCCACGTACACGTTATTGCTGCTGTCGAGCGACACATCCTGGGCTTCGTCATAGCCGCTGCCGCCGAGCAGGGTCGCGCACTTCGCATGGCTGCCGGCAGGATTCAACTCCACCACGAAGCCGTCGAAGCTGCCGAGAGAGGTGGCCTGATAGGCTCCGGCAATAGTCGGTATGCTGTCGGAAAGTCCGGCTACGTAGGCATCGCCGACCGAATCGAGTGCGACGCTCTTGGCGAGCGTCACCCCCTCGTTCCCGATGTTGGCCCCGATGCTCCCGAGGAATGTCGAATAGATGAGACGCGACCCGTTGGGCGAAAGCTCAGCCGCGAAGCCGGCAAGGAATATATTGGAAGGGGTAGCCCCGCCCGGGTATTTCGTCTGATAGGCGCCGGGAGTGACGGGGAAATCCGGCGAGCCGGTACCGCCAACGACAAAAGCGTCGCCGCTGCCGTCGAGCGCCAGGCCTTGCACCAGGTTATCGCCTGGTTCGCCGCCGCCGCATCCGAACTTGTTGCTACCCCCGAGGTAGGTCGAATAGACCAGGCTCGAACCGTCGGGGCTCAGTTTGGTCACCAATCCGTCGACGCAGCCGTTGAACTTGGTCTGGTACGCGCCGGCGGTGGTCGGGTAGTCCGGCGACAACGTCTGCCCGCCAAAGTAGGCGTTCCCAAGCGAATCAACCTTGATGGCGAATGCGAGGTCGTTCTGGCTGCCGCCCACGAACGTCGAATACAGCAGAACTCCGCTCGGGCTTATCTTGGTCACAAAGACATCGTAGGTGTAAGTGCCGATGTTGCTGCGAATCGTCTGGTAGGCATTGGCGGTTATCGGAAAGTTCTGCGAAGCGGTGAACCCCAACACGTAGGCATTGCCCGTCGAGTCCGTCGTGATCGCCTGGCCATTGTCGTCATGGACGCCGCCCAGGTAAGTCGAGTAGAGCAGCACCGGATCGATCACCAGCGGACGGGTGCGGTCGTATTTGCCGACGGCGAACGCATAGCTGTTGCCCGCCACCGTCACGCGCACAGGCACTTCCGCGCGTTTGCCATCGATCGTCTGGTAGGCGACCGGCTTGCGCTCACTTAGTTCTCCGAAGGACGTGTCGATCGCGAGAGATCCGTCATCGGCGACCTTCAGACCCTTGATGCCGCTAAGGTCCATCCGGATGGCGTTGGGATCGCCGCCGGGCTTGACCACGAACACGTGTTCGAGATCGCGGCCTTGCCCGTACAGCCTCAGGTCGACGCCGCGCCATGCGTCGCGATAAGTCACCAGCGCGTAGCCCTTCAGGTCGTTGCGCCATTGCGAGCGATCGGCGCCAATCAGGAAGTTGTATTTGCCCGGCTGCTCGAGCTGCGGCTCGATCCTGACTGCGGGATTTGCTCCGGCGATCTTTTCGGAGAAGCTGAGGTGATCCATCTGTGGAAGAAGTTTCAGCCCGGCCGGCCGCGCGACCCCGGCCGCACCCATCCTGGCGGGACTTTTGCCGGCCGGCGTAGCGGATTGCGCCTTGGTGCGCGCGAGGCCGAACACGATACTGTCGCCGGTCAGCCGGATAGTGTCGTTGCCGCGCTCTGCCGTGAATTTATCCCGCGGATCGAACTGCCCGCGATTTTCGACGAAGGTCAGCGGCCCGCGTTCCAGCATCCGCGGCTTCAGTCCCGGCCGTTTCGGCGACGACTGATGCTGCGTTCCCGAGCCAACGGAGTTCGGCGCCGGCAATACCGACACTTGCTTGACGGCGCGCGCGCCCCCGGCTTCAGCGCCGATGTCGTCGAGCAGACCGGACCCGTCACGTGGAAGGGCCGCGGGAGAAACCTCACGACTGACGGATCCGATCGTCGGGCCATCCGCGGCGAAGGCAGGGATGGCAGGTAGTAACGCTATCGCCAGAGCGGAAATCGACGCTATAACGCGATTAAAACGGACGGACCTAGCTATCATACTTAACGGACTGACACGCCTTCGCATCGATCAATCTCCATAGACACGCTATTTTAGCTTCTATCAAGCTTCAGCATGTATAACCGATTTTTCGATGAAAGGCGAGAATCTTTTTATGACACCGGCCGCGTTTGACTGGCACGATGGGCGTGTACGGCTCGTGTTATCGGCGACGGCGCGTCCACCTCCGCAGCGAGAGCATCGCTTCGCTATCGGCGAGCGCGAAAGTCGCAAAGCACATCGCCAGGACCAGGTGTTCCAGTGACGCTCCGAAATACTCCCAGAGCGGAGCGTCGCCGCCCGGATAGTTGGCCGCAAACAGCAGCGTGAGCATATAAACAAGGCCGCAAACGCTCGCGACGCGCACGAACATTCCTAAGACCAGCGCCAGCCCGATCGTTAACTCGCCGTAAGCCACGATAAACGCGATTGCGGTGGCATGGCCGAGTACGAAGCCCTTGAGCATCGGCACCATGAACGGGTAGGCGCCCTCTTTGAGGAAATTGTTGATCCAGTACTGGAAGCCGCCGCCCAGGGTGAACTGTGTGCCGAAGACCTTGTACTGCGCGAAAATCAGAAACAGCACGCCGACGGCGACCCGCAATCCCACTAGCGCCCTGGTGTTCGTGTCCGCGCGGCTGACTGCCATGATTTTGAGCCCACTGGCCGGGCTTCCGCGTAGCCTAGCGTTTGTGCATGGAAAGAGAAGGGCGCATCACGGGGCGCTGCGGCCTTCGGCCTGGCGGCGCTCGGCTTCCGGCCAGGCCTTCGCGATCGTTTCGCGCATCGCGCGATGCAGCTTGCCGTTGCTGGCGAGAAGGTTGCGCGCCTCGAGATCGAGCGCCGATCCGTCAAGGTTGGTCACCCGGCCGCCAGCCTCAGTGATGATCAGCGCCCCGGCCGCCACGTCCCACGGCCTCAGCCCGAATTCCCAGAACGCGTCGACTCGCCCGCAGGCGACGTAGCACAGGTCGAGCGCCGCCGAGCCTGTGCGGCGCACTCCCTGCGTGCGCATCATGAAGGCCTCCCAGAAGGTCAGGTAGAGGTTGCGCCGCTCGCGCCGGTCGTAGGGAAAGCCGGTCGCCAGCAGCGAACGATCGAGCGACGGCGTCGTGCTCACATGTATCGGGCGCGCGTTGAGCCGCGCGCCGCGGCCGCGCGCCGCGACGAACAGTTCGCGCTTGAGCGCGTCGAACACCACCGCCAGCTCGACCCGTCCGCGGTGCTCGTAGGCGATCGACACGCAGAACATCGGAAAGGCATGCGCGTAGTTGGTGGTGCCGTCGAGCGGATCGATGATCCATCGATGGTCGCTGATCAGCGCGTTCGCGCCGCTCTCTTCGGCGAGGATCGCATGGCCCGGAAAAGCGCGCTTGATCATCTGGATGACGGACTGTTCGGATTCCCGGTCAGCCTCGGTCACCAGATCGATCGCGTTCGTTTTGCGAGTGACTTTAATTCGGCTTAAGCGTTGCAGATGAATGCGGCCGGCCGCACGCGCGGCGCGCAGCGCCACCTGTTCGAGTTTTTCGGGGAGCCCATTGGATTTATTGTGCATCGCGGCAGATTCTTTGGACATCGCGAAGAAAGTTATTCGACGCGGCTCGCGTTATCCAGTCTGCGCCGCCGGATAATGCGTTTGCGAATCAAGAAGGACGTCCGATCAGGAGTCCGTTGATTCGCTATTTCGGAATTATTCTGCGAATGCGCAAAATGCCGCCGGACCCGGTTCGCACCGGTTTTTCCACGTCGAGATCGAGTGTCGGCGCGGAAAGCCGCATGGATGGAATAACTTTTCCGTGTCGCCCTTCGCGCCTGCTTAAATTCATTATCAGCGCTCCTTTGATCCGAGCCTTGGCACGCGCTTCGCTCTTCTCCCTGTCAGTCTCGCCATCGCGTATGACGAGTAATTTGTAAGAGGAGTTTGCGAATCGATGAAAGCTTCGAGAATTGTAAGCACTGCGGCGCTCATTGCGCTGATGGGGGCGGGTCCGGGCGTGGCATTGAGTCAGACGGTATCGGCGGAACCGGAGGCTGCGGTTCAGGCCCAGGGAACGCCTACGCTTCCCGATGTTCGCGTGCGGCTGGACGAGGTCGGACGCCGCATCCAGGAGGCTAAGCTCGCGTCGGACTCGAGTTCTCTCCCGCAGGGAGATTACATCGAGGCCCAACGCGAGGTCGCGCGAGGCGACTACCGTGAGGCGATGAATCATCTCAACCAGGCCGACCAAGAGCTCGACGGTATCCCGAACCTGACCAGTCGATAATCCGGTCCGCGCGTAAGCGGGCGGGGCATCCGTCGGACGGATGCTCCGCTCGTGTTTTTAGGGATCGGAAGCGAGCGATCGACGACGCGATCGCGTCGTCACGCCGGCTCTATGAGCCGCAGAGGCGAAGCTACAACGGTCAGTCGGCGGCCCCGGTGGTTGCTGCGGATGCGAGCAGCCGCTGCGCGTACGGCATGATCGTCGCGAACAGATCGACCCGCGAATCGAGCGTCTTGCCGAGTCCGCTCAGCAGGCCCATCACGCGCGTCACCAGCAGCACGTCGGCCGGGACTTCGACGATTGGATTGACCCTCAGCGCACGTGGCAGTTCCTCGGAGAACTCCTCGATCAACTGCTTGTCGGCGTATGAGCGCCCGCGCCGCACGGTGTTGCCGAGCAGCAGATTGGCCAGCGTTATCAGCGACTCGGGCGAGCCGTCGCGGGTGCGGAAGCCGAGTTGCTCGAAGGCGGCGGCGATACCGGCGTTGTCGGCGGTGAGGATCGAAAACGTGAGCCGCACGATCCCGTCGCGAAAGCGTGGCGGAAAATCCTTGGCCAGGCCGAAGTCGAGCAGCACCAGGCGCGGTCCCGGCTGCACCATCACGTTGCCCGGATGCGGGTCGGCGTGAAAGAAGCCATCGCGCAACACCTGCTCGCAGAACACTTCCATCAGCTTTTGCGCGACCGCGTGCTTGTCTATCCCGGCGCGGTCCAGCGCGGCGACGTCGGTTATCCTGATTCCTTCGATCAGTTCCATCACCAGCACGCGGCGCGTGCTGAACTCGCGATAGATGCGCGGCACCACCACGTCGGCGCGGGCCGACAGGTTGCGCGCGATGGTTTCGCAGTTGTCGGCCTCGTGCTCGAAGTCGAGTTCCAGCGGGATGTACTTGAACGCCTCGCGGGTCAGGATGCGGAAATCGAAGTCGTACTCGAGCCAGGCCAGCACGCGCAGGATGACCGCGAGGTTGCGGAGATCGGCGCGGACTAGGCCCTCGATGCCCGGGTACTGGACCTTCACCGCGCAGCGGCGGCCGTCGTGCAGGCGCGCGGCATGAACCTGCGCGAGCGAGGCCGAAGCGAGCGGCTGACGATCGAATTCGGCAAAGACCGCTTCGAGCGGGCGGCCGAGTTCCCGCTCGACCCGCTCGCGGATAACCGCGAATGGGCGCGGCGGCACGTTATCGTGCAGGCCGGAAAGGGTGTCGACCCAGGCGTCCGGCAAAACGTCGGCGCGCGTCGCTATGAACTGGCATGCCTTGATGAGCATCCCCTGCAGCCGCACGGCCGAGCGATAGAGCGCGCGCGCCGCGCGGGCGTCCTGGCGCCGATAGCGCTCCTCCTTGCGCGCGTCGCCGGCGATCCGCGACCAGAGCTGGATTGACTTGTAACCGGCGTAAATCTTCGCCGCGACCCAGGCGACGCTGACGAAACGCCAGGCGCGCAACAGCCGGCCCGGCTCGGGTTCAGGTGTAGGTATTCGCATTTCGTGGGCGTAAAATGGTCGGTTCGCGCGGCTACTTCCGGATGGCCGATCGCTTAGCCGACAGGGCGCCACCCAAGAGTCTAGAGAATGTCAGCCGGGAGAGAAACGTCGAGGACGCAGGCATGCCCGCGATGAGCCAAAGTGATGGAACCGGCGCGGCGCTGCGCGACATCACGCGGCGCTACTACACGATGTGGTGGGGCTACGCGTTCGCGGGCGGTTTTCTGTACGGAGTATATCCGCTGTTTCTGCGCTCGCGCGGACTCGACCAGTTCGAGATCAACAGCGTGCTCGCCTGTTACTTCGTCGTGATGTTCCTGACCGACGTGCCGACCGGCGCGTATGCCGACGCGATGGGCCGCCGGCGTTCGTTCGTCCTGGGATGCGCGACGCGCGTCGCCGCCTTCATGGTCTACTTTTTTGCGCATCACTTTTTGGCTTTCGTGATCGCCGAGGCGATCGACGGGGTCGGCACAACCTTGTGCAATGGCGCGATCGATGCGTGGGGCGTCGACGCGCTGGACGCCGCCGGCTTCGCCGGTATCAAGGACCGGCTCTTCTCGCGCATCTCGCAATTAACCAACTTTGGTTTCATGGGGGCCGCGATAATCGGCGCCTACGTCGCCGACTTCAACATCGCGCTGCCCTGGATACTGGGCGCGGCCGGCTACTCGATGGCCGGTGTGGCTGCGCTCTACCTGATGCGCGAGGATCACCTGGAGCAAGCGCGCCGCGAGGGAGCGGCGCGGATTAAACTAAGCGGCCTCGGCACTCATGTGGCGCGGCGCGTAATGACCGGTCTGCGCCAGGGATTCCGCAGCCACGCGGTGCTGATGCTCAGCAGCGCGAGCGCGTTGACCTTCGCGGCCTGGGCGCCGTACTGGCTCGAATGGCCGCAGCTTTTCAACGATCGTTATGGAGTCGGAATCTGGATCGTCGGCTGGCTCTACTGCCTGTTCACGATCGCCCGGATGATCGGCGCAGAGGCCGTGCTGCGCAGCGGGATCGAGGTGCGGGACCGCGGCGCGCGGCTCGCCGCGCTGGTCGCCGGCGCGAGCGCGCTGCTGTTCGTAAGCGGCGCGATGGCGCATCGCCCGACCGTCGCGCTGGTCAGCCTGTTCGCGATGAACCTTTGCGCGGGGGCGATGGAGCCGCTCTCGCATAGCTGGTTCAACGAACATATCGAGGCCGAAGATCGCGCGACGCTGCTGAGCTTCAACAGCACCTTTTCGACCATGGGAGGCTCGCTCGGACTCCTCGCCGCCGGACGCGTGGCCGATGTTTTCGGAATCCCCGTGGCGTGGCAGATGGGTGCTCTGATACTCCTTGCTGCGGCGCCATGCTACTGGGCCATCCGCCATGCGAGCGCGCCGCTCGCGGCCGCGCCCGCGGTTTCATAGGACTGTGGCGCGTGCATCCTCGATGCGCTTGCGAGCGCGGGTCTCTAAGGTTCAAATGTAGCGGGATCGTTTCATCGAACTAGGAAATCTATATGCCTTCCTTCAGAGTCGTCATGGCCGGAACCGGATTCGCCGCCGTGCGCCAGTTCCTGATCGAAGCTTTGCCGGACGCGCAGCTCGACCAGGTCGAAGTGGCGACGTTACGAGCGAAGGGCCACGCCGCGGACGTGTTGCTGCCAGCGATGTCGCGTATCGACGGCGCGCTGATGGATCGTATCGAGGGTTTGCGCCTGATCCAGCAATGGGGCGCGGGTCTGGAGGGCGTCGATATCGCGGCGGCCACCGAGCGCAAGATCGCGGTGGCCAACGTGCCGACGCCCGGTACCGGGAACGCGGAATCAGTTGCGGAATGGTGCGTGATGGCCGCGATCGCGATCAGCCGGCGGCTCCCTGTGGCGCAGGAGAATATCCGCACTGGAGGAACCTGGGGCACGCCGCTTGGACGGGCGCTGATGGGCCGCACGGCGGGAATCGTCGGCCTGGGTGGTATCGGGCAGGCTCTGGCGCTGCGGCTGCGCCCCTTCGGGATGCGCCTCATCGGCTTGCAGCGCCGTCCGGAACCGGCGCTCGCGGAGCGCCTGGGAATGGAATGGATCGGCGGATCCGAGCGCCTCGCGGAGTTGTTGCGCCGGAGCGACTATCTTTTTCTGTGTGTGCCGTTGAGCGAGCAGACGCGCCAGATCATAGACGAGGCGGCGCTCGCTACGCTGCCGGCCCAGGCGTGCATCATCAATGCGGCGCGCGGCGGTCTGATGAGCCATCAGGCGCTGTTGCGCGCGCTTGCCGAGGGGCGCTTGATGGGCGCCGGACTGGACGTGTTCGAGCAGGAGCCGCTCGATCCCGCTTCGCCGCTGTTGGGCCGGGTCGACGTGGTCGCCACCTCCCACGTCGCTGGGGTCACGGATGTCTCCTACCGCGGCATCGCGCGCGGGGTCGCCGCGAACATCGTGCGTATCCTGAGCGGACAGGCGCCGTATAACTGTGTTAATTGGGAAGCGCTCGGCCGTTAGCCATCGCTGGCGACGCGGCAGAGGCTACTAGCGGCGAAGCGCGCCGTCGGTTACAAAATAAGCTCACGAGCTGCGGGCCGGCGCGCCCGCAAATAAGCACGGCGGACAATGGATTTCCCCAGAATAAAACGACTGCCTCCCTACGTCTTCAACGCGATTGGCGAACTCTGTCTGAAAGCCCGCCGCGAGGGCGAAGACATCATCGACTTCGGCATGGGCAATCCCGACGCGGCCACCCCGGCGCATATCGTGGCCAAGCTGGTCGAGGCCGCGACAAAGCCACCGAATCATCGCTACTCGGTGTCGCGCGGAATCTACAAGCTGCGCCTTGCGATCACCGATTGGTATCGCCGCCGCTATGGAGTCGAACTGGACCCCGACTCCGAAGCGATCGTAACGATTGGCTCCAAGGAGGGAATCGCGCACCTGGCGCTCGCCATCCTCGATCAGGGCGATGTGGTGCTGGCGCCCACTCCGACCTACCCGATTCATCAGTACGGATGCATCATCGCGGGCGCGCAGGTGCAGGGTGTGCCGATCAGCCGCGGCGAGGACTTCTTCGACGCGCTGATGACGACGGTCAGCCGATGCTGGCCGCGGCCCAAACTGCTGGTGATGAACTTCCCGCACAACCCGACCACGGCGACCGTCGACCTCGCTTTCATGAAGCGGGTGGTCGAGTTCGCGCGCGAGCAGGGGATCCTGGTGGTTCACGACTTCGCCTACGCCGACCTCTGTTTCGACGGTTACCAGGCGCCCTCGATGATGCAGGTGGCGGGGGCGCGCGAGGTCGGGGTCGAGTTTTTCACGCTCTCCAAAAGCTACAATATGCCCGGATGGCGGGTCGGTTTCGCGGTGGGCAACCGCGAGATGATCGCGGCGCTCGGGCGGCTCAAATCGTATTTCGACTACGGGATGTTCGCCCCGGTACAGGTCGCGGCGATCGCCGCGCTCAACGGCCCGCAGGAATGCGTGGGTGAGGTCGCCGAACTCTATCGCGGGCGGCGCGACGTGCTGGTCGACGGGCTCAATCGCGCCGGATGGGCGGTCGAGAAACCGCGTGCCACGATGTTCGTATGGGCGCCGATTCCCGAACCGTTCCGCGAGATGGGCTCGCTTGAGTTTGCCAAGTTCTTGCTCGCCGAGGCCAAGGTCGCGGTATCGCCCGGAGTCGGCTTCGGCGCCGACGGCGACGGCTTCGTGCGCTTCGCGCTCATCGAGAACGAGCATCGCACCCGTCAGGCGGTCCGCGGAATCCGTCATGCGCTGCGCATGGCGCCGGCCGGGATGCGCCCGCGCATCGCGGTCGCGGGCTCCTAGAGCAGATTTCGATTGGTGGGATTCGGCGCACCGTTGAAACCGGTACGGGTAGCCCTGCTCGGATGCGGCACGGTAGGCGAGGGCGTGGTCAAGCTGATGCGGCGTAACGCCGCGTTGCATGAGCGCAAGCTCGGCGCCCCGCTTGAACTGGCCGGCGTCGCCGACCGCAGCCTGAAACCCGTTCCCGCGCTGGGACTGACCGCAAAACTCATCACGCGCGACGCCGCCGAGCTGGTGGCGCGTCCGGACGTCGATATCGTGGTCGAACTTTTCGGCGGGGTTGAGCCCGCGCGCTCTCTTATCCTCAAAGCGCTCGCGGCAGGCAAGGACGTCGTCACAGCCAACAAGGCGCTGCTCGCGGAGCACGGCGAGCGAATTTTCTCGGCCGCGGCCAAGGCTGGAATGGCGGTCGGCTTCGAGGCGAGCGTCGGCGGCGGCATCCCAATCATCCGCACGCTGCGCGAAGCGCTGGCCGGCGACCGCCAGCGCGCGGTCTACGGAATCGTCAACGGTACCTGCAATTCGATCCTCACCATGATGACCGAGCGGGGCGCCGGCTTTCCCGAGGCGCTCGCCGAAGCGCAACGCACGGGTCTGGCCGAGGCCGATCCCGCCCTCGATATCGAAGGCCATGACGCCGCGCACAAGCTTTGCCTGCTGGTCACGCTCGCTTTCGGATCGCTGCTCAAGCCGCCGCAGGTCCATACCGAAGGCATCGGCCATGTCACGCAAGCCGACATCGCGTATGCGCGCGAGCTTGGATTTACGATCAAGCTGCTCGCGATCGCCAAGGAAGAGGGAGGCGTGATCGAAGCCCGCGTGCATCCCACGATGATCCCGGCGCGCCATCTTTTGGCCGGCGTGGGCGGCGCGTTCAACGCGATCTACATCCATGGCGAAGCGCTGGGCTCGACCATGTATTTCGGGCTGGGCGCGGGCCAGATGCCGACGGCAACCGCGGTGATGGCCGACGTGCTCGAAATCGCGCGGTCGCGATCCGCCAGTGCCGGAGCGCGCGGCCATGCACTGGGCTATCCGATGGCCTCGATAGCGCGCGCCCGTGTCAAGCCGATGGACGACGTGCTATGCGAATACTACCTGCGCTTCGAGGCGCGCGATAAGCCGGGCGTGCTCGGTGCGATCGCCTCGGTGCTCGGACGCAGTGGAATTTCGATCGCCTCGGTGATTCAGCAAGGGCGCGTCGTGGAGGGTACGGTGCCGGTGATCATGCGAACGCACGAGGCGCGCGAGCGCAACCTCAAACGCGCGTTGGCGCAGATCCAACGTTTTCAAACAGTGAGCGGCACGCCCGCCTTCATTCGAATCGAGGAGCGGCTTTAGCGCGATGGCGCGTGGGAAACAAAACGGTTCGGCGGCGGCGCGTCTGACGCGATGGCCCGGGCTTATCGAACATTACCGCCGTTTCCTGCCGGTCAACGCCGACACTCCAGTTGTCACCCTCAACGAGGGCAATACGCCGCTTATCGAGAGTCCCGAGATCGCTTCGCGGCTCGGCCATGATATAAAGTGTTACTTGAAGTTCGAGGGCGCCAACCCGACCGGCTCTTTCAAAGACCGCGGAATGACCGTGGCGATGAGCAAGGCGCTTGGCGAGCACGCGCGAATCGCGATCTGCGCCTCGACCGGCAACACCGCTGCCTCTGCCGCCGCTTACGCGGGACGGGCCGGGATGCGGGCGTTCGTGTTGATTCCCAAGGGCTCGGTGGCGCTTGGCAAACTCTCGCAGAGCCTGATGCATGGCGCCGGGGTAATCGAGATAATCGGCAACTTCGACATCTGCTTGAAGGTCGTGCGCGACGTTGCGGAGAGCGACCCGGTAGGAATACGGCTGGTCAACAGCGTCAACCCGGACCGTATCGCCGGCCAGAAGACAGCGGCCTTCGAGATTTGCGATCAGCTCGGCGAGGCGCCGACGCATCAGTTTTTGCCGGTGGGCAACGCGGGTAATATCACCGCCTACTGGGCCGGCTACCAGGAATACGCGAGCAACGGTCTTTCGACGCGGTTGCCTAAGATGATGGGCTACCAGGCGGCCGAGTCGGCGCCAATCGTGCTCGGCCATCCGATCGACGACCCGCATACGGTGGCGACCGCGATCAAGATTGGCAATCCGGCGAGCTGGAAGGGCGCCGAGGCCGCGCGCGACGAGTCGGGCGGAACGATCGACCTCGTAACCGACGCGGAGATTCTCGCCGCGTACCGGCTGATCGCGGCGCACGGAGTCTTCGCGGAACCCGCGTCGGCGGCGTCGGTCGCGGGCGCGCTCAAGTATGCCGCGACCGGCGGGCTGCGGCCGGGCTCGGTGGTGGTATGCACGCTCACCGGCCACGGACTCAAGGATCCCGATACGGCGCTCAAGAATCTCAGCAACACGATAGTGGTCGAGCCCGACGTCGGCAAAGTGCTGAAAATCCTGCAGGGCGGGTAAAACGGTTCGCGGCTAACATTATGAAGTACGTGATCATTCACGGTGACGGGATGGCGGATTGGCCGTGCGACGAGCTGGGCGGAAAGACTCCGCTGGAAGCGGCCAACAAGCCCAACATGGACTTGCTCGCGACACGCGGCGAGCTCGGATTGGTCGCGACCATCCCGGCCGGGATGCCGTCGGGCAGCGACGTCGGCACGATGACGATGCTCGGTTACGATCCGGCGCGCTATCACACCGGGCGCGCGCCGATAGAGGCCGCCAGCCAGGGTATCGAACTTGCGCCCGACGACGTCGTGTTCCGGATGAACCTGGTCTCGCTCAAGCCGGATGCTGACGGCGCGCCGATGATGGACGATTTCACTTCGGGGCATATCACCACCGAGGAAGCCGCGGCGATCGTCGCCGACCTGCGCGCGCAGCTTGCCGGCGATGGAATCGAATTTCATAGCGGCGTCAGCTATCGCCATCTGATGGTCTGGCACGGCGGTCCCACTGCGACGTATTTGACGCCCCCGCACGACATCACCGGCAAACCCGCCGGTCCGCATCTGCCGCAAGGCGACGGCGCCGAGCGGCTCTCCGCAATCATGGATCGCGCGGCGGCAATTCTGCACGAGCATCCGGTCAACCGCGCGCGAATCGCGGCGGGCAAGCCGGCGGCAACCGCGGTATGGTTTTGGGGGCAGGGGCGCCGCCCCGCGGTGCCGACGCTGAAGGAGCGCTTCGGCGTCGAGGGCTCGGTCATCTCGGCCGTCGATCTGGTCAACGGACTGGGCAGGCTGGCGGGCTTGGAGCGGATAACGGTGCCCGGCGCGACCGGGTTCCTCGACACGGATTACGCGGCCAAGGCGCGCTATGGCCTCAAGTCGCTGGAGCGTCGCGACTTTTTGCTGCTGCATATCGAAGCGCCGGATGAAGCGGGCCATATGGGCCGCGCGGACCTCAAGCGCGAAGCGATCGAGCGTATCGACGAGCTAATCATCGGGCCGCTGCTGCGCGATTTGCCGGCGCTCGGCGACTTCCGCCTGCTGCTGATGCCTGACCACGCGACGCCGTGCAAACTGAAAACGCACTCGAACGAGCCGGTACCCTTTGCTATGCTCGGCGCGGCAAGCGGCGCCCGCGCGCCTGCGCGGCGCTACACCGAGGCCGAGGCCGCCCGCACAGGGCTCACGGTGATGGATGGCTATCGGCTGATCGAATCGCTGCTCGGTACGCACTAGCGCTTCGAAGCCAACGAGGATTGATGGGAGGCCCGTCCGACGATGGAGCGAAATCTCGCCCTCGAAGTTGTTCGCGCCACTGAAGCGGCTGCCCTGGCCGTAGCCCGCTTTATCGGCAGGGGCGACGAACGGGCCGCCGACCGCGCCGCCTGCGACGCGATGCGCAAGGCGCTCAACTCGATCGCCTTCGACGGCAAAGTCGTAATCGGCGAAGGCGAGCAGGGCGCCACCGACCAGCTCTACATCGGCGAGATCGTCGGCACCGGGGCGGGCCCCGAAGTCGACGTGGCGCTCGACGCGCTCGAGGGTCCGCATATCAGCGCGTCGGGCGGCCCCAACGCGCTCTCGTGCATCGTGCTCGCGGAACGCGGCAAAGTGCTGAACTGTCCCGATACCTACATGGACAAGATAGCCTGCGGCGCGCTCGGCCGCGGCGTGATCGATATCGACCGCTCGCCCACCGACAATCTCAAAGCCCTCGCGGAGGCCAAGAGTGTTTACGTCGAGGACTTGCGCGTGGCAATCCTCGACCGCCCCCGCCACGAGAAGTTGATTAGCGAGATCCGGCGCGCGGGCGCCGGAATCAAGTTGCTATCGGCCGGCGACCTGGCCGCGGCGGTGGCCACCTCGCGGCCGGAGAGCGAGATCGATTTGCTAATCGGCACCGGCGGTGCGCATCAGGGAGTGCTCGCGGCGGCGGCGATACGCTCGGCGGGCGGCGAGATGCAGGCGCGCTTCGCGCCGCGCAATCAGCAGGAGGCCGAAGCCTGCCTGAGTTGCGGGATCCTGGATCTCAAGCGGCGGTTTCCGCTCGAGGAACTGGCGGGCGACAATGTGATGTTTGTCGCGACCGGCGTGACGACCGGCGACTATCTCGCCGGGGTGCGGTTTTTCTCCGGCGGCGCGCGCACCAACAGTGTGATGATGCGTTCGAAAACCCGCACGGTGCGCTACATCGAGGCGTACCATCACTTCGACTTCAAACCAGAATACTGACGGTCAGCGTTTCATAGACCGCGCGTAGCGAGACGTCGCCCTTCCGACGGTTTGCCACTCGAACCTGGATGGCTCATGTCAACTCGAATTCGCGCGCGCTCGATCGTCAGGCGCTCGGCGCGTTCCTCATCTATCTGGGCCTTTCGATTCTGTTTTTCGGACGAGGACTGGCCGGCCATTTCTCGACTTGGTATATCGGCCGCGGTCCCGACTCGCCTCAATTGATCTGGTTTCTCGCGTGGTGGGCCTACGCGATCACGCATCGCCTCAATCCCTTCGTGACAAACTTGCTATTCGCCCCGGCGGGCGCCAATTTGGCGTGGGCGACTACGATACCGCTGGCGGCATGGGCGTCTTTGCCCATCATCTGGTCGTTAGGTCCGGTCGCCGCTTATAATGTCCTCTGCCTGCTCGCTCCGGCGTTCGCCGGGTGGGCGGCATTTGTTCTATGCCGTTGGATTACGAATAGCTACTGGCCTTCGATCGCGGGCGGATGGGTGTTCGGATTTTCCGCGTACCTCGTATCCGCCATCCTCACTCATTGCAACGACGCGCTCGTGTTCCCCGTCCCGCTGGCGGTATGGATGGTCCTGCGCCGGTTGCACGACGGCAACTCCGTGGGCCGCTTCGTGGCTTCTTTGGCTATTCTGATCGCCGCGCAATTCCTGTTTTTCGCCGAGGTGGCCGCGAGCGCGACCCTGGTGGGCGCGATCGCGTTCGCACTGGCGCTGGCACTCGCCGAGGACGATATCCGCCGCCGGCTCTGGAAGCTCGTGCCATCGATCGGCGCGGCCTACGCGATCGCCGCCGCCATCCTGTCTCCGTACTTGTACTACATGTTCGCCTACGCTCACGCCGGCGGTTCGTTTCTCGATCCGACCCTGCTGGGAGCCGATCTGGCGAGCTTTCTGATTCCGACCGCGGTCAACGAACTGGGACGGCCGTCTTTCCTGGGAGCGATTTCGAGCACCTACATGGCGACTTTGGCGGAAACAGGTCCTTACATCGCGTTGCCGCTGATCGCGATAACCGTCCTGTTCGCGAGGAGTCGACTACGCGAGCCGGCTGGACGGATCTTGATCGAGATGCTTTTTATCATCTGCGTGCTTGCCCTGGGTTCGCGGCTCGTGATCGCAGGTCATCCGACGCTGGCCGCTCCCTGGACCCTGCTGCTGGGGCTTCCTCTGCTCGACAAGATCGTACCGATACGCCTGATGGCGTACGCGTTTCTCCTGCTCGCGATAATAGTCGCGATGTGGCTCTCCTCGCCTGACGCTCGCGTGTCGCAGAAATGGCTATTGGGCGTGGCGCTGGTGCCGTTCATGCTGCCGAATCTGTCGGCACGATTCTGGACGGCGCCGTTCGATATTCCGGCGTTTTTTTCGGACGGCCTATATCGGAAATACCTGGCACCGAATGAGATCGTGATGACTCTTCCAAACCCGATCTATGGCGACGGTATGCGATGGCAAATGGCGGCCGATATGTATTTCCGCCTGGCGGGTGGATATATCGGATTGTCGCCATTGGCGCCGACTGAGTATGCGCGCTGGCCGATTATGGCGGCGCTTTACGATGTCGCCGGCGTGCCCGACGCCGGCGATCAGCTCAAGGCGCTGCTGGCGCATGAGCAGGTCACGGCGATAGTCGTGGGTCTGCGCAAATACTGGCTGAGTAATCGCGAGGATGGCCGCTGGACGGCCGCAACGTGGCTGCGCGGCGCACCCTCCGAGCAGGAGCGCGTCGCGCTCACCGATCTGCTCTCGACCCTCGGCGTGCAGCCGATCGAGGCGGGAGGCGTCACGGTCTATCGCATTCCGCCGGCGCGACTGGCGGCGTATCTCCAAGTCAGCGCAATCGAGATGCAGCAGCGGTTTGCGCGAGCGCGCTTTGAAGTGCTGCTCCGCGCGGCACAGGCGTATCTGGCAGGAGGCGGAACCCCGGAGAAGCTCGACTCGGACAAAACGCAGGTCTTGAGCGACGCGCCGCGATGGTTTGGCGGCAATGCGTTTCCTGGCGTCAGTCCCAACCCGATGTTTCAGGTTCAGTGGGCGCTCGGCGAGTTGCATCCAGGGCGCGTGGATATTGGCGTGGAAGGTTCGGCGGAGGCTCTGCGGCCGCTGATCGCGCAGTATGGGCCCGACTCGACGGGCATCTATTTTCCTTTTCCCCGGCGGCTCGCCGCGCGGCCGGCCGCAAAGGAATCCCAGGATTCAGCGCCGGCATTGATGGTGATGGAATTCACCCGGGCGGGGTTGGCGAGGGCCGCCGCGCGCATTGCGTGGCGCGGCGTTCCGCCTTAAGCTCCGCGCATGGCAGCCGGCGCGGTAACCGTCTATATCGACTACAAAAGCCCGTACGCCTACCTCGCGAAGGATTCGGCCTGGGAACTGGAGCGCGAGTTCGACGTGCGGGTCGATTGGCTGCCCTATACGCTCCAGATCCCGGAGTTTTTGGGCACTGTCGAGGGCCGCAATCCCCACCAATGGCGGCGCGTTCGCTACAGCTACATGGATGCGCGCCGGCTCGCCAATCGCCGTGGGCTTACGGTGCGCGGTCCGCAGAAACTTTTCGATTCGTCGATCGCGGCGATCGGAATGCTCTATGCGCAGCGCCACGACGTGTTTCGTAAATATAACGATCTTGTCTTCGATCGTTTCTGGAAGCGCGCGCTGGACATAGAAGATCGCGAGGCGATTGCGGCTGTGCTCTCGGAGGCCGGCGCGCCGATTGCGGATTTCCCCGATTATCTCGACGGCGACGGCCGTCTCGCGCACGATCGGATTTGTCGCCAGGCCGAGGAAATCGGCGTGTTCGGCGTGCCGACATTCGTGGTCGACGGCGAGATTTTCTGGGGCGGGGACCGGCTCTGGATGGTGCGCGAGAAACTTGGCACTCCGCTACGCCAGGCCTGATCGCCCGCGGCCTGCTCGTCCGCCCAATGATCGTCCTGGCAATGATCGCGCAGACGCCGCGCGCCTGCTAAGAATCTTCCAACGAAGTGGCCTGGCGAACGCCCGGGGCATCGCTTAAGCGGCGAGGAGGAGAGTCAGTGGAACTCAGGGAAGTCATTTTTGACAAGGCGGCCGTCGCGACCTTGACCGTCAACCGGCCGGCCGCGCTCAACGCGCTCAACCGCGTCGTGCTGGAGGACATCGCGCAGGTGCTGAATGAGGTGCGCAGCGACTCCGCCGTGCGCGTACTGATCGTGACCGGCGCGGGGGACCGCGCCTTCGTAGCGGGTGCCGATATCGCCGCTATGTCCGAGATGGCGCCGGGCGAGGGGCTGGAATTCTCGCGTATCGGCCACCGCGTGATGCATAGCATCGAGGATCTGCCGATCCCGGTCATCGCGGCTGTCAACGGTTTCGCGCTAGGGGGTGGATTGGAATTGGCGATGGCTTGCGACCTGATAATCGCGAGCGAGAAAGCGCGGTTCGGCCAGCCCGAGATCAATCTTGCGATAATTCCGGGCTTCGGCGGCACCCAGCGCCTGCCCCATCGAATCGGTCAGGCTCGCGCCCGGGAATTCGTGCTCACCGGCGACATGTTCGACGCCAGGACGGCGCTCGCGCTTGGGCTGGTGAACCAGGTCGTGGCTCCCGAGGAATTACTGCCGGCGGCGCGCAAGCTCGCCGAGAAGCTGGCCTCAAAGTCGGCCGTCGCGTTGCGCCAGGCCAAGGTCGCGCTCCGCGCCTCGTTCACGATGGAGGAGGATGCGGGGTTGCGCTTCGAGCAGGCGGCCTTCGGGCTCGCCTTTGCCAGTGAGGACCGGGTCGAGGGCACGCGCGCCTTCGTGCAGAAGCGCGAAGCCAAATGGCGGCACAAATAGGAGAACCTTGCCGGGGGCTACCGTTGGGTCTATAAGGCGGGTTGGAATCGGAGACTAAAAAGGACGGCGCCAAACATGGATTTCGGAATCATTTGTCTGGCAAGTGTTCCGGCCCGCAAAGACGTCGCTTTCGCCGAGGCTAGCGGATTCACGCATGCCTGGATCGCCGATTCCCAGATGGTCTGGGCCGACGTCTTCCAGTGTCTCGCGCTGGCCGCGAACGACACCACCAAGATCAAGCTGGGCACCAACGTCACCAATCCCAGTTCGCGCATCGCCCCGGTGACGGCTTGTAACTTTGCCACGCTCAACGTTCTCGCTCCGGGCCGCGTCATCATGGGTATCGGCACGGGCAATACGTCCCGGCGCACGCTCGGAATGCCCGCGGCCAAGCTCGGGGAGTTGCGGACCCATATCGAGATTTGTCGAGGGCTCTGGAATCGGGAGACCATTCCCTACCAGGAAGGCGATCGGCGCCGGCAGATTCGGTTTCTCGATCCTGACGCCGGGCTGATTAACCTGCGCGATCCTATTCCGGTCTATTTGGCAGGCAGTGGACCCAAATCGCTCGAGTTGGCCGGGGAAATTGGTGACGGGGTGATCCTGTTCGGGGTGGTCGGCGATAGTTTGCTCGAATACACACTCGGCCACGTCCGCCGTGGCGCGGAGCGGGCGGGCAGGCGGCTCGAGGATCTCTATATCGTGGCGACGACGGCCTTCCATCTGAGCAAACCGGGTGAGAGTTTAGCCGACGTTCAGCGAGCTGTAGGACCGTTAGTCACGTCCGAATGCAACATTTTCGCGCTCTCGGTCAAAGACCCCCACGAATTGCCCGCCGACATCCGCGCCGACCTGATGTCCTTCAAGGACGCGTACCGCACGCCCAACACGCCGATCGAGACGCGCCATCTCGACCTCTATTCAGGCTATTGCGCCGAGTTCAAGCCCGAGCATGCGTCGCTGGTGACGGATAAAATGATCAAGGAGACGACACTGACCGGTTCCGCCGAAGAGCTCCAGGTGCGGATTCGGAAGATGGCGGCGGCGGGTGTGAACCAGGTCGCGATTGCGGGGGATCAAGCCGTGATCGACGAGTTCAACACGCACGTGATCCAGCAATTGAACTAGTTCGGGCCGGCTGGCACTCGGCGTGAGCCGACCTGGCCGCACGGCCTTGGCGCGCGCGGCCGGCAATTCTCCGATTTGGGCAAAAACCTCCTTCGGACTCGTTGTCGCAAAACCTTCTTTTTCTCGCATCCTGACAAATGCGACCCCCGGAAGAGTTTCTATCGAAGCGCGCGGTCTATTAAGATACGAGACGATGATCGGTGCGAAACCGGGCGATAGCGAGTGATGAACAGTCGATGGTCTGATTTATGGCTTTGCAATTCTGAGTCTAAGGTTTTGGAGTTTATGGTTTTGGAATGATGGACCTGGAACTCAACGAAGCCCAGCGCGCGGCGCGTGACACGGCGCGCCGGTTCGCGCGCGAACGCCTCACCGCGGTTGGGGTCGAGGTCGATCGCACCCACAGCTTTCCCGCCGAGACGATCGCCGAACTGGGACGGCTCGGCATGATGGGCATCTTCATTCCCGAGCGCTACGGCGGCGCCGGCCTGGATCACATCAGCTACTCGCTGGTGATCGAGGAACTCGGGGTCGAGTGCTCCTCTACGGCGGTTATCCTTTCGGCGCATTCCTCGCTCGCTTCGTGGCCGATTCTCGGCCTGGGCAACGAGGATCAGCGCAAGCGCTACCTGCCGAAAATGGCGGCGGCCGAATGGATCGGATGCTTCGCGCTGACCGAGCCGCAAGCCGGTTCGGACGCCGCCGGCCAGCGCACGCGCGCCGTGCGCGACGGCGACAGCTACGTAATCAATGGGACCAAGAACTTCATCACCAATGGTCCCGAGGCCGGCGTGGCGATCGTCTTCGCCAACACCGATCCGTCGCAGGGCCATCGCGGGATAAGCGCCTTCATCGCCGAAACCTCGGATCCCGGCTACCAGGTCGTGCGGATCGAAGAGAAGATGGGAATCCGCGGCTCGCATAGCGCGCAACTCGCGTTCAACGACCTGCGCGTGCCGGCCACCAACCTGATCGGCAAAGAGGGCGACGGTTTCAAAGTGGCGATGAAAACGCTGGACGGCGGGCGGATTGGAATCGCCTCGCAGGCCATCGGAATCGCGCGCGCCTCGCTCGAGGCGTCGTTGCGCTACGCCCAGGAACGCAAGAGCTTCGGCAAGCCGATCGCGAACTACCAGGCGATTCAGTGGAAACTCGCCGACATGGCGGTCGAGATCGACGCGGCGCGCCTTCTGACGCATCGCGCAGCCACCCTGAAGGACGCCGGCCAGCCTTGCACCACGCAATCGGCGATGGCAAAGCTCTTTGCAGCCGAGACCGCGATGAAGGCGGCGACCGAGGCGATCCAGGTCCACGGCGGGTATGGCTACACCAAGGAATTCAAGGTCGAGCGTTACTTCCGTGACGCCAAGATCACGGAGATTTACGAGGGTACTTCGGAAATTCAACGGCTGATAATCTCGAGCCACGTACTTGAGGACCGGTGAGGCAGACGTGAGCAGCAAAGAGCAATGGCTGGAAACGAGCTATAAGAAGGGACACGAGCGCCCGGTGCGCTTCTCGACCGTCTCCGACCTGGAGATCGAGCCGCTCTACACGCCAGAAGATGTGAAGAGCGACTACGAGAACGCACTCGGCTACCCGGGCGAGTTCCCTTACACTCGCGGCGTTTACGAGTCGATGTACCGCGGCCGGCTGTGGACGATGCGCCAGTTCGCGGGCTTCGGTCTCGCCGAGGACACCAACAAGCGCTTCCACTTCCTGCTCTCGCAGGGACAGGACGGGCTTTCCACCGCCTTCGACATGCCGGGCCTGATGGGCTACGACGCCGACCACGAGCGTTCGCGCGGCGAGGTCGGGCGCGAGGGCGTCTCCGTCTCCTCGGTCCACGACATGGCGCGCCTGTTCGATCGCATTCCGCTCGACAAGGTCTCGACCTCGATGACGATCAACTGCTCGGCCTCGGTGCTGCTGGCGATGTACCTGGTGGTCGCCGAGCGGCAGGGCGTGCCGTGGAACAAGGTCGCGGGCACGATCCAGAACGACATGCTCAAGGAGTTCATCGCGCAGAAGGAGTGGATCAGTCCGCCGCGGCCGTCGCTCAGGATCGTCACCGACATGATCGAGTTTTGCGCGAAGAAGGTTCCGCGCTGGCATGCGGTTTCGATTTCGGGCTACCACATCCGCGAAGCCGGCTCGACCGCGGTGCAGGAACTGGCGTTCACCATCGCCGACGGCATCTGTTACGTCGACGAAGGCGTCAAGCGCGGCCTCGACGTCGACGAATTCGCGCCGCGGCTGTCCTTTTTCTGGGACCTGCATAATGATTTTCTCGAAGAGGTCGCCAAGCTGCGCGCGGCGCGCCGCATGTGGGCGCGTATCATGAAGGAACGTTTTGGCGCCAAGAATCCGCGGTCGATGATGCTGCGGACGCACGCGCAGACCGCCGGTGTTTCGCTCACCGCGCAGCAGCCGGTGAACAACGTCGTGCGCGTCGCGATTCAGGCGCTCGCGGGCGTGATGGGCGGTGTGCAGTCGCTCCATACCAATTCCATGGATGAGACATTGGCGCTGCCGACCGAGAACGCGGTGATGGTCGCGCTCCGCACCCAGCAACTCATCGCCGAGGAGACCGGCGTCACCAATACGATCGATCCGTTCGGCGGCAGCTACGCGGTCGAGGCGCTCACCGATCGAATAGAGCGCGAGGCGATGGACTATATCCGGCGCATCGACGAGATGGGCGGAATGGTCAAGGCTATCGAAACCGGCTATCCGCAGCGCGAAATCGCGGAGGCCGCTTTCACCTATCAGCGCCAGCTCGAACAGGGCATCAAGACCGTGGTCGGCGTCAACAAGTATTCGATCCCCGAGGAAATAAGAATCGAGACGCTCAAGATCGACCCCGCGATGGAAGAGATGCAGATTCAGCGGGTGCGCAAGATGAAGCGCGAGCGCAATTCGGCGGCGGTGCGCGAGGCGCTCGCCCGCGTCGCCGAGGCCTGCCGCTCGGGCGAGAATCTGATGGAGCCGATCTGCGAGGCGGTGCGGCGCGACGGTACGGTCGGCGAGATTTGCGACGTGTTCCGTTCCGAGTTCGGCATCTACACTGACCCAGGTTGGATCTAACGTGGCGGATAAACGGCTCAGAATTCTGGTGGCGAAGCCCGGACTCGACGGGCACGACCGTGGCGCCAAGATAATCGCGCGCGCTTTGCGCGACGGTGGCTTCGAGGTGATCTACACGGGGTTGCATCAGACGCCCGAGATGATTGCCGAGGCCGCGGTGCAGGAAGACGTCGACGCGGTGGGGCTCAGCATCCTGTCGGGCGCGCATATGACGCTGTTCCCGGAAGTGATGCGGCTTCTGAAGGAGCGCGGCGCCGGCGACATCGCGGTTTTTGGCGGCGGGATCATTCCCGAGGAAGACGCCAGAAAGCTGCGCGAGTCGGGCGTCAAGGAGGTCTTCACCCCCGGCGCCTCGACCGAGGACATTGTCAAGTGGCTGCGCGAGAGCGTGCAGCCGCGCGAATGATCGCGCCGGTCCGCGAGTCACGGGTGGAACACCTTCGATGAACTTCGAGCTTAGCGACGAGCAAACCACGGTCCGCGATACGCTGCGCCAGTTCGCGGAGCGCGAGATAAAGCCCAACTCGGCAAAGTGGGATAAAGAGGAAATTTTTCCGCGCGAGGTGATTGGCCACCTCGGCGAGCTGGGCTTCCTCGGTATCTCGTTCCCCGAGCGCTTCGGCGGAGGCGCGGCAGATACGCTGAGCCAGGCGCTGGTGGTCGAGGGGCTCTCGCGCTACGACGCGTCGGTCGGCCTCACCTGCGCGGCGCACATGTCGCTCTCGAGCGGCCATATAAATCTGTTCGCCGCCGAAGAGCATCGCGCACACTACCTGCCCGAGATGGTCACGGCGAAAAAGCTCGGCGCATGGTGTCTCACCGAGCCTGGCTCCGGCTCGGACGCCGCCGCGATGCAGACCAAGGCGGTGCGCAAGGGCGACAACTTCGTCATCAACGGCTCCAAGATGTTCATCACCAACGGATCGGTTGGCGACGTCTACGTCGTGATGGCGTTGACTGATGCGTCGAAGAACCGCTCGGGAGTTTCAGCCTTCATCGTCGAGCGCGGCACCCCGGGGCTCTCCAACGGCAAACGGATCGAAAAACTCGGGCTCCGCGCCTCGGATACGGCCGAGGTGATTTTCGACAATGTCACGGTGCCGGCGCGAAACCTGATCGGCGAATTGGGCGAGGGCTATCGCCAGACGCTCCAGGTGCTGGAGGGCGGCCGGATCGGAATCGCGGGCTTCGCCGCCGGAATCGCGCGCGGCGCGTTCGAGGAAGCGACCGCCTATGCCAAGGAGCGCAGACAGTTCGGCAAGCGGATCGCGGACTTTCAGGCGATCCAATGGATGCTGGCCGACATGGCGACGCGGATCGACGCCTCATGGGTGCTGATGTGCCGCGCCGCGGGGCTGCGAGATCAGGGCAAGCCGTTTGGACGCGAGGCCGCGATGGCCAAGCTGTTTGCCTCCGAAACCGCGATGTGGACGACCATCAAAGCGGTTCAGATCCACGGTGGCTACGGCTACATGGCGGAGTTTCCGGTCGAGCGCTTCATGCGCGACGCGAAACTGGCGGAGATCGGCGAGGGTACCAGCGAGGTACAGCGCATGATCATCGCGAAGTCGCTGCTACGCGACGGGTTACCTGCCCGCGTAGGCTTTTCGCCAATCCGACCACCGCTTTCCGCTACTCCCGGCCGCATTCGCGTCCCGCACAGCGGGCTGTTCGTTGAACGGCCCTTCTGTCTGCTCCGCGCGCGTGATCGTAAAAATCGCAACTGGTGCTAAAGAAGAGAAGACAGGGAGGACTCTCCGATGAAGGTGCTGTTCGAAAAGAAGGGACCGATCGCTTACGTCACTATCAACCGCCCGGAGCGGCTCAACGCCTGCGATTTCGAGACCTATGGATTGCTTGCGCAGACCTGGCGCGAGTTCGCTGCGGACTCGGCGCTGCGAGTCGCGATCTTTACCGGCACAGGCGATCGGGCCTTCTGCGCCGGCAGCGACATCAAGTCCAACTATGTCTCGCGTCCCAACGAGGAACTGCTCGATGCGCCGTACCCGGTGATGTTCGACCTGATGAAACCGATCATCGCGGCGATCAACGGTCACGCCAATGGGGGCGGATTGGAACAGGCGCTCTGCTGCGACATCCGCGTCGCCGCGGAACACGCGCAGTTCGGGCTAGGCGAGGTTCGTCTCGGATGGCTGCCGGGCGGCGGCGGCACGCAGCGCCTGCCCCGATTGATTCCGCTCGGCCGCGCGCTCGAGATGCTGTACACCGGCAACCGGATCGGAGCCGAAGAGGCGCTTCGCCTGGGATTGGTTGACCACGTTGTGCCGATGAGCCGTTTGATGACTAAGTGCGAGGAAATCGCAAGTGAGATCTGCAAGAGCGCCCCGCTTGGGGTGCAACGGATCAAGCAGGCGGCACTCCGCGGACTCGATTTGCCGCTCGCCGACGGGCTCAAGCTGGAGCACGAGCTATACAGTGGGCTGCAGGACACCGAGGATGCGCGCGAAGGCGCGCTCGCATTTGCCGAGAAGCGCGCGCCTCAATGGAAGGGTAGATAACCTACCGATACCAGCTACTCGTCGTCGGTATCGGAAGCGCTGTCGGGCGCCGCGGAATCTTCGAGCAGGTCTTCGCGGATCGCTTCCAGGTCGCCGCGATCCAGTCCGATACCTTCGATCATAAAGGGCTCGATGCCGCCGGCTTCGTCGATCAGTTCGAACACCGGCTCGAGTTGCCCGGCCGCAAGCGGCATCTTCGGAAACACCACATTGCTCTCCAGGAAGTCGGCGACAATTCGCTCGCGGCTCACGCCCAGCAACTCGAGCAGCATCGCCGCGCCAACGCCGGTGCGGTCGCGTCCCGCCGAGCAATGGAATAGCAGCGGATAGACGTCGCGCTCGGCCAGGATGTTGAAGAACGTCCTCCAGTCCTCGCGGAAGTCGTGAAGGATCGAATGATGCTCGCGGCCGGCTATCAGGCTCACGGGATCGGGCTCGCGAAACCATAGATCACCGATCGGGATATGCTCCCATCGCACCTCGCGCAGCACGTCGGCGTGCGGCGGGCCGAGGATCGAAATCTCCGTGCGGCTTTGCAAGGTGACCACGGTCCGCAGACCGGCCGACCTTATCGGGCTTTCCTCGGGCACCTCCGCGAGATGAGCCGAGCGGAAGACCAGGTTGCTTCGTACGCGCCTGCGATCGCGAGCGGGATGGCCGCCGAGATCACGGAAGTTGCGCCCGCCATACCGGCGCAACAACCTGAAATCGACGACGACTCTGCGGCCGAGGTTGTCGTTCACCCGAGGGATTTTGCCCGGGACCGCGGACTTGTTTTCAGGTTTGTTGTCGGCCGACATGTGAAAAGACCTGCGGTGAGACGCGGCCTTGACTGCTGCGCCCGAGACGCAGCCTGTACCGCTCCGCCCCCAACATCATCCGCATCCGCTAGTTTAGCCGGTCTGCAGGCTCGCGAAAAGTACGCGAAGCGGCACCTTTTGTCTGTGGATTTATCGCTCAATGAACGGTTCGTGACGGTTGACGCTTGCGCGGCGCAACGTCCGAACTATCCGCGTCCTCGACAGCCGCGTCCGCATGACGCTACAAGGAAGAATTGAATCATATCCAAGGGTTGGTGGAAGAAAATGAGCTACAACGTCGCACTTGGCGTCAATTGGGAGGGCAAGCCGGATTTCAAGCGCCTCATCGAGCGCGCCAAGGCGGCTGACTCGGCCGGGGTGCACTCGATTTGGGTGGCCGAGGCGTGGGGCCGCGACGCCTTTACCACGCTGACGCTGCTCGCCGAGCATACCAAGCGCCTCAGCCTGGCAACGGGGATCGTCAACACCTACTCGCGTTCGCCGGGCGCGCTGGCGCAGCATTTCGCCTCGCTCGACGAACTCAGCGGCGGCCGCATGATTCTCGGACTCGGCACCAGCGGGCCGCAGGTGATCGAGCACTTTCACGGCGTCCCGTTCAATCCGCCGCTCACCCGGATGCGCGAGTACGTGGATATCATCAACCTGCTGATAGCCGGGCAGCCGCTCAATTACGACGGTAAGCTGTTCAAGCTCAAGCGCGGGTTCACGCTGCGCTTCGAGCCGCCCCGCAAGCACATCCCGATCCACATCGCGTCGCTCAATCAGAAGAGCGTCGAGTTCACTGCGCAAAAGGCAGACGGATGGCTGCCGGTTATGATTCCGCTCGGACGGCTCAAGGAGTCGATCGCGGATTTTCGCGCGCTCGCGGAGAGCGCCGGCCGCGACCCCAAGTCTATCGTGGTCAAGTCGCCGAGTACGATTCACGTGACCCGTAATCCCGAACGTGCGCGCGCCGTGCAAGCCGGCGCGCTTTCGTTCTACGCGGCGCGGATGGGCACCTTCTACGCCGAGCAGATGACGCGTTTCGGTTTCGGTGACGACGTGCGCCGGATCCGCGAGGCGTGGGCGTCGGGCGGCTCGAAAGCCGGGATGGAAGCGGTTTCACGCCGTCTGATCGACGAGATGAGCTACGTCGGCGACGTCGCGGGAGCGCGCGAGCGGATGGCGGCCGAGGCCGAGGCGGGCGCGGACCTGCATCGCGTGGAGGTCGACGCGGCCGACCTCGCCGAATATGAGCGCACGCTCTCGGCGCTGGCTGCGTGATCCGGGACCATTTGCCAGCCACGAGGCGTGGCGCTATACGAAAGGCTGACCACGGCGGTGCTTCGCGCGCCGGCATGCTTGCGCGCGCAGCGAAAGGGAAACTCTTCCGTCGCGGGTCAAAGAGCGCAGCCGCGACCTTGAGCGGCGAGGGGACGCGCTTTCGGTAAGAAGTTGACGGGACGACAACTTTGGACTGACCGAGCCTGCATGCAGGACTCGTTTCAAGGAGGACCCGATGAAAGCTGCTGTAATGGAAGGCGTTCGCAAACCGCTGGTGGTCAGGGACATGCCCGATCCGCAGTGTCCTCCCAATGGCGCGATCATCAAGACCGCCGCGGAAGGCATCTGCCGCTCCGACTGGCATCTGTGGTCGGGTGACTGGACCTGGGTCGGTCTCACGCCGGTGATGCCGATGATCATGGGACATGAGTTCTGCGGCGTAATCGAGGAGACCGGCAACGAGGTCAAGGATTTCAAAAAGGGCGATCGCGTGCTGGTCCCGTTCAGCCAGGGCGACGGAACCTGCGAGCTGTGCCGCAGCGGCAACTCGAATATCTGCTACACCCCGCTCATTCCTGGCGTCACTTACTATGGGGGCTATGGCTCTTACGTCGGCATCCCGTTCGCCGATCTCAACCTCGTCCATATGCCTGACGGGGTGGGCTTTCTCGAAGGCGCTTCACTCGGATGCCGTTTCATGACTTCTTACCACGGGATCGTCGACCGCGCGCAGGTGCGGCCGGGCGAATGGGTCGCGGTGCACGGCTGCGGCGGAATCGGTCTGGCGGCGGTCCAAATCGCGTCGTCGATTGGCGCCAACGTTATTGCCGTCGACCTTGACGGACGCAAACTCGAATTGGCGAAGGAGGTCGGCGCAAGCCATGTCGTAAACGCCAGGGCGGGCGATCCGGCGGCGGCGATCATCGACATTACCAAGGGCGGCGCGCACGTTTCGGTCGATGCGCTGGGGGTCGCGGCCACCTGTCGCAACTCGATCAATAGCCTGCGCAAGCAGGGACGTCATCTGCAGATCGGGCTGACGACGCAGGCAGAGAAGGGCGAGATCGCGGTGCCGATCGACAAATTGGTGCTGATGGAACTGCAGATTATAGGCACGCTCGGGATGCAATCGACGCGCTACCCCGGGATGCTCCAGATGGTCGAGGCCAAGAAGCTCAACCCGAAAGCGATGATCACCGGCACCGTCGGGCTGGACGGCGCCTCGGCAATCCTCGAAGAGATGACCAATTTCCAGAACGTCGGCGTGACGATTATCGACTACAAGATCTAGCGCGGGGCGTGGGCGGTTTTGTTTTCCGGAGAGGGTCCATCGCGGACCCTCTCCGTGTTTCTGCGCGGCGGGGCCTGATGCGGGCGCCGCGATGGAGGATCGTTGTTGTAGCGATGAAGGCGGTAGTCTACGAGAAGCCGGGCGACGAAAGCGTACTCAAAATCGGCGAGGCCGCCGATCCCAAGGCCGGGCCGGGCCAGTTGCTAATTCGGGTGAAGTACGCGGGCATCAACCGCGCCGACCTGATGCAGCGCCAGGGGCACTATCCGCCTCCGCCCGGGGCCTCGGAGATTATCGGCCTGGAGTGCGCGGGCGAGGTCGCTGCGGTCGGCACGGGAGTGACCGGATGGAGCGTCGGCGAGCGTGCGATGGCTCTGCTGGCGGGCGGCGGCTACGCCGAATTGGCGGCGATCGATAGCGGTTCGGCGATCAAAATCCCGGCTGCGATGAGCGACGAGGAAGGCGCGGCGTTTCCCGAGGTCTTCCTGACCGCGTTTCTCAACATTTTCATGCTGGGCGAGGCCAAGCCCGGCGACTCCGTGCTGGTGCATGGCGGCGGCAGCGGTGTCGGCACGGCGTCGATCCTGCTGTGCAAGGAGGCGGGCGTGCGCTCGATCGTGACCGCCGGCAACGACGCCAAGTGCGAGCAGTGCCTCCGGCTCGGCGCGGACGTCGCGCTCAATTATAACTCGGGGCCATTTCCGGCCGCGGTCAAGACCGCCACCAACGGGCGCGGCGCCGACGTCATCCTCGACAGCATCGGCGCGGCCTACCTCGCGCCGAATCTCGAAGCGCTCGCGCACAGCGGACGCCTGGTGTTGATCGGCTTGATGAAGGGCGCTCGCACCGAGATCGATCTGAGCGTGGTCCTGCGGCGTCATCTCAGGCTGATCGGTTCGACGCTCCGCACTCGTCCGGAAAAAGAGAAGGCGGAGATCGTGGCCGCACTGCTCGCGCGGTTTGGCGCCGCGCTCGAAGCGGGGCGTCTGCGCCCGCCGATTTACAAGGTGGTGCCAATCGCGAATGCGGCCGAGGCGCATCGCATGATGGCGGCAAGCGAGCACTTCGGCAAGATCGTTTTACGCGTCGGATAGGCGCTCAGGGTGTTTCGCCGGACCCCTGACCCATGATGCGAGAATTGAGCCGCGGCCAGAACGATTCGATGTTCTTCGGTCGTCCTGGCAAGTTCGGCAAGGATTGGCAAAGAAGAGCCATCGCGGCGCGTTGATCCTTCGCTGACGCTAGGATGACAGGAAGAGAGCCTTTGGACGGCGATCCCGTCGGCCGAGCGTCACCTGGCGCCAGCCTTTATTATCCTGAACGCTTTTGTCGTCCTGAAGCCTTTGTCATCCTGAACGAAGGTTGCCGTAGTGAAGGATCTACGCGGAGCGATTTTGTACTAATCGGGTCAAGGAGAGGTGAAGAACCGCGCCAGACCAGCATGCAAAGTTCTCCTTGTCTTGGAGAGCTATCATGCTCTATGCTATCGCGACCTGCGGCTTCGGCATTTTGGCCGACCGACAAACTTCTGAAACAAGCTGGCCAGCGAGGTAGACAATGTCTCTGCAAATTAACGACATAGCGCCGGACTTTACCGCCGAAACGACGGCGGGAAAGATTCACTTTCACGAATGGATAGGGGATTCATGGGCAGTCCTGTTTTCGCATCCGAAGGATTTCACCCCGGTCTGCACCACGGAACTCGGCTACATGGCCCGGATCAAGCCCGAATTCGACAAGCGGAACGTCAAGATCATTGGTCTAAGCGTCGACGCGGTTGACAATCATTCAAAATGGGCCAACGACATCAAGGAGACTCAGGGGACCGCACCAAATTACCCGATCATCGGCGACTCCGATCTCAATGTTGCGAAGCTCTACGGCATGCTACCCGCCAGCGCGTCCGGTGATTCGTCAAAGCGCACCCCAACCGACAATCTTACAGTCCGGAATGTTTTTGTGGTCGGTCCGGATAAGAAGATCAAGCTTATCCTGGTTTATCCGATGACGACCGGGCGCAATTTCGACGAGGTTCTGCGGGTGATCGATTCGCTGCAATTAACCGCGAGTCACAAGGTCGCGACGCCGGTTAACTGGAAGCCAGGAGAAGATGTAATTATCGCCGGTTCGGTAAACGACGAAGAGGCAAAAAAGATCTATCCTCAGGGTTGGAAGGCGCCGCGGCCTTATCTCAGGATCGTACCACAGCCGAAGTAATCGGCCGCCGAAACCAGCGGAAGACCCGGCCGCATGATCGCGGGCGGGTCTTTTCATTTTTTGCCGCACAACGGATCTTGAGTCGTACAATCAGCCGCTCAATCTCTTGGATTACCCCGACCCTCCGTAGACCTCCCCTCGCCGCATTCGGCCCATCGCGTCGTAGGCGGCGTACTTGTACAGATCGGACAAGCTCGGGTAGTTGAAGCAGGTCTCGATGAACGTGGAGCAGGTCGCCCCGAGCGTCATACCCACGAGCCCGGCTGCGATTAGCTCGCAGGCGTTGTCGCCGATCAAGTGTACGCCGAGCAGCTTCTCTTCCGGCCAGGAGAAGAGCAGCTTGAGCAACCCCCAGCGCTCGCCGATGAGGACGCCGCGCGGATTGGCGTCGTACCGCCAGCGCCCGACAACGTGCGCTACACCCTTCGCGCGCAGTTCCTGCTCGGTTTCCCCGACCATCGAAATCTCCGGGATGGTCCAGACCCCGATCGGCAGGAAAGAGCTGACGCCGGACTTGTACTTGAGATTGAAGGCATGGACCATCGCCATCCGCGCCTGTTCCATCGCCATCGAGGATAACGCGTACCCGCCGACCACGTCACCCGCTGCGTAGATATGCGGTACATTCGTCTGGAAGCGCTCATTGACTGGCAGGTGACCCTGGTCGCCGAGCCGTACGCCCGCGTTTTCGAGTTTGAGCGCGGCGACGTTACCGCGTCGGCCAAGGGTCACCAGGAGCGCTTCGGCCGGCAGGCGTTCGCCGGAGTGAAGATGCAGCGTCAATGGAGGGCCCGCCTCGACGTTCTCGACCGGGTCCGACATGCGGAACTCGATGCCGAGCGACTCCATCGCCTCGCGCAGCATGCCGCTGATTTCGTCGTCGGCGAAAGGCAGGATCCGATCGCCGGCATTGATCACACGCACCTCTTCCAGGCCCAGCACCTTGAAAAGGCAGGCGTACTCGCAGCCGATAGCTCCGCCCCCCACGATCGTCAACGACCGGGGCAGCCGCTCCATCCGCAGGATGGTATCCGAGTCGTACACTCCCGGCTCGTCGAATGGGATCGTGGACGGCCGGTAGGGAATGGATCCAGTGGCGATAAGAATGACGCCGCCCTCGAGAAGTCGCGACCCCGTCTCCTCTTCCACCACCACCGTGTGCGGATCGACGAAGGCCGCTCGACCCCGATAAACATCGACGTGATGGTGGTCGAGGTTCGCGCCGATCCACAGATCGAGGGCATGGCTCACGTCGCGGCCGCGGTGCATGAACCGGTCGACGGTGAGGGTGGCATCGTAGGCAAGGGAGAGCCCGTGGAGTTCGCGCTGACGGAAACCGGACAGATACATGGCCGTCTCGCGCATCGCCTTGCCCGGAACACCGGTGTTCGCCGCGGCCCCGCCATAGCTCGGAGCTTGCTCGATCAGCGCAACTTTCCTGTCGAAATACGCCGCCTGAGCGGCGCCTTTCTCGCCGGCCGGTCCCGAACCGATCACAATGAGGTCGTACGAGGCGCGTTCCATTTCCCATCCGTGGCGGTGCCGGCCGTATCCCGCCGGCTCCGCGCGGCTGTCAACAGGCGCTCTCGCAAATCCGGCGGAGCGATTATATCGGCGGTTATAGTCGATCCGTGGTGATGATTGCGGCGAACCACTAACTCGGAGTTTCGCTTGACCTTGCAAACACACGATTTCTAGCCCGCCCGCGACTCCAGCGTCAACTCGGGGCGACGGTCTGGCGTTTGGGACTCGCGCGCGGCGGCGGCAGTAGGCCCGCTGCGAGCGGTACGAGTTGTGAATGGCTCCTGTTCGGCTTCGCCCGATGCGTATCGCTGCCCCATCGCCGATGATATTTTTGTGCGTTGGACGCAGGCCTGATTGGCCGCTGCGCTATCGGGATGCGACTAACCGAACTCGACTACAATCTGCCGCCGGAGCTGATCGCCCAGGCGCCGCTGGAACGCCGTGACGACGCGCGCCTGATGGTGCTCGATCGCCGCGGCGGCACGATCGAACACTCGCGCTTCTACAAGCTCGGCGATTTCCTTCGCGACGGCGACCTGTTGGTACTGAACGACACGCGCGTATTCCCGGCCCGGCTATTCGCGCGCAAGCCGACCGGCGGCGCGATCGAATTGCTGATGGTGCGGCCGGTCGACGATCCGCCGGGCGCGTGGCTCGCGCTGATCCGGGGTCAGCGCGGCTTGCGCGAGGGTACGCGGCTGGTGCTCGACGACGGCCGCGCGCTGCGGATCGCGGGCTTTCAGCGTCCGGGCCGGCCGCTGGTCGTCAGCGACGATTCCGCGCCGATCGAAAACATCCTGGAGAGCGCCGGCGCGCTGGCGCTCCCGCACTATATCCGTCGCCAGCCGGGGCCGGCCGACCGCGACGAATATCAGACGGTGTACGCCGCGCAACCCGGCGCGGTGGCGGCGCCGACGGCGGGGTTGCACTTCACCCGCGAGCTGATGTCGAAGCTTGCCACGGCGGGGGTCCGCACCGCCTTCATCACGCTGCATATCGGACCGGGCACGTTCGCGCCGCTGCGCGACTCCCTCGTCGAAGCGCATACGATGGAAGCCGAGTGGTATACGATCCCGCCCGCCACGATTCAGGCGCTGGCGCTCGCGCGGCGCACCGGCGCCCGGGTGATAGCGGTCGGCACCAGCAGCGTCCGCACGCTCGAATCGCACGCAATCACCGGTGATGCGGAAGGATCGACCGGGCTCTTTATCTCGCCGGGATTTCGTTTCCGCGCGGTCGACGCGATGATCACCAATTTCCACATGCCGCGATCGACGGTGCTCGCGATGGTGATGGCGTTCGCGGGGCGCGAAGAGATTCTCGACGCCTATCGCGACGCGCTGCGCCATCGCTACCGTTTCCTGAGCTACGGCGACGCGATGTTGATCCTGTGAGCGGCAAAGTTCCGATCCGGGCGGAGACCGCGGCGCCGGCGTTCGGCTTCGAAGTTCTGGCGCGGGACGGCGATGCGCGCGCGGGCCGCCTCGCCACCGCGCACGGCGAGGCCGCGACGCCCGCCTTCATGCCGGTCGGCACGCGGGCCGCGGTCAAAGCGATGGGGCCGGATGAGCTGTGGGAGTTGGGCTATCGGCTGGTGCTCGCCAACACGTACCATCTCGCGCTGCGCCCCGGCCCCGAGCTTATCGAGGAACTCGGCGGGGTGGCGCGTTTCATGGGCTTCGACGGCGCGGTACTGACCGATTCCGGCGGCTTCCAGGCGATGAGCCTCGCCCGGCTGAACGCGATCGGTCCCGAGGGAATCCGCTTCCGCTCGCATCTCGACGGCTCCGAGTTCATGCTGACGCCGGAGCGCGCGGTCGAAATCCAGGAGCGAATCGGTTCGGACCTGATGATGGCGCTCGACGAGTGCACGCCGTATCCCGCCGATCGGGCGCGGGCCGCGGCGTCCCTCGAACTTACGGCGCGATGGGCCGAGCGATGCGTCGGCGCGCGGCGCAGTGCGCATCAGGCACTGTTCGGGATAATCCAGGGCGGGGTGTATCCGGAACTCCGACGGCAAAGCGCCGCGCAGATAACCGCGATGCCGTTTGACGGGTTCGCGGCCGGCGGGCTTGCGGTGGGAGAGCCGAAGGAGCGGATGCTCGAAATGGCGGCGTTGAGCGCGACCCTTCTGCCCGCCGATCGCCCGCGCTATCTGATGGGCGTGGGCACGCCGGAAGATCTGATTGCCGCGGTGGGGATGGGTTACGACCTGTTCGATTGCGTGCTGCCGACCCGCAACGCGCGCAATGGCAGCGCGTACACCAGCGACGGCCGCGTCTCGATCAAGCAGGCCGTCCACGCCCGCGACCCTCGTCCGCTGGAGGAGGGATGCGGATGCCGCACCTGCCGGAGGCTTAGCCGGGCCTACCTGCGGCATCTATATATATCGGGCGAGATTCTGGCGGCGCGCGCGCTAACGGAACATAATCTTTATTTCTATGCCCGCTTGATGGCCGGGATGCGGGCTGCTATCGCTTCTCGCACCTACCGGGAATTCGCGGCCGCGACGTTGGCGCGGCTCGGCGGCGGGCCAAGCGCAAAGCCAGAGTGAAGTGAAAGGTAAAAGAGCAACCGATGCTGTTTGAAGGAATCGCGTGGGCGCAAGGCTCGGCCGCTGCGGCCGCTGGCGGCCAGCCGCCGCTTATCGATCAAATACTATATGGGCCGGGGGTGCCGTTCGCGCTCCTGATCCTGGCGTTCTATTGGTTTTTCCTGCGCCCGCAGACCACCAAGGCGCGAGAGCATCGAGACTTGCTCGCGAAGCTGAAGCGCAACGACGAAGTGGTAACCACGGGCGGGCTCCTGGGGCGCATCAACGAGGTCGGCGACAAGGTGATAGTCTTGGAGGTCGCGCCGAACGTCCGCGTAAGAGTCGAGCGCAGCCAGATAACCGCGCTCTCGAGCTATGGCAAACCCGCGGCGGGCAAGAAGGAATAGGCCAAACCGGAAGGGCTGATACTTCGGTTTCGATAGCGTCAAGAAAGTTCAGCGGAAAGTGAAAAAGTGAAAAGTGAAAAGTGGATCAAGTTGAAAAGTGGAAAACGCAAGCGCCAACGCTGATTTTATCCCGATAATCATCCTGCTCGCCGTCGCGGGCGCCTTTTTGTGGCTGCACTTCACCGGCGGCAGCGGACGCACCCGGCTCTACCTGGCCGCGACGCTGACCGTGCTGGCCGTGCTGATCCTGTTGCCGAGCATCAGCGGAGCCCTGCCCGACTGGTGGACCAGCGATATCCCGACGCCGAAAATTCAGTTGGGTCTCGACCTCCAGGGCGGTACTCATCTGTTGCTCGAGGTCAAACTCGACGAGGCGGTCAGGACTCAGCTCCGCCGGGTCGGCGATGACGTAAAGCAGGAGATGAAGCAGAACAAGCTCGACCTGAAAAGCGTCACGCAGGACGCCTCGGGCGCCGTTCTGGTGACGCTGGCGAGCGCGGACGAACGGACCGCATTCCTCGATCTCGCGGGGAAGATATTCTCCGACATGATCATTAGCTACGTGCCCAACTCGGGTGACGCCGCGCCGACCTACAAGATGGAGTACCGGCCGATGGGGCTGGACCAGGTACGCAGGAATGCGATGGAGCAGGCGCTCGAGACGATCCGCAATCGTATCGACCAGCTTGGAGTTCGCGAGACCACTATCGCGCAGGAGGGCAATGACGAGATTCTGGTGCAGCTCCCCGGTATCCAGGATCCTGAACGCGCCAAGGAACTGATTGGCAAGACCGGGGTGCTCCAGTTCAAGCTGGTCGACGACGGCCATTCGGTCTCGGACGCTCTGCGCGATGGCCCGCCGCCGGGTGATGAAGTCCTCTATGGCCCTGCCAGCCGCGGCGGTCGTGAACCGTACCTGATCGAAACTCCCGTGCTGCTTACCGGCGATACGATAACCGACGCGCGGGTGCGTCCCGGCGGTCAGCTCGAAGGTCCCTATGTGACCGTCGATCTCGACGAGCGCGGCGCTCAAGTCTTCGCCGCGATCACTTCAGCCAACGTGGGCCGCAAGATCGCAATCGTGCTGGACAACACCGTCTATTCCGCGCCGGTCATCAGAGAGCCGATTCCCGGCGGACACGTCCAGATTACGGGCAGCTTCACCTACGACGAGGCGCACGAACTCGCGATCGTGCTGCGTTCGGGCGCGTTGCCCGCGCCGGTCGAAATTATTGAGGAGCGCACGGTCGGACCGTCGCTCGGACGCGACTCGATCCGCGAGGGCGAGTTGTCGTTCGTGGTCGGCGCGCTGGTGGTGCTCGTCTTCATGGCCGTGTACTACAGCGGCGCGGGATTGTTGGCCGACTTTGGCCTATCGCTCAACATCCTGCTGCTCATCTGCGTGATGGCGGCGTTGCAGGCGACACTCACGCTGCCCGGCATCGCGGGCATCGTGCTCACGCTCGGCATGTCGGTTGACGCCAACGTGCTGGTCAATGAACGGATGCGCGAGGAGTTGCGCCAGGGCAAAACGCCGCGCGAAGCGGTCCGCCTTGGCTACGAGCGCGCGTGGTCCGCGATTCGCGATTCCAACATTTCGACTTTCGTGGCCGGCCTGATCCTGTTCCAGTTCGGCACCGGACCGGTGAAGGGATTCGCGGTAACCCTATGCGTGGGCGTGCTAACAGGCGTATTCTCGTGCTTCGTGGTGACGCGAGCCTGGTACGACTATCTCATCTCGATGCGCCGATTGAATACTATAAGCGTCTAAAAGCGCCTAATAGATATCCTGGACGTGGCCGAGGTTGGGTGGCAATACTTGAGGTCGGATGGCAAATATTTGTCGCGCCAGGTCCGCTGGCATGGCGGCGCGAGGGGCATTTTGCCACAATACCTTGACTTGAATGAAGGGTTCATATTAAAAACCGCGAGCTTAGCGCACGACCATGGCAGATAAAGACGACGTGCTTTTGAACTCGCGGGAAGTGGCCTTCCTGCTGGATTTGAGTCCCGACACAGTCAACGAATTTGCACGCCGCAGCATTTTGCCCGCGTTCAAGAAGGGACGCCAGTGGCGGTTTCGCAAACGCGATATCGCCTCCTTCAAGCGTCAGACGCGGAGCGTCAACGCGGCAGCCTAGCACGCGATGGGGAAAGTTTGGGGGCGCGGCGATGCGCGCGCGCCGCATCCGTGCAAGCGCAGCGCATCCCGCAAAGAGGTTTAATCGATGGGCGAACCGCATCAGAGCCGCGTCTACTCCGACTTGGCGCGTTTTTATGATCACACCTTTGGCCGAATCTTCGTCGACCATGAGCACGAGACGATCGAGCAGCTCAATTTGCGGCCCGGGCAGCAAGTGCTCGAGGTCGGCGTGGGCACCGGCATCTCGCTCGACGCCTATCCGGCCTACGTCAGTGTCGTAGGTATCGATCCGTCCACCGACATGCTCGCGGTCGCGATCAAGAAGGCGCGTGAAAACCGCTGGAACCATATCGACATCCGCGAGGGTGATGCGCTCAAGCTCGACTTTCCGGACAACAGCTTCGATTGGGTGACCAGTTTTCACGTGATGACGGTGGTGCCCGATCCGCTGCGCATGATGCAGGAGATGGTGCGGGTGTGTAAGCCGGGCGGCAAGATCGTTCACGTCAATCATTTCGCGAGCGAGAATCCGCTGCTCTACTCGCTGGTATGGGCCGCTAACCCGTTGACCAAGCATCTGGGATGGACCACGCGGCTGCGCGTCAGCGATGTGATCGACGGTCACAAGATAAAAGTCGATCGCAACGAACGCATCGCGCGTTTCTCGGTCCATCGCGTCGTCATCGCGACCAAGCTCGCAGCCTAGCGCGCAGCCAACGAACAAAGGAACCGCCGCCGGTCGCTCGCGTGGCGTATCGGCGATGCATACAATCACGTTCCAGGCTTGCGGTTCCGCTCGCCCGATCCGCCATGAGCACGCGCATCCGCCGTTCAGCCATCGCCGGTATTATCGCAGCCATTGCGCTCGCGTTGATGCTGCCGGCGTCGGCCGCGCGTGCCTACGAGGCTGAGACAGTCAAGGATGCCGGGTCAATCGTCGGCATCGTCAAGTTCGGCGGGTCACCGCCGGCGCCCAAACCGGTTGAGATCAGCAAGGATCGCGACGTGTGCGGCGCAATGCAGCACTACGACGAAAGTCTGGTCGTGGACGCCGGCGGCGGCATCGCGAATGCGGTCGTCAGCATCCCCACGATAGCTAGGGGGGCGCCGCTGGTTCCGCTCAAGGACGTAAAGTTCGACCAGAAGAATTGCGACTATACGCCGCACGTACTCGCATTTCCGATAGGCAGCACCGTCGATATCATCAATTCCGACGGCATCCTGCACAGCGTCCGCACCGAATCCAAACGGAACCCCGCGCTCGACATGGCGCAGCCGGCCTTCAAGCGGGTGATCGTGGTGGCGCCGCTCGAATATCCGGAACTGATCGACGTAAGCTGCGACGCGCACAACTGGATGCACGGGTGGTGGTTCGTGGCGGGGAATCCGTACTATGCGGTGACCGACAGCAAGGGCGCCTTTACGATAAAGGATGTTCCGCCGGGGAATTACACGCTCGAGGTATGGCAGGAAAAACTCGGCACGCAGACGCGCAAGGTGACAGTCGAGCCGGGCAGGGCGATTACGGTCGATTTCACGATGGCGCTTAAGTAGGGATGAAGCCGGGCCGCGCACGGCGATATCGCGACGATAATCGAATGAACGATGGTGAAACGATGGCACTGCTGAAACGATTCGACACGCTGGAAGTTGCGACGGCCGATCTCGCGGATGCGGTTGGGATTTACCGCGGCAACTTCGGTTTGGAATTGAAGGCCGGCTCGGAGAGCGGCAGCGCGACGCTCAAAGTAGGCGGCGCCGAGATCCGCCTGGTCGCCGGCGCCGCGGCAGCGGCGACGATCGCAGCCAATGGGGAAGGGTTGGCGACACTCTGGCTGGAGGCCGAGGACGTCGGGCAGGTCGTGGCGGCGCTCAAAGGCGCGGGCCTCGAGCCTGCGGCGCCGAGGATCGATCAGGGACGCCGCGTGCTCGCCGTCGATCCGAAGATCGCCAACCAGGTCCCGCTTTTCATCTTCGACCGGAAAGTCTGAATTAAGCCGCGCCGACCCGTGCCGATTGCGGAGGCCATATGCGCCAGGCGCTTACCCGGGTGGTCCCGCCACACAGGGCCCGAGAAACGAGGGTATCGAAGTCCCGACACCAGGAAGCCTGACGAAGCATCGTTCTCCCGGTTTGCACTGAAACATATAAGCCCAGTGCGTCAGTAAAATATTATCAGCGGCGACGGTGGACATCTGGTTTTCCATCGTCCATTTGCCGCGTTGCGGGGTCATCGACCCAATCCCGATGGTAGGTTGGCTCGTGGAGTCGCCGGAGTCCGAGGGTGACGACGACAACGGCGTGAACGTCAGATGCACTTTACCTTCGGGCGTCACCGATCCTACGAGCTGAAGGCACGCGGGGTTCGTATTTTCGGAGGATTGTCCCTTCATGTGCGAAACCGCCGTGATTCCCCAGAAATAGCCGGCCCGGTAGTGCTCGATGTGATAGACGGTTTGGTCCGACACCGGGATCGGCGCGGGCAACGACGGGCTCGACGCTATCGCGAGCAGATTTTCGTTCGGCACGTACCAGTAGGTGTTATCCAGCCACTGCCACCGATCTTCAGGCCCCGCCTGCCGCGATGCCGCCCCCGCCGCGCGAGAGCCGCTCAGTAACAAAGCCAGGATCGCCCATATCAATAGTGCTCTCCGCACGCTGCCCCCCCTTTTTGAGTCCGCCGAAGCGGCGGCCGCCTAAACCTCCGTGCGAAAGCGCGCGCGCACGTTCTCTTCGAGTTGACGCGTCAGCGCTTCGCGGTCGGCGCCGCGCAGTTGCGCGGTATCGATCGGCGCCCCGATCGACATGAGCATTTTCCGTCCCGGCCGTACGATCCGCGCGCCGCGTGGAAAGAAACTCGCCGTCCCGCTGATCGCCATCGGTACACACTTTTGCCGCGTCGCGATCGCGAGCCAGGCCGCGCCGTCGTTGAACGGATGCACCTGGTTGTCGCTGAACCGCGTGCCCTCGGCGAAAACCACGATCGAAAATCCCTCTCGCGCGATTTTGAGCGCCTTTCGGATTGCCTGCCCGCCGCGCGCTCGGTCGATCATGATGTGTCCCGAACGGCGCATCGCCAATCCGAGGATCGGTATTTTCCCCAGCTCCTGCTTCGCCACGAAGCGCGGCTCGCCGGGCATAAAGGCACAAATTGCAAAGACGTCGAAGAAGCTCTGATGGTTGGAGACCAGTACGTAGGTGTGCAGGCCGGCGAGATGCTCCAGTCCTTCGATTTCGACCTTGACGCCGCTGGTCCGGGTGATCAACCAGCCCCAGAGACGGCTGATCGGTGTCGCGAGATGTGGATAGCCCACGATGCTGACCAGCGCGGCGCAGGGCGCGAGCACGAAGGTGTAGACCACCGCCAACACCGTCGCCACGGCACCCCATACCAAATCGACCGCGCCGACTCGCGGTGGCGGAGCCTCGGGCGCGGGCCGGGTTGCCGTGGTTCCGTTGGCCGTTCGGGCAATTGGATTATCGTCAGCGAGTGGCGGCATCGCGCGGATTCCTCAGGACCAAGTGCGTATAGCTTTCACGATGCGCGGGCAATAGCGAGCGGGGCGACGCGAGCCGCGGCCGGCGCGCGCCTCACGCCAGGCACGCGGCCGCTGCGTGATGAAAAAGCCGCGCGGCGGGTTACGACTGAAGCTGACGCGGATGCGAGAGAGGCTGCGCGATGTGCGGGCTCGCCTTTTCGGTGGCCGCGGCCGGCGCGTCGTCGTGGTTGCGCTTGCGCGGCCCGGCGGGCGCCAGCAGCGCGAGCGCGGCCAGCACAAGCATCAGGGCCTGTGCCGCGAGCGTCTGCACGGTAGGAAAGAGACCCAGCGCCTGGATCGTCGGTACGTGATCCACGAAGGTCGCCCGTATCACGCCTGATTCCTGGAAGCTCGCGATTCCCTGACCCACGAAGATTACCGCCAGCGCGTACAGCAACACCGAGGTCGCGGTGAAAAATGAGCCAAGCGGGATGCGGAAGGCGGCCTTACGGAGGACCAGGAAGATCACGCCGAGCGCTATCGCTCCGGCCAGCAGACCCGACATCACCGCGTGACGTTCGACATTCTCGGTCGCGCCGCCGAGCAGCGCCTGAAAGAAAACGATAGTTTCCGCACCCTCGCGCATCACGGCCAGAAATGCGGTCAGCCCAAGCGCGATCGAAGGGCCGGCGGCCTCGCGCGATGCCTCGACCTTGTTATGCAGGAAGCTGCGCCAGCGGTCGCTTTGGCCCCGCGCGGTCAGCCATGAGCTCACATAAAAGAGAGTTGCCGCGGCCAGCAACTGGAAGACGCCTTCGAGCGTGTCACTGGTGTCGTCGGCGATGAAATGGTTGACTGCCCACGCCAGCGCCAGGCTCAGCCCGACGGCCAGCAAGGCGCCGAGGTAGACGTCGCGCGCCCGCCGTTCCTGTCCAGCCTCGCGCACGGCGGCGAGCAGTGCGATGATGACCAGCAGTGCTTCTGAACCTTCGCGTACCAGTATGCCGAAAGAATAAAGAAAATAGGGTAGTACGGTTGGGGCCATGATTGCTGAGATTATCCGTAATTGAGAGTGATTCTCAATTACGCTTACCGTATTACGCCAGCGTTCGCGATGTCAAGCCGAGATCGTAAAGCGCGAAGCCGGGTCGGCTTGCCGTGCCTGCAGGGCCGGTGTAGTTTCGGAAACGTAGCGGGGCAGCGAGCCTGTGACGGCGCGCGCGCCCGCTTTCGCTTTGGGAGGTTGGCTAAACCAAGATGCGCTGCCTCTACTGCCGCGAGTGGGCCGGTCTGATTCGCCGATCCTGTCCGGTCTGCGCCAAGGTAATCGCGATCGTCGAGCAAGCCGGCGGAACCGTGGGCTTGATCGGATTGGTGGACATTTTTGCCGCGGAAGGATTGACGCGGGACCAGGTCGACCGGGTGCTCGACGCGCAGATCGGAGGAGAACCAACCCTGCGCGATCGGATGACCTCGGACTTGACCAACGTGCTGATGCGCGGGCTGGGAATGCCTGGGCGGCAGTCGCCCGAGGACGTGCGCAAGGTACGGCGCGCGATGCGTGCGGGCGAAGGCGAGGGGGCGTGGCGAGCCGGCGACAAGCCGTCCCAGATGTCTTGACTAAGAATGCATTGCGCGGGAGTTTCGAGTTGAAACGGAGCGAGCGCCGATGACGGGGAGTAATTGATGGCGGTTAGCAGACTGGGCATCGTGGGGTCGGGGCAGATGGGCGGCGGGGTTGCCGAGGTGGCGGGGCAAACGGGCTTCGAGGTCCTCATCCACGACGTTACCGAGGATTTATGCCGGCGCGGGGTGGAGAATATCGGACGCGACCTTGATCGGATGGTCAAACGCGGCCGGATCAAGCCGGAGGAATGCGAGCGCGTTCTCAGCCGTATCAAGACCACCACGCGCCTCGAAGACTTCCGCGACGTCGATTTCGTGATCGAGGCGGTGGTCGAGAACGAAGACGCCAAAATCGAGCTGTTCAAGAAGCTCGACCAGGTTTGCCCGCCCGAGATCATCTTCGCGTCCAACACCTCTTCGATCTCGATAACGCGGATGGCCGCGCGCACCAGCCGCGCGCCGCGCTTCATCGGAATGCATTTTATGAATCCGGTGCCCGCGATGAAGCTGGTCGAGATCATCCGCGGACTGGCGACCTCGCAGGAGACTTTCGAGCAGACCCGCACGCTGGCCGAGCGGCTCGGCAAGAGCACCATGACCGCCGAAGATTTTCCGGGCTTCATCGTGAACCGGGTGCTGCTGCCGATGATTAACGAAGCCATCTACACGATGTACGAGGGCGTCGGGGGAGTCAGCGATATCGATATCGCGATGAAACTCGGCACCAATCAGCCGATGGGCCCGCTGGAGCTGGCGGATCTTATCGGGCTGGACACGTGTCTCGCGATCATGGAGGTGATGCATCGCACGTTCGGCGACGACAAGTACCGGCCGTGCCCGCTGCTCAAGAAGTACGTCGATGCCGGCTACTTGGGGCGCAAGGCCGGCCGCGGATTTTACCTTTACACGGAACACGGCGTCGCGATTCCGCCGCCCGCGCGCTAGGTCATCCGGACGCCGCGCGACAAGTTGAAAATTTCGCCGGACCGATTCGCCAAGGAGGAAAGCAGATGTCAGTCAAAGCGTTCATCCTCGTCGACACTTCTCCGGGCAAGGCCAGGGAGGTTGCAACCAAGCTCCGGCAGGTGGCGGGAATCTCCAGCGCCCACGCGGTCACCGGTCCGCACGACATAATCGCGGTGGCCGAGGCTAACGATGTTTCTTCGCTGGGCGAGTTGGTGGTGCAGAAAATCCAGAGCGTACCCGGGGTCAATCGCAGTCTAACTTCGATCGTCGCCGACTAGCCGTGCGCGCGGCTCACGGCCGCGCGCCACTTGGACCGCCTGGAACGATCCTGTAATTAGATGTCACGTCTTCAGGAGAGCAATGGCTGAACTTCCAGTAGTCAAGCGGCTGCGCAAGGACGTAGACAATCTGAAGCGCGAGCTGACCGTCGAGCTGCCCAAGGAGTTGGAACGGGCGCGCGCGCATGGCGACCTCTCGGAGAACGCCGAGTGGGCGATGGCCAAGCAGCGCCAGGAATTCCTGCGCGCCCGGCTGGCCAACCTCGAAGAGCGCATCTCGGAACTCGCGCGAATCAATCTCGACTCGATCCCGCGCGACACGGTGGGCCTCGGCAGCCGGGTCGAACTGGAAGATCTCGACGAAAACGTCAGCGTCGAGTACGAGATCGTGGTGCCCGAAGAGGTCGACGGAGCCGCCAACCGCATTTCGCTATCTTCGCCGCTGGGCCGGGCGCTCATCGGCAAGGCTGAGCAGGACGATATCGAGGTTCAGACCCCGCGTGGAAAACGCTCTTACGTGGTCAAGCGCCTGGTTACCATTCACGTCATCCTCGCGCTCGAAAACGGAGAGAACTCGCAGGGCTGATCCCGCCCGGCGCCTGAAAAAGATGGAACGTGGGTCGGTTTCCTTTCCTGCCGCGGTGATGCTCGGGTTGATGGTCGGCGCGGGCGCGGCCCTGGGCGGCTATTTCGTTGGCCAGGGCTTCTACCAGGGGCGGCGCGCCGAGCGCTTCGTGAGCGTCAAGGGGCTGGCCGAGCGCTATGTCAAAGCCGATCTCGCGGTTTGGACCCTGAGCTTCAGCGCGACCGGCGCGGACATCAGCGCGGTTAGCACCGCGAGCGACCACGACCGCGACCTGGTCCGCGCGTTCATCGCGAAGTCCGGCTTCACCGATCACGAAATCGAGCCTCTGCCGACTCGCGTTAACGACCAGTTCGCGAACCTGATGGGAACGCCCAACATCGAAGCCGCGCGGCGTTATGTCATAACCGCGGGCTACGAGATTCGCACCACCAAGGTCGATGCCGTGAACGCGGCGAGCCAGATGACCGATGAGCTGATTCGGCAAGGTGTGGTGCTGGACGGGCTGCCCCTGGCCGGTGACGCGGCCAATCCCGCCTACCTGTTCACGCGCGTGAGTGATATCCGGCCCGCGATGCTCGCGCAGGCGAGCAAGAGCGCGCGCGTCCTGGCGCAGCAGTTCGCGGCCGATTCCGATAGCCGTTTGGGCTCAATCCGGCGCGCAACCGAAGGCGTCTTCGAGGTGATGAGTCCCGACGGGGAAGTACCCAATCCGTCCGAGGAGCATTCCTCGATCGAGAAGAAGTTGCGCCTCGTCTCAACTATCGACTACTACCTGACGAGCCAGTAGTCATCCGCCGCGGCTCGCCGCCGTCACGCCCCGTACATCGATTCGATCACGTCGCGGTAATGTTCGACTATGACCTTGCGCCGCAGCTTGAGCGTCGGTGTGAGCTCGCCGTTGTCCTGGCTGAACGGAAGGCCCACCAATGCGAAGGCGGCGATGGTCTCGACGTCCGAGAGCCCCTTGTTTAGATCGCGTATTCGACCCTGGTAGTAGGCGCGCAGTGCGGGATCGGTGATGGCCTGCTCGGGCCGGCGGGCCGCGACCCATTTTAGCGTCGGCTGGGAGGCCAGGTATTCGAAATCGGGCACCAGCAGCGCCGCGAGGTGCTTGCGCCGGTCGCCAATTACGCAGGCCTGCGCGATCGCCGGGTCGGAAGTCAGCCGATTCTCCAGGTTGGCGGGAGAGACGTTCTTGCCGCCGGAGAGCACGATAATTTCTTTTTTGCGGTCGGTGATGGCGATGTAGCCGTCGTCGTCGATGCGCGCGATGTCGCCGGTGTGGAGCCATCCGTCGGTATCGAGTGCTTCACGCGTCTCCGCCTCCAGCTTGTAGTAGCCCGCCATGATGCTGGGACCGCGCAACAGCAATTCGCCGTCGGGCGCGGTGCGAGCCTCGACGTCCCTGATAGGGCGGCCCACGGTGCCCATCCTGGTCTGGCCGTGCAGGTTCACTGAAACCACGGGCGAGGCTTCGGTAAGGCCGTAGCCCTCGACGATGGGGACTTCGGCGGCGGCGAGGAAGCGGAAAATCTCGCGCGGCAGAGGCGCGCCGCCAGAGATGAGATAGCGCAAACGAGTGCCGAAGATCGCCCCGATACGCGCGAACACCAGCTTGCGAAAGAGCGCCATCGGGGCTGCCAGGCGGGCGGGCACGCGCCGGCCCTGGTGCCGGTACTCGGCGGCACGCGCTCCCGTCGTGATTGCGGCCTTGAAGATCGCGCGCCGTGCGCCCGAACCCGCCTCCACCATCCGCATTACGCGCGTGTAAACGGCTTCCAGGACTCGCGGTACGGTGAGCACGATGGTCGGATTCACTTCGAGCAGATTCTGCGCGATTTGCCCCAGCCCCTCAGCGTAGGAGATCGTCCCGCCCGCCAGCACCACCGTGTAATAGCCGGCGGTGCGCTCGAAGGAATGGGCAATCGGCAGGAACGATAGAGTCATGTCCTGCTCGTTGAGATCGAGCGCGGCCTGCGACGATTCGGCATTGGCCAGCAGATTGCCATGCGTGAGCATCGCGCCCTTGGATGGCCCGGTGGTGCCCGAGGTGTAGATGAATGTCGCCAGATCCTCGCGCGAACCAGCCATCGGCGGCGCCGACGGATTAGTGGTCAACTGGGAAAGGGTTAGAATCCTGAGCTTGCCCATCGCGCCGTAGGGCGGCGGAGGACCCTGCGACGGAGTCATCTGAATGATGGCTTTGAGGTCGGGCAGTTGCCGCGCGATTCCCGCGATCTTCGCCAATGCCGCGTCGCCATTCACGGCGACCAGGCTCGCGGCCGAATCGGCGAGGATGTGGCGAGTCTCCTCGATGCCCGCGGTCGTATACAGCGGCACGACCACCGCGCCCATGCCAAGCGCCGCCTGATCGACCACCACCCATCGCGGGCAGTTGTCCGACAGAATTGCAATTCGATCGCCCCGCTCAAGTCCGAGCTCAAGTAAGCCGGCGCGCAACCGCCCGGCTTCCTCGGCAATGCCGTTCCAGGAGTGGTCGCGCCAGACCTTGCCGACTTTGTCCCGCAGGAAAGCCCGGGCGCCGAGCCGTTTAGCCTGAGCGCTGAAAAGCTCGGCCAGGGTTGCGAAATGGTTCACGCGCACGACCTCCGCGCCATCCGTATGGCGATCGACTTTAGTAGCGCAAAGAAAAGGCTCGCGCCAAACCTGCCGCAAGCCAAATCTGCCTTATAGGGACGGGGAATTGCCATTCCTCCATCACGCCGCCACTGGCTTGATTTCGCGAGGGTTGATATGGTGCCTGAATTCATCGGCCTCGGTTCTGCTCATCCTGGGTGGCGACCTCGAGAAGATCGGCCGATGACCGATTCCGTTACAGGATTTCGATGGTTGAAAGTCTGGTTCATTCATTTGTCCGGCTGACGCTGAAGCATCGCTGGTTCTCGCTCGTCCTGCTGACCGCGATAACGGTTTTCTTCGCCTACGAGGCACTCGCGGTGCGGATGTATAGCAAGTTCAGCGACCTGCTGCCGCAGGCTCATCCTTACGTCGAGTCCTATAACCATTTCCGCCAGATCTTCGGCACCGCCAACGTGATGACCGTGGAGCTGCAGGTAAAACGCGGCGACATCTTCACCACCAAGACGTTGAACAAGATTCGTTTCGTCCACGAGCAGATCGACCTGATGGACGGCGTCGATCACAACTTGATCAACTCCATCACCGGGACCAACGCGCGCAAGGTGGTCGCAACCAGCGGCGGACTCATCATTTCGCGGCCGCTCCTGCCCGACAACATTCCGACCTCCAGCGCCGACCTCGCGCGCCTGCGGTACGACGTGCTGCACAGCCTCGCCTATGGCGTGCTGGTCTCCGCCGACGCCAAAAGCGCGGTGGTAACGGCCGGGTTCAACGAGGGCCAGATCGACTACGGCGAAATGCATCGGCGCCTGGCGAGCATCAAACGTGCCGTCGAAGACGACAATACGGTCATGTACGCCGCCGGCGAGCCGGTATTGAAGGCGTGGTGCTGGTACTACAAGGGCGAGCTGGCGGAGATTTTCGGCGTCACCGGACTGTTCATCGTGCTGTCGCTGGTGCTCTATTTCCGGCGCGCCTACGGAGTGCTGCTGCCGATCATCGGTGCGGCGGCGCAGGTTATCTGGGGGCTCGGCTTTCTCGGCGTGCTCGGCTACAACCTCGACGTCCTGGTGCTGGTCATTCCGTTGCTGGTAACCGCGCGCGCCGCGAGCCACGGGGTGCAGTTGCTCGAGCGCTATTTCGAGGAACTCGAGCTCAGCCGGGACCGCCATCAGGCCGTTCGCGAATCGATGAGCGAGCTGTTCCTGCCCGGCGCCATCGGCATCCTCGCGGACGCCGCGGGCATTTTGGTATTGGGCGTCGCCACCATCCCGCTGGTGCGCAAGGTCGCTTTTTTTGCGAGCTTCTGGGGCTTCTCGAACATCTTCACGATCCTCATCCTGGTGCCGCTCCTGCTCGACGTCCTGCCGACGCCCAAGGTGACCAGTCACTACGTCCCGCACTGGCTCGCTTCCGGCCTGCACTGGGTCGGCGAGCGATGCACGAGCCCGCGCGGAAGATGGACGGTGTTCGGGATAGCGGCGGTGGTCGTGGTGCTGGGGATTCAGCAGGCGGTGAAGGTGCCGATCGGCTATACCGAGCCGGGATCGCCGCTTTTGTGGCCGGACTCCGACTTCAACGTATCGTCGCGCCACATCAATCGCGCATACGGCGGCTTCAACGAGCTGGTGATCTATCTGGAAGGCGACCGCAAGAACGCGATGAAGGATCCGGCGCTGCTGGCCCTGCTCGACGATTTCAGTCACTACATGCTCGAGCAATCGCAGGCGAGCGGCAGCCGCTATATCACGGCCCTGGTGCGGCGGCTCAACAGTCTTTTTCATTACAACGATCCCGTGTGGGAGGTTTATCCGAAAAATATCAAGGGTATCGGCCAGATGATCTTCATGTACCAGTCCTCGTCGCCGTCGCCGACGATCATTTTCCAGTACATGGACTATGAAGCCCGCGACGGCCAGTTCGTGATCTACTACAAGGACATCGAGGGCTCGACCGTACTGGAGGCATTGAGCCGCGCCAAAAATTTCATTGCGGCCCATCCGACGCCGCACGTGAAATTTGTTCTCGCCGGCGGCAGCATCGGCCTGACCGCGGCGCTCAACGACGAAATCGCCTATTCGGATCGCGTCAGCACGCTGCTTATCCTGGCCGTGGTCTTCACCCTGGTGGCGCTGAGCTACGCATCGCTGACCGCGGGCGCGATGGTGCTGATGACGCTGATCGCGGCCGGCGTCGTCAGCTTTCTTTACATCGGACTCAAAGGCGTCGGGATCAACATCAACACTTTGCCGGTGACCGCCGTCGGGATGGGTATCGGGGTGGATTACATCCTTTACGTGGTCGACCGGATCAAGCGCGAGTATGGGCGGCTTGGCGACTACGACGCCGCAATCAAGCGCGCGATCAATACCTCCGGGATGGCGGTCACGTTCACCGCGACGACACTCGTCGGCGGCGTGTTGCCGTGGTACTGGATGTCGAGCCTGCGGTTTTCGTCCGAGATGGCGCTGTTGCTCGCGCTGCTGATGATCACGCACTGGCTGGCGGCGATAACCTTGGTGCCGTCGATCTTCTCGATCATCCGGCCGTCCTTCGTGGCGCGCGGGGTCGCCCCGTCCCAGACGCCGGAAGCCGCGCGACCCGCGGGCGAGGCCGAGCAGGTCGCATAAAGGTCGAGGAAACTTGGCAAGGGTCCGCAGGGGCTGATATCGTGCTTAAGGTTTGTTTATTTTTCGAGCTTGAGATTGTTCGAGATTCTAATGGCTGACTGCGAAAAGTATAAGATCCGGCCGCGCACTATCCGCAACGGCCGAACGGGCCGTAACGGAATAACGTGAGCGCGTTCTCCAAGCCGTCCCGGCCTGATTTTCAAGCGTCGCTCGAAACCGGCCGCGCTTCCGCCTCGCTGGTGGCGCTCCATCGTTTCGCCGTCGTGGCTGCGGCCGCAACCTTCGTCCTGGTCTTCGCCGGTGGATTGGTGACCTCTACGGGCTCGGCGATGGCGGTGCCTTCATGGCCGCTCGACGCGGGTCATCTGATACCGCAGCAATGGGGCACCGGTGTGCTTTTCGAGTGGGGTCATCGTGCGATCGCCGGCACGGTCTCGATCCTGACGCTGACGCTCGCGCTGTGGGTCTGGATGGTCGAGCGGCGGGCGTGGGTCAGGTTCACCGCGCTCGCGGCCTTCGGACTGGTGGTGGTGCAGGCCGTACTCGGCGGAATAACGGTTCTTCTGAATCTCCCGCTGGCGGTTGCGGTGACGCACGCGATGACCGGACAGGCATTCTTTTGCCTGATGGTCGCGATAGCGCTATTCACGAATCCGCGCTGGGAGATGATGACGCCGGTCGCGCGCGTATCCGCCCGCTCACCTTTGACGACCACTGGCGGGCGCGACCACGGTTATCATCTACGTGCAGATAATCGTCGGCGCGCTGATGCGGCATATGCACGCCGGGCTCGCGATTCCCGACTTTCCGCTGGCCTTCGGCCACTTGGTGCCGCCGATGTTCTCGGTGCCGATCGCGGTAAACTTTGCCCATCGATGCGGCGCGGTGGTGGTCACCGCGATGGTGCTATGGACGGTCGGGCGCACGCTGCGGCAGTACGGTGATGAGCCGTCGTTGCGCCGTCCCGCGCTCGGGCTGCTGGTCTTGCTGGCGATACAGATTGGGCTGGGCGCCGCGACGATTCTAAGCCGCCGCGCGATCATCCCGACTACCTCGCACGTAGCGGTCGGCGCGGCCGTGCTGGCGACCTGTCTCGCGTTAACCTTGCGCGCCTGGCGCCTCGAGCGCGCGCACGCGCACCGCCGGGATTGCTGAAAGTGCGCCGGCGCACCCTTCAAGGTTGCACGAGGTGGGCGCATGAGCGCCGAAGCAGTCGTGCTCGCACCCGCGAGCGGCGCGCGCAAGCGCACCGCCGCATTCGTCGAACTGACCAAGCCCCGCGTGGTCGCGATGGTCCTGCTGACCACGCTGGTCGGTTTTTATCTCGGCAGCGCCGAGCGGTTCGATCTCTTGCTTGCGCTGAATACACTCGCCGCCACGGCGCTTGCGGCCGGCGGCACGCTGGCGCTCAACCAATACTTCGAACGCCGCATCGACGCGCTGATGATTAGGACGCAGCATCGGCCGCTGCCCGAAGGACGCCTGAGCCCACCCGAGGCGCTGGTCTTCGGCATCGTCGCGACGGTCGCCGGATGCGTCTGGCTGTGGGTGGCGGCGAACTTCCTGGCCGCCGCGGTGACCGCGGTTATCACGCTCCTTTACCTGTTCGCCTACACTCCACTCAAGCGGGTGTCATGGATTTGCCATGCCGTCGGCGCGGTGCCCGGAGCGCTGCCACCGGTTGCGGGATGGGCCGCCGCCAGTGGCAGGCTCGGCGTGGAACCGCTCATTTTGTTTCTCATCATGTGCCTGTGGCAGCTTCCGCATTCGCTCTCGATCGCGCGGCTTTACCAAAGCGATTACGAGCGCGCCGGAATCAGTATGCTGCCGCTTGCGGGTGGCCGCGGTAATCCGGTCGACAGGGTGATCTTGCTCGACTGCGCGGCGCTTATACTGGCAGGCGCGCTGCCCACGCTGCTGGGCTTCGCCGGATGGATCTCGCTGCTGGTCGCGGTTGCGCTGGGCGGGATGATGCTGATTTTCGGGCTGAAGCTGGCGCGCACGCCGAATGCCGCCGCCGCGGCGCGCCGCGTGATGTTCGCCTCGCTCTTTTATCTGCCGATAGTGTTCCTGGTGATCGTGCTCGACCGCGTTTAATCTCGCGCCAAGAGCATGAACCTTTTCGATAGGAACAGGGAGGGAACTCGACATGAGCGGCGTGCGGAGGCTGTTGCCCGGAATCACCTGCCTGGCGTTCTTTCTCCTGAGTAGCGGAACCGTTCAAGCCGACGTGGGCGCCATCCCGCCCGGCACCAAAATCACCATGAAGAACTGGCGGCAGTACAAGGCTTTCATGCCGGACGGGATGATCGCGCTGTTCGACGGAAGTACCACCTGGAAGATGCCGCCCGACGTCGAGATCGACGTGGGTCCTACGACGATCCATCCGCTTCCCAAGCCGTTCTGGGATGCGGTGGAGAAATATTCGGCTCAGACCCGCTTCCTCGAATTACCCAACGGCGCCTACAAGCTGGAAAACTACGTTTCCGGAGTCCCGTTCCCGCATCCGTCGGGTCGCTATAAGGGGACCGAGATTGCGGCCGACGTTACCTTCCGTCCCAGTGGCCATCTGTACGTCGGTATGCCCGACTCGGGCACTCCGTCCTCGTTTTGCACGATGGACAAATTCGGCAGCAAGGCCTGCACCCGCGTCGACTACAACTATCGCCAGCTTGCGTACAACTGGTTTCCCGGCATCTCGCACACCGAGCCTGGGTCGGCGGGAGCCTGGTACGGCGAATGGCTGATGGTCGAGGCGCCTGACGAGGCGAAGTATTCGGCCGATTTGACCCTGTTCTGGCAGGACGTGACCCGGCTGCCTGACGACTACGTTTTTATCCCCGCTCTGCGCCAGACGATGCGCCTTTCGACCTCGGCGCGATGCGCGCCGTTGTTCGACAGCGACCTGACGCACGACGATCAGCGGGTGGGATGGAATGGCGGCGCGTCAGTGTTTGAAGGCCATTTTCTTCGCGAGCAGAACATTCTCGCGCTCGTGGACATGACCACGGCGATGGGCAAGTTTCCCGACAACTACGATATGCCGCTCGGCTGGGCGAAGCCCTCGTGGGGCACCTGGGAGGTTATTCCAGTCTGGGTGACCGACGTGCGCCGTATCGAGTCGATGGATTCCGGCTACTGCTACGGCAAACGCATCATGTATACGGCCGAAGCCTACTTCGCCAACGTGCACGAGGACTTGTACGACGCGAGCATGAACCTGTGGAAAGTGGTCAACATCGGGTTTCGCTCGCGCCCCGACAAGCAGCATCCGGAATGGGGGCCGCAGTATTTCGGAGGCGGGATCATCGAGCAGTACTGGAACGTCCAGGAAGAACACGCCAGCCACGTCTTCACCGCCGACTCCAACGGCGAAGATTCATGGGCCGACCGCTACACGCCGCAGTATGACAACATCTCGAAGTTCCAGACTCCGGGCGGCCTGACGCAGTTGATGCACTAACCCAAACGTGGACCTGCACGAGGCCAAAGAACAGACCCAGGAGCTGGGGCGCAACACCTCCGAGGTCATCTCGGACGAGGAGCTGGCGGCCAAGCTGCGCGAGGGGCGGCCGTTGCGGGTCAAGCTCGGGATGGATCCGACCGCGCCCGACCTGCATCTGGGTCACTCCGTTACGCTCAAGAAGCTCCGCGATTTCCAGCGCCGCGGCCACACGGTGATCTTCCTGGTCGGTGATTTCACCGCGATGATCGGCGATCCGACCGGGCGCTCCGAGACGCGCAAACCGCTGACGCGGGAGCAGATCGTCGCCAACGCCGAAACCTACCAGCGCCAGGTCTCGAAAATCCTCGATCCCGCGCTCACCGAGGTCCGCTTCAACAGCGAATGGATGGACAAGCTCGACGTTCGCGGGCTGATCGAGATAGCCGCCAAGCTTAGCGTGGCGCGGATGCTCGAGCGCGACGATTTCGAAAAGCGCCTCGCCGAGCAGCAACCGCTATTCCTGCACGAGCTGCTCTATCCGCTGGTCCAGGGCTACGATTCGGTCGCGCTGCGGGCCGATGTCGAACTCGGCGGCACCGATCAGAAATTCAATATGCTCGTCGCTCGCGAGCTTCAGCGCGCGTTTGGCCAAACCCCGCAGGTCGTGATGACCATGCCGCTGCTCGAAGGACTCGACGGCGTACGCAAGATGTCGAAGTCCTACGGCAACGCGGTCGGGCTGACTGATGCCCCGCGCGACATGTTCGGCAAGCTTATGTCGATTCCGGACCGGATGATGCCGCGCTACTTCGAGCTGCTGACCGATCTCGCGCCCGCCGAACTCGCCGCGATCCGCTCCAGCGAGTCGCATCCGATGGAATCCAAGAAGCGGCTGGCCACGGCGATCGTCGCCGAGTACCACGATAGCGCGGCGGCACAGGACGCGCGCGATTATTTCGAGAGCAAGTTTCAGCGCCGCGAGGTGCCGCGGGACGTGCCGGTCTTTCGCATCGCCGAAGAGCTTTGGATCGGTGAGCTGCTAAAGCAGCTCGGCTTCGCCGCCTCGACCAATGAGGCGCGCCGCCTGGTGGCGCAGGGCGCGGTGCGGGTCGATCGCCAAACGGTCACGGACATCAATTTTCATTTCGTTCCGGGGCAGCATCGGATTCTCGAGGTCGGCAAGCGCCGCGTCGCCCGCATCGAGCCGTAACCGTCGAAGGCGGGTTTCTATTCCTTCTTCGCCGATTCCGCCGCGACCAGCTCTTTGAGCCGCTTCATCACGCGGTCGAGCGCGCGCGTGTAACGCTGCTTGGTCCAGCTCTCCTTGGTGCGCATCTTGAGCCATCCGAGCTTGACCGCGTCTGGTTTGTTACCCATCTCGCCGGTCGAGACTTCGATCACTGCGCGCTCTTCGGGAGTGAGCTGCGCCAACACCTCGCGCTTGAGGTTCTGCAGAAAGCCCGCTTTGAGGTCGATATCAACTTTCATGACTTGCCTCGTCGTGGGCCGTTCGGTCAGTGAGGCCATGCATCATCCGAGTACTCTACTCTCAATCGCCTTGACAGCCGAAGCGCGCGCGGGCTACGCCAGCGGCCAGGAGGTGCGCGATGAAACACTGGACCACCGAGCGCCACGATCACGTCGAGGTGTGGACCTATCGCAATCCGCCGATGAACTACTTCATCGGGCCGGGCGCCGGCGAGTTGCTCGAGCTTATCGGCAAAGCCGAAAACGACGACGCCCTTCGCGCAATCGTTCTGACCGGCGGAATCGAGGGCAAGTTCATCACGCACTACAGTGTCGACGAGCTGGCGCAGATGGCCGAGGACCCGGCCGAGTGCGCCCGCGTGTTTCCCGAAATGGAACTCGGATACCATCGGATGCTCGATCGGATCATGCTGATGCCGAAGGCGGTAATCGCGGCGATCAACGGCGATTGCATGGGTGGCGGGTATGAGCTTTCGCTGGCGTGCGACTTTCGCCTGGCGGCCGACGGGCCGTACCAAATCGGCCTGCCCGAGGCCGTGCTCGGCATCTTGCCCGGCGGGAGCGGCACGCAACGTCTGCCAAGGCTCATCGGGCGCGGAAAGGCTCTCGAGGTAATGTTGTTCGGCAACGTGTATTCGCCGCGCGACGCCGAGCGGATGGGGATGGTGAACCGGGTGCTCGCGCCGGACACGCTCATGCCGTTCGCGATGGGATGGGCAAGGACGCTCGCCAAGCGCGCGCCGCGTTCGATCGCCGCGATCAAGCGCGCGGTCTACCTGGGTGCCGACCTGCCGCTGGCCGAGGGACTCTACATCGAGCGCGCCGAGATGCGCGACGTGATGTGCACGGAAGACGCACGCACCACGATGAACGCCTACAACAAGGCGGTGGCCGAGGATGCGATGAAGGCGCGATCCGATTTTCTCGCGGGCATCGGCGTGCCCGGAAACAAGGGCCGGTAACTCGATCGAATGCTCCGGCATCCTTGCGAAAGTATCCACGTCGACGACTATGCCTCTACATCCCACCTGGCAGGAGATTGCGCTTCGCCTGGTTCTCACGATGATCGCCGGCGCGATCATCGGCTTCAATCGCGGCTCGCGGGGCCATGCCGCCGGCTTCAGGACCACTATACTGGTTGGTCTCGCCGCATCGGTTGCGATGATCCAGGCAAATATTCTGCTTCCACTTGCCGGCAAGACGCCCGAGTCCTTCGCGGTCATGGATCTGATGCGTCTGCCGCTCGGCATTCTCACAGGCGTGGGCTTCATCGGCGGCGGAACTATCCTGAAAAAGGGCGATCTCGTAACCGGAGTGACTACAGCGGCGACGCTCTGGGTGACGACGGTGATCGGGCTCTGTCTCGGCGGAGGCCAGCTCCAACTTGGTATCGCGGCGACGATATTGGCCGTCGTTACACTATGGGCGCTCAAATGGCTCGATATTCGAATTCCTCGCGAGCATCGGGCGCTGCTTGTGGTTGACGCCGACGTCGCTTCTTCGTCCGTGCCGGAACTCGTACGCCTGGTTGGCGTAGTCGGATACGCGGCCCAATTCCGCCGTCAGCGCCGAAGCGACGATCCGCTGCATACAAGGCTCTGGTTTGAAATCTCGTGGACACGGCGCGAACTTGCCGGCCCGCCTTTGGACCTGCTCAGGATCGTCAATGATCGTTATTCACTCGTGTCGTTTGAAATGATGTCCGAAGCCCACCATTGATCGCGGTGCCCGGGTCACGTGATTGGAAGGATAATGCGCTTCGGCTGAGCGATGAGATGCGCGGCTCTTGCCAGGCTCTGGACGTCTCACTCACTTCTCAAAAGCAAAAATGTGCTTCCAGTCTTTTTTCATGCTGATGACAATCCAGCCCTTGGACATCGCCTCGTCGTAGAGCGCCTGACTGAAAGTACCAACCTTGGTGTCCGGTAGAGCACTGGCGGGGCCGTATGCGTACTCGCGTTTCGGATCATCATGCAAGACCAGCATCATCAATCGCGCACCGTCGCCCGCCTGGGTCCACTCCAGCATCTGCTGATCGCCGGTCGAATTGCCGAACGCAGCGTACGGCCGCTTGCCGATGAAGAGGTTGATCCCAACAGGCTTGCCTGGTCCGTTGTCGACGAAGAAAATCTTCGGCTCGCGCATCAATACCGGTTTGCCGTCCTGGTACTCGTACTTGGTTAGCCCGCTCGATCCCACGACCTGCTCTGGTGGGACGCCATAGACACGCTGGCTGTATACACGCACGAACTCCTGGCCGCCGCCAGTGACTATGTAGGTCTCGAAGCCGCTGGCGCGAAGGAATTCCATGACTTCGAGCATCGGCTGGTAGACGAGTTCGGTATAAGGGCGATGAAATCGGGGATCCTTGGCCGCTGCCAGCCACTGTTTCACAATCTTCGAGAATGAATCGTTGGTCATTCCGCTATGAGTGACAGCGACGATAGCTGCCCAATCCGATTCGGAGAACCTGGCCATCGCCTCACGATCATTCGCGAGAGCCGCCTTGAACGGCTCATGTTGTTTCCATTCGGGATGCTGGGACGCAAGCTCGTGCAGCCGGGCTAGAGCAAACATAGCCTGAGCGTACAAAGGATGTTCGACCCAAAGGGTGCCATCCTGATCGAAAGTGGCAATGCGATCCTCGGGCTCGACGTAGTTGGGGCCGGACTTGTCCGTCGCTTTATTGACGAAGGAAACGATCGCTTGCTTCGCCGACCCGTCATTCCAGGACGGAAGCGGGGAAGTCTGAGCATTGGCGTGGACAGCCAGCAGCGCTGCGCAAAGCATCACGGCGGCGAGAGTGCTCAACCGTTTCGATACTTCTCGATGAAGGTTCATAGAAATAGGCTGGGGCCGCCCGATATCCCGAGACCGTACGGTGCAGTGACGCCCTAAAGAAAAACAAGCCAGGAAGCGGATGAAATGCCAGATCCCGCTGGGACTAAACCGAACTCCAAGCCGGACCAGCCGATAGCAACTGTCTATTTTTGTAGAAAAACTCTAATCGCCGGTATTCAGACCGGCTTCAAATAAAGACTTCTTCAATGCTATCGACCGTTTCTGAACGACATCGGGGGCGAGACTAAACGACGCTCGCCAGGTAGATCGCGAACAAGGTTCCGATGGCCGCCCCCGAATACAGAATCAGGCCGAGTACGTTCTCCAGGTGCTTGACGCGCAGGAAATCGACCAGGGTCAGCCGCAGCCGATGCGCCGCGTGAAAGAAGCCGAAGAAGCACAGCACGACCAGGTACAGGCGCGCGAGCGGATGTTCGAATACCGTGAGCGTCGCCTGGTAGCCCGGGTCCTTGAATATCCCCAGCGGAAACAGGATGCCGTAGAACAGGATGTGAACCGGCAACAGGTAGCCCGCGACGAAGCCGCCCGTGCCGAACAGGAACCATACCGCTGGTTCATTGGCGCGCCTGGCCATTTTACTACGCTCCCAAAATGATGGCCGCCACCACTATCGTGGCGACTGCCCAAATGATGTAGCTCGGCAGCGCGGTCGTCATCTCGGGAAGAGGATGGCCGTGGCTGCGCGGGAAGAACGCCTTGGGCACCAGCTTCGACCAGGTGATGGTGTGCAGCACCAGGAAGGCGAGTGCGACGATGTTGAGCAGAATCACCAGCGGATGCTGCATGTGCGCCTGGAACGCCGCGTAGGCCGCAGGACCGCGCGTCAAAGCGCAGACCTGCGCCAGCGTCACGATCAGGAAGTATGCGACGAAGACGCTGGAGAACTCGCGCAGGATGAACTTCAGATAGTTGAAACGCCCAAGCCACCACCAATTCGACAAATCGCGGTGATACTCGCGGGGCTGGTCTTGAGGATACGAGGCCATCAGGTCACTTGCCTCCCCACGGCATCAGGAATGACTTGAACCATTCCTTGGTGGCGGTGAGCTTGAATTGCTGAATCGCGAGCGAAGGGTCGACGCTCCTTGGGGCAGACCTCCGAGCATTCGCCGATCACCGTGCAGTCCCAGATGCCGTCGTGCTGCGAGAGGATGTCGAGCCGTTCCTCGGTGCCCTGATCGCGCGAGTCGAGGTTGTAGCGCTCGGCCAGCGCGATAGCCGCCGGACCGGTGAAGTGCGGATCGAGTCCATAGACCGGGCAGGCCGCGTAGCACAGCATGCAGTTGATGCAAGTGCTGAATTGCTTGAAAGTGTCGAGCTGCTCGGGGCTCTGGATATATTCGCGCTCCGGCTGGAAGTCTTGTCCTTGCGCACGATCCACGGCTTCACCTCTGGTCAGCTTCGCCAGGAAATCGTTCATGTCGATCACGAGGTCCTTGACGATCGGGAAATGCCGCAGCGGCTCGACTCGCACCGGCCCCGGCGCGTAATTGCGTCAGCAGCGTCTCGCAGGTCAACGCTCGGTAGCCGTTGACCACCATGCCGCAACTGCCGCAGATGCCCATCCGGCACGACCAGCGGAAGGCCAGCGAGCCGTCGAGATGGTCCTTGATGTAGTTCAGCGCGTCGAGCACCATCCAGTCCGCCGCGCAGCGGAACCTCGAAGCTCTGAAAGCTGGGCTCGGCGTCGGTCTCGGGATGAGAACCGCGCCACCTCCAATGACTATCGTGTCCGCCATCTGTCGATCTGCTCTTCCGTAAACCCGCTCGCCCGGCGGCCAGCGCGTGATCATTACCGGCAGATAATCGACCACGCGGCGGTCCTTCCGGACCGCTGCGACACCAGCGAATGCGCCAGAAATTTATTGTCGTCGCGCTTGGGAAAATCGTGACGCTGATGGGCGCCGCGCGACTCTTCGCGCTGCAAACGCGCATTGCACGATGGTCTCGGCAACATCGAGCAGGAACCCCAGCTCCAGCGCCGCGATCAGTTGCGTGTTGAAGGCGCGGCTGTGGTCGTCGATCGAGATCGCCTTGTAGCGCTCCTGCATCTCGGCGATCTTGGCGGCCGACTCGGCCAGCGATACGCGCTCCGATAGATGCCGCAGCCCGCTTCCATCGTGTGCTGCATTGCTTCGCGGATCATCGCGATTCGTCTCGGTGCCGCCGGTTTTGCGCAGGTACTCGCGTTCGATTCGGCGCTCCTCGTCGGCGCCGAGCGCCAGCACCGGCGTTCACCGACGCCGGCGCGGCGTGGCTCGACGTACTCGGCCGCCGCCCGCGCCGGCGCGCGCGCCGAACACCAGCAACTCGCCGAGCGAATTGGAGCCCAGCCGATTGGCGCCGTTGATGCTGACGCAGGCCGCCTCGCCCGCCGCATAGAGTCCCTTGAGCGGGGTCGCGGCCGTTGATGTCGGTATGAACGCCGCCCATCATGTAATGCTGCACGGGACGCACGCGGAATCGGTTCGTGCACCGGATCGATATTCTCGTACTTGAGGCATAGCTCGCGCACCATCGGGAGCGCGCGATTCGATCTTGTGCTTCGCCCAGATGGCGCAGATCGAGATGGACGTAGTCGCCGTACGGACCCTTGATACGCGCGCCCCTTCTCCAACTCGCCGAAGATCGCCTGCGAGACGCGGTCGCGCGGGCCGAGCTCCATGCTGCGCAGGACCGGCGTCGGCGTGCGGCTTGCCCAGGTCGTAGTCCTGCAGAAAGCGGTAGCCGTCCTTGTTGAGCAGCCAGCCGCCCTCGGCGCGCGCGGCCTCGGTAATCAGGATGCCGGTGAAGGGCAGGCCGGTCGGATGGTACTGGACCATCTCCATGTCTTTGAGCGGCGCGCCCGCCTCGATAAGCGAGCGCCATCCCGTCGCCGGTGCAGATGTTGGCGTTGGTGGTGAAGGGAAACACGCGGCCGCATCCGCCGGTGCAGATAATCACCGCCTTGGCCGTGAATCGCGCGGACCTTGCCGGTGCTGCAGCTCGATCGCGACGACGCCGCATACGCGCCGTCCTCGACGAGCAGCTTGGTCGACGAAGATCTCGTCGTAGCGCGTGATCGAGATGAACTGCAGCGAGGTCTGGAAGAGCGTGTGCAGCATGTGGAAGCCGGTCTTGTCGGCGGCGAACCACGTGCGCATCTTCTTCATCCCGCCGAACGGGCGCACCGCGACGCGGCCGTCGGGCTCGCGGCTCCACGGGCATCCCCAATGCTCCAGCCGCAGCAGTTCCTTGGGAGCTTCGTTGACGAAGATCTCGATCGCAGTCCTGATCGCCCAGCCAGTCGCTGCCTGAGATGGTGTCGTAGGCATGTTCGTCGAGCGAGTCGTCCTCGGCGACTACGCCGGCGGCGCCGCCCTCGGCGGAAACGGTATGGCTGCGCATCGGATAGACTTTGGAGACCATCGCGACGCTGAGCTTGGGGTTGGTTTCGCGAAACGGCGATCGCGGCGCGCAAGCCGGCGCCGCCGCCGCCGATTATCAAAGGACATCATGCGAAGACGTTTCCACGAATGTTTCAGACCTCGGCCTGCGCCACCGTACGATAAGCGCGGCTACTTCTCAATAAGATACCCATATAAGCCGCATTTCAATCCGGGCGAACTCCCCGCCCATCGCCCACAATCGGAATCAAGGCTGGGCCTCGCGCGTATTCCCGGCGCGAGCCAAAACGCACGGACTATAGCGCAGCCCACTTTCACTTACCAGCGAAAGAGTGCATTCGCTTCGAACAGCGCTCGCGCCGTCCGAGACCTCGTTTCGCCGGTCGAGACCGGCGACGGAGCGGCGCGCTTCCCGTATTCGATACAATTGCGCTACTTTCGGGGCCGACCGCAATACCGAAGCATGACGGGAGGCATCAGCGATGTCCGAGCGCATACTCAGCAACGACGAAATCGCCGAGATGGAGAAACTCACGGTCGACCGCCTGGTCGAAACGATCGATCGCGGCGATAGCGAGGGCGCCAAGAAACTCGCGCGCCGAATGTACAACGAGTTTCTCAGCATGCACGACCTCTATCGCAATTGGACGGCGGCCACGCTCAGTTTCGTCGGCAAGCGGTTCGGCGACAAGGCGCTCGAAGAGGCGATGGAGGAGGGCGTCAAGGCGTGGTGGGGGCCCAACCTCGACAAGATGCCGCAGGGCCTGCGCGCGCGCGGTCAAGATGTTCGCGGCCGGCCTGCAAGCTCATCTGCAGCCGCTTCATATCGAAGAGGACGACGAGAAGGTCGTGATCCAGATGCGCCCGTGCGGGAGTGGCGGCCGCCTCGTGCTCGAGGGTAAATACGAGGGCCCCGACGCTTTGCTGACGGTCAAGGGCAAGCAGTTCCTGACTTATGGACGCGACAGATTTCCCGTCTACTGCGCGCACGAGCCGGTGATGGAGCGCCAGGATATCAAGGCTCACGGCACGCCCTTCGTGGTGGTCGAGCCGGCGCACGAGATGGGCAAGGAGCACTGCAACTTCATCATCTATAAAGATCGCTCGAAGGTCCCCGCGAAGTATTACGAGCGCCTCGGCCTCAAGAAGCCCGAACCCGCTAGATGATCGGGCTCCGCCAGAGTACGCCGGGCTACCGCGAATGAGCGCCGCGTGAATTCCACTTCGCCACGGTGTTCAAACGAGAACGTCGTGGACGTTGCGGCGCGGACTGACGCCGGCGGTCATCGTCGGATAACCAATCCGAACCGGGGACCAACGCGCATGCTTCAGTTCGATTGCGAAGCCGCCGGCGTCGGATTCTCTCCGGCCGCGGGCGGCGCGGTCCCGGTCGCGGGGCTGTAGTTCGGAGGCGCGGATACCGGCGGCGCGAAGCTCGGCGAGGCCGTGGTGCTGAACGGATGCGAGACGCTGTAGACGTCCTTGAACAGCGAGAATCCCCATCCGTTCGCGCTCACGAGGTTGGTGGCATTGTTGTAAAGCCTCGGATCATTGACCAGCAAGCCGAGCGTACCTTGCCGGCCGTTGATCTTGTCGAGCACCTCGCGCATGTCATCCGAGGAGCGGCGCAGGTTGCTCATCACCCGGCCCGCGTATTTCTGGTCCTCCATCAACTGCGGTAGCAGCCCCCTGGCCTGATTGATTCTGGTCGCCAAATCGTGAAGCTGAGCCGAAGTGTCCTGAATGCGTGCCGAGGCCGTGCGCAGCGAGTCCACCGCGCTGGTGATATTCGTCACCATCCGACGCCCGTTGAACTGCGGACTGAGCAGCGCGCCCAGCACGCCCTGGCCGCTCTCGATTCGATCGACCGCCAGGTTGAGTTTCCCGGTCAGCTTCTGCACGTCATCCAGCGTCTGCCTGATCGAGGCCAGCGTAAGCGGCTTTTCCTTCGGATTGGAGGGACCCCTGATAAGCTCGGCGAGGATGCCGTTGCCCTGGTTGGCCGTGTCGAGCATTTGACGCATCGAGCTGGAGATCGCGATCACGTTGGCCAGCAGGTCTCCGGTCCCGCGGGCCTGCAGCAGCGACGCGTAGTTGACCGGATCTTGGCTCGGCAGCAGAGTGTCGGCCTGTACCGAAGGCGCATCGTTCGAGCCCGCCGTCAGCAGCAGATACTTGTCGCCCAGCAATCCCAGCGATTCTATTTTGGCCACCGAGTCGGTGCGCACGCGCTCGATCGCGTTGGCTTCGATCCGGACCCGCACGACGACATAATTGGCGCGCCGATCGGTGGGAAACCGGATCGAGGCTACCGATCCCACGTTGACGCCCGAGAGATAAACCGGGGCTCCGGTCTGGAGGCCGTTGACGCGCTGGAAATGTACCTCGAGCTCTTCGCTGCCGCTGAGCATCCGCAGTTCCCCGCCCATCGAGAAAATCGCGATTGCCAGAATCGCAATTCCGGCCAGCATCAGGGCGCCGACCCGTAAAGTCCGATTGGTTTGTTCCGCCATCTGTGAAATCTCCTGACCGTAAGCCGCGCCACTTCAAAACGCGGCCTTGAGAAACTCCCGCATCAGTTCGTCACGCGTGCCGCGCACTTCGTCCGCGGTTCCCGAAAAACGGATGTGCCCGCGATCGAGCAGGGCAAAGCGGTCGCCCACCGCGAACGCGCTTTTGAGATCGTGCGTCACCACCACTGAGGTAAAACCCAGCCGCCGCTGCAGGCCGCGGATCAATTCATTGATGCGGGAGGTGACGATCGGGTCGAGCCCGGTGGTCGGCTCGTCGTAGAGCACCGCGCGCGGTTCCAGCGCGATCGCGCGCGCCAGCGCCACGCGTTTTCTCATTCCTCCCGAGAGCTCCGCCGGATAGAGCCGCTGGGCGTCTTTCAGATCGACCATACGCAGCAATTCGGTGACGCGCGAGGCAATCTCTGACTCGCTGAGCGCGCTATGCTCGCGCAGCGGGTAGCTGATATTTTCGTACACGGTCTGCGAATCGAACAGCGCGCCGAGCTGAAAGACCATCGCCACCTTCCTGCGCACGTCGAACAACTGGTTTTCATCGAGCCCGCCAAGCGAGAGTCCGTCGATCCAGACCTCGCCACTGTCGGGCGCGATCAGCCCGTTCAAGTGCCGCAGGATCACGCTCTTGCCTTCGCCGCTGCCGCCTAGCACCACCAGCGTCTCGCCCTCGGCGACGTCGAAGTCGACGCCCTGCAGCACCGCCTTGCCATTGAAGCTCTTGCAGAGCCCGCGCACGCTGATAAATGGGCGCGCGCCGTCTTTCATCCGATTGCCATGAACAGCTTGGTCAGGAAGAAATCCGACACCAGCACGCCGATCGCGGCCGCCACCACCGCCGAGGTCGTCGCACGCCCGACGCCGTCGGCGCCGCCGCTTGCGCCGAGGCCCTTGCTGCACGCGATGATCGAGATGAGGTAGCCGAAGAACACCGCCTTGCCGAGGCCGCTCGTGAGGTCGCCGAGGTGCGTGTTCTGCACCATCGAGCTCAAAAAGTAGTCGGCGCTCAACCCGAGCTGGGTGACCGCGATCAGCAGGCCGCCGACGAGACCGACCGCGTCTGAAATGATCGTCAAAATCGGCAGCATCAGCACCGTCGCCAGCACCCGCGGCACCACCAGCTTCTTGACCGGGCTGGTCGCGAGCGCGCGCATCGCGTCTATCTGCTCGGTGACCTTCATGCTGCCCAGCTCGGCGGTGATGCCGGCGCCGACGCGCGCCCCGATCATCAGCGCGGTCAACACCGGTCCCATCTCGCGGAACAGCGACAACCCCATGATGCGGCTGATATAAATCTTGGCGCCGAAGCGGCCGAGGAACTGTCCCATCTGCAGCGCCAGCACCATCCCGGTGAAGATTGCGGTAAGATTGACGACGTTGAGCGAGCGCACGCCGACACTGTCGAGCTGCTCGACCAACAGATGGGCTTCGAACGGGCGGCGCAGTGCCTGGCGGACGCATTCGCGCGTGAGCAGGCCAACGTCGCCCAGTTGTTCCAGGAAACGTTTGAAGGCTTGCTCCATGGTTAGGCGCGAAACGACCGCGTGAGCGTAGGCGAAGCAGCCGGCTGGGGCAACCGCGGCGGGATGCCGTTAGGAAGGAGATTGCGATGAGTAGGCCGGATGCGGATGGCGACGGCGCTCTGTTCGTCTACGGCTCGCTGCTCGACGCGGCGCATCGTGTCGCGCTGCTCGGGCACGAGGTCGCCGCGGCGCCTGCGCGAATCGCAGGCTACGAGCGCGGGCGCAGCCGCTACTTCTACATTGCCAGGCGCGCGGGCGTCGAGACCGCGGGCCTCGTGCTGAGCGGGCTGGGCGAGCACGACTTCGCGGTGCTCGATCGTTACGAAGAGGTGCCGCGGCTCTATACGCGCGAGAAAGTCGAAGTTACGGGCGCCGACGGCGCGGCGCTGCGATGCTGGGTCTACCTGCCCACGGCGGCGTTGTTCGGACCGGGCTGAGTTTTGCGCGGCGCTCAAGCTTTGAAGTCGGCGGGCTGCGAGCGCCCGTCGGGTTTCTTGATCCCGAATTTGTCCAGGCGGTACTGCAGAGTGCGGTAGCTCATGCCGAGCATCTTGGCCGCCTTGGCGATCACCCATTCCGCGCGTTCCATCGCCTGCAAAATCAGGTCGCGCTCGAGATTCTCGAAGTTGATTCCCTCCGCGGGAATCTCGAAACGTTCCGCGCGGAAGCGGTCGGCGCCGCGGACGGGCAGCTTGCGCGCCAGGACTTCCTGCGGGAGGTCTTTGGGCATGATGCGGTCGCCCTCGCACAGCAACAGCGCGCGTTCGATCGCCGATTCGAGCTGGCGGACGTTGCCAGGCCATGAATAGTCCAGCAGCACCTCCATCGTTTCGCGGCTGATCTCTTTGACCTGGTTCTGCGCCAGGTGGGCGAACCGGTTCTTGAGCGCGTTTTCGGCCAGCAACGGAATGTCCGAGCGGCGATCGCGCAGCGGCGGCAGCGTGACGGTGACCACGTTGATACGGTAGTACAGGTCCTCGCGAAAGCGTCCCTGGGCGACTTCCTCGGACAGATCGCGGTTGGTGGCGGCGACCAGGCGCACATCGACGCGGATCGATTCGTTGCTGCCCACGCGGCGCAGCTCGCGCTCCTGCAGGACGCGCAGCAGCTTGGCTTGCAACCCGATATTGAGGTCGGCGATCTCGTCGAGGAAAAGTGTCGACTTGTCGGCGCTCTCGATGAGCCCGATCTTGCGTTCGTTGGCCCCGGTAAAGGCGCCGCGCTCGTGGCCAAACAATTCGTTTTCGATCAGGTTGTCGGGAATCGCCGAGCAGTTGATCGCGACGAACGGGCGGGTGCCCCGCGGCGACAGCTTGTGGATCGCGCGCGCGATGACCTCCTTGCCGGTTCCGCTCTCGCCCTGGATCAGCACCGTCGAATACGAGGGTGCGACCTTGCGCACCACGCGGATTACGTCTTCGATCGCGGGATGCTGCCCGATAATGCCTTCGATCTGAAATTTGCCCTCGAGCCGCGTGCGCAGCAGGATGTTCTCCTGCGTGAGGCTGGCGAACTCGGCCGCCTTGCCGACCGTCATCACCAGCTTCTCGCGGTCGGTCGGCTTGGTCAGGTATTCGAAGGCGCCGCTCTTGGTTGCTTTGACCGCGCTCTCGATAGTGCCGTGCGCGGTCAGCAGCACGACCTGGCTGCCAGGATAAGTCTGTCGCACCCCGGCCAGCAATTCCTCGCCGGTCATCCCGGGCATCATCAGGTCGGTCAGCACGACGTCGAAGCTGCCGAGCGCGAGCTGTTCCATCGCGCGTTTGCCGTTGGGCGCCTCGTCAACCAGGAACCCTTCCTCGCGCAGCGTCTCGACGGTTATCTGCCGCTCCAGGTCGTTGTCTTCGACCACCAGTACCGACGGTTGACTCATGTTTTCCTACCTAATGCGCCGAGCGGAAAGATGAAAGTCACCGTGGTGCCGCGGCCGGCCGGGTTGGGGCCGATCGTGATGGTCCCGCCATGACGCTCGACGATCGCGCGCGAGAAGAACAGGCCGAGACCTATACCTTCGCGCTTGGTGGTGAAGAACGGCTCGAAGACGTGGCTCGCGACTTCGGGCTCGATACCTGCGCCGGTGTCGGAGAAGGTTATTACCTGGTTGCTGTCTTCGCGCTTGAAAACGATTCCAAGCTGTCCGCCCTCGGGCATCGCCTGGATCGCATTCGCGACCACGTTGATGAAGCAGGCGTGAAGCTTCTCGGCGTCCACGTTGAGAATCACGGGCCCCTCGGCGCCTTGCTCGAGCGTCTGGATCGACTGGCTGCGCAGCTTGGAATCGGACAGCTCCAGCACGTTGCCGACCAGCGCCCGCACGTCGGTCGGCGCGGGATGGACCTCGATCGGGCGGCCGTAATTGAGAAAGCTCTGGATAAGCTCGGACAGGCGATGGACCTCGTCCTTCATCACTCCGAGCTGCCGGCGATAGTTGTCCTGGTCGCCGCGCAATTGCGGCGCGTAGCGCGCGCGAAGCTGGTCGAGTGCGAGGCTGATGAAATTCAGCGGGTTTTTGATCTCATGCGCCAGCGCGCCCGCGAGCTGGCCGAGCGCGGTGAAACGCTCCAGCCGATTGAGCTCGGCCTCGCGCTCGTGCGCCCGCCGCAACTGATCGACCATCTCGTTGAAGCTGCGCGTCAGCAGGCCAATCTCGTCGCGCCGATGTGCCTCTGGTACCGGTTCGAGACCGCGCGCCGCTATGTTCTGGGCGGCTGCGGCGACCGCATGAATCGGCTCGACGTAGCGGTCGGCCAGGACGTAAGAGAAGACCAGCCCGATCGCGAAGATCGCCAGCGCGACCGTCAGCAAGTGGATGCGATGCTCCTCGAGCGGGCGGGCGAAGTCGGAAAAATCGGCCACTACCTGGACATAGCCGAGCAGATGGTCCTCGACCTCGACCGGAATCAGATAGACGGTCTGCTCGCCGGCGGGACCCACCGTGAAGGCCGGGACCGGAAGCGGATCGCCGCCGTGCGAGGAGGACTGCGCCGCCACGACGTGGACCGCGCCGCGATTGATGGCTTCGCCAATCAGTGCCGGGTTGGAGCTGTTGATGATCAGGTCCTTGCTTGACGCGATCGAGACTTCGAGCCCGTTATTATGCAGCGAGTTGACGTAGTTTTGCAGGCGATCGCGATCGAAGGTCCCGACCGAAGTCAGCTCCTGCACGCTTATCTGGATGGCGCTCGCGAGTTCCTTGACGTTGTCCTGGGTCGCCTCGACGATACGGTTTTGAGTGTCGAGGCTGACCAGCAGCTCGGCGCCGAGCGTCAACCCCAGCAGCACGACCATCAGCGCCATCAGCTTGGCTTTGAGATTGAGCGCCGGAAGTCTGAATCGCATGATAGTTTTCAAGCCCGCCGACAACCGCGGCCCGGCCGCAAAAACGTGAGCAGCGGGCTCGGGGCGCGACGGACATGGGCTAGGTCGGGGTCTCCCCGCGTTCGCGCGTAAACATCAGCATCCGCATCGCGACAACGGCCAGCGAAAGCGCGAGCACCACCCAAATCACTTTCTCGAAGCCGCCGATATAGCGTAGCACCGCTTCCAGTTCGTTGCCGAAGAGGTACCCGAGCGTAATCACTATCGGCACCGAGATGAGCGCGCCAGCTAGATCGTACAGGAAGAAGCGCAACGGACTGACGCCAAGCGAGCCGGCGGTAAGGTAGACGAGGGCGCGCAAGCCGGCGATGAAGCGCGCGTAGAAGATCGCGCGATGGCCGTGGCGGGCCATGAAGCCCTTGAGCCGATCGATCTGGCGCTGCGAGCGCGGCCGTCCGAGACCCAGATAGGTGACCAGTCCGGTTCCGAAATGCCGGCCCAGGAAGAATAGCGAGTTGTCGCCCGCCACCACGCCTACCAGCGCGACCAGGATGGTGATCGGATATTGAACAAGTCCGCGATGCACCAGGAAACCGGCCGCCAGCAGCGCGACGTCTTCGGGTATCGGCAGGCCCATCCCGCACAGTACGAGGACCACCAGCAAGCCAGCATAGGTGAAATGCTGGATGTACGCGGAAACCAGACCCGCCAAGCGTCAGTTCCCCTGCGCGTAATGATCGCGCAGCACCCGCCGGATCTGATCGATCGGCAGCCCTTCATCGGCAAGTTTGGCCGCCTCCAGCGCCTCTCCGGTGCAGACCGGGCAATGCCCTCCATGGTCATCGCGATAGCAATCGAGCAGGTTCCGATGGCCGATTTCCTTGTCGCAACCGCAGTAACAATGAAGCTGCACCAACAAAGCCGGATCTTTTTCCGCGACCTCGTAGGCCTCGCGCGCCGTCCCGAAAAAACGCGCCGGGTCGAGCGTCACACGCTGCCCATTGGTCGTCGCGGCACCAGGGTCAGCGGCCGAATGCATCGTCCACGCTCCCGCACCGAGCGACAGGAGCACCACCACGCCTATCACAGCAAACATCCATTTTGGTCCGCTTCGTTTAGCTGGCTTGCCGCCGGTCGGCGGGTTGTTGGTCTTGGGCATCATGCTCACCGGTCACTCGGGCAATTATAGCATTTCCACGACTTGCGGGTCGCGTCGGGTAAAACTATAAAGTGCGGCCGGGCGATGGGCTCCACGGCGCGTCGCTGGCAGCCGCCGCAGGATACCCATCGAAAGAATTCGCCGGCGGAAATTGCGCCGGTCGATCGGCCGCTCCAGGATCATCGCGTACAGCGCTTCCAGTTCGGCGAAAGTGAAGGTCTCAGGCAGCAGGTTACAGGCGATATTGGTGTATTCCAGCTTCGCCTTGAGCCTTCCTAGAGCATATTCCGCCATTTGTTGATGATCATACGCAAGCGCTGGCAGCGCCGAAACCTCGAACCAGCGCCCGTCCAGGTACTTCGCGCCAGGCGCTACCGCTCGCTGCGCATCCGCGATTAGCGCGATATAGGCGACCGAAACGACGTGAGCGCGGGGATCGCGCGAGGGATCGCCGAACGTGAAAAGTTGCTCCAGATAGGCCTCGCGGATACCGGTCGAGGCGAAAAGTTCGCGATAGGCGGCCTCGTCGAGCATCTCGCCGATCCGTACCAGTCCGCCGGCAAAGGCCCATCGCCCGCGCGCCGGGCCGTGGCGCAACTGCACCAGATAGGTCCTGAGGCGGCCTCCCTGAACCGCGAACACCACCATGTCGACGGCGACCTTGGGCCGCGCCGCGCGATGGCTTCGGGGCGCCGCGGCAGCACTTCCTTTCGATGGCGGCGTCGATTCAGCGTTCACCGCCGCAAGCATAGCCGCCAAATCGACTCCCATTCAAAGAGCGCGTCCCGCCGCGTAGCGGCTCCCGAACCGGTCCGCCCTGGCGGCTGGCTATCTTATAGCGGTTTCGCTGCGATCATGCGTCCTCCGGATCTCATTCGCCGGATCGATTAAGCGCGCCGTCAGACGCGCGTGCAGTTGATGTAAGTCCAGCAGGCATCGAACTCGGTGCGGCCGCCGAACAGGGTATCTATAGCCTGGCGAATCAACGAGAGCCGGTCCGCCACGGCTTCCGCGGTGGGCGCCCGTCCGTCGATTTTCTCATTGCCGCCGACCCATCCGAGCACCGCGTCGTGGTAAGCGCACAGAAACTCGCACCAGTCGTCGACACGCGCGCGGATGTTGCGCTCGGTCACGCTTTCGATTTGAAAGCCGGCGCTCCGCATCGAATTCAAATAGAAATCGAGGCGTCGCGGATCGACGAATACGCGGTTTCGAAAGGCACTATGAGCCGCCATACGCTCGCCATCGTCGAGCGCGGACCGGTACGCCGCATAGCGCGGGTCGCTCCGGACTATTCCGTCCGCAAGGTCATTTATGACCCAGACCGTTTCGTCGAGAATCCACTGATTGGGCTTCGCGCGTGGATTGCGGATGTTTCCAGAGTTGATGAATAGTTTGCCGCCCGGCCGTAGGACCGACGCCCACGAGGACACCGTCTCGTCAAGGTCGGTATAGAGATGGACGGCGTTGGTGCAAGCAATCGTGTCGACTCCGCGTTCGAGCAGCGAGGGCCTCAATACCTCGTTGATTCGCTGCAGGCGCTTTTCATCCTTCAGGAAGCGCAGCGTCCGAAACGCCACGCGCGGATCGGCGGCGAACTTTTCCACCGCGACCCGCAAAAAACGCGGCGAACTGTCTACAATCAGGATCCCGGCGCGGCGGTCGAAAATTCTCAATTTCAGCCGATCGAGAAGGATTCCAGTCCCGCCGGAATAGTCCACCATGATATCGCCGTCTTTCAGATTGCCGGCGAGATCGTCGATGATCGGATCCAGATTTTTATACCAACTGTGCCGGTCGACCTTGTCGTATGCCAGGCCGAAAAGGTCCACCGGCTGATGAGTCCAATCTTCGTCGGGTATGCGATCGAAACCGCTGGGCCATACGAACGACGGCTGCTGATCGGACGACGACACCACCGGCCGCGCAACAGCGGCGTGCAGTTCAAGCAGGTTCGGAACGATCCGTTCCGGTTGCCGGCCCCATCCGCATACGGTGGCGGCGCCGAACCCGTCGACGACCGAACGAGCCATCTTGATTCGTTTGAAAGCTCCTTCCGTTCCGTCGGACGGATCAATCACTCCGAGGTAAAGTTCGGTCTCCGGACGCAGCATCAGGCGGGCCATCGGCGAGAAATACGCTTCGTCGGCACGCACGGGCACTGGCATGTGCAGCCAGTTGAGCGGCCGATCGAGACTGGCCGCCAGCGCGTTGGCGATTTCGACCAGCTTGCGCGCGTCCTTCGCGGCGGTATGGTGATGACGGCCGTCGCCATAACACAGGTGATACCCCAGCTCCACCGCGGGCGGTATCCGGCGACTCAGGCGCAGCAATCTCTCCATGATGCCCGCGCGTACATCGTCGAACCAGGCCGGCGCCGTGCCCTCCAGCATCGCGAACTCGACATTCGTATCCCACTGGATGGCGAGCTGATCCGCGGGAATCGCCTGTATGATAAGCGCCACCTCTTCGAGCATCCGCGCTTCATAGATTGGCTCGATCACGCTCTGGGCGTCGCTCGCGATGAAAGCGCTGATGGGCGCGAGCGGGGTGGGTAGCGAGACCTGGAAGCGGCAGTGCCCGGGGATTATTCCGTCCCGCTTCAGGGTCGCGAATAGCCGATATGATGCTATTGCTGTCTGCGCGTAGCCGAGCCGCTCGAATGTGATATCCGCGGCCGAGACGCCTTCACCAAGACGCAGCCTGGGCAGGGCGCGATAATGCTCGGGCCCCGGAGGGCAAATCTCGAATTCCGGCCGCGAGCTGAGGACGGGATATTGCCAGATGATCCAGTCCGCACGCGGGCCCGTTTCGCCGTCGGGGATGCGTTTCAGCCGGTCTCCCAGATCCGCACTTAGCCGTCGAAACACCTGGTCGGCGTCCGCAAGCGGAACGCTCCCTACCAGATGGACCCCCGAAACCTGCCGCTCGTCGGACGTCGGTTGAGCCTGGTTCGACATTGTCCCCTCCGTCGCTAAAGGTTTGCCTAACTATTGCGCAATTGTCAGGCAATTAACACGCAAGCGACGAAGGTGGAGATCCCGCCGATTAGGCGCCGAGTTCGAGCATCCGCTCCAGCGCGCGCCGCGCCCCTTCGCGCACGTCGTCGGGCAATTCGATCTCAAAGCGCAGGTTGCGCAGCGAATCGAGCGTGCCGCCCAGCGTTATCATCTTCATGTAGCGGCAGAGCTTGCACGCCTTATAGAAGTGCTTGTTTGGAATCTCCATCAGCAGGCGGTCCGAGAGTCCGCACTCCGTCACCACCAGGAACTTGTCTGCGTCGCTGCTTTCGGCATAGCGCACCATCGCGCTGGTCGAGAGCACCGCGTCGGCCAGCCGCAGCACGTCGGTGCGGCATTCGGGATGGGCCAGCACCTTGATCCCCGGGATCGCGCGCTTGACCTTGTCGACCTCTTCGGCGGTTATCTGGTGATGCACGTAGCAGTTGCCGTCCCATGAAATGATCTTTTTGCTGGTTTGACTCTGCACGTAATTGGCGAGGTTCTGGTCGGGAACGAACAGCACGTGATCCGAGTCGATCGCCTCGACCACCCTGAGCGCGTTGGCTGAAGTGCAGCAGGCGTCGGATTCTGCCTTAACGTCGGCCGTGCAGTTGACGTAGGAGACGACTTTGAGGTCGGGATAAATCCCGCGCAATTCGGCTTTGCGCTCGGCGAGTGCCTCGGCCGTGATACTTTCCGCCAGCGAGCATCCGGCCCGCATGTCCGGCAGCAGGACCATCCGCTCAGGATTGAAGACCTTGGCGGTCTCGGCCATGAAATGGACGCCGCAGAACACGATGATTCCGGCGTCGCGGACTTCGCGCGCCTTGTACGCCAGCTCGAGCGAATCGCCAATGAAATCGGCTACCTCGAAAATTTCCGGGCGCTGATAGTTGTGTGCCAGCACGACCGCTCCGCGCTCGGCCTTGAGGCGGTTGATTTCGTCGATCTGGGCCGCGTAACGCTCGCAAGCGGCGAGATCGTAGCCGTCCTGTCCCAGGGCGGCGAGCTTTCGATGGAGCACGGCGGCGGCAGTGGTGGTGATGGTGGACGGTTGCACTTGAAGCGACATGGACTGGGACCTCTCGTGGACGCGCTATGGATCGGACGAGGCTCTGTTACGAGCGTCTGAAGTCTGTCTTAATTCTCATAGTTTGCGTCAAACTGACACTTACTCTATCAACATGCCGGCCGCGCTTGCAAGTCCCGCGAGGCTCGCACGCATCTGACGATTCTCCGGGATCGTCAGAGCCGTTGGAGAATCGAATTTCAGCGCCGTACTAAGAAGGTGCTCTGGAAAAGTTCAATCCAGACCAAGCTGCGTTTTGATCGCGCGGTCCACGCCGGCCAGGTCGGTGGGGTCGATCCTGCCGGCTTTTTCGCGCAGGCGCCGCTTGCTGGCGGTGGTTATCTGGTCGGCCATCGCTTTGTTACGCGTGCCATCAATTCTTACATACGCCTCAGCCGGATAGAGACGTTTCACATTGCTGGTAAGCGGAACGACCTGGACGCGGTTGAGGTGGCGGTTGGCGCTGTCATTGCTCACGACAATCGCGGGGCGGGTTTTTCTTATTTCGCCACCCACTGCTGGATCGAAGGCTATCCACCACACCTCGCCGCGCCGCGGGGCGTATCGTCATCGTTGCGGCTCATCGCCGACGTCTCCTGCCAACGCCTCGCTCCACTCGATGGCCTCGCTCTCGCGCTCTTCGTCGTCGGCCATCGCGCGGTATCCTTCGTCCAGCCGTTCACGCACGACGAGGGGGCGCGCGAGGTCGTTCAGAAAGCGGCTGATTTTACGCGGCCCGACGATCTTATAAAGACCGCGGTAGACAGCATCCTCGACCGTTATGGTCAGCTTTCTTCGAGTCCTGGCAGCCATATACGTATATTACACGTATTCCAGTTGCTTTAAGAGATTTTTGCGCAAGAACAAGGGAAGAACCGGCCGGGATTCGTGTGACCAGATGAAAATCGCGAGCGAACGGTACGCGATTTGCTGCTTATACGTTTCGTGCCGCACGCGAAAAATCGAAACGAGTATCAATCACGGATAGCCGCAGCGCAGTGGTTGCTCACGAACAGGATCGATCCCATTTCGATAGTCGTCTTCTTCTTTCTGTTGTCGGCATTTATCTCGATCCTGACTCTCCGTGCGCACCTCCACGGCCAACCGGATTCGAGAGCCGCTGTCGCCGTCCGCGTGGCGACTCCGATTGCGCTCGCCGCCAAACCTTCGTCACTCCGGCCGGATTTCTGACGCTGCCGGCTCTTCACGAGCCCGTTCGCAACCCCGCAACCCGCCCGCTCGCTGGCGGAATCGCCGGCCGGACCTCTGATGCTTCGCAGGCCGGGTTGGCGGACCGCCATTTCGTTCTGTTAGTCTCGCGCTGAAGGCCACTCGGCTCTCGACTGGCCCTTATTGACGCTTTAGCTTGATTCTTTGCATTCAATCTTTGACTTGCTGAAAGGAACTGCGAAATGGCAGAGACGTTGGACCATGATGTGATCGAGGCGGTGCGCCGCTTCGTCGACCGCGATGTTATCCCGGCCGCCTCCGAGCTTGAGCATGCCGACGAATATCCGCACGCGTTGGTCGCCACGATGCGCGAACTGGGCCTCTTCGGCGCGACCATCCCGGTCGAGCACGGCGGCCTAGGACTGAGCTTCGTCAGCTATGCGCGGTTGATGGCCGAGCTGTCACGCGGCTGGATGAGTCTCGCGGGCGTGATCAACAGCCATCTGATCATGGCGTACATCATCACGCATCACGGAACCGACGAGCAGCGCAAATATTTTCTGCCAGCGATGGCGTCCGGCGAGAAGCGCGGCGGTCTCGCGCTCACCGAGCCGCATGCCGGCAGCGACGTGCAATCGATCCGGACCAGTGCCTCGCGTCATGGCGACAGCTACGTGCTCAAGGGCACCAAGATGTTCATCACCAACGCCCGCCATGGAACGATGCTCGCCGTCGCGGCCAAGACCGATCCCAAGGCTAAACCGGCATACGCCGGCATCAGCATGTTCGCGGTCGAAAAGAACCAGCAAGGGCCTACCGTCAGCCGCAACATCAAAAAGCTCGGCTATAAGGGATTAGACACCTGCGAAGTGCTGTTCGAGGACCTCGAGGTACCCGCGGGTAATCTGATTGGCGGCAAGGAGGGGCAGGGGTTCAAGCAGGTGATGAGCGCCCTCGAAGTCGGACGTATCAACGTCGCGGCGCGCGCGGTCGGGGTCGGGCAGGCAGCCTTCGAGAACGCGATTCGCTACGCGCAGCAGCGCACCAGCTTCGGCAAGCCGATTTGCGAGCATCAGGCGGTGCAACTGTTGCTCGCCGACATGGGGACGCGAGTTGAGGCGGCGCGCCTGATGGTGCAGAGTGCGGCGGAGAAGAAGGACGCGGGCGAGCGATGCGACGTCGAGGCGGGGATGGCCAAGCTGTTTGCCTCTGAGGCGTGCGTCAAGGTGACCCTGGACGCGATGCGCGTGCTGGGCGGCTATGGCTACACGGCCGAGTTTCCGGTCGAGCGTTTTTACCGCGACGCGCCGCTCATGATCATCGGTGAAGGAACCAGCGAGATTCAGGCGCTGGTGATCGCGCGCGGCCTGATCAATCGCAATCGCATCTGATTCCGCGGCGCCCGCCTGTGCGCGGAGCCGAATCGAGCCGATTCCACAGGGTGACACCCTGGGTATTGCGAGCGCCATTTTTTTGGCGCTTCGGTGCGGAAGGCTCTGTTGTCATTGGTCGTTTTCCGCGGCCCGCCCTTTGCTTCAATAGCCTGACGGAAGGATTTCTCGATCGAGTCGAGCGCCGCGGACGGCTTCGCAGGTGAGGCGGCCGGGGGGCGATCGAAACCGTTGTGGTTTCGTTAGGCCGGAGTCGCAGAGCAGCAGGGGGGGCGACGGCGGATCGAAAGACTCCGACCCTATTGAGCCACGGCGGCAACGAGAGCCAAAGGGGGCGGGCGGCGTTTGTCAAACCTTATCCGCAAGCGGTCGGCGACCGTTGTGCGGCTGATGGTTCTGCTGGCGACGGGATGTTGTTCGGCTCTCGTTGTCGCCCGGCCGTGGAGCGCGGCAATTGCCATGGCGGGCGCCGGAGAGAGCATCACGGCAACCTCCGCGGCAGGGTCCACGTCAGGCTCGCGAAGCGGTTCAGAAGCGGGCAAGCCCGACGCTCAAGATCCATTTCGCGCCGATCCGCAAACGTATCGCGCGGCTTCCAACGCCTCCGACGCGATCGTCACCCTGGGAGCGCCACTGCCGCGGGATAGTTCCGACCCTCCGCGACGAATCGTCGGACGCTCCGATCACGCCGCGGCGCACGTGGCGATAAACTTCAGCGTCCTCGCTCATGATGAAACGAGCGGCGCCATTGCCGCGGCGCCCCGCCATAGCGGCATACGTCCACAGGGCAATCCGTTCGAGCAGAGCGGACCTTTCGCAAAGGCCCCGTTTTTCATCCGTTCGCGCCGGCCACGCTGGCAAACCCCCGCGAATTCCATGAGCGTCGAGGGTCCGGTAGACGAAGCGACCGCGTTCGTTGGGTTTGCGGGGCTCAGCGATAACAACACCTCGATTCCACCTGATAACGACGGCGCGGTCGGTCCCGCCAACCTGGTGGTGGCGGCCAATAGCCAGATCGAAATCCAAAGCCGCACCGGAACTCCGATAAGCACGGTGAGCCTGCTGAGTTTCTGGTCAAGCCTGGGCGTCGGTTCCGTCACCGACCCGCGAGTGATCTACGATCCGTACGGCCAGCGATGGGTTCTCGTCACGGCGGGCGATCCGGAGACTGCGGCCTCCGCGGTCCTGATCGCGGTGTCGAACACGAGCGACCCGACCGCGGGTTGGAATCTTTACCGGGTGCCGGTCGATGTGACCGGACAGCTATGGGCCGACTTTCCGACCATCGGGTTCAACAAGAACTGGATCGTGGTCGGGATCAACATGTTCACGATCGAAGGCACTTTCTACGAGTATGCGAACATTTATGTCTTCGACAAGGCGAACCTTTACGCGGGTGGTTCCGGGCTATTCACTTTGTTGCAGGATGATACCGGCGGTTTCTCGATGAATCCGGCGCTGACTTACGATCCCAATCTCGCAACGATCTATCTTCTGGAGTCGTGGAGTTCGGCTAATGGTCTGCTGAGGATGAGCACCATCACCGGCGCGGTCGGGTCCGAGGTTCTCACTACCGGCGTCGCGCTGCCGACGGCGCCGGAGCCGTGGCAGGCGGTCGAGCCCACGCTCAATTTCGCGCCGCAACTGGGATCGACCGAAGATATCGACACTGACGACGACCGATTGGACTGGACCGTCTATCGAAATGGCTCTCTGTGGACCGCCCAGACCATTTTCCTGCCCGCCAGCGGCACGCCCAATCGATGCTCGGTTCAGTGGTGGCAAGTCGACACGACCACCGACGACCTGGGCGGAATTCAGCAGTTCGGACGGATCGACGACTCGACGGCGAAAACTTTCTATGCCTACCCATCGGTCGGCGTAAATTCGGAAAACGACGCGATGGTCGGGTACGCGCAGTTCTCGGCGACCCAGTACGCGGGTTCCGGCTTCGCCTTGCGGATGGCGGGCGACGCGCTCAACACATTGCGTACGGGAACCGTGCTCCAGGCTGGGAAAGCGTCTTATTTCAAGGACCACGGCACGGGGGACAATCGATGGGGCGACTTCAGCAGCACGGTTGTCGATCCGGTAGACGACCTTAGTCTCTGGACACTTCAGGAGTACGCGGCAACCGGTAACAACTGGGCGATGTGGTGGGGCGAGGTACCTTTGGGAGGATCGACTTCGACCCCAAGCCCGAGTTCCACGCCGACCGCGTCGCCGTCGCCGACGCGATCTCCCACGCCCACCCCGACACCGACCGCCAAACCGTCGCCCACGCCGACCGCGTCGCCATCGCCAACGCGATCTCCGACTCCCTCCGCCACGCCGACCGCGTCGCCGTCACCGACGCGATCGCCTACGCCGACGCCTACCGCTAAGCCGTCGCCAACTCCTACCGCCACGCCGACCTCGTCTCCATCGCCAACGCCATCTCCCTCGCCGACCGCGACGCCGACTGGGACGCCCGGTGCGACACCCACTCCGACGCTGACGATTGGCTCGACCACGCTGCCCGGCGGCGAGGTCGGGGTCTTCTATCACGCCTCGCTGGGGCTCAGCGGTGGGACGCCGCCTTACCTCGTCTATCTCAGTTCAGGCGCCCTACCGCGCGGGCTCGCGCTCAACACCTTCAGTGGCGAGATTAGCGGGATACCGGGCTTCGCGGGACTTACGCTGTTCACCGTCTATGTCTCGGACCGGGGACACGCATCGGTGAGCCAGGCTTTTCAGATCTCGATCTCACCGTGACGCGAGATGCCCATCGGCGGAGGGCGTTCAGACACCGCTAGCGAATCGCGATTGTGGTTATCAGCCGGCGCATCACGGCGCCTGGCGCGTGGACGTTCGAGGGACCCTCAAGCGGCGCGATCGAGGCGACGCGGGTTGCCATCAGTGCGCCGCGGGCGCCGCTGGCGGTAGTCTTGAAGACGCGATCCCATAGCGCCGTCGTGACCCCGAAACAGAGCTTCGGGGCGCAATAGTGATGAATCAGGTGTCGCGTGCGCATGCGGGCCTCGGCGCGGCAGATCGGCGCGCAAAAGTGGATCCGATAGTGCAGCGTTTCATATGCCGCGAATCCGGCCAGGATACCGCCGTAGAAGAGCGTCCCGCCGCGTGCTCCGCAGACGGTGCCGATGAACAGCGGCAGCAAGGCCGGCAACCATGCGCCAAGCGCGAAGACCGCGCGGGGGTCGCGATGATGGACCTGGTGGAGCGGAGTGACGAAAGTCGCGAACCGATGACCCATCCAGCCGTGGATCGCGTACTCCAGAAAAGTCCAGGCGAGCAACCCAGCACCGAAAAATCCGACGATGCAGAGCACATCGAGCATGCCAGTATCGTAGGACCGCAAGCCAGCCGCGCGCAATCAACTGACCGAGCGAAGGCGGCGGGCGTTTGCTTACCGATGCTTTTCTGATTTACTGGGAAACTGAGTTGTCGGTAGGTTCGAACGGGACGCGAGGCGGCGCATCCGCGGGGAACCCGGCCCCATGGCATGCGTCGTCTGAATTTAAGCCATCCGCTATCGTCTTAACCCTATACATTGCCGTGCGTCAGCGGGTGAAGATCAATGTTGCCATCTCCAGGAGGAGACTGAATGTTTAAGAAGATCGCCGCGGTATCCTGCGGCGTATTCCTGGGTATCGTAATCGCCTTTGCGCGTGCCGGAGCCTTTCCGTTCTGGAGTAGCAGCTCCCAGCAGCAAGTCAATTCTCAATCCGCGTTCCCTCTACGAATCGCCCAGGCGGAGACAAGCAGCGCGCCAGCGCCAGCCAATCAGCCCGAACCGAGCGAAGCCGGAGTGCTGATCCCGTCATTTGCGCCGTTGGTCAAACGCGTGATGCCGTCGGTCGTCAACGTCAGCGTGGTCCAGCAGGTCAAAGCTGGAATGCAGGGCGATCAGGGCGATTCCCCTGACGGACCGGACGGCCCCGACGGCGGACAAGGTGGTGGTGGACCGGGCGGACCAGGTGGGCCGGGCGGGCCAGGCGATCAGGGCCCCGGCGGGCCGTTTGGCCAGCAGCAAAACCCATTCGACCAGTTCCGCCGCTTCTTCGGCCAGATTCCTCATGAGTACAAGGAGCACGGGCTCGGCTCGGGCGTGATCGTGTCATCCGATGGCTATATCCTGACCAACAATCATGTGGCCGGACATGCCGATGAGATCCACGTCCGCCTGCTCGACAAGCGCGAGTTTACGGCGAAGGTCGTCGGCAAGGATCCCAAGACCGACCTGGCGCTGATCAAGATCGACACCCAACAGCCGTTGCCGGTGGCGCCGCTGGGCGATTCCAGCACGGCGGAAGTAGGCGACTGGGTAATCGCGATTGGCAGCCCGTTCGGTTTCAATTCGACGGTCACCGCCGGGATCATCAGCGCCAAGGGGCGCGCGCTCGGCGGCAACTACGACGACTTCATCCAGACGGACGCGTCGATCAACCCGGGCAACTCAGGCGGCCCGCTGTTCAATTCCAGGGGCCAGGTAATCGGTATCAACACGGCCATCTATAGCAGCACCGGCAGTAACGCCGGAATCGGCTTCGCGATCCCGATCGACATCGCCAAGCAGGTGATGGAGCAGCTCAAAGATCATGGCAAGGTGGTCCGCGGATGGCTGGGAGTCGAGATTCAGGAAGTTACGCCTGATCTCGCGCAGTCCTTCAACCTGCCCAAGCCCGAAGGCGCGTTGGTGGCCAACGTCGAGAAGGAAGGGCCGGCGCTCAAGGCCGGAATCCTGCGCGGCGACATCATCGTGAAGTTCAACGGCCTGGCGGTGCAGGATGAGCATCAGCTACCCGAACTCGTTGCCCAAACTCCGATCGGCGATACCGTGCCAGTCGAGGTGATCCGCAACGGCAAGCACCTCACGATCGAGACCAAGGTCGCTGAACTGAAAGAGGAACAGCTAGCCAGCGCCAAGAGCGAGGAGCCCGGTTCCAATTGGGGCCTCCAGGTTCAGGCGATCACACCCGACATCGCCAACCAACTCAATCTCAACAGCACCAAGGGCGTAGTGGTGCGCGGCGTGCAACCCGACAGCCCGGCGGCGGACGCGGGAATTCAGCAGGGCGACGTGGTGCTCGAGGTTGATCACGCCAAGGTCAACACGGTCGACGATTTTCTGTCGGCCGCCAAGCAGGCCAAGAAGGACAAGAATTCGGCGCTGCTCCTGGTGCAGCGGGGCAATGCCACGATGTACACGGTGATTAAACCGCAAGGGTAACCGCAACGCGGGACGGCCTCGCGCGAGAACGAAACACGCGGCGGGCGGGTATCCCTAAACAGGGGAGCCGCCCGCCGCGTGCTGTTTTGACGGCGCCGTTTCGAGCAACACCCCAGTTCTGGCCGCGCTCCCTCCGGGCTACACCGCGGCGCTATTCTGATGTCGCGAACGTGTGTTGCGGCCGGTTCTATTTGGTAACGCAGTGCGGTAGGATTCCGGCGCACGCTCCTGTTACCAGGTCAAGGCTTCCGGCGCGGAAGCTGGCTCTGTAACGAGCGGGCGGTTTGAGGGGTTCGCGGCGGTGTGGGGGTTCGATGGCAAAACGGCGGCGACGGCGGGCACGCGGCAAACGCAAACGTCCGAGCCTGATCCTGATTTTAGTATTGCTCGTGCTTGCCGCGGGCTTTCTTACCCGCCGTGTGCTGGCGCCGCGCGCGATGTACTTCCTGACGCATCGCTCCGCGACGTCGCAGCCCGGGCCTGCGCTGGCCGGAGAACCTGAGCGAGCCCAGCCGGCGAATGACGGTACGGACGAGAACCTGAGCAACTCCGACCGGCGCGCGCTCGATCAGGTAGTGCGGGAAAGGAGTGGCAGATAAGCCGGACCCGGATGGCCTTGTGGCTTCAATTTAGCGATGACATCGGCCTCAAGGTGGAATTAGCGCGCCCTCCCGAGCGCGTCGTCTCGCTGGTACCGAGCTGGACGCAGACACTTTTCGCGCTCGGCGCGGGACAGATGCTCGTTGCGGCTACGCGCTTTTGCGTCGAACCCGCCGAAGCCCTTGCCGCCATTCCCAAAGTCGGCGGCACCAAGAATCCCAACGTGCGTGAGATTGCGAAACTCAAGCCCGACCTGGTGATCGCCAATGCGGAGGAAAATCGTCGCGAAGATATCGAGCGCTTGCGCGACCAGGGAGTGCCGGTGTTGACGACCTACCCTCGCACGGTGCCGGGCGCGGTCGAATCGATCCTGCGCCTGGGGCGCGCGCTCGACCGCGAATCGCAGGCGGCCGCGTTGGCGCGCGAAATCACTCTCTCGGTAAGCGGAATCGAAGCTGGACTCGGCGTATGGAGCAAGCTTCGGCTGCGGGTCTTCTGCCCGATTTGGAAAAAGCCCTGGATGACCTTCAACGGGGACACCTATGCGCATGACGTCCTGCGCATGATGGGCTTCAATAATGTCTATGCCGCCGCGGGCGAGCGGTACCCGCGAACCACGGTCGAAGAGGCTGTAGAGCATCGCCCGGATATCGTGCTGTTACCGGATGAGCCTTACGAGTTCGGGCAAACCGACGTCGAAGAGCTGAAGGCGATGCTGCCGGCCGCGCTCGCGCGCCGGATGCTGCTGATCAGCGGGCGCGACCTGCACTGGTACGGTGTCCACATGGTCCAGGGACTGCGCGCCCTCAACGAGCGGTTGTCGCGATTGCGTGCGGCGGTTATCTGAGGCGCGCGATGCTGCGGCGCGAAGGGCCTTCCCGGTAGCGGGAGTTTGCGCGTGTGGACGCGGCGATTTAAAGAAAATACATCATCATCGGAGAAACCGCGCGCGCCGACGTTTTTAAAGAAGGAGATACTGCAAACATCATGGCTTCAATCGCACCGCTAACCGGCATTAAGGTTATCGACCTCACCAAGCTCGCTCCCGGACCGCATTGCACGATGATCCTTGGCGACCTGGGCGCCGATATCATCAAGGTCGAAGAGCCAGGGCCGCCTACCGGACGGCGCGCCGAGCAGGCCGCGGCCTCGGGCAAGACCCAGCGGCCCGCGACCGGGTTGGGCATGCACAACGCGCTCGGGCGTAACAAGAAATCGATCGGGCTGAATCTGAAGAGTGGGGCGGGACGCGAGGTGTTCCTGCGCCTCGCGCAGCGGGCCGACGTGGTGGTCGAGGAGTTCCGTCCCGGTGTCGCCAAGCGACTCGGAATAGACTACTCGATGCTCGGGGCGCGCAATCCGCGCCTGGTCTACTGCGCGGTGACCGGGTTCGGCCAGACCGGGCCGTATCGTGACTTTGTCGGCCACGATCTCAATTACATCGCGCAGTCGGGGGCGCTCTCGATGATCGGGCGCAAGGACCAGCCGCCGACGATTCCCCAGAACCTGCTCGCGGATTATGCGGGAGGCGGGATGCATGCGGCGATTGGCGTGCTCGCGGCGCTGCTCGCCCGCCATCAGACCGGGCGCGGACAGTACGTGGACATCGCGATGCTGGACGGAACGATGCTGCTGATTGCGCAGGCGCTCTCCAATCATTACGGCAAAGGATGGATTCCGCGGCGCGGCGCAACCACGCTCGACGGCTCGGCGCCGTATTACAACCTCTACGTGACCAAGGACGACAAATACATCACGATCGGATCGGTCGAGCCTTGGTTTTACTCCAACCTGTGCCGCGCGCTCGGCACCGAGGAGTTCATTCAAGACGAGTACAACAGCGCCCGGTTCGACGAGATCAAGGCGCGCTTCGCCGAGATCTTCAAGACCAAGACGCGTGACGAGTGGTGGGAGGTGCTGACCAAGAACGACATCTGCGTGGGCCGGATGCTGACGCTCGATGAAGTCGAGCACGATCCGCAAATCCGCGCGCGCAACATGATCGTCGAGGTCGAGGCGCCCAACGGCGAGAAGATCAAGCAGGTCGGAATTTCGGTCAAGCTTTCGGATACTCCCGGTTCGATCCGCTCGCTCGCGCCCAAGCTCGGCGAGCATACCGACGAAATCCTGAACGACCTCGGCTATAATCAACACGATATCGAGCGCTGGCGCGCCGAGGGCGCGATCCGATAGGCGCGATCTCTCGAAACGAAATCTCATCGATTGAGGAGACTGGCGATGGGCGAGTTGCCCAACTTACCGTTGACTTTCATGCGTGGGCCCTACGAGCCGCTCCTGATCGATCATGCCGAAGGTGCCTGGCTCTATACCGTCGACGGCAGAAAAATCCTCGACGCGGCGGGCGGGGCCGTGGTGACCAATATCGGGCAAGGGCGCGAAGAAATCGCCCAACTGGTCGCAGACGAGGTGCGCCGCGCCAATTACGTCCTGCCGGTATGGTCGACGCCGCAGCGCCAGCGCCTGGTCGAACGGCTTGGACGATGGACTCCGCCAGGCCTCACCCGCTTCTTCTTTACTTCGGGCGGATCGGAAGCGGTCGAGGCGGCGCTCAAGTTCGCGCTGATGTATCACAAGGTTCACGGCCGCCCGCAGCGCAAGAAAATAATCGCGCGCGAGGCTTCCTACCACGGCAACTCGATCGCCGCGCTCTCGGTTGGCGGCAGCTTGCGCCGTGCCGACTACGAGCACGTTCTGTTCGACTGGCCGAAGATCAAACCCTCGTACTGTTACCGATGCCCCTGGGACAAAACGTATCCGGGATGCGATATCGATTGTGCCAACGCGCTGGAGGAAGAAATCAAGCGCCAGGGCGAGGACACGATAGCGGCATTCATCGCCGAGCCGATGATGGGTTCGGCGGGTGGCGCGGTGCCGCCGGTCAAGGAGTACTGGCCGCGGATTGCCGACATCTGCCGCCGTCACGGCGTGCTGCTGATCGCCGACGAAGTGATGACTGGCTTCGGCCGCACCGGGCGGCGCTTCGCCGTCGACCACTGGAACGTCATCCCTGACATCCTCGTGGGTGGCAAAGGTCTGACCGGCGGATATATGCCGATGGGCGTGGCGGCGGTGCAGGAGAGCCTGGTCGAGCAGTGCGAAGCGAAGGGCGCTGACTTCATGTTCTACACTTACAGCTCGCATCCGGCGTCGTGCGCGGTGGCCGACCGCGTGCTCGAGATCATGGAACGCGAGCATCTGGTCGAGCGTGCGGCAGAGTTAGGCGCACGGCTGGGAGCGCAGCTTAAGGAGGAACTCTCGGGACATCCGATGGTCGGCGACATCCGCGGCACCGGGATGTTCTGGGGCGTCGAGATCGTGCGCGACCGCGCCTCGCGCGCGCCGTACCCGGCGCCGATGAAGGTTGCGAGCAGGGTGGTCGCGGCAGGGCTCAAACGCGGCATATTCGTGTATCCGGCGACCGGGATGGCGCGGCCGGGCGGCGACGCGGTGATGGTCACGCCGCCGTTTATGATCGGCAGCGAAGAGATCGAATACATCGTGAGCCGCCTGCGGGCGACGCTCGACGACGTGCAGCCGAATCTGCAGTAGGCGAGCTCAGAATAAAATCAACCAAGGAATTACTCGGTAAAACGCTTTGGAAACTTTTCGCTCGCCTCGACCAGCTCAACTCCTACCAGAAACTGAGCGTATTCTTTATAGCCTTCGAGGAGAAGGTCCATGCCGAATTGGTCGAGCACATAAGTTTCCATCGTCGGTCCCTTAACGAAAGGGGTGACCGTAGTGATGCGAAATTTCGATGACTGCAACCGTTCTAGTTCTTTCCGAGAGATGACTTTCGATTCAATTGGGGTGACTACCTTTTCGTGATAAAGCATAATCCAGTTCCATCAAAACGCTCACCGCGACCTTTGCTAGATCCTCTGCGTCTTCTGGTTCGACGCGTTCACCGTGGGCAGCTCTATTAGTCAGGCGGAGGATATTGCGGACTGATTCAGCCAGAGCTGGTTGAATGAATTCGTGGCGACGAAGAAAATCGACCATCCGCTCGGGCCCTGAAGTTTTGGGGGCCTCAAGTTTTGAGCTTGCAACTCGATAGAGCGCTTCTATTGTGAACTGCAGCTGGCCGCGCACGTTTGCCAACCCGACCTGCGGATCTTGGACAACCATGTTTTGAAGCCACCAGTATCGTCGGGTCAGGGAACTTGAAGCCAGGTCCTCCATCTGCTTATTGACGCCAGAATCGGGATGTTTGCCACCATCAATAGGGCTTGAGGCGAGGGCAGCTTTCCTTCTTTGCCTCTTGAATCTCCTCGGGCTTAATTTTCGCCGTGAACAGCCCCGGTATGCTGATTTCACTCATCGAATCGCTCAGAGGGATGATCAGCAATATTCCCAGGAGCGCCAACGTGATGCCATCGATATCAATTGTGTTCCATCGGAGAAGATGCGCGACCAACAGCGCCAGCACTAGCCCAATCAAGAGGTAACGGCCTACGCGCGCAGCGCTTCGTGTATTTTCAGGGTCCTCGTTCATAAACCTCTCTGACTATTGTCACGCGAAAACGTCAACAATGATATCGAGAGCGTCGCGTAGGCAATCAAAATACTTGAAATGTGGCCAGCCATGTATCCGGCTGGTCCCCGAAAGTTTCCCCTCATTCGTACAATCACCTCTTGCGGATGCGCTCACTTTCGACTGGATTATAAGGCTGGTTCCACGTGCGCCGCCGGGAGCGAACGTGCGCGGACCGGGCAGGGCCGCACACGGCCCAAGGAGGCGCCATGGCGGACATTATCGCGGGTGTCATCGCAGACATCATCGGTCCCACTTCGCACTACTTCTATTCCCAGCGGCTTAAGCTTCACTACGTCGATTGGGGCAATGATGACAAGCCGATGGCGATCCTGGTGCACGGCGGACGCGACCACTGCCGCAACTGGGATTGGGTCGCGCTCGAGTTGCGCCAGCACTTCCATCTGATCGCTCCCGACCTTCGCGGGCATGGCGACTCCGACTGGGCGGTGGGCGGCAGCTACGCGATGATCGATCATGTGCTCGATCTATACCAGCTCATGAATGCGATCGCGCAAGGCCCCGTTACGCTGATCGGCCATTCGCTGGGCGCGGGCGTCGCGCTGCAGGCGGCCGGCGTATTTCCCGATTCGGTCAAGGCGCTGGTCGCGATCGAGGGTCTGGGGCCGCCCTCGGCGATGTTGCGCGAGTCGCCGGCCTACGAGCGGATGGAAAACTGGGTGGGCGATATGCGCGCGCTCGCGCAGCGCAAACCGCGCGAATACCCGAATATCGAGGAAGCACTGGAACGGATGCGCGTCGCCAACCCCCATCTCAGCCTCGATCAGGCGCGACATCTGACCATCCACGGCGTGCGGCGCAATGAGAACGGCACCTATTCCTGGAAGTTCGACAACTACACGCGAGCCCATTCGCCGTATCTGTTCAACCTCAAGGATGCGACCGAAATCTGGGGTCAAATTCGCTGTCCGACGCTGCTGGTCCGCGGCGACGAATCATGGGCGGGTGATTGGGAACGTGACGGGCGCCTGGACTCTTTTCGCACCGCCGAGCTGGAGACGATTCGCAAGGCCGGCCATTGGGTCCATCATGACCAGCTCGCGGAGTTCCTTGCCGTGGTACGTCGCTTCCTCGGCTTGTAAGAAGTGGTTCCGTCGGGACGCCGGAGCCACGCGGTGTTTCAATACGCGGAGAAGGATGGTGAGGAGGGATCTGGCCGATGGCGATATCGCGCCCGCTCTCGCTACGCACTGACGAGTTCAACTACACGCTGCAGATCCTGCTGGCGGCGATGGTCGGAGTACTCGCCGCGCTTGGCAATCTGGGCTTTCAGGTCTTCATAGAGCTCTTCACCTGGGTCTTCCTGGGCCTGGAATGGGGCGCGCTCGAGATCGCCCGCGGCGGTTGGCGGCTGGGACTGGTGCCCGTCGTGCTGCTGAGCGGAGGCGTCGGGATGATCCTGCTCGACCGGCTGTTTCCGGGAGACGTGTTGGGCTACGGATTCCCGAATTTTCTTGAAATGGTGAATCTCGGCAGCGCGCGCATCAAGCGGCGCTGGATCCTGCTCAAGGCGGTGGGTGCGGCGCTGTCGCTCGGATGCGGCGCTTCGGTTGGGCGTGAAGGACCGATTGCGCAAATCGGCGGAGCGATCGGATCGGCGATCGCGCAATTACGCCGCTTGCCTGCCGACCGCGCGAAGGTCCTGATTGCGGCCGGCGCCGGCGCCGGAATCGCCACTACCTTCAATGCTCCGGTGGGCGGCGTGCTGTTTGCCCAGGAGATCGTTTTGCTCGGCGAGACCGAACTCGGCAACCTGACGCTGTTGCTGGTGGCCACCGTGAGTGCCGTGGTCTTTTCGCGCGCGGTCACGGGCAACGCCGCGGTTTTCCAGAACCCCGTCTTTCTGATGCGCAGCTACTGGGAACTGTTGTCCTACACCTTGATGGGCGCCGTGATGGGAGTGCTGGGTGCTTCCTACATATACTTTTTCAATGCCACCGCGGCGGCCTTTCGCAGGATGAAGGTTCCGCAATGGACGCGTCTGGCCCTGGGCTTGCTGGTGGTCGGACTGATCGCGATTCCGTTGCCGCAGAATCTTTCCGACGGCTATCCGATGATCAACGACGCGATGCAGGGTAAGTTCGAGATCCGGCTGACACTTGCACTGACGGCGGCCAAGTTCTTCACCTCCAGCGTGTCCCTCGGATGCGGCGCGCCGGGCGGCGTGTTCGGCCCGACCTTCTTCATCGGCACGATGGCTGGAGCGACGTTCCAGCGCGCGTTAGTACGAGTTGTTCCGAAAATCATCGGACCCCGCGGGTCGTACGCGCTGGTTGGGCTGGGCACGTTTCTGTGCGGGGTGACGCACGCGCCACTGACCGCGCTTTTTCTGCTTCTCGACATGACCCAGGATTACCAGATCGCGCTGCCCGCGATGATCGCGGTGGTAACGGCGCTGGTGGTCGCCCGCTCGCTCGAGCGCGAATCCATCGATACCTATCGTCTCGCGCGCGAGGGCAAGACGCTCGAGATCGGCCGGGAACGGATAGTGCTGACGCAGATTCCGGTCGAGAGCGTGATGACGCGCGATCCAACGGTCGTGCACGCCAACGCTCCGCTCACGGAAATTTTGCGGACAGCGGGCGACACCTCGCAAATGACGCTGCCGGTGGTCGATGACGAAGGCGGACTGGTCGGCCTGATTGTGACCCGCGATCTGGTTGCGATGCTGGGCAGCCAGGAAGACGTGGCCGGACTCGTCAATGCCTACGACATCTGCCGGCGCAACTGTCCGGTGGTAAAGGGCGATTCGAACCTCGACGAGGCGGCTCAATTGATGGAGTCAGAGGACCTCGAGGAATTGCCGGTGGTTGATACCGCAGTCGGCAAGCTCGGCCGCCATCTGGCCGGCATCATCGCGCGCAAGGAGATCAGCCAGGTGCTGAATCGGATGGTGGTGTCGCTCTCGACGCTCGCCAACACCGGCACCAGCATCTTCTGGGCGACCGGCTATCGCCTGATGCGCATCACCGTGCCCGAGTCGGCGCAGGGAAAGACGATGGTCGAGCTTGCGCCGCGCACGCGCTTTGGCGTGAGTGTGCTCGCGGTGCAAGCGGCAGGCGAGACTGGAGATGGGTTCGTCCCGATCACGCCCGATCGCAAGCTCAATTCCGGCGAGACTATAATGGCCGCCGGCCGCCCCTCGGATTTGCGGCGCTTCGTGCGCGCAGCTGGAAAGCCTGTGATAGTCCTCGAAGTCCGCGCTGCTCATTCGCCCGGGACGGATTCGGGAGATTACCCCGCGGCCGCTCTGAGGTGATACAAGACTCTCGGGGACCTGGGGGGAAAATCCATTCGGAGGACAACGTCATGCGTGCTGCGGTGATGCGTAACAAGAAGCTGATCGTCGACGACGTGCCGACGCCCGCACCGGGCCCTGGCGAGGCGCTGGTAAAGACGCTCGCCTGCGGAATCTGCGGCTCCGATCTTCATGCGCTCAAGCACGCGGAGAAACTGGTCGAAGGAGCGCGCCGTTCCGGCGGCCCCTTCATCATGGATCTCAAACGCGACATCGTGATGGGCCACGAGTTTTGTGCCGAGGTGGTCGATTTTGGACCTCAGACCCGGCGCCACTTCAAACCCGGCGCCCGGGTGTGTGCGATGCCCGTGCTCATCCGGCCCACCGGCGTCGAGACGGTCGGCTACTCGAACGATCATCCCGGGGGCTATGGCGAATACATGCGGCTGACCGAAAAGCTGCTGCTCGAAGTGCCAAACGGACTTGCGACCGAGCGCGCCGCACTGACCGAGCCGCTCGCGGTCGGCTATCACGCAGTGGCCAAGGCGCGGTTGGAGAAGGACGACGCGCCCTTGGTCATCGGATGCGGTCCCGTGGGTCTGGCGGTGATCGCCGCGCTCAAGCTCAAGGGCGCGCATCCGATCGTCGCGGCGGATTTCTCACCGCGTCGCCGCCAGCTAGCGCAGGAGATGGGTGCCGATGTCGTGATCGATCCCAAGGAAAAATCGCCTTACGATAGCTGGCGAGAGCTCGCCGTCTACGCCGATCCTTCGCGGGCGCCGCAACTGCCCCCGTGGATGCCCGGGCCGGCGCGCAGACCAGCCGTGATCTTTGAATGCGTCGGAGTGCCCGGAGTGATCGAATCGATAATGGCCGCGGCCCCGGCCCACGCGCGGATGGTCGTGGTCGGCGTATGCATGGAACGCGATCATATCGAGCCGCTGTTCGGCATCAACAAGGAACTGAATCTTCAGTTCGTGCTCGGCTATACGGGCGAGGAATTCGCCGCCACGCTGCGCAATCTGGCCGAGGGCAGAGTCAACGGAGATCCGCTGGTGACCGGAAAGGTCGGCGTGGAAGGCGTGGCGCAGGCCTTCGAGGATTTGGCCTCGCCCGAGCGGCACGCGAAAATCCTGGTCGAGCCGTGGCGTAGCTGAAGCCGCGGACGGATCGATTCAGCCGGCCCGCGAGATTATGCTCGCGACGCTCACGTCCTTCTGAACGTTGCGGCCCGTCCCTCGGCGAGAAGCGTGGCGGGGTCGAGACGGCCGAACAGATTTATCAGCGCTCCCACGAGGCCCGTCCAGCCGGTCTGATGGCTCGCTCCCAGCCCTGCGCCGTTATCGCCGTGGAAGTATTCGTAGAATAGGATATTGTCGCGCCAATGCGGGTCGGACTGGAACTTCTCCGAACCTCCATAGACTGGACGGCGGCCCTGCTGATCGCGAAGGAAGGTCTTCCCCAGCCGCTTGACGATCTCGTCGGCGACCTCGAACAGGTTCATCAAACGACCCGAGCCGGTAGGACATTCGATTTTGAAGTTATCGCCATAGTAAGAGTAAAAGCTGATCAAAGCGCGAATGATTAGTGCATTGACCGGTACCCATATCGGTCCGCGCCAGTTCGAATTGCCGCCGAAAAGTCCCGTGTTGGATTCGGCGGGCATATAGTCAACCCGGTATTCCTCGCCGCCCGCTTTGAATACGTAGGGATGGTCTCGATGGTATTTCGACAGTGAGCGAATGCCATGGGGACTTAAAAATTCGTTTTCATCCAGCATCCTGGCGAGGACGCGGCGCAACCGCTCGGGATTGAGCAAAGCGACGATGCCGCGTCCGCCCACTCCGTAGTGACCCGGACCGGTGGGGTGAATCGACTCCTGGATTTCGGGCATCTGTTTGAAGCGATTTATATAGAAGCGCGCCGAGCGAATGCTCTGACGTTGCCACGGCTCGACTACCGTGGTCGCGCACAGCGGGAGCAAGCCCACCATCGAGCGCACCCTTAAGCGCGTGAAGCTGCCGTCGGGCATTCGCAACAGGTCGTAGTAAAAACCGTCCTCTTCGTCCCACATCCCGTCCGGGCCCGGGCGATTCATCCCCCGCGCAATCCACAGAAAGTGATCGACAAACTTTGCGACAAAGTCGTCGTACGCCGGGTCGTAGCTGCTAAGCTCGGCGGCGAGCTCGGCCATGTTCTGACAGAACAGGCACATCCACGCCGTACCGTCCGCCTGCTCGAGATACCCGCCGGTGGGCAGCGGAGCGCTGCGATCGAAGACGCTGATATTATCGAGCCCCAAAAAGCCGCCCTCAAACACGTTTTTCCCGGAGCGGTCCTTGCGGTTCACCCACCAGGTAAAGTTGATCATCAGTTTTGAGAACACTGATTTCAGGAATTCGAGATCGCCGGCGCCGCGCAACGCCTGTTCGGTGCGATAGAGGAAGAGCGTCGCCCAGGCGTGGACCGGTGGATTGACGTCGCTGAAGTTCCACTCGTAGGCGGGAACCTGGCCGTTGGGATGCATGTAACGCCCACTGAGAATGATCTGGAGTTGTTCCTTGGCAAAATCCAAATCTACGACCGATAACGCCAGCGCGTGAAAGGCGAGATCCCAGGCGGCGTACCACGGATACTCCCATTTGTCGGGCATCGACAGGATGTCGTCATTGATCATGTGGAACCAGTCGCGATTGCGATTCTGACGGCTCGTCGCGCTCAGCGGATTGGCTCGATGACCATCGAGCCATCGGTAGCCATCAAAATAGTAATACTGCTTTCCCCACAGCATCCCTGCCAGTGCCTGACGCACAACATTGGTCCGATCGGGATCTGCCTTGACGACCGGTGCGAGAACCGAGTCATAGAATTCATCGGCTTCTTTGATTCTCGCCTGGAACACCGCATTGAAATCCGAAAAAACGTCGGCCGAGCTCGAGGGAGCGGCCCTGGTCAGACGGAGCCGTATCGTCCGCACCTGGCCACCGGGAACAGTTAATTGATAGTGAGGAGAGACTTTGGTACCGACACGATCTGGATTTACCGCGTCGCGCTTGCCGTGCACAACGTACTCGTTGATCCCATCCTTGACGTATGCGGAAGCGTTCGCGGTGCCAAAAAGTTTGGCGTTGTTGCTCTCATTGTCGGTAAAGAGCAGCGGTACCGCCTCCTCGCAGTACAAATAGTAGTCCTCCAGTGATTCGCCGAAGAGCGGATCGGTATGATGGCTCTGGATGACGGCGCGGCCGCCCGCTTCGATCGCGCGCAGCATCGGCTTGCTCCCGCCATCGGGCCACGACCACGTGTTGCGAAACCACAAGGTCGGCAAGATCTCTAAAGCCGCCGCTTCGGGTCCACGATTGAATACGCTGATTCTGATCAGCACATCCTCGGGGGTCGCCTTGGCATATTCGACGAGGACGTCAAAGTAGCGGCCGTCATCGAACACCCCGGTATCCAGCAGTTCGTACTCGAGTTCATTGCGCGAGCGCCGGGCGTTGGTCCGAACCAGATCGTCGTACGGATAGGCGCGATGCGGATATTTGTAGAGATACTTCATGTACGAGTGAGTGGGTGTGCTGTCGAGGTAGAAGTAGTATTCCTTGACGTCCTCGCCGTGGTTGCCTTCGCTATTGGTGAGGCCGAAAAGCCGTTCTTTAAGGATGGGATCGTTGCCGTTCCAGAGCGCCAGTGCGAAGCACAGCACTCCGTGACTGTCGGAAAGTCCCGCCAGACCGTCCTCTCCCCATAGGTAGGCCCGCGAGCGCGCGTGGTCATGGGGGAAGGAATCCCATGCGTTGCCGTCCTCGCTGTAATCCTCCCGGACGGTCCCCCATTGCCGCTCACTCAGGTATGGGCCCCATTTTTTCCACGGCACCTGGGAATCGTGGCATTCCCGCAGACGTGCGCCTTCGGGCGTCGGGTCAGGGACGGCCTGTTGATTCTCTGGTGGCTGTTTCACGCTTTCCCGATCGAGGCCAGGAAGAGAAGCCTCAGACGAATCGACCGTCAGGGCGAACGCTACCAAGCGGCATAAATGCAATTTTAGCGGGCGGAGTCTAACAATCGACGAACCGGTGAGCAAACAGAAAGGCGAAGCCGAGATGGGACGCCTGAGCCGGAAAATTCTACTCGCTAGACGGTGGAGCTGACGAATGAAGCCTGTAAATGCGCAGGAATTTTCCCGGCATGGCTGTTGCTCTCAAATTGGCAATCATCCCCAACTTGCAAGCGACGGAATGCACTATGAATCTTCTCAAAAGCCGATTATTGGTTCTCGCAGTCAGTCTCGGAGCCTGCGTCTCGACCACCGGGTGTTTCTCTTGCACGGATGTGCATACGCCACCACCCCAGGTGAGTGTCGCGCCGGCGCCTGCGCCTGTCGTGGTCCAACCAGCGCCCGTCGTAGTCGAACCACATTCCTGAACGACGTTATCCGCACAGAGTTACAATTGGCTCGCCATTATGGAACCGCAGGTGCATTGGCCTTGCGTACTCACGGGGTTCTCCCTTCAGGCGACAGCTCGCACGCGGGGCTGGAAAGTCGAGCATGCGGTCAACGAAGCAAGAATTGGCGATGCCCGATGAAATCCTGACTATCGACACGGCGCTCGCCAACCGGCATCGTATGGTTGTCGCCCGACGAGAAAGAATATGACTCGTAAAAAAGTTTTCATCAGTTTCGACGGCGACAACGATCTCCATTACAAAGATCTCCTGGTGGCTTGGGATCAGAACGCTGAATTCAATTTTTACGTCTATAATGGCCCGCCCATGGAGGCTATCGACAGTATTCAGGCCGCGGAGATAAAAGCGCTGATCCGCCCCAAAATCGCGGCAGTAACTCATTTTCTTTGCATTGTCGGAAAAGAGTCTAGCCGCAACCCATGGACCGAGTGGGAGATTAATCGGGCGTCCGCACAAAAAAAGAAACTGATTGCCGTCAAGATAGAGAAGGATTACGAGACACCGCCCGCGCTTAATCAAGACGTGGTCTGGGCGGCCTCTTTCGATTTCAACGCGATCAAAGCGGCTCTGGAAGCGGCCTGATCCGCTCTCCTTTAGACTTCCTCTCGGTTCGCATCTTTAGCGAGCGGGCTGACCCGCTTGCGTCCCTTCGATTGCCGCGGCGACCCGAGGCTATACTTCGCAATCCGTGCGTATAGCATCTTCCTCGAGATTCCCCAGCAAGTCAGCCGCACGGCATTTGTTACCCTTCGTGCTCTCGAGCGCGCGACAGATCACTTCACGCTCGGTCTCGGCGAGATTGAGAGCGAGGCCGGCCTTTGGGCTGCTGGGCAATGGCGTCTGAACGCGTTCGTTGATCGCTTCCGGCAAATCCTTGAGCCCGATCGAGTCCGAGGAATTAAAAGTAAACACCGCCTCGATGACATTCGCCAGTTCGCGAGCGTTCCCCGGCCACAGGTGGCGCTGCAAGGCTTCCAGCGCTTCAGGCTCGACGCCCGCAATCGGAATTCTTCGCTCCAGGCGTTCGTTGAAAAGCTCGACAAAATGGTCGACCGGCAGTGGAATGTCCTCGAGCCGTTCGCGCAGCGATGGTACCCGCAGAACGTTGACATGGAGCCGATAGTAGAGGTCTTCGCGCAGGCGTCCTTCGCGGGTGGCGGCCTGCGGATCGCGGTTGGTCGAGGCGACCAGCCTGGCATTGACGGGAACCTCGGCGGTTGCGCCTACCGGCCGGACGGTGCGCTCCTGTATCGCGCGCAGAAGCTTGCTCTGGGTCTCCGCGCTCATCTCGGTGATCTCATCGAGGAAGAGCGTTCCGCCCTCCGCCGCACGAAACAACCCCGCATAGTCGCCGGTCGCACCGCTGAACGCGCCACGCTTGTGGCCGAATAGTTCGCTCTCGATGAGATCGCGTGAAACCGCGGCGCAATTGAGCGCCACGAAGGGACCACGTGCGGCCGCCGAGCACTCGTGGAGCGCGCGCGCGAGACAAGCTCCTTGCCGCTGCCGGTCGGCGAGCGCCGGATTTCCAAAAGAAGATTCAATCGTGTAGCGGGCGCTAGCCCGCTCTTTCGCCGCCACCGCCAGGGACAACAACTCGTTCGCATTTGTCGGAATTCTTACCATCTGTGACCTGCGCATCCGATGAACTAGAAATTCAGGAGCGCCCGACGACGTTCGATAGACTCATTCTCCCTGAGAGCGGGATCCCTCATCGCTCGACCGATGACCTCGTCGCTGTCGTGGGCTGGCCGCGGCGGACTCCAGGATTCCTGTATGCTCGTGAAATCCATATGGCGAAACCACCTACCAACATCAGCGGCATCAGGGTCAGAACGGCGGTGCTGACGTAAAAAGCATGCAGCGTGCGCGGATTACTGGCCGCATAACAGAAGGGACACGCGAGAACTGTCGCTGGTATCAGCGGTACAGCAATTTCCGCCGCCAGCAACCGCGCAATCCTAGTCAAGGTAGACGGTGACATAGATCACTCCCCACAGCAGCACGACGAAGCACCAGTACAACGAGCAGGCGACCACACCGCTGTAATTGTTTGACGAGTAACGGTTTCTTCGCGCCAGCCTCAGCACCACGCATAGCGCCACCACCGCAGCGGTCACGTGTAGCGCATGTATTCCAACCAACATGTAGAAGAGGCCGCCGTAGACACTGGAGCTCAGGGTAAGACCGAAATGGATTAGCCGAACCCATTCGGAACCCTGAATCAAAAGAAATACTGCGCCGAGCATCAACGTAAACAGAAGCCGATTGACGAGCGCGTCGCGCTCGCCATTTCGTGCGGCCTTGACCGCGCGGATGACCGTCCAGCCGCTGGCGAACAGGATGAGGGTGTTGAGCGTCGTAATCAGGAGAGGCAGATGGGGCTGACCGGCGGCCGGCCATTGCGAATTCTCCGCCCGTAAAATCATGAGCGCGCTCAACAGCCCGCCGAAAAGCATGAGTTCAGAAGCGATGAAGATGGCTACCGCGAGTATGCTGCTTGGTATCGGGCTCGTTCCGCCGGTCTCTTGCTCGCATTCGTCGGGCCGCAAAGGCCGCGCGGTCGCGAGCGAGTCGCCGAAAATAGGAGATCGCAGCGCTGGCTTCATTGTCTGAAGGCGATATCCGGCAACAACGCGACCGCCATCGCTACGATCAGGAGCACCGGGGCGAGTGCGATCGCGTACACTAGCCAGTATTCCCCTTCCAGATGCATGTACTTGCGCACCACCAGTGCGGCCTTTACAATCGCCGCCGCGAATACGAGTCCCATCGCCGCAATTTTAGGTATGGGCATGACGAACACCGTCAAGCCCGCGATCAGCAGCCCCACCAGCCAGGCCCAGATTCGAACGTCGAGCGCGGTCCCTCCAGTGTGCCTCGATCGTTCTCGTATCGAATTAGCCATGCGCCACCTCCTCAGCTCAGATATACGAGAGGAAAAAAAAATCCACACGACGTCGACGAAGTGCCAGTAGAGACCTGCATACTCAATCCGGCGGCGTACCAGCGACCACAGTCGCGCTCGTCCCACGGCGATCCACAGTGTGGTATTCAGGATGATTCCGGCCAGTACGTGCAATGAGTGCAGGCCGGTCAAGGTGTAGTAGAAGGCCCAGAAAAGCCCGGGTCCCGGCGTCAAGCCCTCGGAGACCTCAAGCGAATACTCATGAGCCTTCACTCCCAGGAACGTCAGCCCAAGCAAAATCGTGAGACCCAGGTAAAACCGCACCCGGTCCGCCTTTTTGTCTTTGGCAGCCGTGCATGCCAGGGCCATGGTGGGGCTGCTGGTCAGGAGGACCAGGGTATTGAAGGCACCGATACGCCAATGGACGTGTGCCGCCTCGGCATCCCAACCTCCATGCGCTATGCGCAGGAGAATAAAACAAGACATCAGTCCTCCAAAGATCATTATCTCGGATGCCAGAAACAGCCAAAGTGCGAGCCGCGCGGCCGGAATACTTCGAATCGAGTCGCCCGCGCCAACCCGCGTATCAACCTGGATGTTAGTCGTCGCTTCCATGTTATAGAGTCAACCCTTCCTTGACGTGCTCCGACCGCATGAGCACGATCATCGCTTCCGATTACCGGCCTGCCGCGGGCAGAGTCATGTCAACCTGTTCAGCTTGCGGCTTCCAGTCAACTTTGGCGCCGGGCGCACTATACTCGTAGGGCCATCGGCTCACGCGCGGTGTCTGCTCGAAATTGTCGTGAGGGGGCGGCGAAGTCACACTCCATTCGAGGGTATTGGGCGAGCCACGGATTGTCCTCGGCTTGTGTGCCGTTCACGAGACTCCAGAAGAAATTTACTACGAATGGAATCTGCCCGAGCAGCAGAACTACGGCTGCGATAGTCGAATGTACCTGAAGCGGCTGAATCGAATGGAACAGCGGGTATTCGTTAGGCGCGAATACGCGGCGCGGTGTCCCGGCGATCCCGGAGAGAAACAGCGGAAGGAACACGCCCTGGAATGCGAGCATCGTCACCCAGAAGTGTACCTTGCCCAAGGTCTCGTTCATCATGCGCCCGAACATTTTCGGGTACCAATAGTAAATTCCCGCGAACCCGGCGAAGAACGTGACCGGGAAAAGCGTGTAATGGAAGTGCGCTACGACGAAGTAGGTTCCGTGCAGGTATATGTCGGTCGCGGCCGAGCCGAGGAAAATGCCGGTCACGCCGCCGAGCAGAAAGCTCGTCAGGCCTCCGAGCGCAAAGAGCATAGGAGTGTCGAACCTGATGGCGCCGCCCCACAGCGTCGCGATCATCGCAAACACAATTACCGCGAACGGTACCGAGATAAGAATCGTCGTAACGGTAAACGGAGTAGCCAGTCGCGGGTCCATCCCGCTGATGAACATGTGATGCGCCCAGACGATTAGACTGAGACCGGTGGTGGTCAGCGCACAGTACACCAGTGTGCGATAAGCGAAGATCGGCTTGCGCGCGAAGACCGGCAAAATCTCAAGCATGATTCCGAAACCGGGCAACGCTACCACGTATACCTCGGGATGCCCGAAGAACCAGAACAGATGCTCCCACAGCAATGGATCTCCGCCCTTGGCCGGCAGAAAAAACCCCGCGCCGACCAGGCGATCGAGAAGCAGCATGGCCGCACCGCCGATCAATGGTCCCACGGACAGCAAGAACAGCACGCTCGCCGTGATCTCGTACCAGACCAGTAACGGCATCCTCCAGAGTCCCATCCCGGGCGCGCGCATGTTCAGCGCGGTGGTGACGAAATTCACTCCGCCCATCAGAAACGAGGAGAATTCAAGCGCGAGTGCCACAATCCACATATCCTGACCGAGCACCGCGGGAGTCAGGCCGGGATTAGCCGAGAGCGGCGCGTATGCGGTCCATCCCGCGGCCGCCGCGCCACCGGGTACGAAGAAGCTTGCCAGGAGTATCAGGGCGCCGGCGAAGAGCGTCCACACAGACATCATGTTAAGGCGGGGAAAAGCCATGTCGCCGGCCCCCACCATAAGCGGAATGCAGAAGTTGCCAAAGACGCCGAGCAACAGAGGCATCGCCACGAAGAACACCATGATAGTTCCATGCATCGTGACCAGCGTGTTGTATGCATCCGAAGTAATAACGCCCATCCCCGGAATTCGGGTGGAAGGCCACGCAAGCTGCCAGCGTATGGCGTAGGCGGTAAAGCCGCCGACCATCGCCATGAACAGGCTTATGCCAAGATATTGTTTCGCGATGGTCTTATGATCGCTGGAGAATAGATATTGTCGAATGAAACTCAATTCTTTGAGATGTTCGACCTCGGATGCTCTAGATTGTATTGCGGCCCGAGTCATTGTTTCACTCCGGTGTGATCAGCCGGGACCGGCTTGGCAGCGATAGATGGCCAATGCTCGTGTTGCCATTGCGCGTAGTCACTCTCGCTCAGGACGACGAGAGAACCCTGCATCCTGTAATGATCGAACCCGCACAGCTCAGTACACTCGATTTCATAGCTGCCTGGTGTGGTCGCTTTGAACCAGCTGAGATTATCCGGCCGGGAACGATGTCCTGTCGCAGGCGTAAATTCGGCACCGCGAGGCTGTGAATGACGTCCATCGAGCGCATATTCAGACGGACCACCTGGTTGACCGGCACATAGAGCTTGGCCATCGACCAATAGTCATCCGGGCTCCCGTATTGTCCATCCGGGCCCGGATAGTCGAAAATCCATGCGAAGCGCTCCGCCGTGACGCTGACGCTCAAGGCGGGTGGAGGCGATTCGAGTTTGATTTCGTCCCATGCGTGTCCGGCCGCTATGTCGATACCAAAATCGAAGATCACTACGACCAGCGCCGGCACCAGAATCCAGGCGAGCTGCTTGAAACTGTCGCCGCGAAGGTGCGCGGCCGCGCGGCCCGGGCGTTGGCGAAACCGGAAGGCGAAATAGAGTATCGCGCCCTCGGCTGCGACAAACCACGCACCGACTACGTAAAGAATCAGGCGAAAGACGTAATCAAGGCTCGGACCGAACGTCGAAACGTCGGTTGGAAGCCAGTGCATCGGCATTGTAATCGCTACGGGCCTATTCGAGCAGCGCAGACAGGCGCATACGGCCCCGCCTCGAGGCCGGTGGTCTTGCTGTACTCAGCGGGACCACCGGCCTGGGTTGATTCCACTCATGCGCTGAGCGCTGCCAGAGCTTCGGGCCGCGCCACCATCTCCGGTCTGCCGCTTGCTGGAAGCGAGCGCGACCCCGGCTTGCGCTGGAACGGATCTACCAGCTCGAGTTCCCTGCTGATCTCGCGTAGAGCCGGGACCACTTCCTCCGCCAGCAATTTCAGGCATGAGATCCGGTTCGCACTCGGAATGGGGCCGTCGAGCCAGAACGAGAAGATGCCCGGGCGTAATACTTCCAGGACTTTGCGCAGTTTCGGGATCACGTTCTTCGGCGTACCGGCGATCATCTGGTAGTTCTTTTGCCACTGATCGTAATCGGCATAGAGCGCCTTTTTCGCCGCCTGGATATCAACCGCTTCGGTCGAACCGTTGGAGTCCGCCGCCATAATGGTTTTGCCGGGCTGATTCGGATTGGCGAACTGACGAGCCAAGCGGCGGGTCGCTTCCTTTGAGTTGTACCCTGGCGGGAACATCCATTCGGGACGGGCGAAATTTGAAAAGCCGCCCCTGAACAGAAAACGCTTGCCCATTTCCTCGGCCTTGGCCTGGTTGCTCGCGACGAAGATTAGCTGCATGTAGCCAAAATTCTCGGGACCGGCCTGGTAGCCCTCCTGCGCGGCCGCCGCGGTGTACATATTCCATAACTCTGTCGTGGGCTGCAGGTAGGTCGCGAGTGCTACGTACGGATAGCGATGGCGAGCCGCCCAGACAACGGTTTCAGGACTCACGAGGCCGGGAATCCAGATCGGTGGATGGGGCTTCTGCAGCGGTAGCACCCACGGATTGACGAAGCGAAAATGAAAGTGCTTGCCTTTCCAGCGAAACGGTCCGGGCGTAGTCCACGATTTGAGGATAAGGTCGTGCGCTTCGTCGAAGTACTCGCGGTTGTAGGCCGGGTTCGAATTGTTAGCGAGTTGCTCGCTACCGGCCCCGCGGACCCATCCCGGCACCAGGCGTCCTCCGGATATTAGGTCGATCATCGAGAGCTCTTCGCCGAGCCGAAGCGGATTGGAAACCGTCGGCGTTGGATTGCCGAGCAGCACGATCTTCATTTGTTTAGTTGTCTTGGAGGATCGCAGCCTCGACGTCCATGACCGCGCCCAGGCAAAAAGGGGTGCCGTGATGCTCATTGAGCATCACGCCATCGAATCCCAGCTCCTCTGAATAGATCTTCTCGTCGAGATATTGATTGAGTAGTTGGGCGCCTTTGGACGGATCGAAGTACTTATTCGAAATGCCGAAGAAGCTGCGGTTTCTTAGAACCTCATCCTCGGAAAGATGGATGCTATACGAACGCTCGGTAAACCACATTATATGCATGGCGGATACCTCACTCATTACCTAGTCGAGAAACTTTTCGATCTGGTTGATGAACTCGGCCGGCTTTTCGATCTCCGGCCGATGGCCGCTTCGCTCGAAAATCACCAGTTGAGAATCCCGGAGCGCCCGATGGTAAACATCCGCCGCCGACACGGGCACCACAGCGTCCTGCCGGCCCCAGACCAGCAGCGTAGGCACGGCGGAGATTCCCTCGAGCAGGTGAGGCAAGCTGGGATTGAACATGTAGGGCTGCCAGCCAATTCGCGCCGCCTCCGCCCGTGCGTCCTCGAACGCTTCGAACTGTTCCGGCGATTCGGTTCCGCGGTACAGGTTGGAAAATTCAGGCGTGTGCGTGGGGTCGAGCACCGTCTTCTGGAGATAGGCGCGCGCCGTAACGGTGAACATGTCCATGATCTCGCCCCTGGGCGGACAGATGCCCATCGGCGCAACCAGCGTAATCGTGCGGAAGAGATGTGGATCGTTGGCGGCCATCTCGGCCGCCAGCCATCCACCAAAGGAGAATCCCACCACGTCGATGGGAGCGAGGCGCTGCTCTCGCAGAAATCGCGCGTAAAAACACGCCAAGTCGCGGACGTTCGCGATCCAATCGATTCGCGGCGTTTGGCCGAAGCCGGGGTGAAGCGGAAGCAGCAACGTTCGCCGCCGGCCCAGCGCTTCATGCCAACCGAGCCACCCTGGATTACCCAATTCCTCGTGGAGTACCAGTAGCGGCTTGCCACTTCCGCCCTTGACCGCGAGCAACTGGTCGCCTCCCACCTTGAACTCGTCTGTTGTCTGCTTCCTCATGCAGCAGTTCCTCCCCTGGCAGATTGCCGCGCATCTGCGGCTTCGTCGTTGTTGCGACAAAACAAGTCGAAGCTGTGACAGAGCGAACATCGTGCCGAAGCGAAAGGGATCGGGCGAAAGGCCTCGCAGGAGAACAAATAGTCGGCTTGGAACCGAATGTTTTCCCGGCTTGGCTGGATCGATCAGCCGAGATTTCTAATACTTAGATGTTTCCGTTTGCTCCCTGGCGGCGCATCGGGTCAGGAAAAGTGAATCCTCTGGATACAGCTCTCGCGCACCGAAGGGAACAATCAGGATCCAGGATTGCCGCCGATCCAAGCAAAACGGATGATCACGAATTGAATTCCGCTGGTGTCCTTCTTGCTCGGTTACGAAGGAGCGATAGCGCGGAGGCCAGAAGGACGTGAGCGAATATCAGGGGTACACGATCAAACTAAATCCCGAGACTGGCAGGTGGGAGATTTTCTGGAAGGAAAAAAAACAGCCGGCCGATTTTACGCGCGAAGCGGATGCCGAGCAGTGGATAGACGATCTGATGCCGCTGAACAGATGAAGGCCGTCGCTTTCCTGTAGGATTTCGCGCTCCAGCCGCGGCCGCTGGTTCTCGCGGCGCAACTCCACCAGTTCCTCGCGGGCAAGCCCACATCCCATCCCGCGGTCGGTTTTGCCCCGACATCTCGTGCTCCAGACTGTCGTCTGGTTTACCGGATATTAAACTCCACGTAGCCTGCCTGCTTTGCTTCGCGCCATTGCGCAAGGTAGTCGGGCATGCCGCAGGGATAGTTAATCATTTGCCGCGCTTTTCCGGGAACGTTTGCCGCCATATACCAGGAGTCAGCCCGTCCGAACAGGGTCGCTTCTACGTACTGGTCGATCCGCTTGCGCCACGCCTCGTCCGCCTGTTTGCTTCTTTACCGAGAACCCCAATTGCCGGAGTTGTTGAAGTTGATAGAGGCCCGAAAAGCCCGCGCCGACAATGAGAACGTCGAGTCTCCTCATTTTGTTCACGACTCGTCAGATCGCCCATCTTGGTTCTCCGAGAGGGTTTCGTTCGCGGATGGTTTACTTCGCGGATTCATACCACGCGCCTAGCCTTCGACGCTGCGACCAATTCGATGTCCCGATACTCGCAACGCCCCTGGCCGTGCTGAAAAACACTGGCGGCGATCAGCCACACGCCGACTATTCGGGCTGGAGGAGAACCGATCGCATTTTGATAGTCGCGCCAGAGGTCGCGCTCTTCGTCGATCCATCGGCCAAGGCCCTCGTGCCCCGAGCGGATCACGATATGAGTCTCGCGCTGGCGCCACGAAGCGACGGGGCATCGAAAGGTGCGCTCGGGTTCGAGCGCAGCGCTCCATAAATAGGTAAGGTCCTGGCCGTTGTCGAATTCGACCGCCAGGCTCAGGTAGTCATGGGTGGTCAGGGAATCCTCGGCTCGGGGAGACGGCAGGCTTTCAACCTTCCATGACCATCGGACCCGCGTATCGGGTGTAAACGGCGCCTCCATCGACCTTTGCAAAATCATCGCGTCGTTGTCGCATCGGCAGCGAATTACGGCGCCCCCAGGCGTATCGACTCGGCTGAACACCCCGGCATCGCCCAGCGACGGCAGGTATTTCCAACCCTCAGGAACGACCACAGGGTTGCGCAGGCGCTGAAGCTCGTCTTCGGCGAAGCGCGCCGCCGGTCCGATGCCCTGTCCTAGCTCACGTAACCCATGGGCGGCGTCTGTTCGCCAGCGGATTACGAGAACGGTAAATCCGCCGGCAGCCGACTGTTCCAGTACGGCGGCGTTGGCCATCCGCCCGTACGCATCCACCCACTCTCCCGGAAACACATTGCTCAGATAAAGGCGCCCCGAATGACCGGCGGTGAAAGTGAGCGAACCTTTGGGAGTCCGGAACATCTCCGCGCGTTCGCCGATTCGCAGCCAGAGCCCAAAATACGCTTCGACCCAGGCTTGGGGATATTTCTTAATCGATGCCCGGCCCGCGCAAAATACGCTTAGCCGATCGCCGGCCACAACTTCGATCCCGGTATCCGTCCAAGGCGGCCTATCCGCCGGAACATGTACGAACCAATATCGATCGATCGAACCCTGATACGCCGGCACCTTTCTCCGCCCTTCGACTAGCAAAGCGAACTCATGTTCGAAAAAGCGGGCGTCGGATGAAATCGAATCCATTGGTTTCGAGCTCCTTTCGCTGGCTTACGTCGCCTGTCGGCCGAGCTTTCCGGTCGACATAGTGAAGGTAGGGGTACGGGTATCGAAGTCCCAGTCGCTCCTCAGAAGCTTCGCCGAAAAACTGATAGCAAGCTCCACGGGTATCTGTCTTCCGAAAACGCCTTTTTTTTCGATTTGGTGGCCTCCGCACCTATTTCTCTTTCGTCACATGGCGCGCTACATATGGCTAACAGATACATTTGACGGCGGGGGACGTGAAGCAGGTAAGCTGCAGGATGTGAGGGTCCAAGAAGATGAATGGCTGCGTGGATTTGGCACTAGCCTGGGGGGCTCGACCGATCTACAACATTACAAACTGACCGCGAACAACAGGGGACTATAGCTGTGACCCATCAGTATGATGCGATCGTTATCGGTGCCGGCGTGTCGGGTCTGTATGCTCTCTACAAACTCCGCGAGTCCGGCCTCTCGGCACGGGTTTTCGAAGCCGGCACTGATATCGGCGGCACGTGGTACTGGAATCGCTACCCGGGCGCCCGTTTCGATTCTGAGAGCTATACCTACCAATACTCGTTCTCCCCGGAACTGCTGGACGAATGGAAGTGGAGCGAGCATTTCTCGGGTCAGCCGGAAATTGAACGGTATTTGCATTTTGTCGCGGATAAATTCGACCTTAAACGCGACATCGAGTGCAACGCGCGCGTTGCGACCGTCATTTACGACGAGGCTGAGAAGCAGTGGGAAATTGAGACCCACAACGGCCTCCGCGCCCGAGCGCGTTATGTCGTCTGCGCCACGGGTCTGCTTTCGGCCCACCAGTTTCCGGATTATGAGGGAGTTAAAGACTTCGCAGGACTGTCGCTGCACAGTGCTCGATGGCCGAAGGAGCCGGTCGACTTCACCGGCAAGCGAGTCGGCATAATTGGCACTGGCCCGACGGCCGTCCAGATCATTCAGACCATTGCTCCCGACTGTAAAGAGCTGACGGTTTTTCAACGTACCGCGAACTGGTGCACCCCGCTCCGCAACCGGCCGATTACCGCGCCCGAGCAACAGGCGCTCAGAGAAAAAGCTCACGAAATTTTCGCCCTGTGCAAACGGACCTGGGCCGGGTTTATTCACGAACCGGATCCGCGAGCGGCGAAGGATGTGCCTAAGGAGGAGCGCCTCGCCCGCTACCAGGAGTTGTACGACCGCGGTGGGTTCGCGTTGTGGCTGGGCAATTACATGGACTCCTTTATGTCACAGGATGCCGCGGATGAAGTTGCTGAGTTCCTCGCCAGCAAGATTCGCCAACGCGTCACCGATCCCGCGACAGCCGAAAAACTAATTCCGAAGCACACCTTCGGGACGAAGCGATGTCCCGGAGAGAAGAATTTCTACGAGACGTTCAATCGCGCCAATGTCAAATTGGTCGATTTGCGCGAAACGCCGATCACGAAGATCACTCCCACCGGGATAGAAACCGGTGGCAAGCTACACGAACTCGACGTGATCATTTATGCCACGGGTTTTCATAGCGTGACCGGCGAGCTCCTGCGGATGGATATACGCGGGCAACACGGGCGATCCCTGCAAGAGCATTGGTCCGACGGGCCAAGAACCAACCTGGGTGTTCAGTTCTCGGGCTTCCCAAACCTTTGGGCCATCATGGGACCGCACAATCCAGCGATATTTTGCAATATCCCTCGATGCGTCGAGACTAACGTCGAGTGGATCGTCGAGTGCATCCGCTATATGCGCAAGAACGGTTTCGAGACCATGACCGCAACTCCCGAAGCCGAAGACGCATGGACCAAGCGCTGCTATGAATCGGCCAAAGGATTGTTAATCAATGAGATGCAGGACTCATGGTTCTTCGGCAGCACCAATCCCGAGAACGTGCGCGGCCGCTTCCTGTTATTCGCTGGCGGGGTACCGCTTTATCGTAAGATCTTTGCCGACGTCGCCGCTAAGGGATATGAGGGCTTTGATCTGCGCTAGTGCCCTGTAAAGCGAATTAGCTTACCGGTTTGTGTTTCGACGCAGCATGGCGGCAAACGCATGCTGGTTTAAGAGGGGAAAATTGGGTCGTTCGGAGCCGAGGGCGCGGCCGCGCCCGCGAGTCCTTGGCCGACGACGGCCGAAGATCTCATTCCATCAGCACTGATCCGCAGGAAATCGTTCAATTTGTCATCATCCGGTGCTCAAAATTTCGGACGCGGTCCGACGGCGTCCGCGCCTGGCCCGCAGGCCTGAATGCTGGCCGAGTTTTTCAAGGAAGGGGTCGAGGGCACGAAGCTTGTTGAGGATGAGTATCTGAATCTGGCTGCGGGCGAACGATTCTGTGCACATAACCCAACGGTGGCGAGGGTATAATGCGGTTGCTCCTCCGAAAGCCATATGTCTCAGTGTTAATGGCCTTGGCATTGGAAGTTCTTCTGATGAACAGTGTAGCGCTTAGTCAAGCTTCTCCTCGCGATGCCGACGCGCTTTTGCAAGCGAGCCTCATCTACATCGCGACGGTCCGCAAGGACGGCAACCAGAGTAAGGCCGCTCCGGTCTGGTTCACCACGACGTCAGACGGCCAGGTCCTCATTCAAACGTCTACCACGACATGGAAGGCAAAGCGGATTCGCCGTGGCAGCCCCGTCATTGTTTGGATAGGCAAGCGGACCGGCCCCGTCTTCATCGGGAAAGCGGAGATTACCACCGATCCGGCGGTCAGCAAGCAGATAGTCAATGACTATCCGCACAAATATCTTCTCGCGCGGCTTGGGTTCCACCAACCGACCCAGGAGATGTTCACCGAAGGTCGCATCGTCGCGATAAGGATTACTCCGGTACGTGACCTTCCCGAGGGCTTTGCATCTTCACCGGGGAGTTCGGCCCCCGAAATAAGTGATGTGGGTGCCAATCACACGCGTTCTTCCGCGCCCTGATGACGGGGTTGAGGCCTTCTCGCCGGGCAAGTCCCGCCGCGTGGTGGCGCAGGCCGCGAATCTGCTCAGCGCGACTCGTTTCGTCCTGACGGCAGGTTGGATAGCCGCATTCTTGACCGGCCACCGCCGCCCGCACGTTTTTGGCCCGATAGCTCTAGTTGGTGCAACCTCGGACTTCGTCGATGGCCACGTTGCGCGCCGGATGCGTCGTGCCGACGAATTTGGGCGGTAGCTCGACGCGCTAGCGGACATCGCCTTTGTGGCGTGCGCAACTTCAGCCTGGTGATTATCCTGGCGCTTGCGCCACTCCGCAGTGGCCCGGTTTTCTGATCGGCGCAATATCTCCCTTCTCGCCACTTTCTTCCTGGCAGCAATCACCGAGCGAATGATGAGCTACCGCCGCTGCCGCAGACCAGCATACTCAGGCCGGACGACTCCGAAGAGCGCTCCGCTTGAAGATGGACTAGACGGATGGCATCTGCTGAACGGCGGTCAATTCGCGGCTGGAGCGCGCAGCGTGCTTCCTATTTCATCGCGGAGTTCGCTGTCGGGTTCAGCACGACAGATTTCATCTCGAGGAGTAGCGCGTTCCCCTTCGCGAGAAACGCCTGCCACTCCTGGTCCTCCTTGAGCCTGGCGCGCACGGCGGCCCGGTCGTTGAGGTCGCGGTACACCCACATATGGATGACCTCGTCTAGCTGTCCAATCTGCGTCTGCCACAGCCCGACATTCTTCGAGTAGTTCTCCCGCACCGGCATGATTGCCTTGAAATGCTCGAGCCATTCGCCCGCGGCGCCCGGCCGCGTGCGGTACGTTCGGAGCTCGTAGACGTTTCCCTCGCTGGCGGGTGGGTTTAGGGGAAGGTGGGCCCGGAGGATTTTGGTTTCTTGGGCGACGAGTGTGCAGCGGATCTTCTGCGTGGAATGCAACCAGTCCCGGCTCTTGAACAGCTCGTCTCGAATATCGACGCGCTCGTTGAGGTCGGGGTAGCCCACCAGGATGACGGCCTGATTCAATGTGCCGAACTCCGTGTACCATTGTCCTTCCAACTTTCCGAACTTATTATCGCCAGCGAAGATCTCGCGCTCTAGATCAGCGGTGAGCTTGAGATAGTCGTCGAGCTTGCCGGGCAGCAATGTGTAGGTCCTGAGCTCATAGATCACAGGTTGACCTCCCTAATTCCCGAATTGTTTGTTTCTTCATCCCGCGCAGCGGCTCGCCCGCGCTCGCCTCGCCCCGTTCTGAGCTCGAAGCAAAACCTCCTCACCCTCGACCGTCACGCTGGTTATCGCGCATTCCGGGATGTCGCTTGTCCTGGCAGCCTTGATAAATTGACTCGGCATATTCGTTATACTGGCGATTGGATAGACGCAAATGCCCTTGGCTTCATCGCTGCCGCACGCCTTTGCAAACTCGCCGCTTTGCCAAGCCTCCCACTGCTTATCCTATGTCACCGAAGATCGTTATGGCGCATCAGTTACCCGAGCTTGACACGCAAGATCGGTGGATGTATTCGGCTTGAGGTAAAGCCGGGGCGCGGATCTACCAGGCGAGACGCGACGTGTGGCGGGGATGTTGCGCCGAGCGTCTCGAGCGAGCACGAGATGAAAACCGTAATAGCTGACAGGCGATGGGCGAAGAAGTACCCAGAACTTGGGACTGGACCAATCTCAGCGGCCTCCTCGGTCTCGGCCGATTATTTTGAGCTGGAACGCGAACGGATCTTCCGCCGCTCGTGGCTCAATGTCGGCACGATTTTAGAGATTCCGAAGCCGGGTGACTACTTCGTTCGCGAGCTCGCGATCTGCAACGCCTCGATCCTGGTGATGCACGGCCGGGACAAAAAGGTGCGCGGTTTTTATAACGTCTGCTCCCATCGCGGTAACAAATTGGTCGCCGACGTCAGAGGCAGCTGCCGTGGCTTCTTGACGTGCAACTTCCACAGTTGGGCATACGACAGCACGGGGCAGCTCAAGTGGGTGCCGGATGAAGCCAACTTTTACGATCTGGACAAGAACGAACATGGCCTGACTCCAGTTGCCACGGAAGTCTGGAACGGATTCGTTTTTATCAATCTCGATCCCAATCCGCGCGAGAACCTGATCGGCTATTTAGACGGCGTGGCCGGGCTGATTAAGGGCGGCGACTTCGACAAGATGACGCTCGCGCAGAGCTGCACGTTCGACGAAAAGGCCAATTGGAAGATCGGCATCGACGCGCAGAACGAGATCTACCATGTGCCCTTCCAGCATCGTTACATCATACCCGATCGGTTCGTGGCCAATGAGAACAACTTCACTCGGGTGCAGGACGTAAGGCTGCTGGGACGTCATAGTGTCTATTCGTGCGAGATAAGTCCCGCACATCAGCCGGTCCCGATGGAGAAGCTTATCGGCGAACTGGATCGGGCGCCGACGCGCTGCCGGATGCCGATGATTTCCGACTTCGATTTCTATCTGATCTTTCCGAATTTCGTGATTATCTTTTTTCGCGGGGTCAACAACGACTTGTGTCTGACCTACAACTTCTGGCCGCTCGCGGTCGACCGCACGCTCTGGGAGGCCAGGACTTACCTGCCGCCTCCCGCAAACGCGGCTGAACGCCTGGTCCAGGAATTCATCTGCACGCGTCTGCGTATTGTGCTTGATGAGGATGCCGCCGGCCACGAGACCGTGCATGCGGGTCTGGCCAATCGGGCCAAGAAAAATCTCCTTTTCCAGGATGAGGAGATTCAGCTTCGCCACTTCCACAAGAACGTGGAGGACCACGTGGGGATCACGAGCGAGCGGGCGGACGCCCCCGTCGGAGCCTGAAGGGCATACGACACCGAATGGAAAACCCGGAATCGAGCGCCGTCCTGCCCGCGCCTTTTGTCGGACTTGAACCGTTCGCGCATTGGGCACTTGCCACGGAATGGGAGCGATTCATGGCGCGGGAATCTTCGTCGCGGGAAGATCTGCAGATGTTCTACGACGCGATGATGCCGCGCATGGCGTCGATCGTCGAATATCTCAATCGCTTCCCGCTCGACCGCATGCCCGATGACGCCACGCGGCTGCTCCAGATGGCACTGTCGGTGGTTGAAGTCAGCATCGCCACAGAACTGTACCGGCAACCCAAAGCATTCAATGGATTCGATCGCACCCGCCTGAAGGTGGCAGAACATCTCTAGACCGCGTGGGCGCACGGCGCCCTGACGGCGACATTCTCGGGCGGAGCAGAGTCGAGTGCGCAGGTCGTGAAAGCCAGACTACAGGATAAGGTGGCGCTGGTTACGGGAGGCGCGTCGGGTATCGGCCGGGCGACAGCGCTCGCCTTTGCACGCGAGGGCGCGCGTGTGGTCATATCGGATGTGGACGACACGGGCGGCGAGCAAACCGTGCAGGCTATCCGGGCTGCCAGCGGTGACGCGATATTCGTGCGCACAGACGTGTCGCAGCCCGCCGAAGTCGACGCCTTGACGGAGAAGGTAATTCAGACCTGCCACCGGTTGGACTGTGCCTTCAACAACGCCGGTATCCAGGGTCAAATCGCCAACACGGTGGAATGCCAAAACGAGAACTGGGACCGGATCATCGCTACCAATCTGAAGGGCGTATGGCTGTGTATGAAATACGAGATTCCGCTGATGCTGCGCCATGGCGGCGGAGCGATCGTCAACACGGCTTCGAATTTCGGTCTGGTGGGATCGGCCGGCATGCCCGCATATGCCGCCAGCAAGCACGGCGTGGTCGGGGTGACCAAAGTCGCGGCGCTCGAATACGCTGCGGCCGGAGTCAGGGTCAACGCGGTATGTCCCGGGCCGATCAAGACGCCGCTCAGCGAAGGGGTGTTGCGCGAGCATCCCGACGCCGAGCGCATGGTCGAAGCAATTATGAGCCGACTGCCGGTGCGCCGATGGGGCTTGCCGGAGGAAGTGGCCGAGGCAGTCGTCTGGCTGTGCTCCGAGGCGGCATCTTTCGTCACTGGGGCGGTGCTCCCCGTTGACGGCGCCTACGTGGCGCAATAGAGCACGTTCCGCAGGAGATTAATCATGATAATCCGAGGCGAACAGAACGGCGGAGTGGTCCTGGTCAATCAGACGGATCATTCCCAACTTGTCGGCCAGCTCGCCTCGCACTGGGGCAATGAGCAGTTCGACACTCCACGTCCTTACGAATCGGTAGTTCGCGCGGCCGTCTATCATGACTTTGGCTGGTTGCCTTACGAAACCACGCCCGCCTCGGATCCCAAGAGCGGCAAGCCTTTCGGCTTTCTGCAGGTCGGGCTGACAGGAGCGCAGTTGAAGTCCTACCGATGGGTGGTGGACTGGATGAACGAGATCGATCCCTACTCCGCGCTTATCATGTGTATGCATCGCACCGGCTTGTGGAGGGGCCGCTACGGGACTATCGATTACCCGACGGCGTTCAACTTCACCAACCCACCGCCTGATATCGCAAAGTTCACCGACGAAAACGAACGATGGCAGGAACAGCAGAAACCGAAGTTCGATCAGGACCAGCTGAGGACCAATTACCGGCTGCTGCAGGTGTGGGATCTGCTCGGACTCTATTTCTGCTGCCAGGACGTGCGTGACGACTACATCGATCCCGTTCCATTCAGATATTCAGACAAGCGCGAGCGGGGCGTGAAAATGTCGATGAAGGCCGACGGCCTCAACCGCGTCCTTTTTTCTCCGTACCCATTCGACGTCCGGCCGCTAAAGATCCAGCTACGACTCAAGCATCTCAGCGGCACTGCCTTCGACGGCGATCATGAGTTCCGCAAAGCTTATTACCAGGCCAACAACGAATGGATGGAGTTCGAACTAAATTGAGCTGCCTTCGTTGTACGAAAGTTGAGCGATTCAGCGAACTTCATCTGTCGTCCGCCGCATCCAGACCGAGCGGCACTATCCAAATAGGGTTCGGGCCACGGTTTTCGCGCTTACAACCGAATCCGGCATCGAATCTTAGATACCGAATTCGATGCTGCCTCACCCTGAAGCAGGGATGAGAAATGAAACCGCCTGCATTTAAGTACGTAGCCGCGCGCACCGTGGATGAGGCGCTCCGCGTGCTCAGTTCTGAGGGGGATCGGGCCAAGATTTTAGCCGGAGGACAGAGCCTGACTCCCATGTTGAACTTCCGACTCGCGCACCCGGAAGTGCTGGTTGACATAAATCGGATAAAAGAACTCGAGTTCGTCGCTGAGCGCGACGGTGGACTGGTAATCGGGTGCCTCAGCCGGCATCGCACGATCGAGACTTCGAGCAGCATCAGAAAGCAATGCCCGATACTCAGTGCGGCGGCTGAGCAGGTGGCGCATGTCGCCATCCGCACGCGCGGCACCTTGGGCGGAAGCCTGGCCCACGCCGATCCCGCGGCGGAATTTCCCGTTATAGCGCTGCTGCTCGATGCAACGATGAACATGCGCGGCCGGAAAGGGCCGAGGTCGCTCCCGGCCAGAGAATTTTTCGTGAACCTTTTTAGTACCGCTTTGCAGCCCGACGAGCTGCTGGTGGACGTGGGGATCCCACCATGGCCATCCGGCAGGGGCTGGGGGTTTCGGGAGCTTTCTCGAAGACCCGGTGATTTCGCTATTGCGGTCGTCGCCGCGGCGGTGAGGATGGAACGCGGCAAGTTCAAGGAAGTTCGGATTAGCATGGGTGGAGTCGGTTCCACCGCGCTACGCGCTTCGAAGTCCGAGAGACTGCTGGAGGGTCAGGCACCCGACGACGGAGCTTTACAAGCTGCCGGCCAGGCGGCCAGTGAAGCGTCGGACCCGCCCGAAGACATCCACGGCTCGGCTGAATATCGCCGGCATGTCGTCGAGGTGCTGACGCAACGCGCCCTTAAAGACGCAATCGAGCGGGCCGCGGCGAGCTGAAGCATCGCCCACCGGAGAGTCGAAATGACCGACAAACATACCATCAAGGTAAAGGTCAATGGAGTCGCGTATGAGCGCGACGTGGAGAGCCGTCTGCTGTTGGGCGATTTCTTGCGCGAGAATCTCAACCTGACCGGTACTCATTTTGGATGCGAGCACGGCGTCTGTGGCGCCTGTACGGTTTTGTTTAACGGACAGAGTATAAGGTCGTGCCTTATGTTCGCCGTTCAGGCTGACGGCTGTGAAATCACCACTGTGGAGGGTTTGGGCGATCCTGAGCATATGCATCCGCTTCAGCAAGCCTTCTGGGATAATCATGGCCTGCAGTGCGGCTTCTGTACCCCAGGCATGCTGATGACGGCCTTTGATCTGGTAAGGAATTACTCGCTGGAAACGGAAGATGATATTCGTCTCGGCTTGTCGGGCAATATCTGCCGATGCACCGGCTATCAGAACATAGTGACTGCGGTTCGGGCGGCGGTTAAGGCGCTTCGCGAGAAACCCACCGCTTGAAGACCGGACCCGGCGTCAGAACTTGCAAAGAGGAACGGCCGTGTTCGCTACGTTCACCGATTACCGTGAGCAGGTCTCATCGAAATAAGGAGAGGCCGAGGTGGCATTCACTCAATTGGTCGGCAGCAGGGTAAGGCGCGTAGAGGACCCGCGCTTTCTGGTTGGCAAGGCCACGTATGTCGACGATATTCGGTTGCCGGACACGTTGCATCTCGCCTTTGTGCGTAGCACGCGAGCGCATGCGAGGCTCGGGCGTATCGACCTGGATGCCGCACGCCAGGCGTTCGGCGTTCATGGAATCTTCACCGGCGCCGATATAGCCGCGGCGTTGAAGCCGATAGGCAAGCCATATCACGAAAAGGTCTTTCCGCCATCGGTATGCCATCAACCCAAGTGGCCTTGTCTGGCAATAGACAAGGTTCGCTACGTGGGCGAAGGGATCGTCGCGATTCTCGCAGAGAGCCGCTACTTGGCCGAGGACGCGGCCGAGTTGGTGGATGTTGAATATGAAGATCTGCCGGCAGTCATGGACGCCGAAGAGGCATTGAAGCCCGGCGCTCCGCTTATCCATGAAGAGTTCGATAGCAACATGATGGTGCACGTCACGGGCGGGGGCGGTGACGTTGAAGCCGCGTTTCGCGACGCGGCGGTCGTCGTGCGCGAGCGATTTCATACTAATAGGCATATGGGCTGCGCATTGGAGGGCAGGGCGACGCTGGCAAAGTTCGATGCCGACGGTGATATGACCCTGTGGAGTTCTAACCAGATGCCGCACATGTTGCGTACCCGGGTGGCGGACATCATGGGATTCCCGGAGCACCGGCTGCGCGTGATCGCACCGGATGTGGGAGGCGGGTTTGGGCCCAAGGCGTTTGTCTATCCGGAGGATGTTCTCACGTGCTATTTCGCCCGGCTGATGAAGAAACCCGTCCGCTGGACTGAGGATCGCCGCGAGCATCTGCTCGCCACATTCCATGCCAAGGAAGACATAGTCGAGTGCGAGATGTCGTTCACTGCAGACGGAACAGTGCGCGGTATGCGAGCCAAGATCGTGCAAGACCTCGGAGCTTATTGCGCCGATCCGTGGCCCTCTCCTTTCGAGGGGCTGCAGCTCGCGGCTACCTTGGAGGGGCCCTATAAGTTCCAAGGCTATGCGTACGAGGTGTCGACGGCCTGGACTAACAAAATGACATCGGCGGCATACCGCGGCGTCGGACATGTGCCGGGGGTTTATGTGCAGGAGCAGATGATGGATCTTGCCGCGCGGCGGCTTGGGATGGATCCGCTCGCGTTGCGCCTGAAGAACATGATCCGTCCCGAAGAATTCCCCTATGTGACCCTGACCGGGCTCAATTACGATAGCGGCAGCTCGACTGAAGCTCTGAAGAAAGCCGCCGACATACTCGATTACAAAGGCTTTCGAAGCGAGCAGCTACAGGCGCGTGCGCAGGGAAGGTATTTAGGCGTCGGCATCTCAACCTACATCGAGATGACGGTATTCGGTACCAAGTTCATGGCCGCGGCCGGGGTTGATCATGGCAATCATGATTCCGCGATTGTACGAATGGATCCCGGCGGCGGAGTTACTTTGCTGGTCGGTACGCTGTCGCATGGCCAAGGCCATCAGACCACTTTCGCCCAGTTGGCCGCGGACGAACTGGGGGTGAGGATTGAAGATATAAAACTCGTCCAGGGCGATACTCAGGCGACGCCGTACGGTTGGGGCACAGGAGCGAGCCGAAGCGCAGTCGTGGGCGGCGGCGCCGTGGTGCAGGCGGCGCGAAAGGTAAAGGAAAAAATCTTGCGCATCGCGGGCAAGATGCTGGAAGTGAGCCCCGCCGACCTCGAACTGGTCTCCGGCAAGGTGCAGGTTAAAGGAGCTCCCATACGCGCGGTTGCAATCAAAGATGTGGCGCGTATGGCCATCTTTTCGCCCGGACGTTTGCCCGCGGGCGAAGAGCCGGGGTTGGAAGCTACTTACTATTACGACCCGCCCGCATTCACGTTTGCCAACGCCACGCACATCGCCACTGTCGAAGTTGATGTCGAGACCGGCAAGGTCAAGATTCTTCGCTATGTGGTAGTGGAAGACTGCGGCAGAATAATCAATCCGGTAATTGTCGAGGGGCAGATCACAGGAGGTGTCGCGCAAGGGCTTGGAACGGTGCTGTACGAGCATTTAGTCTACGACGAAAACGGTCAATTGCTGACCGGTTCTTTTATGGATTACCTGTTACCCACGTCAACTGAGGTGCCTAACATCGAGTTCGGGCATATTGAGACGCTCACACCATTGACGGTAGGAGGAATAAAGGGAATGGGAGAAGGAGGAGCGATCGCGCCTCCCGGTGCGATCGGGAACGCGGTGGCTGATGCTCTGGCGCCGTTCGACGTCAAATTCACGGAGCTCCCCCTGACTCCTAACCGTGTGTGGGACACCATCCGGAAAGCACGGCAGAAACAGAGCAATCCCGATGCTCGAAGCGTATCGGCGTCGGCCACATAGTAGGCGCGTCGAAGCAGTTCGAGTTTACCGCCAGGCAGCCCGAACCGAGAGAGAACAGAGGGCATGAGTGTCGTGCAGGATCGCGATCCTACAAAAGCCTTTTGCTCAGTGGAAGCGGTGCAAGATGCCTTCCTGGGCGAGAACTATATTGCTGAGCGTCCACTCGCGATGACGGTCATGTTGGCCGCCCAGCTCGGCAAGCCCATTCTTCTCGAGGGCGAAGCAGGGGTAGGCAAGACGGAAGTAGCCAAGGTCGTAGCCCGGATACTGGGCAGCGATCTGATCCGGTTACAGTGTTATGAGGGCCTCGACGCGCAAAGCACTATCTATGAATGGAATCATGCCAAGCAGATTCTCGCCATTCGTATGGCGGAGGGCGGTCCCGACCGTCGGAGCTTGGACACTGCCATTTTCAGTGACGAGTTCCTGTTGCCGCGTCCGCTTCTGCGCGCGATTCGCTATCAGGGCCCCGGTCACGCAGTCCTGTTGATCGACGAGATCGACCGCGCCGATGAGGAATTCGAGGCTTTTCTTCTCGAACTGCTTTCGGACTTTCAGGTCACGGTGCCGGAGCTCGGAACATTCGAAGCGAAAAAACGGCCCTTTGTGGTGCTGACCTCGAACCGGACTCGGGAGCTGAACGATGCGCTCAAGCGGCGTTGTCTGTACCTGTGGATCGAGTATCCGACGCCGAATAAAGAGCGAGAGATCGTTATGCGAAAGGTGCCGGGCATCGAGTCGAGGCTCGCCGAAGAGATTTGCGGGATCGTGCACGCGCTGCGCGAAATCGAGTTTTACAAGCGGCCGGGCGTGGCCGAGACGCTCGACTGGGCGCGCGCCCTGGAGGTGTTAAAGGTTGACCGCATCGACCCGGCGCTGCTGGAAGAAACCGCGGGCTGCGTCCTCAAATTCAAGGACGACATCGAGCGTCTGCGATCGATAGGTGCAGCTCAGATCGTGGCCCGCCGAGCCGACCCTACCGTATAGCCGTGGCAGAGCCGGCAAATCGTTCGCAAGATCTGAGGGTTGCCGCCGAGGTCGCGGCCAGTCTGATTCTTGCGCGCCTGATGGAGTTTTGCCGTTTGCTCAAGCGGGCGGGCTTCAACGTCACGCCCGCCCGGATTGTCGATTCATTCCGTAGTCTTGCGCATGTTGAGCTTGGCCGGCGCGAGGATTTCCGCATCGCCCTGCGGGTGAACCTCACAAGTAACCGCGAGCAGGAGGAAGCTTTCGATAGGCTTTTTGCGGAATTCTGGCGGAGTGAAAAGGAGGAAGACAAAAACGCGCGCGATCTTGAGAGCACACCCATCAGCCAGGAAACGGACTACGAAGATCGTGAAAAGCCAGCCAGCGGTCCGCGACAATACGGTCAAGAGGAGGTCCTGCGGACCAAGGATTTGGATGCGGAATGGCCAGGCGAGTCGGCCGCAATCAACGCTCTGCTCAGGGATATCGCGCGCCGGCTTGCAACGCGTCCCGCCAGACGCTTCGTCGTGGGACGCAAGGGGCGAGGGATCGATCTGCGCCGCTCGTTGCGCCGCAATATCAATCATGGAGTTGATGTTCTGGAATTGTCCCATCGCCGCCGCAAAATTCGCAAGACACGAGTCGCTTTACTGTGCGATGTCAGTGGATCGATGGACACTTATAACCCGTTTCTGTTGCACCTGATGTTCGGTGTGCAAAAGGCCTGCAGGAATTCGCGGACAGCGGTGTTCAGCACGCGCACAACCGAAATCACGAATGCGCTGCGGCGGCACACGGTTTCCGAGGCGCTCGGTGAAGTAGCCCGTCTTGCGCAGGACTGGTCGGGGGGGACGGATGTGGGAGCGGCGCTGGCTCATCTGAATCGGGTCGTGCTCGGCCAAGGCGCTCCCCGCTCAACGGTCGGTGTGATCATCAGTGATGGCTACGATCAGGGAAACCCGGAGATGGTACGGAAAGAGATGCGAATGCTGTGTCGGCGCACTCGCAGCATTCTGTGGATCAACCCGCTGATAGGAACAGAGGGCTATGCACCGGTAGCTCGAGGTATGGCAGCGGCACTCCCGTACGTTGACTATTTTCTCCCAGCCAATGATATGCCTAGCTTGCGATCTCTTTGCCGTACACTGAGGAAGGCATAACCCTCCTTGTGCCATCTCGCTCGCTTATCGTTCTCTGATTAATTCTGTTAGACATCCAAGGGCGCGAGCGGTTTCAATCTCCAGCAGTACGATCTGCGGCTACGTTGTAATATTTTTGTCGACCCTTTACGCTCAAGTACCTGTCACACGGCGCGCGTTGCCGGGAACATGCGTATAAGTATTGCCGACGGCCATCGCGAGGGACCCTGATTGCTTTCACTTTTCGTTTATTTGGGCCGCTTCTCCATTCCAGACGACGTGTCCCGAAGTCGCGATATCGATGTCGACTTGCTTCGCCACAGTTAAGAATAGAATACTCGGGTCTTTCATACCCCAATCGACATAGGGCACTGAAAAGTGTGCTGTGGCAGTCAGCTTGTCTCCGACGAGCTGACCTTGAGCCATGAGGTCGATATCATGTCTCCCCCCATGGAGCGTCAGCACCCCTTGCATCGTCGCTTGAAACTGTCCTCCGCTCCTCACTTTTAGAGTAAAGTGCTGAGGGTCAAAAGTTATCTCTGGATACCGTTGAGCCTCGAGAACACCCTCTCGCATGTGATTGTCACGCGAGCCCATGCTTGTGTTGCCGCTCTTGGCGTCGACCACGATGGAACCGCTAGCTTTTCCAGTGGAGGGGTCCCCGATAATGGTTCCTCGTTCCAGTTTGAAAGTTCCATGTGTGGTGTGTAAGGTCCCTGGCAAACGAAATTCAATCTGTGTCTTGGATGGGTCGAGTTCGAGAGTTCCAGACCGCAATTCCGCCGACGCCGCACCATGAACCAAGACCGCTATGGTCAGCAGATATGCGAAGGCACAACTTCGAATGACATGTTTGGCGCGCGGCGCCATGCTCAAAGCTTCGGTCCAGAAGCCGTTTGAAGCATGCATCAACTCGAGGGTCGACAAGTCTTTTGCCCCTTCTTTAAGTTCATTGTCTTCTGACTACAACGATTGATTCCGTAGTGTGAGTCAGTGTGCAGCCAGTGCGGGCTGCGATGCCCACTTGAGCATCGCCTGCATCTGGTTCTTGGCAAGGCGCGCAGAGTGATCAAGTGCCGTGTAGTCTCCGGGGGGCATCGAACCGCTGCTGACGGCCTGCTCGATACTGTTTAGCGCATCGGCTTTTTTCTGCGCGTCATAGGTTTGCCAATCGGAAAAATTCAGTACCCCTCGCGCCAAGTTGGCCGCTAGGTACGTCGGTGAAACCGACGCGTACCAGGGTGCGGCTCCGCCGGTCGAGTGGCACTGGTAACAAGATTGCTCAAGGATTGCGTTCAGCTGCGGATCGGTACTAACGGCGTTCGTGGAACGTTGAGCGGTCGTCTCGGGAACGGCCGTCTGCTGCGAACTTGAGCATCCTACAAACAAGAGAGCTAGATCTACGAGTAACACCATCGAGAGATGAATCTTGAATCTTCTCATACTCTTCTAATCATCGAGACTCAGGAAACGGAGAAGTCCTGCCACGATGAGGATCATTCCTATGCCAATGGTTGCCGCCAAGGGCGGCAACGCAGCGGACGGCGGCTCGTTGCGAATCATCAAATCGTTGAACGCCTGCATCGTCCATGTCGTTGGTAGCCATCGAGCGAGGTCGCGCATCCATCCGGGCTCAAAATCCAGCGGCCACCAGCATCCGCCGATTGCCGCCATCGCCATGCTGATGGTTACGCCCAACGACATCACCGAGTCGTGCGCGGCTGCAATAGAGGCGACCACCAGTCCTAGCGCTGCAGCCGCGAAAGAGATCCCGACCGTCGGGATGATCAAGGCTAGAGGATTGCGCCCAAGCGAGATTCCGAACAGCGCCCATCCGACCGCGAATAGCAACAGCATTTGCGCGATTCCGACGATGAACCGCCCGAATAATTTTCCCAGCAGCAGGCCTGTGAGCGGCGCGCCACTGACCTGGAGGCGCTTCAAGGTCCCCCAATCGCGCTCATCGAAGAGCGTCAGCGCGAGCCCCAGCATCATGCCAATCAGGAGAAACGTGACGCCGAATCCGGGTACGTACTGATCGAAGGCGTTCGCAACGACTGCTTCACCCTTGGTAGCGGGCTGCTCGATGAATCCTAGATCTCCCGGAAGCGTGAGCGCCTGCGACGGCTGGAAGGACTCAAGGTTGCGGAGCGGATTACCGGCGCGCAACTCAAGTTTCTTTGGAATGCTAATGGAAAATGCGTCGACCGCCGTGGATGCAGGAAGGGTTGCATCAAGCTTGGGCGGCGTCACCGGCTCGGCGAGTTCCGCCAGCTCCGTCTCAGAGATGGGCTTGGGGAAAGAGGGCGGCGGGGGAATCTCTGACGCGTTGCGGCCCGCCATAGTCTTCAGCTTCGCGAGCCAGTCTTCAAAGGCCCTTTGACTCCACTGCAACTGGGTGAGGTAGCTCCGAATCTTTGATAATATCGTTTGACGCTGGGAAAGTTGCCGTTGTACGTCAGCCCAAGCCTGACTCTCGCGCGTTTTTATTATTGTTTGAGTCTGATCGTTGATCCGTTTGAGCGCGGCAGCCATCTGCCTCCGAATCGAAGTTTCCAACCCGGCCTGGGTCCGCGCGAACCGCAGGCGCGCTTCCGATTGTTCCGATGCCATGGCTTCCGAGAGCCGTTGGATTTTTTCGCGCAGATCCCTACCGGAGTCCTCGATTTGCGTCTGCGCCGTTGCACGTGCTTGTTCTGAAACTTTTCGGCACAATTCGTCGATACGAAGTTCTAGCGCGTCGACCTCGACTCGTCTTACGGGATCGACGAATAGTATCAGCCGAGGTCGGCGGCCTGCGGTAACTGCCGCGCTGGTCCCGGCCGGAATCACAATCGCAATGGGCGTCCGGTCACGTTGGTTCACGACGCGTCGCGCTTCGTCGGAGTCGCCGAGCATCTCCAAAGCGACACCGTGCTCCCTGCGCAAAGCCTCAATTATTCCCTGGGCGACTTTTCCGTGATCGAGGTCGACGAGGGGTAGCCGAAAAGAATTCGCCGAGCTACCGTATATATTACCGAGCGAGTATCCCGCGACGGTGATAATTACGACCGGCGCGAACAACAGCATGAACAGCACGATCGGATCCTTGACCAGGAGCCGCGCCTCGTTTTGCGTGGTTAGCCAAATTGCTCGAAGCATAGCGATACGCTTAGAGAACCTGGTCGCGCAGCGTGTGGCCCGTCAGCGCGATGAATGCGTCCGACAGATTGGGGCTGTGCAGGTTGAAATCGACGACGTTCACATCCAGGGTCCGAAGTCCGTGCAGCACCTCGGCGACCTGCGCGGAACTGTTCATCTCGAGGATCGCCTTGCCCTCGCTGACGGTGGTTCCCACTTCACGCACCCCGGCAAGGCTGCCGAAGCGGCCATCCGGCAACTGCCCGCGATAGGTCAGCTCGATGCGAGGCCGGCTGCCTCCGAGCGAGATCACCTTTTCGAGGTCGCCCTCGGCGATCAGTTTGCCGCGATCGATTAGCAGCACGCGATCGCAAATGCGCTCTGCCTCTTCCATGTAGTGGGTGCTGTAAATCACGCCCGCGCCCGCATCGGCATAGTGTCGAATCCGCGCCAGTAACTGTTCGCGCGACTGAAGATCGACGCCAACCGTAGGTTCGTCCAGCAGCAACACGGAGGGACGATGAACAATTCCACAGGCTAGGTTGAGCAGGCGCTTCATCCCACCGGAGAACGAATGCATAGGATCGCTGGCGCGATCGCCGAGACCGACCTCTTCGAGTGCCCGCCGGCAATATTCCTTCGCATCTTTGCGGGCGAGCCCTTGCATGCGTGCGAAATGCCATACGTTCTGCGCCGCGCTAAGCGTGGGATAAAGCGCGAGCGATTGCGGCACCAGCCCAAGCATCCGTCCCAGTCCAGTGGGGTCGCTCTTTCGCGGCTTACCACTGATTAGAACATGACCGCTATCGGGTTTAAGTAGAGTCGCAAGAATCGACAGCGTCGTGGTCTTGCCCGCGCCGTTGGGTCCGAGCAAGGCGACAATTTCACCTGGCATTACTGCGAGGCTGACATTGTCAAGAGCAAGCCGCGCGCCATAACTTTTCGAAATCTCGATCGCCTCGAGCAGTGTTGCCTTTGCCGGACTCATTGAAACATCACACCGCCGATACCATCATCCGCTCGGCATTGACGACGAGGGTCTGATGCTTGGCGTTCTCGCCCGGAGCGATGGCGACAGCGAAGGCTAAAATTACGCAGACTTTCATTGTATCTCCCATGGAGAGTTCTTGACTACGAGAGTTGTTTTGGCGTCGCTCGATCTCAGTTGGCGAACGCCTGTGGCGTAACAGCGGCGGGTTGGGTGACACGCGTGAGCCTAGCCGTTACGCGCATCGCGCCAGGCCAGACCCTGAGGCAGAACGGCAGCACAGCGCGTGCTAGTGCGTTGTTCAAGCCGACGTGGGCGATCTCGGCAAGACGCATCTGGGGCAGCATTGCGGAGCGCAGTTTTGACTGAAAGACCTGCGCAGGCTCCGCTTCAAGATACGCAGCGGCGGCACGGCGGGCGGTATGCAACGCGATGGATATGCCGTCGCCGGTGAACGAGGGGATGACGGCTGCCTGATCCCCAATGCAGTAGAGCCCGTCCTCCGTTGTGCGACGGATGTAACCGTAAGGGATATGAGTGACGACGATCGGTTTGTCGAGCAGTGGCTCCGCACCGTCAAGCCGCATTGCGAGGTGGGGACAATCCTGCTGCATCTTCGCAAGGAGGCCATCCCAGCGAAGACCCGCACGAGCAAAATACCACCGTTTCACCACACAGCAGAAATTCGTAATGCCGTCTTCCACCGGTTGGATACCACCGTAGCCTCCGGAATAGAGCGTCAACTCGGAGGCGTCCCCCAGCTTAGCGGTCTGTGCGGCAGACAATCGATAGTACATCTTCAAGGCGATCCATTGGTGAGGGTCCTTCGGGCGACGGTGGCCGCGCAGATCGTGCTTGCCGGTGGCGAGAAAGGCGGTTGGAGCTTCGTATGTGGTACCGTCGTCGAGCGCAGCCCGCCAGAGGTTGGCGGTCGTGCGGCTGAGCGACTGCACACTGCGACCGCGCTCGACGCGGATTCCGGCGGTGACAGCCTCTGCAATGAGAGCTGTATCGAGCGCCTTGCGAGTGACTGAGGCGGCGTGGAAAGGTAGCGGAGCCTCCGCGGCGCGTCTGGCTGCGGCAAGGCGAACGTAATCGATGGGCACCGCGCCAAGAGCGGCGACGTCGATGCCAAGAGCATGCAGGTCTTCAAGGGCCTCACCGCTTAGGAACTCTCCGCAGACCTTATGGCACGGCGTCGGCTCGCGTTCGATCAGGGTGACGCTTCGTCCTTTTCGGGCGAGCGCGATGGAAGCCGCACAGCCTGCCACTCCGCCACCGAGGACGAGAACTTCATCTTGCAAGGCATTGCTCCTGATTCACGGATGTTCCATCAATGTGTAGGTGGATTCCGTTTTTCTATTCGCGCTGAAGATCGTTGGACCGCTGGGTGGCTATGGGCTGGTCAGTCCGGGATGTGAAGGGAGCCAGCTTCGTGAGATAGACCATGCGCTACCGTCGAACTGTCGCGCGTGGTGAGTTCGTTCCAGTTGAGCCCGAGGTCGACCAGAACGATGGAGGCTAGGGTGAAGGCGATGACGCCAACCGCCGACAGTACGTCGCCAAGATGGCTCCAGTAGGCGGGCACAAGGTTGAGTACACGAGTGGAGACAAAGGTAAAGGTGACCGCATAGGAGCGGGCCATCCACTGGCGGTGCACGGCGATCTGTCTGTTACGCGCGGCGATCACGGCAGCGGTGGTGCAGACAATCCATGCAGCGCCTTGCATGGCGGTCCCGGGCAGCCCGGGACGTCCGATGGCAAGGGCGATCCCGGTAAAGGCGCCGATGATGACGGCGATGAAGTACGTGCGGCCCACGAGGCGATGGAGCTTCACGTGACCCTGCCGAAGGCGCGACGAGAACTGCAGAGGGCCGGCCAGCAGAGCGAAAGTTCCGCAGACCGCGTGCGGGATGAGGAGGCCGCGGTCGGCTATGACCTGCAGGCGGTAAGCGTGGTACATGGGGTAATCGGTGAACAGAAGGACCTCTGACGTGATGAAGACAAAGAGCGTCGTGACACCAAGAAAGATCCAGAGAACGGCTTTGAATCTGAAACGACTGGCACTGGCTGTAGACAGGGTGAAAGATGCCATTATTCGTCTCGCTGATGGTTAGACTTGACCAGGAGCGCCACGAGGGCGGCCTGGGCGATATGCTTCAAATCGCTTAGTCTAACGAGACGCTTCAGAATCCCCGACCTCACTTCCACCGCCCCACGCACAACCGTCCTGGCCGCCAACGTTCTACCGTCACCACCTCGCGCGGAACATCAGCCGCAGCCAACAGGCGTACCCAATCTTCCTTCCGGAAGGCTCGTCGGAACGACACCGGCCCATCATGTCTCACAATCGGATGCCACCGCACCAACCCAAACATCCGACAACTCCACTCCGCCCGTTCCAAATCGTTGATAAACCAACCCAGCTGCACGGTCGCTTCCATCCACCGCAGCAGCGCGACGATCTCTTCGTCCTCCAGATGATGTGCGAGCAACGAACTAACGACGATATCCATAGGCTTCTCCGGCCGATACACCACAGCATCGCCGGTCACCCATGTAATTCCGAGCTCCTTCGGCGTGGACTCCGCCGCCGCGCGCGCCGCATAAGGATTCAAGTCGATTCCCGTTAACCGCACAGCGATGCCCCGTCTCCGTGCCCAGCCTGCAATCTGCCGCAGTAGATCTCCACCGCCACAGCCCACGTCGACGATGTGCATCGGTTCACGCAAGCCGCGCGGTAGCCACTCCAGCCACGTCAGCGTCGGCCGATAGCCCAGCAGCCAGCGATTTACTTTTTCCAGACTGCGCAGGCAGTCACGGAAATCCTCATAACTACAGTCACCATCCATAAGCTCCGGCAACTCACGTGGAGAAACCCGCCGACCGAGATCGATCTGTGCACTAGACCACATGGAAACGCATCGTCTCCGCTGTCAGTCCCGGTCCAAACGCCATCGCGCATCCTTGTTGCCCGGGTCGCGCCTGCTGCATCATCCGCTGTAGCACGAACATCACGGTCGCCGAGGACATGTTGCCGAAGCACGACAGCACTTCGCGTGACGCTGCCAGCGCATCGACCGGCAGCTCCAATCCCTTCTCCACCGCATCCAGAATCGACCGTCCGCCGGGATGCACCGCCCACAGGTCGACGCCGTCACGCTCGGCCAGCAGATCGCCATCATGCAGCGCACGGCCCAGCTCTGCCGGCACCCGTCCGGAGAGCAGCATCTCGAAACCAAGCCCGCGAATCTTCCAGGTCATCAGCCCACGTGTCTCCGGCACCATCACCGCCTTGAAACTGTCCAGCGCGAAACCCTGCCTTCGCGCGGTAATCAGACTCGCCGCCGCTCCATCGGCAAACAACAGAAACAAGAGTATCTGCTCCAGATTCTGTGTCTCCTGGAGGTGCAGCGTGCACAGCTCCAGGTTCACCATGAGCACACCTGCCTGCGGGTCTGAGCGCACAATGTGCCGCGCCAACTTCAGCGCATTGATGGCCGCATGGCAGCCCATGAAGCCGACGACCGTCCGCTCCACGCGTGGCGGGAGCCCGAGGTGGTCGACGATCTCGAAATCCAGCCCCGGAGCGTACAGCCCCGTACAGCAGGTCACCAGCACGTGCGTAATACCAGCGCGTTCTTTCTCACTCAACGTAAGCCGGTCGACGGCCTTGCGCATCAGTAGCGGAGCGCTCTTCTCAAACAGCTCCATACGTCGCGTGGTGTTGGGAAAGTTGCCTAGTCGATAAAACTCGTTCGCGTCATGCGATGAGGATTGGCCGGAACCTTTCCGCGGATCGAGGAACGAATAGCGATGCGCGATATCGGCCTGGCTGACCATGCGACGGAAGAGCGTGCGCAGCCGTGGGTCGTCGAGCATCTGCTCGGCGAAGACGACGAAGGGTTGATGCACATCGTACTCTGGTACGGCAGCGGCGATGCGGTTCAGGTAAACCGTAGTCATGCAAAAAGGCTCTCAGCCGGAGTAGATTGAATGTGGGGTGCGTGCGTCATGAGGAAAGCTTACCCACGAAGAGACGATCATCCGGCGAGTCGACTATCTTGGCTTTGCGAAGATTGATCGAACCGCAATTCCGGGCGACTCATACGCTAATTTCAGCGCGCTCGTTCGACACCGTCACCGGAGCATGTTTTTTCATTGCGCTTTTAATTTCTTCGCGACTGATTTCCAACGTCGTGAGCAAGGGCCAAACGACTCGGATTAGAAATGATCGAGGGCTTATTCCGGCGCCCGATTCCAGCAACCTTCTCCGATAGTTCGGGATTAAGCCATCGCCGGGCATCTTGAACCTTGAAAGGACATAAGCCAGGTCGGCGATGGTCTCTTCTCGGTCGTTGCCCAGCTCTAACTGAAGCATGGACCGATAGAAGCCGGCGTGTGCGGCCTCGTCCCGGGCGATATGAAAGAAGATTGCCTCCAGCACTTCATCACCAGCATCGCGAGCTTTGTTTCTCTGCAGGTTGTAAGCCGTAAAGGTTGCGCCTTCCTGAAGCGCGCCGTAGCAGGTCATTTGGCGAATCGTCCGAAAAGGCAGTTGCCACTCCCTTGAAAAGGTCGCCGTCTCTAGAGCTTCGAACTCCGCCGCAGACCGAAGACCCGATCGGGTCAGATACTCGCGAAAAGCCAATCCATGCCGGGATTCTTCAGAAGCCCAACAAGTCTGAAACGAGGCCATCCCAAATATGGAGCGTGTCAAATCGAGTCCTTTGGAACTGTAGTCAGGCACGTAGAGTTCCTCTGTGCAGAAGATTTCCACGCGGTCGCCCACCTGGTCAGCCGCTTTACCAGAGTCCAGTTTCTCCCACGGCACGTCGTTGAAAATGCTCCAGCGTCGCTTGTTCTCTGCCGTTTCGAGGAATTCGAGATAAATCCGATATGCCTGCTCGCGCATCGTTGAGGGCATTGTCTTGCTCGTCTTTTGGTCGAGGGCGGTCGGCTGAATGATGTCGGCGGCATTCTGAACCGGAGCCCCCGACGGGCCCCCAAGGCAGGATTCTCGTCGTCCGCGCGTGGAGGCGATGTCATCCGTATGAAGTAAGCCGACAGCGATATCGGCTAGTACGTAGCAAGCAGCCTGCCATTGCTTTACGCTAGTATCGTTCAGCAAATTGCGCGGCTCCTCATCTCCGCACCTCGACAACGATCTCGATTAGTTCAAAGATTTGAACGTGAGAAGGGCCGAAACGTACAAACTTTTGAACGACGGGATCCAAGGCACTTCAGAACGTCCGCAATTGTTAACGAATTTAATGTTCGATGGCGGCATCGTGTTTGCTCAATCGACAGCGCAGCGCAGCGATGCGCCAACCGCTCATCATGATCGAGCATAAACCGAGCAAGAATCTCTGGGCGCTTAGTTCCCTTTCAAGCACTATCGGTGCTAGCGACTTTGCCGTCGAGGATCACGACTCTTTTCGTCGGCAGGAGTTCGTCTTCGCCGCTCTCAATCTGTCGCTGATTGGTGCCCTGTTCGTGCTGCAGGCAATCTCGAGGCTCGTCCGCGGCCGTCCTTCGGCATCGGTCGTTGTGGTCCTGGCCGTCGGTTTTGTAATTCAGGCAATTTACCTCGTCCGGCTTCGCACCAGGCACGCGGCAATTTCTCAGGGCAGACGCCGCTTTCTTACTTATTGGTCTCTCGGATTCAACTCGATACTGGCGTTGGTGCTCACCTCGCTGACCATCAGGGGAGATACTGCGTACTACGCTTTGATGCTTTTGCCTATACTCGAAGCATCCTTCAGGCTCGGCCTTGGCGCTACGCTAGCTGTGATCGCGCTGGCGGACTTCATCGGTTTCATGGGCGCGTATGGCCTCAAATTCGGCGAGTACATCGAAGCAGGTGCCATGGCGGTAATTTATAGCGTTATGGGACTGTTGGTGTGGCTGCTGGTTAATAATCTGCGCACGCGCGAGGCAAACTTTGCGCGTAATCTCGAAGAGCTCGAACGTACTCGTCAGCAGTTGCTCTCTGAGGAGAAGCTGGCCGCGGTCGGAAGATTGTCCCGGGCGATAGCGCATGAGATCCGAAATCCTGTGGCAATGATTTCCAGTTCTTTAGCTACTGCCAGGCGGCCAGGTCAGGACGAGGCAGAGCGAGAGGAAATGTTCTCGATCGCGGCGAAAGAAGCGGAGCGTCTCGAGCGGCTGACCACCGATTTCTTGGTTTATGCACGTCCGCACCCGGTGCAGTTTGCACGAGTGAACCTCGCCGACACTCTGAACTACGTCTCTGCGGTCGCTCGCGCTCATGCCGCCAATAAGGGAGTGGCGATCGACGTCGCTGCGGACGCGAGCCTCGAGGGAGAGTTCGACGCGACCCAGATGCATCAGGCGCTCCTCAACCTGCTGCTGAACGCGATCGATGCCTGCAATCGGGGCGACGTAGTAAAGCTGGTTGCTCAGAAAGACGGAAACGGCAAGATACGAATCGATGTAGTTGATCCAGAGGGTCCTATCCCCGCCGAAACTGTGGCCCGTATTTTCGAGCCCCTGTTCACTACCAAGCAAGGCGGCAACGGACTCGGTCTCGCGATCGCTCGCAATATCGTCCGCGCCCACGGGAGCGATATCCTGCTGAGAATCAATGAACCGCGCAGAGTGTGCTTTTCGATTGAGATACCATCGCACTTCGTGAGCCAATCTCTCAGCTAGAGGACTGACTATGGGGAAGATACTCATAGCAGATGACGAACCGCATTTGAGGCGGATTCTCGTCTCCAATCTCCGTCAGGAGCATCACGAAGTCGTCGAGGCCGCCGGGGTCAGCGACGCGCGCAGCGCACTTACCGAACACACCTTCGACGCACTCATAACGGACCAGAAGATGGGCGATGGTGAAGGTTTGGATGTCCTGGCAGCGGCGCGGGAGGCCGATCCGACTCTGTCCGTCGTGTTTCTTACCGCGTTTGCGACAATCGAACTCGCCGTCGAGAGTATGCGGCGCGGCGCGTTTGATTTCATTACCAAGCCCTTCGTTCCAGAAGTTCTGATGGTATCAGCGAATCGCGCGATGGAGCACACGCGACTGGTGCGCGAGAACAGCAGGCTTCACGACACTCTGGTGCGACTTGAAGACTCGTCGGAGATCACAGGGCGCAGCGGGTTAATCCGTCAGCTCCGCGAGAGAATTGCACGGGTTGCACCCACCAACGCTACCGTGCTCATTGCTGGAGAAACCGGGACCGGCAAAGAGTTGGTAGCGCGCGCAATCCATCGTAGTAGCTTGCGTGCCCAAAAGCGGTTGGTCGCTGTGAATTGCGCGGCGTTCACCGAAACGCTTCTCGAAAGCGAGTTGTTCGGACACGAACGCGGAGCATTCACCGGCGCCGATCGCCCGCGCGAGGGCGTTTTCGAAGCCGCACACGAAGGCACGCTCTTTCTCGACGAGGCCGCCGAAATGTCGCTGCCAGCGCAGGCCAAGCTATTGCGCGTGTTGACCGACGGCTTGGTCACGCGGCTTGGATCGACCAAACCCCGTCACACCGATGTTCGGTTGCTGGTCGCGACCAATCGGGATTTAAAACGGCGCGTTCAGGAAGGCCATTTTCGCGAAGATCTGTACTATCGACTGGCGGTGGTTCCGCTAACGGTTCCTCCACTGCGCGACCATCGTGAGGATGTCCCCGAGCTTTGTGTTCACTTTTTGGCGCAAGCTGTCCGGGATCTTAAAACCCCGCCGCGCAGAATCAGTACGGAAGCGATTCAAACCCTCCTAAGCTACGACTTTCCCGGCAATATTCGCGAACTTCGCAATCTTATCGAGCGCGCGTGCATTCTCTCCGCCGCGGAAGAAATCACTCCGGAGAACTTCCCGGTGTCTAAGCCGCGCAGTGCGAATGGCGCCGTGCCGCGCAGTTCCGCCGAGCTCACTCCCGACCAGCTGGCGGAAATGATTCCGGAGAGGCACAACCTTCGAGATTTCCTGGCATCGTTGGAGAAAGCGGTGATTCAGCGGGCGCTGAAAATAACCGACGGCGCGCAGGCAGAGGTTGCGCGCCGGCTTGGAATGTCGAAAAGCGATCTTTCATACAAGCTCGGCAAACATCGCATCAAGGATGCGGGTTGATGGGCTGGAACTATGAGGCTCGCCATGATCGCGTTCTCCGAGTGATACTTCCGCTATCCATCTGCATGATCGGACTGTTTGCGGCTGCGCGACCATCGCATGCGATCGATTTCTACGAAATCGAGATTTACGACACGGACACGACGCCGGCCGGTCATCTGCAACTCGAACTGCATTCGAACACGACCTCGACGGCGACCGGGCAGCTCGCGAAAAGCCAGATCGACGTTTACCAGGTACACGAGACGGTCGAGGCGACCTACGGAGTTCTGCGCTGGCTCGAAGTCGGCCAGTATCTCTGCACCGCGAAGCTCTCGAATGGCGATTACGAATACTCCGGATCGCGCACCAAAGTTCATTTCGGCATTCCACAGACCTTCGAATGGCCGGTGCAGTTCGGCGGCAATGTCGAACTCGACTACATGCGGCATGCGGCCGAGGAAAATCCGACGACGCTTGAGCTGCGTCCGATTGCAGGCGCAAACTACAAGGCGTTTCGGCTAGTGGGGAACTTCGCGTTCGAGGATCCATTCAGCGGTCCGGGCGCACATCACGGAATGCAATTCGATCCGTCCGGCATGCTGGTCTACAAGCTCAACGACTGGCTGTCACCGGCGGTCGAGTACTACGGCGATATGGGTTCGATCCAGCCGTTGGCCAAGGTGCAGGAGCAGCAGCATTTCATCGTGCCAGCCCTGAATTTCGATTTCATACCGCAACTCGAGCTCAACCTTGGAGTTGGCATCGGAGTGACTCGCGCCAGCAATGGGATATTTCTGAAATCTATCGTCGGCTGGACGTTTTAGACCACGACTACCCGATGCATGCGCGAGATGGCGCATCAGCAAAGCCTTTGGAGACATCTGACTCGGCTGTGGGGAGTTGGAGGCTATCTGTAGCGTCGCGACACAAGCGACGGGTAGAGGGTTGCGGCTGCGAAAACTGGTTAACAATTACCTGCCGCTCGCCTCGCGCTCCAGTGCGTTCAAACCGTTGATCATCGACGTGTCCGATCGATACGAATTTCTCTGAACTTTCAACCAGGCGAAAACACATTTAGTCTAGCTTTGACGAGAGATTACGGTTAAAAGTTCGAGTACGATGATAGATTGCAGACTTAACACGCAATTTCCCTCGACTGCGAGCGCTCGTCAGCGATTAGACGCCGAGACGAGGAGGAATCTACCGTGAACTTGAAGAGCATCTCAGTCTCTTGCGTAGCGGTACTGGCTGTCTTGTTCATGTTTGCTCCAAGCGTACCAGGCGCCGAATGCACACCAGTTGTCTATGCTTTTCGTCACGCCGAAGACTTCGACACCCGCCAGCCAGAACAACCGTGCCTTCCCGGCTCATCGGTAAAATGCACGACCAAGCTGACGCCGATAGGGATGGAGCATGCGAATCTTTATCTTGAGATGATTTCAAACCTTGAAAACAAGGAAAATTTCTGCAGACTAGCGGCGGTCTACGCAGTAAACCCCATCCTTCCCAATGGTGATGGTGGTACGACAAATCCATACTTTACCGGCGACCCTTTGGCCAACGATCTGTTTGACCTCAACCCGTACGTTGACGTGCTCGACAACGGCATCGATCAGAATTTGAAACAATTTGACCACGAGGCATTGTTCACGGCGTTGATCCAAATAGCAAAAGCTAGCGGGTCAGTTGCGTTTTTCTGGACGAGCGAGGGTTTGCATGATCTAGGTATATTTCTGGGTACTGAAATTATTCCGAAGAAAGGTGGTCCGACTCCGCCGAGGAATGCCGCCTATATTTTTAGATTCGACGGAACCGGCGCGTTTCTTCCGCCATCCAAGACCGATGAATTTGTTCAATGCTTCAACTACGCAAAGGGCGGTAAGGCAAAAAACAACTTTACCAACAGATTTTACTGCGGTAGAGGATCTAACAGTAACCTCGACGTACCCCAAAGCGATTTCGATAAACTCCACGGAAGGATTTGCGCGCCAGGCACTGCCGATTTTACGCGAGTGACCAATCCTCCAGACTATTATGGCTACTGTGAATCGCCGCCAACGGGCGCAGCACCATAGGCTCCGGCACTAAAGAGTCGGCCACTGCAAAGCTCTGGCGGATGTTGCGCGATCTAGTTGTCCGACAAGAGGTCAACCCCACTCGGATGCGCGCGACTGAAAGCGCGACAGGTAGGGAAGAGCTTTGCGACGGATGGATCCGATAATTCGCTCTACGTAAACGTTCTGCCAGGTAGAGAGTGGTGAGATCGGCCACAGACGAAGCCTTCGCATGTGACGGCGCGCACCGTCTTTTAAGGTTGGTGCGCGCCGCCGACCCATCTTCAGATGACGTAGCGCGGTCTTACGCGGCTAGTTTCATTGCGACCTTGTGCTCAATGAGATTTGTGATCAATCGGCGTGTTCTTTCGACGAATGCAAGCTTCTCGGCGAGACAGGTCTCCAGCAGCACTCCGACGCCATAGTGCCCGGTCATGTCGGCGGCGGCAATTAGCGCCACGTACTTACCGATGCACAGGTGAATTGTTTGACCTTGCCTTGTCGATTGTAGAAAGCGAGCGGAGCTGTTTTGTATGGAGAGGATTGACTTTAAATGACACAGCATTAAAGAGGGGGTCCGAATATGAAATCCAGCGATGGTAATACGTGCGACCTCGTAGTAAACAACGCGAGAATCTTCGACGGTTCGGCCGTACTTGAGGGGCCGCACAATGTCGGAATTGCGGGCGACAGAATCCATTCGGTCAGCAGTTCGCCGATTGCTGGAAGTCGGCAAATTGATGCGCGAGGGCGATTTCTCATGCCAGGCCTTATCGACTGCCACATTCATCTTCTCAATATGTGGACGGCAAAAGACGAGGCGACCATGGCGGCAGAGATCGAAACGGAATTGCCGAAACGTTTCAACGACTTCCTCAACGCGGGTGTGACGACCGTTAAATCGGTTGGTGACTCAGAGGATGACATCCTGAGCGTGCGCGCGAGGCTGGCCAGCGGCGAACTCGCCGGTCCCCGCTTGCTGGCAACCGGGGCAGCGTTTGCGGCTCCGGGCAGTCATCCGGCGACCACGGTCTTCGGTCAAAACCCATGGATGCGGTATCGCGCGACCGTCGAGACCGATTCGCCAGAGCAAGCGCGGGAAGCGGTGCAGCGCCTGGCCGGGAAGAAAGTCGATGCCGTCAAGATCGTTCATCAAGGCGGCTGCAAGCATGGCTCACCATATTTCTTCAAGGTCGAATTACTGAGAATCAATGTCCAGATTCTGAAGCTGGAAAAAACGGTGCTCGAAGCGATCATCGATGAAGCGCACCGGCAAGGGCTCAAGGCGACAGTTCATACCGTCGATGCGGAGGCCGCAATCGAAGCGCTCGAAGCGGGCGCCGACGGCCTCGAACATGGGGTGATTGAGCATCGTCTGAAAGATGATCGCGTGGTCGAGCTCTTGCTGCGCAATCGCGCATCCTATGTGCCAACCCTGTGCTTGATAAGGCTCGAAGAGAAAACAGCGGACGTCAGATACGCCAATCTCAAGCAAGTCGCGGACGCGGGAGTCAGAGTCGCACTCGGCACGGACAGTTTCTGCGGCCTCGGCAAGTTCGGCGAGAACGCGATTGAAGAAGCAGAGCGTTCCTCACAGGCCGGGATCGGGGCTGCGCAAATTCTGAGGATGGCGACCAAGGACGCCGCCGAGCACTTAGGCGTGGAAGACTTAGGTGTGGTGGCGCCGGGCAAGCTCGCGGATATACTTCTGCTCGATGGCGATCCAACGACCTCTCTCGGCGCTCTCCGGAAACTATCAATGGTAATCCAGAACGGCGCTATTGTAGTCGACAATGGGCAAATCGCCTAAAACATTGCATAAGAACGCCGTTCGGTCACCGAGTAAGGTATTGATCGCGTACTCAACGAGGTCATGATCGCTGCCTTGTGCTGATAGATATGGCCGCAGCTTGAATTTCGTCTGCGGGAAAGATACTGGTCCAAATTGTTGGGTCCTCCACTAACTCAGACAGATTGCCATGGTCATCCGTGTCGTTCTCCCAGGAATCGAATCGCAATAACTTTCGCGGTGACAATCGCTCGGCCCAACCTACCTTCTCGAGCATTGGCCTAGGCGGGAACGCGTCAACATATCCTATGCAGAGGTATGCTACAGGCAAGATGGATTCCGGTATAGAAAAGATAGTCCTTATCGCGTCCTCGCGTAAAATGCTTACCCATCCTACCCCTAGTCCCTCGGCGCGTGCAGAGAGCCAGAGATTCTGGACGGCTAGGCAAGTAGAATAGACCTCAACATCCGCAATAGCAGTTTTACCTAGAACTCCCGGGCCGAAGCGCCCCGGTTCGCACGTGATGATTAGATTGACGGGAGCCTCCAAAATGCCCTCAAGTTTAAGCGACAGAAATTTAGCGCGTCGGTCGCCATCAAACTGTGCAGCGTTAGTTTGGCGCTCTTGTTCAAAAATCTGTTTGATTAAGCGGCGCCGCTTCAGATCTCTAACAATCAGGAAATTCCAGGGCTGTGTGAACCCCACGCTAGCTGCATGGTGAGCGGCTACCAGCACGCGCGCTAGCACGTCTTCTGGAATTGGATCGGGCAGAAATTTTCGAATATCGCGGCGCCGGAAAACGGTCTCATAAAGGCCTCGGCGCAGATCTACCGGCATGCTAGGCGATTCGTATGTCACATCCGACCTCGCGTGTGAATTTACTGTGAAGGAAAGGCAGTGCGCACAAACAATTACGGCGAGTTCAGCCTTCTACTCGCGTTGACGAAGTCGAACTATCTGCATTCGGAATTTTCTCTCGACCCGAACGCGACTCAAAGGATCGAGTCGGAAGTTTTTGCGGTCGATGAATTTCAAGTGTCGTGTGCCCGCAGTGCCGACGACGGGAGGTGCCGGGCGATTTGTTTAAGATCCGAAATGAACCGCTTCATCTCCGCATGCCTAGACTGATCGTCAGGCGCCCGTAAGATAGACGAGGGATGAACAGTCGCGGTAACCACCGGGGCAAGCGTCGACTCTACCAATTGTCCGCGCTGGCCCGACACGCGAAAGTTCTTCGATATTATCGCCTGAGCCGCCGTCGCGCCGAGGCAGACAATCGCCTTCGGGCGGACCTTCGCAATCTCGGCGTCCAGCCAGGGCCGGCAGGCGGCGATCTCTTCCGCGTTAGGTTTCTTATGAATTCTGAGCTTTCCGCGCTCCGTCGAGTTAAAATGTTTGACGATGTTTGTAACATATACACGGCCGCGCTCGATCCCTGCCAGCGCAAATGCCTCGTCTAGCAGCTTTCCGGCGGGACCGACGAAGGGACGGCCCTCAATGTCCTCTCGATTGCCCGGTTGTTCGCCGACAAGCATCACCTCGGCTCGTCGATCACCTTCGCCGAATACGGCTTGCGTAGCTCGCCGCCAAATATCGCATCCGCGACACAATTGGATCGCCTCTCGAAGTTCGAAAAGTGAATTACATGAAGTAATCAGATCGAACGGCGAGCTTTCAACCTTCTTTTTGCGAGGCATGCTTTGACGCTTTGAAGTGAACAAGCCTGCTGTCACGGCTTCAGCGTGTTCTCCCGCTCCAGGGACCGCCGCTGATGATAGGCGCGAACGAATTCGCCGCATCCAGTTACGCGATAGCTTCAACATAACCTATAAACTTCGCGTGCAGATAGGCGTCGGAGATGAAATCGCAGGCCGCAACATCCGCAGCCATGAGAGTTTATAAGGGCGTCACAACGAAACCACGCTTCGCTTTGCTCTGCATCTGCATGTTCCTCTCGGGTCTCTCGCGGGCAAGCGACACTCCACAGCTCGATATCGGCGCGCCACTCGATTTTCTGAGGTCATCGGAGCTGCACGATTCTTTCAACGAGCTTCACCATGGCCATCGTCACGAGGCTATCGACATAATGAGGCCGCGCGGCACCCCGATTCACTCGGTCACTAATGGCGTCATTCGAAAGCTTTTCACTAGCCGTCAGGGTGGCTTAACTATTTACGAATTCGACCGTGCGGGAACCTACTGCTACTACTATGCGCACCTGGACCGTTATGCGGCCAGGCTCCGCGAAGGGATGCCGATTTCGCGCGGCGACGTGATTGGGTACGTCGGCACGACGGGAAACTCCGCCCCGGACGCTCCTCAACTCCATTTCGCGATTTATCGCCTCGGTCCTGACAAAAATTGGTGGAATGGTGAGCCGATCGATCCCTATCCAATCCTACTGTCAGTCGCAGCCGGCAAACATCAATTCAAGAGCCGATAAAACTGTCGGCCCCAAAATGCGCAGAGATAGCTGGGACAGCACCGCATCTTCCGGGGATCGCGCCCCCGGCGCACGCCACACAGATGCCGAGCGAACCGATCACGCGTTCGAGATACGCATTCTGACCAGACTTTCTGCAACGTGCGCGAACTCGAAGAGTGCCTGACATCACCTTTGGCGAAGGCTCCAACGCTCGATCTAGGCGGCCAGGTTTTCTGGCCGGAAATAAGTCCTGCGCGGGACATGAGGGAGACGTTCAATTGAAAGGGCTCGTCAAAAGTGATTAGTGATGATGGATGCCAATTCTTTTGTGAGAGCCGACAATACGAATGGACCCGATTAAAAAGCTCGATCGTTCGGTCAAGGGAAGGGCGGTACTGATCACCGGGGCGGCTAGTGGGATGGGCCGCGCTACCGCTCATTTGTTTGCCGCTGAAGGCGCGCTGGTGGCGTTGGCCGATATCCAAGAGACCGTTCTGGCGCGCGTGGTTGAAGAAATCAGCTCTGAAGGGGGGAACGTGCGGGCCTGGCGGCTGGACGTTCTCGACCATGACGATATCAGGCGCGTGGTGAACGAAGCGGCGCAGCATTTCGGGCGCCTTGATATCCTGATCAACAACGCGGGATTCGCCGCGTTTCACGCGCTCGACGCGGAGGGTTACGATCAGGTTTGGGATCGCGCGATCAACGGCTTGCTCACTGCCCATCAGCGGCTCGTTCGCGCAGCACTGCCGCACCTGCGCAAGTCGGACGCGCCACGGATCGTCAATATAGCCTCTACCGAGGGACTGGGTGCGACGCCTAACGACAGTCCCTACGTGGTGGCGAAGACCGGAGTAATCGGACTTACCCATGCGCTCGCCGTCGACCTTGGGCCTCACGGCATAACCGTCAACTGCATTTGTCCCGGCCCGATACGAACGGGTCTGACTGAGTCAATTCCCGAGGAACACAAGAGCCTTTTCGCCAAGCGGCGGACCGCCCTCAAACGTTACGGCTATCCGGAGGAAGTCGCGCACATCACTTTCAGCCTCTGCCTCCCGGCGGCTTCGTACATCACGGGCGCGGTCATACCCGTGGATGGTGGATTGACAATTCGAAACGCATGACCGGTGTGTTTGTCGACCGGAACCCGACTGAGCGCGATGCGGGCGCGGGATCAAGGCGCCGAAGGCCACATCACGAGGACTGAGCCAGCACGCCCAAGCGCTCGGCGAGGCGATTTAGCTCCCACTCTCTGGCGAGAGCGGACGCTTTTACCCAGGTTGGCGTCTGGTCTTCCAGGGATGGGAGGGGCGCCGACCTGTCCATCGTCGCTATCGAGCGGTATAGGCGCAGTTCGTCCGCCTGATCCGCGAATCTACCCTGTGCCAGCGCTCCTTCGAGGCTACCATACGTGCGCAGAAGGCCCGCTGCACCCTTGGGTCCGACCCCCCGGGCACCCGGCAGTCTGTCAGATGGGTCGCCGCGGAGCGCTATGAAATCGGGTACCTGTTCGGGTTCGACACCGTATCGCTCGCGTACTTCCTTGGGCCCTATGCGTGCCATTTCACCGGCGCGAACGGGCTGAACGATGGTCGTCAATTCCGAGGCAAGTTGAAAAGCATCGCGGTCCCCAGTCGCCACAATTGCTCTTCCGCCGCGTTGCTCCTCGTGCGCGGCGGCAGCAGCGAGAAAATCATCCGCTTCGTAACCTGGAGCTTTCGCGCATACAAATCCGCAGGCAATGACTAACCGTGGCAGGACGTTAAGTTGATCCCGAAGCTCGAGATCAAACTGACGCCCGCTCTGGTAGGCTGCAAGCGCACGATGGCGATAGGTTGGCACGTCCAGTGTATCCCAGGCCACGAGTACGGCCCGAGGTCGCTCGCCCTCATAGAGTCGCAGTAGGAAATTTGTAAAGCCGACGATTGCGCCTCCGCCTCTATTGCCGCGCCGGCGGATCGATTTGGGAATTGCGTGGTAGGCGCGGTGCGCAAACGAATCGCCGTCAATGACAAGCAACGGCCGAATCGAGTCATTGGCTATTTGTTCGATAGGCACGACGGGTCCGTCGGTAAACGCCTTCCGATTTCGCTTGGCGCATACCGTCTCCGGGGGGCGGGTATCGGCCAGCCTTCGTGATCGACCTTAACTTTCGCGGCCACAATGACCCTGCTTGCACTCGATGTTCGTGGCGTCGGAATGGGTCGCGTTTTGGAAATCCAGCACAAACTCACCACAAGCGGTTAAAATGATCGGCGGATCGTTCGTGACAAGCTCACCCAGGCCGACCACAGATTGGCAGATCTGCCAAAGCTTCGTTTTCGATTCCATTATGCGTGCGGTAGCAGATGGATTCTTTGTTGCTATGGTTACTCCTCCTGTACGTTTATTTTTTCTTTCGCCCGGAATACGTATTTTTGACCAGCCTGTGGCTTTGGCCCTGCGACGCTACGTAGCCGCGAAGGGCGCGCCGGATCACCTGGGATAGGGTTTCGTCCCGCTCGGCCGCTACCTTCTCTGCTGCTTCCTTGAGCTCGTCGTCGATTCGAATTGTTAGGTTGCCCTGCACGGCACGTACCGTGCACTAACGGCGCACGACAGTCAAGCGACGCTGTACCTATCAACAGCCGGTGGATTCGGAGAAGACACACCACTTCAATGGCGCTGCCGGTTGGAGCAAACTCAAGCAAGAGGCCCAAATATATGAGCACATGGAATTGTTCAGAACCCGGCTGCGATCGCGAGATAGTTGATACGACGTTTCGAAACGAAGAGGCTCTCGTCGAGCAAGGCAAACCCTTGACGCGAAAGCCCCTAGCGGTCGAGCGCATCTTTTCCGGAAAATGCCCCAAGCATGGAGACGTACTGGTGACTCGAGAGGGGCACCATGTGTCGAGCGGCGAGGCCGTCGGATACGAGATGCGCGAGGAGTCGGCTGCGATCACCTTAGCCGTGCGCAACAAGCACTGACGCCCGAGGAGCGCATCGAGGCCGCGCGCAAAGCCGTGATGGGCCACGTGGGCGAAGGCGAAAAAGCGGAAGAAATGAAGCACGTTGGGCTGAATTCTATCTGTTGCTCAACGACGTTCCGGCAGCCTCTGACTGCCTAGGAATAATCGCTCGATTCAACGTCCGGGAAATTGATTGGCAGTCTGCCCTGGCCTTGCCCCTCCGAGTATCCCGTTGCTGAGTTAGTACCGGGGGACGTCTGAGCCACTTTTGTTTCCTAATACAGTTTTTCGGCCCAGCCTTCACCGGATTGAGGCTGGGACAAAAAACTGTCTGATTTTGGAATCGGGACCGCCGCGCGTTGCAGCGCGCCGGCCAGCATCCCTTTTGCTGGCCAAGCGTTGCGCGCGGCGGGCGCGCTCCCTGTTTGTCCGGTGCTGGCGGCGAACTCTTCAGGGGCCAGATAGCCGAGACTCGAATGCGGCCGTTCGCGGTTGTATTGCACGCGCCACTGCTCGATCCGCTGGCGCGCATCGGCGAGCGAGACAAAGACCTGCTCGTTGAGGCATTCATCGCGCAGGCGGCTATTGAAGGATTCGATGAACGCATTCTGGATCGGCTTGCCCGGTTCGATGAACTGTAGCCGCACGCCGCGTCGATAGGCCCACTCATCCATCACCAGGCCGCGGAATTCCGGGCCGTTGTCGGACTGAATAACTACCGGGAGGCCGCGCACTTCGCACAAGCGTTCCAGTACCCTGGTCACCCGCTCACCCGTTAACGACGCGTCGACCTCGGTTGCCAGGCATTCCCGACTGAACTCATCGATGACCGCCAGCACCCGAAAGCGCCGGCCGTCGAACAGCGCGTCGTGAACGAAATCAGCCGCCCACGTGTGATTTAGCGCTTGCGGCCGTTCGCGCACTACGCGCAAGTGGCTGAGCCGTTTGCGCCGCCGACGCCGGCGCAGTGAGAGTCCTTCTTCGCGATAAAGCCGCTCAACGCGCTTGTGATTGACTTTGAAGCCCTCGCGCAGGATTACCCGATACAACATTGGACAACCCCAGCGCCGCCGCTCTTCGGCCAACGCTCTCAAGCGCTGACGCAACTCCTCGTTGCGATCGGGCGCCGGTGTTCTGCGCAAGCTGCGCCGAGTGATTGCGATCAACCCGCAGGCGCGACGCTGCGACAGATCGTGGCTCGCCATCAGATACGCCACCATCTCACGCTTCACCGCGGGCCGTAGCCGTTTTTTGCCAGCACGTCCTTGAGCGCCCGGATGTCCAGCGCCTGGTCGGCGACGATCCCCTTAAGCCGCCGGTTCTCTTCCTCGAGCTGGCGCAGGCGCCGCATCTCCGAGACCTCAAGTCCGCCGTACTTGCTGCGCCAGATGTAGAACGTCGCATCCGAGATCCCGTGCCGCCGGCACAGCTCCGTCACTTTCTCTCCGCTCTCGGCTTCCTTCAGAATCGCGATGATCTGCTCTTCGCTGAATCGTGCCCGCTTCATACCTGCCTTCCTTTTCCGACAGGTACTAACTTCTAGCTGGGTTACCTCTGAGGGTTAAGGCCACCCCCCTTAACTTCAATGACGCGGCCCACGAATGGCTTAAGGATCAGCGTAAGAAAGCAATCGACGAATTCACCCTGATAATGGCGGCCCTCGCCGTACTATTCGCGGGAATTGCTGCGTTCCGCTGCTGAAGGGGACGACCGCGCCGACACTCACAGAAGGGGAGCAAAGTGAAGCTATTTATAGTGGGTCTCGGGCTTGCCGCGATATGCTACTTCATTCCGACCCCTTGGATTGGCGACCCTCATCAAGCAATGGCGGGCGGTGTAATAACAGGGATGCTCGTTGCACATCTGCTTGACGCATACGTTTCTGCACGCAACGAATAGGTCGTTCACTCACACATCCGCGCCTCAAAAGGAAGACAACGACCTAGCACACAGGCGGGTCTTCGTCCTTAACTTCGGGCCGCTGCAGGACCCGAGGACGAGGGGCGGACCCTTTGGTAATGAAAACGGGGTTGCTCGGTGTCGGAAGCTCTTTCCTGTCGTAGAGGTCTTTCCGCTCTTCTAAGGGTTTCCACCTGTCTTTCATGGCTTAGATTAAGGCAACTGGAACGGCACCTTTCAATCGGTTGTCGGATCTCGCATCCACAGTGTCGTGTCAGTGCAGTACCTGACATCCTCAGGTAATCCGACCTAACTTCGTCCGCGCATCAATTCTTCGGCAACTCCGGCAATCCGGCCGCATGGCGAACCGTGACTGCCGCGTCTTTCAGGAACTGTAGCGTTGCGCTGAGCACTGTGGTCGGAGGGTGGCCTGACGTCGGGATTGTGGCGCGTCAAATAGTCCACGTTGTAGTGCGCTTGATCAATGATTTTCGAGCGCGGCAGGTTCCAGGCGCTCCGCAATGATAGGTAACTGTGAATCCCAGATGGATCTGCGAAGCCTAGACCGCAGAGAGATGTTCGAATTTGAGATCATGTCGAAGACTAGCTTTTCGTTTCCTTCCAACTCGACGAGTAGTGCGCGAAGCGCCTGATAGCCGCGCTGGCGGAACTCTCGCTCCTGCAGCTCTAACATTGAGCTACGGGTCATCCGTGCGCCGACAACACTGCCAATCAGGCCGCCGATCAGAGCGGAGAATACGTTCCACAGAATAGACATCAGGGCTGCGCCCGAGACCTTGGTGACGGTGGTGACTCAGGTGACTCCGTTTTCCTCTGTCCGGGATAGGAATATCCTTAAAACCCGTCTCCCGCACAAAACCCGCACAATTCGTCCGATCCGACGCTTTCTATCGCCGCGCACTTAAGCTGGCACTCTCCTATAAGTCCTTGAATCTATTGCTAAATTCGATGGTGCCGAGGGCGGGACTTGAACCCGCATGTGCTTGCGCACGGAGGATTTTGAGACCGTTCAAATACGAGAACCATAACAGCCGGCTACATAATCCATTAGCAAATACTTAGAGTTTTTCCCTTGCAGTATGTCGCCAGTTGCTACGGTTTGCGACTGGTATCTGGACAAATCCTTGACAATCAAAAAATCGATTTTCCCAGGGATACAGTCAACGTCACCAACATCACCAACATCACCAACGCAGAGAGGCCGAAGACGCGAGGGTGAAAGTGCGCATTTTCGCTGTCTCCGGTACGAGACTTGCTTATGGCGACCTTTGTCGATTGGACAAAGGACAGTGAATCCTCTGCGTCGCGAAAATGCCTTGAATTACAAAGCGAACTAGGTGCTTGTCAAGGATTTGTACAGGCTACAGCGTGACCGGCGATAGGGGTTGAGAACTGGTGTGAGCTTGTGCGGCAGTCTGGCGCAGAAAGACTCACTCAGCTTTCGACTGAGTGAGTCATCCGCACGGCGAGTCAGGTGAGTCCTTAGAACCGCTCGCCCGCGCGACGTTGTGAAACACTGCGCAACTATTGCTTGCGCAGCGGGACTACCGTTCGCTCGGTCGGCCGGGCGGCGAGGTAGCTGTCACGGCGCTCGACGGCGGCGGCCAGGTCGCTCTCGCTCACAATGTTATAGCGGTCGAAGATCGATCGCGTCTTGTGGCCCGACAGAGCCATCGCCACGCGCTCAGGGATGCCGGCGCGGACCATGTTGCGCACGCTGGATCGACGCAGGTCATGGACGAGTAGCTTTCCGAGCCCCGCCTTGGTGCAGGCGGCGGTCCACGCCCCGCGGAAATCAACGATGGGACGGCCGGCATCGTGAAACACGAAGGGGCAGTCGAGGCGACGAGCAGCGGCAGCCCTGGCCATCACGTCGGCGAGCTCGCCAGAGAGTGGTAAGACGCGCCCCGCCGCATTCTTGCTCTTTTCCGGTCGAAGGCGCACCTGGCCGTCGACCACGTCGCGCCACTCAAGGGACTTCATCTCACTCACGCGCCAACCGGAAAGATACAAGAAGGTTATGGGATCGCGCAGGCGCTCGGGCAGAGCGTCGCGTAGGGCGACGAAGTCGCTGTGCTCGACGAATCCAGTGCGCGCGTTCCGTTCCTCGAGCATCGCGACATGAGGCGCGCGCCCTAGGCGCTCAGCGTGGACAGCAATCGCGAACGCTCGCTTCAGGGCTGCTAATTCGCGATTTACAGTGGCATTGGCGGCGCCGGCCTCGCGGCGGTTTGCCACGTACCCAGCAATGCGGTCGCTGGTGATGTCGACAGCGCGGTCGAGTCCGAAGGCCCGGGTTAAATGCTTCAGAGCGCCTTCGATTCGCCGGGTGGAGCGCCGCTCATTGACCTTGTACTCGTCGCGTAACATCTCTGCGAGATCTTCGAATCGCAGGCGTTCTTCGGCGTGGCCGAGGAATTTACCGTGTTTTCCAATTTCCGAAAGGCGTTTTTTTAGCAGCCTACGGGCTACAGCTTCTGAGGAGCTTTCCGACGATTCACGGTACTCTCGGCCGCGGTTTCCGAAACGAATCCACAGGTCGAGCCGCGTAGGATCAAGCTGCCGGTTCCTTTTTTGTTCATCTGCTCCTCCGCTGTTCCTTTTCGGCGACGAGAATCCCTTCGTTCGTCAACTCGATGACGGCGACGTTGACGGCGTCATCGATGCCACGGGTTACTTTCGCCAGGCCGCGATCAGCGAGCCGCCGCGCCGCCTTTGAGACGGCTGCACTTACGGCGTTGTAGCGCGCGATGCGCTTTTTTCTGAAGGACCATCCAGGCGTCGTGCGTGAGCGCGGCATGCTGTAGTAGTCGGTTTTCACTTCTTCGAACGTAACGCACGCGTCGTATCCGCGGTCGGCGTTTTGGTCGGCGCGCGCAAGATCCATCGTTGCAGGTCGCTTAAACCTCGCCCCATATCTATTGGCTATACCTTTTCTAGCGAGACAATGCAACACTGCGAAACCCCGTGTACGGCTAAGGGCTATACTTCTACTTAAGGCACACCCGGAATGAAGTAGCGTCGGGCGCATGATGAACGAACGGGCAGCGCGTGAGCGGCGGTTGTCGATCGACGAAGTTCTGGACCGAATCTTCAACGTGACGGGAAAGCGGCCAGACCGGGTGACAGTCTGGCGTTGGGTCCAGCGCGGGGCGATGCCGGCGCCGGCTCGACTAGGCCTCCGGCGAATTTATTGGCGTGAGAGTGAAATTGACGCTTGGCTGGCTTCGCGGTGATCACGCTCGACGACATCGCAAAAGGCGCCGATATCAGCACCTTGTCGCGCGATCAGGTCGCTGGACTGCTCCATCGCCTGGCAGCCGCCCAGACGCGCTTGGCGACAGCGATCGTCAAATCGAGCGGCCAGGCCGAGGATCGTCTCCTGAATGTTGACGAGGCCGCTCAACGGCTTGGTGAGACCCGGAATGGCTCTACCGTCGATCCAAGTCGTTGCCCTTTGTCGTCAGACTCGGTGGCCACGTTCGCTATAGCACCCGAGGCATCGACCAGTTCATAGCGACCAGGAAGGGGCGTTAATGGACCGACGTCCGGTAATCGTTGAAGCCGGTCGGCTGCCTTACCTGACGGACTTTGCCGAGCAGGTGCTCGTCGACGGCTACCGTGAACACCTTGTCTTTCAACGCGCCGGCATGGTTTTCCGCATCGCGAAGGCCGATCCGAGGAAGAACAAACTTATCGTCCGTCCAGACGGTGCCCTGATTCTACACAGGGTGACCGTACCCACGCTGGAGGACATTCTCGACCGAGCCATTCGATGGCAGGTCCGGATTAAGGACGGAACGAAAGACATAAACCATCCAGGGAAGCTTGCCGCCCGCCTTCTCTCGCGTGCCGGTCTTTGGAAGCTACCCCCGCTCGTCGGAATCATCAAAGCGCCTATCATGCGGCCCGACGGCTCATGTTTAGCGCCAACGGCTATGACGAGAAGACTGGTCTGTATCTTGAGTCCGAAATCGAATGGCCTGCTAGGCCCGCGCCGTCGCTGGCGGCCGCCCAAGCTGCCTTAAAGTGCCTGATGGAGCCTTTTTCGGAATTCCCCTATTCGAAGGAGACGGGCATCTCAGTTCTGATCAGCGGAATACTGACAGGCCTGCAGCGTCGTCTGCTCGAATCGGCGCCTGCGCATGGTTTCGATGCGAGCGGACAGGAATCCGGTAAGACGCTGCAAACGGACTGCATCTCGCGTGTGGTAACCGGACTCGACACTCCGACGATGACTTTCGATACTGACGAGAAGGAGTTTGCGAAGAGGCTCTTTGCGTCACTTCTCGAGGGCGATCCCTCCATCCTGATCGATAACATCACACAACCACTTGAATCCGACACTCTGGCGCAGATCGTGACAGGACCAGCTACAAGGCTCGGGTCCTCGGGGTGAGCGAAAATGAAGCTGTTCCGACCAACGTCCTAATCCTCCTGACGGGCAATAATCTCGCTCTAAGCAAGGACATGCCATCGCGCGTCATCGTGAACCGACTCGAACCGAACACCGAGCGGCCAAGCGAGCGCCCTTCCGGATCGCGGATCTAAAGGCGCACGTCCTAGAGCGGGCGCTCCGAACTGGTGACGGCGGCACTGACTATCCTGCAATCCTATTTCTTTGCAGGTCGACCGTCGCAAAATCTGAAGCCGTGCCGTTTTCCGCAGTGGTCACGTGAAATTCGCGAGGCGATGGTTTGGGCGGGCCTACACGACCCTTGCGAGACCCGCGATGACATCACGGCGACCGATCCCGAACGCGAAGCGACCGTGGCTTTGCTCGAAAACTGGTATGCCGCAGTTGGAACCACCGAAATCACGACAAGGCGACTCATCGACGAAGCCGACCGCAAAGATGGTGATGGCAAGCTTGTCGGTCTCGAATTGCATGACGCAGTTTTGCAGGTTGCTTCTGACTATAAGAACCGAGAGCAGATCAGTCCGTACCGACTGGCGAAATGGTGCCGGGATCACGCCGGTAAGGTTGTGGGTGAGTACAAGCTAATTCGGTGCGGTGCGCACCATGCCGGTTTTCAAAACTGGCAGGTTATGCTCGTCGGTCAACAACAGGCAGCAATGGAAGAGCAGGTAATAAGGGAGTTTTGAACATGAACATCGAAGAACTATCAGCGATTGAAACTGAAGAGGGCGTGGAGTTCTCGCTGAAGCCAGACGACAAAATCGCCGTCAAAGGAAAAGCTGCCGGGGTAGATCGAGCTCTTGAGCGCATCGCACCCCATCGCGACGAGGTAGCGGCCGTGCTACGCGAGCACCGGCCCGCCGATGAGCCTGTTGTCGAGCGCGTGATCTCGTCGAATGTTCTTAGCCTAGCGGTTCAGCGTGAGAACTATATCAAGTTCTTCACCGCGAGAAGTGAGTATTGGCATCCCTCAGCAGAACAACTTGACCTGATGTTCTCGGTCCTTGAGGAAGGCGACGAGGTGCTGCCGGACTTTGCGCATTCTTTCAGCGTTCGGCGACGAAATGGTTCGATCGTTCAAGTCAACCGCAAGGGTCGGACGTCCAGTCCGTATTCTCCCGCGGTTGTACGGAAGGAGTAGTAGCGTGGCGGTCCAGCCAAAGCCCCGAAGTGGTTCACAATCGAGAAGTCGCTCATCGCACGGATGGAACGGTGGATAGAGGAGCAGGACATCACGGAGGTGTCGGTCGAAAGGCATTGGGGACCCGCGTATGACTACATCCAGCGGTTCCTTCCTTCCGTCGCGGAAACCAAAAAGATTGAAGGTCTCGGCCGTGATTCGGTGTGTTGGCTGACCGAGCATGTGCTTACGCACGTTCTCATCGGCGGTGCAGAAGATTGCACCTTCTGTCATCCAGGCCGGCCACAGGACAATCCTCGATGGTGGCTATATATCTCCGCCATCGTTCACCATCGAAATGCGTTGCGGGCGCTCAAAACATCGATCTTGCGAGGCGACGTTGAGCCCGATACCGAGGCTGCGTGACCGCCGCCGAAATGGCACACCCCCAAGGTGTTACCTTTCCGAATATGTCCGATTCGCGCCCAACCGCATTGTTTTTATCGATTCCGCGCGCCGCAAAAAGTGCGGGCGTTGGGCTTAAGCGAATGAAAGCAGCCGCGATCGCGGGTCAGATACCCAGCATAATGATCGGCCGTCGGCGGATGATTCCGCGTCGCGCACTCGAGCGCTTAGCAAGGATCGAGAAGTGAATATCCAAAAGCTCTTCGAAGAGCTCGATGCGCGTCACTACGCCAGCAAAATCAGCAGCGCCGGCTTTAGGGTCGAAATGCGCGAGCTCATCAGGAAGATTAGCCATACCGAATTTTATGGCACGACTGGATTCTTCGAGGTCGGGGGCACGGAACTCGGCTACTGCATTTTTCCCGCGAAATTGATCGTTATCAATCGGCACCTGGGGCGCCTGCCATTCGGCCATGACCGTGAGACTGCTATCCGCGCCACGCTACTACACGAGATGGCTCATGCGCACGTCGAATCTCAGCAGCGCACGCGCCGGGTGGCAACGATCACGGGCGCCGATATCTCGACGAGCTACGCCGCCTCGTGCGCGCCGGCGAAGACTGCCTCAAGGGGCATATTGCGTTACGAAATAGCCCGAGCGCTTCGAAACTTATGGAGGTTCCCTGATGGATTTTTCAGCATTCGACGATCTGCTCGACTCCGCGGAACTAGACCCGCGCCGCGGATGAAGAAGGCGGTGCATGAAATCCTTAAGTTTGAAATGCAGCACGTACCGGCCGCTATCGCCGTCGAGATGACGAGCTCGCGGCTTAAGACCTTGGGTAAGGCGCTAGTCGAGATCATCGAAGACCGCGACACGCGCAAATGGGTCGATGTCGTTTACGATCTGCGCGACGAGCTGCGACGGGCGATTGCACAAGAGCGAGAATCCGGACGGCTGCAGCCGTGGAGTGCCGATAAGGAGATCAAAGACCACCTAGCCGAGTTAGCAGCAAAGGGCTGGTCGGGCCGCATCGTGGAACATCTTCGTGCCTTGCTTCGCAAGGGCGAGCTCCTGCAATCCGTTGAATATTTCGCGATTATGACCAACCAACGGCGGCTGGAACGCACAGCCATCAGGGATGCTGGCAGGACCGTCACTGAGACGAACGATCGAAACTATTCCGCACAGTTTCTGAGCGACAACACAGTGCGCCAGCTTGAATCCGATGCTGCCGAGCGTGCATCCCGCGCAAACGTCCCGCCGTGGAGCCAAAATTACAATCATGACCTACCGCGCCGGCATCGGTGGATGGTGGCAGCAATCAGCCTGGGTGCGGAACATTGAAAATCAACATCGCTTCTGTACTCATACCGATTCATAGCGGCGGACCCGCGTCGCGAAATACTCCGCGAGTCCGTGGAAACGCGGTCGACGTCATTCAAATCCCGATTCAAGATCGGAGGAATACGCAAATGAACAATGACAAAAGATCGCCCAAAACTGCGGCGTGAGCGCTCCGGAGTTCGCCGCGATGCGGGCAAGGAACGGAAATGGTCCACTCGTGGTCGCTATGACCGCGCATGCGGGCGACGGCGATGACGCAGGCCTAAGCGAATGTTGCAGAAGCGGATCGATGAATCACCTGAAGGCACATCGCGATTCAATCGCCGCGGAGATCGTAAAGCGCGCCGGCGCCGGCGTCCAGGTGCGGTTTGCAAGATAGTTACAAACATTGCGGCGGCGCGCGCCTCGGAGTCGCGCCCCAGTCGACCGCTGGAACTGGCCCATTCCGCTTCCGCGCCGCCGCGACCATTCATTGCGCCGGGCAGGTTGTGCGTTTGCTGACCTTCTTCCAGCGAGCCGCAGCCACCCTTGGGCGCGCGGTTTTGTTCCCGTCGCGTGCTTTCGCGAGCGCCTGGGTAGGCCAGGAGCGTGTCGGTCCCATCACCACCGCCGCGGCGCGACGGGAACAGTCACTCAGGCTGATGGATGAATGACCTACCTGAAATTCCTGTTAAACGTCCCAGCCGCGCGATAGTGAAGCTGAAGCGGAATCAGGCGATTCGGCGAATGGGCCGACGCAAATTCCGCCTGTGCGATTGGCTAAACCCCCGACACGACGCCGAGGACGTAGAGTCCTGGGCACGCGCGAGACGGCGGCGGCAGGAGATTGACCAAATCTTAGACGAGGAGGGGTTGAGACTCCCCGACGGACGGCCGCACCCGATGCTCACTGAAGCCAGACATTGGAGCGTACGCGAAATGCAGCTCTCGGATCGGCTCGGCTTTAATCCGAAGGCGCGCATGGAGATTCGCGCGAGCGGGCGCAACGCTCCCGTCGACCTGGTAATGGCAGCGCAGGAGGAGGTCGTCGACGATGCCGATAAGTAATCGCCTCGCCGAGCTTCGCGACCCGATCAGGTTCATGGAGAAACGCCTGATCAACGCCGAGGATAACAGGCCCTTCCGGTTGTATGCCGAACAAAAAGCTTTCCTGCGTCACGCCTTCGAGTTCGACGCCGAAGGCCGTATGAAGCACACGGAACTGTGCTTTTCGTCGGGCAAAAAAGGCGGCAAAACCGGCCTAGCCGGAATGATCTGCATCTTTACTGCCGTCGTGCTCGCCGGCCAAGGCGGCGAAATCTACTGCCTGGCAAACGATTTTGAACAGAGTTCTTCCCGTGTATTTAAGGCGGTCGTTCAGATCCTCCAGGCATCGCCACTGTTACGCGACAGCGTGGATATCACCGCGAACAAGGTCACGTTCCGCTCGACCGGCACCACGATCATCGCAGTCGCGAACGATTTTGCGGGCTTCAGCGGCGCGAATCCGGTGCTGAATGTTTTCGATGAACTAGCGTATTTCAATAGTGAGTCGAGTCGGCGATTGTTTCATGAAGCCGTACCTCTCCAGCGCGCCGATTTCTTTCAGGCTAAGCGTCTCAACGGCCGGATTCGACGGCAGACCTTCACCCCTGCGCAACTTGTACGATCGCGCAATAGAGCACGGCGCCGGAATTTACCCGACCTTCGCGTCCATGAAAACCTATTGTGTTACTGGACTCACGAGGCTCGCGCGCCTGGCAGACCCAGCGCTGGATCGACGAGATGCGCAGAACGTACGCGAGTCGGCCGTCGCAATTCAAGCGCTTAATCCGCAACGAATGGGTCGCCAGTGAGTCGAGTTTCATCGATCTGGCGCAGTGGGATCGATGCACTGATCCCGACCTGAAGCCGCTGCTCGCGAAGAGCGGTCTACCGGTGTGGGCCGCTCTGGATCTCGGGCTAAAGCACGACGCCACAGCGCTGATGGTTTGCGCCTGGACGGAGATCGCGTGCGTCTCGTTACGCATCAGGTATTCGTACCCCGGACCGGCGAAACAATAGATGTGGAGTCGGTCGTCGAGGCTGCAATACTTGGTCTGCGTTCGCGCTTCTCACTGCAGGCGCTCTACTACGATCCATGGCAAGCGATCGGCTTAGCTCAGCGGCTCGTACGCGCGGGCGTTACGGCGACCGAATATCCACAGACACTCCGAACTTGGGGTTGATGGCGAATAATCTGATCGACCTACTCCGAACAGAAACGATCTTGCTCTATCCCGATGACGAGCTCAGAGCCGCAGCAGCAAAAACCATCGCGATCGATCAAGAGCGGAATGAGGCTCGGAAAAGCTAAGCAGTCGGATCGCGTGGACCCGATCATAGCGTTGGCGATGGCCGCGCTCGCGTGTGTACAGGCGGGCAGCGGAGCCGGCCGAGTCGATCATGCATTCCAAGAACGTGCACTGTCGGTTTTTCGCGAGCAATCGCGACTCCGAACAGAGCACGCGGACGCGGCGCCAGGCTCGCACGCGGGCACGGGAGGTTTTCATTGGGCTCGCGTTGAGGATGCCGCCGCAGCGGCCGCGCGAAGTTCGCCGAGATGGAAATGGAGAAGCTATTAGAAATGGCTAGTCGCTTCCGCTTCCCTGTTCCATGTTCCGTTTGCCGAACTGCGGCAAAGCATTTGGTCCTAACGTTGAAGAGTGTCCGCATTGCCGCATCGGCGCTCAAGGCCAGTACCACGGTGACCGAGTGAGACTCTGGCACCTCCACCAGACCGCGCATGGTCATCAGTGGGCGCCACCAGGTCACTTTTCAGGGAAGTAAATGGAATTCAATCTCGCCGACTTGGCCCAAATTCAGCCGCTCGAATTCGGCAGGCTCCAGCATGTCCGCGGCGGTCGCCCTCGCAGTGGCTATTCGATCAAGCTTCTCGAAATCCTGCGTGACGGCGAGCGGCATACGCTGCGCGAGTTTCTACCGGTTGAATGGGATGGCGACGAGGCAGCGCGCGTGGTCACCAGCAGGGCTTTCGGTCAATTGATCGCAGCTGGCCTAGCGCGCAAACCGACGCGCCACACCTTTCAAATAACCGCGAAGGGGCGGCTTACCGCTCCGGAGCTAATGAATAACGCGAAATATACGGAGGAAAGTCCGTGGCTAGTTGGCAATACATAATTTCGGGCACGAAAACAGCGGTCGCAACCGCTCTCGCAGCCGCGTCAATTGCGGATGCAACAGACATGGATGCTCCGGTGGAAGACTTGGTCGGTAACACGGCCGCAACAGCGCATTTCAACGCAGCCATCAGCGCCGCGCAGTCTCAGTTAAATGCCTTGACGGGCAACGCGCCGAACGCGCGCGTCGTAGCTACCGGCTATCTCGACCTGAATGTGACAGCGCCCATTCCCGCGACGGGGGCAAGCAAAATCAGCGTCCTGGTTTCGGAGTTTTGGACGTAGGGATCTCAAACGCCAAGATCGAGGTTTGGTAAATGGCTAACCCAACGGGTACTAACTTTTTCGCCTCAGTCGCAATGAACACCGATCCGGTGACTGACGCCCCATACACCTGGGCTGACGGTGACGTGTACGAACTCGCCCAAACCGACATGGCCGAGGCCGCGGCTCCTGGCGCCAGCTTTGCTGGCCTTGGCGTGCAGAATCAGCCGGCATCGAAGTTGCTCAACAAGGTCAACCTTATCCGGGCCGCCCAGCTCGACGATGAGGCAAACATTTCTGGCCTGGAGACGTTCAAGGCTGCTTTCGCCGGCCTCGTCGGTGGCGCGTATGGTTCGGGTTACATCAAGATCCCCTATACAGATGCAAATCTCGGCGAGAACGTACTACTCGCACAGTGGGGATTCTACCCGTGGTACGGTCTCCGTGCGTCGGACGTCGAGAATGTGCTGTTCACTTTCAGCTTTCCGATTGCATTTCCCAACGCCTGCAGCTTTATGTTGGCATCGCTGGTCACCAACGATGTCGGCGCGCCGGGTGGCCTGAATCAGTGCGCGCTCAACCTGGAGCCCGTGGGCCCATCCTACGGCAAAGCGCAGGGACAGGTGTTTAGCGATTACAACAATCAAGCGGGCGCGGTGATCACGATAGCGAGTTCCCCGTCGAGTGCGGGGTTGACCGGTTTTAGTTGGTTTGCGATCGGGTACTAGGCGAGGCGCCTGGCGGCCGGAGCGCCCGACCGCCAGGAGTGATGCTATGCGGCTTTGCTGTCCTCGTTGTAACAAGCTTCCCATGCTACGCGGTACTCAGCCAGCTCTCTCTTGTTCAGCGGCCTTTTGAGCGCGCGAGGAATCATGACCTTTACCTCTAGTAGCCAATTGTCCGCTGCGCACATTCCGGGCACGCGGTCCTCCTGCGTGGCATCGATTCCATCGCACACTAGGCCATCTAGCGTATAGATAGCCTGGGCTCGCGCACAGATAGGATCAGGAATTGAGCCTTCCAAACAATCCACGGGAGCCCATCCGTAGTAATTTTGAGCCGACATCCGACGCTGCTCGCGACGAAACGCCGTGCGCGACGGGATGTTAAGCTCCTCGAGTGCGGCATCGATCTCCCGATCGAGCGCTGCCTGTATCGCCGCCGTAATCGGCCCCATTTTGGTTGCCATCGTCGTCTCCTCCTACGCGGCCATGATTTCGATTTCGCCGGCCATCGTCCGGACGAAGGCTCTGTTGACGTACTCCTCTTCGTATTTCGCGCGCTCAGCTCGGTCTTGTGCGACTTCCGCCTCGTAGGTCTTCCTGATTCCAGCGATCTCTTCCTTTGTGAGCGGTCGCCTGAGCGCGGTCAGAAGCGTCTCCTCGATTTCGTCAAAACAATACCCGAGGGTGTCCGAGTCGTCCAAATTGTTCGGAATGTCACACAAGAGGTCGAGCGCCCGAATACGCGCGATCTGAGCGGGGTACTCTTTTTTGGTGTTATCGTTCCAATGGACCACCTTCAGTCGCCGAGACTCCCGCAGTAGAGCTGTGCGCGATGGGATGCCAAGTTTCCGCATCAGCGCGTTAGCCCGACGTTCGGCGCACTCCGCTATCGCTGCTCTTAGAGCGGCTCTTCCCGTACCGATTTTTATCGCCATCGTGTCCTCCTTGCTTTGTTCACGAAACCTATGCTGACATAGCGTTAGGTCAGCATGAAGTCAAGGTATAGGTGATGAAATTAGTTCGGCAGAAGGCCATAATTCCGCCGATGGACACGAAGGAGGCGGGGCGGCGAGGCGGCAAGCGTAGGGCCGCGAATATGACGCCTGAAGAACGCGTCGAGGCGGCTAGTCAGGCCGGACGTGCTCGTGTCGAGAAGTCGACGCCCGAGCAGCGAAGTGCCTTGGCGAGCAAGGCCGCTAAAGCCCGCTGGACGAAAGCGAAGAAGACGAAGGCGAAGGAGCGGAAGAAGTGAGGGACGTGTCAGCTACTCAAGTAGATCCTGGAGCGCTCTCTCAAGGTTCTTGCTGGTGTAATCTCGCGGCTCGTTAAAGTTGTACCGCCCCCATTCATCATCGGGAAGGGCGGGTCGAACGGGCGCCTCTTGTACTATCGACCAGCGAGAAAGCGAAGGATGCCAATAGAGCGCGCGAAGGCGAACAGATCCCTCACGTCGAAGAACTATTAGATGTTTGTCCGCATCGCTCGCCTCGAAAACTATAGTTCCACCACGCTCTTCGGAGACGCTTAATCTCTCAGGGCTTAATCGGTGGACGGACAACCGATCATCGCCGATCGCTTTGAGTTTGTCCTCAACATCGTCAAGCTGCTTCTCGGCGCGTGTGTTCCATTCCCGTTTCGCGGTCCGTCTCACTTGTGCCGCGTCTCTTTCTCTCTGTCTCTCGTGTGAGCGCCTCTTCAAGTCGTCCTTTAAACTCACCGATTCGTACCTCCAAAGTGAGTGGCGAATACTAAAAAGCTACGATCGCTACTAGCCTTTAGGCTAACCGACAGCCCCGCGTAGTCAATTCCCCGTCCAAATCCCATCCACAGGTATCAGGACCATCCTCAACCACGCCGCCTTGACGCTCCGCGGCGGCGGCCCTACGCTCGCGCACAGCTCTGGGATGAGGAGGCAAAAAAGTGGCTCGTGTCTACCCATGCGAAGAGTGCGAGAAAATCATTCACGAAATCGACGAATACGTTCAGGTTGCGCCAGCCGGAGTCGAAGTCGAAAAGCGCGTGCATGCGGACTGCTATGAGGCGTACAAACAGAAGCACAAAAAGAAGTGAATCAGCCGGCGATGGTGGCCGAGGGCGCGCGAGAGAGAAGGTCGAAGCTGCGGATGGCTGAGCAGCGGCAGTCTGCGGCCGAAAGTCGCTGGCACAAAGATCGGACATGCGAACAGGACAACGTGTCCCATTCGCATCCGAAAGAAACCAAACCTACTACCCGAACAGAGATCGCCCGCGAGACCAAGGTGCCGGAACGGAAACTGCGCCTTGACCCTCCCGCACGCCGGCCCTAGGCTCGCGCCATGAACCTCCGCCACGCCGCCGCGCTCGCGCTTGTGGGCTGGTATCTCATGGTGCCGCCGCTTTCTAATCCTTCTGCCCCTCTGTCGAAGTGGAACCTTTATCGCTCGTATGACACAGCGAGGGAGTGCGAGGTGGCTAAGGCCGCCAAGGTCCTCTGTGCCAACACGGTTAGATCCAGTCTGGTGCCCGATCGCGACGCCTGTTTGGACCTGGATGGGATAGCTAAGTTAACGGGAGGAACGGAGGCAATTGAGAGGCTTCGAAAATCCGAGCAACGTTACCTAAATGCTGAATGCATCGCCAGCGACGATCCGCGCCTTAAGGAAAAATAGGCCGCCCACTTTCAAAACCGGCCACTCAAGCCGAAATTAGGCCAGTGCCCACGTCGAGCTTCTCTGGACAACGGGAGCGCCGCCAAAGTTGACCATCAGTGACCGAACTGCTAGCGTTGCTCTACCGTCTAGCGGCGGTAACGTACTGAGCGGAGCCGAGAGGTTCCGCGCGAGAATAACGAGGCCGAGAGGCCGGAGGAATCCAATGACCGATCATGACCTTTCCGTTTTGCTGTCCGACCTTGAGGACAGCGCCAAAAAGCTCAACGCCGAATCCGATTCCGTTGTAGCGATTCTTGAGTCCGTCGAGTCACGGCTCGTCGGGATGAATATCGGCCTAGAGACTTGGCTCGAAGAAAGAGCGATCGAATCGCACACCGATACCGACTATGACGACTCACGGGACGACGACGTGGGACGGCAAATCGCGAGACGCACCGAAGTAGGGTTTGCCAAGGTGGCTGGTGAGTGGTGCTTAGCGATCCGAGGAGAAAGAGGCGACTTCGACGCTCATCTCGGCGGCTTTGAATGGTCGCACGAAAAGCTTCCAACACGTCTGCGCGACGCCAGTCGGCAACTTCGGATCGCGGCGCTACCGGCGATTCCGAACTTACTCAAAGCGGTAAGCGAAAAGGCGAAGCTCGCTCTCGCGAACATTGCCGAAGCGAAGAAACTAGTGAAGTAAGAATCCGCACAGCCGCTAGCGGTTTAAGAGCCTCGGACGATCCGGGGCTCTTTTTTTGGCGCGACATCGCCGAGCTCGCGGGGGCAAATTATTGCCCCCGCTCAACGTGACGCTATTCCGACAGACCCTTACTGGAGACGTTTATAAAGGGGTTGAGCTCGCCGCCGTCAGGGACCTCGAATCCGGCGATGAGGGCAGCGGCGATAAATTCGCCGTTCGTTATATAGCAGCCGCCCTTTGCGGAGTCGGCTTCAAACACATGCTTGATGCCGTACGTTGAACCCGCTCGAGTATTCACAGTCTTACGGCGGCCTTTGGTGTTCAGCCAGGCGACAGCTTTCGCGATAGCATCAAGGTTGACATGAAGTTCCAGCTCTTCGCGGGCTCTCTTGAACTCTCCTTCTCGATCGTCCCCTTTGTATAGGTTCGAAATTCCATAGCCCTGAATCGTCAGCCTCGGATTGGCATCTAGCACTGCTCTAAATTGATCGGCAAAATCGTTCATGGCCAGTCCACCGCCTCCTTCACTAGGCTATGCCAAATTGTACAGCAACCCCGCGAGCGCGTGGATTGACACTTCATCGCCGTCCGCGAAGTAGAGTCTAATCGCTGTCTCGAGCTGCCGACGTGCTGCTTCGAGTTTTGTGAGGTGCACGAACCTTGCTTTAGCTGCGGCTCCGTCTGACCCGGTCCTTTCGCAGCGCCTCGGCGACTTCCTCGGGTGTCGCGTCCCACGGCAGCGTCGCAGTGGCTATGGGCCGGCCGTCTTCGTTCTGGTTTCCGTTCGATCCGTTGTTGCTGTTGTCCTCAGCCATCATCATCTCCTCCAATTTAGAAGCGTACTGGAGTGGATGTCAGAGTCAATTCCCTGTCGAGAGCGTTATCCAGAGCCCTCGTTGCGACGTTGGTGAGGTTGGTGACGCTGGTGACGTTGTCCAGCACTATACAGAAATACGTTTTCTACTTTTCACGTGTTCTGGACAAATCCTTGACAATTTCCGATTTCCGAGCCTCCCAAGGCTACCGGTAGGCTTACTCCCGTATTCTCCTAACTCTCTGATTTAATTATCTAAATTAAGTGGTGCCGAGGGCGGGACTTGAACCCGCATGTGCTTGCGCACGGAGGATTTTGAGTCCTCTGCGTCTGCCATTTCGCCACCTCGGCGTCGCGGCGATTCGTGTCTTCGCGTTCAAGGCGGCAAGATACCGCAAAGCTCGCGATTCGAGTCCGTGATTCTGCCAGAGGAAAGCGTCGGCTAACAAGCGCGCTCTCGTCTCCGATGCGGCCAGATAAGGTCGCATCCCGGGAAGTCGTCACAAATCTGTCGTCCCCAAAGTTAAGCGAGCGCTGATTTAGCGAAATTTTCGCATATCGAGAGAGGATATCCGAGGCTTTGCGGCGGTGCCTTCAGCAAAAAGCCGCAATCGTCGATGGTGCGAGACTTGCTTGAATCTTGGGACCCGCGAACGTCGAATCAGCGGCGTTCTCGCGAGACCGAGGAGAGGCAAGTCAGGAATGAATCTGAAGCGTTTGACGAAGGGCGTGGCATTGGTGATCGCCGTCTCGATGGCGGCTGGAATCGGACTGGCGCACGCGTGCTCCAGGGTACTGTGGGTCAGAGACGGACAGCCGGTGCTGGTCGGGCGCACGATGGACTGGTTCGAGCCGATGCGTACCAATCTGTGGGCCTTGCCGCGCGGGATCGAACACGACGGCCTCGCCGGCAAGAATTCGCTGCACTGGACTTCCAAATACGGCAGCGTGGTATCGGTCGTGTACGGCTTTGCCTCAGCCGACGGCATGAACGAAAAGGGGCTCGACGCGAATGTCCTATGGCTGGCCGAAGCAGACTATGGCAGCCGCGACAACAAGCTTCCAGGCCTCTCGATGAGCCTTTGGGCCCAATACTATCTCGATAACTTTGGGACAGTGGCTGAAGCGATCGCGGCCACGGAGGAGGGGCGCTTCCAGCTTGTGCCAATCACGCTGGGGATCGAAAAGAAAATGTCCTCGACGGTGCATTTGTCGCTGGCCGACAGCACCGGCGACTCGGCGATTATCGAATATGTCGGCGGCAGGGCTAGGATTTATCACGGCCGGGATTACACTGTGATGACCAATTCGCCGACTTTCGATCAGCAACTCAAACTGGCACGCGCATACAAGGGACTCGGCGGAGAAAAGCCGCTGCCCGGAACCAGTAGCGCGCACGACCGCTTTGTGCGCGCGAGCTATTACCTCAAGTATCTTCCCGGACCCAAGGATTACCGCGACGCGGTGGCCGGCGTGCTGAGCGTAATCGCCAATGTCTCGGCGCCGTTCGGCGTCAACGAGCCAGGGAAGCCCAATATTTCGGCGACCATTTTTCGCACCGTCGCCGATCTAACCAACGGCATCTATTACTACGAATCGACGCAGAGCCCCAATATCGTGTGGCTCGATCTGCGCAAGCTCAACCTCGCCGCGGACGCGCCGATCGAACAGCTTGACCTGAGCGGCAATCCCGCTCTGGTCGGCGATGTCACCGCCGGGTTCGTGCCCGCCGCGCCGTTCAAATTCATGCCCGCCGGCGAGCATTGGGTCGAGGTCTTCCCAACCTCACCGGGGGCTTGATCAATTCACGGCGTTGCATGGAACCCGATGCGCCGGCAAAGCGTGGCCGCTGCTCAACGCGGCAGGAATTCGTTGACCACGCCGCCGATCAAATCCTTCGACGCGATACGGTCGAGCGTGTCGAGGTCCCATCCCCCTTCGCGATAGAGCGACCGCGCCGGCTCAGGCTCGGCGTAAAGGCCGACCAGGTCGCCGCCCACCACGAACGTGCGGCCGTTGACGTTCCCGGCGGCGTCGGTGCATAGCCATACGACCAGCGCCGCGACGTGCTCCGGCTTGTTCTGCAGGCCGCTGCGATCGATCGCCGGCGCCGCGGTCGGCCCCAACGTCGCGCGCATCCGCTCCAGCGCGTCCGCCACGCTCTCGTCGAACAGCCGGGTTGCCGCGCGCGGCCGTATCGCGTTGCATCGCACGCCATAGCGGCCGAGATCGCGCGCGACGGTGCGTGTCAGCCCGACAATCCCCTCCTTGGCCGCCGAATAGCTCGCCTGTCCGAAATGGCCGAGGCCCGACTCGGAGGCCGTGTTGACGATCACGCCGCTCTTCTGTTCGCGGAAGATCGGACTGGCGAACCGGATGGTCGTGAAGTGGCCTTTGAGGTGCACGGACATCATCGAGTCCCAGTCGTCCTCGGTCATGTGAAAGATTATTTTCGGACGCACCGCGCCGGCATTGTTGATCAGGATGTCCAGCCTGCCGAACGTATCGATTGCGGTATTGATGATGCGCTCGCCACCTTCCATCGAGGTGACGCTATCGATGTTTGGCACCGCTTCGCCGCCGGCGGTGCGGATTTCCGCCGCCACCTGTCCCGCGATGCTCTGGTCGGCGCCCTTGCCGAGCATGTCCGTGCCCAGGTCGTTGACCACGACTTTCGCGCCCTCCGCCGCGAGCAGCATTGCCTCGGCGCGTCCGATTCCGCGGCCGGCGCCGGTTACGATCGCGACCTTGCCCTTGAGCCTTTGCTTTCCCTGTTGCGTTGACATCCCCGTCTCCATTGATTTGATGAGCGCTGCTCTGCCGTCCTTTGCGGTGCGGCGAGCGAGCCTATGAATAGCGCTGAATCGTGCGCCGTGCGAGAGCGCTGATACGCCCTACTGGAAGTTTCCGGACGGAGTGTGACGGCCGTGCGGGCCGGGACGCGTACCGAGCAGATAGATTCCACCAGCGATTGCGGAGGAGAGGAGCATCGCCAGCGCCAGCCCGCCAATTACCGCCACCGCCAGCGGTTGCTGAACCTTGGCGCCCGCACCATACCCGAGTGCGAGGGGCAGGAGGCCGGCCGCCGTAGCCAGCGTGGTCATCACGATTGGGCGTAGCCGCAACGCCGCGGCGTCGGCCAGCGCTTTGGCGGGGGGATTACCCGCGGCCACGCCGTGCTCGGCGCGGTCGAGCAGGAGGATGCCGTTTTTGGCGGTGATGCCGGCGACCATGATCACGCCCATAAACGAGGAAACGTTAAGCGTGATCCCGGTGAGCGCGAGCGCGGCGAAGCTTCCGACCAGGCAGGCGAGCGCCGCGATCAGTGTGGCGAGCGCCGGCGCCAACCGTCCGAACTCCCAGAGCACGATCAACAGGACCATCACCAGCCCTCCGGCCATCACCAGCGCGAGTTGATGGAACGCCTGCTGCTGCTGCTCGTACAGCCCGCCCAGTTCGAGTGATACGCCGACCGGCAGGACCAGCTTCGCGAGTCGCGGCGTGATCTCGCCTAGCGCGGTGCCGAGGTCGACGTTTTCCAGGCGCGCCGTTACGGGAACGACCGGGCGTAGCCGCTCGCGGGTAAGCTCGGTGGTCTCGCCCGCCCAGCGCAGTTCCGCCACCGCGCTGAGAGGTACCACGGCGCCCGACGGCGTAAGTAGCTGAAGCTCCGAGAGCGAGGCCAGATCCTGATGGAAGTTCGGCGGGTAGCGCACGCGCACGCCGACGACCCGATCGCCGGCGTTGAGTTCCGTCGCCACGGTGCCTTCGATCGCGGTTTCCAGCGTGGCTCGGATGCCGTCTCCGTTCAGCCCGTAGCGCGCGGCGGCGCTGTGCTTGATAACGATCTGTTCCTTGGGGCTGCTCAGCACGATGCCGTCGAAGACGTCGACGAGTCCGGGAACGAAGCCAATCTCCTTGGCAACGCGGCTCGCGGTCGCCTCGATCGCGGCCTGGTCGGCGCCGAATACCTTGACCTCGATCGGCTCGGGTACGCCCGAAAGGTCGCCGATGAGGTCCTGCAGCACCTGCGAGAACTCGATATGGACGCCGGGGACCGCGGCCAGGATGCGTCTGCGCACGTCGTCCATGATCTCGTCGATCGATCGCGATCGCCGCTCCTTGAGGCGCACCGAGAAATCGCCGCGGTTCGATTCGGTCAGGAAGAACCCCAGTTGCGTGCCGGTGCGCCGGGAAAAGGCCGCCACCTCCGGTGTCGCTCTCAGGATGTCCTCGATCTTGCCCAGCAGCGCGCCGGTGTCGAGGAGCGTGCCGGGCGCCGGCGCGATGTAGTCGAGCACGAAGGCGCCTTCATCGAGCGCGGGCAGATAGTCGGTGCCCACCGCCTCATACAGTAGGAACGCCGCGACGAAGCAGGCCGTGGCGGCGGCGACCGCCAGAAACGGAACCCGAATGAACGGCCGCAACTCGGCGAGGAACGCGGCCCGGATCGCGCCAAATACCAGCCCGGGCGGGCGGCTCTCGCGCCGCCACCGTCCGAGCAACTCCTCCAGCGCGGGCGTGAAGAAAACCGCCAGCGCAAGCGAGATCGCCAGACCCCCGCCGAGCGTGATCGCGAGGGCGCGAAAGAAGAGCCCGGTGATGTTTGACACGAACGCCAGCGGCATGAAGACCGCGATCACCGTGAGGGTCGAGGCGACGAGTGGGCGATTGAGCTCGGCGAGCGCGCTCTCGACCGCGGCGTCGGTGGGAATGCCGGTTGCACGTCTGCGATGGATCGCTTCGATCATGACGATCGCGTCGTCAATGAACAGTCCGATGCCGGCCGCGATGCCGCCAAGCGACATCATGTTGAACGTCAACCCGCCGAGCGCCATCACCACCATCGTGATCGCGATGGTGCAGGGCACCACGACCGCCGCCACCAGCGCGCTCAGGACGCTCATCGTGAACATCCAAACCACCGCGACCGACAACACCAACCCGAGCACGATCGCGTTGCGCACGCTCGCGATCGAGTCGGCCACCAGCGTCGCCTGGTCGTAGGAAAAGGAGAAAGTGACGTCGGGGTAGCGGCGGCGCGAACTCGGCGACGATTGCGTGCGTTCGCTTCGCGATCAGCTCGCTGTCGCCGTCGGGCATGCGCGAAATTCCCACCAGCACGGAGGGCCCGTTTTCGCTGGTGGTGCGGATGTAGTCTTCCGCGATCCCTGGGTCGATCGAAGCGATGTCGCGCACGTAGATCGGTTGGTTGTTGACGGTAGCAATTGGCACCGCCATCAATTGGTCACCGCTATGCAAGGCGCCGGTGACGACCGTGAGAAGCATGCGATGCTGATCCAGCAGGCGTCCGGCCGATCCGCCAACGTTGGCCTGGCTGAGCCCGGTCACTACCTGCGCTGGCGTGAGTCCGTGCGCGAGCATCCGCGCCGGATCCAGCCGCACCACGTATTCGCGATACTTTGCGCCGACCATCTCGACCCGGTAGACGCCCGGGATGCGATGAAGGTTCGGGATCAGGTCGTAGTACGCGATGTCGGTGAGTTCGGTCAGGTTACGCACCCGCGAGCTCAGGCTGAGATCCAGGATCGGGAAGGTTCCAGTGCGCAGCAGCCGCGTGCCCACGGTAGTACCGGGAGGCAGATGGGCGCGGACCTCTCCCAGTGCGGCCCCGAGCAGCTCGAAGCTGGTGGTGGGGTCGATGTCCTCCGAGAATGTGATGTCGACCTCGGTGCTGCCGCGCGTGGTGGTCGAGCGCACCAGCGTGGTGCCGGCCACGTTGTAGGCCGCCTCCTCCAGCGGTCGGGTCACCGCGCTCAGCATCTGGCCGGCCGGAAGTTGAGCGTTGTCGGCGAGGATGATGGCGCGATGGAACACGAACTCGGGGAAGACCGCGCTAGGAATCGATTGCGCGAGCATCACGCCGAGCACGCTCAGCGCTAGCACTGCGAACAGCGACAGAACTGCGTTGCGCTGGCTCATCGGTTAATGATCGCGCCCCTGGGAGTGTAGTTCACCACGGTGTCACGCTCTCGCGCACCCGGAGTCCGTCGGACAGCGCGTAGCCGCCCGAAGTGATGACGAGTTCGCCGGGTTTGAGTCCATTGGTGACCTGCACTTCCTGCGCAGTCCGAATTCCGGTGGCCACGACGATGCGATGGGCGCGGCCGTCGGCGCCCACCTTGAAGACATAGAAGTTGTTGTGCGCGGCGTCCTGGAATAGCGCCTCCGCCGGCACCACCACGGCGTCGGGGATGGAATTGGTCGTGACGTTGACCTCGACCGCGGCGCCGATCTCGGCGATTCGGTTGGGGCCGGTGAATTCTAACCATACCGGCGCTGTGGTTCCACCGGGCGAGAAGCTCGGTGAAATCGACCAGACGCGCGCGGGGTAGACGACACCCGCTTTGAGCGAGGAGACCACGCTCGCGTTCATCCCGGCCCTGAGCAAACCGATCTGGTTGATTGGCGCCTGGGCATCGACGTACACGCTCGTGGGATCCACGAGCTCCACCAGCGCATCGAACTCGTTGACTATTTGGCCGGGACTTACCACTCGCTGTATGACGACGGCGTTATGGGGCGCGCGGACCGCGATCCCCGGGCCGCCGGAGTAACGTTTTACCGAGCGCTCCAGCGCGGCGGCCTCGCCGGGGTCGATCGTTCGCGCGACGTCGACGCCGGCCTGCGCAGCGTCTTCCTCGCGGTTGATGATATGAGCGATCACCTGGCCGCGTTGCACGCGGTCGCCAGTAGTCACGTAGAGTCCCTCGACGCGCCCGGCCGCGGGAGCGCGTAACGTAAAGGTGCGCAGCGCGGCGGTGACGCCTGGGAGTGTAATCTCCTGGCGCATCGGCCTGACGGCGACTCGCGCCGCGCTCACTGTGAGCACGACTTCAGGCGCGGTTTCGGCCGGCGTGTCCCCTTCGGCCACCGGCCGGCGGCACGCGGACGCGCCCAGCGTGACCAGCAGCGTCAGAGACGCCGCCAGCACGCTCGGTGGCTTGGGCAGTCTCATTGCTCCAGCCCAAGCACCGCCGCTCCCTGGGCCGCCGCCTGACGCGTGGCGAAGGTCTCATTGGGGCGCGCGAGGCGCATTTGCTCCACCTGCTGAAACGCGTCGAGCACCTCGAGCAGCGTGACATTGCCGCCACCGAGAAAGCGCGCCCAGGTCAACTCGAAGTTGTCCTCTGCGGTGGGGATCGCTTTGGTCAATAGTGTGAGCTGGTCGCGCGCCTGGTGGTAGCGCGGCTCCGCATCGGTCAGTTGCTTGCGTAGTTCCAGCTCGACTTGCCGGAGCTGTGCCTCGGCGGCGGCCACTCGGGCGCGGGCCTCGTCGATCTGCGCGGAAATGAGTCCACCGTCAAAAATCGGCATCGAGAGCAGCCCGTCGTACGACGCACCGGCCTCGTGCGTGAAGGTGCGCGGAGGATTGATGCCCTGCCATCCGGCATTCAGCGCCAGTCTTACCGTCGGATAGCGCTCTCTTTCGGCCGCCAGCACGCCGGCTCTCGCCGAAGCCACGGTTCTTTGCGCGGCCTGCAGCATCGGGTTGCGCGAGAGGTCGTCACCGGGCCACGCGGGCAGGCCACCGGCGTCGACCACGCGGATATCCGAGGAATTGAACTGGCCTATCAGCGAGCCCAGGACGGCCGTCGCGTGGTCGACGTCGTGATGCGCGCTGGACAAAGAGAGGCCTGCGTTGTTACTCGCGGTCTGGACCTTGAGCACGTCGTTGGCGATCGAACGTCCGCTGTTGTGCAGCGCCTTGATAACGGTCACGTAGCGCCGAAGGCGCGCATCGTTGAGATCCAGTTCGCGATCGATCTCCTGGCTTCGCAGCAGGTCATAGTACGCGACCGTAGTATCGAAGATTATCTGGGCCTGCGCGGCACGCACGCCATAGCGGTCGGCCTCGCTCTGATAGAGGGCCGCGCGTACCAGCGCCGAGCGGCGGCCGAAATCATAGGCGGTGTAATTGAGGTTGAGCAGCGCGTCGGAGAGGCCGCCGTTCGTGATGGTTTTGCTGTATCCCGGTGCCTGCATGTACTCGGATCCCGCGGAGAGCGAAGGATACAGCGGCGCGCGCGCTTCGCGCACCAGCGCGTCGCCCAGATCGCTCTGCGCGTTGGCGGAGGCGACCGTCGGCGCGAAGGCGAGCGCGCGCTGGATCGCCTGATCGAGGGTCAGCGTCTCGCCGTGTGCGGAGGCGCAGAGCGTAGTAGCTATCATCAGGAGCGCCATGAAAGCGCAGCCGGGCATCCGCGCCGACAGAGCGCGTCTCGACCGGATGGTTGTGCGCCTTCGTGTGCGCGTCGCGGTGCGTATCGTCATGCGCATCGTAACGCGCATCCCTGTGCGCGCCATGGCACGTGTCGTTCGGCCGATTATTCCTGGCGTCATTGCGACCAGTTGGTTCACCGTCATTCCCCCCATTTGAATGCGCGTGAGAAAATCTTCGGCCAAACCTAACAGGGGTACACGTGGGAAAACAGTTAACAAACGTTGAAGCCGGAGTCCGCGTGGACGCGCAAGTTTTTGCTCGAAAGCCCATGAGCGGCGGACTCACCTGAGCTTCGCAGCCGTTGTCGCCGCGCTTCAGATGACCAGCGAGAGCAGACCGGCGGCGATAAGCGCGCCCGCCCATACCGCGTCGAGGTTGATCCACGCGCCGCGCAGGAATGCCAGTCCGACGCGGTCATATACGACGATGGCGATGGTGCCCATCACGAGGAGCATCGCGGCGGTATGCAGCAAGACGACCGCGGCATCCTGGGCGAGCGACAACGATCCGCCCATCGCGGCCATCGACTCATGCATCAGGCGGCCGTGCAGACCGTGCATCATCTGATGATGCATCGGCGCGCCTCCCGGCATGTCCATCAGGATGGGGAACAGCATCAGGCCCGCGCCATGTGCCGAAGCCATCAGGAACGACCATAGCGTCAGCTCGTACCACTTCACGCGCATCGCGACCCATCGCGGATGTGCGCGCGGTCGCAGGTAGCGAAAGACGCCGAACAGGATCAGGATGGCGGCGCCGGCCGGGCGCAGCAGCCAGGACGCGGCGGCAAACCGCGCCCATCCGATCAAGGCGACCGCTGCGGCGATAGAAATCAGATGCCCCAGCGCGATCGGTCCGAGCGCGCCGAAGACCTTGGCGCGGCGCCGCTCCTGGAGCCCTAGCGCGACTGCGAACAGCCATCCCATCGACGGGTCGAGTCCGTGATAGGCGCCGAGCGCGGCGATCGCAATCCACGGCCAAACCGCGGTCACGGGTAGCAGAAGGAATCAGATGAACAGTCGCCGCCCTCCAGGTGAATCTGATGCGGACGCTCGCCTTCGAAAGGGATGAAGAAGTTCGGATCGAGCGCGATGCCGCCGGCCGGGTTCACATCGACTTTGACGATCCATCCGCCAATGCCCTCGGGATAGAACTGCTCGTCGAGGGCGGAGTAGAGCGAGTTGGTCACGTAGATGCGGCGGCCGTCGCGGCTGATCTCGAGCATTTGTGGCGCGCCGTTGACCTTGCCGGCCCTGGGATGCGGCGTGCGCGAGGCCATCCCGCCGATACGCACCGAGCCGGTCTGGCGCGGATGAAACGGATCGCTCACATCATACTGCTTGAGTTCGCCGGTGCCCCAGCATGACGCGTAGAGATATTTGTCGTCGAGGCTGAGCGCAATCTCGGGGACCAGCGGCGGCGCGGCCTTGAACTGCTTGAGCGGCGGTGGCAGCAAATCCGGGTCGGCGGGCTCCGCGGGAATTTCGATCACTCTGCGCGCCGCCCACTTGCCGTTGCCATTCTCGCGATGCCACAGCCAGATTCCAGCACTGAGATCCTTGGTCGAGATGACGGTGCAGACGAAGCCGTAGGCCTTGGTCGGATCGTGCGCCGGCCGCAATTCGAGCGCCATCTGATGCTCCGCGCCAAGGTCGATTTCCTGTAAATGGCGGCGCTTGCGCAGGTCCCACATGTGCAACCGATGGCCGTAGTCGCCCTTGACCAGGCGCTCGAGGCTTAGCCCGTTCTCGAACATATCGGGTGTGCCCCATTCGCTGGTGATCGCCACGTCGTAGCCGATGTGCCACCAGAAGTCGTAGGCAAGGAACTGCGGGCCGCGGTCGACCTCCCACTGGCCGAGCACGTCGAAACTCTCATGGTCGAGCAGGAAGACGCCACCGGGACCGCCGCCGTGCGCGCCACCCATCGCGCTCACGTAGATCGCGTCGGGGCCGCAATGGAACGTATGCGGGCGGCTGTAGCCGGCGCGCGTCGCGATCTCCTCGGCCTCGATCACCTTGACGATTTTCGGTGCGCGCGGGTCAGGCTTGGTATCGATGACGTGGATGCGCGAGGAGCGCAGGCCGGGGACCAGCAGATAGCGGCGTTCGACGTGCGGATGCGGCGAATATGGGCAGAGCGCGGAGCTGCACGCGTTCCATCCGAAGTGATGCAATTCGTTGCCGGCGTCAGGCATTTCAAGGCGTCCGACCACCGTGGCGAAGGTTGGCGAGCCGGGGTCAAGGTCGAGCACGTTGATCGCGTCGCGTTTGCCGTGCCTGGGATCGAGACTGAAGGTCGCCACGTAGCCGAGCCGTTCGCGCGGCCCTTCGATCGCCATCCGCGGCGAAGGATAAAAGGTTTGATCGGGCTTCCATAGCATGGGCGTGAGCCTCTTCCTGTGTGCGTTTTTGAAGCTTCGACCTTAGATAGCGGGGCACTTCGATTCAAGCACCACGTTGATTCGCCGGCCGACGGGATCCTGCCTTGCATTTCGAACCTCAAATGAGTTCACTACTCGGAATCTTGAGGCTCCATCATGCCGATTTACGAATGCCATTGTCCCGGATGCGACCTGACGTTCGAGGTCCTGGCGCCGCTTAGCCAGGCCGGCCGGCGTCACCCGTGCCCGCGATGCAAGCGGTCAGCGCCGCGTATCGCGTCGGCCTTTGCGATCGCTTCTGGAGCCGGCGGGCGCGTACCGAAGACGGAGACGAGCGGGGCGAAGACGCCCACGGCGGCGAAGGCGCCGCCGCTATGCCTCAGTCATCCGAACGTGCCGATGCTCTGTCACATGGAACCCAAGGCGGCCGCGCGATGGCTGGCGCGTTACGAGGGCCGGGTCGCCGAGCACGACGACAAGCAGGGTGCGCGAGAAGAGTTGCGGCGCAAGCGGGGGATCGTGCCGGAGCCGACGCCTTCGCCATCGACGCACAGTCACGATCACGAGTTTCGTCGCCACCATGCGGAAGGTGTCGCTAAGACCAGTGAGAGCCGCGCCCGCGTCGCCGACCACGCTGCTCCAGTAAGCGCGGATGTGCGGACTGCGTCGCCGAAGCAAGCACACGCACGCTCACGGCGGTCACACGCATAGCCATTAGGTGACCAGACACGGCGAGCCCCGCGAACGCGAGAGGTGAAGGAAGCGATGGATTCAGCGCGTAGCACGGGGGCATTACTCGGGCGGATCATGCTCGCCTATATTTTCGTCCAATCAGGAATCGAAAAAATCAGCGAATCGGCGGCCACCATGCAATACATGGTGAATGGCGGACTGCCGCACTCGGTGGTTCCCGAGCTTCTCGTGCTGTCGGTAATCGTCGAGTTGCTGGGCGGCCTGATGCTGATCTTCGGATGGTACGCCGAACTGGCGGCGCTGATCATTTTCCTGTGGATGATTCCCGTGACGATAATCTTTCACGTCGCGACAGGGGACACCGTCCACTGGGAGAAGAATCTAGCCATCATGGGCGGCCTGCTGATGGTCGCCGTGCTGGGGCCGGGGGGATTCAGCGTGGATGGCGCGGGCACCGGACGCCAGGCCATCTGACGCGCGGTACTCTACCGGTTAGAACTCAGAAGCGAAGGAAGAACGAAAAGCGGCAAGCCAACAACGGGCAAGCGTGATGCGCAACTGGTCGTGACGGCCAGTTGCGCATCATCGCGCTCGGGCACGCTGGAATTCCGGTGTTTGTTACTGGTGAGCGCTCTCGACCAGAGCGGACTTCACCAGCGTCTCCAATTCGCCGCTCGAATGCAGTTCGCGCACGATGTCGCAGCCGCCCACGAACTTGCCGTTGATGAAGACCTGCGGGATAGTCGGCCAGTTGCTGTAGGTTTTGACCGCGTCGCGCACTTCCTGGTCGGCGAGCACGTCGACCGTGCTATAGGGCACGCCCAGCTCGTTGAAAACTTCGACCGTCGCGGCCGAGAATCCGCATTGCGGAAAGCTGCGGTTGCCTTTCATGAAAATGACGATCTTGTCGCTGTTGATCGCCGTACGGATTCGCTCGATTGCATCGGCCATCTGAAATCTTACCTCCGGTTCTGATACTGGTTTGGGGTCATTACTTTAAGCGTCAGCGCATGGATACGAGCTTTCATCGCGTCGCCCAGCGCTCCGTAGACCGCCTGATGGCGTTCGACGAGGCCCTTGCCCTCGAAACTCTCGCTCACCACCAGCGCTTCGAAATGATCGCCGCCGCCGGTGAAGTCGCGGACCTCAACCAAGGCGCCGGGCAAGCCTCGTTCGATCATTTCTTTGATCTCTTGCGCTTCCATCAGGCGGTTATCTTAGCGCGTGGCGCCCAACGAATTCCACCGGGGCCGACGACGATCTGCAAGCGTCATTTTGCTATCGCGATTTTGCCGAATCATCGGCGTTCACACTCCCTTTTCCGGCTCGCTGATGGAGTCCTGTAGCGTTTCGGCCGAGGCTCCGTCGAGGGGCGGCAGTTGCGCGACCGGCACGACGTCATCGAAGCGCGAGTAGTCGATCGAAAAAGTGCCGTCGGGGAATTCGTGCAAAATGTCGGCGAAACGCATACCCCAAACTATTTCGTCCGCGACCCACACGTAGCGCACGTGGACGTTCTGCAGAAACGATTCATCCATCCCGACCAGCGAAGCGATGATCATGCTGCGTGAGGCCTTGAACGACCCAGGCGTCTCGCCCAGCAGCGGACTGCCTTCGACGATCGGATGGATCACGGTCCAACTCAGCGAGAATAGAGAGTTGCGGGCGCGCGTGACGGCGAGATCATAAAAGCGCCGCATACTTTCGCCCTCGCGAGTCATTTCCCACCGCGACAGTACGACGTGGATCTGCGCCTCGACGATGCGGTTGGAGCGCTGATTCACCGCCCGAAACATCAGCGACAGCACTCCGTCGCGCGGCGCGATCGCCACGAGCCGGCTGAAGCGCACGCGCGCGGTCGGCCGCGAGAACCGGGCAAAGACCAGCCCGGTCACGACGGCGAGCGCGGTCAGTCCGCTGATTGCCTCGATGCTCACCAGGATGTTGGAAGCGAGCGAACGCGGCGCCATAACGCCATACCCGATCGTCGCCATCGTCTGTACGCTGAAAAAGAAGGCGTCGGCGAATGAACCGGGGCGGGCGTTGGCTACTCCGCCGTCGATCATATAACCGAACGCGAACAGGCAATTGATGACTCCGAACAGCGCCAGGATTAGCAGCAGGAGAGCAGGCCACGAAATCGTGGTCAGGAAAAAGTAGAGGTCGCTTAACTGAGGACGCGGCGCTCCCGACGTGATCCGGCCGATATTGTCGCGAGCCTTCCCGTCCAACTCGGCCTTGGTAGAACCCTGCTTCACTCGGATACTCCGCGCCGGCGCGTTCGCGTCATCAGCTTTGCTCGACCACCGTCGCGATGCCTTGGCCGATCCCGATGCACATCGTCACGAGTCCCAGCGGCGCGCCGCGCCGGCGCATCTCGTGGGTCAAGGTCACCATCAGGCGCGCCCCTGAACATCCCAGTGGATGTCCTAATGCGACCGCGCCACCGTTGACGTTGAGCCGGTTCTCATCGATTTTAAGCTCGGCGTTGCAGGCCAGTACCTGGGCGGCGAACGCTTCGTTGATTTCGACGAGGTCGATTTCGTCCATCTTGAGCTCCGCGCGGCCGAGCACTTTGTGCGTAGCCGGTACCGGACCCCATCCCATTATCTCCGGCCTCACGCCGGCGACTGCCGTGGCGCGAATTCGCGCCATCGGCGTGAGGCCCAATGCGCGCGCCCGCTCGGCGCTCATCAGCAGCACGGCGGCCGCGCCGTCGCAAACTTGCGAGGAGTTGCCGGCGGTGACCTGGCCGCCGTCGGGCTTGAATGAAGGCTTCAGCGCCGCAAGCCGCTCCAAGCTGGTGTCAGGGCGAGGCCCCTGGTCGATATCGATTAGCCCGCCGGCCAGGCGTACCGGCACGATCTCTTCTTTGAACCGCTCGCGTGCCGCGACCGCACGCTGATGCGACCGTAGCGAGAACGCATCGGCCTGCTCGCGTGTGATTCCGTACATCGCGGCGAGCCGCTCCGCGGTAAGCCCCATCACAAACATGTCCTGTGGAAACAGGTCGAGCAGCTTCAGATTGGGTAACAGCCCCGATCCCATCGGCACGTGGCTCATCTGCTCGACGCCGCCCGCGATCACCACGTCGCCCGTGCCGGTCATGATTTCGTAAGCCGCGAAGTTGACCGCTTGCAGACCCGATCCGCATTGGCGGTCGACCGTGGTGCCTGCGACTTCGACCGGGAGGCCCGCGAGCAGCGCGATCATGCGGCCGATATTCAGCCCCTGCTCGCCCGACTGATTGGCGCATCCCCATACCACGTCCTCGATTTCAGCCGGGTCGAGAGCGCGATTGCGCTCGAGCAGGCGCCGGACGCACATCACCGAGAGATCGTCGGCGCGAACGTCTTTGTAATAGCCGTCCTTGTTGGAGCGGCCGATGGGCGTGCGAACTCCGTCAACGATTACGACTTCTTGCATTGCGGTACGCCTCCGGGGTTCAGATCGGACATAGTTGACATCGAGCCGAGCGACGGTCCATGAGTCTAACATGCGCAACACGAAGCCCGGCAGAGGCCCGGGAGTTGAGAGCGGCGTTCGGCGGTGGGCGCAAACGGCGGGCGAGGAGGTATGACCATGGCCGCGAGCGATCGAATCTCCAGTGCGGTTTCGGCCAGCCGGCAATATGCGCCTTATGTCGAAGCGGACTGGGGTTTCAAGAATACGTGGTACCCGGCACTCTTCAGTCACGAGCTTGGCGAAAATGGCGTCAAGGGTGTCACGATGGCCGGCCACGACATCGCGCTCCGCCGTTCCCGCGGCAAGGTTTACGCCCTGCGCGATCGTTGCGCGCATCGCGGAGTCAAAATGTCGCTGCGGCCGATGTGCCTGACCGACGAGACCCTGAGCTGCTGGTATCACGGCTTTACCTACGGACTCGATGACGGCGTACTGAAGACGATCGTCGCCTCGCCCGACGATCCGCTGATCGGCAAGGTCCGCGTCCGCACTTACCCGGTGGTGGAACGCGCGGGAATAATCTTTGTCTTCGTGGGCGACGAGGATTTCGCGCCGCTGCCGCCGCTCGAATCCGACATGCCGATCCGGATCACCGACGACGCCAACGCCGTCGCGCACATCCTCGACGAGAACGTCTACGTTCGCGGCATCCATCGCACCGGCAATTCCAACTGGCGTCTGGCGGCTGAGAATGGCTTCGACCCCGGCCATCTGCTGATCCATTGGAACAATCAGATCGTTGCGGCGACCGACCGCAAGCTCGGCCTCGGGGTCGAGCCAATCGGCGAGGGCGCGATTAAGATCATCGACGAGCCCGACGGCCCCAAAGGCATAATGAACATGTACAACACCCGCGCGTACAAGTTCATCATGGAGAACAAGGCGGTCAACATGCGCGCGCGCGGCAAGAACTCCTACTACGCGCGCACCTCGATGGTCCTGCCGGGCATTCTTTTGGTCGAACATTGGCCGAGTCCCGGATGGGCGCAATACGAATGGTACGTGCCGACCGACGACAAGCATCACGAGTACTGGGAAATCCTGGTCGGCCGCTGCCGCAACGAAGAGGAGCGGCGCGAGGCGGACTATTTGTACGACAATTTCTTCGAGCCGCTTGCGCTGCGCGACTTCAATGACAACGACCTGTTCGCGCGCGAGGCGATGCAACAGTTCTACGAGCGCGACGACGGATGGAACCGTGAATCGCTGTGCGCCTTCGACGCCGCCACCATCACCTGGCGCAAGGTCGCGGCCCGTTTCAACCGCGGTATTCAGGAACCGCCGGGATCGCGCGACGGGCTGCGGAGCGGACGATAGCGCCTGGCACGCCGGCATTCGGTGGCGGATCATCCTCGATGTCCACGCAAACAACCTCTAGCTCTCCGACCGCCGCCAACCCTCAACGCGTGACACTGCGCTTCGAGGACGGCGTCGAAAAAGAGATCGAAGTCGGCGCCGATGAATTCGTGCTCGACGCCGCCTTGCGCCAGGGCGTGCCGCTAGTCTACCAATGCCGCTCCGGTAGCTGCTCGACCTGCGTCGGACAGATAGTGAGCGGAACACTCGAGATGGCGCATGACCGTGCGCTTTCGCTTATCGCGTCGGAAATCGCCGAGGGCAAGCGCCTCCTTTGTAGCGCGCACGCGCTCGCGCCGAGCACGGTCCGGCTGCATTACCCGAGCGCGCTGATTTACGCCGAGGAGCGCCGCTCCTTCGAGGCGCGCGTGGCCGGAATCGAATGGCCGGCACCCTCGGTCGCAAAATTCGCGATTGAAGTCGAGCGCCGCGCCGGAGTTTCGTTCCACGCGGGACAATACGTGCGAATCAAGGTGCCGGGTACGGATCAGTGGCGCTCGTACTCGATGTGTTCAACGCCGCGCGATCTTCCAAAGATGGAATTTCTGGTACGGATCATCCCGGGCGGCGCGATGTCGGAATATCTGCGCGGGGCGCGCGAGGGCGAGCGTGTCGAAGTCGAAGGGCCGCTTGGCGCGTTCATCCTGCATCGGGGCAAGGGCCTTCATGTCTTCGTCGCCGGAGGCACCGGGCTCGCGCCGATTCTTGCGATGATCGACGAGTTACGGCGTGCGAGCGGAGCCAAGCCGAAGATGTTGCTGAGCTTCGGATGCGCGAGCGACAAGACCTTCTTTTATCGCGACGAAATCGAATTGCGGCAGTGGTGGATTCCGCAGCTAAGCGTGCGGCTCTCGGCCGACCGCGTCGAGGATCCCGCCTCTGGGCTTATCGTCGGGACGCCGGTCGACGCGCTGGGCGCGGAAGCGATAAGCGATCCGGAGGCGGTGGCATATCTATGCGGGCCGCCGCCGATGATCGAAGGGGCGCGCAGACGCCTGGTGGAATTGGGCATCAATCCGGAGCGAATCTACGCCGAGCGGTTCGTCGCCAGTTGAACGGTTCGCGGCAAAGCGACGCGACGCGCTCCTGGATGGCGTTGTAAGAATCTTCGTCACGGCCCCTGCCGGATGTGCATCTGACTGGCGAATCGCCGGCAAGTTTAGTATTCGAGAGTTCGACCCCGGACAAACCCCTCATGGCCAGCACGCACGCAGTCGTAATCGGCGGTAGCTTCTCCGGGCTGTTTACCGGCCGGGTGCTGAGCGATTTCTTCGATCGCGTGACCGTGCTCGATCGCGACGCCTTCCCCGTCGGCATTGAAGATCGCGCCGGCGTGCCGCAGGCCCGTCACGTGCACGGCCTGCTGGTGCGCGGTCTGTGGGAATACGAGCGCGCGTTTCCCGGCTTCGAGCGGCTGGCGGTCGAGAAGGGCGCGACCTTTCACGACCATACCCTGGATTTCGTCGTGCTACGGCCACAGGGATGGCAGCCACGCTATCCTTCCGATTTTAAATTTCTGAGCGCGAGCCGCGAGCTTATCGAATCATGCGTTCGCGATCTTTTCCGCAAGCTGCCCAAGGTCGAACTGCGCGAGCGCGTAGCGGCGACCGGGCTTGAGGTCTCACGCGAGGGCGGTAGACCGCGATGCGTCGGCGTCACGATTCCGGCGCGCGAGAGCGGCAAGGGCACGGTGGTCGAGGCCGATCTGATTGTCGACGCGAGTGGCGCGGTTTCGCGTGCGCCGGCGTGGCTCGAAGCGGCCGGGCTCCAGCCGCCGCGCGAGAGCGTGGTTGATCCGCTGGCCGGCTATGCCTCGCGATGGTTCCAGGGGCCGCCGCCCGGCCAGTGGCCCGAGCAATGGTGGTGGTGGGCTGGCGCGTATATCCGCCGCCGCCCCGACGATCTGACCGAGGCGAACTTTCAGCTCAAGGAGCACAATCGTTGGCATCTCACGCTCGCGGGCTTCAATCGCAACTATCCGCCGACGCGCGAGGACGAGTTCACTGAGCACATCCGGCGCTTGCGCTCGCCGATCATCGCCGAGATGACACGTCTGATGGAGCCGATCTCGCCGATCTACGCCAACCGGGCGATGCGTAATCAGTGGCGTCACTACGAGCGCTGGAATGAGCGCCTGGATGGCTTTATCGCAATCGGCGACGCGTTCTGCCACTACAATCCGGTGTACGCGCAGGGGATGACGGCGCTGGCGCTCTCGACCACGGTGTTGCGCGCATGCCTCGAGAAATATCGATGTGACGCGCCCGAGTTCGCGCGCGAGTTTTTCGCAGCCCAGGCACGAATCCAGCGCGACCCATGGAAATTGTCGGCCGGCGTGGATCTGCGTTTTCCATTCACGCTTGGGGAGCAGCCGTTTTCGATGAAGTTGTTCAATCTCTATCTTGACGGCGTGGGATTGGCGGCGAGGAATCCGATTGTCCGCCGGCGCCTGGTAGAGGTCGCACAACTTATCCGCCCGCTCTCCGATCTTTTAGCGCCGGCTGTGGTCGGTCGAGTGGCCGTGGCGGCCGCGGTCGAAGGCGTGCGTGCGCTCGGTGGGCTCGTCGCACCTCCGGAACCGGTCGCGATTCCGCCGATGCCTCCTGCTATTCCGGCGACGGCGCCCGCGTCGGAGCGGCCATCCTCTGGCGAGCAATCCAGCTAACTGCAAGTTCGCCCGAGCAGGAACGATGGTATGCCGACGCCTGCGCGCCAGGCCGATCGGTCACCTCAGGCCCATGCCAATCTGTCAAATGATGCCATCGGCGCGCAGGGCGGCGATTTTCTCCGCGTCGTAACCGGCGACCTCGCGCAGGACCCGTTCGGTGTGCTCGCCGAGCGCGGGCGCGCGGGTGTTGGGTGCCCCGGTTCCCTCAGCACTCTCGCCGCCAGACTTGGCCGCAGTCTTGAGCGGCGAGCCCGGGACGATAAGTCCGTCGAAGGTGGGATGGTCGGCATGCAGGATCATTTGGCGCTCTTGCAGATGGGGATTGCGCGAGACCTCGGCGACGGTGGCGATCGGGGCGCATGGCACTCCCGCCTCACCCAGCAGTTTGAGCCAGTGATCGCGCGGTTGGGAGCCGAAGTGGCCGCTAAGTATTGGCTCCAGTTCGGCGTGGTTCGCTGTACGGTCGGTATTGAGTGTAAAGCGAGGATCGCCCTTCAATTCCGGCATTCCAATCGCGTCGCAGAAGCGCACCCATAGCGATTCATTGCCCGCGCCCGCGACAAAATATCCGTCGGCCGCGCGGAACTGCTGGAAGGGTGTGATTGACGGATGCCGCGAGCCGAGCGGCCCGGGCACTTTTCCGGTCGCCGAATAGCGGGCGAGGGCGTCCTCGAGCAGCGCGACCTGGCAATCGAGCATCGCGATGTCCAGGTGACGTCCCACGCCGGTGCGCTCGCGCAATCGGAGCGCCGACAGGATCGCAATCACGCCGTAAAGACCCGCGGTCAGGTCGCCGATCGACACGCCGCATCGCGTCGGATCTCCGTTCGCTGGGCCGGTGATGCTCATCGTACCGCCGAGCGCCTGTGCCACGATGTCGTAGGCGGGGGCGGAGGCCATCGGGCCGCTCTGCCCGAAACCCGAAATCGAGCACAGGATGATGCGGGGATTGGTAGCGGCGAGTTGCGCGTAGCCCAGTCCGAAACGGTCCATCGTGCCCGGCGCGAAATTCTCCAGCACCACGTCGCAGTGCCGCACGAGGTCAAGCGCCACCGTCACGCCCACGGATTTGCGCAGATCGACCGTGGCGCTTAGCTTGCCGCGATTGACGCTGTAGTAGTAGCCGGAGTCGTTGGAGTTGGGGATGCGAGGGGCGTAACCGCGCGAGTCGTCCCCGCGCCCGGGCAGCTCTATCTTGACGACCTCGGCTCCGAGGTCGGCTAGATTCATCGCGCAAAACGGTCCCGCCAGCACGCGGCTCAGATCGAGCACGCGAATGCCCGCGAGCGGTTTCTCATCGATCATCGAATACTTCCTCGAATACTTCCTCTATCGCCGCCGCGAGTGCGCCTGTTGCTGCTGCTGCGCGCGCATCGCCTCGGCCGGCGTCATGATGAGCCGAGGCTCTTCACGCTCGCGTTCCTGCTCTTCGGCGAACACCGCGCCGAGTTGTGCGCGAATCAGCGCCTGGAAGAATGGGATCCGGCTCGCGTCGGCGCCGTCGCGCAGCCGCGCGGCGGCGGCCGCGGCCCATCCGGCGGGTTCGCGCCGGCCGCTTCGCGCCATGTAATACGCCATATCCTCGAGCCGCCGGCGCACCGCGCCCGCGCGCTCGCCGCCGAGGAGGTCGCCGACGGCGCGGTCGACGACGATATTGATGCGTCCTTCCTGCTGGACGCGGTTAAGCACCAGGACGCTCTCCTGGATCGACTTAATCTCGTCCGCGTAGGTTTTGATCGCGGTGGGCGAGAATTTCCACGCGGCGATCTCGGGCTCCTTGAGCAGATCCACGCCTGGCTCGCGATCCAACGCGGAAGCCATCTCGGCATAAATCGGATGAACAATTTCCACGGGAGGCGGCGAGCCGAGGATTTCCGTTCGCAGGGTCAGGAAATTCCCGACGTGGGCGCGCTTTTCGGCTGGCGTGCGGCGAAACGCCTCGCACAAAACGTAGTCCGCCAGATGCGCGTCGCCGTCGACCATCGCGAGGCCCGCGCGCCGCTCGATCTGGGCGCGTTCCGTGCGCAGTTCGCGGCGCGAAAGCTCGGTCAACGCGACGTCGATCAGTCCGTCGCTATCCGAGAGCAGGCCCCACAGCCGCGCGATCCCGCCGCCCCGGCGCTGCTTCAGGAGCCAGACGATGCGCGCGCCGTCGGCGTCGATGGGCGAGAAGAGCGCGCTGAGCCCGGGGGCAGCCGGCGGCGAAGCGGCCGGTTGCGCCGGGGTCGTGCCGGCGGGCGGTGCGATTCCGCGCTGGCGCAAACGATATAGCGCGCGGCGCACCTCGCGGCGCAACGCGCCGCTCGCCTCCGCTTCCATTGCGGACAGCATTGCCGCCGCCTCCGCCGTCGCGATCGCGCCGAGCGCGCGCGCTATTGCCTCGGCGCTGACGCCAGGCGCGGCGCGCAGTTCGCCCAGGCGCGCGAGCGCCTCGGCGGGCGGCGCGGCCGGGTCGAAGCCGGCCGCGCGCAGGGCCGCGTCTTCCTTTTCGATGTCGGTGTGAGTCATCGTGAGTGAGTCGTTATGGGCGAGTCGTCGCCGATGAAACGTCGCGGATTAGTCGCCATGGCGATCACAGAATATGCGGATTCGCCGCGGCGGTGCGAACGCATGCGGCGCCTTTGCGCGACGTCAAGGTGACTGCGGACGCGGCGCCCGTCTCTAACCCACCAGTCCGATGTGGTTCAGGAGTTCACTAAACCATCGCGGAGGGGGCTTCTGCGCGCGAGCCTCGCTGTAGTCTTCGTCGCAGAGATGCACCTCTATTTCCTTCTCACTTGCGGGAACCGTTATAGTGCGGAGCTTTCCCGGTTGATCGCATTCGGGCCGCTCGCAAGGGGTGACTTCGGCCATCGCGGTTTCTCCTGATCAGGACATCGTTGGGCGTGCCTGATATTGTTGCACGGCCGTGACTCTTTCAAGCACGCCCGTTCGGCCGGGGGCGAGCGGGAAGGGCGGGAGAGCGAAGACCAACATGCGCAACCTGGAGGCCAAATTTCCCCTCGGCGACCTCGACGCGGCGCGCACGGTGGCGCTGGCGCTCGGCTACACGGCGGTGGCGAGCTTCATCCAGCGCGACACGTTCTTTGTCGTGGCGCACGGCAAACTCAAGTTGCGCGAGCAGCCGCCAGGGGCTTGGCTGATTCACTATGCGCGCGAGCGGGAGAGCGGGCTGATGCTCAGCCGGTATGAGATCGCAACGGTGGCCGATGTCACGCGCACGCGCGAGATGCTCGTGGGCGCTCTTGGCGTGCTGGCCGAAGTGCGCAAGCATCGCACGCTGCTTACCCGGCGCAACGTCCGCTTCCATCTGGACCGGGTCGAGACGCTGGGCGGGTTCGGCGAGATCGAAGCGGTATTGGGCGAGGGCGACGAAGACTCGACGGGTGATGATTCCGGTTCCGCGCGCGCCGCGGTCGACGAACTGCTTTCGGCACTCGGCGTAGGCGCGCGAGAGTTGGTCGACGTGTCGTATTTCGAGTTGATGACGCGCCATTGAACCGTGCGCGTCCGGTTTTTTCGCGACATGCCGACTCGTCTAAGCGGAGGTGGAACCGTTCATCCGGTCCAGCAGTTCCTCGGTGAAGCGCAGCGTGAGTCCCCAGATGACCTGGTCGTTGTAGAAGATCGCCGGATGCTCGGTCACCGTTCCGCTGTCACGGCGGAAGCGATAGGTGCCGCGATAGCTCGAATCTTCAAGCGCGCTCATCGGGACGAAGAAGATCGCGGCGACCTCCTTTGGATCCGCACGCAGGCCGTGGGCGGCCGGTATTACGCCGACGAACGGCGTCACATGGATCTCGCTGCTGCGCGCAACGGTTCCTTCGAAGCAGCCCAAAAGGTCCACGCTTTCGGGCTCGATCCCGACCTCTTCGCGCGCCTCGCGGAGCGCCGTGTGGAGCAGGGTTTCGTCGGTCGGGTCGACGCGGCCGCCCGGAAACGCGACCTGGCCGCGATGGCTGTCGACGTGGTCGGAGCGCCGGATATAGACCAGGTGGAGGTCGTCGTCGAGTTCGAAAATGGGCATCAGCACCGCCGCGCCGCGTCCCGCGCCGATACGATGGCGCGCGAGCTGATCAACGGGTTCAAGGCTCTGGCGCAGGCGAGCGACGCGCTGATTGATTCGTTCCGATATGCTCATGTATCTGTGCTGACTCCCGCGGACAGGGTGACCCCTGCGCGGAATAGGCCCGTGCGGGTGTAAGCGGTCACGATGCGTTACCTGGTAGGAAGATACCACGAAATTGCTCTCAAGGGGCGCAACAAATGGCGCTTCGTCGATCAATTGAAGAGCAATCTGCGCGATGTCTTCGCCGACTTCAAGCTCGGGCCGATGCGCGGCGAGGGGCCTCGGCTTATCGTCGAGCTGCCCGACGAGATTGACGAGGAGGTCGCAGCAGAGCGCGCCGCGTTGCTCTTTGGGCTGCAAAATTTCTCCCTTAGCCGTCCGGTCGCACGCGATATAGAGGAGATCAAACGCGAGGCTGTCGCGATCGCGCGCCGGCATCGAAATGCGGACAGCTTTCGCGTGCGCGCGACGCGATCCGACAAGCGGTTTGCGTTGAATTCAATGGAAATCGATCAGGCGGTCGGCGCCGCGGTCAAGGATGAAATCGGACTTAAAGTAGACCTTGAGAATCCCGCGCTGGTCATTACAGTCGAGATTCTCCCCGACGGCGCCTATATCGCGGCCGGCAAACTGCCGGGTGCGGGGGGCTTGCCGGTAGGCATCACAGGCCATGGGATGGCGCTGCTTTCCGGGGGAATCGATTCGCCGGTCGCCGCGCATCGCATGATGCGGCGCGGGCTGAGGCTCGACTTCGTCCACTTCCACAGCCATCCGCTGGTCTCGACGGCCAGCCGCGAGAAGGCGGCCGAGCTCGCTGAGCATCTTACCCGTTATCAGGCGCGGTCGACGCTGATGCTGGTGGCCTTCGCCGACATCCAGCGCGAGATCGTCGCGCGTGGGCCGCGCCCGCTGCGCGTGATTCTCTACCGCCGCTTCATGGTGCGGATCGCTGCCGCGCTGGCCCGGCGCGCGGGCGCGCGCGCGCTGGTGACCGGCGAGAGTCTCGGCCAGGTGGCGTCGCAAACGCTGGAGAACATGACGGTCATCGAGGAAGCCGCGGCACTCCCGATGCTGCGTCCGCTGGTCGGGATGGACAAGAACGAGATCGTCGACCAGGCGCGCCAGCTCGGGACCTTCGAGACCTCAATTCAGCCGGACCAGGACTGCTGCTCGCTCTTTGTGCCGCCGCATCCCGAGACTCACGCCAACCTTGACGAAGTGCGCGCCGCCGAAGGCGTGCTCGAAGTCGAGACGATGGTGGCGGAAGCCGTGCGCAAGGTGGAAATCGTGCGTATGAAGTTTCCATAGCGCCACGATGCGCTTCGGCGTTACTTAAACAACTGGAGCCAGGCGATGTCCATGGCGAGGGTGACGATCGTAACCGGCAGGCCGACTTTCAGATAGTCGACGAAGCGGATCTGAATCCCTTCGCGGCGCGCCTGCTCGACCACGATCAGGTTGGCGATCGATCCGAGCAGGGTCAGGTTGCCGGCGAAGGTGCTGGCACTGGCGAGCACCAACCCGGTGCTCATCCCTTGCCTTATCTGCGGATAGATCGGCTTGAACAGCAGCACCGCGGGAACGTTGCTGACCAGGTTGGAGAGGACCGCGCTGCCCACGGAAAGCACCGCCACGTTCTTCAGCCTCTCGGGTCCCACGGCGCGCACCAGGTCCTCCAGGAGATGAGTGGTCTCGGCGCCTCTGACCACGATGAACAGGCCGGCAAACATCACCAGCAGCGTCCAATCGATCTGCTCGTAGACTTCGTGTGGCTGGGTATGCCGCGTGAATAGCAATATCGCGCCGCCGCCCAGCGCCACCAGGTGAGTCGGATAGCCCATCGCGAACAGCACGAGCACCACGCCAGCGACGATGGATGATTTGACGAGATGATAGCGGCGTTCCGGCGGGGGCGCCGGCATGTGCAGGTCGTCGCGCAGCCGGAGGCGGCTCAGGCGCCGGTGATACAGTGCTGCGATAACGGCGTAGTCGACCAGCAGGCCGGCCAACGCGACCGGCGCCAGGCGAATCGCGAACGCCGAGTAACCGATACCAGCGAAGCCGGCGACGATCATGTTTTGCGGATTGCCGGTGATGGTCGCGACACTGCCGATGTTACTGCCGGTGGCGAGCGCCAACAGCAGCGGCGCTGCGTCTATTTCAAGGATATGGGCGACTTCAATCAGGGGGCCCGCCAGCGACAGGCATACTACGTCGTTGATAAAAAAGGCGGCCAGCACGCCCGAGGCGAGCACCGTCATCGCGAGCAGCCCATAGCCCACGTGCGCGCGCTCCAGGAGCCATCGCGCGACCAGCGCGAAGGCACCGGAGATCCGCAGGTTGGCCACGATGATCATCATTCCGAGCAACAGCAGCAGCGTATGGAAGTCGATCGCGGCGAGCGCGTCGGGCTCGCTGAGCGACCCCGTCGCCACCATCAATAGCGCGCCCGCCAGTGCCGCACCGGTGCGATCGAGCTTGAGTCCGGGAAAGTTGCCGACCGCGAGGACGAAGTAAGTGAAGGCGAAGATCGCGAGCGGCACCGCGAAGCGTAGTTCCATCGCTGGCATCATCGGGTGACCATAGCCGCCCGTCAAGCCGATTCCTCGCCGGGTAAGGTTGGCGTTCACACGGGAACGCGCGGGGCGCTATAGTGTTTGCGGCCAGTTCCGGCCAGCGCGCCGGCGCGGTGTTCGAGATCATCGTGGCGCGCGGACGCCGTCCCGGAGGCGACATGAACTTTCGCGAATTGAACAACGCCAAGTGCAAGACCTATCTGCTCGCCTCCGAAGGCATGGAGCGCGCGGTGATAATCGACCCGGTCAAGGATCGGGTCGAGCGCTATCTCGCCGTGCTGGCGTACCATCGCCTCAAGCTCGATCTGATCGTCGATACCCATACGCATGCCGACCATCGGAGCGGCGCGCACGAACTCTCGGTCCTCACCGATGCGCCGGTGGCGATGCATCGGCGGGCCCCGGCCCCGCATGTCGCGATGCATCTCGAGGACGGTCAGCGCCTGATCGTTGGCGATTTCGAGCTCAAGGTGTTGCATACGCCCGGTCATACTCCCGACTCGATAAGCTTGTACGCCGAGGACCGCGTCTTAACCGGCGATTGCCTGTTGATTCAGGGCACCGGACGGGCCGACTTTGCCGGTGGCGACGCAGGGGAACAGTACGATTCAGTCACCCAGAAGCTCTTCACTCTGCCCGACTCGACGCTGGTCTACCCGGCGCACGACTACCGCGGCCATTTAAATTCCACGATCGGCGAAGAGAAGAGTTCCAATCCGCGACTCGCCGGACGCTCGCGCGAGGCTTACATCGGCTTGATGAACAATCTCGGACTGCCGCTGCCCGAGGGGATCCAGGAGGCGCTGCAGCCTAACCAATCCGAGATCGAAGCCACGTCGATCCGTTTTCCGACGCTCGCCCAGCTCAATTCGGTGAGTCAGCTTTTGCCGACGGAAATTGCCGCGCGGCTCGGCACCGCCGCCGCGCCGCTGCTGATCGACGTGCGCGAGCCTGACGAATTCAGCGGCGAACTCGGCCATGTCGCGGGTGCGCGTCTGATCCCGTTGCGCGAGTTGCCCGATCGCGCCGACAAGGAACTCGCATCCTTTAAGGACAAGGATATCGTGGTGATCTGCCGCGCGGGCGTGCGCAGCGTAACCGCGGCGGCGATCCTTACCGGACTCGGCTTCAACCAAGTCTGCAGCATGAAGGGCGGGATGCTCGATTGGGACAGCGCGCGACTGCCGGTCGAGCGCTAAGGGCTTCGCGCGCGCGGGTCGGGGATGCGGATGGATGTGAGGAGAGTTAGCGGAAAAGTTCGACGCTCCAGGCCGCTCGCGCTCGTGCTGATCAGCGCGGCCTTGCTGCTGGCGGGATGCGGGCAATCGCCGCAGAGCTTGGCCACCCGCTATCTCGCCGACCTTCAGCAGTTCAACTATCCCGCCTGCTACGCGACGCTCACCGACGAGGAGCGTGCCTCGCGCTCGCTCCAGCAGTTCCTGACCGATATTCCGCTCGCGCCCGACGTCGATCCAATCTGGTTCCGTGCGATTCTGTTCAGCACGCGTTACGAAGTCGGCGAGCCGCAGATCGCCGGCGAGCGCGCGGTGGTGCCGGTCAAGGTCACGATGCCCGATCTCACGCTCTGGGAGCGGACGATAGACGCCAAGGCGGGGCCGCAGGATTCGCTCAACGCGGCTGCCGACAAATCGCTCCAGGCGGGAGTCTATCCGAAGCTGAGGTTCGAAGACGCATTGGTGATGGTCAAGCAGCAGCATCAATGGCGCGTGGTCGCGGACTTCGCGCGCCGCGACCTGATCCGCGACGGAAATCGCGAGGCCGTCGACATCTATCACAACGAAGACTATTCGAAAGCCGCGGCGGCCTACCAGGCGCTGCTCACGCAACTTGGCAAGCACGAATTCAGCGGCAGCCGCGGCCTGGAGTGCTTCTTCAAGCGCAGACTCAAGGCGATCGAAGAAATCCAGGCCGAGATCCCGGCGGCGCGAGCCTACATTCCCAAGCTCGTGCTGAGCGACGTGGCGGTGAAAATGTCCGAGGACCGCCTGCCGGCGATCTTCGGCCGTATCACCAACGCCGGCGATCGCGGCGTCGATGAAGTGCGCCTGACAGTGACGTACTACGCGGGGCGTGGCGCCCAACGCAAGCTCATCTACCAGGAGAGCCATAGCGTTGTCGAAACGCCGATCGAATTCACTGGATTCGTCCGGCCGGTTTTACCGTTCGTGCCCGGCGAGACCAGGGACTTCGGCTTCGAGCTGATCGCGCCGACGCAGACCCAGCAGCAATCCGAGCCGAGCCTGATGGTGGGATCGATGGTTTTCACGCGGTCCAAGGCGCCGCTGCCGACCCTCGCGATCGAAAACCTCGCACCGGCGCCGCAGCCCTCGGGATCGTCCACACCCGGACAGCCCGGGCCGACGCCGACGCCGTCGGCCGGGCCGCGTGCGAAGCCGCGTCCGCACTAAGCAATTGGCGATTCGACTCACGCTCGCGGTTCCCACCTACAATCGCGCGGCCATTCTCGGGGAGACCCTGGCGAGCCTCGCGGCGCAGAACCTGCCCGCGGGCGTCGAGACGGAATGCCTGGTGATCGACAACAATTCGAGCGACCGCACGCCCGCCGTGGTCGAAGAGGCGGCGGCGGACGCCCCGTTTCCGATACGGCGCGTGTTCGAGCGTCGCCCGGGATCGAGTTTCGCGCGCAACCGTGCGGTCGACGAAGCGGCCGGCGACTTCATCCTGTTTATCGACGACGACGCGGTGGCCGATTCCAACTGGGCGGCGCTGATGCTGGCCGCGATCGAACGGCGCGGACTCGACGCGGCGTGCGGGATGGTGCTGCCGCGATGGGAGGTCGCGCCGCCGCGCTGGCTGGGGACCTCGTTGTACGTGCGTTTCGCGGTGCACGACCAGGATGCGATCGCGGCGGCGGCGCTGAAGGATGCGGAAGTCCTGCGCAATTACTTCAGCGCCAACGTTGGCTTTCGCCGCGAGTGCTTCACGCGCTTCGGCCGCTTCCGCGAGGACCTGGGCGTGGTCGGCGGCAATCCGATTTCAGGCGAGGACACGGAGTTGTTCGCACGGATAATACAGAGTGGCGGCGCGATGGGTTTCGTCACCGAGGCGCGGGTTTTTCACCTGGTGCCCGCCGCGCGCATGAACCGCCGGTACCTGCGGCGCAAGGCCTTCGCTTTCGGCGTGGGGACGGCGCAGGCGGGTGGGCGGAGCCACAATCACTTCGACAAGCTGGTTCGTAACGCGATGCGGATGGCGATAGCGGCGGCGCGCGGCGATCGCGAGCGGGCGCTCTGCCACGAGTTGGAATGCGCGAACTTCCTGGGCTACTGGTGGGGCCGCCTGCCCCGGCGCGGCGAGCCGCCGACGAGCCGCTGAGCCTCTGGCGGGATTCGTCTTTCAGTCTCGGGCGGCTTATTTCAGATAGTCGAGCATCCCGCGCCGCAATATCCCCTCAAGGTACGGAATCATGTCGGTCATCCGCGTAAGCTCGGCGGGCGTTACCCAACGGCCCTCGGAATGCTCATCGGACATCAGGAGGAGATCTCGGCGGGCATCCGCGGGCCGGCATGCAAAGAGCGCTTGCACGTATGGATCCGACGGCGCTTTGTAGAGGCCAAGCGTGCGCTCGATCTCGATCGCAAGGCCGGTCTCTTCGCCGACTTCGCGCGCGAGGCACTCCTCCAGACTTTCGCCCAGCGCGAGATGGCCTCCGGGAAGGTCCCAGTGGCTCGGCCTATAAGACATCCGCGCCGCGCGCCGCAGCACCAGCAGACGTCCACCGTCGGCGATTACGCCGTGTACTCCAATCCAGAACTGCGACTCCGCCATCCGATCACTTCAACCCGTGTAAAGAAGCTTGCGTTCGCCGCCGACGGCCATCACCGTGCAGGCAATTCCAGAGTAACTGCCCGATGCCTCCTGCGCCATGAGGCGGGACGACGACGCAGCCGTCGTCCCGCCTCATGGCGCGGCGTTGTGCGCCGCGGTCATCGAGGGCGGCGAGGGCGGATGGGGCCGCGCGCAGCGCGGCCCCATCCGCCCCCGCCGGGCGTTTCGATTCGCACGCGCTCGCCCGCCACCAGACGCTCGTTGGCCTTGCCGGGCAGCTTGATGTGCTGCCCGTCACGCACCAGATAATTCGCGCCGGGCTTGCCGGGGCCGCCGCCGGCAAGCCCCCACGGCTGCGTGACGCGTCGATCGGTCAGCAGGCTCAGTGTCGCCGGCACCATGCATTCAAGTTCGCGAATGAGACCGTCACCGCCGGCGGCCGCGCCGCGGCCGCCGGAGCCGCGGCGCACCCGGTACTCGGTTATCCGCATCGGGTAGTAGGCTTCCAGCGCTTCGATCGGCGTGTTGAGCGTGTTGGTCATGTGCGTATGGAGGCCGGCGGCGCCGGGATGGCCGGGAGCCGCGCCGGCGCCGCCGGCGATCGTTTCGTAATAAGAGAAGTGGCGCGCGCGGATCGAGTCATAGCCGCCCAGCGTCATGTTCGACATCGAACCTGAGCTGGCCGCCGGGATACGGTCGGGTGCGGCGGCGGCCAGCGCCTTAAGCAGAACGTCGACGATACGCTGCGAGGTTTCGACGTTGCCGCCTGCGACTGCGGCGGGCGGCAACGCGTTGACAATTGAACCGGGCGGCGCGATTACCCGAATCGGGCGCATCAGCCCCTCGTTGGCCGGCACCGCTTCCGCCGCCAGGCATTTCATCACGTAGAAGGTTGCCGAGAGCGTGATCGCATAGTTGGCGTTGACCGAGCCGCGGACCTGCGGCGCGGAGCCGGTGAAATCGACCGTCGCGCGTCCGCCGCCAATCCGAATCGCTACGCGAATCGCGATTGGCCCCGTGCCAACGCCGTCGTCATCGAGGTAGTCCACCGCGCGATACAGACCCGGCCGCAGACGGCTGAGCGTCGCGCGCATCAGGCGGTCCGCGTAATCCTTGAGCGCCGCCATCGCCGCGGTCACCGGCGCACGCCCGCTCGAGGCCACCAGCCCGCGCAGCCGCTCGGCACCGACGTCAAGCGCCGCGATTTGCGCGCGCAGGTCGCCCTCGCGTTCCTCGCGCACCCGCGTATTGGCGAAGAACAGTTCCAGCACGTCGCGCGCGGGCTTCCCCGCGCGCATGATATGAACCGGCGGCAGGCGAAAGCCTTCCTGGTAGATCTCGGTCGAAAGCGCCATCGAACCCGGCGCCATCCCGCCGATGTCGGCGTGATGGGCACGGTTGGCGGCGAACGCGAAGGGCCGGCGCTCGTGGCCAAGAAAGATTGGCGCGACCAGGGTGAGATCCGGCAGATGGGTTCCGCCGGCGAACGGATCGTTGACCGCCGCGACGTCGCCCGGGCCAAGCTCCAGCCGTTCGATTGCGGCGCGTACTGAAAGCGGTGTCGAGCCGAGATGGACCGGGATATGCGCGGCCTGTGCGACCAGTTCTCCGCTGCCGTCGAACAGCGCGCATGAAAAATCGTGGCGCTCCTTGATGTTGGGCGAGAAGCCGGTCTGCCCCAACACGACGCCCATCTCCTCGGCGATCGCGCCGAGGCGGTTATTCATCACCGCGAGTGTCACCGGGTCGAGCTTCATCCCAGGCTTCGTCGCAAGCCGCTTGGCGGCACGCTTCATGGTCACGCCTCCAGGTGCAGATTGCCGAAGCCGTCGGCGCGCAGTGTGAACTCGGGTGCGACGTACGCCGTGGCGCTGAGTTCGACGATGATCGCCGGTCCGCGGATCGTCGCGCTCGCGCCGATCGTGTCGCGCTCATAGACCGGCACCGCGCGTGCGCGCTCGCCGGCGACGACCTGGATCCGCCGTGTGGGCGACAGTCGCCCCTCGGAACGCCTAAGGCGTTTGGCCGAACGCCCAAGTCGTTCGGGCGCGGCGGCGACGCCAGGGGAGGTAGCGCGCAGACGCAGATTCACGACTTCGACGGCGGCTTTGGGTGCGGCGTAGCCGAAGGTGCGGCGATGGGCGGCGTGGAAGTCGGCGGCGAAGCGCGGAGTGAGCGCCACCTCGATTTCGTAAGATTGGCCGCGATAGCGCACGTCGGCGAAAAGTTCGACGCGGATTTGCGCGGGGCGCGCGCCTTCGGCGGCTAGCTCGCGGCGTGCGCGCGTGACCATCGGAAGCGCGCGCGCGGCGAGGCCGCGGTAATTGGGCGAGGCCTCGCGCACGGTGAGCGAGTATTCGCGTCCGAGCGGCGCTTGCAACGCTCCCCACGCGCAGAGCAGACCGGGATTGCGCGGCAGCACGATACGTCTGATGCCGAGGTCGAGCGCCAGTTCGCAGGCGTGCATCGGGCCTGCCCCGCCGAAGGCCATCAGCGCGAAATCGCGCGGATCGAAGCCGCGCTCGACGGTTATCACGCGCACGGCGCGTTCCATGTTGGCGTTGACGACGCGAATCACTCCGCGCGCCGCGCCGATGGCGTCGGTGCGCATCGCGCGGCTAAGCGCTGCGATCGCCCTTGCGGCGCGCTCGGGATAAAGGCGCATCGCGCCGCCCAGGAAATTTTCGGCCACCAACCGTCCGGCGACGAGATTGGCGTCGGTTACCGTCGGCGCCTCCCCGCGTCCGTAGCAGGCCGGCCCGGGATCGGCCCCGGCGCTTTCGGGGCCGACTCTGAGCGAGCCGCCCGTGTCGACCGCCGCGATCGAGCCGCCCCCCGCGCCGACCGTATGGATATCGACGACGGGAGTACGGACGGCGTAGCCGCTGGGATAGCTGAGCGTGCGGATCGCGGCGCGGCCGTCGAACAGGGACACATCGGTCGAAGTGCCGCCCATGTCGAAAGTGATGAATCGATCGACGCCGGTTGCGCGCACCAGCGCGGCCGCGCCGATAACGCCGGCGGCGGGACCGGAAAGAATCGTGCGGACCGGTTCGTCACGCGCAAGGCGCGCACCAATCGCGCTGCCGTTGGATTGCATCACGCGCAGCCGCGCCGCCCGCAGATCGCGCTCCAGCCGGCCGACGTGGGAAGACATCCGCGGCGCCACGTACGCATTGACTACCGTGGTCGAGAGCCGCTCGAACTCGCGGTATTCGGCCAGGATGCGATGGGACACCGAAAGCGGCAAACCCAGCGGCGTGAGCGCTCGCGCGAGCCGCCGTTCGCTTGCAGGGTTGGCGTAAGAGTGGAGCAGGCAGATCGCGATCGAGCCAGCACGGCTCGAGGCGGCGGCGCGGCGCACGCGGTCAAGCTCGGCGGCAGTCAGGCGCTGCCCCACTTTGCCGTCGAAGTAGGTCCGCTCGGCGACCCCCAGGCGCATCGCGCGCTCAATCAGCGGTTCGGGGCGCTGAGGAGCCAGCGAATAGAGGTCGCTGCGGTTTTGACGGCCGATCTCGATCAGGTCCTCGAAGCCGGCGTTGGTCACCAGCAGGACCCGCGCGCCTTTGCGTTCGAGCAAGGCGTTGGTCGCCACGGTTGAGCTGTAAGTGACCAGGTCGGGAATCAAACTTCGGGTGGCGCCGTCCGGGATATCTTCAAGTATCACTTTAAGTCCGTCGATGACCGCGCGTGCGGGATCGTCAGGCGTCGAGGGGACCTTGTGCACCTTGAGGTGTGCGCCGACGATCGCGACCAGATCGGTGAACGTCCCGCCGGTATCGATTCCGATGATGATGGGTGTGGCCATCATGGCTTGAGCAAAACCTTGAAATTTGGCGATCGTCCGGCAGCGGCGAAGGCGGCCGACGCGTCGTCTAGCGGATACACCGCCGAGATGAGCGGTTGGGGGTTGAGTTTTCCCGAGGCGAGCGCGGCAATCGCCGGCGCAAACCGGCCGCATCGCGAACCCACGATCGTGATTTCGTTAACCACGGCCTGGGCAAGGTTGAGTGACGCGCCTGCCGCCGCCGTGCTCTTGAGAATTACCTTGCCCCGCGGACGTACCAGCGCCAGCGCCCGATTGAGTCCCTCGCTGTGCCCGGTGCAATCGATTACCACGTCGAAGCCGGATTCGAGTTCATCTTCGAGTAATACTTTAAATTTAAGCGCCGCGAGATGATCGAGCTTGTCGCGATGGCGTCCGGCGAGCACCGGTGCGTAATCCTCCGCGCGAAGTATTATCGCGATGAGCGCGCCGAGCCGTCCGTCACCGAGCACGGCGATTGTTTGATTGCGTTGAATGCCGATCTGCTCGAAGATCTCGTAGGCAGCCGCGGCCGGCTCGATGAAAGCTCCAAGCTCGTCGGTTATCGAGTCGGGCAGGGCGATCAGGTTTTCGTCGGGCAGCCGGAGATATTCAGCGAACGCGCCGTCGCGCCCCAGAATTCCGAGCACGGTGCGGTTGGGGCAATGGCGTCCAAGGCCATCCAGGCACCAGGCGCATCGCCCGCAAGCGGCATTGATCTCGCCCACCACGCGGCGCCCGGCGAGCGCACGGGTCTGAGTGTCGACAACCTCGCCGACAAACTCATGGCCCGGCACGCCGCGATAGGTCATGTACCCGCGCGCCAATTCGAGGTCGGTGCCGCAGATGCCGGCTATCCGTACGCGAACAACACTTTCACCCGGCGCCGGCGCCGGGTCGGGATAATCGTGACGCAGGGTCAGTTCGCGATCGAGTACCAGCGCGCGCATCGGCCGATTGAAACAAAAAAACCGCCGTGTGCGCTAGCCCGCCACGTACACACGATCGCGTCGGCCCGACAGCCCTGGAAGCTTCAGTCCCTGGAATTCAGTCCGATGATTAGTTCTTCGTGCTTTTTTCGGAGGAAGACGAGCCGCCTTTATCCGACGAACCGGTCTTTTCCGACGAGCCGCTCTTAGCCGAGGAAGGGCTGTCCGACGAAGCCGACGCGGTCGAAGAGCCGTTGGTCCCGTTACTCGTGGACTCGCTCGACGATTTATCGCTGGATTTGTCGCCGGACTTGTCACCCGACGTATCGGCGCCCTTGCCGCTGCCCGAGCGCGCGTAGTCGGTGGCGTACCATCCGGAACCCTTGAGCACGAACGAAGTACTGGAAATCATCCGCTCGACCTTGCTTTTGCAGGTCGGGCAACGTTTAAGCGCTGGTTCGGTGATGCGTTGCATCGTTTCGAACGTTCCGCATTTGGGGCAGCGATATTCGTAGATCGGCATTTTAGTAGCTGAAACGGGCTCCTGGCGGCCTCGAGCCTTACGTAATCACGCTTGGCGGCCTTGTCAATTAGCCTACGCCGGCACGCGATTCACTTTTCAATTTTCACTTGACAATTGCGATCGCTTTCCGTGTCTTTCCATCTTCCCAGAATCATGGCCGCGACGCTATCGTGGCCAGTTTTGCGGCGATTGTGGCAGGGTTGCCACAGGTTATCCGGAGCGATTTCTGCCTCGCCGTCGCGCCGCCGACCAGTTCCACCGCCGAGCGCGCAACGCCGGCCATCCGCGCGACGTCGCGATAAGTTCCGCATTGGCCTTGCCGCGCTCGGGTGCGGCCGCGACGCCTATCACCAGGCCGCGCGGATCGGCTCGCAGTAATCCGGTGCGCGAAGCGCCGGGCCGCGCCATCACCTTGAGGATCACCGCGTCGGCCCCGGCGATGAGCCACGCGGGTAGTTGGTCGGAGACGTCGCGTCGAGCGGCGCGCGTACGCGGCTCGGAAGAGAGCTTACGAACCGTAAATCACCGCCGCCGGCGTGACGGCCCGAATGAGGGCGATGATCAACACGCGCTGCACGAATTGAATGGCGATGATGACCACGATGGGCGAGAGGTCGAGGCCACCGAAGTACACCGGCAGATGTTCGCGGACAAAATCGAACACCGGCTCGGTCATCGCGTAAAGCGTTCGCACGATAGGGTTGTACGGGTCGGGCTGCACCCAGGTCAGAAGCGTGGCGATGATGACGATCCAAAAGTAGATTTGAAGCAGCCCGGACAAGGTCTGGGCCAGAAATACGATGGTGTTTACCAAAATATCGGGCATCGTCGATAACTCCGGAATGGCCTAGCTGACGCGCCCTAATTCGCGCGATCGCTCGGCAGCGGCTTTTACAGCACGCGCCACGATATCAGAAAAGCCATCCGCGCCGAATTGTTTGAGCGCGGCCTCGGTGGTGCCGCCCGGCGAGGCGACAATGCGAATCAGCTCGGCTGCCGCCATCGGCGAGCGGCGCATGTTTTCCTCCGCTCCGCGAATCGTTTTGAGCGCCATCCGCAGCGCCAGCTCGACCGGCAAGCCCTCGGCCACAGCGGCGTCGGCGAGCGACTTGGCGAACAGGTACACATACGCCGGGCCACTGCCCGAAAGCGCGGTCACCGCGTCGAGCAACGTCTCGTCCTTGAGCGCCACCGCGTCGCCGACGGCGCGGAAGATTCTAAGCGCGAAGGCCTCGTCGGCGCGGCTCGCGTTGCGTCCGCGCACGAGCGCGGCCATCCCCTGACCGACCATCGCGGGCGCGTTCGGCATCACACGGATAACCCGTGCGCGGCCACCCAGCGCCCCCTCGAGCCGGCCCAGTGTTACTCCGGCGGCGATCGACACGAATAGCCTGGAGGCCAATTCTTCTCTTGGGTGGCGCGCCATCGCCATCGCTGCCGGCCCGGGCAAGCTCCGTCAGCACGGCGTCGATAGTTTGCGGCTTTACCGCGAAGAGCACGGCGCGCGAGGAGTTCAGGACCTTAAGATTGTCGGTCGTGACCTCAATTTTGAGCGCGCCTTTAAATTTACGACGGCGTGCCGCGTCGACGTCGGAAGCGATCAGCTCGGACGCTTTGAAGACCTTGTTTTCGATAAGGCCGCGAGCCAGCGCTTCGGCCATGTTGCCCGCGCCTATGAAGCCCAGCTTTTTCACCGCGCACGCTCGCCGAAGATCGCGCGGCCCACCCGCACGATCGTGGCGCCTTCTTCGATCGCCACTTCGAAATCGTCAGTCATTCCCATGGACAGCTCGCTTAGCGCAAGCCCGGTCGCCGCCGCAAGCCGATCGCGCATGGTGCGCAGCGCGGCAAAGTGGACCCGCGAGCGTTCCGGATCGGGCGCCGGCGGCGGAATCGTCATCAGGCCCAGGACTTCCACTGTCGTGCGCACCTGCTCGATCAACCGCTCGACCTCGGCGCCCGCGATTCCGCTTTTGGACGTTTCGCCCGCGGCGTTGACCTCGATCAGCGCGGCCACACGCGGCGCGGGGCGGGCATGGCCGAGTGCGGCGGCCAGGCGTGCGGAGTCCAGGCTATGGATGAGGATGAAGCGGCCGGCGGCGTCGCGCGCCTTGTTGGTTTGCAGATGGCCGATCAGATGCCATCGCAGATCCCGCAGATCCGCCAGCGCATCCTGCTTCGCCAGCGCTTCCTGCACGTAGTTCTCGCCGAACTCGCGCGCCCCGCCGGCGTAGGCCGCGCGAATCGCGGCGGCCGGCTGCGTCTTGCTCGCAAGCACCAGTCTGACCGCGGCTGGATCGCGCTCCGCGCGTCGGGCGGCGCGTTCGATCCGCTCGCGCACGCTCGTCAGCCGCGCGGCGATTTCGTTCCCGGTCAGCATCCGTCCCTGGCAATCAGCGCCCGCCGCCGTGCGACGCGATCCCATGGCGCCCCAGTGCCGCCAGTACCTCGCCGACGGGCAGGCCCATCACGTTGTCGCGCTCGCCTTCGAGCTCCACGACCAGGCCCGCGCCCTCGGCCTGAATGCCATAGGCTCCCGCCTTGTCCATCGGTTCTCCGGTGCGGATGTAGGCGTCGATTTCGTCGTCGCGGAGCACCCGGAAACGGACGCGGCTCGCGACCGCGCGGCTCTCGGCGACACGCCCGCCGCGCGCGAGGGCAAAGGCGGTCACGACGATGTGGAAGCGCCCTGAGAGCATGCGCAGCATACGATGGGCGTCGGCGTGGTCGCGCGGTTTGCCGAGAATTTCGCCGCCGCAATCGACCACCGTGTCTGCGCCCAGCACCAGCGCGTCGCCGGCGCGCCGCGAGACCGCGAGCGCCTTCTCCTCGGCCATCCGGAGTGCGAACGCCGCTGCGGGCTCGTTCGGCAGACGTTGTTCGTCGATCCCGCTTTCCGCGAGATCGAACTTGACTCCGGCGGCCGCGAGCAAGTCCCGGCGCCGCGGCGAGGTCGAGGCGAGAATCAATCCGCGCGGGGTCATCATTTCGAAAATCCGTGGTTCAAAAATCCGATGGCCAAAGGTTGCAGGAGAGCGCCGGATCGCGCAAGGGAGGCGCGCGCTCGGCTGTTGGTTGGGCTCTGCCGGTGTGGGTACACTGGCGTATCATCGCGGGGGACAAAATCCGATGAGCGAGCCAGTCCACAGGTTTGTCAAAACCAACGGCATCAAGATGCACGTAGCCGAGGCCGGCAAGGGGTTTCCGGTGGTTTTTTGCCACGGCTTTCCCGAACTCTGGTACTCATGGCGCCATCAGATCCGTGCGCTCTCCGACGCCGGCTTTCGCGCGATTGCGCCCGACCAGCGAGGCTACGGGCAAACAGATTGTCCGCAACCGGTCGAGGCTTACCAGGCGCGCGAGCTGGTGAAGGACATCGTCGGTATGCTCGACGCGCTGGAGATCGAAAAGTGCGCAGTCGTCGGTCATGACTGGGGCGGTTTCGTCAGTTGGCAATGCGCGATGCGCGCGGCGTCGCGGATTGCGCGCGTGATCAACCTCAATACGCCATTCATGCCGCGATGGCTTCCATCAACGCCAGGCAGCCCCGAACATCCGAAGGTAATATGGGTGACGAGTCCGCAGCCGGCTCCGCTGAAGCCAACCGAGATGGCACGGCAGGCCGCCGCCGGCAATTTTCACTACGTGCTGTATTTCCAGGAGCCCGGCGTCGCCGAGGCCGAGCTCGAACGCGACGTGCGGCGGACGCTACGCGGTCTTTATCGCGATCCGATGCCGCTTCTGCCGCTTGCGGAACGGCCGCCTCCGGGCGTGTTCGGCCCCGCGGGCGGCGGTCTCGTCGATCGACTGCCCGATGGGCCGCTCGGCAAATACATGAGCGAGTCCGACCTTGACGTCTACGTTAAGGCATTCGAGAAGACCGGCTTTCGTGGCGGACTCAACTGGTATCGCAATATCGATCGAAACTGGGAGGAGTCGGCAAATCTGCCCGACCGGGTCGATCAGCCGGCGCTGATGATCACCGCCGAACTCGATTTCGTGCTATGGCCCGAGCAGACGCTGGGCATGGAACGATGGGTGCCCAACCTCAAGCGCGTGAACATCAACGGTTCCGGCCATTGGACCCAGCAGGAGAAACCCGACGAGGTGAATGCGGCGCTGCTGGATTTCCTGTCCGACCTTCGATGACGGCGAGCCGCCCTTCGATGACGGCGTGCCGCGCGATGAAGCCGTGCCGCGCATGGGGCAATCGCCGGGAATAATCTTGCGGCGCAGCTTCCGTTAATCGACGCGATCCGGATCGGGCCGGCCCTCCGATTGAACCCGCGGGGGCGTCACATTAACCTATAGCGATGTTTATGAAGCTAGGTTGTGGCGCGGTGGGGTTGACGGTCCTCGTGGGGTTGGCTGTACTTTTGGCCGCTCCGGCGCGGGCGCTCGGGCCCGGCAATTCTTCGATGGCTCCTTCGATTCGCGGCGACGCTCGATCGATCCTGGGCCAGTACGGCATTCTCACCGTCGTTCCGATCGATCCGGAGCAGGCTTTCGTGGAGGGCTACGCGGCTTACCGCGCCCATGATCCGTTGAAGACGATCGAGCGGATGACGCTCGCGGTCAATAAGTATCCGGCCCTGGCCGACTACGCTCTGTTCTTTCTCGGATCGGCCGAGCGCGACAACGGCGACAACCAGAGCGCCGCCGCGACTTTCCGGCGCCTCAGTTTTGACTTTCCACAAAGCGTCTTCGCCGATCAAGCCTCGCTCCAGTACGCGGAGATAGAATTCAACCTCGGGCGGTTAACCGACGCGCAAGCGGCGGCGGCGGCGCTGGTCGCGCGCAGTCCTGCCGCCGATATCGATCAACAGGCGCGGCTCGTTCAGGCGCGCGCCGCGTTCGGCCTGGGCGACGTGCAGGGCGCTTTCAGACAACTGCAGGAGTTGCGCGATAAGTATCCGCAAGGCGCGACCGACGGCGAGGCGCGCACACTCGCTTATTCGATCGCCGCGGCCCATCCGACGCTAATCGACACCGATTCGCTCGGATACCATCGCCGGGAAGCCGCCTTGCTGCTGCGCGAGGGCCACTCCACCTTGGCCTTGAGCCAGGCCGACGAAGCCCTGGCGCTCGGGCCTCCGCCGAGCGTGCACGCCGAACTGCTGTACCTTAAGGCGCGCGCCCTGCGGGCCAATACGGAGCGCGAGATGATCGCGCTACAGGCCTATCTCAAGTACGCGCCGCATGGCGAGAAAGCTCCGGATACGCTCTACCGGCTGGGACACCTTCAGTGGCGGAGCGGCGACACCAAGACGGCGCGCGCGACCTTTACCAGGCTGGTCGAGGGATATCCCGCAAGAGACCTCGCGCCGGCCGCGATGTTCGACATCGGGCGCACGTATGAGGACGACGACGATTGGGACCTTGCGCGCGCCGAGTACCTGCGCATGGTCAAGAGTTATCCGCATAGCAAAGAGACCGCGGACGCCCGCTTCCGCGCCCCGTTTGCGCTTTACATGACGGGACACTTTGGCCCGGCGGCGCTCGAGTTCGCCTCGATGAGGACGATGGCCGCGTCGCCCTCCGAGCGCGACGGGCTTTCTTACTGGCATGCTCGATCGATGGAACGTTCCGGCCAAAGCGTCGCGGCCACGGCGATTTACCAGCGCCTGGCGCAAAGCACCGAGAGCAACTATTACCCCGAACTGGCGGCGCGCCGGATAGCCGCGTCACCGGCGCGGTTGGCCGCCGATCGCACGCTTCAACTCGACGATACCGCGCCTTCCGTTGCGCCCGGCAGCCTGGCCGCGTTTCACCTGAGCCGAGTCGTCACGCTCAAGCGGCTCGGCCTGAATTATCTCGAAGGGCCGGAGTTACGCGCGCTTGCCGACGGGAACTCGAGCGACCCGCGTATGCGCGACTTCGTGTTCGCGGAATTGCAGCGCACGGGCGACTGGTATACGGCGATCGAGATCGCGGTGCGGCTCGAAAATGACGGCGCCCTGGACTCCTCGATGACCGAGCGGCTCCGCTATCCGCGCGCCTACTGGGACACAATAGCGCCAGCCGCCAGCGGCAACGCTCTCGATCCTTACCTGGTGCTCGCGCTGATGCGTCAGGAGAGCCTGTTCAATCCGCAGGCGCGATCGGTGAGCGATGCGCGGGGCCTGATGCAGTTGCTGCCGACCACCGCCGACCGGGTTGGGCCGTCGGCGGGCGTCGAGCAGGCTTCGCTTAGGCTCTACGACCCTTCGCTGAACGTGCGCGTCGGCACCGCGTATCTCAAGAACCTGTTCGAGATGTTCGGCGGCGATCCGTTCAAGGCGGTGGCGGCCTACAATGCTGGCGAGCATGCGGTGCAGCAGTGGGACGTCAAGTATCCCGGTGACGACGATCAATGGGTGGAGAACATCGGTTTCCGCGAAACCCGGGATTACGTCAAGCGCGTGATCGGCGGTCTGCGGGAATATCGGATGCTTTATCCCGTTACGCACTACAATTAGGAGCGTCGCGGAAACGGCGAAAGTCGATCTTTGCCAGGTTCTTTGCTATGGTTACAAGCTGATGGGCACGAACGCGATCACCATGGTGTTTACCGGTATGCGAAATTCGTGCTTAGATTCAGTGCTGACAGGTCATATGCTGACGGGCGACACATTGAGAGGTCACATGACTATGCGGTTGAAAGATCGTAGCCGGTTGAAAGACCGGAGTTAATTCTTAGCGGTTTGCATAAGCGCCGAAAGTCTCGGCCCAAAGGATTGATCGCTTCGTAACTTGTCAAAGTCGCCATCTGCTTTGACAAGCTCCCGCATCTTGTCGCGAGGGTTGATTTTCGCAAGCTCAGCCAGAGCATTCTCGTAATCTTCCAGTTCGAGAGCATAGATGCAGGCAGGGTTGTAGAAGGCGCCCAGTATTTTCCCCTCAGGATCCAGCTTTTGAGCCTGCTGGTAGAAACCGATCGCCTTCGGGAAATCCCGACGAAGATCAGCAATGGCTCCCAGGTCACAGTAAGTTTTCGCTTGTTGCCCTCCGACTTTGTCAGCCTGTTTGCACCAGCTCTCTGACAGCTCCAACAGCCGTTCCTTTGCCTCGGGAGTTCTTCCGCGTTGTGCGGCAAGCTCGACGTAGAGTCGAGCCAGTCCCTCGAAAGCTTCCCAGGACGTGGGGTCGAGCTGGGTGGCTCTGCTGTATCGTGCGATTGCCCTCGCATAGTTTCCCACCTGTCGCCAATACTTGCCGAGCGAGAGAAAGGCGCGTCCAAACTTTCTAGGATCGAGCGGCGTGACTTTTTCGCCCAGCACTATCACCATATCCGCCTCCTCCATCTTCATGACTTCGTCGGGCGTGGGAAACTCGGGCGGCCCTCCGAGGATCGCGGGCAGCTCCACGTCGGGAAGGCTTTCGAGGTATTTAGCAATCTCGGTGAGCGCGTTCGCGGCCGCAACGTCGAATGCAGTCGCGCGATCGTAGGATACCTTCACCCGCTCGGAAGCCTGTTCCAATTCTTTGATTATGGCGCTCGACGCGGCCGCATCATCGTTCGCTTTCTTAAGATTCGCTCTCGCGTCCTTGACCAGCCCGTATTCTCCATAAATAACGGTGCCGAGTCCGACACCGGTAAAAATCGTAAGAAACCCAAACAGTATGGTTGTCAGCCACGACACATATGACATGGTGGCGTCGTTGTGCTTCATGGCCTCCGCGGCAGTGTCAATCGCACCTCGTTCAGCCTTGTCGAGGCTCGCCGTCGCTTCTTCGCGGGCGATCTGCCGCATCTGTTCGCGCAATTCAGCGGCGTCAGCGTTGTTCGACACCTTATTTTGAATTTCAGCGGTCGGCGGCGCACCGAAAGCCAACGTTCCAAATGTCCCCATCATCAGCATGAGAGTGATCGCGGGAATGAATCGAAAGGAATTCCTGAGATAGTGTCGCATAGAGCCTGCGCCTCGCTTTCATGTTACGACGACGTGAGTCAGACCCCACGGATACCACTAGCGGCCCTGCTATTGCACGATTTCGGTCCCTCATCGCGGCGAGCGGGGTAGGCGAAGAAAACACATCGGGAAGACAGACGGTCGTGCGATTCGAAGGGCCGCTCCCAGGAGCATCCACTGGACCATTCATCGGTATCGACGTGGGCGAGGATTTTCTCGACCTCGCGATTGTTGGCGTGCCGCCGCGCACCCTGGTTTTCAAACGCGTGGCGCTCGGCGGTTTGAAGGAACATGCTTGCGATACGCTCGCGAACCGAATCAGCAGCGTGGCGCCGGGCGTGGCCGAGTCGGCGATAGCGCTGGTCGATTCGCCGCGATGGCCGCGCGATCTCGATTGGTCGCGCGGCGCTCACAAGCGCGACCCGGTGCCGGATGGTCGCGAGATCGATGCCATTTTGCGGCAAATCTTTCGCAAGCTGATAGCGCCGCACGCCGGCAAAACTCCCAAGCCCCGTATGCCGGGACTCGCGATGTTCCCGACGCCGCAATATGACTATTTCGCGCAATGCGCTCGTGACCCCCGATGCAAGGCGCATCTGAAGGCGATCGCGGTGGAATTGTTCGGTGCGCTTTTGGAGGACGACGAGGATGCAAGCCATCAAGCGCCTCGCGGCGGTGCGATCTTCACTCGTTTCATGCTGGTCGGATTCGCAACCTATCGCGCGCTCGAGCGGCTCGGCGTTGCGGCTTTCGAGTCTTACCCCGACCTGCAATTACGCCTCTCGTCTTCATCGCAGGATGTTCCACCAGGAGACCTTCCGCCCAAGAGCCGGCGTGCCGAGGCGCTGGCCGCGCGCCAGCGTATAGTTGCGTCGCTCGCGGCCGGACTTGGGCTTTGCGACGCCCCTGTGCCGGAAAATCTCGACCAGGCCGACGCCGCGGTGCTGGCCCTGGCGGCGGCCTCTTCTGCGCGCTGCGACGGGCTGTGGGTCGTGAGTAATCGCTGCGAAGGGCGCTTCATGCTTGCGCTCGACAGCCGTCAGGCGCAGAGCCTCGATTTCGCTTGTGCTTGACAAGCGCGGAGCCGACACGAACACAATTGCCTGCGAGCTTTAGATCCATCGGCGAGCTTATTGATGGCATCACAGCGCGAGTTCAAAGCGGTCTTTTTCGATCTTGACGGCACGCTGGTCGATATACACGGGCCGCTCTATACCGCCGTGCGCAGTGCGCTCGACGATCTTGGCCACGCTCCGCCGTTGACCCGCGAGCGCTATCATCAGGCACTCGAGAGCGAAGATCCGTTCCTCGGCCTGCCCGAAGAAAAGCGCGCCGAATACACCAAGCTCGCGTTCGCCTATTTCCTCGCCGAGATCGACCGCACCGAGCGACTCGAGCTCCTGCCCCATGTGCAGGAAACGCTGGCCGAGCTAAAGCGGCGCGGCTATGCGACCGCGGTGATCACCAGCCGTCCCGGAGACTCGCAGCGGCTGGTCGAAAAACTCGCGATGGTCGGGCTCGCCGCCTACTTTGACCAGGTGATCACGCAGACCGGGACCACGATGCGCATCCTCGACAAGACGCAGAGCCTCAAGCAGGCCGCGATGCGCGCCGCGATGCTGCCGCAGGCTTGCATGTATGTCGGCGACGAGCCGCGTGACGTGATGGCCGCGACGAACGCCGGCTATGGCGCGTCGGTGGCGGTCACCACCGGGCCGGCCAGTTACCGCACGCTAAGCGAGCATCCGCGGTACCGCCCCGATTTCGTGATGCGATCGATGGGCGAACTGATCGGGCTGTTGGATACGCTCAAGGGCGCTTAGCGCTGAGCCGGCGTGGCTCAAAGAGAACCGAGCCGGGGCGGGGCGGCCGCGAATTCAGCGCGCAGAGCTTCGAGGGCTTTCAAATCGTCGACCGTGCGAAACAGCCCGCGATGGACGTAGCCGAACATCACCTGACCCTGCGCCAGTAACGGCGCGAACAGATCGCCCATCAGGCTGAATGGCGGCGGCCTAGGCGGCATCAGTTCGAACAGCGCCGGCTCACAGAGCAAAACGCCGCAATACATGTACGCCCGCAGCCGCGCCGCGCCGGGCGCGTCGAGTACCGGCCCGTAGTCTTCAAATTCAACGGGCGCCCGGCGCATCAGCAGACGCATCCGGCGCACACGCGCGTCCCGGTCGATTTCGATCCGGCTGTAAGCGTCGGGATTGCCGCTTTCGCGCAGCACCAGCGTCGCGAGGCCGCCGCGGCGGTGATGAAACTCCGCGAGCGCGCGCAGATCGAGATCGATTATCGTGTCGCAGTTGAGTATCGCGAAGGTCTCGTTGCCGAAGAACTTGCGCAGTCCCACTAGCGGGCCGCCGGTGCCCAACAGCATCGTCTCGGGCGCGTAGGTTATCCGGACGCCTACCGCGTCGCCGCTTCCGAGCGATGTCTGGACCGCGTCGGCCAGATGATGGACGTTGATGGCCACGTCGGTTATACCGGCCCGCGCCAGCATGCTCAGCGGATAGTGAATCAGCGGACGCCCGCCGACTTCGACGATCGGTTTGGGTATGGTCGCGGTGAGCGGCCTCAGCCGCTCGCCCTTGCCCGCGGACAGCACCAGCGCTTTCATCGATGCGCGAACCTCTTCTGCCGCGTCGGCCGCGGCGTCAACTCACGCCGAAGGCTGCGCACAGCCGGGGAAAGCCGCTTTTCGTTGGGGATGCGTCCAGCAGCGCCAAAACTCTGCGCGCCTGCGCCGTCGCATGCGGAATGAACCTCGCGTAACCCGGCTTGCCCTGGCGCTCGAGAGCGTTAAAGCGTCCGATTACCTTGAGCGCGTGTTGCAGCACGCACAAATAGTAGCTGTTGACGAAGGCGCCGGCATCCGGACAGGGGTCGCCCCGGCGCGCGCGGCCCGCGACGTAGTAGTCGAGCAGACGGCGCTCAGCCTCCGGACCGATCACACGATCGGTATCGCGCGTCGTGAGCAACACGGCAAGGTCCTGAGCGGCGGGCGCGAGCAGCGCGTCCTGAAAGTCTATGACCCGGATGTGGCCGTTCTGCACGAAAAGATTGTGGCCGTGATAGTCGCGATGGGACAGCACGCGCGCAACACGGCCGAGCCGGGCCGCGAGATCGTCGAGTTCCGGAGCGAGCGCGTTCAGATCGGTATCCGCGGCGACACTCGCCGAACCCGTGGATAGGAAATCTTCCATTTCCCATCGGAAGAGCCGCTCGTCGTACGCGATCGACGCGGCGATACATTCGTGGCCGAGCCGCCGGGTGCCTTCGACATGAATCAGTAGAAGCTCGTCCAGGGCGCCGCGATAGAGCGTCGCCGGCTTCGCGATGCCATCGAGGGCGGCCTGGAACAGCGGGGTCTCGCCGACATCCTCGACCAACAGAACCCGGCGTGCCGGGTCGGCGACGTATATCTCGGGCACGGCGGCGGCGATCGATCGGAGAAACCGCTGCACGTTCATAAAGGGCGGCTCGACCGGCGGGGTGGGGAGCATATTCAAAGCGCGGACGTAGGTGGGCAGATCGTCGGGACCGAGGTCGACGACAATCGCGGAGGCGGGCGGGGTCGCGGTGGACGCGCCGCCATCAGGCGGCGCGTCCACCGCGACCCGCCAAAAGCGCCGGTTCGACGCGTCGCCTTTGAGCATGACCACGCTGGCGGCGCGCGCGCCCGGCCATCGGCCGGCGAGCGCGCCATCGAGCCATCGTGCGAACGCTATTTCGGGTTCCGCTGGGGGCACGGCGCGATCCTATCCGCTGTTGGCGGGGACGGCCATGCGCGCGGCCGGAAGGGCCGCGCGCATGGCCGTCCCCGCAGGCAATGCATCGCGCGCGCGGGCCAGGCGCGCCGCGCAAGTCGCGCGCTACGAGGCCGACGGCGCCCCGGCGCTGTCGAGGCCCATCAGTTCTTCGTATAGCCGCTCGATTTCGCCGCCGAGCCGTTCGTAGGCGGCGATGAGTTCCTTGGCGTCGGTACGCTGGAGATAAAAGTTGGGGTCGTTCATCTGCTCGCCGAGCGCCGAGCGCTCGGCTTCCTTGCGGCCGATATCGCCCTCGAGCGCCTGGCGGCGGCGCGCGCGCCGCTCGTTATCGCGGCGTTGCTTTACTTCGTTCTCATGCGTGGCGGCGCCGTCCGCCCCGGCTTTGCCGGGAGCGGACGGCGCCGCTGCCCGTGGTGCGCCAGCGGCGTGTCCGCCGTTGACGGGGCGTGCGCCGTTGCCGGCGGAGGCACCGTTGGTGGAACGTGCGCCGTTGCCGGCCGCGCCCGGTTCAATGGATGCCGCCGCGGACGCGGCGGCCCGGGCTGCTGCGCTATTGGCCGCGCTGGCGGCCGACTCCGCAGCGGCCTTTTTCGCCAAGTAGTAGTCGTAGTTGCCGAGGTAACGTGTCGCGTGGCCCTGGCCGACCTCGATAACCTCGGTCGCGAGTTCGTTGAGCAGGTAGCGATCGTGACTGACGATTATCACGGTGCCCGGGAACCGCCGCAGCGCTTCCAGCAGCGTGTCCTTGGCCACGATGTCGAGGTTGTTGGTCGGCTCGTCGAGCAGCAGGCAGTTGTTGCGATGCGCCAGCACTTTGGCGAGCGCGAGCCGCGCGCGCTCGCCGCCCGAGAGCACGCCGGCGAGCTTCAGCGCGTCGTCGCCCGAAAAGAGCATCGCGCCCAGCAGGCCGCGAATTTCGCCGGTGGTCATTCCTTCGGCCGCGTCGCTGAGCTCCTGGAGCGCCGTTTTACTATAATCGAGCGATTCGGCGAGGTTCTGGGCGAAGTAGCCGATCTCGACCCCGGTGCCGACGACGCGCTGGCCGGCGGTCATCGGTTCGATACCGGCCAGCATTTTCATCATGGTGGATTTGCCCGCGCCATTGGGTCCGACCAGTGCGATTCGGGCGCCCCGTTCGATTGACAGGTCGACGCCGCCGTATACGGTGATCTCGCCGTAGCGTTTGACTGCGCCCCGCAGATCGAAGACCCGGCGTCCACCGCGCTCGCACTGGGGAAACCGAATCGCCGGAGGGCTTTCACTGCCGGCCGGCGGCTCCAGCCGCTCAATTTTCTCGAGTTGCTTGATTCGGCTCTGGACCAGCTTGGCTTTACTCGCCTGGTAGCGAAAGCGGCTGATGAAGGCCTCCATGTGCTCGATTTCGGCGCGCTGGTTCTGGTAGGCGGCCAGCTCCAGCTCGTAGCGCTGCTCGCGCTGGACCAGGTAGGCCGAGTAGCCGCCGTGGTATTCGGCCAGCCGGCCGCGTGACACCTCGAGAGTGCGATCGGTCACGCGGTCGAGAAAATAGCGGTCGTGCGAGACCAGGATAATTCCGCCCGGATAATCCGACAGGTAATCCTCGAGCCAGTTGCGCGCCTCGAGGTCGAGATGGTTGGTCGGTTCGTCGAGCATCAGGAATTCCGGGCGGCGGACCAGGAGTTTGGCCAGCGCTATACGCATCCGGATGCCGCCGGAAAACTCGGCGACGTCGCGCTCCAGGTCGGCCTCGCTGAAGCCCAGCCCGTAGAGTACCGCCTTGGCCCGGCTGTCAGCCTCGTAGAAGCCGTGGCGCTCGAGCTCGCTCAAGACGTCGCCGAGTTCGGCCAGCGCGGCATCGTGTTCGGGGCCGCTATGCCGTACCGCCAGCACTTCTTCGAGTTCGACCCGCCGTCGGTCCAGCTCGAGCATCTCGCTCAGCGCCGACAGGGTCTCCTCGAGCGCCGTCCGGCCGCTCATTTCGGGCGCGTCCTGCGGCAGGTAGCCGACCGACGAGCGCTGCGGGCGCGCGATACGGCCGGCGTCGGGCGGGATGACCTCGGCGATCATGCGCAGCAGGGTGGTTTTGCCAGCGCCGTTAAGGCCGACCAGCCCAACGCGTGCGTCGTCGGTCATCGCCCAGCTCACGTTCTCGAAGATCGTGCGGCCGCCGTAGAATTTTGAGACTTTATCGAGCGCCAGCATCCGGGCAAATTCCCATCATTGCGGAAGATTCGATCAATTCCGAACAAGAGACACGAGAGTCCGAGCCAGACCCATGAACCCGCGCATCGCGTTCCGCGACAAGCGCGCTGCGCGCTTCACAATGGCTAGCGCCGTCGTCGCCGGGCGCCCTCGCGAGCCCCCGCTTAATCCACCATCATAGCCGCATCGGCGCGCGGGCAAAAGCCGGGGAGCGGCGGGGTATGGACGGGGCGCCGCGCAATCCGTTTAATGGTGCAAGAGTCTCAACGGAGGAGCACGTCTAGCCGGCACGGCCGGCCGGCGACAACGGGAGAGCCCACATGCCCGCAATTCGGGACGGCGACCACATTCTCGTAATAGATCGCAAACTCTTCCACGACGATAACACGCGCTTCTTCGTCGGCGTGGTCGAGGAGTACGATGACAGAGTGGTGCGCTTGCGCGGCTTTCCGTTCCATCTGAGTCCATACGAGGTTACCGGTGTGGAGCGCCATGGCGAGCAGCGCATAAGAGTGCTCTCGATGTCAGGCGACATATTGCTCTACCTGCTCCCGCGCGAGACCGAGCTCGACAAGATGCAGTTGCGCCGCTCGCCCAAGTCCCTCCAGATTACCGACGGCGGATCGGTCACCATCGATCTCAGCGAATGGTTAATGCGCGCTTAGCGTTTGTCGCCGCGGCGGCGGGCGCCGCGCTTGCGATATTGCTGCCGATCGCGATGCGGCCGGGGCTGTCTTTCGCCCAGCAGCAGAATCAGGACTCGCAGGATCAGCAGATGCAGGCGCCCGGGACGATGCAGGAGCCGGAATCGATGCCCGGATCGGCGCCCGAATCAATGGCCAACGGGCACGGCTTCGGTCACGTCGAGATCCAGCAGATGCCTTCAATCACGATGACCGCCGTACCCGGATACGGCTCCGCGCCGTTAACGGTTGGTTTCTTCGTCAATACGGTCGATCCCGAAGGCAAAGGCTTTGTCTCGTACCTTTGGAATTTTGGTGACGGCCAGGTCTCGATGGATCCGCCGCTGACGTTCTTCCATACGTACTCGGTTGCCGGGACCTACGTCGCCACCGTCAACGCGACCACCCCGGACGGCCGCACTGCTACCGCGTATGTCGGAATCACGGTGCGTCCGAGCGTTTTGGACTAACGCTGGCACGTGTATCGAGATAAAGGTTCAGCCGCGATCCTCAGTACTTACCGGTGTCGATAATCTGGACCTTGCCGCTTTCGATGTCGTAATGGGCGCCCACGATTTTCAGGCTCTGGTCCGCAAGGCGTTCTTTGAGCAGCGGCGACCGCTCGAGAATCTTCTCCTGGTCCGTCACGTTTAGATCGATAGTGGTGGATTCGAGGTTGGCGCCGCCGGTCTTGCGCGCCTGGTCGACCGCCGGACAGATGTTGGCGAAGATTTCAGGTAATTGGGCCACGGGTTTGCTGACACACTCGGTTAGCGCGCCTTTGACCGCGCCGCAACTATCGTGCCCCAGCACTAAGATCAAGCTCGCGCCCAGATGATCCACCGCGTAATCGATACTTTCGAGGCCCGCGCGAGTTACCGTATTGCCGGCCAGGCGCACCACGAAGAGACCGCCCAGCCCCTGGTCGAAGATCAGTTCCGGCGGCACGCGCGAGTCTGAACATGAGAGGATGACGGCGAACGGCGATTGACCGCCGACTAGCTCCGACCGCCGTTTGGCGTGAAGGCGAGGATGACTGTTCGCGTCTTTCTGGAAGCGTCGATTGCCTTCCAGAAGCTGCGCGAGAGCCCGCGCCGGGCTCATCGCGGGAGCGACCGTGGGGGCGCCCGCGGAGTTTTGCGCGGCCGTCAAGATCCAGAATGCCGCCGTCATGATTGCAAAAGCCGGTAGTATCGTGCGCATCGTGCGCTTCATACGCATCGCGGGCCCTCCTTCTTCCACTCTCGCTTCCGTTATCGCCTGCGCGCATGAAAGCATATGGCGCTGCCCAGTAACGCGCGAGAGTTTATCATTACTACCGGCCGGTTGAAGCGCTTGCCGCGTGCGCATTGACAGCCGCGCATCGCTTGGCAACTAAGTAGATATGCGACGCGTATGGATCTCCGTTTCAGCCGGATTGGCGATCGTGATGGCTGTGAGCGCGGCCGGATGTCTCTCCGACGCGATCAAGGAAGATCAACGCCAGCTCGATCAGCAAAAGGCCGAACTCGAGCAGCTCAAGCAACAGGTCGCGGATCTCAAGAATGCCCAGCAGCCTTCCTATCCAACCACCGCGCCGCCGCCGGACTGGTGCGACAAGGCCGTGATGCAGGTGGCGACCCGGCACGGCGGTGAACGGTTTGCGGCAAGCGAATTCACCAAGGCGCTTGGCTACTATCAGGATGCCGTCACGGCCTGCCCGACCAGCGCGCAGGCCCAGCTCAACGTGGCGCGCGCCTACGAGGCGCTGGGCGATCGCGGGCAGGCGGTGAACTACTACAAGCGCGCGCTCCAGTCCGCGCCTTCCGATGACGCCGCGGTCGCCGGGCAGGCGCGCGAGGCGCTCACGCGGCTGACCGCGAACTAGCGTTTTCAATAGGAGATCCGGCTTTGAAAGATATATTCAGCGTCGAAGGCAAAGTCACAATCGTAACCGGCGGCGGGACCGGAATCGGCGCCGTGATCGCGCGCGAGTTCGCACTGCGCGGGGCGCCGGTGCTGGTTGCGAGCCGCAACGCCGGCCACCTCGAACCCGTGCGCGACGCTATCCGCAAGGCCGGCGGAAAGTGTGAGATGGCCGTGTGCGACGTGCGTAACGCCGAATCGTGCGACGCGTTGGTGGCCGAGGCGGTAAAGCACTTTGGCCGGCTCGACGTGATGATCAACAATCACGGCGCGAGCATCGCCGCCCCCAGCCTGAAGCTTTCGCCCAACGGCTGGCGCGCGGTAGTCTCGATCAACCTTGACGGCGTGTTCTTCTGCTCGAAGGCCGCCGCTCGCCAGTTCGTCGAGCAGAAAAGCCCCGGCTCCATCATCAATCTGTCCTCCACCGCAGGGGTGCACGGCTCCGCCACGATGCTGCCCTATGCGGCGTCGAAGGCCGGCGTAATCAAACTCACTGAATCGCACGCCGCGGAATGGGGCCACCTCGGCATCCGCGTCAATTGTATCGCGCCTGGCCCGGTGACCACCGAGGGCGCTGCCGAACGAATCTGGCCCAACGAGAAGGTCAAGGCGGCGATGCTCATGTCGCGGGCGCTCCAACGCTTCGGCACCTGCGAGGAAATTGCCTATCCATGTATCTTCCTTGCTTCCGACGCGGCGAGCTTTATCACTGGCGCCCTGCTTGTCGCCGACGGCGGCAACCTCCGCTACGGCGACGCGCTGCAGGTCTTACCGGAACAGTAAGGTCGCGCCCGAGTAAGGAGTGCGGCGGTGCGGCGCGCTCGCCAGGGCGGCGCTTGTCGCGGCGCGGCGCGCCGTGGTATCCGAAGTCGAGCGCGACACCCGGACCGCCGCCAAAGAGGAAAAGAGATTTGGATTTCGGATTCAGCGAAGAGCAGGAGATGCTGCGGCAGAGCGCCAGGTCACTGCTCGAGCGCGAATGTCCCTCCGCGCACGTTCGACAGATGATGGCGGACGAGCGCGGGTATTCACCCGAACTGTGGCGCAAGATCGCGGGGCTGGGATGGCTCGGCCTGGTGTTGCCCGAAGAGCATGGCGGCGCCGGGCTCAACTACGTTGACCTGGTGGTGGTGGCGGAAGAGATGGGCCGCGTGCTGCTCCCGTCGCCCTTTATCTGGACGCTGATGTTTGCCGAGGCGATAAGCCGCGCCGGTTCCGGCGAACAGAAGCGCCGGCTTCTTCCGCCCATCGCGCGCGGTGAAGTCATCGCCACGGCTGCCCATCTAGAGGCGCAGGGAAGCTGGGAGGAAAGCGGCATCGCGATGGCTGCGCGCAAGAGCGGCGCAGGCTTCGTGCTCGACGGCGACAAGTTGTTCGTCAATGACGCGCACGTGGCGGATTTCCTGCTGGTCGCGGCGCGCACCGGCGGCACGCGCGGCGGCCGCAAGCCGGGCGGCGGAGTGACGCTCTTTGCGATCGACGCGAAGCGCCCCGGTGTCGAAGTGACACCGCTCAAAACGATGGATCAGACGCGGAAGCTTAGTGCGGTGGCGTTCCGCGGCGTCAAGGCATCCGCCGACGACGTCGTGGGCGAAGTCGGCAATGGATGGCCGGTGCTGGCCGCCGCGATCGACCGCGCCAAGGTGGCGCTCGCGGCCGAGATGATGGGTGGCGCGCAAAAAGTGCTCGAGACGGCGGTGGAATATTCGAAAGTACGGGTGCAATTCGGCCGCCCGATCGGCAGCTTTCAGGCTGTCCAGCACAAGTGTGCCGACATGATGGTCGATATCGAGGGCGCGAAGTCCGCCGTCTACTACGCCGCGTGGGCGGTCAGCAATGACGCGGCCGACGCCGAGACCGCCGCTGCGGTCGCCAAGGCCGCCGCCTCCGACGCCTACCGGCGAATCGCGGCCGACGGTATCCAGGTCCACGGCGGAATCGGATTTACCTGGGAGCACGACATGCATCTGTACTTCAAGCGCGCCAAGTCTTCGGAGTTCACTTTCGGCGACGCCAGTTTCAATCGCGAGATAGTGGCGCAGTTGATCGGGTTATAGATTGATCAGTTGATAAATGGACGTGATCGCGCGAGGCGGCGGGCCCGTGCGAACCGCCTGAGGAGTACTTAAGCGATGGTGGACAAAAGCATAATCGGCAAAACCGGCAAGCCGTTTTCGATGCCGATCGAATGGAGCAAGGTGCGCGAGTTCGCCCGCGCGGTTCGCGACCCCAATCCGGTTTATTTCGATCCTGAGCTGGCCAAAAAGGAATGCGGCGGAATTCCGGTGCCCGTGACTTTTCTCCAGACCAGCGCCTTCTGGCAGACCGCCGAATCCGCGCCTCCAGTCGACATCTTCGATCCGCGGCGTATCCTCCACGGCGAGCAGGAGTTCGAGTTCTTCAAGCCGATCCTCGTGGGCGACACATTGACCGGCGTCGCGCGCGTCGCCGACATCTACGAAAAAGAAGGTGGGCGCGGCGGCAAGATGACCTTCCTCGCGGTCGAGACGACGTACACTAATCAGCGCAACGAAGAGGTCGCGCGATCGCGTTTCGTGCTGGTCGAGACCGGAGCCGCGGTAGCCGGATGAGCGGACGCGGGATTCGAAGTGTGCGGGTAAGGAATTCAGATCGAAAAATTCGCGTCAGGTGAGGCGACTATGGCATCGAAACTGAAATTCGACACGGTAAAGGTTGGCGACCCCATCCCTACCATTACGATCGACAACGTCGCGCGTCCGGATTTCGTCCGCTACGCCGGCGCGTCGGGCGACTTCGTCCCGCTGCACTACGATCAGACTTTTGCCGAAGCGGCGGGGATGCCGACCGTGTTCGCGCAAGGGATGTGGACCGCGGGATGCCTCTCGCGATGCCTGACGGATTTCGCCGGCGCCGGCCGGGTCCGCCATTTCAAGGTGCGCTTCGCGCGACAGGTATGGCCGGGTGATAAGCTGACCTGCCGCGGCACGGTGACCGCCAAGAACGAGACCAACGGCGAAAAGCTCATCGAAGGCGAACTCGAGGTGATCAACCAGAAGGGCGAAGCGACGGTCAAAGGCGCATTCCGCGTCGCCGCCGCCTAGTCGTCAGCGCGAATACCCAGTAGCGCGCGGGGCGCGCCGAACCTAAACTTGGAGTGCGATGTCTGAACCGCGCTACGTAATCATCCATGGCCATTTCTACCAGCCGCCGCGTGAAAGCCCGTGGACCGGACTCATCAGTCCCGAGCCCGGGGCCGCGCCGTTCCCGAATTGGAACGAGAAAATCCTGAGCGAGTGTTATATCGCCAATGGGCGCGCGCACATCATGGACGGGCGCGTGGCTCATATCCGAAACAACTACGCCGCGCTCAACTTCGATTTTGGTCCGACGCTGATCGGTTGGTTAGAGCGCCACGGCGCGCACGCCTACCGCGCCATCCGCAACGGTGACCAGTCGAGCCTCAAGGAGCGCGGCGGACATGGCAATGCGATCGCGCAATCGTACAGTCATTCGATCCTGCCGCTGCTGCGCCCGCGCGACCGCGCGCTGCAAATCGCCTGGGGAATCGAGGATTTCGTCGCGCGTTTCAAACGCCGGCCCGAGGGAATGTGGCTGCCGGAATGTGCGGCCGATCACGACACCCTGCGCGACGTCGCGACAGCCGGAATAAAGTTTATCATCCTGGCGCCCGACCAGGGCGCGTTTCACGGCGAAGGCGCGGCGCGCCGCGGCGCCGGCCCGTTCATCTGGCGTTCCGAATCGCTGAGCCTCGCGGTCTTTCGTTTTGATAACGGCCTTTCGCGCTCGGTCTCCTTCGATGGCGGCCTGCAGGACGGCGTCCGACTGGCGAATTCGATCGCCGAGGCGGCGGCGGAGATTGAGCCGGGCCGCGTCGTGATGATTGCGACGGACGGCGAGACCTTCGGCCATCACAAGCGGCGCGGCGACGCTGAACTGGCCCGCGCGATCAACGAGTTGGAGCTGCGCGACGACGTGCGCATCACCAAGTGCGCCGAGTACCTGGCGCTGCATCCGGAAGGCGAGGGCAGTTTCGAGATCAACGGGCCGAGTTCATGGAGCTGCGCACACGGAGTCGAACGATGGCGCGCGGCGTGCGGATGCCGTCTGGATCAGACGACGCATCAGGAATGGCGGGCGCCGCTGCGCGAGGCGATGGACTTCGTGAACAATCATGCCACGGCGGTGTACGAGCGTTTTGCGCCGCCGCTGGTTGACGACGCCGCGGCCGCGCTCAACGAGTCGATCCGGCTTGCGATCGACGCCAACCCGGCCTTGCGCGAGGAATTTTTTATCCACCATCGCGTGAGCTCGGAGGCCAACCGGGAAAGCCTGACGCGCCTGTTCGAGATGGAGCGCGCGGCGCAGGCGGCGCTGACGAGTTGCGCCTGGTTCTTCGACGATTTTGGCGGGCTCGAGGGGCGCGTGGTGCTGCGATGGGCCGCGCGCGCACTTGAGCTGGCCGCCGAGTTTTCGCTGAGCGTCGAGCCCGAGCTGCTCGAGCGGCTGCGCGATATCCGCTCCAACCGCCGCGAGATCGGCGACGCCGCGACCCTGTACCTGAGCCTTAAGACACGCGAAGCACGCGGGAGGGTGTGATCGCCATGGCGGACGCCGACCATCACGATATCGAATCGATACTCCGCGAAGGCCGCAAGTTTCCCCCGACGCCAGAGTTCAGCCGCGCGGCCCACGTCAAGAGCGCCGATGAGTACGAGGCGCTTCGCCGGCGCGCCGAGCAGGACCCCGAGGGATTCTGGGCCGAGTGTGCGAAGGAACTCAGTTGGTTCAAACCCTTCGACAAGGTCCTGGAGTGGAAGCTTCCCTTCGCCAAGTGGTTCCTCAACGGCAAGCTCAACGCCGCCTATAACTGCGTCGATCGCCATCTGACCACGGCGCGGCGCAACAAGGCCGCGCTCATCTGGGAGGGCGAGCCGGGCGAGGTTCGCGTGCTGACCTACCAGATGCTGGCGAGCGAGGTCGGACGCGCGGCCAACGCGCTCAAGAGCCTCGGCGTGAAGGAGGGCGACCGCGTAGCGATCTACATGCCGCTGGTGCCCGAGGCGATGATCGCGATGCTCGCCTGCGCGCGCATCGGCGCGATCCATTCGGTGATTTTCGGCGGCTTCTCCGCCGAGGCGCTGGTCGATCGCATCAACGACGCCGAGGCCAAGGTCTGTATCACGGCGGACGCGGGATGGCGCCGCGGACAGCAGGTCCCGCTCAAGCCCAACGTCGACGAGGCACTCGAGCGATGCCCCTCAGTGGTGCATTGCGTGGTGCTGCGGCGCACCGGTGCCAAGGTCGAGATGCACAAGGGGCGCGACGTCTGGTGGGACGAGCTGGTGGCGCCGCAAAGCCCGGTATGCGAGCCCGCGGAGCTCGACGCCGAACATCCGCTTTATACGCTTTACACCTCCGGCACCACCGGCAAGCCCAAGGGCGTCGTGCACGCGACGGGCGGCTACCTGGTGCACACGCTGATGACGATGAAGTGGGTGTTCGACCTCAAGGAGGAAGACATCTACTGGTGTACCGCCGACATCGGCTGGGTCACCGGGCACAGTTACACGGTGTACGGTCCGCTCGCCGCCGGCGCGACGGTCGTGATGTACGAGGGCGCGCCGAATTTTCCCGAAAATGATCGCTTCTGGCGGATCATCGAAAAGTACCGCGTGAATATTCTCTACACCGCGCCGACCGCGATTCGCACCTTCATCAAGTGGGGCGACTCGTGGGTGACGAAGCACGATCTTTCAAGCCTCAGGCTGCTCGGCACGGTCGGCGAGCCAATCAATCCCGAAGCCTGGATCTGGTATCACAAGGTCATCGGTGGCGAACGTTGTCCGATCGTCGATACCTGGTGGCAGACCGAGACCGGCGGCATCATGATCGCCCCGATGCCGGGCGCGATTCCGACCAAGCCCGGATCGGCGACGCGTCCGCTGCCGGGCATCGCCGCGGAGGTCGTCACGCGCGAGGGCAAACCCGTCGGCGCCAATCAGGGCGGACTGCTCGTCGTCCGGCGGCCATGGCCGGGGATGCTGCGCACGATTTTCCGCGATCCCGAGCGCTACAAGCAGCAGTATTTCAGCCAAATCGAGGGCGCCTATTTCACCGGCGACGGCGCGCGGCGCGACGAGGACGGCTACTTCTGGATCATGGGGCGGGTCGACGACGTGATTAACGTTTCGGGCCATCGCCTGGGCACGATGGAGATCGAGAGCGCGCTGGTGTCGCATCCGACGGTGGCCGAGGCGGCGGTGGTCGGAAGACCCGACGAGATGAAAGGGCAGGCGGTGGTCGCGTTCGTGACGCTGGAGGGCGCGCGCCACGGCGACGCGAAATTGCGCGACGAGTTGCGCCAGCACGTGGTCAAAGAGATCGGCGCGCTCGCCCGTCCGGACGACCTGCGCTTCACCGACGCGCTGCCGAAGACGCGGAGCGGCAAGATCATGCGCCGGCTGCTGCGCCAGATCGCCGCGGGCGACGAAAAGCTGGGCGATACCACGACGCTCGAGGATCTCTCGGTGCTGGCGCGCCTGCGCGAGGACGACGAATAGGGCGTCGCGAGTCGTCAATTTCCGAAGACGACATGTCGAAGTCAATCGGCCGCTCCGAGAGACCGCCGATGTTTCAGACGCCAAGCTTGCGCTCGAAGGCTCTATGATCAAGCAACGTAGTGGCCACGAGAGCCCCGCGGTTCGGAATTCTGCCAATTCTCCTCTACGGATCGCCTCCGTCCCGCTGAAATCAGGCGGTGAGATTGGGATGACGCTCTGCCCGGGAAAGCACGAGGACAGCGCCATATCCGGCAGATGGTCACGCGACCTCAACACCGACATCGAAGCGATTGCCAGATGGGGCGCGTCCTCGGTGGCGACCCTGATGGAACAGGAGGAACTCGAATGGCTCAAAGTAGGTGAGATTGGGAACGCCGTTGAGCACCGGGGAATGGATTGGCATTTTCGTTCCGATAAAGGACGTAAACGTCCCGGACGAACATGTCGAAGAGCTCTGGGTCTACGCGGCCAGTGCTCAGAAGCGCACGGAGAGTAAAGAGTGCTCATCCATTGCAAGGGTGGACTGGGGCGCACCGGCACGATCGTCGCACGTCTGCTGGTCGAGCTTGGAGAACGCCCAGCCGCCGCGATCAAGAGAGTCCGCAAAGCGCGACCGGGCGCGATCGAAACTCGCGAACAGGAACGGCATGTCGTCGATTCAAAGCCGCCGCGCACGACCCATACGGCTCTCGCCAGATTGCTCGGGCTGTTTGCTTCGCCGTTTTCGGCCACTCTCGAAATACGGCGAGAAACGCATCGCAGGAAAATCATCGCGCGCTTCTGCCAAGGGGATTACGAAACCAGTGGTGAAGGAAGGTCAGATCAGTGTGAGCGACGACACGCAGATGACTCTTTTCACCTTGGAGGCACTCGCTGACTCGGCGGATGCAATAGAACGATTTGACCATAGAAGAGAGAACTGGGCCTAGACATATATTCGCCGCCAGCCAGGAATGAAACAGCCACTGGAAGATGGTTGGTTCGCTCGCACTGGATCCCGCCTTGCGCCGTCGAATGGCTCCCGGAAACACATGTCTCGCAGCTCTGCGTCAGGGTGGTCAAGGGACTCCAGGCCAACCGCTCAACGACAGCAAAGGATGCGGCGGCGTGATGCGTGTTGCACCTATCGGTCTGCTCGCTGCGTTCGACCCTGCTCAAACTGCGGCATTGGCAGGCCGCGCTGCAGCTTTGACCGATGGTCATCCGAGCGGGTACATCAGCGCGGCTGCACTGGCCGCGATGGTGCGGTTGATGCTCGACGGATGCGCTCTAAGGGCAGCCGCCGCAAAATCCAAGTACCTATTGGTGGACTGGAAAGGCCGAGAAGAAAGCGAGGCAAAAATCGATGCCGCGCTATTCGCGGCGGATTACGCCGCCACAAATCATCGTGCCGCAGTCGCATCGCTCGGAGAGGGATGGACCGGCGAGGAGGCGTTGGCAATCGGACTTTACAGCGCCGCTGCCGGCAAGTCATTTCCCGAGGTTCTATCGATTGCAGCCAACCACGATGGCGACAGCGATTCTACGGCTTCGATCGCCGGTCAACTGTATGGAGCAGCAAACGGCCTCGCCGATCTGCCGAATCAATGGGTCCGGAGACTGGATGTTCTGACTATCTTGCTGGGATTGGTAAGGAGAGCGTTTAGTGGAGAAGTTAAGCAAATGCTATTTGGCATCTCGCACCCTCGTTCAAGTCGGGCGAGAAGTTTCACGTAGCCAACGCCAGATCACGACCGAGGCCTCCTGCCTCAGGCTTTAACTTTAATGGCTCGGTTAGCCGTTCCGGCGGACCAGTCGAACCGCCGAATTCGATGTCCGAGCCACCACTCCAACGTCAGTGCTGCGGTCCGGTATAAATGAGATCGATGCGATTCGGCCAATTCTTATGGGGTGGCTTACTCTGTTCGCGGTCGACCTTCCACCAAAGATTAATGACCGTAACTCGATGGTGAGGAGGTGTCCTTTTCTTTTGTACATTCCAGATCGGCCGTGGTTGCAAGCCGAACGCGTGAGCCCATTCCGCTACGCCTAGAAAGCTCTGAGACTTTGGAGCGTTAGACACTTCTCCTATCCAGAGTTCGAACGGGCCGACGATTTTCTTCAACTTATGGTGCTTTTTAACCGGTTCGTGGACCCGATTATAGACGTTTGTTTTGGCTATACCTACGTATTGAGACCATTTTTGCTTCTTTCGCTGTATCGCCAGATAAATCCCTGGGCGTCCAAATTGGCTCCGACCTGAATCGGGTTCCCCCAAAGACCATTTGGAACCGTCCCAAGGCCAAGGTCCATACCAATCAATGACAATGGCAGTGTGCTTTTCCACGTCTCCTATTCCCTCGTGGACATCGAAGGCTCGGCTAAAAGTTATGCCAGCGGAGGTAACAAAAGAAAGGCAAGGAGGACAAAATGTCGGTAACACTGGGACAAGGAGAGGTCAAAAGGCCTGCCGCGCTGGCGGATCAGGACGGGCGGATGCCGAAGGTCTTGGCGATTATGCGATCGACGGCGCGCACCGGCAGGAGCCTCGGCAGCGTCCAGTTCTGAAATCTTCCGGCGACCGGCGAGTAGCGCGCCTTAGGCCGCGCCGCAGTCAACGCCTCGCAAACCACTTCGCCCACGCGCTCGGATGACCATCCTTTGCGGCCCTCCGTGATCATGTAGTCGCGAAAGCGCTTGAGGATCTCGAAGTAGGGGCTCTTGCTGTAGGGCGTTAGATCGATCTGCTCGGCCTTGTCCCATATTGGTGTCGCGACCGAGCCGGGCGCCACGATAATCACGTCGATTCCGTAGATCATCAGTTCCCGCCGCAGGCTCTCCGATAGACCCTCGAGTCCGTGTTTGGACGCGGAATAGAGACCCGCGAAAGGGAAACCGACGCGGCCGCTGACCGACGAGATATTCACGATTCGTCCCGGCGGACCGGTGAGCGTACGGTCGGTGCCGAGCAAGGGAGCGAAGGCCTTGATGACCGCCATCGGCGCTATCAAGTTGACCTCCAATTGCTGCCGGAAATCGCCGATCGAGCTTTCCAGCAACGGTCCCGCCACTGCGATACCAGCGTTGTTGACGAGTCCCCAAAGCCGCGCGCCGGCTAGCACCGCGCGAACCTCGGCGGCGCCGCGCGCGATTCCGGCCTCGTCGGTTACGTCGAATATCAGGGGCGAAAAGCGCTCGCCGAGTTCCGCGCGCAGCCGGTCGGCGTCGCCCTGTTTGCGGACGCTGCCGAACACGCGGAAGCCCTTCGCCGTCATTACCTTGGCGATACCCCATCCGATGCCGGTCGAGGCTCCGGTGACTACGACGCTCTGCATGGATAACCCCCTGCCCAGGCGAACCTGGCATCACTGTCGCACACACACACCTGAAACGCATCGGTAGGGGCGCGGAACAGGGGCCGTTGGCTAACGACCTGCAAAAACGAAGGCGGGGCGTACGCGCCTATGAAGCCGCGTGCGCCCCGTCGTTATATCGGACTTTCCGCTCGCCGCGCCGTGGCGGAGTCGTCCGCGAAAATCCGTCCTAGCCACGCACCCAGTGCCAGCGGCCGCCGAAGAGCTGCCAGTGCGCCGGGGGAGGCATCATCCGATAGTCGCGATAGTACGGACGCGCCGGAGCATAGATGGGATTATAAGCGTACACCTGCCGCGGATGATGGATTTCCATCCAGTGGGCGTCATGATGGTAGTAGGAGTCAGCCAGGGCGGGCCCGGCGAACAACGCCCCGGCCATCGCGACAGTTGCTAGCAGCGTTACGATTTTCTTTTTCATCTTCCTACCTCCCTGCATCCGGGGCGAAATTTCCGGCCTGAAAAACTCTGAAAATCCTTTGGTTTTGCCCACTTTTGCTTTCGCCCTTCGTCAGGAGACCCTCGCTGGGGCCTCTTGCCATTAAAGACGCACCCGGCCGATAGCGGTTACAAAAAGACCGCCTTGCCAGCCGTGTCTCGGTGGTGATAATGTGCTCTTCGTGTGGGCTTTCGCCCACTTTTTTGTTTGGCCGGTTCGCCCGATGGATGCGGCGCTCGGGCGCAGAAACCTCCTGAGACAGAGTCGGACTGCGGTTGGGCGCTGCGTGAGCGCGATATCGGGCGTGGCGCGTGAATGTTTCGGGGGGTCTTCTGTGACTGACGCAGGCGCGACGGGAAATCACAGGCAGGGCCACAAGATGGTGGTGCAACTCCATCCGGTGGCGATGCGCGTAGCCGAACTGCTCGAGCCGCATGTCGAGCGCCAGGGCTTCGAGTTGGTGTCGGTGGAGTATCATAAGGGCACGCGCAGTTCGCTTTTGCGTTTGTTGGTGGATCGGCCGGGCGGCGGTATCGCGCTGAGCGATCTGGAGCGGCTGAGCCCCGTGTTGGGCGATCTGCTCGACGTCTACGATCCGATCGAGGGCCGCTACACGATGGAGGTCGCGTCGCCCGGAGTGAACCGGCCGTTGACGCGGGTTGGCGATTTCGAGGCCTTCGTAGGCCAGCGCGTGAGGATCAAGACGCATCGCGCGATCGACGGTCAGAAATCGTTCACCGGCGTGCTCGCGTCAGTGAACGCGGACGGAGTGGAGATCGACGACGAACCGGGCCGGCGCCGCTTAAGGATCGGCTTTGGCGACATGAAGGGAGCGAACCACGAATACGATTTTGACGGAGCCGGACGCCGATGAGGATGCCGTGCGCTGCGCGCGCGTCCTCGAACGCCCCGGTTCAGGATTGGCTGATAGATTATTTGGCGGCGCATGCGAGTCATCGCGCCCCGTGGAGGCCGTATGACCGGAGAGCTTAACCGGGTGATTGAGCAGGTTTCCAAGGAAAAAGGGATCGATAAGACGATCGTGATCAGCGCGGTCGAGGAAATGATGCATTCGGCGGCGCGCCGCACGTTCGGCAACGAGCGCAATATCGAGTCGCGTTACAATTCCGAGCTCGGCGAGGTCGAGCTGTTCGAGATAAAGACGGTGGTCGACCAGGTCGCCAACGCGCAGGCCGAGGCCACGGTGGATGAGGCGCGCGCCAAGTACGATCCCGAGGCCGAGGTCGGCGACGAGATCCTGATCAAGCTCGACACCGCGACGATGGGCCGGATCGCGGCGCAGGCCGCCAAGCAGAACCTCATCCAGCACATCCGCGACGCCGAGCGCAAACAGATCTTCAACGAGTTCAAGGATCGCAGGAGCGAGGTCGTCTCCGGTATCGTGCAGCGCTTCGAGCGCAAGAACATGATCGTCAACCTCGGCCGCACCGAGGCTATCCTGCCCGAAAAGGAGCAAATCCCCCACGAGCGCTATCGCCAGGGCGACCGCATCCGCGCGCTGATTCTCGACGTCGATCTGTCCGAGAAGGGTCTCTCGATCGTGCTCTCGCGCACCGCCAACGAGTTCCTGTGCAAGCTGTTCGAGCAGGAGGTGCCGGAGATCTACGAGGGCATCGTCGACATCCGCCAGTGCGCGCGCGAGCCGGGCGGCCGCGCCAAGGTCGCGGTCTATTCCAAGGATTCCGACGTCGACCCGGTCGGCGCCTGCGTCGGGATGAAAGGGACGCGCGTGCAGGCGGTGGTGCAGGAGTTGCGCGGCGAAAAAATCGATATCGTCCCGTGGACCGACGACCAGGCCGAACTGGTATGCCGCGCGCTTGCGCCGGCCAAGGTCTCCAAGGTGATCATCGACGAGGACGAGCATGCGATGGAGGTGGTGGTGCCCGACGACCAGCTTTCGCTGGCGATCGGCAAGCGCGGCCAGAATGTGCGCCTCGCGCATCGGCTCTCCGGATGGAAAATCGATCTGCGCAGCGACTCCGAGGCCGAAGAAGAGGCGCGCGCCGCGCGAGCCTCGCTCAACGCCATTCCCGGGATCGGCGATATCAACGCCGAACTGCTCTTCCAGTGGGGCTTTCGCACCGCCGAGCAACTTGCCGAGACCTCCGAGGAATCGTTCGAGGTCGAAGGCATCTCGCCCGAGCGCGCCCGCCAGTTGATCCTGGCCGCGCGCGAATGGGTCGCCAAGAAGCATTCGGATGAAGAGGCGGCTGCGGTCGCGGCGGCACAGGCTGCCGCCGAAAAGGCCGACGCGGACGCCGCCGCGGCGGCGGCCTCGACCAATGGCGCAGTATCGGGGGACGAGAGTGTCGGCGACGGCGTTAGTGGCGGCGAAGAGGAAGATGCGGCGGCGAAATCATAGTCCCGAGCGCACTTGTCTCGGATGCGCAACGCGTGACGCGCAGGCCGCGATGGTGCGGCTGGCGGCGGTGGACGGAATCGTACGCCCCGACGAGGATCGGCGCCTCGGCGGCCGGGGCGGCTATCTCCATCCGCGCCGCGAATGCCTGGAGCGCTTTGCGCGCGCGCGGACGCGTGAGTTCCGTTCGCTGCGGGTTGCGCTCGACCGCGGCGCACGGGATTTGATTGTCCGGGTCTTGATTGCCCGGAATTTGATTACGTGCGGGATTTGATTACGTGAATGTTACAACGGCGGCTGGATAGCAAGAACGCTCTCAATTAGAGTAGGTAAGATGGCGCGAAAGCGGATCAAAACCTTTGCCCAGGAATGGGGCACTTCTGTCGACGAAGTACTGGCTACTTGCGCGCGTCTGAAACTCGGACACGCGCACTCGGATTCCAGTCTCTTGACACCCGAGGAGGCCGACCGCGTCAAGCGCGACCTCGACGAACAGGCTCAGCGCCAGGAACTCCTGCGGCGCGAGACCGTGGTCGAAACCAGCGCCGGCAAGGTGGTCGAAAAGCGCCTCAACGCGACCGTGATGCGCCGCCGGCATACCGAGCCCGAAGCCGGCTTTGCTCACGCCGCCGCCGAGCCCGATGAGCCTTTCCACTTCGAGCTCGAAAGCGAGCGCGAAGAGGCATTCGCCACGCCGTTTCTCGAAGAGCGCAAGCCGCCGCCGGAGCCCGAAATTCCGCCGCTGCTTGAGGCAGAGCCGTCCGCGCCGCCCATGCTCCAGGAAGCTTCCGCGCCGCATCCAGAGCCCATTGCCGAGCATCCGGCCGAAGCGCCGAGCGCACATGCCGCTCCCAACGGAGCCGCCGCCCACACGGAAGCGCCCAAGGCCGTGCCAGAGACTTCGGAATCTCCCGCTGCCGACCCCCCCAAGCCGGACAATACGATCAGTGCCGTTGCGGTCGAACCTGTCAAGGCGGAACCGCCCAAGCCGGAACGCGTCGTGCCTCCTCCCCCGCCGGTCCACGAGCAGAAGCCCCTTACGCGGACTATCGTCGAGCCGCCGCGCCCGCAGCCTCCAGGCACGCGGCCGGTGATGCCGCGGATGCAGCCGTCGGCCGGTTCTGGCGTGCGGCGCATCGGCGAGGTGCGTCCGCAGGTGGGCGGACGAACTATCAATCTCACCAGCTCAGCCCATGCCGCGGCGCCGTCGCTCGACGACGGTCAGCGCGGACCTCGGGTGCTGGGCAAAATCGAATTGCCCAAGCCGGCGCCACGTCCCTCGGCGCCGGTGACCCGGCCCGGCGCGCCTCCGCGTCCGGGTCAGCCCTCGCGCTTTGCGCCCGCCGTGCCTGCCCCGCAGCCCGACCAGGGAGCGATGCCGCCGCCCGGCGACGCCGCGGCCAAGCCCGGCGCGCGCACAATCAAGAAAAAGCGCGTGGTCAAAAAGGGCGCGCCCGACTTCACGGCCGAGCGCGAGATGCGCGGCCTGCGCGTGCCCAAGAAGCGCCGCGCGCTGCCCGGTAAAGAGCAGCGCAAAACCGAAATCACCACGCCCAAGGCCTCCAAACGCGTCGTTCGCATCACCGAGGGCGTTACCGTCTCCGAGCTTGCGCGCAACATGGGCGTCAAGGCGGGCGAGATCATCAAGAAATTGATGGACCTCAGCGTCATGTCGACGCTCAACCAGGTGCTCGACGTCGACACCGCGGCGCTGGTCGCCAACGAGTTCGGCTACAGCGTCGAGAACGTCGCCTTCGATGTCGAATCCGCAATCGAGGAGAACGAGACCGAAGAGACCACGGGCGAGATGGTCCCGCGGCCGCCGGTGGTCACGGTGATGGGCCACGTCGATCACGGCAAAACTTCGCTGCTCGATGCGATTCGCCACGCCAAGGTCACCGAGCAGGAATTCGGCGGTATCACGCAACATATTGGCGCGTACACGGTCGAGGCCAACGGGCGCAAGATAACCTTCGTCGACACTCCCGGCCACGAGGCGTTCACCGCGATGCGCGCGCGCGGCGCCAAGGTCACCGATATCGTGATCCTGGTGGTCGCGGCCGACGAGGGCGTGATGCCGCAGACGGTCGAGGCGCTCAATCACGCGCGCGCGGCCAAGGTGCCGATCGTGGTCGCGATCAACAAGATCGACCGGCCCGAAGCCAACATCGACCGGGTCAAGCAGCAGCTTAGCGAGCAGGGACTCATCCCGGAGGACTACGGCGGCGACACGATCGTGGTGCCGGTTTCGGCGCGCTCGGGCGTAGGTATCGACAAATTGCTCGAGATGCTGCTGTTGCAGGCCGACGTGCTCGAGCTCAAGGCCAACCCGGATCGTCCGGCGCGCGGTACCGTGGTCGAGTCGGAACTCGATCGCGGACGCGGCCCGGTAGCGACCGTGCTTATCCAGGAGGGCACGCTGCGTCAGGGCGATCCGTTCGTTTGCGGAATGGCTTACGGGCGAGTCCGAGCGATGCTCGATCACAACGGACAGCGCGTGGCCGAGGCACCGCCCGCGACGCCGGTTGAAATCTTCGGTCTCTCCGCCGTGCCCGAGCCGGGCACTCCCTTCGTGGTCGTGGCCGAAGAGGCCAAGGCCCGCCAGGTTGCCGAATTCCGGCAGTCCAAGCAGCGCGAAGGCGAGTTGCAGAAGAGCGCGCGCGTCTCGCTGCAGGATCTGAGCGAGCGGATGAAAGCCGGCGAGGTCAAGGAACTCAAGGTCATTATCAAGGGCGACGTGCAGGGATCGGTCGAGGCGCTTGCCGATTCGCTCTCGCGGCTCTCGACCGCCGAGGTCAAGATCGAAATCCTTCACAGCTCCGCCGGCGCCATCTCGGAAACCGACGTGACGCTCGCTTCGGCGTCCAACGCCGTGATCCTGGGCTTCAACATCCGGCCCGAACCCAAGGCCGCGGCGTTGGCCGAGAAGGAAGGGGTCGAAATCCGCCTCTACACGGTGATTTACGAGGCGATCAACGAGATGCGCGAGGCGATGGAAGGATTGCTGGCGCCGACGTACCGCGAAAAATCGCTAGGGCGCGCCGAGGTGCGCAAGACTTTCAGCGTTCCCGGCGGCACGATCGCGGGTTCGATGGTGGTCGACGGCAAGATCACACGCAACGGACGCGCGCGTCTGGTGCGCGACGGCCGAGTCGTATGGGAAGGCAAAATCGGCTCGCTGCGCCGCTTCAAGGACGACGCCCGCGAGGTCAGCGCCGGCTACGAATGCGGTATCGGGCTAGAGAACTACAATGACGTAAAGCCCGAGGATGTGATCGAAGCGTTCGAGATGGAAGCCATCGCGCGCAAGCTCGAGACGCCGCGCTCGGACGCGATGCGCGGGCACGCCGCGGCCGAGAAGCATCCCCAGACCTGAGGGGCTTCGGCGTCAATCCGCGGCCAGCGGAGCGAGTGGCGTCATAGGGGCGCCGCGCGGCCGGTTAGCGGGGGATCGCAAGTTCGTGATCATCGCGAGTCAAGGCGATTTCTGTAACGGGACAAGGCTTGCTAAACGGCTGGCAGGCAGGCGGGCGGAGGGGTGACCGATGGTTGTTGGCGTGCTGCAACTCACCCTGTTCCTGCCGGAGAACCATTCGCTCAAGGGCAAGCGCCAGGTATTGCGCGCGATCAAGGCTCGCGTGCGCTCGAAGTTCAACGTCTCGATTGCCGAGTCCGACGGCCACGATCTATGGCAGCGCGCCGAACTGGGCATCTGCCAGGTCGGTAACGATCGCGCGTTCGTCGACTCAGCGCTGCGCGAGGTCGTCAACTTCATCGATTCGCTCGGCCTCGCACCGCTCGGCGAAGAGCGCCTCGAAATAATCAATTACTAGGGCGGTGGGAAAATCTCGCATTCGACTTGCTGACCAACGAGTCTAACTCGAACAACTCCTAACTCGATTCCTATGCAGTTCCGCCAAAACGCTTCGAGGAACCGCTGCTCGTCCGTGTTCCAATCTCTTGAGCATCCTCTGCCTCTGTCGATCACCAATAAGATCCCTCGTTCTGCTGGCGAGGCTATTGCCTGAACGAGCAACTGCGCGAGAGCATTCTTGAAATCGTACTCTCTCTTTGCGTTCAGAATCTTGAATTCGATTATCATCGGTGGCTCGACTTTCGACTGATAATCTGAGCGGTCTTCTGGCCAACCGAACAGATTCCGAAGTCGAGGTCGCCCAGCCGCCTGCCAATTCAAGTCCTGCCGAAGATTCAGCGCTCTCCTAAGTCCGTGTTCATCGAGTGTGGCGTCGCTCAGGATCGCCGGCTTGGATTTGAGCACCCGACAGATTTCCTCGCACTGCTGCTTTACGGTCATTGGTCGTGCCCTCCGCCAGTTCGTGTCGCGGCGTGCTTTCGCAGAGATGCGGCTATTGGCTGATTATTGACCACGGAGGACATCTTTCCTTTCATTTCTCCGCAGGCGCCAAATGAAAGGAAATCCACATCGTGCGGCTCTCGCGCAAAACGCAAAACATTTTGCGAAATATTTCGCCCCCTGACGGCAAATAGCGATTAAAAACCCACAAAATCGGTTGGCACGATTTACGCCTATATCCTCGCCCAAGAGGAAATCGATGCCCTACAAGAAAATTCTTTGTCCGATCGGCCACGAGGAAAACTCGCGCGCCGCGTTTGAGACTGCGGCCCGCCTGGCGCGCGAGACCCACGGCACCCTGTACCTGATGCACGTCATCCCCCTGCCGACTTCAATTGTCCGCGAGGCCGTTCTGTCGAACGATCGCGACCGCGCTCATGCCGCGTTGGAGAGGCTAGCCGCACGGCTTCCGGCTGCGCAAAGCCGGGTGATTATCGTGAGATTTGGCAATCCCGCGCGCGAGATCACCGCGGTTGCGCGCAGGATCGGCGCCGACCTTATCGTCCTGGGAACTCGTGGCCGCACGATAATGGCGCGCCTCTTCCAGGACAATGTCGCCGAAAAAGTGGTTGCTGACGCTCCCTGCCCGGTGCTCGCCCTGCCGCCGGCTTCAGCCGGTGAAGTCGCGGACGCAGCCTCGCAGGCTGCCTGACGCACGCTTGCGAAAGCGCTCTGCGGCATTTTCCGGATGCGTGAGTGAGACTTACGCTCCGGTGGCGTTTATGCGCGCTCGCGCACGCGCTAAAATAAGCGCTGATGGCTTCAGAACCACGCCGGCCTGAGCGCGTCGCCGAAATGGTGCTGCGCGAGCTCTCCTTGATGCTTCTACGCGACTTGAAAGACCCACGATTGCGCGGGATCACGATGACCGGGGTCAGGATGACTGACGATCTCCGCCACGGACGGGCATTTTTCTCCCATCTCGACGGACAATCGCGCGCGGCCGAGGCGATCAAGGGTTTCAAGAGCGCGGGCGGATTTATCCGCCGCCAGGTCGGCCGCGCGCTTGGGTTGCGCTACGCGCCCGAGCTGGAGTTCGAGTTCGACCCCGGACTCGAGCGCGCCGCCCGTATCGACCTGCTGCTGCGGAGCGCCCGCAAGGACTAAGCCGCGCGCCGCGACGGCCCGCCACTTACGCCGTCCCGCCATATTCGCTATCGTCGCCGCACCGCCCATGGATGCAGTGTTGATCGTCGACAAGCCCGCCGGGATTACCTCGGCCGAGGTGGTGCGCCAAATCAAGGCACGCGTGCGCCCCGCGCGCGTCGGTCATCTGGGCACGCTCGATCCGTTCGCCACCGGCCTGCTGCCGATTCTGATCGGCGAGGCGACCAAGCTCGCGCCGTTTCTGCAGGACGGGGAAAAAGAGTACGAGGGCGTCGTCCGGCTCGGGGTTGAGACCGATACGCTCGACCGCACCGGTGCCGAGACGCGAAGAGCCGAGGTTCCGTCGCTCACCGCTGAAATACTGGCAGAGACCGCCGCGCGCTTCACCGGCAAGATCGTGCAGGAGCCGCCTGTGTACTCGGCTATCAAGCGCGGCGGAGTGCCGCTCTACAGGCTCGCGCGCCGCGGCGGAGAGGTCGAACCGCCGGCGCCGCGCGAGGTCGAGATTTCGAGCCTTAAGCTCGACGCGCTGGATGCGGCGTCGATTCATTTCGTTGCCTCGTGCTCGACCGGTACCTACATGCGCTCGCTCGCGCGCGATATCGGAGTGGCGCTCGGTACGGTCGCCCATCTGGGCGAATTGCGCCGGCTGCGCAATGGATCCTTTACGCTGGCCGAGGCACGGCCGCTGGCCGAAGTGCTCGAAGCGCTGGCCGACGCCGTCCCCGGAAGCCGCGGCGGAGAAAATCCGGTCGCGATGATCGGGATGCGCGAGGCGCTCGCCACGATGGCCGAGGCCGAAGCCGACTCAGCGCAGGTGCGCCAGCTTCGCAATGGTGACTCGCGCGCGCTCGACGGCCTTGCGCCCGCCGGCGCGAAGCTCTTCAAGGTCGTCAGCGCGGGTGCGCTCGTGGCGGTGGCGGAGGCTACCTCGCGCGTCACGGCGCGGGTGGTGCGGGTATTCGGAGTGGACTAGTAAGATTCGATCCATCACAGGAGGTGGCTATGGCACAGCGCGAGCGCGAGGGATCCGCGCATTCATTCGAGGTCGTGGTCGAGCGCGACGTGATGGTCGCGATGCGCGACGGCGTCCGCCTCGCAACCGACATCTACCGACCCGCGCGCGGCGGCACGCTCGCGTCCGGACGCTTTCCGGTGATCATCGAGCGCACTCCTTACGACAAGGGGGCGCCGCGCTTCGTGATGCCGGCGCGCTTCTTCGCCGAGCACGGTTATGTCGTCCTGATGCAGGACGTGCGCGGCCGCGGCGGCTCCGAGGGCGAATGGTACGCCTTCGCGCGAGAGGCGCCCGACGGCTACGACACGATCGAATGGGCCGCGGCCCAACCGTGGTCGACCGGCAAGGTCGGTACAATGGGAACCTCGTACATGGCGGCGACGCAGAGCGCCGCGGCCACGCTCAACCCGCCGCATCTGGCCGCGATGTTCGTGACGGAGGGACCGTCGAATTACTACCACTGCTCGATGCGCCATAACGGCGCGCTCGAGCAACGCTTCCTCATCTACGCCTTCCACATGGCTGTGACGAGTCCTGAGGCGCGCGCCAATCCGGCGCTCCGCCTGGCGCTGATCGAGGCGCGCGCCAATCTGGGCCAGTGGCTGAAACGGCTCCCGCTCAAGCGCGGCGCGACGCCCCTTCGGTTGTTGCCGAGTTACGAACAATGGGCGATCGACCTTCAGACCCGCACGGTCTACGACGAATACTGGTTGCAGCGTGGCTACGCGATCAACGAGTACTATGTCGAGCATTCCGATGTCCCGACGGTTTACTTCGGCGCGTGGTACGACTCGTATGCGCGTGCCACGACGGAAAACTTCGTCGCGCTAAGCAAGCTCAAACGCTCCCCCCAACGCCTGGTCATGGGTCCGTGGGTTCATGGCGTGCGCGCCGACGAAGACTTTGCCGGCGACGCGGCCTTCGGTCCCGAAGCCCTCGAGCATTACAACGGCTTGCGCCTGCGATGGTTCGACCAGTGGATCAAGGGGATGGAGACCGGTGTCACCGACGATCCGCCGGTCCGGATTTTCGTGATGGGCGGGGGCAGCGGCAGGAAAAAATACGACGTGCTCGGGCTTAACGGCCGAATCGATCACGGCGGGCGATGGCGTTCCGAGAGCCAATGGCCGCTCGCCGCGGCGCGCGACACCGCCTTTTATCTCCATCCCGGCGGCGCGCTCGTGCAGCACAAGCCCGAGGCCTCCTCCGGCGCGTCGACCCTGCGCTTCGATCCGCAAAATCCCGTGCCGACGGTCGGCGGTAGCATCTCGGTCGGATTCGAGTTCATGCCGCCCGGCGGCTTCGACCAACGTGCGCGGTTTCCGCTGGCGGCTGGCGATTCGCTGCCGCTTGGATCGCGTCCCGACGTGCTGGTCTTCGTCACCGAGGCGCTCGGCGAACCGCTCGAAGTGACCGGCGCGCCGACGGTAAAACTCTGGGTGTCGTCGAGCGCGCGCGATACCGACTTCACCGTCAAGCTCATCGATCTCTATCCGCCCAGTGCCGATTATCCCGACGGTTACGCGCTCAACCTGACCGACTCGATCATCCGGATGCGCTTTCGCGAGTCGTGGACCGATCCGGCGCCGATGACACCGGGAGAAGTCTACGAGGCGAGCATTCCGTGTTACCCAATAAGCAATCTGTTCGCCCGTGGCCATCGTATCCGGCTCGACATCTCGTCCTCCAACTTCCCGCGCTTCGACGTAAATCCGAATACCGGCGGTCCCCTGGGCGAGCCCGGTCCGATGGTGGTGGCCGACAACACGGTGCATCACGCGTCCGTGCGTCCGTCGCATATCGTGCTGCCGGTCGTAGCCGTGAAATGATCATGCCGGTTAAATGAAATTCCTGTGAAACGGGAATATCTGCAAAAGCGGGACGGAGACCCGAAACGGGTGAAAGGCTTCGTTGGCTAGACATGCCTGACAGGGAAGCTGGACGGCGCGTAAAGACACTATTTCGCGCGTAAGCAAGCGCGGTCCGGGTCATCGAAGCGAGCCGCTTTACTGGTTGGGGACGCTTTGATAGGCTGCCTGTTTAACTAAAAAGGAAAAGGGAAAGTAAGAGACTCCTGATGCCCCTCGCAGCCGTTCAAAAGCTGGAAATTGTCCGGGCCCACGCGCGCACCTCCACCGACAGCGGTTCGCCCGAAGTCCAGGTGGCGCTGTTCAGCGCACGTATCACGCAACTGACCGAGCACTTGAAGACCCACGCGAAGGACCATCATTCGCGGCGCGGACTTCTGCGCCTGGTCGGCAAACGCCGCCGGCTTCTGGACTACCTGCATTCGTGCGACGCCGCACGCTACCGGGCGCTGATCGAACGGCTAGGCATCCGGAGATAGGCCGAACAAGCTTCAAGCCGCGTGGCCGCACGGTGCGGAGACGCGGGCTCGGGTCGGCGGCTCCGTCGGCTTAGAGTGTGCGTCGTTTGAGCGCCGATGTGGCGCGAGCAAAGCGGCCCTCCGTCCTCCCTCAGGTGTGTAATCAGATGTATCGAAAACTCGAGATAGACTTCTCCGGCCGTAAACTGTCGCTGGAGACCGGCAGGCTGGCCAAGCAGGCGCATGGCGCCGTACTGGCCCAGTATGGCGAGACAGTGGTGCTCGCGACCGTGGTGTCGGCCTACGATGCTCGTCCCAATATCGACTTCCTGCCGCTGACGGTCGACTACCAGGAGCGGACCTTCGCCGCCGGAAAAATCCCCGGCGGCTTTTTCAAGCGCGAGGGCCGTCCTTCGGAAAAAGAAATTCTGACCTCGCGGCTCATCGACCGCTCGATGCGCCCGCTGTTTCCCAAGGGCTACGACAAGGAAACCCAGGTCGTCGTTACCGTGCTCTCCGTCGATCGCGACAATGATCCCGACATGCTCTCGCTCATCGCGGCCTCGGCCGCGCTCGAGGTTTCCGACATCCCGCATGCCGGGCCGGTGGCGGCACTGAGGATTGGCCGGGTCGACGGCAAGCTGATCGCCAATCCTACGGCCGAGCAGCTCGAGCAGAGCGACATCTCGATGGTGGTCGCGGCCAAGCCCGACTCTATCGTGATGCTCGAAGGCGGAGTGCAGATCGTCGACGAAGAAGCGGTGCTCGAGGCGCTGTTCACGGCGCATGAGATGCTCAATCCGATTTTCGAGCTGCAGGGCGAACTGCGCCGCCTGGCCGGCAAGCCGAAGCGCGAGTTTGTGCCCAAGGTACTCGACCCGAAACTGCTCGAAGCGGTGCGCCAGCGGATGGCGCCGGAACTCGAAGCGGCCCTCGCTATCTCGGGGAAAAAAGAACGCGGCGCGGCCGTCTATGCCTTGTCGGACAAGACCGTGGCGGAACTCGCCGCGCGCTTTCCCGATCATGCAAAGGACCTGGGCGAGGCCTGCGAGAAGGTCATCCGCGAGCGCGTGCGCCGGGTCATCATCGAGCAGGACAAGCGAATCGACGATCGCAGGTCGACCGACATCCGGCAGATCAGCGCGCAGGTGCAGATGTTGCCGCGCACTCACGGCTCGGCGCTGTTCACGCGCGGCGAGACCCAGGCGCTGGCGACGGTCACGCTCGGCACCTCGCAGGACGAGCAGAAGATCGACGCCCTGATGGGCGAGCGCTACAAAAAGTTCATGCTGCATTACAACTTCCCGCCGTTCAGCACTGGCGAGGTCAAGTTCCTGCGCGGACCGGGCCGGCGCGAAATCGGCCACGGCGCGCTCGCCGAGCGCGCGCTGCTTCCGGTGCTGCCGCCCGAAGAGGACTTTCCCTATACCATCCGCGTGGTCTCCGAAGTGCTGGAGTCCAACGGCAGCTCCTCGATGGCGACGGTGTGCGGCGGCAGCCTGGCCCTGATGGACGCCGGCGTGCCGATAAAATCGGCGGTCGCGGGAATCGCGATGGGCCTGGTCAAGGAAGGCGAGCAGGTCCGCGTGCTCACCGACATCCTGGGCGACGAGGACCATCTCGGCGACATGGATTTCAAGGTCGCCGGCACCGCCAACGGTATCACCGCGATCCAGATGGACAACAAGGTCGGCGGGGTGACGCGCGAGGTCATGCGCCAGGCGTTGCATCAGGCGCGCGACGCGCGGCTGTTCGTGCTGAGCGTGATGGAAAAGGCGCTGCAGACGCCGCGCACCGAAGTCTCGATGTACGCGCCGCGCATCGTCACGATCCACGTCAAGCCCGACAAGATTCGCGAGATCATCGGCCCCGGCGGCAAAGTGATCCGCGCGCTGGTCGAGGAGACCGGCTGCAAGATCGATATCGAGGACGACGGCACCGTGGTGATCGCCTCGGCCGACGGCGCGGCGATCGACAAGGCCATCGCCTCCATCCAGGCCATCGCCGCCGAGCCCGAAGTCGGCCGCATCTACAAGGGCCGCGTGCGCAAGGTGGTCGAGTTTGGCGCCTTCGTCGAGATCATGCCGGGCACCGACGGACTGTTGCACATCTCGCAGCTCTCCAACGAGCGCGTGCGCAAGGTCGAAGACGTGGTGCACGAGGGTGACGAGATCAACGTCAAGGTGCTCGAGGTCGGGCGCGACGGCAAAATCCGGCTCTCCTTGCGCGAGGCGCAGGAGGATCTGGCAAAAAAAGCGAACTAGCGGCGCGCGGCGATCGGTCATGTTTCGGTCACGGTAGTGCGATAATTTCGCGATGAAGGTGCGATGATATTAAAAGACGTATTGCCCAACGGCCTGCGCGTGCTCAGCGAACCGATGCCGGCCGTGGTCTCGTCCACCATCGGCATCTGGGTCGAGAACGGATCGCGCTACGAAATCCCGTCACAGAACGGAGTCTCGCACTTCATCGAGCATCTGCTTTTCAAGGGCACGCGGAAACGCACTGCCGCGCAAATCGCCGAGCAGATCGACGCCGTGGGCGGCGTGCTCAACGCGTTCACCGGCAAGGAGTACACCTGCTACTACGCCAAGGTGCTCGGCGCCGATCTGGCGATGACCACCGAGCTGCTCGCCGATCTTTTTCTCGAGTCGGTCTTTGAGACGGAGGAGATCGATCGCGAGCGCCAGGTGGTGCTGCAGGAGATCTCGCAGGCCGAGGACACTCCCGACGATTTCATCCACGATCTTTTCAATCTGAAATTCTGGGAAGGTCATCCGCTGGCCCTGCCGATTTTCGGCTCGGTCGAGACCGTCAACGCGATCAACCGGGAGCTGTTGGTCTCCTTCATGGCCGACCGCTACCGCGCGGGCCGGGTCTTTATCGCGGCGGCGGGGATGGTCGATCACCAGCGGCTGGTCGACGATTGCGCGCGGCTCTTCGGCGGAGTTTCGGGCGACGGACACGGCGAGCGGATCGCGCCGCCGCACGATCGCACGGTGGTCATCAACCAGGAAAAAGATCTCGAGCAGACCCATATTTGCATCGGCGGCCCGGGAATCAGCCAGACCTCGCCGCTGCGCTACGCGAGCTACGTGTTAAATACCGCGCTGGGCGGCGGGATGTCGTCGCGGCTGTTCCAGGAAGTGCGCGAGCGCCGCGGCCGCGTCTACAGCATCTATTCTTTCATGTCGTCCTTTCTCGATTGCGGTTACCTCGGAATTTACGCCGGGACCAATCCCGAATGGGTCGAAGAAGTGCTCGAGGTCACGCTGGGCGAAGTCAACAAGATCGCGCGCGTCGGCCTCACCGACGAGGAGTTGGCGCGCGCCAAGAGCCAGCTCAAGGGCAACATGCTCCTCGGCATGGAGTCCACCGAAAGCCGGATGAACCGCGTCGCGCGCAACGAGATCTATTTCGGCCGTGAGATTCCGCTGGAGGAACTGGCGGCCGAGATCGACAAGGTCACGCACGACCAGGTGCTCGAACTGGCGGCGACCTCGTTTTTGTCCGACAAGATGGCGCTCGTGCTGCTGGGCGATTTGAAAGGGCACAAGTTCGGCCCCGAAGTCTTCTCCGAGCTAAAATAAGTCTTCTCCGAGCTAAAGTAGATCTTTCTCCGCGCTCAAGCGAGCCCTGCATAATCGCTGCGGCGAGGCTCTTCACCGCGCCAGAACGATTCGATTTTCTCTGGTCGTCTTAAGCAAGGCTGCCAGAGTCGAAGATCTCGCGCGGTTCGCCGCGCGTAATCCACAATTTCCGGATTTTAAGGACGAGTTGGATCGACCCTGTCGCGTTCGGGACATCCGTTGACCGCCAATCGTCCCGGTTCGACGCGCGGAGGACCGCGCGAGGTCCTTCGCTGTGCTCAGGATGACCCGAAGAAGCAGACTGGTTACCGCCGCGACGGCTCGCGAAAATCGATCATCGTAGAGGCGCGCCGAGCTGATTGGTAAGAAAAGGGAAGCGCCTGAAGGCTGCCCGAAGAGTCACGTTCCCGACGTCTCGCTCGCGCTTTTAGCGGCGCCGCCCGCTCGCCGCAGGCCGCGTTGAGCCTTTCCCTTCGTTTGGTGTAGCCTTACTCTTTAACCCTGAGGAGGTCTGTCGCGTGCAGTCGTGTCGCCGATGAAGAAACTTAGCGGAGCCCAAATCATCATCGAGAGCCTGATCGCCGAGGGCGTCGATGTAATCTTCGGATACCCGGGCGGCGCAATTCTGCCCACTTACGACGCGCTCCTCGATTCGAAGATTAAGCACATCCTCGTCCGCCACGAGCAGGGCGCTTCGCACATGGCCGAGGGCTACGCGCGGGTCAGCGGACGGCCGGGTGTGGTGATGGTTACCTCGGGGCCCGGCGCGACCAATACGGTTACCGGCATCGCCGACGCCAATATGGATTCGACGCCGATGGTCGTCATCTCGGGCCAGGTGCCGACCACGATGATCGGCAACGACGCCTTCCAGGAAGCGGATTTCGTCGGCATTACGCGTCCTTGCACCAAGCACAACTACCTGATCAAAGACGTGCGCGATGTCGCACGCATTATCAAGGAGGCCTTTTACATCTCGGGCTCCGGCCGTCCGGGTCCGGTGGTAGTCGACGTACCCAAGGACGTGCAGCAGGCCGAGCACGTTTTCAAATATCCCGAGCGGGTCGAATTGCGCGGCTACAAGCCGACGCAGAAGGGCAATCCGCGCCAGATCGAGCGCGCCATCGAGGCGATCGAAAAGAGCGACAAGCCGCTCTTCTACGTCGGTGGCGGTGTGCAATGGTCGGGCGCCGCGCCCGAGCTTACGCAGCTTGCGCGCGGGATGGGGATTCCGGTGACCGAGACCCTGATGGGTCTGGGATCGGTGCCGGCCTCCGACCCGCTGTGCCTGGGGATGCTGGGGATGCACGGCTCGTACGGCACCAACACGGCGGTCTGCAACACCGATTGCCTGATGGCGATCGGCGCGCGCTTCGACGATCGCGTGACCGGACGTATCGCGGACTTCGCGCCCCACGCTAAAACCATAATCCATGTCGACATCGATCCATCGTCGATCTCGAAGAACGTGAAGGTCGATATTCCGATCGTCGGCGACATCAAGTCGGTGCTGGCCGACATGCTGCACATGGTCAAGGGCCGCGAGTCGATCGCCAAGCGCCGCTCGACGTGGGCGCAATGGCATCAGCAGATTCTCCAGTGGAAGCGCGATAAGCCGCTGTACCTGAATGGCAACGGGCCGCGCCAGGGCGATGCGATCTCGCCCATTCACGTGCTGGAGGAGATGCACACGCTGACCAAAGGCGATTGCATCGTCGCTACCGACGTGGGCCAGCATCAGATGTGGGTCGCGCAGCTCTTCCCCTTCGAGAAGCCGCGCTCGTTTCTGACCTCGGGCGGACTGGGGACGATGGGCTATGGCTTGCCGGCCGGAATCGGCGCCAAGTTCGCCGCGCCCGATCGCAAGGTCGTGGTGGTTTCGGGCGACGGCTCGATCCAGATGAACATCCAGGAGCTCGGCACGGCGGTTCAATACAACGTCGACATCAAGGTCATCATCATGAACAACTACTTCCTCGGGATGGTGAGGCAGTGGCAGGAGAAGTTCTACCAGGAGCGCTACTCGTACTCGGCGATGTCGGTGCCCAACTTCGTGATGCTGGCCGAGGCTTATGGCGCGCGCGGCTTCCGGATCGAGAAGCAAGCCGACCTCGCGCGCACGATGAAGGAAGCCTTCGCCACGCCGGGGCCGGTGCTGATCGACGTCGTGATCCCCAAGGAAGAGGCGGTGATGCCGATGATTCCGCCGGGCGGCGCGATGTCGGAAATGCTGTTCGCGTGATGCCGGCTGTTGTCGGCGCAGATCAGGATCCGTCAGTTTATGCCAAGCCGGTCGTTACAGGAGTGAAATCTATGGCGCGATTGCCGTACGTTAGCCGCGAAGATCTGACCGCCGAGGAGCGCGAGGTTTTCGACGAACACGAGCGCGACCGCGGCGCTCCGCCCGGGCATATCCATCGCGCGATCGCCAACGCGCCCAATCTGTTGCGGCGTTTCTCGGGCCTCGCGCTGGAATTGCGCAATCACACCAAGCTCGATCCCCGGCTGCGCGAGCTGGCCCTGATGACCGTGGGACGAATCGCCGGCGCCGAGTATGAATTCGTCCATCATTGGAATATCGCGCTGAACGTCGGGGTGCGCCGCGAACAACTCGAGCAGCTTGCGGACTTCGAGCGCTCGCCCGTCTTCGACGAACACGAACGCGCCGTGATGCGCTATGCGGCCGAAGTGACCTCCAACATCAAGGTTACGGACGAGACCTTCGAGGCGCTGCGCAAGTTCCTGGACAATCGCCGCATCATGGAACTCGCGATGAACGTCGCGTTCTATAACGCGGTGGTGCGGATTATCGTGCCGATCGGCGTCGAACTGGAAGCGGACGCACACAAAAACTGATTGCACCCGCGCCATGCGCGAGTGGTTCGCCGCCGGGGGGCGTATGCGCGTGCCGAACGCCGATTCAGCCAAACGCTTGGTTGATAAGCCCGGCTTTTCTTGATTCGCTCTTCGAATTAATGCGAAGCATGAGTAGTACGCAACTCTAAACCAATGCGGAGATCGGCTGATGCCTGAATTCGACATTGTCATCAAAGACGGAATGATCATCGATGGAACTCGCGCCCCGCGTATCCGCGGCGACATCGGGATCAAAAACGGGCGAATCGCCAGGATCGGGCGTATCCTGGCCAGCGACGCTAAAGAGGTGATCGACGCGCGCGGCCTTATTGTGGCCCCGGGCTTCATCGATCTTCATACGCACTACGACGCGCAACTGTTCTGGGATCCGTGGCTGACGATCTCGGGATGGCACGGCGTAACCTCGGTTGTCATCGGCAACTGCGGCTTCGGTTTCGCGCCGGTCAAACCGGGCGACGAAGAGCGCGCGATGCTGACCATGACGCGCACCGAGGCGATTCCGCTGGCCGCGATGAAGGCCGCGATGCCGTGGGACTGGCATACCTATCCCGAGTTCCTTGACCGCATCGACCGGCTGCCCAAGGGCGTCAACGTGTTGCCCTACGTGCCGGTCAATCCGTTGATGGGCTACGTGATGGGGATCGAGCAGTCCAAGACGGGCCGCATGCCGACCGACGACGAGCATCGCTTGATGGCGCATCTGCTGAACGAGGCGATGGACGCGGGCGCCTACGGATGGTCGGCGCAGCGCCTGAAGCCCGACGGGCCGTCGGCCGTGCAGCGCGACTGGGACGGCTCGCCGATGAACACCGACGTCATGCACGACGAAACCTGCAAGGTCTTCGCGAAGGTGCTCGGCGAGCGCGGCGAAGGTTTCCAGGAAATGACCCTGGCTAGCTGGAATCCCAAGGAAGACGCGCGCCATTACGAGGACCTCGCGAAAATCAGCGGCCGCCCGATCATGTTCGAAGCGGTGCAGTCGCAGGACCGCTTTCCGCATCGCCATCGGAACATGATTCGATGGCTCGATCGGTGCCGCCAAAACGGCATCCCGGTCTACGGCCAGGGCATCACCACCGAGGCCGGACTCACCTTCACCTTCGAGGACTGGAACCTGTTCGACGATTCCGATTCATGGCGCGAGGTCACGACCGGAACGCTCGAAGAGCGCAAGGCCAAGCTCGCGGATCCTTCCCGCCGCCATGGGCTCAAAACCAACCTGCCGCGCGAGGGCCTCATCACGAGCTTCTTCGATCAGATCGTTATCACGCAGGTGATCGACGACAAGCTGCGGCATCTCGAGGGGATGACGCTGCGCAAGGCGGGCGAGCGCGACGGCAAGGACCCGGTCGACGTGATGTGCGATCTGGCGGTGGCGGACAACCTCAAGACCGAGTTTTTCGCCCCGGCGATCAATCGCGATCCAGCGTTGATGAAGGAGATCATCGACTATCCGTACATCACCTTTGGCGTCTCGGACGGCGGCGCGCATACCAAGTTCCTCACCGCCGGGCGTTTTCCGACCGAGGGTATCGCGACTTTCGTACGCGAGCGCGGATGGCTTACGCTCGAGGAAATCCACTGGCGCCTCAGCGCGCTGCCGGCTTTTTGCGCTGGGTTCAAGGATCGCGGATTCCTGCGCGAGGGCGCACCCGCCGATATCGTGATCTACGATTACGAAAAGCTCGGCGTCGGGCCGGTTGAGATCCTGCACGATCTGCCGGGTAACGAATGGCGCCGCGTGCAGCGCGCGGAAGGCTACCGCCACATCCTGGTGAACGGTGTGGTGACTTTCACCGAGGGCGATTGCACTGATGCTACGCCGGGCAAGTTGCTGCGTCACGGCGTAGCGGCATAATCGCTGGGACATCGAAAAGAACTGGCAAGGCCACCGGCGCGACGCGCCGGCGGCCCTTGCCGTTTTCAGTTCGAGTTGCAAATGAGCGGCCCTGAGGGCCGCGTGCCATAACCGTCTATTCGATCGATCGTCTATTCGATCGGCGTCGGCGAATGCGGAAACTCGGCCCAATCCTCCGGGTCGTGGCTGATGAGCAGGCGAGCCTCGCCGCGATCCTGCATTTCCTTCAGCCGGCGGATCGCCGCGCTCGACATCGGTTGGTCCCAGTCGGTCGCCATCGGGGCGCAGTTCTCCAGTTGGCGCCGGATATGAACCGTGTCGCCGGTAAGCACGATCGCGCGATGCGCCAGGTTGACCATCAGCGAACTTTCGCCCGGGGTGTGGCCCGGCGTCTTGAGCATGATCAGGCTGCCGTCGCCAAAGAGATCGGTGTCGCCGCTGAGTTCGCGCCAGTTGAAGCGGCGCGTCGGCAGCAGGTCGTTGAGGATGAAGGCGGCGCGCGCCTCGCGCCGCGGCCAGTACGCGTAGGGCAGTTCCCCTGCCATGATGAAGAACTGCGCGTGCGGGAAAAGACTCATCCCGCCCGAATGGTCGAGATGCAGATGGGAGACGATGACGTTTTTGACGTCGTCGAGCTTGTAGCCAAGCGCTTTTATTTGTGAGTCGACGGTCAGGTCGGGAGAAAATTTAACCTTCATGAAGTCGGCGATTCTGCCCCAGTAGCCGCGCGGATCGATCGCGACCTGCGGCGCGCATCCGGTATCGAACAGGGTCAGGCCCTTGGGATGCTCGATCAGGTAGGAAGGGCAGGGCAGGCTGAGTTCGACCTCGGGCCGTCCACCCAGCATCATGTCGGCTTCCGTCAGCGTGAGCGTCGCGCCGGGGAGTGCGATGAGCTTGTTCGCTTTGCCCTGTGCCATGAAGCGCCTCCGTTCGAGCCGTACGGCCGATGGTCGGTCCTGCGTCCGGATTCTGTTCTGGATAATCGATCCTGTGCTGGATAATCGATCCTGCCCGGCGCGTTCGTCAAGCGCGCCGCCTCGCTATTATCGTGGACGCGGGACCGGACCATGCTGGACGAAGACGCACACGATCTGTGGATTGAGGGGATCGAGCTTTTCAACGCGGGCCGGTTCTTCGATTGCCATGAAGTGTGGGAAGCGCTCTGGAAGCGGACGAGCGGCGCCGAGAAGCTATTTTACCAGGGAATGATCCAGGCCGCCGCCGCGATTCTTCACGCCAAGCGCGGTAATTCGCGCGGCGCACGCTCGACCTGGGACAAGGCGCGCGCGAAACTCGATCCGTTGCCGGCGGAGCACATGGGAATCGCGCTGGATGAGTTACGTGAAGCGGTGGACGCGTTCATCGCGGCGGCGCGAACCGACTACCAGCTCCCGCCGCCGCCGAAAATCCGCCGCCTCTGATCTACTCGCCGGCTACGCGCTCTGCACCTCGATTTTGCGCGGCTTCGCCTGTTCACGCTTGGGCAACTCGACCTCGAGCACGCCGTTTTGCATGCGGGCTTTGATCCGCGAATCGTCGATCGCTTCGTTCAGGGTGAACTGGCGGTAGAAGTTACCGACGTTGTATTCGGTATATACGGGCGCGAGTTCGTTATAGATGGACGCGTCCACTACTCCAGTGACCGTCAGTACATTATCTTTGATCATAACCTCGACATCCTTGTCGGTGACGCCCGGCATGTCGGCCCACAGCCGGAGCATGTCGTCGTATTCGCAGATATCGACGTCGGGTACGAAATACCGTCCCGGCCGAGTTTTCTCGGTGCCCTCGACCGTTTGCTTTTCTTTGGTGACGATTTCCTGTTCGGGTGTCATAGCGGTAATTCCTCCTGGCTATAGCCTCTTTCACCGGCTCTGAACATTGATTTGGCGCGGCTTCGCGGTTTCGGCTTTGGGGATGCGCACCGTCAATACGCCGGCCGCGCATGACGCCGTGGCTTTTGCCAAATCAAGGTTGTCAGGCAGTTGAATCGATCGGGAGAATTCTCCGAAGGGACGCTCCCGCCGATGGTAGCCGACGGATTCGACCGGGGTTTCACGCCGGCGTTGTCCGCTGATCGTCAGCGTGTTGCCCTGGCCGGCCACGTGGAGGGCCTGGGGATCGAGGCCAGGTAGTTCGGCGACCACGACCGTACCATCGCGCTCATCGAAAATGTTGACCGACGGGAAGGCGCCTTGGCCGGAAGGGCCCAGGCTGAACCCGGGATTGCGTTGAAACCGGTCCAATTCCTGCTGCAGCGCCAGAAGGTGTCTGACCGGATCCAAGTCCTGAAAGCGTATCAGAGCCATAAAAGCATCCTCCTTCGAATAGCTATTAGCAGCCTCCTTCGAACGGGAAATTAAGCACGCGCTATTTACTGTCAAGCGGGTAAGGGCCAGGCGTATCTGCGAAAAAAAGAGGGCCGCTGGAGCGGCCCTACAATGCCTTGGGGCAGATGGAAGGAATATTAACTACTTCCAGGAAGGAGAATGAGTATCAGGTCTCTGGCAGGTCTGCCGAGTCCCTAAAAGGGGATGTCGTCGTCGTCGGGGCCGGCTGGCGGCATATCGTTGGTGAAATCCTCCGGCTCATCCATCCCGCCGCCGCGCGGTCCCGCTCCGCCCGCGCTATCGCCGCGTCCGCCCAGGAACTGCACGCGCTGCGCGACGACCTCGGTGCGCGAGCGTTTTCCAGTGCCGTCCTTGGATTCCCACTGACGCGTCGTCAGCCGCCCCTCGATATAGACCTGCCGTCCCTTCTTCAGGTACTGGCTGCACAGCTCGGCCTGTTTGCCGTACACGACGATGTTATGCCATTCGGTCGATTCCTTGTTGGTGCCGTCGCGTCCCTTGAAGCGCTCGCTGGTCGCCACCGAAAAATTGGCGACCGGCTGGCCCGAAGGCAGATAACGCACCTCGGGATCGCGTCCAAGGTTGCCAAGCAAAATGACTTTGTTTACTGCCATCGTGAATCAGGCGACAAGCTCCATAAAGCCGCGCGTGCCTCTTGCGGAATTTTTCGCTTTCCTATGCATCGAAACCTAACCCCGGCGCGCACCCGGCGCAACCGCCCGCATCGAGGGGAATTCACTGCCTGTTGATACACCCCCGAGATGAACCGGAGCCTCGATGGCTCCCATTGCCGCTTTCGCAATGATCGTCGGCTTTATATAATCCCGCGTGGTGGTTGGGTGGGGTTCAGTTGATGGCATCCCACGAATCGACATCCTCGTCGGTCAGGATCGTGCCTCTGGGTGGGCTCGGTGAAATCGGGCTCAACCTTACGGTTATCGAATTTGCCGGGCGCGCGATCATAATCGACGCCGGGGTAATGTTCCCCGAAGAACGTACGCTTGGAATCGGCGTGCTGGCGCCTGACCTCGCCTATCTGGAAAAGAGCCAGCTTGAGATTCTCGGCGTCGTCCTGACCCATGCTCACGAAGATCATGTCGGCGCGCTGCCGCATCTGCTGCGCCGCTTCAACGTCCCGGTCTATGGGACCGCAGTGACGCTCGCCTTCGCCCGCCGCCGCCTCGATGAGGACGGGCTAATCGGCGCGCGCCTCAACACGATCGAGCCGCGCCAACGCTTCGAACTCGGCCCGTTCGGCGTCGAGCCGATCCGCGTCACCCATTCCACGCCCGACTCGGTCGCGCTCGCGATAGCGACTCCGGCCGGCCTGATCGTGCATAGCGGCGATTTCAAGATCGATCCCACACCTGTCGACGGTGAACTTTTCGACCGCGACCGCTTCGCCGCGCTGGGCGCAGGGGGCGTGGCGCTGCTGATGTCGGACTCGACCAATGTCGAGCGCACCGGGCGGTCGGGAGCGGAGAGCTCGATCAAGCCCGTGCTGCGCGAGATCGTCTCGCGCACCCGCGGCAAGTTCTTTCTCTCGGTTTTTTCCTCCCACCTCCATCGCATCCGCCAGTTGACCGAAGTCTCGCGCGAGATGGGGCGGCGGGTGGTGCCCCTGGGACGCCGAATTGCCGAGAGCGTGCGTTTGGGGATGGAACTCGGCCAGCTCCCGTTCGCGCCCGGTACTTATATCGATCCGGCCGAGGCGGAGTTCCTGGAATCGCGCAAGCTGACCTTCCTCGCGAGCGGCAGCCAGGGCGAACCGCTTTCCGCGCTGGTGCGAATCGCCGCCGACGCTCATCCGCGCGCACGCGTGGATCCGGGCGACACGGTGGTGCTTTCGTCGCGTTTCATCCCCGGGAACGAACGCACGATCAATACGCTGGTTAACCAGCTTTACAAGCGCGGCGCCGAGGTCTTTTACGAATCGGTCGCGCCGGTTCACGTTTCCGGCCACGCCAACCAGGACGAACTGTCCGAGCTGATCGCGTTGGTCAAACCGAAATACTTCGTGCCGATTCATGGCGAGTATCGTCATTTGCGCCGCCACGTCGCGCTGGCCGCCGCCGCGGGCGTGCCCGAGGGCAATTGCTTTTTGCTCGAGGACGGCGAGCCGCTGACCCTGAGCGCGGGTCCGACGGCGTATCGCGCGCGCGAGGTCGAGACCGGACGGATTCTGATCGAAGACGGCGAATTTGGCGACCCGGGACTGTTGAGCGAGCGGCGCACGCTAGGGCGCGACGGTACGGTGTTCGCGGTGGTCGCGGTGTCGTCGAAGACCGGGACGATTGTCGCCGGTCCGGAACTGGTCTCGCGCGGTCTCGTGATAGGCGATGGCACCTCGGCTCACATCCGGCGCGCCCGTGCGCAATTGGCCGAGCGCCTGGACCACGTCGCGGGACCATTCAGCGCCGAGGGCACGATGCTGCGCGGGGAGATCGTGCATACGTTGCGCAACTACTTCAGCCGCGCGCTTGGCAAACGGCCGCTAATCGTCCCGCACATCATGGAGGTCTGAACCGCCATCGCTCGTCAGCCCAAAGCGCCGATCGAACTCGAGCTGGCTAACGTGGCGGAGGAGCCCGCGCCCGCGCCGATTCCCGAGCCGTCGCCAAGCCGCGTCACCCGCGAACTCGCGGCTATCGTGCTGGTTGCGCTGGCCGCATTCGGCGTGCTGAGCCTGGTCTCGGCGGCGGCTGGTCAGAGTCCCAACCTGTGTGGCCTCCTGGGAAGCGCGGCGGCCGCCGCGGCCTATGGCCTTTTCGGGTTTCAGGCTTACGTGCTGGCGATCCTGGTGTTGGTTTTCGCGCTCCGGGTATGGAAGGGCGTGCCGGGCCGCACGCTGTTGCGCGAGAGTCTGGGCGGCGCGGTCCTGCTGGTGGCGCTCAGCGTCGGAGCGGGACTTTTCGCGGCTGACGCACAGTCGGCGGGAGGCGCGATCGGTGCCGCGTTCGCGTCCGCGCTGGACCGGTATCTCAATGTGGGCGGTGGCTATCTCTCGGTGATGCTCGCGGTGATCGCGGCGCTGGTCATGATGCTGCGGCGAGCACCGACCGAGCTGATGGCGGGTCTGGCCTCCACCGTGCGGGCCCGCCGGCGCGAGCCGCGCAACGTGGCGGGAGCGCTTGCCCATGGATGACGACGGCGGTTGGTCGGCGGGCGACGCGGATTTCCCCGCCAAGCCTACACCGTCCTTCGAGGTTGCCCCGAGTGAAGAGGGATCCGAGGCCGTCCGACCGCTCAAGGTCCGCCGTCTCGAACCGGTCGAACTTCGCACGCGCGACAAGAAATCGATGCGTCCGGAGCGAGCGAAGGGTGGCTATGAAGTGCCGCCGCTATCGCTCCTTGATATGCCGCCGGCCGAGCACGCGAAGGTCGACGAAGCCGCGCTCGAGCGCAGCGCCCGCGTACTCGAACAGAAACTCGCCGACTTCGGGGTCGAAGGGCGAGTGGTCGAGGTGCAGCCCGGACCGGTGGTAACGATGTACAAGTTCGAGCCCGGTTCGGGAATCAAGGTCAGCCAGATCGTCAACCTGGCCGACGACCTTTCGATGGCGTTGCGCGCGGCGACGGTGCGGATTCAGGCCCCGGTGCCGGGCGAGGCGGTGGTGGGAATCGAGGTTCCCAATCGCAAGCGCGAGAAGGTTTATCTGCGCGAGATCATGGAGGCCGAGGAGTTCGCGGCCACCCGCAGCCAGCTCACGATCGCGTTGGGCAAGGATATTTCGGGACGTCCGATGGCGGCCGACCTGGCGATGATGCCGCATCTGCTGATCGCGGGCGCGACCGGGACCGGGAAGTCGGTGTCGATCCATACGATGATCGCCTCGATTCTCTTCAACGCGACCGCCGACGACGTGCGCTTCATCCTGATCGACCCCAAGATGCTCGAGCTTTCGGTCTACGAGAACATCCCGCATCTGCTGGTTCCGGTCGTGGTCGATCCCGGAAAGGCGGCGGCCGCGCTGCTGTGGGCGACGCAGGAGATGGAGACGCGCTACCGGATGATGCGCGAGTTGGGCGTGCGCAACATCGACGGCTACAACCGCGCGCTCGGCGCGTCAGGCAAGGTGGTCGAGCTGAAGCCGGTCAATCAGATCGAGGAAGGCGCCGGCCGCGCCGTCGCGGATGACGGCGAGCCGATCAAGCATCACAAGCTGCCGAAGATCGTAATCGTCATCGATGAACTGGCCGACCTTCTGCTGAGCGAAGGCAAGACCGTCGAACGCGACATCACGCGCCTCGCGCAAAAGGCCCGCGCGTCGGGAATCCATCTGATCCTCGCCACGCAGCGCCCCTCGGTCGACGTGCTGACTGGTCTCATCAAGGCTAATCTGCCTGCGCGCATCTCGCTCCAGGTAACCTCGCGGGTCGATTCGCGCACCATCCTCGATTCGATCGGGGCCGAACGGCTGCTCGGCGCGGGTGACATGCTGTTCATGCCGCCGGGCAGCGCGAAGTTGCGCCGGTTGCACGGCCCGTTCGTTTCCGAAACCGAGATTCGCCGCGTGGTCGATTTTCTCCGCGCGCAGGGGGCTCCGGACTACCAGATGGATATCCTCGAAACCAAGGCGCCGTCTGAGGATGGCCTCGAAGGCGGCGGCGGTGAGCTTGACGCTCTTTACGACGACGCGGTGCGAATCGTGCTCGAGACCAACCAGGCTTCGGTCTCGATGATCCAGCGGCGGCTGCGAATCGGCTATAATCGAGCGGCGCGGATGGTCGAGCAGATGGAGCGTGAGGGCCTGGTGACGCCGGGCGACGGCATGCGCCCGCGCGAGGTCCGCGCGCGCACCGCCAACTAGCCTCGGTTTCAGGCTGGTTCAGACAAATTCCGGCAAGCGCGGCAAATTCGCCGGGCGCTCGATGAAACTTCGATCGCGCCGCCGCGTCCTTTAATTGCGGAAGTTCAAAGTACCAGGACAAGGAAAGTATCAGGACAAGGACACTAAGATTCAGGACATCGAAATCAGGATGCTAAGAGCGGAATGGTCGTATCGTCGCCAGGGGATTTCTGTGCGGCGGATCGTTCTGGTGGCGATTGCGACGGTAATCGTCGTGGGGTTGGGGCGGGTGACGGCCGCGGAGGCTCGCTGCAAGCCCGGGCAGAGCGGTACGCAGTTATTTTTGCCGGAGGCTTCGCCGAGCCTGGACACCACCTTGACGCGCTTGCAGCAACGCTACGATTGCTCGAACTCGTTCCAGGCGAATTTTGACGAGACCCTGAGTAGTCCCGGCGGTATGGCGCGAACCCGAAAGGGGACGGTCTATTTCAGGAAAGTGGGCCGGATGCGATGGGATTTCGCCGCGCCCTCCGAAGGCACCATCGTGAGCGACGGCCAGACCGTGTATGACTACGAAAAGGATCTCAACCAGGTGGTCGAATTGCCGGTGAATAAGGCGCTCAAGAGCAGCGCCACGGCTTTTCTGCTCGGCCTGGGCAATATCCGTCGCGATTTCAACGTGTCGATGCCGCGAGTCTCGTCCAATGACGGACTGGTTCATGTGATCCTGACTCCCAAGGGGGGCGGCGATACGATGGATTTGGGACTCGATCCAAAAAGTTACGATATCGTTAATTTCAAGCTGACCAACCAGGTGGGCGGTGTTACCGAACTTAAGTTTAGCGATATTCGGATAAACGTAGCGCTTGATGACTCATTGTTCAGGTTCACAATACCCGAGGGTGCCGACATAGTTCGTCCCCAAAAGAACTAAAAACCCACGCTCCGCGCGGACCCGATTGCGCCACATACCTGCGGAGAGTAAGCATATAAGCCCAATTTTTATCCGACTATGGAAAGCGTTCACCTGATCAGTCTGGGATGTCCCAAGAACACAGCCGATAGCGAGCTGATGCTCGGGGCACTGGTGCGCGCGGGATTCGAGGTCACGATGGACCCGCAGCAGGCGCAGGTGCTGCTGGTCAACACGTGCGCTTTTATCGAGCCGGCTAAGAAAGAGTCCATCGACGCTATCCTGGCGGCCGCCGAAGTGAAAAAGACCGGCACCGGCAAGCGGCTGGTGGTGGCGGGATGTCTTTCGCAGCGCTACGGGAACGAGTTGCGCGAGCAATTTCCCGAGGTCGATATTTTCGTCGGCACCGGGAATTTTCTCGATCTGCCCGAACTTCTGCGCCGCAGCGAGCGGCCGGAGCTACGGCCGATTCCTTACGCGGGCGCGGCTCATCTGCTGCCCGCGTCCGAGGCGCCACGGATCAAAACAGGAGATCCGTTCAGCGCTTATCTGAAGGTGTCCGAGGGATGCGATCATCGCTGCTCTTTCTGCATCATCCCGAAGATTCGCGGACGCCATGAGAGCCGTCCGCTCGACGACCTGGTGGCCGAGGCCCGTCAGCTTGCGGCAAGCGGCGTACGCGAGATCAACCTGATAGCGCAGGATCTTACAGCCTATGGCCGCGATCTGGAGCCGCGCGCGTCGCTGGCCGCGCTGCTGCATCGCCTCTCACCCATTGAAGGTATAAGATGGATTCGACTGCTTTATTGTTATCCCAATTTCGTCACCGGCGAATTGCTTGAGGCCGTCGCTAGTCTGGAAAAAGTGGTTAAGTATATAGACATGCCTTTGCAGCACGCCGACGACACGATGCTACGCGCGATGAAGCGCGAGAGATCGGCCGACGCGCTGCGCAGGCTTCTGGAGCGGGTTCGCGAGGCAATTCCAGGAGTCGCGCTTCGTACGTCGTTTATCGTCGGGTTTCCGGGCGAGACTGAAGCGGCGTTCGAGAATCTGGCCGACTTCGTGCGCGAGCAGAAATTCGACCGGGTCGGAGTCTTTACTTACTCGCGCGAAGAAAATACCGCGGCCTGCGATCTCGCGGGCCAGCTTTCCGAAGGGGTCAAACGGCGCCGGCGGGCGGAGTTGATGGAGCTGGCGGCCGAAATTTCTCTTGCGAAGAATCGCAGCCTGGTGGGTTGCGAACTCGAGGTGATGGTCGAAGGGGCGGCGCCGGGGCGAGCGACGCGATTGCGCGCGCGGACCGCGGCCCAGGCACCCGAAATCGATGGAATGGTCCTGCTGAGCGGCGAGGCCGAGCCGGGTGAGATCGTCCGCGCGCGTATCGAACGCGCCTCGACCTACGATCTTCATGGACGGATCACGGGCGCAGTGGCGCAACAATAAGGGGCGGCAAGTAATGCCGAAGAAAGCAGCAGCCACGAACAGAAAGAAGTTTCTGATCAAAATGCACGAGCAACTGGAAGAACTGAAGACCAAGCTGCTCGGCGAGATAGACTCCGAGTTGCGTGCCGAACGCGAAGGCAACAAGGACGAGGGCATGGATACGTATGACCTCGCGTCCGAGGAGCGCGACCGCGAGATCAATTTCATCCTTTCCGATCGCGAACGGGTGAAAATCAAGCAGATCGACGACGCGCTCGATCGGCTCGACGAAGGCTCCTATGGCATGTGCGAGTCGTGCGGCCTGGAGATAGCCGAGGAACGCCTGCAGGCGCTGCCGTTTACGCGCTTGTGCCGCGATTGCCAGCAGGAGCAGGAGAAGGAAGCCAAGTCGCAGCGGCGCTTCGACGACGAGCGCAACACCTACCGCAAGCTAGGCTCGACCGACGCCGACGAAGAGACTCCATAGGCGGCCGCGCGCGCGGGGATCAAGATTACGCTCGTCGTTTGCGATCATGATGGGCCTACGCGTGCTCGCTGAGCGAAAAGCGCCGACCGTCTTTACCGCCGCCCCGTCCACGGGCATTCTATTTCTCTAGCGGCACGAGTCGATCGCTGTCGAACGCAAAGGCGCGATCTTTATTCGTGGCGTCGCGATCTTATGCGCCGGGCGAATCCTGGCATTGCCCGGCCGGTATCTACCTGGGAAGGTGTCATTGGCAACTAGAATCTTCTGCGAGCCGCTGTCCGAGAGGACGCCGGCTGGCGTCCACACCGATAACGGCGCCGCGGCCATCCTGAAGCTGGCCGAGGTGCGCGCGGTCGTGGCGGTGGCCAGCGCGAGGGGAGGTGTCGGCAAAAGCGCGATTTGCGTTAACCTGGCGGCGGCGCTGGCGATGGCCGGGCGGAAGGTCGCCATGATCGACGCCGACCTCAATTCGCCTGGCCTGCTCCCGATGCTCGGGCTGAAGCCGCTTCGGCGTTTCGCGCCCGGCGAGGAGATCGATCCGGCTTCGGGTCCCTTGGGCATCCGCGCCGTCGCTTCGAGCCAATTGGCCGACGGCGAGCCGGTCGCTTTCAGCTTTGTCGATACCGACGAGGCGCTGCCGCCGGCCGCATCGCTCAATGGGGCGCGCCCGCTCGAAATCGACTACGGCAGCGCGCTGCGCCGCCTGCTCGGTGCGCGCTTCGGGCCGCTCGACCTGATGCTTATCGATCTCGCCTCGGGTCTCTCGAACTTGCACCGCCTCGCCGAGGTGATTTGCCTGACGGGCGTGGTGATGGTTACGCGTCCCTCCGAGGCCAGCGTGCGCGCGACCCAGGACGCGCTCAAGACTATCGCCCATGACGGGATCCCGGCGCTCGGGCTGATCGAAAATATGCTCGGCTTCAACTGCGACAGTTGCCATGCCGTGCGCCCGCTCTTTCCGCAGGGCAACTTTCCGGGCCTGGCGCTGGCCACCGAAGTTCCGATTCTCGGGCGGCTGCCATTCGATCCCAGGCTCGCGGATTGCGCAGAGCGCGGCGCATTGTTCGTACGCGAATACGCCGACGCGCCGCTGTCCAAGCAGTTCGCGGCGATAGCCACGAATCTCGAACAGGAAATCGCACGCCGCTTGGCCCAGCCGCGGGTGGTCGAAGAACCCGCCTGAGAGCCCGGCTCAACGCCCTGCTCGATCAGCCGTGTCTCCATCAGCCCATCGTTCATTAGCGATCGTCCGCTAGGCATCGTCGCTGTCGGATTCGACGATCCCGTCCGTAGCGGACGCCGCCGAGGTGCCGCGATGGGAGTACTCGAACATCCCGAATCCGCGATGCTCTCCGATACGAAAGCCGGCGAAGCCGAGCGAGGTCAGGATGCGGCTCTGTGCGGGTCCCGGCCGCGACAGCATCATGAAGCTCCTAACGTCACCGGCAAGCTTGAGTCCGTGATCCTTGCCGTGTGGCCGCAGCGTTGCGCCGATTTGACTCGGTGGGCGCCTGGGGGCGGCAGGCGTCAGTTCCAGCCGCTGGAGGCCATGCTCGGTCCATCCTCCATGATGGAAGACGCGTGCGCTCTCCGTTTCGCCGCCGCCGTCGTCGGTTAGCGTTCGCGCCTCAACCGCGCGCGGGGACGCCGATTCGGGAAAGGCGGCCCATACCATGCGGCGCGCGCGGAAGGCGCCGTTGCCGATTGCGATCAGCGAGCGGCCCAGGCGAGCCATCGCCTCGAGGCGATGCTTCTCTCCGCCGAGCGAGAAATAGCCGGTGACGCGGCCGAAGATGCCGTCGCCGGCGTTCTCCGGGCGAGTGATCAGCTCGACAATGGTTTGTGCGGGCGGACCCAGGCACGTCTGCGCCCCCGGCCATGCCTCGAATTCCGCATGCAGCTCCATCGCTTCGTGCAGCGCGGCCTTGGCGAGCGCGTGCTCGACGCTCAGATACGCGGTACCGTCTTCGACCGCGACCGCGGGGCCGGTAAAATCGAAGCGCAGGCGGCTGCCGTCGGCGCGCAATGCCAACGGGCCGAGGATGAGACTCTGCGCCGTGCGTTCGACGCGCCCCTCCGCGGTGAAAAGCGCGATACGTTCGCGGCCCGCAAGAGCCATCACGCGCGCGCCCGCCGCCCCCGCGCCGAGATCGAAACTCGCCATGACGCCCAGCTCCGCGGAGGCGTCGTAAAATTCCAGTCCGACCCTGGCCGGCCCGGCGGGCAATTGCTGAGCCGTGCGCGGCCGCGCGGATGGCGGAACCTCGGCGGTACGGATGATCTCGATGCGTCTCGGGTCTTCTGCATGTTCCGCGCGCGAAGCGCCGACGGGCCGATCGCATCGGGCGAACGAGTCGGCGATCGCGGCGATGGTCTCCGTGCGAAAGCGGCCGGGCATCCGCAGGGCAACCGAAAGTTCAAGCTGCACGGCCTCGAGCGCGCCGCGCGCGTTGAGCGCGGCGAGGCGTCGCAGCGCGTCGACCGGACTCGCGGCGTGCCGCTGCGTGAACGCCTGGAGCAGGTTGTTGGCGCCCGCGCCGGGGTAGCGAAGGCCGAAGGTGGGCTTGACGCCGCCGCGGCCGAGCGCCTCGACGAAATCGCGGAGCGGCCCATTGATGAAGCCGTCACTGGCGGAGACGTGCGCGCCGCATGCGGGCAGCAATCTTTCGCCGGCCGACTTGATCCCGACGCCGACGTCGACCCGCGGCTCGATCACGTTCCATCCGTGGATCAGCAGCACGACCGCGCGGCCGCCGCGCGCGACGATTCTCTCCAGGCGCGCCGCGATCAGCTCGAGCATCCACGGCGCCTCGTTCATCACCTGGCTCAGGCGGTTGAGGTCGAGCCGATTGCGATCCATCCCGGTGTTGATGATCGCTCCCGCGCCGAGGCGCGCCGCCAGCTCGCGGGTGATATCGGCGGTATGCAGATCGTTGACCTTGGGATTGAGCAGCGCACGCGTCGCCGGACCGGCATGACCGCCGTGGGGCGCGATCAGCAATATCGGCGCGTCGCCGTCGGTCGCCTGAAGCCATCGCGCGCCCCTGGTGGCGGCGGCTTCGTCAAAGACGCGCGGATCGGCCATCAGCCGACGCTCCGGTAACCGCGCAGCTTGATTGCCGCACGCGCATGCAGGATGAACGAAGCGGCCAGGTAATAGGCGATGAACGACAGCGAGGCATAGAGCAGCACCGGGCTATGTCCGGGTAGTGCGGGCAGCATCGCGAGCGTGACGATCGCCCAGCCGATCCCGAGCGTGAGGGTCAGCGGTCGCAACGGCCCGGTGCGATTGGGATAGATGTACTTGATCGGGACGAACACCATCACCGCGAACACCGCGACGATGATGGTACTGACGAACGCTCCGAGCCCGAGACAATAGAGATAGAACGCGACCAGGTTCCAGTACGACGGAAAGCCGCGAAAGTAGTGGTCGTCGGTCTTGGCCTCGACGTGGCAAAATCCATAGCCGCTCGCCACCATCACGGCACCGCCGACGAGGGAGCCGGCGAGGCCAGGCTCGAGGATTCCCGCGCGCAGCATCAGGAACACCGGCGCCAGGACATAGGTCAGGTAGTCCACGATGTTGTCGAGCAATGCGCCGTCGAAATGCGGGATGCGTCGCCGCACCTCCAGCAGTCGCGCGACGGGGCCGTCGCTGGAGTCGATTGCGGTCGCGACCGCCATCGCGACGAAGCTCGCGCGAAAGTCGCCGCGCGCGGCGTAATCGACAGACAGCAGGCCGGCCACCGCACCGAGCGCCGTGTATAGATGGACACCCCAGGCGCAAACGTGCAGCCAGCGCTCGCGCGAAAGCGCCACGGCGTTACGGCGCGCCCGCGCGGCGGGCTCACTTGCCGGGCTTGTGGTCGCGCGGTCCGAAGTAGTCCTCCAAGATCGTCATGAAGGGGCCGCAGGTGCGCCGTCCCTTGACGTGCGCGCAAGCCTCATCCAACGACATTTCGCCATGCGCGCGCAAATAGGCGATGGCGAGCGTCGGCGCGCGATTGAGGCCGGCGTTGCAATGCACGAAGACGCGCTCGCCGTCGCCGATGAGGTTCGCCAGCGCGCCGAGGCTGTCGCTCAGGCGTTCGGCCATCGCGTCCGCGCTGCCGTCCTGGATCTGCGTGCGGACGAATTTGACTCCGCTCGCGCGGCAGGCCTCGGCCAGCTCGCTCTCGCGCAGCCCGTTCATCGTCAAGTCCTCGTCATCCTGGAGATTCTGGATGGCGGTGACGCCGAACTCCGCTTTGAGCCAGTCAACGTCGTCGGGCCGAGGGAATTCGCCGACCAGAAGGGCAGGGGAAATCTCGGTTACCGACGGGCGGCCGCGGTTGCGCGCGGCATAGGCGTGATCCTTGGGTCGATTACTGAACCAGTCCATTTTCAAAGCTGGCAGACTGTCTGGGTGAAGATATTTTAGCAGTTCGCGCGACAATCTTAGCCGATCCGCGGGAGCAGGGCATCAGAAAGCCGGACGGAAAAGAGCGGTGCCGGTGACGCGAAGTTCTTTTGTCCGACGAGAATGCCAGGAGAGGCCGCGGGCGGACTGTCAGCTTAATCTAAAGTTTTACTTCAGATATTTGCAACTGAGGTTACTGGCATGGCTCTCCTTGTCAATTGCGACGTGAGGCGAGTCCGGCTATTTGCTCGCCTGGCGCGATTTGAGTTCGGAGTTGACCACGTAGTCGAAGGTCTTGTCCGACGGCAATCCCACCAGCTCGATCCCGTCGACCAGGAAGGTCGGCGTCGAGTTGACCCCGATCGCGTTGCCATCATCGCGGTCCTGGGTGACCTGCGCTTCGGCCTGCGGCGCCAGGATACAGGCGTTGAACGTCTGCTGATCCAGGCCGAGCTTTTCGACATAGCTGCTGACGTGCTCGCGCAGGTTCTGCGGGTTGATCGCGCCCTGGTCGCGGTAGATGTCGCTCACGAACGGCCAGAAGGCCTTCGGATTCTGACGCCGCACGCACTCGGCGGCGATCGCGCCCTGCAGCGCCCACGGATGGATGCTCAGCGGAAAGTGCTTGAAGATGAGCCGCACCTTGCCCTTGTGGGTCGTGTTGACTACCGTCTCGATTTCGCTGAAGGCGCGCGCGCAGAACGGGCATTCGAGGTCGCCGAACTCGATGATCGTCACCGGCGCGTCGGCGGGCCCGGTAGTCGCGCGGTCGTCGAGATGAAGCTTGTCGAGACTGATCCGCCCCCAGGGGTCTTTGGTCAGGTCGAGTTCAGTCCCGACGATCGCCTTGCCGGGCGAATCGGTGATCAGCACGGACTTGGCCGCGCCGGTGGACGCTTGGTTGACCGGACGGAGCGCACGGCTCCAGAGACCGTGCAGCGGGCCGGGGGTGGGGGGGCCGACTTCGACGTCGCTCAGGATGGCGGTCTTGCCGGCGGCGTCGGTGTACATGGCGAAGGTGCCCGACTGGCCGGTGTCGTTATGCATCTTCACGATCCGCAGCGTGAGGCCCGGGATGGCCGACGGCTTTGGCGCACCGATTTCGACATCGGAGGTGCTGGGCAGCCGGAAGCGCCGCTGGAGAAAAACCTTCATTTGCATGTCATCGGAAGCGGCGTGGGCGACGGTGCGATACGGTCCGAACGCGACCAGCGTCGCGAGCAGCAGCATCGCGCCGAGCACGCGTCGGGCGGTTGGGATTCGGCAAGACGCGCGGTCCGCGGTCGATATGTTTTTGGACAGAAGTTTTGACGTCATAACGGCCCTCAATCATAGAGACGTGCGGTCGCTCACGCCAGTACGAATGATGCGAGAAGCCGCTGGCTACGGTGATGCCGATCCGTACCGCGAAGCGCCTATTGCTCGGTTCGGTTACTTCGCATAAGAAATATTATGTCAACTTGACATGGCGACTTTGCTGCAATCCACAGTCAATCGGATTATGCTCGGCAAATGGCGGAGAATCCGGTCAAAGTCGCCAAGGCGACGGCGGGAACGATGGTGATTCGAGTAGTAGCGGCGCTACTGCCCTGCGGCGAGGTGCGCCGTGAGCTTCGCCAAATACGATGCTTTCGAGCACCTGTGTAGAAGCTTATTTGTTGTCGAGAACGATTTGATGGCGATGCTTACTGTCTATGGAGACGCGAGCGGTAGCGGGCCCGACAGGCCAGTTATCGTAGTTGGTGGATTTATTTCCACAGTTCAACAATGGAGTTTGTTTAATGAGCAATGGGGGAAAGTCTTAGCAAAAGGACCCGTTGAGGTTTATCATGCGACAGATCTAGAAGCGGATCCCCCACAAGGCGAGTTTAGGGGGTGGAAAGAGCCCCGAGTCCAAAAATTCCGGACCCTCGCCTATCAAACATTAGCCCCTTTTGTTGCTGCAGGAATTTCTTCGGGGTTAGTAAAAAGTGATTTCGAAGATTTAAAAATCCGGTGGCACAAAATTCCGCAAGGTAAACCAGGGAATCACTATTATTTTTGCGTACAAGATTTTATCGTAAATGTGAACGCGTGGGCTGAAGCCCACGGGTATACATCAAACCCGATCAACTACGTTCTTGAACGTGGAGATCCGGGAAAAGGCGAAGTTGAGCAAGCATTTTTAGAACTATCCGAGGACCCTGATTTCGACCAACGACACCTGATAGGGTCTGTAAGTTTTCTGCCTAAGCGTTGCCAAAAAGACCCCGAAAAACACAAACGACTCCGCCCTCTTCAGGCCGCTGACATTTGGGCCTATGAATCCTCCAAACTACTGACAGAACGAGCACTACCGATTGATTCGGGACGGTCACCACGCAAAGCAGTTCGTCCAGGGATGGCTTTTTTATTCAAAAAAGAATGGTATCCGTACAATCGATACTGGAATAAAGAGAACCTTCCCCACTTTAAAAAACTAGCGCAGAAGTTAGGAATGCCGGGGTTAGGAGAAAGTCGAAATAAGAGGTGACACCAGTCGGAGGGATTTGAACCCCCGAGGCCCTTCCAGGCCTATCCGCTTTTCAGGCGGACGCCTTCAACCAGACTCAGCCACGACTCCGTAGCAGCAAAAAACATGAGTGCTGCAGCGACGGCTGCTGTCACCTCGCCTTGATTGCTTTCTCTAGCGCTTTATCAAATTTCTTCAGGTCGATGTGGCGAATCTGTTCGCGCAGCTTGTCGTCCTCTGCGCGCTGTTTTTCGCTGATCGGCTTGTGCTTTTGCCCACGCTTCTTTGTGGCCACGCCGATACTTTAGCGCGGCTACGGTTGTCGGGCTAGTAGTCGCTCGTTTCTACCATCAACGCGAAAGCGTCTGCGCTGTGCCTGTGATTGTGGCGGAATGAAAATTCGTTGAGATACAGCGGTAAATAATCCTTGCTAACGTGGTGATAGGTGCCGACCACGCCTCGCTTCAACAATGCCCAAAAGCTCTCGATATTGTTGGTGTGAATCTCGCCACGCACATACTCGCCTTTGCCGTGGTTGACGGCCTGATGCTTTATGCCTTTATTGAGATACCGATAGGCTGGATTCTCATCGGTCGCGACGAGCGAGACCTTATCGCTAACAGTTTTGTCTACAAAGCGAGTCAGGGTCTCCGCATCCATATCGCCGATGACCTTGGCCACGACGTTGCCTTTACGCTCAATAGCGCCAATTACGCCGACTTTGCCGTAGCCTATGGCCTCTCCTAGCGGCTGTGGCCCTTTCGCCTTGCGTACCTGGGCGCTCTTCTTGCCCTTGTGGCGATTGCGATCCTTTCCGCCAATGTAAGTTTCGTCCACTTCGACTTGGCCGGTAAGCGAGAACGCATCGCCTTTCATGGCCGCGCGCCAGCGATGGCAGATGTACCACGCTGTGCGCCAGTCTGTGCCCGAATCCTCGCCGAATATCACGCGGCGGACTTGCAGCGAGCTAATGCCTTTCTTCGCGGTCAGCATCATGTAGCCGATGCGAAACCAGATAACGAGCGACACTTTAGTGTCTTGGAAAATCGTCGCGGTAGTCACGCTGAAACGATAGCCCGAGCGCCCGCCGCAATCAGCGTTACAGCAAGTCCAGCTAAAGGGCTTCTTTAGCTTGTAGATTTTCTCTGACCGATTGCAGCGCGGGCAACGCACGCCATCGGGCCAGCGCTTGGCCGCGATGTATTCCTTGCAAGCCTCATCGGTCGGAAACTGTTTCTCGAATAATGCTAGAGTCTGCATAGTCTAAGTATTAGCGCGAATTGTAGTGACTGTCAAGAGCAACAAAATAGCCACTTGGTCGGCGATTAGCCGGATGTTGACGCTAGACAAAAAAGATCGAAGATCCTGCGTGCATGTTTCAATTTAGAAATGACGCGCCGCGAGTGCGGAGTCGAAGCGCAAGCGCCTCATGCGCTCACTTGGTTCGTTGTACGACGGGCGGCTTCCACGATCCGTCGAGCGCGGATTCCTTCGGCCAGTAGAGCCGCATCACTACGTAGATCGGGCCATCGGGAGCTGGTAACCAATTCGGCTTCTGGCCGGCGCCCGGCGAGTCCTTCTGGATATAGATGGTGAGCGAACCGTCCGCGTTCTTCTTCAGGTTCGGCAGCATCGGCGAGTTAATAAGGTATCGGTTGATCGGATTGTCGATCAGCAACTGCGTCTTGCCGTCGTACATCGTCACTGACCAGAACGCCTTGGCAGGCGGGAATTGACCTGCCGGAAACGTCAGCGTGTAGCGGTTCTTGCTGCAATCGGGTTTTTGCCCTTCGCTGTCGGTGGCAAGTAAGGGATAGACCGCCTCGGCAGGACTATTGCCGTAGATTCCGGCCATTGCGGCCGCGGCGCGAAGCGGCCAGTCCCCATGGTAAGCCTGTCGATTGCCGAAGCCGTTGAGGACGACACGCCATCCGTTCTCATTCTTCCCGAGATCCCCGACTTTCTGCTTGATCTTTTCGAGCCCACTCCTCATGCCCATTTCGAGCGCGGACTTTTGCTCCGGCGTGAGCTTGTCGGCCGCGAACGGCTTACCGGCCCGGACTCCGATCTTCGCGAAGCCCGCGCGCAGCGGAACCTCCACTGCCGCAGGTCCTGTCGGGGGACAAAACTGCAGGACGAAGTTCAGGTAAGCGAAGGGATTAGAGTCAGCCAGTTGCTTATCGATCTTCGGCCATTCTATCGCGGGCGCAGAAGGCGGCGCGGGCTTGTGTTGAAACTGCGAGAGCGTCTGGCCGCGGTAACCTTTCTGAATCTTTCTCACATTCTCGATGTCGCCCGCGTCGAAGAGCTGCGTGCGGAAGCCTGCGATCGAGAAATCCGTTTCGCTCCGGAACACCTTGACGATGCCTGCGGGCTTCTGGCCCTTCCACCTCGGACCTGCAACCATGAAGCACGCGGCACCGTTGCCCGTGGTGCGGCTTCCTATGTAGGCGTAGTTGAAGGTGTACATATCGACGAGCTGCACTGCGAAATATCGCGACTTTTCGATCTCCGGATTGCAAATCACGTACGGCTCCGCCCGCAGGTCCATGCCAATGAATGAGTACGGCGTGTCGCTGTTGGGCGTCACGATTGTCGTGTCCTTCGGCGTAAAGACGTTCGCCGCGTTCCAGAGCTGATTGAGCGGCGCCTTGTATCCCGGCGAGGACTTGTCGATGAAGTAATCGTGGAATACGGCGTAGTTCATGACCATCGGAAAGCCGTAGATGTACGCTTGCTCGGCGATCTGCTTGGTCTGTTCTCTATCGACTCGAGCGTGAGCCATGCTTGGCATGTTGCCCAGCACGGTAAGGGTCAAGGTTATTACGATCAGCCTTAGCAGCGTCTTCGTCTGCATCGGGTTTTTGTCCTCTCCTTAGACTCGGGATTGCCCAAAGCCGATTGGGCGAGCGGCAGTCGCCGCTCCTCGGGTGGCCTTATTCAATTAGCTCTCGGCTGGAGAGTGGACGACCTCTGTGACGGCGTCTATAGACCTTTAGTCCAGGGGCGTGTTTCTCTGACATCGTCTTTAAACAGCGCGTGTATTAATTGGCACTTGAAGTATGAGTGCCAACTAGCGTGGTGGTGACGAAACGAAAATTCGTTCGGATACAGTGGAGATAATCCTTGCTGACGTGGTGATACGTGCCGACTGGCTAGCGGGCTCTTTTCTGCTCCTCCAACGCCTCCATGAAGTCGCGCGTCGTCAATGTGCCGACGATGTTGCGATTGTCGTCAAGCAGCTCGAACAGAACGTCCGTCTTTCCGCGGACGCTGTAAAAGACGACACATTCCTGATCGCCCCCACCCTCACTATGCGGTTCGCCCGGCGGACTCGAGGTATAGCTGCCGACAGGACGTATCTCTTTGAGGGCTCCATCGGGCTCGTAAAGACGATGTTCCCCCTGCACGACGAACGTGTTGGTGAGAGCCAGGTGTCGATGAAGAATAATTCGCTGGTTAGGTTCGAATTTTAAGTATGAAGTCGACCAACCCCCTTTCGGGATCTACGTCGAACACATAAAAGACGAAGTGCTCCAAATCGCCCAGCCTGTGCCAGCAGAGATTTCGATCATCGAAGCCGAGCGATGCCATATAACTCCCCTCCTTCAGATCACAGCCTGAAGCAGCGCTACTCTTCTGCCAATTTTAAGGCAAATGCGTCGCTCGGCCGATCGTCCGACCACTCGAAATATTTCTCAACTAACATGGCGACTACGCTACTCGCTTTAAACCTGGCGCTGGAGTAAACGAAAGACTCAGTGCGGTAGCTACTCAGATTTATCAGCCAAAGGAGGACAATCGTAATGGCGGTCAGCCTCGTCACGGGAGCCAGCACCGGAATCGGCCTTGCCACAGCAGTAGCGTTGGGACGAGCCGGATACAATGTGTACGCAACTATGCGAAACCCGAGCCGCGCGCCTGAGCTGCTGTCTACTGCGGCAAGGGAGAAATTGCCGATCAAAGTTCTGCCTATGGACGTGGATGATGATGCCTCGGTTCGCAGAACCTTTACAGCAGCCGTGACCGACGGCGGGCACATCGATGTCCTGGTTAACAATGCCGGGATTTCCATGGGCGGGCCGGTTGAAGAACTCCCTCTCTCAGAATTCCGCAAGGCCATGGAGACCAATTATTTCGGTGTACTGCGGTGCATTCAGGCCGTCATTACCGGTATGCGTGAGCGGCGCCACGGCCACATCGTTAACGTCTCGTCGGTTGGCGGCCGATTGAGTGCCCCGGGAGCAGGAGCCTACACGGCATCGAAATGGGCATTGGAAGGAATGAGCGAGGCGCTCGCGGGTGAAGTGAACGTCTTCGGGATTCGTGTCTCGATCGTCGAGCCGGGCGTAATCGATACTCCTATTTTTGACAAGCTGCGGACAATCCCTGCGAACACACGCTATTCGGGAGAACGGCGCATGCACGCACTGTACCGCGCCTCACTCAAAAACCCCGTCTCGCCATCCCTGGTGGCTGATACGATCGTCGGCATCGTGCAGAGCAAAACCTGGAAGCTGCGCCATCTCGTGGGCCCTGATGCCGAACCATACCTCCAGTACCGGGCTGCCAAGTCCGATGAGGAGTGGGTCCAAATGCTTTCGGTTGAGAGCGATAGGGAATGGGCAGCCATTATCAAGCGGGAATTCGGACTTGACGTGGACTTGTGAAACTAAAGCGCGGCGGCCTGCGTCCGACCCCGCCGCGCTCACTGATTCTGCAACAGCGCGGGCGAATTGACGGCGGTTCAATTCAGCTCGAAGACTTTACCCCCCACGCCAAGCAGGCAGTCGAAATGATTATATCGACTGGCTAATCGATTCCGCGGCCGGCATAGTGCCGAGTGCCCTGCCGAGTTTCCTAAGATCGATACAGCGAATCTGCCCACACATGGAGCGCTGATGCTTGGCGTGGCGGCCGTTTGTCGGTTAGGCTCTGGCCGGCTGTCGGTGTCCGAACCCAGGATGGCGCGGGAGGACTGACTAATGGCGCAACGCAAAGCCAGCAGCACCATGATCCGCAGCTCGCTCATGCGGGCGGTCCATCAAGTCCTCGATGCGGACCCGAAAATCCTCGACGACCCTCTCGCCGTGGGCCTGGTTGAAGGCTCCAGCCGCGAGGAAATCCTGGCCGCTACGCCGGATTCCTGGCCTCCATCCTGGTTCCGATCGATCTTTCCACTGCGCAGCCGCTATACGGAGGACTCGCTCGCGGAGGCGGTTGCCAAGGGGATCGGGCAGTACGTGCTGCTCGGTGCCGGGATGGACACCTTCGGCTACCGCCAACCGATCTGGGCGGGAAAGCTTCGCATTTTCGAGATCGACCATCCCGAGAGCCAGAAGATCAAGCGCGAATATCTGGTCAGACGCGGCATCGCGGTTCCCGCCAACGTGGAGTTCGCGCCAATCGACTTCGAGCACCAATCGCTGGCCGAGGGTCTCGCCGCGTCCTCGCTGGACCATCGCGCGCCGGCGTTCTTTTCGTGGCTTGGGGTTACACAGTATCTGACCCGGGAAGCAATCGATTCCACCCTACGGTACGTTCTTTCGATGCCGAGGCGGAGCGAACTGGCGATGGAGTTCATCGTTCCTCCGGATTCATGGACGCCGGAAGAAGCCGGCTTTCTGACAATGGTTCTGCCAGCGGTGGCCGATATAGGTGAGCCCTGGCTGACGTATTTCACGCCCGCCGAGATTTCCGACCACCTGCTGAAAGTCGGGTTCTCCAGCGTATCTCATCTGACGACCGAGGATGCCGCTGCGCGATATTTTCCAAATCGCCGCGATGGCCTGAGGCCGCCGCATTATGTGAACCTGCTTCGCGCGATCGTCTAGCCCGCGAAGCGGCGCGAGAGGGAAGCCATGACCAAGGATTCCACCCGGTGCAGTGTCGCGTTCAGCCTCATGCTGCTGATTGCCGGATGCGGCGGTGGCTCGTCCTCGTCGCCCTCGCCGCAGCAAACTCCCACTCCCACGCCGGGTGGCAGTTTCGCACCCGCCGACGCGACGGCCTCGATGAACGAGGCGCGCGCGTTTGCCGTCGCCACGCTGTTACGCAACGGTCAGGTGCTCATCGCAGGCGGAATAAACAATTCAGGCTACCTCGCCAGCGTGGATCTCTATGATCCGGCGACCAACACCTTTGCCCCGGCCGGTGCGACACCCACGATGAACCAAGCGCGCGAGAGTCCCACCGCAACCTTGCTGCCCAACGGCCAGGTGCTGATCGCGGGCGGGGAAAATTCTACCGCCGGAATTCTCAATAGCGTGGATTTGTACAATCCGGCGACGAACAGCTTCGCCCCGGCCGCTTCACTGCCGACTATGAACATCGCACGATTTGGCGCAAAGGCCGTGCTCCTGTCCAACGGTAAGGTGCTCATCGCGGGTGGCGAGGGTACCTCGGCAGGTAACACGACGCCGCTCGATAGCGTGGAGCTATACGATCCCGCGACCAACAGTTTCGCCGCTGCCGTTTCACTTCCAACCATGAACGAGCTTCGCGACGCGTCCACCGGCACTTTATTGTCCAATGGCAAGGTCCTGATAGCCGGCGGTTTCGAAGGATCCCTGAACGTGGGCACGATCATCTCTGACAGCGTGGACTTGTACGACCCGATAACGAACAGCTTTGCTCCGGCCGCTTCCCTGCCAACAATGAACGCGGCGCGCGCGGGCGCCGCCGCCACTTTGCTCCCGAGCGGCGAGGTGCTAATCGCCGGTGGCTTAAGTCAAGAGATTAGTCCCCCTCCCAACTCATCGACGACCCTTGCCAGCGTGGATCTGTACGATTCGGTGACGAACACCTTCGCCCCGTCAACTTCAACTCCGGTGATGAATCAGGCGCGCGCGGGCGCCACCGCCACGTCGCTGGATAGCGGCCTGGTGCTCATCGCGGGAGGAGCAGACAATTCCAGCATCCTGGCCAGCGTGGAGCTCTATGATCCGGCGAACAACAGTTTCGCCCCGGCCGCTTCGACTCCAGTGATGAATCAAGCGCGCACGGGGGCCACCGCGACTTTGCTGATTAACGGCAAGGTGCTCATCGCCGGCGGCACGGAAGTCTCCTCCGGGGCACTCAGCAGTACGGAACTTTACACCCCAGCGCCACCTCCGGCCGGTACGCTCGCGAACTGACAGATGACGCGATCAATTTCGAGGACGGCATGCGATGGGATTCGAGCGTCGAGGGCGATCACCAACTTCGATTCGGAGTCGTTGACGCCAACGGGACTTGAAATGCCATGTCGGGCGCCAGCGAAAAGCGCGGCGGCCCATTCCGGCCCGCCGCGCTTACAGACGCTCTGGAAACTAGCGCTCTCGCTCAGCTCAGCTCGAAGATCGTCCCTCTCCACGAACGCGAGGCCAGGTCCATCTCACCCTCGCCCGCCACCCTGCGCCCATCGGAGAGATCCATATACCCTTTCGTCCGCCAGCGATGTTTGCCCGCGCTTTCGTACGTGCCCGGACCGACGCCCGTGACCACGTTGCCGTCGTCCAGGAACGCCTCCGCACACCAACTGTAGTTACCGCCCTTGGGGCCCCCCACGTAAGTCGCGGTGCCGAAGACCGCTCCGAATCCCGTCGCGGTCCCCTCCCAATTGACCTGACTGAGAACGCCGCCCGCCGGCCCGGGGCTGTAGGTTGCCGTGATGGCCTTGAGCGAGAATTCACCTATCGCTTTGCCTGCCATAAGCTTATCTCCTTTGCGTCGCCATGACGCTTGGCCGTGTCTATTCCTCTGCCAGACTTAGAGCAATCGCGTGGTATGCCGCATGGCGCGTGGCGCAACGCGTCGCAGAACGCCTCGCAAACGCCTCGATAGGATGCGCCCGGGACTCACGTTGGCGGCCGGCATCCGTGCGGCGTTTTCCTGCCGCGACCCTTGGCGCCCTGGCCGGTAACGTTGTACCCTCCCCGCCTGTGTCTGCCGCAGGATACGTGAGCGCATCGCCCTTGAACGGGACGATACCCACGTGCACGGGACGGTGACCTACATGAAGGCATTGCACATCGTAGTACCGGCGCTTTTGAGCTGGACCCTGGTCATCAACCTACCCAGGGCACACAGTCCGGAAACAAAAACGGGCTTCCCGACCAAGAGGGCCTGTGAGGAGGCAGCGGCCAAGTGGCGCGCGAACTACGAGACGCAGGTGAAAGAAGGAACCATAAGAACGGAGCCCGACCGGCGCCGGCGCCTGGCGCGAGCGGTGCCATCCATCAAATGCGTCGAGCATAAATGATCGGACTGCCGAGCCGCTCGAGGGCTCAAGGCGCCGCCCTGGGGCAGCCCTGAGATATCCACCTATGCTATAAGCGTCAGTAGGAACTTTGAGGAACGTCGGAATCCAGCCGATGTTCTCAAGGAAAATCCATCGGGAGCTAGCGCAATGAACGAATCATCCACGGACCGTCAACCGGCCAACCCTCCGGCCTTCCGCTTCGATACCAAACATATCGAATGGAAGGATTTTCTTACCGAAGGCTGTTACTACCGGATTCTCGACGTTAATATCCCGGCCCATTCCGCCGACATGCTGGTCAAATTCGAGCCCGGGAGCCGCTGCCTATTCCATCGCCACGTGGCCGCGACCACCACTCTCGTGCTCGAAGGATCGCTCCACATTTTCGATCAAACCGCCAACGGCGTCGTCGAGAAGGTCAAACGGGCGGGTTCGTTCTCGAGCGGAGCCGAAAATGAGATTCATATCGAGGGCGGCGGCGACGAGGGAGTCGTGGTCTACTTCAGCATGCGGGGCAAGGATGATCACATCTACGACCTGCTGAACCCCGATTTCACTTTGCGCCGGGCGATCACCGTGCAGGACTTCGCCAAGGACTGGGAGTTCTGGTCCAAGGCATAAGCGGCGGACGCGAATAAATCGTGTGAGACACCGCCGCCGCTACTTCGACGGCGCAGCGTTATGTTTGTCCATCCGCTTGAGCCGCGGATCGGCCGCGGATACACATACGGCATGGTGGTAGAGCCAGAGCTTGAACTGTATCGCCACCGATGTCATGTCGCCGCTCCGGTACATCCGCACCATGTTGTCGCGTTGTTCGTCGCATCCCGAAGCGGTGTCGGATGAATCCATCTGATTCCATTGGCTGAGCGGTGCGTCGAGGCGCAGCGGTCCGGGCGGGTCGCCGGGAGCGAATGGCGGGGTCAACATATACCAGACGGCGAACAAGCCGAGCGCGGCCGCCCGCCGCAGCGCCAGGTGCTTCACAGTTCGTCAATTGTAGCCTCGCGCCGCGCCGGCCACAAAGCCGGCAAGACTTCGCTTGGAAGACATCCGCTTAAGGGACCGAACGCCGCCGGGGCGGGGGCGGAGTACGATGCGTGTCCAGCTTACCCAGGGCGGCCGTCCGCTAGCGCCCGTCCGGGCGATCGCGCTGGCTTAGCGCGGCGCGTTCCTTCAGCTTGACGGTCGCGCGCGGCTTGCGCCCCAAGTCGGCCAGCGCGCGCCGGATCGCCAGATTGTCCGGCGCCAGTTCGCAGGCCCGCTCCAGATACGACACCGCCGTCGCGACCCGCCCCATCCCGGCCGCGACGCGCCCCAGGTCGTGCAGCAACTCGGCGTTGTCGCCGCCGGCTTCGCGCGCCCGGCAGAGTATCCTGAACGCGGCGGTGTAGTCCTCGCGCGCCGCATGCAACGCGCCCAAGCCGCGGAGCGCCGTCACGTTGAACGGATCGAGCGCGAGCGCTTCCTTGTAGTGAGCCGTGGCGTTTCGCGAGGCGCCCTGGCGCCGCAACCCTTCCGCGGCTTCGGCCAACCGCGCCGCTTCCTCGGGGAAATGCCGCCCCTTGGCTTCGATTTCGATCCTCTCGATGCCGATTTCGGCCTTGAGGACCCTGATACGTGGGCCCAGGTATTCGCGCAGGCGTTCGAGTATCGCGTCCTGGTCGCCACCACCGGCGTCCAGAAAGATCAAACCCAGCCCGTCGCCGATATGATCTTCGCGCTCGATCACGATACGCATCGTGGCGTCGCGCGCGCGGGCGAGGCGCGTCTTTTTTCCGGGTCCGTTGGAAGTCGCGTCAGACACGTTCATCAGGATCGAACAATTTGCGGTATTCGTCGAGCGCAAATCTGTCGGTCATCCCCGCAATATAGTCGGCCACCACGCGCGCCAGTGCCTCGCCGTCGACCTCGATACGGCGCAGCACATGGCCGGGCATCTGCCGCGGCTCGCCCATATAAGTCTCGAACAGGCGCTCGAGCACCCTGCCCGCCTTGCCAGTCATCCGGCTGACCCGGTAATGGCGATACAGGCGCTCGCGCATCAATTGCTTGAGTTCCTCGACCCTCGGCGCCATCTCCGGGCCGAAGCTCGCCAGCGCCCGCCCCGCGCGGCGCACGCCCTCGACGCTGCGAATCGAAGCGCGCTCCAGCTCCGCGTCAATATTCGTGACCAGGTCCGTCACCATCGCGTCGATCATGCGAATCACGGTCTGGTAGCGCATGACTCCGCGCTCGGCCCGGGGGCTCGCCTCGTGCGCGGCGGCGGCCGCCTGGCGGAACAGATGCGTCGCGTTGAGATCGTCGACGGTAAGCATGTCGGCCTTGAGTCCGTCGTCGACGTCGTGCGCCAGGTAAGCGATTTCGTCGGCCAGGTCGACGATCTGCGCTTCGAGGCAGGGAAACAGCGCGGGATCGAACTCAACCGCTGCCGGGCGCCGCGCGAACTCGGAGTGCTTGATGATTCCCTCGCGAACCTCGAAGGTCAGGTTGAGCCCGCGGAAATTCGGATAGCGCACTTCGATCCAATCGACGGTGCGCAGGCTCTGCGCGTTATGATCGAAACCGCCGTAGGGCTCCATCAGCTTGCGCAGCGCTCGTTCGCCCGCATGTCCGAACGGCGTATGTCCGAGATCGTGAGCGAGCGCCACCGCTTCGGCCAGCTCCGAGTTGAGCCCCAGCGCTCGCGCGGCGGTACGCGTGATCTGCGCGGCCTCGACCGTGTGCGTCAGGCGCGTGCGGTAATAGTCGCCCTCGTGATTGACGAAAACCTGGGTCTTGTATTCGAGGCGGCGAAAGGCGGCGGAATGCACAATCCGGTCGCGGTCGCGCTGAAAAACTGTGCGCATCGGATGCGGCGGCTCGGGGAAGCGCCGTCCGCGGCTCATCCGCGAGAGCATCGCGTAGGGCGCGAGCGTTCGCGCTTCCAGCTCTTCGAGGTCCTCTCTGCTTCGCAACATGACGGCGGCGCCGCCAAATCTGGCGGCGCTGTCGCGATGGTACCACGCAAGGCGCGAAGCGCCGACACGCCCGGCCGATCGGCTGTCAACAGCGCCATTTCGCGGATGCTGCAACGCTCGCGGGCGTATTTCTTCAGCCACGCACCGACGCCTATAATCCCCCGGTGAGGAAGCGCGGCGGGACCCGCGGATCGGGGGCGCCGAAGCCGGCTGTGGTGCGGATGATGTGGCGACGGGTTGGGCTCGTGATGGTGGTTTGTGCGATAGGCGCAGGATGCGCCTCGCGGCAGCCGGCGACCCCGGCGCTCACGCCTGTGCTGGCGTCTCCATCGCCGGCATCGGCTTCAATCCGCTCGGTAATCGGGAAGGCATCATGGTACGGGCCGGGCTTCAATGGCCGTCCGACCGCGACCGGTGAGATCTACAACCAGGAACAGATGACCGCCGCCTCGAGCATCTTTCCGCTGGGCTCGCTCGTGATTGTGACCGATCTCGCAAGTGGGCGCGCGGTCGAGGTGCGAATCAATGATCGCGGCCCGTTTCGTAAGGGGCGCAAGATCGACCTCTCCCATGGCGCGGCGTGTGAGCTGGGAATGACGGGCCCCGGCACCGCGCTGGTGCGGATGGATCTCGTGTCGACGCCGGCGTTCGATCCCGCGGGCGAGCCGCAATACTTCGTCCAGGCCGGATCGTATGCCGACCAGAACAACGCCGAGAATATTCGCGTCCGACTCGCCGCCTATTACCGCGACGTCACGCTGAGTGAGCTTGATACCGGAGGCAGGCGCTATTACCGTGTGCGCATGGGCGGGTTCGCGACTCGCGAGCAGGCCCAGGCGCGCGCGGTCCAGACCGCGCGCCTCGGACTACCGGTCATAATCATCAGCGAATGAGACACCCCATCCGCTTTTTCCGCTGCCGCTCGCTGCTCGCAGTGGCCGCCACGATAGCCCTGACCGTGGCGGGGGCCGCGCCGCGCGCGCGGGCGCAAGCGGAGAATGGCAAGGTCAGCGAGTCGGAGGCGGCCGCGGTAGCGCAGACGATCCAGGAAGTGCGTCTGCTGAAGCTCAAGAATAAGGTGCCGGTCGTTGTCCGCACCACGGAGGAGGCGGGCAAGCTGCTCGAAGCGGAGCTCGAGCGTGAATACACGCCCGAGACGATCGACACCGACGGCCGCGCCGGCGCGCTGATTGGATTGTACCCGCCGGGGGTGAATCTCAAGGCCGCCAACATGGACTTGCTCGAAAGCCAGGTGATCGCGTTCTACGATTTCAAAAAGAAGACCATGGTGATCGTGAGCGGCGCGCTCGAGCGCGAGTTTCCCGGCCAGCCGCCCGAAATTCAGAGCAAGCTCGACAATATGATCCTGGCGCACGAGTTCACGCACGCGCTGCAGGATCAGAATTTCGATTTCGGCGCGCGGGACGAAGCGCTCAAAAGTAACGGCGACCGCGCGCTCGCGCTGCACTCGGTGGCCGAGGGCGACGCGACGATCGCGGGCTACGCCTGCATGCTGGGCCGCATGGATTCGGCAATACTCGCCTCGTTGATAGGCAATCTCAAGAGTTTTTCGGAGACCTTCACCGGCGCCGCCTCGGGCGTGCCGCGCGGCGTGGCCGAACCGCTGATTTTTCAGTACACGGAAGGGGTCAAGTTCGTCGCCGAAGCCTACCAGCGTGGAGGCTGGAAGTCGGTCGACAAGCTCTACAGCGATCCGCCGCAGTCGACCCAGCAAATCATCGATCCGTCGCTCTACTTCGACCACCCCGCCCCGCCGGATACGGTCACGGTCGCGGGCTATCAATCGCGGATGGCGGGCTGGCATAAGTCCGACGAAGATACGCTCGGCGAGCTTGGCCTGCGCATCGTCCTGGAGAATACCCGCGGCACGGCCTCGCCCGACCTAGCGCTCGCCACGAAATGGGCGGGAGACCGGATCGTGATGCTGCGCAAGGGCGATACCGTCAGCGTCATTTGGCTGCTGGCGTTGCGCGACACGGATTCGGCGGCGCGCCTCGCGGCCGTCTATCGCAAGGTGCTCGATCACCTGCACGGCCATCCGGCGCCGCATCGCGTCGAACTCAAAGGTAACGCGATACTCGTGATGATCGGCGAAACGGCCGCGCATTACGACAGCCTCGGACCGGCGGTATGGAAGGCCAGCGCGATCACGGCTCCGCCGCCGGCGATCACTCCTGGCGGCCCGTCGCTTCAAGCCGGCGCGCCGCCCTTCCCCTCCGCGCCGCTTCGCCGGCTCGCTGCCGCGCGGTGATGCTCCCGCGGCGTCCTCCGCGGCTCCATCGAAGCGCCGCGCTCGCCCTGCTGACGTTCGCCGGATGCGCCTATGGATTGGTGAACGGCAACCACGTCAACGTTCAACGCGCCCAGCTGATCTATTCCGACGTGCAGGAGTTGCGTCAGCTCAACTTCGACGCCGAAGTGCCGCTGGTGCCGATGAGCCAGGAGCAGGCCGATCTCGTGCTGGCACGCGAAATGACGCAAGATCGCGACGAGGCCGCTCTGCAACGCTCCGCCGAGGTTGGCGCGCTGACGGGACTTTATTCCCCGCAAACCAATCTGAAAGCCGAGACGATGCGCATGCTTAGCAGCCAGGTCGTGGGCTTTTACGATCCGCAGGACCGGAGAATGATCCTGGTCGAGAAGACTCCGCCGGGCCTGTGGAGCGAGATCGCGGGATTCTTCAGCCACCGGGAGACGACGAGCGAGATGCTGGTGGCGCACGAACTGACTCACGCGCTGCAGGACCAATACTTTGGCGTGCACGCCGCGCTCAACCGAATCACCGACAACGACGATCGCCGCCTCGCTCTAAAGTCGGTGATCGAGGGCGACGCGACGCTGGTCGGCTACGGCTATGTCTCGGGCCGGGTCGACGCCGAGACCATCGGCAAGCTGCTCACGAATTTGCGCGACATGCCGACGCTGTTGGACCTCGAGTCGCCCGACACGCCCGCGGCCCTGCGCGATTCGCTCATCTTCGAATACACCGACGGAACCCGTTTCGTCGGCGAGGCCTACCGGCGCGGCGGCTGGAGCGCCGTGAACGCGCTCTATCGCAATCCGCCGCTCTCGACGCGGCAGGTTCTCGATCCGGCGCTTTATTTCGCGCATCCCTCGCCGCCGCTGACGATAGCGATCGGCGGATGGTCGCCGGCGCTTCAGGGATGGGACGAGGTCGCGGAAAATACCTACGGCGAGTTGCTCCTGAGCGTTATCCTGACCCGCGGTCCCGGTGGCGAGGCGCAAGCCGGCGTGGCGCGCGGGTGGCGCGGGGATCGGATGGCTGTGCTGCGGAAAGACGCCGCGCTCACCGTCATCTGGATCGTAGCGTTGAGCGATGAGGCGAGCGCCGCCGCCTTTACTTCGGCCTACGAGAGGATCCTGCAACGTATCGCGATCGGCGGCGCACCGGTGCCGCACTACGTGGAGCGCCGCGGCACCGCGGTGCTTGCGATCATCGGGGCGGGCGCCGCTCAGTCGGCCGAACTCGCGCCGGACGTATGGCGTGCGAGCGTGATCGGCGCCGCCACTCCGGCGTCGGCGCGCCCCACGACACCTCGCTCGAAGGACGACTCGGATTATTGAATCCCCGCCCGCCGGAACTGTAAAAGGTGGCGATGCCGCCGCGACTGATAAAACCTAAGCGCCGAGCATCGCGCGTGCCTTGGCGATCAGCGCCTGCTCGCTCGGATGGGTTGCGCGGGCCAGCGCTTCGTCGAAGGTCAGCCAGACGACTTCGTCGATTTCCGAGTCATGTTGGGAAGGATGACCGCCCGCATGTTCCATCAGGAAAAAGTAAACGCGCTTGAAAATCCGCGTGAGTGACGAGCGGTCGTGCTCGTGCGAGGAGTAGACGTACGAGATTTCACCCAGCGGCTCGATTACGCCAACCGTGAGGCCGCTCTCCTCGCGGGCCTCGCGCATCGCAGCCTGCGCCACGGTTTCTCCAGCTTCGAGGTGCCCCTTGGGCAGCACCCAGGTGCTGCGTCCGGCCGGCCGCACCATTACCATGCGCACCGATCCGTCGCCTGCGCGCCGCCAAATGAGTCCACCGGCCGAGACGTCGCGCCGGCTCTTTATTTTCGGCTTCGAGCCTGGCCGTTTCGATTTGGATTTCTCCCGCGCCATGACCATTAGCCTATATCTCCCAGGCTGAAGCCGAAATCCAGCATCCGCAAGAGCGCCGCCCGTGCCCCCGCGGATTCCGGCAGTTCGAGCGAGGGGTCGCGCTTGAGCCAGGTTTCCGCGATAGCCCGCGATCGCTCGATAAGCGCGGCGTCCCGGATGAAGTCGGCAAAGCGCAGGGGGAGCGCCCCGCTTTGCCGCGCGCCGAGCAAATCGCCGGGGCCGCGCAATTCGAGGTCGGCGCGGGCGACCTCCGCGCCGCCGGCGGCGCGAACCATCACCTCGAGCCGCGCGCGCGCATCGTTCTCACCCGAAACCACCAGGCAACATCGCGACGCCGCCGTGCCTCGCCCTACCCGGCCGCGCAACTGATGGAGTTGGGCGAGCCCGTAGCGCTCCGCCGCGATTATCACGATCACGCTGGCCTCGGGCACGTCGATTCCGACCTCGACCACCGTGGTCGAGACCAGCACGTCGAGCGCGCCGTCGCGAAACGCGCGCATCGCGCGCTCCTTGTCCGCCGGCCGCATCCTGCCGTGCAGCATGCCGATTTTGAAACCGGCGAGCGGACCGTCGCCGAGCCGCTTGGCCGTCGCCGCCACGGACAATCGTTCGTCGCTCTCCTCCTCGCCCTCGATCAAGGGAACGATATAGTATGCGCGCCTCCCTGCCTCGAGTTCCATGCGCACGATCGCGTCGGCCTCGGCAAGCCGATCCTCGGTGAAAACCTCCGTCAGAATCGGCAGCCGCCCCGGCGGCATCTCGTCGAGCGCCGAGATATCCAGGTTCGCGAGCAGCGTGAGCGCGAGACTTCGCGGAATCGGCGTCGCCGTCATCAGCAGCACGTGAGCGCTGGGACCCAGGGCCTTCAGGCGCGCGCGATCGAATACGCCGAAACGGTGCTGCTCGTCGATGACCGCGAGGCCCAGGCGTTTGAGCACCACGCCTTCCTGGATAAGCGCGTGGGTGCCGAAGACCACGGGAATCGCGCCCGAGGCGAGCAGCCTGAGCGTCCGGGCGCGTTCGGCCGGCGGAGTATTGCCGATCAGCAGCGCGGCGGGCACGCCGAGCGTGCCGCACAGCGCGGCGAAGCCGCGATAGTGCTGTTCGGCGAGCAGCTCAGTCGGCGCCATCATCGCGGCCTGCCATCCCGACTCGGCCGCCCGCAATGCCGCCCATAAAGCGACCAGCGTCTTGCCACTGCCGACGTCGCCCATCAGCAAACGGTTCATCGGATGCGCACGCGCAAGGTCGGCGCCGATTTCATCGATTGCGCGGAGCTGGGCGCGGGTCGGCGTGAAGGGCACCGTTTCGAGCAGGCGCGCGGTCAGATTCGCCGGAGCGTCCATCCGCGCGCCCACGCGCCGCGCCGCGCGCATCCGATCGATTCCCATCGCGAGCTGAAACGCGAACATCTCGTCGAGGGCGAGAGCGAAGTGCGCGGCGCTGTCTCCCGCCTCGAGCTTCGCCGGATCGGCGTCGGCCGGCGGCTGATGCAGAATCCGGAGCGCCTCGGCCAGCGCCATCATCCCGGCCTCCGCGCGCAACGCGGCCGGCATCGCGCCCTCGATACGTCCGCCGAGCGCCGCCAGCGCCTGCGCTACGAAACCGCCATAGACCCGCTGACCTATCTCCTGGGGCAGACCGTACACCGGACGCACCGCGGGCGGGACGCCGGAATCGAGCGGATAGACTTCGGGATGAATGATTTCCAGTCCGCCGCCGGGCGCTTCGCTCACGCGGCCATGCATCACCACCCGCTCGCCGCCGGGCATGCGTCCCTTCATGTAGGCCGGCAGGTTGAACCACACCACGCGAAGCCGCGCACCTCCCGCGCCTTCGAGCCAGCCGGTCGCCATCCGGCGCCAGCGCATACCGCGCATCGGCCTTTCCTTGAACCCCGCGAGACGGCCCTCGACGACCGCGTTAGTCCGGGGCTTAAGTTCCGCCACCGGCGTACGCATGCGCCAGTCCTGGTAGTGCAGCGGCAGATTGAATAACAGGTCGGCGACGGTCGCGATGCCGCGATCGGCCAGCGCCGCGGCGCGCTTGGGGCCGACGCCGCTCAGCACGCTCAACGGGGTTTGCATCTCAAGCGGCATCGCGCGCGGGGAATGACGGGGATAGCGGACGCGCCGGTTGCGCGGCGACGGCTATCCGCGGCGGCTTTCCGCCGCCCGATCGGCGATGTGATAGTCCTGCAGCGCGCGCACCTCGAGACGCCCATTCTTAAGCGCCGCGATTCCTTCGACGGCGGCCTGCGCTCCCGCCATCGTGGTGCAAAACGGCAGCCGCATCTCGAGCGCCGTGCGCCGAATCGAAAACGAGTCGGCGGTCCCCGACGCGTCCGGCGTGTTGATGACCATCGCGATCTTTTCCTCGCGCATCAGGTCGACCACGTGTGGCGAGCCCTGGCCGACCTTGTTGACGATCGAGCACGAAATGCCGAGGCTCTGGATGTGACGCGCGGTGCCGCTGGTCGCGACCAGCTCGAAGCCCATCGCCGAGAGCCCGCGCACGATCGGCGCCAGCAGCACTTTGTCCTCGTCGCGCACGCTGATGAACACACTGCCCGTGGCGGGCAGATCGGTTGACGCGGCCAGTTCGGCCTTGGCGAACGCCATCGCGAACGCCCGATCGATTCCCATCACTTCGCCGGTCGATTTCATCTCGGGGCCGAGAATAGTGTCGACGCCGGGGAAGCGGACGAAGGGAAAGACCGATTCCTTGACCGAGACGTGTTGCGGCACGCGCTCGCTGGTGAAGCCGAGGTCGCCGAGTTTTTTGCCGGCCATCACCAGCGCGGCGAGCTTGGCCAGCGGCACGCCGATCGCCTTGCTGACGAACGGGATCGTGCGCGAGGCGCGCGGGTTGACTTCCAGGATGTAGATTTCGCCCTCGAAGATCGCGAACTGCACGTTGATAAGGCCGACGACGCCGAGCTCGCGCGCGAGCATCCGCGTCTGCCGTATCAATTCATCCTGCATCGCTTCGCTGAGCGTGCGCGGCGGCAACACGCAGGCGCTGTCGCCCGAATGGATTCCGGCGTGCTCGACGTGCTCCATCACCCCGCCGATAACCACGGTCTCGCCGTCGGAGATCGCGTCGACGTCGACTTCGATCGCGCCCTGGAGATAGCGGTCGACCAGCAATGGACGTTCTTCGGAAGCGAGCAGCGCCTGTTCGAGATAGCGCCGCAACCCCGCCTCGTCCGCGATGACTTCCATCGCGCGTCCGCCGAGCACGTACGAGGGCCGGATCAGCACCGGATAGCCGATCTCCGCGGCGCCGCGCACCGCCTGGGCAAGGCCGCGCGTCAGCACGCCGTGAGGCTGGCTGAGCCCGAGCTTCTCGACCAGGACGTTGAATCGCTCGCGATCTTCCGCGCGATCAATCGCGTCGGGCGAAGTGCCGAGAATCGGCACTCCGGCGCGCTCCAGCGGCACCGCGAGTTTGAGCGGCGTCTGGCCGCCGAACTGCACGATCACGCCGACCGGGCTCTCGCGCTCGGCGATTGCCATCACGTCCTCGAAGGTCAGCGGTTCGAAATACAGGCGATCGGAAATGTCGTAGTCGGTGGAGACGGTCTCCGGATTGCAGTTGACCATGATGGTTTCGAAGCCGGCTTCCTTGAGCGCGAGGCTCGCATGCACGCAGCAATAGTCGAACTCGATTCCCTGGCCGATCCGGTTGGGACCGCCGCCGAGGATCATGATCTTGGGGCGATCGTCCGGTGGCGCCTCATCTTCGCCTTCGTAGGTCGAATAGAGGTAGGGCGTGAAGGCCTGAAATTCCGCGCCGCAGGTATCGACGGCTTTGAACACCGGCGTCACGCCGCTTCGCGCCGCATTTAGCGCGACGGTCGCTTCGTCGAGGCCGCCGAGCTCGGCGATTCGCCGATCGGAAAAGCCGTTCTCCTTGGCCTCACGCAGGAGCGCGGCGTCGAGCGGCACCGCGCCCGATCCGCGCCTCAGCCTCGACGATTTCGGCGACCGCGTCGATAAACCACGGATCGATACCCGTCAGCTGATGGATTTCCTCGCGCGCGATACCCAGGCGCAACGCGTCGGCGAGGTAATAAAGGCGATGACTGTTGGGCAGCGACAGATGGGCGCGGACGGTGGCGAGCGCCGCGGTCTCGCGCATTCCAGCCGTGCGGCTCTCGAAGCCCCACGAGCCGATTTCCAGCGAGCGCAGCGCCTTCTGCAACGATTCCTTGAAAGTACGCCCGATCGCCATCACCTCGCCCACCGACTTCATCTGCGGGCCCAATTCGTCGGCCGCGCCGCGAAACTTCTCGAACGTGAAGCGCGGAATCTTGGTCACCACGTAGTCGATCGTCGGCTCGAAGCAGGCGGGAGTCATCCGCGTGATGTCGTTGGGAATTTCGTCGAGCCGATAGCCCACCGCCAGCCGCGCCGCGATTTTCGCGATCGGAAACCCGGTCGCCTTCGAGGCCAGCGCCGAACTTCGCGAGACGCGCGGATTCATCTCGATAATCACCATGCGGCCACTTTGTCGGATTGATCGCGAACTGGATATTCGAGCCGCCGGTATCGACGCCGATTTCGCGGATGATCCTGAGCGCCGCGTCGCGCATGATCTGGTATTCCTTGTCGGTCAGCGTCTGCGCCGGCGCCACCGTGATCGAGTCGCCCGTATGCACGCCCATCGGATCGAGATTTTCGATCGAGCAGACGATCACGACGTTGTCCGCCGTGTCGCGCATCACCTCAAGCTCGAATTCCTTCCAGCCCTCGACCGATTCCTCGATCAGCACCTCGTGATTGGGCGACATCTCGATGCCCCAGCGGACTTTGGCGCGATAGTCGGCAGGTTCACGCGCGATCGAACCGCCCGTGCCGCCCAGCGTGCGCGAGGGCCGGATGATCAGCGGCAGTCCCAGCCGCGCGCGGATTTCGCTCGGCCTGCTTCCTGCGAATGCGCGACTCCGGAAGCCGGCACTTCCAGCCCGATACTTGATCATCGCCTGTTTGAACAGATCGCGATCCTCGGCTTTCTTGATCGCCGCCAGCTTGGCGCCGATAAGCTCGACGCCGATAGCGCTCGAGCACGCCCGTTTCCGCCAATTCGATCGCGAGATTGAGCGCCGTCTGGCCGCCGACCGTCGGCAGCAGCGCGTCGGGCCGTTCGCGCTCGATAATCTGCGTCGACCGCCGCCGCGGTCATCGGCTCGATATAGGTGCGGTCGGCCAGTTCGGGATCGGTCATGATCGTGGCCGGATTCGAGTTGACCAGGATCAGCCGCAGCCCTTCCTCGCGCAGCGCCTTGAGCGCCTGCGTGCCCGAATAGTCGAACTCGCAGGCCTGGCCGATCACGATCGGACCCGAGCCGATCAGCAGTACCGATTTGAGATCTTTGCGCAGCGGCATTTAGACTTCCGTGCCCGTGTGGTTCATCGTGTGGCTCGCGGCTGCGCTTCCTCGGCTGCGATTCGATCAAGCGCCTCCGCGCCATAGCGCGGGAAAGCCTCGACCAACCGACGAAAGCGCGCGAACAGATAGCTCGCATCATGCGGTCCGGGCGAGGCCTCCGGATGATATTGCACCGAGAAGAACGGCACCCCGACGCCGCGCAATCCTTCGACCGTTTGATCGTTGAGATTGAGATGCGATAGCTCGGCGCTTGCCCTTCCAGCGATTCGGCATCGACCGCGAAGCCGTGATTCTGCGAGGTGATCTCGACCCGTCCGCGTGCGCAGATCCATCACCGGATGATTCGCGCCATGATGGCCGAAGCCCAGCTTGTAGGTTTGCCCGCCGAGCGCGAGGCCGAGAATCTGATGGCCCAGACAGATGCCGAAAATCGGCTTGCGGCCGAGCACGCCGCGCACCGCCTCCCTCGCGTAGGGCAGCGCCGCCGGATCGGCGGGCCCGTTGGAGAGGAAAACGCCGTCGGGATTGAGGGCGAGAATGTCGTCGGCGGTCGCAGAGGCCGGCATCACCTTGACGCGAAAGCCGCTCGCCACCAGCCGATGCAGGATATTGCGCTTGATCCCGTAGTCGAGCGCGACGATCAGCGGCGCGTCGCGCAATTCCTCTTTCGACGGCCGCCGAAAGCCGGTCCGCAAGTCCCAATCGCCAAGTTCCCAATCGTAGGGCGCGGCGCAGGTGACTTCCTTGACCAGGTCGCGGCCGACCAATCCTGGCGACGCTTTGGCGCTGCGCGACCAATGCGTCGGGGTCGAGCTTGACGCTCGAAATCACCGCTTCCTGTGCGCCTGCGGTGCGGATGTGCCGCACCAGCGCGCGCGTATCGATACCTTCGATTCCCGGCACGCCGCGCCTTCAAGGTATTCGCCGAGCGCCATCTCGGAGCGCCAGTTCGACGGCCGCGCGAGATACTCGCTTGACCACGAAACCCTCGACGTGAACGCGCGCCGACTCCGCGTCGTCGGCATTGATCCCGACGTTGCCGATCTCCGGGTAGGTCATGCAGACGATCTGTCCCTTGTAGGACGGGTCGGTCAGCACTTCCTGGTAGCCGGTCATCGCGGTGTTGAACACAACTTCGCCCACGGTCTCGCCGATCGCGCCGAAGGCGCGGCCGCGGAAGATCCGGCCGTCGGCCAGCGCCAGTATTGCTTCGCGTCTGCATTCGCTCACGCTCGCGCCTCCGTCCTGACCGTCATAGACGACGTCGCCCGCCACGATCGTCAGCACCGCCCTGCCCTTCAACCGCCGCCCCGCAAACGGGGTGTTACGGCTCCTTGAAATAAATTTCGCCGGATCCACGGTCCACTCCATGTTCGGATCGATAACCGTGATATCCGCGCGCATGCCTTCCTCCAGCGTGCCGCCGTCGATTCGCAAAAGCTGCGCGCGTTTGAGCGACATCATGTCGACCATCCGCGCGGCGCGATCACCCCGCGATGGACCAGCTCGAGCGCGAGGCCCAGCGCGGTTTCGAGCCCCACCACCCCATTCGCGGCCTGCGTCAGCAACTCGGCCTCGTCCTCGGCGAGCCGCCCCCGATCGCTCACGGAATCGAAGAGGCCGGCCAGCCGATCCATCCGCTTCGAGCGCGGGTCGTGCGGCGCATGGTCGGTGGCGATCATATCGATCGTGCCGTCGGCGATCGCCGCCACTATCGCTTCGACGTCGTGGATCGAGCGCAGCGGCGGCGCCATCTTGGCGTTCGGACCCCAGCGCAACACCGCGCGATCGTCCAGCATGAAATGATGCGGCGTGGCTTCGCAGGTGAGTTGTGCCCCGCGCTTGCGGGCGGCACGGATAAGATCGAGCGACAGCGCGGTCGAGACGTGCGCGATATGGACCGGCCGTTCCGGCGCCGATCGCAATCGCCAGGTCGCGCCGGATACGCTCGGTCTCCGCCGCCGCCGGCATGCCGGCCACGCCGAGACGCTTGCGAGACCTCGCCCGCGTTGACCGCGCCGTTGCCGGTGAGCGCACGGTCTTCCTCGTGCAGCGAAATCGCGAAACCCAAACGCGCCAATTTGCTCCATCGCGCCGGCCAGCACCGCCTGATCGTCGATCGGAATGCCGTCGTCGGAAAAAAGACGCGCGCCCGCCTCGACCATCGCGGCGAAATCGACCAACTCGCTCCCGGCGAGGCCTCGCGTCACCGCCGAGACCGGGACCAGCCGCGCTGCATGAACGGCCGCCGATTGCTCGAGCATGTAGCGCGTCATTTCGGGAGTGTCGTTGACCGGCAAAGTATTCGCCATCGCGGCCACCGCGGTGAACCCACCGGCCGCCGCCGCGCGCAATCCGGTCGCGATCGTTTCCTTCTCCGGAAAGCCGGGGTCGCGCAGATGGACGTGCGGATCGACGAGCCCCGGCACCACCCAGCATCCGGCCGCGTCGATAACCGTCGCGCCTTCGGGAACGCCGAGCCGGCCGGCGAAGTTCGATCGCCTCGACCTCGCCTTCGATAATCAGCACGTCGCAGGTCTCGTCGATCTCGCGCGCCGGATCGATAAGGCGTCCGCCGCGCAGCAGGATTCGATTCGGCGAGATTCGATTGGGCACGCTTGTGCTCATCCCGCTCCTCTCCTTCCTTGAGCGACTCGACCATCGAGTAGATCACGACGCGGTCCTGCGTCCTTGCACGGCCGGGCGCGGTCGCTTTGGGGCGGCGCGAGACGTACCTGCACGCGTTCGGCGCGCGCAGTGGGAATGTTCTTGCCGACATAGTTGGGCCGAATCGGAAGCGCCCGATGGCCGCGGTCGATCAGCACCGCGAGCTTGACCGCGGCCGGACGCCCGCGCTGCCACAGCGCGGTCATCGCGCGCTGCACCGTCCATCCGCTGTTGATCACGTCATCGACCAGCACGATGGTGCGATCCTGGACGTCAATCGGGACTTCGAGCGGCCCGGCTCCGCCGTCGAGCGGAGTGAAGGCGGCCTCGCCGCCGTAGACATCGAGCGCCGCGCACGGCGGACGCACATGCGTTTCGCGCTTCGATCAGGTCGCGCAGGCGCATCGCGAGCATCGCGCCGCGCCTAACCACACCGACGATCGTCACGGACGCGAAGTCGGGCAGGTCGGCGATAATCTGCGTGGCCAGCGCGTCGCAGGCGGCCGCCATTTCGGCGGCATTCATGATTTCGCGCTGCGGACCGCGCCGGTACGGCTCATAGCCGCTCTCCTCGGCCTGCTTGACGCTCTCGAACACCGCGAGCGAGCCTTCTTCGATCCATTGCGCACGTAGCCGTAAAGATTTCGTCAAAACGGTAATAGCGCCGCGTGCGCGCGTGGCCGACGAATTCGATCTCGCAGTTCGCGCTCGCAGAACTCGCAGACCAGCGGCAGTGCCGACGCGTCCGTCGAGCGGCCCAGCCGAAAGCGCGGCGCCAGGTACGCTCCTTCGTGGCGGCTGATGCATCCCGGATTGGAGCAGCGCGGCGCCGGATGCGCCTTGAAGCGAATCGCGGGCGACGGCGTGACCGGATGCGCGCGCTCGGTTCCGTTCTGTTCGAGCAGCCACGCGATCAGCGCCATCCGCACCGGCACGCCGGCCGCCGCCTGCTCGAAGTAGACGGCGCGCGGGTCGTCGTCGAGTTCGTAGGCCAGTTCGTCGGTGCGCGGCAGGGGATGCATCACGACCGCCTCCTGAGTGCGGCTGGTCCTGAGCGCGCGCACGTCGAAATGGCCGTAGTGCCGCTGCCGCCGCCATCCTTGTCATCCATGCGCTCGCGCTGCAGCCGCGTCACGTAAAATGCGTCGAGCGCGGCAGGCGCGACCGCGGCCGGCAAACCGCCCTCCAGCGGCATATCGCAAGTGAACAGCGCCATCTGATGCGGCGCGTTGGGCGTCAGGTAGAGCGCGTCGATTCCGCCGGCCAGCGAGCGCAGCTCTTCCATCGTGACCGTCGAAAGTCCGTAATTGCTTTCCGCCGCCACCCGCTCCAGCACGTACTCCGGCACGTCCATCCCGCCATACGGCACCGCCACGATATTGGCGCCGAAGCGGGCGAGCGCGTAAATCAGCGAATGGACGGTGCGGCCGAATTTCAGATCACCGCATATCGCGACCGTCAGTCCCCGCAGATGCCCCTTCTTGCGGCGCAGGATATAAAGGTCGCAAAGCGTCTGCGTCGGATGCTCGCGGCTGCCGTCGCCCGCGTTGATCACCGGACACGACGCGTATTCGGCGGCGACTCGCGCCGCGCCGTCGCGCGGATGGCGCACCACGATTAGGTCGGCATACGCCCCCACCACGCGCACCGTGTCGGCCAGCGTCTCGCCCTTCGCCGCGGAGGAAGCGTGCATGTCGGCCGAGCTGATCACCGCGCCGCCCAGCCGATGCATCGCGGACTCGAAGCTCAGCCGGGTGCGGGTCGAGGGCTCGTAGAAAAGCGTCGCCATGATCAGGCCGTGAGCGCGATCGAGCGTCTCGCCGTGCTCGAGGCCGGTGGCGAACGAGTCGGCCAGCTCGAAAATCCGTTCGATCTCGACCGTCGTCAGGTCTTCGATCGAAACGACGTCGTTTTTTCCCAGCCGTGCCATCCCGGTCAGCCCGCCGCTCCCTTCTTGGCGCCGCCGATCACCACCTCGTCGACGCCGTCGACCTCGGCCAGACGCACGTAAACCCGCTGGTCGGCGGGCGCTTCGATATTGCGGCCCACGTAGTCGGCGCGAATGGGCAATTCGCGCTCGCCGCGATCCACCAGCACCGCGAGCTGAATCGATTCCGGATGGCCGAGGTCGGCCAGCGCGTCGAGAGCCGCGCGCACGGTGCGTCCGGTGTAGAGCACGTCGTCGACCAGCACCACGCGGATGCGATCGAGCGCGAATGGAATGTCGCGGCCGATCAGACGCGGATCGCCCGGCGCCCCGCGTCCGTCGTCGCGGTAAGAAGAAATATCGAGCGTACCTACCGGGACCGCGCGCTTGCCGCCCTCGGCCATCGCGTCGGCCAGCCGCTCGGCGAGGCGGGCGCCGCGGCGCACGATACCGACCAGCACGAGATTGGCGGCGCCGTCATTGCGCTCGAGAATCTCGTGCGCGATCCGTTTGACCGAGCGCGCGATCGCGGACGCGTCGAGCGCCTGCGCCGGCTTGAAGTTGCCGGGCGCGCTCATCGATTTTCACTTCTGCGGCGCCGGCTCGCGGATCCGTATCCCGTCATAATTCCCGACCCGGCCAGAATTCCAGACCCGATCGCTGCGGCGGCGCAAAAAAAGGCCCGCCTGCGAACGCAGCCGGGTCCTGACCTGCAAACTTCCATCGTCTTACCCTTTCCGCCCTCTCTGTGGCGGGTTAAAGGCTGAGTTATTTTCTCCCGGCGGTGATAGGCCGGTCAAGCCGGCGCGCGTAACGGATGAACCACCGCGCGGGTGGGTTCGGTTAAATCGATTCGCCTGTTGATAACCGCGCGCCTGTTGATAAATGTTGCCGCTGGGTCGGCCGCCGGCGCGTCTGTACGGATGAAACCGGGCGTCTAACTGGCCTTGCGTCCGCGTTCCAGCTTGCGCACGCGCTGCTCCTGGTCGCGGCTCTGGATCGTGATCCGGTCGTCGAAGCGTTCGAACTTGCGTGCCAAGTCCGCGACCGCCTTGTTGGTCTGTTTAAGCTCTGCGGAGAGTTTCTTGGTGACCGACTCGGCGGCGCTTACCACATCGGACTTGAGTTGCGCGGCGGCCTCGCCGATCGCGCGATCGACGCCCTCGCGCGTCGCCGCGGGAACACGGCGCGGAGCGTCGGAGCGCAGGCTGTCGCGCAGCGCGTCGATCTCCTGACCGAGCTGCACGCGGACCGCCTCGGCGCGGCGCGAGACCTCCTCGGAGAGCTGGTCGCGCGCCTGCGCGGCGCGTACGCCCATCTCGTTCTGCAGCGCCAGCCTAAGCGCGCTCAACTGTTCGCGAAAATCGACTCGAGTCGCGCCCAGGGTTTCGCCCAGGCGAACTATTTCGGCGCCCAGGTCGGAGCGTACCCCCGCGATAGCGTCGCGATTCTCGGCGATCTGTTCCGAGAGGAAACGGATTTGCCGCCCCACCTCGGTGAACTGTCCGAAGATTTCCTCGCGCAGGGCGTCGAGCCGTCCGCCGAATCCGGAGACGGCTTCCAGCACCAGCTCGAAACGCACACCTAGCTGCTCGAGCAGCGCGCCCACCCGGTCAATGGCTTCATCCGACACTGGCACTTGCACTGGCACTTGCCCTTTCCTCCGCGCTATCTGATCGCCATGCCAAACCTGCTCCAGCGTATGCCCAGGAACGATTGGCTGTCAGCCCCCCATGACCAATATATGAACATGGCGCGGCCTTCGACCTCGTCGCGCTTCACGAATCCCCAGAAGCGGCTGTCGTAGCTCTGGTCGCGATTGTCACCCATCATGAAAAACTCGCCGGCCGGCACCGTGGTGGGACCGTAGTTGTCGCGCGGCGAATACTGCGAGCGCTCCGCCGGCGCGACCTGGAGGTGCGCGTGCGGGTCGGGCATCGGCTCGCCGTTGAGGAAAACCTGTCCGTTCTTCACCTGTATCGTGTCGCCGCCGACACCAATGACCCGCTTGATGAAATCTTTGGTCGGATCGAGCGGGAAAACGAATACCACCACGTCACCGCGATGGACCTGGGCAAAATGGAGCAGATAGTGACCGTACGGAATTTCCCCGGCGAACGGGGTGAAGCCAAAGAACGAATCCGGCATGCGCAATCCGTAACGGATTTTGTTGACCATGATGTGGTCGCCGATCGCCAGCGTAGGCTCCATCGAGCCCGAAGGGATCTTGTACGCCTGGATGAGGAACGTGCGCAGAACGATCGCGAGGATGAAGGCGATAAAGATCGCCTCGCTCCACTCGCGAAGCTCGGAGCCGCGGGGCTGCTCGGTCTCGCCCGAATACGGCGCCAAGCTCTCCTTGCGAAGGTTTTTGACGGGGGAAGTCACGATGAAGCCTTACTCGCCGACTTTGAGCAGGGCCAGGAACGCCTCCTGCGGAATTTCGACCTTGCCCACCTGCTTCATCCGCTTTTTGCCCTCTTTTTGCTTTTCGAGCAGCTTGCGCTTGCGCGTGATGTCGCCGCCGTAGCATTTCGCGGTGACGTTCTTGCGTAGCGCCTTGACGCTTTCGCGCGCGATAATCTTTGCCCCGATCGAAGCCTGGATAGCCACGTCGAACATCTGCCGCGGGATGTGCTCGCGCATCTTCTCGCATAGCACCCGCCCTCGCTCGTAGGCCCGTTCCCGATGCACGATCACGGAGAGCGCGTCGAGCACGTCTCCATTGATCCGGAGGTCCAATTTAACCAGAGACTCCGGCCTGAAGTCCAGAAACTCATAGTCGAGCGAGGCGTAACCGCGGCTGACTGATTTCAAACGATCGTAAAAATCGAAAACCACTTCGGCCAGCGGCATTTCGTAGTGCAAAATCGCCCGGCCGCGTCCGGCAAACCGCAGGTCGCGTTGCACGCCGCGCCGCTCCTCGCACAGGCTCATTACCGCGCCCAGGTATTCCTGCGGCACGTGGATTGAGGCGAGTATGAACGGCTCCTCGATCGCCTCGATCGCTCCCTCATCCGGAAGCCGCGAGGGATTGTCCACCATCAGGACCTCGCCGTCCTGCTTGCGCACGCGGTAGGCGACGGTCGGCGCCGTGATGACCAGGTTTAGCCCGAACTCGCGCTCCAGCCGCTCCTGGGCGATCTCCATGTGCAACAGACCCAGGAATCCCGCGCGAAAACCGAAGCCCAGCGCCTGCGAGCTCTCGGGCTCGAATATCAGACTGGCATCATTGAGCCGCAGCTTGTCGATCGCCTCGCGCAACGCGCCGTACTGGTTGGACTCGGTCGGGTAAAGCCCCGCGAACACCATCGGCTTGAGTTCCTTGAACCCCGCCAGCGCTTCGACGGCCGGACGTTCGGCGCTGGTGATGGTATCGCCGACGCGCATGTCGGCCACGGTCCTGACGTTGGCCGCGACCATCCCGACTTCGCCCGGTCCCAGCGCTTCGACCTCGGCCTCGAACGGCGTGAAGTGCGCCAGGCGCATCGCCTCACCCGTCTTGCCGGTGCCCATCAGATGGATTTGCATCCCGCGCCGCAACTCGCCGTCGAACACGCGCACGAGCCCGATCGCGCCCTGGTAGACGTCGTACCAACTGTCGAAGATAAGTGCGCGGGTCGGCGCGCCGGGCGTGACGCGGGGCGGCGGGACCCGTTGCACGATCGCTTCCAGCACTTCTTCGATCCCGACGCCTTCCTTGGCGCTGGTCAGGATCGCGTCGGTCGCGTCGAGTCCGATTATCTCCTCGATTTCTGCGCGGGTGCGATCGACGTCGGCGCCCGGCAGATCAATCTTGTTGATCACCGGCACGATTTCCAGCCCGTGGTCGAGCGCCATGTAAACATTGGCAAGCGTCTGCGCCTCGACTCCCTGGCTGGCGTCGACCACCAGCAACGCGCCCTCGCAGGCCGCCAGGCTGCGCGAGACCTCGTAGGCGAAGTCGACGTGGCCGGGCGTGTCGATCAGGTTGAGAACGTAGGTCTTGCCGTCGCGCGCCGCGTAATTCAGCCGCACCGAGCGGGCCTTGATGGTGATTCCGCGCTCGCGCTCGAGATCCATCGAGTCGAGGAACTGCTCTTTCAACTCGCGCTTGCTGAGCGCGCCGGTGCGCTCGAGCAGCCGATCGGCAAGGGTCGACTTGCCATGATCGATATGCGCGATGATCGAGAAGTTGCGGATAAGCGCGGGGTCGGTCATTTAAAATCGGTCATTCAATATCGATTGTCGAATCGATCATCGTGGAATCGATCGTTGCGAAATCGGTCTTCGATGAAATCGGTCTTCAATAAAGATACGGCCGCCGTGACGGCGGCCGTCCCAACCCCAAGCATAGCATTATTCGGCTAGCGTGCGCCGCGATCGCGAAAGTATCGCAGAGTCTGCGCGAGGCCATCCGACAACGCCACTCGCGGGCGCCATCCCAGTTCCCTCGCGGCCCGCTCGGGCAGGATAACCGATCGGCGCTGTTCGCCGGCGCGCGCCGGACCGAATTCCGCCGCCCGGCTGATGCCCGCGGCGCTGGCGAGCGTCTCGTAGAGCTGGTTGACGCTGGTTTCCACCCCGGTTCCGATATTGAAAGCGCCCGATACGGTCGCGGTAACCGCGGCCGCGTTGGCCTCGACCACGTCGGCGACAAAGACGTAGTCGCGGGTCTGTCCGCCGTCACCATAAATCGTCACCGGACGGCCCTCGAGAATACGCCCGCAGAAAATCGCGACCACGCCGGCTTCGCCGTGCGGGTCCTGGCGCGGGCCGTAAACGTTGGCATAGCGCAGCGCCACGTAATCGATCCCGTACTGGGCCCGGTAAAAAAACAGGTATTTTTCGGTGGCCAGCTTGGCCACCCCATAGGGGCTGACCGGATGGCGCGGATGCTCCTCGTCACAGGGGTAGCATTCCTGTTCACCGTAGATCGCGCCGCCGGTGGACGAGAAAACCACGCGGCGCAGCCCGTGCTCGCGCCCGGCCTCCATCAGGTTGAGAAACCCGACCAGGTTGACCTGCGCGTCGAAGGCCGGATCGGCGACCGAGCGCCGCACGTCCATCTGGGCCGCCAGATGCACGAGGACCTCCGGCCGCTCGCGCTCGATCACGCCGCGCACCGCCACGGCGTCGCGCAGATCGGCCTGATAGAAACGCGCGCGGGCGTTGATCTGTTCGCGCTTGCCGGCCGAAAGGTCGTCAATAACGGCAATCTCATGACCGCCGCGCGCCGCCAGCGCGTCAACCGTGTGAGAGCCGATAAAGCCGGCTCCGCCGCTGACCAGTATTCTCATCGATCTCTCTCGCTCCTCCGCCCGGGTGCCTATATCGGCCGCCGGCCAATCGAGTAGTAGCGAAACTCGAGCGCTTTCATCAGGGCCGGATCGTAGAGATTGCGCCCGTCGAAGATGACCGGAGACTTGAGCATCGTGCGTATACGTTGGAAGTTCGGATGACGGAACTCGGTCCATTCGGTGAGGATGATCAACGCGTCGGCCGCGGCCAGCGTTTCGTAGTTGTTCGCGTGATAAGTGATACGGTCGCCGAAGAAGCGGCGCGCGCTTTCGAGCGCCTCCGGATCGTGCGCGCGCACGCTGGCGCCCGCCGCCAGCAACTCTTCGATCACCGTGAGCGAGGGCGCTTCGCGCATGTCGTCGGTGCGCGGCTTGAAGGCTGTCCCCCACACGGCGAAAGTCCGGCCATGAAGGTCGGGGCCGAAATGCTGCTTGACCCGCTCGGCGACCAGCTTTTTCTGGCGCACGTTGACGTCATCGGTCGCGCGCAACAACGCGAAGTCCAGATGGTGCTCGGCGGCGCTATGAATCAGCGCCTGGACGTCCTTGGGAAAACACGATCCGCCGTAGCCGGCGCCGGGAAACAGAAATTGCGATCCGATTCTCCGGTCCGAGCCCATCCCGCGGCGCACGTCGTTGATCTCCGCGCCCACCGCCTCGCATAGGTTCGCCATCTCATTGATGAACGAAATACGCATCGCCAGCATCGCGTTGGATGCATACTTGGTCAGCTCGGCCGAGCGCGGATCCATCACGATCACCGGGTTGTCGGTGCGCAGAAAGGCGGCGTGCAGTTCGTGCAGAATCGCGGTCGCCTGTTCGCTGGCCGAACCAATCACCACCCGGTCGGGCCGCATGAAATCCTCGATTGCCGACCCTTCCTTGAGAAACTCGGGGCACGAGCAGACGTCGACCCGATGGCTCGCGGTCCGGTTTACAATTTCGCGCACGCGATCGTTGGTGCCGACCGGAACCGTGCTCTTGACGACGATAATATGGTAGCCGACCACCGCCTTGGCGACTTCCTCGGCCGCGCGTAACACGCCGCTCAAGTCGGCCGCTCCGCTCTTGCTCATCGGAGTGCCGACGGCGATGAACGACACCATCGCGGAGCCAACCGCTTCATTGAGCCCGGTGGTGAAACTCAGCCGTCCTTCCTTGACATTGCGCCGCACCAGCTCTTCGAGGCCGGGCTCATAGATTGGCACCTGCCCGGCGTTGAGTTGCTCGATACGCGCGGCGTCGATATCCACGCAGACGACTTCGTTGCCGCTCTCGGCAAAACAGGTTCCACTCACCAGCCCCACGTAGCCAGTGCCCACGACTGCGATATTCATCTATCTTTCAACACCTCGGATTCGCCAAAAATGTCTCATTCAAATCGAGCTAAATTCCAAATCGAGTCGAATTCAGAACTGTTCCTTGATTACGTAAACCGGCTTGTCCTGCGATTCGTGATAAGTGCGGGCCAGCATCTCACCCAACAGCCCGATACTGATGAACTGGACCCCCACGATTACCAGCAAAATCGCCAGCAGCAGCGCGGGCCGGTCCCGCAGCGCGCGGCCGAGCACCAGTTTCTCGAACACCAGTATAGCTGTCCACGCCGCACCGGTCAGACCCACAACCAGCCCAATCGCGCCGAAGACCTGGATCGGCCGGGTCGAGTAACCGGAGAGAAACTTGACCGTCAAAAGGTCCAGAAAAGTCCGAACTATTCGCCCGGGGCCGTACTTCGAGTGACCGGTGCGTCGCGCGCGGAAACCCACCTCGACCTCGGCTATCCGCGCGCCCTGTTCGGCCGCAATCGCGGGGACGAAACGATGCATCTCGCCATAGAGCATCAGGCGCTGTGCGAGATCGCGCCGATAGGCTTTCAGCGTGCAGCCGTAGTCGTGCAGGCGCACTCCGGTGATCCATGAGATCAGCCAGTTGGCGGCAACCGACGGCAGGCGGCGGCTAAGCCGCGCGCCCGCCCATCGTTCGGTGCGCCAGCCGCTGACCAGGTCGTAGCCCTCCGCGAGTTTGGCCAGCAGGCGCGGGATGTCGGCCGGGTCGTTCTCGCCGTCGCCGTCGATCGCGACCACCATGTCGCCGGCCGCCTGATGCAATCCGCAGGCGAGCGCGGCGGTTTGTCCCGAGTTGCGCGCCAGCCGGAACACCCGGACGTGCGCGTCGCCGGCCTTGATCGTGCGCAACACGTCGGTCGCTGCCGTCGGTCGATGCCGTCGTCGATGAAAAGCATCTCGTACGACGCCGCGGCCGCGCCGAGCACTCGCGCCAGTTCCTCGTGCAGCGGAGCAAGGTTGTCCCGCTCATTGTAGAGCGGAACAACTATCGAGAGTTCCATCGCGTATGCTGCGAGTCGGTCAGCTCGATGAAGGCGCGGTAGCGCTGATCGATTTCCTCCCAGGTCAGCGTCACCAGCCGCTCCAACGAAAAGCGCTCGACCACGAACGAAGCCAGCACGCTGCCGTAAACCACCGCCGTCCGCAGGATCGGTTCGATCCACGCGGCCATGCCGCGCGAGGAAGCCCATGAAAGCCGCCGGCGAACGTGTCGCCCGCTCCGCTGGGGTCGATTACCTCTTCCAGCGGATAGGCCGGAACCGCGAACATCGCGCCCGAGCTGAACTGAAGCACCCCGTATTCGCCGCGCTTCACCAACACCGTATCCGGGCCCATCTTGAGAATCGCGCGGCCGGCGCGCACCAGGTTATGCTCGCCGCTCAGCATCCGCGCCTCTTCGTCGTTGAGCGTCAGGATGTTGACGCTGGCCAGCAGGCGCATCAAGGCGGCACGCGCGTTCTCGATCCAATGATTCATGGTGTCGGCGGCGACGACCTTCGGGCTCTGCACCTGCGAGAGCACGCGGCTTTGCAGTTCGGGCGCGATGTTGCCCAGAAATACGTAGTCGGCGCGGCGCTGGTCGGGCAGCAGGTCGGGGGCGAAATCCGCGAAGACGTTGAGCGCGAGGCTGAGCGTGTCGCGCTTGTTCATATCCTCGTGATAGCGCCCGTGCCAGCGAATCGTGAGGCCCTCGCGCTGCTCAGCCCGCGCGTGTCGATATTGCGATCGGTGAACAGGCGCAGGTCCTCGGCGCGAAAATCGGCCCCGACCGCGCCGACCATGCTCACCGGCGAAAAAAAACGCGCCGCCAACGCGAAATAGCTGGTCGAACCGCCCAGGACGTCGTCGGCCCTGCCCTGCTGCGTTTCGATCGTGTCATAGGCGACCGAACCGACCACTACGATACTCATTCGACGAAATCCGCCGGGATCTGACTCATTGCACTCCTCGTTTCGCTACGAAAACAGGCTGGTGTTGCACTTTTTTCTTCTTCATCGCGGATATTTACCGCAAATATTTGCCGATGATCGGCCGCAGATCGGCGGCCACTTTGGGCGGGATCACCGCGCGGATCGGTGATGATCGCGTGGTTCAGCGCGCTCGGGCACGCGCAGTCGCGCGCGCGCTGCGCGATCCGCCCCGCCAGCACCGCAACGGCCCTCTGCGCCTGCTCGACGTTGAGCCGCATCACGCGCAGAATTTCGCCGATATCCACCGCCGCGACGCTCTCATGCCAGCAATCGTAGTCGGTCACCAGCACCAGCGCCGCGTAACAAATCTCGGCCTCGCGCGCGAGCCGCGCCTCCTGCATCGCCGTCATGCTGATAACGTCGACGCCCCAGCTGCGATAGAGATTCGACTCCGCGCGGGTGGAGAATTGCGGCCCTTCGATACACAGGTAGATGCCGCCCCGATGGACCGTCGTGCCGCCCTCACGCGCGGATTCGAACAGCTCGCGCGCCAGCGCCGCGCATACCGGGTCGGCGAGCGAGACGTGGGCAACAATCCCGTCGCCAAAGAACGACGACGGCCGCCTGAAGGTGTGGTCGACGAACTGGTCGGGCACCACCAGGTCGCCGGGTGCAGTTCCTCCTTCATGCTGCCGGCGGTGCTCACCGATACCAGGTGATCGACGCCTAGCTGCTTCATGCCATAGATGTTGGCGCGGAAATTCAGCTTCGGAGGGCAAAACGCGATGGCCACGGCCGTGGCGCGAGAGAAAAATCACGTCGCATTCGCCAAGCTTACCGCGAAAGAATGGGTCCGAGGGGCGGCCAAACGGCGTCGAGAGCTCGACCTGCTCGACGGCGGTCAGACCCTTCATCTGGTAGAAGCCGCTCCCGCCGATCACTCCCAGCACGGTTTTGCCCATTGCGCGCGTTATGCTCCTTCGGCCGGGGTGTGACCGCCGGGTCGCCGCTCCGCGTACAACTGCCCGCACGCGGCCGCTATATCCCGCCCCCGGCTCTCCCGAATCGTAGCGGTCAAGTTACCTTGCCGAAGGATCGCTTGAAAGCCCTCGATTGCGGCGCGCCCCGAGGGCTGGAACGGCGCGCCGGGGAACGGATTGAAGATGATCAGGTTAACTTTCGCCTTGAGCTGCCCAAGGAGGCCCACCAGCCTGCGCGCGTCGGCGGAGAAATCGTTCACCCCGGCGAGCATCACGTACTCGAAAGTGACGCGGTCGCGCCGTTTGATCGGCAAACTGCGGCAAGACGCGATAAGCTGCGTCAATGGATAGCGTTTGTTGAGCGGAACCAGGCGATCGCGCAATTCATCCGTCGTCGCATGCAGCGAGACCGCCAGGTTCACCGACGGAAACTCCGCCAGCAACCGATCCATCACGGGCACCAGGCCGACTGTCGAAACAGTCACGCGCCGCGGCGAAATCCCCATTCCCCACGCCGACGTCATGATCGAGAGAGCGCGCGCGAGCCGAGGATAGTTGGCCAACGGCTCGCCCATCCCCATAAACACGTAGTTGGTCAGTTGCTCGCCGGATGCGAGTTCGCGCCGCGCGGCGCCAATCTGCCCGACGATTTCGGCGGCGGTCAAATTGCGATGAAGCCCCATACGCGCGGTGGCGCAGAACTCGCAGGCCATCGCGCATCCAGCCTGACTTGAGAGGCACAACGTGACTCGCGCTCGGGATGGAATAATGACGCTCTCGACAGCCTCGGCATCGCCGAGCGCGACGAGCAACTTGCGCGTGCCGTCGGACGATGTCGCTACGGTGGCAGATGGCGTCCGGCTAATCTTAAAGTGTTTGTTTAGATATGAGCGAAGCTCCACTCCGAGATCGGACATCGTGTCGAAAGAATCCGCGCCACGCTGCCATAGCCAACCCATCACCTGCCGTGCGCGAAAGGCGCGCTCGTCCGCGGCGACCACGAACTGCTCCAATTCGTCGAGCGTCAATTCACGCACGTCGCGGTCCGGCGGCGCAGGGACGATCTCATCCGTGCGAGATACCCGTGAATGTGACTGTTCGTTCACAGACTCCGAGTGTAAACCAAAAGGCCGGCGGTTCGGAGAGGGGCCGCGACATCGTTCCTTGCGCAATTGTGATCCATTCGGGCGCGAACTGCATTTTCCTTGAGCCGACCAGCATCGCTCGTCGACGCCGCACGGCGGCCGTATGCTAAGCTTGCTTCGTTTATAACTCTTTCATGGAGAATGGGATGGAATTCGGACTGTTTCTGATGAATGTCGATTTCAAAGCGGTGCGCGAATCGGCGCGGGCCGCCGAGGAACTGGGCTATCACCTGGTCGTGTTCCCCGATCATATCGTCAACGAGGGGCCTCAGGGCTACGACCCGCACGGCCTCGCCTACGACTCGATTCTGCTTGCCGCGGCGGCGGCGGAGGCGACCCGCACGCTGCGAATCGGGCACGTTGTACTATGCAACCTTTTTCGTCATCCCGCGATAACGGCGCAGGCCCTGATGTCGCTCGACCATTTGAGCGGTGGCCGTCTGCTCGCAGGCCTGGGTGCCGGATGGACCGAGACGGAATTCCGGATGACCGGGATCGGGTTTCCGGATATCGGCACGCGCCTGCGAATGCTGGACGAGGCGCTGACTTGCATCCGTTCGCTGTGGACCCAGGAGCGCACGACGTTCGAAGGGGAGTTCTATCGGCTGAACGATGCGATCCTGTGGCCCAAGCCGATTCAGCAGCCTCATCCGCCAATTATCATCGGTGGCAGCGGTCGCGGAGCGCTGCGCCTGATGGCCAAGCATGCCGATGTTGCGAATATCGCAGTGGACACTGGAAAGCCCGCCAAGCTGACCTTCGACGGCATGGGCAAGATAACCGACGCAGCGTTCAGCGAGCGGGCCAAGTTCGTTCGGGCGGAGGCGGCGCGCCTGGGACGCGATCCCAAGTCGATTAAGATCAGCAACGCGGTATTCTCGGTGATGCTCGCGGATTCGCCCGCCGCTGCCGAGGCCAGCGCACGAGAGATCGGAAAGACCTTCGGCATCCCGGCCGAAGAGGCTCCTCGCTCGGCACTGTTTCTTATCGGAACGCCGCAGCAGTGCATCGAGGAACTCAAACGCCGTGCGGCCGAATGGGGAGTCGGGCAATTTCTCTTCGGGTCGGGCGGCCTCGAGGCCGACCGGCGGCTCGCGAACGAGGTGCTGCGTCACGTGGGATAAATTCGGTGCGTAACCTCAGTGTCCGCGGCACAATCGCGTAGCTGAAAGCCGGATTCGATCGCTCGCGGCATCGGACAGAGTCTTATCGCGCGTCGATTCAGCCTAGCTGTTCGGCGAGAGCCGCTTTTACGGCGGGACGCTCCGACATGCGACGGCGTTGATCCAGAACCTTGGGAAACCGAGCCGGATCGACGCCGTCGCCTTCCAGCCAACCGGCCAGGGTGAAAAGATAAGGATCGCAGATCGTATATTTCTCGCCCATCACCCACGGTCCGACGAACATCTCACGTTCGATCAGATCGAAACACTCGGCCACGGAATGCGGGACCTTCTTCTGCATCGCCGCGAGGGCAACGGCGTCATCGGCGTCGACCCAGCGATAGCCGCGCAAGCGATGGGCATGCGCCACGTGAACGGTGGCGCAAAGGTAGCTGTTGAACGACTGCACGCGCGCGAATGCGAAAGGGTTGTCGAGAGGAGCCAAGTGCGACTGCGGAAAACTCTGGGCGATGAAGGCCAAAATCGCCGGCGTCTCCGTCAGAATTCCTTTGTCGGTTGCCAGAGCCGGCACGCGACCCTTCGGATTGATCGCGAGATATTGCGGGTTGCGTTGCTCGTTTTTGCGAAAATCAAGCCGCACGGTCTCGTAGTCCGCGCCGGCCTCCTGCAATGCGATATGCGAGGCCAGAGCGCAGGTGTTGGGCGCATAGAATAGCTTGAGCATCAGGTCCTCCGATCTCCTTACTTCCGCGGTACAAAACTGGCTGTCCGAGCGTCATGTCCGACTCATGCGATAAATCAGCACTCGCCCGCCGGTACAGATCATTCCTTAGCACCACGTAAGATTTGCGGGTAGCGAAAGGCACGGCGGCAGCAAGCGCGCGCTGGCGTGGAGGCCAGTTGACGTTGCTCTAGAGGCCGCACTTGGCTTACAAACAATTTGAAGCGAAAGGTGAAAAGGCGCATTTCAATTCGTCCAGGAAAATGACAAAAGGCGCTCACGAACCGCAACAGCGGTCTATAACCCTCACTGTCCTGATTGGCTCCTATGTTCTAGTGATGCTCGTAGGGATCGTCATGGCGATCGGGGGAAAGGCGAGCCATCTTGACCTTTCTTTAACGACCACGGGATTCAAAATATCGACGAGCAACGTTGGCCTTGCCCTGGTGGCGTTGGGAGGTTTCCTGGCTGGGCTGGTCGCACTTAGATTGCCCAAAGGAGTGCAGGTTTTTGCTCCAGGTAATGAGCCCTCCCGCATCAAAGAGTTTGCCCGGAAAGCAGGACCCTGGCTCTTTGCCGTCGGCCTCGTGGCACTTGCCCTGATTCTATTGTCACTCGCGTGAATGCTTTGAACCTGACTTCGAGACGGGTTGAAGTCCTGTCGGCTCCTCGCGCAAACGCAGGCGGGCTTTTATCCTTATTTCGAGATCCGGTTACAGGTATCTATTGCTATCCAAAGTTTCCTGACGAACAGAACTGCCTCCGACTTGGAATCAACCAGGCAAGAGAGATGGCTCTCTCCTATCGCAAGCTTTCCAACCAACAGGTTGACGAGTTTTTGAAGAGCGTTTGGGGCTCCACGAAGTCACGCAAGGCAGTTGAAATCGAAAAGGAACGTCTTACATATTGGCGGCGGCTTTCGCCGGCTGAATTCCAGCAAGCGTTGGAAAAGCTTTCGAACTCTGAATCTACTACCCGGCTCTCCGCGTCGATACCCATTGCGATAGTAGATAGCGGCTTCATGACGGGTCATCCCTTCCTGCAAGGTTGCGTGGATACTGACAACTCGATCGATTTCACAGGAGAGGGTCTCGAAGACCAGAATGGTCACGGGACGATGTGCGCCCTGAGGACTACGAGGGGCGGAACGTTGAACTTGCGACTGTTGAACGTGAAGATAATTGGGGCTGATGGTTCGGGATCTGTCGCGCAGTTTTTGAAGGCTCTCGAATGGCTCACAAACTACAAGAACACGCACCCCACCGAGGAACTTTACGTTAGTCTGAGTGTTGGCATTTATTCGACGAGATGGGGTTTCCTGCCCTGTCGTGGAAACTGCTCCCTCTGTTCCGCCGCGCTCCGGCTTGCAGACACCGGAGCCATGCTTTTCGTCGCCGCCGGAAATATCGCGGGAAAAACAGCCTGCCCAGCGACAGCCGCCGTCGTTCGCAAACACCCTAATATGCTGGCGGTTGCCGCTGACTTTTATGGCGATAGCGGAATAGGTACTTATGCCGCTCCGACGACTACTGCATTCACTACGCAGCCGATTGTGAACGCGCAGAGTGACGAGGCCCTGCGAAAGTTGGTGGAACGCATCAACGCCGACCCGGGACAAGTCGCCCTGCACTTGGCCCTGCTGAAGTTGCTGGAGAGGAAGGTATTTTCAGCTTCGGGAGAAACAATCTACGGAGAATTGATAGCGTCTCATCCCAACGTTGCCGAGGTTCGTTATTTCTTTGGCCGTTTGCTGCTCTCGGACGGAAAGGTTCAAGCCGCGGAAAGGGAATTTCGTCAGGCCATTCAATTGAGGCCAAACTATGCTGACGCCCATCACTACCTGGCGATTGTTCTTAGTGAGCAGCAACGGTTAGACGAGAGCGAAGCTGAATTTCTCAAAGCGATCCAGCTCGATTCCGCGAACGCAGAAATCCGCTATAGCCTCGGGGTCTTCTATTCCAGGCAAGGAAAAATCGAGGAGGAAGAAAAAGCCTACCGGGAAGCAATTCGCCGTGACCCGAACCACGCTGAATCCCATTACAACCTGGGCGTACTATTAGGCGAGCGTCGCCTGTATGAGGAGGCTGCCAAAGAATATCGAGAGGCGATTCGCTGCAGTCCAAACCATGCTTCCGCTCATTACAACCTCGGACGGATCCTTGCTCAACAAAAGAGCTACGAAGCCGCGGAGCGGGAGTTTCGCGCCAGCTTAGCCGTTAATCCGGGAAATGCCGGACGACATTGCGACCTTGGGGTGGTTTACGAGCAACAAGGAAAGGTCCAGGAGGCGGAAGAGCAATACCGTGAATCAATCCGCTGCGATCCTGATTTTCCTCAATCGCATCACAACCTGGCGGGACTTTTCATGGATCGCCACCTATATCGAGAAGCCGCGCAGGAGTATCAGGAAGCGATCCGCTGCAAACCAGATTACGCTTCCGCTCTTAAGAACCTGGAACTGGCCGTTCAGCGGCAAAGAGAATCTGCGGGAGGCTGACTCCCAGTTTCCAAAATTCCAGTTAAACCCGGATTTCCGTTAACTCAGTGAACTACCAATTTGATAAAATGCGCTAAACGCGCTGATGGGCGTGAGTTTGGATGCGATCGAAGCGGTGCGGAGGTGGAGAGGCGGTGGGTGATAGACAAAATCAGCCCTTTCAGCTCTCCCTTCGTTAATCGCAAGAGTCGAAGCGATCGATTCGCCTCGGCGCATCGTGCTGTATATGGACAGCACCGAGATCCCGGTTTACGGCGAGCAGGAGCAGAGCGCCTACAACGGACACTAAGGCGAGCGCAAAGCGGAGCAAGATTTCGGTGACGATGCTGAGGCGCAGGTTGAAGTGTGTGAGAATTTGGTCGGAGAAGTGGCAGTTTCGGTTATCTTATGTCAACGCGAGGCCGAACTGCCCGTTGCGGCGAGGTGGAAAGCTCTTTTGACTCACATAACAGCGCTCGAACCGAAGTTCAGAGATGGGCGCAACCCATATACTTCGGAATGAACACCTGAACTCCTGGATTGGCCGAGGCTATCTCAGATGGCAAAATACGCACTAGACAATGCTTGGGAGCGCGCCAGGCGCCGGCTATCCCTCCTTGAAAATTATCTAGACCCCATGACCCAGCGTCGGCTGGCGGCGTTGGGTGTGAACCAGGGGTGGAGGGTCCTTGAGGTGGGCGGAGGAGGCGGCTCGATAGCACAATGGCTCTGCCGCCAAGTGGGAGCTCGCGGCCACGTCACGGCAACCGATATCGACATCCGATTCCTCCAAGAAATCCACGAGAACAATTTCGAGGCGGCCGCTCACGATATAACGGCTGAGGAATTGCCCGAAGGAAAATTCGATCTGGTACACACGCGCTGGCTGCTGCATCATCTACCGGATCCAAAGCGGGCAATAGAACGCATGATAGCAGCTCTTCGACCCGGCGGATGGTTGTTGTTAGAGGAAGTGGACTTCTTCCCCGTGCAAACCTCTACATCGCCGCTCTACATCGATTTCATGCTGGCCCTCACGGGCACGGTCGTGGCGGCGTCGGGCCGTGATTGTTTATGGGCGCGAGTCCTTCCCGCGCTAGTGTCCGAACAAGGACTCGCCGATGTCGATGGTGAAGGGGACTTAGCCTTGCTTCGCGGCGGCTCGCCTATGGCGGAGCTCTTTCAGCTGACCGGCGAGCAGATGCGTCACAAGATCATCTCGTCCGCCGCCTTGCCGGCAGAACGCTTTGATGCAGGCCTGGCTTTGCTGGATGACCCAAAGTTTTGGGCCTTCGCGGGCGCCGGCATCGCGGTTTGGGGAAGGCGGCCGAATAGCAGTCGCAACCTACCTTCGACCTGACTGATCCGCGGTGAACGTTTGACGGTCAAGAAAAGGAAATTCCCGTTTATATTATTAAAATCGCGAGGAACCTGGGTAATGGTATTCATTACTGATTCCTCGGTGGATCGCGGATCTAGTAGCGCGCCGCCCTGATGTGATCGAGCGTCCACATCCGTTCCTGATTGAGCCAAGGTTGCGCGATCGGAGTCTTGCCGTCGGTTTTGGGCAATCCATCTTCGACAATGAAATTTGCCAGATCATAGCCATCGAATAGCTCGTAGAAGTTCGTATATCCGAGTTAAAGAACTTGCGTTAGTACTTTTTGCGACCAGGGGAAATATGATCTTGCGAAAATAGTAAATCAAGTGAGCCAAACCAGTATTGCGGGACTGTTTTAATCTATTGACATATGAGGCCCTTGTGGCTTTCAATCGGCACTGGATGCGAACGCCAACTGAGGTTTCGTAATCCCTGGAAACTTAGTAAAGGCTTTTCCGATCAAAAAGCCGTTTCTTTTCGCGGTTTAAAATCGTACTCTGTACAACTAAGAACTGTGAGCCCGGACGGCTTTTTGAAAAGTCCGGGCGCGCCGCCTTCCGGCCCGGCCCCCGGACAAAGGATATTGTTTCAAGGACGATTTGTGCCGAAAAACGCTTCGGATCGCCAAACCGGGTCTCCGATCGTCAGCCCGGCGCGCTTCTGAGGCTGACCGCAGCAACTCAGCAGCCGAGCGAACGGACCCTCCTGGCCCGAGGTTGCACGGCTATCAGTTTACTGAGTTGCGGAGATCCGGCCGCCGGGTGGCCCAATTCCTACGCTCTAGGCCCCTTGACGCCCGCGGTCCGATAACCCTAGGGTCGAGCCTGTGAAGTTCCGATACACCAGCACACTCGGTTTAGTCGGTGGCGCCCACTGATTCCGCCGCGGGTCCCAGACCTTGGGGGCAACCAAATCCGGTCCTAGCAAAGCTCGAAAAGGCACGCTGACTGTCTTTTGGTTAACCCGTCGAGGTGCCTCATGATTGCGTCGGCGATGTCGTTTAGATGCTCTAGCGAGACAAATCGGCCCGCTGCCAGCTCAGCAGACACACTGTCCTCAAAGATACGACGGCGCGCTGCCGCCCTGCTCGCGGTTATCCTATGGTATCTATTGCTTCCCAACCCACTGATCGACGGCTCGCCAGACACTAAGGCGCCATTGTCGGCGTGGACGCAATCCGGAATCTTTGATGGCGCTGCGGATTGCGAGCACGCTCACCGGAAGCTGATGCAACGCGCGAAACAGAAGCTGTCACAGTTCGACAAACAGATAGGATCTTCGCTAAAGAACAGCCGCCCGACGACCGAGGCAGCAGCGGCCCAGCACACTAGATATCGTGAGATAGAGAACGGGGCGATGAGAGCGCTTTCTTCCCAATGCGTCTCGTCTGACGACCCGCGCCTGACAGATTAGCTCGCGGTCTTGGATTCCAGATTTTTCGGGTGGCGCGCCCGGAGGGATTTGAACCCCCAACCCTCAGATCCGAAGTCTGATGCTCTGTCCAGTTGAGCTACGGGCGCGCGCGCCAAAGGCCTCAACAAACTAGCAAACGCGAGCGGCCTGTCCAGACCGCTTCGCCCGCGCGTCAGTCGCGAGGGCGCACCGACACGTAGCGATTGCCGCGCTCGTAAAACCGCCATGGCTTCGCCGCCCACGCGCCCGCGTAGTCCACATTGATCCTCGCCGAACGCCCAACCTTCGCCGGCAGCCGATCGCTCTCTTCCAGGAAAAGTTTCTCACCGCAAAGATCGCGGCCGTAGTCGTCGCCGGTTATTCCGAGCGCCTGCGTCAGTTTGCCCGGACCGTTGGTCAATTCGCGCGCGCCGAAAGCAGCTTTTCCGCCGCGCCGATGTACCATCAGCTCCAATCCGCGTACCGGCTCGACCGCCCGGATCAAAACGCCGTGAGGTTCGCCCTCCGAGGCCACGATGATGTTCATCGCCCAACTCAATCCGTAGATGAGGTAGACGTAGGCGTAGCCCGGCGGCCCGAACATCACGGTGGTCCGCCTGGTGAGGCCCTCGCGCGCTGTGCGCGGCGAGGTCCAGCGGCCCGCGATACGCCTCGGTTTCGACTATCCGGCCCGCCGCCTCGCCTTCGTCCGTACGATGCACCAGCAGCTTGCCGATACATTCGCGCGCGACCACCAGCACCGAACGTGCATAGAAACCGCGGGGCAATTTCATCCCGTCTTCGTTCTATGCTCCCGGTAGCGCGTGATCAGCGCGTTGGTCGAGCTGTCGTGTTTGAGTTGCGGGGCCGCGGCGCTCTCCAGTTCGGGGATGATTCGCTGCGCCAGCACTTTGCCCAACTCGACGCCCCATTGATCGAACGAATCGATACCCCATATCGCGCCCTGCGTGAACACGCTGTGCTCGTAGAGCGCCACTAGCTTGCCCAGGGTCTCGGGCGTCAACTGCTCGGCGAGAATTGTCGTCGACGGTCGATTGCCCTCGAATACGCGATGCGGGACCAGCCAGTCGGGCGTGCCCTCCTCCTTCACTTGCTCCGGAGTTTTGCCAAACGCCAGCGCCTCGCCCTGGGCGAAAACGTTGGCGAGCAGCATGTCGTGATGGCGGCCGAGCGGATTGAGCGCCTGATGAAACGCGATGAAGTCGCACGGGATGAGCTTCGTGCCCTGATGAATCAACTGATAAAATGAATGCTGCCCGTTGGTTCCGGGCTCTCCCCAGAAAATCGGACCGGTTTGATAGTCGACCGTCGTCCCGTCGAGCGTGACGTGCTTGCCGTTGGACTCCATCGTTAGCTGCTGCAGATAGGCCGGAAAGCGCTTCAGATATTGCTCGTAGGGGAAAACGCCAACTGTCTGGGCGCCAAAAAAATCGTTGTACCAGATCGAGAGCAGCCCCATGATCACCGGCAGGTTGCGCTCGAACGGAGCGGTGCGGAAGTGCTCGTCGATCGCATGAAACCCCGCGAGCATCTCGCTGAAGTGTTCGGGGCCGACCGCGATCATGGTCGAGAGGCCGATCGCCGAGTCCATCGAGTAGCGTCCACCCACCCAGTCCCAGAAGCCGAACATGTTCTGCGTGTCGATGCCGAACTTGGTCACTTCGGTGGCGTTGGTCGAGACCGCGACGAAGTGTTTTGCGATCGCCTTGTCGTCGCCGAGCGCGTCGAGGCTCCATTTGCGCGCGCTGTGCGCGTTGGTCATGGTCTCGAGCGTGGTGAAAGTCTTCGAGGAAATGATGAACAGGGTCTCGGCTGGATCGAGGTCGTGCGTCGCCTCGACGAAGTCGGTGCCGTCAACGTTGGAGACGAACCGCAGGGTGAGATTGCGGTCGCTGTAGTGGCGGAGCGCCTCGTAGGCCATCACCGGTCCCAGATCCGAGCCGCCGATTCCGATGTTGATGACGTTGCGGATGCGCTTGCCGGTGTGGCCCTTCCACGAGCCGTCGCGCACGCGGCGGGTGAACGCGGCCATCCGGTCGAGCACCTCATGAACCTCGGGCACCACATTTTTGCCGTCGGTGACGATCGACGCCCCGCGCGGCGCGCGCAGCGCCACGTGCAAAACAGCGCGCCGTTCGGTGACGTTGATCTTCTCGCCCGCGAACATCGCGTCGATGCGCCCGCGCAAACCCGCCTCCTCGGCCAGCGCCAGCAGCAGGCGTATCGTGTCAGCGGTGATGCGATGCTTGGAGTAGTCGAGATAGAGTCCGGCGGCTTCGGCCGCGAAGGTCTCGCCGCGCCGCGGGTCCTCGGCAAAAAGCGTGCGCAGATGGACGTCGCGGATTTTCTGGTAATGCTCGCCCAGCGCCTTCCATGCGTGTCGTTGGGTGAGCGGCGCCGCTTTGGTCTCCATCAGATTTCTCCCCTCGCCACAATCAGCTCGCCTTTTTGAGCGAGGCGCTTTTGTCGACGATGCAGGACAGCAGATCTTCCCAAGACTTGACGAAGGATTCCGCGCCTTCACGCTGAAGCTGCTCGGCCAGCGCGTCGATATCGATACCGGCCTTGGTAAACTCGGCCAGTTCCTGTTCCGCGTTGCCGCCATCGGACGGCAGCATCGGGCCAACCTCACCGTGGTCGGCAAGCGCCTTGAGAGTATTTTCGGGCATCGTGTTGACGGTATGCGGAGCCGCCAGCGACTTTACGTAGAGCACGTCGGAGGCTTTGGGATCCTTGGTGCCGGTGCTGGCCCACAGCAGCCGCTGCGCACGAGCGCCAAAGTTGACCAGCCTGAGCCAGCGGTTCGAGGACAGCAATTCGATGTAGCCCTTGTAGATGCGTTTGGCGACCGCGATACCGAGCCGGTCGTGCAACGCCGGCGGCAGCTTTTTCGCCACTGCGACGTCCCAACGGCTGACGAACACCGACGCCACCGAGGCGACGTAAGGATTGAGCCCGGCCGCGACGCGGCGTTCGATGCCGCGGATGTAGGCTTCGGCCGCCGCGATGTATTGCTCGCGCGAGAACAACAGCGTCACGTTGACCGGCACGCCGGAGAAAATCGCCTCCTCGATCGCCGGAATGCCCTCGCGAGTTCCCGGGATCTTGATGAAGAGATTGGGCCGCGCGCCGCGCGCCGACAGTTCTTTCGCGGCGGCGATGGTGCTGGCCGTGTCGTACGCGAGTTTGGGTGAGACCTCGAGCGAGACGAATCCGTCGACCCCGTTGGTCCTGTCGTAGACTGGCCGGAAAAGATCCGCGGCCCGCGTCAGGTCCTCGAGCGCAAGCTCGAAGAAGAGCGCCTCGCCCTCCTTGTGCGCGGTGGTCTTCTCGCGGATGGCCGTGTCGTAGTCGTTGCTGTTTTTGATCGCCTGGTCGAAAATGCTCGGATTGGAAGTCAGGCCGGTGATCGATAGCTCGTCGATATAGCGCTTGAGTCCGCCGCCGGTCAGCAGCGCGCGCGTGATATTATCCAGCCAAAGGCTCTGGCCGGCGTCATGCAGTGTTTGTGTCGCTTTCATTGTTCCTCCCGTTGCCGCGCCCGGCGGATCGCGCCAGGGCCTGGTACTAACTTGAGCGGTTATTTTTCATCAAATCTTAGGCGGGCGGGTTGTGCCAGCCATCGACCTCCGCAGTCAGCCGATCGGCTGCGGCCGGACCCCACGTTCCAGGCTGATATTCCAGCGCAGGCGTTACGTCGCCCAAAATGGGTTGGACGATTGCCCATTGCGCCTCGACGGCGTCCTGGCGGGTGAACAGCAGATGGTCGCCGGCCATCGCGTCGCCCAGCAAACGCTCGTAGGCCTCCATCTCTTCGCCTTCGGGCCGCTGCACCAGCTTGAGTTCGGTTCTCTCGGAATCCATGTGTTCGCCGGGCCGCTTTATCTGTGCCCCTACGGCGATTATCACGTCAGGACCCAGCCGGAAGCGATAGTAATTCGCGTCCTGGGGACTGAGCTTGCGCAGCGGCGGCCGTTTGAGCGTGACCAGCACCTCGGTGGCATCCACTGGCATGCATTTGCCGGCGCGGATGAAGAACGGCACGCCCTCCCATCGCCAGGAATCGATATGCAGCCGCACGGCGGCAAAGGTTTCGACCGTCGAGTCCGGTTTCACGCCCGCCTCTTTGCGATAGCCGCTGAATTGGCCGCGCACCAGGTCGTCGGGGTCAAGCGGCATGATAGAGCGGAAAACCTTGACCTTCTCGTCCTGGATCGACTCGGGATAGGTAGTCAGCGGCGGCTCCATCGCCAGGTACGCGACGACCTGTAGCAGATGGTTCTGCACCACGTCCCGGATAGCGCCGTTCGCGTCGTAAAAAGCTCCGCGGCCCTGCACTCCGAAACTCTCCGCCATCGTGATCTGCACGCTCTTGACGTACCGCCGATTCCAGATCGGCTCGAGAAAGGAATTGGCGAAGCGGAACAGGACCAGGTTCTGCACCGGCTCCTTACCCAGATAGTGGTCGATACGAAATACCATGGATTCCGCGAACACCGAGTGCAGCGTTTCGTTGAGCGCCTGGGCCGAGGGTAAATCGTGCCCGAACGGCTTCTCGACAATGACGCGCCCGTCGTGCGCGCATCCGGAGCTGCCGAGTTCCTTGATCACGGTTGCGAACAGGCTGGGCGGAATCGCCAGGTAGTGCGCCGGATTCTTCGCGCCGCCCATCGCCTTGAGCAGCGCCTTGTAAGTCGCCGGATCCTGGTAGTCTCCATCGATATAGTTCAAGCGGCTCAGGAGCCGTTTGAAAGCCGCATCGTCAACGCCTCCGCCGTGCTTTTCGATGCTCTCGCGGGCGCGCGCGCGAAGCTGATCCAGATTCCAGCCCGATTTTGCCACGCCGATTACGGGAAACTCCAGATGACCCCGGCGGGCCATCGCGTGCAGGGCCGGGAAAATCTTCTTGTAAGCCAGATCGCCCGTCGCGCCGAAGAACGCCAGGGCGTCCGAGCGCACCGCGCTCGCGCTCATGACTTTTTCTCCACGTGGCCGCCGAACTCGTAACGCATCGCGGAAAGCATCTTGTCGGCAAAGTCGGCCGCGCCGCGCGAGCTGAAGCGCTCGTACAAAGCCGCCGTCAAAACCGCGGCCGGCACGCCTTCGTCGATCGCCGCGTCCACCGTCCAACGTCCTTCGCCCGAATCGGAGACCCTGCCGGCGAACTTCTTCAACTCCGGATCGCCAGCCAGCGCGTCAGCCGTCAGATCGAGCAGCCACGAGGCAATGACGCTCCCGCGGCGCCAGACCTCGGCGATGTCGGGCAGGTTAAAATCGTACTGATACAGCTCCGGCTCGCGCAGCGGCGTGGTCTCAGCGTCGGCCACGTGCTGCTGTTTGCCGACGTTGGCGTGGCGCAGGATGTTCATCCCCTCGGCGTACGCCGCCATCAACCCGTATTCGATCCCGTTGTGCACCATTTTGACGAAGTGGCCGGCGCCGTTGGGTCCGCAATGCAGGTACCCGTGCTCGGCAGTACTTGGAGCGCTCTTCTCGCGTCCCGGAGTGCGCGGTGCCGAATCGACGGGCGGCGCGAGCGTGGCGAAAATCGGATCGAGGTGTTTGATGATTTCCGGCTCGCCGCCGATCATCTGGCAAAACCCACGCTCCAGGCCCCAAACGCCACCGCTGGTACCCGAGTCGACGTAATGAAGGCCCTTGGCGCGCAGCGTCTTGGCGCGATGGATGTCGTCGACATAGTAGGAGTTGCCGCCGTCGACGATGATGTCGCCCGGCTCGAATCTTTTCGCCAGTTCCTCCAGCGTCTGCTCGACTACCGCCGCCGGCACCATCATCCAGGCGACTCGCGGCTGCTTGAGTTTGGTCTTGAAGTCGTCGAGCGAGGACGCACCTATGGCCCCCTCTTTGGCGAGCATCTTCACCGCATCTGGGCTCACGTCGAAAACCACGCATTCATGACCGCCGTGCAGAAGCCGCCGCACCATGTTGGCGCCCATCCTGCCTAGACCGACCATTCCCATCTGCATCGCTATCGCTCCTTGGATAAAGAGCTCGCTTCGGGCGAGCTGTTAACGCGAAGGCATATCCAGCTATCAGTATGCACCGACGCGAGGGTCTCGGGTAACCCCGGAAACATCTCAGGTCCGAGATTCCGGGAGCCGGTGGTGTCGTCAACGATTCATCCAGCATCTTCCGTCGGCAGCCGATGCGACTTTGCGTTATCGGATTGTGAAATTCTGATGGACGGCTCTGGATTGTGGCCGGCGCCAGGGAGAAAGCGCGCATCATTTGGCTGTTAGATTACCCGTTTTTGTTAGGTTACCCGCAACCTGCCATTCGCCGCTCAGAGCCCTCAAGGTTCCCTTTTGAACGAAGTTCAAAGGTTAAAGAGTGTATTTGAACCTTAACTTGCCACACGAAAGCAAAATCTGGTAAAAATTTCAGTGTTGCTTATGGCAATTTGGAGTATTCGGATGCGGCTCGAGAGCGACCTTCCAGCAAAAGCATTCAGTTCCGGCAGGGGCCAGACCCTGACGGAATACCTGCTCATCGTGCTTTTCATCGGGATCGCGGGCTTCTCCGCCTACGCGGGACTGGGACTTGGGATCAAAGCCTTTACAAATAGCATTGTGACTTTCGTCACCGCGGTGTGGATCGCTCTCTAAAAGCGCGCCTGTAATCGGAAGGCCTGTAGCGCCGCTAGCGACGATGAAGATTGGGGCCGGGGTGATTCCCGGCCCCTTTCTGTTTTTAAAGAGCGGCCAATCGGCGCCCTGGATGCAGGCCATGAACCTGGCCTTTCACACATTATGAATAATCCCGCAAGGCCATCGTCCAAACTTTTGAGTGCGGATACGATCGGTGGCTATTCATCACCGCGCCGCACTTCGGTTGCAAACTCCTCCCGGCAGCCGAACGAGATCCGCCGCAAGGCGGGCAGTGAATTGGCGGGTATCGGAGAGACTCCCCCCTCTCTCGACGCCCGCCGTTCCTGTTTTTGGCGGCTCGATTTCGGATTTGCATCGCCGTCTCTAGTTTCCGCACGAGGTTAATCCACAAAGAGGTTTGTTTCATTTTCGCGCGTGCATGCTTGACATGGCTGGAGCCTCCACGGCATAGCTGGATGCTCGATGTGGCCAAAAAGATGCTTGATTGTCGCGCCGGTACTGGCTTTCGTGATGACAGCAATGCTGCTCAGTTGCGGCGGTAGTTCGAGCACCTCGACGCCATCTCCCACGGCTACACCGATAACCCTTATAGCGATCCGGGTTTGCGCCCAGGTTCCATCAAATGGGGCCGGATGTACGCCGGCAAGTACGGCCGAGATTCCTCTGAATACGACGGACTACCAGTTTTGGGCCCAAGGTCAATTCAGCTCCAACGGCGTCAACACATTCCAGAACATCTCGCTGTCGGCGACCTGGTACATAAGCAACAACCTCCTTACGAGCGAGGGTGCGGGATATTTCACCCCGGGTATAAAGATTGGATGTACCTGCATTACAGCGGCTTCTGGAACCGTCATAAGCGCGCCCGTACTGGCCGGTATCGGACAACCAGCATCGGCCTGCAGTCCATGCCCACCGTCGCCCCCTTCCCCTTGAGAACCGGGAGTTTCGATCGGAGAAGCCGGGAGTTATCCACAAACGCGAGGTTTGACACTACTCGGACGGGCCGATAGGTTCTATTTCTCCTGAGGATCTTTCGTAATGGAACGACAGGCCAGGCGTGCCCAAGTGCTACGCCATGCCAAACGTATATTCGCGCGCAAAGGCTATCATCGAACCAACGTCGCTGATATCATCGCCCGCGCCCGAATCGCGAGGGGCACATTCTACCTCTACTTCCAGAATAAGAGGGACCTTTTCGAGGAACTGCTCGCTCAAGTGCTAACCGAGCTTTCACGACGCATCCAGCGCCTGCGCGCGGATGAACCCGACCCCATCAATCAATTGCGCGACAACCTCAAGCGCGTGATGAATTTCGTGCTGACCGAGCGCGAACTAACCGACATCCTGCTCAACCACTCGGTGGGTTTCGACCGTGATCTCGATCTGCAAATTCTCGAATTTTACCAGCGCATCGCTGACGCCATTCAGCGCTCGCTGGACCTCGGCGTGCAGATGAACCTGGTGCGTCCATGCGACACGCGTGTCGCCGCATTTTGTATCCTCGGTGGGATTAAGGAAGTGGTTGGCCAGATTGCGCGCCGGCGTCCACGTGAGATCGACACGCTGGTCGAGGAAATCCTGGCGTTCGGACTGGGCGGCGTGGCTCGGCCGGAGCTGCTCGAGGACGCCCGCCGGCGGGGCGAGATGCAGGCGCCCAAGCGCTCTATTTCTGAGCCCAAAGTAGAATGACATGTCAGTTTACGTGACCAGAGCGGGGCGCGGCGCTCGCGGCAAAGCAAAAGTTCTGGCCTTCTACGACCTGGACGGCACGTTGGCCAGCCTCAATCTGCTCCATGCCACGGTCTTCTTCATGGCAAACCTTGGCGAATGGAACGCACGCGCCGGCTATCTCGTCCGTCTCGCGCTTGATCTTCCCCGGCTGTACATGGCCGAGAAACACGACCGCCGGCTGCTCAATATGAAGCTATTCGAGGCCTACAAGGGCGTCTCGCGCGACCGCCTGTGGGAACTCGGAGACGAGTATTGCGACCGCGTGCTGACGCGCCATCTGTATCCCCGCGCGATCGAGATGCTGGAGGCAAATCGGGCCGCGGGAATCGAACCGGTGCTGGTGACCGGGTCGCCCGACTTCCTGGTCGAGCCGCTCGCGCGCCGCCTCAACATCGAACATTTCGTGGCCAATCGCCTGGTCTACAGCCGTGGAATCGCAACCGGCAGGATGCTTGAACCGGTGATGGCCGGTTCCGAAAAGTCGGACTGGTGCGAAAGCTTCGCCGCGGCACGCCGGATCGACATGGCCGGATGCTGGGGATACGCCGACTCATACTATGACCTGCCCTTTCTCTGCGCGCTGGGGCATCCGGTGGCGGTGAATCCCGATCGCCGCCTGCTTGCCGCCGCGCACAACCGCAAATGGCCAATCGTTCGTTTTAGCCATGACGCCGAACCCGCGCACGACCGAGGCGCGGCCGGAGCATGGCTGCTGGACTGGCTGGGGAGAGCTACGGATGGCGCGACCGGAAGGTAAGCTCAAAGAGCTGAAGACCGCCGAACTCAGGCATGAGCCCGGCGCGCGTCGCGATTTGGTAGTGACGCTCAACCGGCGTTCGGCGCCGCGGCTGATCGCCTACGGCGACGATTTCTGGTACGAAAAGCTGCCCGCCGGCACGCGAGTTATTTATCCGCCGCCGCCGCTCGAGCCGCTGGCCGATCCCGACGCCGCTATCCGCTACGCGCTGCTGCGCCCCGAGAACGCCGATCCGCTGTTCGCGCAGCTAAATCCCAACATGCGCGTGACGATAGCGATCGACGATATCAGCCTGCCGTTGCCGCAGATGCGCCGGCCCGATATCCGCGAACGCGCCCTCAACATCGTGCTCCAGACCCTCGCCGACTATGGCGTTGACGACGTCCATCTGATCGTCGCGACCTCGCTTCATCGCCGCATGACCGAGGCCGAGATTCGCCGCATGGTGGGCGAGCGCGCGTTCAAGCAATTCTGGCCGGAGCGGCTGTACAACTTTGACGCCGAAAATCGATCCGAACTCGCGATGCTGGGCAAGACCGACCACGGCGAAGAGGTATGGCTCTCGCGCCGCGCGGTTGAGTCCGATCTTCTGCTCTATCTCAACATCAATCTGGTGCCGATGGACGGTGGCCACAAATCGGTGGCGGTCGGCCTCGCGCCTTACCAGAGCCTGCGCCACCATCACAATCCGGCCACGCTGCGGCAGTGCAATTCGTATATGGATCCTACGCGCTCGGCGCTGCATCACTCGGCCAACCGGATGGGCCGTCTGGTCAACGAGCATGTGAACGTCTTCACCATCGAGACCGCGATCAACAACCAGATGTACGGGGGGATGCTCGATTTCCTGCAGAAGAACGAGGATCGCTTCTCCGATTGGGATCGGATGCGCCTAAAGGGCTTTCGCTGGACGCTCGGCAATATGTCGGATTCGCTGCGCCGCCAGGTGCTCAACCAGTACGCCGCGCCCTATTCGATGACCGGTGTATGGGCGGGCGAGACTGACGCGGTTCATCGCAAAGCGCTCGCCCGCGTGTTCCAGCAGTACGCGGTGCCGGTCAAGGGCCAGGCCGACGTGCTGATCGTCGGCGTGCCCTACGTCTGTCCCTACAATGTGAACTCGGTGATGAACCCGGTATTGGTGCAATGCACGGGCCTGGGCTACCTGTTCAACATGTTCCGGGGCAAGCCGCTGGTACGCGAAGGCGGCACCGTGATCATCTGTCATCCGCTACGCGACCAGTTCCATCCCGAGCATCATCCGAGTTACATCGAGTTCTTTCATCGCTGCCTGCGCGAAACCACCGAAGCGACCGAACTGGAGCGCAACTTCGAGGCCGAGTTCGCGCGCAACCCGACCTACGTCCACATGTATCGCTACGGCCATGCCTATCACGGCGTGCATCCGTTCTACATGTGGTACTGGGGCGAACCGGCGCGCCAGCACGTGGGCAGAGTAATCGCGGCAGGATGCGAAGAGCCGGAAGTAGCAACTCGCATGGGATGGGAGTCGGCCGACACGCTGGACGAGGCTATCGCGATGGCGACGTCGGACTTGGGCCGCTCCGCCAGTATCACCTATCTACATTTGCCACCGCTGGTGATCGCTGATGTCGAATAATAACGGAAGTAACGGCGGCGCCACGCCCACGGCGACGGCACCGCTGGAGCAGACGCTGCGTGGAAAGCGCATCCTGCTGACCGGCGCGACCGGCTTTCTGGGCAAAGTCTTCCTCTCGCTGCTCTTGCGTTGGCATCCCGAAATCGAGCGCATCTACCTGCTCATCCGTGGCGACCAGCGGCTCAGCTTGAGCCGCATGCGCCGCGAAATCCTCGATTCGCCCGTGTTCGGTCCGCTGCGCGAACACCTGGGGAACCGCTTCGACCGCTACGTCGAGGAAAAACTTTCGGTGCTCTGCGGCGACATCACCGAAGACGACCTGATCTCCGAGGGCGAGGCGCCAGGCCGCGGCGCTATCGACGCGGTGGTGCATTGCGCGGGGCTGGTCAACTTCGAGGCTTCACTGGAGAAGTCGCTGTCGGTCAACACCACCGGCGTCGCCAATGTAATCGAATTCTGCCGCAAGCGGGGTGCCGCCCTGCTCCATGTTTCGACCTGCTATGCCGCGGGCAACGCCGACGGCCACCGTTTCGAGGACGACATACCGGTCGACTGGTGTCCCAACGGGAGGCGTAACTTCACCCTGCGGCGCGAGATCCACGACGCCCTCGCCGCCATCGCGCGCGTCGAAGCGGAATCCCGCGATCAGGTGCGCCAGGCCGATGAGATCCACGTGGTGAATGCCGACCCCGACGGCGGCGACGCCCATGAGGCGGCGGCCGAGCGCTGGCGCAAGCGCTGGGTCGAAGAGCGGCTCAAGGAAATCGGCCTGGAACGCGCGCGCCGCTGGGGATGGCCCAACACTTACAGCTACAGCAAGAGTCTCGGCGAGCAGTTGGTGTTCGCCGCGCGGGATACCATCGCAGCCACCGTGGCGCGTCCGTCGATCATCGAAAGCGCGCTCCGCGACCCGTTCCCCGGATGGAACCAGGGCGTCAACACCAGTGCCCCGCTGACCTATCTTTCCGGCCGCGGCTATCGCTTCTATCCGGCCAAGAGCGACCTGGTACTCGACATCATACCGGTCGATCTTGCGGCGCATGCGATGATCCCGATTCTCGCGGCGCTGCTCGCCGGCCGCCACAAACCGATCTACCAGCTCTGCACTTCGGACGTGAACCCGCTGCCGATGCGCCGGCTGGTCGAGCTGACCGGGCTCAGCAACCGCCGCGAGCATCGCCGCGTGGGCGGTCCGATGGGCCGCTTCGCACCGCACCTGGAGGCGGTGGTGGTCTCGCAAAGCACTTACGAGCTCGCCAGCCGGACGCTGCCCGAGTTGCTCAAGAAGGGCGCCGGCGCCGCCCGCACGCTGCTCGGCGAAGAGTCCGAGGGTGCAAAGAAGTTCGAGCAGGGCGTCGACAAGTTCGGCGCCAACACCGCTATGGCGCGAGAGTTGGTCGAAGTCTATCGCCCATACATCCAGGAGCTGGTCTACACTTTCCACGGCGCCAACATCCGCGCGCTTTACAAGTCGCTCACTGCGGCCGACGTGAAGCGCCATCCCTACGCGCCGGACCGGATCGACTGGGCCGATTACTGGATAAACGTACATCTGCCGGGATTGCGCCGGCACATCTTCGGCTCGCTCGATCTCCATACCCGCGGCCGTCCGAGCGCCCCGGCGCGCTATCGAACGCTGACCGAATTGCTGGATCGCGCCGCCGAGCGTTACGGCTCGCGTCCGGCGCTGGTCGCACGACGCGCCTCGGGCGAGCGTGTAACGACCACCTTCCGCGAACTGCGCGACGGCGCGCATCGCGCCGGCCTGTTGCTCGGGATGCGCGGGGTCAAGGCGGGCGACCGCGTGCTGCTCATCGGCGAGAACTCGCCCGAGTGGGTATTCGCCTATTTCTCGATCCTGGCCGCCGGCGCCGTCGCGGTGCCGCTGGACCATCTGATCTCGGCCGAAGAGCTGGCTCCCATTTGCCACATCGCCACGCCTTCCGCGGCGCTATGTTCGGCGGCCGTTGCCAATCGCCTGGGCGGTGCGCTGCTCGAACTCAACGGCGAAATCGCGCAGCTTGAATTCGCCGAGCTCAGTCGTCCTTTCGTGCTCAAAGGACGGCCCGACGCGCGGCCCGCGGCAGAGCGCAAGACGCTCGCCTCTATCGTTTTCACTTCCGGCACCACCGGCGCGTCCAAGGGCGTGATGCTGACGCATGGAAATTTCGCCGCCGAGGTCGCGATGCTGGCGCGGGTTTTTGCGCTGGATTCGTCCGACGTGGTGCTCTCGCTGCTGCCGCTTCATCACACCTTCGAGTTCACGTGCGGGATGCTGTTGCCGCTCGCGCTCGGCGCGACGATCGTTTATCCGCTCGGCGTGGACGCCGCGAGCCTCGCGCGAACTCTGGCCGACGTGCGGCCGACCGCGGTGGTCGGCGTGCCCGCGCTCTGGGAGGCGGTCCATCGGCGTATCGTCGACGGGGTCGAGGCGCAGGGTCCATTCCTGCACGCGCTGTTCGATCGCCTGCGCGACCTCAACCGCAGGCTCGACGGCGAATGGGGCCTCAACGCCGGCGCCCTGCTCTTTCGCCAGGCGCATGTCGCGCTTGGCGGGCGGCTCCGCCTGGCGGTGAGCGGCGGGGCGGCGTTGCCCCAGCGCGTCGCTAGCTTCTTCAACGACATCGGGATACGTCTGCTCGAAGGCTACGGATTGACCGAAGCCGCGCCGGTGCTAAGCGTCGCGCGCCCGGACGAACCGCTGGCGGCCGGGTCGGTCGGCAAGCCGCTGCACGGGGTCGAAATCAAGCTCGCTTCCAGCGGCGACGGCGCGGTGGGTGAAATCCTGGCGCGCGGGCCGAACGTGATGGCGGGTTACTACCGCAATGAGGCCGCCACCGAAGAGGTGCTGCACGACGGATGGCTGCGCACCGGCGACCTCGGCCGCCTCGACGAAGAAGGCCGCCTTTATATCGTTGGCCGTGCCAAGGACGTGATCGTCGACTCCGGCGGCAACAATATCTATATCGACGAGCTCGAAGAGATTTACGGCCACTCCTCGTATGTCAAGGAACTCGCGATCGTCGGTCTGAAAGTCGCCCAGGGCGAGCAGGCCGCGGCGCTGGTAGTGCCGGCGTATGCGCGCGGTGAAAGCCGCCGGGCCGTGGAAGACAATCTGCGCACCCATTTCGATAAAACCGGCGCCGGGCTGAGTCCCCACAAGCGCGTCCGCATCCTGCGTTTCACCGACACCGAACTGCCGCGAACCCGCACGCGCAAGGTCAAACGACTGGAGGTCGCGCGCACGCTCGAACGGATGCTCGAAAGCCACGCCCAGGAGCGCGCGGCGGTCAGCTCCGAGGTCGAACCCTGGCTTGCCCAGGCGCTCGCCCAGGTTTCGAGCGGGATCGAGAGCATCACGCCCGCGACCCGGCTGATCGAAGACCTCGGACTCGACTCGCTCGCGATGGCTGAACTGGCCGAGCATATCGCGGTTCATGCCGAGCGTGAGCTGAGCCCCGAGGACCTGGGCGATCTCCGTACCGTCGACGATCTTCAGCGCGCCGTGGGCCAGGGTCAGAACCGCCCTCGCCTGCCTTCGTATGCGCGCTTCGCCGAGCCGTTCACCCTCGCATTGCCGGGCGCGCTCAAGCGCCTGGGCGAAGCGGCGTTTCGTGGTGCACAGCGGATGGCGTTCGACGGATGGCTGCAGCCGCGGGTGCTGGGCCGAGGCAACGTGCCGGCCAACCGCAACTTCCTGGTGGTCGCCAACCACGCGAGCCATCTCGACTTCGCGCTCACCAGCTACGCGCTCGGCGCGCCGGGACGCGAACTGGTGGTGCTGGCCGCCAAGGACTATTTCTTCAATACCAACGCGCGCCGCTTCGTGGTCAGCAACTTCACCCGTCTCATCCCGTTCGATCGCGAACGCGCACAGTTAGACTCGCTCGACGACGCGATCGACGAACTTGGCGCTGGACGCAGCGTCCTGATGTTTCCCGAAGGCACGCGTTCACCCGACGGCGCGATCCACGAATTCAAAAGCGGCGCGGGCTACCTCGCGCTGCGCGGCGGATGCGACGTGCTGCCCATCCGTATCAGCGGAACCTACGACGTCCTCGGCAAAGGCAGCATAGTTCCGCATCGCCGGCCCGTCGAAGTGCGAATTGGCCGCGTCATAACCAACGCCGAGTTGCGCGCGCTCGCCGACAACGCCGAGGGCACGGGTGCATATCGCAAGCTCGCCGACTCGATGCGCGAAGCGGTGCTGGCGCTGGGCGAGCGGATACCATCCACGGGTGTACCCAAGCGCAAGAAACACCGGCGTGACGCTCACGGCGACGACGGCGGCGGCGTGCTGGTCGAGACTGAGACGGCAAAGCCGGCAGAAAATGCGGGAGAGCCGGCTGCCGCGAATCGGCCGCGCCGGACCTCGGCGCGAGCGGGACGACACGCCAAGGGCTAAGCGCGAACAAGACGAATTTTGCGCGACGGCCCTGCGTCGCCAGGTTGCCGAACGAACAAGTGACCGCGTTTCTACCAGGAGTATTTTCTTAGACTGGGACGCGAGTCAGGCGCGGAAACGTCCGCGAAACGTAAACTCCTCCTGCGCCTTGCGTGTGCGCGGCGCAAGCTCGCGCTGGCTAAGCGACTCGGAAAGCGTCGCCGGGTCACCCGGATAGCCGATCGCGATAGCGACGACCGGTTCGTAGCCGTCCGGCACACCATAAAGCTCGCGCACCTTGTCGGGGTAAAACCCGGCCATCGGATGAACGAACAGGCCCAGTGCCATCGCCTGCAGGATCAGATGCGCCGTCGCGAGACCCACGTCATGGATGGCGGTGCGATTCGGCTTGTCATTCTGCGCGAAGTTGAGCCGCGCCACCGACACCATCAGCACCGGCGCACGCGCGGCCCAGGCCTGGTTTCCCTCGACGAGACAGCTCAGCAGACGCGCGAATTCCGCCTGATCGTCGCGAGTCGCGACGATGAAATTCCACGGTTGCTCATTGAAGCACGAGGCCGACCAGCGCGCGGCCTCGAACATGCTCGCTAGCTTCTCGGGCTCGACCAAGCGCTCGACGAATGCGCGCGGACTCCATCGCCGCCGCAGCAGTTCCTCGATCGGATGAGCAGTCTCTGCCGGCTTTTCCATACTTCAAATGACCGTGGTGCTGGCGGGTTCCTCGATTACCCGGTTTTCGATATGTCCGATACGTTCGATCTCGATCCGTACCACGTCACCGGCCTTCAGCCAGCGCGGCGGCTTCATCGCGAGGGCCACGCCCGACGGAGTTCCAGTCGAGATGATGAGTCCCGGCTCCAGCGTGCATACGGTCGAGAGCGTCTCGATGATCGAGAAGCAGTCGAAAATCAGGTGACGGGTGTTCGAATGCTGGCGCTCCTCGCCGTTGACCAGAGTGCGCAGTTCGAGCGCGTGCGGATCGCCGATCTCGTCGGGCGTCACGATCCATGGTCCGGTTGGACCGTGAGTGTCCCACGACTTGCCGAGCGTCATCGTGGCGGCCTTGCGCTGCCAATCGCGGACGCTCACGTCGTTGACGATCATATAGCCGCCGATGACCTCGTGAGCGCGATCGCGCGGCACATGACGGCACCGCCGCCCGATAACGAGACCGAGTTCGCCTTCGTAGTCGAGCGCCTCCGATGCGCGAGGCCGATGAATCGGATCGTAGGGGCCGTTGACGCAACTAATCTGCTTGTTGAAGAAAATCGGAAAGGTCGGACGTTCGCGGCCGGTCTCTCCGATATGGTCGTCGTAGTTGAGGCCAATTGCGAGAAACTCGGATGGGCGCCGAATCGGCGCTTCGAGCTTTACCTCCTGAAGCGCAATCCTGCTCTTTGCCGCTGTGGCCGCTCCACGCGCGCGATCGATTGCGCTCCTCCCGGCCGCCAGCAACGCCGACATTTCGTGCGGCAAATCGGGCGCCGCCGCGCCCAGGTCGACGACCGCATCATCGACCACAACGCCGATTCGGGTGTTTCCCTGATGCGTGAAAGTCGCGAGCTTCATGGCATTCTCCCTGCCCGCACAGTCCGGCGAGCGCCGAATAGTCCGGATTTCCCGCGATAGCGAGGTGCCGTGACCATCGAGCCGATCATTTCAAACGCCTGAACACATCTTCAAGCACCTCGGCGCGCAGCCATCCGCCGTGCTTGTCGGCGCACGCCATCATCGCGATGCCGCCGCGAGTCTCGGCCACCAGGGGTTTTCGGCACTGCGGGCAAAGTGCGTCCTCGCCCTTTTTACGGAGCTTCTCGAGCAGTTCCTGGTCGCGCTGATGGGCCCATTGTTCCTCGCGCGCGCGTTCGACGTCCTGAAGCTTGTCGCCGAAGCGATCTTTTTGGTCCATAGATTTTCAGCTCCGCTTTTGTCGCACGGTCTTTGTCCAGCCGTCGTTCCCGCGACCCACTCGCCGTGCCGTGCGTGGCTCTCTTAGAGCATATCCTTAACCAGCTTGCCGCTGCGCGCCTTTTCGACCGTTTCCTCGAACTTGCTTCCCAGGTCAGCGCCCATTTCCTTGGCGCGTTTTTTGGCCCACAGTCCGACGTTGCGCGAGTCGCGATAGAACGACTCGTCGCGCGGCTTTGAGGTGTCGAATTCGGCCAGCCGCGACGCCTCGCTCGAGACCACCGCGAACGACGACATCACGCGCTTGAGGCGCGACGCTCCGCAGGCCGGACAGGCCGGCCGCGGACGGCGCCGCGAACCCATCACGACGTGCGAACTCACCTTCGCACACGCCGCGCACTCGTACTCATAGATCGGCATCGACGATGACAATAACTCCGCCGAATGAAGCGGGCAAACCCCTCCCTGGCGATCCCATTGATCGCGCCCGTGCAATGAGCGCAGCCTTTGGCGTTACGCTGAATGTCGTAGGGAACGTCACGCTTTCTATTTAGTTGCAGGCGCAGTCGAATTAGAAGCCGGGGGCGGCAATTCGTACAACACGGGCGGCCCACCCCCTCCAATCAGGCCGGAGAGCATTATGGGTTTCATGCGGTTTAGCGTCGCGGGTGGGATACGCGAAAGCTCGCGCGGTCGCGCCACTACATAAACGGGACCGCCGCCGGCGAACGCCGAAGAGCCTGCCTCATCCAGCCCGGGAATTCCGCGTCCATAATAAAAGGAGAGCTCATAGTCGTGGCCCCACGGAATATAAAGCGGCGCACCGCCGATCCGGCGATGGATCTCCCACGCAAATGTCTTTATCGAGCGCGCACCCGCAAGCTCGGGTTTCAGAGTGCCGGCGAACAGAGTTGAACCTGCCAGCGCAATTGCCGCCAGTCCAGCGCCCGACCAGAGCGGACGGCGGACCAACAGCCCCACGAACACCACAATCGAGCCGACGACCGAGCCGGCGGCGAAAACCACGAACGGGAACCTCAAACGGCGCATCCCGACCAGGAACAGCCGCATAAAATAGGAGTCGCTCGATTGCATCCTCGCCACGAAGGGGGCAATCAACCTTGGCTCACGGACAACGATCAGCACCGCAAATACGAGCACGATGAATGCCAAGGCGATCGCCGCCGCGGTGAGGTCGCGGATTTTTGCCGACACCGCGCGCTCTCGCTCGGGAGCGATCGCCGCGCCGGTAAACAACGCGGCAAACAGGATCGCCAATCCCGGCATCGCGGGAAGGATGTAGTCGTCGCGTTTAGAGCTTGCGATCGAAAAAAATACCAGCACCGCGAGCACCAGGCTCAACTGAAAGAGCAACGGCTTACGCGCGCCGTCATCCCCGTCACGCCGCCAAAGCGCAATCGCCAACGCCACGGCCAGCAGACTTTGCGGCAGCGCGCCGCCGAACATCCGCGCGGCGACATACCACGCCGGCCGCGACGCCTCGCCGGTCCCGCCCATCGCCGAGGGCATGAAGTGTCCGAAGTTCTCGGAAAGAAATACGCCAATCACGAGCCGGCCGCCCTCGATAAAAGCCGGCACGTACCAGGACGCGCCGACCACAAGCGCCACGGCCACCATCAACCAGGGCCATCCGCGACCCAGAATTTCGAGTGGAGGCCGCCTGACGAGCAGCAAGTAGATGAGCCCGGCCAAACCGATCAGGACGATCGCCACCGGTCCCTTGGTAAGTACCGCCAGTCCCAGCAGAACGCCGCCGATGATCGAGATCGAGCGTGACTCCGCGTATGAGCCCTTCGCTTCCAGCAGCCGATAGACGCACCACCATGCGGCAAAAAGCAGAAGCGACAAAAGCATGTCGGTCAGATCGACCGTCGCGCGCGAGGCGAAACCGTAGGTGCCGAGCACGAAGGCGAGCGCGAGCCATCCGGTGGCCTCGCCGGCGAAGGCCGCGCTCCAGCGCATCACCATGACTGCTAGCAGGACACCCGCGGCGAGCGAAACGATTCGCGCGCGAACTTCATCGGCGCGATCGGCGCCAGCCTTCACGGCCAACGCCGACAGCCAGTAATAGAGCGGCGGCTTGCGATCGATTCCGCCGTAGTCGTCCTGCGGTATCAACCACTGTCCGCGCTGGACGATCGCCTGGATCCACTGCGCAGACTGCGTTTCCTGGTCTTTCTCGAATGGTGCGCCGATACCGAGGCTGAGTACCGCAGCCGCCGCGATTAGCCCGACAGTGATCGCCAGTAGTGCGCTGGCACGAGACCGCACCTCAATCGCCATCGGCCAAGTGTCCTAGCGGCCGGGTACTGACGCGCGCTGGCCCTGCCCATTGAGCGCCGCGGCCCATCGATATTCAAAGCCGCCCACCGCGTCGAACATCGCGACATCCATTACTTCCGCATTGTGCGCGTACCCGCACCTGCCGCCGCGGTCGATCAGGACAACGCCCGCCTGGCCGCCTGTCAGCGCCGCCATCTCGGCGATCGCGCGCTCGGCAACGGCGCGCGCCTCGCCGCGCCGCAACGCGGCCACCACCTCGCGGCATAGCGCGGCCTTCATGATGGCTTCGCCCTGCCCCGTCGCGGAGGCCGCGCCGCGCCAGTCGGCGAAGGTCCCGGCGCCGATTATGGCCGAATCACCGACGCGCCCGGGGAGTTTGCCGCTGACTCCTCCGGTGGAAGTCGCCGCCGCGAGGCCGCCCTGCGCGTCGAGCGCGACCGCGCCGACCGTGCCGAAGCGGTCGGGACCGACGCCTTCAGCGCCCGGCCCGACCGCTTCGGCGCGGCGCTCGAGCGCGGCGCGCCATCGCTCACGCGCGCGCGGCGTTATCAGAGATCCGGGGCGGCATAGCGCGATTCCTGCCCGGCGCGCAAGTCGCTCCGCCCCCGCACCGACCATCAGAACGTGTGGCGTAAGCTCCATCACCGCGCGCGCCAACAGGATCGGATTACGTACCCGGGTGATTCCCGCGACCGCACCGGCGCGCAATTCGGCGCGCTGGTGCGCTCCACGAGCCGCCGAGGTCGCGCCGGCGGCCGCCGAAGCCGCGCCGAGGCGCGGCTTCGGCGGCCGCGGCAGCGCCACCATCACCGACGCGTCCATCTCCACGGTCCCTTCAATTGTCAGCAGCGAGCCCACCCCGGCGTTAAACAGCGGATGGTCCTCCAGCGCGCGCACCGTGGCGATGACCGCATCGAGCGCGCTGCCCCCGGCGCGCAGCACGTCGGCACCCGACGTGACCGCGGCCAGCATTCCACGCCGACGCTCAGGACGGTCCGCGGCCGGACCGCGCCCGCCAGCGCCGCCATGCGCGATCAGCGCCGGAGTTATGCGCGCGTGTTCCACGTCATTTGGCCGGTCGCCGCGCCCAGATGAAAAGCCGGCGGAAGTTGAAAGTAAGAGGCCCGCGCGTGGCGTATTCGTGTTCCAGACGCAAGGTCAGAGCCTCGACAAAGGCTGTATGCAAACTGAGGTCAAGCAGATCCAGGTAGCGGCGTAACACGGTCGCGCGGCACCACTCGACAATTTCGACCGGCGATCCCATCGCATGATGAAACATCTGGTAGTAGCAATCGATCCGGTCGAATCCGATCTCACCGAGCATCCGATGGTAGACTTCAGGCGTCGCGACCGTGGCGGAAGGCGGTTTGACGCCGGCGAGAGCGGCGCGCCAGGGTTCTTCGTGAGCCATCGAGTCGATCGTGACCTGTGCGGTCTCATTGTCATTGGCGGGGACTTGCACCACCAGCCGCCCACCGGAAACCAGCGCATGGAAACAGCGCGTGAAGATCTCACGATGCTCAGTTAGCCACTGAAGCGCGGCGTTGGAGAAAACTATTGAATACTCCTGCGGGTGCTCGCGCCGGGCGTTGAATTCGCGGATATCGCCGAGGACGAAGTTTAACCGTGTGCGAAGAGCTGGCTCCAGGCCTTCGCGAAGCTTGAGCGCGCGATCGATCATCGCGGGCGACGAATCTATCCCGAGCGTAGCGCCGCGGGGAAAATTGCGTGCGAGTTCCGCGGTATGCTCGCCGGTGCCGCAGCCGAGGTCGACGATCGTTTCCTCGGCGCCGGTTGGTTCGAGCCTCGCCAAAATTGTTTCGAAAGGCTCGGCGCGATAACGACGAAACCGGTGATATAGATCGGGATCCCAATCGCCCATCGCTGCACTCCAGGCAGGCAAAATAAAAGTCGCCGCCGAACCGAACAAGGCCCCAAGCGCGGGTAGTGTCCAGACCTCGCTGACTCAGTAGCCGAGCGCCGGGTCGATCTGGTTGAGCAATGACTGGTCGGCTATGAAACGGCGCAGATTATCGGCGAACAACTCGCAGCAGGTTTCGACGTAGCCTCTGAACGCACCTGACATGTGGGGCGTCAGGATGGTGTTCTCCATGGCCCAGAGAGGACTGTCCGCCTCCAGCGGCTCGCGCTCGAAAACATCGAGACCGGCGCCCGCAATGCGGGCCGAGCGTAACGCCTCGATAAGTGCAGCCTGATCGACGACCTCGCCGCGGCCGACATTGACGAGGTAGGCGTTCGGCTTCATCGCTCTCAGCTCGCCCTCGCCGATAAATCCGCGCGTAGCTTCCGTCAGCGGCAGCGTGACCGCCACGTAATCGCACTCCGCGAGCATTTCCATCCGCTCATCGGGACCATAAATGCGTTCGGGGATGACGCCGTCGGGGTCGCCGAGCCCGGCCGGTGTCCAGCCCGAATCGACGCGCTCGGCGGGATTGCGTTTAAGCGCGACTATCCGCATTCCGAGCGCCCGTCCCAGACGTGCCGTCTCGCGCCCAATCGAGCCATAACCAATTATGCCGAGCGTATGGCCGCGCATCGCGTCGACAATCGACATGAAATCTCCCGGTCGGCGCCATTCGCCATTTATTTGCGCCCGGATGAGCAGGTGCAGCTTGTGCGCGAACGCCAGCATCGACGCGATCGTGTACTCGGCCATCGTCGAGGCATGAATTCCGCTCGAGGTGGTCATCACGACATTGTGTCCGAGCTGTCCTTTGAGCGCGTGATCGGCACCGGCGCTCAAAAGCTGGACCCATTTGAGCTGCGGCGCCAGACGCATTATCTCCGGCGGCACCCGGAACGTGAACAGCACGTCGCATCCGCCCGCCGAGCCGGCCAGCTCGGCCATTTCCTCGATAGTGCGGCACTGGCGGTCGACAATCTCAGCGCCAGGAGCGGCCTGCTCGACGAGCGCGCGTTGCGCGGGTTTCAGCCCTACTGTGGAAGCGATTTTCGTAGCCATTGCGTTGCCACTCTGACACGCTCAGTTTGTAGCCTTCAAGCATCAGGTTCCGGCTTGAGGCTCAATTCCGCACGACCTATCATCATGGAGGCATCGCGCCGGCACGATATGACGATGGATATCATCCGACTGGCTCTCTGTTCGACGCTCGCGGCGGCGCTGTTATGCGCGTCGACGGTGGGCGCTCAGACCCAGGGCGGATCAAAGACTATCCACGCCGGGGGCGACCAGACGCTCGAGATTCCGCCCACGACGCCACCGACACAGCCGAGCGCCGAAGTACCCCAGGCGCCCGCGCAAAGCGCGCCGGCGCAAGCTGCGCCGGAGCAAAACGAACCAGAACCCGACATCGGCTCCGACAACGCGCCGCTACCCGGGGATTTGCCCGCCCCGCAAGACAATGGGCCGCGCCCCTATCTAGGCATCTCGGTGCTGTACGCGGTTTCGACGCGCGACGGGCAGCGAGTCAGCGGTCTCGAGGTGATGGACGTTGACGCCGACAGCCCCGCCTCGCGCGCCGGGCTACTATCGCGCACTCCGATGACCACGATTGGGGCGAGCGGTGCGACCGCGGGCGAGTTGCTTGGGCCGCTCGATGCGGCGCTGCGGCCGTTGCTCGTCAAGTCGGGTCAGCTTGGCGAGGATGGCGACCTGATCGTGTCGATCGACGACCATCGCGTGACCAGCGATTCCGATCTGCCCGATCGTCTCTCCCGGCTCCATCCGGGCGATATTATCTACCTCACCGTGCTGCGCCAGCAGCATGACGGATCGTACAAGTCGGTCAAGCTGCCCGTGACGCTGGGCTATCCAAAGAGCGCGAACGCGTCGCGCTAATAGCGCCCTACTCCGCGACTGGGGCGGCCGCCTTTGCTATTATCGATCGGATTATTACTTTTAATTTGACCTTCAATTTGACTTCTATTTCAGCGATTCATCGCGATAGCTGCCGGGGACCGATCATAACGGCCTAAGATCGATTTGGAACGGAGTCTGAAAGAAGCGGCCAGCGAGCTTAGGGCTCGGCTGGACGGCGGCGCGGCGCGGCGTTTTCCGCTGATGGGGCTCAAGGGCGCGGCCGGCGCGCTGATGCTGCGCGAGGCCGCGCTCGGCCTGGGCCGCCCGATCCTGGTGGTGACGGCGCTCGCGCGCGAGGCCGAGGCGCTCGCCGGCGAGGTCGGATTTTTCCTCGACGAGCCGCCCGATCGCGACCCCCTCGATCGCCGGATCCATCTCCTGCCCGCCTGGGAGCTGAAGCCGTTCGCCCATCTCTCGCCCGCGCCGCATACGCAGGCGGCGCAACTCGCGGCGCTCTATGCCGCGATGCGCGCCGAGGCGCCGATGCTCATCGCGTCGGCCGAGGCGCTGCTGATGCGCACCATCCCGCGGCCGCTGTTCGAGTCCTCGGTGCTGCGAATCGCCGCCGCCGACACGCTCGACCTAGAAGCGCTGATCGACGCGCTGAGTACTGCCGGTTATCAGCGGGTGCCGCAGACCGAGGAGCCGGGCGACTTCAGCGTGCGCGGCGGAATTATCGATATCTTCTCGCCGCTTTATCACAACCCCGTGCGCGTCGAGCTGGAAGAGGACATCGTGACCTCGGTGCGTCACTTCGACCCCGCCTCCCAGCGCTCGCTCGGCGAGACGCGCGAGGCGATCGTGATTCGCACGCGCCTGGTGCCGCCAATCGCGCTCAAGGATGACAAGGTGCGCGAACGCGTGGCGCTCCGCGCGAGCGAGATCGGCTTGGTGCGCAAGGAGCTCGCCGAACTAAGCGATTCGCTGACCAACGGACTGCTGTTCCCCGGCGCCGAACTGCTGACCCCGCTGCTGTTCGGCCGGCCGCTCGACACCGTCTTCAGCTACCTGCCCTCTGGCACGGTGGTCTGGATAGTCGAGCCGGGACGCGTGCTCGCCGAGGCTATCAAAGTGACCGAACAGGCGGCCGCCGAGGCCGAGGCGGCGCAGAGCAAGCCTTCATTCTATCCACCGCCGGAGTCGCTCTACCTCGGACCGGATGAATTCGAAGACGCGCTGGGCGCGATGACCGCGGTGGAGGTTGGTTCGCTGGTCACGGTGACCGCGCCGCGCGAGGGATGGGCGCCGCCGATCGAGGTAAAATGCCAGCCGAGCCTCAAGCTCGGCGCGAGTTCGCTCACCGGACCGCGCACGCCGCCCAGTTTCGAGCCCCTGGCGGTGGAATTGCGCGAGGTGCAGCGCGGCCAGGGCCGTGCGCTGATGGTGGTCGAGGGCGCGAGCCAGGCGGCGCGGCTGCGCCGCCATCTGGAAGCCTACGACCTCGCGGTCAACACTGACTGCAAGAGCTTCGGCGCGCTGCTCGAGTCGCCCGACTTCCGCCCGGTTATCATGGAGGGCGAAGTCTCGGCCGGCGTGGTGCTGCAGGCTGACGGGCTTTACGTCTACAGCGAAGAGGACATTTTCGGTGAGCCGCGCGTGCGGCGCCGCTCGCGGCCGGCCTCCAAGGGTGCGCTGCTCAACCTCGAGGAGCTGAAGCCCGACGACGTGGTGGTGCATATCGATCACGGTATCGGGCGCTACCGGGGTCTGCGCCACATGAAGGTGGCCGACATGGAGGGCGACTTTCTGGCGCTCGAGTACGCGGCCGGCGACGCGATGTACGTGCCGGTCGAGCGGATCAACCTGGTCCAGCGTTATATCGGGGGCGACGGCCAGGAGCCGAAGCTCGACAAGCTTGGCAGCGGCTCCTGGGACCGGGTCAAGCGCCGCACCAAGGAGGCGGTGCTGGCGATGGCCTCCGAGCTGCTCGACATCTATGCCGCGCGCGAAGTGATGGAGGGCCACGCGTTCGCGCATCCGGGCGCCGACTACGCCGAATTCGCCGAGGGCTTCGAGTTCGAGGAGACGCCCGACCAGCTCGCGGCGATCGACGAGGTGGTCCGCGACATGTGCCGGCCCAAGCCGATGGACCGGCTGATCTGCGGCGACGCGGGCTTCGGCAAGACCGAAGTGGCGCTGCGCGCGGCCTTCATCGCGGTGATGGATGGGCGGCAGGTCGCGCTGCTGGTGCCGACCACGGTGCTCGCGGAACAGCACTGGAACACGATGCGCAAGCGCTTCGAGGGCTATCCGGTACGGATCGAGATGGTCTCGCGCTTTCGCAGCGCGCGCGAGAACAAGGCGGTGATCGAAGACCTCGGCCGCGGCAAGATTGACATCGTCGTCGGGACCCATCGCCTGCTCCAGGACGACGTCGAGTTTCCCCGGCTCGGCCTGTTGATCATCGACGAGGAGCATCGCTTCGGGGTCGCCGACAAGGAACGGATGAAGCGGCTGCGCAAGCTGGTCGAAGTCCTGACCCTGACCGCGACTCCGATTCCGCGCACCCTGCACATGGCGATGCTCGGGATTCGCGACTTGAGCGTCATCCAGACGCCGCCGCCGGACCGCCAGGCGATTCGCACGTTCGTCGCACATTTCGACGACGGTCTCCTGCGCGAAGTGATCATGCGCGAGCTCAACCGCTCCGGGCAGGTTTTCTTTGTGCACAACCGGGTCGAGAATATCGAGTACGTCGCGCGCCATCTGCGCGCGATCGTGCCCGAGTCGAAAGTGGCGGTCGCGCACGGCCAGATGAAAGAGCGCCAGCTCGAGAACGTAATGCGCGAGTTCATCGAGAACCGGGTCAACCTGCTGGTCTGCTCGGCGATCATCGAGTCGGGACTCGACATTCCCAACGCCAACACCATGATTATCAATCGCGCCGACCATTTCGGCCTGGCCCAGCTCTATCAACTGCGTGGCCGGGTCGGACGGTCGCGCCAGAAAGCCTACGCGTACCTGCTCATTCCGGGCGAGCACATCATCACGCGCGACGCCAAGAAACGGATCGAGGCCTTGCGCGAGCTGGTCGAGACCGAAAGCGGCGGCGGCTTCAAGCTCGCGATCCGCGACCTCGAGCATCGCGGCGCCGGCAACCTGCTCGGCCGCGAGCAGTCGGGCCAAATCACGGCGGTCGGCTTCGAGCTGTACACGGAGATGATGGAGCAGGCGATCCACGAACTGCGCGGCGAACCGGTGCGCCCCGATTTCGAGCCCGAACTGAGGCTCGGCATTCCGGCCTACGTGCCCGACAGCTTTGTACCCGACGAGGGCGAGCGGCTGGTGCTGTACCGGCGGATGGCGCGGGCGGCTTCCAAAGCCGACCTCGACGCGTTGCGGGACGAGATGCGCGACCGCTTCGGACCGCCGCCGACGCTGATCGACAACCTGCTGGCGGCGATGGATCTGCGCCGGCGGATGCGCGAGATGATGATGCTGAGCGCGATCCTCAAGGGCGATCAGCTCGAAGTGAAATTCCATCCCGACGCGCCGCTCGATACGGCGCGGCTCGCCGCCCTGGCCGAGGCCAACCGGCGGCGTATCCGGCTCACGCCCTCGTTCCAGGTGATGATTCGAATCGAAACCGGAGCGAGCGATTCGGGCAACAACTACGAGCTGTTGTTCGATCAACTGGACGGTGTCTTGCAGGCGCTGGCGGCCTGTGAAAAATTAGAGTCCGGGCCGGGCAGCCCCGCCGGGCCGCTCGCCAGTTAAATCATGAGCCGTTTTTATCCTCGCATGCGCATGCGCGCCGTGGCGCTAATCGCCGCGTGGGCCGTGGCGTGCGTGGTGGCCGTGTCCTATCCGAGGCCGTGCGCGGCGCAGTCTCAGGACGACCTCGACCGTGTGGTGGCGAGCATCGACGGCGATCCGATCACCGTTCGCGACCTCAAAACCTTTGCCGCCGTCAATCATGCGACGCTGCCCGACGCGGGCGATTTGAATTCGCCGGAGACCAAGGCGGCGCTCAAAGGGGTAATCTCGGAGCGCCTCCTGGAGAGCGAGGTCAAGAAATATAAGGACCAGGTCGAGGACCGTCAGGTCGATGAGTACATTTCCAACTTCGAGCGGGGCAACGGAATCACCGACGATCAACTGCGCACGCAGGTTCAGGCCCAGGGCCACACCTACGAGGAATTTCGCAAACACGCCCGGCTGGAACTGCAAAAGATGCTTATGATCCAGCGCGAGGTGCGGCAAAAGGTGAATATCTCGCCCGCCGAGGTCAAGGCGTACTATGACGCGCATCCGCAGGAATTCACCGTCGGCAAGGAACGCTTCAAGGTCGCACAGATCCTGATTGAAGTGCCGCCCAACGCCACCCCCGCCCAGATCGAAGCGGCCCGCGTCAAGGCCGAGCGTATCCACAAGCAACTGATCGACGGCGCCGATTTCAACAAGATGGCGGTCCAGTATTCCGACGACGATTCCAAGAGCCAGGGCGGCGAACTGGGCGACTTCTCGCGCGGCGAGATGATCGACCCCATCCAGAACGCGATCGACCAGATGAAGGTGGGCACCATTTCCGAGCCGATACAGACCGAGCACGGCTTTCACATTGTCAAACTGGAAGCGCACGACCAGGTTGGACGTGAAGCCCTTCGCCGAGGTCTCTGGCCAGATCCAGGATAAACTGGTGAGCATGAAAGCCCAGCAACAGTTCGGTTCGTGGGTCGATAACGACCTCGTCAAGAAGCATTACATCGAAACGTTCAACTAGTGGCGCGGCGGATGCCATCGAGTCGCGGCGGGCCAGCGCTCCTGGCGGTAAGCATGGGCGACCCGGCCGGCGTGGGCCCCGAGGTGATCCTGAAGGCGGCGGCCGCGATGGCCTCGCGCCGGGGCGCGCCGGCGCTGGCCGTACTCGGCGACCTTGGCGCGATGCGCGAGGCCGCGCGCCGTTTGCGCGGCGTACCCGTCCCGCGACCATGGCGGCCGGGCGACGCGCCGGTTCGCCTGGCGGACGGGCTGGCGGTGCTGGAAATCGGCCGGCTCGGCGCCTCGGCGCTCAAGCCCGGAGCGCCGAGCGTCGAAGGGGCGGACGCGGCCTATCGGTATATTGTTGAAGGGGCGCGAATGGCGATGGCGGGCGAGGCTGACGCGCTGGTGACTGCCCCGATCAACAAGGAATGGCTTAACCGCGCGGGCCATCATTTTCCTGGACATTCCGAATTGCTTGCCGAGTTGAGCCGCACGCGGCTTTGGCGAATGATGTTCGCGGGCGACCAGTTGCGGCTCGCGCTGGTGACGGTGCATATGGGGCTCGCGCGGGTGTCGCGCGCGCTCAGTATCCAGGGCGTATTCGACACGATCCGGCTGCTCGCGCAGCATCTGGGCGCCCGCCTGGGCGTGGACCGGCCATGCGTTGGAGTGCTCGGATTCAATCCGCATGCGGGCGAGCATGGGCTCTTCGGCGACGAAGAGGCGCGCGTGGTCATCCCGGCGATCCGCCGCGCGCGACGCGCCGGGATCGACGCCCGCGGCCCGCTCGCGCCGGACACCGCGTTCATCCGGCCGACGGGAAAATTCGGCTTCGACGCGGCGGTCGCGATGTATCATGACCAGGGGCTGATCGCGCTCAAGACGCTGGAGTTCGAGCGCGCGGTCAACGTGACCCTGGGACTGCCGTTCGTGCGTACCTCGCCCGATCATGGCACCGCGTATGATATAGCGGGATGCGGCGCAGCCAACGGCGCGAGCATGCTGGCAGCGATGGAGTACGCCTGGCGGGTCGTGGACGGCGGCACGCATAACGGACGCGGCGGCGCGCGGGGGGCGCGGCGGCCGCGCAAGGAGTGAGCGAAAAGTCGCGGCGGGAAGATTTGGCAGCGATGGCGGATCGAATAGTCATCAAGGGCGCGCGCGAGCACAATCTCAAAAACCTCGACCTTGAGATTCCGCGTGATCGCCTGGTCGTCATCACCGGGCTTTCGGGGTCGGGAAAGTCCTCGCTCGCCTTCGACACGATTTATGCGGAAGGCCAGCGGCGCTACGTCGAGTCGCTGTCGGCGTACGCGCGCCAGTTCCTCGAGCAGATGGAGAAGCCGGACGTCGATTCGATCGAAGGGCTGTCGCCGGCGATCTCGATCGAGCAGAAAACGACCTCGCGCAACCCGCGTTCGACCGTCGCGACCATCACCGAGATTTACGACTACCTGCGCCTGCTCTTCGCGCGCGTCGGCCACGCGTTCTGCCACAACTGCGGGCGCGAGATCACGCAGCAGAGCGTGCAGCAGATCGTCGATCGCATCATGGCGTGGCCCGAGGGCACGCGGATCCACGTGCTCGCGCCGATCGTGCGCGACCGCAAGGGCGAGTATCGCAAGGAGTTGAGCGACCTGCGGCGCGCCGGCTTCGTGCGGGTCAAGGTCGACGGCGCGGTGCGCGAGCTGGGCGAAGAGATCGCGCTCAACAAAAACCAGCGGCACACGATCGAGGTAATCGTCGACCGCCTCGCGATTCGCCGCGGGATCGAGAAACGCCTGAGCGACTCGCTCGAGGTCGCCTTCAAGTACGGCCAGGACCTGCTGAAGATCGAGCGGCTCGACGGCAAGGACGCCGGCGAAGTCTACTTCAGCCAGCGCTTCGCCTGCGTGGAATGCGGTATCTCGTATCCGGAGATAACGCCACGGATGTTTTCCTTCAACAGTCCGCACGGCGCGTGCGCGGCCTGCTCGGGTATCGGATCGATTATGTACTTCGATCCCGAGCTGGTGGTGCAGAACGAGGACCTGAGCATCGCCGACGGCGCGATCTCGCCGTGGGCCACGATGAACTACATGCAGCCGGTGCTGGAGGCGCTGGCAACGCACTACAAGTTCAGCCTGGACACGCCCTGGAAGAACATCCCGGCCAAAGTGCGCCGCGCGATCCTCAATGGCTCGGGCGACGAGGAAATCGCCTTCACCTACCAGCGCGGCGAGCATCGCCGCGGCTACGACCGGGCGTTCGAGGGCGTGCTGACATGGCTGGATCGCCGTTACAAGGAGACCGACTCCGAGAGCATCCGCGAGATGCTCGAGTCGTACATGAACATGCGGCCGTGCCCCGACTGTAACGGCGCGCGGCTCAAGAAGGAAAGCCTCTACGTCCGCTTCAACGGCAAGTCGATCTCCGAGGTCTCTGCGATGTCGGTCAAGCAGGCGGTGGCGTTTTTCGCCGCGCCCAGGCTGAGCCGCCAGGAGGAGGAGATCGGACGCCTTATCCTCAAGGAAATCCGCGAGCGGCTCGGATTTCTCGCCGACGTCGGGCTGGACTACCTCACGCTGGATCGCGTCTCGGCGAGCCTTTCGGGCGGCGAGGGCCAGCGCATCCGCCTCGCGACGCAAATCGGATCAAGCCTGGTCGGCGTGTTGTATATTCTCGACGAACCGTCGATCGGATTGCACCAGCGGGACAATCAACGCCTGCTCGGAACGCTGAAGCGCCTGCGCGATCTCGGCAACACCGTGTTGGTGGTCGAGCACGACCGCGACACGATGCTCGAGGCCGATCATCTGATCGACATGGGTCCCGGCGCGGGAGTGCACGGCGGCCACCTCGTCGCGCAGGGCACGCCCGAGCAGGTGATGAATGACCCGGCGTCGCTCACCGGACGCTATCTCAAGGGCGAAGTCGACATCGCGACGCCACGCCGCCGCCGGCCGCTCTCGGGCCGATGGCTCACGGTCAAAGGCGCGAAAGAGAACAACCTGCGCGACCTCACGGTTGGCTTTCCGCTCGGCGTGTTCATCTGCATCACAGGGGTGTCGGGATCGGGCAAATCGTCGCTGGTGCTCGATACGCTCTACCGGGCGCTCGCGCAAAAGCTCAACCGCTCGCGCGAGCGCGCCGGCGCGCACCGGAGCATCGAGGGGGTCGAGCACCTGGACAAGGTGATCCACGTCGACCAGAGTCCAATCGGCCGCACGCCGCGTTCCAACCCGGCGACTTACACGGGTCTCTTCACGCATATCCGCGAGCTGTTCGCGCAGCTTCCCGAGGCGCGGATGCGCGGCTATGGGCCCGGGCGCTTTTCGTTCAACGTCAAGGGCGGACGCTGCGAAGCCTGCCAGGGCGACGGGATCATCCGTATCGAGATGCACTTTCTGCCCGACGTTTACGTGACCTGCGAGGTGTGCGGCGGCAAGCGGTATAATCGCGACACCCTGGAGATCCAGTACAAGGGCAAGAGCATCGCCGAAGTGCTCAACATGACCGTGCTCGACGCGGTCGACTTCATGGGCTCGGTGCCGCCGATTCGCCAGAAGCTCGAGACCCTGCGCGACGTTGGGCTGGACTACATTCATCTCGGCCAGTCGGCGACCACGCTTTCGGGTGGTGAAGCGCAGCGCATCAAACTCGCCAAGGAACTCGCGCGCCGCGCGACCGGCCGCACGCTCTACATCCTCGACGAGCCGACCACCGGACTCCACTTCGACGACATCAAGCGGCTGCTCGAAGTCCTGGGACGCCTCGCCGACGCCGGCAATACCATCATCGTGATCGAGCATAACCTCGACGTAATCAAGACCGCCGACTACGTGATCGATCTGGGCCCCGAGGGCGGCGACCGGGGCGGACAAATCGTGGTCAGGGGCACGCCCGAAGAAATCGCGGCGGCGGCGAATTCGCACACCGGCCAGTTCCTGCGCCAGGTGCTCGGCCAGCGCGCCGCCGCTTAGCACGCTATGGGGACGCAGCGGCGTTCGCGCATACGCCAACGAGGCTAGGTTGAAACGCGCGGCGGCGGCGCTGCTGGCATTGGCGATCGGAGCCGGCGGATGCGCGCGGGGCCCGGAACCGCATCAACTCGAAGCGCAGCTAAGACGCGACCTCGCGGTCGGCACGCCGTCGAGCCAGGTCGATGAGTACCTCACCGCTCACGGATGGCAGCACAGCTTTTTGCCCGACGAGCGTTCCTATCTCGCGGGAGTTCGCAACGTCGGCCCGCGCTTCAGCTTCACGCGCGAGGATATCGCGGTGAGGATCGATTTCGACAAAGACGGCCGCCTCAGTTCGATCACCGTGACCCCATTTTTCACCTATCACGGCAGATAACCGCATCAGCTATCGGAGGTAAGCACATGGAACACACGCGCCCGGAGCCGGCCAGGTTTGCCGAGCCCGAATCCTACGACTGGAATCAGATGGTCGACGATCTCAACCGCTTGCTGCGGCTGCGGACGACGCCAATCGGGATGAAACTGTTCGCCACGGTCGAGGAGATGGAGCGGATTCCAAAGGTGCGCCGCCCCAAGTCGATTCATACAACCGATCAGATCGTCGCGCAGGCCGCACGCCTGGGCTGGACCGTGGGTATCACGGCCAAGGATCTGGTGGGCGCGCAGTGCGCGGTGGTCATCGGCCTGCAACCGGCCGACGAGGACTGGCTCTCGGGCAAGCGGATGGCGGGCGTGTGGTACTCGACGCTCGAGGATTCCTCGGCACATCAGCATGCGATGGACGTCGTGCCGCACGGCCGCTACGCGGCGATGGCGGTCTCGCCGCTGACTTCGGGGCGGCTCAATCCACCCGACATCTGCCTCATCTACGGCACGCCGGGCCAGATGATCATCTTCATCAACGGACTACAGTGGGCGGGCTACAAAAAATTCGAATGGGGATGCGTCGGCGAGTCGGCTTGCGCGGACTCATGGGGCCGTGCGCTCAAGACCGGCGAACCCAGCATTTCGATTCCGTGCTTTGCCGAACGCCGCTACGGTGGCGTCCTGGACGACGAGTTGCTGATGGCGATCGCGCCGCGCTATTTGCCCCGTACGATCGAAGGAATGAAGCGGCTCGCCGCCAACGGTCTGCGCTATCCGATTCCGCAATACGGAATTCAGCAGGACGCGCGCGCGGGACTCGGCGTCAGCTACAGCTCGAAGGATTGACCGGAGGCGGCGGGGACACGGGCCGAGACCGGCTCGCGCGAGGTACCGGCCTGCCGTGGCATCTTGCTTCGATATATCGAGTCGATATATTGTGACGCTATAGACGATCACGATGGAATCGAACCGCCCAAAAATCCGCGTTGCCATCGCCAGGAAGCGGCCCGCCGGCAGAGAGTCACTCTCGCGCTGGGACGTGCCGCCGGAGCTCCCCTGGCCCAAAAAACCGCCGCGCATAGACATCAAGTTTCCCATCCTGGGCTTTCTGATGGAGTCCGAGATGACCGGCTACGACGTCAAGCGCCGCTTTCGCGATCCGATCGGCTTCTTCTACCGCGCGAGCGACGGCTCGCTCTACCCTGCCCTCAAGAAACTCGCCCTCGACGGCATGGTCACGATGCGAGCCGAGCAGCATGGCCGGCGCGCGCGCAAGGTCTATGCGATTACCGCGAAGGGGCGCGAGCATTTTCTGCGCACCCTGCGCGAGCCCGCGCAGCCGATCTTCGTCTACGACGAAGCGCAGGTGAAAATCTATTTCGCGCATCACGATCCCGAAGCCGCGCTGCATCATGTCGAGCGCGAGCGCCGCTTCGCGGGCGCGTGGGGAGCCTTCCTCGAACGGCTGCTGGAGGAGATGAAAAGCCGCGGCGCGAGCCCGTTTCGTACCAGCATGGTCGAAATCGGCCATGGCATCGCGGCGCTCAAAGCCGACCTGCTCGACAAGCTGATGGCGCGACTCGCGCGCGACCTGCCCGTTGTCTCACGCGTTCGCAACTCGGCGCGCAGGAGCCGGCGGCCGGATGAGAGCCACGGCGGCGCGAGCGCCTCGGGCTCGGCCGGCGCGAAACCCGGCGTCCTTCGATGAAAACCATACTCCGCAGAGTGATGAGACTCGCGATCGTCGTGGTGATTCTCGGCGGCGGCTATTACCTGGGCAGCAAGTATCTGTGGCCCGCGCCCGATACCAGCAGGATTCAGACGGTCGGCATTATCGAAGCTCCCGAGGTGAACCTAACCAGCCGCATCGGCGGGCGTATCGTGCAGCTCGACCTGCTTGAGGGCGACACGGTCGAGCGCGGCCAGGTGGTCTGCCGCACCGAGGACATCGACATCCGCAATCAGCTCGCCAACGCGCGCGGCAATCTCGCGAACGCGAGCGCGACACTGCGCGACGCGGAGATCACGATGGCGCGCTACGAGAAGCTCTATGCCGAGCACGTGATCTCGGCCAAGGATCGCGACGACACGCGCGCCGCGCTTGACAGCGCGCGCGGCACCGTCGCGGCCGACCAGGCGAGCGTCCAGTTGTACACCGGCCAGTTGAACGACACGGTTATCCGCGCGCCCGTCTCCGGCACCGTCGTGAGCAAGAACCTCGAGGTCGGCGAGTGGGTCACTCCCGGAACGCCGATTCTGACTATCGATGATCTGTCGACGATCTGGGCGCGCGTCGACCTGGAAGAGACCGACCTCGGCGCGATTCGCATCGGCAGTCCGGCCGAGGTGACGCTGCCGACGCGGCCGCCGCTGACTTTTCCGGGCCAGGTGATGGCCATAGGACAGGAGGGACAATTCGCGACCGAGACCGACGTTCGCCGCGGACGCCAGGATATCCGCACGTTCTACGTCAAAGTGCGGGTTTTGCAGGCGACCGGACAGGTGAAGCCGGGGATGACCGCCGAGGTCGCGTTTGCGCTCAACAATGGAATCGCAATCAGCAGCAATACAGGCGCGCGAACTCACTAAGCGCTTCGGCTCCTTCACCGCCGTCGACCACGTGAACTTCGAGGTGCGGCGCGGCGAACTATTCGGTCTGCTCGGACCCAATGGCGCCGGCAAGACCACGCTCAGCCGGATGCTGACGACGCTGATCGTACCGACCTCCGGGCAGGGACTGGTCGCCGGCTTCGACGTCGCGCGCGACCCCGAGCGCGTGCGCGAGGCAATCGGCGTGATTCCGCAGGCGCTGACTTCCGACCAGGACCTCACCGGCTGGGAGAATATCGACATCTATGGCGGCTTCTACAATCTCGCCAGACGGGTGCGGCACGAGCGGGCGCAGCATCTGCTGCACATGGTGGGCCTGACCGAGCGCGCCAACGATCTCGTCCAGACCTACTCGGGCGGGATGCGCCGGCGGCTCGAAATCGCGCGCGGGCTCGTCCATTCACCCGAGGTCCTGTTTCTCGACGAACCGACCATCGGGCTTGACCCGCAGAGCCGCCGCGCGGTCTGGGATTTGCTCGAACAATTGCGGCGCGAGACGGGGCTCACCATCTCGCTGACCACGCACTACATGGACGAAGCGGAGACGCTGTGCGACCGCATCGCGATCGTCGACGGCGGCAAGATCATCGCGATCGGCACTCCGGCCGAACTCAAGGCGATGGTCGAGGGCTCGGACCGTATCGAACTGGAAGTGGCGGGCGAGACCGAAAAGATCGTCGCGATGCTGCGCGGGCAGCCCGGCGTCCACGACGTCACCCGCGACCCCGACGGTCCGATCATCGTTTCGGTCGACGACGGCGCGCACGCGATGCCGAAGATCATCGGCGAAATCGAGAACGCCGGCTCCAGGGTTTCCTCGATCAAGCTGGAACGGATGTCGCTCGAAGACGTCTTCATCCGCTTCACCGGGCGGCGCCTGCGCGACGAGCCGGCGCGCAAGGGCGGCTTCTTCAGTTCAAGCTTCGGGATGCCGACGCCGCCGGGACGCTGACGGAGGCTCCGCGATGCGAAAAACCTGGTCGATAATGCGGCGCGACCTGCTCAAGCTGGGACGCAATCCGCTGACCATCTTCACCAGCGTGCTGCTGCCGATCATCTACCTGGTCATCTTCGGCAACTCGTTCCAGGGCGTGCTCAAGCATCTGCCGGTCGTGATCGTCAGCGAGGACAACGGCCCGTACGCGATCCGCGTGATGGAACAGATGCAGGCGCTGGCCGCCGGCCCCAAGACCATCGCCATCACCTATAAGAGCGACGCGGGCGCCGCGCTCCAGGACGTGCGCGACGGCGTCTACAAGGCCGCGCTGATCATTCCGCCCAACTTCAGCCACGCGATCGCCGAGGGCCGCATCGCCGAACTCGGATTGTTCACCGACAACGTCGACACGATCAGCGCGGCGACGCTGACGGGCGTGCTGAGCCAGGCGACCGCCGTGATCCGGGTCGGCTACGTCACCGCGCGCGAACCCAAACTCGACCAGATCGTGATCCGCCCGAGCAACCTGTTCACCACCGTCGACTACGATCGCTCGCTCATTCCGGGCGTGATCGTGATGGCGCTGTTCATGGGCTCGCTCACGTCCGGCGTATTCAACTGGGTGATGGACCGTTTCATGGGCATCACCGAGTGCTACCTGGTGACGCCGTTGTCGCGCTGGAATCTCGCCGCGGGCGTTCTGGGTTCGAGTGTGCTGGTGACCAGCGTCGCGTCGGTGATCGTGCTGGCCGCGGGCCTGCTGATCACTGGCGGGACGATCACCGGCGGCGCGCCGGCGGCCGCGATGCTCGTGGGCGTGATCATCATCGGGGCGACGGGAATCCTCGCGATGACTTTCGTGATCCTGGCGCGCGCGAACAATCCTCGCGTGGTGGGCGCGTCGGCGGGCTTCCTGAACGTAATTCTGTTCTTTCCCAGCGGGGCGGTTTATCCGATCGAAAGCTTTCCGCCGTGGCTGCGGACCTTCGCCCATTACAATCCCGAGACTCACGCGGTGAGTGCGCTCAAGTCGATCCTGTTCAAGGGGGCTAACTTCGCCGCGATCTCGAGCGACGTCACATTTTTGATCATCTTCACCGCGATCATGCTGGTGATCGCGAGCATGACGGTGAAGCGTACGCTCTAGCGATTGGCCGCGATGCTCTCAGACCGATTTTTTGTCGGCCCAGCTCAGGTAGAGGCCGATATTACCGACTCGATCCCGCGGCCCCAGTGTTCGCGAAAGTCAGGCGCCCGGCAAGTGTGCGGCGAGATTGAACAGCTCCTGCAGGCTCTGGTTGAACCGATAAAATTTGTCTTCGCGCAACTGGTCGGCGGATTCGAGCCATAGCTCATCGCCGATTAGCGCCAGTGAGTTGAGCGTATGACGCAGTTCGGGGCGGCCGCTACGTGCTATCTCCTCGAGCATCCGCCGCCACACCGAGCGCCGCGCACAGATGACGAAATCCGGGTCGAACGACATCGCATCGCCAGGAGCGAGCGCCGTCGCCTGGGGCAGCGCATAACCATCCATCGCGACGCCGGTCGCTTGCTCCTCGGTTTGCGCCTCGCCACCGGAGTCCGTGTCGGGCAGGACGCGGACGACGAAGCGGGCCTCGACGTAGCCGATACGCCGAAAAAACTCGCCCCGGGCCGCCATCAGGCCGCCCAGGGCGAGAAACCAGTCCGGGTCCGGAAACCGGGGCGCCATCAGGAAAAAAGCTTGGAGAATTCAGTCGGCAGCAGGCAGCGCGGACGCCGATCGAGTCCGGCCGAATCGCAGCGCTGAAGATATTCGCCGACGATCCGCCGCCACAGTTGCGCCTGCATCTCCATCCCCTTGTCGAAGTGCGCGAGTCCGCCGCCCATCAGCACGGCCATCGGCTCGACCGATTCGGGCTCGCTGAAGATTTCGAGCAGGATGCGCTCGGCGTCGTCGAGCTCGGTGTGAATTTCCTCGGCCAACTCGGGACGCGACTTGAGCTGCGTGCGCAGATGCATCGTGCCGTATCCGACGTGGCGGGATTCGTCCTGCATGCAGCGGCGAAAGATTTCCTGGTCGACGCGGCTCGGCGCGATGAACTCTCCCTGCCGGAAGATCGTCAGCACGAAGCCTTCGCCCAGGAGATGGAGCCGGCCGGTCTGCGCGGAGAAAGTCGGCGCGTCGAAAATTTTCTTCAGTCCCAGCTCGCTGTAGGCGCTGGCCTTGCCCAATCCGCCGCCGTTGGCGAGCGCGCGCTTGCGGAAGACGTCCATGTGCCGCGCCTCGTCCATCGCTTGCGTGGCGAGGAACATCTTGACCTCGAAGAAGTCCTGGTTGATGCGGCTCATCCAGCGGGTCGGGGCGTCGGCGGCAATGAATTCGACCTCGGTGAGAAACGTGCAGATCTGGCACATCGCGCGTTCGAGATCATCAGGCAGCGGCTTGAGTTCGTCCCACGGGATGTCGCGCGCCGAACTCCACTGGCGCGCCACCGCTTCCTCGTAAAGCTCGGTTACGTTGTCGGCCCAGCATTCGTCACGGTTGTTGACGGTGAAGCCGAGCGAAGGAACGTTGCCCGGGATTACGCTGCCACGCGGCGCCATCGATTGATGCGCGCCGCCATGCTCCGGCACCACGCCGTAGCTGCCGATTTCGACGTCCTTGAGGCGCAGCCCCAGGCTCGACGGCTTGGCGCGCATCCCCCACTCTCCGGTCTCGTTCATCCAGCTCAGATCGGGAGTGCCGCTCTGGAAGAGCTTCTGAAGATAGGCCGAGGGCTCGACCTTGAAACGGGCCTCGGTACCGATTCGATGTTCGTCTTTAATTGGAACAGTTGGCATACGGGGTCCCCCTCCGAGCCTGGACTGTGAGGGCCATTGCCGCAGAAATGCGCGGGTGTGTCAATTACGGAAAAAGCGGCGTCGTTTACGGAACAAGCGGATTTCGCGCGCCAAATGGACCGGGCTGGGGCGCGTCGGCGGGCTAAATTGCCGCGCCGCGATGCGTGTGTTAGCTTTTCCGCTCCGCTAGGATCGCGTTACGCATAGGGGCGGCGTACCCAAGTGGTTAAGGGAGAGGTCTGCAAAACCTCCATTCAGCGGTTCGAATCCGCTCGCCGCCTCCACAATTCACCCTTCATGGAGACGGTTCAGTTGCCAGCGCCAATGCCGCCGACCGCTGGCGCTCTACGGAATCTTAGGATGCGGCGGCGGATGCTTGAGATGAAACTGCCACCAGTGGACGCGCGCGGCCGTGCGCTGCGCGGGCGTCATATGCTGCCAGCGACGATAATTGTCGAGCATGTGCTGGCGCTGCGCTGGAGGAAGCTGCTGGAACTGCTGGTAGTGCTGCAAAACCTTCTGACGCTGTTCGGGCGGAAGCTTCTGGTAGTGCGTATAGGCCTCGCGTAACTGCTCGCGCTGGGCCGCTGGAAGCTGGCGCCATTGACGCAGCCCCTGCAGCACCTGGTGGCGTTCCTGCCGCGGGAGATTGCGGAACTGATCGAAGTTCCGACGCGCCGCGGCCCGCTCCGCCGGATTCATCGTCTGCCACTGCCGGTAGTTGGCGAGCACGCGTGCCCGTTGCTCCGGCGTCAGCTTTGCCCATTCGTCGGGATGTTGCGCGACCAGGGCGCGCTCGGCGGCGTTCTGCGGCCGGTCGGCCGCCATCGGTTGACCCGGCGCGGGCAACTGCGCGCGCGCCGGCGACGCGAGTGCGACGAGCGCGATTGCCGCCGCGAGCACGACCGTAGCGACCGGCGCGCGGCGGATCATCGCTGTCCTCCGAAATCGTCGGGCGGCGGGTTCGGCCGCGGCGGCGTATCACCGGCGGGCGATGCGCCCGGCGCCGGCCCGTCGTCATCGTCCGGATTCGATCGCAGATAACCCATCGCCTTGAGCGCCCGGATCTGGTCGAGCATCGAGCCGTTCGATCGCTGGTCCGCCGCGCCGTTACCGGCGCCGGACGATTGCGGCCTGAATAGATCCAGGTTGAGCAGCATCCGTAAATCCGGCGGCGCCGGCGACGGCGCCTCCTGCGCCCGAGTTTCCTCACTTCCCATCACAAGCGCGGCCACTACGAGCGCAATCACGGCCAGGCTATGACCGGTTCTCATCGTTGGCCGGCGCCGCCGGCGGGAGTTCGTCGAGATGCGCTATCACGTCGTAGTTTTCGAGCAGCTCGAGGCGCTCGACCATTGGATAGTCGCGCAGTAGATTGAGGTCCGCGCCGGTCATCGCGGCTTCCTCCATGAGGCCTTCCTGCGTCGCGAGTTGATCTACAGTCGGTGTTGAAGCCTGTGGCGGCCCCTCGACCCGAGCGCCCTGGTGCATAACGACGGCGAGAATCAGTACGGCGGCCGCCGCTCCCAACGCGCCGAGCGAGATCCCGAGGGTCATCGGCCGCCAGCGACGCTCGGCATTCTCGCGTGCGCCCGGCTCGTCACGGATGAGCTTGCGATAGAGCTCGGCGCGGTAGATGGCCGGGTCGAGGACGGGCACGGCCTCGACGCGGCGAGCCAGCTCGCGCATCGCGGCAGCGGCCGACTCAGCCGCCTCGCGGCACGAGGCGCAGCCTTCGAGATGACGCGCGACGCGCGCCCTCTCCTCGCCTCTCAGCTCGCCGCGCAAATAAGGAACGAGCGCCGTCTGGGGATGCCCCGTGGTCATCGTTTTTCCCTTGGCCCTATCCCTGGTTCTATCCTTGATCCAACGCCTGGGCCCGCCCTACCCTCGCGCCTATTCACGTTTGAGCGCCTTTCGCAATTCCATTATCCCGCGATGCACGTGAACTCTCGCCGTATTTTCCGAACATTCCAGCACCGCCGCAATTTCCCGGCTGCTCAACCCCTCCTGCACCTGCAACAACACGGCGGCGCGCTGTTTTGGCGATAGTTTGGCCAGCAGACCGCGCAGCTTCCCAATCGACTGGTTGCGAATCGCGTCCGACTCGGGCCCCGGTTCGGACGACGGTGGATCGATCGCCGGCTCTCCGGTTTCGCTGCCGGAGACCGATAGCTGCACGAGCCTGCGCCACCATCGATTGCGCCTTTGATGATCGATACAGAGGTTGACCAGGATGCGATGGAACCAGGTCGAGAAACGCGCGCGCGCGTCGAACTGCCCGGCCGATTGATAAAGCCTGATGAACGCCTCCTGCGACACGTCGCGCGCGTCGGCCTCGTCGCCCACGATCGAGCAGGCGAGCCGATAGGCGCGCGCCTGATGCCGCTCGACCAGCAAGTCGAAAGCCTGCGCGTCGCGGTCCGCAACCCGCCTGCACAACTCCTCATCGGAAGGCTCCACTGCGCCCGGTCCATCCTCACGAATTCGGCCAACGCGTCGCCGCCATCCGAACCCGCGGCCGGGCGGCAAGATACCTCAATTTGCTAGCCGTCGGACCGATGCTACCCGTCCCCGCGCCTTTGACGAAGCCATCGGGCAATCCGTTTACAAGCCTGGCGGAAATTTCCTCTATTCCACTTTTTATTTCTGCTCGCTCTATTTTTTTACTTTGACGGTAAACGACCTTGGCCGGGCGCACGTCCAAGCCTAGGAACGTGGAAGACAGGAGGATGCCGATGAAGGGTCAGGGTCGCACAGGGACTCGCAAGCGCGCTCGCGGGATTGCCGGATGCGCCGCCGCTCTGATGGTCGCCGGCGCGGCCGCCGGATGCACTGCCTATGACCCGCAAGGCGCGGCCCAGCAATACGCGCCCAGCTATTACAACCAGTCATACGATCAGCTCAGCGCGGAGCAGAAGATGCAGCTCGAAGACCATCTGGCTAATCAGAGCAACCAGGCGTGGCGCACCAGCGCTGACGTTGCCTCGAGCATCGGCCACCTCGCGCAGGGCACCGGCATCCTGCTCTTCGCGGCGCGCCATTAGCGGAAATTCGCGGGCATTACCCTATCGCCGCGCGTGGATAGGGATCGGCCGACCGTAAAAGCGGCCACGGCATAGCCGTGCCCGCAGATAAAAAAGGAGGAACGAAAATGGAATCGACTCGAATCAGGAAGGCCATGACCGCTCTCGCGATCGCGATTCTATCGAGTGCGATCGGCACGGCGGCACTGGCGCAGGACTGGCGCGCCCCGCATCCGCTCGCCAGCACGGACCGCTACTTCGATCATCATCCAGGAGCCGCGGCGCAACTCGAGCGGCATCCGGCCCTGGTCGACAACCGCCGGTACGTGGATACCCATCCGGGCCTGCATGAATTCCTGGCCACGCATCCAGTTGCGCGCAACGACTGGAAATCGCATCCGTATCGTTTCATGAATCGCGAGGAGAGATACGCGGAGCGGCATTAGCAGGTGACGAACCGGTCGGCGTCATATCAACTGAGTATTGCGCCAGGAAAGGGCCGCCGCCGAAGGCTCATGCGCCTTCGCCGGCGGCCGTTCCGTCTTCGCGATGCTCAGTGCGCGGCCGGAACGGCGGACTGAACGGTCAGCGCCACCGGACAGCCCGGCGAATCCTCGTTATAGCAGATCCGGCTGATGGCTCCGGCGGGCCGGTCCCTGTTCTCGGCGTAGCCAGGGCAGATCCAGTGCCCTCCTTCGCCGCGATACATCGCAACCGCGAAGTAGCGGCCGGGCGCGAGCGTGCCGGCCTGTCCGGAACCCGCGGGCAACTCCTGAGACGCGACCACTTCGAACCCATCATGGGCGCTATCCGGCTCGAACTGCATCAATAGCAACTCCCATCGCGAGCTGCCGTGATTGACTACCCGGTAGGTCATCGCGGAATTCGCCGAGAACACCGGCTTGGTGCGGCAGAGCCAGGGCCGCGCCTCCGCCGCGTGAGCGGACGACGCACCCGCCGCGACAAGACCGATTCCACAAACTGCGGAGAGCAGGTAACGTCCGAGCTTCATCGAATTTCCTTTTTTCAACACCCTCGCCTCGCGCTTCCGACAGGCGATCCGACGGCGGCGGATGCGCGGCCACGGTCTCGCGATCGGCCTCAAGCCGCCGCGCGGTCGCTCACTTCTATAATCCGCCGCACGATCTCGCCGAGGTCCGAATCCTTGGGCGTAAAGACCGCACGCACCCCCATCTCGAGCAGCGCTTTGCGATCGCGGTTGGGAATTATCCCTCCCATTACGAGCCTCACGTCGCCCGCGCCCCGCTCCTTGAGCAAGGCGATCGTCTCGCGAGCGATCGCGAGATGCGCCCCGGCGAGCGAGCTTATCGCCAGGACCTCCGCGTCTTCCTGCAGCGCGGTCTCGACCATTTGCGCCGGGGTTTGCTTGAAGCCCGCCAGTATCACCTCCATCCCGGCCTGCATGCAGGCGTGCGCGAGCAGCTTGACGGCGTTGATATGGCCGTCCAGGCCCGCCTTGCCGAGCGCGATGCGGATGGGGCGCGAGGCGTGCGGCACGTTGAGCGGCACGATCGCCGTCGTGCGATCCAGCACGGGCGGCGTGTAGCGTCCATTGGACGCGCGTTCTATAGCCGTGGTCCACTCGCCGACCGTGCCTCCAGCGCGTGCGAGATCGACCGTCGGCTCCATCACACCTCCGCCGCCGGCGGCCGCGCGTTCGAGCGCCTCGAGCGCGCGCGCGACCGCGCCGTAGCCGCGAGCTTCCCGTTCGCTGCGCCATCGGAGCAGCGATTCGATCCGTTCGCGCTCCGCCGCAGCGTGCTCAGCCGCGTCGTCGGCCAGGACACCGGAGCCGGTGAGGCTAATCTCGTCGAGAAACGCGTTTACGCCGACCTGCACCAGTTCGCCGCTCGCGAGCCGGCGCTGCCGCTCGGCGAGCAGCCGCGTAAGCTCGCCACTGACGGTGCCGATCGCGCGCGAGTAGCCCGCGGCGCGCAGCCCCAGCGCGATCGCACGCGCGCGTTCGGCAATCTCGCCGGTCAGCTTTTCGACCACCTTGCTGCCCTCGAAGATGTCGCCCCACTCCGCCAGTCCGGTCTCGTGCATCAGGATCTGCTGCGTGCGCAGGCTGAGCGTCTGCTCGGCCTGGTCCGGCAGCGCCATCGCCTCCCGAAAGCCGGGAAGCTGCAGGGCGTTAACACGCGCGGCGGCGGAAATCACTACGGGGAGCGCTTCGTAGGCGATACGGATGATGTTGAGTTCGGGCTGGCGCTCGGTGAGGGTCAACGAGCGCACTTGGCATCCGGCGCGAAAAGCGACGTCCTCGATGCCATATTCGTCGCGGCACAGCTCGCACCACAGTCGGAAGTAGGCGCGCACCTTGCTTATCTCGGGCACCAACTCGATACCGCTGTTGATGAAGAAGGAGATGCGCCGGACGGTCTGCTCGAAAGCCTCGGGCGAGAGCAGCGGGCGCAGTGCGTCGAGGATCATCAGCGCGTTGCCGAAGGTGTAGCCGATTTCCTCGGCCGGGCCGGCGCCGCTTTCCATGTAGTGGTAGCCGCAGCAGTTGATCGGGTTCCAGTTGGGCACCCGCGCGACCGCAAAGCTGACGAGCTCGGTCGATATGCGAAAAGAGATCTCGGGATAGAAAATCGAGGTGCCGCGCGCGACGAACTCTTTGAGCAGATCGTTCTGAGTGGTGCCGCGCAGCTCCGTCCAGGGCACGCCGCGCTTTTCAGCGACGACCAGGTAGAGCGCGAGCAGGAACGGCGCGGTCGCGTTGATCGTCATCGAGGTGTTGATCGCGCCAAGATCGATCCCGGCGAGCAACTGCTCCATGTCGCCCCAGTGGGAGATCGAGACGCCGGCCTTGCCGACCTCGCCCGCGGCTACCGGCGCGTCGGGGTCGTAACCGTTCTGGGTAGGCAGGTCGAAAGCAATCGAGAGCCCCCGCTGGCCACGGCTCAGATTCTCCAGAAAGCGGCGATTGGCCTGTCGGGCGTCGCCGAAGCCGGCGTAGGTCCTGATAATCCAGGGCTCGCGCGTCCGCGGCTTTTCCTTTGCCTCCGGCGCGGGTGCTGTAACGCGGCTCATAGCTTCTCCGATCCCTTCGCGATCTCGACTCCGTGTCGGCCTTGCCGGTAAAACGGCCGCGGGCGACGTTCCTTAAGAGCGTATTGGCCCGCACGCAACGATTCCAGCCACCGCGCGCAGCGCCGCTACTGCTTGTAGCCGAACCGCCGCAACATCGCGCGGCGTTCGGCCTGCTCCTGCTCGCCCTCGACTCCCTTGGGCGCGCTTCCATCGATCACCCCCATCACGCCGCGCGCGCCGCCTCCCTCGGCGGCGACGACCACGCGCACGTCATTGGCCGTGGCGCAAAAGATCGAGCATACCTCGACGACCGCCTTCACCTGGTTGAGCACGTTAATCGGAAAGGCGTTGCCGAGCATGATCACGAACACGTGTCCCGCTCCGATTGCTTTGGCCGCGCGCACCGCCAGGTCCTCCAATTCGGCGTCGGTTCCGGCGCGCCGGATAAGGCACGGGCCCGACGCCTCGCAAAAAGCCACGCCGAACTTCACTGCGGGCACCGAGCCGACGATGGCTTCGTAGAGGTCGTCGACGCTCTTGATGAAGTGAGCCTGACCGATAATCACGTTGACGTCGGCGGGCTTGACGATTTCGATCGTGCTGAGTTCCATACGCTTGCGTTCTCCGGTATTCGTTGCTGGGGCAACGATGATTGCCCGATGATAGGAGAGCCGGGGCATCGATTGCGAGGTCCGCTTGCGAGGCGTCCGTTGCGAGGTATCGATTGAAAGACCGCGGAAGTCATCCGAAAGACCGCGGAAATCATAGCGCAACCGAGCCTCGCCCGCGCGCGACGAAGTCGCGCGGCACAGCGGACGGCGGCGGCGCTCTGCCGGGTTTTTTCTACCGGCTCGCGCCCCGCGATCAGAAAGTCTACCTGCGCAGCGACGCGATCGACGCTTTCGACCTGGTGGCGGGGCCCAATGCGCTCGCGCTCGCCGCGGCGCTCGTCGCGGCGCTCGAGGGCGGCAATCTCGCGGGAACCGGACGCGCGGCGCAAGCACTGGTGACCGAGCTATGCCGGCTGCTCGGGGTGCGCAACGTCCCGATCGAAGTCAAAGGCGCGCGGCCGCGCAACGCGCGCGGCGAGCTTCACGGCATTTTCTATCCCGACGCTCCGCGCATCGTCCTGTGGACGCGGACGGCGCTGCGCCACGACGTGGTCAAACCCAGAACTTTTTTGCGCACACTGATGCATGAGCTTGCGCATTACCTGGACTATGCGCTGTTGCGGCTCGGGAACTCGTACCATACGCGGGGCTTTTTCAAGCGCGAGTCGTTCCTGGTGCGAGCGGTTTTTCCGCCCGTTTCAGAGGACGATCAGGTTTGAAAACACGCGCTTCGGATGCGTCGGCGGAACGTCGCGGCTATCATCAGCCCAACGGCGAAGGCCGCCAAACTTGCTGACCGGCTGACGCGAGTCCGATGGGAATATTGCAACGCATGTGGATCACGGCTCCGCCCGAAGAGCGGATGCTTGCCGACCTGGCCGCGATCGCGGGCCGCCATCAGGAATTGGCCAGGCGCCTCGCCGACCACGCAGGCCTTTGCGCCTATCCGAATATCGCGAGCGGGCTGAACGCGCTGGCCGTGCGCGAGGCTGAACATGCGCTCACCCTCGACGCGCTCCTCAGCGGACGACAGGTATGGTCGAAACCGCCACACCCGGCGGACTCCGAGGGCTCCAGTAATTGGCGGCGCGTGAGCGGCGATCTTGCGCTGATGCTCGAACTGGCGCGCGATATGAACGATCAGGCGCTCCAGTGGGAAGGAATCGATCCGCCCTTTGCGGCGCGCCTGCGCACAATCGCGACCGAAGACAACCATGGTATCGGCGAGTTGCGCGAGTTGGCGATGAAGTGCGACCCGCAGGCGCTCGACTGAACGCCGCCCCCCTGATGACGCGACTGCCCCGCCTTGCGGCCGCTCTCAGAGCGGCTTCGCGTCGATCAGGATCGCCGCCATCACCGCCGGCTCGGTGCCCCGGTTGACCCATCCGTGATTGGTACCGCGCTGCACCACGACGTCGAACGGCTTGAGCTCGACCTCACCCTGGTCGAGCAGCAGCGTGACTCGTCCCGCGAGCACGATTATGTAGTCGACCGTCCGCGTGACGTGCATACTCGGATGGCGCGAAGTGTCGACGCGGCAATGCGAAGCGCCCATCGCCGCAAATCGCGCCGCGCTTTGCGCCTCCAACTCCGCCAGCGAGAGCGTCTTGTCCTCCGGCGCGACCATGATATAGCGAATCACGCTGCCTCCGGGCGGCGGTTCCAGCCGCGGCGGCCGTTCGGCCGCCGGGTCGCCCGGGATAGCGTTGTCCGCCGGCATGGCGTCCGTCAGCCAGAACTCGGCGGCGCCGCGGCCCTCGCCCTCGCGAATATTGACAGGTGGCCCGTCGATCGCGACGTAGGATTTTCCGGAGGCGTCGATACCGGTTACGACTCGCCGCAGTTCTTTCATCTGCACGATGCTCACCTCATTCGGCCGCGCGGGGCGGCGATCGAAAACCTTTCAGAGCGGCTTGGCGTCGATCAGGACCGCTGCGATCAACGCAGGCTCGGGACCGTGATTGACCCAGGAATGATTGGTGCCACGCTGCACCACAACGTCGAACGGCTTGAGCTTGACCTCGCCCTCATCGAGCAACAGGGTGACGTGCCCGGAGAGCAGGATTACATAGTCAATCGTGCGCGTCGTATGCATGCTCGGATGGCGCGTCGTGTCGGTTCGGCAATGCGCTCCGCCGATCGCCGCGAACATCGCGGCGCTTCGCTCCTCCAACTCGCGCGTCGACAGCGTCTTGTCTTCGGGCGCCAGCATGAAAAAGCGGAAGACGCTGCCACCGGCCGGCGGCTCCAGGCGCATGTTCCACTTGGCCGCGTCGCCCTTGGCCGCGTTGTCGGCGGGTGTGGTGTCGGTGACCCAAACCTCGGCCAGCCCGGCGCCGCCCTCCTCGATGATACCGGCGCCCGGTCCGTCGATCGCGACATAGGATTTTCCGGATGCGTCGATGCCGGTTACGACTCGGCGCAGTTCTTTCATTCTCATGGCGCTCACCTCGTCGGGCCGCGCATCATGGTGGTGGCGGCCGGGATCGAGCAATCCTAACCCATCGGCGGTCTCGAGGCACAAGAAAAAACGAAAGCCGCGGTTACAGGTAGCGATCGAGGCGGCGGCGGTCCAACTCGTCGACGACGCGGCGGAGATTTTGCGAACTTTCGCGGCTGGCAACCAGAAGCGCATCTCCTGTATCGACCACCACCAGGTCTTTGACGCCCAACAGCACCATCAGGCGCTTGTCGGCTCCGCGCGCCAGCACACCGTCGCAATCGAGCGCCACCACTTCGCCCTTGAGCACGTTGGCCTCGCGCCCGCCGAGCGCCTCCCAGAGGCCCTCCCAGCTTCCCACGTCATGCCATCGAAAACGTGCGCGTACACTCAGCACTTTACTGCTCTGCTCGACCACCACGCGGTCGAACGAGTCGAAGTCGAGCCCGCGGTAGATGCGCGCCACCTTGGCGGCGGACGCTCCGGCGAATTCGCGCAGCGCGGCGGCAAGCTCCGGAGCGTGCTCCTCGAACTCGGAGGTCAGCGTCGCAAAATCCATCGCGTACATCCCGGCATTCCACAGAAAATTTCCCGACGCGACCATCCGGCGCGCCTCCGCGAGCGGCGGTTTCTCGACGAAGCGCACGACCTCGAAGCCGCGCCCTACCGGCGGCCCGATCTGCTGATAGCCGTAGCCGGGCTCCGGCCGATCTGGAACGATGCCGATGGCGACTATCGCGTGGCGCGTGGCGGCGAGCTTGATCGCATCGCCGAGCGTGCGGGCAAAAGCCGCGGGCGGCGTGATGTAGTGGTCGGCGGGCATCACGGCGACCACCCCGGGGCCCACGCGATGAGCGATCGTCGCGCATCCGTACGCGACGGCGACCGCCGTACCGCGTGCGCTGGGCTCGACGATCAGATTCGCCGGAGGGATCAGCCCGCGTAGAGCCTTGCGAAAGATCGCGCCCTGCTCGGCGGAGACCAAGACGAAGGTCCGCTCACGCCCGGCGACCGGCTCAAGGCGCGCGACCGTATCGGCGAGCAGCGAGGTGCGGCCGTCGACCGAGAACAGCGGCTTGGGGCGCCAGGCGCGGCTTTCCGGCCAAAAGCGCGTGCCACGTCCGCCGGCGATGATGAGCGCGCTCGGCTGTGCCGCGCTCACATCGCGCCCAATTCTTTGAGCTTGCTCTCGAAGAGAGTGCGAATTTCGGCGAGAGTTTTTTCGTCGCTCGCCTCGAAGCGCGTCACCAGCGCGGGCTGGGTATTCGATGCGCGCACCAGGCCCCATCCGCCGGGAAACTTGACCCGCACGCCGTCGGTTTCGTTCACCTCGTAGCGGCCGCGGAAGTATTCGGCGGCCCTGCGCACGACATCGAACTTGCGATCATCGGGGCAATCGAGACGAATCTCGGGAGTGAAACTGCTCTTGGGCAGGTCCGCGAGAATCTGCGCCAGGCCGCGGCCCTCGCGGCTGACGATTTCGAGCAGCCGGAAGGACGCGTAGATAGCGTCGTCGAAGCCATAATAACGGTCGGCGAAAAACATGTGTCCACTCATTTCACCAGCGAGCGCCGCGTGCTCCTGCTTGAGTTTGCTCTTGATCAGCGAATGGCCGGTCTTCCACATGATCGCGCGGCCGCCATGCGCTGTGATGTCGTCGTACATGCGGTTGGAGCACTTGACGTCGCCGATGATCGCGGCGCCCGGGCGTTCGCGTAAAATCGCGCGCGAGAACACGACCATCAGCTCGTCGCCCCATACGATACGGCCGTTCTCGTCGACCGCGCCGACCCGGTCGGCGTCACCGTCGTAGGCAATTCCGATACTCGCGCCGCTGGTTTTTACCGCGGCGATGAGATCGCGCATGTTCTCCTCGACCGTGGGGTCCGGGTGATGGTTGGGAAAGCGGCCGTCCATCTCGATGAAAAGCTCGACTGTCTCGAGTCCCATCTCGCGCATCAACGGCGCCGCCACCACGCCGCCGCATCCGTTGCCGCCGTCGACCGCGACCTTGAGCCCCGGCCGCAGCGTGATGGTGCGCTTGATATAGTCGTTATAGTCGCCATGCACGTCGCGCGTGCTGAGCGTGCCACGCACTCCGGCGGCCGGAAAATCCTTGCGTTCGATGATCCGCCGGAGCTCCTGGATTTCCTCGCCGTAGATGGTCGAAGGTCCCACGCCGAGCTTGAATCCGTTGTATTCGGCGGCATTGTGGCTGCCGGTGATCATCGCGCCGCCGTCCATCTGCCAGTGAATCACAGAGAAATAAAGCAGCGGGGTGGGTACTACGCTGATATCGACCACGTTGATGCCGCTTTGCAGCAGCCCGTCGCTCAATAGCCCGAAGAGGCGGTCCGAAGAGAGCCGGCAGTCGCGGCCGAGCGTGATGGTGGCCTTGCCTGCCCGTTTGAGCATCGTCGCATAGGCGCGCCCGAGATTCACGACGAAATCGTCGTCGAAATCGCGCTCGACGATGCCGCGAATGTCGTACTCACGAAAAACTTGCGGATTCATCTTTGCTGTCTGCCTCCCGCGCTGCCGCCGCCCCGCACGGGCGCCCGGCGCGGCCCGTGCCCACCAGTTTGTGGAACTCAGCGCGATCGTGCAAGCTGCCGTTTCGCGGAGCCGCCGCAAATCGAGATGGCCGAGCAAAAAAAACCGCGCGTCGCGCTGGTGACCGGCGCCGGACGCGGAATCGGGCGCGCCACGGCGCTTATGCTCGCGCGCGAAGGCTACGCGCTATGCCTGGCCGCGCGCACTTTCGAGGAGCTGGAAGAGACGCGGCGCCTTTCGGGCCTGGAGCCCGCCCGCTCGCTCATCGTGCTGATCGATCTCGCCGGCGAGGAAAGCGCACAGGAGCTGTTCGACGCGGCGCTCGAGCATTTCGGTCAAATCGACGTGGTGGTGAATAACGCCGGATGGGCTCCGCCGCGCACGCCGCTAATCAAAACCAGCGCGGCGGCCGCGGACCGCATCCTGGCGGTGAACCTGCGCGCGCCGATCGCGCTCGCGCGCCTGGCTGCGGCCCGAATGGTCAAAAACGGCGGGGGCGCGATCGTCAATATCGCTTCGGCGGCGGCCCGGAGCGCGCCGCCAGGCGAAGCGGTTTACGCGGCGGCCAAGGCCGGACTGGTCGCGTTCAGCCGCGCCGCCTTCGCCGAGCTGCGATCGAGCGGCGTCAAGCTGGCGGTAATAGTCCCGGGACTAGTCGACACCGCGCTCATCCCGCACAACAAGCATCTCGACCGCGCTCTGATGCTTGAGGCTGACGACGTGGCGGAGGCGGTAATGACGGTGTTGCGCGCACCGATGCGCGCGTGCCCGGTGGAAATCGTGCTGGAGCCGCAACGCAACCCCGAGCGCCAGCACTGAAGGAGGAGTCAGCGTGCGCGATCACATCCTCGCGGATCGCCCGTCAGACGTGCGCGCCCTGCCCCCCTCCCACGTCGATCGACGCGCCGGTGATAAAACCCGCGCGGTCGGAGGCCAAAAACGCGATCAACCCAGAGACTTCGTGCGGCTCGCCGAAGCGTTTGAGCGGCACGATCTGCGCCGCCTGCGCCATGAATTTTTCCAGCGGAACGTCAGGCGCGCGGCGCGCGTGCGCGCGCTCGATCTGGTTGGTATGCACGAGTCCGATATTGACCGAGTTGACGAGGATCTTGCGGTCCGCCAGCTCCCACGCGAGCGCCTTGCTCAGCGCGTAGCACGAGGCGCGATGCATGGTGGTGGCGAACAGTCCCGGCATCACCACCCGTCCGGCAATCGCGTTGACGTTGATCACGCGAGGCGCCGGGCTCTTCTCGAGCAGCGCGAGCGCCGCGCGGGTGCATCGCAGTTGCCCAAGAATCTTCAGCCCATAGTCGGCAAGCAGTTGCTCGTCGTTCAGCGAGGCGAAGGTTCCGTGCGTGGCGGCGCCGGCGTTGTTCACCAGGATGTCGAGGCGGCCGTAGGCCCGTCCGACTTCGTTCATCAGGGCCGCTATCTCTTCGGGCTTGCGGATGTCGCATGCGGCAACGACGCATCGCACGCCCCTGGCTACGATTTGGTCGCGCACTTTCGCCAGTTGATCGACATGGCGCGCGCAGATCACAAGGTCACATCCCTCACTGGCCAACTCGACCGCGGCCGCCTCGCCAATTCCCATGCTCGCGCCGGTCACCAACGCGACCCTGCCCTTGAGTTTTAAATCCATAGTTGAGACCTCTCATGCAAACAGCTAACTCGTGCCGTTCCCGGCTCGCCGGATTCAGACCTCGAGCGCGATAGGTTTCTTCAGGACGTAAGACAGGATGAGGTAGTAAAGCGCGCCGACGGCGATCCAGCACGCGCCCAGGACCTTCGCGGCATTGTCCATTTCGTACAGCACGTAAGCGATAACCGTGAATCCCGCCATCGGCAAGACCAGATGGCGTAGCCATGCGCCACTACGTTGGCGAATAAAGTAGTAATTGACCACCGAAAGATGCAGCAAGAGGAAGCTGGTCAGGGCACCGAAATTGACTATCCGGGTCAGATCATCCACGCGCTGGGAGAAGAACAGCCCCACTATCAGTGACACCCCGGCGACGACCAGCGTGCTGACGTAGGGAGTCTTGTAGCGGGGATGAACCTTGGCCAAAACCGCGGGCAATTTGCCGTCGCGCGCCATGGCAAAAAGGATCCGCGCTACCGCAGCCTGCGCGACCATCGCATTGGCGATTCCCGAAGCGATAGCCACCGCGCCGACCGTGATGAGCCGTAGCCAGGCTCCTCCGGCCCGTTCCGAAATCTCGTAAAACGCGGTGGCCGGCGAAGCGAACCGCATCCCTTGCGCCAGGTCGGCGGCGATCCAGGTCTGCAGCACAAACAGCGCGCCGATCAGCGCCAGCGAGAGCAACGTGGCGCGCGCAACCGCGCTCTGGCCGCCGCGGCTCTCTTCCGACAGCGTGGAGATACCGTCGAAGCCGAGAAACGACAGCACCGCGATCGACGTGGCGCCGACCACGGTAGCCAATGAAAATACCTTCGGGTTGTAGATCGGTCTGAGCGTCAGTCCACCGGCGCCGCGGCCGTGATAAAGCGCGGCAAGACCAAAAGCGACGAACAGTGTCAGCGAGACCAACTCCATTAGCAACATGTACCAATTGACTTGTGCGGTGAACTGGATACCAAGCAGATTCACAACGGCGTTGAACCCGACGAATCCGAGGAGCCAGGTCCATTCCGGCATGCCCGGCAGCAGTCCCTGCAGAGCGATCGCGCTGAAGACGTACAAGAGCGCGGGTACAAGAATGTAGTCGAGCAGTATCAGCCAGCCGGAGAAGAAGCCGGCGAGATCGTGCAATCCCCGTTGTGCGTATGTGTACACCGAGCCGGCCAGCGGAAATGCTCGCGACATCGAAGCGTAACTCAGGGCGGTGAAAAACATACCGACGAGACCGACCAGGTAGGCTAGCGGAACCATCCCTTTCGAGTCATTCCAGACGAAGCCGAACACGGAATACGGTGCGATCGGCACCATGAAGACCATGCCGTAGACGACCAGATCTCCAACGGTGAGCGTGCGATGTAATTGTTCCTGGTAGCCAAACTGTTCCAGGGTGGCACCAGAATCGGGCGCTTCCTGCGCGACTTCTAACTCATGATCGAGAGGCACGAGTTCACGACCGCTGGCGATCGACATCCTGAAGAAAGCCAACCAAGCCTGCGAAATACCTTTGCTGATCGTCGTACATCGCCATGTGGCTACCGTCGGGACAGTCCAGGTAACGGCCATGCGGCAGGCTACGAGCCATCCACTCCATATGGACCGGATCCATCGTGTCATGGCGCGCGCCAATAGTCAGAGTATCAACGCCTATATTACGCAGCTCAGCGGTACGGTCCCATTGCACCAGCTTGCCACTGGCTCCGAGCTCACTCGGGCCCTGCATCGGAATGTATACTTTCGAATTAAGGTGTTTAAAGGTCCGCTCGACCGGATCCGGCCACTCACTAAGCGGCAGCCGCAACACGTGATGAATGTAGTGGTGCTGCATCAGCAATTCCATGTAGCGCGGGCTCGTGTAATCCTTGGCCGCTTCGAGCCGTTTAATCTCCGCGAGCGCCGCCGGATCCATGGTAGGCATGAGCACCCGCTCGGCGTACGCGTTGTAGGCGGGAAAACTCGCCATCATATTCGAGATTACCAATCCCTTCAGGTGCTGCAGGTGACGCAGTGCGTACTCGATCGCGAGTACTCCGCCCCATGAATGACCGAGCAGAAAGAAATTGGTGGCGTCGAGGCCAAGTGCCAGGCGGACCTGTTCCACCTCGTCGACAAAGCGCGGGATTTCCCACAGATCGTCAAAATCGGGCTGGTCGCTGTAATAAGAGCCCAGTTGGTCGTAATAGTAGTATTCGATGCCCGCGGCAGGGAGATAAGAGTCGCACGCTTCGAAATACTCATGCGTGCAACCAGGTCCGCCGTGCAGCAGCAGCAGTTTGATGCGTGGATTGTTGCCGACGCGTTTGGTCCAGACCGTGAATTTGCCACGAGGCGTGGTGATCGGGATGCGCCGCACTCCGCCCGCAAGCCGATCGGCGCGATTGGAATTGTCCAGGTAGTTCGCGAGCGACCAGGGGGCTGAAGGATCGTGCGCGCCTGCCGTCATGTCGATATAGGTCTTGTTATTTGCACGGTTACCTTTTGACACGCCCGGCGGACGCTTCGCAAGTACCTGGCAGGCGCGAAGCATCTAGCAGACGCGCCGCGGGAAGGGCTGGCCCTCCCGGGACCATCCGCGACGGCGCGTCGCGACAAGTCGCCGCTTGCATGAGCGGCCTGCAACCGATAACGCTCGTGGGCATTGTGCGCCAGCCCGAAGCGAACGCACATCCACGATGCCATTCACACTCAGACTGACGATCGCACTTTTGCTGGCAGCTATCGCCGCCGCGCTCATCGCGCCCTTCGCCGCGATAGCGCTCGCCGCCGCCGGCTGCCATTTCCCCTTCCCGCGTATTTTCGACCGCACCGTGATGATCGCGTTGGCTGTCATTCTGGTCCTGTTGGCGCGTCGCCTGGGAGTTGCACGGCTGCTGCGGCGCGGCTTCGCTCGCCCGCTGGACAATCTCGGGATGATCCTGCGCGGATTGCTGATCGCGGCCGCGGTGATCGCGATCCTGCTCGCGCTCGGCGCGGCATTTGGCGGGCGTAACGAGATGCACGCCGGCGAGGCGCTCGCGCGCGTACCCAAATACGTGGCGGGCGCGATCCTGATTGCGCTGATCGAGGAGGGATTTTTTCGCGCCTTCCTGCTGGGCGGGATGCTGGAGGACTTTGGCCGCACAGCCGCGCTGGTCATCCAAGCGGCGGTCTATGCGCTGGCGCATCTGGTGCGCTCGCCCACGCGATTCTATCTCGCGAGTTTCGACGTGACGGCCGGGTTTCACAACCTCTACGCGAGCCTCGCGCAGTTGACTCATCCCGCAGCAGCGCTGCCCGCGTTGGCCGGACTCTTTCTGCTTGGGCTGGTGCTGGGCGAGGCGTTTCTGGTCACCGGCAATGTCTATTTCTCGGTGGGACTGCACGCCGGCCTGGTGATCGGCGTAAAGCTATGGCCGTTCAGCAACGCGCCTGGCGTCGCACTTCCGCATTGGATCGCCGGTTACGATCGGCCGGCGCTGATAAGCGGCGCGGCGGCGTGGGTAATGGCGCTGATATTGCTCGGGCTGGTGCCGCGTCTCACCGACCGATCTCGGTCGTAGAGCGCATTCCCGCGGCTGACTCAGCCTCGGAAGGCCCCGTTTTGGCCCGATTCAATTTTGTCTAGACATGTTATGAGGATGAAGATAACTTTTAAGCATGTTAAAGATAATCGGTAACGTGGCAGCCTCAGCGAGCTTCCTCGCGATGGTTCTGCTGGTGTCGGCGCCTCGCGTATGGGGGCTGACCACAGCGGGCGCGGTCAGCGCGGTCAATGGCTCCGTCAGTATCGAGCGCGCCGGCAGGTCGGTTCCGGCCGTCGACGGCACTCCCGTTCAGGTCGGGGACAAGTTTACGACCGGGCCGAACAGCCGGATAACTATCAAGCTCAGTGACGGCAGCCAATTGGAATTGAACGACTCGAGCGCGCTTGTACTGACGGAAGATAACCTCAATCCCGATGGATCACGGGCCAGTACCAAGGTCACTCTTCTGACCGGATTGGTACGCTCCCTGGTCCACTTTAGTCCGAGTGGCACTCCCAACTTCGAGGTTCATACGCCCAACGCCGTCGCCTCCGCTCGCGGCACCTTGTTTGAGGTTTCGTATCAGACCACTGTGCCGCCGGCTGGGACCCCCTGACTCTGCGTCCGAGAAAGCCGCGATGCCCGGGCTCTCGATTGACGGGCTCAAGGCGCGGGTCCGGATGAAGAGCGAACTTGCGCTTACGGCATAACGGCGGAGCGCGTCGCCAATAGCGATGCGCTCCGCCTTATTTCCGACTCGGAGGCCCTACTTCGTAAGCAGCAGTGCCGCCTCGGCGCATTGCATGTCTTGTTCGACCGATCCGCCGCTGACCCCGATGGCTCCGACGATATGGCCGTCGACCTTGATCGGATAGCCTCCGCCGAAGGCCGCCACGCGCGGACGTGACGCGATGCCTGCCACGAGCGACGGGTCACCCTTGATGAAGTTGAAGAAATCGTGGGTCGGCAAGCCAAACAGCGCGGTGTAAGCCTTGCTCTGCGCAATTTCGATCGGAATGAGCGGCGCTCCGTCCATCCGGACGAAGGCCTTCAGATTCCCACCGTCGTCGACGATGGCCACGCACTGCGGAACCTTCAACTCGGTGGCCTTGGCGACTGCGGCCTCAATCAGCTTGTGCGCGAATTCAGCGGTGATCGCATACTTCTCGAAAGTCTTGCTCATTTTAAAAGCCTCGATGAGTTTATGGCCTGGCAGCATCCACGCCCCAGCGCCGAACGTTGACCTTTCAGTCTATCGCGATTCCGCCGCTTTGCGAGAACCCCGAGCGAACGGGGAGAGAATTAATTCACGGTTAATTTCCATCCGCACCGGCGCGGTCAGGAAGCAAATGCGTCGATGATAGCTTCGTGATTTTCCCGCACCTGCGCAGCCTCGGCCGCGAAAGTCGGGCTCAGGAGAATCAACGTTTCGAAGCAGTCCCGGAAGGGTTCGAGCTGGCGATGGACGTCGTCAGGCGTGCCCGCCAGGACCAGCGCATCAACCATCTCGTCACTGACCGCATCGATAGCACCAGCCACATCGCCCGCCGCCAGCAGCGCTCGGATGCGCTCCTTTTGCGATTTGAAGCCGGCAGGGTCGAGGACCGCGTCGAAGTACGGAATTGCGCTGTAAAAAGCGATCGCGTTGCGCGCCAACCCCTGTGCCTGCTTGCGGTTTCGGTTCACCGAGCAGACCTTCACCGCACACCATTCGAACGGTTTCTTGCCGGCGAGCTCCAGTCCTTGCTTGACGTAGGGCTGAACCACCTCCTGAAAGTAGCGCGGGGTGTTCAACACGTTCACGATTATGCCGTCGGCGTGTGAACCCGCAAGCCGCATCATGCCGGGCAGCACGGCGGCCAGGTAGATCGGAATCCGATATGGCGGCGGAGTGTTGAGCCGTCGATAGTTGCGTATCTTGTAGAATTTGCCGTCATATTGAATCGGATGTTCTGGACTTGAGGTCCACATCAGGCGCACGCACTCGATATATTCGCGCATTCGGTCGACGGGATGATGATAGGGAAGCCCATGCCAGTCTTCATTCCAGGCCTTGGGTGCCGTGCCGAGGCCCAGAATGAAACGGCCATCGCTCAACTCGGCCATCGACATCGCGCTTAGCTCCGTCAGCATCGGCGTGCGCGCAAAATGAGCCACTCCAGTACCGAGACGTACCTTTCGTGCGACAGTGGCCATAGCCGCCAATGGAACGAAGCCGTCGCGCCACAATTCCGCCGACCATAAACTCTCGGCGCCGGCGGATTCGGCATCCGCCGCGAATTTAAGTTGCTCAGCAAGCGTGATCTTATCGCCGCTGAACAGCACTCCCCATTTTTTCCAGAATTTGTCGCGGCTCATATTGGCCCCCGTTATTCCCTTTTGGCTTTGCGAGCGCTCGATTTCTAATCCAATAGCCGCTCGAGCGTCAAATCGGCGCGATCGGGGTCTGGAAAGAACGAAAGACAACCCTGGGACGAATCACAAAGCGGCTTCCAAAACTCGGCGAGAGCTTGACGCGCCTCAACTCGCGGTTCGGCGCGCGCGGGCGCCCATTTCGCGGCGGACGGGTCGCCGCGGAAGCTTCGGCAGCAGCCGCAAACGGCTTTCGAACTCCAGCACGTAGCGCGGGCCCATCGCCGCTTCCTCGGCGCGAATCCGTATCCGCAGCAGCGCGGCGTTGCCGATCGAAAACACGGCCGCCGTGAGCCAGCATCCGTGGATCAGCGGGACGCATGCGATTTCGACGATCACCGCGAGGTAATTGGGATGGCGCATGAATCGGTAGGGCCCACGGCTTACCGGCGCAAGCCCGGGGAACACGATAATGCGCGTGTTCCAGCGTTCCTTCAGACTCGCGATCGACCAATAGCGTAGCGCCTGCGCGCCGATGGCGCCGCCAAGCGCCATCCATCCGAGCCTTCCCGGAAACGGGCGCTTGAGAACGATCGCTTCGGCCGCGGCCGAGAGCAGGAAAAGCGCGTGAAACGCCGCCATCGCGGGGTAGTGTCCGCGTCCGCGCTCGACCGCACCCATTGCGAATGCGCGGCGTGCGTTGCGCGACGCGATCGCGAGATGGATAACGCGCTCGGCCGCGAGGGCCGCCAAAATCGCCAGGTACGCGCCGAGCGAAATCACCATCGCAGCAACGCCAGCTCCGCGGAAAATCCCGGACCCATCGCGAGCATCAGTCCATATTCGCCGGCGCGTGCCGCGCGTGCGTCGAGCAGGTCGCGCAGCACGAACAGCACCGAGGCCGAAGATAAGTTGCCGGTGGCCGCGAGCAGCCGCCATGAGCGATCCAAAGCGCCCGGCGGAAGATCGAGCGCGGCCGAGATCGCCTCGAGCACGCGATTGCCGCCGGTATGCGCAATCCAATGGCTAATCGCGGAGCGCCCAAGCCCGTGATCAGCGAGCATTGCGTCGACGTCGCCGCCCAGATTTTCCCGGACTAGGTCGGGGATCGCCGGCGAAAGGACTATTTTGAGTCCGCTATCCACAACGTCCCATCCCATCAGCCGTTCGCTGTCGGGATAAAACACCGAGCGTGTCGCGATCACGCGCGGAGTCCTGCCGACGCCGCAATTCGCCAAACGCGCGCCGCCGAGCAGCACCGCCGCCGCGCCGTCGCCGAAGAGCGCCGAGGCGATGATATTGGCGACCGAATCGTCGGCGCGTTGCAAGGTCAGCGAGCAGAGCTCGGCCGACACAACCATCGCGACCTGGCCGGGAAGCCCGCGCAGCACGTCGGTGGCGCGTACGACTCCCCGCAACTCCGCCTGCGCATCCCAGGCCGAAAATCGGGGTACGCCGCACATCCGTGCGCATCCCGAGCCGGTTGACGATTCGCGCGTCGAGGCTCGGCGTCGCGATGCCGGTGCCGGTGACGAAGAACAGGTGATCGACGTCACGCGCCGTCATCCCGGCCGCGGCGAGCGCGCTCTCGGCCGCCGCGACGCCCAGCTCCGGCGCCACGCGCGTCCACGCGGCGTTGGTCTTGGCGAACGAGTCGAGCGCCGGGTACTCGTCCACCGGCAGTGCCAGGTAGCGCCGATCGACTCGAACCGACCGCTGGATCTGCTCGAAGGTCGAGCGCCAGCGTCGCGACTGGTCGTATTTTTCGCCCCACAGAGCCTTGAGCAGGCCGGCCAGCGATTCCTGTTCGATTACGTTTGGCGGAAGTGCGGTAGCGGCGGCCAAAATCGCGGGCGCGGCGCTGAATGCTTCGGACGATGCTTCGGATGACGCGTCGAGCGACGTATCGTGCAACGTAGCAGATGACGACACGCCGGGCGTCAGGGTGCCGTCCAACAACTCGAAATTCATCATAATGCCTCGATTCTACTCGGATGGTAGAACCGCCGCCGCCGGAACTATGTTCCGGAGAGAACCTTTGAGGCGGGTGAGACGCGGTGCGCTAGTGTGCCGCTTTGGGGCGGGAATCGCGATGGCGACGGCTTTCGGCGTACATCGGCGCCATCCCGCGCGGCCGCGTGCGGTAACGCCGGTGTGTCCACAGGAACTGCTCGGGATACCGCCGCACGACATCCTCGATCGCGCGCACGAAACGCCCCGTGTTCTCCACGACGTCGGCTTCCGCGTCGGCGCTCTCTTGAAGCGGGATATGGTCGTGGATGACGATGCGATGCGAGCGGTTGCCCGGCTCGCGCACGATGAAGACCGGAACCACCACCGCCTGCGACTTTTGCACCACGCGCGCAAGCGTGCGCGAAGTCGCCGCGGGCTCGCCGAAGAACGGGATGAAGATCGCCTCGCCACGCTTGGCGTTCTGATCGAACGGGACGCCAACCAACTGCCCGTCGGTCAGCGCTTTCAGCACGGCGCGCGCGGCTGAGTGCTTACGGACCACGTCGACGCCCGCGCGCTCGCGGACCCAGGTCATCAACGCGTCGCCGGCCACGAAGCGCTGGGTGTGATGGACGAGGGTTATCTGATGGCCGTGAAGAGCGTGAGCGGTCGCCATCAGCTCGAAGTTGCCGAAATGGGCGCTCAGCACCACGATTCCCCGGCCCGGATAGAGCCGCTTCAGCTCGTCCCAGTAGTGGAAGCGTTCATAGGATACGCGCCGGATGAGCCGACGATAGAAAAATCCGGCGAGGCGTATGTACTCGGCGCCGCCGCGGCCCAGATTCATGTAGGACGCGCGCAAGATGCGGCGGCGTTCGCGCAGGCTGCGCTCCGGAAACGCGATCGCCAGATTTATCATCGCGATCGCCACGTGACGGCGGTCGGCGAGATAACCAATATAACCGCCCAGCACTCCCAGCGGATACAAAACAAAATCCGGGAGCAGGCTGAAAATGTGCAGTACGGTGCGCATCGACAGGAACAGCAGCCGGTCCTTGCGTCCCAGCTTGAGTCCGGCGAGCGGCGGACGCTCGCGCGGCACACCGTTGGTTGACCGCGCGGCGGCGGACGCTTCGACAACGCGAGTCGTGTCGCCGTCGGCCGGCGTTCCGTTGGAGACCGGCGGTCCCGCTGGCGCGGACGCCTCCTCCGCAGGTGGGCTGACGGAGCCTTGGGTCACAGACTTAGCCGTTCGCGTTTGGGCGCCTTGGCAATCACGACCAGGCCGGAATCGGTGACGTGGAAGCGCTGACGGTCGCGTTCGAGGTCGTAACCGATCTCGTCGCCCTCGGGTATGAACACGTTCTTGTCGATGATCGCGCGCCGCACGCGGGCGTGGCGGCCGATCTCGCTGTAATCCATCAGGACCGAGTCCTCGACCTGGCTCCACGAATGCACGAACACCGAGCGGCCCAGTACCGAATTACGCACTCGACCTCCCGACACGATACAGCCCTCGGAAATAACCGAGTGCAGCGCCTCGCCGCGCCGCCCGTGTTCGTCGAAGACGAATTTGGCCGGCGGCTGGTTGTAGTAGGCCGTGCGCAGCGGCCAGCGCTGGTTGTAGAGGTTAAGGTGAGGCCGTGCGTCGCGCAGATCCATGTTGGCCTCGTAATAAGCATCGATCGTTCCGACGTCGCGCCAGTAACTCAGGTTGACCTCGGAGTCGCCCTGGATGCGATTGGTCATGAAGTTATAGGCGTAGACCGGAACGCGTTCAATCAGGCGCGGGATGAGGTCGCCGCCGAAGTCGTGGCGGCTCGATGCTATCGTCGAGTCCTCCTCGAGCGCGCGGCGTAGCACCTCAGGATCGAACAGGTAGTTACCCATCGAGGCGAGGCACTTCCCGGGTGCGCCCGGCATCGGATTGGCCGTCGGCGGCTTCTCCTGAAAGCCCGACACACGGAGCCCCGAGTCGACCTCGACGATCCCAAACTGGTTCGATTCTTCCACGAGCACCGGGAGAGTGGCCACGGTCACCGCCGCCTTGCGCTCGAGATGGAACTCGATCATCTGCTGAATGTCCATCCGGTAAATATGATCGGCACCGAAGACTGCGACCAGGTCCGGGCTGTTGTCGTCGAGCAGGTTGAGGTTTTGAAATATGGCGTCGGCGGTACCCTGGTACCAGCTCTCGCCCATTCGCATCTGGGCGGGGACGGGAGTGACGAACTGGTCGTTGAGGATTCCGCCAAACTGCCATCCGTCCTTGAGATGCTCGATAAGCGATTGCGAGCGCCACTGAACCAGCACGTAAATCGCATAAATTCGCGAGTTTACGAGATTCGACAGGACGAAATCGATAATCCTGTACTTACCGCCAAAGGGTACGGCCGGCTTGGCGCGGTCGCGGGTCAGGGGGTGCAGCCGGCTCCCCAGCCCTCCGGCCATCACCATCGCAAGCGTCCTCATCGCCCTACCCACCCTGCCGTTAATCGGCTAGTCATCCGAGGTTCATCCCGGGCCGTCAAATGGCCCCGTATAATTAGCATGGAAAGACGTGAAACCGCTCGAAAATGAACCGCCGACCGTCAATTCCTGGAGCATTTTGCCAGAAAATAAATACGATTGTTGCGAGAAATGTCCATAGTGCGAAAATTTCACGACAGTGGATTAAAGCCCCTGGGCACGCCTAACATCAGGATTTAAAAGAGGATTCTTGAGGAAAATGACCTTCCATCAATCTCGGCACATCGCTTGCTTGAAACCTTTGCTAGTTAGTTACGTCTAATAAAACGGCGCGGCCCACACGGACCTATAGACACAGCAAGGAGATGGCGCTATGCAAACCGCGATGAGCACTGGAACCAAGACCGCCGAGCGGCCGGGAATTGTATACCGAACCGTATGTCAGAACCCGGGCTGCGGAACCACTTTCGATTTGCGAATAACTCCTGAAAACGCGAGCCTGCTCAGCGGCACGATGGCGTGTCCGCGATGCCGCAGGCACGGTGGGATGCTTAAGCCGCAGGGCCGGCTGGGCAATAAGCTGTTCGCCGCCAAGTTGCTATATCGGGCGACTGGCGTTGCCTCCACCAGGGCCGACGAGGAAGAGCCACTGTTCGGCGAGGATCAACCGTACTAACTCGCTCAATGGACTCGGCCGCTCTATTAAATCGGCCTCGGATGGTTTAGGTTTAACTGTCATCCGCTCCACATCCGCGACCCTGAAAAGCAGGCGCGCCGGCCGCGTAAGCGGACGGCGCGTCTGCGAATCTGCAGCGAGAAATATTGGATCGCGGTCCGTCTCTAACTAGCGATCAGACTCCGGCCAGGGGCTCGAGCGTCACCCCCTCGAGGGATTGAATGCTCGGGCGTTCCAGCATCCGCTTTATCCACGCGTCGACGTTGGGGCGGTTGGTGCTCGCTTCGAGGCCCAACTCGCTCAGCACCAGTACGCGTGGCGCGAAACCGATGTCCGCGACCGAAAAGTCACCGGCGAGAAATTGCTGCCCCGTCAGCTCATGATTCAGATAATCTAGCGCCCGCTCGATAGAACGATGCAACCGCTGGAGGCGCCCCTGGTCGCGATCGGCCTCGGCGCGAGCCATCTCGGCCATGAGTTGTCCGACCTGCGGCGTGAACGAGGTATCCGCAAAATCCTCGAAGAGCCGCGCTCGGGCGCGCTGTGCGCTTGAGCCGATCGTCGGCAGCACCGGCGGCTCCGGATATTCGTCTTCAAGGTATTCGACGATAATCGTCGAGTCGTAGACCGTAGTATCTTCATCGACCAGCACCGGAACCCTGGCAAAGGGATTGAGGCGCAGGAACTCAGGGCGCCGCTGGTCGGCTTGGGCCAGATCGATCTGGATGAGCTCGTAGGTGAGGCTCTTCTCCGCCAGAACGATCCGCACTTTTTGACCGAATGGGCAAGGCAGGAAATCGTAGAGTTTCATCATACCCGGATGGCCTTATGACGCCGCGACTGTGAGCTTCACGCCAGCTTCAACCTCCGGGTCGAGCCTCACCGGAACGGTAAACTCGCCGAGCTGCTTGATCGGCTCAGCCAACAATATCTTTCGCCGCTCGATATCGAATCCACGCTCACGCAGCGATCGTTCGATATCGATATTGGTCACCGATCCGAACAACTTGCCTTCGTCGCCGGCGTTGGCGCCGATCGTCAGCGAGAGCGCCTCGAGCTGCTGCTTGAGCTTGAGCGCCAGTTCCTTGTTCGTCTCGCGCCGCCGCATCGCCATGCTTTTCTGATGCTCGAAGGCGCGCAAATTCTTGGAATTGGCTTCGACCGCGAGCCGGCGCGGCAGCAGGTAGTTGCGAGCGTACCCGGCGCGGACCTTGACCACGTCACCGGGGCGGCCCAGATTGGGCACGTCTTCACTTAGAATCAATTGCACGTTCATAGGCTTACCGCCGAAAACTCCGTCCGGCACTTAGAAAAAATCACCAAAGCTACCCGCCTCCTGGCTCGGCGGCTTAAGCCGCCGAAAATCCACCCAGAGATCGAAAATGCCAGCCGCGCAGACCAACGCCGCAAGTACCGGCTGAATTATTGTAACAAAATAGATCAGCCCCCGGACCCATGGAGGGATAACCAGGGCCTTAAAATAAAAGGCCATGATAGCCATCCCCTGGCAAAAATAGAGCGCCGCCACGCATACGAAGGTATCCATCGCGGCCACCGCCAGCGCCGGCACCGGCACGAACATCCCGAAACCGGCCGCCAGCAACACCCAGATGAGCCATTCTGGCGTCGACCATCGCGCCAAATCGCCGAAGAGCGGATAGTTGAGCCGCTGCCGGCCGCCCAGCCGCCAAAAGACCGCCAGATTGAGCAGCGCGCCGACCCCCGCGCACATCGCGACCAGCGCCGGGCACAGCCGCAGCATCATATCCAGCAGCCCGGCCTCCGCCTCTTGCGCCATCCCGGTCTCTATTCCGAGCACCTTGTAAAAGTCGTGGCCGTGCGACATTCCCGACGCCAACGCGTCGCGCACCCCTTTGGCCAGACCCTCGACTGAGCCAGCCATCGCAAAGGCCGTAATCACGCTGGCCGCCAGCACCAACATGGCGGTCACCGTCACGATAGCCTCGAAGGGTTTGCGCCGCTCGAGCATGTCGCACATCACGGCCGCCGCAATTCCGAAGGTCACCAGATAGCCGAGCGCCGCGATCCATCCGCCCAGGGCCACAACTGCCGCCGCCGCGATCAGGATAACCGCCACGGCGCGCAATCGAGCTCTCGCGAATCCTACCGCGAACAGCAGGGCCGGCGCGGGCGCGAACAGTGAAGCCATCGCTCCTATCAGCGGCACCACAGCCACCGACAGATAGAGGGCCGCCGACAGAAAGGCTGCGCGAATCGCACCTACCAGCAGGCCGACGATTGTCCCTCCGCGTCTCACCGCTCGCTCGTCATCCTTGTCATCCCAAGGTCGAAAAGGGCAACAGTGCAATCACCCGGGCGCGCTTTATCGCTACCGCGAGCTGGCGCTGATGGCGCGCGCAGTTGCCCGAGGTGCGGCTCGGCACGATCTTGCCGCCCTCGGTAATGAAGTTCTGCAGGGTGCGCACGTCCTTATAATCGACCTTGAGTGCCTTGTCGGCGCAGAACCGGCATACTTTACGCCGTCCTCCGCCGGGCCGCCGGCGCATCCCGCCTCGTTCGCCCCCACGTCCCTCGCCCGGACGATCGGAATCTGAGCGCGAACCTCCCGGACGCGGTCCGCGGCCATGCTCGTGGCTCCCGTGCCCGGGGCCCTGCTCTGTCCTTTCTTCGTCGGCCATTTTCTCCCTGTCAAATCCTGCGTCTGATATCGTACAAGTCAAACGGCGATCCGTTCGACCAACTCGTCAGCGTAATCAAACTCTCGAAAAAGCCCCGGCGAACTCTTACGAAACGCCCTACGAGATCGCGGCCGCCGGGACTTCGACTATCTCGTTCGCCAAAACTTCCACCCCAACAGTCGCCGAAGACCATTCGCGCCGGCGGATCGCGCGCAACGTCCCCGTGACCTTCACCGCCGCTCCGGCTCTGATTCGCGTGCCCACTTCGCTCGCGTCCTCCCCAGCCATCACGACTCCCAGCCTCAACAGTTCACGGCCCGCGCCGCACTCCACTTCGATCCTTATCACCGGTGTGCCCGCCGGCGTAGTCCGCACCTCGGGCGCGAAAACCACTTTGCCGACCAGTTCAATTCTGTTTCGGCTCACCCGTGGGATTCACCTCTGCTTCCGGGTCGAGGATCTCTTCGTCGGGCCGTTCGGACACGGCCTTTTGTGCTACTTCGGCCTCGCCCGCAGCCTCTTCAGGAGAAAGTTCGGCCACTGGAGCGCTCGAATGCGCCTCGCCCGGAGGATGCTCGGCGGCAGCCGCGGCGGCCGCCATACGGGCCTCGGCGGCAGCTTTCGCTTCCGCGGCGCGATGAAGCCGCGCATCGATTTCAGCGCGCACCTTGACGGTATCCACCTCGGGATCGAGCAGCACCGAGAGATAGCGCAGTACACTATCGGATAGTTTGAGATTGCGTTCGACCTCGTTCATCACGAGGCCGGTCGCCGCGTAGTCCAGCCGAACGTAATACCCGCGGCGTTCGTTGTGAATCCGGTAGGCGAGTTCGCGAAAGCCCCATTCGTCGGTCTCAAGCATTTCGCCGCCGCCACTAGCGACCAAGCCTTCGAAACGCTTGATACTGTCTTTGACCTGGGGTTCGCCCAGATCGGAGCGAAGGATGAAGATGGTTTCGTAGCGCCGCACGCGGCAGCCTCCTTGTGGTTTCCAGCCCCCAGGTGGGAGCAAGGAGCGAGCGATTACCCTAACACCCGCCAATCCTGCCCCACAAGGTGCAACGTTCCATTTTTCCTCGCCTCAGCGGTTTTTTGCATGAAAACGACAGCGCACCGGTCGATTCTTCTCATCTGAAGCGCGATGCGGCCGATGCGGGCGGTAAGTGCGAAGACTGGCAGGCCTGTGGAGCGCCAGGCGCCATCGACCGACAGCGTTAGGAGCGCAGGTCCGGCTAAGCCCAGGGACTGGTTTCGTCTCAGCGCCGACCTCGACGCGCTGCCGCAATGTCCGCGTCGGCCTATGCCGGGGACGGCGAGAAGATCGCGTTGTCGATGAGCCGCGTCTTGCCGACCTTGGCCGCAATTGCGACCACCACCGGCCGCTCGACCCGCGCGATCGACGCAAGCGATTCGGAGTCGACCGCCTCGATGTATTCGATCCTGAGTTCCGGCGTCGCGCTGAGGACCGCACAGGCGGCCCGCACCAGGGCGCGCGGGTCGCGCGCGCCGGCGGCAAACTCGTTGCGCGCGGCTTCGAGCGCCGCGCTAAGGCTGAGCGCGCGCTTGCGTTCGTCGGCCGAAAGATAGGCGTTGCGTGAGCTCATTGCGAGGCCGTCGGACTCGCGCACAGTCGGCATCGGAACGATCTCGAGGTCGAAGTTGAGATCCCTGACCATCCGCTGGATCGCGCGCAACTGCTGAAAGTCCTTCTCCCCGAACATCGCGTAGTGCGGCTTAACGATGTTGAAAAGCTTGGCGACCACCGTGGTAACGCCGCGGAAATGGCCCGGGCGATGCGCGCCGCAGAGCCCCTTGGTGATCTCCACCGCTTCGACCCAGGTCTGCGCGCCCGCCGGATACATCGCTTCGGGCTCTGGAGCAAACACGAAATCGACCGGTATCTCTTTCATCATCTCGCAGTCGTGCTCGAAGGCGCGCGGATAGCGGCCGAAGTCTTCGTTGGGAGCGAACTGCGTCGGATTGACGAAAATCGAAGTCACCACGACTTCGGCGCGCCGTCTGCCCTCGCGCATCAGGCTGAGATGCCCGTCGTGGAGATAACCCATCGTAGGGATGAAAGCGATCCGCTTGCCCGCGCGGCGAATCGCGTCGGAACGGCATTGCATCTGCTCGGGTGTGGTTATGATTTTCACGTTCGGCTTCCTCTCTGGTCGCGATACCCGGCCAACCTGCCGCGGACAAAAAAGGACGGGGCCACCGCGCACCGGCACCCCGCATCAAACGTGCTCTCGAAAAACGCTCAAGCACTTCAGGGGTCCCGGTCCCGTTTCGGATCCAGGCGCTAGCCCAAGCCTATGTCCGCACCGCTCCGTTGCCGGAGTTTTCGCTGCCTCGTCTTGTGTCTCGCCGGGTCTAAGCCTCGACGGAGTGCGACTATTAGTACGATGCCACTCTTGAGTAAAGCCCTCTCGATGTCCGGATGCGATCCGAGTAGCGGATCCTAGGGATTTAGCTTCGCTGCGCTCGGCTGCGGCATCTCCACCGGCACTTGCAGGCGTTTGCCACTGCGCAGGATGTTCAGGTAGACGGTTTCTCCCGGCTGCGCCTCGCGTAGCTGGTCCTGAAAATCCATAAAGTTGGTGACCCGGTTGCCGTCGACGCCGATGATCAGATCGTAGTTCTCGCCGAGCTGTATGGTCTCGATCACCGGCACGGCCAGTACCGCCGGTGGAAACACCAGCGAAGCCGCGACCGCCGCGCCCTCGAGCACGTCGTGGGCCGCGCGATGGCCTGCTTGTAAGCCTGCGACCTCGGCCGGACTGCCTGGCTGCAGCGCGACCACCAACAGTCCGTCGATCTCACGGCCGTTTTTTCCCCGCCGCGCGCCCTCCTGCAGTTCAACGCCGAGGGGCGAAGTGTTCGTCCCCTCGTTCATGAACTCCTGGAGGCTGTGTAATTGCGGCTCGTTCAGCGGCATCTGCTGATTCGCCTCGTAATTGACGACCTGAGAGCTCGAGGACCCCGCACCGGCATCGGGCGGGAGCGCCTGTTCCTGTGCGGCGGACGGAATGACAGTGGTGCCCGGGGGAGCCTCCTCGGGAGTTCCGCTCTGAGCGTCAGGCGCCGGGACGTTGACGGCCGGGTCCGGCGTGGCGCCGTTTGTGAGAACGGTTTCGGTGCTCCCGGCGGGCGACGCGGCTACGGCCGCAGGGACCGCTGGAGCCGACGTTTTCACAGCCGGAGCGACAGCAGCCGACGGGGGTGTTGCTGCCGGTATGGCTGCCGCGACGGGGGACGCGGGTGCGGCGGCGGAAACGGCCGCACCGCTCGCCGTCACCGGCGTGGTAGGCGCCACTCCGGGAGCCGATACGGGCGCGGCCGCGGAAGCTGCCGCACCGTTGGCGACCAGCGCTGCCGGCGGCGGCGCTGCGGGATCCTCCGGTGCTGCGGGATCCTCCGGCGCGGACGGCGCGGGCGACAGCGTCACTTCTTCTTCCGTAGGCGCGGCGGAGGGCTCCGCCGCCGGCTCATCGGCAGCGGTGGATTCTCCCGGCGCTGCGCTGAGCGCGCCAATTGTGGCGGAGGGTCCGACGGGCGCCTCATCCTGGGCAAAGGCCGGGCGTATCGCGCTCAATGCGACAACTACCGCCGCCAGCGCCGGCGCTATCGCCAGGAAAATCGCGGAGCGCCGCACCCGAGGCGGGCGCGGGCTAGTTGAGACTCCAGCGGCTCTCATGTTCGACCACGCGGCCCTCGTTGCGAAGCTTTTTTAGATGGGAACGCACTGAATTGGCGGCGGCGACGTGCAGGTACTCGGGCACGTCGACGTAAATCTTCTTGACGATCTGCATCGGTTCGAGCGACTCTCCGCCCGCCAGCGCGTCGAGCACCTGCCGTTCCCGCAATTCGCGATGCGCGATGTACTCCTCGATTTTCTGCCGCGGATTACGGATTACCGGTCCGTGCGCCGGATAGATCACCGCCAGGTCAAGCAGCAGCAGGCGGCGGAGCGAGTCCATGTACTGCCCCAGGTCGCCGGTGTCGTCGGGAATGACCGTGGTCCCCGCTCCCAGCACGACGTCTCCGGTGAACAACGCCCTCTCCTCTTCGAGGTAGTAGCAAAGATGGTCGGGTGCGTGGCCCGGCGTATAGACCGCGTGGAGCGTGGCGCCCTCGGTTCTGACTATCGCGCCATCTTCGATCGCGCGAATCGGCGCGCCGGCGGCTTCGTCCTTGCCTGGCCACGGCTTCTTGAGCACTTCGATCTCGCCAAAGCGGCGGCGGACTTGCGGGATGCCACCGATATGGTCGCCATGCGCATGAGTGCAGACGACACGCTCGAGTTGGTTGCTCGAACTGACTTCCTTGAGTGCGTGAGGCAGCAACTCCTCGTAGATCGGCACCCCGGCGCCAGTATCAAGCAGCAAAGGCAGACGCCCGACGCCCACGATGTAAGTGTTGGTGCCCGGTCCGGTGAATGGACCCGGATTATGGCCCAGCACAGTTGCCACTCGATCGGAGTGACGCGCGAAGTCGGGCAGCTTCAGCCCGATCATCGAATCGCTTACGACACGCTGCGGCTTGGCGTCCATCACGCTTCCTTCGCGCCGGTCGCCGGATAGGCCGCGGGCGCGCGCCGGTTGCGCTCGAAGATCAGCCGCAATCCCTTGAGCGTCAGGAACTCGTCGACTTCCTCGATAGTCTTCGATTCGGGAGCGATCAGGTCGGCCAGGCCACCGGTTGCGATCACGTGTGCATGCTCGCCCCGTTCCTGCTCGATACGGTCGACCAGCCCGTCAACCAGCGCGGTGTAGCCGAAGATTAGACCCGACTGGATTGCCCCGATGGTTGTGCGACCGACGGCCTCGCGCGGACGCACCAACTCGACCTCGTAGAGCTTGGCCGCATGCTTGACCAGCGCGTCCATCGAGATTCCCAGTCCCGGCGCAATCGCACCGCCAACATATTCGCCGCGCGCGGTCACATAATCGAAAGTGGTCGCGGTCCCGAAGTCGACTACGATAGACGCGCTGGTGTAGCGATCGTAGGCCGCGACCGCATTGACAATACGGTCCGCGCCGACCTCCTTGGGATTCTCGTACAGGATTGGCATCCCGGTCTTGATCCCGGGACCGACGATCAGCGGTTCGCGCTGGAAGTAGCGATGCGCCAAATCCTCCATCGTGCGGTTAAGCGGAGGCACTACGCACGCTATCACCACGCCTTCCGGGCGCAGCGGGGGCTCCAATCCGACGCTGCGCAAAAGCGCGCCGATCATCACTCCATGCTCGTCTGTGGTGCGCTCGGCCTTGGTCGACAGCCGCCAGTGATTCAGCAGACGGTCGCCCTCGTAGATTCCGATAACCGTGTCGGTGTTGCCGACGTCAATCGCTACCAGCATGTTGCTACCATCATGAATAGTCCCGAGGTTTCACGACAGTAGACGAACGTTCGTGGACGCCTATCTGTGCCCAAAACCACCCCCGCGAAAACCTCCAAAACTTCTGAAGCTATGGGGGAAGCCCCCTCCCCGAAAGGCCATCGTCCGCGGGAATCCGTAGGGAACAATCGAAGGAAGCGGCGCCACTCTGGCCATCGGCTGCGGCATCCAGGCGGATAGAGACCCGACGGTCCCCGGCAGGTAATAGGATCCTACCGGCACCGCGATAATTACCGACGGCGCCGGCGCGATTCCGTAATTGCCAAGCTCTGCCGCCGCGTCCGCCTGCTGGGCCGCGTAATCCTGAGCGGTTCCCACAGCGCCGTCGAGATTGTCGTCGCCCGGCTGCCCGCCGACGCCAGAACCCTGCTTCTGCGCTTCGGATTCCTGGGTATCTATGTTGCCGTCGGCGGTAGCGCTCTCGTTGATTGGATTGTCGGCCGTTGGATCGTCGGCCGGGTTATCCGCCGTTCCGGCGGCCGCATTCGCGGGATTGTCCGCGGAGCCAGGAACTGAGTCTGCCTCGCCCTCGTAACGGCCGTCCGGGTCGGCACAGTCTTCTCCGCAGGGATCAGCGGCCTCGGATCCGGCGGCGGGGGCCGCCGCCTTCGGCCTGTATACCGGCGGAAGTATCAAAACGCTATCCAGTTCGTCCCAGGAAGAGACAGAGGAGACGGAGGAGACCTCGGACGGAGCGCCGGGGTTGATCGCGTCCTGGGCCAGAGAGGTCCCTGCCATAGCGGCCGCAAATAGGGTTGCGATGGCCATAGCCCCGATCGCGACTGCAACAACGTGCGGATCGGCTGCGCGGTAAATTTTCATAATGACACCTGGTTTCCCCCAGGATCGCTCGCAAGGCTATCATCCACTTCAGCAAATCGACAAGCGATCAGGCAAGCATTCGCAAAAGACTGGTCAGAAACAAACACTATGCTGCAACTCGGCCACGCCCGGACCACTATCGCATACCCGGCGCTCATCCAACTTGACAACTTGACCGGAGAGCCGTGGGTTCCCAGGCACGATTTAGCCTCGCCGCGGGTTTTCACGCGATGCGGGCTCGGCTAAGATGCGCGCCATGTCAGAACCTAAAGTAGCGTTGGTTACCGGAGCGGGACGAGGAATCGGCCGCGACATCGCACAGCGCCTGGCCGCTGAGGGCTATGCCTGTGGACTCATCGCGCGCACCAAGTCGCAGCTCGAAGAGACGGCTGAACTTATCGTAAAGGCTGGCGGCAAAGCGCTGGTGACACCGACCGACGTCTCCAAGCGGGATCAGGTGCTGGCGTCGGTCGACGCCGTAGAGCGCGAGCTGGGGCCTATCTCGGTGCTGATCAACAATGCCGGCGCATACCTGCGCAAGCCCTTCCAGGAGATCACCGAAGAGGATTTTGACTTCCAGCTCAAGGTGAATACCTACGGGCCGTTCTTCTCCACCCAGGCAGTGGTGGGAAAGATGGCGGCGCGCGGCGAGGGAACGGTTATCTTCGTATTGGGGTCGGAGACGCGGGGCGGGCCGGCACTCTACTCCGCCTACACCGCCTCCAAGGTGGCGCAGCGCGCAATCGCGGAGTCCCTCGCATACGAGTTCATGCACCTGGGCATCCATTCAGCGACGCTGGATGTCGACGGCGCTGTGGACAGTCCACGTGTACGCGAAGCGGCGCCCGGAGCCGACCCCTCGCATTTCGTGCCGCCCTCGGCGATCTGCGAGGAGATCGTGCATCTGATCAACCAGCCGCGTGGCGCGTGGACGTTCTCGATCGACATGCGATCGTTCGTGCAATGGCGCCCGCGAGTGGCGGCGAAGAAAAAATCCTAGACGGCCGCGTGCATGCCGTATCGCCCTCGCGCGGCGCGCAGCACCTGTCTCCCGTCACTAGGCCAGGTTGCCGGCACGAACCGGCAGCCGGGCCGCGATGCTGCATTCCGGCGGATGCGCAACTATACTGGCGTGGCGCTTGAGTCCCGCGATTCGGACCGCCGGAGAGCACATTGGCGGGGCGGATCGCGCGGTCGAGGCTTCTCACGGTCGGGGCGTGGCGCAGCCTGGTAGCGCACACGCTTGGGGTGCGTGTGGTCGCCGGTTCAAATCCGGCCGCCCCGACCAACTCGAATCCTGGATAATTCCAGCGCAAGATTGGTCGTCGATCGGACAGCCTTGATAGCGGATCGGAAATACACAAGGCGCCGATGGACGCGATATTGCCCTCACGAATGCTCGGCGCGCGAATCTTGAAATAGCGAACCGCTTAAGTCACGTGCCGACAGGGGCAATCCGCCCAACATGTTCCCTGGCGGACAACTCGTATATCCTCTGAATCGTATATGCTTGAGAGGCGGCGGACCTGATGCCGGCGAAGTTCCAGCTTCGTTCCGGCGTCTCGCGATGAGCGCAGCAAGCCGCGTTTGCCAGAGGTCACTGGTTACTTTCCAACTCAGCAACTTCATAAGGATCCAGTTAACCGTGAGTCCCAACGAATCCGAATCGCAGCATTTTTCGGAAGCTTCAGCCGCGGAGCTTCCGCCTCAGGCGTCGGCCTCATCGCACACTTCCAAAGCGCCGTCGCCACTGATGCGGGCCGGCCTTTGGGCTAGCCGGCTGGAATCGATGTTCATCCGCCGCCTGATGGTCGTCGGGAGCCTCGGCCTGCTGGTGATGATCGGGCTTTTCCTGTCGAACTATTCCAGCGAGAAGGCCCGCTTCTATTGGTGCGCGATGTTTCCCATCTTTGGCATCGCATGCCTCGCGCATGAACTGGCGGCCGGACGCGCGTATGAGATAGCGCTGTGGCGAATTCTCCTGCGGCAGGCACTGCATTGGATTGGACCGATTGTCGCGGTGAAGATTCTTTTTCTGCAGCACGCACGGGGACAGATGGCGACCGACGCAGTTGCCTTGACGATCATCCTGCTGCTCGCGGTCACCTGCTTTCTCGCAGGGGTCCACTTCGATCGCAGCTTTTACTGGGTAAGCGCATTCCTCGCGCTCGCGGCTGTGATCGGCACCGAGATCGAGACCTACCTATGGTTCGCCGTCGTCCTCGTTCTAATAGCGGCAGCGATCGCGGTGCTTTCGGGGATTCTCTTGCGCCGCGGTTCCAAGGGACCGGCGGATCCGGTTCATAGTCCGACGTCCTGACGCGTCAAGCGTTCCCGTCCGCAAAAATTCTTTCAGATCCAGGACGCCTCGATCGCAAGACATCCGCCAGCAAAGATTGTGTGAGGATAAAATGAGGTCGGCCCGGTTGATACCGGGCCGACCTTTTCACTGGGGAGGAATCACGAGGCTCTGCAGCCTCGCGGTCCGCAACGGTTCCTATTTGGATTTACCGCAGCAATCCTTATAGGCCTTTCCGGACCCGCATGGACACTTGTCATTCGGCTGTGGCATAGACTCGTCCTCCTTTTGTTACGTTCTCTGGTTTCCTACGCCAATGAATGGACGCGGGACTGAGAACGTAAAGATCATAGAACGCATCGCATTTCCGATTCAACAAATTAATTACTAGTACGGGATCTTTTTCGAGCGCCGGTGAATATTCGCTATCAACGTAGTTTGCCGCAATCAAACTAACTATCACCAGTCAAAACGAACGACTAATGATCCGAGCGTAAGGCGCCAGGCAAAGTATTCATTCCGCGCGCGCTCTCAGGCTCACATAAGCAACCAATCCACAACAGAAGGCGACGACGCCTCCGATTCCCAAGCATTCCCACCACTGCATCAGGGCCCGTTCATGCAGAAACAGGACAAGCGCGGCAAGAAGGAATAATGCGCCGATTGCGCTAGCGCCCAGGATCACCAGGCTCGCGATTGCCCGATCCACTATCGTCGTCAACGATGGAGCAATTCTGGCCTCCAAAAGCTGGAGTTCCAATCGTATGACACGTGAAAGGTCTTCGAGCATCCGCCCCAGTAACGCCGGCCACTCCGTGCTCGTCTCAGGAAGGTTACCTGGCAGGCTATGCTGATTATTTGGTGTCGTTGTTCCCGAGCCCATCGTTCCATGCCTCGCTCAGAGCGGCCGCTATAACACCGCCCAGGACCATCACCGTAACCGGTCCGTTGTTCCGATAGCCCAAGGCGAAACCCAAAGCGCCGGCAATGCATACCGACCAAAGTGGATGGTCCTCCACCAGACGTACGGGCTGGAGTTGGGCGACCGTTTCGACCTTCTCCTCAACCTTCCGATTGACCTCGTCGACAGTCTGATGGAGGCATTGCCGTGCCTCTTCCAGCTCATCTTTGATTCGATCGATGTTGTCGTCCATTTTGACCTGCTACAGCTTCGATCGCATTAACGAGTGCGGTGCCGGCGAGAGTCCGTCCAAGAAATAAGCCGAGCGCGACGCCCATACGAGTACGGAGGCCGCCACCCAACATAAAACCCAGTCCGGACGATAGTACGATAGCGCGCAACGGGCGACGCCGTATACTCGACGTCATTTGATCGAGATCAGGCGACGTACATTGCGAAACGGTCTCGCGGCTCATCGGTTTTCTCCCGTTATCCTATAAAGAGAGCTGGCGAAGAGCCTTCGCCGCAACGTAACCAATCACGAATGCTCCGGCGAGGGCGAGCCAGGGCTGGCGCTGCACGAAGTCGGTAAGACCGTCAGAAACTTCGCTCGCGTAGTCCACTCCCTTGGATACATATTCGCGCGTGCTGTCGTAGCCTTTTTCCATAGCTTCACGACCGAGATTCTTCGCGCTTTCTACCGTATCGCTTGCGGCGGCTGCTGCTTTGTTCAGATTATCCATCTACTTACTCCTCTGTTGGAACGTCATTAAAAAATTATTCTAATCCTAAAATCGCTGCTAAAGATACGGCCGCCAGATTTATATATAATCGCCTTCTTAATAGCTTTGACGATTTGGCTGCCGCTATCTCGATCACTTGAATAGTCAGACCGGCCTTCGCATAACCAAGCCCACGAGGAAAAGGATAAGGAATATTACGAACAGGACTCTTGCCATATCCGTGGCCGTCCCGGCGATTCCTCCGAATCCAAGTATGCCTGCTACGATTGCCACGACGAGACAAACGACCGCCCAATAGAGCATTTCCTTACCTCCCGACTCTTCGCGTCAAATCAGAACTCAAACTGCCGCAACTGACGGCCTGACTGCTTTATTGGTAGTCAGCAAGGACTATGCCCGCGGCGGATCCAGTATGATCGACCCTCGCAAACATCGTCTTTGAGTCGAAATCGGCAGATTGCCACTCGCTTTTGTTTCGACGAAGCAAGATTCCGTTTACGCTCGAGATTCGGCAGCCTCCATTTTTTACAAGAGTGAGTTGAACAAATTGCCGCAAATCGCTTAATCGCCCAGTTTCCATCGCTATTCTCTATGGCCTTCGTCTTGCTTCTCTCTTCTCCAAGTCGCGACCGTGAACGTAAGTTTGGTGCCTGAGAGAACAGAGAACGTAGAGAAGAGACAACGAATATGGTGCGAGGGGTACTCGCACGGCGGATCACGGAGGATCTTATGAAGAACATACTTGGATTGAAGATAATCGTACCTGCATTGGTGCTCGGGATGTCCGTTGCGGGTCCAGTCTTCGCCCAAGACAGTAATGGCTCGGCAAGCCAGTCGATGCATCAGGCCGGAGGATCAGTGGAAGACGCCGCGTCGGACGCGGGTCAGGCTATCAAGAATGCATACCACGGCACGGTGACCGCGATGTCTGATACGGCGATCACCGCTAAGGTCAAAACCGCACTGCATGAAAACAAGACCACGAGCGGTAGCGATATTCACGTCAAGACGGTGGCAGGTGTCGTGAGGCTCCAGGGCACTACGACGACGGCCGAAGCTATCGCGACCGCAGGCAAGGTCGCGCAGGAAACCAGCGGCGTCAAGCGGGTGAGAAACGAGCTGACGATGGCGTCGACTGCGTCGCGATAACGACTCGCCAGGGTAATTTTCCGCGAGCCATGATGACGCAGGCGGCGATGCGCACCACGCGCATCGCCGCCTGTTGTTCCAATGATATACGCCTGTTTATCCAGGCTCAGACCGTCGCCGCCAGCGCCTCCGCATGCGCCACCGGCTCTGGCTTACCCGAACTGCCTAGCGGAACCGAACCCGGCGCGCGCTCGAACGGATCTTTCAAGCCCAGGTTGCGCGCGTGCTCGCGCAGCGGCGGAATCACCTCCTGCGCGATCAGTCGCATGCTCGTGCGCCTCGCTTCGGTGGGTATCGGTCCGTCATTCTGCCAGAAGGCGAAAATGCCCGGCCGCAGAACGTCGAGGATGTGCTTGAGCTTGGGGATCACCGACTTGGGTGTGCCGACAATGATCTGGTTGTTTTTCTGCGCGCTCTCATAACCGGCGTAGACGGCCTTGCGCAGCGCTTCGACATCTACCTCACCGTCGAGCGACTGGAACAGGGCCGGGCCGTTCGGATTACTTGGATCGCTGAACTGCCGCGCCATCCGCCGTGTCGCTTCCTTGGAGTTGTACCCCGGAGGAAACATCCATTCGCCGCGAGCGAAATGCGTCAGTCCACCACCGTAGAGGTCCAGCTTACCCAACTCTTGCGCCTTCTCCTCGGTCTCCGCCACGAATACTTTCTGCAGATAGCCGAAGTTTTCGGTCCCGGCCTGATAGCCCTCTTTTGCCGCCGCCTGTGTGTACAGGTTCCACATCTCGACTGTCGGTTCCAGGTAAGTCGCCAGCGCGAGGTACGGATATTTGTGCTTGGCGCACCACAGCAGGGTCTCGGGGCTCACCAGTCCAGGAATCCAGATCGGCGGATGCGGCTTCTGAATCGGCAGAACCCACGGATTCACGAAACGATAGTGGAAATGCTTGCCCTCCCATCGAAACGGACCTGGCTTGGTCCAGGCCGCGATAACGAGGTCGTGCGCCTCATTGAAGTATTCGCGATTGTAGGCGGGGTTGGCGTTGTTGGCGAGCTGCTCGCTGCCCGCGCCGCGCACCCATCCGGGGACCAGCCGCCCACCGGAAATCATGTCGATCATCGCCAGCTCTTCCGCCAGGCGCAGCGGGTTGGCGACCACCGGCAGCGGATTACCGAGCAACACGATACGGACCTTCTTGGTGATGCGTGCGAGGATCGAGGCCTCCATGTCCATCACGGCGCCCATGCAGAAGGGAGTGCCGTGATGTTCGTTGAGCATCACGCCGTCGAAGCCGAGTTCCTCGGCCATCACTTTGTCGTCGAGATACTCATTGAGAAGCTGCGCGCCCTTGACTGGATCGAAGTAGCGATTGGGTACCCCGAAGAAGCTCTGGATTTTCAAAACCTCATCCTCGGGGACGTAAAGGTACGGCCGTTCAGTGAAATACATTATGTGCATATCAAGCCCTCCGTTTCGGTCTTATTGAGCTTCTTTGCCGCGTCGTGCATTTCCTGACTGTGTTTTCTATTTCAACAGCGCTCGCGCCCGACCGTGAGAACACCTGCGCGCGCGCTTTCGTTACGCTCCCAGCCCCTCCATCGAGCCTATGTATTCGGGCTTGCCCGTCGGACCCAGCGGCACCGAACCCGGCTTCCGCTCGAACGGGCCCTTAAGACCCAACTCTTTTCCGATCTCGCGCAGTTGCGGGATGACCTCGGTGCCCAGCAGCCGCAGACAGGTCATCCGGTCCTTGGCTGGAGCGGGGCCGTCCAGCCAGAACGAAAAAATTCCCGGCCGCAGCACCGACAATACTTTGCGCAGTTTGGGAATTACCGTTCGGGGCGTACCCGTGATCATCTGCAGGCTCTCTTTCGATCCGTCGTAGGCCTCGTGAATCGTCTTGCGAAGCGCGTCGAGGTCTTCGGTGTGGTCCTGGGAAACGAACGAGAGCCCCGGAGTGTTAGGGTTGGCGTACAGGGTCGAGAGCCGGCGGGTCGCCGCCTTGGAGTTGTATCCTGGCGGAAACATCCATTCGGGCCGCGCGAAGTGTGAGAAGCCGCCGGCGAAAAGAAAGAGACGGCCCATCTCATCGGCTTTCTCTTCGGTCTCGTGCACGAAGATGGGCTGCAGGTAGCCGAAATTCTCCGGTCCCGCCTGGTAACCCATGTCCGCCGCGCGGTTGGTGTACATCCTCCACATTTCGAGCGTCGGCTCGAGCATCGTGGCCAGCGCAACGTAGGGGTAACGATGCTCGGCGCACCATCGCACCGTCTCGGGACTGATCAGGCCCGGGATCCAGATGGGCGGATGCGGCTTTTGCAGAGGCAGGACCCACGGATTCACGAAACGGAAATTGAAATGCTTGCCTTCCCATCGAAACGGTCCGGGCCGGGTCCAGGCTGCGATGACGAGATCGTGCGCTTCTTCGAAGTATTCGCGGTTGTAGGCCGGATTGGCGTTGTTGGCGAGTTGCTCGCTGCCCGCGCCGCGCACCCATCCGGGCACCAGCCGTCCACCCGAGATGAGGTCGATCATCGCCAGCTCCTCGGCCAGTCGCAGCGGGTTGGCGGCGACCGGCAGAGGGTTGCCGAGCAACACGATCTTGACCTTGCTGGTACACCGGGCGAGCACCGCCGCCTCGACATCCATCACCGCGCCCATGCAGAAGGGGGTGCCGTGATGCTCGTTGAGCATCACGCCGTCGAAGCTGCCGAGCTCGTCCGAATATATCTTCTCGTCGAGGTACTGGTTGAGAAGCTGCGCGCCTTTTTGCGGATCGAAGAACTTGTTGGGTACGCCGAAGAAACTGCGCAGCTTTAGCACCTCGTCCTCGGGCACGTGATGATAGGCCCGCTCGGTGAACCACATTATGTGCATTCAGGTTCTCCGCGGCATCAGCCCAGGAACGCGCGCACCTGCTTCAGGAACTCGGCCGGTTGCTCGGCCCCGGGATAGTGCCCGCAATTGTCGATCGTCACGACCTTCGCGCCTTTGATCGAGCGCTGATAAACCTCCGCTGCACTGAGCGGAACGACCGCATCCTGCTTGCCCCACAAGAGCAACGTCGGCAATCCGTCGATGCCCTCGAGCAGATGCGGCAGGCTGGGATTGAACATGTAGGGCTCCCACGCGAGCCGCGCCGTCTCGGCGCGAGCTTCTTCCCACGCCTCGTACTGCTCGGGCGTCTGCTCACCGCCAAAGAGCTTGGCAAAATCCTGCTTTTGCGGATCGGCCGCGCCACGCGTCAGGTAGACGCGCGCAGTCACGGTGAACATGTCCATGATCTCGCCTTGCGGCGGACGAACGCCCACGGGCGCGACCAGGATCATTTTGCTGAACTGCGCCGGGTTGGCGGCCGCCATCTCGGCCGCAATCCAGCCGCCGAGCGAGTGGCCGATAACGTCCACCGGCCCCAGTTTCTGTTCGCGCACATACCGCTGGTAGAAGCCGGCGAGGTCGCGGATGCTCGTAATCCAGTCGGCCATCGCGGTTTTCCCGAAGCCTGGATGAATCGGCGTGAGTAGCGTCCGTTCCTTAGCCAGCGCCGAGTTCCATGCCGTCCATCCGGGCCATCCCAGTTCGCCGTGCAGGACCAGCAGCGCCTTGCCCTTGCCGCCCTTGACGATGACCAGTTCCGTGTCGCCTACGCGGACCTTTTCTTCGGTCCATTCCTTATCCGCCATGAGAGTTTCTCCGAGGTTGTGTTCGTGGCGTCCTTACCGGCTCGTCGATGTTCCCCCAACCGGTCGCGCGAGACCAAGTGCAATCAACTTCAGCTTTAGTACAGTGCCATCCTATTTGCCACCGGATTTCCCTACCGTTTCCAGAGCTCGGGGCTAAAAGGAACGTCCTACGCCATCAGCCCTCTCGCAGAGTGGAGGGGCCGGCATCCCAGAAGACGGCCTGTAATCAGCTATAAGCTAAAGGTATAATCCCTGAGCGGATTAGCGGGACGTATGCCCGGAAGAGGGGCCGCCGCAGGTTGATGAGCTGACGATGGACGATCTGGCACAGGCTCGCGAACGGATGGTGGTCGAGCAACTCGAGCGCCGCGGTATCCGAGATTCCCGGGTGCTGGCTGCGATGCGCATAGTTGAGCGCGACCGATTCATCCCGCCCGAATGCGCCTCGCAAGCCTACAATGACGAGCCACTGCCGATCGGCGCCGCGCAGACGATCTCGCAGCCATACATGGTCGCGTTGATGTGCGAGGTCGCCCAGCTCACCGGCGTCGAGCGCGTGCTCGAGATCGGCACCGGTTCGGGTTACGCGGCGGCGGTGCTCGCGCGTCTGGCAGCATACGTCTATTCGGTCGAGTGTCTGCCCGCGCTGTACGAGCGGGCGCGCGCGCGGCTCGAAGCGATTGAGATCACCAACGTGTACTTGAGTTGCCGCGACGGATCGGAGGGATGGCCCGAACAGGCTCCGTTCGACGTGATCGTCGTGACGGCCGCGATGCCGGGTATTGCGCGTCCCTTACTCGACCAGCTTAAGCCGGGCGGCCGCCTGGTCGCGCCCATCGGCGACGATGACTTGCAGACTCTGGTGCGCATCAGTCGGCGCGAAGGCGCCTGGTGCGAGGAATATTTCGGCGAGTGCCGGTTCGTCAGGATGACCGGCCGCTACGGATTCAAAGCGGATTGAATCGTGAACCGGGTCGCAAGGTGGACCGCAAATCTATTCCTAAAATAATCAGGATTTCCAAGCCAATTGGCTAAGATAATCGGAACGAGGCGCAACGGGCGCCGTCGTTAGCTGAAGTGGCGCGGGCCGTATGGCGGCCGTGGTGGTGTGGTGGAAGAGGACGCGGGCGGAAGCAGAATCAGTGCGGCAGATTACGCGTGTGCGGCGGCGACGCTGATCCCCGCATCGCCCGCGACCGCGGCCGTCGGAGCGATACTTCTATGCTCGGCGATACTTATCTGCCTGGGATGCTCGGCCTCGGCGCCACGGAGATCGTTGGCACAGTACGCCGGCAATGCACGGCCGGTCGAGCACGTAGTACAACCCGGCGAAACCGTTTACCATATCGCGCGCGCGTACGGCGTGAGCGTTCAACGATTGCTGCAGGCCAACCATCTGAGCGACTCGCGCGATCTCCGCGTGGGGCAGAGCCTGCTAATTCCTGGCTCCTATACGTACGCCTCCCTCGGCGGTGTCGAGAGCGCGCCCGGCGCGATCTGGAGCGTGCCGCGCGCCTCGCGCCAGTTCGCATGGCCGGTATGGTTGGGGACGGTGACCTCCGGTTTCGGAATGCGCCACGGAACGATGCATGACGGCGTCGACATCGCGGCGCCGGTCGGCACGGCGGTGCACGCCGCCGACTCCGGCATCGTGGTGTTCGCGGGAAGGCTCAACGGTTATGGCAACACGGTGATCATCCGTCATTCCGACAATTACGTGACGGTCTACGGCCATAACTCGCGCATCCTGGTAAGCGAGCGCGCGCTGGTCGCCCGGGGCCAGATCGTCGCGGAGGTCGGCACCAGCGGACGGACCACCGGCCCCAATCTCCACTTCGAGGTGCGCTACGACAATCACGCCTACAATCCACTGAGTTATCTTGCGCCGCCGGGCCCCTCTCCCATCGAGAGCTTTGCCCGCAACGGTTCGTCCTAGTATCTTCAGCGGGACCGGCGCGACGAATTGACCGGACACAGACACCCAAATGATGGAATTGAACGAACTTCGACGACTCGTACGTGATATCCCGGACTTTCCCAAGCCGGGGATCCTGTTTCGCGACATAACTCCGCTTATCGGCAATGGGAGCGCATTCGCCACGGTGGTCGATATGATGGCGGCGCCGTTTCTGGGCAAGGTCGACACGGTGCTTGGAATCGAGTCGCGCGGCTTCATCATCGGCGCGCCCGTGGCCTACCGCCTCGGCGTGGGACTGACGATCGCACGCAAGCCGGGCAAATTGCCATTCCACACTATCGGCGAAACTTACGATCTCGAGTATGGCAGCGCCGGACTAGAGATCCATGAAGATGGACTGGTGCGCGGCGCGCGAGTGTTGATCATAGACGATCTGCTGGCGACCGGCGGCACGGCCGAAGCCACGGTTCATCTCGCGCAAAAGCTCCATGCCGAAATCGTAAGCTGCGCTTTCGTGATCGAATTGGCCGCGCTGGGCGGACGCCGGCGCATCCCCTCGATCCCCTGCTTTTCGCTTATGCAGTATGATTGAAGGTGCCCCGGATCGCCGAAGCGGCGCCGTTATCCTGCCACCAGCGATCTCTGGCGTGACTTGAAGCATCGGCCGGCGCAGGCGCTAATTCCGTGCAACTCGACGATATGCACCACGCGGAAGCGGCGGATAGAAACCGTCTGCTGATCGTGCTGGCGGTGACGGCGCTCTACTGCGCCGCCGAATTCATCGGCGGGTACTATTCCAACAGCCTCGCGCTGATTTCCGACGCGGTCCATCTGCTGACCGACATCGCCGCGCTGTGTCTCGCGCTGCTCACGCTGCGAATCTCGGCGCTCCCGGCGAGCGGCGCCAAGACCTACGGCTATCTGCGCGCGGAAATCCTGGGCGCGCTGGCCAACGGTCTTTTCCTGTGGCTGCTGGTGATCTTCATCTGGGTGGAAGCCGTCCAGCGTCTGCGCAATCCTCACCCTGTCGCCGGGCTGACCGTGATCGCGATCGCAACGGTCGGATTAGGCGTCAACGGCTTCTCGGTCTGGATGACCCACTCGGCGGGCATTGCCGAGGAAGGGCGGCCCGGGATGGCGGTGCGGGCGGTGTTCGTCCACGTATTGTCTGATCTGATCGGCACCTTCGGCGTGATGCTGGCAGGATCGCTGGTGTTCTTTTTTGGCTGGCGCCAGGCGGACGCACTGGTGGGCCTGCTCATCGGCGCGCTGGTGCTCTATAGCTCGTGGGGACTCGTGCGCGAAGGCGTCGACATCCTGATGGAATCGGTGCCGGCGCATATCAATCTCGAAGAACTGCGGCACGATTTGCTCGCGGTCCAGGACACCGAGGAGGTCCACGATCTTCACGTATGGTGCCTGGCGAGCCGCCAGTTCGCACTCTCGGCCCACGCGGTGGTGACACGCGACGCCGACCAGGACCGCGTGCTCTCCGAGATGTCAACGATGCTCGAACGGAAGTTCAACATCCGGCATATGACGGTACAGCTCGAACGTGACAGCCGCCGCGCCAGCGAGCCCGAGCACTTCTAAACCGCGCCCGCCAGCATAATGAGCTAAGATCGCGCACAGGCGCGCGAGTTACTTCGACTCGCGCGGCGCTCACGAGAGATGGTTGGTCAGGTCGAGCGCCACAGGACGCCATCGTGCGGTGCGCAAATCCGCGCCGCTCGGTTCCTGTTGGAGAATGTGTATCGAACCAAGATCGATATGCGGCTCGAATACTCCCGTCAACTCACGCACGATCGCGCGAATCACGCCGCGATGCGCGACCAGTAGCGCATTCGAACCGAGGCTGCCGTTTAAGTTCGCCTCGTGCCACAACGCGAGCATCCGCGTCGTCCCGCTCGCAACCCGCGCAACAAATGCGGCCCTGCTCTCGCCTTCGGGATAGATGAAGTCGGCTGCCAGCCGATTGGCGTTCCATCGCTTGAAGTCTTCGGGGTAGCGCTCGGCGATCTCTTCCACCGTGAGGCCTTCGAACAGGCCGAAATCGACCTCGACGAATTCCCTTATCTCGATCGCCGCGGCTTCCCTGCCCGCGATGATTCGCGCGGCCTCGGCGGCGCGGACCAGAGGGCTCGTGAAGACCGGCGCGAAGCCGCGCGCGCCGCCCTCGGTCAGGAGCCACTCGCGCGCCGCGCGCATCTGCCGGCGGCCCAATGCCGACAGCGCGACGTCGGTGCGGCCGTGATAACGAATACTCGAATGGCCGACGGTCTCGCCGTGGCGCACCAGTACCAAGCGAACCGGCTCGGCCATCGCGGTCAGGCTTTCAGGCTCGCCCGTCGTCGAGCGGGTTGAGCACCAGGCCGGTGAGCAGCTTCGGATAGAAGTAGGTCGACTTCTCCGGCATCACGGCGCCCGCATCGCTGACGGCCTCGACGTCGCCGATCGCCGGCGGGTTCATCAGGAAAGCGCCGCTGACAGTGCCGGGGCCTACGCTCCCAAGCGCGGCCAGAGCGTCTATCGTATATTCGATCAGGCCGCCCGCCTTGATCTGATCCGGTGTGATTTCAAAAATGCGCTCCAGTATCAGCGAATGCAGCACGCTTACGTCGAGCCGCTGCACAACCAGCGGAGCCCCAGGCATCGCTTCAGCCATCGCGCGCGGGTCCTTGAGCCGCAGCAGCCGCAGCTTGACGCGCTCCCCGCCGAGCGCAACCGCAATCGCGCCCTGCCCCGCTTTCGCGAGCGCCGCACGCATCGCGTCGGGGCTATTGAATGTCTCGATCGCGAACAATGGCGCCGCCCGCTGCTCGAAGGACGCTATCGCCTCGGGGTCGAGATGCCGTGCCACGCGATAGGTCGGCAGGATGACGAGCCCTGGATCGTCGCAGGCGACCAGCGTCATCATCGTGTAATCGTAAGGCTGTGCGCCGGCCGGATCGTGCTCGGCGGCGCGCCGGCGGCGGCGATACTCGAGCGCGGTTTCGTAGCGATGGTGTCCGTCGGCGATGAAGATGCGCGGGCTCTCGAGTTCCTTCTGAATCGTCGCAATCGCCGTCGCGTCCTCGATTGGACGCAACTGGTTGCGGATTCCGAGATCGTCGGTGACCTCCAGCGCGGGCTCGCGCGCCGTAAGCTCGGCCGTGAGACGGGCGAGCGCCGGATGAGCGCCGGCATACAGCCCGAACACCGAGCTGACGTTGGTGCTGAGGGCGGTCAGCAACTCCAGCCGGTCCTGTTTGGCGGCCGGAAAAGTCCGCTCATGTGGCAGGATCCGTCCGGCGCTGAATTCTTCCAGGCGGATCCGCACGATCAGCCCGTCGCGCCTGAGACGGCGTCCTTCAACCTCGAAAAATTGCGAGTACAGGTAAATCGCGGGCCGGGGTGCGAGTTTGAAAATTCTCTCCTTGAGCCATTCGCCGAAGGTGCGGGTCGCCGACGCATAGCGGTCCTCATCGCGGTTGAGCTCCAGGCGCACGATGTTGTACAGGCTGCGTGCGTAGAGAGCGTCCTGGCGGGCTTTATCGATCAAGTCGTAAGGCGGCGCGACGACGTTGCTCAGCACTCCGGCTCGCTCAGGATCGTAAAGCAATCCTTCAAAAGGTTCGATTCGATGCGTCATCGGCATTGCTGGAGCCTCACCTGAATACCCCGCCCTTAAGCGCCTCGGACAATTGCCATTCGCTCACCGCGCCCGGACGTAATACGCGCATCCCGGACCGGTCCACCGCGAGCACGGTGCTGGGAGCGCCTCCGGCGAGCCGGCCACCTTCGACTAACACTTTAACTCTATCGCCGAGCTCGAGGCGCGCCGCGCCGAGTTCCACGGCCGGCGGCGCACCCGCGAGATTCGCGCTGGTCGCAGTGAGCGGGCGTCCAAGTTCGGCAGCGAGCGCGGTCGCGATCGGATGCGGCGAGACTCGCACTCCGATTCCGCCGTCGGCGCCGATAAGCGCGTCAGGAATTCCATCGCGCGCGCGCATCACCATCGTAAGCGGTCCGGGCCAGAACGCCGCCGCGAGGACGCGCGCCACGGGCGGTACCTCGCGGGCGACGGCGAAGGCCATCGCGACGTCGGCGGCTATAAGCGCGACCGGCTTTCCGGGCTCGCGTCCTTTGATAGCGAATAATCGATCCAGCGCCTTCGGCGAGAGCGCGTCCACGCCCAACGCGTAGAACGTCTCCGTCGGGTAGACAATCGCCTCGCCGGCGACCAGCGCCGCCAGAGCGTCACCGAGGGCCATGCCGTTCTTCTCAACCAACGAGCGGACCTCCGAACCTCGCGGCCACAACTGAACATCGCTCGATCCCGTTCATTGGGGAAGCCGTTCGAGCGCACGGCGGGCGATGTCGCGGCGCATCTGTTTGCCTTCGAATTCGATCATGGCGGCGGCCTCGTAGGCGGCAGCAACCGCACGGCGCAAATCCGCGGCCATCGCGGTCACCACCAGTACCCGCCCGCCGTCAGTTTCCAAGCGCCCATCGCGCGTCGCGGTTCCCGCATGAAAAACCTTGACCCGGGTCTTTTGCAGCGCCCATCGCACCTTCGCGTCCGACGGTTCCGCGCCGTCGATACGCTCGAGCCCGCTTATTGGGAAGCCCTTACGATATTCACCCGGATATCCGCCCGACGCGAGTACCACGCTCACGGCGGCGCGCGGCGAAAGCCTGATGCTCGAGTCCTTGAGCCGGCCCTCCGCACAAGCGAGCAGCGTTTCGGCGAGGTCCCCCTCGAAGCGCATCATCAAAGGCTCGCACTCGGGATCGCCGAAACGGACGTTGTACTCCAGCACCTTGATTGCATCGCCATCGACCATCAGCCCCACGAACATCACGCCGCGAAACGGCGTGCCGCGCGCGCGCATCGCGCCGAGCGTCGGCAACACCACCTCGTTCATCACGCGTGACTCGAACGCCGTATCGAAATGCGGCACCGGCGTGTAGGCGCCCATTCCGCCGGTGTTGGGACCGCGGTCGCCGTCGAAGGCGGCTTTGTGATCCTGCACCAGGCCGAGTGCGACCGCGTGTTCGCCGTCGCACAGCGCGAAGAAGGAAAGCTCCTCGCCCACCAACCGCTCTTCGATAACGACCCGTGCGCCCGCCGCGCCGAAACGCCGGCGTTCCATCGCGTCGTCGATCGCCGCCAGCGCGTCCGCCGTGTCCTCGCACACCACGACGCCCTTGCCCAGCGCGAGGCCGTCCGCCTTGATCACCAGCGGGCCGCCATGCGCGCGAACCCATCGGCGCGCCGCGGCGGCATCGTCGAAGACCTCGAAACTCGCGGTCGGCACGCCCGCCTCGCGCATCACGGCCTTGGCGAAGGCCTTGCTGGCCTCCAATTGCGCGGCGGCCCTGGTAGGGCCGAATATTCTGAGTCCGGCGCGATCGAATTCGTCGACGATTCCCGCCGCCAGCGGATCTTCGGCTCCAACCACGGTGAGATCGATTTTTTCGCTGCGCACAAAGTCAGCAAGGGCGGCGAAGTCGTTTTGCGCAACGGGGACTATCCGCGCGAGCTGGTCTATTCCGGGATTACCGCCGGCGCAGTAAAGCCTGCGCGCTGTCTCGCTCTGATTAAGCCTCCAGAGCAGCGCGTGCTCGCGCCCCCCTTTTCCGACTACCAGTACCTTCATCGGGCGGGGCCCTCGACTACATCCTTAGCCGGGTCCGCGGTTTTCATCAGGCAAATGATATTCATCGCGTGCTAAAAAGTGCGTAGCGAGAGGCGCGGTCTGTATTAGTCAAAAACAACACAGCCCTAATGCCGGAAGTGACGCACCCCCGTGAAGACCATCGCAAGCCCGCACGCGTCGGCTGCGGCAATGACCTCGGCGTCGCGCATCGCACCGCCCGGTTGGGCGATCGCCGTTGCGCCCGCTTCGGCGGCGAGCGTGGGTCCGTCCGAGAATGGAAACAGCGCTTCGGAGACCAACACCGAATCTTTAAGTGATACTTTAAGCCGCGCCGACTTCTCGCGCGCCGCGTGAAGCGGGTCGATACGCGAGGTCGCGCCGCCGCCGACCGCCAGGGTGCGATCCTCGGCGACGAAGGCGATCGCGTTGGACTTGACGTGCTTGCACACCCGGATGCCGAATTCCATCGCACGTAATTCGGCGGAGGTGGGCGCGCGCCGCGTCACGACTTTGCCCTCGCGCGGGTCCTCGCGGCTCAGGTCGGGCGTCTGCACCAGCAGGCCGCCAACGACGCGTTTGAGATCGAGATCTTCGCGCCGCACGGCCTCGGGATGAAACCGCATCACGCGCCGATTCTTCTTTTTGCGTAAAAACTCCAGCACTCCGGGTTCAAAGTCGGTCCCGATCAAAACCTCGGTGAACAGCTCGTCGACGGCCGCGGCGAACGGCCAGATCCCAGGGACGATTGGCGATGATTATCCCACCGAACGGCGAATCGGGATCGGTCGCGAACGCTTTCTCCCAGGCCTCCAACAGCGTCGCGCCGACGCCCACTCCGCACGGCGTGTTGTGCTTGAGTATCGCAACCACGGCGTCGCCATAGCCGCTGAACTCCAGCATCAGGTTGATCGCCGAACTGATGTCGAAGACGTTATTGAACGAAAGCTCGCGGCCGTGGAGCTGCTCGGCGATTTCCAGAAAGCGCCCGTAGAGCGCGCCCACCTGATGCGGATTCTCGCCGTAGCGAAGCCGTTGTTCGCGTGGTATCGAGAGGCTGAAGCTGTCACCGAGCGGTTGGCGCAGGCCGTCCTCGAATGAGCCGAGGTAGTTGGAAATCGCGCCGTCGTAGGCTGTCACGCGCGCAAACGCCTTGCGCGCCAGGCGCCATCGGGTTTCGCGTCCAAGCGTCCCGCTGTTGCGCGCGAGTTCTTCGATCAGCTCCGGGTAGTCAGCAGGGTCGACTACCGCCGCGACGTCGTTCCAGTTCTTGGCCGCCGCGCGGACCAGCGCGGGGCCGCCGATGTCGATGTTCTCGATCGCCTCGTCCAGGCTCACGCCGGCGCGCTCGACTGTGCGTTCAAAGGGATAGAAGTTGACCACCACCAGGTCGATCGGCTCGATTCCGTGTTCGCGCATCTGGCGGCGATGGCTCTCGTCGGAGCGCCGCGCCAGGATTCCGCCATGAATCTTCGGATGGAGCGTCTTGACCCGTCCATCGAGCATCTCGGGCGAGCCGGTAAAATTCTCGACTCCGCGAACCTTGACGCCATCCGCTTCCAGAGCCGCCGCGGTGCCGCCCGTCGAAACTATCTCGACACCATGCGCCGCCAGCGCCTTTGCCAATTCGCCGAGCCCCGCCTTGTCCGAGACACCGAGCAGCGCCCGGCTGATTTTTACCGCGCCGGTTTCCATCTCAGGCCACCTTGCGATACACGCGCGGCACGCGCTTGCCGACCGTGCATAACATCTCGTAGGAAATAGTCTGCGCCAGCCGCGCGATATCATTGACGCTGATCATCGCTTCGCCCGCCCCGCCCCACAGGATAACCTCGTCGCCGACCGCCGCGCCAAGTACGTCCGTCAGATCAACCATCGTGAGGTCCATGCACACCGCGCCAACCACCGGTGCGCGCCGGCCCCGGATCATCACCTCGCCGCCATGCTGTAGCCCGCGCCGATAACCGTCGGCGTAGCCGACGGCGAGCACGCCAATCGCGCTCGGCCGCGGCGTCACGAAGGTGTGGCCATAGCTGACTCCCATTCCAGCCGGCACCCGCTTGACCTGGACCACGCGCGTCTTGAAGGTCATCACGGGCCGTAGTTCAACCTGCTCGCACACCGCCGGCACGGGCGGCAATCCATAGATCGCCAGCCCGGGGCGCAGCAAGTTGTAATGCGCGTCGGGCCGCAGTACGGACGCGGCGGAATTGGCCACATGGGCGACTCGGGGATCGAATCCTGCCGCCCGCAGCCTCGCCACCGCGGCGTTGAACACTTCGAGTTGCGCGCTGGTTATGGGACTCTGCGGATCGCCGGCATTGACCAGCAAAGTGCAAGCGCCCTCGACTGTCAGCGACGGAACACGGCCAAGCTCCTCGATTGCCTGATCCAGTTCTTCGGGCAGAATCCCGAGCCGGGTCGCGCCGCTGTCGATTTTGAGATGAATGCGAAAATTCGCGCGCGCCTGCGCTTCGACCATCCGCCCCAGCGGCGCGAGCAACCCGATGTCGTACACGAACGGGGTAAGGTCGAGGCCGACGATCTCTTCCGCCTCGGAGGCGAGAAATCCGCCCAGTAGATAGATACGGTCAACGACGCCGGCCGCGCGCAATTCGCGCGCCTCGGACACCCGGGCAACGCCGAAATGGCTGCAGCCCTGGCTGCGCAGCGCGCGGGCGACTTCTATCGCGCCGTGCCCGTAAGCGTCGGCCTTGACCACCGCCATCAGTTCAGCGCCGCGGCCGGCCGACTTGATCGCCCGGTAGTTGGCGCCGAGCGCCGCGAGGTCAATCTCGGCCACGGTCGGCGGCCCGTTCACCATGTCCATCAATAGTCGAACCAGTCCTTGTGCTTCTATTTCCGGCCGTGCTTGACGGCACTCGGATGATACCGGTCCGACCTGTTTTTTGACACTCCCGCGTTCAAGTGATATTCACAGAATCGGCTGGGGGTGTGCGCACTAAGGGCGCACTGAGAAGAAAACCCCTCGAACCTGATCCGGGTGATGCCGGCGTAGGGAAGCCGCGTTCCGCCCTTTGCTACCAGGCGGAGCGATCGCGGCTCCGCCTGAAGCCGCTTGCCTAAGTCGGGGAAGCGGCTTTTCCGATGCCCGACAACTCATCGCGCTTCGCAATTCAGCTCAACGGGGAAGAGTACACGATCGAGGGCGACACGAGCCTGCCCGCACTGCTCGAACGCCTTAAGATGCGCCGCGGCCGGGTGGCGGTCGAAATCAACCGAGCCGTCATACCGCGCGCACAGTACGACGAGGTCAGACTCAAAGCGGGCGACACGGTCGAGGTAATCAACTTCGTCGGGGGCGGCTAGACGCGCTCGTGTGGCGCGCAGGCCGTCCTGCCGGTGTATGATCAATCCTATGTCTCATTCGATTCGTGGAACGTGCCATGGAACATGAACATTTCGAACTGGCCGGCAAAGTTTTTCACTCCCGCCTGATCGTTGGCACCGGCAAGTATCGCGACTTCGCCGAGACTCGTGCGGCGGTCGAAGCGAGCGGCGCCGAGATCGTCACGGTGGCCGTGCGCCGCGTCAATATCGCCGATCGCAAGAGCGAAAACCTCCTGGATTACATCGACCCCAAGCGCTACCAGATTCTGCCCAACACGGCCGGATGCTACACCGTCGAAGAGGCGGTGCGTACCTGCCGCCTGGCACGCGAAGTCGGCGTCGGCGACATGGTCAAGCTCGAAGTAATCGGCGATCAAAAAACCCTGTTCCCCGACGTGCCGGCAACAATCGAAGCGGCGAAGATCCTGGTCAAGGAAGGCTTCAAAGTGTTGCCCTATGTAACCGACGATCCGGTGGCGTGCCTGCGGCTGGCGGAGATCGGATGCGCGGCGGTGATGCCGCTGGCGGCCCCTATCGGCTCCGGCATGGGCATCCGCAATCCATTCAACCTGCGCATTATCATCGAGCAGGCGAAGGTCCCTGTGATCGTCGATGCGGGGGTAGGTACGGCGTCGGACGCGGCCGAAGCGATGGAAATCGGATCCGACGGTTTGCTGATCAACTCCGCGATCGCGGGAGCCAAGGATCCGATCGCGATGGCGCGGGCGATGAGGCTCGCAATCGAGGCCGGGCGTATCGCCTACCGTGCGGGACGAATCGAGCAGAAGCTTTACGCGACCGCCTCAAGCCCGCTGAGCGGTCTGATCCGCTAGCGCCGCGAGCCGGCCGGTCAGAGCGAGATATTGGATAGCGCGTTCCGTCCGCCGGTCGACTTCCAGCTTTACCTGATTAGCGACCGTCGTCTCATAGCGCCGCGCAGACTCGAAGAAGTCTGCGACGAGGTGCTCGGTGCGCTCGCGCGCGACCCCTCGGCCGTGCGCGTCGCTCTGCAACTCCGCGAAAAAGACCTCGGCGGGCGCGAACTTTATCGGCTCGCGATAGCATTGCGGCCCATCTGCATCCGTCACGGGGCCCATCTGATGATCAATGATCGGATCGACGTCGCCCTGGCTGCCGAAGCCGACGGTGTGCATCTGCCGGGCGACGCGATCGCGATCGCCGACGCGCGACGGCTTCTTGGGCCGTCGCGCCTAATCGGCGTTTCGACGCACAGCGCGGCGGCGGTCGCGGATGCGGCCGCAGCCGGCGCCGACTTCGTGGTGTTCGGGCCGGTGTGGCCCTCTTTGTCGAAGGCCGGCTACGGCCCTGCACGCGGCGCCGAGGAACTCGGCGCCGCGTGCAGGGCCGCGGCTGGGATGCCGCTTTACGCGCTCGGCGGAGTTACCGCCGAGCGCGTCGCTTCGCTGGGTGCGCCGGGCGGGGCGGACGCCGCCGATGGCGACGTCCGCCCCGCTGGCGTCGGGGTCATCGGCGCCGTGTTCGGCGCCGATGACCCCGTGGCCGCGGCGCTCGTGCTCAGCCGCGCGGTGCGGCGCGCCTTCGCACCGCCCCTCCTGTCCAATTGACTTGGGGCTCGACCCCTAATGGCGCTTTGGCAAAATGTGCGCTGGGATATTTCCAAGAGATATCTAGAAAGTTTATCTTGATGGATACCCGTGGAAGCTATCTCACTTAAAATCCCCGAAGATCTTCTGGAAGCCGCTGGAAGATGCGCTTCAACGCTGAGACTCACCCGGGCGGAATATATCCGTGCTGCAATCGAGCGGATGAATCGCGAAACCAATGCCGCTACACGCGCCCAAAGGCTTGCCGAAGTGTCGAGAAAAACTCGTACGGAGAGTATGCGCGTGAACGCGGAGTTCGCGGCGATCGATCGCGATCCTGATGCCTGAACGTGGCGAGATCTGGCTTGCAGACCTCAACCCTCGGCGTGGCACAGAGCCAGGTAAGTCGCGCCCCGTACTGGTCATCCAGGCTCAGGCACTGCTCGATGTGGGACATCCATCGACTCTGATTATTCCGCTCACAACGAACCTTATTGACGAGGTCGAGCCGCTTCGCATTCGCGTGTCCGCCCGCGAACGTTTGCGTCAGGAATCGGATCTGCTGATCGATCAACTGCGCGCGATAGCTAATAACCGCTTGCTGGAAGGTCCGCTAGCCCGGCTGGACGATGAGGCCATGCGGCGTGTAGGACAGGCGCTGCTTGAGGTTCTCGACCTGGTCGCGTGACTTAGTGATCGACCAGCGCGGCGGCCTGGTGGATCGTGTCATCGCCCTCACCCAACAGAAGCGCGGCTGCCCGCTCCTCCCATGCTTCGTTGGCGGGCACGAGCGGATCCTGCGCGATCAGGCGGTGCTCGACGACCATCCGGGAGAGCAACAGCCGCCGACCACTATCCAGGCGCGCCGCTTCCCAGGCCATCACCACCGCCGAGGCGACATTGTAGAGCGCTCCCGCCGCCATCCGCGAGAGCCGCTCGGCCTCGCTGCCGGATGCGCGCGCGCCGAAGGCTACCGCGCGATCGACCAATTCGGCGAGTCGCGAGCGGAATTTCTCCGGGACCCGCGAGGCCTCGGCCAGGCGCGCGTGCAGAGCCGCGCCGAGCGCCTTATGCGCTCCCATTTTTGCCGCCGCCCGGCCAATCGCATCCAGCGCGTTGATATTGCTGGTACCCTCCCAGAGGACGCCTATCTGCGCGTCGCGGACCAGGCGCGGATTCACCCAGTCCTCGATATAGCCATTGCCGCCGCGCACTTCCATGGCGCCGGTGGCCACGCGCAAGTTGTCGCGGCAGGCGCGGAACTTGAAAAGCGGGGTCAGGATACGCAGCAGATGCGCGGCGCCCTCGTCCCCGCGATTCGCGCGGCTCATCACGTCGGCCGTCCACGCGTACATAGTGAGCGCCTGTTCTGTCGGCACCATCAACTTCAGCAACTGCCGGCGCACGAGCGGCATCTCGATCAGCGCGCGGCCGAACGCCACGCGGCTGCGGGCGACGCACAGCGCCTCGTTGAGGCAACGACGCATCATCGCGGCGGCGCGAACGCCGTGCGAGAGCCGCGACAGGTTGACCTGGTCCAGCATCTGCTTGAGCCCGGCGCGCAGTTCGCCGACCTGCCATGCGAACGCGCCCTCCAGCCGAATCTCTCCGCTTGCCATCGAGCGCGTGCCAAGCTTGTCCTTGAGCCGCACGATGCGATAGCGGTTGCGGCTGCCGTCATCAAGCCGCCGCGGCATCGCAAACAGTCCAAGGCCGCGCGTGCCCGCCTCGGCACCCTGCGGACGCGCCAGAATGAGCGCCAGGTCCGCGTCGGTGTGCGAGCAGAACCATTTCTCACCGTAAAGCCACCACTCGCCGTTTTCTTGCCGAGCCTCGCACTCCAGAGCGCCCACGTCGGAACCACCCGACTTCTCGGTCATGAACTGCGTGCCCTTCCACATCTCGGCCGGGTCCTGTGAGAGCAGGCGAGGAATGAGTTTACGTTTGAGCTCCTCGCTGCCGTAGCGAAGGATAATAAAGTTGCTGGTGTCGGAAACGCTGACGGGACACATCAGTCCGAACTCCGCTTGCACGAAGAGGTACTGGAAGCCGTACTTGGCGATCGGCGGCATCGGCGCGGGCCATCCGAGCACGTCCGCGCGATGGCTCATCGCATGCAGTCCCAGCTCGCTGAACGCGATCCGCTCCATCTCGCGGTAGGCCGGATGATACTCGATCCAATCTTCGTCGCGGCCGAAGCGGTCGCGCGGATGAAGCACCGGTGGATGCTTGTCAGCGGTATCGGCAAGCTCGTCGAGACGTCCGCCCGCCAGCTCGCCGAGGCGATCAAGATGGGGTTCGAGGTGAGCGCGCAGCGCGGGCTCCATGTAAACCTCGAGCAGATCTCGAAAGGCGGGGTCGGCGCGGTAAAAGTTCATCCCGCGGCAATCGGGAGCGATATGATCGGAGCCGGTCTTCTGACGCGCACCGCTTTTGAGCCGGGCTTCCATGGCCGTCTCCCATTAGGCGCGGGCGAGAACGCGAGAGCGGCGCTAGAACGGATAGTTGATTCCCGAGAAGACCGCGGCACCCTCGCCGCCCCAGCCGACGTCGACATAGCCGACCACGAACGGTTCGGCGATCCCTCTAAATCCCATCCCGCCCACGGGATGCAAGTCGGTGAGGAAGTTGTCGTCAGGATTGTGGAAGACACGGCCCAGGTCGAAAAAGGGCGCCAGTTCCAGGATGCCGTGGGTGTTGAAGATGTCGGTCTGCCATACCCGCGAGCGCATCTCGACGTTCACGTCGAACAGGTTGTTATCGACGAAACGTCCCGCGCCATAGCCGCGCAAGGTCTGCTGATTGTACAGCAGGCTCGATTCGCCGCCGAGACGCCCCATCGACCAGAACGGGGTCTCGTCGCCCGCCGGTATGTATTGAAGATACCCGTGGGTGGCGAGAATCATGTTGTGTGTGATCGGGAAATAGTGATGGATATCGCCGCCGAAACGAGTGTACGAGACCGAACTCAAGAAGGCGCGATCGGCGATCGAAGCGTAAATCAGTTGGTAGCCACCGTCGGTCGGGAGGTCAACCGAGTCGCGCGTGTCGTATGAGGCTTGGGCTTGACTCAACACTTCGGTGCCACCGTTTAGCCCTTTGACGGTAGGGAATTGCTTGAAAATGGTTGGAATCGACTCGAACGCGCCGTTGAAAATCCGCACATAACGGGGCCGCTCGACCATCGCGACCTGCAGGTGCTGGGTGAAGTTGTAGCCTAGCGTACCTTCGAAATAGAGCTGTTCAGTCGTGTAGTTGCTCTCGTTGCCTTCGGAGGAATTGTTGCCGATTCCGTAGAACCGCTCGGTCGGATCGCGCTCGAAAAAGAAATGCGCCTCGAAGGAAAACTTCGATTTATGAGTGCGGCCGGTCGCATAATCCAAATCCACGTGGCGCGCGATTTTTTCCTCGAAGCCGGCAATCACGTAGTACTGCTCGTCCGACGAGGGATAGCCCAGGTAGCGAAAGGTACCGCCGGGCCCGAGGGTCGGGTTGCTGATGATGTCGGGCGCCAGGATATTGTTGATTTCGCCTTGCTTATCGGTGAACAACATCGCGGCCAGCACACCGTAGGTAACCCCGGAGTTCGGGTCCGTCTCGATTTCGGGGACCGGCACTAGCGTGAACGGCCAGTTGTGAGGATTGAGCGGGCTCGGCCACGTGTTGGGATTGAGATAGCCGGGCCAGCTATCAGGACTGAACAAAGTGAAGGCGCGCGCGGGTCGAGCGCACACCACGCACGCCACAAATATCAACGCAATTGCGGACAGCCTCTTCATGGATATTCGATGCGGGAACGAGACTCACCGCAGCCGTTATGGGCATACAACGTGACAGGCATCGCTGCTTTGATCAACTGTCTCAGGCCGTGGTTTGCCCCAAAGATCCTAAGATAGCGTCCGCTGGTTCCGCCCTCGTCAAAAATGTGTAAGGATTCCGGCAGGGCAAGCCCCGGGTCAGGACGTGGCCCAGTATGCGCACGGTTTGGGTGACCCGCCCGCCAGGGCGATCACCCGATCCGTTGCGCCAAGGGGCTGCCAAAATTTGCCAGGGAGGTTCTGCTGATGCCTAAAGTCGACGGTGGTGAACTGGTTGCCCGCGTGATGCGGGAGAACAAGACACGATATTGCTTCTCCATCAATGGTGGGCACTTGTTCCCGATCCTCGCGCAGTTGCGCAGCAACGAAATCAAGCTTATCCACATGCGCCACGAGCAGGCGACCGCCTATGCCGCCGACGCTTACGCACGCATGACCGGCGAGGCCGGCGTATGCATGGTTACGGCAGGATGCGGGCTGACCAACGCGATGACCGGATTGTGCCTCGCCGCGATGACCAATAGCGCCGTGGTCTGCGTCTCGGGACAGCATCCGAATACCGAGGACCATCAGGGCTCCTTCCAGGAAGCTTATGGCTCTGAGATGCTGAGCAGCTTCGCCAAATATACCAAGCGCGTGACCGACTGGAGCACGATCGAGTTCGACATGCGCCTCGCCTTTCGCGAGGCGATAACGCCGCCGCAAGGCGTGGCGCTGGTCGAAATTCCACAGAACATTCTGTACGCCCACGACGAAGACAAGCGCCAAAGCCCAGGCGGGATGCGCTTCACCGTTGACGACGTCCGTTCGGCGGGCGACCCGGCCAAGATCGATCGCGCGCTCGAGCTGCTGGTAGGCGCCGAACGCCCGTTGATCGCCGGCGGTGACGGAATCTTCTGGTCGCAGGCCGGTCCCGAATTGCGCGAGTTCGCGGAGCTCACCTCGATTCCCGTTTACGCACGGCGCGCCGGCCAGGGTGCGGTATCCGAGGAGCATCCGCTGGCGATTCGCGGCGCCTTCAAGAAGCCTTTCACTGGACGGGCTGACGTCGTCCTCACCTTGGGCTTCCGCTTCTGGAGCGGCGAGCATTTTGGGCGACCCAAGACCTGGAACGACAAGGCCAAGTACATCCAGGTCGATCCGACGCCGAGCCGCATCGGATGGCAGGTGCCGGCGGAAGTTCCGTTGGTGGGCGATCCCAAACTCGTGTTGCGTCAGCTCATCAACCGGATCAAAGAGCTGAAGCTCGACTTCTCCAAAAATCGCGGCTCGCAGTGGATCAAGGAGCTGTCCGAGGTCCGTTCCAACTTCGAGAACCAGGTTGCCGAAAACGCCAAAAAGTTTCAGACCAACCGGCCTATCCATCCGTCACGGCTCGCCCGCGACCTGGTGTCGGTGCTCGACAAAAACTGCACCGTCGTCATCGACAGCTTCACGCTTTCGGGCTGGATGAGCCAGAACTTCATCTGCCGCTTCCCGGGCCAGGTGATCGACGCGGGACCGCTGGCGCCGGTGGGTCACGGCTTCGGAATGGGAATCGGAGCGCAGTTGGCACGGCCCGGCGCGCAAGTCGTTATGGTGATGGGCGATGGCGGATTGGGTATCGGCGGCTGGGATATGGAGACCGCGGCCCGCTACAAGCTGCCGATCGTATGCCTGCTGTGGAACAACAGCTCGTGGGGGCCGAGCTTCGAGTCGATGCCGCTTTTGAAGGATCGTACCGACTCGTTCAACATGCTGCAGGACATCCGCTACGACAAAATTTTCGCCGAAATGGGCTGCCATGGCGAAAACGTAACGGACCCCGACCAGATAATCCCGGCGCTCGATCGCGCGTTCAAATCGGGCAAGCCGTCGTTGATTAACGTGATCGGTGACAAGACCGTCGGCCATCCCACGCTGGGCGGTAACCTGCTCGGCTCGACTGGCACGAACTGACCGCCCGCCCCGGTCCAATGCGGGCCGGGCGTCGGTGAACTCACCGAGGGGCGATGAGACAGCGGTCTCATCGCCCCTTGGCTTTGCTAGGTCGTGAAAGAAATGCAGGAAGGTTTTCCTGACGCGCCGAGCGTGTAAGCTTGAATCACGATGGTTGCTCAGCGTTTGCGTCGAGCGCTTCGCCTCGCGGCCGGGATGGCCGCACTGATTCTGCTCGCCCTCGCTTCCACCGGATGCAAATTCACGAACGCGGATAAGACCCCGTCCGTTCCCAGGAGCTGTCCCCAGGGCGCAGAGCTCAAAGGCGCAGCGCCGCCCAACGGGACCGAAATCTGGTGCGAAAAGGACGTCGGTGGAGTGCCGGTCAAGGACGGTATCTTCGTGGTTTACAATCTAAACGGCACAAGGATGATCGAGGGCTACTACCACGACGGAAAACAGTCGGGCGAATGGACGATGTGGCACGCCAACGGCCAGCGCTCAGCGGTCGACCATTACACCGACGGCGTGCAGAACGGGTTGCACACGAGCTGGTACTCCAACGGCGCCAAGGCGATCGAAGGCGAGTATCGCGACGGCAAACGCGAGGGCGTGTGGCATCGATGGGACCCCAACGGGTTCATGCATTGGACCGAGGTCTATAAGGACGACGTCAAGCTCTCAGATGACGTGGGCGACGTCCCGAAATCCAAGACCCCTTAGACCCGCGGGAGAGAAGGTCACTCCATCGATGATTGCGTCGCTTCGATCGCGGCGAACGGGATTCGCTCCGCCGCGATCGCGCTTGCGTAATACGCCTCGGGCGCGCCCCATACCAGCGCCGGCTCCGCGCGGTTGCCGACGCCGATCGGATGCGCGAAGACCTGCTCGATATTGGCGTTGATCCTGAGCGCGTTCGGCGCGAGCGGTGCGGCTAACACGCCGTTACGAATCATGTAGGAATCGCCGCTCACGGTGCAGGTGAAATCGCCTGCGCGCTGCCCGTTGATCGGATAGGTGTACCATATGCGGCCGACGTAGATGCCCTCGCCCACCGCGCGGATCAGCTCGCGTTCACTTTTGCCACCGCGGGCGCGCATTATCACGTTGGTCGCGGCAGAGCCGGGACTCGCGTCGAAGCGGCGCACTCCATTCTCACCCAGGCGATATCCGCTATTGGGCGGGAAACTCGTGTGCGCAGTCGCCGACGGGCCAAGCTTCTCAGCACGATTCTCATCGGTCGCAAGCCGATGGCTATCGTAAAAATTCGAGAGCAAACCGACCAGCCGCCCGTCCCGAATCATCGTGGTGCGTCGCGCGTGCAGCCCCTCGCACGTCAATCGGCGGCGAATCGCACCCCGTGCCGGCGCGGGATCATCCGACAGGCTGAGCCTCGCGTCCATCACCTGCGAGCCGAACCGTCCATGGTAAGCGGTGCTGGCCGCGTGAAACGCGCCAGTGGAGAGCGATGGCACTACCATGTAGTTGAGTATCTCCGCGATCGGCTGCGGGCCGAACACCACGCGATACACTCCGCCGGGTGGCCGTTCGCCGCGCCCGAGCGCAAGTGCGCGCGCAACCGCGTCGCGCCCGGCCCGTGCCGCCGCCGCGCGCATCCCGCTCGGCGTCACGCCCAACACCGACGCCGTGCCCTTGGCGCCCAAAGATTCGACCAGCGCGGTCACCGTGCAAGTGAAATGCGCGCCGGCCTCGGCCCGCACATCCTCGAAATTCGAACTCGCCAGCGCCATCCGGTCGCGCATTATCGAAACGTCGCCTCCCAGCACCAGGCCGGGCGGCGTTGCTCCCTCGCGCTCCGCGCGCGGCAGCGTGAAAGCTTCGAGCGCCCCACCGACAATTCGCCACGCCGACTCAACCAGCGCGCCGTCGCCGGCGCGGATGAGGCCCGTCACTGCAGCGTCGGCCGGGCTCTGCGCGAGCTTAAGCGGCGTAGCGCCTGGAGTCCGGGGCAAACCGGGAAAATGCGGATCGACAAGCCCGGCATTGCGTGCGCGGTCGAGTGCCGACCGCAGCGCCTCGAGACTCAAATCACCGGCCTCGGTCGCCGTTCCGACCTCGCGAGCGTCGCGGCGCATCACGATCCGTACCGTGAAGCCTTCGGCCAGGTGCGACTTCAACTCCTCGACGCCGCGGCAGGGGATATCCGAGGTATAGGCGATGCGCGCCACGCGATGCTCGGCTGACGCGCAATAGATCTCGAACTCGGCCAGATCGCGTTCGCGCCCGAGCATCGCACGCGCCTCGCGCACGAAGTTTTTCAGTTCCGCCGCCGCGCGCATCGCCGCCTCATCCTTTGCTCATCCGCCGCCCAACCGTGCGCGGGAGCGGATCGTCGGACCGCCGTTGGACATCCGCTTGAGCTGCATCGGCTGTCCCTTGCCGCAGTTGGGGATTGGCACCAGCCGCAGATCGTTGCCTACCGCGTCGACGTGCATAAAGAATTGCTTCGAGTCGGCGATCACGCTGCCCGCGCGGTAGAGCCGGCCGAGGCGGCCGTGCTCGATCTCGTAGATCCGGCGCGCTGAGATGCGGAAGTTCTCGCGAGACTCGGCGATCGAAGGAACCGCGCTGCCGCAAACATAGTAGCCGTGCTCGACGTCGGCGATGATCCGATGCGGGTCGTTTTCGCCGGGCATCAGGAAAGTGTTCGACATCCGGATGAGCGGGACGTAGAAGACCTCGCTCGCGCGGGCCGACCCGTTGGGCTCCACTCCAAGGACGGCGGCCGTATCGCGCGAGTTGAGAAAGCCGCGAAAGACTCCGTTTTCGACGTGCGCGACCCGCCGCGCGCGCGTCCCCTCATGGTCATAGCGGTAGTGGCCATAGCCCTCGAGACCCGGGTCCGAACACGCGCTCATCAACGCGGATCCCACGCGCCGGCCGACTTCGTTTTCTTCGAGCGAACGCAAGAACCAGCTCCGTCCCGCGTACGCCGCCTCCATCTTGAGGGCCCGGTCGGCCTCGCTCGGATGGCCGATGATCTCGTGCGCAACCAATGAGTTGAAATGCGGATCGGTGACCACCGTAACTTCGGCGTCGGGCGCTTTGAGCGCCGGCGCCGCAGCCAATTCGCGCGCCTCGCCCGCGAGCTCGAGCGCAAACGTGAGCAAGTCCGGATTGGGCATCAGCTCGCTGCGCCATCCTTCTGCCAGGCATTCCAGACCACGCTGCTGCCCGATGGTGTCGTAGATTTCCTGATGGCCGTCGCCGCTTTGCGCGACGATATAACAATCACCCTGCGAGAACGCGAAGCCCTGGCTGATGAGCGCACCCTCGCTGCTGATGAACAGTTCTTCACGCAGTTCGCTCAGCGCCGCGACCGCGTTGAATGCTATTTCCGGGCCCAGCCCGGCGACACGAGCCGAGGCCTCACGGCATAGCCGCCCAAGCTCGCCAGGTTCGAGAGTGCGTGGATCGCGGCGATATATCGCCGCGATCTCATCACGCACGGCGTCAATCGGCACCGGCGTCGTCGCCGCCAGGCTCCGCGCCCGCCCGTTGAGCGCGCGTATCAGGGCGGCCTTCTCGCGCGCGCCGAGCCGCGCGCGCTCGTATGCTTCGGCCAGGCCCGCGCGAATGGCGCCGAGCAACCGAGTCGAATTCAACGCGAGCCGTCCGATCTCGACCCCGGTCTGGCCCGCGCTCGACACGCCGGAGCGTTCATTGACCCGCACACTCACACTAAAGCCGGCGCTCTCGCCCTCGTGAGCCGATCGCGCCTCGCCGTCCGTCGCCGAGCTGGAGCGGCTGAACATCGCCTCGAATCGCAAATCCGCGCTGAACGCGCCGCGATGGCCGCGGATGAAGGTGCGCAGCAGATCGGGGCCCTCTTTCTTGAGCAGCTCGGCCGCGCCAAACAGATCCTTTGATCTCATCGGTTATGCCCGCGGCTGTGAGGGCCGTCCGCCGGCTCTGCGACCACGGCAGAGCCCGACGCACCCGGCGCGATCGGCCGAGTGAAACGAACGGCGCGCCGTGAGCGTCGCCCTAGATTACGCCTTCCTGTTTGAGGCGCTCGATCTCGGCGGTATCGAATCCGAGAAATTGGGCGAAGACTTCGTTGTTGTGCTCGCCGAGCAGCGGCGCGCTACGAACCTCGACGGGCGAATCCTCGAGCTTCACCGGGCAGCCCGGCATCGTGAATTCGCCGCGCACCGGATGCTGTATGGTGACGATCATCCCGCGTTCGCGCAGGTGCGGGTCGTTGAGCAGTTCGACGCTGTCGAGCACTTTGCCGCAGGGCACGTCGGCCTCGCCCAGAATCCGCATCACTTCGTGCTTCGTATGTTTCCTGGTCCACGCGTTGATCGCCGCGGTCAATTCTTCCACGTGATGCAGACGCGAGCGGCGATCCTTGAAGCGCTCGTCGACGGCCATTTCCGGCCGTCCGATCGCGTTGCACAGGTTGGTCCACATCTCCGGCGTCGTGCACAGGATATATACGTAGTCGTTGCTGCCGCCCGGAGCACAGGGGTAAGTATCGGCGGGAGCGCCGGCGGATATCCGGTTGCCCATACGCGGAACGGGCTCGTGCGTGATGTAAGTACCCATCATCGGGACGCGGCAGAAGTTGAGGATCGCGTCCTGCATCGAGAGTTCGACCTTCTGGCCCTTGCCGGTGCGCTCGCGCTGGATATACGCCGCCAGCAAACCCACTGCCGCGTGCATCCCCGTGCCGGTGTCGCCGATCGTCGGGCCGGGCTTGAGCGGCGGAGTCGTCGGCAGTCCGGTCAACGCCATCGCGCCGCCAGACGCCTGCGCGATCATGTCGAAGCTCTTGTATTTGCTGTAAGGGCCGTAAGTGCCGAAGCCCTTGATGGTCAGGTAGATGAGACGCGGGTTGATCTCGTGCAGCCGCTCCCATCCGAAGCCCCAGCTCTCGAGCGTGCCGAGCGAAAAATTCTCGGACAGGATGTCGACCTTCTTTACCAGCTCGATGAAAATTTTCTTGCCCCGCTCGTCCTTGAGGTTCAGCGTGATCGAGCGCTTGTTGGCATTGAGCAGCATGAAGTAGTGTGAATCGACGCCGGGCTTTTCGGTCAACTGCCACCGCCCCTGCTCTCCTCTGCCAGGGCTTTCCAGCTTGATTACGTCCGCGCCCAGCCATGCCAGCATCTCGGTACATGAAGTGCCGGCCTCGAACTGCGTCAGATCGAGGACCTTTACCCCTGCCAACGCCTTGTCCATCTGAGCCCTCCTGCCGAGCCTGCGAGCCGCGCGCCGCGGTCACCCCGCACTCTTACACGTGCGCGGGTCAGTGGCGATGGGGCGTCGGGCGCGAACGGTTGATCCCTTGTAGCGTCTCGGACATTCGTCAGCAAGCATAGGGCCAGGCTCTTCCGTTCGGCGATCTTCGACCTAACGCGAACGCACCTGCACCGACGGGAGCGTTGCGAGAGTCCGCGGATAGCATGCGTCCATCTCCGCGATCGCGGACGGTTGGGACATCTTGATCCCGCTCATCACGAGCACGGGCGCGGTTCCGCACTGGGCGTCCGTCGTGGTCACGTCGTCGCGGCGGTCATGCGGCATGTAATAGCGCACGACGTTGATGCACCAGGACGGAAATACCGCGACCTTGCTTCCAGGCGGGGTTCGCTTTTCCGCCAGATTCGTCGCCTCGCGCCAGGCCGCTTCAGTCGAGCGCTTTAGCCGGGCATGCATCGGACGCAGGGAGAGATGTACTAGAAAAAGCATCAGGACGATCCTTAAACCGGTGGATCGCACCGACGCGGCTCCCAGGGCCGCAAAGGCGACCATCCCGACCAACGCGATAAGTACGTATCGCTCAAACTCCAGCGGATGGACGAGATACGTCAGCGCCATCACCGTAAGCATCGGGCCGATCGTCCACAGGGCGATGAACTCCACCACTCGCCGCGCAGTGCGCCATTGCCCCCAGATACCGAAGGCGGCCAGCGCCACAAATGTCCAAAACAACGTATGGTTGCCGGCGGAGTGACGCAGCGTCATGTACGGCCACGAGAGCGGCTGTGGTTTGATCCAATCGATCGCGCCCACCGCCACCGCGCTCCGCGACAGAGCAAACGCGCCGGGCAGCCAGGGCGCTAGAATTGCGATTCCCGCCGCCACCGCACAGCCGGGACGGAACGCCGCCAACCGTGGCGTTCGGGTATCCCAGAGAGCCGCGAGCAGCAGCCAACCGAGCCATAGCGCTTCTGCCACTAACAGAAATGTCGAGGTGAAATTGCAAGCGACCATCACCGCCGTGAAAATTGAGATACCAGCGTAATTCAGGATCCCGCCACGGCGCTGGGCGCGAACCAAAAATGTGATCTGCAGCAGTTCGGCGCACATCACCAGCGGATACATTCTGACGGTGCGGTCCGACAACACCATCTCGACGTTGGTGGCGTAAAGAATCGCCGCGAAGGCTCCCGCGAGGTCGCCAAATTCAGCAATAGTTCCGTTGGGCTGGTCGCGCAACGAGTTGCACACCTCGCGTACGGCGACGAAAACCAGGACTATGGCGATCGTTCCAAGAGCGGCCGACATCGCCCGCATCGCGGAGAGGCTGTCGCCAAAAAGCGTTATCCATTCATGCAAAATCAGATCGTAGAGCGCGAGCTTGCCGGGATCGACACTCCGCTCGACTTGCACGACCTGTTGCGCGCTGGGCGCGGAGGCCGCCGCCCAGGACGCGGCCTCGTCCCCGCTCATTTCGAAGTGGCCCAGATCATGGAAACGCAGATACGCGCCAAGGATGATCGCGATCGATACCAGGAGCAGCGCGAACAACCGCGCCGAATGCCACGCCCAAAGCGCCCGGACCTTGAATGTCTGGCTGGAGATTACTGACATCGGGAAAGCGAACCGGTTTCCGTTTTAGCTTCTGGCGTCATCCCCGGCAAGGATGTGGGACGCGAAAGCCGTCGTGCGCGCGCGAGCGCGGTCTGATAAAAGTTAGAGCTGATCCTGAATCCGGTGCGGGTGCCGCGCGAGTGTGCGCGACCGGCCGGTTATCGTGCGTGCGAAGGCGCGCCTGGGGTATCGATGTCAACCGCGGCAATCAGCCTCGCCCGCATCCGCGAGGAACTCAACCACAATTTCCAGGAACGCGCCGATTTGATCGACGGTGCGCTCTGCGCCCTGCTTTCGGGCAGCCACGTGCTCATCATCGGCCCGCCGGGCACCGCCAAGTCGATGCTGGCGGACGAGCTATGCCGGCGGATCGAGGGCGCCGATTATTTCCAATGGCTGCTCACCAAGTTCAGTACGCCCGAGGAGATTTTCGGCGCGGTGAGCCTCAGCGGACTCGAGCACGACGACTATCGGCGCGTGACCTTGCACAAGTTGCCCGAGGCACACATCGCGTTCCTGGACGAGATTTTCAAATCCAATTCGTCGATCCTCAACGCCCTGCTGACCATCATCAACGAGCGCTTGTTTCACAACGGCCGCGAGCGCGTACGCGTTCCGCTCATCACGATGTTCGGGGCGTCCAACGAACTGCCCGACGAAGAAGAGCTGACCGCGCTCTACGACCGTTTCATGTTGCGCTTCACGGTCGACTACGTCGTGGAGGAATTCCGTTTTCTGAAGATGCTAGAGGGGACCCGCTCCGCCGCGCGCACGATGCTCAGTTTCGCGGAACTCGACGAGCTACGCACGCGGACTCGCGCGGTCGAGGTCCCCGGCGGCGTTCTCACCGCTATCGCCGAGTTGCGCCGCGAACTCGGACGCGAGCACATAGTGGTCTCCGACCGGCGCTGGCGCAACTCGCTCGACGTGCTGCGCGCGCATGCCTTCCTTTCCGGCCGCGCGGTCGTCACCGAGGACGATCTCGGGTTCCTCGAGCACGTGCTCTGGAAGGATCCCGAGGAGCATCCCAAGGTTCGCGACGCGATCCATCGGTTGGTCAAGGGCTACGAGGAGCAGGCGCGCGAATTGTTGATCCAGAGCCAGGAGTTGCGCGAATATGCCGAGCGCGGATGGGAGAGCGACGAGCTGCGCAGCCGCGCGATCGTCGAGGCCCATACCAAGATCGCCAACATCCTGGTCCGCTTCGACCACCTGGTGCGCGAGGCCGCCGAGAGCGGGCGCACGGTGCGCGGCGTGGAGACGATGCGCTCGCAGGTCAAGGAAATCCAGCAATCGATGCTGCGCCGGATTTAGCCGGAGCTTCGGAAAGCGCGCGCCGCCGATGCCAGCCGAGGAAGCCACGCCCGCAATCGTGCTTCGCGCCCGCGACTACCTCGAATCCGATCGCATCGTCACTCTGCTCACCGAGCAGGCCGGCAAACTCGGGGGTATCGCCAAGGGCGCCAAGGCCTCGCGCCGGCGTTTCGAGCATCGGCTCGAACCGTTCTCGCACGTGATGTTGTATTTTCGGCGCCGCCCGCATGGACAGCTCGTTTTCATCACGCGCGCGGAAGCCGCGGGCCTTCAGCCGTTCCGCCTCGAGGACGATCTCGGCCGCCTCGCGCTTGGCACCTACATGCTGGAGCTGGCCGAGGCGTTGACTTCCGAAGACGCGGAAGCATCGGGCGCCTACCATCTGCTGGCCGAGGCGCTCGGCGCTCTCGGCGCGGGAGAGGCCAACACGGCGCTGCGTCAGGCTTACGAGCTAAGGATGTTTCGATGGGCGGGCTTCGGTATGCAGTTCGACCGCTGTCGCATCTGCGCCGAAAACCAGATCGGTTCGGCGCCAGTCTATTTCATAATCGGGCGCGGCGGAGTGGTCTGCGCACGATGCCGCGTGAGCGCGGCCGAGGGCGGTATCCGGCTTGGCGCGGCCAGCGCGGCAGCGCTTGTCCAACTGGGCGAACTCCCGTTGGCGGACGCTTCGGCGGCGACCGCTGCGGGCGCCGACGGAGCCCTTGCGATCGCGCGCTTCGTCGCGTCAGTCGTCGATCGCAAGCTCAGATCGGTTGAATTCCTGGACTCGGTGATTGCGCCCGCGCGCCAGGCGTAGGCGCAACGTTCATACATAAGGCGCGTTTACTTCCTTCGATTGACAGCGAGGCACAATCAATGAAAGCGGTCCAGTTCGATCGGCTCGGCGGTGCGGAAGTCCTGGAATGGCGCGACGTGCCCAAGCCCGAGCTTCTCCCGGGAACCATCCTGATCAAAAACCAAGTGATCACCGTCAACTTTGGCGATACGCTTTTTCTTCGCGGCGAGTACCTGGTGAAGCCCGTTTTTCCGGACACTCCGGGCATGGAAGCGGCCGGCGTGGTCGAGGCCGTTGCACCCGACGTGAAAAGCGTCACGCCCGGCACCCGGGTCATGTACATCGGAATGGGCGCCTTTGCGGAATACACGCGAATTCGCCAGTCACGCGCGATGCCTTTGCCCGGTTTCATGGATTTAGAGCAAGCCGCCGCCTTTCCAATCGCCGTCTTGACCGCGTGGCATCTGCTCCATAGCTGCCATCGAACAGCGCCGGGAGAAACCGTGATCGTTCACTCGGCGGCGGGCGGTGTCGGCATTGCCGCCGTCCAGATCGCAAAGGCCGCCGGCGCGAGAGTCATCGGCACCGTCTCCACCGATGACAAGATCGATTTCGTGCGAAAGTTCGGCGCCGACGAAGTGATAAACTATGAAACTCACGATTTTGGCGTCGAAGCGATGCGGCTGACCGAGGGGCGCGGCGTCGATCTCATCCTCGACGCGGTCGGCAAGCCCACGGTGACCAAGGGCCTGGGATGCCTGGCGCCGTTCGGACACCTGGTGGTCTATGGCCGCGCCGGAGGAATACCCGATCCGATCAGTCCGATGAGCCTGTTCGGCAAGGCGCTCAAGGTAAGCGGTTTCGCGGTACCGATGGTGTATGGAATGCACGAGATCCATCGCCGCGGCCTGGACGAGGTGTTTCGCCTCGCGCGCGAGGACAAACTCAAGGTGCCCATTGGCAGGAAATTCGCCCTCGCCGACGCGGCGGAGGCCGTCCGGTACCTGCTATCTCGCCAGTCGGTGGGAAAATTGCTGCTGCTGCCCTGAACGCCACTCTCCGGCTGGCCGGCTCGCGCGGTGTACTGCTCGCGAAATCGCAGGCGCCGGACTGTTCGCTCTGCCCGGCGCCGAAAATTTTCGAATTGCCGCGAGTGGCCGACCGGTTCCCGCGTTCTACTCGTAGGTCGTCCGCACGATCAGATGCGCCGCCCCGCCATCGATCGTCAGTATCGCTCCCGTGGTATAGCTGGCGGCCGGGCTTGCGAAGTAGAGCGCCGCGCCCACCACTTCCTCGGGATCCCCCGCGCGCTGCAGCGGAAAAGTATTCTTTGCGCGCTTGGCAAAATCCTCCGTGCGGGACCATCCCTTGCTGATGTCGGTGTGAAACGGGCCGCACATGATGCAGTTCACGCGCACCTTGGGGCCGTATTCTTTCGCGAAGGCGACGGTGAGGATATTCAGCCCGGCCTTGGCGGCGGCGTAGGGCGCGGTTTCTGGATCCGGCCGAATCGCCGCGGTCGACGAGATATTGATGATCGCTCCGCCTTCGCCCGCCGCCATCCGCGAGCCGAAGAGCGCCGAGAGGCGAAACGGCCCTTTGAGATTCACGCCGATGATCTTGTCGAACAGATCTTCGCTGGTCTCGGCCGACGATGGCGCGAGCGGCGAGATGCCGGCGTTATTGATGAGCACGTCGGCGCGTCCCCAGCGCGCGTAGACCTCGTCAACCAGGCGGTTGCAATCCTCCCATTTGCCGACGTGCGCGCCGTGCGCTGAACCGTCGGCGCCGATCGCGCGGATCTCCTTGACGGTCGCCTCGCAGGTTTCGACTTTGCGGCTCGCGATCGCGAGCTTCGCGCCGGCCGCCGCGAACCCGAGCGCCATCGCGTGACCGATACCGCGGCTGCCGCCGGTGATCACCACCACCTTGCCGGTGAAATCGTATTGCACGGGGCGCGTCGTCATTGCGCGGCCACCTCGAGTTCAATGCGGTCGGCGAATTTCCGGATCGCGGCCTCGCGCAGGGCCGGGATATGGCTGGTCGGAAACAGACCACCGGTGCCCTTGTAATCGCGCAGCACCTGGCGCGCGAGCGTGATCTTATGGACCTCGGTCGGCCCGTCCGCGAGCCCCATCACGAAACTCTCCATCACCTGCTCGGCGAACGGCATCTCCGCTGTCACCCCGAGCGAGCCATGGACCTGGAGCGCGCGAACCACCACGTCGTGGAATACCTTGGGCATCGCGGCCTTCACTGCGGCGATGTCCTTGCGCACTTTGAGATAGTCTTTGTACTTGTCGATCCGCCAGGCGGTTCGCAGCACCAGCAGGCGAAACTGCTCGATGTCGATCCACGAATCCGCGATCTTCTCCTGCACCATCTGCTTGTCGGCCAGCAGCGAGCCCTGGGTGGTGCGCGAGAGCGCACGCTCGCACATCTGATCGAATGACTTGCGCACCTGTCCGATAGTGCGCATCGCATGATGAATCCGCCCGCCACCCAGGCGCGTCTGCGCGACCACGAACCCGCCGCCGCGCTCTCCCAGCAGATGGTCCTTCGGCACCTGCACGTCCTGGTAGCGAACGTATGCGTGGGTGCCGTTGGTCTCCTGGCCGACGCCGACCCGGCGCACGATGCTCACGCCCGGAGCGTCGGTCGGCACGATGAAGGTCGAAAGCCGCTTGTAAGGCGGCCCGTCCGGGTCCGTAACCACCATCGCGATCAGAAACGAGGAATAATGCGCGTTGGAGGAGAACCATTTCTCGCCGTTGATCACCCAGTTGTCGCCGTGCAGTTCGGCGTGCGTGGTGAAGACCTTGGGGTCGGCGCCGCCCTGCGGCTCGGTCATCGAGAAGCACGAGACGATCTCGTTGGCGAGGAGCGGTTCGAGATAGCGCTTTTTCTGCTCGGCCGTGCCGTACTTGGCGAGAATCTCTCCATTGCCGGAATCGGGAGCCTGGCAGCCGAAGACGGTGGGCGCGAAGCGCGAGCGGCCAAGGATTTCGTTCATCAACGCGAGCTTGACCTGCCCGTATCCCTGGCCGCCGAGTTCGGGTTCGAGATGGCAGGCCCATAGCTTGCGCTTCCGAACCTCGGCCTGGAGCGGGCGCACCAGCTTGTTGCGGTTGGCGTCGCGGACGTCGTATGGCGACTCCAGCACATAGTCGAGCGGTTCGACTTCCTCGCGCACGAATTTATCGATCCAGTCGAGTTCCTTTTGGAACTCCGGTTCGGTTTCAAAATCCCAGCTCATGATCGCTCCTCCATGAAAACGTCGGCTGGCGGTGCCTTCCGGCGCGGCCCGCGCCACGCATAGAGCCGTCCTGCGCCGCTCGCACTGCCGATTGCGAGACTGCCTCAGGCAGCCGTCTTTCTCAAGGGTAAGGCCCAACGTCATTGTTCGACGGGCGAGTCCTCTTTTGTTAGTCGTGTTAGCCGGAGATGCGGTCATTCAGGCCGCACAGATTCGGAGGTCGGAATGGAATTTGGAATCGGTGTAAGCACCCATATCGGAAACTGGGACGTGATTCGTTACGTCGAAGATCTCGGCTTTGACCGCGCGTGGGTCGGCGATTCGCAGATGATCTGGTCGGACTGCTACGCGACGATGGCGCTGGCGGCGGCGAACACCAGGCGGATTAAAATTGGCACCGGTGTGGCGATCACCGGTACGCGTATCGCCCCGGTGACCGCGCATTCCATCGCCAGCATCAACCAGATCGCACCGGGCCGCGTGTTTCTCGGAATCGGCACCGGGCACACGGCGATGCGCGTGATGGGTCAGGATCCCATGAGGACCAGCGAGTTCCGCGAGTACCTGCGCGTGGTCCGCGCGCTGCTCGACGGCAAAGCCGTGGATTACACCTATCGGGGCAAGACTCGCGAAATAAAGTTCCTGCACCTCGACCGCCACTTCATCAACCTCGAGCAACGGATCCCGATCTACGCCGCGGCCAATGGTCCCAAGGCGCTCGAAGCTACCGGCGCCTACTCTGACGGATGGATCACCGTCGGCGGACATCCGGACGAGACAAGACACAAGCTGGACAAGATCAATCAGGGTGCGGCGCACGTGGGCCGCAAACTGCCGCCGGACTTCCATACCGCCTTCATCACGACTGGATGCGTGCTGCGCCCAGGCGAAAAACTTACCGACGACCGCGTGATCGAGGAAACCGGATCGTGGGTGATGTGCGAGCTGCATTTCTTTTACGAGATCTGGAAGGATCTTGGCGAAAAGGACGAACTGATACCGCCGCACTTCGCCAACGTCTGGGACGACTACCTGAAGCGGGTTAGAAATTTCAGCCTGCCGGAGAACGCGCGCTTTCGTCAGATCCACGAGGGGCATCTGGTCTACATGCAGCCCGAGGAGCGGCGCTTCGTCACGCCCGAAGCGATAAAGGCGGGTTGCCTGATTGGGCGGCCCGAGGAGATCGCGGAACAGATTCGCGCGATCGAAAAGAGCGGCATGCGCGAGACCGTGCTGTGGCCGCCGATGGATCGCGAGCGCAAGGTCTACCGGGATTTCGCGGAGATGGTTTTCCCGCTGCTGAAATAAAGAGGATAGACGCCGTGCTGCACACTCCGATTTGCGACTACTTTGGGATCGAATATCCGATTCTGCTGGCCGGGATGGGCGGCGTCGCGATGCATCGGCTGGTCGCCGCGGTTTCCAACGCGGGCGGGCTGGGCGTTATCGGAGCGGCCGGATGCTCGCCGGCGGAGTTGCGCGAGGAAATCCGCCTTACCCGCGAACTAACCGACAAGCCGTTCGCGGTGGACCTGCTCGCGCCGATTCCCGATATGATGCGGCCCCATATGCCGGTCCTGCTCGAGGAGAAGGTGAAAATCTTCGTCGCCGGCCTGGCCGTTCCGGCAGAGTTCATCCAGACCATGCATGAGCATGGCATGAAGGTGGTCGTCATGTGCGGCAAGGTGCACCACGGCGAGAAGGCGGCGCAGGCGGGCGCCGACGTGGTGGTGGCACAAGGCTCGGAGGCCGGCGGGCATACCGGCGAGATCGGAATGATGTCGCTGGTGCCGCAGATGATCCGCGCGGTCCGTCTGCCGGTGCTCGCCGCCGGTGGTATCGCGCATGGCAGCCAGATCGCCGCCGCGCTGACGCTGGGCGCGCAGGGCGTGATCGTCGGCACGCGCTTCATCGCGACCCCCGAGGCGCAGGCGGCCCAGGTCTATCGCGACGCGATCGTTCGTGCGCGCGATGATTCGACGCTGCGCACGCGCTGCTACACGGGCAAGCCGTGCCGCGTGATCCGCACTGGCTACGCGCTCGAATGGGAACGCGAGCCGTCGAAGATCAGGCCGTTTCCGGAACAGGTGCGCGTTTCGTATCGCAATGGCGTCATGGGTTTCACCGGGCGCGAAGGCCAGGCGGCCGACCCCGATCGCACTTTCATGCCGACCGGCCAGGGCGCCGGCCTGATCGACGGGATTACGCCCGCAGCCGGGGTATTTGCCAATCTCGTACGCGAGGCCGAGGAAACCCTGCGCGGAGCGCAGTCGCTGCTGGCCGGAGCATCGCAAACGCCCTGATGCTCAACGGAGTGCGACGGCACCACCACTCGCTCCTGGCACGTAGTGCGTAAACGGCGGCTTCGTCAACGCCTGGACTTGTCAGCAATCTGAGCTTGTCAGTCTGGACTTACCTGGACTTGCGCCTGACCGGTGCGGCTTTCTTTCGCACCACCGCCTTGGCCTTGGCGAGCTTCGGTTTGACGGCCGCTTTGCGGACGGGTTTCGCACGGGCGGCGGCTTTGGCCGGAGCGCCCGCATTGGCGGCGGTAGCGGGATCGAAGTGGAGGGCGGTGAAGTAGCGCGACGCGAATTTCCAGTGGTCGCCCACCTTCACGTACTCATCGAGGTAATGGCCGGATCCGATCCATTCCATGTTGCGTTTTTCGCTGCGCAGATCGAGATAGCAGCGCCCAGTCGCGCGGCCATAGAAGCCCAGTTCGACAACGTGGTTGTGAATGTAAGGACGCGGCTTCAGGTCGCGCAGTCCCTCGGTATAAGTCTTGAGCAGGGCCTCGCGCCCCGTGTGGACGGTTTCACCATTCGGGGTTTTCACGATGAACGATCCGTCGGCGGCGAACAGTTCGACGATTCCGGCCACATCGTTTCGCCACACGCAATCGCAGTAGCGCACCGGCAGATCGCGGATCTCTTCACGGTCGACGAGTTCAGCGAGCGTTTCTTCTACAGTCTTCATCGCGCGGAGCCCTCCCGTCAGCGGCCAGCCAGCCATCTCGAGCGGCGAATCATACAGCGCGCATCATAGCGGCTCCCGAACGGTTTGCAAGGAACGCGCGCCGCTTCCTAGTCGCGCGGCACGTCGAACCACAGAACGCCGAGCGGCGGCAGCGCGATCGAAATGGAATGAGGAAGGCCGTCGTACGGAACCGCCTCGGCCATCACGCCTCCCGCGTTGCCGACGTTGCTCCCACCCCACACCGCGGCGTCGGTATTGAGGATCTCGCGATAGTAACCGGGGCGCGGCACTCCAACGCGGTACTTGTAGCGAGGCACCGGACAGAAGTTGCCGACGCAGATCAACCGATCGCCGCTGTGCGGCGCAATCCGCATGAAAGCGATCATGTTGTCGTCGGCATTATCGGCGGCGATCCATTGGAATCCCGCGGGATCGTGGTCGGCCTCGTGCAACGCCGGTTGCGCGCGATAGAACCGGTTCAGTTCGCCCACCAGCGCCTGGAGTCCCCGATGTTCGGTGCCCTGGAGCACGTCCCAGTCGAGGCTCTCGTCGTGGTTCCATTCCTTCCACTGGCCGAACTCGCCGCCCATGAAGAGCAGCTTCTTGCCCGGCCGCGCCCACATGTAGCCATAGAGCGCGCGCAGGTTGGCGAATTGTTGCCAGCGATCGCCCGGCATCTTGGAAAGCAGCGAGCGCTTGCCGTATACGACTTCGTCGTGCGAGAGCGGGAGGACGAAATTCTCGTTCCACGCGTACAGCATCCCGAAGGTCAGATCCCGCTGATGCCAGCGGCGATTCACCGGATCCTGGGAGAAATAATTCAGCGTGTCGTGCATCCAGCCCATGTCCCACTTGAAGCCGAAGCCGAGGCCTCCGGCATCGGTCGGGCGGCTAACGGCCGGCCACGACGTTGACTCCTCGGCCAGGGTCATGACGCCGGGATTGCGCCCGTAGGCCTGTTCATTGAGCATGCGCAGGAACGCGACCGCCTCGAGATTCTCGCGCCCGCCGAGCGCGTTGGGAATCCATTCGCCCTCGCGCCGCGCGTAGTCGAGGTAAAGCATCGAGGCGACTGCGTCGACGCGCAAGCCGTCGGCGTGGAACTCGCGCAGCCAGCATTCGGCGCTGCCGAGCAGGAAGTTGCGCACCTCGGTACGGCCGAAATTGAAAACGTAAGTGCCCCACTCCGGATGGAATCCCAGGCGCGGGTCGAGATGCTCGTAGAGCGCGGTGCCGTCGAAACGCGCGAGCGCGAAGGCGTCGGTAGGAAAATGGCCTGGCACCCAGTCGAGAATCACGCCGATGCCGCGGCGATGGAGATAGTCGACGAAAAATCGGAAGTCGTCAGGGCTGCCGAAACGCGAGGTGGGCGCGAAGTATCCGCTCACCTGGTAGCCCCACGAACCGCTGAACGGATGCTCCATGATCGGCATCAGCTCGACGTGAGTGAAGCCGAGTTCGGTCACGTAGTCGGCGAGCGCGGGCCCCAGCTCGCGGTAGGTGAGCCAACGGTTGCGCTCCTGCGGAAGGCGCCGCCACGAGCCGAGATGGACCTCGTAGATCGAAACTGGCGCATGCAACGCGTCGCGCCCCGCACGCGCGGCCATCCACTGCCCATCTTCGAAATGGTAGCTCGAGCGATAAATGATCGACGCGGTCGCGGGCGGCAACTCCAGCGCGGCCGCCCACGGATCGGTTTTGAGGTAGGGCGGACCCTCGTGCGGACGAATCTCATACTTGTAGCGAGCGCCGGGCTCGAGTTCCGGGACGAACAGTTCCCAGATTCCCGACCCGCCCATCGAACGCATCATGTGGATCCGGCCGTCCCATCCGTTGAAGTCGCCCACCACGCTGAGCCCGCGGGCGTTCGGCGCCCAGACCGCGAACGCCACGCCCCCTACCCCGCCCAGTTCGCGCGGATGCGCGCCGAGCACCTCGTAAGGCCGCTCGTGCTTGAGCTCGCCGAGCAGATAGAGGTCGAGGTCGCCGACCGTTGGCAGGAAGCAATACGGATCATGCGTCGTGATCGAGATGCCGCCGCGAAAAAAGATTCCGAACCGATAGGCGAACAGATCGGGTCGTCCCTTCAACCGGATCTCGAAGATTCCCGCCGGATGAACGCGCGCCATTTCGCGCCCGCTCTCTTCACCCTCGATTAACAGGGCGACGCGTTCGGCGTCGGGCCGAAACGCCCGCACCACCACGCCGTCGGGCTCCAGGTGGGCGCCGAGGATGGAATGCGGATCGAGATGTTCCAGTGCGGCCAGCCGTTCCATGCCGCCCGCCAGGTCTCCAGGACCGGCAGCCGCTATATTAGATGCCATGCGACATCCGCTTCCTCTCAACCCCCCTGTTTGAACGTCCCGCCGATAACCTGGTTGACGCCCTGCAACGGAATCATCAGCCAGTCGGGACGGTTGTTGAGTTCGTAGCTCAGCTCGTAGATCGCCTTGTCGAGCAGGAAAGCGTCGAGCAAAATTCTCAGTTCTTCGCGATCGCGCGGGACGAAATCGGCCTCGCCCGCCGTCTTCAAGTATTCCTTAAGGTAAGCCCAGGAAGTCCACACCTGCCACAGCCGCGCCCACGGACCCAGCGCATCGACCATGCTGGGACTCAGCGCGCCGGTCCGCAGATGCTCCAGCATCGAACCCATGGCCGCGTAGTGAAACGAGCGCAGCATCCCCGACACGTCGCGCAGTGCGGAGCGCTTGCGCCGCCGCTCGCTCAAGGGCCGTGCCGGCTCACCCTCGAAGTCGATTATCGCGAAGTCCTTGCCCATGTGCAGCATTTGACCAAGATGCAAGTCGCCGTGAGTGCGGATACGGGTGACGGTGAATCTGCGCCGCAAATAATCCTGGAAACGCGCGGTCACGACCTCTTGGTTCGATAGAAGAGCACCGGCCCTCGCGCGTTCAGTTTCCGGCAGCGAGGCCAGGCGCGCGCGCAGCATGCGAAAAACCTGGCCCGCCAGATTGCGCATCGACTGGTATTCCGAGCGCTGATAGAGGGTCGAGTAGACTTCGGGGGCGAAGTCGGGATCGTCGGTGGCCGCGGCCAGCGCGAGATGCAACTCCGCCGTGCGCTGCCCCAGCAGGCCCGCAGTTTCCAGAAAAGCTCCGATAACTTCCGTGACCATCGGCCCCGGCCGATCCTCCGCCACCAGGTTGACCAGCGGCTTGGCCGGCAGCTCCACGGTGCGATCCTTGTAGGTCAACGCATGCTCGAAAAACCGGCTAAGCTCGCCCTGGGTGTACGCCCACGCGTCGCCCTGGTTCGGTATGAAGCCGTGTAGTACTCCGACGGTGCTCGCCTCGTCGCGCCCCGCCTGATACTCCAGCCATCCGGCAAGCGGCGGAGTGTGAGCGAAGTGCGCATGCGCGTCGAGCATGCGGCCGATTTCGAGATCGGGACTGACGCCGGGGTCGAGCATGCGAAACAGCTTGAGGATCAGACGGTCGCCATAGACCACGGAGGAATTGCTTTGTTCGACCTTGAGCGCGCGCGGCTCGCAGGGGCTCTCGCGATCGCCGCGCAGGCTGCGCCATGCCGGCACGGCCGTCGCGCTAAGTTCGCCATGCTGCCCGCGCACGCGCCGGCGCCGCTCGACCAGCTCGAGTATCGCATTGGCAAAGTGCGGATCGCCCGAGGCTTCGAACAAACTCCCCTCGAGCACGTTGTTGCGTCCGCCGTTGAGCCGCAAGCGAGCGACGGTCAGCTCCGGATGCTCCGGAGACGGCGCACCACCGTTGGCTTGCAGAGCCAGCGGTATTACGTAGGTTTCGGGCTCGGCGTTGGTGTACTCGACGTTGGCGAGCACCAGATGCGCGCCGCCGGGGCCTTCGTTAAGCGCCATCGTGTCGGCTATCCTGACCGCCTTAATCAAGCGCGCCTTGCTCCGAAACCATCGGCACCGCGGCAGAAAGCCCGGCAGCGTCTTGGCCAGCATCTCCCAGCCTTCGCCGCGCATGAAGCCTTCCCATCCGGCCGGACTTTCAATACTCGGCACTTCGTTGCGCGCGGCCTCGGCTACCGCCGGGGCATGGCGCGGCGGCTGAATCGAAAACCAATCGAACAGATGCGGCCCGAGCGTGAGCATGTAGGGCTTTTCAGTGATCATGGGAAACTCGGTGCGACCGAACATCTCCACCGGGACCATACCCTTGAAACGCGCGAGGTCGAGTTCGGCGTATTGCACGAACCGCGAAAGATTGGCCACCACCAGGATGCGCTCGTCGTGGTAGATCCGCAGGAAGGCCAGCACGCGCGGATTCTCGGGGCTTAGAAACTCGACGCTGCCGCGGCCAAACGCTTTGAACTGCTTGCGCAGCGCGATTACCCGGCGCATCCACCAGAGCATCGAGTGGACGTTGTGCTCCTGATTCTCCACGTTGACGGTCTGGTAGTGGTACTCGTGGTCGATAATCACCGGCAGGATGAGCCGCTGCGGATCGGTGGCCGAGAAGCCCGCATTGCGATCGCCGCTCCACTGCATCGGCGTGCGCACGCCGTCGCGGTCGCCGAGATAGATGTTGTCGCCCATCCCGATTTCGTCGCCGTAGTAGATGACCGGAGTACCGGGCAGCGACAGCAACAGCCCGTTCATCAGTTCCATCGCGCGCCGGTTGTTGCCGAGCAGTGGCGCCAGCCGGCGCCGGATCCCGAGATTGACGCGCATCCGTGACTCGCGGGCATAGGCCCGATACATGAAATCGCGCTCTTCCTCGGTCACCATCTCGAGCGTCAGCTCGTCATGATTGCGCAGAAAGATTGCCCACTGGCAGGATTCCTCGATCGGCGGCGTCTGCGCCCAGATGTCGGTCAGCGGAAAGCGGTCCTCCATCCGCACCGCCATGTACATCCGCGGCATGATCGGAAAATGGAACGCCATATGACATTCCTTGCCGCCCTCCAGATACGTGACCGCGTCTTCAGGCCATTGGTTGGCTTCCGCCAGCAGCATCCGGTCGGTGAAATTCGCGTCGACGTGGCGGCGGAGCTCGCGCAGAAAGGCGTGGGTCTCGGGCAGGTTCTCGCAAGTCGTGCCTTCGCGTTCGAAGAGATACGGCACCGCGTCGAGCCGCAGGCCGTCGACTCCCATCCCGAACCAGAAATGAACCGCCCGAAAGGCCGCGCGCTTGAGCGCCGGATTATCATAATTCAGATCCGGCTGATGCGAATAAAAACGATGCCAATAGTACGCTTTGGCTACGGGATCCCACGTCCAGTTCGACAGCTCGAAGTCCTTGAAGATGACGCGAGCTTCCTTGTAACGCTCCGGAGTGTCGCTCCAGACATAAAAGTCGCGGTAGGGACTGCCTGGCGGCGAACGGCGCGCCCGCTGAAACCAGGGATGCTGGTCCGAGGTGTGGTTTAGCACCAGCTCGGTGACCACGCGCAAGCCGCGGTCGTGCGCGGCGCGCAGGAAGGCTTTGAAATCGTGCAATGTTCCGCAATCGGAATGGACGCCGGTGTAATCGGAGATGTCGTATCCGTCATCGCGCATCGGTGACGGATAAAACGGGAGCAGCCAAATCGTGGTTATACCGAGGTCGCGCAAATAGTCGAGCTTGCGCGTCAGGCCGGGAAAATCTCCGACCCCGTCGCCGTTACTGTCATAGAACGAGCGCACGCGCAGCTCGTAAAAGATCGCGTCCTTGTACCACAGCGGATCGTTGGACAGCGCGCTGTTCTTGCCGTTCTTCATGTGTGTTTTGTAACCAGCAGGATGTGGGCCGGCTCGATCGCGGGATCCAGCCGCACGTAGTTGCGCTCGCCCCAGGTCCACGACGAGCCCGTAATCAGGTCCGTTACCCCATAACTCTCACCCGGCGCGACCCCAACGATCTCCGGCGGTACCACAGCGGTGCAATAGTGCGGCTGCGAGGGATCGAGATTGACCGCTATCAGAATCACGTTGCTGTGGTCGGGCGTGGCCTTGGCATAGCACAGGATGTCGTCATCGGTGGTCTCCAGGAAGCGCAGGTTGGTCAGCGTACCGAGACATGGGTTTTCGTGCCGAATCACGTTGATCCGCGCGATAAACTCGTTGATGTTGCCGGAAGCCTGCCAATCGCGCGTGCGAATTTCGTACTTCTCGGAATTCAGATAGTCCTCGGTGCCGGGCACGGCTTCGTTCTCACATAACTCGTAGCCGCTGTATATGCCATAGGACGGCGAGAGGGTCGCCGCCAGCACCAGCCGCATCTTGAACGCAGGCCGCCCATAGCGCTGTAAGATCGGACTCAATATGTCAGGCGTGTTGGCAAAGAAATTGGGCCGAAAGAAATCGCTCACCGGCGGCTCGCTCAATTCGGTCAGATACTCAATCAATTCCAACTTCGTGTTGCGCCACGTAAAATAAGTATACGACTGAGTAAAGCCCGCCTTGGCGAGCGCCATCATCACCTTGGGCCGCGTGAACGCCTCGGCCAGAAAGATAGTGTCCGGATAGCGCTCCCGCACCTGCGCTATAAGCCAGTGCCAGAACGCTATCGGCTTGGTATGCGGGTTGTCGACCCGGAAGATCCGCACGCCGTGACCGATCCAGAACAGCACCACTTCCCTGCACGCTTCCATCAGCGCCCCGGCCGCCGGTCCCTCGAAATCGAGCGGATAGATGTCCTGGTACTCCTTGGGCGGATTTTCGGCATACTTGATCGAACCGTCGGGCCGATGCCGGAACCATTCCGGATGCTCCCGCGCCCACGGATGGTCGGGCGAGCATTGAATCGCGAAATCGATCGCCACCTCCAGACCCAGCCGCTGGGCCGCCGCCACGAAGTGATCGAAATCGTCAAGGCCGCCTAGCGCGGGCTCGATCGCCGTATGGCCGCCCGCCTCGCTGCCAATCGCCCAGGGACTGCCGGGACTGTCGGGCAACGGGGTCAGCGTGTTGTTCGGGCCCTTGCGATGCGTATGGCCGATCGGATGTATGGGTGCGAGGTAGACGATGTCGAACCCGAGGTCGCGAATCGCGGGCAGCCGACGTTCGGCCTCGCGCAACGTCGCGGGACGTCCGGGGATTTCTCCTTGCGAGCGCGGAAACATCTCGTACCATGCGCCGCTACGCGCCAACGGCCGGTCTGCCACCACCTCCAGTAGCGGCTGATATTCGGTCGCGCTCCAGCGCGCGCCCCATCGCACCATCAAATCGAGCAACTTTTGATCGGAGACGATCGCGACCGCGTCGCGCGGCTCGCCGATCGCGCGCAATCGTTCGAGCGCGGAGTCGATCGCCGTGCGGTCCGCGCCCTGGGCATGGCTCGCTCCCGCCTCGATGAAGGCAATTCCCTCGAGCAGGTCGGAGGCAACGTCGCGTCCCGCTTCGGCTTTTTTCCGGAAGCCCCGCTCCCAGGTAGCGAAGAGATCGGTCCACGCCTGGATCGTGAAGAAGTAACGATCGTTGCGATCGAGCGGGAATTCCCCGCGCCAGCGATCGTTGTCCACGTGCTCCATGGGCGATTCTGAGAATTCCGTCTCGCTTGCGGGCCGCCATTTTATCACCGCTTGCAGTACGTGGTCGCCGTCGCGGAAAATGTCCGCCTCAACCGCGCAGGGTTCACCCGCCACGCGTTTGACCGGATAGCGGCCGCAATCGACCACCGGAGAGACCGCCTCGATTACGTGATATTCCGAAGGGAGCGGCGGCCCCACGACCGCCTGGGTCCGGGTTGCGCGTGATGTGACGTTGGAATTACGTGGCATATCGGCATTTGTGGAACGCTTCGCCATCGTGGGCTCCCTCGAAGAATCCTGAAGTTATGGCCGGCCCAACAACCATCTTCGCATCAGCGGCCGGGCGAATCGAGCGGGGGACTTTGAGCGTGGCGGGCCGTCAATGCTTCGCCCGCACTTTTTTGCGGCGCGCTTTTAGGCTAAGCCACTTGATAGGTGGTCACGATGGCCGACGTTGCCGAAACAATAAAGCTTTATTACGATTTCAAGAGTCCGTTCACGTACCTGGCGATGGAGCCGGCATACCGGCTCGAAGAATCTCATCGCGTGCATCTGCGCTTCATACCGCTCGAACTCCCGGTGCGCGAGGCGTATGGCGGCGACCTCGAGCAGCGCGCGCAGCGCGACTGGGACAAAGTGCGCTACCTGTACATGGACGTGCGCCGCTTCGCCAGGGAGCGTGGTATTATCATCCGCGGACCACAAAAGATTTTCGACTCGCGTCTCGCACTCAAGAGCGGGCTGTATGCGGATCGCAACGGACGTTTTCGTCCGTATGCGGATCGCGTGTTCGAGCGTTTCTTCAAACGCGAGCTTGATATAGAAGACTTCGGCGCGCTCGCCGCGGTAATGTTGGAAGTCGGCCTCGATGCGACTGAATTCCGGCGTTACGCCGACAGCGAGGGAGCAAACGATCTTCAGGCCGCAGCCGCCGAAGCCGAGCGCGACGGCGTGTTCGGCGTGCCCACATTTAACGTCGCGGGCGAGCTGTTTTGGGGCAACGACCGCGTAGACTGGATGATAACGAAACTCGACCAGATGAAGCTCAGGCGCACGCACATCGCGTAAACAGATTCGTAGAGGCAAGGATTTACGATGCGACCGATACCGGTAGGAACCAAGGGCAGCTACAGCATCACGGTGGAAAAAAAGGACCTGGCGGGCACGATGGAGCCGTCGCTGCCGCCGGTCATGGCGACCTGCATGATGAGCCTCGCGATGGAACTGGCGGCCATTGACGCGATGCGGCCGTATATGGAGCCCGGTGAAATGTCGGTCGGGATCGTGGTCAACGTTCAGCATCTCGCCGCCACGCCCGAGGGCCACAAGGTCACGGCCCACGCCGAGGTGACCAAGGTCGACGGCCGGCGCGTCGAGTTCAACGTGCGCGCGAACGACGAAATCGACGAGATCGGAACCGGCACGCATAGCCGCGCGGTGGCCGATCGCGCGAAATTCGACGAGCGTTTGAAGAAAAAGATCAAGCAGGCTTGAGGGCGGCGAACGAGATCGTGATGGATACGACGAGCGTTTTCGACAAAAACGAAATCTATGTCGGCCGCGACTTTGGCGGCACCGAATACGAGATCACGCCGGACGCAATCGAAGGCTACATTGCGGGAACCGGCGACGACAATCCATGGTATCGCGGGCCCTCGCCGCTGGGAGGCCCGGTCGCGCCGGCGCTGATCGTGCATTCCGCCGTCTTTCGCACGCTCGACTGGTACTTGCCCAACGTCTACGGCAACCTACACGCGCGCCAGGAATTCGACTTTCTCGCGCCAGTCATGGTGGGCGAGCGCCTGCACTCGCGTTCCGTGATCGTCGAGCGCTACACCAAGCGCGACCGCGAGTACGTGGTCAACGAGACGCTGATCTTCAACGCCGGCGGACGCCTGGTAACGCGCGGCCGCACCCATCAGAGCTTCCTGCTGCCTGATCAAGTCTCGGGATCGTTCGCGGTCGACAAGACTCGCGAGCGCGATGCGGCCCGCACCTTCAAGGTCGGAGAACGCGGTGGCGAGCCGATCGAATCGCCGATGATCCACGTGAGCGAAGCGATGTGCATGGCGTTCTCGGGGCCGGCGAGCACCTACCATACGAACCGCGACCAGGCGCGCAAGCTCGGGTTTCCCGAGATCGTGGTGCAGGGGATGCTGTCGGTATGTCTGGCCGGCGCGATGATGACGCGGCAATTCGGAGTGGGCTTCCTATGCGGCGGACGTCTCGACCTGCGACTGGTCAACGTGCTCTGGGCCAACGAGACCAGCGCCGCGCGCGGCCGCATCCTGGAGCGCCGTCGCGAAGGCGCGCGCACTCGCGCCGAAGTCGAGGTATGGTGCGAAAAATCCGACGGCACCAAGACGACTGTCGGCACGGCCAGCGCGTTGGAACTCTGAACGCGCGTGGCACGGAACCAGGTGCTTCGCCCGGGTTGCGGGCTTTTGATCGAATCGCGAACATCGTTGGTTATGAACCGTGCCGCGTGAACCGAGCTCGACCTACAGAATTCAACTGAACCCCCGGTTTGATTTCGATGCGGCGGCGGCCCTCGTCCCGTACCTGAAAGAACTCGGAATCGATCACGTCTACTGTTCGCCGTATTTTCAGGCGGCGCCAGGCAGCACTCACGGCTATGACGTGGTCGACCATTCCCACGCCAACGAAGAGTTGGGCGGCGCCCCCGGCCACGAACGGATGTGTGCCGCGATCGAGCGTAACGGCATGCGCCAATTGCTGGATATCGTCCCTAATCACATGGCGATCACCGGCCGCGAGAATCCTTGGTGGTGGGACGTGCTGGAGAATGGGCCGTCAAGCTTGTTCGCCGCGTTCTTCGATGTGGACTGGGCGCCGCCGGAACGCCGCCTTCACAACATGGTCCTGCTGCCGGTGCTGGGGGACCAATATGGCGTCCTGCTCGAGGCCGGCAAGCTTCGGCTAAGTCACCAGGGCGGCGACTTCGTAATCAAAATCGACGATCGCATTTTCCCGGTCGGCCCGCGGTCGCTCAGATTCGTACTGGCCGCGGCTGCCCGAATCCATCCGGTGGATTTGCTCGCCTACCTCGCCGACGCTTTCGAAGAACTTCCTTCGCCGGCATCGACGGATCGCGGCAACATTACGCGGCGCAATCGCGATCGCCGGGTGCTCGCGGCGATGCTCATGCAGTTGATTCACGACGACCCCGCCATCGCGAACGCCATCGACCGGGCAATCGAGCAGATAAACGCCGATACCGCTCAGTTGCATCAGGTCCTGGAGGCCCAGAACTATCGGCTTTCGTATTGGCGAATGGCTGCGCGCGATCTCGGCTACCGGCGCTTCTTCGACATATCGACGCTGGTCGGTCTGCGCATGGAGAACGCGCAGGTGTTCGAGGCGACGCATGCGCTGACTCTGAAATGGGTAAAGCAGGGCTACCTTTCCGGCCTCAGGATCGATCATCCCGACGGTCTGCGCGATCCGCTCGGCTATCTGCGGCGTCTGCGAAGCGCCTGTCCGGACACCTGGATCGTCGTGGAGAAAATTCTTTCCGGAACCGAGCGTTTGCGCGATTCGTGGCCGGTCGACGGGACCACGGGTTACGACTTTCTGAATATCGTGGGGCGGCTCCTGATCGATCCCGCGGGCGCTGAGCCGCTGACGGCGTTCTACCGGGAATTCAGTGGCGAGACCGCCGATTTTCAGTCGTTGGTGCGGGCGAAGAAGCAACTCGCCATGCGCGGCTCTCTGGGCAGCGATATCAACCGGTTGACCGCGCAATTCCTCGAGGTCTGCGAGGCCGACGTCCTGCATCGCGATTATTCGCGGCACGACGTTCATGAAGTTCTACGTGCCACGCTCGCGTGCTTCGGCGTTTACCGCACCTACGTGCTCGAGCCGGGCGAGGTCTCGCCTGAGGACGAGCGATTAATCGACGAAGCGGTCGCGGCCGCGAAGACGTATCGCGCCGATTTCGATCCGCGCCTGTTCGATTTTCTTGGCCAGATTCTGACCCTGAAGGTGGCCAACGAGGCGGCGGTGGAGATGGCCCTGCGCTTTCAGCAGACCTCGGCGGCCGTCATGGCGAAGGGCCTCGAGGATACCGCTTTTTACAGCTACAACCGGATGATCGCGCTCAACGACGTTGGCGGAGATCCCGATGCTTTTGGAATGACCCAGCGGGACTTCTATCAATGGACGGGAGAGATTCACAAGCAATGGCCGCGCACGATGCTGGCGACCTCGACGCATGACACCAAGCGCAGCGAAGACGTCCGCGCGCGGCTGTTCGTGCTTTCCGAGATCCCCGAGTCCTGGAGCCGCGCGTGCCGCGAATGGTCGGAAATCAGCCAGCCGTATCACACCGGAAATTTCCCGGATCGCAATTTCGAGTATCACCTGTTGCAGGCGATCGTCGGCGCGTGGCCCATCGAGCAGGAACGCATCCTCCAGTACGCTGAAAAGGCGATGCGTGAAGCCAAGGTCTATACGAGCTGGACCGACCCGAACCAGGAGTACGAGAAGGCGGTCCGGAGCTTCATCGAGGGAATTTACGGCGACAGCCGGTTTCGCCACGCGATCGAGGAGTTCGTCGCGGGGATAATCGAGCCTGGCCGCGTTAACTCGCTCGCGCAGACCCTGATCAAACTGACAGCTCCCGGCGTTCCGGATTTTTACCAAGGCTGCGAGTTGTGGGACTTATCGCTGGTCGACCCGGATAACCGCCGGCCGGTTGATTTCGATCGGCGCCGCGCCCTCCTCAGACAGATTGCAACGGCCACGCCCGAGCAGGTGATGGAACGCGGCGAGGAGGGCTTGCCCAAGCTGTGGCTGATCAAACAGGGGCTGGCGCTTCGCGGGCGCCATCCGGAATGGTTCGGCGCGGACGCGAACATTCAGCGACTCGAAGTGCGCGGCGGACGCGCCGATCATGCGATCGCTTACCTCCGCGGCGGATCGGTTATCGCTCTCGCTCCTCGACTGGTCGTTGGATTGGGCGGCGATTGGCAGGACACCGTGATCGATCTGCCTGAAGGCGACTGGCTCAACCGACTCACCGGCGATCGATGGCTCCAGGGGCCGGCCGCCGTCGCTGAACTGCTGCGCCGCTTCCCCGTGGCCCTGCTCTCGCGAGAGACGGGCGCGTCATGAATTGGCGTCGGGTATGGGCGCCTTTCGCGCAAACGGTCGAGCTTGTGATCTCTGGAAAGCGTCTTGCGATGGCGCGGGATGCGAACGGCTGGTGGTCGGTCGAGCTGGATGACATCCTCGCCCGGGCCGACTACTCTTTCAGCGTCGACGGCGCCGACCCGGTTCCCGATCCGCGTTCGCCCTTCCAGCCCGAAGGAGTCCTCGGATATTCGCGGCCAATCGATCACTCGGCGTTCCGTTGGTCCGACGATGGATGGCGTCAGCCCCCGCTCGGCTCCGCGATAATTTACGAGTGCCACGTGGGCACCTTCACCACGGCCGGCACCTTCGACGCGGCGATCGATCGTCTTGAATACTTAAAGAGTCTCGGCGTCAGCCACGTTGAACTGATGCCGGTGGCGGAGTTCTCTGGCGATCGAGGATGGGGCTATGACGGAGTGGATCTCTATGCGCCTCATCACGCATACGGAGGACCGGATGGACTGAAACGATTCGTCGACGCGGCGCATCGCCATGGCCTCGGGGTGATTCTCGATGTCGTGTACAACCATTTCGGACCCAGCGGAAATTTCCTGCCGAAGTTCGGTCCCTACCTGACCGATAACTATCGCACGCCGTGGGGCGACGCGCTCAATCTCGATGGCGAGCATAGCCGCGAAGTCCGGCGCTTCCTGTGCGACAACGCCCTGATGTGGTTGCGCGACTATCATATCGACGGCCTGCGCCTCGATGCGGTGCATGCGATCTTCGATATCTCCGCGATTCCTTTTCTCGAACAGCTCGCGAGCGAGGTACGGACGCTCGAATCGCAGCTTGGCCGCCAGTTCATGGTGATTGCCGAAAGCGATCTCAATCAGCCCCGCCTGGTCACTTCATTTGACGCCGGCGGCTACGGTCTGGATGCGCAATGGAGCGACGATTTTCATCACGCGATCCACGCGTACCTAACTGGGGAGCAAGCCGGCTACTATGCGGATTTCGGATCGCTCGCCAATGTCGCCAAGGCGCTGACCAACCCTTACGTGTACGACGGCATCTATTCGCGCCATCGAAACCGTATTCATGGCAGGCCGGCCGCTTCGCTCCAAGCCGATCGTTTCGTGGTGTGCATCCAGAATCACGACCAAATCGGCAATCGCGCGAAAGGCGAGCGGCTGGGCCGTCTCGTTTCCCGCGACCTGCTCAAGATCGCGGCCGCCCTGCTGATGACCTCGCCGTTCGCGCCGCTGATCTTCCAAGGCGAGGAATGGAACGCGTCGAGCCCATTTCAGTACTTCACCGATCATAAGGATCCCGCTCTCGCACAAGCGGTTCGCGAAGGAAGGCGCAAGGAATTCGCGCATTTCGTCGCGGCGGCCGACGAGGTTCCCGACCCGCAGGCACCTGAGACTTTTCAACGATCGAAGTTGAACTGGGAGGAGCGCGACCGCGGCGAACATGCCGAGATGCTCGCGTGGTACAGAAATCTAATCGGGTTCCGCCGGCGGAGCCGCCGCCCGCTACGCCTCAATCAGGTCACCGCGGACTTTAGTGAATCCGCCAGGTGGCTGTATCTGCGCAACGGTTCGATCACGATCGTGTGCAACTTTGCCGCGTCCGAAACGCGCGCTCCACTGCACGATCCCGAGCGCGGGCTAAGCGTCGCACTCGCCTCGAAGGAGCGCGTGAAAATCTCGCCGGACGCGGTGGAGATGCCGCCCCTCTCGGTCGCGATCCTGGAATGATCTGGCGCCGGCGCGGACCGCCTCCGGCAAACTATCTCCCGACGAAGCGACCGGGCCGCCGTTCGGCAACCGCCTTGATGCCTTCCCGGTGATCCTCGGTGCGCATCAGCCAATCCTGCTCGACGAACTCGATATCGGTTTGCGCCTGAACCGCTTCCGCCAATCCCCGGCGGACCGTGGCGCGCGTTGAATTCACCGCAAGAGGAGCGTTCTCGGCAATCTCGGCCGCGAGTTTCGTTGCCGTCTCGCGCAGGCGATCGGCTTCGACCAGGATGTCGGCGAGTCCCCACGCAAACGCCTCCTCACCGGTGATCCGCCGCCCCGTCAGGAACATCAGATTGGCTTTTTGCACGCCGATCAGCCGTGGCAACGTATACGTGAGGCCGAATCCCGGATGGAATCCGATTTTGACGAAGTTCGCGGAGAACCGAGCCTCGGGTGAAGCGACTCTAAAGTCCGGCACTAGGGCGAGTCCGAAGCCTCCACCGATTGCCGGCCCCTGGATCGCCCCGACGATCGGCTTCTTGGAACTGAACAACCGCACCGCCTCGGAATAGAGCGGGTTGCGCTTTTCCGTACCTGCCTCGACCCCGGTCGCGGCGCGGTTCGCGAAGTTGGCGCCCGCGCAGAATGACTTTCCTTCGGCGCACAGTATCGACGCCCGGCAGGAGGAATCTTCGTCCAACGCGGTGAACGCGTTGGCCAGATCGCGGATGAGCTGAACGTCGAAGAAGTTATGCGGCGGCCGGTGAATCTCGACGCATCCCACGTAGTCCTTGATCGCGACCGACACGTCGCCATATCTCGATTCCGTCATCTTGCTCTCCCGTTTTTTCCGAATCGCGCTTGTCCGCGTCGAGGCCTACAGGATGGCGAACTTCCGGGTTTTGCTCAAGGCAATTCCGCTTGCCAAAAACCCCCCGCCGCGCTCAATATTCGGCACGCGTTCAGCAGGAGGAAATCTATGGACTTCGCCATTACCGAAGAGCATCGCATGATGGTGGATAGCGTTCGCCAGTTCCGCGAGAAGGAGCTGATGCCGCTCGAGAAGGAGTTCCTGCTCAAGGGCAAGCTCGATATCAAGGTTCGCCACGACCTCGAACGCAAAGGGCGCGAGGCCGGTTTCTGGGCGCTCGAAGTTCCGTCCGAGTACGGCGGCAACGATGTCGGCCAGCTCGCGATGTGCCTTATCAACGAGGAACTGTTCAAGCATCCCGCGATGTTCGAGTTCGGCGGCAGCCCGGAACCCGCTTTGTATCTTTGCAACGACGAGCAGAAGCAGCGGTTCTTCTATCCGATCATCAACGGCGAGAAACACAGTTGCTACGCCTTCACCGAGCCCGACGCCGGCTCGGACCTGGCCCGCGTCCGAACCAGCGCCGTGCGCGACGGCAATCGCTGGATCATCAACGGCACCAAGACCTTCATTTCCTACGTCGAGGGCGCTGATTTCGTCATCCTGTTCACCACCTCCAACCCCAAGGCCGGCGCGCGGGGCCTCACCTGTTTCCTGGTCGAGATGGGAACGCCGGGCTTCAAAGTCGCGCGCGAGATTCCCACGATGGGCGACAACTGGGACCCGCATGAACTGCAATTCACCGACTGCGTCGTCGCGGACGCGAACCGGCTGGGCGAGCCCGACGGCGGTTTCGCGGTCGCCGACTATCAGCTAACTCATGGACGATTGAAAATCGGCGCCTTCCAGCTTGGAATCGCCGCGCGCTCGATCGAGATGGCGGTCGAATGGGCCAAGCAGCGCACCACCTGGGGCAAGCCGATCGCGAGCCGCCAGGCGATTCAATGGATGCTGGCCGACTCCGAGGTCGAACTGGAGGCGGCGCGCCTGCTGGTTTATCGCGCGGGCTGGATGGCCGACGCTAAGCAGAAAATCCGCAACGAGGCCTTTATCGCCAAGCTCTACGCGACCGAGATGGCGCAACGCGTGACCGACCGTTGTATCCAGATTTTCGGCGGCCTCGGCTATACTCGGGAACTGCCGATTCAGAGTTTTTTCCGGCAGGTGCGCGTGTGGCGAATCGGCCACGGCACCGCCGAAATCCATCGCTGGATGATCGCGCGAAACATGCTTGGCCAGTCCTCTCGCGACTGAAAGGAGATCCGTCTCATGAGCGTCTCGATTCCCGATTTGTGCGAAGAACTTAAACGCCACGTGGGGCGGAGCGAACGGACCGATCTGGGAATCATCCGCAAAGAGGCCTTCCAACGCTTCGCGGTCGCCGCTGACAATCTCAATCCCGTGTTCTTCGAGCCCGAAGCGGCCCGCGCCGCCGGCTATCCGGACAGCATCGCGCCGCCGCTTTTCCTGAGCGCCGTCCGCAACTGGCAGTCCGGCCCGCCGCAGGATTCGCTGCGCCCCGACGGCACCACCAGCCATGAGTTCGCGTTTCTGCCCCTCGAGGGCATGCGCATCATGGGCGGCGGCCAGGACCTGGATTTTCACGCGCCGCTGATCGACGGCACGCGCGTGTCGATGGAACTGCGGCTGGAGGGGGTCGAGTTGAAACAGGGACGCTCCGGCGATCTGATTCTGATCAAAGTCACGCAGATTTACCGCGACGCCGCCGACCGGCCGCTAGTGACCTGCCGCGAAACCTTCATCGCGCGCTGACCGGAGAGGGCCCAACCATGCATGGTCATCAGCTTTGCTTCGAGGACGTAAAGGCCGGCGTCACGCTCACGCCGCTGGTGAAGCGGCCTACCGCCGTACAGCTCTTCCGCTTCAGTGCGGTGACCTGGAACGCGCATCGAATTCACTTTGACAAGCCCTATGCGGCAACCGAGGGCTACCCGGACGTCCTGGTGCAGGCCCATCTGCACGGGAGCTTCCTCTACCAGGCGGTGGCCGACTGGGCGGGGCCGCGCGCCCGCGTGATTGGATTCGGATGGCAAAACCGCGGAATCGCGGTCCCCGGCGACGTGCTCACCTGCTCCGGCAAGGTCGCGAAAGCCGAGGGTGGCGTGGTCGAATGCGAGCTCGAGGAGCGTAATCAAAAGGGCGACCTGTGCGCCGCCGGATGGGCGCGAGTCGAGCTTCCGCGCCGGGGCTGACGGGAGAACCGCAGTGGCACAAGCCGCGACATCGGAGCGGCGCCGTGACATCGTGAAAAAAGGCCCAGAGGGGGCGAACCCTCCGGGCCTTTGCTATCGAAGCGACCTATCGCGGATTGTTGCGGATTAGTTGACCGTCCAGGTGTCGCCCTGGCGCAGCAGCTTCTGCGGATCGCCGGCGCCCATCTTGGCGCGCGCCTCTTCGAGCTGCTTGTTCATCGCCGCGTCGTAGGTCGGGCGCGGCGAGCAGTAGAAGACGCCAATCGGCGTCGGCAGCGGCGGCTCGAAATTTCCCAGCATGAAGGCGAGCGCGAGGTTGCTCTCGTCATGCACGACGATATCGCTTTCGCTCACGCCATTCCCGAGCTGCACCACCTCGGGATACATCCCGTTCATGCGGATACCGCGGTCGCGGTTCTTGCCAAAGATGAGCGGTTTGCCGTTCTCCAGCACGAGCTGATGGTCGGCCTTGATGGTCTTGTCGCTCACTTCCTTGAAGGCGTCATCATTGAAGATGTTGCAGTTTTGGAGGATCTCGATGAATGACGCGCCGCGGTTCGCGTGGCCGCGCTTGAGGACTTCACCCAGGTGCTTCTGCTCGACGTCGATCGTGCGCGCGACGAAGGCCGCGTGCGCTCCGAGCGCGACCGTGATCGGGTTGAACGGAAAATCGACCGATCCTGCCGGCGAGGATTTGGTGACCTTGCCGACTTCCGAGGTCGGCGAGTACTGGCCCTTGGTAAGGCCATAGATCTTGTTGTTGAAAAGCAGAATCTTCAGGTCGACGTTGCGGCGCAGGACGTGGATCAGGTGATTGCCGCCGATCGAGAGTCCGTCGCCGTCGCCCGTAACGACCCATACGTCCAGCTCGGGGCGCGTGACCTTCAGCCCGGTCGCGACGGCCGGCGCGCGGCCGTGAATCGTATGGAAACCGTAAGTGTTCATGTAGTACGGAAACCGGCTCGAGCATCCGATGCCCGAGATGAAGACCGTGTTCTCGCGCGCGACGCCTAGCTCCGGCATTACCTTCTGCACCTGGGCCAGGATTGCGTAATCGCCGCATCCAGGGCACCAGCGTACTTCCTGGTCGGAGATGAAGTCTTTACGAGTCAAAGCGGTAGCCATTTCTCTCAGCCCTCCAGCGCGCGCAGGATGCGGTTGGTTAGTTCGCTGACCTTGAACGGACGGCCCTGGATCTTGTTGCAACCCACGGCGTCGACCAGGTAATCAGCGCGCACCATCTTGAGCAGTTGTCCCATGTTCATCTCGGCGACCATCACCTTGCGGAACGTCCGCAGCTTGTCGCCCAGGTCGCTCGGCAGCGGATTGAGATAGCGCAGGTGGATGTGCGAAACGTTCTTGCCCTTGGCGCGCAACTGCTTTACCGCCTCGCGAATCGGCCCGAAGGTCGATCCCCATCCGAGCATAACCAGTTCGCCGCCGCCCGCGTCGCCGAAGATCTCGATCGGTGGAATCTCGCGCGTGATGCCCGAGATCTTGCGCGCGCGCTGCCGCACCATCAGCTCATTGTTGGCCGGCGAGTAGCTGATGTTGCCGGTCTGATCTTCGGTCGACAGTCCGCCGAGCCGATGCTCCAGGCCGGGAGTGCCAGGCACCGCCCACGGCCGCGCCATCGTCTCAGGGTCGCGGATATACGGCATATAGCCGTTCGGGTCGGTGCGGAACTCGACCTTGATGTCTGGCAGCTTGCTCACGTCGGGCACCAGCCAGGGCTCGGCGCCGTTGGCGAGCTGGCCGTCGGTGAGCAGGATCACCGGGGTCATGTACTTGGTCGCGATACGCACGGCCTCGTAGGCGCAATCGAAGCAATCAGACGGGGTCGCCGCCGCGATAATCGGAATCGGCGACTCGCCATGCCGCCCGTACATCGCCATCAGCAAGTCAGCTTGCTCCGGCTTGGTCGGCATACCGGTGGAAGGGCCGGCGCGCTGGATGTCGGTGATGATCACCGGCAGCTCGGTCTTGACCGCCAGGCCCACCGCCTCGGCCTTGAGATTCATCCCGGGGCCCGAAGTAGTGGTGATCGCGATCGCTCCCCCGAAGGCCGCGCCGATCGCGGAGGCCATACCGGCGATTTCGTCCTCGGCCTGGAAGGTGTACACCGGGAAATTCTTGAAGCCGGCGAGTTCGTGGAGCACGTCGCTCGCGGGCGTGATCGGATACGAGCCAAGAAACAACGGCCGCTTGGCCCGACAGGCCGCGACTACGAAGCCGAGCGCGGTCGCGCTGTTGCCCGTGATGTTCCGGTAAAATCCGGCGGAGATATGCGCCGGGTCGACGATATACGAACTGGCGAACGCTTCGGTGGTCTCGCCGTAGTTGTAGCCCGCCTTGAGCGCCTTGACGTTGGCGGCCAGCACTTCCGGTGTCTTGCGGAAGCGGCCGGCCAGCCAGTTCTCCGTACTCTCGATCGGCCGTTGATAGAGCCACGACACCAGGCCGAGCACGAACAGGTTGCGGCAGCGCATCACGGCCCGGTTGTTGAGTCCCGAGTCGTGCAGCGCCAGCGTGGTCATCTTGGTCACGTCGACCTGGAAGACCTGATATTTGTCGAGGGAGTGATCGTTAAGCGGATTGGACGTGAAGCCCGCGCGTTTGAGGTTGGAGTCGCTAAACGCCGCAACGTCCGCGATGATCACGCCATTGGGCGGAACATCGTCGAGGTTGGCCTTGAGCGCCGCCGGATTCATCGCGACCAGTACGTTGGGCTCGTCGCCGGCGGTAAAGATTTCATTACTGGAGAAATTGACCTGAAAGCCGCTTACGCCGGCCAGGGTTCCCGCAGGGGCGCGTATCTCGGCGGGAAAATCGGGCAACGTCGCGATATCGTTGCCTGCCAATGCCGATTCGGTGGTGAACTGCATCCCGGCCAACTGCATCCCGTCGCCCGAATCGCCTGCGAAGCGAATGACGACGTGGTCGATTTTTTCGCGCCGCTTATGTCCCGCACCGCCGCCGGCAAGGCTGTGCGATTCCGCGGCTTGTCCGGCTGCCTCAGGTGGTAGAGCCATTTTTCTTCAAACTCCTTGCGCTGCATGGCCTCCGGCGGACGCGATTGGGGCGTCCCAGGCCAAGGCCACGGTCCTTATACCATCAGAAACTATAGCTAATAATAGAAAGAGGCGAAAGAGTCTAACGCTTAAGCGCACGCCTAACGAATCGTAAAGGCGCCCTCCTCGCCCCGATGATCCGACCACTCCTCCTCCACCCCACTCACGCGCGCCAGACGCGGCCCCTGATGGGCCCATGCAGCCATAATCTTTAGCTCGCGCCGCGGCCCTTCCGCAACGATCTCGACATCACCGTTGGACAGGTTCCTGACCCACCCGCGAAGGCCGAGTTCGCGCGCTTCTTCCGCGGCTGCGTGACGAAAGAATACTCCCTGCACCCGCCCATGCACCAGCATCCTGAGCCGCGCCAAATCCGGTTCAGCCATTGTACACTATTTTCCAGTATTTCTCAGCCGCGTCCCTCTCCACCAAGCATCGCCACGAACGCCTCCTCGTCGAGCGTCTTCACCCCGAGGTCGGTCGCCTTGCGCAGCTTGGAACCCGCCTCGGCGCCAGCCACGACGAAGTCGGTCTTGCGGCTGACCGCCGAGGTCACGCGGCCGCCGGCGGCACGAATCTTCTGCTCGGCCTCCTCGCGGGTCATCGTCTCGAGCGTCCCGGTAAGCACGAAGCTCTTGTCACGCACCGCCGCGCGTCCATGCGTGGCAGGCGCTTCGAGCGGCTTGAGATCGAGATGCCGCATGAGGCGCTCGACCGCCTTGCGGTTGCGCGGCTCGTCGAAATACTCGCGGATACTGCGCGCGACCTCGCCGCCGATGTCACGCACGGCGCGCAGATCATCCTCGCTCGCGTCCCGCAGCGCATCGATCGTCCTGAAGCGCAGCGCGAGCGAGCGTGCAGTGCTCTCGCCCACATGGCGGATTCCGATCCCATTGATAAAGCGGTCGAGCGTTCGATGGCGCGAGCGCTCGATCGCGTCGAGCAGATTCTGCGCGCTCTTGTCGGCCATCCGCTCGAGCCCGGCAAGTTGGCTGTGGGTCAGCCGATAGAGATCGTCGAGTTCCTTCACCGCCTCCGTTTCAACCAACTGGCCGACCAGCTTGTCGCCCAGGCCGTCGATATCCATGCAGGACTTCGAGGCGAAATGGCGGATCGACTCGCGCATCCGCGCCGGGCAATTGACGTTGACGCAGAAATAGCCGACCTCGCCGTCTTCGTGCACGATTGCGCCGCCGCATTCCGGGCAATGCGCCGGCATCTGGAACTCCCTGGCGCGCGGCTCGCCCTCCCTGGTCACCCGCACGACGTAAGGGATCACGTCGCCGGCACGTTCGATCAGCACCGTGTCGCCTTCGCGCACGTCCTTGCGGCGGATCTCGTCGAGGTTGTGCAGCGAGGCGTTGGAAATCGTCACCCCGGCGAGCGCCACCGGTTCGAGTTGCGCGACCGGCGTCAGCGATCCAATCCGACCGACGTAGACCGCGATCTTGTTGACCCGGGTCTCAGCCTGCTGGGCCTTGAACTTGAACGCGACCGCCCATCGCGGCGAGCGCGAGACCTCTCCCAGTTGCTCCTGTAACGTGAAGGAGTTGACTTTGGCGACCACGCCGTCGGCCTCGTAGTCGAGCCGATGGCGCTGCTCGGCGATTCGCGTGTGAAACTCCAGCACCTTGTCCACGCCGTGGCAGATTTCGGTCAGTGGATTTATCTTGAGCCCCAGCGATTTGATTCCCTGCAGAAAATCCCATTGGCTCTGGTAGCTGACGCCTTCGATCGCTCCCGGCGTGTGGCAGAAGATATCGAGCGGGCGAGCGGCGCTGATCCTGGGATCGAGCTGGCGCAGCGACCCCGCCGCCGCGTTGCGCGGATTGGCGAACGGCGGCTCGCCCGCCGCCACGCGCTCATTGTTCAGCCGCTCGAACGCGCGGCGTGGCAGGATCACCTCGCCGCGAACTTCCAGCAGATGCGGCACCCCGTCGTGCGCGGGATGAATCAGGCGCAGCGGCACGCTCTTGATCGTGCGGATGTTCTGGGTCACCTCTTCGCCGTTGACCCCGTCGCCGCGCGTCGATCCCACGGTCAGGCGGCCCTCCTCGTAGACGAGCTCGACCGCGAGGCCGTCGAGCTTGACTTCGGCCACGTACTCGATCTCGGCGTCGCTATGAAGAAAGCGCTTGATGCGGCGGTCGAACTCGCGCATTTCCTCCGCGTCCATCGCGTTGGCGAGCGACATCATCATCCGGCGATGAACGACGACGGCGAATTTTTCACTCGGTTTCGCGCCTACGCGCTGGGTCGGCGATTCGGACGTGAGGAGTTCCGGATGCGCGGTTTCGAGAGCCTCAAGCCGGCGCATCAGGGCGTCGTACTCGGCGTCGGTCAGCTCGGGATTGTCGAGGACGTAATAGAGATGGTTGTGCCGGTTTATCTGCTCGCGCAGCTTGTCGATTTCCGCCCGCGCGCTCTTGGTGTCCTTGGGCATCGCCGGTCAGTTCGCGGATGAGTTGCTCTCTAGCGCCGGCTGTAGCCCATCGCGTCGAGGAAATCTTCCAGGCTGGGAAAACGCATATACATGTTGGTCCGCTTCTGCGCGCCGATTGTCGTGCTCGACTCCGGCGAGTATGCGTGTCCGGGATAGACCACTGTCGTGTCGGGCAGGTTTCGCAGCGTCCGGTTGAGACTGTAGTACATCGCCTCAGGATCGGAGCCCGGCAGATCGACGCGTCCGCACGAGTTGACGAACAGCGTGTCGCCCGAGACCAGGTTGCCCTCGACCAGGAAGCACTGCGACCCGGGCGTATGACCCGGCGTATGTAAAAAAGTGATCGTGAGATCGCCGAGCTTCAGCGTATCGCCGGCGTCCATCTTGACCAGGTCCGAATCGCTGAGCCCGGCCACCTTGCGCGTACCCTCGGCCTCCGCCTTGTTGACGTAGACTTTGGCTTTCACCCGTTCGAGCATCCGCGCCGCGCCTTCGATCGTCATTCCCGCCATGCTGCCGCCGAGATGGTCGGGATGGTAATGGGTGATCAGGATATGCTCGATCTCCATCCCGTAGCGTTCGGCCCATGCGATGATCTTATCGACGTCCCAGGCGGGATCGACCACCGCGGCTTTGCGGGTCAGCGGGTCGCCGATGAGATAGACGAAATTGGCCATCGGGCCCACCTGGGCCTGATGAAGGACGAGCCGCTGCTCTGGTACCGCCATAGGGGTTTACTCTCCGCGACGCATTTGGCGCAGGAATTTCAGTTCGCGTGACAACATCATTCGCCGGTAATTCCAGTTTGCGTGGCCCATCAGCATACTTCGCGACTCAAGTGCGATTCACGCGCCAAGCGGCTACCAAAGCCTCTCGGATGCCAGGCGCGCTCCTTCGCTCATGATCCTTAGCTTCTCCCAGGCGACGTCTTCGCCCACCATCACGTAGCCGGCAAAGGTGCTGAAACCGCAATCGGTACTGGCGATCACGCGGGAGCGATCACCCAGCGCTTCCACGAAATGCTCGATTCGATCCGCCACCACCTCGGGATGCTCCAGATAGTTGTTGGTTACATCGACCACCCCTGGAATGAGAATCATCTCTTTGGGCGGCGGTATACGGCGAAAAAGTTTGTAGTCGTGCTGATGGCGCGGATTGGCCCCTGCCAGGCTCAGCGCGCCGACTTTAGCTTGATAGAACAGCGGCAGGAGCGGCTCCAATTCCACATCGTCTATATGCGGACCGTCCCAGTTGCCCCAACAAACATGCAGCCGGACGCGGTCGGGCGGGATGTTGATCAACGCCTGGTTGAGCGCCTCGATATGCAGCCCGACGCGATCGAGGAAGGCGTCGAGGGGCTGGTCAACGAACATGATCTGCCGTTCCAGCGCGAGGTCTGGCGCGTCCAATTGAAGCACATGTCCGCGGCTGACGATTAATTCGTACTCCTTGCGCATTTCGTCGGCGAGCGCGAACACATAGTCACGATCGCTGGCGTAGGGCGCCTTCTCGGGAGAGCGCAACAGGGTGGTCGAGAGGATGCCGGGGGTCGCGGCAGTGACGAAAGTCTCACGGAATTTCACGCCGGAGCTCGCCAGCGTTTGTGCGAAGGTATCCAACTCCTGGCGTGCGGCCGCCTGGTGCGGATCGTATTCGACTCGCGCGACACATTCTGGTGCCTGATAAATCGTGGCGCTCTTATTGCCTGCGAATTTGCTGCCCGAGGCTAACTTGAGCGCGGCAAAATCCGGAAACTTGGCGAAGTCGGTCACGTTGCCGCGTTTTGCCACACCGCCAAAACCGCTCATCCGGTCTTTGACGTAGAAAGAAAATCCTATCCGCGGTAGCTCACCGTCGCCGGCGATATCGATACCGGCTTTGTATTGGTGATCGAGCACCGCTTTCAGGTCATGCTCGACTTGATGCGCGAAGGCGGCCTCGTCGACCTTCTCACCCTGTTCCTTCGCCACCAACATCGAAAGCAGCCGGGGGCTGCGCGGCAAGCTGCCCACATGCGTGGTCAAGAAGCGCCCTTCGCTCCGATGCATTGTCGGCCTCCTTTTTGGAACCGCAATCTACCCGTATGGGGCGGGCACCTGTCAAAGAGGTCTCTTCCGATCTGCCTCGTGGCCGATCTGCTTCGCGGCCGATCCGGTTCCTGCCCGTTCTGGTTCCTGCCCGATCTAGCGCTTGCCTCGGCGCGGCGCATTGCCGTCCTCGCCGCTCCCGCCGCCGGATGCCGCCGCGGCCGCTCGCCGCTTGGCCAGCACCGCCGCGCGCGGATCGATTCGCAACCCGCGGTCCCACAGGAATTCGGGTTCCTTGAGCCGCTTGGCAACCCATCGCGATTGCACGAACAGATGGTCGCTCAAGCGATTGACGTAGACCATCAGATGGTCGTTGATCGGCTCGATACGTCTGAGCGCCCAACACACGCGCTCAGCCCGCCGGCAGACGGTGCGCGCCTGATGGAGAAAGCCGTTGAGCAGGCCGCCGCCCGGCAGCGTAAAAGACTTGAGCGGCTCCAACTCCTGTTGCATCCGGTCCATCTCTTCTTCGAGCTTTTTCGCTTCCGCCGCGCTGATCCTGTGCATCCCGGCATATTCGGCGGGCGGCGGCGTCGCCAACTCGGAGCCGACGTCGAATAGCTCGTTCTGGATCCGCCGCAGGCTCTCGGAGTACCAGCCGTAGTCCTTGCCAAAGCGGCGTTTGTAGATCGGCAGGTAGCTGCGCACGATGCCAACGATCGAGTTGAGCTCGTCTATTGAGCCGTAGGCCTCGAGGCGGGCGCTTTCCTTGGGCACGCGGGCGCCGCCCACCAGCGCGGTCAGGCCGCGATCACCGCTGCGGGTGTATATCCGTGTCAGCCGAATCGCCATCTGTCGTAATCCTGCGATAGTTCCGCGCCGGTTGGCGGCTGCGCGCTAAAGTCCGGCCTTCCGCCGCAACGCCTGATAGCTGTTGTCCCCGACTTCGCTCGAGACCGGCAGCCCCGCGTCACGCCATCCCGCGACCACCACCTGGCCCGAGCCGTCGCGAGCGCCGCCAAATCCACCGCGTACGTTGGTGAGGTCGCCGTAGCCGGCCGCCTCGAGCAATTCGCAGGCGCGCTGCGAACGTCCACCCGCAAGACATCCGACCACCAGCTTTTTCTCGCGCGGCAGCACCTTGGCCACGACGTCGACGAACTCACCGTTGAGCTCCATCTGGCCGGGTCCTTTCATGAAAACCACCGGGACATTGATTGCACCGGCGGGATGGCCCTGGGCGAACTCAGGCTCTGTGCGGACGTCGAGATATACCGCGTCCGGATGTTTCGTGAGTATTTCGTGTGCCTGAGGCGGCTCGACCTGGTTGATTGGCATCGTGGATGGAAACCTCCGTCGGAGAATCAATAGCCCGCATGTGCGGGTTCGAGGGCAACGCTTTGAACGCCGCAGCCGGGCGCTGGCTATCCTAGCAAACCGCCGGACGGTTAACAGAGCGCCGCGCGGCCTGGCAGAGCGCGCGGCGCTCGTGCCCGGTGCCGCCCCGCGCAACCGCTCCGCTTTGACGCCGCAATTTTCCGGAATTCACGACGACGATGACAGGAATCGCCGTCATAACCTCAGGAACCGGGAATCTTTCGCGAGATATCCGAGGCGGCGCAAATGAGGCGCCCGCGCGGTCACCCGCGGCGATAAATTGAGAATTCCTCTTCGAACTTCGCCGCCCGCTCCTGGGCGGAGCTGAGCCGCTGCGTGCGCAGGAAGAATTGCACCAGTTCCTCCTGACTCACCTGCCCGGCTGGACTGGCCACCTCAACCAGCTCTTCGATAAGGCTGGGGAACTTCTCGCTCGGGATATAGTAATGCGCCCAGCCGAAGTTGCAGTGGCGGTGCAAAATTCGGGCTATCGCCTTCTCCAAAAGTTCGCGACTGCTCATGCACACGATACCGTCCAGGGTTCGCGAGGGCACCCGGCCGCTGCCTTAAAGTGGCGCGGGGCGCCTGCGCTGGCTAGTTATTGCAGACGCGCCGCGCGTCGCACAAGCCCCGTCAACTGGCCTTTTCCAGCTTCGAGGCATCCTCGGTCTCGACATCGGCCCAGATAATCCTGCGATAGTCGAAGCGCTCGCCCGCGATAAGGTTGAACTTGATTATTTCAAAATACGGCGAGAGGTCGAAGTCGCGCGGCGTCACCAGCGAGGGCGAAATCATGTGATAAAGCCCGGGAGGAAGATGAATCGGCTTCGACATTAGCTTGCCCAGCCTGCGCGGATGCCCGTGAAGAACCGGATGGCCCTCGGGCATTGGCTCGATTTTGGGCACAATCGGAAACCGTACCCTGTCGAAGCACTCGGCGATCATGCTCGAACAGATAGCGCGAGTCGGATCGCCGCTGCCGAACCGCAGCGCCGTGCGGCGAAAACGCGCCGGAACCAGACTCACCGGCAAAAAGTAACGGCCCAGGTCAAACGCGTTCCTAAGATCGTACTTTCGCCCAATGCTCGCCACCGCCCCATCCATCACGACTCTCAGGTCGGATTCGGAAAGCCGATATGGACGACAGATGCGAATGTTGAAGTCGCGATACCTGGCGAGCGGTGTCAGAACGGCTCCGCTCTGCACCAGTGCCTCGACCACCATGTAGTTCGCTTCTTCCCCGTATTCCTGGGCGAGTTTGAGCCGCAGCTCCGGATCCCGCCTGATCGCTTCATCGCCGATATAGAGCGCCGAGTGCGACCATGAACTCTGGGTCAGATACTTGATGACTTCGCTGATACGCTCGTTGCCCTCGACCAGGATGACGTCGCCCTTGCGGATCTGCCGCTTCAACTCGGCGAGATCATTGGGATAAACGAGCGTATAGCGCTTGAGCGGCTTGGTGAGCTGACTCACTGCAAAGCGCATCACCGCGTCACGCGCGCGACGAAATGGCTTCAGCAGTATCGATGCGCCCATCGGCCAGCATCCCTCGGCCAAGACGCCTGCGGATACGCCGCGGCCGCTATGGATAAGTATACGGAACGCTAAGGTATCGAAACAAGCGCGAAACCGCGAAACAGTTTGCCGTGTGGCAAAATCGGACTTGCGGCGCCGGGAGCAATAGCGTAACTCTCGTTGGGCTCGCGATATCTAAAGCGTGTTCAGGCATCGGTTTTACCGCGGGCTGGTTTTGAGATCGAGCGTCTGTTTCGCGCGATTCCACCCTTATCTCGTACAGCTAAAGGGGTGCGGATACGGCGATTCTGCCACGCCGCTTTCAAGGATTTCCGCGGCGTGCGCTCCGCCACCCTTCGGCGACCGCTCGAGTCGAGATCACGAGGATATGCCAAAGGAGCAACAAATGTCCGATTTCCTTCGGGGAATTGCTTTTCGGTTCGCGATCGTCCTGCTTACGGCCTTGTATGGCCTCACGGCAGCCCGGGCGGATGCTCAGCAGACTGCGCTCGTCGTCGGAAACCATTCGCCATCGATCGAGCGCCTCGCCGCGTCGCATCCCGCGTCCACCGATCAATCGCTCCAAATGAGCATCGCGCTCAATCCGTCGAACCGAACGGCGCTCGAGGCTTTGCAGGCCGCGCAGCAGGATCCCTCGTCGCCAGAGTACCGGCAATGGCTCAAGCGCGGGGAATTCGATAGCCGGTTCGGTCCGGATCCCGCGGTGCGCGCCGCGATCGTGCAATGGCTGACGGCCGCCGGTTTCAGCGTCTCGCAGTCCAAAAGTACACTCTGGACGATAAAATTTTCGGGCAGCGTCGCGCAGGCCGAACATACGTTCGCTACCGAGATCGTTTCGGGAGATGACGGACGCTATTTCGCGAATCTCTCGGACCCGTCGATACCCGCCGATTTCGCCGGCGAAATCGGGCACATCGATGGATTGGACAATCTGCGCGGCTCGGCCAGTACGATGCGTGTTGTCCCCGGGTCGCCGGCGGACTCAGACCTGCAGTCGGCGGTAATACTGAACGGCAGAAGAGGTTTCGCGCCGAGCGACTTCTACACTTTCTATGATGAAACTCCGCTGTTGGCGAGCGGCATCAATGGCGCCGGCGGCGGCTGTATCGGCCTCATCGAGATCTCCGACTTTCCTACGGCCGGAATCACGAATTTCGATAAAGCCTTCGCGTTGCCCGCGGCGAAAATCACCCGCGTGATCCCTTCGGATAGCGACAATCCCGGCCAGAATTCCCGGGCGGGCGAGACCATGCTCGATGTCGAATATTCGCACGCGTTCGCGCCCGGCGCGCCGATTTCCGTCTATATCGCGGATCCTGCCACCAGCGAAAACAACTACATTTTAGCCACGGTAGACGCGCTGAACGCGGCGGTAGATGACGACAACTGCACTGCGATGAGCATCAGTATCGAAAGTTGCGGCTTCCCGAATTCCTACTACACCGGGGCTCTCCATACGACTTATATGAAGGCCTCGATGCAGGGCCAGAACGTGTTCATAGCGGAAGGCGACGAAGGCGCGGCGGAATTCCAGTTCGACCCCGAGACCGGGAACTGCGTCGTCGGGACTACCCGCAACGTCAACGAATTGGCTTCCGATCCCCTCGTAACCGCAATCGGCGGTACCCAATTCAAACCTGTTTATAGCGCCGCGGGGAACGACGTGGGGTTCGTCGCGGAATCGGTCTGGAACGAGCCGCAGTTTACGCCGAAGGAGTTAGGCGGTGGTGGCGGCGGACAAAGCATTGTATGGCCCAAGCCGGCATTTCAGACGCCCGGCACTCCGAACGACGGGACGCGCGACGTTCCTGACATCTCGATGGAGGCCGCGTGCGTCACGCCCGGCGCGTTCTCAGTCTTCCCCGGCACCAAAACCGGCAACCAGGTTTCATGCTGCGCCTGCGGCACCAGCATAGGTGCGCCGATTTGGGCCGGAATCAGTGAGTTGATTCTTCAAAGCAACGGCCAGCAGCCAATAGCTCCGTTCAACACGCGCCTTTATGAGCTGGGAAATATGCAGAACACCGCTGCGACCGGAATCCGGGATGTCAAGAAAGGGAACAATAATTACAACGGCGTAACCGGCTTCCAGGCCGTGCCCGGATTCGATCTGGCGAGCGGATGGGGCACGCCCGATATCACGAAATTCGTCTCCGCGTTCATCGATACGACGTTGGTCAGCGCAAAGCTTGTAATCACACCGCCGACGTTGAACTTCGGCAAGGGCACCTTGAAAAACGCGACCAGCGCCCCTCTCCCGCTCACTATCAAGAACCCCAACGGCACCGGTCGGGTACTGGTCTCGATAACCGGGCAGAGCGCCGGCTCTCCATTCACGGTCTCGCAGCAGTGCGCCAAGACGCTTTTGCCGGGCAAAAGCTGCGTGGTCAAGGTGACCTTCAAGCCTGTGGATACGGGGATTCTGCACAGCTCGCAATTGACGATCAACGACAACGCGGCGGGTGCGCCCCAGACGGTGTTGCTGATGGGGACCGGCAAGGCGCGCAAGTAAGCTGCGCGACGCCGGGTTGGACGGCTCGAACCGGGCCTAGCCGGTGCCCTAGCTGGTGAACGATCCCACGATTCCGTAGTACGGCACGGTCAGCGTCGTCTGCTGCGGATCGTCAGTGCGGATAGTCAGCGCCCCGCGAACCTGGCCGTCCGGCGTATTGGGCCTGAGCGCGACCGTCAGCTTGTATTCCTTGCCGGGCGTTACCGGGGCGACCCGCGCGAAGACGCTGTTGCTGGTGCTATCGACGCCGAGCACCTTGATGGTGCGGCTGCCCTGGTTGGTGAGCCGCACGATTCGCACGGCCCCCTGATGGTGCTGCAGGATGCCGAAGGAGACCTGGTTGGGCTTGACGATCAGGTCGCCGTTGACGACCCCCAGGATCGCCACTCTGAGCGGGGCGCGGCTGGTATCGATCCGAAGCGTGTCGCTGATCGGCCCGGGCGGCGTCGACGGCGACAGCGCCACCTGCAACGACGCTCCCGGCTTGCCATCGGAGCGCGCCGACTCGGTCACCTTGATATATGGGCTGTCGTTCTTTACCGACTTGACCGCGAACCCGGTGCCTCCGACCATGTCGCTCACAACCACATCGCGGACGGCCGCGCTGCCGTGACGGACGCTGCCAAAATCCACATCCATAGGTTGGGCAACCACTTGCGGCTTGATCACGCCTTCGATCTTGAGCTGCATCAAGGGATTGGCGGGATCGTTGGTGGTCAGGCTGACGACCGAGAGATTGTGGCCCTGCTCGAAACGCGTGTCGATAGAGGCCGCGATAGTAGCGACTTCACCCGGCGCCAGGACTTCCTTGCTCGGTTTGGCGACGGTACATCCGCACGACGAACTGACGTTCCTGATTTCGAGGGGCGCGTTGCCTACATTCTTGATCATGAAGACGTGGTTCAGCGGGGGACCGCTCGGCGCCGTCCCAAAGTTATACGCCGGCTCGAGCACCTGAACCTTGGGCGCTCCAGCCGCGGCCGGGCCCGGCTGCTCTCCGAGCAGCGCCGAACCACCTGAGGGCAGGTCGGCGGCCAGCGCATTTTGCGCCGATACCAAAAATAGCGCGCCGGCCCCGATAGCCGCGGCCAGCGCCAAAGTCGAGCGGGGGTTAATCTTCATAAGTCGGCCTGGAGAGAACCCGTCGGTTGAAAACGAACGCGGTTCAACGCCCAGCTGCGCGGATCGCTTCGGTGCCGTGACCGTCGCGCTCGAAGCGGGTTAGAAAATCGGTGGCGAACTCGCCGCGCAGAAAATCCGGGTCCTGCAGAATCCGCAGATGGAGCGGGATATTGGTCTTGATGCCGTCGACCAGGTACTCGCGCAGCGCCGCCCGCGCGCGGGTGACCACGCCCGCGCGATCGCCGGCATGGACAATCAGTTTGGCGATCAGCGGATCGTATTGCACCGGCACGCGGTAGCCGTCGTACAGCGCCGACTCGACCCGCACTCCCAGCCCGCCGGGCGCATGATGATTCGACACCACGCCGGGCGACGGCAGGTGGGTATCAGGATCCTCGGCATAGACCCGGAACTCCATCGCGGCGCCGTCGATCGCGACCTGGCGCTGCTTGAACCGCAGCCGTTGGCCCATCGCGAGCGCCAGGCTCTCGCGCACCAGGTCGACCCCGGTCACCATCTCGGTCACGCCGTGCTCGACCTGGATCCGCGTGTTCATCTCGATGAAATAGAACTCGCCGTCGGCGGACAGCAGAAACTCGACCGTGCCGACGTTGGAATAGCCGACGACCTGGGCCGCGCGCACGGCCGCCTTGCCCATCTTCTCGCGCAGCCGCGTCGTCATCACGGGGCACGGCGCCTCTTCGAGCACCTTTTGATGGCGGCGTTGGATCGAGCAGTCGCGCTCGCCCATGTGAATCACGTTGCGATGGGTGTCGGCGAGGATTTGAAATTCGACGTGCCGCGCGTGCTCGAGATATTTCTCCAGGTACATCGTGCGCGAGCCAAACGCCGCTTCGCTCTCGGCACGGGCGAGCGCGAACAGCCGACTCAGTTCCTTCTCGTCGCGCGCCACGCGCATCCCCTTGCCACCGCCGCCCGCCGCCGCCTTGATCAGCACCGGGAAGCCGAGCCGCTTCGAGTCGGCCAACGCCTCGCGGAGTTCGGTTACTCCCTTTCCTTCACTACCCGGCAGCACCGGCACTCCGGCGCGAACCATAATCCGGCGCGCGCGCGGCTTGTCGCCCATCAGGCGGATATGGCGCGCGAGCGGTCCGACGAAATGCACCCCCGAGCGGCGGCAGGCCTCGGCGAAATCGCCGTTTTCCGACAGGAAGCCGTAGCCGGGATGGACCGCGTCGGCGCCGTAGGTCAGCGCGGTACTGATAATCGCCGGGATGTTGAGGTAGCTGTCCTCGGCGGCGGCCGGCCCGATACAGACCGCCTCGTCGGCCATGCGGACGTGCAGCGCGTCCTTGTCGGCGGTCGAATAAATCGCCAGCGTGGCGATGTTCAAGCTCGCGGCAGGCGCGGATGATCCGGATGGCAATCGTGCCGCGATTAGCTATCAGCAGTTTCTTGAACATGGCGCAGTCGATTCCCGCGGGCGCGGGGGTTAGCCGGCCTCGATTATCATCAGCGGCTGCCCGTACTCGACGGGCTGGCCGTTCTCGCAAAGTATCTTAAGGAGTTTACCACCAATCTCGGCTTCGATCTCGTTCATCATCTTCATCGCCTCGATGATGCACAGCGCCTGGCCCTTACGTACGCTGTCCCCTTCCTCCACGAAAGGATCGGAATCGGGCGACGACGCGCGGTAAAACGTGCCCACCATCGGGCTCTGCACATAGCGATGGCCGGGGCCAAGTTCCGGCGCCGACGAGGGCCGCGCATTGGAAATCGGACCTCCGAGGCCCACCGCGGGCTCGACCGCCGTCCGCGCCGCGCCGCGCTTGGGAGCGGCCGCGGGAGCCGGCTGATGGTGCTCATCGGCTGAATTGGCCGAACGGACCAGGCGCACCTTGCCCTTCTTGTCTTCGATTTCAAGCTCGCTCAGCCCAAAGTCGCGCATCAGGGCGAGCAAAGCTTTTATTTCCCGCAATTCCATGGACGCTCCAAGGTACGGCCGAGGCCGTTTCGCGTTACGCCAAAACGGGCGGCGCGCGTCAGGCGCTGGCGGCGGCGTGCTTCGCCTCGATCAACCGCTTGGCCGCGCGTAGCGCCAGAAGATAGCCCTCGGCACCGAATCCCATGATCCGGCCCACCACGATGTCGGAGATGGTCGAGTGATGACGAAACGGCTCGCGCGCATAGACGTTGGACAAATGGACTTCGACGGCCGGTAGCTGACACGCGATTATCGCGTCGCGAATCGCCACGCTGGTATGCGTGTAGGCCGCCGGGTTTATCACCAGGACTTGCGCCTTGCCCCGCGCCTGCTGGATTCTATCCACGATCGCCCCTTCGCTGTTCGACTGAAAGGTGTCCACCTTAAGGCCTAATTCGCTACCCAACTGCGTAAGCGACCTGTCGAGATCCTCGAGGCGCGTGCGCCCATAAATCTCCGGCTCGCGCAGGCCAAGCAGATTCAGGTTCGGTCCATGGACGACCAGCACCGTCGCCGGAGTCTGGGACACATCGCCCGCGGCGGCCTGCCGAGCCGCCCTTTTGCCTGTCGTCGCCATCCCTCGCGGGCATTGAAGCCTACCAATCCTCGCCTTTCAAGCAACTGCCACAGTGCATATCAACAGCGCACAGAGCGCAGCGATACGCCAGCCCGCCGCTAATCATTCGAATCGTCGTTTTGCGGATCGTCGTTGGGGCGTGTCCGCCGCGCGGCGACCGCATCCTGGTAAACCTCGCGCCTCCTGCGTCCGCCCAACCGCGCTATCACAGCGCTTGCCTGCTTGAGCGAGAGCCCCGCCTCGCACAGCAATTCGACCGAGATTGCGGGCGCCGCCGCGCCGGCCTCATCAGCCCGCCCTTGCGAGCTATCGCCACGCTCCATGCCGGCGACCACCAGCGTGATTTCACCGCGTGCGGGGCTTTCGGTGAAGCGCGCGGCCAGATCTCCCAGACTCGCGCGCACCACTTCCTCGTACGTCTTGCTGATTTCGCGCACCACCGCGGCTTCGCGCCGTTCACCAAAGGCGGCCGCCATCTCCTGCAGTGTCGAACCCAGCCGGCGCGCGGCCTCGAAAAACACCATCGTTCGACGCTCGCGGGCGAGCGCCATCAATTCGCTTCGGCGGGAAACGGGTTTCGACGGCAGGAAGCCCTCGAAGGTGAAACGATCGGTCGGCAGCCCGGCGATAGAAAGCGCCGCGATCACGGCCGAGGGACCTGGAATCGCGGCGACCCGCATTCCCGCGTCGAGTGCGTCGCGCACCAGCCTGAAGCCGGGATCGGAAATCGCCGGCGTGCCGGCGTCGGTGACGAGCGCGATTCGCGCGCCGCGCCGCATCCGCTCGATCAGCTCGGGGGCGCGGCGTTCCTCGTTATGCTCGAAATAGCTGAGGGTGGGAGTTCGGATGGCGTGTGCGGCGAGCAGCGGCGCGATTCGCCGCGTGTCTTCGCACGCAATCAGGTCAACCTGGCCCAGGATAGCGATCGCGCGCGGACTCGTGTCGCCACTGTCGCCGATCGGCATCCCGACGACATAGAGCATCCCAGCCACGAGCGCGGCTGTTATCCTGGGAAGTTCTCTTGCGGGATGATCGTCTCGTTCTCCTTACGCCGGGCAATCACCGCCATATGCGTGAGGCCGAGCAATCCCAACAGCAGCACCGCGTCGAACTGTGCCTGTCCCACGAAACCGGCAATTCCTGAAAGCAAGCCGAAGAGCAAGGCGAAAACTATCGCAGACATAAGATACCCCTCCTAACCTCGAACTCTGAGGAAAGCTCCCCACACGACAACCGCCGCAAGTAGCCTGCTTTCATGCTACTCCTGCTCGCCGAGGGAGACTATGCCATTACGATGACGCCCGGGAACTCCTGCTCCGGCTGCGCCTTCAGTCATCGGCAAATGTTCAAGCTGGTCGTATCATCCGATGGCCTGTCGAATAGCCCCCGTCGACGACTACTGCCTGCCCCGTGATGAAAGACGCGTCTTGAGAGCACAGGAACAGAGCGACTCGGGCTATCTCGTTGGGCTCCCCGGTGCGTCCTAAAAGATGCATCGCGGCGAACATCTGATGCGCCCGCGTGCGCTTCTCGGGCGTAAGATTGTCGAAGCCGCTCTCGTACAGAGGCGTTTCGATCGATCCCGGGCAGATGCAGTTCACGCGAATCCCGTGTTCCGCGTAGTCCATCGCCAGCGACTTGGTCAGCAGGATGACGCCGGCCTTCGCCGCGCAGTAGGCGGCCATCTGGCGGAAGCCTTCGATACCGGCGACCGACGCCGTACTGAGGATCGCGCCGCCCCGTTTCATCAGCTCGGGCAACGCGTACTTGCAACCGAGGAAAACGCCCTTCAGGTCGACGTCGATCGTGCGGTCCCATTCCTCCTCGGTGAGCAGATGGGTGCGCCGGGCGAATCCGATGCCGGCGTTGTTGTAGAGGATGTCGAGACTGCCGAAGCGGCCCACCGTCTCGGACACCATCCGTTCCGTGTCGGCGGCCTTCGCCACGTCGGCGTGAATTGCGATCGCCTCGCCACCGTTGTTTGTGATTTCGGCTACCACCGCGCGCGCGTTGTCTTCGGCGCGATCCACGATCGCGAGCTTCGCGCCTTCCGCCGCAAACAGCAGCGCGGTGGCGCGTCCGATCCCCGATCCGCTGCCGGTAATTAACGCGACCTTTCCATCGAGCTTACCCATCTTTCGTTTCACTCCTTCGATTGCGCCGTGAGACTATCCGGCGCGACGCTGACATCTAACTCGCGATCACGTGCGCATCAAGCGCGCGAACCATCCGAGGGGCGAAAAGCCCGGTGATCGCGCGCACTTCTATCTCTTGTCATACGACGTTACGCGTAGAATGCTGATTAGCGTGGTCCACAATCCTGGAGGCTTCTAGCCCATGGGAGAAAAGAAGACCGGACCGGAGATGCTGGCGGAAACGCTCCGCGAAATTGCAGTTTTGGTCGCGGTTTTTTATACGCTGGACATCTATTTGGGACCCGGACACGCCAATTTGGCAGTAACCGTTGGCGTAGCTGGCGGCTGTATAATCTCATTGACGATTGGTATAATTCTGGAGCGCGTAAGAAAAAGAGACATTCCGGATTAGAGAAGATCGCATACTATGCCAGTCTATTTTGCGCTGATGGTTCCAGGCGCGCTTGCGCTATTCGCTGCGGTTGTTGGAGGCGCATGGGTTGCGATCGAACGACGACAAGCGCGAATCCCGCAAAAGCAACGCGCTATTCCAGATCGAAAAGCCGTGACGGCGTAACTCGATTTCTTCAGACTTTAAGGCCCCCCTTCCGGCGGACCTTCTCTTTCGGCCTCATATGACGCTCCGCGTACAAAGTTCGGTTTGATATCCGAGGGTGCACGGTATGTCTCGGAACAAACGGCAAATTCCCCTGGCTCATCCAGGCGAGATTTTGAACGAGGAATTTCTGAAACCGCTCGGGATGACAATCAACGCGCTTGCCTTGGCCTTACGTGTGCCAAGCAATCGGCTTTATGCGATTGTCGAAGGCGAACGTGGGGTGAGTGCTGATACGGCACTTCGCCTGGGCCGTTATTTCGGCACCGGCCCCGAGTTCTGGATCAACCTCCAGGCGCACTATGACCTTGAAAGTTTAAAGAGAGACCAGGGAAAGGAGATCGAGCGCCAAGTGCAGCCGCGACAGGCCTAGAAGGCGCAGAGGTCTACGACGGGCCCGTGAAGAAGTGCATCGAGCGGTCGGCGAACGAGATGATCGGCGTCCAGTACAGTCCCAGCACGATCGTCGCGCACGCCAGCACGCCCATCAGGCCGTAGGTCCACGGCTCGAACGTAACCGGCGTCTCGTCACCGCGCGGCTCTTCGAGAAACATCATCCGGACCGGCGCCATGTAGTAGTAGAGCGAAACCGTCGAATTCAAAATTCCGATCACCGCCAGCACGTAGAACCGCGAACGGATGACCGCGGCGAAAATGTAGAACTTGCCGATGAAACCGATCGTCGCCGGGATGCCGGTAAGCGAGAGCAGGAAGATCGCCAGCGCAATCGCGGGAACCGCGCCGCCGCGCCAGGCCAGGCCGCGGTACGCCTCGAGATCCTCGCGGCCGGTCGCGTTGGCGACGATCATCACGACTAAAAACGCTCCCGCGTCCATCACGTAGTAAGCGAACAGATAGAACAGCATCGCCCGGATCCCGTCGTCGGTCAGAATCACGATGCCCATCAGCGCGTAACCCGCCTGCGCGATCGAGGAATAGGCGAGCAGCCGCTTCATGTTGGTTTGCTGAAGCGCGGCGAGATTGCCGAGCGTCATCGTGATCACGCACACGACCAGCATCAGTTGCGGCCAATCGACGCCGTCGAGCGGCTGCCAGTTTCCGCCCGCGCCCAGACGCGAGATCGCGGGAAAAAAGAATCGCGTCAGCAGCGCAAAGCCGGCCGCCTTCGACCCTATAGCAAGGAACGTGGTGATCGGGATCGGCGCGCCGGTATAAACGTCGGGCGCCCACATGTGAAACGGCACCGACGCTATCTTGTAGCCGAGTCCGGCCAGGATCAGCACCAGCGCAATGAATACGGTGAGTACCGGGAGATGCCCGGGCGCGTTCAGCGCGCTGTTGATCGCGCCAAAATCGAGCGATCCCGCGATTCCGAAAATCCAGCTCATCCCGTAGACCATCGTGCCCGAGGCCACGCCGCCGTAGATCAGATACTTCAGCGCGGCCTCCTGCGATCGGCGGTTGCGGCGCAAAAAACCGGTCAGGATGTAGGAGGTCAGGCTTACGAATTCCAGTGCGAGATAGGCCATCAGGAGGTTGGCGGCCTCCGCCATCAGGAACATCCCGAGCGTGCTGGCGAGAAGGATCGCATAGTACTCGCCCTGGTCGCAGTGACGGACCTCAACCGAGCCGATCGACATCCAAACCGCGACCAACGCGGCCAGGGCAATCAGCGCCCGGAAGAAGACCGCGAAAGCGTCGAACACCAGCATCCGATGAAACAGCCATGCGCCGCGCTGTGCCGGCTCGATCGCGATCAGCACCAGCGCCCCGGCGGTGATGATGAGCGCGATGTCTCCCAATGGCGATTTGTCGCGCAGGATCAGATCGACGACCACCAGCACGACGACTCCGGCCGTGAGCAATAACTCGGGCAGGAAACGGCTCAGGCTAGCGAGGTTGCCGAGATCCATCCTGTTTCGTCTTTTGGTCCGTTCGCCGAACCGTCAGGCAGTCCGCCGGCGCGCGCACGACCCTCAACGCACCATCGCGGCCGCCGGCGCATGCGCCATCAGCACGACCTGGTTGACGTGATTGAGCGAGGCGCCCAGCAAATTGAGTATCGCATGTGGATACACGCCGAGAATGAGCACGATGATTGCCAGCGGAACCAGGGTGAAGGCCTCGCGGAATGTGAGGTCGCTGAGCCCCTGGTACTTTTCGTTGAGCGGCCCGAGATAGATGCGCTGGAAGGTCCATAGCATGTAGCCGGCGGTCAAAATCGCCGTGCCCGCGCCAAGCACCGTCATCACCGGGTAACGCTGCCACGCACCGATGAGCACCAGGACCTCCGAGATGAAGGCCGAGAGCCCGGGCAGGCCCATCGCGGCGAAGAATGCGAAGCCGGTCAGCGCCGCGTATATCGGCATCCGGGCGGCCAGCCCGCCGAAGCCCGCGATTTCGCGATGATGCGCGCGGTCGTAGATCACGCCCACCAGCAGAAAGAGCATCGCGGTGATCGTGCCATGATTGAACATCTGCAGCACCGCGCCGTTGATCCCGGCCTCGGTCAGCGCAGCCATTCCCAGCATCACGTAGCCCATGTGGCTGACCGAGGAATACGCGATGAGCTTCTTGTAGTCGGTCTGCGCCATCGCGCATAGCGCGCCGTACACGATGTTGACCGTGCCGATCACGCCGAGTAGCCAGAAGGCGAACTCATGGCTGGCGGCCGGCAGAATCGAAAAATTGATCCGCAGGATGCCGTAGGTGCCCATCTTGAGCAGCACGCCCGCCAGGATCACGCTGATCGCGGTGGGCGCCTCGACGTGCGCGTCGGGCAGCCAGGTGTGGAATGGGAAAGCCGGGATTTTGATCGCGAAGCCGATGAACAGCGCGATCCACGCCACCCGTTGAAAGCTTATCGAGTAATGGCCGGCGTTGGCCGCGAGCTCGATCATGTCGAACGTCGGCGTCGATCCGTAATAGTATAGCCCGAGCATCGCGAGCAGGATCAGCACCGATCCGAGCAGCGTGTAAAGAAAGAACTTGATCGCCGCGTACTCGCGCCGCGGCCCGCCCCATACCCCGATGAGAAAATACATCGGCAACAGCATCACTTCCCAAAAAATGTAGAACAGGAAAAAGTCGAGCGCGACGAACACGCCCATCATGCCGGTGTCGAGCAGCAACAGCAGCGCATAATAGCCGCGCTCGCCGCGATCGATGCTGAAGCTCGCGAACACCGAGATGAAGCAGATGATTGCGGTCAGCAGAACCATCGAGATGCTGATCCCGTCGACGCCCAGAAAATAAAAAATGTGATAGGCCGGGATCCAGGCGCGATGCTCTGCAAACTGGATCGAACTGGTGGCCGTGTCGAAATTTGCGTAGAGCCATCCGGCGATCAGCAGTTGCGGAAAGGTGAAAAGCGCCGCGATCCAGCGAATGAACTTTTCCTGCCCCTTGGGACAGAGCAGAATCAAAACCATCCCGACGAGCGGAATGAAGGTGATCAGAGTCAGCGGATGAGTCATCGTCGGTTGCGCGACGCGGCCGTTGGTGTTGCCGCCCCTCCCCGCCTGCGCCTCACGTGCGCATCACTGCGCGGACGATGAGGGCGAACGTAACCGCCGCCAGAATTCCGTACAAATAGCCGTTGATCGAACCGGTCTGCAGCCGCCGCATACGCCCGCCCACCTCGAGCGTCAGATTGGAGGCGAGATTGACCAGCCCGTCGACCACGTAGCGGTCGAGCAGTCCCGAAAGCCACGAACTGAAAACGGTCAGCGTGGCGGCGAAATTGACGATCCAATCGATAATGTGGAAATCGAACCAGCCCGCGGCTTGCGAAGCCTCAAGCGTCGCGGCCACCGGACCCGCCGCATACGCTTCGTCGACGTAATACTTGTTGAAAACCGTGCGATAGAGCGCGCCGCCCCATAGTTCGCCGACCCAGTTGAAGGCCGTGGAACCCTGGCGATAGATAAGGTCGGCGAGAAACCATCCGGCCGCCACCAGCGCCAGCGATACCAGCGCCAGACCGGACTCCGCCCCCGCTTCCCCCGTCGCCGACGCGACCACCTGCCGCGTCGCGGGCGATGAGAACACCGGCGCGAGAAAGCTCCCAAACGGACCTCCGAAAGGATCGAAGCGTTCCATGAAGTCCGGCACCTTTACGAACCCGCCGAACACCGACAACGCGCCGAGCGCCAGCAGCACAAGCGTCATCGACGGTGGCGATTCGTGCAGGTGATGCTCCTGCTCGTGACTGCCGCGGAACTCGCCGAAGAACGTCATGTAAACCTGGCGAAACATATAAAACGCCGTGATTCCCGCGCCCAGCCACAAAAGCGCCCACAGCAGGAAATGCCCGCGGGCGAAGCTGTCCCAGATGATCTCGTCCTTCGACATGAAACCGGCGAACGGCGGAATGCCGCAGAGCGCAAGCGTCGCGGCGAGAAAAGTCCAGAACGTGATTGGCAGCCGCTCTCGCAGACCGCCCATCAGCCTCATGTCCTGCACCCCGCCCATCGCATGGATCACTGAACCCGCGCCAAGGAACAGGCAGGCCTTGAAGAATGCGTGCGTCATCAGGTGGAAAACACCGTCGACGTAAGCGCCGACGCCGACCGCCGCGAACATGTAACCGAGCTGGCTGATGGTCGAGTAGGCCAGCACCCGCTTGATGTCGTCCTGCGTAGTGCCGACAGTCGCCGCGAAAAACGCGGTGAGCGACCCGACCGTCGCAATCGTCAGCATCGTTGCCGGCGCCATCGAGAACAGGAAGTTCAGCCGCGCCACCATGTACACGCCCGCGGTAACCATCGTGGCGGCGTGGATCAAGCGCGCTCACGGGCGTCGGCCCCGCCATCGCGTCAGGCAGCCACACGTGAAGCGGAATCTGCGCCGACTTGCCCGTCGCCCCCGCGAACAGCAGCAACGTCACGAAGGTTACGAGCGACATCCCGAGGTACCCCGGCATACCGGTCAGCGCGGGCGCCCAGTGCGCGACCTCGCGGATGACCAGGGTCGGATGGCCGGTCGCGGCAAGTCCGCTGAATAGCGAATACAGTGCCACCACGAACGCCCAGTCGCCAACGCGATTGACGATAAAGGCCTTGTTCCCGGCGGCGGTGTTCGCGAGGTCCTTGTACCAGAAGCCAATCAGCGCGAACGAACACAGTCCCACCCCCTCCCAGCCCACGAACATTAGCCACAGGTTGTCCGCCAGCACCAGCACCAGCATCGCGAACGTAAACAGGTTCAGCCACGCAAAAAACCGCCAGTACGATTCGTCCTCGTGCATGTAGCCGATCGAATAGACGTGAATCAGGCCGCCGACGCCGGTGATGATCAGCACCATCATCATCGAGAGCGGGTCCAGCCAGAACGCGATATCAAGCCGCAACGGGCCAACATCGATCCACTGCCAGAGACGATCCAGCATGAAGCGATCGGCGGGCGCCCTCGCGAGCATCGCGGACCAGGCATACACCGCGAGCGCAAAGGACGCGGCGACCGTCCCGCATCCGACGACACTTATCGTGCGCTTACCAAATGCGCGCTGCAGCCGGGCGCCAACTAAGAAGTTCACCGCCGCGCCGATCAGCGGCAGCAGAACGATCCAGCGCACGAAATCGACCGCGAGCGGATGTTCCATCGCGCTACAGCCTCACCTCATCCCAACCGCAGCAATCCAGCCGCTGAGTGTCTCGCTCGCATCCACGTCGATCGTCCGCAGGTTCTGGTAGATCGCCAGGATCACGGCAAGACCGATCACGGCCTCGGCCGCGGCCAGCATGATGACGAAGATCGCAAAGATCTGCCCGTCGTAACGAGCACCCCCGAAATAAGCGAAAGCCAAATAGTTAATGTTGGCGGCATTGAGGATAAGCTCGATGCCCATCAGGATGCCAATCGCGTTGCGCCGCGTGAGCACGCAATAAGCCCCGAGCAAAAATAGGACGAGGCCCAGGACGAGGAAATGATCTAGCGTGATTCCGCCACCCATCCCCGGCTATCTCCCTGCCCTCTCGGCGGACGCATCTTTTGACGGCTCCGCCCGGTCCTGGCGTGAAATAACAACCGCGCCAACGAGTGCCACCAGCAAAACCAACGACGCCACCTCGAAAGGCAACACATAAGCGTCCAAAAACGCGTTACCGACACCGTAAGTCGTCGCTGAAACGCTGACTTTCGCGGCGGCCATATGCCACGGCGTGCGCAATGTCGCGTACAGCATCACCGCACCCGCCAATCCGATTACGCCCCCGCCCGCGATTGGACCAGCCACCCGATTCGACACAGCGACGTCCCCGATTCCCTGCGTCAGCATCACGGCGAAGATCGTCAGTACCACGATCCCGCCGACATAGAGCAGCACCTGAACCATCGCGACGAAATCGGCGGCCAGTAAGATATAAATCCCGGCGACACCCATCAGGGCGCCGACCAACGCGAACGCCGAGTAAACGATGTTACGCGAGAACGCGACCAGTGCGGCGAAGCCGACGGTGATGGCCGCGATTAAGTAGAAGATTATTTGCGCAGCGAGCGTGTTAAGCATCTTTGTCGGTACCGGGAGCGGTAGCCGGTGCGGCCGCACCGGCCACCGCTCCCGGCGTCTGGGCTGCCTCCGCAGGGGTGGCGTCGGCGGGCGCGGTAGCGCCCGCCGACGCCACCCCTGCTTCAGGCGTAGCCATCGCGGGGTCCGCCGCGCTCTGCGCGGCGGACCCCGCGATGGCGGACGACGCAACCGCAGCCGGTGCCGTCGCCGCCGGCTTCGCCGGCGCGGCGGCGCCGGCCGCGGACGGGGCGGACTTGGCCGCCGCCGCAGGGGCCGCGGGCTTCGCCGCGGCCCCTGCGGCGGCGGGCGCGGCCGGGCTGCGCCCACTCGTCGACGTAGCGCATTCCGCGCTCAAGCAACGGGCCGACCCGGGGGTCGGTCTCGGGGCCTTTCTTGGGCTTGTACGCCACCACCGGCTCGGGCACGTAGCGGCGAATCAGGCTCTCGAGCGAGAAGTCCGCGCCCTCGAACTCGGTCGTATGATGGATCGAGCCGGTCGGACACGGCTCGCTGCACAGGCCGCAGTACATGCACTTTGCGATGTCGATATCGAACTGCGAGATGGTCAACTCGCGAGTCTGCGCGTTTTTCTCGCACACGATCACGATGCAATCGATCGGGCAGGCGCGCTCGCAGGCGAGGCATCCCGTGCAAATCTCCAGGTCGACGTCGAGGATCCCGCGATAGCGAAACGGCAGCGTATCCTGCACGCGCACCGGCGTGCGATCGGGATATTGGATAGTGTAAGGCCGGCGCAGCAGATGCGACGCGCTCACTGCCATACCATCAAACACGGTCAGCACCGCGTCTTTGATATGGCGAAAGTACTCGGTTGCCGCTCCCATCGTCTCGCCGCCTTCCTCAACTCAACAGGTGATGATCGGGACTAACAATCAGCAGAAATCAGATCGTCGGATGCAGGTAGATTTCCATCCGCGAGCGCTTCAGATAATACATCACGCGCTGAACGAACAGCACGGTTATCGCCACTCCCAGCGCGAACATCACATAGCCCCCGACCCGGTTGCCGTCGGGCCAGACAGCCACCCACACCGCGGTGCCGATCATATTGATAAAGGCTATCGGCACGAAAAACTTCCAGCAAAGCGACATCATCTGATCGATTCGGACCCGCGGCAGCGTTCCCCGCACCCACATCGAGGTAAACACGAGAAACAGCACCTTGACGTTGAAGGTCACTAGCTGAAGCACGTTCGTCACGAGCGCGCTCGAGCTCACGCGCGGCGTCTGCCATCCGCCAAGGTATAAAGTCGTGATGAGCGCGCCGGCGATGAACATGTTGCCCCACTCGGCGAAGAAAAAAAGCAGGTAGCGCATGCCGCTGTACTCGGTTGCGAAACCGGCGACCAGCTCTGACTCGGCCTCCGGCAAATCGAACGGCGTGCGGTTGCCTTCGGCCAGGGCCGATATGTAGAGCACGATCGCCGCGACAAAGCAGAATGGATTCGAAAACAGGAACCAGCGATACGGCTCCCATCCCTGGGCCCGGATGATACCTTGCATCGAGAGGGTGCCAGTGATCAGGACCACCGGAAAAATCGACATCCCCGCTGGAATCTCGTAGCTAATAATCTGCGCCGCCGAGCGAATTCCGCCGATCAGCGACCACTTGTTGTCCGACGCCCATCCGGCCATCAGCACGCCGACCACCGTCAACGCAGTTATCGCGGTGAAGTAGAGGATGCCGACGTTGAGGTCGGCGAGGATGAGCGCCGAAGAGAACGGCATCACCGCCCACGGCAGCACGAAACCGAGGACGACAAGATACGGTGCCAACTTGAACAGGCGCGCGTCGGCCTCGTCCGGGATGATGTCCTCCTTGAGTACGTGCTTCGCGCCGTCGGCGAGCCATTGCAGCGCGCCATTGGGGCCCACGCGGTTGGGGCCGATGCGCGACTGGATACGCGCCCACACGCGGCGCTCGACCCAGCTCACGATTCCGGCAAAGGGAAAGGCCACACCCAGAAAGACCACCGCGCTCAGGACGAAGATAACGGCCGCGTAGACCAGGTCGCGTGGAGGATTTTTTCCGAACTCACCGGCCGCGATCAGTCTGTTGATCCAGTCTTGCATCGGCGCCGCCCTAGCGATCGATCTCCGGCGCGATAACGTCGAGACTCGCTATCAGCACCACCAGGTCCGCGATCATCAACCCGCGGCTCAGCTTCTGGATGATGCCCATCGCGGCGAACGAGCCGGTACGCACGTGGACCCGCCACGGGTAACCACTGCCGTCACTCACCACGTACCATCCCTGATCGCCGCGCGCGCTCTCCACACGCACCTGGCATTCGCCCGCCGGCGGACGGAAATTGCGCACAACTTTGGCCAACACCGGACCGTCGGGCATGCGTGTGAGTGCCTGGCGCAGAATCTTCGCCGACTCCTTCATCTCGTAAATCCGCATCATGTAGCGATCCATCGAATCGCCGATGGTGCCCCATTCTCCGCGGCCGACCGGAACGTCGAATTCGAAGTCGGGATAGACGGAATAAGGCAGGTCCTTGCGCACGTCCCATTTGACGCCGCAGGCGCGCAGATTAGGACCGACCAGGTTGTAATTGATCGCGTCCGCAGCGGTAATCGGCGCGACGTTGGCCAGGCGCTGGATGCAGATCTTGTTGTAGGAAAAGAGCGCGTTGTATTCCGCGAGAATCGGATCGAGATGATCGAGGTAGTCGAGCGCCTTTTCGCGCCAGCCCGGCGGCAGGTCCCACGCCACGCCGCCGATACGCATGTAGTTGAAGGTCAGGCGCGCGCCGCAAAGTTCCTCGATCAGATCGTTGATCATCTCGCGCTCGCGCAACGCATGCAGAAAAGGCGTCATCGCTCCGATATCCATTCCCATCAGGCCGACCGTGAGCAGATGCGACGCGATACGGTTGAATTCCGTGGAGATCACCCGGCAGTACTCGCCGCGGCGCGGCACCTGGATACCGGCGAGCCTCTCGCACGCCATCCCCCATCCCTGGTTGGTGAACATCGCGCACACGTAGTCGACGCGGTCGGTGTACGGCATGAAGCCGTGGTAGCCCACCTTCTCGGCGATCTTTTCGATCGACCGATGCAGGTAGCCGACGTCGGGCACCGCCTCGCGCATCACTTCGCCGTCGGCGCGAATCACGAAGCGCAACACCCCGTGGGTCGATGGATGCTGCGGCCCCATGTTGAGGGTCATTTCCTCGGTGCGCAGCGACGGTTCGGCGGTACTGGTCATGTTTTCTTATGTTGATCTTTTTTTAGTTGATCCAGGCGGACGATCGGACTTTCGCGGACTGTCGAGATGCCGTGGTACTCCTGGGGCTCGACGAAGTCCTTGCGCAGCGGATAGCCGGGCCAATCCTCGGGCATCAGGATCCGGCGCATATCGCTGTGGCCCTCGAAGTTGACGCCCAGCAGGTCAAAAATCTCGCGTTCCATCCAGTTGGCCGACTTCCAGATATTCTCGACCGTCGCTACCCGCGGTTCTTCGCGCGGAAGTTTGATCTTTAGCACCGCGCCATGGCGATGGCTGTAGGAAAACAGATGGTAGACGAGCCCGATGTAGTCCTTGTAATCGACGCCGGTCTCGTTCGACAGGCAATCCATCGCAAGCTCCGGGTCCTCGCGCAGATAGCGGCAGATTTCGACCAGCGAGGCCGGATCTATCACGACGAAAGGGTCAGGCTTCTTCTCAATCGTCTCCAGAACCCGCTCGCCGAAGCGCACCCTGAGTCGCTGGTAAATCTGGAGCGCCTCCATCGTCGGCGGCGGCTAAGCGGCCTCTCCCTTGACGCCGGGCGCCTTGGCGAGCCACCGCTCGGTCATGATCTTTTCCTGCAGTTTCAGCAGTCCCTCGGTCAGCGCTTCCGGGCGCGGCGGGCATCCCGGCACGTAGACATCGACCGGGACGACCTTGTCGACGCCGTCGCACACCGAGTAGGCGAGCTGAAACAGTCCACCGCAGTTCGCGCAACTTCCCATCGAGATCACGTACTTGGGATCGGGCATCTGGTCGTACAGCAACCGCGTGCGCAACGCCATCTTGAGGGTCAAGGTGCCCGCGATAATCATCAGGTCCGACTGGCGTGCCGAAGCGCGCGGGGTCGCGCCGAAGCGCTCGATATCGGCGCGCGGGCCGCCCGTATGCATCAACTCGATCGCGCAGCAGGCGAGTCCGAAAAGCATGTACCAGATGCTCGACTTGCGCATCCAGTTGATTAGCTCGTCGGTCTTGGTGGTCAGGACATAGTCCGGCAGGCTGTTCAGCAACGGCATTTTGGGGACCTTCCTGCTTTCAGTCTATGCTTTTCGCCGGGATGAGCTATCAGTCGGGAATTTGCTTGATCCATTCGAGATCGTGCTTGACCCATACGTAAGCGAGGCCCACCAACAGGATCAGCAGAAAGATCAGCAGTTCGCCGAGCGCGAACAGTCGCTGACCGTGACGCACCCAGTCCGAGAACACGGCGGCTACCGGGTAGATGAACGCGACCTCGACCTCGAAGATCACGAAGATCAGCGCGATCAAGTAAAAGCGCACGTTGAAGTTTATCCAGGCGCGGCCGGTAGGGGGCTCGCCGCACTCGTAGGCCATCAGCTTGCGCGCGTACGGATTGCGCGGCGCCAGCAGTTTCTGCAGGCCGATCAGGAGCGCCGAGACGCCGAGCGCCAGGATCATCAGGGCAAGGGCGACGCTGAACTGAAAGTACATCGTACGCCTGCGGCCTCCTCTGCCGGAGCTGCGGCCACACTCCGATCCTCCTGTAACTGGCGAGGATCACACTGTCAACCTCTGTGGCGGCGGTTTTGCCGCCGTCTGCTGATCCGATTGCTCCCGCTCCTCAGTCCAGAAGGCGTCAGATCTCCTGGTCAAGAAGAGGGAATTGAGAAACCCCTCGAAGTAAATGATCCGGAAAGCCTATGGAGAGCCGGCTGGCTTAACGACGTGAACGATTGGCGGCGAAGGCGCGGCTTCGGGGCCCACGCCGAGTTGAGCAAGCGCTTCCTCGACGCTTGGGCGTTCGGCAGCGTATGGATTCTGAGCGAGAAAATCCTTGTAGACTGAAACCGCCTCGGCGGACTTGCCTTGCTTTTGCAGCATCCGCGCAACTCCAAGCTGTGCCCTCGCCTGCTCGGGTCCCTCGAGTTTTGCCGCTTGCCGGTATGCGTCTTCTGCCTGCTTGTAGTCGCCCAACTCTTCGTAGGCAACCGCGAGGTCGTCGAGCGCCGCGTCGCGGAACAGCGACGTGTCATCCTTGGCGAGGTAGCGCAGCAATGCGTCGCGCGCCTGGGCGGGTTGTTTTTGCGCCAGGTACGCGGTCGCCAGATAGAGATTTGCCAGGCGGCCGACAGCGCGATGCGGCTCGTCCGCGGCCAGACTCAGCAATGCCTTCTCGGCGACGTCATATTTGCCGCCCTCGAGCTCGCCCATCGCCGCGTCGAAACGGGCGGCGGCCTCATGGCCGCGGCGGGCCTCGTAGTAGAAGATGCCGAGCGCGATCGCCACGGTCACGACCAGCACGGCCGCGCCGAGCAACACTTCGGTCAGGTGAAGCTCGAAGAAGAGTCCGGCGGTTTCAAAGATACTTTGAAACTCGTCGGGCTGCTTGAGCTCTTTGCGGCTTATCTTGTGGCGGGTCGCCAATTGAGTTCGCGGACGCACCCGGTGCGGTGCGCCGGGACCGTCGCGCCAATGCTACATTTTGTACTTGAAGTCGTCGGGAGACATCCGCTCGAGAATCTCGGACCACTTGTCGCGCGAGACACCGGCGAGATTCTGATCGGCTGCCGTTGGCCGGCTCGGCCGCCTGCTCATGCAGCTCGCTCGACATCTCGAGCACTTTCTTGGCGACGTAGATCGGCGACTTGGTGCGCAGCGCGAGCGCGATCGCGTCCGAAGGCCGCGAGTCGACCTCCATGTCGCGGCCGTCGCGGGTGCGCACCAGGATCCGCGCGAAGTAGGTATTCTCGCGCAGTTCTGTGACTTCGACCGCCTCGACCGTCGCGCCGAGGTCGCCGAGCACGTTGCGGATGAGGTCGTGCGTCATCGGACGCTGCGGGCGGATACCCTCGAACTCGGTCGCCATCGAGGCGGCTTCCAGCGGACCGATCCAGATCGGCAAATTGAGCTTGTTGTCGGGATCCTTGAGCACCACGATCGGCATCTTGGTGGTCGGATCGAGCGTCAATCCACCCACTATCATAAGAATGAAGTCTTCCCTGCGCGCAGCCATGATGAATATCTTTGCCCTGCCGCCCCGTTCGCCGGCAACTCCGGCCCCACCCTCGCGGCTGGCAGGATTACCGGCGCCGCGCGCCCCCAGACGCTCGCGCGGGCGGTCGTCGCGTTGGTGACGTCCTGAAATAATTTTGGACCAAACCCGTGCGGCGGTCAACCTGACTTTCCGCCACAGCGCGCGCAGCGCGGCGCTCAGCGCGTAACGAGATGGTCCACGACGCGATAGAGCTGGTTGAGATTGCGGCACTCCTCGACCAAATCACAATGCGGCGCATAGCGTTCCATCTCGCTGTCGCCGAATCCCCAGGTATTGCGGCTCTCCGGGTTGAGCCAGATGATACGCCTGGCGCGCTGGCGGATTTCGCGCAGGCACCAGTCATGCGGCAGATTATAGTTGTTGCGCGCGTCGCCCAGCACGATCACCGTGGTGCGTTTGTTGACCGCGCCGATATGGTCGCCCACGAAATTGCGGAAGGCGCGGCCGAAGTCGGAGTGCGCGTACACGTTGATGAGATCGCCCTTGAGCGCGATGTCCAGCGCTTCCTTGATGTCGTTGGAGCGAAAGTGCTCGGTCACCTCGCCGATATCGGAGACGAAGACGAAGCTGCGCACCCGCGAATAAAGATCCTGCAGCGAGTACACGAACTGCAGCATGAAGCGGGACGCGTTGCGCACCGAGTCCGAGACGTCGCACAGGATGACCACCTGGGGCTTCTCGCGGCGGCGCTTCTCGAAGCGCAGCTTGAACGGCACGCCGCCGTACTCGAGGTTCTGGCGCAGCGTGCGTTTGATGTCGAAGCGGCCCTTCTTGGCATGCTTGCGGCGCACCGCGAGCACGTTCTTGAGCCGCTGCGCGAGACGCGTCACGGCCTCCTTCATGCGGTCCAGTTCTTCGTCGCTCAGGTAATAGAAGCTCTTGTCGGAAAGCTGGTTGAGCCGCTGCTCCTCGCGCGCGCGCAAGTCGCGCTTCTCGCGCTCCATCCGCACGTAGCGCCGGATGATGTCCTCGAGCGCCTTGAGCCGGCGGTCGAGATACTTCTCGAGCTGGGCCTTGAGCGCGTTGCCGAAGTCGAGCTTCTGAATCTGCTCGCGCAGCTCGCGCAACTCCTGCTCCAGCTTGTCGAGGCCGAGCGCGCGCGCCAGCGCGCGGGCAAAGTAATTCTCCTCGATCGTGCGCTCGACGCCCTGCAGCCGCACCGCGCGCGCGGCCTCGCGCAGGCGCTTCTCGAGCTGGCCGGAGCGGTCCTGCAGCAGCTCGCGCGCCAGCTCCGACAGCTTGTCGCCCTGCTGCTTGAGCATCTCCTCGACCTGGTCGAGGAATTTCTGGAACTCCTGGTCGGACATCGAGAGCGCGTCCTGCACGCCCTGCCCCGCCTGCTTGATGATTTCGCCCAGGCCCGAGAAGTAGACGTCGAACAGCTCCTCGAAGACCGGCAGCTCGCTCGCCCGCTTGATCATCGTGGCGCGCAGCGCCCCGCGAAACGCGTCGCGCTCGCCGAGACCGATCATCCCGGAGGCGGCGAGCGCGTCGAGCGTCTCCGCCAGCGACACGCGGACGCCGTTTTGCCGAAGCAGATTGGCGAATTCGACCAGCTTCTCTTCCATAATGATTAACGGCTAAACGCGACGCGCTTATGACAGCTTCCGACGCGTCGCAGTTCCTAGTTTAGCAAATCCTTGTCGCTCGCTCCCCCGGCCGGACCCGCGTCGCCGCCGCGCCGCGCCCGCGCGCGCCGCACGTACTCCTTGAGCTCGTCCTGGGCCTTGCGCACGTCGCCTTCGTACTTGACGATGGTGTCGAGCGTCTCGCTGACCAGATCCTGGTCGAGATTCTGGACGTTCAGCAGGGTCAACGCCTTGACCCAATCGATGGTCTCGCTGATGCCGGGGCTCTTCTTGAGATCGAGCTTGCGCAGCGATTGCACCACTGTCACCACTTCGGCGGCGAGCTTGTCGGCGGCCTCGGGCGCTTTGAGCTTGATGATCGCGAGTTCCTGGTCGCGCTCGGGAAAATCGATATACAGATGCAGGCAGCGCCGTTTGAGCGCGTCGGACATCTCGCGCGCGTTGTTCGAGGTCAGCACCACCAGCGGAATCTGGCGCGCCTTGAAGGTACCGATCTCGGGCACGGTGACCTGGAAATCGGAGAGCAGCTCGAGCAGGAAGGCTTCGAACTCGGCGTCGGCCTTGTCGATCTCGTCGATCAACAGGACCACCGGCTTCTCCGAAGTGATAGCCTTGAGCAGCGGGCGCGGCAGCACGAAGCGTTCGGAGAAGAAGACTTCGTCTTCCTTGGCGATACGGTCGACGGCCGCAGCCAGGCCCTGGGCGCCCGTCAGCACCTCGCTGATCTTATCCTTTAGGATTTGCGTGTAGAGCAGTTGCTTGGCGTATTCCCATTCGTACAGCGCCTTGCCCTCGTCGAGGCCCTCGTAGCACTGCAGGCGGATAAGATCGTGGCCGAGCGCGAGTGCCAGCACCTTCGCGAGATCGGTTTTGCCGACGCCGGCGGGTCCTTCGACCAGGATCGGCTTCTTGAGCGCGGAGGCCAGGAACACCACGGTCGCGATCCGGCGGCTGGCGATATAACTTTGGCCGGCGAACCGCTCGATTACCTCTTCGATCGACGCAAACATTCATCCTCCTGGGCGCTGCGGATGCCAGCAAAGGCTGCCGCGCCCCATTTCAATATCATGAGCAGGTTACGCTTTAAAACCGTCCCCGGCGTTTAAATGTGCAATTCTTCCATGACCAACTCACCGCGCTCGAAACGTTCGCGAGCAAGCGCGCTCGCGTCGAAGCGCTCGTAGCGTCCGGCCGCGATCAATTCCGCGAGCGCCTGGCCGGCGGCGTAGGATTGCATCACGCCGCGTCCGCTGAACGAATGTGCCTCGAATACGCGGTCGGCCGCGCGCCCCACGATAGCGCTTCGGTCGGGCGACACCTCGTAAAGCCCGGCCCATCCCCGCACATGCTTTAGGCGCTCGAATCCGCTCATCCGCGCATACAGCCGGGGCCAGATCTCTTCGAGAAAGAAGCTCTCGCCGTCGTAGTTGAAATGATAGCCCGGCGGCTCCTGGGGCGGCGAGTAGCCCGCCAGGACGTACGCGCCGTCGTTATGAAAATAAACGCCGGAAGAGTCTACGATCATGCCATAGCCGGCGAGATCGGTCGCGCGGTTATCGACTAGGCATATCTGGCGGCGAATCGCCTCGCTGAGGTTCTTCAACCCTACCAGCTTGAGCGCGCTAGGCGACCAGGCGCCTCCGGTTATCGCTACCGCGCTCGCGCTGATTTCGACCAAATGCCCCGCGGCGGCCTTCCCCGGGCCGTCTTCCGACATCATCCGTATCAACGTCTCGTCGGAGAGCGCATCGTCGGCCCGCCAGCATCCAATTCGTACCTCGCTCGCGCCCGCGTCGATCGCATGCACGTAGAGCCGGTCGAGGTAATCGACGCCGAGCGCGCGCGAACGCGAGCGGTAGTGCTCCTTCAGCAGGTTGGAGTTGATGAGCCCGTCTTCGGGCGAGAACGTTGCGCCGGCAATTCCATCGAGCCGATCGATTTCGGGAACGCGTCGATGGACTTCCGCCGCGTCCAGTTCCTCTATCGGATGGCCGAGTTCGCGCTGCAACGCGAGATGCTCCTCGGCCTTGGGCCAGGTCGCGGCGTCGTAGAGCCAGAGGTAGCCCTTCTGACGGAAGCCCACCTCGTCGCGCACGCTCTCATAATATTTAATCGAAGCGCGGCAGAGCGTGATATTGACCGGCTGCCACCAGGTCGCGCGCACGCCGCCGGCGTTTTTTTCGCTCGAGCTGAGGCGTCCACTGAGGTCGATATCCACCACCGCGGTTTTGAGCCCGCGCTCCCCGAGCGCCATCGCGACCGAGCTGCCGATAACTCCGCCGCCAATCAGCGCCACGTCGTAGCGCGACACGCCAGCCATGCGATGATTCTATAGCAAGGAGCGCAAAATCCTGAGCCGCCCGATTTCCCTCTAAATCGTCTTGTGGACGGTCAAAATGGGGGTCTGGAGGAGGCTCGGAATTTCTGTGAGAATCGAAGCGGTCCACCGGACCACCCGCGTCCCGGATTTTGGCGGGGTCCGATCGCGGTGTGTTCGCTGCGTTTTACCAGCGGGAGACGCGTGCTCATAAGATTCAAGCCGAGGACGCGCGCAAACATAGGACACCGGCGCTTTCCTCGCTCAGCGCCCAGCTTGCTCGCCTTTCGAAACATCGAGGGTATTGAAACTTCAAGGGAAGACGTCGGAGTCTGTAACCGGAGATAACATGCGTTCAATTACTGCAGGGATGTTCGGCGTAATACTGATTGCCGCGGGCATCCTCGGGGCGGCTTCAATTCCAACACATGCGTTTGGCCAGACGATGGATCTGAGCCACTACACTATGACCTTCAATCAGGATTTCAGGAAAATGAAGGTTCTCAGCGTTACAGACCGCGGTCCGATAACGCCGAGCGGCCCCGTCTGGATCGCACATACTCCGTACAATGGAGACTGGGTGCATTTTGAAGCTCCTTCCGGACCGTTTCGTCCTTTCTATGTCGGCAATGGCTATCTGACGATCCGCGCGCAAGCGATCAATGGCACTTACTATGCGGGCCTGCTTTGCTCGGTCGACGCCAATGGCAACGGATTCTCTCAGAAATATGGCTATTTCGAAACGGAGGCCAAATTGCCCACCGGACCGGGAACCTGGCCCGGGTTCTGGTTAATGAGTATTCCCGGTCTTTTGAATCGGAATCTTCACATGGAAGAGCTCGATATATTCGAACAGTATGGCGATCCGATCGCCACGTTGTATTCAACTTTACATCTTTGGGATCCAAGCAATTCGTGGACTCAGCTTTGGGCCAAGGAGACCCGCAGCAATCAACCCACGATGACCACCGGATTCCACACCTATGGTGCGGACGTTCAACCCGACTTTATAACCTTTTACTACGACAGACAGCGGATCGGGCAGCTTCCGAATGCCGTTCCAGGATACCCCGATAAATTCAATGAGCCGATGTATGTCATGATCAATCTTGCCTATGGACATGGCTACCCCGGGAATGATGTTTCGAATCTTTTGAACGGTCCGCAGGATATGCAGATCAAGTATGTCCGCGTGTGGCAGGGTTCCGGCGGCAGCAACGGTCCGGTGGTAACGACCAATTTGAATTCCGTCTCTTATGCCACGGCCGGTCTGACGCTCGAGCCGGGCTCTCACGTGGCAATCAAGGGAGCAAGCCTGACGTTCACCAAGAGTGGCAATCTCGAGATTACGGACTCCGGTGGGAAAATCGTATGGCAGACAAATACCTCCGGTAAGTGCGGAAACAACTGCCGGGCGGTATTTCAGAATGACGGCAACCTCGTGCTCTATGGCCCTGCGAACAAGCCCTATTGGATGAGTAAAACCTGGAATAACAACATCGCGTCGATGACGTTTTCAAATCGGGCGCCTTATCTCCGAATCGTGGATGGAAACGCCAGGCTGCTCTGGACGACAGGTGTGACTAATCAAATTTCCATCCCCGGCGGCTCAGCTCATCCGCATCCTAACTTTTGATATTGCCTCGCGCGAAGAGAGAACAACGCGGAAACGCCGGATGAGGGGGGGTTAGCGTTCCAGTGTCGTCGTGAAAAAATCCTCGACAGCCTGATGGAAGCGCGGGTCGGCGAGGAGGGTCGTATGCTCGCCTCCTTCAAGCAGCACCACGCGCGCATCGCGAAACCATCCCGTAAGCGGCCGCGGATCGCCCGCGATAACGTCCCGGTCGCCGGTTGCGATCAGCACCGGTGGTGCCACGCGCCGGAGCGCCGCGTAGTCGATGGCCACGGCCGCGTCGGTCGTCTCCTCCGCCCCAATACACGCCGCGAGCGCGCGCAGGTCCTTGCCGTTGCGCTCCGCCCCGCGACGGAAGCGGCGCGCCAGCACATCCTCGATGACCGCGGGATCTTCAGCCAACAAAGCGGCCGCGATGCGATGACGCTGGCCAGGGGTCGAAATTTGACCGCCCTCACCATAGCCGCCGAGCACCACGGCGCTGAGGCGGTCGGGATGATGCATCAGCACCTCGAGGACGATTCGACCGCCCATCGAATAGCCCATTATCCGAGTCTGCGGAAGCTCCAAGTGATCGAGCAGTGCGACCGCGTCGGCGCGCATGTGCGAGAGCCCATAGTTGGCGATGTGGTGCGGCTTGTCGCTATGCCCATGACCGCGCACGTCGTAAGCGATGACGCGCCATCGCCGCGCGAGCCGCGCGACCATCCCGGTCTTTACCCAATCCTCCTCGGCGCTCGAACCGAAGCCATGAACCAGGAGCATGGACGCGCCGTGGCCCTGGTCGAGGTAGTGAATCCTTATGCCGTCGGAATGGAAGAAGGGCATCGCGGTAATAACTTGCTCCCGTCAAATTTATAATTCGCGCCGCGACGCGACGGCAACCTTCGCGACAGCTTGCGCGGGCGCGCGCGATAGCGGCAAAATCGCGCTGGACGTAATTCGACAGGCGCCGGATACCCCATGTCACAACAAATCAACAAGCTTGGACTGCATCTTTCGGTCGTCTCGACGCGATTCGGCTCACTGGGAGAACTTTCCCGGGAAGCCGAGGAGAGCGGATACGCCTCGGTATGGGTCGCCGAGGTGGCCGGCCCCAACGCGTTCGTGGCGCTGGCGCCGTGCGCGATGGCGACGAAGCGCGTCGATTTGGCAACCGGCGTGGTTCCGATCCAGATCCGCACGCCCGGAGTGCTCGCGATGGAGGCGATGGCGCTCAACGAGCTTTCGGGCGGCCGCGCGATCGCCGGCCTCGGCGTCTCGAGCCCGGTAATCGTCGAGCGCTGGCACGGCGCGTCATACAAAAAGCCGGTCACCGCGATGCGCGAGTGCGTCCACATCATGCGTGAGCTTTTCACCAAGGGCCGCTGCAAGTTCGAGGGCAAGGTCTACAAGTGCGACTTCCGCCACAGCCTCCTGACCAGCGCGCCGCGCCCGCCGCGAATCTATCTTGCCGCGCTCAATCCGCCGATGCTCCGGCTCGCGGGTGAAGTCGCCGACGGCGTCCTGCTGAATTACTCACCGCCCGAAGCCGTCGGCGCGATGATTGCCGAAGTGCGCGCGGGCGCCGAGCAGGCCGGCCGCAATCTCGCCGACGTCGACATCTCGATTTACCTCCGCATGTGCGTCACCGAGGATGAGGACAAGGCGCTCGAATCGTTCAAGCGCGAACTCGCCGGCTACGCCTTTGTCGACTCGTACAACCAGATGTTCGCACGCTATGGCCTTGGCGATCAGTTCGCCGAGATCCGAAAGCTCTGGGGCGAGGGTAAGCGCGACGACGCGTACAAGGCGTTGAGCGACGCCGATATGCGGCGAATCGGGGCCTTCGGTACCGCGCAGAACGGCCTAGACTTCGTCAAGCGGTTTCGCGCCGCGGGCGTCACCCATCCGGTGATCTTCCCGATCGGCCCGGGCCGGACCGCCGAGCGCGATTTTCAGAACACGATGCGCGCGATGGTGGGCGCGTAGGCGCGCTGCGCGGCGTGCTCGCCGGCGGGTGAGCAGGAGACTCGCGTCCATGGGATATCCATATAAGACCATTCTCTGTCCGGTCGACTTCGACGACAACTCGATGGCCGCGCTTGCGCACGCGCGCCGTCTCGCGATCGATATGGGAGCGACGATCCATCTGTTGCACGTGCTGCCGATCCTGCCGATGTTCGCCGATCACGGGACTCCGTATGACATCGATGGCGAGACGGCAGAGAAGAAAGCCACGGGCCGGTTGAGGGAGATCGTGCGCAACCGGCTGCCGCGCGTACCGGCGGAGATTCATACGCGGATCGCCTTCGTCTCCGAAGTCCCGAAAAACATCCTGGCCTCCGCGCGCGAACTGGACGCCGACCTGATCGTGATGGCTACGCATGGGGGCGGCGCGCTTCATCATCTGTTTTTCGGCAGCGTGACCGAGGCGGTCGTACGCAACTCGGTCTGTCCGGTTTTGACGCTGCGCTTTACGGCGGAAACGAAGTCCAGGGACAGAACGGTCAGACTCGCCAAACCGGCCGGTGCCGCGAGGAAGATCCGCGGCGCGCAAGGCTGATTCTCTCGCGGTCCTCGTTGCGAGCGATGTCCAATCTGTGGACGAAGGCGGCGGCATGCGCCTTAGTCGCGATTGCCCTGCCCTTCGCGCTGCTCCTTCCGGAGATGCCGTCGGCGGCGGCTGCGGCGCGCGGGACGAAAACCTTTACGCTCACCGTCGAAGACAAGCGCATCGACATTGGCCTCGATCTGACCTACGACGCGTGGACTTACGACGGACAGGTCCCGGGGCCGGTGTTGCGCGTTCGCCAGGGTGACGAAGTCACTATAAACCTCGTCAACCCGACCACGATGGCGCACGGGATCGATATCCATGCCGCTGAAATCGCGCCCAAGCTCCACTTCAGCGCCCCCGGCAGCCAGCGCAACCTGAGCTACACCTTCCGCGCCCGCGTCCCCGGCGCGTTTCTCTACCAGTGCAGCGCCATCCCGGCGCTCTCGCACGTCGCCAACGGGATGTATGGGATGATGATCGTCGATCCCTCGCAAGGCTGGCCCAAGGCGCACGAAGTGATGATCATCCAGGGCGAGTATTACGGGATACCCGACAAGAACGGTCTGGTGGCCGGCGACAGCCGCAAGGAGGTCGAAGAGCGTCCCGATTTTGTGGTCTTCAACGGGGCCATCGACCGCTACGTCGAGCATCCGATTCCGATCAAGACCGGAGAGCTGGTGCGGGTCTTTTTCGTCAATGCCGGCCCCAACTTGAGCGCGACGTTTCACGTGACCGGGGCGATTTTCAGCACGGTCTATCGCGGCGGCAACCCGGCCGATGTGATGCACGATCTTGCGAGCTTCGAGGTCGGGCCGGGCGACGGAGCGGTCTTCGAGTTTCGCGTCCACGAACCCGGTGACTACGCCTTTATCGACCACGCGCTCGCGCGGACCACCAAGGGAGCCCAAGGCGTCTTTCGCGCGACACCATAGAACGCTTGCCCCCTAAGTACGCCGCGTGCTAACGCCCTCATAAGCGGTAAAAGCACTCCGGGCTAAGTGCGCGCGCGAATATGCGGCGGCGCAAGTCGCCCCGAAAAACGGAGCCGGCATATCAGCCGGACTCAAGCGCTCAGGGACGCGAACCCGGCTGAAAGTGCCGCGCTCGCTCCAAAAAAGGGAAGGTCATGGTCAAAATCATACTTCAGCTCTACCCGGTGCTCCCCGCGGCCAGCGAAGAGGAGCGCGCGGCATTGCGTCCGATCGGGCGCAACCGCGAGATTTACCACGAAACCCTGCTCGGATGGCACGACATCATCAGGGCCGCCGACGATATGGGCCTATGGGGCGCCGCCACTATCGAGCATCACTTCTGGTCGGAAGGTTACGAGGTCGGTCCCAATCCCGGTGTGCTCAACGCCTACTGGGCCGCTATCACCAAGAAAATTCGCGTGGGTCAGATGGGCTACGTGATGAGCACGCAGAACCCCTTACGCGTCGCCGAGGAGACCGCAATCCTCGACCATCTCGCCAACGGGCGCTTCTTCGTCGGCTTCGCGCGCGGCTATCAGTCGCGCTGGACCAACGTGATCGGCCAGCACCTCGGGACTCGTGCCACCACTTCGCCCTCGGCCGCCAAGGTTGACCCCGCTCGCCTGTTCGGCAAAGACGTCGTCAAGAAGGACGTCGACGACGACGACATCAACAGGCGCATCTTCGAAGAAGAGATCGACATCGTCGTCAAGGCGTGGACCCAGGAAAGTATCGAGTACAATGGCAAGACCTGGCAGATTCCCTTCCCCTACCAGAGCGGCGTCGACGATTGGCCGCTCGGCAAGTTCGGCGTCACCGCGCGGCTCGGCGCGCACGGTGAGGTCGACGCGGACGGCAACACCCGTCGCGTAAGCGTGGTGCCCGCGCCCTACACGCGGCCGCATCCCCCCGTTTTCGTCGCCACCGCGGGCTCGCCCGAAAGCGCCGAGTACGCGGCGGGCCGCGGCTTCATCCCGCTCTACTTCACCGCGCTGGATACCGCGCTGACGCTCGGCCAGGCCTACGTCAAGGAGACCAACAGGATCGGCCGCCCGATGGCGCTCGGGCAGAATCAGGCGCTGGTGCGGATGCCGCATATCGGCGACACGATGGAAAAGGCGCACGAGTCGGTAATGAAGTACGACTCCGACATCTTCCGCAACTTCTACGCCGCGATGGGCCGCAAAAAGGTCGAACCCAAAGACGTGGTCAAGGCGGCGACCAAGTTCGGACTGTGGGTGCCGGGAACGGTCGAGCACGTGCGCAATACTCTGATCGAGGAGTACAAGCGCTTTCCCAGCGAGTACCTGACGCTGATTTACCACTACGCGCAGATGCCGAAGGAAGAGGTGCTGCGGCAGCTTCACATTTTCATGAAGGAGATCAAACCGGCGCTCGACGAGCTGGCGGAATATCCCGCCGAACCGTCGGTGGCTGCCGCCGGCGGCGGGCGATAGTTCGCGTCCACTGAGCCGCAAACGCGAAAAGGCCGCTGCCAGCGATGGCAACGGCCCTTTTTCTTGCAAGCTCGCGGCGCGCGGTTTACGGCGTCGACTTAGAGTGCTCGGGCTTGGGGTGCTCGATTGGTTTCGCGTGATCACCACCGGCCTTGCCCGGGCGGTTGGCGATCACTTCGTCGATGAGCCCGTATTCGACCGCCTGCGCCGCGTGCATGAAAAAGTCGCGGTCGGTGTCCTTCTCGATGCGCTTGATTCCCTGGCCCGTATGGTCGGTCAGAATGCCGTTGAGAATCTCGCGCAGCCGCAGCGCCTCCCGCGCCTGGATTTCTATGTCCGTCGCCTGCCCCTCGAAGCCGCCCGAAAGCTGATGGATCATGATGCGCGAGTGCGGCAGCGCGTAGCGCCGCCCCTTGGCGCCGGCCGCCAGCAGCACCGCGCCCATGCTTGCCGCCTGGCCCACGCACAGCGTCGAGACCGGAGGCTTTACGAACTGCATCGTGTCGTAAATCGCGAGTCCCGCCGTGACCGAGCCTCCGGGCGAGTTGATGTACATGTTGATCTCGCGCTCGGGATCCTCGGATTCGAGGAACAGCAGTTGCGCGGTGACCAGGTTGGCGGTTTCGTCGTGGATCGGACCGCCGAGGAAAACTATCCGGTCCTTCAGCAGGCGCGAGAAAATGTCGTACGCGCGCTCGCCGCGGCCGGTTTGTTCGACCACCATTGGAACCAGCAAGCTCATATGATGAACCATACCACCGTCGCGACCGCGCTGCATCACCCCTGCCAAGGCGTCAGCGAGCCAACCGGAAGCGGTCGCCCAGGAAGACCTGGCGCACGACGTCGCTATCGACGATCTCGCGCGGCCCGCCATGAAAGAGAATTTTGCCCGAGTGAATCACGTAAGCGCGATCGATGATTGAAAGCGTCGCGTGCACGTTGTGATCGGAGATCACGATTCCGATGCCGCGCTCCTTGAGATACGTGATGATGCGCTGGATTTCGACCACGGTAATCGGGTCGATGCCGGCAAATGGCTCGTCCAGGCATAGGAACATCGGATCGAGCACCAGCGCGCGCGTGATTTCGACCTTGCGCCGCTCGCCGCCCGACAGCACGCTCGCTTTCGAACGGGCCAGGCGGGCGATGTCGAGTTCGTCGAGCAGGGTTTGCAGCCGCGCCTGCCGCTCCTCATCCTCCAGCGGCAGCGTTTCGAGCACCGCCAGCAGGTTCTGCTCGACCGTCAGCTTGCGGAAGACCGACGGTTCCTGCGGCAGGTAGCTGATACCGCGCCGCGCGCGCTGATATAGCGGGAGCATCGTGATGTCATCGCCGCCCAGGCGCACGCGCCCCTCGTCGGGTTTGATCAGCCCAACCACCATGTAAAACGTGGTGGTCTTGCCCGCGCCGTTGGGACCGAGTAGTCCGACCACTTCGCCGCTACGAACGTTGACGGCAACGCCATCGACCACGGCGCGTCCGCCATAGCGCTTCACCAGGCCGTCGGCTTCCAGCGAGATCTGCTTCGCCTTGGACGCCGGACCTGCCGAAACCGCGGCCATCTTCTGTTCTCGAAGTGCTTCGACCTTCGCCATCCTATCCCCAAGCGCCCCCGACCCAGCGCTCCCCTCTTAATGACTTATCCGGTTTTCAGCCACGAAAGAAGGAATGCAGGCGCAATTCCACGCCTCTGTTACGCATCTGGCCCGGCCAGGTTTCATGCCCTTCCCTTTTTCCGGCGCCCTATCCGCGATGCGGCGAAGGCCACGATCCTATGCTAATTTGACCCCGTATGCCGGACAGCATCCGGAAGATTTATCTCTGCGGACCGATCATGGACGCCGACCCGAAGGCGGCCAAGGATTGGCGCACGCGCGCCAAGGAGCGCCTGGCCGGCCGCTTCATCCTGCTCGATCCCCTGCGCCGCAATTTCCGCGACAACGAACTCGACTCCTCCAACGAAATCGTCGAGTTCGATCTTCAGGACGTGAGGGACGCCGACCTGTTGCTCGTCAACTATTGCAAGCCGTCGTTGGGCACCGCGATGGAGGTTTTCTACGCCAGCCATGACCTCGGGAAGTTCGTAATAGCGTTCAGTCCGCTGGGGTTCAAAGACTGTTCGCCCTGGATGGTGCGGTTTTGCACCAAGATTCTGCCTGACCTCGAAAGCTCGCTGACCTACATCGAACGCCATTTCACCTAGAGGGTTCCTGCGCGCGGTACCAGCGGGCAGTGGATTTCGGTTCTTTTTACATAGCGTCCGATATACACTAACTCCAGTCGAGGAGGAGCTGTGAGAGCGGGCGAGGAGTTCTTCAATTTCCACAACCACGATATGGTTCGCGTCGCGGTCGCAATCCCGGCGGTGCGCGTCGCCAACCCCGCCTTCAACGGCGAACAGACGATAACCCTGATGCGCCAGGCGGCGGAACGCCATGCGGCCGTCGTGCTTTTTCCGGAACTCGGACTTCCCGGCTATTCCTGCGAGGACCTTCATCAGCAGCGCGTCGTGCTCGACGGATCTATCGCCGCGCTCGCGGCGATTATCGAGGCCAGCCGCGCCCTCGACACCATCGCCGTCGTCGGCCTTGCGCTCGCGATCGATCATCAGCTCTTCAATTGCGCCGCCGTCGTTCATCGCGGCCGCATCCTGGGCGTGGTGCCCAAGACCTACCTGCCCAACTATCGCGAGTTTTACGAGATGCGCCAGTTCGTGCCCGGCGACGTCGCCGTGCGCGAGGAAATCGAGCTTTGCGGCCAGTCCGCCATCCCGTTCGGCGGCCGCCTGCTCTTCGAAGTCGAACAGCAGCCACTCCTCACTTTTCACGTCGAGATATGTGAGGACCTCTGGGTTCCGATTCCTCCGTCGTCGTATGCGGCGCTGGCTGGCGCGACCCTGTTGCTCAACCTCTCTGGCTCTCCGGTCACCGTCGCCAAGGCCGAGTACCGCCGCTCGCTCGTCGCCAACCAGTCAGCGCGATGCATGGCGGCGTATCTCTACGCGGGCGCAGGCGCAGGCGAATCGACCACCGAACTCGCATGGGATGGGCAGGGCCTGATCTGCGAGAACGGCAACCTGCTCGCTGCCTCCCAGCGCTTCAGTCTGGAGCCGCAACTCGTCTGCTCGGAGATCGACCTTGAACGTCTTTCGCAGGAACGAATGCGCCAGACCAGTTTCGGCCAGACCGTGCGCCATCATCGTGACGCGTTGCGAGGATTTCGCACGGTCAAATTTGCGGCCGAACTCCGGCGGCGCGAACGATTGCTTCCTGAACGAAGACCTGAGCGTTTCCCCTATGTACCTTCCAACCCGGCCAAGCGCGACGAGCGATGCTCGGAGGTCTACGAAATCCAGGTGCAGGGGTTGGCGACGCGGCTGCGCGCGACCGGAATCCAGCGCGTCGTGATTGGAGTCTCGGGAGGTCTCGACTCGACCCAGGCATTGCTGGTCTGCGCGCAGGCGATGGATTCGCTCGGCTATCCGCGCGACAACATTCTCGGCTATACGATGCCGGGGTTTGCGACCTCGGCGCGTACGCTCGAACAGGCGCGGAGCCTCATGCGTGGCATCGGATGTACCGCGCACGAACTCGATATCCGCCCCGCGGCGCGCCAGATGCTCAAGGACATCGATCATCCCCATCGCGACAACGCCGCGGTCTACGACATCGCATTCGAGAACGTGCAGGCCGGCGAACGCACCAGCCATCTGTTTCGCCTCGCCAACCTCAACGGCGCGTTGGTCGTTGGCACGGGCGACCTGAGCGAACTCGCTTTGGGATGGTGTACCTACGGCGTCGGCGACCAGATGTCGCACTACAATGTCAACGCCAGCGTCCCGAAGACTCTCATCCAGCATCTCATCCGATGGGTCGCGGGTACCGGAAGGTTCGGCGCCGAGGCGAGCGCCACGCTGCACGAAATATTAGCCACGCCCATCAGTCCCGAACTGGTACCCGGCGGCGATGGCGACGAGGGACCGGCGCAGGACACTGAAGCGATGATCGGTCCATACGAGCTGCACGACTTCAGTCTGTACCACGTCCTGCGGTTCGGTTATCCGCCGGCCAAGGTTGCGTTTCTCGCTTACTGCGCATGGCACGACGCGCGCAGCGGCGGATGGCCCGACGTGCCGGCCGAGCATCGCCACCAGTACGCGATCGGCGAGATCAAGCTCCATCTGCGCACCTTTCTCTACCGCTTCTTCCAGACCAGTCAGTTCAAACGCAGCGCCGTCCCCAACTCGCCCAAAGTCGGTTCGGGCGGCTCGCTATCGCCACGCGGCGATTGGCGCGCGCCCTCGGACAGCGAAGCCACGGCGTGGCTCGCGGCGCTCGACCTGGTGCCAGACCGGAATTAAACAGGATATTCACCCCAACCCCGTTGCAGAACGACGAACTGGGCCAGGGCAAAAAGACTATCGAGTCAGAGGAAGGCCTGGAGAAAGATTTATGACACGATATCCAGGCGGCTGAAGAAAAACGCGACCTCGTGCGCCGCGGTCTCGGGTGCGTCCGAGCCATGCGTCGCGTTCTTTTCGACGTCCATACCGAATTCTTTGCGAATCGTCCCGGCCGCCGCCTTGGCCGGATCGGTCGCACCCATCAGGTCGCGCCACTTGACGATCGCGCCGTCGGCCTCCAATGCCATCACCACGACAGGACCCGACGACATATACTCGCAGAGCGAGCCGAAGAACGGCCGCGCCTTGTGCACCTCGTAAAACGCTTCGACCTGTGGGCGCCCCAGACGTATCAGGCGCAGCGCGCGAATCTTCAGCCCCGCGCCCTCGATGCGTTTGATGATGTCGCCCGAAAGCCCGCGCCCCACTGCGTCGGGCTTGATGATTGCCAATGTCCGTTCAATCGCCATCCGCTACTCGCCGTCCTGATTGTGCCGCGCGTCCAGCGCCGGTTTCAATTCTTGCGCGCGTCGAGCGCGGCTTTCATGGTCACGCCCAACTCTGCCGGACTCATCGCGACGCTGATGCCCGCGGCCTTGAGCGCGGCGATCTTATCCGCCGCTCCGCCGTGCCCGCCCGAGATGATCGCTCCCGCGTGACCCATCCGCCGTCCCTTGGGCGCGGTCTGCCCCGCGATGAATGCGACCACGGGTTTCTTAAAGTTTTGCTTGATATATGCGGCGGCCTCTTCCTCGGCCGTGCCGCCGATCTCGCCGATAAAAATTACCGCGTCGGTGCCTGAATCCGCGTTGAACAGCTCCAGCACGTCTATCTGGTTGGTTCCGATTATCGGATCGCCGCCGATTCCGACGCAGGTCGATTGGCCGATGCCTAGCTGGGTGAGTTGATGCACCGCTTCGTAAGTCAGCGTGCCCGAGCGTGAAATCACGCCGACTCCACCGGCCTTGTGGATATAACCGGGCATGATGCCGATCTTGCACTCGCCGGGAGTAATCACACCGGGACAGTTGGGTCCGATCAGCCGCGACTTGCTGTCCTTCAAGTAGTGCTTGACCTTTACCATGTCCAGCACCGGGATACCCTCGGTGATGCAGATTACGAGCTCGACTCCCGCGGCCACCGCCTCAAGGATCGCGTCGGCGGCGAATGGCGGCGGAACATAAATCACGGTCGCGTTCGCGCCGGTCGCCTTGCGCGCCTGCTCGACCGTGTCGAATATCGGAATGCCCTCGAAGTCGGTGCCGCCCTTGCCCGGTACTACGCCGCCGACCATCTGCGTGCCGTAATCGCGGCAGGCGCGGGTATGGAATTGGCCGGTCGCGCCGGTGATGCCCTGGGTGAGGACGCGGGTGTTCTTGTTTACCAGGATGCTCATCGAATCAATGTCCTATTTGCCGATCGACTCGACCACGCGGCGGGCCGCGTCGGCCATGTCATTGGCGGCGATCACCTTGATGCCCGACTCGGCCAGGATCTGCTTGCCTTCTTTGACGTTGGTCCCTTCCATCCGGACCACCAGCGGGATGCTGAGTTTGACCTCGCGCGCCGCCTCGACCACGCCGCGGGCCAGCACGTCGCATTGCATGATGCCGCCGAAGACGTTGATCAACACGCCCTTGACGCGCGAATCGGAGAGCAGGATGCGGAACGCGGCCGCTATCTTCTGCGCATTGGCGCCGCCGCCGACGTCGAGAAAGTTGGCCGGCTCGGCGCCGTAGTATTTGACGATGTCCATCGTCGCCATCGCGAGGCCCGCGCCGTTGACCATGCATCCGATATTGCCGTCGAGATGCACGTAGCTCAGGTCGAACTTGGCGGCCTCGGTCTCGGCCGGATCCTCTTCGTTGGAGTCGCGCAACTCGCGAATTTCGGGATGGCGAAACAGTCCGTTGTCGTCGAACGAAATCTTGGCGTCCAGGCAAATCACGCGGCCGTCAGCCGTCACCACCAGCGGGTTGATCTCGATAAGCGAGGCGTCGGTCTCGACGAACGCGCGGTAGAGCGCGCCGAGCAACGTGGCGAACTGGCCCACCTGCTTGTCCTTCAGCCCCAGCGCGAACGCGATTCTGCGCGCCTGGAACGGCGCCATCCCGATCAGCGGATCGATCGGGTCGGTGATGATTCTTTCGGGCGTTTTGCCGGCGACCTCTTCGATTTCCATCCCGCCCTCGGTGCTCGCGATTACCGCCACCGCCGCCGCCTTGCGATCGACCACCATGCCGAGATAAAGCTCGCGCGCGACTTGGCTCGCCTCCTCGACGTAGACGCGGCGCACGACGCGCCCCTCGGGACCGGTCTGATGCGTCACCAGCGGCTTGCCGAGCAGCCGCGCCGCGAATTCACGCGCCTCCTCGGCCGAGCTTATCAGCTTCACGCCGCCGGCTTTGCCGCGCCCGCCGGCGTGGATCTGCGCCTTGATGACCGCCTTGGGCACGCCGAGCGCGTGAACGCCGCGGCGGCTTCGTCGGGCGTCGACGCCGGCTGTCCCTTGGGCACCGGCACGCCGAAGCGGCCGAGAACCTGTTTGGCCTGGAATTCGTGGATATTCATGCTTCCCTATGACCCAGTTGCGATTTGCGCGCCGTTCGACCGACCGCTCGCCGGACGCGCCGCATGGCAGCGCTAGCCGGCTACCGCCTTGTCCATCGCTTCGACCAGCTCGCGCACATGCGCGACGGAACTATCGAAGGCCGTCTTCTCGGCCGCGGTGAGATGGATTTCGATCAACCCGCTCGACGCCGCCGCCCCCAATCACCACCGGCACGCCGGCATAGAGGCCGCTTCACGCCGTACTCGCCTTCGAGATAGACGGCGCACGGCAGCACTTCCTTGCGGTCGAGAATGATGCGCCTCGACCATCCGGTAAACCGCGGTGCCCGCCGCGTAATACGACGACGTTTTCATCAGTTCGACGATTTCACCGCCGCCATTGCGGGTGCGCTTTTCAATCTCGTCGAGGCGCTGCGGCGCAATCATCCGTTCGATCGGAACGCCGCCCACGTTGGTGTAGCTGCGTACCGGCACCATGTCGTCGCCATGTCCGCCCAGCACCATCGCCGATGACGCTGCTCGACCGACACTTTGAGCTCGGCCGCGAGAAAGGTGCGGTAGCGCGCCGAGTCGAGCACGCCGGCCTGCCCGGCGACACGATGCTTGGGAAAGCCCGTGACGCGCTTTATCTGCGTCACCATCGCGTCGAGCGGATTGGTGACCACGATCACAAACGCGTCGGGCGCATGCTGCTTGATCGCGGCGCCGACCTGGTTCATCACGCCGGCGTTGATCTTCAGCAGATCGTCGCGGCTCATCCCGGGCTTGCGCGGCGACCCCGAGGTCACCACGCAACAGTCGGCGCCCTCGATGATCTTCATGTCGGTCGAACCGCTGACATGCACGTCGACGCCCAGCACCGGCGCGGACTCCAGCATGTCGAGCGCCTTGCCCTGCGGCAGACCGTCGATGATGTCGAAGAGCACGATATCGCCCAGCCTGCGCAAAAAGCACAGATGGGCGCACGTGGCGCCGACGTTGCCGGCGCCGATAAAGGCTATTTTTCTACGCTTGATCACACTTTGCCGTAAGGGCGGACGCCCTTATCCTCCGTAACGCTGACTTATATATCCGCTATCGGCGCGCGCGCAAAGCTTAAACGAGCGTGGCGCGGGCCCCGTGATACTGACCCTGGGGACCGGCCGACCCACCGCGCACGACCCCGGATCAATATCAGCCGCCGCCCGCCATGTGAAGCGATGCGAAATCGTTGACTCCGCCGTTTTGTGGCCGAAGCCAGGCCGTGTTACACAAGCCTCGGAAACACGTCCCAACGAAACTATCGACGGGAGGATGATTCACATGCCCGGTGACATAGAGGCTCGCATCAGCGCACTCGAGTCCAAGGTTCAGGAGCTTGTCGACATCGAGGCGATTCGCGACCTGCGCTTCCGCTACCACGAATATATCAACGACGCGAAGTTCAGCGAGATCGCTGGTCTGTTTACCGACGACGGCGACCTGCTCTTCGGCCATCTCGGCAGCGCCCACGGCCACGACGAGATCAACCGCTTCTTTGGCGGCCTGCTGAACAAGCCCGACCGTGCCGAGAAGAGCAAGACACCGCGGATCTCGCGCGTGCGCCAGTTCATCCACAATCACGTGGTCAACGTTAATGGCGACCACGCCAGCGGCTTTTCCTACCTGGAGGCCAAGCCGGTTTACAAAGGCGAAAGCTACGTGGTCGCGGCCCGCTACGACGACGAATACGTGCGTGTCGGCGGCCAATGGAAGTTCAAGAAGATGGCGCTGACGCCGTACTTCATGGTGCCGCTGAAGGAAGGCTGGGCCCAGGACGACCTGCTCAAGATGGGGCATTGAGCACGATGGAACCCGCGGTACTTTACGAACGCAGCGGCGTCATCGGATACGTCACGCTCAACCGTCCGCACGTCCTCAACGCGATGAACGTCGAATGGATCGTCGCGCTGGGCGCCGCCGCACAAAAAGCGCACGAGGATGCCGCCGCGCGCGTCGTGGTGATACGCGGCGCAGGACGCGCGTTCTGCGCGGGCGCTGACCTTAAGGAAGTCCCGCAGCCCCAGGAGCTGATGGAGCACTGGCGCACGCACATCGGCCCCGAACAGGACGCCGCGCGCCGCTTCCGACGCATCGGCAAACCGCTGATCGCGCAGGTGCACGGCTATGCCGTGGGCGGCGGATGCGAGGTCGCGATGCTCGCCGATATGCGCATCGCGGCCGAGGGCACCCGGTTCGGCTTCACCGAGGTAAAGGTCGGCGCGACCGTCACGATGGGCGGGCTGTACAATCTCACCCGCATCGTCGGGGCCGGCCGCGCCTTCGAGTTGCTCTACACGGCCGAGCTGATCGACGCGGCCGAGGCGATGAGAATCGGGCTGGTCAATCGCGTGGTGCCGGCGCACGAGCTTGAGAGTTCGGTGCGCGCGCTGGCGGAGAAAATCGCCGCACACTACCCGGCCGAGCTGGCGCTGACGCGCGAGGGCGTTTACCGCGCGATGGACATGGACTTCGACGCTTCGGCTGAGATGGAGCTGGGCGCGGCGCTGGTGTCGCACCTTGCGGGCTCGCGAGTCGAAGGGATGGCGCGCCAGGCGGAAGGTATCCATCAGCGCAAAAGCGGCAAAGTAAGAGCGGCAAAAGCTTGAGGTCGCAGTAGCACGTTCAAAAAATCTCGCCGAGGTGAAGGAACGGACGGATTGACGAAGGCGGCTTGGCGGAGGCGTTCGGCGCTCGCCTCATTCGTGGCGGCGCTGATATTTGTCGCTGCTGCCGCGCGAGCCCCTCGCGCATCAGCGGCGCAGATCGAAGCGTGCTTCTCGCCGCCGCTTCCCGGCGGATGCGACCCCGCCAGAGCGATCGAAGACGAGATAGCGGCCGCGCGCAAATCCATTTTGATCCAGGCGTACGAGATCACGCCCGGCCCCCTGGTAACTGCTCTCGTCGAGGCGCATCGGCGGGGCATCGATGTTCGCGCGATCGTTGACTACCGACAGCTCACCGATCGCCGCAACCACGACGACGCGTTCGCGGTAGACCACCTTGGCGCCGCCGGAATTCCCGTGCTCGTCGATCGGCCACCCGGCCTGATGCACGACAAGGTCATGATCATCGACGGCGAAACGGTCGTGACCGGGAGCTTCAACTACACGTATTCCGCGGAGCATCGGAACGTCGAAAACCTGCTGGTGATTCATGACGCCGCGCTGGCCGCACTATACGTGCAGCATTGGCGGAGCCGCGCGAGCGAATCCCACCCGCTCCGTATCAGTGCCGGCGGAGATAACTCGCCAGGGCCTGGCGTCGTTGGATAGCGCACCCTGCCGAGCCGACCGGACCGATTGTCGGTAACCGCCGCAGCCGCATCTACGAATGGCCCGGATGTCCCGGCTACGACAAGATCGCGGCCGGCAATCGGGTGCAGTTCACTAACGCGCAAGCGGCCGAACAGGCGGGCTACCGCGCCGCCCGCAACTGCCGCTGACGGTTCGGTTGGGCAAACCCAGCCGCTGCTGCTCAACGCAAAAGCGAAGAGAAAACCAAATGTTTATACCGCTCGATCGGAACGGAGTTGCGCTCCGTCTTCGATTGAAGGATGGCGCCTTGCAATGAGGAGATCAGGAAGCCAGCAAGTTCATCACACTCCGTTTTCCGCGGGAGCTCGTCAATCATCACTGCGGCTTTCAAGCAGTATGCGAGCGATTGGCGCATCTCCTCGTATATTTCAACCAGCCGGTTCCTGATCAATTCGCTGTGCTCGCTTGCTTCGGCGCTGAAGTTGCCGATGAGACATCCGTTCCGCCATCCGATCCGATTAAGATACTTGATCTGTGCATCGACGAAGGCGCGAATACGCTTGAGCGGCGAAAGCGAGTCGTTGCGAAGGGTCCTCTGGATCATCGCTCGGACGTCTTTGAAATAGAGATCGAGTATTTCAAGACAGAAAGCCTCTTTGGAAACGAAGTGATTGGTGAACGAGCCCTGCGGCACTCCTGCGGCTCGGACTATGTCGCGGACGCTCGCTCCACCGAACCCGCGTTCCTGCACGACACGCAGGCCTTCGGTCAATATTTTTCTCGGTGTGACGGCTTACTCACCAAACGGAATATGTGCGTTCGTATTCAGATCGTCAAATGGTGACGACGATCTTGCCGATCTGCCCGCTCGCTTCAAGATAACGGTGCGCATCGACAATCTGGTCGAATGGAAAGACTCTGTCGATGATTGGCTTCAGCGTGCCCTTCTCCAAACCGTTGACCACAAAATCGACGGCCGCCTTCTGCCGTTCCGGATTCCCGCTGGTGACCCAGATGTTGTGCCCTTTGATCGTCAGGATCTTTCCGATGAGGGCGAGCAGGGGAACAGTTGTGGCTTGATCGCTTAACGCGCCATAGAGATAGAGGATCCCCTGGAACGACATCGCTTTTATAAGCTTCGATAGCGTCGGTCCGCCGACCGGGTCGAACACGACGCGGGCGCCCTGTCCTCCGGTGATTTCGTTGATCTCTTTCACTAAATCCTCTTCTTCGGTCGCGATAACATACTTGGCGCCCGCGTCGGTGAGCTGCTTTCGCTTCGCACTCGTACGAGTGAGCGCGATCGACTTTGCGCCGACGGAATTGGCGATCTGGATTGCTGCAAGCCCCACGCTGCTCGACGCGCCGGGAATGACCACGGCATCTTGTGAGGTGATCTTCGCATCCTCGATCAGCGCGCCATACGCGGTAATAAACATCATCCAAATCGAGGCGGCTTCGACTGGTGATAGCCCTTTCGGATGCTTAACCACCGCATGAATGGGCGCGAGCACGACCTCGCCGTACATCCCGTATTGATTCATCGAGAACGACGGAATCGTGTTGACCTCATCGCCAACGGCAATCGTGGTGACATCCTTGCCGACCGAATCCACGGTGCCCACCGCTTCATAGCCAAGCCGAGCGGGGAACTTGACGGGCTCGATGTACTTATCTTCGCGCCACATCGATTCGGCACGATTCAATCCAATGGCTTTCACCCGTATGCGAACCTGCCCCGGCCCTGCTTCAGGAACATCGATATTCCTGAACTTCAATACTTCGGGGCCTCCGGCCTCTGAGAATTCTATGACGCGTGACATATGACCCTCGCCGACTGATGATTTTCGATCATTGATCTGTTCGAGCTTTCGAAGGGTTCAAACCTTTCGAGCGTACCCCCGAGCACTCGCATCAAATGCATTTGCAGGTAATGGGCACCCGCACTTCGCTGAGTTCCTACCCTGGCAACTATTTGAAAGGTAGACACTATTGTGCCGCTTTACCGCCGTCCGCCATAAAGATCGCCCCGGTGCTGAACGAGGCCTTGTCGGATGCGACGAACAGGATCATCTGCGCAATCTCGTCGGGGTTCCCGACACGCTTGAGAGGCACTCCGGCGGTCATACCGGCCTTCCTTTCCGCGTTGCCGGCGAAACGATTGAGCATGCCGGTCTCGATCGGTCCCGGAGAGACCACGTTAACGCGCACTCCAAACTCGGCCGCCTCGAGCGCCGCGCATCGAGTCAGCCCTTCCACCGCGTGTTTGCTCGCCGAATAGACCGAGGCACCCTGGGTGCCCTTGTGCCCGAAGGTCGATGAAACGTTGACGATATTGCCGCTGCGCTGCGCATACATCACACGCAGCTCATGTTTCATACTGAGCAGAGTACCCAGGACGTTGGTATCAAAGTCGGCCGCGTAGCTTTCGGCTGATTGCTCGATAACCGGACCGGGTTTGCCTTCGGTACCAGCGTTGTTGATAGCCACGTCCAGCCGACCGAAACGCGCTACCGTTTTCTCGACCAGGCTTCGGACATCGTCCTCGTGGCGCACGTCAGCACGCATGAACTCCGCCTCTGCATCGAGCGCCCGTATATCAGCAACTAACTTATATCCGTCGTCGTCATGTCGACCGGAGACCATTACGCGCATTCCTTGTTCAGCGAAGGCGATAGCGGTTGCGCGTCCGATACCTGTGAGAGCGCCGGTGATCAGGACAACAGGTTTATTCATGGTAGTTTCCGTGGATCGAGATCTTTGCCGAAGGATGCGTGCGGAGTTCAAACTTCGGAACGAGCAGATTGACGGTTAGAATATGGACATACGTATTATCCGTCAAGCCGACGCATTTTATCCTGCAAAATCGAGAATTCCTGGCTGTCAGCCTGCAAGCGCGCGGAGGACCGCGCGAGATCCTTCGGGTCGGCAGCCTGCCTCAGGATGACGGGAAAGAGTCTGCAAGCGGGGGCTAGCGAAGAGTTTCGTTCGGCGAGCCAAATTTGGGACTCGCCACATCAAAGTCGTTGCTCAGTGTGCCCAGGCTGTTTCCTGCGTCGTCGCCCACGGATAGACATGCACCATCCATCCGAAAACCTGCGGATAGAAGCGGCCGCCCGCCGCGTCGCACTCAGCCTGAGTCGAGATCGAGCCGGCGAAGCCAAACTTCGTCCAGTCGGCGGTCGCGCCCTGTCCCTTGGGCGGGAAGCACAAATTGACATGCCGATGCCATCGCGCAACGCTCAACGGCACCCGCTGATCGAGCTTCGCCTCGCTCGTTCCGCGCGGCGCCGTATACATCGCGCCCACCAGTTCGTAGCCGCCATCGGCGGTCTTCTTATAGAGCAACGAGGTTGGCTCGACGGGATCGAAAGTGACCGCCGCCTTCAGACCGTTCTGCCATCGCGTGAAGTGGTAGATGTGCTGCGGAATCTCCGGATGGAACGGCTTGAAACCGTCGGCCTCCGCAACGTGATAGTCCTTGTATCTGGCGAGCGAGGTTTGAAGGGTCTTGACGATTTCCGCCGCCCGCTGTCGATCGGCGTCGCTAACGGGTCGCGTATCGCTCCAGGCCATATGAGCCGCCATCGCCGCGTGACCCGCCATCGGTCCGGACATGTGCTCCGACGACATCGCGTCGATAGCCGCGTCCTGAGCCGCTGCTTCTTTGCGTTGATCGAGGGTAATCGGTGCCGAGGTGCCGGGTCCGGCATGGGCCGATGCCGCGCCACGCTGCCCCATCGTCACCATGATGTCTCCGCCAGGCCCCTGTGCCGCCGCCATCGCGAGCAGCACCATCGCAATCCCTGCCGCGTTGTGCAAAATCATCGTCCCTCCCCTTCGCTCGGTGCCGAGCTATCCGCCGCCTCCACCCACCAATGACTACGCACCCGCCCCTGCGGGGTTACACGTATCGTCTTCTTGAATTATTTGACCCCGCTTCGCGGCCCTATTCATAGGGGGGTCGGGCCCTGGCATCGCCAAAATCGTTGCTCGGCGGGCCCCGGACCACCACCGGCGGTGGTCCGGACAAGACCATCCACAAGCCGAATCACCGGATTGTCTCCGGCAGCACCATTCGACGAACGCAAGAGCGCCCGCGGGCGATGCCCGCGGGCGCTCTTTGACCCCTGAACCAAACTGCGCAGCGCGCAGCGTTGTCTTTAAGTTCCGACGCTACATGTTGTCGATGATCGCCTTGCCGAACTCCGAGCACTTGAGCAGCTTCGCTCCGGTCATCAGGCGCTCGAAATCGTAGGTCACGGTCTTGTTGGCCAGCGTTTTCTCCAGCCCACGAACGATTCCGTCCGCCGCCTCCTGCCATCCCAGGTGCTCGAGCATCATTACTCCCGACAAAATGACCGAACCCGGATTGACCTTGTCCTGGTCGGCGTACTTGGGCGCGGTGCCGTGAGTGGCCTCGAAGATCGCGTGGCCGGTTACGTAATTGATATTCGCTCCCGGCGCGATGCCGAGACCGCCGACCTGCGCCGCGAGCGCGTCCGAGAGGTAATCGCCGTTGAGGTTCATCGTCGCCACCACGTCGAAATCCTCGGGGCGCGTTAGTATCTGCTGGAGGGTGATATCGGCGATGTTGTCCCTGACCAGGATTTGACCTTCAGGCGCCTTGCCATTGCAGTCGTCCCATCCGATCGCCCTGCCCTTGTACTCGCGCCGCGTGAGTTCATAGCCCCAGTCGCGGAAGGCGCCCTCGGTAAACTTCATGATGTTGCCCTTGTGCACCAGGGTAACGCTCTTGCGCTTGTGCGCGATGGCGTAGTTGAGCGCCGCGCGGATCAGGCGCTCGGAGCCTTCGCGCGAGATCGGCTTGATGCCGATGCCGGAGGTGTTGGGGAAACGAATCTTGGTGACCTTCATCTCTTCGAGCAGGAACTTGATCACCTTTTTCGCGTCGGGAGATTCAGCCTCCCATTCCACGCCGGCGTAGATGTCCTCGGTATTCTCACGGAAAATCACGGCGTCCAGTTTTTCGGGATTGCGCACCGGACTCGGCGTGCCCTTGAAATAGCGCACCGGCCGCAGACAGACGTACAGGTCGAGCAACTGGCGCAGCGCGACGTTGAGCGAGCGAATGCCGCCGCCGACGGGCGTGGTCAATGGCCCCTTGATTCCGACGAGGAATTCCTTGAACGCCTCGACCGTCTCGTCGGGCAGCCAGTTGTTGAACTGGTTAAAGGATTTCTCGCCGGCCCATACTTCCACCCACGCGATCTCGCGCTTGCCGCCGTAAACCTTCTTGAGCGCGTTGTCGAAGACGTACTGCGAGGCCCGCCAGATATCCGGCCCGGTGCCGTCGCCTTCGATGAAAGGAATAATCGGCCGGTCGGGCACGTGCAGCTTGCCGTCGGACCCCATCGTGATCTTTTCGCCGTTGCTCGGAACCTTGATCGTCTTATACGCCATCTGCCTTGATACCCGCCTGGTTGAGGATAATGTACGCGCCGATCGCGCTCGCATCGGCGGCGCGTCCGGTCAAACCCAAATCATATAGCAAACGGCTGCCGCCGCGGGCAAAGCGGCCCGCGACTGGTTAACGCGCGGTCGCGGCCATTGCTATAGTTCCCCGCAAGCGCCGTCGGATGCCGATTTCCGGCGAAGAAGGGCTCAACAACAAGGGCAACGAGGTTCGGAGAGCATATGGATTTCAGCTACACGGTCGAGGAGGAGGCGTTTCGCTCGCGGCTGCGCGCGTGGCTCGAAAAAACCTCGGACGAAGTGTTCGGCCGCGGCGGCGAAGGGATGGGGGCTTCGACCGCCAGCTTGCTCGACGTTGGCGACGACTCCAAGTGGCAGGGGCTCCGCGAATATCACAGGCGGCTCTACGAGGCCGGCTACGTCGCGCTACACTGGCCGAAGCAATGGGGCGGCGGCGGTGCCTCGCTGATCGAGCAGGCGATTTACCAGGATGAGGTGCTGCGCCTGGGTCTGCCGCTATATGGCGCCAACCAGCTCGCAATCGACCGCATCGGCCCGACCGTCATTCTGCTCGGCACCGAGCAACAAAAAGAACGCTATCTCGCCAAGATGTTGACCGGCGAGGAAATCTGGTGCCAGGGCTACTCCGAACCGAACTCCGGCTCCGACCTCGCTAGCCTGCAGACGCGCGCCGTGCTCGACGGCGACTCTTTCGTGGTCAACGGTCAGAAGGTATGGACTAGCCTTGCGCAGCGTGCCGACATGCAGGTGCTGCTGGTGCGAACGGACCCCAGCGCGCCGAAGCACAAGGGGATCTCCTACCTGCTGGTCGACATGAAAAGCCCCGGCATGACCGTGCGCCCGTTGATGCAGATAACCGGCGAGTCAGGATTCAACGAGGTCTTCTATGACAACGTTCGAGTGCCCAAGGAAAATCTGGTCGGCGAGATAAACCAGGGATGGCAAGTATCGATCGCGACCCTGATGTGGGAGCGCGCCTCGGGCGGCACGCGCCATCCGGTCGAGCGCACGATCAACGAGCTTATCGAACTCGCCAAGGCGATCGAGTTTGAAGGGATTCCCGCTTTTCGTCATCCATACATTCGCCAGAAGCTCTCGCATTTCGCGATCGAATCGCGCTGTCTACGGTTGAGCCGCTATCGCGGACTGACCGCGCAGCTCAAAGGAAAAGTTCCCGGACCGGAGACTTCTTTCGGCAAACTGTTCGCGACCGAACTGAACCTTCGCGTGGCGATGTTCGCGGACGAACTGCTCGGCCCGTACGGAACGCTAACGAAGGAATCGATCGGCGCGGTCGAGGGTGGCCGATGGGCGATGCGGACGCTGGCGGCGCGCGGACTGACGATCGCGGCCGGCTCTAGCGAGATCCAGCACAACATCATCGGCGAGCGGGTGCTCAAACTCCCCAAGGGTTAGCAAAGTGTGTGAGTAGTTGTGCGGCACACGGACGGCACCGTCACGCGGGCGATGCCGTCCGTGTGTGTTCAGCGTGCTCTACGCTGCTCTCCAGGGCGTTTTGCACTGGAGCCGCTTTGGTAATGTCTGACGGCTCTAACTTCCGTCGATATAACTCGGCCGCGCAGGTTTTCATCCTGGCTCAAGCTCATCCGCGAGCCTCCGAGATCCGCGCGCTCTTAAGATGAGTACTTCAGCTCCTGCACATACGATAGAAACTTTCGCTGCAGATTGTTGTCGCCCTGAACCATTTGGATGACGGTGTTGTACTGCTTCGGTTGCATGCCCTCTTTTTGCACGGCGGCGATTTTTGCCAAATCGCTCTCAGCCGCCAACTGCTGCTTCCTGGCGGTGTCGTCCGTGCTATCGATCGCTTCCTCAGCCTTTACCGTTATCTCCCTCACCCTCACGTATGCGGCCGCGGTGCGCTTCAACGTGGCGTCGTCCACGCTGCCCGAATATGCCGTGTCAGCAGCCTGCGCATAAAAAATAGGTCCGCTTCGCGCGGAACTGAGGGTCATCGCCGCTCCGAAAGACGGAATCGCCAGAGTCAAGCCGAGTATTATGGAACAAGTAGCAAACGTCTTATTTTCAAATTTCATGGTTATCGTCCTCCTCATGCACCGAATTCACCACCGGGAACGACATCCCGACCACGGTCTCAAAGACCTTCCAAAATCCGTGCCGCTGAGCGCCGAGTCTCTTTTGCATGGAAGATCCATCGTTTTTGGGCGGCAACCGGAGACCGTGACGCCCAACCGGAAAAATTGGCCGAATGCAGGATAGCTTTTACAAACCGGCGTCTGCGGGGTTTAAGCTCGTGTGCGCGAACGAAATCGAACGCACAAAATAGCAAACCAAAATGAGGGCGCCCGCCATGAATCAACCGACAACACCTACGATAATTCCCGCCGCATGGGGACCGCACGGACGCGGCGCTGAAATTAGTTACACCCTCGTTGACTCGCCGTTCGGCCGTATGCTGGTCGCGGCGACCAAGCGCGGCATCTGCGCGCTCTCGGTGCATCAATCCGATCAATGGCAGGAGAGTGAATTGCGCCGCGACTTCCGCGAAGCCAAAATCACGCGCGACGACGACGCGGCGCGGCCGGCCGCCGACGCCGTGCTGCGCTACCTTCGGCGCGAGGTTCCGCGATGCGAAGCACCGCTGGAGGTAAGCGGTACGCCGTTTCAACTCAGCGTATGGCGTGAGCTATGCGCAATTCCGGACGGACTTACGCGCAGCTATGGGGAAATCGCCGCGCGCATCGGACGGCCGTCGGCGGCTCGCGCCGTCGGCCACGCCAACGGCTCGAATCCGGTGTCGATTCTGATCCCATGTCATCGCGCGATCGGCGCGAACGGTAAATTGACGGGCTACCGATGGGGCTTGGAGACGAAAAGAAAACTTCTCGCCTTCGAACAGGCACACGTGGGCGGCATCTCCCTGGACCTGCCGATTCGCGCGACGGGACGGGCTAATTCGCCTCGCGCGAGTGACGGCCAGCACAGCAGGGCGCCACAGGTTCGTTGATCACCGGCAGCGGCCGCGCGGCCGCTGCTCCTTCACTGGCAACCGGCTTGCCGTGCTTCTCTTCGAGATCATGGTTGACGTGGTAGATCTCCCACTCGACGCCGTCGGGATCGCGGACCCAGAATTTACTCTGGTTCGCATAGCAGCAGTTGACGTTCAACTCCTCGCGCACGGCGAGTCCGGCTGCCTTCACGCGCTCCAGATGGCGCAGCACGGTCTCGCCGGAATCGACCTCGATGCCGAGATGGTTGATCGCGCATATCTCGGCGCCTCCCGCGTGCCTGGGCGAGATAGCGAGATTGATCGGGGCGAATGTCGGCACGAACTTCACATGGTCGCCCTTGTCTTTGCTCGGTCCGACCCCAAAGAACTTCTCGTAGAACTCGCGGCTGCGGATCAGGTCGGCGACCGAGAGATGAATATGCACCCTGGCGTCCATCGTTCTTGACCTCACTCGGCGAATCAGGTTTTCCGCGTCAGGTTTCCTGGATCGGGGCGGCCCAGCGGCTGAAAATCGTGTTGGCAATGCCGCTTAAAGTGGACAGATGACGCGGCGCTGACGCCACGATCTCCTCGCCGTCGATTCCCGCCCGCTTGAGCGCCTCACCAAACTCGCCGACCCACGCCGCGATGGCCTGCTGTGTGATCTCGGCATGAAACAACAGTCCCCACGCGTTGTCGCCGTAGCGAAACGCCTGTAGTTCTGTCAGTTCCGACGAGGCGAGCGGGACCGCGCCGGCCGGCAGGTCGAAGATATCGCTATGCCAGTGGCCGGTGACGAATTCTTCGGGAAGCCCTTGCAACAAACGGTCGTCCTTTGCCTCGGGGCGCAGGCGTACCGGATGCCATCCGATTTCCTTGTGCGCCGCGCGCCGAACGTTGGCTCCCAGCGCCGTCGCTAGCAACTGGCTCCCCAGGCATACGCCAAGCACCGGCCGGCCGGCCTTGAGCGCGTTTTCGATCAACGCAATCTCGGCGCGCAGGTACGGATAGCGATCAAGCTGGTAAACCGCCTCGACCCCGCCCAACACGATAAGACCGTCCGCGTCCTTCATGTCCGCGGGCACGGGCTGGCCGTCAACCGCGCGCACGTAATTCCACGTGAGCGCCGCTGACTCCAAGGCCGCGGCTATCGCGCCAAGGCCCCCGGTCGGAGAATGTTGTAGCACCCAGACTTTCGCCATCGCTGATCCTTGTTTTCCACTAACTCACCGGCGGACTGACTTAACGGGGGTTCGCCGCTGCGAGTCTATATGCACAGCTTTGATTCCCGAGACTCCCGCGTCAAGCGCTCAGCATCGTTGGCAATAGATGGGTGCGAGGGATGCTTCGTACAGTCGTGAAATCAAGTTGATGGAATTGCACGAACCGATTACGCTTCTTCTTAAGCGGCAGCACAACCCTCACTGAACAACTGAACAGGTGAACCAGTGAAAAACGCGGAAGTGAGCCGCGCCGATCGCGCGCGACAGCGCAACGGAGGTTCCCGCCATGAGCATCATCGGCCTTCGCGAACAGACCGTCCACGGGGCAAAGAGCATCGCCGAGGCGTGCGCGCGTCATCGATGGAATATTCCCGCCGACTACAACGTCGCCGTCGATTGCCTCGATCGCCATACCGACCTCACCGATAAGCCCGCGCTCTATTACGAAGACGACGAGGGGCGGGTCGAAACCTATACCTTCGGACAGGTGGGCGCACTCAGCCGGCGCTTCGCCAATGCGATGGCCGGACTGGGTATCAAGCGCGGCGACGTGGTCGCGGTGCATCTGCCGCAGCGGCCCGAGACCGCGATCGCCCACATGGGGCTCTATCGTATCGGCGCGATCGCGCTGCCTATTTCGAAGCTGTTCGGACCCGACGCGCTCAAGTACCGGCTCAATAATAGCGCGGCCAAAGCGATTCTGGTCGAGCCCGACAGCGTCGAGAAAATCGACTCGATTCGCAAGGAAGTCCCCGAATTGCGCCATGTGATCATCAGCCGGGGATAAGCTGGGAGGCCTCGCTTTCGACGATCTCCTCGCCAAGAGCTCGGAGCGGTTCGCCATGGGGCCCACGCACTCAGAGGATCCGTTCCTCATGATGTATACCTCCGGCACCACCGGCGATCCCAAGGGGGTCCTGCACGTCGCACGGTACGTGCTGGGCCACAATGGGATCGACTACTCGTACAATTTCCTGCGCCAGGGCGACCTGTACTACAGTCCGGCCGACTGGGCGTGGGCGGGCGGGCTGCTCGACGGCCTGCTCGCGATTTGGCCGTATGGAATCCCGGTGCTCGCCTACCGCAGCAAGGCGCGCTTCGATCCCGACGTGACGCTCAAGCTGCTCGAAAAGTATGGCGCGACGGTCGGGCTTTATCCGCCGACGGCGCTGAAGTCGCTGCGCGAGGTGAAGAACCCGCGGGAGAAATATCCAAACCTTCGCCTGCGATGCATCGTAAGCGGCGCCGAACCGGTGAGTCCGGAACTTTCGCGATGGGTCGACGGGCACCTCAAGGTCGAATTCAACCAGGCCTTCGGTCAGACCGAGGCCAACTACTTCATCGGTAACTGCACGGCGCTCGAAAAGGCGCGCCTCGAACCGCTGGGCAAGGCCTATCCCGGCCACGAGGTAGCGGTGGTCGATCCGCACACCGGCATCCCGGTCAAGCTTGGCGAGACCGGCGAGATAGCGATCCGCACCAACGACCCGGTGGTGATGAAGGAGTACTGGAAGAACCCGGAGGCGATGGCCGAGAAGTTCGTCAACGGATGGTGCATCACGGGCGACAACGGTCACATGGACGACGAGGGTTACATCTATTTCCAGGGCCGTTCCGACGACGTAATCAAAACCTCGGGCTATAGGGTCGGGCCGGCCGAGGTCGAGGCCAAGATAATCGAGCATCCGGCGGTAGCCTCATGCGCGGTGGTGGGAGTTCCTGACGAGCGGCGGGGTCAGGCGATCAAGGCGTTTATCAAACTGCTGCCGGGCCATCAGCCCTCCCAGCAAATGATCGACGAGATCCAGAAGCACGTGAAGACCCGGCTCGCGGCTCACGAGTATCCGCGTGAGTTCGAATTCATGGAGGAGTTCCCGGTGACCGTCACGGGCAAGATTCGCCGCCGCGACCTGCGTGAGCGCGAAATCCAACGCCTGGCCGCCACCAAGGCGACGCGCTAGGCGTTCCGGCCGGGTCTCGGCATCTTCACGGCTACGCGTTTGGCCGCTGCAGCAGAACCCACGCGGCTATGTCCGGAGACCGCTGGAAGAATCGCTCCCCGACACTTGCCGGAGCGCTCAGCTCCGAGACGTTGGGGTCTCCGGTTTCCTCGACCGGCTGCCAGGTGCTGTCGGGATTGTATTCCGTCATCTCGGAAGCGGCCTGCGCCGTCCGCGGACCCAGGTCTTTCTGATAAACCTGGCCGTCCTGATTAACTATGAAGGTCATCACTCCCGAGTCGCGATAGCGGATCGGATAGGCGACCAGCGCAAACCCACCCGTCATCTTGCCATCGACGATATAGTCCTGAGCGCCCCCTTGCGCGGCGGCCCCTTGCCGGGTCAGCAGCCGATATACATAACCGTGGAAAGGATGAGGTTTGCCGCCGGCATGAGAATGATGCTTGTAGCCTTCGCTGGCGGCTTCGGCTACCAGCGGTCCCAGCGGGCTTTCCGGCTGCTCGGCTGACTTGACCTCCCAGTATAGACCGTCCTGCTTCCCTGACGTGCTTCTAAACTTCTGAGTATATTGATGCACGGAGCTGCCGTCGTGGAGAGCGGCGTAGTATTCATGCTCGCCATTGACTATTTCCTGGCAAACTTTGATTACATTGAGTTCATTGGACCCAATCCGGCGATATAGAACTTCCTGCCGTCCGTATACCGTATCGAAATACCATTTGGCGCCGCTTTTCTGGAGCGGTATGGCGAGCGGCCAGTTCTCCGCGCCTATATACAGGAAGACCAGTCCCGAACGGCTGGTAACGAACCGATGCATCTCTTGATACTTCGCGACAAAGTGATCGTTGTTTTCCTTGTCGGCAACCCGGTCGCCCGAGTAAACCAACTCCTGACCGGAGGGACCAAGAATCGACAGCATCTCCTGTCTGTCATGTTTCTTCGCGGCCGCGACCAGCGCGTCGGCCGCCGCAGTCGGCGAGCTAAAGGTCTTCTGCCCTGGAGCCTGCGCAAAGGCCGTCCGCGACGCCACCAACGCGCCAACTATCAACCCAATCAGCAAGACTCCCTTGCCCATGAGCAAGACTCCCTTGATAGGTCGGCCAACGGCTCTCACTCGCATATCGTCTTCCACTTGAAGCATCGCTTTTTCCTCGTTTGACAAGGTCTCGGTCTCCACAAGGGCGCTCGGCGCGTCTATCCCCGACCTTGCCCGGCTCAATGCTTATGACCCGCGGGTGCGGCAGGGCGTGCTGCGGCGTGCGCGGCCGGTCTGTTGCAGCGGCCTGTCGCGCCGGCGCCGCCGCTCGTGCGGGCGCGGACTGCCTGCCCATGCTACTGCGGCCTCGAGCGCTGGCGGCGACGGCCTCGCTACCCGGAGCGATCCTGGCGAATGCGGTCTTGTTTAGACCTGTGGCCGGAGTTTTGGCGAAGCCTCGGTAGGGATTGGATTGGCTGGCCTGCGGTCTCGGGCTACTTCGCACGGCCTGCGGACGCGCCGCGGCGGGAGCGCCCATCTGGCCTGGACGGCGACTCGCCACTTGAGGATTCTCGTTGGCCGGACGAGGCTGCTCCACGGGTCGGTTGGCCGGCCTGGCGCCTGCCTCCGGACGTACCTCGGCGGGAGCGCCCATCTGGCCCGGACCGCGGCTCGCCACTCGAGGACCTTCATTGGCCGCACGACCGGCAGGGGCGCCGGCTCTATAGCCTGCCGCCTGGGCCGGCTGCGGACGGCCAGCGACAGCAGCATTGAACCCGCCCGGACGGCCGCCGGCCGCCGGCCGATTGAAGTTGCCTCCGCGATAGCCTCCCCCATAGGAGCCTACGGAGGCGAAGGTATTCGTATTCGAGACGAATACATTATTTCGATAAAGGACATGATGGTGGTGCCAGTCAGTATTCCAGCCGTGCCATCCCCAAGCCTGGCTCGCAAGCGCGCCTACCGCCACGCCCGCGCCGAACGCCAGCAGTCCGACGCCGAGCATCTCTCCCATCGAGTATCCGGGATAAACTGCCTCCGGAGCGCCATATATGGATCCGGGATTATAGTTCGGAACATAAACCTCATTGGGATTGACCGGTTCGATCATGACCACGCCATTCTGGTCGATGACTTCTTGCTGGGGAGTGTTAATCAGCGTCCTGGCGGCGATCGCCCTTTGGCGCATTACCTGAACGGCGTTGAGAACATCGTCAGGCTGATAGTAATAGGCCTGGCCAAGTGCGGAGGTCCACGACAGGTTGTTGTTCATATTTGCCAGCACCGACGGAAACTGGGTCAGCGCCTTGATGCTGGGGTCCCAACTCGGGTCGACGGCCGCGGCCAGGCTTGCCCCGGCCAACCCAGGGTTCGCGGCCTGCCAGCGGGCCGCTTCCACCACCTCGGTTGGATACGTCGAACCCGCCAGTACTTGCGCAACCAGGGCGTCGGGATAGAGAGCGATCGGCGCCACCAACTGGTTGAGCTCGTCACTGGAGAGGGGAGCCGGCGCCTCCGGAGCCGCGGCCCCTGGAGGAGCGGGCACTTCTTCCGTGGCTCCGTCCTGCGCCCACGCCGGCGAAGATGAATAGCCACTCGTCCATACGATCGCCATGAGGCAGCACGCGATCAGCGACCAACGTCCGCGACGCTTCAGCGTTACCATCAACACGCTCCTTCCCAGGGGGACCTAACCTTCATCAACAGCATACCGCCAAATGGGGGCCATGTTCAGATGTCCAGCTTCAATTTTGTTACCTGTAGAACGTTCGGCGGGTTTGCGTCGGGAAGCATAACGCGGTAAGGAACCGGATCGCTTGATCCGATCGCCGAGAGGAGCACTATGGCAGCCACCAAACCGATACATTTCAGTGAGCTTTTAAAGGACGCGCCCAAAAACTGGGGCCGCTTCGGACCCAACGACGAAATCGGCGCGCTCAACTTCCTGACCAGCGCCGAGGTTCTACGCGGTATCCGCGCCGTCAAGCAGGGCAAAGTCTTCACGCTGGGCGTGCCGGTGGCGCGGCCGGGAGGCGATCCGCTCTACCCCTCACGCTCGCAGCCGATTCGCACCAATGCGATGGACAAGGGATTCTATATCAGCGGCAAGGCGCAGCCCTTTCCGGGCGGTATCGAATACGCCGACGATGTGATCACGATGTTCCTCCAGGGCACTACCCAATATGACGCGCTGGGGCATGTCTGGCACGGCGACACGCTCTACAATGGCTACGACGCCAAAACCACGATGGGCAGCCTCGCGAAATGCTCGATCCAGCCGATCGCCGAGCATGGCGTGGTCGGACGGGGGATCCTGATCGACGCGGCACGCTTCAAGGGCAAGGAGAGCCTGGACGCGGGTGAGCGGTTCACGCTCGAGGACATGCTCGCCGCCGCCAAGAAACAGAACTCGCCGATCGAGAAGCACGACATCATCATCATCCACACCGGATGGCTCAAGCGCTTCTACGACAAGGGCGTTGAGGGCATTTTCCCCAAGGGCGCCTTCAATGAACCCGGCCTCGGCTACAGCCCCGAGCTGGCCAAGTGGTTCCATGAGATGGAGATCCCTTCGCTCGGCAGCGATACCATCGGCTCCGAGCAGACCCATCATGAAGAGAGCGGCACGATGATCCCGCTGCACATGGCGCTGCTCCACTACCAGGGCGTGATCTTCAACGAGATCGATTGGACGCACGACCTGGCCGAAGACTGTGCCAAGGACGGCCAGTACACGTTCCTGTTCGTGGGCGCTCCGTTAAAGGTGGTCGGCGGGGCCGGTTCACCGGTCAACCCGATCGTAATAAAGTAGGAACATGAGCACAGTGAAAGATGCGCGCGGACTCGGCGCCATCCGGGTCGTGGAATGCGGGCAGGGGGTATCGGCCGCCTTCGGTGCCAAGATGATCGCCGATCTGGGCGCAGAGGCGATCAAGGTCGAGCCGCCGGGCGGCGATCTGACCCGCCGCCGAGGCCCGTTCCCCAACAACCAGGCCGACTCCGAAAAGAGCGGACTGTTCATCTACCTCAACACCAACAAGCGCGGGGTGACGGCCGACCTTGGCCAACCCGAGGGACGCGAGTTGCTCGGCCGCTTGCTCGAGAAAGCCGACATCCTGATTCACAACGTGCCGCCGTACGAGCGGGCAAATCAGGGCCTCGACAGTGCGGAACTGTGCGCGAAGTACCCGGGCCTGATCGTCGCGTCGATCTCGATGTATGGCGACCGCGGACCGCGCGCCAACTGGCGCGGCTATGAACTGAACGCCTCGAACGCCGGCGGCTGGGCGTATCTCAGCCCCGGAGCGTCGCCCTACCCCGAGTTGCCGCCGCTTAAGCCCTTCGGCGCACAGTGCGATTACCAGGGCGGCGCGCACGCCGCGTTGACCTCACTGGCGGCGATGCGGCACAAGCTGCGTACCGGCAAGGGCCAGGCGATCGACGTCTGCGAGCAGGAAGCGATCGCGGCGATGCTCGAGATGAATTTCATGCACTTCACGTATGCCGGACGCGAGACCTCGCGCCTGGGTTCGCGCGCGCTCGGCCCATGGTTCCTCGCCGATTGCCAGGACGGCAAAATTTTTGTCCTCGCGGTCGAAGAGCACCAATGGCAAAGCCTGGTCAAGCTGATGGGCAATCCCGAGTGGGCCGCTGAGGAAATCTTCAAGGATCGCGTCTCGCGTGCGCAGAACATGGACGCGCTCAAGGCCCTGATGAGCGAGTGGATTTCCCAGTGGAAGGTCACCGACCTTTACAAGGCGGCGCAGGAGGCGCGAATCCCCTTCGCCCCGGTCAATACGATGCAGCAGATGTACGAAAGCGATCATCTGCAAGAGCGTAAATTCTTCGTCGAATTTGATCAGCCGGGCGTGGGCAAGCTCACGCTCCCGGGCGCGCCGTCGCAGTACGGCAAGATCAAGTGGGCGCTGCGCCGGCCGGCACCTAAGCTGGGCCAGCATGACGAGGAAGTCTTCTGCGGCGAGTTGGGAGTGCCACGCGATCGCCTGGCCAAGCTCAAGCAGTCAGGCGTGGTGGTCTGAGATCCGAGGTCCGCGGGACTCGCGAGCTACTGTTCCGAAGCTGAGATGTTGCTGGAGATAATGTTATGGCCGATTCACCTTTAAGCGGCGTGCGGGTCCTGGACTTCACCTGGGCGTGGGCGGGACCGTTTTGCACCCAGACCCTCGCGCATCTCGGCGCCGAAGTCATCCGGGTCGAAAGCACTTTACGGCCGTGCGTCACGCGGATGATTCCGCCGTTCGCCGACAACCAGCCCGGACCCAACCGCGCCGGCTACTTCAACCAGTACAACCAGGGCAAACGGAGCATCCTGCTGGATCTGCAAAAGCCCGAAGCGGTGAAGCTCGCATTCCAGTTGGCCAAGCATTGCGACGTGGTGGCTGACAATTTCGCCGCCGGCGTAATCAGCAAACTCGGTTTCAGTTACGAGAAGCTCTGCGAGGTCAAACCCGACATCATCCAGATCTCGATGTCCGGCTATGGCCAGTATGGGCCGTTCCGCCGCTACGTTGGCTACGGACCGCCGGCCTCCGCGCTTTCGGGACAATTTTGGCTGACCGGCTACCCCGGCGGCGATCCTTCGGAAATCGGTGTCTCGTATCCCGATCCCAACGCCGGCGTGATGGGCGCCTACGCGATCATCGCCGCCCTGCTCCACCGCGACCTGACCGGCGAGGGTCAGTATATCGATCAGTCGCAATGGGAGGCCGTGCTGGTACTTATGGCGGAAGGCCTGCTCGAATGGGATATCAACCATCGCGAGCCGGCGCGCAACGGCAATCACGACCGCCTGATGGCGCCGCACGAAACCTACAAGGCCAAGGGCAATGACGACCAGTGGGTCTCGATCGCGGTCGGCACCGAAGATGAATGGCGTTCGCTGTGCAAGGCGATCGGCCAACCCGGACTCGCCGACGACCCGCGCTTCAAGAGCGCCGAACTCCGTAAGAAAAACGAAGCCGCGCTGGACGCGACAATCTCCGCCTGGACCAGCGAGCGCGACAAGTGGGAAACCGCCGAAGCGCTCCAGCGCGCCGGCGTGGCGGCGTTTCCGTCGATGAGCAACCGCGATCTCGCCGAGGACAAGGTCCCGATGGAACGCGGCTATCTCGTCCAGCTCGAGCATCCGGAAATCGGCCGCCGCATCCACGCCGGTATCCCCTGGAAAATGTCGGGGACGCCAAGCGAGGTGCAGCATGCGGCGCCGGTACGCGGTGCCGACACCGACGACGTTTTCAAGACCCTGCTCGGCTTCTCGCAGCAGAAGATCGACGAGTTGCGTCAGGCCGAAATCATCAAGTAGCCGAACTGCCGATTTGGCGGATCGCGGCTCCGGAGTTGCCGATGCGCTGGCGGACCGTTATGGAACGCGGGGCGGCGTTGGAGAACGCCCGACGGGAATGACGCTCACGACCCGTCACGCCGCAATTCCAGGACAAGCGTCGTGAAGCCGGCGCAGTCAAAAGGAAACCGCGCCGGCCGCGTGACCATCTCGCGGTCCAACCCGCAAATCCCGGCCTTCGAATCTTTCGAAAAGCGATTCTCCAAGCACCTTAGCCTCTACGGAACAGCCGGCTCCAGCGCGGACCAGAAGACCAGGGCGCTCGCGCAAGCGGCGCTGGCGCGGCTGAAAAAGAACCCTTCGCTTAGAGTCCTCGCCGGTCCCGACGGACCGGTCCTCTACGAGGACCCCCTGCTCGACTCCGCCTGGACCTGCATGGAGTTGGCGCAGCGCGGCGGATTCGGTTTCGCGGCCGAGGGCGACGATCTCGACGAGCACTGGTATCACTGGCTCTCCTTGGGTACGGCTCTGCTGCGGGCGCGCTTCAAACGCAACTGGGATGTCCTGAAAAGCGCCACTCCCAGCAAGGATGTGAACCTGAAGCTGCCCGCGCGAATCGCGATTTTCGGAGATGCCGGGTATCGCGGGCTCGCGCAGAGGCGGGTGCTGGAGATGATCGCGAATAGACACAAGGAAACGAGCTTCGACGCGGTCATCCACCTGGGCGATACGTACCACGGCGGCAATGAGAGCGAGATGTTTCATCATTTGGTGGCGCCGTTGAGAGACCTGGCCACCAAGTTCGATCTCAAGGTCTACTCGCTCTGCGGAAACCACGATCTCTACGCCGGACCGGACGGCTATCTCGATACGCTCAAGGCATTCGGGCAGCCTGGACGCTTTTTTGCGCTCGAAATGCCTTCGTGGCGGCTGGCCTGCCTGGACAGTACGCTTGGAGATACGAGCCGGCTTTACATGAACGGCAAGCTCGACGCCGGTCAACTTGGCTGGCTGCAAAACAAGCAAAAACAGAACAAGCGGCTGGTAGTGCTATCCCATCATTTGCCGCGCTCGGCGTGGGACGCGACCCGCGGCCCGTTGCTGGGCCAGATCGGCAAGATACCCGGCCTGGTCGCGTGGTACTGGGGACACGAGCATCGATGCGCTGCGTATGGTTCGCGCAAGGGCGCCAACTTTCTCGGCGGATGCGTCGGGAATGGGGCGTTCCTTGAGAAATGGACGCGTCCGACCAGGGCGTCAGCCGAGAAGCTCGAATGGTATCCGAGCGACGCTCGCTGCACGTGCTTTGGCGAGCAAGGCAAGCGCAAGTGGCCGCACGGATTTCTGGAGCTCGAGTTGCGCGAGGATGGCGGGACGGAGCGCTTTCACGTCGAGAACGCGGAAGGCCCCAGTTTCACGAGAAATCTAACTTAGCTTCTCCCGTTCGCGCCCAACCGCAGAATCGAAAATGCTGGACATGTCGGTCGTGTCCAGCGCTATAGCGTTTTCGATAAATTCAATTCCGAGGGGCGTTCCTTCGCGAACGTTTTTCAGGATCTGCTCCGGCGATAGTGTCGTGCCGGCCTCTGATGCGATTCCGATGATTGCCCGTTTTCGCTTGGCTGGCGGCATTCCCTTGACCCACGTCTCCAGTTGCCGAACCACCTTCTCGTGAATCCTTTGCGCGTCGAGCTTGATCTTCACGCCCATTTTCCTTGCTCCAGGCCCTGACCTTGTCGGCGTTCGACAGGATGACCCTTGCGAAGATTCTATCATCATCCTGTCCACTTTGCTGCAAGCGCTGCGCTAATCGGCGAAATGCGTTCGCCGCCACTTCGGCAGCCTGGGCCGCCGACTGCCCGGCTGCCAGCGCGCCAGGGCCAGCCAGAAACGCGGCTTCCATCAGTCCGACATGTTCTCCCCATAGCGGCACTACCAATTTATCAGTGTATCCGAAGAGCGAAAATCCGTTGACCGGCGCTGCCTTTCCCAGGTTGTTGCCGTAACAGCAGGTGGCTCCAACATGCCGTCCTTTAAGGAGTCCGACTGTTTTCCTGTCCACCGCGGGCTTGCTGTCATGGCCGACAAATCCGAAGGCGGGAGGCTCCACTCCGTGCCCGAAGAAGAAGAACGACGCGTCAGAGCGCTTCTGCAACTCGCTTTGCACGCGGAGCGAGACGGATTTGGGCGGTCCCAGATGCATCGTTGATCCGCCCTTTTTAGCGGAAAGCGACGACACGAAGCTCCGCGCGTACCGGTTGAGCACTTTCGCGACTTTATTCTGGCCGGTTGAGACCACAATCGTCGGTCGTGGAGGTGCTTTCGATTTCGCCGAGGCCATCTGGTCTGATTTTCGCAGCCGCCCTTGATTTTCCCGCGCAACCTTAGCAAGGCGGCTATCGCCCGTCGAGCCACTTTCGCCGCCCGCGCGAGGACTCGAGCGTCAATCGGAAAAGGACGCTACATCGTCGTGAGAGACGCTACATCGTCGCGCCGCCTCTGCTATAAAGAGACTCGCCGCGTGCGGACCACCCGACCGCCGCGCGCCAGGAGGTGCTTCGTGCCGGTTCGCCCGCTCGACGATATAAGGGTGCTCGATCTGACCCACTTCTATAACGGACCGTACGGAACGCTGATGCTCTCGTACCTGGGCGCCGACGTCATCAAGATTGAGCCGCCCGGCCATGGCGAAGGGATGCGCGCGCTGTACCGCGCTCCGGGGCAGGACATCAGCATCGGATTCGCGATCCTTAACGTCAATAAGCGCTCGCTGACGCTCAACCTCAAGAGCGGCGAGGGACGCGAGATTTTTAAACAGATGGTCGCGCGCGCCGACGTCGTCGCCGAGAATTTCGCCTATGGCGCGATGGAAGGTTTCGGTCTCGGCTACGAGGTTTTGCGCTCGATCAACCCCCGGATCATCTACGCGACCGGCAAGGGCTATGGAATTTCCGGACCGTATCGCGACCTGCCGGCGTTCGATCCGGTGGTCCAGGCGATGAGCGGCGTATTGAGCACTACCGGCGAGGCCGACGGGCCGCCGATGAAGGCCGGCCCGGCGGTGGTCGATATGCTGGGCGGCATCCATTTCGCCGCCGCGATACTCGCCGCGCTGCGCAACCGCGATCGCACCGGCGAAGGGATGCTGGTCGAAGTAGCGCTGCAGGACGCGATCATTCCCGCCCTGACCACGCATATCGGTGCCTACTACGGAATGGGCATCACCGAAACGCGCAATGGCAACAGCGCTCCCGGCGGCGTCATCGTGCCCTACAACGTCTATCCGGCAAGTGACGGCTACGTGCTGATCCTCGCCGGCGATAACCATCGATGGCGCCGGCTGTGCCAATTGATCGAGCGCCCGGAACTGGGCGAAGACTCCCGCTTCGCCACGGCCAAGGCACGCACCGCCAACGTCGAAGAGGTCGACGAGATAGTTTCGGACTGGACGCGCGGGCATACGCGCGACGCCCTGATGACGATGCTCAGCAACGCGGACGTCTTCTGCGGTATCGTCAAGGAACTGACCGAGGTGATGACCGACCCGCATCTGCACGCGCGGGGGATGCTGCGCGAGATCGACGATCCGCGCCTGGGCCGCATCACGATTTGGACTTCGCCGCTGAGGATGAACGCCGAGGCGCCGGTGCCGCAATCCCTGGCGCCGGCGTTGGGGGCCGACAACGATGAATTCCTGCGCACGGAACTCGGGCTGGACGCGGCCGCGATTGCCTCGCTGCGCGAGCGGCGGGTCATTTAGTCCATCCGTTGGGCGATCTAGTTGCCCTCTTGGAACATCCTTGGCTGAAAACAGCTAGAAGGGCGCTCCGGCGGGCTGCAACGGATGGTCGCGAAAGAACTCCAGCATCGGGGACGTCCATTCCGTCGGCCATTGCTCATGATAATGCACTCCGACTAGCCAGCCCCATGGGTTTCGCAGAAAGGAAAGTCCTCCGTTCGGATCGGTGCCGCACCAGTCCGTGCAGGTATCGACGCGTTTGCCGGAGGAATCAATGATAACGTCCTCGACATTGGCTCCCGCCGCGCCCAACTCCTGCATCAGTTGGGTGCTGTTAGGACATATGCCCACGACGTCGCACGTATTATGAACTTGCATCGCGGAGACGCGCGGATTGTAGATCCGCACCTCGGCGTTGGTCGCCGGGGCGTGTGCGACGGGCTTCTGATGGCAAGGATCGTCCAAAGCACCAAATGGGTCCGGCGCCGAATATACTGCCACCGCGGCAACGCTGGGACGATTGAGCGCATAAAGCAGGCCCATCGCCGCGCCATTGGACCATCCGCTCACATAGATGCGCCTGGTATCGACTTTTCCGCTCTCGGCGACCTGCGCGATAAAGTGATCGATAGTCGCTGCGTCGACGTTTTCCGGATAGACCGTCGCGCCGATCTTGACGCTGCCCGCCGGACTTAGCTGCCTATACCAGTTGTCCCACCCCAACCCGCGATTGTCGGGCCAGGGATAGTGGTGAGCGGTGTCACGGCCTTGGGGCACAAGCACGATAAAGCCGGGACCGGCGTGATCGCCTCCGAGTGCAAACGTGTCGCGAAGTGCGAGCAAATTGGTGTTCGCGATCGTCCACGTTCCAAACAGCGATGGATGCAGGTAGACCAGCAATGGAACTCTGCCGCCAGGCTTTATCGAGGCGGGTTCGTATAGACAGGCGTAGCGATCGGAGCCGTCCCCATCGTTCCATGGTCCGAGCAGGTCGCCGCCGGCACAGACCGGTTTGATCACTCTCAGCGGCGGAGCGGGCGGATTTCCAAACGGGCCGCATGCACCGGCGCTCTGCGCGAGCGCCTGCCCTGTCGTTTGCCCGGCGATCGCGACCACAGCCATGATTGCCGCGTAGGACATCAGTCTTGTTGCCGTGAATAGGAACATGCGAGCGCTACCGCACAATCACGTCGCGGGCGATCGCGGAGAGAGCATCGCCATCAAGCCGCCATACGGTCCACTCGTCTTTCGCCGCCGCGCCGCGCGCGCGATAGAATTCCTGCGCCGGATAGTTCCAGTCGAGCACCGCCCACTCCATCCGCGCCCATCCACGCTCGACCGCGAGTTGCGCCATTCGTTTGAACAGCGCCTTTCCGATTCCACGGCCGCGAAAACGCTCCGGCACGAACAAATCTTCGAGATAGAGTCCGGGACACCCCCTCCAGGTGCTGTAGCTGCGGAAGAAAAGCGCGAAGCCGGCGGGCTCGCCGCCATGCTCGGCGATAAGGCATTCGAACGGGGGATGCTGCTGTTCGAGTTGCTCGCGGATGAGCGCGGGCGTCGCGACGACGGCGTTGGCCTCGCTCTCGTACTCGGCGAGCCCGCGGATAAAGTGCAGGATCAGTTCAGCGTCCGCGGCGGTGGCGAACCGGATAGTCGGTGTCATTTCAAATCGAATCTCCCCGTAGCGCCGCGCCTATCGGAAGCCGAGGTCGAAAGGTCTTGCGGAAAGCTTAAGCTTGCCGAAGGGTTACGGACGATCGATGCCATAGACCGAGCGCATCACGCCGTACAACTCGACCTGCCGCTCAAGCTTTTCGCCCACCCGCAGCGCGACGCGGATCGAGGCGGCGTTATCCGGATGAATCAGGCTGATGACATGATCCAGCTTGAGGACCGTGAAAGCATATTCCAGCGCCGCCTTCGCGCCTTCGGTCGCGAAACCTTTGCCCCATCGCTCACGCGCGAGCGTCCACGCGACTTCCAACCCGGGCCAGCCTTCCGGATTGAGCAGCCCGATTCGTCCTACGAATTCCCCCGTCGCCTTCTCTTCCACCGCCCACAATCCATAGCCGCGCAGCTCCCAATGCCCGAGATAGGAAGCCATCATCAGCCAGGTCTCAGCGCGGCTCTTGGGCTTGCCGTCGCCGAGATATTTCATCACTTCAGGATCGGCGCTGAGCCGCGCCAGCGCGTCAAAGTCGGCCTGGCGGAACTGGCGCAGCAACAGCCGTGGGGTTTCAAGCGTCGGAATCGAGATCATCGTACCGTATACCCAATTGAAAGTAACACTTTAACTCCAACCTGATCAGCTATCATGCTTACCGGTTCTGATAGCGACCCGGGCGTTTCTCCTTAAACACGGCCATCGCCTCGCTCATGTCGTCGCTAGCCATACACGACAGCCCCAGGTATGGGTCGGCGTAAGTGATGTCGCCGAAGCGACCGTTGCCCAGCGACTTGAAAAACTCCTTGGTCCGACGGAGCGCCATCGGTGGCTTGCTCACCAGCTTGCCCGCGAACGCCAGCGCCGCCGCGCTGAGCTGTTCGGCCGGCACCACCTGGTTAACGAGCCCGATTTTGAGCGCATCCTCAGCGATCACTTCGTCGCAAGTCATGATCATTTCCTTCGCCTTGCCCATCCCGACGAGATTGATGAGGCGCGTGACCGAGCCCCACATGTACGGCACGCCGAGGGCGACCTCTGGAATCCAGATGCGCGCGCCTGCCGCCGCTATACGGAAGTCGCAGGCCATCGCGAGTGAGAGTCCGCCGCCGATCGCGAACCCGTTGACCGCCGCGATCGTCACCTGGTCGAGGCGTTCCCACTCGTCCATCATTCGCCATCCGGTTCTCGCCGCGCGCAGCCGCCCCGAATCGGTCTGCGCGCGCTGCGTCTGCGGGCCCGCATTCGCCCCGAGAAGTCCGTCAATGTCGGCGCCGGCGCAGAATGAACGTCCCTTGCCGGTCAGGATCACGACGCGCGACTCCTCGTCGTCGCGAAACTCGTGCGCGACTTCGATCATCTCGGTCATCAGCTTGGCGTTTATCGGGTTGAGTTTCGCGGGCCGGTTGAAATAAACGGTGGCGATCGCGCCGTCGCGCTCGACTATGAAATTCTCGTAAGCCATCAAGTTCTCCCTCGTTCGCGTTTCATTTCTAACCCCAGACGCGCCCTGCGACCTCGACGACCAGCGCGAGTTTGCGCCGTTCGTCGTCGATCGAAAGCAGATTGCCGCCGACCGTGCTCGCGAAGCCGCATTGCGGGCTGAGTGCGAGCCGCTCCAGCGGCACGTGCCGTGCGGCCTCGTCGATTCGCCGGAGGAGCGCGTCGGCCTCTTCCAGCGCGGGCGTCTTGGTGCTGATTAGTCCTAGCACCACCGTCTTGTCCTTCGCCATGAAGCGTAGCGGCTCGAAGTCGCCCGCGCGCGGCGTGTCGTATTCGAGAAAGAACGCATCGACATTGACCTCGTTGAAAAGGCGCTCGGCCACCGGCTCGTAGCTTCCGGCGGCGAGCCATCTCGAGCGCAGGTTGCCGCGGCACAGATGCATCCCAACCGTCATCCCGGCCGGGCGCGCCGCGACCACTTCGTTGACCGCATCGATGTAAGTTCTTACCAGCGCGTCAGGGTCCTCGCCGATCGCGCGCGCCCGCTCGCGCACCGTGGGGTCGCAGAGCATCGCGAGCGGCACTTCGTCGATCTGGAGATACTGCGCGCCTGCGCGCCCCAGCTCGGCAAGCTCCTCCCGGTAAACGCGCAGCAGGTCCGCCCAGAAGTCCCCGATGTCGTGGTAGACGGCGGGATCGGCCGCGGCGTTGCCGCGAAAAAAATGCATGAAGCTCGGCGCCGGCATCGTGACCTTCGGCACTCGTTGGGTGTGGCGGCGGACGAACTCGAATTCGCCAACTGCGATCGGACGGCCGCGATGGATTTTCGCCACCGCGTAGCAAGTGTCGAACGGATAGCTGTTGCCGGCGGCGTCGTGAAACTCGAACATCGAGGGCGCTTCGCCGAATCCCTCGACCGCCTTGACCAAACCGAAAGCCCATGAGCCGCGGCGGAATTCGCCGTCGCTGATGGTCGAGAGCCCCACTTCCTCCTGCATCCGGATGGCTTCGACGATGTTGCGGTCTTCGACCTCGCGATAGTCGGAGTCGCTCATCCGGCCGGCGGCGTGTGCCTTGAACGCATCGCGCAGTTGGCGCGGACGGAGCAGGCTGCCGATGTGCTCGGCGCGATGCGGCAGTGTCAGTTTCGATGCGTCAACCATCGACTATCTCCTCTCGGAGGCGCGCCATTCAGCTCGCGGGCCGGCGCAGGATCACCGGATCGATCTTGCGCGGCACCAGTTGACCAAAGCCCAACTCGGCGTTTAGCCGCCCGTCCTCGACGATCACCTTGCCCCGCAGCATCGTCATCGACGGCCATCCCTTGACCTCCCAATTCTCCCACGGACTGTAGTCAGCGACGTGAAAGTCTTCGCGGCGCAGGCGCCGGGATACCGACGGATCGATGAGGCACAGGTCGGCGTCGCTGCCCGGCGCAATCACGCCCTTGCGCGGGTATAGCCCCATGATGCGCGCGGCGTTGGTCGAGGTCACGTCGGCGAAACGCTCCAGCGACATCCCGCGTTTCACCACGCCCTCGGTATAGACGATTCCCATCCGCGCCTCCGCGCCCAGATTGCCGCCGGTCACGTCGTCGATACGGTTGCCCACGAGTTTCACCTCAAGCGAGGTCGGATATTCGTCGGTTGCAGTAGTAGAGACGCCGTCGCGGACCAATCCCTCCCACAGCGCGGCCTGGTCGTCGGCGAACTTTAGCGAGGGGTAGGTGTGGTAGCAAAAGCCGCGCGGCTTGCGATAGTCGTCGGCGTTGAAGCAGGCGTAATGGTGCAGGGTCTCGGCATAGATCGGAAGGCGACGGGCGCGCGCCTCGACCACCGCCTCGACGCCTTCGCGCGCGGAGGTGTGGACGAAATAGATCGCCGCGCCGGTGGCGGCGGCGAGCTGGATCGTACGCCGGAATGAAAGCTCCTCGGACAGCTTGGTGTGGACCAGAGCGAGGTTGACGCCGTCGGTCCGGCCCTCTTCGATAAACCGCTCGTAGTTGAATTGCACCAGGTCGTGATCCTCGGCGTGGACCGCCATCAGGCCGCCGCCGCGCGCGATCTTTTCCATCGCGAGCTCCATGCGGCCGTAGTCGAGCCGAAACGGCGGGCGCTTGGGATGCGGCGGCAGAATCTCCGCGGTGAAGACCTTGAAGGTCGGGAAGCCCTCGCTGATGGCGTCGCCGATCTGGTCGAAAATTTTGAGCGGCAACGCGCCGCCGAGCGCGAGGTGAAACGAATAGTCGACGTATGCCCTACCCTTCCATCGCTCGGCGCGGCGTCCGAGCGCGGTGGGAATATCGGTTGCGGGATGGACGAAGCAAAAATCGATATGCGTAGTGGTGCCGCCGAACGCCATCCCGATCGTGTCCTCTTCGGGGCCGAGCGTGAAGAGCCGGCCCTCGGGACGCATCCCGATGAGGCTTGCGAGATGAGCGTGCGGTTCGATTCCGCCGGGCACCACGATTTTACCGCCGGCGTCGATGATGCGGCCTGCTTCGGCACGCGCGTCAGGCAGGCCCACCGACACGATCTTTTCGCCTTGTATCGCGACGTCCCACTGGCCGACTCCCTGAGGAGTCACCACCTGTCCTCCACGAACTATCACGTCGAACATGAAGCCCTCCCGGATGGTTTCAGCGCTGCGTTGACACTGTGATAACAGCGATTACTTGGCGCACAACTCCAGACCGGTATCGCGCGGCGGCGGGAAGATTGCCCCACTCCGCGTGGATTTTGGGACACTCGCCGAGATTCCGCCCCGCCATCTTCGTCCCCAGCGCGATGCTCTCGCAAGGCTGCAGGCGCGCGTTTCAGGGCAAATACGAAGCTCCGGGCTGAAATTCTCTATGCGACTCGGCGCGTCTGCATAGAAACCGTATCAGTTGGTACGCGCCTTACGTTCTCGCATCACCGACGCAAGACAAAGTCGGTATAGATGAATCATTGCACGAGACTGAAAATCAGCGCCGATCGCGAGCGGCCCCTGTGCCGCTCGCGATTGCATACATGGGGTTGGCGAAGCCGGGGCATTTTGCTTGGTCTGCTGCTTCTCGAAACGCTGCTCGCGACGTTGACGGCAAACCCGGCGGCCGCATCGGAACTCACGCTGGAAAATGCGATCTCATTGGCGATTGCGCACAATCCCGACCTCGCCGCAGCCGAGCAGGAGTTGAACGTCGCAGCCGGCGAGCAGATTCGCGCGGGATATCCGAGCCAGTTCAATCCGCAGGTCGGCACCGAATTCGCCTATCGGCTGCGTAATGGACGCTCCAATTCACAGGATTGGGGTCTGGCACTCAGTCAGGAGATCGAGATCTTCGGCCAGCGCGCTCTGCGCATGAAGTCGGCGAATCTCGGATGGAATCAAAGCGCCGCGATGGTGCACGACCGCCTGCGCCTGCTGACCGCCGCGGTAAAGTTGACGTTTATCGAGGCTCTGCGCGCGCGCCGGCAGCTCGAATTGGTCGATGAACTCGAAACGCTGGACGCGCGTCTTTACCAGGCGGCCCGCGCGCGCCTGCGTGCCGGTGAGATCGGACAAATCGATTACAACCTCGCCGAAGTGCGTTACGGCGAGACCAGCCGCGCGGCGATCGAAGCGCACGAGCGCTATCGCGCGCAACGCTCCAGCCTCGGTCGTCTGCTCGGCGGCGTGGCCGGCCCCGAACCTGTACCGGCGGACAACTACAGCGTGAAACTGCCGGCCACCGATCTCGAATCGCTGGTAGCCTTTGCGATGCGCAATCGGCCCGATCTGCGCGCCATCGAATTGGAAATCACCCGACTAGAGACCGAGGCCGCGCTGAACAAGCGTCTGGCACTACCCAATCCACAGATCGGTACTTTCTTCGGCCACGAAGAAAATACCCAGCACCCCGCTGGCATAAGCCTCGGCTTCTCGATTCCGCTGTTCAATCGCCGCCAGGCTGAAGCCGCCATCATCGAAGCGCGGCACCGGCAGGCGCATTACAAACTAAAGGCGAGCGGCCTGGACGTCGAACGAGAAGTGCGGGACGCCTATAACGCGTATCTGAGCGCGCGCCGCGCCGTGGCGATCTACGAGGACGCGGTCCTCGCGCCGGCACGCGACAGTTTCACGCTGCTGGAGAAGGCTTTCCAGGCCGGGAAAATCGATCTGCCGAGTCTTTCGGTTGCCGAGCGCCAAGCCTACGACGCCCGCGCGGCCTATGTTGACGCCTGGTTCAATTTACACGCCGCCGAAGTCGCGCTCCAACTGGCCACGGGCGTCACCACGTGATCCGGCGAATCGCTCCTGGTTTCCTGCTGGCGATGCTGTGTGCGGCGGGCGTCTCGGCTGAGAGCCCGGCACCAAGCCAACCCGTGCTGACTCTCGCAAGTGAAGGCGTGAGCCCGGCGGTCAGACTCGGCCGCGTCGAACGCAAGCGTCTTGGGTCCGTGGTCAACGCAACCGCGATGATCGAGCCCGACGCCAACCGCGTGGCGCAAGTGACGAGCCGAATCGCGGCGCGCGTGGTCAGGCTGCGCGCACAGCCGGGTGAGCAGGTCACGCCCGGAGAGCCGCTGGTGATTCTTAATAGCGTGGATCTCGGGAAGGCCAAGACGGACTATCTGAAGGCCCGCGCCCTGGAGAGCATCGCCGCACAGCATCTGAAACGCGAGGCACAACTCTACGAGCAGAAAATCGCCGCGCGCAAAGATGCACTGGAAGCCGAGGCCGCGCACGACGGCGCGCTTGCGGAACTTAAGGCCTCGCGCGAGACGCTGATTCTTCTGATTGGTCCCGACGAAGTTCGCGACCTTAATTGGTCGGGCAACGGCCATCCACTCTCCGAGTTCACCCTCACTTCGCCCATTGGCGGGACCCTGGTGAAGCGCGATCTGACGGTCGGTTCGCTGATCGACAGCAACAGCGATCCGATGCTTGTAATCGATCTCGACGACGTGTGGGTGATCGCCAACATCTTCGAGCGCGACCTCGACGGCATCGCCGTCGGCGCGCCCGCGCAGATCACGGTTGAAGCTTATCCCGGCCAGCGTTTTGAGGGCACCGTGCGCTATATCGCGGACACGGTCGACCGCGAGACCCGCACCATCAAGGCGCGGATCGAAGTCGGCAACCCCGATCACCGGCTCAAGCCGGGAATGTTCGCGCATGCGACCATGGATGCGGGGTGCGACGGGCGCGAGGTGCTGGTGGCGCCGGAGTCCGCGATCTACCAAGCCGACAGCCGCCAGGTCGCGTTCGTCGCGGCGGGCGGGAACCGTTTCCAGGTGCGCGAGGTGGTGCTTGGCCGCACGACGACCGGTGCGGTCGAGGTAGTCTCGGGGCTCCACGCGGGAGAACAGGTGGTGACACAGGGCGGCGTGACGCTTAAGGCGATGCTGCTCAACGGCGCGACGGCGGGCGTGGAGTAAGGCGGCGATGGCGCAGCGGCTCTTCGAGGCGGCGCTGCAAAACCGCCTCATGACCTTTTTGCTGTTCGTGGTCTTGCGCTCGGCTTGCGCGCGATGGTCCTGCTGCCGATCGACGCCGCCCCCGACGTGACGCCCAATGTGGTGCAAGTGGTGACGGACGCGCCCGGGCTCGGCGCGGTCGAGGTCGAAAAACTAATCACGTTTCCGGTCGAGATCGCGATGCGCGGCTTCACCGGAATCAAGGAAATTCGATCGATCTCGCGTTTCGGATTGTCCTCGGTCTCGGTCTACTTCGAGGAAAACCTCGATATTTATTTCGCGCGCCGCCTGGTGATGGAACGTCTGTCGGCCGCGCGCGAGTTGATTCCCAAGGGCTTTGGTTCGCCCGAAATGACGCCGGTGTCGACCACGCTTGGCGAGATCTACCAGTTCGAAGTCGTCGATCCGCAACGTTCGCTGATGGAGCTGCGATCGATTCTGGACTGGCAGATCGCGCCGGCCTTGAAGTCGGTCGCCGGCGTGGTCGAAGTCAACAGCTTTGGCGGCGAGCTGAAGACCTATGAACTTCAGCTCCGTCCCGACTCCCTGGTCGCCTATGGGTTGGGGCTGAAGGACGTCTTCCAGGCTCTGGAGCGGAACAACTCGAGCGCCGGCGGCGGATACATCGTGCACAACGGCGAGCAGCAAATCATCCGCGGCTCCGATTTGATTGGCAGCCTCGCCGACGTGGGCAATATCGTGGTCGGCAGTCGCAACCGCGTGCCGGGCTATTCACTGCTGCCGATCCTGGTCCTGCTCTACAATACCTTCAGCTCGATGCGGATGGCTCTGCTGATCTTCGGTAACGTGCTGTTCGCGGCGAGCGGTGGCGTGCTCGCGCTCTACGCGCGCGGACTTGACTTTTCGATTACGGCCGGCGTCGGCTTCATCACGCTGTTCGGGGTCTCGGTACTCAACGGCGTGGTGCTGGTGTCGGAGATAAACCGCCTGCGCGAAAGCGGCCATCAAACCGATGCCGCGCTCGCGGAGGGCACGGCCGAGAAGCTGCGCCCCATCCTGATGGCGTCGCTGGTGGCGTTGTTCGGGTTCATCCCGATGGCGGTCTCGCACGGCGCGGGCGCCGAGGTGCAGCGTCCGCTGGCTACGGTCGTTATCGGAGGGCTCATCACTTCCGCTCCCTTCACACACTACATGTTGCCGTTGTTGTACCGCTGGACCGCCGGCAACGGCGCCGCCGCTGCATCAAAGAATTTATCGGCTCCCGCCGACGTCTAACCGCAAACGCAACGAGTTTTCCGCGCCTTAATCGTCTCGCTAACGGCGTCGTTGCAAGGCGGTCCCCGGAGTCGACTTGAGGATGGATCCGCGGAGCGTTTCCGAAAAGAGACCGCGGCGTGATAACCAATGCGGTCGCGCGGCGGCGGCTTGCTGGCGACTTCCTGATTGCGGGGAATCGTATGGGGTGATTGCGGGCGCCGTCATTGATGGTAGCGTTATTCGAGGGGAGACCGGGCGACGCGGCCTGAGGCGCGCTTTCGAGTTGGGGACTGAATTCAATCGAGACGTCCTTGTTCGATGCAGGCTTCGATGCAGCTTTACGCGATAGTCATCCTGGCCACGATTTCGGTCGCGGTGCTCGCTTTCGGGCTGAGCCGCATCATGATCCGCCGGCGCCGGAATGCCGTTCCGTCCGGGGTGTACGAAGACGAAGCGCGCATCGATGAGGAAGGCCACAGCATCCGTGACGCGCTGCGCTTCCTGGTCGGCCCCTTCCCGCTCTCGGTCGCACTACACGTGCTCCTGCTCCTGATCCTGATTGCCACCATCCATGTGCAAAACGCGCGCGAGTTGCTGATGGTTTCCTTGCAACAGTTGGGTGGCGGCGGCGGTTCCAAGCACGACGAGTTGCGCGACGTCGACATGCCGGACCTCACGATGCCCGAAACGATGCCGCAGATGGTGGTGCCCAAGGTCGCCGTGGTTTCGCATACTTCGGCCCCACCGGTCGCACGAACGTACGTTCGCGACGTGTCCGCCGGCGGAATCGGCACGGGCGGCGGCAATGGCCTGGGCTCGGGTTCCGGGCCGGGAATCGGCACCGGCTTCGGCGGCTTCATCGGTGAGCTGAGGCGTAAGGGACTCGACATCGTGCTGGTGATCGACGATACCGGCACGATGGACCTGATCATCAATGACGTGCGCGACCGGATGGACGAACTGGTGATGGCAATCCATCGACTGGTCCCGATCGCGCGCGTCGGAATCGTCGTCTTCGGCGGCCGCAACCAGCGCATGGAAATCGAACCGCTGACCATCTCGAGCCATCGTTTGGAGACCTTTCTGAGCAGCATGGCTGCCAAAGGACAAAGCGGATCGCAGGGTGACGTCTATGCCGCGTGCGTGACCGCGGTCAATCAGATGAACTGGAAACCCTACGCCAAGAAGGTGATCGTGCTGGTGGGCGATTCGCCGCCGCGCTTCGAGGATTACGGCCCGCTGCTGTCGCTAATCACCAGGTTCCGCGCCCAGGACGGCACCTTCAACACGATCGACGTTTCGGCGGAAGAGCACGAGCGCTACGAGCGCGAGTTCTGGCTCAAGACCCACAGCGGGCGGCCGCCGGGCGAATCGATCTCGCCGCTGGCTGAGTTTTACCAGGACACGCGCGAAACCTATAAAATGCTCGCGGCCGCCGGCGGCGGCGGGATGCGCCCGCTGACCCAGAACGTGCATATCAACGAGCAGGTGCTAATCCTCGCGCTCGGCGCGCAATGGCAAGGCAACCTGGCCGCCTTCGGCCGCCAGATAACCGAAAACGAACAGTGAACGGTTCACCTCGTGGCCTGTTGGCCGCCGCTGGGCTGGTGATAGCAATCGTACTCGGCCTGGTATCCCCGGAGGTCGGTGGGCGCGCAGGCGATCTCGCAAGCGCAGCTCAAGCAGCTCAACGACAAACTCTCGAACGAGTTCGGTTACTATCTCGGCGCCGAGGAAGAAAAACACGCCGACGGCAAACCCTACATCGACCTTGGCCAACGCTTCGAGTACATGCCGAGCCGTGGACGCGGCGGTGCGATTGTCGTTCACGCCAAGTGTGGGGGCGCCGAGTACGTACCCAACAACGGCGAGATGAGCAAGGGTATCGCGACCGGCAAAATCAAGTACCTGCTCTTCACCTACACTCTGAGTCACGGCGAATGGACCGAGGTCGGCAAGCCGCGATGGCAATCGCAGTCGCTCGGTCCCGAGGCCGCGAAGCGCATGACCGAGGCGGCGGCGCGCGACGAAGCCGCCGAAGCCGCCGCACGCGAGCGTGAATTGAGAGGTACGCCGCTCGCGGCTGCGACTTCCGCTGCTATTCCGAGTCCGGCCGCGCCGCCGCATCAGTAGCCGTCGTTCGCCATCGCGCTATCGGGCGACCTCACCGACAGTGCAGGCTCGCTCCGGCGTGGAATCCGCGAGCCGACTTTACGGAGTATAAATTTCGCAGGGACCGACGACGTCGAAACCGCTGGAGGCGTTGAAACCGAACCCCCCGACTATCAGCACGCGCCCGTCGCTCAAGAGCGTGGCGGTGAAGAACTCGCGCGCGATGTGCATGGCGCCCGTGCCCTCGAAGCGGCCGCTCCCCGGCTGATAGAGTTCCGCAGCGGCAGTAACACCGCTCGCGCCACCGAAGCCGCCAGCGACGAGCACGCTCCCATCGCCGAGCAGCGTGGCGGTGGCGCTGTCATGCGCGTACATCATCCGTCCGGTGATGTGAAACGTTCCGCTGCCCGGATCGTAGAGCTCCGCGCTTTCGAGCGCGTGGCCGTTGTTGTCCTCGCCGCCCGCAATCAGGACCTGGCCGTCACGCAGCAGCGTCGCCGTGTGATGCTTGCGCGCGACTCGCATGCTCCCGGTGGAATGAAATCTGCCGGTGGCCGGATTGTAGATTTCAGCGCTGCTGAGCGCGATATCGAAACCGTCTTCGTCGATCTGCTCGCCGCCCGCGATCAACACGGCGCCGTCGGCCAGCGCGGTCGCCGTATGCCCATAGCGGCCCATGCCCATGCTGCCGGTAGGCAAGAACGCGCCAATCGCCGGGTCGTAGGTTTCGGCGCGGGTTACGGCGTAACCCTTCGCGTCTTCGCCGCCCGCGATCAAGACCTTGCCATTGCTCATGATGGTCGCGGTGTGCAATTCGCGCCCGGTCACCATCGAGCCCGTCAGCGAAAACAGGCCGCTTGACGGATCGTAAAGCTCGGCGCTGGCGAGCAGCACCGAGAACCCGCTGTCGTTTACTTCCTCACCGCCGGCCACCAGCACTTTGCCATTGGGCAACAGCGTCGCCGTATGAGCGTCGCGCCGCGTGCTCAACCGGCCGGTCTCGACGAATTCGCCCTTTTGCGGATCGAAGAGCTGGCAATCGATGAGCCATCCCACGCCGCCGCTGCCATAGCCGCCCGCGACGAGCACTTTGCCGTTGGGCAGAAGGGTTGCCGTCTGGTATTGGCGGGCGGGATCGATCTCTCCGGTAAGGCTGAAGCTGCCGGCACAAGCGGGAGCCGCGTGTAGAGCCAATCTCAAAGCTGCCGCGGTCACGGCCGCGATCATTATGGCGGTGCGAGAGAAGCAGCCAGTCGTGCGTCGCGGATCCCGCGACGGTTGCATGCCCTGCCTCGTTGGCCGGCTGAATTTGCAAGTGATGCTCATGTGCCTCGCCCGTCCCGGCAGACTTATCGCAGCGCCTTATGCTTTCGCGGCGGCCCTACCTGCCGGACCAACGCCCCCGATGCGCGCAAGTCACGAATGCGCGGAGTTATCAAAGTGCGCGGTCCGCGCGCAAGCCGGACACGCGCCAAGCTCCGTCCCGGCGGGCTCCGCTACAGCCTGAATCCGCAGACCGTGCCGCTATTGCAACACGATTATCGCCCAATTCGTCGCTTGCGCTTGCAAGATTTCATAGCCCGTTATATTGCTTGCGTCGCTACACCATTAGGCAAACTGCAAACGGCAAGTAGTCCGAAACTTGGAAAGCCTTGATGGCGTAAGCGATTGACGCGAGAGGACCGGCTCGGATGTAGGGCACGCGGGCATTTAAGACCTCGGTCGGGGGACTCGGGGCAAGAGTTGGGGAAGAACGCATGCGAGTGAAGGTTGTTCTGGCGGCGTTCGCGCTGCTGCTTGACTGCGCCTGCCTGGGAAGTTCGGTTTCGGCGGCGCCGTTCGTGGTCATGCCTGCGTGGCTTGGCACGCCACACGACATGGTCTTCGATCTCTCCATGCGTGGCGAGCAAACCTGGGCGGTCGGCAGTTTCGGCATCCTGGTCAAGCGCACGCCCCAATCACCGTGGAAATTGGTGTCCGATACGGGCGGCATGGCGATGCTCGGGATCGCCTTTGCTCCCAGCGGTGAGGGCGTCGCAGTCGGCCAGGCGGGCGCCCTGTACGAAGTCCGCACCGGCTTTGACTCCTGGACCCGCCATGATGTCGGCACCACGGAGCGTTTGTTCGCCGTCGCAGCGAGCGCCAAGGGCGAGTTTGTCGCGGCCGGCTCCTTCGGCACCATCCTCGACCGCCCTGCCGGCTCCAAGCAATGGCGTCAAGTGAATACGACCTGGAACAGCGGAACCACGCCGCATCTTTACGGCGTGCTGTTTGCCGATGATAACACGGCGATCGTGGTCGGCGAGGACGAGACCGTAGTCACCGTCAAGGGTGGCGTCGCGACGGATATCAGCGATCTCGGACAAATGGGCAAGCCCAAGGTGCCCGCCAGCGCCACTTCGATGCAGGAGGCGGCCGTGGCTGGAATCGCCGGCGCCGGCCCCGTGGAGCCCGCGTTCTTCACGATTGCCGCGTGCGGAGGCGCTATTTACGCCTCGGGCCAGCAGGGCCTGCTCGCGGTTAAGCAGGGCGGCGCCAACTGGCAGATCCTGACGATTCCCGGCAAGCCCGACTTCTTCGGCCTGGCCTGCACGCCGGACGGTCAGCTAGTGGGCACGAGCGCCGGGTTTCTGATGGTCGGAACCCATCGGAACAACGAATGGTCGTGGCAGGAAAGACCAGTGGTACCGGTCAGGCTCGACTGGATCGCGTCGGCAATGGCAGTCGGCCCTGACCTCCTGCTGTTGGCTGGACCAGCCGCCGTTTGGGAGGGACAACTCAATGGCAGCCGGTGAAAGAACCGCTCATTTTCTGATCCGATGGCGCTGGCAATACATCGGACTATGCGTGGTATTGACGGTGCTGGCCATAATCGGCAGCACCCGGATGGAGTTCAAGACCTCCTTCTCCGATCTGCTGCCCGAGCGAAGCACGGTTATCGACACTTTCAAGCAATACTCCCAGTTCTCCACACCTATCAACGTTGAGATCCTGATCAAGGTTAAGCACGGCACCATCTACACACCCGACACGCTCGCGCGCATCTGGCGGCTGACTCGCGAGATCGACCTCATACCCAACATCGATCACGTCACCATCACCTCCATCGCCTCGAGCAAGGTGCGCGTCACGCGCGCGACTCCCGAGGGCGCCGAGTCGGTTCCGGTTATGCCCGATCTACCGCCCAAGACCCAGGAGGGGGCGCTCGCGGTACGCGACCGAGCGCGTATCGCGCCGGGGGTGACCAATATCCTGGTATCGCCCGACGAGAAGGCGGCGATGCTCTCCGCCGGTTTCCACGAAAACGGCATCGACTTCATGCTGGTCTGGAACCGGGTCCATGAGATGCTGGCCAAGGAGGCCTCGCCCAACGTCGAGTTCTATCCGGCGGGCCGGGTGATGCTGATCGGGTGGGTCTACTATTACGGCGAGCAGGCGGCCTGGATCTTCCTGCTCTCCTTCGCGCTTATCACCATTGCCCACGTCGATTACATGCGCAGCCTGGCCGGTGCGGCGACGCCGCTCATCGCCTGCGCGGTATCAGCGATATGGGGCGTCGGCGCGGGGGGTTGGATGGGGCTCAACCTGGAGCCGCTGACCCTGGTCGTGCCGGTCTTGCTAATCGCGCGCGCGCTCAGTCACTCGTTACAGATGACGCGGCGCTACTATGAAATTCTCTACGAGGTCAAGGACAAGAATCTGGCTGCGGGCGGCGCACTGGCCTCGATGTTCGCGCCGGCTTGTCTCGGCATCATGTGCGACGTAGCCGGTCTCTACATGACCATCCTGGCGCCGATCCCGATCGTCCAAAAGCTGGGCGTTCTGTGCGGAACCTGGTCGCTGCTGCTGATCCCTTCGGTCGTGATGCTCACTCCGTGCCTGCTCGCGGTGCTGCCGCCGCCCAAGGACGTGAGCGTATTCATCACCCATGAGGTGCGTTCGATCAGCACTCATCTGATCGAACCCGTGCAGGCGGTAGTAGCCAAGCTGGTGGAGCCGGGATGGCGTGTCGGTACGCTCGCCGTGCTGCTGGTGCTGGGAGGGATCGTGCTTCATCTCTCCTCGCTCCGCGCGATCGGGAACACCACGGTCGGCAGCCCGCTGCTATGGCCCAACAGCGAGTTCAACGTCGCCGAGGCCGAAATCAACAAGAGCCTGGCCGGCACGGTGACGCTGAACGTGGTCTGGGAAGGCAAGGTCGAACACGCGCTCAAGTATCCCGAGACTTTCCAGTCGATGCAGGATTTCCAACACAACATCGAGGCGATGCACGGGGCGTATGGGACGCTGTCGATTTCGGACTACCTGCGCGCCACCAACCGGCTTATACGCGGCGGCGACCCGCGCTGGCTGCCGGTCGATCTCAAGGAAAGGGAAGTCGCCAACGATCTCTTCTGGACTCTGACCGGCCACAGCCTCGAGGACGTCGCTCAACTAAGCACGGCCAACATGCAAAACGGCGACGTGATCCTGTGGTACAAGGATTTGCGCAGCTCGACGGTCGACGCGGCGATGGCGGCGGTGCACAAGGCGCTCGAACCGATATTGCTTGAGCACTCTAAAGTTTATCACATCAGGATGGCCGCCGGCTCGATCGCTCTGCAGTACGCGATGGACCAGGTAGTCATTCAGTCCAACTGGCGCATCCTTGTCTACTTGCTCGCGGCGATTTTCATCATGTGCGTAGCAACCTACTCCTCGGTGGTCGCCGCGTTGATGCTGCTGGTGCCGCTGGCCTTCGCGCAGTTCTCGACCGACGCGGTAATGTACATGCGCGGCCTGGGTCTCGACGTTAACACCTTGCCGGTGGTCGCGGTCGGCCTGGGCGTCGGCATCGATTACGGCATATACCTAATCAGCCGCATGTGCGACGAATTCCAGCGCGTCGGCGACGGCGACGTACAGGGCGCGGTGATGCGCGCCATCCTGACCACTGGCGAAGCGACCTTCTTTGTCGCCTTCACGATGATCGCCGGCGTGTTGCCCTGGTACTTTTTTTCCAACCTTGCTTTTCTGGCCGACATGGGATGGATGCTCGCGTGGGTTATGCTCTTCAACTGCATATTGGCTATGGTGGTACTGCCGATAGAAGTGGTGTTTATCAAACCAAAATTTCTGGGCAGGGTTAAGTTAATGAGTCACTGAGACTCGAACCGCATACGCAAATGGCGCGCGCCGCCGGGGTTGACGCGCGCCATGGGTTTCGCCGATAGTCGTGTTCAGACGACCTCGCGCGAAGCGAAGGACAGAGATGGGCTCGATTGGGGACAGGGCTGCATCGCTGATGATCGGGGGGCGCAAGGGCCGCTCGTGGGGACGAGCGGCTTCGAGCGCCTCGCGCGTCCTGCCGCCGCCGTCCAAATCCGGACATTCACGAAATATCTCATGGGACCGCTGTCAACGCGGGCGCACAACCGCCGCTCGTGCTGACAGTAGCATTAATCTACGTACTGACAGGCATAAAACAAGCCAACGCTCGGCCGCCGGCAACGCCCGTTTTTTTCGGCCAACCAGGGCAGCAACGGACTCAGCAGACATTTTAGTCTGTGCATCTTTTGGGGACATGTAGAGTTTCGTGGCCAGTATTCACGGGACAGGTCATACCGGACCGCGAACGATTTCGGAGGAGCGCAAAGAGGAGGAGCGAATGAAGTATCCTGACAGGTTTAAGTTCGGAACCGTCATGGGGATGGCGGCGGCACTGGTCTTTTTTGCCGGCGGGGCCTGGGCGCAACTCGACACTGACGTGCCGCTCGGCCACGTCAAAATACAAAGTTCATGGGAAACAGACTGGGGTGTGAGTACTGCGGGCACCAACAATCGCAATAACAACAATAACAACATTCCCGGCAGCGGACAGGGGTTTTCCACCAACGGCGACGACCTGCAGGCGGCTGTCGGCAGGGTCGATCCTACCCTCACCTTCCGCTCGCGCGATGACGTTGCCGAGGCGATGGGGCTGGACAACGCCGATCTTTATCTCCATCTCCGGTTTTGGGGAGACGCGACGCAATTTATCAACGGCCCGAGCATCTACGAAGTCGGACAGGGCGCCTACCTGACGCCTGGCAGCGCGCGCTATCCCGGCGACGCGTGGTCGGCCCGCATCAGCGAGCACGAGTACGAGGCCGAAGCCAACGAGGCTTATATCGATCTGCGCAAGGGACCCTTTGCGCTGCGCCTGGGCAAGCAACAGGTCGTCTACGGCGAGGAACTGGGTGTGCAAACGCTCGACCAGGTCGACTCGCTCGACTTCACCAAATTCCAGACTTTCGAACTCGGCGCGCTGGAGTACTCCGACGTGCGCATTGGTGAGTGGACGGCCAAGGGTTCGTATCAACTTCCCGATTTCTCGGATCAGGGAGTTAACAACTCACTCATCACCGCATTCATCAGTCCCGACTTCCAGCCCGACTACTTCGCGGCCATAGGCTCGCAGTTAAACGACGAACCGGCGGCGGAACCGATCGGCGACTACGGCAACCTGCGCAAGGCGCGTAACAAGATCGTTTACGGCGCCGTCGCCTCGACTACCGTCTATGGCGTCGACCTGACGGCGAATTTCTACGCCACGCCTGACCATATTGGCTGGTTCACCGCGGCGCCGGTTAAATATCCGGGACTGCCCCCTGGCTTTAGCCCCGACCCCTTCGCAGGGCAGCCCTTCCTTGGTCCGGGTAACGGGCTGTACGACCTCGACCTCCAGCGGCGTTTCTCGCGGGACTTTATCTATGGCGGGTCCGCCTCTTACACGATCCCGTCTCTCGAATTCCCGGGCGCCTTTTTACTCAACGGCGACATCTTCCACCTCTCGGTTGCCTATACTCCGCACAAGTCGTTCTGGACCGCAGCCAGCATCTCGGACGCGGCAATCAAACCGACCCGGATAGGCGAACTCAACGGCACGCTGGACGGCGAGAGATATATCCGATGGAGCGAGAAATTCCCCTCGATGTACCTACTCGGCGAATGGAACTATAAGAGCCGCAGTACCGTCATTAGCGATATTTATGAACCGGCGCTGGGCCACACAGGTATCCAGACGGTCGTCATCTCGCTTACCCAGTTCTTCCCCAACAACATCTGGGGCACGAGCATCGAGGCCGTATGCGACACCAACGTGGGTGGCAACTGGTTCATGCAGCCGTCGGTCACCTACAAGCCAACCTCGAACCAGGAGTACGACGTCTATTGGAATTTCTTCGAGGGCACGAATATCAACCCGGGGGTCGCCGGCAACCCGTTCCGCACCGGATCCAAGATCGGCTCGTTCGACTTTGGGGACGCGATTTACTTCCGCGCCGTCTACAAGATGTAGTGCCGTGATTTTTAATGATGGCCGGATCGGAACAAGTGGAGCTTCCGAATTGTTGAGTGTATACGGCATCCCAAACTGGGACGTCGCGTCCCAGGGATGTCCTTTGGGGGGCTCATTCCGGGGCCATGTCGACTCTTGCATGAGTGTAAAGCTAATGTCAGATATTAGGGGACAACGCTTGTTCGGATCCCCCGAAAAAGGAGCGTGAGGCATGCGTTTATTGAAATACACTGAGGGATGGACGCGGCGCCACTTCCTCGAGCAAGTCGGCAAGGGCATTCTTGCGGCCGGCGTGCTAAATCCGCTGATGGACGTTATCGGTCGTAATGGCTCGCTTGAGGCCGCCTACCCGCCTGAGCTGCTATCCATCGAGGCCTATACCAAGGGCAAGCTCAAACCGGGGGATGTGCTCAACTCCGAGAACGTCGATATCGTCAAGGACTTGCTCGATCCGGGCGCTTACTACCAGATCAAAAGCGACGGCCGCCTGGTCGATCTGGCGCCAACCGAAACTGATGTAACCAAATTGACGCCGACGCCGTTTCTGCAGGCGACCCTGGCCAACAAAGGCAAGCACAAGATCTTCCCCGACGGGAATTGCTACACCCTCGATGGCAAGGACTGGATCGGCGGCAACCCTTTCCCTGAGCCGCAGACGGCCCAGGAAGTGTTGATGGCGAACTCGCTCAGCTGGGGCAAGCACGACACGCAGGCCCACCCCGTGCTCGACTGGGACACTGATGCTGATGGCAACGTCGAATACCAGTACGCATCTTACTATGTCGAGTGGCAGACTGTGGGGCGCCTCGTTCTCGATCCACATCCCTACATGCCGGGTCGCGAGAAAGAGCTTCGCATCCTGGGCGGTACCGTGCTGGCGCCTGGCGATGTTAACGGCACTGGCATCCTTCAGGACTGGGCATACGATCAGCACAAGCTCCCGGGCTATTACGTCTACCAGCCGACCACCAAGCGCGTTCGCAGTTACCCTGTGGACCAACGCTTCGAGCCGCAGTTCCCCGGCAATACATTCTTTGTAACTGAGTACTGGATGGCGGGCGATCCGCTGCTGACCTGGGGCAACTTCAAGCTCGTCGGCAAGGGCCCGATGCTCACTTGCGCGCATCACTGCGCCGACCTCAACAACCCCAATTGGATTCATAAGACCTGCGGCGGCAAGAGCGGTGTCAAGTACTGGCGGACGCGGATGGAACTGGTTCCCGAGGTCTACGTGGTAGAGATGGAGCCGGTCATGTATCCTCGCGCGCCGATCGGCAAGAAGAGGATCTGGTACCACGCAGCCACGCTGTGCCCGCTCACAATGATCAGCTATGACCGTCAGGGCAAGATGTGGAAGCAGTGGGAAGGCGGCTTCGACTACTACGAGCGCAAGCCCGGAATGCAATGGACTGACGGCGTACCTGACCACTTCTGGAGCTGGACGCACGTGCATGCGCACGATCTCCAGAGCAATCGCATGTCGCGCTTCTACTACGCCGAGACGGTTCCCGGCGGCTACCACGCCGACATCGATAATCCGAGGTTGTTCGGCGACTTCTGTTCGATGGAGGCCTTGGAGCGCCTGGGCCGGTAAGCACGCGCAAGTGCGACCGTAACCACACCGCCGGTCCTGCCTTTACAGGGCCGGCGGTTTTTTTATGTGCTTCAACCGCCGTTAGCACGCCTCCCCGGGAGCTGCATGGAACGCTTCAGCCTTCTTGCTCCAGCACTCTGTGTCGCCGCGACTATCGCGTACGTGCCGCTCGCGCGTCACGGCGGGGCGTGTCTTCGGTCTGACCGCCCTGCCCTTCGGGCCCGCGACAACAGTTCTTCAGCCGGGCGGTTGATCCTTGTATTCGGAACGATTCCGCCGGCCGCGATGTGCCGCAATGCACACTGGCAGGCGGCCGACCTAAGCCAGCAGTGGTTTGCGGGTGCCGACTGCACGGACGCGCAGCTTCAAGGGGCAACGCTGAATGGCGCCAATTTCAGCAACGCGAATCTCAGCGGCGCGCAAATGCAGGACGCGACGATGTGGTTCGTAAATCTCGATTACGCGCGTCTCCTGAAGGCAAATCTAAGACATGCTGATTTGGCTAGAGCCTCGCTGCGCCAGGCCAGTCTCGAGGGGGCCGACTTGCGGCGCGCGAGCTTCAAGGCCGCCAACATGACGCAGGCCAATCTGCTGGGCGCCAATGTGCGCGACACCAACCTCACGGCCGCCAATCTGCAGAACGCCATCCTTACCGGGCTGGTGATGGACGGTGTCAACTTCACCCGGGCCAACCTTGCGGGAGCGGATCTCAGCCGCGCCGATCTGCGCCTTGCCCGGGGTCTTACCGCCGCTCAGATCAAACTCGCCAATACCGATTCGGGCACTCGGATGCCGGAAGGGATACCCGCGACGGCCGATGCGCCGTAGCGCCCTCACAATGCCGATCCGCCTTCGTAATGAAAAATCCGCCTGTTACGATTCCGTCCGATCAGTTGTACCGGGCGGTGCAGCGGATAGGTATCCTTGGATTCTCGCGGCCGTTCGCCCTTGTGGTTGCCCGGCTGCTGGTCACGTTTGAAGCTTACAAGGGGGAGCCGTGGATGAAGATTCGCGAACGCTGGATCACCGTAGCGCTGGCTATCAGTGGAGGCTTTTTCGGTGCGATGCTTTGGGGGCAGCTGTTTGCGCCCGCCAGTGTCGTCGCCGCCGAGGCACAGCGGAGCAAAACCATCACGGCCGACCGTATCGTCGTGCAGGAACTGCAGATCCTCGACTCCTCGGGCCGTCAGCGCGTGGTGTTGAACGTAACGCCTGACGACCTGGCGCGGCTGAGCTTCCTCACTACTTCGGGCAAGCGCCGGCTCGCGATGGGTGTGCTGGCGGACGGCGAATCCGCGGTCGGCTTGTACGACGCGCAGGGCCGCGTGCGCATCGGGCTCAACGTGCCGCTCGACGATTCGGCGAGCATCCATCTGGTGGACAAGAGCGGACGCAATCGCGCCAACCTCGTGCAGTTGCCCAATGGCAAGTCGAGCTTCGAGATATTCAACGAAGATGGCCATCTGGTCTGGAGCGCGCCGACCGGCGAGGCCGCCGGCTCAGCGAGCGCACTGGATCCCGGACAACTGATGCGCCAGGCCGCGCGTCAGTAAGGGTCCGCTTTGGCGCGCCGGGGTCGCGCGCGAAATACGAGCGCTCTCCTCTCGTCCGCTTGTCACTCCGGCGCGGGTGAATTAGGCTCGCCCTCAGCTTCGGCCGCCTCGGTAGCCTGAATACGCGGCTCATTTAACCAAGGAGATCCACGATGGCCAGTCCTCAGCTCGATCTGGTGTTCGCGCAATACAGAACGTTCGCGCAACGCGCGGGGCAGGCCAAGAGCACGGAGGAGTTGCGCGCCTCGATGGCCGCGGCGTTCTCCGCGTTCCCGAGCGCCGGACAGGTCAAGTGCGAGCCGGTCAACGCCGGCGGCGTCAAGGCGGAATGGATATCCGCGCCCGACGCGGCTCCCGACCGCGTCCTCCTCTACCTCCATGGCGGCGGGTACGTGATGGGCTCGATCGATACTCATCGAGAGCTGGTGGCCCGCCTTTCCAAGGCGGCCCATGCGCGCGGCCTCGCGTTGGACTATCGCCTCGCGCCCGAGAATCCGTTTCCCGCCGCGGTGGATGACTCGATTGCGGCGTATCGATGGCTCTTGGCACAGGGCTACAAGCCGGGACGGATCGTCGTCGCGGGCGACTCGGCCGGCGGAGGACTCGTGGTCGCCACGCTGCTCGCGCTGCGCGATCTGGGAGTGGCGGCGCCGGCTGCCGGCGTATGCATCTCGCCGTGGGTCGACTTAGAAGCCGAGGGCGAGTCGATGACCAGCCGGGCGGCGCAGGACCCCCTGGTGTCGCGCGCGATGATCCTGAATATCGCGCGGATGTACGTGGGCGAGAATGGTAACCTGCGCGAACCCCTGGCCGCTCCAATCAACGCCTCTTTCAACGATCTTCCGCCGCTCTTTATACAGGTCGGCAACGCCGAGACGCTGCTCGACGACTCGACCCGCCTGGCCGACCGCGCCAAGGAGGCCGGCGTCGACGTCACGCTGCAAATCTGGGATGAGATGCCTCACGTCTGGCATCTGGCCGCGCCGGTTCTCCCCGAAGGCCAGGAAGCGATCGGCAAGATCGGAGAGTTCATCCTGCAGCGGACCGCGTGATCGATCGGCCGCCAAAACAGCGCCATTGAGAACGCCGCGCGGCGGTCCGCGGTCGAGCCTCGCTCAAGGCATCCGCACCGCTCCCGCCGCATACGCCACAGCCGCGTACGACGTCAGCAGGTCCGCCCTGCTCTGAATCAGCGTGTAGCGCGCGTTTGCGAGGTCGCTCTGCGCGGTCAGCAATTCGACGATCGTGCTCAGGCCTTGCCGATACGTCTCGATGTTGGCGGCGTAGGCCTCCTGAGCCGCCGCGAGCAGCGCCTGGCCGTACGAGTACTTCTTGAGCGACGATTGGAACTCGTAATACGCCCGCCACATCTCGGCGATCGCGCCGATTTCCGCCGACTTGACGCCCTCCCGCGTCGCCTGGTCCTCCGCCTCGGCCGCCCTCACGTCATTCAGCCGTTTGAATCCGGTGAACACGTCCCACTGCAGAGTGACCAGCGCGGAATATTGAGGCTGATTGGCCCAGGTACTTGGCGGCACCTGAAACTTTTCGTGCCAGATGAGTTGGCCGTACTCCGCCGTGAGAGCGACGGTTGGATACCAGGCCGCTTTGGCGAGCGCGAGCCGCGCCTCGCTCGCGCGCAGCCCCGCGACCTTGGCCGCCAGGTCGGGCCGCTGCTTGATCGTGGCGGCGATCAGTTCGTCGACCTGGCCGTCGAGCACGGTCGGCACCGCCTCGCTTTCGAGGCTCGTGACCTCCATCGGCAGATTGGCCGAAATACCTATCGCAACGGCGAGCCCCGCCTGTGCCTCGTGTACCATCAGCTCGGCGTTGGCGACGTCGTATTGCGACTGCGCGACGCGTTCCCTCGTTAGCAAGAGCGCGGGCTCGGTGGCGAGGCCGAGATTGACCCGCTGCTGCACCGCGTCGAAGTCGGATCGTGCAAGCTCGAGGTTCTGGCGCGCCGCGGTTACCGCGGCCTTGGCCGCGCACAGCGCGTAATACGCGCGCTGCACCGCGAAGACCACGTCCTGCATCTTGCGATCGAAGCTGAAATTGGCGGCGGCCAGCGCCTGCCGCGCGGCCTCCGCACTGGCGCTGCGGCGGCCGAAGTCCAACAGCGTGTACGTCATTTCAACCAGGGGCTGCGCCTGCCACAGCTTGAATTGGGCGAGCTGGCCGGCCGGTAGCGGAAAAAGCGTTCGCGAATAGCCATTGGCCGAATTGGCGCTTACCAATGGATAGTACGGCGCGCGCGCGGCGCCGAAACTGGCGGCCGCCTGCCGCGCCGATTCCCATGCGAATCGCGTGTCGGGGTTTTCGCGGAGCGCCAGGTCGAGCAGCGCCGGCAAATCGTAGGGCTCGCCCTCCTGGTGTACCGGCGCGGGCCCGGACGGCCTCGCGGGCGGCGGCGCGGTAGCGCCCGGCGACGGCCGCAAATCGCTCGGCATCCGGTAGTCACTCGCCGACGCGGGCGACGGAGTCCAGATGCGATCGGCGTTCGACGGAGCCCATCGGTCGGGGTTCAATTCAGGCTCCTCGGCCATCCGCGCGCATCCGGCGACGCTCGCGAGGATGCCGACGCCGATGCCAACCTGTAGCGCGATGATTAAACGACTGGTGAAACGGTTCGAGGTGTGCATGCTGCGAATTGACTCCGCTTGCGTTTGCGACAATCTTACCCGTATCTTTTGCGGAACAGCATGAAATGGACTCGCATCCAGTTGAATCTTCACTGACCGCAAAACCGGTGATTTCAAAACCAGTGACTCCACCACTGTGGATATACAAGGGCGACGCAGGAATTTTCAGGCTGCGTGAGGATTCAGACGATGGCCACCGTCAGGACACAGCCCAAAGTCATTAAAGCCAGCGAGGTCGCGGACCCCAAGCATTCTACGGCTCTGGATCCGCATTACAATTGGAAACGCGCGCTGGCGGCTCCCGGCCAGCGCGCGGTCGATTTCGAAGAGCGGGTGAATTTCCGCCGTCTGCACGACTATCGGCTGGCGCGCGCGCGTCAGGCGCTCGGCCATTCCGACCTCGGAGCGATGCTCTGCTTCGACACCAACAACATCCGCTACCTGACCAGCACCGTGATTGGCGAGTGGGCGCGCGACAAAATGATCCGCTTCGCGCTGCTCGCCGGCGACGCCGAGCCCTACGTTTGGGACTTCGGCTCGGCGGTGAAGCACCACCAGTTGTATTCGCCGTGGCTGCCGCATGACCATTGCCGCGCCGGGATGCCCGGGCTACGCGGCGCGATTCCGCCGGAATCGGGCCTGATGCGGATGCATGCGGAGGAAATCAAGTCGCTGCTCAAGGAGCACGGGGTCGACCGGATGCCGCTCGGGCTTGACCTGGTGGAGCCGGCGATGCTGTTCGAGTTGCAGCGCGCGGGCCTCGAGATTCGCGATTGTCAGCAGGTGATGCTGGAGGCGCGCGAGCTCAAGAGCATCGACGAGATCATGCTGCTCAACACCGCCTCCGCAATGGTGGACGGCGTGTACCACATGCTTTGGGAGAAATTGAAACCGGGCGTGCGCGAATCCGACCTCGTCGCGGAAGCGGCGCGCATGCTCTATCAGCTCGGCTCGGACGACGTCGAGGCGATAAACGCTATCAGCGGAGAACGCTGCAGCCCGCATCCGCATAACTTCACCGATCGTATCATCCGGCCCGGCGACCAGGCCTTTTTCGATATCATCCAGTCCTACACCGGCTATCGCACTTGCTATTACCGGACCTTCAACGTCGGACGCGCCACCGCCGCCCAGCAGGACGCTTACAAACAGGCGCGCGAATGGATGGACCGCACGATGGCCCTGGTCAAACCCGGCGCGAGCAGCGACGAGGTCGCCAAAGCCCTGCCCAAGGCCGAGGAGTTCGGCTTCGAGAGCGAGCTAGCCGCTTTCGGCTTGCAGTTCGCGCATGGCCTCGGTCTGGCGCTGCACGAGCGTCCGCTCATCAGCCGCTTGAACTCGCTCAAGCAACCTGCCGAAATCCAGGCCGGAATGGTATTCGCATTGGAGACCTATTGCCCTGCTCGCGACGGCTTTTCGGCCGCGCGGATCGAAGAGGAATTGGTCGTCACGCCCGACGGATGCAAAGTGATAACCTTGTTCCCGGCGCAGGAATTGCCCATCGCCAATCCCTATTGAGCGACGTCGCGCTCTCCGAGAACACCGCGAGCGAACAAATAAAGCGCCGAAAGGATGATGTCCCGCTATTGATCGCCCGATGGTCGAAATACACACCGGCGCGGATCGGATCGAAGCTTCCTCTCGCGGCGCTGACCCTGGCGGCCGCGCTCTGCGGCGGCTGCGATCCGGTAGTGGATATCGCCGGTGCCAATTTTCCGGCCTGGCTGATTTGCGCGATCGCGGGAATCGCGCTGGCGGCGGTGTTTCGGACGTTGTTTGCGGCGGCCCGCATCGAGCCTCACCTTGGGCCATTGGCGATCGTCTATCCATGCCTCGCCGTGCTGTTCTCCTGCGTGGTCTGGCTCATCTTCTTCAACCGCATTTGAGCACTCGCTGATGGCGGACGAACAACCAGCCGCAAAAGCTTCGTGGATTCCGACCGTGACGGGCCGCATCTTCGGCCTCGCGATCGTGATTGGCGCGATCGTGCTCGGTCTCTATGTCTTGCGCCTGTACTACATCTATCCGCGCACCGACGACGCCTACGTGCGGGCCAACGTCGTCGGTATCGCGCCGCACGTGAGCGGTCCGATCGTCGAACTTGCCGATTCACGACAATCAGCACATTGCCAGGGGCGGGCTGCTCTTCGTGGTCGATCCGCGGCCATACCAGGCCACACTCGACCGCGCCGAGGCGAGCCTCGCGTTGACCAATCTTCAGATAGACGCACTCCAGAACGCGATCCATTCCGCCCAGGCGCGGCAGCAGCAGCTAGAGGCCGACGCCGCCTACGACAAGCAATATCTCGATCGCATCGTGCCGCTGCTCACTCGCCATTTCGTCACCGCCAACGACGTCTTCAACGCGCGCAGCCGTCTTGCCGCCGCGCAGGCCGCGATCGATAGCGCGCGCAGTGAAGTGAGCAAATCGCAAAACGAACTCGGCCAGTACGGCGACTTCAACGCGCGGCGCAAGGCGGCCGAGGCGGCCCTCTACTACGCCAAGCTCAACGTGCAGTATTGCTACGTGCGCGCGCCCTTCGACGCCTATGTCACCAACCTCAACATCGCGGTCGGCCAGTACGCCAACGAGGGCCGGCAAGTCGTGAGCCTGGTCGATAACCGCGTGTGGTACGTGATGGCAAATTTTCGCGAGAATTTTCTCGATCACATTCGGCCTGGAATGCGGGTCGAGGTCTACCTGCTGAGTTATCCGAACCGGCGCTTTTTGGGTCACGTGCAGGAAGCCGGCTGGGCGCTCTACCAGGACAACGGGGCGACCGTCGCCGGACTTCCGCGGGTCGAGGAGACGCTCAATTGGGTGCGACTATCGCAACGCTTTCCGGTCCGTATCGTGCTCGATAATCGCGACCCGATGCGTCCGTTCCGGATGGGGCAGACTGCCGTCGTTACGGTCCAGGGCTTCCGCTAGGCCGCTCGTCAATCTGTATCCGGCAAGCCCCAGGTGTACGCGTCGAATCCGGGCGCGTAGTTGAGATTGCTTTGTCCCGGATTGCGGTTTACGAGCGGCCGCATGTAGATCGGATGCTTCATGCTGCGAACCTCGTGCTCGATCGTAAACAGCACTTTGCCGCCGAAGGGATCGACGAGGTCCTTGAACCGGTATTGATGCTGGTCGCTCTCTTCGCTTACCAGTCCGCGCTTCAAAAGTTGCTGATACGGACCCGAGAAGTCCGCGACATAGATCTGTATATGATGGCCGTCGTAAGGTGGCAGCGGCTGATCGGTCTCGCGAAAAACCAGGTCCTGGCCGATGCCGGCTGAAACCCGCGCGCTCCGTCCCCGTTCGTCCTCGACGACCGCCGCGGGCGTCCTGATGATCTGCTGATAGAAACGGACGATCCCTTCCACGGTCTGGTCAGGCACGTCGAATTCCACGTAGGAGATACCCAGGGTTATCGGACCGAAACGCCGATCGGGCTCATAGCAACGGATACGATTGCCCCAAGGGCAGGTCGTTTCGACATAAGAGTCGTGTTCGTGAAAGTCGAAACGGGTGCCTTCAAGATGCTTGCGCACCTTGGTCAGGCGCTGCACGAGTGCTTCGCGGTTCGGAATTACCACGCCCACATGACCGCGCAGCACCTGCGGCGCGCCACCTGGCAGGTGAAACTGGCTGCGCCCGATATTGATCCACATATTGACGGTGCCGGTCATCAGGTAGGGATCGCGCGTCAACCCGAGGCCGCTCACGTAAAAAGTGGTTGCGACTTCCTGATCAGGAACGGTGATATTGACGTGTTCCAGGGCCACTATATTGCCGAGATCCTCGGCAGCGCGATCGTATGGACGTTCCATATATGCCTCCGGTCCGGCTTTACCGACCGACTATTTCAAGCGGACTTTATCGATTATCTAGTACGATCGGAAGCGCAATCCCCGGACCCTCGGCCATTCAAGTGATCTGATGTTTCGAAAGCGGAAGCTCGCGGATCCGCTTGCCGGTTGCCGCGAAGATCGCGTTGCACAACGCCGGCACAAATGGCGGAACGCCGGGCTCGCCGATACCCGCCGGCGGCGCGTCGCTGTCGACCAGGTAGACGTCCGTATGTTGCGGCGCCTCCGGCATCCGGGCCACGGGGTAATCGTAGAAATTCGACTGATCGATCGCGCCGTTGGTGGCCGTGATTTCGCCGCTCCGCGCGATGCTCGTGCCAAACACCGCGGCGCCCTCGAACTGGGCGCGGGCCATTTCCGGATTGGTAATCAGCCCGGCGTCCACGGCGGTATGCACTCGCGGAATTCTGAGCTTGCCGTGGTTATCGACTTCGACCTCGACCACGGTCGCCACGTAGGTGAGAAAACTGCGATGCACGGCGATACCCATCCCGGTACCGTTGCCCATCTTGCGCTTGCCCCAGCCCGATTTTTCGGCGGCAATCTGGATCACCCGATGCAAGCGTGCCGTATCGATCGGATAGGCGGTATACGCCGCGCCGTAGTTTGGATACTCAGTATCTTTCAAGTCGACATGCCGCGGCGATCCGATCAATTCCAGCAAATACTCGACCGGGTCGCGGCCCGCCGCATGCGCCAGTTCATCGGAGAACGACTGAATCGCAAACGCGTGATAAATGTTGGCGACCGACCTCAACCATCCGATCCGCACGTACGCCGTCGCGGCGCCATTTTCGACCCGCAGGTTGGGGATGTCGTAGGGAATGTCAGTCCATCCGAGACCCAGATCGTCGGCCGCGGCGTAACGCTCGCCGACCTTGAAGGTCGACGCGATGGGCGGAAACACCGAGCGTTGCAGCCAGGCGGTCGGCTTGCCCTTGGCGTCGAGCGCCGCCTTCACGTACATCGCCGAGACCGTGTGGTAGTAGCCGAACTTGATATCGTCCTCGCGGCTCCAGACGACTTTCACCGGGCGTCCGACCTTCTTCGACAGCACCGCGGCTTCGGCGACGTAGTCGGGTTTCGACTTGCGCCCGAATCCTCCGCCGAGCAGCGTCACGTGGCAGGTCACGTTGTCGAGCGGAATCTTCAACTGTTCGGCAATGATGTCCTGCGCGGCCTGCGCATTTTGCGTGCAGGTCCAGGCCGTGACTTTGCCGTCGCGATATTCGGCGACGGCCACCGGGGGTTCCATCGGTGCGTGCGCGAGATGCGGTATGTAGTATTGAGCTTCGATCACGTGGCTGCTCTTCTCGAACTCCGCCTCCACGTTGCCCGTGTTGCGCGCGATCTTACCCGGCGCGCGCGCCGTCTCGAGCAGTTCCTTCTTGTACTGCGCCGAGTTGTAGACCGCGTTGGGACCGTTCTCCCATACCACGGCGAGTTTCTTGCGCCCCTGGAACGCGGCCCAGGTGTTGTCGGCGATAACCGCCAGGCCCCCGAGCGGCTGAAAGGCGGCCGGCGGTTGAAACGGATCGATCGCGACCACCTGGCGCACGCCCCTTACCTTCAGCGCTTCTTTGTCGTCGTATGATTTGACCTTGCCGCCGAGCACCGGTGGATGCATCACCGCCGCATAAACCATCCCGTCCATCCGGGCGTCCATCCCGAAAATGGCCTTTCCGGTGCAGAGCGCCTCCAGGTCGTAACTTGAATGCCCCTTGCCGATATAGCGCCACTGACTTTTGTTTTTGAGCCGCAGCGCTTCTTTGCGTGGCACGGGGAGCTTTGACGCGGCGGCGGCCAGGGCTCCATAGCCGAGCTTGCGGCCAGTAGCGCGATGCACGACCTCGTGTAGATCGGTTTCGCAATCGCCCGCGGCAACCTTCCACTGCGCGGCGGCGGCCTCCATCAACATCACGCGCGCCGTGCCCCCGGCCTGGCGCATCACATCGATGAAATCGCGGATCGAGTGAGAGCCGTCGGTGTCCTGGCCGCCGTAACGCCAATCGCCGATCGCCTGCTCCACCTTCACCCGGTCCCAGTCGGCGTCCAACTCGTCGGCGACTATCAACGGAAGCGAAGTGCGGACGCCGTTACCCATCTCGGAACGATGGGCCACGATATAAACCGTGCCGTCGGAATCCACGCCAACGAAGGCACTGGGATGCAGCGTTGCGCGGTCGGCGTGGGTGGTGCCGAGCGATATCGGCGTGGCCCCTCCCCTCGCCTCCCGCGGCAGCAGATGCACGCTCAGGATAAGCGCGCCGGTCGAGAGCATGCCCTTGAGAAAGCCGCGCCGACTTACGTTTTTGACATTATCCAAGGGACGCTCGATCGCGTTCGCGCGACGCTCAGCCGCGCTCATGGGTCGCGTCCGCGGCGGCTTTTATCGCGGCGCGAATACGCTGATAGGTGCCGCAGCGGCAGATGTTGCCCGCCATGGCTTCATCGATTTCTTGATCGCTGGGACTCCGATTGCTGCTGAGCAGCGCCACCGCCGACATGATTTGCCCCGATTGACAGTAGCCGCACTGCGGCACGTTGAGCTGCATCCATGCCCGCTGCACGGGATGCGGCCCCTTGGCGGAAATTCCTTCGATGGTCGTGACCTCGGCGTTTTCGAGCTGGCGCATCTGGGTCACACAGGAACGGACCGCTTTGCCGTTGAGATGCACTGTGCAGGCTCCGCACAGCGACATCCCGCACCCGAACTTGGTGCCGGTCAGCGCCAATTCGTCCCGCAAATACCAGAGCAGCGGCATCGTTGGATCGTCATCAAACGAGCGCTCGATACCATTTACCTTCAGGCGGATCATTCTCCTAACCTCATCGAAACCACCGACCCGAGAACCACTGATTTGCGGTCAGATCCGCCTCTCGCAATTTCTCAACCGCGGCAACTCCCTTGCGCGAGCCGCCGCTCTGGTGAAAAGACCCGCTTTCAGGCCTTCGCACCCATTGAACATCTATACTACGCGAAATTGGTGGTCGGCGGCAGCGGTGTCTTGCGAGTACGACGCACGCGCTTGCCGCGCAGGCTCTTGAAATCGTCGGGGAATCAGCGGTCAGGATCCATGAAACGGACGGCGAGGCCGGAAAGCCGGCGCCGCCCGTTTCACGAGACAACAATTCCTGCGAAATAAATTGCCAGCTACATTGGCTCGGCATTCGGACGGAAGTTTAGTGTTTGCGTTCCTCCTGGATACCGGCCCTCAGCTCCTGGATGGCCGCGTTGATATGGTTGATCGCATTGGTCTTATGGCCATGGAAGTCACCCCCTGCATCGCTCGCAAGCGCTTGCTTAGTTTGCTCGAGCTGTTGAATGGCTGCATGCATAACCGGAAAGTGATTCTCCCGCTGCCGCGCCAGCTCCCCCGGCGCCTGAGCGAGTGAAACCCCCGGCAGCACAAGCGCGGCGCCAATCGTCAATGTCCCCAGCAAAATTGCGGTTGTCCCCTTCATACTCTCCTCCTGAAGCTTTTTTTTGCATGGAGAGCTCTCAACGAAGCCCGTCCAAGCAGAGCCCGGCTATAGTAGGCAATCTGTTGAACTTGGGCGAGAGAAACGCAATTGAGCCGTCGCTGCAGATTTCGCGCTCATCTGCTAGCCGCTAAAAACCACAGCGATCCCTAACAGGCTACGGCGAGCATGTTACGCAAACGCCTATTGATTTTCTGTACTTGCGCTCTATGAGCAGTATTCGGATGCTGCTTCCATTTATCGCCACTTGACACGGGTTTAATCTTTCGACATTCTCGGCGAGTGGTCCCAAAGGGCCATCCGTTCACAGAGCGGGACAGCACACCATTGAGCGGCAATGCTCTCGATGTCGGATGTCAAGGGGGAGGCGCGGCCGCAGCCATGGGGCAGACCGTGCTCAGGGCTGCGAAAGGCAAAGGAGTTCGCGGAATGAATTCGATAAAAGGGGCGATAAAGAGCCTTGCGGGGTCGCTGCTGGCCTGCGCAGCGATGCTCACCTTGGCAGCGGTTCCGGCATCGGCGGGGCCCATAGCGGTGAGCGCCTGCGGCACGCTTAACGGTAACAACGTTGTCTATCAGCTATCGGCTAACATAACCACAGCGACGACTGGCGATTGCCTGATCCTCAGAGGCAATCACAGCGCTCTAGACCTCTTCGGTTTCACTGTCACCGGTCCCGGCGCCTCTTCGCACGGGTCTGGAATCAAGGTCAAGGGTGACAACGATCTGATAGAAGGCCTCAATGGCTTCGTTGAGGGCTTCAAGTATGGTGCCACCGATGAAGGGAATAGCACTGTAGGGGACGAAATCAACCTCGATTACGACCATACGGGATTGCGCTTGAATGGGCATACGGACAGTTGGAACAACATGGAGACGGCTTGGAGCACCACGGATGGCGTCGTCATAGAATATTGCAGCGATGATTGCAGTGTTTCCGATGTCTTTACACATGACAACGGGGGCAATGGCGTGACGGTGACAGGCTCTAACGGCACAAGGGTTCTGCTGTTCACGGCTACCAGTAATGGTGGTGATGGCATACATGTCGGCTGCATGCACTTTTATTGTAGGGATTCGGGCGTCAAAGTGACCGACGGCTATGCCGGCATTGGCGATGCGTCGGATCCCTTTGGACCGAACAGCGTTGATGGCGTTGTGTTGGATAGCAGCGAATCCAGGTCACGGGATCAGGTGAGCGTCGTTCAGGCCACGGGCAATACGATCGATCTTTTCGATCTGACCAGCAATTGCGGGGCCAATCCGTTCAACCTTTGGTTCGACAATCTCTATGATACCTCGAAAGCAGGGAGCACGACGTCGCCCGCCTGCATTCTGCCGACACTTACCCTATAGATTCTTACAAGCAAAAGAGCGCCTGCCACTCGGCAGGCGCTCTTTTGTGTTTTCAGCCCTCCTCTCTCTCACAGCACTGTGAGTGAGACAAAGGGATTAGCCTTTATCGCCGCCGGCGGCGCCTTAATCGTTCGCTAAATCGCGCAGAACCAACTGCCTGACGTCGGCAAGCGACGAAAAGCTATCAGGCATGACAAGCCGCTTAATCGGCACGCCCTCGGCAACGCGCGCGAGAAAATGAAACTGGCGTCTGAGCATCTCGCGGTCGGTAGTATCGAGTCTGTAAGCCGCCTCCAGCAACCCCATTAGCGCTCCCCCAGGAGAAAGGTCGCGAATCTGGACGCGGGCCGACGGTCGGCGCGAGCGTTTGATCAGATAAACGCGCGCGAGCGGACGCGCTGCGAGACAGAAGCTGACAGCATCCGAGCGACTACGCCACCGCGGCTTGGTCGCGTGATTGGCGCTTCGCTTCAGATGGCGCGAGGCTGCGCCGAGCGCTCGGATAGAGTCTTCCCATAGCCGCAAGCCCGGATATCCTGCCACCGCCATTACGGTCTGGCCTCCGCCAAGGGTCAGGCAATCGTCGCAGACCAGCGGATATCCTGACAGGACAAAGCTTGCCGCCAGGGTCGACTTGCCCGATCCTGCGGGCCCGGTGAACGCACACACTCCCCTCGGCGTCGCCACCGCGGTGGCATGCAGGGCCTCGCCACCACGGAGATTTATGACAAGCGGGAGTACCTGATCGATGAGCAGATGGCGAATGATGTCGAGAGAAAAGTCACGGCTGCCGTTTCGACAGTCTATCTTGCGGCCGCGCTGGTCAACGAGAAAATCGGCGACGCCAGGAAAAGAGAGCACGTAGCCACACTCGGTTTTTCCGAAGCGAAGCCAGGTCGCGCCCCCGGCAAGGCGCGATTTCGAGTACCATCGAGCATCCAGCTTCATGCGCTCGAAGCGCCGGGCCAGGCTTGCCCGTACGACACCTCGCTGCGCCCGTGCTCGTGCAGAGGCAAGCTCGGGAAGCGCGATGTCTGTGATGATTCGGAGTCCGTACGCCTGCTGAAGGTGGTCTTTTATCCGCGTTTTCTCTAAGGAAGAAGACAGGCCGCTACACTCGAGAGATTTTCAGTTCCCACGCGCCCGATTGCCTCTGTCGCAGCGGATTCCGGGAGGAAGCCCTATGGTGGTCAAGGCTTTCTGAACTGAAACCACGCGCGAATGATGTCACGCGCCTTCGTTGGGTGGATTGGAGATCGAACGCCTAAAGGCACACTAAGCTTGTCATCCTGGTGGTTCTAGTGTCGAACGGAATGGCACTGCCGTTGGACGACGTGAGCTTGGCGACGTTGCCGTACTCGACAAGCCGCGGAGCAACATACGACTTCTTGACCGCCTGTTCTCCTGGCTTGCGTGTCTCTTGCTTTGCTCGCTTCGCCATACTTTTAGTCATCTTTAGCTCCCATTTTACGAACGTAGTTCTATCAAGAATCAAGGCCCATCGTCAAGAAGATTGTCGTGAAATCGTGAACAGATCTTAACCGTCTTCCACTCTCGGCCGTATCTCCTTGTGGATAATAAAGGCCCCGCTTTGCGTCAACCAGACGCGGTAACCGCGTATGGGCCGAGGACCTCTGCGACATACGCCGATGCGTCCGCGAGCGAAACGAAAAGATCCGGATGAGACCTGAGCAATCGCTTTTCAATTTCTGCCACTGAACGTTTGCCATCGATCAGGTTAACCACCGACCGCCGCGCCTCCCCCCAGTCCGACAGCCGTGGCACAAAATCCGGCCGTGTCTTGGCCAAGTCCTCAGGTACTAGCAACATACCCTTGAGCGTCGAATGGACGCAACTTGCTTTCTCGATGCCGCGCGAACTTAGCGCCGTTACCTTCCACGTGAGCATGCTCTGTGTCGGCATCATGTCCATCGCGATGCTCAGATGGTCTCCCTTACGTAACGTGAAAGGCTTCGCAAGCGGCAGGAAGGCGGCACGCCGTCCGATGCGGCCTTTGCTGAACGGCGAGTTGGTCATCGTGATTCCCGGCGCAAGCTCGGCCGTGAACCAGCCACTCAGCCCGTGCATAACACCTGCTGATGTGACTTCGATCTCAGCCTCGGCATGGAAACGCGGCGGCGTAACATCCGTAAGATCGAACGTGAACATGCGAGCGGCTTTGCCGAGCACGCGGCGCGGCGGGCCTTCGCACGGGTATCCCGTGTTGAGGGCAATGCGCTCGGCGAACGACATTTTCAGTCCCGCGGGATTTTTAGTCCAGAAATTTGCGATGTCCCACATTTCGGGAAAGTTCACCGGTGCGACCAGGATTTCGACGCGACGTGGTATGGTGCGGCCGCCGGGCTTGAGAAGCCTGCGGCGCGCGTCGTCGAATATTTCAGGAGTCCCCGCGCCGATTCCGAGATGGCTCAACTGGTCCGCGATGACGACGTCGACCTTCTCGGGAAGCCTGACGCGGCCGGAGAGTTCGCGAATCCCGATCGCGCTTTCTCCGTAACCGTTGGCCCGCGCCACCTCGCGCGCGATCTGGATGATGGGCGTTACATCGACTTGATAAACTCTCGCCGCGCCCGCTTTCATCGCCAGCATGCCGAGCACGCCGGTCCCGCAGCAGAGGTCGAGGACGACATCGCCGCGCTTGACCACCGCATTCGCCGCCCGACGATACAAGGAGATTCGAGTCAGGTCAGACAGATACAGGCGATGCTCATCAAGCATCAGTGACATCTTGTTACGAATTCCTTTCTATTGGTTTTTGCATCCGTCCGCCGAAGGCGCGGCCAACTCGCGATCACACGGCCGCATTTTCCACGTGCAAGGTACGCCCAAGAGGCTCCCGGATGCCGCGAAACACGACATTGAACCAGAGCTCGATCACGATGACCATCCATAGTTGAGGGATACTATTGATGTAAGAGGGGTCGCCACGCGACCGCCCTTCAGCCATCGAACGATACAGCTTTTTCACCACCACCCCGTCGACCCATCCGTTCTCGACCACGCTCAGGCGATCGAACATTCGCTCTCCACCGAGCGCGTCTATCGCCATGACATATATCGGCGTCATGTCGCCCTTGTCGGGCCGTAAGCCGCACGCGCTCGGGCAGTATCCCGCGCATCGCTCCGCGCAACACGAACTTGCTGATGTCGCGCCGGAATCGTTGATCGTCGGGAATCGCAAAGGCAAATTCCATGATGCGGCGATCCAGGAACGGATGGCGTCCTTCGCTCCGAAAATGCGCGTTCCAGCGCGCGTTATCCAGCAGCGCGTACGGCAGCACATCAGACGAAAAGCATTCGTACAAGGACAGTTGGGCAAAACTGCGGCATCGAGGCAAGTGGGGACGCGCGGACAGCCGTTCCAGAAGCCCGGTCCTTGCGGCGAACGCGGAGGTTACCGGCGCGGGAAGCCTTGGAGGGCGTAGCCATCGCCTGATCGCGGACTTTAGCGTCTCCGGCACGAGCGGCCATAGCCCATAATGCGCAAGAACATGCCCATAGCCGGGGAAAGGCGCGAATCCGCCGGGAGGGTTGCGATCGATTCGGAGCCTCTCCAAAACGGATCCGATGCGAAGCTGACGGATTAGGTCAGCATACATAAAAGGGGTTCCGCCGAGCCACTCATCGCCGCCCAATCCGGTTAGCTGAGCTCTTAAATCAAACCGCTGGCCAAGCAATGGCGTGTAATCAGCGCACGCCTGATTGGGAAAATTCGGTAGGTCCTGGTAGTGGCAGGTCTGCCGGATCAACTCACTTAGCGGTACGGTTCCCGGCGTAACGTCTGTATGGCGATGAGGATATTTACGGAGAACTTCGTCGACATATTGACCCTCAGCCGCGGGTCCATCTTCGAAGCGAACCGAGAAGCTCTCAAAAGAGGAGACCTGCGCCTCTCCTCACCACCTAGCTTTTGAGCCGTGCAAACAATCGACGATGAATCGACGCCGCCGCTCAGGTCGGCGGCAACTCCCTTGGGGCTGCGCAACCGGCATCGCACGGCCTCCTTGAACAGCGTCAGAAAGTGAGCGGCGTACTCGTCGTCGTCGCGGTAAACGATCTCGCGAGCGGGATCCAGATCATAGTACCGGCCGGACTCCATGCCGCGCGATCCGATGCGCAGGTAGTGGGCCGGCTCGAGGCGGCGGATGCCCGCGAAGAGGGTCTGCGCGCGGCCAATCGACATTCTCACCAGGATCTCGGCAACCGCTTCCTCATTCGGCCTCTTCGCGACCCCCGGATGCTGAAACAGTTGATGAAGCTCCGAGGCGCAGAGGAAGAATCCCTGGCCCTCGAAATAATATAGGCTCTTGACCCCCAGCGGATCGCCGGCGCAAAAGAGCGCGCGCTTCGTCTGATCCCAGAGGGCGAACGCGAAATCGCCGATCAGTTTCTTCGGCGCCTCGGTCTCCCAGCATTGCCAGGCGCGCAGTACGATTTCCGCGTCGGTGCCCGTGCGAACCCGATGGCCGCGCGCGGCCAGCTCAGCCATGAGCTCGTCGCGGTTATCTACGCGCCCGTCCATCGACAACACGAGCCCGGCGGCCTCGTCCACAAATGGAGTGCCTTCAGCCGAAGCTTCAGGAGTCGCTTCCAGCTTCGCATGTCCGATAGCGGCCGGGCCGCGCGTCCACACTCCCGAGCCGTCGATCGCACGGTACGGGATAACGGCGAGCATGCGCTCGACTATCGAGCCGTCCGCTGGAGCTCCGTCAGTCTGGTATAGAACCGCGATACCACTCATCAGGTCGCAGACCCGAAGCGGCCGGCTGGTCTTTTTTGCAGGGTAGAAGCGCTAGCGGCCATTAGGTTCGCTAGCCAGGGAAACCAGCCCTTTTTCGGCGAGTTGACGAACCAACGCTTCGAGGTCGCGCTTGAGTTCATCGGGTTTGACGTCGAACTGTTTCTTAAGCGCCTCGAACGCTTTTTCCAGGGATCGATGTTCGACAAGTTCCCGCCACATCTGCCCGCCCGCGCCTTCGAGCCCGAAATAGACGCCGGTGTCAACGTTCAGAATCACCACGTCGTTCTGAAGGTCGCACCATGTCACGTCGTCCCCAAGTTCAACCCGCATGAAGCGTTCCTCTGTGAGCCACGCAGCCGCGTTCTCCCCTAAGATTCGCGCGCCGCAGGCGGTGCCGATACTAGCGTCGTTCGGGCAACAATGTCGTCTAGGTGACCGAGGCTCAAACATCTAACACGATTCGCGGCGCTCATTTCAACCCATCTGCTTCTCGCATCCCGTGTCGCCTCGCTATAAAGGCTCGACTGCTGGACTCGCCGCATGTCCCATTATAGATCGTCTCCCAATCGAGGTTGCATCTATGACAGGTCGGTCATCCACGTCTCGCGCGTTCATGCATCGTATGCCCTTGGTTCTCGTGCTCGCGATCGCGTTGGGTGCGGCGATTTTTTCCGGCGAAGCCTGCGCCGCGGAAAGCGGTTCGGCGCTCGCCGACACGATACCCGACGGCACGGTGATCGATGCGGCCAATTGGCAGCGCTACGCGCGTTTCATGCCGGAGGGGATGCAGGCGATCTTCGCCGGCGATCATTTCTGGCGGATGCGGCCTGACGTGCGGATCGAGATTGGACCAACCATCCCGATCGCACTACCGCAAAAATTTCTCGCCGATACCGCGAGCTATGCGAAACAGGTGAAGCTGACTCAAGTGGCGGCGGGCGGCTACGTTCCGACCGGATACGTCGCGGGCATTCCGTTCCCGCAGCCCGAGCAGGACCCTTTGCTCGCGCCCTACGAAATCTTTTACGACACTTACTACCACTACACGCCGCGGCTGCAACGGCAGATTTCGTGCAGCTACGTCTCCGACTCCTACGGGAATTTCACCCAGGCCGGGACCGGCGACACGGTCTACTCGCAGCTCATGCATCTGAGCGACACCGGTTTCCCGCAGACCCTGCCGCAGTCGAACGGATACATGCTGGTCAAATACTACGAGCAGCTATCGCCCGAGCAGGGCAAGTACACCACCAGCCTCGACATGAGCTACGCCGACGTTACGCGGATCGACGAGTTGTACATGTACCTGCCCTCCGCTCGCAGGCCGCTGCGGATGTCGGAGGCGTCGCGCTGTTCGCCGATGCCCGGCAACGATTACACCTGGGAGGAATCCAACAACGGGCCGCCCTCGCTGCCGCAGGAATACAAAATTACCTACGCGGGCACCCGGCGCATAATCGTCCTGGCCCACGCGAACCCGAAAGCGTTCGCAAGCTGCGGCAGCGCGTCGAGGCTGCCATCGGATTACTTTTACCCTGCAGGCAAGGGAGAGCTGCCGTGGCCGCGGCCAGCGCTCGGCAAATGGGAAGTGCGCGAGGTGTACGTGATCGAGATGAGTCGGCTGCCTGGCTATACGAGTGGCTATTGCTATGGACGCCGGGTGATCTACGTGGACAAGGAAACGCTCTTTCCGATGGCGATCGATCTTTACGACCCGGCGGGCGGTTTGTACAAGTCCTGGCTCAGCCTGCTGGCTCCGTTGCGCGTGCCAGGCACCGGAACGGCCCTGGGCGTGAACGGCGCGACGGAACTGCTCATTACGAATTTCAAGGACAAGCACATGACCGTGGCGACCGCCGAAGCTCCCTGTTTCAATACGGACTGCGATGCGCAGTATCTCGACGTGAGCCGCTATGCGAGTCCCGAGGGGCTGAGCAAAATCGCGCAGTGAAAGCTTGCGCGCGAGGGCAGCGCGGCTACTCCCGCTACTTCCAGGAAAACTGTCACGAGGTTTTGACTTGAGCAGCGGACGATCGGTCTCGATGCGAGACTCGATCATTTGCGGCAATCATTCCTGGCATGGCCGGTTCCACGGCTTCACTGCCCTGAATTTCATTTGGACTTTCTGCAGCTTTACACTTGAAATTGATCTCTAATCCGATTAAATCGATTGATTGGCTGACAAATTTGCTATACGTTCGGCTGTGGATTTTGCCGATTCTTCAGCGGCGCGGATTGTTCCGCGCGGAATATGAGGGCTTCACCCTGCGAGACCATCTCGGTTTGCCTCGGCCGAAAAAGACACCCGCCGCGGCATAGGAGCAGCGCAGTAGTGACCGTGATTGCCATGCTCGAATTACGCTGACGAGCTGATTTTCTTAACTGCATCGACCGACTCGAGACGTTGAAGACTCAAAAGGATCGGGGGACGAAATGAGCGCTGATGCTGGATTCGTGACGAAGCCGCTGGGTTTGGGTTCACCTGAGCTGCGGGCTCTGTTCGCACGTATCGCGGAGGGCGCGAGCGAGCGGGAACGCGAGCGAATCCCACCATTCGAACAAATCCGATGGATTAGAGACGCCGGACTGGGACGAGTCAGGATTCCGGTTGAGGAGGGCGGATCTGGTGCCAGTGTGCGCGAGCTGTTCCAGATGTTGATCGATCTCGCCGCGGCAGATTCCAATGTCGCACATATTCTTCGCGCACACTTCTGGTTCGTCGAGCAACAACTTCAGAGCGAACATTCGGAATCGCGGACACGATGGCTTGCACTGATCAACCAGGGCAAGATCTTCGGCAACGCGACCAGCGAGCAAAGCGGCCAGCAGGTGGGCCTCTTCTTCGAAACCACGCTGACTCCGAATTCCAACGGGATCGGCTACAGGCTCAACGGCCAAAAGTACTATTCAACGGGCAGTCTCTACTCCGACTGGATTCAGATTTACGCATCCAGGCCCGGGGGAACCATCGCGAGCGCGACAATCCCGGTTGACCGTGCGGGCCTGACGATCAAAGACGATTGGGATGGCTTTGGGCAGCGCCTCACGGGTACGGGCACGACCATTCTCGACAACGTTTACGTGGAGCCCGGGGAGATTGCCGACTACGGCTCACCGTTCGCGCAGCCGCCGAGCTATCAGTTTGCGTTCGTTCAACTGTATCTACAGGCACTCACCGCGGGCATCCTCCGCAGCGTTCAGGAGGACGCGGTGGCACTGGTACGACGCCGTCGACGAAACTTCAGCCATGCCGCGACCGAACGGCCCACGGAGGACAGCCAGTTGTTCCAGGTCGTTGGCGAAATCGCCGCTGACGCCTTTGCGGCCGAAGCGATCGTGCTGGCTGCCGCGGACAGAATCCAGGTGGCCGCGGACTCGGTGGTGGACGGATTGCCTGATGCTCACCTTGCGCGCGCCGCTCAAATCGCGGCCGCCGAGGCCAAGGTGGCAGTCGACAGGTTCTCCTATCAGACGGCGAGCCGCTTGTTCGACGCTGGCGGAGCCTCGGCGACACAGTCGATCTACAACCTGGATAGGCATTGGCGTAACGCCCGTACCACGTCAACGCACAACCCGACCTTCCTGAAGGCGTCTATCGTCGGTGACTTCCTGGTCAACGGCACGCCCCCGCCCCTGAACGGGTACGTCTGAGCCGCGCCGCGGGTTGTGCTGGATCAGAACCTAAACCCGGACAATGCGTTGCGCGCGCGTTTCATCCGTCTCGGCGCGACCCTCGAAGCGTCCAACAGGGCTCGACTTATTTATGAGCTTTCGACTGGAGCGGGTGATCGGTTTCGAACCGACGACCTTGTGCTTGGCAAGCACACGCTCTACCAACTGAGCTACACCCGCCCCCAGGCTCTTGCGTCACGCGGCCGGATAGATCGATTTATCCGCCCGCACGCGGCTTGTCAAACCGCTGCCCGCCGCGCCGGCGGCTTCATTCGCGCGCTCAGCACCGTCCGCGCCTTCAGGTAGTAGTCCGCGCCCGACCACACGCTCACCGACATCGCGATCCAGAGCACGAACATCCCGGCCGCGAAAAAATCGACGTGGAAATAGACGTAGTGGATTAGCAACCCCTGAATCGCTATCGCCTGAAGCACCATCTTGTACTTGCCGAGTTCCTCGGCTGCCATCACCTGGCCCTCCGCCGCCGCCATCGCGCGCAATCCCGTGACCGCTATCTCGCGCGTCACCAGCACGACCACCATCCAGGCCGGTACCCGCGGAGAACGCGGAATCGCCGCCAGCATGATTAACGCGGAGGTGACCACCAGCTTGTCCGCCAGCGGATCGAGAAACTTGCCGAGCGTGGTGCCCGAGCCGTAGCTGCGCGCGATATAGCCGTCGAAGAAGTCACTCAGGGTGGCGATGAAGAAGACGCCGCCGGCGACCGCCGACGGCCCCGGTCCCGTAAACATCAGCAGCCATACCAACACCGGGACCAGCGCGATGCGCATCAGGGTGAGCAGGTTGGGCGCGGTAAGCTCCACGATGCGGCTCCGGGGTCCCCTTCCCTGCTCCCTTTGATTTCCCTCTACGTCTCGATACGCGCCTTCTGCCATCAGGATATGGCAATCCATTAAGGGGGGCAATCGAGTCTGATCCGAAGCGCAGGCCAGGGCTGTGTCCTACGCGAAACAGGGTGCCTTCGGGTCCAACTTGACCGGCGGCGTTTGCCTCGCATACGGTCAGACATGACCGATTCGTCCCGCTGCGGCGGCAACTTGGCGTCAGCCGTCACGCCGTCAGCTTCGTCTATCATGTCCGTTTCCGACAGCTATACCGGCGGTTTCATGCCATGAGCGCAGCCGGCGATGGCGCTTTCGAAAGCGACTACCTGGTTATCGGCGGCGGTATCGCCGGACTGATCTTCGCGATCAAGGCGGCCGAGGCCGGCACCGTTACGGTGTTGACCAAGGCCGCAAGCAACGAGGCCAACACCGCTTACGCGCAGGGCGGAATCGCCAGCGTATGGAGCGTCGACGATTCGTTCGAGTCGCACATCGACGACACGCTGCGCGCAGGCGCGGGGCTATGCAATCGACACGCGGTAGAAACGATCGTGCGCGACGGTCCCGAGGCCGTGCGCGAGCTGATTGCGCTTGGCACGCGCTTTACCCGCGTCGAGGAAGGTGGCGAGGACGAATACGACCTCGGCCGCGAGGGCGGCCATAGCCATCGCCGCGTGCTCCATGCGCAGGACCTGACCGGCCGCGAGATCATGCGCGCCCTCGGCGAGGCCGCCGCCACCCGGCGCAACATCCGCGTGCTCGAAAACAAGGTCGCGGTCAACCTGTTGGTCGAGCCCGGCGCCTCGCGCGAGAGCGGCGCGCGATGCTGGGGCGCCTACGTGCTCGACCGCGCGAGCAACGCCGTCGACAAATTCGTCGCGCGCGCGACGCTGCTGGCCACCGGCGGCGCCGGCAAAGTGTACCTCTACACCACCAATCCCGACATCGCCTCGGGCGACGGCGTCGCGATGGCGTATCGGGCGGGCGCGCCGGTGGCTAACATGGAATTCATCCAGTTCCATCCGACCTGCCTCTACCATCCCGCCGCCAAGTCCTTTCTGATCTCCGAGGCGCTGCGCGGCGAGGGCGCGATTCTGCGGCTGCCCGACGGCACGCCGTTCATGAAGAAGTACCATCCCGACGGCGAACTTGCGCCGCGCGACGTGGTCGCCCGCGCGATCGATACCGAGATGAAACGTCACGGGCTGGACTACGTGCTGCTCGACATCAGTCATCGGCCGGCGGCTTTCGTGCGCGACCGCTTTCCTAACATCTTCAACCGATGCTTGAACTTCGGATATGACCTGACCCGCGCGCCGATCCCGGTGGTGCCGGCGGCGCATTACATGTGTGGAGGGGTGGTCACTGACCTCGACGCGCGCACTTCGCTCGCGCAGCTATACGCGGCCGGCGAAACCGCGATGACGGGGCTGCATGGCGCAAATCGTCTCGCGTCGAACTCGTTGCTGGAGGCGGCTGTGATGGGCCGGCGCGCGGCGGCCGCCGCGCGCGAGGATGCCGCCACCGCGGGAGAGCGGCGTCTGCCGGACTTTCCGCGATGGGATCCCGGGCGCGCGATGCGCAACGAGGAGCGCGTACTGATCACGCAAAGCTGGGACGAAATTCGACGCCTGATGTGGAACTACGTCGGGATAGTGCGCAGCGACCCTCGCCTGGCGCGCGCGATGCGCCGGCTGGAGCTAATCAAGCAGGAGGTCTACGGCTACTACTGGGACCACCTCATCGACTCCGACCTGATCGAGCTGCGCAACCTGGTCGAGGTCGCCGAGCTGGTGGTTCGCTCGGCGATGGCGCGGAAGGAGTCGCGCGGGCTGCACTACACTATCGACTATCCCGAGCACGACGACGCCAAGTGGCTGCACGACACGATTCTCGTGAAGGACGCGCCGTCTCGCGAAAGCGCGTAGCAGGGATGCGTCGTAATCCGTGCGCCGCGTGCGCGTTTAGCTGATGGGCGCGGCGGGAGCCGCGGCCTTCGGAGCGTTCGCCTCGAAACTATACACGAGTTGGTCGTCTCCGAGGTCGACCTTGGCCACGCCACCTTTGCTCAGCGCGCCGAACAGCACCTGGTCGGCGAGCGCGCGCGCGACTTCGGATTCGATAAGCCGTCCGAGCGGCCGCGCGCCGAAGCGCGGATCGTAGCCCTTCTTCGCGAGCCACTTTCTCGCCGCCTCCGAGACCTCCAGCTTCACCTTCTGGGCGGCCAGCCGCCCGGCGAGCTCGCCCACGAACTTGTCGACCACGCGGGCGATTATTTCGGGGCCGAGTCCCGCGAACTCGATTATGGCCGAGAGCCGGTTGCGGAACTCGGGACTGAACATCCGGTCAATGGCGTTGCGCGGATTGCCGGTCGCCACCTCGGTTCCGAATCCGATCATCGTGCGCGCCAGTTCCTGCGCGCCGGCATTGGTGGTCATCACGATGATCACGTTGCGGAAGTCCGCCTTGCGCCCGTTGTTGTCGGTCAGCGTCGCATGGTCCATCACCTGGAGCAGGATGCTGAACAGGTCGGGATGCGCTTTCTCGATCTCGTCGAGCAGCAGCACGCAGTGCGGGTTCTTGTTGATAGCGTCGGTCAAAAGGCCGCCCTGATCGAAGCCGACGTAGCCCGGCGGAGCGCCGATCAACCGGGAGACGGTGTGGCGCTCCATGTACTCGCTCATGTCGAAACGCAGGAACTCCACGCCCATCACTTTTGCAAGCTGCCGCGCGACTTCGGTCTTGCCGACTCCCGTCGGGCCCGCGAACAGGAAAGCGCCAACCGGACGGTCCGGATGCGCAAGCCCCGATCGCGCGAGCTTGATCGCGCGGGCCACCGCCTCGATCGCCGGATCCTGTCCGAACACGGCCTGCTTCAACTCTTCTTCGAGATTCTGCAGGCGCGCCCGGTCGCTCGAGGAAACCGTGCGCTCCGGAATCCGCGCCATCCGCGCCACCGTGCGCTCGGCGTCACGCGCGCCCACGGTCATCACCGCCTCGGGACCGCCCGCGCGCAACCGCGCCGCCACGCCCGCCTCGTCCATCACGTCGATTGCCTTGTCGGGCAGGTAGCGGTCGTTGATGTAGCGCGAGGAGAGATCGACCGCGGCGCGGATCGCCGGAGCGGTGTAGCGCACGTTGTGATGCTTTTCGTAATGGTTCTTGAGCCCGTTCAGAATCTGCACGGCCTCTTCCGTGGTCGGCTCGGGCACGTCAATACGCTGGAAGCGTCGGCCTAACGCCTTGTCGCGATCGAACGATCGCTTGTATTCCTGGTAGGTCGTCGACCCGATGCACCGCAGATCGCCCGAGGCTAGCGCGGGCTTCAGCAGGTTTGACGCGTCCATCGTGGATCCCGACGCCGAGCCGGCGCCCACGATCGTGTGTATCTCGTCGATGAAGAGCACGATCTTCGGGTTGCCGCTCGCGGCCTTGATCACGGCCTTCAATCGTTGCTCGAAATCGCCGCGAAAGCGGGTGCCCGCGAGCAGCGCGCCCATATCGAGCGCGAAAATCTCGACGCCCTTAAGTGCTTCGGGCACCTGGCCGTTATGAATCGCCAGCGCCAGGCCCTCGGCGAGAGCGGTCTTGCCCACGCCGGCCTCGCCGACGAACACCGGGTTATTTTTGCGCCGGCGGAGCAGGATATGAATCGCGCGCTCGATTTCGTTCTTGCGCCCAATCAACGGATCGATTTTTCCCTGGGCGGCGCGCTCCGCAAGATTTATCGCGTAGCGCTTGAGCGCGCGTGCCGGAGAGAGTTTCGGGGTACCTTCTTCGTCGTCATCGCCATCGGCTTCTTCGTGCTCGTCCTCGCTCTCGGCTTGTCCTTCGTTAGCGCCGCGCACGGTTCGTTCGTCGTCGGCGCCGACCTTGGAAACTCCGTGAGACACGAAATTGATCACGTCGAAACGGGTGACGCCTTCCTCTTGCAGGAAATAGACGGCGTATGATTCGGCCTCCTGGAACATCGCGATCAGCACGGCGGGGCCGTTTATTTCCTGGCGGCCGGCCGACTGCGCGTGCATCGCGGCGCGTTGCAGCGCGCGCTGCACACCCGTCGCGTAGCGCGGCGTGGCGTCGGCTCCGCGGCCGAGCCGCTCGACGCCGTCGTCGAGATAACCCTGCAGCTTGCGGCGCAGCGAATCGAGGTCCGCGCCGCACTGCTTGAGCACGTTGCTGGTGGTGAAGTCGTGGAGCATCGCGTAGAGCACGTGCTCCAGGCAGACGTATTCGTGACGCCGATTCTGCGCCTCGGTCATCGCCAACTGCAGCGTGACCTGCAGCTCCCGGCTAAGCATCACGCCTGGCGACGCCATCCGCCAACTCCTGTTCGCTGTCCGTTCCGGCTGAAATCGCTTCCACTGGACATATTCTCAAGTTAATCACTCGAAATCGATCGTGCCGCTCAGGCTTTTTCCATCACGCATTTGAGCGGGAATTCGCTCTGGCGCGACAATTCGTCCACGGTTCGGACCTTGGTCTCGGCGATCTCATAGGGAAACACGCCCGCCACGCCCATCCCGTTCTGATGCACGTGCAGCATTATCTTGGTCGCTTCCGCGTGTTGCTTGTGGAAAACAACTTTCAATATTTCGACCACGAACTCCATCGGGGTGTAGTCGTCATTTAGCAGGATGACCTTATACATCGGGGGCTTTTTCGTTCGGGGCGCGAGCCGCGTGCGGCGCTCGATGACCGTGTCGCCGTCGGGCGGACGTCCGCCGTCAGCATCATCACCGTCGCGCTTGCGCGCCCGCACCTCTCGCTGCCAAGGCTCGTCGCTCATCATCGTCTGCCTGCTTCGCTGTTCTCGCTCGCTGCGCACGCCATCAGCCGGCGGTTGTCCGAACTCGACCGCTCACTCGCTCCAATAGAATAGCAAATCGGCCTACGGTGGTGGGAGCACCTCTCGCCCGCCTCTTTGCGAGCAGCGTCCGGCACGGATAAGCTCGGCCATAGCTCCAATGGCACGACGCGACGGCAAGGACATGAAGGCTCGCGAGGCAGGCGAGGAAGCGGCGACGATCGAAGTCGCCGTGGTCGAAGGGATCGATCGGATCGCGCGCGAGGACTGGAACGCGCTGCTGGCCGCGGACGACAGCCCCTTTCTCGATTGGGATTGGCTGTTCGCGATGGAGAATTCCAAGAGCGCTGAGCGGGCCAACGGATGGAGTCCATGCCATCTGGCGATCCATCAGGACAAATCGCTCATCGCCGCCTGCCCCCTCTACCTCAAGGGGCACAGCATGGGAGAGTTCGTATTCGACCAGGGATGGGCTGACGCGGCCCAGCGCAGCGGTATCCGCTACTATCCCAAGCTGCTGGCGGGCGTCCCGTTCACGCCGCACGGCGGAAGGCGCTTTCTGACCGCGCCTGGCGCCGCGCGGCCGACGCTCATCGCGGCGATGGGACGCGCGCTGACCCAGCTTTGCGCGGACAACAAGCTTTCCTCCGTACACGTCAACTTCTGCCTCGCCGACGAGGCGGCAGCGCTCCGCGATCTCGGTTTCCTCGAACGGCTCGGCTACCAATACCATTGGCGCAACAGCGGCTTTGCCGCTTTCGACGATTACCTGGGAGCGCTCAAGAGCAAGCGCCGCTATGCGGTGCGCCACGAGCGCGCCGCGCTGACCGCACAAGGCGTGACTATCAGGGTGCACGCGGGCGACGAAATTCCCGACTCAATCTTCGGCCCGATGTTCGATCTGTATCTCTCGACGATCGAAAAACTTTATTGGGGCCGCCGCTACCTGACGCGCGAGTTCTTCTCCGAGATGCGCGAGCGCTTCAAGCGCTACGTCTGCCTGGTCTGCGCCTATCGGGGGCGCAAGCTGGTGGCCGGGACCTTCAACCTGCAGAAGTCGGGCGTGCTCTACGGGCGTTACTGGGGATGCTTCGAAGACCTGAAGTACTTGCACTTCAACGTCTGCTACTACGCGGCCATCGAACATTGCATCGCGAACGGAATCCAGCGCTTCGAGCCGGGCGCAGGCGGCGAGTACAAGTGGCTGCGCGGCTTCGATCCCGCGCTCACCCACAGCGCTCACTATATCGTGCATGACGGCTTGCGCCGCGCGATCGGCAACTTTCTGGCGAGTGAACGGCGCGAGGTCGAGGCTTGGATCGCCGAAGGCCACGCGCGCAGCCAACTGAAGCCGCCTCCGCCCTCCAATATGGAACAGGCTTGAACAGTGCGCGCCGCGACTACTTCGGCGCGATCGTCTCGAGCCGTTCCTCGGCCCCGGCCGCCGGCTCTCGCGGCACGAGGTCGATCTTGTCGAGATCGCCCAACTCCTTCTTGCCGACCACCCCGAGATCGCGAAAGCGCCGCGCCCACGGCATCACGCGTCCCTCGAAGGACCCCACCGCTTCATTGAACGCACCGACCGACGACTTCAGGGAACTCCCGACGCGCCGCAGATGCTCGACCATCGTGGCGAACCGGTCGGCAAGCTCGCGCGCCATCTCGCTGATGCGTTGCGCGTTTTCGGCTAGCTGCTCCTGGCGCCATCCGTAGGACACCGCGCGCAGCAATGAAATCAGCGTCGTCGGCGTGGCGAGAATCACCCGCTGAGCGACTCCCTGCTCGATCAGCGAGGGATCCTGCTCGAGGGCCGCGCTGAAAAACGGCTCTCCCGGCAAAAACAGGATCACGAACTCCGGCGTCGGCTGGAACTGATCCCAGTAGAACTTGGAGCCCAGCGCGGTCATGTGCGCCCGCACCTGCTGCGCGTGTTGTTTGAGTTTTTCCTGGCGGGCATCCTCGCTTGGCGCTTCGAGGGCTTCAAGATAGGCCTGCAGCGGCACCTTGGCGTCGACGATGATGTTCTTGCCGCCGGGCAATTGCACCCGCAAATCGGGGCGCAGCTTGCCGTCTTCGTTGGCCGCGCTCGCCTGCTGGAAAAAGTCGCACCGCTCGAGCATCCCGGCCATTTCGACCACCCGCTTGAGCTGAATCTCGCCCCAGCGGCCGCGCACCGAAGGCGCACGCAGCGCGCGCGAAAGGTTGGAGGCCTCCGAGCGCAGCTCTTTTTGCGCGGTGATAAGCGAGCTTATCTGCTCGCCGAGCGCGCCATAGGCCTGGCGGCGCGCGCCTTCTATCTCGCGGATTTCATGGCCGAGCTTGCCGAGCGACTCGTTGACCGGACCGATCACCGAACCGAGCTTCGAATCGGCGAGCGTCAGGAAACTATGATTGGCGGCTTCCAGCGCGTCGGCCGCGAGCGATTTGAAAGTGTCGGTGAGCTTACGTTCCGAGCTTTCCAGCAGCACTTTCTGTTCGGCAAAGCCGCGCTCGCGCTCTTCCATCCGCACTTCCGCCTCGCGCACTTTGCCTTCCCAGCGGCGGGCGGCGGCGAGCCAGGCGATTGTCGCACCCACCGCCATCGCCATAATTACCGCCGCCAGCAATTCCAATTCTTCGACCTCCCCAGCGCCGGGCCCCGACTCCGGCCCCGCCCTCAATATAGTATCCGCCGCTTCGCGCTTGCGTCCAATTACACCGCGATGCACCGTCCACAGCTTCGTGGATAGCGCGCTGTGCCGCCGCGTTCTGCTATTTTGGCGCGTGACGTCCGCGGCGCCCCGCGAACGCGACGCAATCGTGAAGGAATTACTTAAGCCGCGCTCCGTCCTCGTGGTTTTGGGCTCCGGTGGAGTCGGCAAAACCACCATCGCCGCCGCGCTCGGCGTCGCCGCGGCAAACGCTCATCTGCGCACCGCCGTTATCACGGTCGACCCCGCCCGCCGGCTCCGCGACGCGCTTGGACTGCCGCGCCTGGGCGGGAAGCCGACGCGAATCGACGCGCGCCGCCTGCGCGCCGCCGGTCTCGACCCAACGCTCAAGCTGAGCGCGATGGTACTCGACGTGAAGGGCGAATGGGACGCGATGGTGGCGGAGCATGTGGCCGACCCGGCGATTCGCCGGCGCATCCTCGACAACGCTTTTTATCAAAGCCTCAGCACCAGTTTCGCCGGATCCGACGCTTACGCCGCGCTGGAAGCACTGCACGATCTTCACGTCTCCAACCGCTTCGACCTCGAAGTCGTCGATACTCCTCCCGCCGCGCAAGCCTTCGACTTCGTGCAGGCCCCGGCGCGCCTGATGCGGCTGCTTGATTCGCAGGCCGCGCGATGGCTGCTCAAGCCGGCCGGGCGGCCCGCCTCGATCGCGCTCAGGCTCGCGGGACGGATCACAAGCTACGTCGCGCGAGAGTTGGAGCGCTTTGCGGGCGGCGACACGCTCTCTTCCATCGCGGATTTCTTTGGCGCCGCCAGTGGCGCGGTGGAACGGATCGGCGAGCGGATGCAAACGGTCTCCGCGCTCATGCGCTCGCCATCCGTGCGTTTCGTTCTGGTGACCACCGCGGAGTCGGATCGCCTTCACCAGGCGCGCGGGCTTATCGACAAGATGGAATCCGGGGGCCTGAATCTCGAAGCGATTGTGATCAACCGCTTCCTGGACGAAGGGATCCGCGACGGACTCACGCGCGGCGGCCGAGGCGGGAACGGGCCTGGCGGCCGGCCGCTCGATCACAATTTCGCTCAGGTTCTGGATCGGGCGCTAAGCGAGATTCCGGCCCTGCGGTCGGCGCTGGAGGCAGATGGCGCCGGCGATGACGGCATAGCCGCAGCGCTCGCTTACTTGGAGAGCTATCGCGTGCGCGCCGGGGAAGATATCCGTCGCGTGCGGCGCTTTGTCGAGGGATTGCCCTCGCGCGTGAGCGTCGCGATCGTCCCCGAGATCCGGCCGGGGACTCCGAGTCTGGCCGCCCTGGCGCGCCTCGCGGATTTCCTGATTGGGCCGCAGGTGGTTGCGGCGCGGCCGCCGCGCGCGGCCAATAGCGCCGCGCAATCCAAGGCAAGGATGCCGCTTAGGCGCGGCCGGCGCGCCGGGAAAAAATCAGACGGCGAAGCGAGTCAAATGCCGGAGTGAGCCTGTAAGCCGGGTTCTGTGCCCTTGCGGGCGGCGATCATTCATCTTGGCCGGACGATTGCTCGCCGGCTCCAGCGACCGAACCCGAGGGATTTTGAGCGGGCCACTCACCCTCCTATTTGGTCTTGCTCCGGGTGGGGTTTGGCATGCGCGCGCGATCACTCGCGCGCCGGTGGGCTCTTACCCCGCCATTTCACCCTTACCCTCGCGGGCGGTGTATTTTCTGTGCCACTTTCCGCGGGTCGCCCCGCGCCGTCGTTAACGGCCACCCTGCCCTGTGGAGCCCGGACTTTCCTCCCCTTAAAGGGGCGATCGCCCGGCCCACTCCGGCGGCGCCGATCTTAGCACGCTACGCGTTACCCGCCGCCACGAGCCGAACTGACCCGGATCAGGTCCAGGACTCGCCACCGCTCGCGGATCACTTCGGGCGGCGCTTCCAATTCCAGCAGCGGATCAATTCCGATGCAGGATCATCCTTCGATGCAGAATCATCCTTCGTAGTACAGGATACGCTGGCAATTGGGGCAAAAATGGATCTGGAGATGCTTCTGGATCTCATTGTAGAGCTGTGGCGGCAGGCGCATCCGGCATCCCTGACAGGTGCCCGATTTCGCTAATGCGACCGCAAGCCCGGCGCGCCGGCTGAAGATCATCTGGTAGCGCTGCAGCAACACGTCGTCGACCAGAGCGGCTTCGCGGTCGCGCTCGACGCGCCGGCGCTGAATCGACATCTTCAGCTCTTCCACTTCGGCGGCGATTTCCTTCTCGGCCGCCTTGAGCTCCGTGCGTTTGCCCGCGATGAGCTCGGTCAATTCCTTGATTCGCGGGGCACGCGGCTCGGCCGCCTGCATCGAGGCGAGCACTTCACTTTCCAGGCGCTGGTTGTTTTCCTTGAGCGACTCGACTTCATGGCCGAGCGCCTGCAACTCTTTGTCGTTGCGCACCAGATTCAGACGCATCCGTTTGTTGCGAATCTGGGCCTCGCCGTCGGCGAGTTCGCGCTCGAGCAGGCGGCGTGCGGCGGACGCCTGTTGCTCTTCCTCGGTAAGTCGGTCTAGTTCGGCCTGAGAAGTATCGATCTGGCCGCGGAGCTGCTCGACGCGTTCCGCGACCGAAGATAGTGATTGCCCGAGCTCGTGCAACTGCCGGTCGATGGTTTGCAGGCTCATTAACCGGGCTATCTCTTCACGCAATTCTGCCTCCGTTTGGTGCGGGCCGGTTCATGCGATGCCACGCGCGAGATCGCCAACGGTCGCGCGCGCCGCAGTCTGTTTAACGAATCGTCCCATTTTGTTTGATGATATGGGCCCACCAGGATTTGAACCTGGGACCAGCCGGTTATGAGCCGGCAGCTCTAAACCGGGCTGAGCTATGGGCCCTTGCGAGCGCATTGTGCGACAGCCATCGTACCAAGTTTCACGTCACAAAAAAAAGAGCCCTCGTCCTGCACGATATCTTGACTGGATCGATGCAATGATCCCAACCGCGCGGCAGCCGGCTCAACCGCCGCGCCGCCGCAACGCAATCATCTCCTGCGCGGCGGCCATCGCCTCGTCCTCGCTACCCGCGCTGGCCGCGGCCCGCCGCGTCGTCTCCATCGCGCGTTGCTGCCGCCTGCGCATCAGCGCCTCGGCGAAGTCGCGCGCAAGCGCACCCGCCTGGTCGGCCGTCTCGACGAGCGGCCCGACCGCGAGCGCGCTCAGCCGCGAGCGTTGCGCTTCGCTCAACCCCTCGGCGACCCTCACTTCGAGTATCGTTGCCGGTTCCTGCGAATCGCATACGTCGGCGAGCGCCGCCGACAAAGCCGCGTCCTCAAGCATCGCGGCGTGCGCGGCTATCTCGCCGCGCAGCGCCGGATGCAACAGCGCGACGGCCAGCAGGCCGACCTCGGCCGCCGCCGCGCCGTCGCCGGCACCGGCGGCGCGTGCCGCCGGGATACGCGGCGCCGCCGTCCCGCGCGCGGATGCGCCGCGCGCGGGACGGCGCGCCTCGGCCCGCAAGACCTCCTCGCCGACGCCCAGCGCGTCGGCCGCCTTGCGCGACAAAAGATCGAACTCGAAGGGATTGTGCACCGCCTTCAGAACCTCGGCCACCGCCGCGGCGGCGCGCGCTCGCGCTTCCAGCGATTGCCGCGCGGGCGGCCGCCTGCTCGGCCAGGAAATAATCCACCAGCAAATCCGCCGACGCCATAAGCTCGGCGAACGCCTGCGCTCCGCGCTCCTTGATGAAAGTGTCGGGGTCGAAGCCGGACGGGATGAAAATCCCCCGGCCGAGCAGCCCGGCCGCGAGAAAGATTTCGAGCGCCCGCACGGACGCTTTGCGCCCCGCCGCGTCGCCGTCGAAACAGGCCAGCACGTTGCGCGTATGGCGTCCGACCAGCCGTAGCTGATCGGCCGTCAGCGCGGTGCCAAGACTCGCTACCGTCTCCTTGAAACCCGCCTGCCACACCGCGATCGCGTCGAGGTAGCCCTCGACCACGATCGCGCGGTCGGCGCTCGCGATCGCCGCGCGCGCTTCATACAGTCCGTAGACATTGCGCGACTTGGAGTAGAGCGGTGATTCGGGCGAATTGAGATATTTCGGCACACGCTGATCGAGCACGCGGCCGCCAAAGGCGAGCACCCGCCCCTGGCCGTCGCGAATCGGGAACATCAGCCGTCCGCGAAACATGTCGCGCGTGCCCGCGCCGTCCTGCCTGACCAGGCCCACGCGCACCGCCGCCGCCAACAATCCGCGCCGCTCCAGCGCGCGCGCCAGGTTGGCCGGCCGGTCGGGCGCAAATCCAAGACCGAACGTGCGCGCGGTCTCGATAGCCACACCGCGCGCGGCCAGGTAGTCGCGCGCCGCGGCGCCGTCGGGCGTCTTCCACAACACATGGACGAAAAAATCCGCCGCGACCTGATTGGCCCGCAACGCGGCGTCGCGCTCGCCCGCGCCCGGCCCGGCCTCGCTGCCGCGCTCGGGCAGCGTCACGCCGTAGCGGCGCGCGAGCGACTCGATCGCCTCCGGAAAGCTCAATCCCTCCGTCCGCATCACGAAGTTGAACACGGTGCCGCCGGCGCCGCACCCGAAGCAGTGAAAAAACCCGCGTTCAGAGTTGACCGAGAACGACGGCGTTTTCTCGTTGTGAAAGGGGCAGAGGCCGACGAAATTGCGGCCGGCGCGCTTGAGGCGCACGTGGGCGCCGATCACTTCGACGATATCCGCGCGAGTCCGGATCTCATCGAGCTTGTCCTCGGAGATCAGGGCCATCAGCTCGCCGCCACCTCATGAAGCCGCTTCGGGTTGTTGGTCATGATTCCGTCGACGCCGGCGGCGATCAGCCGGCGCATGGTGGGCGCGTCGTCCACGGTCCATACGTAGACCACGAGACCGCGATGATGCGCTTCGGCGCAAAGCGCGGCGTCGGCAATATTAAACCGGGGCGCGATCGCGAAAGCCTCCATCGCCACGGCCGCCCGCAGCAGCGCGGCCGGGGTTTTTTCGCCGAGCAGCGCCAGGCGCAGCCGGGGCTCCGCCTTGCGGACGATCTTAAGTTGGTCCCAATCGAAGCTCGACACTATCGCATCGTCGATGACCTCGCGCTCGCGCAGAATGTCGCATACGCGGGTCTCGAGGCCACGCTCCTTGAGCTCGACGTCCATCCCGCACCGGCGTCCACATTGTCCGCCGAGCGCCGCCGCGACTTCGGCGAGCGTCGGAATAGGCTCGTCGCGAAATTCCGCGCCGAAACGCACTCCCGCGTCCAGACGCTTGATCGCCTCCGAGTTCATCGCCGCGACTCGCCCTCGCCCGTTGGTCGTGCGGTTTACGGTCGCATCATGAATTACCACGACTTCGCGATCGCGCGTCATACGCACGTCGAACTCGCACATATCGGAGCCCAGGTCAGCCGCCGCGATGAATGCGCGCAAGGTGTTTTCAGGATAAACCGCGCTGGCTCCCCGGTGCGCGATCGTCAGCATCGAACGCGTCGCCGGAGAACCAGCCCAACCACTCTCATCGAAGCGAGTGTAGCCGCCGCGCGTCGAGCGGGGCAAATCCGGACGCGCCTGCTCTCCACAGGGCTCGCTCCCCACTCGTCAAGCCGCGCGACGACCCCTATGCTTGAGGCTGAAGAATATGTCCCAAATCGCCACGCATCCCGGCCGCAACTACGTGTGCGTCGGTTTCGAGACGCCGGCCGCGATGGTCGACGACGCGGCCGCGCTGCTGATCGCACAGGGGGCGCTGGGATGCGCGGTCGACGGAGACCATCGCTCCGCGCATCGCCGTGCGACGCGAGCGGCTCCAGGCTTATTTCGAGCGGCTGAGCCAGCCGCGGCTCGCGGCGATCCGGCGTGCGATGGCGGCGGCGGGGATGCTCGCCCAGTCCAGCCGAACGCCGCATCGCCAACTCATCGCCGATCCCGGATGGGCCACGGCATGGATGGATCGTTTCGAGCCGCTGCGGATTGGCCGCCGCCTGCTCATCGTGCCGCCGTGGAACTCGAAAGTGGTTACCCGGCGGCTGAAACTGGTGATCAATCCCGGACAGGCCTTTGGCACGGGTCATCACGCGACCACTCACGGCGCGATCGTGACGATCGAAAAGCTCTGCGCGACGCGGTCCTTTGAGCACGCACTCGACGTCGGCACGGGTTCGGGCGTGCTCGCGATTGCGATGCGCCTGATGGGCGTCGCGCGGGTGGACGCGATTGACGTCGACCCGGTGGCGCTCGAGAACGCGCGCGAGAACGCGATCCTCAATTCGCTCGACAGCAAAATTCGCTTCACCACCACGCCGCTCGCGCGCCTGCGCCGGCGCTTCGACCTGATCACGGCGAACATCCTGAGTTCGACGCTCATCGGGATGGCGAGCGCGCTGACCCGGCTGCTGGCGGACGGCGGGCGGCTGATCCTCGGCGGAATCCTTAACCGCGAGGCGGCGGCGGTGCTCGGCGCTTACCGGCCGGGACTGCGATCCCTCGGCGTGCGGCGCGACCGTGGATGGACCACGCTGGTGTTGACGCGATGAAGCGGGCGCCACGATTTGCCATATCATCGGCGGCGGTCGAAGGCGCGGTCGCAACGATCGCCGGTGCGGAACTCCATCACATGCGCGACGTGATGCGGCTCCTTCCCGGAACCGAGGTCGCGCTGTTCGACGAGCGCGGCGCCGAATATGCGGGTGTCATCCGGGACTTCCAGGCGCGCCAAGCGGTGATCGAAATATCCGCGGCCGCGCGCGCACAGGCGGAAATCACTTCCGAGTTGATCCTGGCCGCGGCTGTGATCAAGGGGCCGCGGATGGACTTCCTGGTCGAGAAAGCCGCGGAGCTCGGCGCAGCCGAGCTATGGCCGGTACTGTGTGCGCGCGGCGTCGCGCGCGAGGTTGGCGGCGAGCGGCTCGCGCGATGGCGCCGGCTCGCGAGCGCGGCGGCCAAACAAAGCCTTGCGCCGCGCGCGACCGAGGTCATCGCGCCGCTCAAGCTGGAAGACTTGATCCGGCGGCTCGACGGGGGCAGGCTTTGCGTGGTTTTGAGCGCCGGCGCGCCGGCCCTGGGCGCGGTACTGCGTCAGGCCCGCTACACGCGCGCTATTGCTTCTATGCGGGCCGGAGGGCGATTTCACGGACGAAGAACTGGCGGCAGTGCGCGAGGCCGGCTTCATCGCCGCGGGACTGGGCGGGCGGCGGCTCCGCAGCGAGACCGCGGCGCTCGCCGCGCTCAGCATCGCGGCCGGAACGCTCGACGAATTGGTTCGATGATCACGTTCGAGGATTTTGTCCGACGATCTTCGTGTCACAATAGTGGAGAACCCTGAGCGGTGGCTTACAAATTCGCATTCGTGATGGACCCGCTTGAGAGGGTGTTGCCCGACAAGGACACCACCTTCGCTTTCATGCTCGAAGCGATCGGCCGCGGGCACCAGGCTTATTTCGTCTCCCAACACCACCTCTACGCGATCGGCAGTCATCCGTTTGCCGCGGCCCGGCGATGCACGGTGACGCGCGGGACGCCGCACTATCGTTTTCTCGACGACGGCGCCGACTACGAGCTGGAACACTTCGACGCGATCTTCATGCGCAAGGATCCGCCCGCCGACGCGGCGTACCTTTACGCGACGATGCTGCTCAGCCTTGCCGACCGCGGCCGCACCTTCGTGCTCAACGAGCCCGCCGGCCTGCGCGAAGCCAACGAGAAGCTCTACGCGCTCAATTTTCCAGGGGCGATACCGCCCACGGTGGTGTCCCAGGACCTGGAGCGGCTGAAGAAATTCATGGCCGAGCAAGGCGGCCAGATGATCGTCAAGCCGCTCGACGGACACGGCGGCGAGAGTGTGTTCCTCGCCTCGGCCGACGACCGCAACCTGAACGCGATCCTCGAAGCGGTCACCCGTTTCGGGTCGCGTCCGATCATGGCGCAACGCTACCTGACCGAAATCCGCGAAGGCGACAAACGCCTGATCGTGCTCGACGGCGAACCCCTGGGATGCACGCTGCGGGTGCCGCGCGACGACGAGAATCGCGGCAACATCCACGTCGGAGGCAATTGCGTCAAGACCGACATCACCGCGCGCGACCGCGAAATCTGCGCGATGATGCGCCCGCGGCTGAAACGTGACGGGCTTTACTTCGTGGGACTCGACATCATCGGCAACTACCTGACCGAGGTTAACGTGACCTCGCCCACGGGAATCCAAGAGATCGATCGGCTCGACGACGCCAACCTCGAAGCCAAGGTAATCGATTTCGTCGAGGCGCGGATCGCGGCGCTCAGGCAGTAGCTCAGGGGACTCCTCGATGCTGTCTCACGGGACTTCCCGATGCACTCCACAGAACGACGTTGAAGCAGAAGGCTGTTGCAAGGGACATCCGGGACAGGTACGAATTAAGACCGCCGTTAAGGCACGACGCATGCCATCCCGGTGGGCAGGTAGCTCAGTCGGTAGAGCAGAAGACTGAAAATCTTCGTGTCGAGTGTTCGATTCACTCCCTGCCCACCAATCAAACCCTTGATTTTACTTCACCCGCCGCTCCGTCAGCGATTGCGGAGTGCGGGTTTTTTTGTCGCAGTTACATGCTAGCGGCGGTATACAACCGGCAGTACTAAAGTAGTTTCGCCGAATCATTTGATCATTTGCGGAAAACCTGACCACTCGCGCACGAAACCTTAGCATCGTACCCATGAGCGAAAACGATATAAGTAACGATAGGTCCGTTCTCCACGCGGCAGCCAAACTATACCTTCGCGGCGCAATGGAACTCGCAGCGAATAAGCACGTTCTCGAAGGACCGTCGTCAGTTGGTACCGATTGGGTCCGCCACTCCTCAAACATGTTCACCCTGCGCGAGACTGAGGTTCCTGATTGGGCCATTCGTTTGAGCCTTTGTAGGCACGAACTGATGGCACTGCCAGAATACGGTAGATTCCTCGCCGCTCTGCAGTCAGACGTGACAATCGCACGTCTGCTGGGAACAACTATTGGATCAGGATGGTCGGCGATTGGAATTTATGGCGATTCAATAATTCATTACCTCGCCTACCAATTCGTTCGCAGATGCGGCAGCCTGCGGTTCGACGACAGTATATTCGAGCAAGTCTTCAGAGAGCTAGATGCCGATCTACACCGCTCCGAATTTGACTATATTCTTGTTGCTCCTCTTTTCGGTCTGGAAGCCGAACAGCTGCCGATGCGCCTTACGCCGACAATCGAAATCGTTCAGTTGACCGATCCAGAAATTGTGCGCTGTCTCAATCTGGGTTTGTCGCCTGCCCCCATTTTCTCGGGAGTGACTCTGGTCGGTTCGGGGATCGGCGTACGTATCCCTTTCCGAGCCCAAAGACAGATTGGCGAAATTCCCAAGCATGAATTTGCTCGCCGAGTCGACAAGATCGAACGGTTACTTGAACAGGTCGAAGCCGTGATTCATGCGTTGCGGCTCTTCAAGGATGGCGATCTGCCGGCCCCCGCCGCTGTCATATTCTCGGAACAGTGGCCTATCCAAGGTATGACCCAGAGATTGGGGGCTACTGGCACGAGTCTGTGCAATTACAAACTCAAAGCAGACGAAGCGCTCGAATTTCAGCGCTTCTGGAATGATTTACAAAACTGCGGAGAAAAGGCTATTCAAGCCGCGATCAGGAGGTTTGGGTATGCGGGCGAGCGTCACAGGCCTGAAGACAAGCTCGTTGACCTTTTGATCGCCGCCGAATCTTTGTTTCTCGCGGATACAAAATCGGAGGTTAGCTATCGGCTGTCAGTGCGGTTCGCTCTCTTTGGAGGGGGCTCGGATTACTCTCGGCGCGAGCTTTTCGATCACATGAAAAAGGCTTACGACGTGCGGAGCAAAATCGTTCACGGAGGAAACTCTAAAAAAGAAATAATTTCGCCGAAGCTGGGCAAGGTACCCTTCCCAGAGTTCGTAAATGAAACTCGACAACTTCTTCGAATCTCGCTTAAGAAGGCAATTCGGATGGCCGCGGTAAACGATCCGGCCTTCGGACGATGGGAGAACCCGCTCTGGGATAAGAGTTAACCTCGCTCAAACAGGGTGCATGCGTGGCACCTCGCAAAGCCTTGCACCGCCTTGTTAGCGCCAAATGTCTGCCGGGCCACTCGTCGCCGGTGTCGAACGAAATCGATTCATTCCTGCCCACCAGTCAAATTGTCAATTGTCTCAATGGATTGGTTGCAAGCGTGGTAGCGTGCCGCCTTCTCTGTCGACCTTTTGACCCCTGGATTTGACCCCTACCGCGTGAGTTTACGACTCAAAATTAGGCCTCAAGCTCGACTCCTCAATGATGAACCGTATGCGTATGCGCATCCGCTCAAATTTCGCCATCGCTTCGTCTACTTGTTCGACTGCGCTATTTGTCTCAAATTGGTGACAGTTTAGCTGGGTTGCTGGGTCGCCAAGTCTGTCCCACCGAGGCCGTGGTCTCGCGAGCGGCGGTAGGAAGGTTCAATGTCCCCTGGCGTCAGGCGCGAGCCCGGGGCTGAGCGCCGCGCAAATTCCTCAAAAAGTCTAAGTTATTCAGTCCCGAGCGCACTTTTACATCGCGGCTCGCGCTTATTCCAGGGATTTGGCCGCATTTACGACAGGCCTGGTTTTTGCAGCGTGTCAAAACATGCCTCGGAGATCGTGTGCCGAACAACGGAAATGATCGCGCTTGGCCAGCAGAAAGCTGATACTGATCGTAGAGGATCATCCTCCCACCAGGGAGGGATTGTCTTCGCTTCTCGACTCGGAGGGTTATCGTGTTATGGAGGCCGGCAACGGCCTCGAGGCACTGGAATTGATAGATACCGGCGCAGAGCTTCCTTGCGTGGTTTTGCTCGACTTGTTCATGCCGGTCATGGACGGTCGAGAATTTCTGAAGGCGCGCGCCCAGGATCGCACGCTGAGCCAGATTCCCGTCGTTTTGCTTTCCGCGAATATACAGGACGGGCAGGCTATGGAAGGTGTAGATGGATGCCTGCGCAAGCCGGCGAGCCCTGACAGTCTCCTCAGGCTTCTCAGCAACTTGTGTTGAACGAGCTTGCGATCAGAATCCGCGATTAGGAAGGTTTTTCTTCGCAAGCCCGGTTCTGAGCAGTTCCGGGTTTTACGCGCAACTCCTCGACCGATTTTCGGCGATCCACGTCATCGCTGGGTAACCGCCTTCCCGGGCATACCTCTGTCAGCCAGCGCTGCGTAACCTCGTCGGCCAACCGAAAAAAGCTGACGGCCGAAAGCGAGGCTGCGTAACAAACTCCCGTCGTGGCAAGTGTTATGAAGTCACGGCCACATCGCACGCAACGTCGCTGATACAGCGATTCGCCTGGTTCTATCTGAAGGTAACGGGCCTTAGGTTGAAGCCACTGATGATTGAGCTGGCTTAACTTACTGTCGTCCACTCCAATCACCCCCGTCTCTCGTTTGTCGAAAAAATTCTAATCATCGCATGCAACCCGTCAAGATCTCCTTTAGGCGGCTTGCGGTGTCATTTGAGAGATCGCGTCCTCGAGACCGGCTGAAGCGGCCAATGAGAAGATGACCTGAACGGCCTCGCCAAACCCACCACCAAACTAGCTTTTTCCTTTTGTGTAGACAGAAAGCGCCTAGTAATGCGGAACCCGGCGTTCCTGAGGTCCGTTATGCAATGGAAGGCGTACTCCTCATGGTGAGGAGCACGCGCATCAACGGAGCCAGGGAGGATTGGGACAAATGGGGTACAAACGTTTTCTCCTATTAATCGCCGTGTCATGTGTTATCGCATCGGTGCCGCTCTCGCGCGCCGAAGCGACTGGTTATCTGCAAACCAATCTTGTTTCCGATAAGCCCGCCGCCGCTGCGGCGGCCCATACTGATTCAAACCTCGTAAACCCCTGGGGAGTTGCATTTTTCCCCGGCGGCCCGTTCTGGATCTCGGACAACGGCACGGGCGTTTCCACGCTCTACGATGGCACGGGAACCACAATCCCGCTCACGGTGACCATACCGGCTCCCGCCGGTGACACAAATCCCGGAGCGCCTGGGCCTTCCGGCATGGTTTGGAACGGCAGTCCGCTGGCGTTTCAGGTTAGCGGGGCTCCCGCGCTTTTCATCTGGGCCACTGAGGATGGAACGATTGCTGCCTGGCAGGGGGCCCTGAGTCCGATAACGGAGGCTGTCACTGTCGTCCCTAATCCAGACTTTGTAAACGGCGGCACCGGCACCGACCCAGTCTACAAGGGACTCGCTATCGGCAACAACAGCAGCGGACTTTTCCTGTACGCGACCAATTTCCGGAATGGCAAGATCGCGGTGTGGGACAGCACCTTTTCGGCCACCTCCCCTGCGGCCGCTGCACTCAACGCGAAATTCATCGACAAAAATATACCGGCCGGATTCGCTCCCTTCGGCATCCAGAACATCAACGGTCAGCTTTGGGTCACCTATGCCAAGCAGGACGCCTCCAAGCACGATCCGATAGCTGGCGCGGGCCGCGGCTTCGTCGACATCTTTGACACCGACGGCAACTTGATACGGCGGTTTGCAACGCGCGGCGCGCTCAATGCGCCATGGGCCGTAGTGCTGGCCCCCAACCGCTTCGGCGCGTTAAAGAATGACATACTGGTCGGCAACTTCGGCGATGGAACGATCACCGCCTGGGATCCCAAGACAGGCGACTTCATAGACTGGATGCGGAATGAAAAGGGTAAGACAATAAAACTCGGCTCCTTGTGGGCCCTGACCTTCGGCGGCGGCGAGGCGGCCAGCCCACAGGCGCTCTACTTTACCACCGGCCTCGTCATGGAGCAGGACGGTCTGTTTGGCACGCTGACACCGGACTGAAAACTCGCCGGTCCAAAACAGGGGCGCGCGCCGCTGTGGCGCGCCCCTGTAATTATTCGCGCTGACCGCCGAGCGGAGCGCGGACGCGGTTAGACTTCGCGGCGGAGCTGCTAAGGCTACGTCGATGACGTATGTTTATCGCCGCCAGCCTGCCAGCGGTGAGGTTTACTCGCTCGGAGTAATTTTGGTGATTTTCGATCCCTCGATTGCGATGCCGGCCATCAAACCCTTCTGGTCGAAAATAAACGCGTAGACATCCGAGCGCAGGTTGGTCGTCGTCAGCGACCGGGCTACGCCTTGGTCAACGACCACCACGCTCGGCCCGGTCCCAATCGCCCAGCCGCCGCTTTTGTCGAGGTATGCCAGCGCCGCGTCGGTCATAAAGAACAGCGCGTAACCGAATTTCTTGACCCCGGCCTGGAACCCATAAGATGCGGCCGCCGTCCTATAGTAGCCGGCCGTCTTCCGATTTTTTCTGAGCGCCCCGAAACCAAATTGCGCGCCGACGATGAAGGCTCCCTTCTTGATATCCGGGAAGACCAGGATGCCCTTGGCTTTTTCGCCGAGAACTTTCGCCGCCTCGTTGTGGGAATAGAGATCTCTTAACGCGACGGTAACCTCGTGATCGATCTCAGAGGCTTTGGGAGCGAGCGAGGGCATTTGCGCGAATGCCGCGACAGCGAAGACCGATCCCAGCGCGACTTGCGCCAGCACCAGCGTGGCAAAGCGTTTCACACTCATATCCCAACCTCCTGGCGCAGGCCGCGCTTCGCGCTGCTATTATTCGGGGGCTCGTTTGACCGAAAGCTTCGATCGCTCTCCACATCGCGGACAAACGATCAGCACGGTTCGCGGCTGCAGACCGTGATCGCGCTCAAACTTGCTCACCGCTTCGATCAAGACGTCCGGTTCGATCTCTCCGGCGCTGCTGCCCACGACGCCTCCGCAGGACTGACAAAGCAGCATCGATTTCATTTCGCCGATCTCCTTGTACTGACGTATCCCGACCCTCGCCTATCCTGACTGTTCCTTGTTGCGGAATCCAATCTCGCGAACTTTTTTGTCCCCAGGAACAGACGCGAGGGGCGTCGCGGCGGCTCGGCGCAGCGCCGTCTTTCATCCACGATTTGGAATGGTCTCCCGCTCGTGCGGCAAGCGGGTAAGAGTTTATGGCGCCGTGCCGTTAGGAGCGATTCCGGTTCCGATGAGGCTCACGCTCTGTGGACTGTTAGGCGCGGTGTCGATGAACCAAAGTATGTGCGTCTTGGTGCCGGGCTTGGGCGGATCGAATCTGAGCGTGACTTCGCATGACGAACCCGGCGCGAGCGATGTTCCCTTATTGCAGGTCGAGGACGAAATTCTGAAAGAGCCGGGCGCCAACTGTTTCGAAAGGATCCTGACCGAGGTCGAACTGCTAGCAGGGTTGGTTAACGTGACGGAGGACGCGACGCTCAAGTGGTTGGCTTTCACACTGCCGAACGAGATTGACGTCTGCGAGAGCGCCAGCGGTGCCGGAGTCGGCCTGGGAGTTGGAGTCGGTAAAGGAGTGGAAGTTGGACTGGCGGTCGGCGCGGGAGTCGGGCTTGGGGTTGGCGCGGGAGTCGGACTCGCCGTCGGCGCTAAAGTCGGAGTCGGGATAGCCGTGGGCACTGGACTGGCCGTTGGAGCGGGAGTCGGCGTAGGAACCGGCGTGGGCGCTGGACTTGGCGCCGGAGTCGGACTCGCGGTCGGCTTAGGAGTCGGACTTGCGGTCGGCTGGGGAGTTGGGCTCGGGGTCGGCTTGGGGGTTGGAGTCGGGCTCGGCGTCGCCTGCGGCGTCCCGTTGTAGGCGGAGGCGAACGTGGTCATATCGACACTGCCCCATCCGGTCACCAGGTCGTAGCCAGGCCCGGCGCTGAATCCGGTCACCCCATTGAAACTATTGTTGCCGCTGGTGACGTCTTCGATTCCGTTGACCAGCAGGCCCGTCCTGGCAACGCTGTAGATGGTCGGATTGAGTAGTCCGAGGCGCGCGACGCCGGTTTGCTTCGCGATAGCTCGCGAGTAACCCGCCCATAGCGGGGTCGCAAGGCTGGTGCCGCCCCAGCAGCACTGGATCTGCGCGGCGCCGCTTACGTCCGCTCCGATAAAAACGCCGGGCGTCCATGCGATCATCGCGACGTCGGGTACGTCGCGGGCCGAATCGTCAGGTACGCCTGGACCCGCTTGCCATGCGGGCTTGGAGAAAATCTCACTTGCGCCGCCGCCGCTCGATCCCCAGCCGGTCTCGATTCCGCCCGGCGCCACGCCGATAACGCTTATATCGCTGCCGAACGCGTTGAACTGCGGGTCGAACATGGTTCCGCCCACGCCCGTCACGTGCGGACTCGCCGCCATCTCGTTGACGTTCAACGTCGTGCCGGTCACGCAGGAGTTGCTGGTCGCGTCGTACTGCAGGCCGGCCGCACCCCAATCGCCCGAACCGGTGAATACGGACTGTCCCTGGGCGGCCGCTTGTGCGAACAGCGTATCGACCCCGGTATAAAACGATGACGGAGAGCCGCAGGAGATGAAGCTGATGCTGATCGCGCCGCAGGTATTGTCCGTGACGGTACTCTCGATCGCGGTATAGAGATCGCTGTCGATATACACGTGAATCGGCGTGGCCGGCGCCGTAGCGTGCGAGTAGTCGATGTCGAGCAGCGCTTCAGTCTCGTCGCCGTTCCTGCCGGGCGACGTTCCATCAGGCAGGATGCGTGTGACGTTGAACGACGGGAAGTCAAAGGCCGTAGCGAACAGACTCACAGCCGCATCGAGATAGTCGGAATCCTCGACCAGCGCGATACAGTCGGGCGAGGGATTTCCGCTATCGCCCGCCGCGATCAACGGAGCCTCGTCGTAAAATTTCTCGATATCGAACGGCCCGAAGGCGATCGATCCTCCGCTACTCGCCTCGGGCGAAATCGGAGCGTTCTCGTTCACTCCAAGATGCGCAACGTCAGCCAGCGTGAGCATCGGCGCGGCCGGCTTCCCGTGTACTGCGGTCGGCGATCGCCGATGGAGTCCCACCGGTGTCACAACATGCAGGTTGTCAAGCCCGAGGATCGCAACGACCGTCCCCGCAAACTCGGCCGGGATTGTCGGATCGGAAGAGTTGCCGAAATTCGCGCCACTCGTGACGATAGTCGTCGCAAAGGCGGCTTCCGCCTGGGTGACGGTTGCGATCGCGCTGATCGTGCGGCCCAGACGGTTGATCGACTTGATCCTTAAGCCCTGACTCTCGAGCCATCGTACAATCGTATTCGTCTGCGCCGGAGTGGGACCGAAGCGCTCATTGAACTGTGTCGGGGTGAGCCATCGATGGTACTGGTTGGAGGAACGGTCTTGCTGTTCGGCGAGCAACTGGTCGAGTTTCGCCTGGTCGCGGATGCCGAGCACGACGGTCAGCGGAAGCTCCATCGACGCATCAGCGTGTACCAGTGGACCAAGGCGCGCCAGTCCGCTCGGATGGTTACCCTTGAGCTTTATCCCCGCCAGGTTGCCGGCGGCCAAGGCGAATCCGGCTATCGTGAGGGCGCAAGCGGCCAGTACGGCACTCCCCACCATCATCAACGCCCACGGAATCCGCATGGTCCCCCCTCTCCAAACCCAGCGCACCAACCGGAGCTGGTTCTGGAGAATCCTCAAACCCGGCCGCTTATCCTGCGGAGCCTCTCGGTGATGAGTTCCCGCGACGAAAAAAGACTAAGCAATAGCTGCGCCACGGACCTGAACCGCGAAAATGCAATGTTTCGTACGGTTCAGGAAAACGAACTGACCATTAAATGGCGCTCATTTGAACGACTCGTTCGAGTCCAAAACATTGACTTTTCGTTTTCCCCGACGGAGTTCGACAGTCTCTAAGGCCCACATTCTCACTTCGGTTATCGTAAAATTTCGCTTTGTGTTCGTCACATTTTCCGAATTGCACGACATGCTCTATTAGTCTAATGTCCGCTAACTAATAGCTTGATCTATTGGAAACGATCACGGGGAATGAATGGAATTAGCTCTAAGTCTGCTGGTCCGCGCGCGCGAGGCACTCGTGCGAAATTGTAACGCTCAAACGATGACGGAGTACGTCATGATACTGACCGCCGTCGCGGCAGCCGCTTATGGAATCTATCTCGCTATGGGAAACAGCGTGAGTTCACTCGCCAATGGCGCCGATTCGCTTATGACGAGCGCATAGTCTTGCAGGCGAAACGCCCGACGGAGGATCGCCTCCTCCGCCGGATGACGCCGTGTTCTACAGCGCTCGGGAGCGCCAAGTAGCCTTTATACTTTTTCTTCTAATTGCAGGTCTCGCCAGGCGTCTCGCCGCCGGTGCCGTCTGTAACCACGGTCAGTAATCCGCGCATTCCCATCCACATCCGTGCGATAACCTCGCTGACCTCTTCCCGGTCAGGATCGCCACCGGTCGTTTCATCGGCATTGCTGAGCCAGTTCCCGAGCATTCGCAGCGAGTGCCATAGCTCGTCGGCGTCAAGCGTTCTCGCCGGTACCCTGAGCATTGCCGCGCCAACTCTGCGCACGCCAAAGCGGCGCAGATGCTCTTCGGCGAGTGCATCAAGCAACTCGCTGAACACTTCCGGAGGCAGGCTCGCTATATCGTTCGCCCCTTCGAGCATCGCGAGCGCGCCATCACTAACTCTCGCCAGGCACAGATCGATTTCAATTTGAGCATTCACGCGGGTGTCCTCTTGAGGGATACCAGCGCAACAATTGGACCGCTCGCGATGGCGCGAGGCTGAGGCTATCGCGAAGTGTCGCGCACCCTCAGCAGGTTGCGTCCCGATCCATCGGTGCTGTCGCCGATACACGAACCGCGACGGAGAGCGCAGCAAACCGCTTCTCGCTGCCCACGGGTAGCGCGGCTCTCGCATGAGACCGTTTCAAATTCGGCCCGAATGTCTCATCGCGCCGAGACACGGGACGTCAGATCCCGCCGGCGCTTCGGTTAGCCGACGCGCGATGACCGAGCCATGTTTGGGTTTGCTAGGCGGCCATTAGGACAGAAAGATTTCGCGTACAAGGTTGGTATCGTTGTACTCGAGCCCCTCGGCGATCAGCTCGCCCTCGAATCGCAGATAAAAGTGATAACGCTGTACGTAACGGCTACCATTCATCGCAATTGTGTCGCACGCCGCCTGAACCGCGACATGCGGGCCCTCGCAGATGACGGTGCCGAGCTTCATCTTGAGCCCGTCCGGGAACAGGGCGATGAGCCGTTCGGTTTCCGCGCGGGCGAAGGCCGCCTTGCCGCGCACCGGCGCGAACTCTTTCATCGTCGTTATCATCTCGAATGTGAAATCGTCAGTGATCAGTTCCTCGAAAACCCGCGGGTCGGGATGGTTGAAGTTTTCGAGAAAGCGGATTGCCCGCTCCTTGTATTCAGCCGCAGTCATCGCCTGTCTCCGTTGTTTCAGCCGATCCGCACGCGCGCGACGCGCTCGGCTCCAAGCATCTCTCTGATGATATTGGCGCGCGAGTGCGCTGAGGGCGGTGCTCAATCCCGTGGCGTCTTGTCCGGCTCCGGCTCGACCAATCTATGGCTGATGAGCCCCGTCATCGCGCCGTCATCTGTCGCTCGCAGACGAAAGTAAGGCGCTTCGCTCTCTGCTCCGCCTTTGGTGCTGATGACCTCATGGCGGCGTCCTCGAAAGGCGACGATGGTTCCCGGCAACACTCTGATCGCGGCAGTTTTGTCCATTTCAGACCTCCCCTGGCGCCGACGGACTGGACGTGCTGCCAGTCCAAAGCTCCGTCGGAAATTCCTCGGGACGTTAACCTGATATGCTGCCAAGAACAGATTTTTTTGTCTATACGGACCCAATCCGCCGTTAAATACGACCTATTCTCTAGTCAATTGCCGCCCGAAGCCGCGCTCGAATCGCTTGCGCTCTTCGTATACACGATCGCGATTCCACCCATGAAGTTGCCGGCATGGCCGAGCTCGCCCACTTCGGCGTGATGCTTTTTCCCCCCTCCTTCGGTATCCGCGGCGAGATGCGCGCCGACCTCTGCCGGTTCACCCGAGCCGGGGCCGATGTTGCCAAAACGGCCGGGTGCGGCTCCGACAACAAGATCGCCTTCGTGTTGCGTATGCTCCGAGGTCAACACCACGGCGTCGGCGCCGGCCTCGCACCCTTCCCGTTTCAGGTACACGAGCAGGTCTTGATCCTTCGCGGCGAGGTCGCCCCATGCATCGACCAGTGCTACCTGCTGGTGGCCGGCAAGCGGCATGGTATCCAGCACCGGCATCGCGCAATCCGCAGGCTTGGCCGGGCGCATATCGACTCCCAGCGGAGTCATGCTAACGATCGGCGGGTTGACCGCTGCCGGGGAGAGGCATCCGCAGACCAGCGTAGAAGCGGCCATCAGCATGCCAGCCAGTATCCCGCGAACCCAGTCTGCCATCGTCATTCACCTGGCATCACGCATAGCGCACTTCAGAGCCCTTTTTAACTGAACTGCCGCCTGATTAAAATGGGCGGGCGCGCATTTCGAGCCATACGACGGCGCGCGCGGCAGACCGATCGCGCAAGGCGGCGCAGGGGCGCTTCCGACAAGCGTGCTTTCGCGATAGCCGGTTTAAACGCGCGGCTGGTTCGGATCCGGCAAAAGTGGAGTTATCGCGGATGGACGGAACACAGCTCGGCGGAATCAGTCTCAACGGACCGACCTTGATCCGCCTGGTCGTGGTGTTGGTTTTGGCGATCGTGGTGCGTCAATTGATCATGCGCTTAGGTACCAAGGCGCTAGGCAATCGCCGCAACAAGAGTCGCGACGGCAAACCACGGCCATAGCGCGCGCCAGTGCCGCAATGCGACGACCGGCAAAATATGCGATCGCTCCGGGGCGCGCGAGCGCGCGGCGGCAATGGCCACGCCCGGTGGCGACCGCAGCCTGCCTGGCATTCCTGGCGACGGCCTTGGCGATGCCGCTGGCGGGATGCCAAGCCGCCGCCCAGCAGTACCAGGACACCATCGCAGGAGGGCACAACGCCAACCTCGAGCAGGATCGTCTGCGATTGATGGTCTATACCAGCGACTTAGCGGTGCCTTACCAAAAGCTTGGCGACTTGAGCTATACGGATCCGCTCAACGGCGACACTATCGACACCGATCATATCAACGAGAAACTGCGTGATATGGCGATTGCGCGGTGGGGCCAGCAAGTCGACGCTATCATCCACGTCACCACCAAAGTTGGCGGCGCCGACACGCCGACGATCTCGGTTACAGGAGAGGCGGTCAGGCTGACGGGCCCGTGCTCGGGCTGCCGCCACGAATCTTCCTCACCGCAAGCCTGACAGGACTATCTAAAACAGGGTGCCGCGGCGAGTGCGCCCGAGATGGGTATAGGCGCGCGCGGTGGCGACCCGTCCGCGTGCGGTGCGAGCGATGAATCCCTCCTGCAGCAGGTAGGGCTCATAGACCTCGCCGATGGTGTCGGCCTCCTCACCCACGGCGGCCGCCAGGCTTTCGACTCCGACCGGGCCGCCGTCGAACTTGTCGATAATCGCGGCCAAAATCGCGCGATCCATCCGATCGAAGCCGCAGGCGTCGATCTCGAGTAACTCGAGCGCGCCGACCGCGACTTCGAGCGTCACCGTGGCAGCCTCGTTAACCTGGGCGAAGTCGCGCACGCGGCGTAACAGCCGGTTGGCGACGCGCGGAGTGCCGCGCGCGCGGCCAGCGATCTCGTGCGCTCCACCGTCGTCGACGCGGACGCCGAGCAGCCGCGCCGAGCGCGCGACGATCTCGGTCAGCTCCTCGCGATCGTAGAAATCCAGATGGAAGTGCTGGCCGAAGCGATCGCGCAGCGGCGCGCTCAACAAGCCCGAGCGCGTCGTCGCGCCGACCAGCGTGAACGGCTTCACCGCGAGCGGCATCGTGCGCGCGCCCATCCCTTTGCCGACCACGATGTTGAGCTCGAAATCCTCCATCGCCGGGTACAGCACCTCTTCGACCGGGCGGGCGAGGCGATGAATCTCGTCGATGAACAGCACGTCGCCCTCATCCAGGCCGCTGACGATCGCCGCCAGGTCGCCCGCACGCTCGATCGCCGGCCCGGAAGTCGAGCGCATGCTGACTCCGCGCTCGCGCGCGATGATATGGGCGAGCGAGGTCTTGCCGAGACCCGGCGGCCCGGAGAACAACACGTGGTCGAGAACCTCGCCACGCTGGCGAGCGGCCTCGATCGACATGCCGAGGATTTTTCGCGTGCGCTCCTGGCCGACGAACTCGCCGAGCATGCGCGGGCGTAGCGAAAGGTCGAGCACGCGGTCCTCTTCGCTGAGATTCGGCGCCGCCAGCCGCGCCGCTTCAGCGGCCTCGGCCTCGGCTATTTGTGCTCTATCTTTCACCGGCCAATTATCTCTCGCCGGCCAACACGGCGAGCGATTCGCGGATTATCACTTCGAGCTCGCGCCTGGCGCCGCCGCCGCGCGCGGCCGCCGCGTCCACCGCGCGGCGCGCGTGGATCGGCTTGTAGCCCAGGTTGACGAGCGCGGAGACGGCATCGTCGAGTTCCGAGTCGCCACCCTCGGCGCCGTTCGCCGCGCCGTCGAGTTCCTCGACGCGCTCGGAGGCGACCAGTTTCAGCTCGGAGGTCTTGTCGCGCAGTTCGCGCACGACGCGCTCGGCCACCTTGGCTCCCACGCCCGGGACGGCGTCGAGCCGCTCCACGTCTTCGCGGGCGATTGCGCTCACCAGCTCGTCGGGCGATAGAACCGAAAGGATTGAAAGCGCGAGCTTCGGACCGACGTGCTGCACCAGCATCAATAGGTCGAAGGCCTGCTTTTCGGCGCGAGTGAAGAAGCCGTAGAGCGTGAGCGATTCTTCACGTACAACCTGGCGAATCTCCAGCGACACCGGTGCCCCAACTCCGGGCAGGCGATAGTAAGTCGCGAGCGGGATGCAAACCTCGTAGCCGACGCCGCCCGCCTCGATCACTACCCGCCCGGCATCGCGCTGCTTCAGCTTGCCGCTTAAGCTGGCAATCATTTGGTGACCGCTCGCATCCGGTTGTCCGACACTTAACTCGCGTCCGCCTTGCGCCGGACCCGGTTGATAATTGGCCTGCCGTCCTTGTCCCGCGCTGCTGCGGCCACCGCCGCCGTGACCCGCGCGCAGAACAGATGGCAGAGCGCTATCGCGAGCGCGTCGGAAGCGTCGTCGGCGAGTGCGACTTCTTCGCTCAAGCCGAGCGCGCGGCGCACCATGAACTTGACCTGGGTCTTGTCGGCGTGACCGTGGCCGGCGACCGTCAGCTTGACCTCGTTGGGAGCGTATTCGAAAAGCGCCAGCCCGCGCGTCGCCGCCGCCAGCATCGCCATCGCGCGCGCTTCGCCGAGGCGAAAAGCGCTCTGCACGTTGTTCGCGACGAAGCTGCGCTCCAGGCTCATCGCGGCCGGCGCATATCGATCGATAATTTCAAGCAGACGGTCGTGAATGTTTTTGAGACGCTCGCCCCCGCGCAGGGACGTTGGTGGCCGGATTGTGCCCGCCACGAGATGGGCTGGCCGGGTGACGCTGCCTTCGATCACGCCGAAGCCGGTCACCACGTTGCCCGGGTCCACTCCAATGACCCGCCCTGTCACCCGCATCACCCCCACCTCCTCGCGCGAGCCATTTACCCGCGAGGTAGAGAACCTAAGCCGCTGAGAACTGCGCCAGTTCCTCGTCACTGATGTCGAAGTTGGCGGCGACGCTCTGGACCTCTTCGTGATCCTCGAGCTCCTCCATCAGCTTCAGCACCTGCTCGGCGGTATGTCCGGCAACCCGCACGGTGTTCTCGGGAATTTTGACCACCTCGGCGCTGGCTATCGGAATCTTGGCCGCCTCCAGCGCCTCGCGCACGGCACTGAACGCGTCGGGCGCGGTCATCACCTGGAAGGCCTCGCCGTCGGCGACGACGTCGTCCGCGCCGGCCTCCAGCGCAAGCTCCATCAGGCGGTCTTCGTCGATCGCGCTCCGCTCGATCGTAATCACGCCGCGCTTTTTGAACATCCAGCCCACGCAATTCGATTCACCGAGGTTGCCGCCATGGCGCGACAGGATGAAGCGCAGTTCGGCGACCACGCGGTTACGATTGTCGGTCAGCACGTCGGTGATGATCGCGACGCCGCCCGGACCGTAACCCTCGTAGACCACTTCCTCGAGCTGGCCGCCGCCGAGTTCGCCGGTACCTTTTTTGATCGCGCGATCGATATTGTCGTTCGGCATCGACTGCGTGCGCGCGGTGGTGACCGCCGTGCGCAGGCGCGGATTCGAATTGATGTCGCCGCCGCCCAGGCGCGCCGCGATCGTGATTTCCTTGATAAGTTTGGTAAAAAGCTTGCCACGCTTGGAATCGCGCGCCGCCTTTTTATGCTTGATCGAACTCCACTTGGAATGACCCGACATTGGTAACGCCCTCAGGCGCGGCTATCGTCGCCGTCCGCCCGGCGTGAGCCTAACACATCGCTACACTTGGTGGGAGTCACCGATTCACTTTCAGTCTTTCCACCAAAACCGTTGCACCGGACCCGCTCCGTCCGCTCAAATGGGGGCCTTTGCTGGACGAGTATATGGTGGAACCGGCATGGAGTGCGTGACCTCAGGGATAGCGGCTGTACGGCGATGGGCCATCATGGCGCTCGCCGTGGCCTCGATGGCCGCCGGATGCTTCTATCCACCGACCGAGCAGCCTCCCGCTCCGAGCAAAGACGAGGTAACGCTCGACAAGCCCTACGACATCGTATGGGACGCCGTGCACAACGTGATCAAAGAGCACAAGTTGCGGGTCAACGCCGACGACCCCAACCAGGGCATCGTCGAGACTGAGACCAACCGCTTCACCCTCGAGGACGCCGACTGCGGCAAGCTCAAAGGAGTCAGCACAAAGTACGCCGCCGAGCCTGACCGCGCCGCGACCGCGGTCTACTACTTCAAGGTCAAGCCCAAGGGCCACGAGGCAAGCACCGTCAGCATACAGGCGACTTTCAGCGCTCCGCTCTACATTCCGCTCCACAGGCCGCGTGACGAGCAATGCGTCTCGCGCGGCAAGGCGGAGGCTCGCCTGCTGAGCGAAATCGCCGACCAGGCCGCCACGATGCAACGGCCCACCTTCGTCAAGCCGGCGAGCTAGGCGTCCGCATCCCCGAACCCATGCCCAGCGTTGCGATTGCACTCCCGGCGGGCAACATCCAACATCACAATGAAGCGGTCGCCGATTCGCGGACCGAGCCCTGAAGGAGTATCGAGATGAAAGGAAAAGTCGCCTTTATTCCCGGCGCGCATAAGATCGAGTTCCACGAATTCGAGGTCCCCGAGAAGCCGCCAACCGGCGGCCTTATCGCCGAGGTCACCCAGACCAACGTTTGCGGCTCCGAGGTCCATATGTGGCGGGGCGAGTTTGGCGGACGGCACGGTATCGCGCCGGGGCACGAGATGGCCGGGTGCATCCACGCCCTGGGCGAGGGCGTGAAGACCGATTGGGCGGGCGTGCCGGTCAAAGTCGGCGACCGGATAGCGCCGGTGTACTACTCGGTGTGCAACCGATGCTCAAATTGCGTGACCGGAAACCAGGCCGCTTGCACCAACAAGGAGTTCGGCGTGCGGCATCCCAGTGAAGCGCCGCATTTCACCTCGACCTTCGCGACGCATTACATCGTGCGCGCCAACCAGAACTTCTACCGCATCCCCGACAACGTGCCCGACCTGATTGCGGCGTCGGCCAATTGCGCGATGTCGCAGGTCTATTGGGGCCTCGACAAGGCGCGAGTGCGTTACGGCGAGACCCTGGTCGTGCAGGGCGCGGGCGGCCTGGGGCTGCATGCGATGGCGATCGCGAAAGCACGTGGTGCTTACGTAATCGCGATCGACGGAGTCGAGCATCGGCTCGAAGAGGCGCTGAAGTTCGGCGCCGACGCCACGATCGATCTGCGCAAATATACGACGGCCGACGCCCGCCAGAAGCGGATTCGCGAACTTATCGGCAACGCGCCCGACGTCGTGATGGAAGTCGCCGGCGTGCCCGACGCATTCATCGACGCGCTCGAACTCGCCTCGATCGGCGGCAGAGTGATCGAGATAGGCAATATCTCGCCCGCGCTGACCGCACCGATCGCGCCGTGGCGCGTGACGTTCAAGTCGCTGGAGATAGTCGGCGTGGTGATGTATCCGCCGAATTATCTCAAGAAGTCGCTCGACTTCCTCTCGACGCATATCGATCGCTATCCATACCGCGAATTGTGCGATGCGACCTTTCCGCTGTCGAAGGCTGCCGAGGCGCTGGACAAAAGCGAGCGGCGCGAAGTAACGCGCGCCGCCCTGCTGCCTCAGGAGGGCTGAGGGCAGGAGCAGCGCGATGGCAGATGCGGAGGAGTGGCCGCGCGAACGTCGACCGCCCTCCCCGCTCCTCGTACTCCCGGGGTCCGGTATGAGGCAGGCGATGTTCAGCGCTGCCGCGACTGGCGGCGGCGGCGCTCGCCGCGCGGCATAGATGGCGGCGGCTGCGCGCCGGCCGGCGCCGGAGCGAGTTCATCGGCGCCGTAAATCTTCCATCCGACTATAACGACGATCGCCAACAGCACGAACGTCGCCACCAGCGTCCAGGGCTTGCCTACCGGCGGCGCGACCAGGCTCCGCCTCACGGCGCTGAGGTCAAATGTCGGCGACGCGTTGGCGGGCAGAGCGTCCAGTTTCACCACGTGCGCGTTGCGGAAAAAAGCACTGCCCGTGTTGAGACTCCCGAACCCACCGAGCCTCAGCGCGACGTCGACGTCGGCGCCGTATGGGCCGACCTTGAGATAGAGACCGAGACTTTGCCAGTCGGCGGCGCCGTGGAGGTCGGACGAATTGATACTGTCCTCATCGAGGCTGATGCTCGCGCCGGCCGCGCTGAGCGGGACGTTCTCGGTCCGCGCCTCGGTGCTGACGTAATACCATCCCGGCCCGAGAGTCAGCGTCTGGAGCCATCGCGCGTCGTTGGGCTGAAGGTTGTTGACGATCAACTCCGGCTCGCTGCCCGCCGAATGGAGCCAGTCGTAGCTCGTGACCGACGGCGACTCGTTCCATCCGCCAGTGCGCCAATCGTCGGGCGATTTGCCGGAACCGTGAGCGAAGTCGCCGTTGGAGAGCAGATTGGGCCCGTTCGGAACGCCCGCGGCGGCAGGGCTGGCGATCGGCGAAGGACTCGCAAGGTCCGCCGCCTCGGCGGTGCTCGAAAGCGCGCTCGCGCCGCCGCGAGTCAAGGTGAAGATCAGCGGCATCGCGGCAATCGCGATCGCGACCAATCCAACGATACGTGGCGCGCTTTTCACTCTTTCACGCACGCGTTCTCATATCCAATTGCGCAGACCCGGTCCCTGGAGCCACATTCGCGCGTAGTAGCCCGCGCGATCTATGAAAATTGCCGTCCAGACTGGGAAATAGTAGACGAACAGGATCGCGGCCACGCCCACAAAGGAGGCCGCAACCAACCGTGGTGCCCATCGCGCGGCCCCCAAATCGCTAAGGCCGCCGGGAACTATATCGGTTACGAGCAAATAGAGCGCAAACACAGCCAGCGTCCCGCCCGGTATCAGCCCAGGCCAAAAACCCAGCCCGAGCAAGCACACCGGCACCATCGTGACGAGCAGCGCGGCGCACTCCCACATCTCGGTTTCGCCACGCCACGCGTCGGCCAGTATCGCCGCCAGCGCAAGGTAGCCCATGTAGACCGAAGGCATGTAGTGGTACAGAAACAGCGTGCGCCCGACCGGAATCCAGATCGCGAGATAGCCGAGGTAGCCGGCGACCAGGAACGAGCGCGCCGCATTCGGCCGCTCCAGCGCGCGCACGGCGGTGATCGTAATCGCGGTGAGCGCGCCCCACCATAGGAGCGGATTACCGCCGCCCCAGATTGTCGCGACCTTGCCCTCCGGCGGAAAATTCTGCCAGTAGGCGATCGGCCGCAGCATCAGCGGCCAACTCCACCAGGGCGAGGAGTACGGATGCGTCGCGGTCTCGACGCTCCTCTCGTACCACATCACGTCGCCATAATAATGAAACAGGTCCGCGATCCCGCCCCACCATCCGAGCCAGAAATGCGGCAGGAAGACCGCGACGTAGACTGCCGCGCTCAGCGCTCCGACCATCACCAGCGCGCCGGCCGTGCGCCAGCCACGCGTCTTCAGTGGCGCGGCGCGATCGGCGCGCATGATGAAGTAGACCATGAAGCCCGTGCACAAGAGGAAGGTCACCGCCGGAATATACAGCTTCGCGCCGAGGCAGAGCCCCAGCGTGATCCCCATCGCGGCCAGGGTGCGGCGGCGATCGCGCTGACCGGTCGCCTCGGCAAAGCGGAACAGGAGCAGGTACGACCACGCCGCCATCGTAAGATAGACGATATCGATCACCGCGACGCGCGAATCCACCAGGAACATCCCGTCGCAGATCACAAATGAGGCCGCGAGCGCGCCCGCCAGGCGAGAAGCGAACATCCGCCGCCCCAGCATGTATGTCAGCGCGACCAGCAGGATTCCGAGGATTGCGTTGCCGATCCGCCAACTCCACGGATGATCGCCGAAGAGCATGATGCCGCCAGCAATCACCAGCTTGGCGAGCGGTGGATGCGGGTCAAGGAACGGCTCGGCGCGGATGTAATGTCGCGCCTGCGCCACGAAGTGAACTTCGTCGAAGACGATCTCCGCCGGAAGGCCGAGATGCCAAAGCCGGGTCGCGGCGGCCGCAGCGATCAGCGCCATCAGCACGATCGTGTCGGTGCGCAGCCATGGAATGGCGATTAGCGGCTCGGGAGCATAGCGCTTGGAAGCGGCGCTTTCGTCAGAACGGATGCGTGAGGGGCCGACGCCCGGCAGGCCCAGCCGAACACCCGACGACGTGAACTTTCGCCAGAGCGGGCCCGCCCCATCGGCCAGACCGAGGCCGTAGTCCACCGCCAACACCATCGCCACGACATTTATCGCCGCCGCGAACATCGCCAGACCGTCGCGCGAATCGAGAAACACGGTAGTGTCGAGCGTATGCAGTACGTAAGCCAGGTTGAACAGGCAGGTGGCCGTGAGGATCGCGAAAACGGTCGCCATCTCCGCGCCCTCCGCCGCCAGCGGCGCGGCGAAGACCAACCCCGCATACAGGTAGCGCTCGTGCATGCGCGGCGCGAGCATGAAGAATCCGAACACCGCCGCGAAGATGGCGAACATCAGCCCGCGCGGCGAACGTTCATTCCAAAGACGCCATCCAATAAACGCATACAGCGGCGCCAGCAACCCCATCCCAACGCCAAAGTACGATAGACCCGCGATAGTGTCGGAGTCCGGTTTGCGCAGGCCCCCCATCAGCGCCATCAGGTTGAACGCGTTGACGGAGGTCTCGTGATAGAAAGCCGCGGTCGTATGGTACAACTCGACGATCCAGTACCACGGATGGCCGAGCTGGAACGGAAACACTTCAACGACGGCCACTATCACGCCGGCCAGCGCGGATCGCCACCATCGCGCGTATGGCAGTCGGACGAGCGTCCACAGTCCGAGCACCGGCACGTACATGAACGCCTGCGGCTTCACCAGCACGCTCAGCACGGCCATTCCCCAGGCCAGCTCGAACTCGCCGTCGAGCGCAAGCGCCGCGCTCAACATGATCAACACCGTCAAGGCCGAGTCGCTCTGGCCCCACACGATGGTGTCGAAGAGGAGCGCGGGATTGAGCGCCACCATGCAGCATCGCCGCGTAAGCCGCGATTCGCCGCGCCGGCGCGGTGCGCCGCACGAAGACAAAGATCAGCAGGGCAAGCACGAAGTCGGCGATCAGTGCCGGAGTCTCGACGATCATCCGGAGCGCGACGCCTCCGGCGCCGACCGCGTTCGCGACAATTCCCGCCAGCCACAGTGCGTAGAGATAACCGGGCGGATAGTCGAGGAAGTATCCGGCGCGATAGATACCCGCGGGGCCCGCCGCGGCCATCTGTAGCGCCCACGCCTCGTAGCTCGAGACATCGTTCGCGTAGCCGTTGAACAACGGAAGCAACGCGAACTTGACGATCGCGACTCCTAAGAGAATCGCGATCGCCCACTTGAGCGAGCGGTCGCCATTCTTAAGCAGCGGAGCGCTGTAGACGTAAACCGAATAGCCGAAAAGCGCGAGCAGCAGCAGTCCGGCGATCATCCCCGGCAGCTTGCCGGTATACGCCGCCGGTGGCGCCGGCAGGTCCGCCGCCGCGCATATGCCATCGAGCGCCACGAGCATCAGCGATGCGGCAACCCCGATCGATGCTACGCACGATATGCGCGAGGACTTTCGCGGCTCGGCCGCGACGCTTTCGCGTGGGATTAAATCGCACCCCACCACTCGATCTCCCGCCTCCCGCTTCATAATCCCGACTCGCGGCGTGAGAGCCGCGACAACGCACAGCTAAGCCGACGGCTTCGCGGCGCGCAACTGGCGCGCCACTCCGACGGCGATCTATGATGGCTACACTCGAATCGAGGAGGCTTTGCGCATGGACCTGGTTCACGCCGCTTTCGAGCCGGCGGGCGACGGGCCGCATCCGACCATTCTCGCGATGCACGGATGGGGTTCCAACGCGCTCGACCTGATGGGCCTCGCGCCGTATATCGCGCGCGGGCGCTGCCTGACGCTGTGTCCGCAAGGCCCGGTCGAAGTCGAGATCGGTGCGATCAACGGGTACGGATGGTACCAGCTACGAAGGGGCGCGCCGCCCGACATGGAGGCGATGGGCCGAGCGGCCGACCGCCTGATGCGCTTTGTGGACGCGGCGCTCGACCGCTACCCCATCGACCGCCGCAAGCTCATCGTGATGGGATTCAGCCAGGGCGGCGTGATGGCCTACAACCTGGCGATTCGTCACCCCGAGCGCTTCGCCGCGCTGGTTGCGCTATCAACCTGGTTTCCTGAGGAACTGGTCGAATACGCCGGCAATCGCGACGCGCTGGCGCAACTGCCCACGCTGATCCAGCACGGCCGTGCCGACGAGATGATCGACATCGCCAAGGCGCGCGAGTCGGTCGAGCATCTGCGCGGTTTCAAGCTGCCGCTGATTTATCGCGAATACGATTGCGGCCACGAGATCACGGCCGACGGGATTCGGGATTTATCGTCATTCCTGACGGAAAAAGTTATCCAGCCGGTGATCACGGCCTGACGCGATGCGCTAAATGAAACGCGAGCCTCCTCTTAAGCCCATCCTTGGACAAGGCGAGGGAATCGGACAAGGCAATCCAACGGACGCGCCGGGAGCGGCGCAGGAATTTATGGCGCTGCTGGAGGTCGTTCGCGAACTACGCGAGCGATGCCCGTGGGACCGCGAGCAGACACTCGCGTCCGCTTCGCGCCATCTGTTGGAGGAAGCCTACGAAGCCGCCGACGCGATAGAGCACGGCGGCGATCGCGAAATCGACGACGAACTCGGCGACTTGCTGGTGCAGGTGCTGTTCGCGGCGAATATCGCCGAAGAGCAACGCGGCCTCGAGGTCGCGGCGATGCTGCGGCGGGCTCGGGAAAAACTCGTGCGGCGTCATCCTCACGTATACGCGGGCGTCGTGGCGGAAAGCTCGGCCGAAGTCGTCCGGAACTGGGACAAGCTCAAGCAACAGGAACGCGCGGCGGCGGGCGCCACCTCGGCGCTCGACGGCATCGCGCGCGCGTTGCCCGCGCTCACGCGGGCGCAGAAGCTCGGCGAGCGGGCGCGGAGCGCCGGGATGGACTGGCCTGGGGCTTCGGCGGTGCTCGACAAGGTCGGCGAAGAAATAGCGGAGACCCGCGCGGCGCTGGCACGCGGCGACCGCGAGCATGCGGCGGAAGAGCTTGGGGACGCGATGCTCGCGCTCGCCAATGCGCCTCGTTTCATCGGGCACGACGCGGAGACGACGCTTAGAGCTGCCTGCGACAAGTTCATCGCGCGCTTCAAGCAGGTCGAGCAGGCCGCGAGGGAACGCAAGCTCGAACTCGCAAAGCTCGACGCGCAACAAATCGAAGGCCTCTGGCAGGATGCCAAGCGAAAGCTCGGCGACGGCTGAGCCGGGTTCCCTCGACTCGCGCATCAGCCAAGCCTTAGCGTCGGCGCAAGGCGGTATTGACCTGGCGCGCCCGCACTGTTAGCTAAGACTGGTTATGCCGCATATTCCAGTTCACCCGTCAGCAGAGAAGCGCCATCGGCAAAGCCTCAAGCGGCGCGACCGCAATCGTGCGATCAAGACCCGCGTACACAGCGCGGTCAAGCATGCCATACAGGCGATTGAGGGCGCCGACGCCCCTGGAGCCCAGCAGGAGTTGCGCCAGGCGACCCGGGTGCTCTATAAGGCCGCGGGCAAAGGCGCGCTCCATCGCAACACCGCGGCACGCAAGGTTGCGCGGCTCTCCCGCGCGCTGCATCGCAAGCACGGCGCCGCTGCGAAATCCTAAGCTCTCTCGCTTTTCGAGCATTCTTTTCCGTCAGGCGCCCGGTCGTCCGACGGATAGCGCCCGTCAGTCAGGCGCTTGCCTGGGGTGACATCAGCTCGAGCAGCATCCCGGCCAGCGCCTCTTCGCGCTCCTTGATTCGCCCGTTCTTGAAGTCGGCATCGAGCTGCGAGACTCGCCGATAACTCTCGGCAAGCCGCGGCATCCCGAAGCGGCGCGCTCCCTCGATCGCGCGCATCGCGAGCGGGCTCGACGGCGACATCCCGAGCGCGGCCGCAATTTGCGGGGTACTCCGCTTATGCGCCGCCATCGACGCCGCCAGCATCATCCGGCGCATCACCGGAGCAATCTCGACCGCCAGCAATTCAAAGGGATCGCGCCCCGCGGCGATCGCGCGCGCGAGGATCGCCAGCGCCGCCGCCGCGCGCCCATTGGAGACCGCCTCAGCCAGCTCAAACAGGTCCGGGATTTTCGCCGTCGACGGTTCGTCGAGGTCGTTCGGCTTGAGCGTGGCTCCGGCTTCGAGACGAATTAGGGCCTTGGCGAGGGTGTTGGCGATAGCCGCGAGGTCGCCGGCGTGGCGCGAGATCAGCAATTCGGCGACCCCGGGCCCCAGCCGCAAATCCTGCGCGCGGGCGAAAGCCTCGACGAATTGCGTGAGCTGATTGTCGTACGGGCGCGGGCAGTTTATCGCAAGTCCGCCCTGCTCCGCCGCGCGGCGGACTTTGGCTGGCGCCGTGTCGCGCTCGTACACAACGATGAGCGCCCCGGGACCGCGCATCGTCTCGACCGCTTCGGTCAAGGCCGCTTCGCCGCCACCCGCCCTCGCCCGCGAACCGCCCGACGCCGCGCCGTCGTCGTCGTCATTTTGATCGGCACCACCGCGATGCGACCGCAGCACGCGGCATCCCACGACCCGCGCCGGCGCGAACAGGTCGGCTTCGCGTAATTCCGCCAGCACGGCATCGAAGCCCTCCGCACCGCCGACCTGGAAGGCGCGATACTTCATCCCCTGCCGCAGCATCCTGCGCCGTATGAAATCGAAGACGTACTCGCGCAAAAAGGCGTGCGTGCCGCTGATTACAATCGCCGGAGGAAGCGTGGCGCGCTCGCCCGCGCGCAGGATGGAAAGCGCCGTCTCAACCGCCATATCGCGTCATCGCGAACGGAACGCTAGCGCTCTTTACCAGGATCGCGCTCGCCAACGCCGCGCTCCTCGCCCTTTTGCTTGAGATCCAGCCGCGTCGCGAGTTCATCCAACACGCCGTTGACGAAGCGTCCCGACTCCTGATCGCCGTAGGCCTTGGCCAGCTCGATCGCCTCGTCGATCGTGACGCGCGTGGGAATCTCCTTCATCCACAACAGCTCGTACAGTCCGATCCGCAGAATATTGTGGTCGACTCGCGAGAGCCGTCCGATAGTCCAGTGCTCAAGCGCGCCGGCCAGATGCTTGTCGAGCGCCGTTCGCTCGCGCTCGACTCCTTCCACCAGCTCGACCGCGAACTTGCGCGCGCGATCGTCGGCATCGAAGCCTTCGAACAATAGCGCGAGGTCCTCACGCGAGGCGCCGCCGCGAATATCTATCTGATAGAGCGCCTTGAGCGCGAGCTCTCGCGCCAGATGTCTGAGTCCCATGATTTTTTGAAATCGCCGCCCGCCTGGATCATCACGCCTGTCGCTCCGGGCTGCACCTGGGGCAGCCGCGGCGCAACCTACGTGATCACCTTGAGCTTGGAGAAGAGATGGCCAAGCTTCTCCTTCTTGGTGCGCAAGTAATCGATATTTCCGAGATGCGGCGTGACTTCGATCGGCACACGGCTGACGCGCACGCCGTAGCTTTGCAGACTTTCGATCTTGTGCGGATTGTTGGTCAGCAACCTGGCCTCGCCGACGCCCAGGTCGCGCAGGATCTGAGCGCCGATTCCGTAGTCGCGCAGATCCTCCTTGAAGCCGAGCTGCAGATTGGCCTCGACCGTATCGAGGCCCTGGTCCTGCAGCGCATAAGCCTTGATCTTATTCGCCAGGCCGATTCCGCGCCCTTCCTGATGCAGGTAGATGATCACGCCGGCTTCTGCGGCGAGTATTCTTTCGATCGATTCGGCCAGTTGCTCGCCGCAGTCGCAGCGCTGCGAGCCGAACACATCGCCGGTCAGGCACTGCGAATGGAGCCGCACCAGCGCCGGACGCCCGCCGCCGACGTTGCCCTTGACCAGCGCCAGATGTTCGCGGCCGTCAACCGTGCTGCGGAAGACCACCGCCTTGAGCTCGCCGGAATCGATCGGAAAGTCGACATCGGCGACGCGCTGCACCAGCAATTCGTTGGTCAGGCGATAGGAAACCAGATCCTTGATGAACAGGATCGGGAGATCATGGGTTTTGGCAAACTCGCGCAACTCAGACAGGCGCGCCGCGTCGCCGTCCTCGCGCAGCACCGTGCAAAGCGCACCGCACGGGCGCATCCCGGCCGCCCGCATCAGATCGACCGCGCCCTCGGCGCGCGCCAGGCGCATCATAACTCCACCGCTCAGTGCCATCAGCGGCAATACATGGCCGGGCATCACGATGTCCTGCGGGCCGCTCTTGTCGGAGGCCAGCACCTGGATGGTGCGCGCGCGATCGTGCGCTGAAATTCCGGTGGTCACACCGTCGCGCGCCTCGACCAGCGAACCCGCCTGCTCGTCCGCAAGCTCGCTCTGGGGCGAGGCGACCAGCGGAATTCCCATTTCGCGCATTCGCCGCTCCGGCAACGCCACCGAAACGACGCCACGTGCGTTACGCGCCATGAAGTTGACGTGCTCCGGTGTCACCTTCTCGCCGGCCATCACGAGATCGCCTTCGGCCTCCTCGCCCTCCTCCATCACCATCAGCACCATCTTTGCGGCGCGGATGCGGCTGAAGATTTCTTCGAGCGATTTGGATGACTTGACCATCATGGTTTCGAAGGTGCGCGCTCCCCGGAAATGGATGTTATCACCGCCTCCGTAAACTGACCAGCGTACCCGCTTCAGGCTCTCCGCACCTTCGCGTGGCGCCGGGTCTCGATAGCGGATTCCATCAACAGGTCGCCGCCTAGCCGGCGCACGCTCAGAGCGTCGAGCGCAATCGCGTCGCGCACGCGCGAGAAGCCGAGTCCCTCGACCGCCGGGATCCCCGCTCCGATAACAATCGGTGCGACGAAGAAGGCCACACGATCGACAATCGCCGCTCCGAGTGCCGCACCGGCCAGGCCCGCGCCGCCCTCGATCAGCACTTTGCACCAACCGCGTCGTCCAAGTTCGTGCATCAAGGCGCCCAGATCGATCTCGGAACCCCGCGCAGGGCATCCGAAGATCTCGACCCGCGCACCGCCGTAGCGCCGCCGCGCCCGCGCCGCGTTCGCGGCGGTGGTCACCAGCAGGGCGGGCGCCGCCGAGCGCTGGACGAAAACCCGCGCCCGCGGCGAGCATCGCAAACGCCCGTCGATAATCACTCGGACCGGATCGCGCCCGCCCGCCACTCGGCAAGTCAGGCGCGGATTGTCGGCGATCACGGTGCCCGCGCCAACCATCACCGCGTCGGCCTCGTTGCGCCAGCGATGAACCAGGGCGCGCGAGGCAGGGGAACTTATCCATTGCGAGTCGCCCGAGGCGGCGGCGATTCGCCCGTCGAGCGAGAGCGCGAGCTTCAGCGTCACGAACGGCCGTCCACGCGTCACGCGGGTGAAGAACCCTTCGTTGAGACGCCGGCAGTCGTCCTCGAACACGCCGCTGGTGACTTCGACTCCTGCAGCGCGCAGGATCGCCAATCCCCGCCCACGCACCGGCGGATACGGATCGACGCATCCGGCCACCACCCGGCGGACTCCCGCCTCAACGAGAGCGCGCGCGCATGGCGCTGTGCGTCCCCGATGCGCGCAGGGCTCGAGCGATACGTAGGCGGTCGCGCCGCGCGCTCTTGCGCCTGCACGGGCAAGCGCCACGGCCTCGGCATGTGGTCGGCCGCCGGCGGCGGTCGCGCCCTGGCCGACAATCCGGCCGCCACGCACGATCACGCATCCCACAGCCGGGTTGGGCGAGGTCCGCCCGAGCCTCCGGCGCGCGAGCGCAAGCGCTTTCCGCATGAAACGAAGATCGGCGGATGAAGGCGGGGCGGTGGGCACGGCGGCTTACGAACCGGGCTCGCCCTTGCGGGAGACGTGCTCGCTCTTTTTGTCGCGCGCAGGAGCCGGCGATGAGGCGGCGCCTTCCTTGCGCAAACGGATCAGGTCTTCCAGCTCGTGCATGAATTCGTCGATATCTTTGAAGGAGCGGTAGACCGAGGCGAAGCGCACGTAAGCAACCTGGTCGACGCGTTGCAGCTCGTTCATGATCGCGCCGCCGATTACGGAGCTCGGGACCTCGCGCCCTCCCTGCTCAGCCACCGTGGCCTCGATACGGTCGGCTATCTCCTCGATAGTTTCCATCGAGACCGGGCGCTTCTCGCAGGCCTTCTTGAGTCCGGAAACTATTTTGCCGCGATCGAACGGTTCGCGCCGATTGTCCTTCTTGACCACCATAGGCGCCGACTCTTCGACCCGCTCGTAGGTAGTGAAGCGCCGCTTACAGGACGAGCACATTCGGCGCCGCCGGATCGTTGCGCCGTCACCGCTCAGCCGCGAGTCGACCACGCGGTTACCGCGATTGCGGCAAAACGGGCATCTCATGGTGCGAGTCTAGCGCGCCAGCCGGGACCGGCGCATCCGCGGCGCGCGCGGGATCGCGAACGGTGGACGAACGTACGCCGGAATCGCCCGGCGGACGGCCGCCAGGCGATCTCGGGCGCCGTTGGCAGGACTGAAGGTGAAAATGCTTTACGGACGATCAGGCCTTGTGCGCCTCGATATAGGTGACCACGTCCTTGACGGTGCGGATCTTCTCGGCGTCCTCGTCCGAGATCTCCATCCCGTACTCCTCCTCCAGCGCCATCACCAGCTCGACGATATCGAGTGAATCGGCACCGAGGTCCTCGATAAATGATGCCTCCGGTGTCACTTCGTCAGCGGACACGCCGAGCTGCTCGCTGATGATTTCGCGAACCTTGGTTTCGACTTCTCCAGCCATCGTGGTCTGATTTCCTCCTGCCGGCCTGCGCCGGGGGGTGGCGCGCCGCGTTCCATGGACGTTTCGATTACGGTTGATTCCGTTCCGCCTGCGCCGGATCGTGCTCGCACGCGCCTGGGCGGCATATCCCCCGGGCCAGCAAACGTTACAGCGCAGCTTAGGGAGTTAGCCCCAACTAGGCAAGTTGGCGACCATTGGCGGTAGATCGGGCGACAAGCTCAACTGTGGACCGCGAGGAGCCGCCCTCTTTCCGCCGCCACGCGTTCCGCATGCTACGCACCCGCGGCCGCCTCCTCGGCGAGCGCCTGCCCTGCCGCCCTCAAGGAGCCCGGATCCTCCACCGAGCGCACCTTGAAGCCCTTGTTGATACGCCGCATCAGACCGGCCAGCACACGGCCCGCGCCGAACTCGAGGGCGCTGGTGGCACCCGAGGCGCCGAGCCGCGCCATCGATTCCTCCCAACGCACCGGCGAGGTGATTTGCTCGAGGAGCAGCGGTTTGACGCGCTCGGGGTCTCGATTCACTTCGGCGGTTACGTTTGCGATCACTCCGAAGCGCAACGTGTTCACTTTAAGCGCCTCGATCACCGGCTCCATCCCGACCCGCGCCGGTTGCATCAGGGGCGAGTGGAACGGGGCGCTGACTTTTAGTTCGACCGACATCCCGGCGCCACGCTCCTTGGCAATTTCGATCGCGCGCTTTACCGCTGCGGCATGTCCGGCGATTACGATCTGGCCGGAAGCGTTGAGGTTCGCGGGCACCGCTATCTGACCTTCGTGCGATGCCTGCTCGCAAACTTCGCGCACGGCGGCGAGGTCGAGGCCGATCAACGCGGCCATCGAGCCCTCTCCTGGCGGACAAGCCTGCTGCATCAGGCGGCCACGCTCGCGTACCGCGCGCAGCGCGGCGGCGAATTCCAGGGCGCCGGCGGCGACCAGCGCCGTGTACTCGCCGAGGCTGTGGCCGGCGGCTATCTCGGCCTTTACGCCGTACTCGGCCTCGAACGCGCGCAACGCCGCGATGGAAGTCGCCAGAGTCGCCGGCTGGGTGTTCGCGGTCAGGCGCAATTCGTCTTCAGGCCCTTCGAAGCACAGCCTGGAAAGTTTGAAGCCGAGCGCCTCGTCGGCCTCGTCGAAAGTTTCGCGCGCCGCGGCAAACTCACGCGCCAGCTCGGATCCCATGCCAACCCGCTGCGCCCCTTGCCCGGGAAAGAGGAATGCAACCTTCATCTAACGGTGACCTCGAAGCGGAGATTTCGCGCGATCGCGGATATCAGGAAGGATCGGGCTTATGCGGACCCGGTTCCAGGTGAGGTGGAGATTCGACCGCCGGCTTCTCCTCCTCGGACTTTGGCGGTTCATCATGCGACGCGTCACCAAGAACCACGAAGCCGTTACCCGACGCTATCACTTCGTGGGATCGAAGGTCGGGAGCCACCAGCTCTCCCGTTCCCGGCGCGGACGGCGCGGGCGGGCTCGCGTGCTCGGAGTTCGCAGCGTGCACTGCCGGAGGAGTCGCGGCATGGCCCGTCGCGGGAGCCGCCGCGGCGGCGGGCGTAGTTTGAGCCTGCGGAGCCGCGCCGTCGCGGGGATGGCGATGCAGCCGCTCGCGCATCCGGCCCAACAGCGCGCGGAAGCCTTTGTTCGTGGACTTGGCCGGCATCGCGGAGACGTGACGTTTGAGCATCTCGACGATCTCGGCGTTAACGCGCTCGACCAGCGCCTCGTTGGCGGCGGCGCGAATGGCGTTGCGGATCGCGCGTGGATTGGACGACCCGTGCGCGATGATCGTAACTCCGTCGAGTCCCAAAAGCGGCGCGCCACCATATTCTGACGGGTCCAGCCGCTCGCGAATCCCGCCGAGGCGCTTGCGCACCAGGAGGTAGGCGATACGGCCGAAAAAGGTGCCGAAAACGTCGCGCAGGTTGCCGAGCAGGAAAGAAGCAAAGCCCTCCATCGTCTTGAGCGCCACGTTGCCGGTAAAGCCGTCGGTTACCACCACGTCCGCCTTGCCCCGGTTGATGTCGCGGCCTTCGACGTAGCCGATGTAGTCGATGGACTCCCGCATATCGCCCAGCATCGAGGCCGCCGCGCGCGTGAGATCGGTGCCCTTGGATTCTTCCTCGCCGTTGGCCAGGATGCCGATCCGGGGATTGGGTACACCGCGCACGTGGCGGGAGTAGATGCTGCCCATCACGGCGAATTGCGCGAGATTGAGCGGCCGCACGTCGGTATTGGCACCGGCGTCGATTAGCAAAGCGAAACCGTCACTGGCGGGCACCAGCGACGCGATTGCGGGACGGTCGACTCCCGACAGCGTGCCGAGGATCATCATCGCGGCCGCCATCACGGCGCCCGAGTTACCGGCGCTGACGAAAGCGCTCGCATCGCCGCGCTTGACCATCTCGAGGCCAACGTGAATCGAAGACTGCGGCTTCTCGAGGACGGACTCCAGCGGCGAAGCGTCCATTGCCACGCTCTCGGGCGCGTGTTCCACCGTTATCTTGAGGCCGCCGATCCGATGCTCGGCAAGTTCGCGCGTCAACAACTCGCGATCACCAACTAAGATGATCTCGATGCCGAAGTCGCTCGCGGCCAGCACCGCGCCCTCGACCGTCGCCTTGGGGGCCAGGTCGCCCCCCATCGCGTCAAGCGCGATTCTCACGCGCCGCTCCGGACCACTTATTCAGCGGTCTCCACGAGTTGCCGTCCGCGATAGGCGCCGCAGTGATGGCATACGCGATGCGGCAGTGTTGGCTCGCCGCATTGGGCGCACGCGATGGGATTGACCGCGCGCAGTGCGTCATGGGCGCGGCGCTTGTTGCGCTTGGAGTGGGAAGTACGTCGCTTGGGTGCCTGCATAAATAGTTACTCTTTTCTGTTTGACATGATCCGTGAGTTTTCAAAAGACTTGAGCGGTTTCAGGACCGCTCGAGTTTGAGCGTTCGCAGAACCGCCAGGCGCGGGTCGCGCGGCGATTGTTCGCAATCACACTTGTGCAGGTTGAGATTGATCCCGCAACGCGGGCACAGCCCTTGGCAGTCCTCGCGGCATAAGGCGCGGCTGGGTAGCGCAAGGAGTAGCTGTTCGGCGACCAGCGGCGCAAGATCGATCTGGTCGCCGTCATAGAGCGAGAATTCCAGGTCCTCGGCGCGCAGCCGCCCGTCGGCATCGTCGTCCACGGCGCGCGGTGCCAGCACGAAACGAAATGGCCGCGCGTTGGAGGCGCTGAATTCTTCCGCGCAGCGCGCACACGAGGCAACCATCGGCGCGCTCAGCCGGCCTTCGAAAAATAGCTCCATGCCAGCCCGATAGTATGACAAATCGACCGCGATCGCGCCGCCCACGCGAAACTCGTGCACGGGGCCCAAGGCGAGACGCCGGTTAACTTCCTCCTCGGACTGGAGAAAGGAAACCTCTCTGGCCTCGGCGGTTATTTCGTCGATACGCAGTCTCACGGCACATCACGCTTTTAGTGTGGAGCGATTATTACATGTCGCCGAGTCAGATCAAACATGGTTTTTGCCAGTACTGTCTATGTTTTTTTCGGCTCCGTCCGCGATTTCGACCCTGCCGCCACACCGATACGAGGGCAGTCCGCCGAAAGCGCGCAGATCTCGCACCGCGGCTTTCGCGCGAAGCATACAGTTCGCCCATGGAGTATTAGACGCATGGAAAAGGGCGTCCATTCGCCAGGTTCGAGCAGCGCCTGCAAATCGTGCTCGATTTTTTCCGGATCCGACTCGCGCGTCAGCCCAAGACGATTCGCGAGCCGCCGCACATGAGTGTCGACCACCAGGCCCGGTTGGCCGAAAACGTGGCCCAGCAGGACGTTGGCGGTTTTGCGCCCGACGCCGGGCAGCGTCACCAGGTCCTCCATCCGCGAGGGTACCTCGCCGCCGAAGCGCTCCAGGATTGCGCGCGCCGCGCCCTTCAGCGAGCGCGTCTTCTGGCGGAAGAAGCCGGTATCGAGGATCAGCCGCTCGACCCGGTCGGCCGGCGCCGCGTCCATCGCGCTAAGGTCGGGGATTTCGGCGAACAGGCGCGGCGTCACCTTATTTACCCGCTTATCGGTGCACTGCGCGGAGAGAATCGTCGCGGCCAGGCATTGCCACGCGTTCGTGAAATCGAGGCTGATCCGGGCCTCGGGATAAAGGCTGGCGAGCGTGGCGGCAATCCGGACGGTTCGCTCTACGAGATTAGCGCGGAGATCTTTGCGTGACTCACGCATCATCTGGATTACAACTACGTCATTTGGATTATGACTTCACTATCTAATCCGATACTGCGGACTCGCAGGCGCTGACTTCCGCCTGCTCGCGCTCCCGGTCCCATCCAAGTTCTCCCGCCATCAGGCGCGCCGCCGCCTCGGCCGCCGCCGATGCGCGTCGCGGATGACGCCACGAGAGCGCGGTGCGGCGCCGGATGAAATCCGCGACCGACGCCGCCATCTCGTAGCGCACCGCGTAGAGCACCTCCACCGCCGCGACCGGGCATCCGGCGGCGAGCGGCCGTGCCAGCGCGGGCGACTGGCGGACTAGATCTGCCGCCACGATCGCCCGAGTCCCGTAACGCGCGGTCATCGCCTCGCGCAAATCCGTCGGCAGCGCGGCGAGCGCCTGAGCGGCACCGTTCATATCTTCGATCTCCACCGGGCGCGCGCCCGGCAGCGGCGTATCGAGCGTCGGCGAACGCTCCTGGCCTCGACCCAGGATCGATAAAGCGCGATTAACGATCCGCTCGGCGATCTCGCGATGAGTCGTCAGCTTCCCGCCGGCGATTGAGATCAGCCCGGAGCGGCTCTCGACAATGACTTCCTCGCGGGAGACCGACGACGGTGCACTCGCGCCGCCTGCCGCCAGCGCTCGCAACCCGGCAAAGCTTGCGGCGACGTCGGCGACGGTTAGCGCCGCGCCCGGAAGGCTTTGCGAAACCACCCCGAGAAGATAGTCGATGTCCTCCGGTTCGGCGGCCGGCCGTTCGCGGTCGCCGTGGAAGTCGGTGTCGGTGGTGCCAACCAGCACCTCCTCGCCATGCGGGATCACGAAGACTATTCGGCCGCGCGCGTCGCCCAGCACCAGCGCTTCGCGGACGGGCAGCCGCTCGCGGTCGATCATGAGATGCACGCCCTTGGTCAGGCGGACTGAGGGCGTGACGCCCGGGTCGTCAAGCCTGCGGACGTCATCGATCCATGGTCCCGCGGCGTTGATGAACAGGCGCGCGCGCAACTCGAAGCGCCTCCCAGTCGGTCGGTCGCGTACCGCGGCCGCCGCAATCCGTCCCTCGGCGCGCGAGAAGCCCTCGAGTTCGACGTAGTTGGCAATCGCGCCACCGTGATAGGCCGCGTCGAGCGCGTTCTCGATCGTCAGCCGCGCGTCATCGCCGCCGGCATCGTAATAGAAGGCACCGCCCGCCAACGCTTGGGGATTGAGCATCGGCTCTGCCGCGAGCGCGCCTGCGCGGTTGACCCGGCGATGGCGCTCAGTGCGGGGTGTGCGGGCGAACAAATCGTAGAGCCAGAGTCCCACACCAAGCTCGATCCGTCCCGGACCTCGTCCGCGATAGACCGGGAATAGAAAGCGCAGCGCCTTGACCAGATGCGGCGCGGTCACCCGGCGCAGGCGTTCGCGCTCGGCAAGCGCCGTGCGCACCAGGCGAAGCTCACCCTGCGGCAGATAACGCAAGCCGCCATGGATCAACTTCGAGGAGCGGGAGGAAGTGGCACCGGCGAAGTCCTGGCGCTCGACCAGGGCGACGTTCAGGCCGCGCATCGCGGCGTCGCGCGCGATCGCGGCGCCGTTGATTCCGCCGCCGATGACCGCGAGATCGAAGCTTTCGCAGGAAAGCCGAACGATTTGCTCGCCGCGGTCCAGTGGAGATATTCGTCGTCCGCTAATCGTCTCTTTCCTAGGTGCAAGCGCGGCGCCCGCCAGCTCGGGCGTAGCGCGTGCGCGAGCGGAGCCGCCAACTCGGAAATGATCGGCGAAGCGCTACTTAAAGCGCTCGAATAACCGCCGCGGTCATATCCGCGGTACCGGCCTTGCCGCCGATATCCGGCGTCACCACCCGGCCCGCGCTCAGGACCGCGTTGACGGCGGCGCGGATCCGATTTCCGGCGCGCTCGTGGCCAAGATAGTCGAGCAGCAGCGCCCCGGTCTTGATCGCCGCCACCGGGTTGACGATACCTTTGCCGGCGATGTCGGGTGCGGTGCCGTGAACGGTCTCGAAAATCGCGCCATGCCTGCCATAGTTGGCGCCGGGCACGAAGCCCAGGCCGCCGACCAGCCCCGCGCAAAGGTCGGAAACGATATCGCCGTAAAGGTTTTCCAGCAGTAGGACGTCGAACGCCTGCGGATCGGTCACGAGCCGCATACATGCGGCGTCGACGATCTGCTCCTTGTACGCGATATCGTGATACTCGCGAGCCACGCGCTGCGCGCATTTGAGGAAAAGCCCGTCCGAGAGCTTCATGATGTTGGCCTTGTGAATCGCGGTCACCAGGCGCCGATGGTTGGTGCGCGCGTATTCGAAGGCAAACCGCGCGATCCGCGTCGAGGCGCGCGCGGTTATGATCTTGACGCTCTCGACCACTCCCGGCGCGACCTCGTGCTCGATGCCCGCGTAGAGGTCCTCGGTGTTCTCGCGGATAACGACCAAATCGACGCCGGCAAATGGCGTATGCACTCCGGCCTGCGTTCGAACCGGGCGCACGTTCGCGTAGAGTTCGAAATGTTTGCGCAGGTAAACGTTGATCGAACGGTAACCTTCTCCAACGCGCGTCTCCAGCGGTCCCTTGAGTGCCACACTGGTGGACTTGAGCGAATCGATAAGCTGATCGGGCACCGGGGTTCCGAATCTCCGAAGCGCGGCAGCCCCGGCCATTTGCTGGTCCCAATCGATCTTTACTCCAACGGCCTCGATCACCTTGACCGCCGCGCCGATTACCTCCGGCCCCACTCCGTCGCCGGGAATGAGCGTGACGCGCGGCGTCCCCGCGGCCTTGCCGCTCTTGCCACGCCGTCCATCGGTGTTCACCGCGCTCTCGTGCCTGGCGCCACTCCTGACTCCCGCCTTTACTGCCGGCCTCGCCATCCTGCCTCTTATTTCCTCTCGTTCAGCTCGAAACGAACGCGATCCCGAACCAGCGCGGTTCAGGGTCAGTAGTTGACCAATCCTATGAATATATCCGAGACGTTGGTGCCCGTCGGCCCCGTCATCAGCAGATCGCCGAGCGCGGCAAAGAGCGGATAGGCGTCGTTGCGCTTCAGCGCCGCTCCAGGATCCAGGCCGGCTTCCCGCGCGCGCTCGGCGGTGCGTGGCGATACAAAGGCGCCGGCCGCCTCGGTGGGGCCATCGATACCGTCGGTGCCGGCGAACAGCGCCATGATGCGGCGGTCGCGGCCGAGCCGATCCAGTTCGAGCGCCATCGCCAGCGCCGCCTGCTGCGCGCGCCCGCCGCGCCCGCGGCCGCGTACCGTGACCACCGGTTCGCCGCCGGCGATCACGCAGACGCGAGCGCTTTCGATCGCCGCGAGATGGGCGCTGAGCGCGCGGGCCACGTCGTCGGCCTCGCCATGAAGGTCGCGCCATCGGTCGACCACGTAACCGGCCGCGACGGCTGCGCCGATAGCGGCCTCCAGGGCGGTACGGTTGTCACCGATCACAAAGTTGTCGGCGCGTTGCAGCAGTGGGTCTTCCGGCTTGACGGTTTCGGCGACCTCTCCAGCCGCCCCTCGTTCGAGCCGGTCGCGGATCGTTTCCGGCGCGCGGCCCCAGAGTCCGCGGCGTTTAAGTACCGCTACTGCGTCGGCGAAAGTCGTCGGGTCGGCAGCGGCCGGTCCCGAGCCGATCGTGGCGAGATCGTTTTGCGCGACGTCCGACAGGATGAGGCTCAGCACGCGCCCGCCGCCACAGGCCCGCAACAATCCTCCGCCCTTGATGGTCGAAAGATGACGGCGCACGATATTCAGCTCGCGAATAGACGCTCCCGAACCGAGCAGCGCGGCGTTGATCGCAATCTTGTCCGCCAGCGTCACCGACGTGGCGGGGGCGACCATCAGCGAGGACGCACCGCCGCTGAGCGCGAACAGCAACAAGTCGCCTGGTCCGGCCTGGCTTGCGATTTCGAGCGCGGCGACGGCCGCCTGATGCGATGACGCGTCGGGCAGCGGATGGGCCGCCGCGACGATCCGGATCGCTTCACGCGCCGCACCGAACGTCCCGCCCCGCGATTCGGGAACACTCCCCCCAGACGGCGCTGGAACGATCGCGAGGGCGTCGTGGATCTTCGGGCCAAGCCGCGCGGCAAGCTCGTTCGCCATCCCGAGCGCCGCCTTGCCCGCCGCGAGGAGAAAAATCCGTGACGCGTCCGCCAGCAGCGCCGGAACTTTCTCGGCACCTTCGAGCTGGCCGCCAAGGGCGCGTTCTATCAAATGCGCCGGTGCGACCGCCGAAACGGCGGAGGCATAGATGCGGGTCAAATCGCGCCGCGCAAGCGAGCCGCCGGAATGAGCGGAGGCGGTTTCCATCAGTTGTTCCGCCGGCTTGAAAATCCTGTCGCGCTAGTTGCGCAGGATTCTATGACGGCAGGCAAACGCGGCGGACGCGGTATCGCCCGCCGCACGCTAGCGGCGCCGTTCGAGCGTGGTGATCGAACCGTCGCCATTGGCCACCAGTACCACGCCGGCAATATCGATGAAGAGCCCGGTGCCCACCACGCCGGGAATCGCGCGCAGTTCGCGTTCGAGCCGGGCGGGACCATCGATCACGCCGATACCGCAGTCGATCACCAGGTTGCCGTTGTCGCTCAGGAACTCGCTTCCGTCCGCACCGACCCGCACGGTCGGCTTGAGCCCCAGCGCGCGGATGCGGCGTATCGCGTAGTGCGCCGCGAACGGCACCACCTCGACCGGCAGCCGATGGTGCTGCCCGAGCCGGCTCACACGCTTCTCCGCGCCGACCAGGATCACCACCTTGCGCGAGGCGCACGCGACGACCTTTTCGCGCACCAGCGCGCCGCCATAGCCCTTGATGAGGTTGAGGCGTGAATCGACCTCGTCAGCGCCGTCGATATCGAGGTCCAGCCGGCCCTTACCGTCGAGGTCGACGACCTCGATCCCCAGCGAACGCGCGAGTTCCGCGCTGGCCGACGAGGTCGGAACCCCGCGCACCTTGATCCCGCGCTGGCCGAGCGCGCGAATGAAGGCCGAGGCGGCATGCCCGGTGCCCAGCCCCACGGTCTGGCCCGGTTTGACGTAGCGCAACGCGTACGCGCCCAGCTTGTCGAGCACTTCGGTCGAAACGGCTTCCTTCATCGATTCATCGTTCCATCGTCACCGCGGCATCCGTATCCCGCGATCGGCGTTGCTCCGGTCCGTCCGCGGCGGGCCTAGTCCTTGCCGTTGCGCAGCAGGTTCATGAACTCCTGCCGGGTCTCGCTGTGGGTGCGAAACACCCCCAGCATCGCCGACGTCGTGACGTAGGAATTCTGCTTTTCGACTCCGCGCATCCGCATGCACAGGTGCTCGGCCTCGAGCACCACGGCCACGCCCAGCGGTTCGATCTCTTCCATCAGGGTATGCGCGATCTGCGTGGTCAGCCGCTCCTGCACCTGCAGTCTGCGGGCATAGATCTCAACCAGGCGGGCGAGCTTGGAGAGCCCGATAATGCGGCGGTTGGGTAGATAGGCGAGATGCGCTTTGCCGAAGAAGGGCAGCAGATGATGCTCGCACAGGGAATAGAAGTCGAGGTCCTTGCATAGAATGATCTCCTGGTACTCCTCCTCGGAGAAGACCGCGCCGTTGATCGCAACCTTGGGATCCTCGTTGTAGCCGCGGGTCAGGAATTCCAGCGCGTGCAGCACGCGGGTCGGCGTGAGCTTGAGTCCCTCCCGCTCCGGATCCTCGCCGACGTGGCGCAGGATCAATCGTACCGCGTCTTCGACCGCGGCGCCGTCGGCGCTTTGCGCGGGCGCGGGCGCCGGCTTCCTGTCGCGGCGGGCGGGCAAGCTGGCTGAAATCTTATTTTTCTAGCGCGCACCGGAACCCTCCAAGCGAGCGGCTGAACTCGAGCGCAAGCTCGATCGCGAGCGAAGGTCCACCGCCGCTCATGATGGTAAAGCCCGCGACTTCGTCCGCCAACGAGCGCATCAGCGCGACGCTCGATTCGATCGACAGGCGGCGCGCCTGCTCTTCGTTGAGGCCGGCATAGCGGTCGAAGTGTGAATGGGCGCTGGCAAGGTCGGGAATGCGGTCTTTGAGATAATCAGCCATCGACTCGCGCTTGACCGGCAGGATCCCGAGCACGACCCGCAGGTTGTGACGCCGCGCGCGCGCGATGAAGCTGCGCGCCACCGCGGCCTCGAAAACCGGCTGCGTTATCACGAACTCCGCGCCGGCGGCGGCCTTGCGTTCGAGCAATTCGAACTCGCGCTCGGCGGCCTTGCGGTTGGGATTGGCGACCGCGCCGATCGCGAACCGCGGCAGCGTCTTGAGCAGACCCCGCCCCTCGCCGGTCTCGCCGCGGCGCAGATCGTTCATCGCGCCCAGCAGAGCTGAAAGTATCAAGGTCGCGGACTGGCCGCACGCCGTCGGGATCGGCGGCAAGCTTGTCGCCCGCCAGCGCCACCACTGCGTCGATACCGAGCGCGCCGGCGCCCAGCAGGTCGGCCTTCAAGGCGTAGCGGTTACGATCGCGGCAGGAAAAATTGATCACCACCGCCATCCCCAGCCGCGACTTGATCATCGAGCCGAACACCAGCGGCGCGAGCTTGACCCGGCCCAGCGCGTTATCGGCAAGATTGATCGCGTCGACCTGCCCGCGCACCGCGGCAAGCCTGGTGAGCATCGACTCGACCGCGATTCCGCGCGGCGGAGCGACCTCCAGCCAGAGCGCCGGCTTGTGTGCGTCGAGCCGCTTTAGAAGCGCGGACATCGATGATTCCCTGGGGACGCGGCTCTGAAGATGCCGGCGCTGCGGCGCGAAGACGGAAACGGGTTCATCGCGGAACGAGTAACGGCGCGTGGAACGCCGTCAGGCTTTCAGCCGCTCGTTCGCCTTCACCTTCTGGTACTTGCGGTAATCGTACCCGGTCGCCATCGCCATCAACAACGCCTCCATCCCGCCCTCGCGCTCGCGGCGCAGGATGCGCAGGCGGTCGAAGAACTCGCGGAAGTCCTTGTGGACCCGGTGGTTGTTGTCCAGCGGATGGAGAAAGAAGTCGTGCAGGCGCGTGATGGTGAAGCGAAGCGAGGAGTAGCGCAGCTCGTTGGGAAACGCGTCCCATTCCGCCAGCGACAGCGTCCGCACCGACTCGTATCCGTGCAGCAGAAAGCGGAAACGGTCGAGCGAGTATTGGCTATCGACGAAGCATAGCGCGTTGACCGCGGTCGCCAGGTCGAAGATGAATTTGCCGCGGCAGGCCGCCTCGAAGTCGAGCACCGCGGTCAGCTTCTCACCGCGGAACAGCACGTTATCGGCAAACAGGTCGCCGTGGATCACGCCCTTGGGCAGTTTGCCTTCCAGGTAGCGCGTCAGGTAATCGACCTCGTCTTCGAGGGTGCGGCTTATCTTGCGAAAGTAGTTCGGCAGCCGGCCGCGCACGCTCAGGTAAAGGTCGGCGATCCGCTCGAAGCTGAAGCGGTTGTCGATACCCTTTTTGTAGCCCTTGCCGATGACGTGCAGTTCGCCGAGCGTGCGGCCGATGGTTTCGAGCTGGGTCGGGCGCAGGCGCTCGGGCGGCACGATTCGTCCTTCGTGGTAGCGGTAGAGCGAGGCGCACTTGCCTTCGCACTCGCGCCAGTAACGGCCCATCCGGTCCTGCAACGGATGCGGACAGGGAAAGGAGTGCTTGCGCAGAAAAGCCAGCAGGTCGATCTCGCGCTTGACCTCGCCCTCGGTCTTGACCTCGTCGACGCGCAGCAGGAAGCGTCCTTTGGCGGTCTCGATCAGGTAGTTGCTGTTGACCGAGCCTTGCGGGATACCGACGGCGCCGACGATGCGGCCGAGATTATAGTCGTCGCCGAGTTGTTCAAGGAACGGCTTGTGAAGCTCGGTGTATGCAGCCATGAAGACGACAGGTGCTTTTAGTTGGCAGCTCCCGCCGCAAGCATAGAGGCTGACCAGCACGCCGTCAACTACGATCTGGCGAAAACCGTTGCGCCACAGGAGTTTTTATAGCCATTGAGCGCGGGCGCGCTTTACCCGTGCCGCAAATGATGGAATCGTGGGCGCGGATCGAGGAGCAAACATGGCCAAGGCACGCACCGTCGCCGGCACTCCCAAGGCGCCCGCCCACGAGATGGAAGGCCGCAAGGCCCCGCCCTTCGAGCTTTCCGACGGCGGCGGCAAAACCCTCTCGCTCAAGGACCTGCTCGGACGCGGCAATCTCGTGCTCTATTTCTACCCCAAGGACATGACGCCCGGATGCACCACCGAGGCATGCGACTTCCGCGACACGCGGCCCGTCTCAAAGCGCCTGGGCGCGCAGGTCGTCGGGGTCAGCGCGGATTCGCCGGATTCCCATCGCAAGTTCATCGACAAGCACGCGCTGAACTTTCCACTGCTGAGCGACCCCGACAACCGCGTCACGCGGCTTTACGGCGTCTACAAGAAGAAGTCGCTCTATGGACGCGAGTTCATGGGTATCGAGCGGACCACTTTCGTCATCGGTCGCGACGGCGTGATTCGCAAGGTTTTCCCCAAGGTGAAGGTCGCGGGTCATGCCGACGCGGTGGTAGAGGCGGTGAAGGCGCTGGATTAGGTGCGCTGAGCCGCGGACGGCTCAGCCGAGCGGACTGAATCGTCAGGACGGCGCGTGCGCGCGCGGCTCGGCGGCGATCAGGTTCTCGCGCAGGAATTCCTTTAGCGGCCCGTCGACCTTGCCGCCAAGGTCGTGGCCGTCGTCGAAAAAGCGCGTCTCGACTTTGGCCCCGCGACGTCTCGAGGTCTTCGGCCAGCCGTTTGGCCTGCTCGCACCGGCATCTTCTTGTCATGTTCGCCATGCATGATGAGCACGCTGCAATCGAGCTTGGGCGGCAGATGCGCAATCACGCTGCGCTCGGCGAGCACCCGATGACTCGGCCATACCTGGCGCAGGATGGTGACCTTCTCCCGCAGCGGCGCCTCGGGCCACATCTTGAGCGTGTCGTAAAAGCCGGACTGCAGGATCACCGCGCGCAGCCGTGGGTCGCTATCCATCAGCAGGCCTGCCGCGACCGCCCCGTCGGACAGGCCCCATACGGCGATACGGTCCGGGTCGACGTCCGGCCGCGCCGCCATCAGGTCGACCGCGCGATGCGCCGCCTCGACCGCCTGCGGCCCGACGAAACGGCTCGGCCCCGAGGATTTACCGTAACCGGGGATACTGATACAGGCCTCGATCATGCCCATCGCGACCAGCCCGGCGCTCTGATCGATACAGCGGCGCGCATTGCCCTCGCCGGCCGTCAGCACCAGCAGCGCGGGCAGGCGCCCGGGTTCGGTCGAATGCGCGATGAAGCCTTCGATACTGTAATGGTCGGCGCCGACCGCGATTTGAAAGTTGAACGGCGCGAAGGCCGGGCTTCGGCCGCGCCGTCAGATTTCGCGCTATGCCGGCAGGCGGCGGTCACCGCAACGAGCAGCATCAGAATCGCGGCCAGCGCGCCGCTTAAGGACCAGGGCGCTTTCATTTGCGATCGTCCGCTCATTTACAATTATCGCCCATCTCTCATCATCGCCCACCGATCATCGACCATCCGCAGACAACTCGTTGACGATAGCGCAGCCGGCGCTCGCCGGGCGAGCACGAATCCATCGGCCGTGCTCTACACGGCCTTCAGGCTACGTAGCGAGCTCGATGATACAAAAGCGAAGATAGTTCCTAAGACGCTTCGTAAGGATCCTGTCACGATGCGCTCCGAACCGACTCTACATTCCTGGCTCGATTTTCGAACCGCCTGGCTCTGGAGCGCGATGCGCGACGGCATTGAAACCGATCGAACTTTAATCGATACTTTTGTGTTCACCAAAAGGAGTCTGCCGGCGCCCGGGGCCGGCACGCGCAGATGGAAACCCAGCCAGCATCAGAGCAGACAGCCTCGCAAATCGATTTCGACAAAAGTGGCGGAGTGGTCCCGGTCGTGACGCAGGACTATCGCAGCGGACGGCTCCTGATGGTCGCCTACATGAATCGGGAAGCCTTCGAGGAAACCGTAAAGACCGGCCACGCCTGTTATTTCTCGCGCTCGCGCAATCGCCTGTGGCGCAAAGGCGAAGAGTCCGGCAACTACCAGACCGTGCACGAAATCCGTATCGACTGCGACAACGATACCATCCTGCTCTCGGTCGAGCAGCACGGCGACCACGCCGCCTGCCACGAGGGCTACGAGTCGTGCTTCTTTCGCGTATTTCGCGACGGCGCCTGGCACACGATCGATACGCGACGCGTCGACCCGGCCAAGTACGGCCCCGGCTACGGGCATCAACCCAAGCCCGCGCAGTGAACGGCGCGACATATTTTTACGTTCCAGTAATTCGCCGATAACCCTCACGACACGGAAGTAAAGCTGACGCCTATGCCCGCTGATAACGTACTCAAATTCGGACTGCCCAAGGGCAGCCTCGAAGCCCAGACGATCGAACTGATGCGCAAGTCGGGATGGCGCGTGTCGGTCGGCTCGCGATCCTACATGCCGAGCGTCGACGACCCGACGCTGAGTTGCCGGCTGCTGCGGCCCCAGGAAATGCCGCGCTACATCGCCGACGGCTCGCTCGATGCGGGTATCACCGGCAGCGACTGGATCGTCGAAAATGCCGTCGAACTGCTCGAAATCGAAAGCTTCATCTACTCCAAGGTGTCGCTGGTGCCGACGCGATGGGTGCTCGCCGTTCCGGATGCCTCGCCGGTGCGCCGGCTGGAGGACCTCGAAGGCAAACGCGTGTCAACCGAGATGGTCCAGTTCACGCGGCGAATCTTTGCCGAGCGTAAAATTAAAGTAGACGTTGAATTCTCCTGGGGCGCCACCGAGGCCAAAGCCGCCGAAGGTCTGGTTGACGCGGTGGTCGAGGTGACCGAAACTGGCTCCTCGCTGCGCGCCAACGGTCTGCGGATCGTCGAGCAGCTTCTAACTTCGACACCGGTGCTGGTCGCTAATCCCAAGGCCTGGGCCGTAGGCTGGAAGCAGGCCAAGATTCGGCAAATCGGGATGCTGTTGCGCGGCGCGCTCGACGCCGAGAATCGGGTCGGGATCAAGATGAACGTCGCGCGCGAGAACCTGGAGAAAGTGATCGATCTGCTGCCCTCGATAACCGCGCCCACCGTTTCGTCGCTCTACCCGTCGCCCAATCTAAAAGGCAAGGAATGGCTGGCGGTCGAGACCGTGATTGCCGAGCACACCGTGCGCGAACTGTTTCCCAAGCTGCTCGAAGCCGGCGCTGTCGGGATTATCGAGTTCCCACTCAACAAGATCATTTGAAGGCGAGTCCCCGAAAGATTCCGTGAACAGAATAACACCTGCCATCCTCGCGGTCTGCGTCGCTCTCCTCATGATGTCGTGCAAATCCCCGCTCTCGGCAACCGGTAAGAGCCTGCCTGCCGACGCGCCGTCGGTCGCGGGCAAGCAATGGCGTCTCGAGAAGGAAACGATTGCGGCGGACAACAAGGAAGACTACGTGGCAGGGACAACCGCGCTGCGCTCGCTCGACGCGTTCGGCACGATGGAAGTGAGCAAACTCTTTTTCCATCACAATCTGATAATGGTGCCCGCGGGCACGCTGCTCGCGGATGCCGGTCCGAACGATACGGGCGCAATCAAGGTTCGCGTGCTTGACGGCCCGCAATCGGGCATGACGCTATGGCTGTATCCAGAGTCAGCCGAGAAGATGGGCTTTCCAGCGGCTACGTCCACTCCCTGAAAACATGCTCCGCAGCTAGCGCGGGCGAGTAAGCCGCTCACGGAGGACGATATGGCGACCACCGCTACCACAATCAAGATGTATGACCTGGCGGGCGCCGATCCCGATCGCAGGTTCAGCCCCTATTGCTGGCGCATCCGGATGGCGCTCGCGCACAAACACCTCGCGGTCGAGACGATTCCGTGGCGCTACTGCGAGAAGGCGGCGATCGCGCATTCGGGACACGACAAGGTCCCGGTGATCGAAGACGGCGGCCGCGCGGTCGGAGATTCCTGGGCGATCGCCAACTACCTCGAAGATGCCTATCCCGAGCGGCCCTCGCTATTCGGCGGAGCCGCCGCCAGAGCGATCGCGCGCTTCGTCAATAATTGGGCGGACACGGTGCAGAACCCCGGGATCGCGACCTTCGTCGCAAGCGACATCGTGGGCTATCTCGATCCGCGCGACCGGGACTACTTCCGCGAGTCCCGGAGCAAGCGCTTCGGCATGTCCCTCGAGCAGTTCTGCGCCAATCGCGAGGCCCGCGTCGCCGGCTTCCGCCAAACCCTGGAGCCGTTGCGGGCGACGCTCAAGTCGCAACCGTTTCTCGGCGGCGCCGCTCCGCTCTATCCGGATTACATCGTGTTCGGCGGCTTTCAGTGGGCGCGCACCATAAGTGGTTTCGAATTGCTGGAGCCCGCCGATCCGATCGCGCACTGGCGCGAGCGGATGCTGGACCTGTACGACGGTCTCGCGCGCAAGAACCCGAGCGCGTGACTTTCGCTTCCACGCCGCCGCGGCGCTAGCCTGGCGGCAGAACCAGGGCCTGACCCTTGTCCGAGACAAGCACCGCGAGCACCTTCGCCGGTTCGGTCTTGCTCGCGTTGCGCGCGATGCGATGCGTGTGCATCGGAAGTTCATACCACGACTGTCCGGCGTGGTAGGTGACCGGCTTGTCCGGGTCGACCTCGCTCACGACCGACCCCTCCAGAACATAAACGGCGGTCGAACCTGGATGGCGATGCGGCGAGGAACCCGCGCCCGGCTCGAACTCGACGATCACGATGCTCATCTGCTTGCCGGGAGCGTCGGGCAAGTCGTGCTGCAGGATCGGACGCACGGTCACGCCCTTGTCCGACGGGCCGGGAGCGGGCGCCGCGCCTTCCGCGGCCTCCGCCAGGGCCATCGCCGCGAAAAGTTGCGTTGCCACCGCGGCCGAACCGGCCAGCGTTTTCATCATCTCACGACGCGTTATCATCCTGCGCATGCTCCTCCAAGTGGAATCGGTCATCAAAAACTCTTGCTCAAGTGGATGTCAACCGCGAGTCGGGGCCTCCAGCACCATCTGGGTCTGGGTCACGATGGCGAGTAACCTTCCCTGCGCATTGGTAATCCGGGTCTGCCAGACCATCGTGCGGCGTCCCCGATGCAGCGCCGTGCACTCACCGGTAACGGTCGAACCGGCGGGCGCCGGAGCGAGAAAGTTGGTTTTCGACTCGATAGTCGTGGTGGTCGCGCCCTCGGGAAGGTTGAGCATAGTCGCGTAGGCGCCCAGCGAATCGGCAAACGCCATCACCGCTCCGCCATGCAGGACCGGGGGCAGTGTACAGAGATTGTCTCGCACGACCATCTCGGCCGTGAGGCGTTCCGGCGCGGCGCTCAGAATCCGCACGCCAAGCAACTCCGCGAACGGCATTTTGTGCTCTTCGATAACCGCAAACGGATCCATCACACGCTCTCCCTTCCGGGCGCCGGTTCTCCGTTGCAGGTCAACCGGCAAATGCGAATTGTTCCGTGCTTCTACTCATTCTTCCATTGCGGCTTGCGCTTCTGCGCGAACGCGAGCGGCCCTTCGATCGCGTCCTTGGACTTCCACATTTTCTCGGTCCCTGGGAACTTATGCGCGCACGCCTCCTGGAGCCCCATCCCAAGCCCGCTCATCGCGGCTTCCTTGCTCGCCTGGATCGAAACCGGCGAGCATTCCATGATCTCCCCGGCCCATCGCTCCGCCGTCGCGATCAGATCCGTCAACGGCACGACCTCGTTCACCAGACCCCATCGATGAGCCTCTGCCGCAAGCAAATGCTTGCCGGTCAGGATCATGCCCATCGCGATCTTGAGCGGGATGTGGCGCGGCAGGCGATGGACTCCGCCCGCGCCCGCCATCAATCCAACTCGCGGCTCGGGCAGGCCCAATCGCGCATGGTCGGCGGCGATAATGATGTCGCAGGCGAGCGCTATCTCGCATCCGCCGCCCAGCGCGAAGCCATTAACCGCGGCGATGACCGGCTTGGTAAGATCGAAGCGCGAGGTGATTCCGCCGAAACCTCCCTTGCTCATCTGCGGGCGCTCGCCGCGATGCTCGGCGGTCCATTTGAGGTCGTTGCCGGCGGAAAACGCGCGCTCACCCGCGCCGGTCAGGATTGCGACCCACATCTCGCGGTCGGCCGCGAAATCGTCCCACACATGGTCCATCTCCAGATGACACGGCGGATGCAAGGCGTTCATGACCTCGGGGCGGTTGAGCGTGATGTAGGCCAGATGGCCGCGTTTCTCGTACTTGATGAACTTGAGTTCCATCGCTTGCCTCTCGATTTCCCCTGCGGAGTTGTTTGCTGATGGTCGCGGTCCGTTGCGCGATTCCGAGCGCTAAGGTTCCTCGTCGCCTAGCAGTTCGAAAAATGCGTCGATACTCTGCATGAGCTGGCGGCGAATCTGCGCGCGAGTGCCTTCGATCAGATGCATCGTGACCCGTCCGGTGCTGCCATTGTTAAGGCGCACCTGCGCGTCCTCGACACCGGCCACGTCGCTCTGCGCGAAGATTCGCATCCCGTAAACCAGCGCGGCGCGTTCCGCGGCACCCTTGACCAGCCGTAGCTTGCGCGGCATCGATTCCTCCTCGTCGCCAACCAACGGCAGCGGTTATAGCACGAATGGCTTTGCGCCGGTGACACTCGGAAGCAGGGAGCGCGTTTCGGCCGGCCAAATGTTCGAGTCAAGCGGGAGCGACTTCAGGCCAGTCGAACCCCAGCGGCGCGCGCGGCATTTCGCAGCGCCTCGTCCCCCGTTGCAAGCGGGAGAGCTTCGCGCATCGCGAGCTCGAGATAACTGGCATCGTAGGCGGACAGCCGATAGCGCCGTGCCGCCTCGAACACCAGGCTGAAGACGTCCTGAATTTTCGTACGATCCAAAGCGATCGAGAGCTGACCGAGCGTCTGTAGAAAGGCCACCGCCTGGGCGGCGTTAACCAGCTTGCGCCGTTCGGCAACGGCGACGACGTTTGCGATCTCGTAAGGCCAGATCGTCGGAACCACGACATCATCGCCGCCGACAAGCCGATCAAGCACCGAGTCGGTATAGGCCGTCGCCTGATCTTCAAAAAGCCAGCAAAGAGCTACGGAGGCGTCCAGGACGAGACGGCTCAAAGCCGGCCCTCGTCGATAAGGCTGCGGATAGACACGCGTCCGAGTTTGATCCCGCGGCGCAGTTGGCGAAGCCGGGCGGCGGCTTCTTGCGGATTGTGGGAGCCAGCTTCGGCGGGAGGTACCAGCCTGGCGACCGGAGCGCCCCGCCTGGTGATGGTAATCTCCGTTCCCTGCTCGACTTCCTCGATCAGGGCCGAGAAATGCGTTTTGGCTTCGAACATACCGACTGCTCTTGCTTGGCGGTCCATCAGACTAGTATCTAACTAGTCTGTTATCGGTTTCAAGCGGGGGAAATGCCCAAATGACTGCTGGGATATACTTGTCCCCTCTTGGAATGCGGCCAGTGCCGATAGAACCGCCCTTTCCGATCTCTCGGATCCCGACGTTGATTTGGGGCCCGCAAGTTGACTTCGGACCCGGATGATGACGAAATTTCGCGCCATGAGACCTCGGCTGTATCTGGTAGCCGCACTCGTACTCGCGCTGGGGGGATGCGGCGTCGCTTATCAGGCCTCGACCGAAATGCGCGCTTCGCGCATGCAACGCGATCTCAAGGTCGGCGAAAGCTCCGCCGACGTGCATCAGCAGTGGGGCGAGCCCGACCTCCGGCAGGACGCCGACCAGGACACCCAAATCTGGAGCTATGCCAAACGCTCCAACACCAATGACATCGCCGCCACCCTGCTCTATACCAACACCAAGGAGGGCGACCAGGGCCAATTCGTTGACCTGACTTTCGTCGACGGCAAGCTAACTTCATGGAAGCAGGCGACGCATACGATGCCCTCCAAGAAAGGTGGTCCGGGCCTCAGCTTCGGCCTCAGCGGTCCCGGCTCGACCACTGGCAACCAGCGCCACTATTAGACACTCCTAGGGACTCGTGGAGCGGATCCAAAGCTTCGAAGCCCTGATGACAGGCTATCGAAGACCATGTTGCAACCCCACCGAGCCATCATGTCTAATTGAAGATGGAGTTAGTGTAATCGTCTAATTCGACGGGCATGCGCAAACTGCACAAAACGCTTGCGAATTCGGCAAGCGTCAACTGAGCAGCGAGACCGCGAGGAACACCGGCAGCGGGCCGGAGATGAATTGAGCTGATGGCGACCGCGCGAAAGAGTTTCGAGTCAATCCTGCTGGACCGCTCGTGGGTATCCGAGCAGGATCTCGAGCGCGCCCGCCAGCGCAAGAAGCCGGGCCAGGACCTCGCCGACGTGCTGGTCGACATGGGGGCGTTGGAGCCGCAACGCCTGGCGCGCGCGATCGCCCAGGAATACTGGCTGCCTTTTCAGGCGCATGTCGACGAACATGCGATAGATCCGAAACTACTCGGCAAGGTACCGATAAATTACGCCAAGAAAAATGGCGTTCTGCCGCTCAGCGGCGACGGCCATAGCGTGACCGTCGCGATCGCGGACCCCTCCAATTACGAGCCGCTCGACGACCTGCGGGTGCTTTTCGGGATGCCGGTGCATCCCGTGGTCGTTCCTCCCGGAGTCCTAAACGACGCGATCAATCGCTCCTACGACCAGGCCACCACCACCACGGCCCAGGATCTGATGATCGACCTCGAAGAGGACCGGCTCGACGTGGTCGCCAACGAACTCGCGCAGGAGCCGCTCGACCTTCTCGATTCCGACGACGCCGCGCCGATCATCAAGCTGGTCAACGGGCTGCTCTCGCAGGCAGTGAAGGACCGCGCGAGCGATATCCACGTCGAGCCGTTCGAGCTTGAGCTGCTGGTGCGCTTCCGCGTCGACGGCATGCTCTACGACGTGATTTCGCCACCCAAGCGCTTTCAGCCGGCCATCACCTCGCGCATCAAGGTCATGTCGGGCCTCAACATCGCCGAGAAACGCCTGCCGCAGGACGGACGCATCCGGCTGCGCGTCGCCGGCCGCGATATCGACATCCGCGTCTCGACTATTCCGACCGCCTTCGGCGAGCGGATCGTGCTGCGCCTGCTCGACCGCGCGCAAGCGCTGGTCGATCTCAACCTCGATCGCCTGGGCTTCTCCGGCGACAACCTGACCCGCATCGATCGGCTGATCCGCCAAAGCCACGGGATCATCCTGGCGACCGGGCCGACCGGGTCGGGCAAGACCACTTCGCTGTACGCCTGTCTCGCGCGCATCAATTCGCCCGAGAAAAATATCATCACGATCGAAGATCCGATCGAGTACCAACTGCGCGGCATCGGCCAGATGCAGGTCAATCCCAAAATTGAGTTAACCTTCGCGAGCGGTCTGCGTTCGATCCTGCGCCAGGACCCCGACGTGATCATGGTTGGCGAGATCCGCGACAGCGAGACCGCCGAGATCGCGATCCATGCCGCGCTCACGGGCCATCTGGTGTTCTCGACCCTGCACACCAACGATTCGTTCGGAGCGCTGGCCCGATTAGTTGACATGGGAATCGAGCCGTTCCTGGTGTCCTCGTCGATCCTGGCCGTGTTAGCGCAGCGCCTGCTGAGAACGGTATGTCCGACGTGCCGCGAGGCTTACACGCCGAGCACCGCCGAACTCGCGCGAATCGGGCTGCGCCCCGACGAGTTGCGGGGACCAATCTATCGACCGGCGGCCAATGGATGCCGCGCGTGCCGCAACACCGGCTACCGCGGACGTACGGCGATCCAGGAGCTGATGATGATGGACGACGAGGTCCGATCGCTGGTGATGCAGAAGGCCGACGCGGCGACCATCCGGCGCACCTGCACCGCGCGCGGGATGACGCTCTTGCGGCAAAACGGCGCGGAACGGATTCTTTTGGGCGAGACCACCGTCGAAGAGCTGTTGCGCGTCACCCAGGAAGATATTCTCTTCTAGGCCGACCAGTAACTCCAAGTTTCACGAGCGATGCCTGTTTTCGCCTATCGCGGATTGGCCGCCAATGGCCGCTCGGTAGCCGGCGTCGTCGACGCGGACAGCGTGCGTACGGCGCGCGGCAAACTGCGCGAGCGCGGAATCTTCCCCACGCAACTGGCGGAGGAAGAGGCGGCGGCGCCCAAGCGCAGCTTGCGCGACTACTTTCCGTCCTTCGGCCGTAGGATCCCGCCGCCCGAGCTTTCCCTGCTCACGCGCCAATTGAGCTCGCTGTTGGGCGCCGGCGTGCAACTGGTCGACGCGCTCGGCGCGCTGGCCGATCAATCGACCCGTCCGGTGGCCAAACGCCTGCTCTCACAGGTTCGCGAACGGGTGCGTGAAGGTACGTCGCTCGGCGATGCGCTCGCCGCTCATCCTGAGACTTTCTCCGACCTGTATGTCGGGATGGTACGCGCGGGTGAGGCCGCCGGCGCGCTCGAGACCGTGCTCAACCGTGTCGCCGATTTCAGCGAGAACCAGGCCGAGTTCAAGGCCAAGGTGACCCACGCGCTCACCTATCCGATTATCATGGTATGCGTGGGCAGCGCGATCATGTTTTTCCTGATGAGCTACGTGGTGCCGCAGGTCGCGACAATCTTTCAGCAAAGCAACGCCGCTTTGCCTTTGCCCACCGTAATCCTGATCAGCGTGTCGAATTTCATCTCGGGCTACTGGATGCTCCTGATACTGATTATCGGCGGAACCATCGGCGGGATCATGTATGGGCTCTCGACCAAACGGGGACGCCGCGTGTACGACACCTGGCTTTTACGCATGCCATACATCGGCGGGACGGTGATCCGCGTTTTATGCGCCCGTTTTTCGCGTACGCTCGCGACGATGCTGCAAAGCGGCGTGCAATTGCTGCCAGCCCTCGCCTCGGTCAAGCACGTGGTGACCAACGGACTGATGGCCGACGCGGTGGAAGAGAGCCGCACCTCGATCCGCGAGGGCCACGGGATGACCCATCCGCTCGCCGAAAGCGGATTGTTTCCGCCGCTCCTGATCGAGATGATCCGCGTGGGCGAACGATCGGGCGAGCTCGAATCGATGCTCGAGCGGGTGGCCGACACCTACGAGCGCGAGGTCGAGCGCTCGCTCAACCAGCTTACCACGCTGTTGGAACCGCTGATGACGTTGGCGATGGCGGGGATTATCCTGTTCATGATGCTGGCGATCCTGTTGCCAATATTCCAGTTGAACCAGTTGATGAAATGACGACACGGGGGCGCACGATAATGGACCGAACGCCGCGGCTGCGCAGATTCCAAGCCGGCTTCACGCTGATCGAGATAATGGTCGTCATACTGATCCTCGGACTGCTCGCCACTATCGTGGTGCAAAGCCTCAGGGGCGCCACCGACAAGGCCAAACGCACCAAGGCGGAGGCCGATATCGCGGAGATAAAGACCGCGCTCGACCGTTACTATCTCGACAACGGCTACTATCCGACCAGCGATCAGGGTCTGACCTCGCTGGTCAGCGCGCCGACCGGAGGCCGGCAGCCCGCCAACTACGAGCAGGGCGGCTACATCGAAAAGGTGCCGCTCGATCCGTGGGGCACCCCGTACTTCTACCAGAGCGACGGCAACGCCTACGTGTTGAAATCGTTTGGCGCGGACGGCAAGCCCGGGGGCACCGGCAAAGACGAAGATATCGACGGCAGTTCATCGTGACCAAGCCTTGTCCCAGGCTTTCGCGGATATTCTATGACCCTGCGCCGGTTCCTCCGCATCGCGGCGCGGCGCGCGCGGGCGGCGCGCCGGGCTTCACGCTGCTCGAAATCGCGGTCGTAATCTTCATCATGGGGTTGATAATGACCCTCGCGATTCCTTACCTGGGCGGATTCCACGGCGCGCAACTCAAAAGCGAAGCGCGCCGGCTCGCCGGGCGCGCCAACTATCTCTACGACGAGGCCTCGACCGAGAAAGTCATCTACCGCATAACTTTCGACCTTGACCACAACGGCTACTACGTCACGCGGATGGATCCCTATGGGCCGGTTCCGAAGTTTCTTCCATACCGCGGAACATGGGGCGATGAGGTCGTGATGCCGCCGGGGCTCATCCTGCGAGACGTCTCGGTCGCGGGAATCGGCGGGGCCAAGGCCGGCTCGATAAGCTGCCAGTTCTATCCCGAGGGCTACGTGGACGCCACGGTGATCCACCTGGCCAATGTTTCGGGCCAGGTCATGACGCTCAGTCTCAATCCGCTGACCGGCAACGTCAGCATCGTGAGCGGCGACGTGCCGCCGGTCACCGCGCTCGCGAACAACCAATGAGCCTGCGGCCAAAGATCTTCGACGGATACCATGCGGCGGCTAGGAAAATCGCGGCCGCCGGGCGGGCCGGTTTCACCCTGCTCGAGGTGCTGATAGCGATCGCCGTGCTCGGCATCGCCTTGCTCGCGCTGCTTTCGCTCGAACATCAGGACCTGCAAAGCGTCATCCGGGGACAGGACATCTCACGCGCCGCGATGCTCGCGCAGGCCCTGATGACGCAGGCTGAGCTCGGGCGCTTTCCGCCGCTCGGCACCACCAGTGGCGACTTCAACCAGATTTACTCCGGTCTCTACCCCAACTTCCGGTGGACGCAATCGGTTCAACCGTCGGGGACCTTCCCCGACCTGCGTGTGGTCCAAATTGACGTGCTTTACGGCCCTCATTTCGGACGCGATTACTCAGTGGTCGAATACATGCACGCGCCCGCGCCCCAGGTGGCGACGCCGCAGAGTGAGGCGCCGCAGAACCCGGCGCTCCAAGGCTCGCAGCCGGACGCCACGTCGGGGGATTGATGTCTGCCGCCGGAGGACCGATCATCGCGGGTCCCGTGGATCGCGGGTTAACGCCGCCACACCGCGGGCTCAGCCGCGGCTTCACGCTGATAGAGATCATGCTCGCGGTCGCGATCCTCGGGGTCATCATGGTGATGCTGGCGAGTTCGTTCCACGCCGTGGCCGCGGGCAAGACGCACGCCGAAGGCCGGCTGCTGAGCAATCGTCAGGCGCGAGCGGTCCTCGCCCAGCTAACCAACGAGCTGCACGGCGCCGTCCAGACGCCGCTGATTGCGAGCAACGTGGTGTTCATCGGCCAGGGCCGGATGCAAAACGGCGCGCCGCTCGACAATCTGACCATTTCAACCCTCGACTCTGGCCATCGCGCCGGTATCAGCTCGTTCGGTGCTGAAGAACTGATCACCTATAGCGGCCAGCCCAACCCCCAACACCAGGGATGGTACATGCTGATGCGCCAGCAGCGCAGCGCCCTGCTGGTCGCGACCGCGGGTATCGCGGTCTCCCCGCCGGTAGTGCTGGCCGGCAACGTGCTGTCCTTTCACGTACGCTACTTCAACGGCAACATTTGGCTGGAGAGTTGGGATTCGAGCAGTCTGCCCCCGGGCACGCAGCTTCCGCAGGCGGTTGCGGTCGACCTGGTGATGGCCGGTCCTGGCGGAGCGCCGGTCGCGCTCTCGACCCAAATCACGCTGCCGATGGCATTCACCCAATGGTAGGCGCGGCGAAAAAGGGCGAGCGCGGCGTCGCGCTGCTGGTGACGATGATGGCGCTCGCGCTGATGACGATGCTGGTGATGGATTTCACCACCTCGGCGTCGCTCGGCTATCGATCGGCGGCGGGCCAGGCCAACGAGATGCGCGCCGAGTACCTCGCCCGTTCGGCGATCTCCGTCGGCCTCTCGCTGCTATCGATCGACGCGCGCCAGGGCGCGACCTCCAAGACTCCGTACGAAGGGCTGGACCAGCAGTGGGCGATGCCCTATCCGCCGGTGCCCCTGGGCGGAGGAACCGCGCAGATTTCGATCGTCGACGAGGCGCGCAAGATCGATATCAACCAGCTCATCAATCCGCGCACCGGACAGCCCGATCCGACCTATCTGGGAATTCTCCAGCGCCTGTTCACAAACATCGGGGTTTCCCCCGCCATTATTCCGGCCATTGTTGACTGGCTCGACCCCGATAGTATCGAATCAGCAGGGGGGGCCGAGTCCGACTATTACCTTCGGTTGACACCTCCGTACGAACCGCGCAATGGCCCGATGCCGACCATTGGCGATCTCAGGATGATTCGGGGGGTGGACGACGCGACTTTTTTCCGGCTGCAGCAGTTCCTGACGGCGTCGCCCGAACCGCACGTGAATATCAATACCGCGCCCCCCGAAGTTATCGCCGCGCTGGTGCCGCAGTTGTCCGACGATACTTCGTCAGTCAAGGAAATCATCCAGGCGCGAACGGTCCAGCCGTTCCTCAATGTAACCGACGTTGGCAATCTCGCCGGATTGGGCGACGCCGGCCAGCCCCTGATGAAGCTCATCACGACCCGCAGCTCCTACTTCACCCTCACCGGCGTCGGCGTTTTCGCCGGAGCGCGGCGGCGCATTACCGGCACTTTTCGCCGCAACGCCAATGGCACCTCGACCCTGGCGAGTTGGCAGGAAGGCTAACCGGCGATGGCGCAGCGGATACTGGCCATCGAGATCGCGGGCGACTCGGTGCGCGGCGCGCTGGCCGAGCGCAACTGGAACTCGCTCGCGATGCTCGAGGTGGTCGAGCAACGCCAGGGACCCGGCGAGACCGACCTCGCGCCGGCGCTCGCACGATTGCTCGAAGACGCGGGCAAGCCCGACCTGATCCTGAGCGCGCTGCCCGGCGAACTGGTGGTCAAGCGGATGCTCTCGCTGCCGTTCAAGGATCAGCGTCGGCTGACCCAGACCGTACCCTTCGCCCTGGAAGAGCATCTGCCCGTCGGCGTCGACGAATCGGTGGTCGCCTTCACCCGGGTGGGTCAGGACGACGACAAGACGCTGGTGATGGCCGCGATGGTGCGTAGGGAAGACCTGCGCCGCCATCTCGATTTACTCGCGCGGGCCGGAATCAATCCGAGCACGGTCACGTTGAGTGCGCTCGCGCTCGCCGCTCTGCTGGCGCGCGTACGCAACGGAACCGGCGGCGCGCATCTGCTGGTCGATCTCGGTCAGGACTCCACTTCGATGGTGTTGCTCGATGACGCCGGGATGCCGCGGGCAATTCGTACGGTCGTCGCCGAACTCGGAGCGACCAACGGCACGCCCGCGCCGGGCGCCTCGGCGATTTTGGGCGCGGTGCGCCAGACCCTGCTCGCTCACAGTTCCGATCGGGCGCAGCCCGAGCTGGTGCTGACCGGACCGATGGCGGCGACGCCTGACGTGCGCCGCCGCCTGGCAGAGGCACTCGCCGTGCCGGTGCATACGCTCGAGGAGTTTGACTGTGGGGACCTGCTGGGACCGCTCTCAGGGCGATCGACGCGGTTTGCGGGATGCCTAGCGATGCTGCTGGGCGAAGCGCCGGGCGTGGCGGTCGAGCTGCTCAATTTTCGCCAGGGCGAGTTCGCCTTTCGCGGCCGCACTGGCAGCCTCCGCCCGTGGCGCACCAGCTTCATACTGGCGGGCGCCGCCGCGGCGGCAATCACGCTGCATGTCGGGATCAAGATCTTCTACAATCTGCGCCATCTCGCCCAGGCGGATCGCGAGGTCGCCGCGATCGCTGCACCCGCGCTAGGTCCGAACGTTTCCGGTCCCGACGTCAAGACCGAACTCGCCGCACATGTGGCCGCGATGGAGAAACAGTTGCGTCTCATGGGCGGCGCGGGCGCGTCAGCTTCGCCGCTCGACACCCTGCTCGCGCTCTCGCGCGCGCTGCCGCCGCGGCTCGGAGCGGAAATCGTCGACTTCACGCTCGACGAGGGCACGATCAAACTCGACGGCCTGGCGGATTCGTTCGCGACCGTCGACCGGGTCAAGAAGGCGCTGGACTTAAGCGGCTACTTCCGCGATATCCAGGTCACGCATGCCACCGCCGGATCCGACCCCAGCAAGATCGAGTTCCGCCTCACCGCGGAGGTCCGCGGCGAGATGATGGAGTAGGCGATGCCGATGCTGGAACGGATTCGCGAGAGCGTGCGCAAAATCGGCGGCCGGCCGGCCAGCGCGATCGCGGAGCGCTTCTCGGAGGCCTGGAAGGCCGCAACCGCGCGCGTGCGCGAGGCAACCGCTCCGACGGTCGCGGCGGCGCGCGGCCGCTACCAGAAACTCGAAGCGCGCGAGCGCCTGCTGGTGCAAACCGCGGGCGCGCTGGTCGCCATATTCCTGGCCTTCAACCTTATCTATCTGCCGATCCAGGACGCGATCGGCGGCCTCGCCGATCGCATCCAGGCGCGCCAGCAGGACGCGGTCGAAGTGGCGCACATGATGCGCACTTACCAGCGCCTGCGCGTCGACCTGGCCACCATGCGATCGCGCACCGTCGCCGCGAGCGGCGACTTCTCGCTTTTCTCGGTGGTCGAACAGGCGCTAACGCGCGCGCCGGGCAAGGACAAGATCGGATCGATCACGCCGGCCGAGAAAACGATCCCGGGTGGCCTTAAGCAGTACACGATCGAGATCAGGCTCAACGGGCTGAGCCTCCCGCTGGTCGTCGATACGCTCTACGGACTGAGCGCGCTCAGCGTCCCGGTGACGGTATCGACTCTGCACGTCACGCGCCGCTCGCAGGACCAGCATACTTTCGACGTCGAGATGACCTGCGTCGCGCTGGGCCGCAATGGCTGACAGCCTCGGCGCACGGCTGGGCGACTTTGCGCGCGAACAGCGCAGTGCAATCGTCTACTTTGCCTTCGGCGCCGCCGTCTTCATCGCCTCCCTGGCGGCGACCTTTCCATACGCCGCGACCCTCACGGCGCTGCTGCGGCCCCTCAGCCTCAGCTTCACCTCGGCGGGCCAGGGGTTGAACCTCCCGCTCGGCGCGGCGCTTAGCGGCGTGCGCGTGGTCTCGCTCGAGCCGACCTCGCCGTTCGAGATCGAAAGCCCCGACGTGACGCTCGCCCCGGCGCTCGGCGCATTGCTGCTTGGCGAGCCTGGCGTGCGCGTGCATGCGGACCTTTACGGCGGCGCGCTGCGGGCGACCGTGTATCGTAACGGCGCGAAGGTCGGGGTGAGTTTCACGCTGAGCGACATGGGACTCGCGCGGCTGGCGGCGCTGGGCGCGCTCGGAGGCCTCTCCGTGCTGGGACGAATTTCCGGCGGCGGATGGGCGGAGTTGGCGGGCAACGACACGGCCGCCACCACCGGTGAGATCACCTTCCGCACGGCCGACCTGACGATCCAGGTGGCCGAGGGCTTCGCGCCGATCCGTCTCGGGCAAGTCGAAGGCGCGTTGAGACTCTCGCACGGCGGCGCGTTGCGAGTCAGCAAACTGAAAGGCCACGGTCCCGACGGCGATATCGAGGGACAGGGAACGATCCGTTTCGGCCCCAACGCCAGGCAAAGCCGTATCGATTTCGCGCTGACTATCCAACCGTCGGCCGAAGGGCGCACCCGTTTGGGCGTGCTCTTCGGATTGCTGCCGCATTTACCGGGCCCGCAGCCGTACCTGCTGAGCGGCCCGCTGCTGACTCCGTCGATAAGCTGAGACACTTAGAATCGAAATGGCTTCCGGTGAGAACCGGTAAAGCGGACGATCCGCTGAAAGGTTACAAATGACTCCGCGCCTCACGCTCGATCGCTACGTGTACGAAGACATTTATCCGGCTTTCAAGGCGTCCACCGACGAAAAGGAGATTACCGCGAATCTCAGCCGCGGCTTCCTCAATCGCCTGGTGCAACGAAACCTCGTTCTTGCGGGGGATACTCCGGCGGCAATCGGCGATATCGGATGCGGTCCATGCGACACTTTGATCAAATATTTGAGCGGCGTGATCTTTCAGCCGGGGTTCATCGTCAGAGCGACCGACTATCTTGCCGAGTACGCGGATTCCGAACGGGGCGAAGCGCTGCAAACGCTGAGGGCGGCGCAGGCGGCGAACAGTATCAAGCTCGCCGGATTCTCCGTCCGAGCCGGAGACGCTTTCGGCGGGAAACTTATCGAGCTTCTCTCGGCGCCACAGGACGGGGCGCGGATGCGGCGCGCGTTCAGCCTGGTCTTCGCCTCGCATGTGATGTATCACGCCGAGGGTTCTGCGGGCGTGGAGCGGATGCTTGCGGATGTGGCGGACAATCTTCTCGCAACCGGCGGCATCTGCATCCTGTTTCATATCGCGAACCGGCCGGGGACATTCCAGGATTTTCGAGCGCGCTTCGGCAGCCAGGCCGGCGCTACCAGCGAGAGCGACACCGGCGCGGTAACGATCGATGACCCGCCCGCGCAGGTAAGCGGGGCGTGCGCGAAACTGCATCTGCCCCTGTACCAGGCGGAATTCGTCACGACGCTGCGCTTCGATTCGCGGCGGGATGAAGAGTGGAGCGCTTTCAAAGATCCGCGGGCCTACGACGCGCTCGCCGATTCCAATCCGGCGGCATACGAAGACTTGAAAAGACTCTATTTCATCATCCAGCGGGCGCCACTGGAGTTTGCGGCGGACCGTTCGGCGACCGGCCTGAGCGTCTTCATCGACGAGATCCGCCGAGTGATCGAAGCCAACGGCGGGATGCTACCGGCAACCGAAGAAATGCAGGTGTTCAGCCGCGCGGACGCACCGGCAATCCTTGGAAAATCGATTGCCGAGGCGCTCGCGGCGATCATCGCCCCAGGCACCTCGGGGTGCTGATGGCGGACCGTCCTGCCGTGCGGATGCGACGATTGCGCACGCTCACGGCGGCGCAGAATCTGTTCGAAGCGCTGCCGGTTGATTCCGAAGTGGCTCGCGCTTTTGCCGAATTGGTCGCGGAGGCTCGGCGTACGGGCAAGCGGCCAAAAATTATGGATACGTGAATAGCGGCGACCGCGGTAGCCCACGGCCTTCCGATATACACGCAGGACGACGATTTGCTGGCGATTCCCCAAGTTCAGGTGTTCCGGATATAGCACCCCTTGTTTCGGATGGGCCGCGTTGCCAAGTTTGAAAGAACATGTGCACCCTCGCCATCTACTTCCAGGTCTTCCCCGACTATCCGGTCGTGATTGCGGCCAATCGCGACGAGTTTCTCGCGCGCCCTGCCCTGTCGCCGACCACCCTGCTGGAGCGTCCACACGTCGTCGGTGGCAAGGACCTTCAGGCGAGCGGCACCTGGCTCGGAATCAACGAGTACGGGCTGGTCGCGGGGCTACTCAACCGACGGCGCGTCGACTATGGCGATCCCAATCCGGCGCTGCGCTCGCGAGGCCTGCTATGCCTCGACGCGCTGCGGCATCGGACGGCTGCCGAGGCAGCGGCATTCGTGCGCACCCAGCGCGGCGCCGACTATAACGCCTTCAACCTGCTGGTAGCCTCGCGCGAGGAGGCTTTCGTCGCTTACAACCGCGGCGGAGGTCTCGAACTCGTCTACCTCACGCCGGGGATGCATCTGTTGACCAATGTGGACCTGGACGATTTCGAGTGCCCGCGGATAAGCCGCGCCCACGACCGTTTCGCTTCGCTATGCCCACCCGCGGAATTCGCTCGCGACCCGCTGGCCCATCGCGGGCAACTCGCCCATCTGCTCGCGGATCATTCCACCCAACTCGACGCGCGCGAGGGACAGCCTAACGCGCTCTGCCAGCATTTGGGCGACTACGGCACCCGTTCGGCAAGCCTGATCTTCGTGGGGCGCGGCTCCGCTAACGTCAGCCACTTCTTCGCGCCGGGGCCGCCTTGCACGGCCAACTTTGCCGCCGCGCCGGTTCCTGTGCCGGGGGAGCTTCAGCCGCGGCCCTAGTTCAGCAGGCGGCCGCCGTCGAGCACTAGCGTCGCGCCGGTCGCGAAATCGGTACCTTCGCACAAAAACAACACCGCGCGCGCGACGTCCTCGGGCGAACCCAGCCGCTTGGTCAGCGTCCTTTCGACCATGCGCGCGATTTCCTCTTCGCTGTACTCCTCGGGCGGCATCACGGGCCCCAGCGCGACGCAGTTGACCTGGACCTCCGGCGCCAGCGCCTTGGCCAACGCCCGCGTCAGCCCAATCAGTCCGCTCTTGGAGACCGTGTAGGGCAGGTAATTGTTGTAGGGGCGAATCCCGGCCCAATCGCCGATATTGACGATCTTGCCCGCGCCCTGCCGGCGCATCGCGGCGCCCGCGAACTTCGAGAGAAAAAACGGCGCCTTGAGATTCGTATCGAGATTGGCGTCCCAGTCGCGCTCGGTGAGTTCTTCCAGCGGCTTGCGATAGAAAACCGACGCTGAGTTGACCAGCACGTCGATGCGGCCGAAGGCGATCATCACTTCGCCCACCATCCGCTCGATCTCGGCTACGCTTTCGAGATTGGTGCCGAAGACCGCGGCACGACCGCCCGCGGACTCGATCTCCGCGACTAACGATTCGGCTTCGGCGCGCGAGCGATTGTAGTGCACGGCGATGATGGCGCCGCGCTCGGCGAAGCGCGTCGCGATCGTGCGGCCCACGCGGCGTGCGGCGCCGGTCACCAGCGCAACTTTGCCCTTGAGTTCCATCGCGTCTTGACGGGCTTCCGGTGCGTGGGCGGTCCGCTCCCGGGCAGCTCCGAAATATTGTTCGAAGACCGCGGCGGCGGCTACAGCGAGGCCTCTACCGCGCGCAGCAGCGCGAGGTTATCGGAATGGCCGGTCTTGTGGGCGATGACATGGCCGAGGATCGGCCGCCCCAGGAGGTAGAGGTCGCCGATCAGGTCGAGCACCTTGTGGCGGGCGAACTCGTCCGGGAAGCGCAACGTCGTATTAACCACCTTCTCGTCGTCAACCAGGATCAGGTTGTCGAGCCGCCCGCCGCTCGCGAGACCCATCTCGGCGAGCTTGTGAAACTCGTGCACGAAGCCAAAGGTCCGCGCCGGCGCGATCTCGCGCATGTAGGCTTCGGGCGAGTCCAATTCGAAGTGCACGCTCTGGCCGCCGATCGGCTGCGGATATTCCAGGGTGTAATCGATGATCAGGTGGCTGGCCGGTTCGACGCGAATCGACTCGCCGTTGTTGCTGACCGCGATCGGACGTTTCACCTTTACTGGCTCGACCGCGGCCTGCTGCTCGTCGATCCCCGCCTCCGAGATCTGCCGGCAGAATTCCATCGCCGAGCCGTCGAGCGCCGGCACTTCGTCGTCGGTCTTGACGAGCAGGTTGCTGATGCCCATGCCATGCAACGCCGACATCAGGTGCTCGACCGTGCGCACCGAGCGGCCGCCCAGGTGAGCGTGGTGTTGTAGCCGGTATCGGTCACGTTCTCCAGCCGCGCCGCAATCGCGGTCTCGTCGGCAACCGAGGAAAAGACGATTCCGAAACCGACCGGCGCCGGATGCAGGATAACGCCGGTCTTGAGCCCCGAGTGGAGCCCCTGCCCCGCCATGACCACCGAGCGCGCGAGCGTGCGCTGCCGGCGCCCCGAGATTCTCGCGATGGGCGTTCGCCGCGGCGCCGCGGCGTCGATCGCCGTGGTACCGGGCATCCGCACGCCGCCGGATTCGCGCTCGAGCACGCGCTCGATCGACGTGAGCAGGCCGCTCACCGAGAACGGCTTTTCGATGAAATCGGCGGCGCCCAGCCGGGTCGCGGCGACGGCGTTCTGGATATTGCCGTGGCCGGAAATCATGATCACGCGGATCTGCGGCTGCTCGGCCTTGATCCGGCGCAGCAACTCGATGCCGTCGATGTTGGGCATCCAGACGTCGAGCAGGACGAGCGCCGGGTTCTCGCGCGCGATCATGTCCATCACGCCGGCGGGGTCGCCGGTGTCGAGCACGCGAAAGCCCTCGTCGCTCAGGATTCCGCGGAGCGATGACCGAATCCGCTCCTCATCATCCACCACCAGTACGGTCTCGTTCACTACATTCCTTTGGATAAACCGGCTGGTCCCGGTGCGTTGACGCGCCTAGCCCAAAACCTTAGCGAATTGTTGCTCTTTTACCGGAAACTCGAGGACGAATCTACTTCCCCTGGGCGGGTTGTCGCGCACCCGGATGAAGCCGTGATGGTCGGTGACGATGGCGGAGACAATCGCCAGGCCCAGGCCGGTCCCGCCCTTGCGGGTGGAAAAGTAAGGCTCGAAAATCCGCGAGCGCAGCCCGGGCGGGATGCCGGGGCCGTTGTCGCTTACTTCCAGCGTCACCACGCCACTGTTCGCCTCCAACGCCGTGCTCACGTCGATGCGCGGCTGGCCCCCGTTCGGGTTGGCGAGAAGGGCGGCGTTGACCGCGTTCTCGAGCAGATTGACCAGTGCGCGCTTGAGCGCGTCGCGGTCAATCGCGATCTGTGGCAGCGTGGTCGCCAGCGCTAGCCCGAAGTCGACGCGCGGGTTGGCGTCGCGAAAGGTCGCGACCGTCTCCTCGGTCAGCGGATTGAGATCGCCCGGCACCGGGTTGAGATGCGGCATCCGCGCGAACGCCGAGAACTCGCTCACCAGGCGCTTGAGGTCCTCGACCTCGCCAATGATGGTGCGGGTGCATTCTTCGACCAGTTTCGCGTCGCCGTCGACGAGCGTGACAAGCTGCCGGCGCATCCGCTCTGCCGAGAGCTGGATCGGGGTAAGCGGATTTTTGATCTCGTGAGCGATCCGGCGCGCGACCTCGCGCCAGGCCTCCATCCGCTCGACCTTGGCGATCTGGCTCACGTCCTCGAGGAACAGCACGGTGCCCAGGTCGCCGTCGGCGCTGTCGCCGAGCGCGCTCGCGGTCACCATCAGCTCGATCTCGCCGCCGCCCGGCGGCTGCAGCTTGACCGAGGATCGCGCCTCATGCGGACGGCGGTGCTCGGCAAAAGTCTCCTCCAGCGCATCGACCAGCGCGGGCTGGAACACGACGCGCCAGCGGCGTCCCAGCACTTCCGCCGCCTTCAGCCCCAGCATCCGCTCCGCATATGGATTGATCGCGGTGACGGCGCCGCGCGGATCGAGCCCGACTACGCCCGCGCTGACATTGCGCAGCAGCGTTTCGGTATAAGCGCGCCGGCGTTCGAGTTCGGTCTGCGAGGCGCGCAGGTCCGCCGTCATCTGGTTGAACGAGGTCACCAGCTGGCCGATCTCGTCATCGCCCACCGAGGGAATTTCATGTTCCAGATCGCCGTGGGCGACCGCCTGGGTGCCTTCGGCCAGCAGCTTGATCGGACCCGTCATGCCCCGCGCGAGGTACATCCCGAACCAGCTTGCCAGCAGCACCACCACCAACCCGATCAGCATCAGGGCCAGAAAGTAGCTGCGCATGATCGGCTGGCGCAGCGTGCGCAATTGAAAGTAGTCCTCGAAGGTTTGCGAAATGCCGGCGGCGCGCTGCGCCAGGCTGCGCGGCAGATAGTAGTCGACCACCACCGCGCCGATCACCGTGTCGGACTCCGGCGAGGAATAGATCGGCGCGCTGCCGCGAATCACGTCGGATTTTCCGAAGCGGTCAGTGCGGGTCGTCGCGTGACCGCGAAGCGTCTGCGCTAGCAGCGGCGAATCGGGCGCGACCCCGATTCCGGTCGGCGTCCTGGGGCTGAGCGCGATCAGCAAAAGCTGGCGCGAGCTGTCGAACACCTCGATCGTGCCGAGGTTGTAATCCTGTTGGCGCTGCTCGATGAAGCTCTTCAGATCGGCGCGCCGCTCGGGCCGCAGCAGGTCTTTGGCCGAGACCTCACCCGCCAGTTCCCGCGCGAAGTGCGCGGCATTGTTGGCCGAGCTTAGATAGTAGACCTTCGCGATATCGAGCGAATCGTCCAGCACGCGCTCGTACTCGGGATTGAACCAGCTCGCGACGTCGGCGCGCAGAAACGCGCCCGAGACCACCAGCAGAAACAGGCTCGGCACCAGCGCGACCGCGATAAACCCGAACACCAGCCGCACCTGGAACTTCGAGCCGATCAGGCCGCGGCGATGCTCGAAGATGACCTTGGCCAGGTTGCGTCCGACCAGCAGCAGCAGCAGTCCCAGCAGAAGAAAGCTGATGTCGAAAAGCAGGATTACGACCAGGTTCGAGACCAGCGAAGTATGGCGCGTGAGCGGCGGCAGTTCGGTCTGCGCGAGCACGAAGGCGACGAGCACCGACGCCGCCACGCCCACCGCGATAAGCTCGCGGCGACGGCGTTTAAGGTCGGCCTCGCGCGTCGAATCGTGGGTCGCGGGATTGCCGGCCATGGCTCAGCGCCTCAGCCAGGCCGCGATCAGGCTCAGCACGAGGCTTACCACGATGGCCGTGGTGATCGGGAAGTAGAAGGTGAAGTTGCCGCGGCGCACGTAGATATCGCCGGGCAGCCGCCCGGGTATCGCCGCCGATCCGAAGCCCCATATGGCCGCGCCCGCCACGACCAGCATGAGCCCCGCCACGATTAGTGCCTTGCCGAGCGGCGCCATCGTCACGTATCCCGCGCGCAGCCGCGCGCGGCCCAGCCGATGCGCGAGTTAGGCGTGTGCGCGCTCCCTTTGCGCAGCCTCACGCGCCTCGCGCGCCTCCTTGACGATCTTGTCGGTGACCGGCGCGGGCGCCTCTTCGTAGTGCGAGAAATGCGACTCGAACGAACCGCGCCCCGAAGTCTTCGATCGCAGGTCCGGCGCATACTTGAGGATTTCCGACATCGGCACCAGCGCCTTGATCACCTGGCTCTGGCCCTTGCGATCCATCCCGAGCACCTTGCCGCGGCGCGCGTTGAGATCGCCGATCACGTCGCCCATGCATTCGTCGGGACAGCTCACGTCGAGCGCCATGATCGGCTCCAGGATTATCGGCCGGGCCTTTTCGAAGGCCGCCTTCAGCCCCATCGAGGCCGCGATCTGAAAAGCCATGTCCGAAGAGTCTACATCGTGATAGCTGCCCTCGAAAACCGTACACCTTGATGTCGACCACCGGAAATCCGGCCAGATAGCCCTCGACCAGCGTGTTGCGCACTCCTTTTTCGACCGAGGGGATGAACTGGCGCGGGATCGCGCCGCCGACTATTTCGTCTTTGAACTCGAAGCCGCCGCCGCGCGCGAGCGGTTCAACTTTGAGCCAGCAATCGCCGTACTGGCCGCGGCCGCCCGATTGGCGCTTGTATTTGCCCTGCGCTTCGGCGCGGCCCTTGATCGTTTCCTTGTACGGAACCTTCGGAGCCTGAAGTTCAACTTCTACATTAAATTTACGTTTGAGCTTCTCGACCGTCACCTCGATATGCATCTGCCCGGTGCCCGACAGGATGATTTCGTGGGTCTGCGGATCGCGATGCGTCTCCAGCGCGCGGTCCTCCTCGACCAGGTGATGCAGCGCCTGCGAGGACTTCTCCTCGTCGCCCTTGGTCTTGGGACGAATCGCAAAGGAGATAACCGGCGCCGGCCGCTCGGCGGCGGGAAAGATGACCGGGGATTTTTCGTCGCACAGCGTGTCGCCGGTGGTGGTATCCTTGAGCTTGGCGACGGCGACTATCTCGCCCGGCAACGCACTGGCGATTGGCGACTGTCTTTTGCCCTCGAGCCGTAAAAGCTGCCCGAAGCGCTCGCGCATGCCGCGAGTCGAGTTGAGCACCGTGGCGTCACTGACGGCGCGGCCCGAGACCACGCGAAAGATCGAGAGCTTGCCGGCGAACGGATCGATAACTGTCTTGAAGACGAAGGCGGAAAACGGCGCCGACGGATCCGGTGCGCGTTCGACCGGCTCGCTATTGGCACCGCTGAAACCCTGGCGCTGCCGGCCGCTCGTTCGGCGCCGGCGAGCAGCGCGTCGATAGCGTCGAGCAGAGGGCCGACGCCGATATTTTTGAGTCCCGAACCGCAGAGCACCGGCGTGAGCTTGCCTGCGAGGGTGGCCGCGCGCAGCGCCGCGCGCAATTCGCTGTCCTCAAGCACGCCCTTGTCGAGGTACTTCTCGAGCAGCGCGTCGTCGGTTTCGGCCACCGCCTCGCATAGCCGCGTGCGCGCCGTTTCCGCGCGCTCCTTCTGCTCGGCGTTGAGCGCTTCCTCCCTGGGCTTGCCGGTGGTCTCGGGGTAAATCAGCGCCTTCATCGCGAGCACGTCGATCACGCCGTTGAACGTGAGTTCGCTGCCAATCGGGAGCGACAGCGCGACCGGACGCGCGTCGAGTGATTTCTCGAGGTCCGCCATCGCATGGTCGAAGCTGGTGCGTTCGCGGTCCAGGCGCGAGACGAAAGCGATCCGCGGAAGGTCCGAGCTCTCTGATCTCGGCCCAGATCTTTTCCGACTCGACCTTGAGGTCGCCGCCCGCCGTTGCCACGAACACCAGGCCGTCGACCGCGCGCATGGTTGCGAAGGAATCCGGCAGGAACGCCTGGTAGCCGGGCGTGTCGGCCACGATCACCTCGTCCTTCTTCCAGTTGTAGTGATGAAACGCGGAGCTAATTGAGATGTTCCGATGCGATCTCTTCGGGCTCGAAGTCCATCGCCGCCGTGCCGTCGTCGGGCCGCCCCTGGCGGGTCAGCGTGCCGGCCGTAAACAGCATCGCCTCGGCCAATTCGGTTTTGCCGGTCGCGCCCTGACCGACGATCGCTATACTCCTCAGACGTCCGATTTCCTCCACAGCCATAGCGGTTGCTCCTGGAGAAGTTTTCTATTTTTTCACGGCCCCTTCGCGCGACGCCCTGCGCGATGCTCCGAGCGACCGCGATAGCCGCGGTGCCGATGCTCGCCATACTTCGCGTCATAGGTCAATCGTAGGCGCCCTCGATACTAACGTCACCTGCCAATACCCGGACGATTTTTCCCTCGGACTCCAGCAGCAATGCGCCGTCGGGACCGATTCCTTTCACCGTGCCGCCGAGACGGCCCGGCCCATCGACCACGATAACCTGCTTGCCGGTTAGTGCCGAATAGCGCTCCCATACCGGACGGACCGCCGCGAATCCACCGCTCAGAGTTTCCATATAGCGGGAGTCAAGTCTGGAAAAAAGCTCGCCGGCGAGTTCCACCCGGTCGCAGGGCCTGCCGGTCGCCGCCATCACCGAGGTCGCGCGATCCCGCAACTCCGGCGGAATATGCTCCGGCGCGAGATTCAGATTGAGGCCGATTCCGAGCAGTACGCAGGTAAGGCGATGATGCGAATCGGTCACCGCCTCGGCGATCATCCCGCCGGCCTTGCGCCCGCCAAGCCATATGTCGTTGGGCCACTTGAGCGCGACGATTCGCGGCGCCACCAGCTCCATTGTCTCGGCCACGGCCACGCCGGCCACCAGAGCCAGCAGCGCGGCCTCGGCCACCGGCAACTCGGGCCGCAGGATGAAGGTGCCGTAGAAATTGACGCCCGGCGGCGAATGCCATCGCCGGCCCATCCGTCCCCGCCCCGCCGTTTGGCTCTCGGCGATCACGACCTCGCCGTGAAGCGCGCCGGCCGCGGCCATGTCCGCCGCGGTGCGCTGCGTCGATTCCAATTCCTCGAAATAGTGCACGCGCCATCCGATTGTCCCGGGCGCGCGGCCAGCCTCGGCCGGATGGTAGGGACTGTCAGCCATTGGTGTCAGGCATTGGACGAATCGTCTTGAATAGTCGTGCCGCCGCCGGAATTCCCGTGCGCCGCGTTATAGCGGAGTGATTCGCATGCTGAGGTCCACGGCGCTCGCCGAATGCGTCAGCGCGCCGACTGAAATCAGATCGACGCCGGTTTCCGCGATCGCGCGCACGCCCTCGAGCGTCACGCCGCCGGAGACTTCGAGCAGCACGCGCCCGGCGGGAGCGAGCGCGCGCGCGCGGCGCACGTTGTCGAGGGACATGTTGTCGAGCAGGATCGAATCGGCGCCGGCGCCGAGCGCTTCCTCTACCTGAGCCAGCGTCTCGCACTCGATTTCGATCCGCATCGTATGCGGAGCGAGCCGGCGCGCGCCCGCGAGCGCATCGCGCACCGAACCGGCCGCCGCTATATGGTTCTCCTTGATCAGTACGCCGCTATCGAGACCGAAGCGATGGTTGAAGCCGCCGCCCGCCCGCACCGCGTATTTCTCGATCGCGCGAAGCCCCGGATGGGTCTTGCGGGTGTCGATGATACGCGCGCCGGTGCCGGCCACGGCGTCCACGTAACGCCGGGTCACGCTCGCGATTCCCGACATCAGTTGCACGAAATTGAGCGCGGTGCGCTCGCCGATCAAGAGTCCGGCGAGTTGGCCTTCGATCTCGGCCGCGCACGCGCCATTCGGCAGGATTTCCCCTTCGGGCGCGAGCGACTTCACCCGCGGCGCGGCCCCCGCGATAGCAAAGACCTCGGTCAGCAGCATTCCGCCGCAAAATACAATGTGCGGCGATTCTTTCACGATGATCTGCGCCCGTCCCGCTTGTTTCGGCGCTACCGTGGCGGCTGTCGTAATGTCGCCCTGCCCCAGGTCCTCGAGCAGTGCGCCGCGCAACAGCGCGCCCAGGCCGATCGATTCGAGTTGATTGAACAGTTCCACGCGCGGCCTCAGTTTGCCTCTTCCAGCAGCCTGAGCTGCCTGCGCAGGAGTTCTCGCTGCCCCGCCAGTTCCAACGCGCGCCGTTGCATCTGCTCCTGCATTTCGGGCGCGGCCTTCGCCACGAAGTCGGGATTGTCGAGCCGCGCCTGATGCTGGCTGTGATGGGCCGTGACTTCGTCTAGCTTCTTGGAAACCGCGGCGCGCGCGCGATCGAAATCGAAACCCTCGGGCGCCATCACCGCGACCTCGCACCATCCCAGCACCGAAGTCACCATCCCGTCCTGCGTGCGGTCCGACGGCCTGGCGAGGCCGAAGCTCGCCGTCTTGGCCATGGTCGCAGCGTAGGGTTTCCAGCGCTCGAACTCGGCGCGAAACTCCGCCGCCGCCTCGTCGCCGCCCAGAAACTTGATCCGTGCCTCGACCCGCTGGCCCGGATGGTACCCGAGCAGCGAGCGCAACGAATTGATCGCCTCGGTCGCCGCGATACATCGCTCCATCGCCACTGCCTCGCCGGGGCTGAGAATGCCGGCGAATTCCCGAACCGGAAATTTCGCGATTGCGAGATGCGGCGCCAGGCCGGGATCGTCGACGTAGGGCCGCAACGCCTGCCAGATCTCTTCGGTGATGAAGGGCATGAACGGATGGAGCAGCCGCAGCAACCGGTCGAAGCCTCGCACCAGCACCCAACGCGCCGCCGCCTGCCGTTCGCCGCCCTGCTTGAGCGGATCCTTGGCCAGCTCGATATACCAGTCACAGAATTCGTGCCAGATGAACTGTAGGCGCGCAGCGCGGCGGCGTTGAATTCGTAGCGATCGATCGCGGCGGTGACCTCCGCGACGGCCACGTCCAGCGACGCCAGGATCCAGCGCTCGGCGAGCGGCAGGCCGCCGATCTCGACCGGCGGCAGCGGCTGCGGCGCGCCTTCGAGGTTCATCAGCACGAACCGCGCCGCGTTCCACATCTTGTTGGCGAAAGCGCGCGAGGCCGCCAGCCGATCGTCGGACAGGATCAGGTCGCGGCCCTGCACCGCTCAACTGCGCCAGCGTGAAGCGCACGGCGTCGGTGCCGTAGCGTCTCCATGATTTGCAGCGGATCGACCACGTTGCCGCGCGACTTCGTCATCTTCTTGCCGTACTGGTCGCGCACCAGCGGCGTGATATAGACGTCGCGAAACGGCACCTCGCCCGTGCACTTCAGCCCCATCATCATCATCCGCGCGACCCAGAAGAAATATGATGTCGAAGCCGGTGATCAGCAGGCTGGTCGGGTAGTAGCGTTCGAGCTCGGGCGTATCCTCGGGCCATCCCAGGGTCGAAAACGGCCACAGCGCGGAGCTGAACCAGGTGTCGAGTACGTCCTCTTCCTGGCGCAGGTCCTCGCCCCCGCACCTGGCGCAGGCCGCCGGGCGCTCGGCGGCGACCATCATCTCGCCGCAGCGCTCGCACCAGTACGCGGGGATACGATGGCCCCACCACAGTTGACGCGAGATGCACCAGTCGTAAACGTTCTCCATCCAACTGAAATAGGTGTTCTCCCAGAACTTCGGATGGAACGTCGTGCGGCCGTCGCGCACCGCCGCGAGCGCCTCTTCGGCCAGCGGCTTCACGCGAACGAACCATTGATTCGAAAGCATCGGCTCGACCACCGTCTCGCAGCGCGAGCAGACGCCGATCGCATGCTGATGCGGCTCCATCTTCTCGAGCAACCCGAGCGCCTCGAGATCCTCAACCACCTTGAGCCGGCAGTCTTCGCGCGTCATTCCGCTGTATGGGCCGGCTTCCTCGTTCATCCGCCCATGCGTATCCATCACCGAAATCTGCGGGAGGTTGTGCCGCCGCCCCATCTGGAAATCGTTGAAGTCATGCCCCGGCGTAATCTTGACCGCGCCCGAGCCGAAAGCGGGATCGACGCTGGGGTCCGCGATGACCGGGATCTCGCGCTCGACCAGCGGCAGCATGATCTTCTTGCCCACCATCGCCTTGTAGCGCGCGTCATCCGGATGCACCGCGACGGCGGTATCGCCAAGCATCGTTTCCGGCCGCGTCGTCGCGACGGTGATCGATCCCGAGCCGTCCGCGAGCGGATAGCGGATGTACCACAGATGGCCGGGCGTGTCCTTGTGATCGACTTCGAGGTCGCTAAGCGCCGTCTCGCATCGCGGACACCAGTTGATGAGGCTCAAGGCGCGGTAGATCAGCCCTTCGTTGATAGAGCCTGACGAAAATCTCGCTCACCGCGCGCGAGAGTCCCGGGTCAAGCGTGAAGCGCTCGCGGCTCCAGTCGCATGACGCGCCCAGCCGGCGCAACTGGTTCAGGATGCGGCCGCCGTAGGTCTCACGCCATTGCCATACGCGCTCGACGAAGGCCTCGCGGCCGAGGTCGTGGCGGCTCTTGCCCTCTTTGGCGAGCTCGCGCTCGACCACGTTTTGCGTGGCGATCCCGGCGTGGTCGGTGCCCGGCAGCCATAGCGTGTTGTAACCCTGCATCCGGCGCGTGCGCACGATAACGTCGTGCAGGGTGACGTTGAGGGCGTGCCCGAGATGGAGCTGGCCGGTGACGTTGGGCGGCGGAATTACGATCGAGAAGACCGGACCGGGCCGGGCCGGGTCGGCCTTGAAATAGCCGAGGTCAATCCAGCGCTGAAACCAGTGCTCCTCCGCACTCTTCGGATCGAAAGTCTTGCTTAGTTCCAAGGGTTATCCGTCTCGATGGGTAAAAAACTGACTCAATAAATAAAAACTGGTGCGAGAGGGGGGACTTGAACCCCCACGAGCTTGCGCTCACAAGGTCCTGAGCCTTGCGCGTCTGCCGTTCCGCCACTCTCGCACGTCGGTAAATGAAAGGGTTTAATCGGCTGGGAGAGCGAATTCAAGGTGCCATTTGCTGCGGGCGGCTCGCACGCCGTACGGGCAAGCTCCTTTCGCGAGAGAATTATTTTGCGGATCTCCGTCATAATCGCGACTCACGCGCGTCCCGACGCGCTCGAACGTCTGCTCGACAGTCTCGCGCCGCAGATCGCCGGCGCAGGGGGCGAACCTTCGCGCGAAATACTTCTCGCCGAAAACGGCACGCCCGCGCCGTCGGCGCTCTCCCCTTCGACGCCGCCCCTGAAACACCTGCACGACGCGCGCCCCGGCAAATGCCGGATCCAGAACATAGCCATCGGGCAAGCCGTCGGAGACATAATTGTATGCCTTGACGACGACCTTGTCGCCGCGCCGGGTTATCTCGACGAAGTGGAGAAATTTTTCAGCAAACATCCCGAGTTCGCCGCGATGAAGGGGCGGATCCTGCCGGCCGAGGATCCAGCGGCCAAGGTCGGCGCCGAAGCCGCCGTATGGCTCGATCTTCCGATCGCCGACCACGGCGATCGGGTTATCGAGGTGCGCGGCGTCCTGGGCGCCAACATGGCGTTTCGTGCCACCGCGCTCGTCCGGGTCGGCCTCTTCGACGAACGGCTGGGACCGGGGGCCGCCGGTCACGAGGAGGAGACGGAGATGTCGGCGCGGCTGGCCCGCGCGGGATTCAGGATCGGCTACGCGCCGCGTGCCCTGGTCTACCACGACGTGGACCCGGCGCGTGCGGACCGCGCGCGTTTCCTGCGTATCGCGCGCGAGCGCGGGCGATGCCGGATGCTTCACGAATCGCATCGCACGCTCAGTGTGCTCGCGGACAATGCCGTGGCGGCGCTCAGAGTGTGGATCGCGCGGATACTCGGCGCCGGACCGCGGCGTCTCGCGCGCGAGGAGCGGCGCCTGGCGGTCGCGCAGGGCATGCTCGACGGATTGCGTCCGCCCCGGCGTGATTAGGATTTGAGCGAGTCGACAATCTCGAGCAGCCCGGCCGAGTATGCGCTCCATGGATGTGCCTCGGCGGCGGCGCGCACGATTTTGGCGAACCGATCCTTCGTCTCCAGCAACGCGGCGAGGCGCTCGGCGATTTCAGCCGGATTCGCGGGATCGCTCACCACGAACTGACGCATCTCGTCCGGCAGCAGTTCCGCGACACCGGATTGCGCGCTGGTCATCACACCCACGCCGCTCGCCATCGCTTCCATGACGACATTGCCGAACGGTTCGAAAAACGAGGGCAGCGCGAACGCGTCGACGGCGTGAAAAAGCTGTTCGACCTGGCTCGTCGCGCCGAGGAACCGCACGCGCGATCCAATCCCGAGCCGATGGGCGAGACGTTCAAAACGGGGCGCGGCGCGATCCGCGCCGGCCACCAGCAGATACGGACGCGATTGGATCGCCGGCCACGCCTCGAGCAGCGGCCGCAGTCCCTTGCGCGCGAAACCACTGCCAACGAATGCGACCACCGGCGCCCCGCTCTCGACTTCGAACCTCCGCCGAAAGCGCGCCCGCTCATCCGCGTCGCAGGGACGAAACCGTTCGAGGGCGACCCCGTTATACAGGGTAACGGCCTTATCCGGGTCGACTCCGAACTCGTCAATTAGCTGCCCGCGCACCAGTTGCGATACCGCGATCGCCCGGCGCAGGGTCGGAGATTTGAAGGCGGATCGTTCGACTATGATTTGCGCGCGATGGTACGGCCGCAGGCGCATCGCGGCCGAAGCCCACTCCCCGCGCCATTGCCGCGCCGACCGTAGATACGCGCTGTGCGCGCCGCCACCCGAGCGCAGGATATCCGCGCCCACGGCCCGCGCAAAACTTAGCACCAATTCCGCGCCCCCGCGGCGCGCCTGCGCCGGGGCCTCCCAGGCAAAGCGCATCAAATGAAGCGGACGCCCCGGCCATCGCGAGCCCATCTGTACGACACGCCATCGCGGCGACATGCCGCGCGCCTCAGCGGTGTAGACGGTTATGTCGTGTCCCGCGTCGGCGAGGCATTGCGCGGTCACGACAAGGTCGCGCTCGGTGCCGCCGCCGGCCGGATCGAAGCGCCGCGCAATCAGCCCTATGCGCATCGCGTCCCCGGTAATGCGCCCTGCGGGTGCGCTAGCGCGTCCTGCGGGTCCGCTGACGCGCAGGGCGCCCCGGCGCCCGGCCGAAGCGGCAGCGCCCGCGATACCTTTAAATACCAACTCAAGAGATGCCTGAAGGGCTGCCTTGTGTTAGCGTGATCGCGCGGAAGGAGGGATGCGGAAGCGATGATCGAAATCCAATGCACAAGTTGTCAGACCCGTTACCGAATCGACGAACGGATTCTGCCTGACGACACTCCGACGTTCAAATGCTCGCGTTGCGGGCATGTCTTCAGTGCGGAGCCGCGCCAGAGAGCGCCGCGGCCCGCGGACGTCGAAGACGCTCGCGGCCCGGCGGCAAAACCCCTCTCACGCCCCGCCGCCGAGGCGGCTGCGGGCGTTTCGCCATCCGCGGCCAGGCCGTCGGCGCCAAAGGCACCGCCGCGTCCGCAGCCGCAAGGGCGTCCGCTCACACCTGCCGCGGCAGCGGCGGCGCAAGCCGCGGCGGCCCAGGCTGCGGCATCGCAGGCTGCCGCATCGCAGGCTGCCGCATCGCAGGCTGCGGCGTCCCAAGCCGCTGCCGCCCAAGCCGCTGCCGCCCAAGCCGCGGCTGCACAGGCTGCGGCTGCCCAGGCTGCGGCAGTCCAGGCGGCGGCAACGCAAGCGGCGGCGGCCCAGGCCGCTGCCGCCCAAGCAGCGGCGGCAAAGGCACGCCCGGCCAGCGTTCCGGGCCGCGGCGCGCCGGTTTTGACGTCCCCACCTGCACCGCCCATCGAGCAGGAGCCCGAAAACGTGGCCGACTTGCAGGCGCATCAGGAAGAGCCGGTGCCCGCATGGCGTGATTCCTCGGAGCTACTCGATACCCGCTTCGGGGGCGCTCCGACCGATGAAGCCGAGAAACAGGGAGAGAATCTGGCTTTCAATTTCAGTGACGAGCCGCGAACGCCCGAGGTCGCAGCCCATAGTTATGCCGAGGACAAATGGGAGGTCGGCAGTACCGAAGCTCCTCCGCTACCGCCGCCTCGCTCGAAGCACCGCATTCGTATCTCTGACATCGACGCGGACTTGGAAGACCCGAGCCTCGACCGGATGCTTACGCGCAGCACCGAGGCCAATTTCGAGCGCATACGTCCCGAAGAAGTCAGCGTCGAGGCGCATGATTTGGAGGCGGACCTGCGCGGCCGCTCCTATAAGCTCCATTCCGCAGGCTATTTTATTGGGCTGTTCGCGCTCATGGTCTTCGGTTTCGGAATCATAACGGTGGTGATACAGAGCGCGCCGATAGCGAGCGCCGGACTGCTCAGCGTCCTGCCCATCGTCGGAGAAGGTCTCACACCGCCGATCTCAGCAGCTCAGCGTGTGGCGCTAAGTCAAGTTCAGGCACAGTATGCTAAGCTAAAGGGTGACCAGATGGCGCTGGTAATCAGCGGGACGGCGCAGAACCTGACGTCGGGGACGCTCGGCGCGGTGCGGATAGAGGCCGCGCTGACGGCTTCGAGCCCTCAGCCATTGCGGACAGAGGCAGTATACTGCGGTAACAGTTTGTCGTCGAAAATGCTCGGCGAGATGACACCGCACGAGATTGAGTTTTTCGAGAAGCTGGACGCGCCCAAAAGTTTTACCCTTGGACCGCAGGCGACCGCGCCCTTCGTGATCGTTTTCATCGCACCGCCAGCGGGCGCCGACCACTTCCAGTTACGGGTTGTAAGCGCCGATTCCGCGGCAGAGCCTCCGCCGGCGACCGAGGGTGGCTAACGGGCTATTCTTTCTCCTTGGCGACCATATCCTCGTACTCTTCGGCGTCCATCAGATCCTCCAACTCAGTGAGGTCGCTGATTCGAACCTTTATCAACCAGCCGTCGCCGTATGGATCTTCGTTGATAACCTCCGGACTTTCCGGCAGGCCCTCGTTGACCTCGACCACGGTGCCGCTGACCGGTGCATAAATGTCGGAGACGGCCTTGACCGACTCGACCACTCCGAAAGGATCGTCCTTGCTGATCTTCTCGCCCACCGATGGCAGTTCGAGGTAAACGATTTCCCCGAGTTGGTCCTGCGCATGGTCGGTGATACCTATCGTCGCGACCGATTCTTCGGTGGCGACCCATTCATGTTCCTTCGAGTACTTAAGTCCCGGCGGAACTTCCATGTCCACCCCCTGAAACCCCTCGGCGTGCCGGCGCCGCGATGGGGCAGTGTGTGGCGTTTACGTCCACGTCCTTTGATCACGCCCGGTGGAAATCCGCTTGTCAAGTTCCAGCGTGATGTCATCCGAAATTTTCTCATCCGAGATTTTATATCGACACGCGCGCTAGCGACGGAAAGATCGGCTGGTAAATTTTCCCAAAAGAGCGCGCTCGAAAGGACTGCTTCAATATGATCGTTGGAATACCCACCGAGGTAAAACCCGACGAGCGGCGCGTCGCGCTGACGCCGGCCGGCGTCGCCGCTTTTCGCAGCCATAACCATAACGTGTTGGTGCAAAGCGGCGCCGGCGTGGGCAGCGGCTTCAGCGACCGCGACTATCGCACCGCCGGCGCGCAGATCGCGAGTTCGGCCGCCGCTGTGTGGGAACGCGCGCGGATGGTGCTGAAGGTCAAGGAACCGCAACGCTCCGAGTTCGTCTTCCTGCGCGACGACCTCGTGCTCTTCACTTATCTCCATCTGGCGGCCGAACCCGCGCTCGCGCGCGAGCTCGTGCGCCGCGGCACCGCCGCGCTCGGTTACGAAACGGTGCAGCTCGAGGACCAGAGCCTGCCACTGCTCGCGCCGATGAGCGAAGTGGCCGGCCGGCTGGCCGTGCAGGTCGGCGGATGGTGCCTCGAGGCGCAAAACGGCGGATGCGGCGTGTTGTTGAGCGGCGCCTCGGGCGTGAGATCGGGCCGCGTGGCGGTGCTGGGCGGCGGAATCGCGGGCGCCAACGCCGCGCGGGTCGCCGCCGGAATCGGCGCGGAAGTGACGATCCTGGACGTCAATCCAACCCGTCTGCGCTATCTCGGCGACTTGTTCGGCGGACGCGTGACGACCTTGATGTCCAATCGGGCGACGCTGGAGGAGGAGGTAACCAACGCCGACCTCGTAGTCGGGACGGTGCTGGTGACCGGAGCGCGCGCGCCGCGGCTGGTGACGCGGGCGATGGTCGCGCGGATGAAGCGCGGGGCCGCGCTGGTCGACCTGTCGATCGATCAGGGCGGATTGTCCGAGACCTCGCGGCCGACCAGCCATCGGCGGCCGATCTATGTCGCCCAGGGCGTGGTCCACTACTGCGTGACCAACATGCCAGCGATCGTGCCGCACACCTCGACCTACGCACTCACCAACGCGACCCTGACCTACGCGTTGGAACTGGCCGATCGCGGCGTGATCGAAGCCGGCACCCGCAACGCGGCGCTACGCAACGGACTCAACACCTACGGGGGACACATCGTTCATCCGGCGGTGGCCGCCGCGCTGCGCATGAAACCCCGCTCGCCGTGGGATTAAGTGCTCGGGCGAGTCGAGGTCGCTCCGATCATACGCCGCCGAACCAGTCGTAGCCCTGATCTTCCCAATAGCCACTGCCGATGCGATTGGCTACAAAGTTTACTTCGGTCAGATACTTTACGTTCTTGTAGCCGAGCTTGATCGCCGAATAGACCCTCAAGGGCGCGCCGTGGTCGGGATGCAAATCGCGTCCGTTCATCCCATAAGCGAGCAGGGTCTGCGGATGAAGGGCGCTGCCCAGGTCCCACGACGACCAATAGTCCGCGTCGAACGAACGAAATTCGACGTAGCGCACGCGAGGATCGACGCCGACCACGCGGGCGAGTTCGCTCAGCCGCAGGCCATACCACGCCGCCACCGCCGACCAGCCTTCAACGCAATGATGGCGCACGCGCATTGCGGTACGAGGCATCGCCTTCAATTGCTCTAGCGAGAAGGCACCCGGACGGGCGACCATCCCACCCACCTTCAGCGACCATCCAGCGGGCGCAAAGGGCATCGTGTCCGAGATGAAGTAGCTCGGAAACGCCGCCTCGGGCGTCAGGTCTTTCGCTGGGGACTCGGGAGCAAGACGCGAAGGCGAGAATAGCAGACCCTCGAAGCGTTCGTTGACGCGCAACATCCCCTTCAGAAAAAGTGACACGGGATGAGGCGTGTCGCATCCGGCGAGCAGCGAAGCCGCGGCCAGTCCGGCGAGCAGCTTTCGCCGCGTAATTACTCTAGCCACGCCTGCCTCCGGTGATCATCGACAACAGTTCGCGCGGATGCAGCAACACCAGCACGACGTGCGTGACGACGAACATCGCGATAAAGACCAGTCCGAACAGATGGACGACGCGAGCCACGTCGTAGCCGCCGAACAAGCTCAATAGCCAGTGGAGCTGCACCGGCTTGTAGATAGCCAGTCCCGACAACACTTGCAGGGTGATGATTATTACCACTGAACTGTAGGCGAAACGCTGCAGGCCATTGTAAAAGTCGGCCGGTGGCGGCGTTTTAAGCACGCGCAGATAGTAACCGAACATCCGGAGCGCATTGCGCGCGTCGCGGACCGGCAGGAAAAGGCGCCGCCGCCATTCGCCGCGGCCGAAAAAGTACGCAAGATAGATGACGCCGTTCAGGACCAAAAACCACGCGATCGCGAAGTGCCAGTGCCGCGCACCCGCGAGCCATCCGCCAATCGTCAGCCACGATGGCGGCGCCACTCCCTGCCACGGATACCACCGGTATTGCGCGCCCTGCGGACCCAGCGCGGGATAGGCGGCAAAGATCTCGAGCCCGCTGCCGGCCATCAAGATTATGAACAACACGTTCATCCAATGATTGAGCCGGATCGTGAGCGGTTGAATACGCCGGCCCCAAAATCGGGGGTCGGCGACCGCTTGATCGATCGGGGTGGTCTTACGCGTCGCGCTGGATGGCATCGAGTTACTCGCCGGCGCCAATGCCCTGGGGCTTCATCATCGGCTTGGGCTTGCCGCCATCCATGATCATTCCGTCCATCATCATCATCTGGCCGTTCTTCAAATGCAGTTCCTGTCCGCCGGGCAGCTTCACCCTGCCGTCGGGCATCACGACCGTACCGTCGGACATCGTCATGCCGGCGCCGATCGGATCCATCGCCTTGCCGGCCTTCATCGTCATCACCCGCCCGCTCTGCATGATGACTCCGTCCATCCCGGCGGCTAGAGGACGTCCCGATGTGCAAGGCATCGCGAGCATCGCCACCGCCAATATTAGTACTGTGCGCCGGAGCATAAGTTACACCCGGTTAGATCGACTCGGTCGTCCGGTTGAAGGTTAGAGCGCGCGTTCCATCCTTCGATGCATGATGCCCGCTTCTTCGAATACCTCGCCGACGGGAGTGAAGCCTTGCTTGAGGTAGAAGCCCTCGGCGTGTACTTGCGCGTCGAGCACGGCGCGGTGAAATCCGCGTTGGCGCGCAAGCTCGACCAGGAATTGCAGCACGCGGCGCCCGACACCTGCCGCGCGACGTTCAGCCAGCACCGCCATCCGCCCGATCTTAACGTGGTCGCCGTGAGCGAGCATCCGGCCGCATCCGACCGGCCGTCCGCCCTCGAGCGCCAGCGCATGAACGGCACGCGCGTCGTCGGCGTCGAGTTCGATCTCCTCCGGCACGTGTTGTTCTTCGATAAAGACTCGCCGGCGGAGCGCCCACGCCTGTTCCATGCGCGAGCGGTCGTCGCCGACTTCGATAACCGTGAATGGAGCGTCCATCGCATTCCCACTATCGCGCACTGACGCGAATCGTCAAATCGCGCGTCGCCCGGATACGCCGAGTAAACTTTAGAGCCGGTATCCGCGATGTGCTAGGCTCGCAATACGATGGGGTCCGCGGCGCCGCCCGGGGCGCCGGATGGAGACGCGACTGCGATGTCGAAACAAGTAGAACGCGCAAGCGACGAACAGATAAGACAGGCGGCTGAAATGATGCTCGCGGCCCGCTATCCGATCGCGTTGACCGGCGCGGGGATGTCGGTTGAGAGCGGGATACCGCCCTTTCGCGGTCCGGGAGGTTTGTGGACCAAATACGGCGAGCCGCCGATGAATGGCTACCAGATTTTTCTCGCCGATCCGAAGAAGGGATGGGAGGAGCGGATCAAGCGCCAGGACGACGAGTTGTTTGCGCCGCTCAAAATCGCCCGGCCCAATCCCGGCCATTTCGCCTTCGTCGAGCTCGAACAAATGGGCGTCCTGCGGTTCCTGATCACGCAAAACGTCGACGACCTTCATCGCCAAGCCGGGCATAAGGCGCTTGCCGAGATTCACGGCAACTGGAAGCTAATCCGATGCCTGCAGTGCGGGACGCGTTTCCAGGCGGGAGAAATAAGTCTCGAGGTGCTGCCGCCGCCCTGTCCGAAATGCCGCGGGATGTTGAAGGCCGACACGGTCGCCTTCGGTGAACCGATTCCGCCCGATGCGCTGCGCGAATGTGCAGAGCATTCGGCGCAGGCGGACCTGGTGATCCTGGGCGGGACTTCGGCGACGGTTTACCCGGCGGCGGGCTTCGCGCTCGAAGTCAAGGAACGCGGCGGCCGCATGATAGAAGTGAACCTGTACGAATCGGAAATGACGAAGCTTTGCGATCTAAGCTTGCGCGGCGGCTCAGCCGACGTCATGCCGCGCCTTACCCGGACGATTTCGGAGCTCCGCCGGTCGCGTCTGTCGTGAACCCGGCAGGGCACGTCCCTTGCTGGTGAAGCCCGCGACGCGTGCGAAGCCGCACGATAATACGGGCGCTCGCGCGAGGTGGACGCGATGGATGCACAGCGGGCGGGCATATCGGTGCCCGGTTGGCAGGCAGAAGCAGTCAAGCTTCAGCCAATCAATGAAATGTTCGATGCGCAGGGTCGGCCGCGGCCGGAGTGCGCGCGGGTAATTGCATATCTACTCGCGATGGAGTCCAAGCGGCTTGCTGAACTCGGAGAGCGCGCGCATCGGATGTTCCAGACGATGGGCGTGACCTTTAATGTCTACGGCGATCACGAGGGTGGCGAACGGATATTCCCGTTCGATCCGATTCCCCGGATCATTTCGGCCGAGGTCTGGGCCGGGCTCGAAGCGGGTCTTATCCAGCGCGCGCGAGCGCTCAACGCGTTCGTTGCCGACATCTACGGCGAGGCCCAGATCATCAAAGACGGAACGATTCCCCGCGATCTGATTATCGGTTCTCCACAATTCCGCCACGCCGCTGTCGGCATTTCGTCGCCCTGCGGCGTTTACGTGACGGTGGCGGGAATCGATCTCGTGCGCGGCGCCGACGGGCGCTTCCATGTACTCGAGGACAACGTTCGGACGCCGTCGGGCGTGTCTTACGTAATCGAGAACCGGCGCATCATGACGCGCCTGATGCCCGAACTGATTCGCGGCTTGCGCGTGCGCAGCGTCGAGAATTACCCCGCCTATCTTCTCGCCAGCCTTCGCGAGTTGGCTCCGCGCGGGGTCGAGAATCCCACTGTCGCACTGCTTACGCCGGGCCCGTTCAATTCGGCGTTCTTCGAGCATGTATTCCTTTCGCAGCAGATGGGGATCGAACTGGTCGAAGGGCGCGACCTGGTGTGCATGGATCAGAAGCTGTTCATGAAGACGGTTCACGGACCTCGGCAAATCGATGTCCTGTACCGGCGGATTGATGACGACTTCCTCGATCCGGTGGTCTTTCGTTCCGATTCGCTGCTTGGCGTCGCGGGTCTGACCGCCACGCTACGCGCCGGCAACGCGTCACTGGCCAATGGGATCGGCACCGGAGTTGCCGACGACAAGGGCGTGTTCGCTTACACGCCGGCGATGATCCACTACTACCTGGGCGAGGAGCCGTTGATTCCAATCGTCGAGACCTACCTCCTGCGCGATCCCGACGTCAGAGAGACGGTGCTGCGCGACCTCAACCGCTACGTGGTCAAGCCGACCGGCGCTTCGGGCGGCTATGGCGTGGTGATCGGCCCCAAGGCGACGGACGAGGAACTGGCGCAAGCGCGCAAGCGTATCGAAGCGGCGCCGGCGGATTTCATCGCGCAGCCGCTCTTTCCGCTGTCCGTGCATCCGACGTTGACCGGCGAAGCGGTGGACGGCAAGGCGGGGATGGTTGCGCGGCATGTCGATCTGCGGCCCTTCGTTCTGCTCGGAGAAAGGCCGCGCGTTTTGGCCGGCGGGCTGACGCGAGTGGCGCTGCGCGAAGGTTCGTTCATAGTGAACTCTTCCCAAGGTGGGGGCAGCAAGGACACCTGGGTGCTGGAAGAATAGTGCTGCGGCGCATTGCGGGTTCATTGTTCTGGACGGCGCGTTACCTGGAACGCGCGCAATGGCGCGCGCGCCTGGTCGATGTCAATTACCACCTGCTGCTCGAGGTTCCGCCGCGTGACACTGAACCTTGGGAGCCGCTGGTGCGCATCACGGCCGAGCAGGACCTGTTCGCGGCCAAGCATAGCCATGCCAGTGAAGCCTCGGTGATCGATTTCTTCGTCTTCGACAAGGAGAACCGTTCCTCGATTCGCAGCTGCATCGAGTCGGTGCGCACCAACCTGAGCCCGCTGCGCCATCTGATCTCATCGGAACTCTGGCTGGCGGTGAATCGGCTCTACCTGGAAGTACAGGGATGGTCCGCGCAGGCGCTCGCCGCGGTCGGCGTATCGGCCTTCTTCGCCGAATTGCAGCGCCACTTCTACACCATCGAAGGAATCATGGTTAACACGATGCCGCGCGATCTGACGTACGACGTGATCGCGATCGGCACGATGCTCGAGCGGCCGGACAATGTATCCCGCCTGCTCGACGTCAAGTATCACTACCTGCTGCCGCGGCTGGAGGACATCGGCGGGCCCGCCGACATACGCCAATGGGCGGCGGTGCTGCGAAGCGCGTCCGCGTTCGAGGCCTTTCGCAAGGTCTATGGCAACGCGATCAGGGTCAATCGAGTGGTCGAAATCCTCGTCTTCGATCCGGCGTTCCCACGCTCGATGCGGTTCAGCATCGATCGGCTGGCGCAGGCGCTGGCGCGGATCTCGTCGCGCGAAGAGGAACCCGCGCTCGAAAATCTGCCCTGCGACGAATTGCTCTCGATGCTGCACGCAGGCTCGGCGGACCAGACCATCGCGGGCGGACTGCACGAATTCCTGATTGACGTCGAAGCGAGGTGTGCACGGCTGGCGGATTACGTATTCGATCGCTACATGTCGCTCGAGTAAGCTGGACCGATGCTGCTGCGAATAAGCCACAGGACCCGGTTTGTTTACGATCATCCGGCGCGGGATTCGCACAACGAACTGCGGGTGAGGCCGCTGGACGACGCGATGCAGCGCTGTCTCGACTTCGAACTCAAGATCGATCAGCCGGCGGCCGTGCTTTCGTACCGTGACTTCTTCGGCAATCATGCGCATTCGGTGTCGGTCAGCTTGCCTCATCGCGAACTGACGATTGTCGCTCAATCGCTGGTCGAACGATTCGACACGCCTCCGGAAGTTTTTCCCGAGATGATGTTCCGCGATTTTCTGGTCGAGGATGAGGCCCACATAAGAGACTATTGGGAGTTTCTGAATCCGAGCCGCTACGTTCCGTTCAGCCCACGGCTGCAGAAGTTGTTCTGGATGGCCCGGCCGGCCGAGACAGAAGACGTCGCGATCTACGTGATGCGAATCGTGGCCTGGGTGCGCGATCAGTTCGACTATCAGAAGGCCCGGACGCACGTTCACTCCAGCCTCGACGACATCCTGAAATCAGGCAGCGGGGTCTGCCAGGATTTTGCGCATCTGACGATCGGACTGCTGCGGCTCGCGGGCGTGCCCGCCCGCTACGTCTCGGGCTATCTCGCGCCGGCGATTTCGCTGACGGGCAATGCGTCGGTGGGCGAGCAGGCGAGCCATGCCTGGCTCGAGGCGTGGCTGCCGTATGCCGGATGGACCGGCTTCGACCCGACTAACCGGTACCGCACCGACGAACGCCATATAAGAGTGGCGGTCGGCCGCGACTACGCCGACGTCCCGCCGCTGATGGGCGTCTACCGGAGCTACGCGACCAACCAGGTGATGACGGTCGATCTCAACATCGAGCATACCAACACGGCCGACCCGCCCGATGGAGATGGCGTTCCACCGGGATGTCAGGCGCAATAGCCGATCTCAGACGTCGAATCGAGGCGGTTCGCCTTTGGGCGAGGATGGAGCGCCGGGTCTGTCCGGTTGTCCTGGGGCGGAACTGGACGCCGGCTCGCACCGCAGCAACACCATTGCGCCCGACCCATCCAGCTCAGTCGGATGGCTCACCAGGACGGCGCGAAACTGCGCGCGCGTCGATTGCGACAGCCGCATAAATTCCTCGCTCCATGCGATGAGATAGTCGGGCCGCGGCCCGCTCCAGATCGAGACGATCGGCAAGTTGCGCCGGCTATAGTAAGCGACGTCATAGTTGAGCGCTCCCATGTAGCCGACACTGTGCGTTCCAATAATGTTCATCGCTTCGTAGGTGAACGGCTCCAGCGTGAGCGCGTTGGCCAGTGCCGGGACCACGAATAGATTGGCCGCGAGCGCGAGGCAGAGCGTTCCGCCGGTTGCCGTCATGCACAGGCGTTCTATGCTTTGATTTTCGCGCAGGGCCAAGACACCGATCGCGGCCATCGCGATTCCCAGCCCCATCGCAACTAACGGATGGGCGGCCGCGGCCAGTTCGAGTTGCGGGACGAAGTCGTGGTTGGTGATGATCAGATTTCTTAACACGAGTTCCAGAACATGGGGCGCGAAGGCGACCAATGCCAAACCGGCCAGCGCGGCGATTCCGGCGAGGCCAAAGAACGCGGCGGCCAGCGGGTTCAGCCAGCGAACCCATCTATCGGAGACGTTCTGGGTGCGCGCGGCGCTCTCCAGATAAATAGCCAGCAGAGCGGCCAGCGCGGGATAGAGCGCGAGCAGATAAACTCCGCGCTTGCTCTGCGGTAGATTGTAAAAGAGCAGCACCACGGCAAACCAGACCATCAGATAAGAAAGCCGCGGATCGATCTGGCGCGGATGGCGCACCGCCCGCACGAAAACGACTAGCAACAACGGCGTCCACGGCAGGAAGCCGGTTAACAGTGCTCCTTCGACGTAATAGAAGGGATGGGCGTGGCCTTCATGAAAGGAATTGTCACGGACAAAGCGGAAAAGGTTTTCCGCGAGGAGTTGCTTGTGCACGAAGGCCATACCGCCCGCCAGTGCCGCGGCCAGGTACCATCCTCCGGCCAGTAGCGCGACCAGCGCCGCACCGCGTCCCAGGCGCAGTTCGCGCAATAGCTTCCATCTGCCTTGGATCGCGATCCAGACCAGCGCGACCAATCCCGGCAGGACGAGTCCCACCGGTCCTTTGCTCAGCACTGCCATCGCGATCGCGAAGTACAGCGTCATTCGCCGCTGCGTCAGTCCCTCGGCGATCAGGATGAACTCGAAGAATGCTATCTCGAGGAAGAAGGTGAGCGTCATATCGACGCGCGCGCCACTGCCGGCCTGCAGGTATTGCACGGTGGTCCCAAGGACGAGCGCCGTGAGAAACGCGGTACGGTCATCGAACAGGCGGCGTACGTAAAAGTATGCGGCCAGCATACCGCCCATCGCGAACAGTCCTGACGGCATCCGCACCGTCCATTCGCTGACGCCCCCGGCGAGCAGCGAAATAATCGCCGCTAGCCAGTGCATCAGCAGCGGCTTGGAAGGGACCTCGACCCCCGCACGCAGCGGTAGGATGAATCCACCGCCGTGCAGCATGTTGAAAACCGTAACCGCCTCGCGCGGCTCGCCCTTGGTATAAAAGGGATAGCCGCCCAGATTGACCAGGAAGAGCCCCGCTCCCAGCAGAGTGAGCAGAAGAATCGCGAGCGGCGGCTCGGCGAGATCGCTGAACCACAGCAGCGCCGGGACGCGCCCCTGGCGATATGCGGCGGCGCGGGCGGCGACTCAACAGAAGACGAGCGCTGAGTAGCGCTTGACGCCGCGTCATCCATCGCAGTGAGGATACAGATTCAGCAGGCCGGAAGCATTGCGCCGAGCGTATCCTATCCGCGGCGTTATTCAGTATTTCTTTTCGACCTTGATTCGCGCGCTCTCGTCGTAGCAGTAGATCGCAGCGTCTTCCTCGTCGCGGGTGCGCTTATGCGAACCGTCGCAAAACGGCTTGTTCTTCGAGAGGCCGCAGGCGCAGATGTACACGGGCAACTCAGTGCCTTCGGCGATTTCGTATGGGGTCTTGCGCTCGTGTTCCACCAGTCGGGACATGCGATTTTCCTCTGTCTTGCCCAGCGCGGCATGCCGATGCACGTCGCGGGTTTGAGTAACTTCCTTTTTGAGTTGCCGACTTCCTCGCCGCTGACTTCTTAGCCACTAAAGACCAGGCCGAATTGTTAGTCAAACCGTCGTGCTTGCGGCCGGTAGGAATCAATTCATCGCAGGGTCAGTTCATAGGCTGATGGATAGCCTCTGCCGCCTCCGCGGAGGTGACCGGCACGCGGCGTGCACCCTCGGCGCCGAGGACCAGCAACAAAACGCCGGAAATCGCCAGGAGTATGGCAATAAGATCGCGCGTGGTCGCATGCTCGCCCAGGAAGACGATCGCGCACAGGATCGATAGGAATGGGATGCCCGGGATTACCAGGGCGGTGGTCCATGCCAGTGACAGCCGGCTGATCGCGGCGTACCAGGCAAGCGTAGCGAGGAAATAGCACACCACCCCCGTCGTGACGATCGTTCCGAGCACGACCGGGTCGGCCAATTGCTTCACCGCCTGCGGATTGACCACCACCAGGGCCAGGATCAGCACGACAGCGGCATAGCTGTAGCGCGCGGCTGTCATGCATAACGGCGTCAGCGGCGGCATCACCGGTAGCGACAGTACGTGCGAAGCCTGCCACAGCAACGGCGTTCCCGCGACCAGCATCGCCGCCCACGCCGGCGAATAGGCGCCGCTCGATCCGCCTATCGCCGAGATGATGCCGGTGACGATGATCGCGGTCGCGGCGAGTTGGCGAAATGTGGGGCGCTCGCCGGCGAACAAGGTCGCGAGCATCAGCGAGTAGACCGGCTCACTCTGGAGCAATAGAGTCCCGGCAACCGCGTCGATGCGGCGCAGGCCGAAAATCAGGGTGAGCGTCGTGATCACCGTTCCGACTATCGAGAGCAGCAGCAGCCGCATCCGGTAGCGCCGATCGAGCAGCATGCCCATTTCGCCACGGGCATACACCACCGGCATGACGCATAGTGTCGCGACCGTCGCGCATCCGGCCGCGAAAAGCATCGGGTCGAGCCGCGTGGCGCCGAACCGCATCAGGGCCGGCTGGGTGGCGGCGGTGACCGTGCATAGCGCCGCCATCGCGATTCCGACGTTGCGGCTGCTCAACTTTGAGATGAAAGGTCTGGTGGCGATGGCTGCCGCGTTCATCTTATCCGTTTATCCGCCGTAGTGCGCCGGTGGAAAATGCCCGGCGCGCGCGCTCATCCTCGGGCGAAGAAAACAGCTATGACCAATGCCGCGAAGAGCAACCGATAGACCGCAAACACGACATAGTTGCGCGTTCTCACGTAGCGGATCAGGAAGGCAATCGCGATCAGACCGAAAACCGCGGCAGAGAGAAACCCGAGACCAACCGACAGGCCGAGACCTTCATGGACGAGTTTACGCGCCTCGACCAAACCTGCGCCGGCGATTATCGGCGTAGCCATCAGGAAGGAAAAATTTGCCGAATCGCCGCGTTCGACCTTGAGCGCCCGCGCCATCGTAATCGTCGCGCCAGAACGCGAGACACCCGGTATGATTGCCATCGCCTGGCTGAAGCCAATCGCCAGCGCATCCCAATAAGTCATTTCGCTCATTGTACGCTTTTGAGGCGAGAGCTTGTCGAACAGCCAAAGCAGAACCGCTAGAACTGCGAGCGCTATCGCTATCAGCAACGGAGACCGAAACGTCGTTTCCGCCTGTTTCTCGAACGCGAGGCCAATTAGCGCTCCGGGAATCGAGGCCACGATGATGAGTTGTAGGAGTCGGAGCCTGGCGGGGTCGCCTCCGCCTATCGACCGCGCCATTGCGATCCATTCCTCCCGGTAATAAATGAGGAGCGCCACCAGCGTTCCCAAATGCAAGGCGACATCAAAGGCAAGACCGGGATCCTTCCATTTGAACAGCCAGGGTACGAGGACGAGGTGAGCGGAACTGGAAATTGGCAGGAATTCCGCCAATCCCTGGACGGCGCCCAGGATTATCGCTTGCAGGTAGGCAAATCATTATTTTTCAGCTACTTACCTTCCTAGAGTCCTCGCGCGACAAAGCTTTTACTTGCGTCCGCGAACGGGGTTAAAGGGGCCAGACATACTTGGCAAGAGTCCAAAACCTGCATAAGGTATTACGGTGGGTTCTGGAAGCAAATCAGGAGCGACCGCATCTTTGATTCACGCAGGCACAAAGGACGGTATTGTTTCCTTGAGAGAAGCCAGCATCGTGATGGATAGGGGTGACAGAGCGGGCGACGATGTTTTGCCGGCTGCGGATGGCCCGCGGCGTTTCCCGGTCGTGTCGAGTCTGCCGCGCCTGCCTCTGATGATTCCGGATGAAATTCTCGACTATTACGGATGGGTCTTCTGTCAGGGTGGCTTCCTCAATCTTCAAATGACCTTCGAGCAGTTTCTGACCGTCGTGGCTGCTGTCAGTCCGACCGGCCTTTGTCCGGAATACGACGAAAGCCGGCCGGTTCAAACCAGCGATTGACTGCGGCGCGCGTTTTTCCCTGAAGTCTGTTTTTCTCGCGTACATACTTACGATCGGCCCTAAGGACGGCTTATTCCGTCGAGCTCGGTTTTTCCGGGACCTTCTTCAGCAAATCGGCGGCGACCCAGATGCTCTGAAACGGAGTCACGTCGGTCGCCGAGTTGAGGCTGTTATCCTTGGCAATCTGCCGCCAGTTGTCTTCGTTCCCGGTCACGCGCTTGGCTAGTGCCTTAAGGTCTTCGTTGGGCAGAAGCGTAAAATTGACTCCGCCGGAAGCGGGCGTGCTGGAAGGCGGAGGGTACTTCGCGGCCAATTCGTCGATTTCACCGAACAAGGCGAAGCGCTTGCTCGCCTTGTAGTCGGCGATCTGATTGTCGGGGATACCCTCGGTATGGACATTCACGACAATCTTGCTCTTTTGGGCGCCTTCGGGCGTGACCTGGATCTCATAGCGATAGCGCGGCTGCACTCCGAACATGCTCTGCATCGTCCCGACTGTAATGTCGGCATTGCGCCACAGCGTCATCAGGGAATTGTCAGGCCCGACCTCGAAGAGGATGCCATCGCCGCGCAGCGCATCCTGGGTCAGGAGGTAAGTGTCATGCACGGGATAATTGACCTCGTGCTCCTCGCCCAGGGCGGAGTCGGCGGTATTCCAATGCTCGCTGGCGCTCCACAGTCCGACGTAACATCCCGCCAGCAGGGACATCACGCCCACGATCACCCCAAGCGCCCATTTCGCGGCAGAAGGACTGTACTTAACCATGGTCACAGCCTGAGAAGCGCGGCGGGCGCCGCGTCTTCCAGACAACCCAACAGACAACCATTAGCTTTTGCCGCGCGCAAGACGAAACCTGGCGCCGGCCAAAACTGATTCATCGATTCATGCGCGCCCTTATCTTGTGTTACAAAATTGTAGCGAATGCGCCGTCAGTCACCCGAAGCTCTTTAACCACACCCGCCCGCAACGATAGAATTCACGCCCCATGATGGAACCCACAACCAGAGAAACACCGCGGCACGTCGTCGCGATTGTTGGCGCCGCTACCGCGGGCGCTGAAATAGCCCACATCCTGGCCCGACGCGGCGCGAAGGTAGTCGTGATCGATCAGAACTCCCGTCCCTACGGCAAAATCGAGGACGGGTTGCCACGATGGCACGTCAAGCAGCGCAGGGATGAGTACGAGGAGATAAACCGGCGCCTCGACCATCCCAATATCGAGTTCGTCCCGCAGACCCGGATGGGCGCCGATGTCACCTATGATGACCTGCGCCAGCAATGGGGACTCAGCGCGCTCGTGCTGGCGCACGGCGCATGGCGCGACCGTCCGCTCGCGGTCGAAGGCGCCGACCAGTTCATCGATCGCGGCCTGGTTTATCAGAACCGCCTTATCTACTGGTTCAACCACTATCCCGAGAAAGCCTACGACGGACCGCGCTTCGACTTGCCGCCCGGCGTTGCGGTTATCGGCGGCGGCCTCGCCTCGATCGACGTGGTCAAGGTGCTGCAGATCGAAAACACGCTCAAGGCGTTGCGCGCTCGCGGTATCGAGGAGAACATGCTGCGGCTGGAGCGCGAGGGTCTCGAGCCGGTGCTCCAGGCTCACGGGCTCAAGTATGCCGACCTCGGCGTCGCGCCGTGCAGGCTCTTCTACCGCCGGCGCGTCCTGGATATGCCCCTCTCCGATATCGCGCCAGACGCGCCGCCCAAGCGGGCGGAGGCGATGCGTGCGGCGCGCGCGAAAATCCTGGACAAAGCGCAGCGCAAGTTCCTCTTCGAGTTCGAGCCGTTGCGTGTGCCGACCGGGCTGATCGTGGAAGACGGCCGTTTGGCCGGTTTGCAGATGAGCCGTACCGAGGTCGCCGACGGCCAGGTGCGCACGGTCGCTGACTCGGCGTCGCCCGTTCGCGCGCCGCTTTTCATCAGCTCCATCGGCAGCATCCCGGAACAAATCCCCGGCATCCCGGTCAAGGGCGAGGTTTACGCCTATATCGACGCCTCGGTCGGACTTATCGACAACGGCCCCACCGCCGTCTATGCCGCGGGCAATGTGTTGACCGGCAAGGGTAATATCAAGGATTCGCTCGAGAGCGGCACTTTTATCGGTGTCCACGTGGCCGAGAGCTACCTGGGGCTCAACGGTGACGACATTCCGCTGGCCGAGGGCGCGCGCAAGCAGGCCGAAGATCAGGGCGAGCGGATAGCCGACGCGATAAACTCGCGGCCAGGTCTGGATGAGACGCAGGTCGCCGAGGTGATGCGCCGGGTGCGGGAACGCCAGCGCGCGATTGGCTATGAGGGCAACTATCGGGCGTGGATCGCGCGTGTCACGCCAGTGGATCTCCACTAGGCACCTTTCGCCCGAGTCGGCGGTCAAGACGATTTTATTTGCAAAGTTCGCAGTAGAGACTTCAACGGCGGCAAAGTGATGGACGCGCTTAAGCAGACCGATCCTGAAATTTACGATCTGATCCGCGCCGAGGAGCGCTACGAGATCGATTCCGTGCGCCTTATTCCCTCGGAGAACTACGTCTCGCGCGCCGTTCTCGAAGCGACCGGCTCAATCCTCACCAACAAATATTCCGAAGGCTATTCGGGACGGCGCTACTACGAAGGCCAGCGCTATATCGATCAGGTCGAAAACATCGTCGTCGCGCGCGCCCGCGCGCTGTTCGGCGCCGAGCACGCCAACGTCCAACCCTACTCGGGCTCGCCCGCCAATCTGGCGGTCTACCTCGCATTGCTCAAGCCGGGCGACACGCTGATGGGTCTCGCGCTGCCGCACGGGGGTCATTTGACTCACGGATGGGCGGTCAGCGCGACCGGGATCTTCTGGCGCGCGGTGCATTACCAGGTCGATCGAGAGAGTCAACGTATCGACTACGATGCGGTGCGCGACCTGGCGAAAAAAGAGCGTCCCAGGATAATCGTGACCGGCGCGACCGCGTACCCGCGCCAGTTCGACTTCAAAATTTTCGGAGAGATCGCAAAAGAAGTCGGCGCGTTCATGTTGGCCGACATCTCGCACATCGCGGGGCTGATCGTGGCCGGCGCGCATCCCGACGCCGTGCCGTACGCCGACGTCGTAACCACCACTACGCACAAGACGCTACGCGGGCCGCGTGGCGCGATGATTCTCTGCCGCAACGAAGTCGCCGAGAAAATCGACAAGGCCGTCTTTCCCGGCCTTCAAGGCGGGCCGCACAACCATACCACCGCCGCGATCGGCGTGGCGCTCAAGGAGGCAGCGACGCCGGCCTTCAAGGAGTACGGCCATCAGATCGTGCGCAACGCCAAGGCGATGGCGGACGAGTTGCTGGCGCACGGCTTCAACCTGGTCTCGGGCGGCACCGATAATCATCTCATCCTGATCGATCTCACCAATAAAAAGGTGATCGGCAAGAAGGGTGCGCAGGCGCTCGACCGCGCGGGAATCGTCTGCAACTACAACACGGTGCCGTACGATCCGCGCAAGCCGTTCAGTCCCAGCGGGTTGCGTTTGGGCACGCCGGCCGTGACGTCGCGCGGAATGGGCGAGGACGAGATGCGCCAGATCGCGCGATGGATTGACCAGGCGATCACGCATGCCGGCGACGAAGACGCGCTGGCGCGCATCAATGGCGAAGTCGGCGAGATGTGCCGTCGGTTCCCTACTCCGGGCATCGCCGTCGATTGAGCGGGAATCGCGAGCCAGGGACTTAACCGCGCGGCGGCGCTGGCCCTTCAGGACTTACCCGGTCACGGTTCATAGCTTTTAAACGTGTTCTGAGCTGGGTTTCTCCTAGAACCCGCGTGGTGGCCCAATCTGCGGCGTGCGTACCGGCTTGGCCATGCCGTAAAATACGACGACACCCTGTCCGCCGCATCGGGTCGAAAGCCCCTCTGCGGGCGTGCCGATACAGCTATCGATGTCCTGCCAGTTGTTGGTTACCCAAACGTTTCCGGCCGGGTCTACGTCGACATCTACTTCCATCTGCAGGCCGCCTCCGACGTAGCCCAGGGGAGGCGAGATTGGATCGCCAGTCTTCATGCCGGGCGGGCAGTTCTCAGTTCTAACGCCGCACAAGTGCGCGATCTGGCCGAATGTTCGCCGCGAAGTTGGAGACCCAGACATTATCGTCGCCATCGACGGCAACGGCCCATGGCCCCGGCAGGCTGCCGCCAATAAACGGAGAACCCGGATACGGGGAGCCATCCGGCCGCAGCAGGATCATGCTGCCGCCTGCGCGCCCGCCTTTCTGTTCCGACATGGTCTTGGTCAGGTAGTCGGAGGCATTCGCCACACCGTGGAGCTTCAGGCGCAAGCCCATATCGACCAGATGCATCATGCCCACCAGGCTGTTGCCTAAACGAGCGGTGACCCAGACATTGCCTTGGCTATCGATCGCTAGACCGCTGGTGCTGAAGCCGCTTTTGAAGTTTTCGGCCTTACTCGGATCGGATGCAGGGAAGCGGGTGACGTGATTGATTCCGCTGTTGGACACCCAGATGCGGTCCTGCTTATCAATGGCCAGGTGGAATGGCGCTAGGAACGACTTGCAAGGCTCTGCGTTATCGCCTTCGCAGACAATCCGTCCCTTGGTCAAATCGCCCTTTGGGAAGTAGACGAGTTGCCTTTTCTCGACCCCGAGAACCCACACATCTCCGCTTGGCGCGACCATAACGCCCTGCATCAGCCCCAACCGGCCATTGAACGTGATGCCGTCGGACGGGGTCAGGGGCTTGCCGTTCTTGTCGAACACAACGATTGCTTTGCTGCCGTAGGTTGAGAACCAGGCATTGTCCTTTGCGTCGACGGCGGCGCCAAAGGTGCCGCCTTCCATCCCACCGCCGCTGAAGCCATCGGTGATCGGGGAAAGTGCCTTCCCGTCGGGGGCGAACTTGGTAGCATGTCCCTCCCACAGTGAGTCCTGGCCCTGCCAGCCAACCGAGAAATTGTCGCCGACCCAGAAGTTACCTTCGCTGTCGAATCCTGCTTTGCCGCCCGCGCGGTACCCGCCGCCGTCGAACTTCAGTGGCAGGACCCATGCGCCAGGCTGCCAATTGAGGTACGGCATATAAGGAACGGGACGCAGGTTCTTGCCCCGCGGGATCGGATAGAGGGCCTTGAGCAAGGCGAAGACTCGTCCAGGGTCGTACCACGGATAGCGCGCGATCGATTGGGCTGCCGTCAGCGTGTTACTCGGAGCACTGCCGCTTGGCGGCGTTGCGGCCGCGAATAGTTTGTCGCACGCATCGGCTGTCACCCGAGTGGTGCAGCCGGCAAGCACGTCGGCCAGCGTCGCGAAATTCGCCATCGTTGGCGTCTGGGGGCCGTTGAGCGGACCCTGGATCGCGTCGCCCCAACCCCCGGTCGCGAGATCAACGAAGTTGGGCACGTTGCCAGCAGCAATACGCAGTCCAAGGGCGTTACCCTTGAGCACGGCGCCGTCGAGGAATTGCGCGTTGGTCCATACCGACGCCACCGTCGTAAACTCATTGATGACTACGCGTGCCGGTGGCTTGCTGCCGACGACCGTCAGGAGCGCGATCGCCGGATTGTTGCCCCCCGCCTCGTTGGCGGCCGGTACGCCACCCGTAGCGACAAGGTACATACTGCTGTCGGGCGATCCGTCGGCGCTCAGAACGAACCGGCCGTCGTCGCCGGTTTGAGTTTGACCCAACTGCTTGGGCGCGTCCGCACTCGCAGACCATAGCGTCACGGTCGACTTGGCAATAGGAGTGCCTCCGCCTAGCACCTGACCTTCAAGGCTGTCGGCGGACGCGGGGGTGGTCAATAAGAGCATGCATGCGGCGAGTGCGGCAACATGGGACCAACCTTTCATTGCTAGATTGCTAGGAATCATTTCATGTCTCATCTTTCGTTCGCCTAGGTGACAGTTACTGCGAGCGGTCAATTGGCAGCCCGACTTTTAACCGACTACAGCCTCGTAAATCGGACGAATAAGCATTGTGCGTCATCCGAGAAAGCACGCAGAGAGATTCAACGGGATTTTCCTTTTTAAACCCTGATTCAGACTCGCACTAGGACCATTCAGCTCGCAACGCGATGTTCAAGGAGGGTTTTAAGTCCAAAGCGCTTTCCACGCCCCCGCAACGGACCAGTTCTGCATCGCGCTGACATGAAATACACTGCCGCTTCTCCGACCGAATCTCAGACACTACGGAACACGCGTCGCCCAAACCACGAGGTCCCGTTCGGGCGGCGCCTGCGCGCGGGAGTCGTGCCGCAGGCGCTTCCACTGGCGCGGTGTCAGCTCCAGGACCAGCCCCGCCGGATGCGTCGAGATGGGGCTCGATTCCATCGCGGAGATACACGAACGGGTTGATCTGCAGGTGCTCAGCGAGCACAGCACGGCGGTGCCGGACTTAACTGCGCGGCGGCCGCTGGCCCTGCAGGACTTACCCGGTCGCGGTTCATTGCTTAGCGACCCGCGCGCCCTCAGGGTTGACGCCTCGTCGCTGGCTGTGGGAAGCTTCAACGTTAAGCTTGGAAGGCAGGTGAACGCTTCCCTGGCGCTTTCTACTTTTAATTGACGCGGTCCCATCGTCGCTGATCATGATGACCACCGCGGGTTAGATTCGACTTCTGGAGGCATCGTAATGGCTGAGCAGGTTCAAACGGTCGACAGCGGCCCTCGCCCGATCGTTCCTTTCCTCAAGCTCCAACCCAAGCCACATCTGATGGGCTCGAAGTGCGGCACCTGTGGGTCCGTCTTTATCGACACCACCCGAATAGCCTGCTCCAAGTGCGGCGCCACCGAGGGCTTCAAGGTTATCGAGCTCTCCGACAAGGGCAAAGTCTACGTCTTCTCGGTCGTGCATCAGTCGTTCCCCGGAATCAAAACGCCCTACATCACGGCGATCGTCGATCTGCCCGAGGGTGTCAGCGTGCGCAGCAATATAATCGACGTCGACCCTGAGGACGCACAGAAGAATCCCAAACAGATGTTCGACATGGCGGTCGAGATGGTCACTAACGTGGTGGCCAAGGATCGCGAAGGCCACGAAGTGGTGGCGTTCGCCTTCAAGCCGATCAAAAAATAGGGCTATAGTATAGAGCTGACTGCGTTTGGAGATACGGTGGACGTATCGGGGCAGAGCAAGCGCATAGCCCCGTCGCCGGCTGACCCGGCAGGAGGATCCGAGATGCAAAACGTTTACGTACTGGGGACCGGAATGATCAAGTTTGGCCGCTATCCGACCAAGACGGTGCCCGAACTTGGCGGCGAGGCCGCGATCCTCGCGCTCAAGGACGCCGGCGTCAGCATCAAGGACGTCGAGATGTTCGCGTGCGGCAACCTCTATCAGTCCAACGCGATGGTCGGCCAGCGAATCCTTCAGCAGATCGGCCAGACCGGTATCCCGGTGATCAATGTCGCCAACGCGTGCGCGACCGGCTCGACCGCGTTTCGCGAGGCGTTTATGGCGGTCGCCTCGGGGATGTACGACGTCGCGATGGCCGTCGGCGTCGAGCAGATGGGCAAGCAGGGATTGCTTGGCGGTGGCGGCGGCGGGACCGATCCGGCCTACAGCGCCGAGGGGCGGCTTGGCTCGGGTCTGATGCCCGCGGTGTTCGGCCAGGCCGGAATCGAGCACATGCGCAAGTACGGGACCAAGATGGAGCACTTCGGCAAGATCTCCGTGAAGTCCCATCAGCACGCCACCAAGAATCCCTTCTCCCAGTATCGCAACGAGGTCACGCTCGAGGACGTGCTGAACGCGCGGATGATTTCGTATCCCAACACGCTTTATATGTGTTGTCCTACAGGGGACGGCGCGGCTGCCGCGATCCTGGTATCCGAGAGCAAGCTGAAGCAGCTCGCCGCCGGCCGCAAGCGCCCGCGGGTCGCGGCCTCCGTGTTGACTTCCGATCCCTGGACCGACCGCACCGCGGCGCTGCCCGACGTGAGCACCCTGACGCGGCGCGCCTCCAAGCAGGCTTACGAGAAGGCGGGCGTCGGCCCCAAAGACATCGCGTTGACCGAGCTGCATGATTGCTTCGCCACCGCCGAGCTGGTGCATTACGAGAATCTCGGCCTCTGCGGCGACGGCGAGGCTGGTGCGTTTATCGATTCGGGCGGCGGCAAGCATCCTGGCCTCGGCGGCCACGATCCGGTCAACGTCTCGGGCGGCCTGCTCAGCAAAGGCCATCCGCTGGGCGCAACCGGCGTCGCGAATATCTGCGAGGTCGTGTGGCATCTCACCGAGGACGATCGCGCCAAGGATCGCCTGGTGCCCAACGCCAAGGTCGGCCAGGCCCATGTGATCGGGCTCGGCTCGGCCTGCACGATTCATGTCCTGACGATCTAGTTCCGAATCGTCGGAGGCGGCCGGCTCTCACGCGGCCGCGAATTTTGACTGAGAAGATGAAGGGCCGCCCGCGAGGCGGCCCTTTTTCTCGTCCACCGGCGTGGCTAGATTCTCTGTGGGAGCGCATACAGGAACTTGTCATCCTAAGCGAAGCTAATCCGCGAGCGGAGTTGAAGGTCCCCCGCGGCGTCCTCGCGCCGCGTGATTTGCGTTGGATTTTCTGAAAAACTGACTGGTTCACCGTGCAACTGACAAGGCTTAGAGGATTTCAGGATACGATCGGCGCGCAGGCGCGCACTCTGGCCGCGGTCGAGGAATGCGCCCGCAAAGTGGTCGAGCGCCATAACGTTGGCGAAATCCGTATTCCGGTGCTCGAGCGGCTCGAACTCTTCCAGCATTCCAGCGGCGAGACTTCCGACGTCGTGGAAAAGCAGATGTACGCGTTCGTCGACCGCGACGAGGCCGAGACCACGCTGGCGCTGCGGCCCGAAGGGACTCCCGGCGTGGTCCGCGCCTACATCGAAGCCGGGATGGATCGCAGCGATCCGGAGCAGCGCTTTTACTACGTCGGTCCGATGTTCCGGCGCGAGCGCCCGCAGAAGGGCCGTTTTCGTCAATTCTCGCAGTTCGGAGTCGAGATTTTCGGCCGCGCCGACGCCGCCACCGACGCCGAGCTGATGATAATGGTCGATGAATTGCGCCGCGAGCTCGGGTTGGATCTGAATTTCGAGATTAATTCGTTAGGCGACGGCGAATGCCGTCCCCGTTTTCGCCAGGCGGTGCTGGAATACGGCCGCGCGCACTTTTCAGAGCTGTGCGAGGACTGCCGTCAGCGCCTGGAGCGCAATCCGCTGCGCCTGCTGGATTGCAAAATCGACGTGGCGCTTGCCCAAGCCGCGCCCAGAAGCCAGGACTACTTGTGCGACAACTGCCGCGCGCATTTCGCGACGGTGCGCGACTTGCTCACGGACGCCGGCGTGCCACACGTGGTCAATCCGCGCCTGGTGCGTGGGCTGGACTACTACTCGCGCACGACCTTCGAGGCCACCTCCACCGCGGTCGGCGCGCAGAGCGCAGTGGCCGCGGGCGGCCGCTACGACGGCCTGGTCGAGGCGTTGGGCGGCGCGCCGGTCGCAGGAACCGGCTTTGCTATCGGCGTCGATCGCCTCGCGCTGGCTCTCGAGGCTGCCCGATTCGTATCGAGTGCCGACGTGGCGCTCGCCGCATTGGGCGAGCCCGCGATGCGCCGTGCGATGAGGCTCGCGGCCGAGCTGCGCGCCGCGGGATTGCGCGTCGAGCCGCTCGCGCCGGGACGCGGCCTTAAGGCGCTGCTGCGTCGTGCCGACAAGATCGGAGCGCGCTACGCGGTGATTATCGGCGACCAGGAAATTGACCGCGGCGTGGTCATGCTGCGCGACCTCAAACAGAGCATCCAACGCGAAGTGGCGCAGCAGGAGATCGTCGCGGAACTGGCTCACCTTTGCGCCGCAGGCGCTATTCCGTAGCGCGCAGAGCGCAGGTATCCTTCCACGGACGTAATTTGATGGCCTTTCAGCAGGAATACTCGGCGCTGCCGCCCTGGCCGCGCACGGATTATTGTGGCGCGCTGCGCGCCGCCGACGCCGGGCGCGAAGTCACGCTCTGGGGATGGGTCGCCTCGCGCCGCGACCACGGCGGACTCATCTTCATCGACCTGCGCGACCGCGAGGGCATACTCCAGTTGGTTTTCAACCCCGCGCACGCCCCCGCAGCGCACGAGGTCGCCGGTCGCGCCCGCTCGGAGTACTACGTCGCGGCTCGCGGCAAAGTTTTGCTGCGCTCCGAGGGCACCGTCAACGCCGAGCTTCCGACTGGCGAAATCGAGATCGCGGTAACCGAAGCGCATATCCTGAACAGTTCGCAGCCACCGCCGTTTCCGGTCGACGCCGACGGCACCGCCGAGGACGTACGGCTGCGCTATCGCTATATCGATCTGCGCCGCCCCGCGATGCAGCGTAATCTGCGCCGGCGCGCGCTGGCGGTGCAGGCGACGCGCTCGTTTCTCGACGGCACCGGCTTCGTCGAAATCGAAACTCCGATCCTGTGGCGCGCCACGCCCGAAGGCGCGCGCGACTACTTGGTGCCGAGCCGCGTCAACCCCGGCCGTTTCTATGCGCTGCCGCAATCTCCGCAGCTCCTGAAGCAGCTCCTGATGGTGAGTGGTTTCGACCGCTACTACCAGATCGCGCGATGTTTTCGCGACGAGGATTTGCGTGCCAATCGCCAGCCCGAGTTCAGCCAGATCGATATCGAGATGACCTGCCCGCGCGTCGACGACGTGGTGGCGACGGGCGAGGGCATGATGGCGGAGATCTACCGCCGGGTGCTCGGGATAGATCTGAAGCCGCCGTTTTTGCGTCTTCCCTACGCTGCGGCGATGGAGCGCTTCGGTATCGACAAGCCCGACTTGCGGTTCGCGATGGAGCTCAAGAACTTGAGCGCCGCATTTGCCGGCACGCAGTTTAAAATTTTCGCCGACGTGCTCGGCCGAGGCGAGAGCGTTTACGGGCTCGTGCTTCCCGCGGCGCATCAGTTGAGCCGCCGCGAGCTCGACGAGATGATCGAGGGGGTGCGGGCGCGCTACGGGCTTGGTCTCGGGTACGCCAAGGTCGCAAGCGACGGATGGCAAGGGCCGATCGCGCGCCATCTGGGCGACGCGGAGCGGACGCGCGCCACGGAAGCGGCCGGCCTGGCGGTGGGCGACACGTTGCTGATGGTGGCGGGGCCGCCCGCGCGCGTGCGTCCAATCCTGGGCGATCTGCGGCTTCAGCTCGGCGGCAAATTCAAGCTGCGCGAGACCGGCGAGCTCAAGTTTCTCTGGGTGGTCGAATTCCCGCTGCTCGAGTACAACGAGGAGGAGAAGCGGATGGTCGCGGTGAACCATCCGTTCACCGCGCCGCATCCCGATGATCTCGGCCTGCTGGACACGGCCCCGCTCGAGGCGCGTGCGCTCGCCTACGACATGGTGCTTAATGGCGAGGAGCTGGGTGGCGGTTCGATTCGTATCCACAATCCCGAGCTCCAGCTCAAGGTTTTCGAGCGACTCGGCTTTCCGCGTGATGAAGCGATGCGCAAGTTCGGCTTTCTAATCGAAGCGCTCGGCTACGGCGCGCCGCCGCATGGCGGAATCGCATTCGGAGTTGAGCGAATCTCGATGCTGCTGTGCGGGACCGACTCGCTGCGCGACGTGATGGCGTTTCCCAAGACGCAAAAAGCGGTCGATCCGATGAGTGGGGCGCCCTCTGAGGTCGATGCGCGTCAATTGCGCGAACTTTCAATCAAGGTGACATCGTGAGAATTCACTTGCCGGCCGCATATGCGCTGGTGCTCGGCCTGGTGCTGACGGCGCTGGGATGCGGCAGCAACAGCAATATTTCGCCCAGCCAGATGTGGTCAGGCACGGTCGAGTCGCTGCCGATCGTCGGAAAAGATTCGTCGCTCGAGCTTCATTCGGTGCGCTCCATCCGCACCATCAAGGTGCACCGTATCGCCGTGATGCCGATCATCGACCATCCCAACGCCACCGGTGAGCCGATCGAGGACGGCGCGGCCGAGTCGATCACTGCCGACGTATGGGGCCGCGTGACCCTGATCTCGGGATGGGAAGTGGTGCCCGAATCCGACGTGCGCGGCGTGATGCAGCAGCTTCCGCCCACCACGCTTGCCAATATGCAGGACAACGCGATGAAGCTCGGCCGCCAGCTCTCCGCCGACGCCGTTATTTATGGAACAGTCACCCGCTACCAGGAGCGCGTCGGCAGCGATTACGCGGCCAAGAGCCCGGCCGCGGTCGCCTTCGCGCTGCATCTGGTCGATATCCATAACGGGGTCGTGCTGTGGACTGCGCGCTACGCCCGCCAGCAGGAGGCCCTGACCCAGAACATCTTCAACGTGGGCAACTTCCTGGCTAACCGCGGCCGCTGGGTGCGCGCGCACGATCTGGCCGAGCGCGGCGTTGACGAGGCGCTCGACGATCTCAAATCCAAACTTGGCTATACGCTTCCAACGTCGCCGCAGGCGATGCCGCCGACCATGAACGCGGACTGATTCACTATACTCAGTCCAGCGGGAGGCCGACGTAATTCTCGGCGAGCGATTGCGAGGCGGCGCGCGAGCTTACTACATATTCCAGCTCGGCAAGCTGGCGGCGTTGATCGAAGGCGTTTTCGTCCTCGAACCGATGCAGCATCGAGGTCATCCACCACGAGAACCGCTGCACTTTCCAGACCCGGCGAAGACAGGTGTCCGAATATTCTTCGAGTCCGGCGCGCGATCCGGTGCTGTAGAAATCGCTAAAGGTACGCGCGAGCACCCGCACGTCGGCGATAGCAAGATTGAGTCCTTTGGCTCCGGTCGGCGGTACGATATGGGCCGCGTCGCCGGCGAGCATCAGGCTCCCATAGCGCATCGGCTCGACCACGAAGCTATGCATCGGAGTGATCCCCTTCTGCAGGATGGGTCCGCGTTTTAGCTCGAAGCCGTCGCGGGTTTCAAGCCGCCGCTGCAGTTCGCCCCAGATTCTGTCGTCAGGCCAGTTGCCGATTTCCTCGTCGCGCGCGACCTGCAGGTAGAGCCGCGTGAGTTCAGGCGAGCGCATACTGTGAAGGGCAAAGCCGCGCTCGTGGCGGGAGTAAATCAGCTCTTCCGCGGACGGCTCGACCGCGGCAAGTATCCCCAGCCACGCGAATGGGTAGACGCGATCGAATTCGGTAAGCACGCCTGCCGGAATTGACGGCCGGCACACGCCGTGAAAGCCGTCGCATCCGGCGATGAAGTCGCATTGCAGCTCGACGGCCTCACCGTCCGCGCGACAGCGGATCGCGGGCGCCGCGCTGTCGAGTCCGCTTACGCTTACGTCTTCAGCGGCGAAGAAAATCCGTCCGCCGGCGGCCAGGCGCGCGTCGGTCAGATCCTCGACGACCCTGTTTTGCCCGTAGACAGTGATCGCTTTTCCGCCGGTCAGGCCGTACAGGTCGATACGATGTCCGCGTCGTCCAAAGCGCAGTTCGAGTCCGCGATGGATCAGGCCTTCGCGGCCAAGACGTTCGCCCACGCCCGTTTCGTTCATCAGGTCGACGGTGCCCTGCTCGAGCACGCCCGCGCGCACACGTTCCTGCACGTACTGGCGGCTGCGATTCTCGACCACCACGGACTCGATGCCGGCGCGATGCAACAGATGCGAGAGCATCAGACCCGCCGGTCCCGCTCCGACTATTCCGACTTGTGTGCGCATCAATCGCCAAGTGTCGAAGCTACACGCTCGCGATAAATTCCTCGATGGTGCGCGCGACCGTAGCAGGCTGCTCGAGAATCACGTGATGATGAGCGCCGGCAATCGTCACCAGCTTGGCCATCGGATTGGAAGCGACCGCGAGCGCAGCCGCCTCGACGGTCATGATGCGGCTCAGTTCGGCGCGGATAAGCAGCAGCGGGTCGCGAATCCGCGCGATTGCGGCCAGCACGTCGATTCCGTCGCTTCCGAGAAAGCTGTCGCGGTCAAACTTCATCGTCCAACGGCCCTCGGACGTCTGGCCGAGGCTTTTTGCGGCGATAGTGCGCAGTGTCGCCGGGGCAATCTCCCCTTCCCTGGGCATCAGGCGAAAGCGCGCGAGCGCGGTCTCGAGGTCGGGATAAGCGATGACGGGCAGGCCCTTGAGCCGGCGCAGGAAATGATTGCGCCGCTCGCTGGAGGTAACCGCGGTGTCGATGGCGACAATCGCGCGCGCGGCGCCCGGAAATTCGGCCGCGAAGGTTAACGCGCTTATGCCGCCCATGCTGTGTCCCACGACCACCGGTCGAGGCGGTGCGCATTCCGCGATGAATCGAGCGAGGTCGCGAGCGTATTCGAGCGGACCGTAGGCCGGCGGCCGCACCCATTCGCTGTCGCCGTGACCGCGCTGGTCGAGCGCCAGCAAGCGGAAATCCTTGGCGCGCATCGCATCGGCCAGCGGCTGCCACCACCATGCGTTGGCCGAGTTGCCATGTAGTAGCACGATCGTGCGTGCCGCGCCGGGATTCCATTCCAGGTAGTGCAAACGCGGAGCGGAGCCGGTGAAGTGGCTCAGCGGATCACTCATCCGGAAAGCCTTTGCAAAGATGACAGCGACCAAACCCCCGGCCCTTTCCCTAAGGCGAAGGGGAGTAAATTTTCTTGTTGCATTGTGCTTCCAGCTTCTAGCCTCATCGATCTGTTACCTCGGCGAGAAACGGAGCCATCACCGCTACCAGTCCCAAGGGGTTGTCGATCAGCACGTGGTGGTTGGAGTTCTCGACCAGAGCCATTCGCCCGCGCGCCATCCGCTCTGCCATCTCCCGCGCGAACGAGGCTGAGAGTACCGGGCTCAGCGCCGCCTTAATCAACAACGCCGGGCATCGAATACGCGCGAGTTCACCGTCGAGCTGAACCGGCTCACGGCGCAGTGTACGCCGATCCATCTTGTGCACCCATTTGCCGTCCTCGCGCCGGCGAAAGCTGAGTTCCGCCACGTGGCCGAGCACTTCGGGCGCGGCTAGCGTATCGGCCGGCAGTAAGCGGAACGAGGCGACCGCGTCCTTAAGAGTTTCGTACGCCGAAGCGGGACGGTCGGCGATCGCGGCCAGCGCCGCGACCGCGTGCTCCGGATAGGCAGGTATCGAGTCTATCGTGACGAGCGCGCGCAACCGCTCGCTGTGCTCGACCGCATAGACCATCGCGCTATGCCCGCCCATCGAGTGGCCCACGAGCACCGGCGCGCCCAGACCCCATCCGTCGATCACGGCTTCGAGGTCGGCGACGTAGTGACGCGAGCCGTAGGCCCATTGCCCGATCCACGGACTACCGCCGTGGCCGCGCTGGTCGAGCGCGAGAACGTGAAAGTCTTGGGTGAGCGACGGTGCTACGAAATCCCACCATCGCGCGTGCGCCGCGCCGCCATGCACCAGCAATATCGGCGGACCGCCCTCGCCTCCATAGTCGACGCAGTTGAGCTCGATTCCGGCGCCCTTGAATTTTCTTGTCCTTAGGTGTTCCATCCGGGACGTTTAACCCCTTCCTCATCGCGCGGTGCCGCGCGCCAACCGGGCAGGCGTCGGGCCCGCGGCTTTGCAACACGCAAGTCCGCGTGCCACGATTCTATCAGTGGCAGGTACGACCAATTCAATGCGGACCGGGGCAAAGCTGGCCTTGCTGAGCTTGGTGGGGATGCTCGCAATGGGCGCTCCCCGGATTGCGCGCGCGGACGAGGCCAATGCGGCCAAGGCGCGTTCGCTGGTCGAGGCGGCCATCAATATGACTGACAGCCAGCAGGCGGTGAAATTGTTGTGGCAGGCGAGCGATATCGATCCGACGCTGGAGGATCCGTACGTCTACCTCGGCCTGTATTACAATTCGCGATCGCAGTTCGACCAGGTGGTTTCAGTCTACAAGAAGCTAATCAAGTACCAGCCCAATTCGGTGAGTGCCTTTCTCAATATCGGCGAGGCCTACATGTCGTTCACGCCGCCCAAGGCCGCCGACGCGCTTCCTTACTATCAGAAGGCCTACCAGATGGATTCGAGTTCGGCGTTCGCGGCGCTGCGGCTGGGAGAAGTGTACGCGCAACTTGGGAATCGCGAGCAGGCGGCGCACTATCTGAATCTGGCCGCGGCCGACAGCGCCCATAATCCGGCCGTGGCGGCCGAGGCGCGCAAGGTTCTAGGCGACCTGAGCGCGATGTAGCGTGTGCCTGGCGATGGATACTATGGAGGAGGGCCGCCGCCGTCGGGAGGGCCGCCCTCGGGAGGAGGTCCGTCGCCGTGAGGGCCATCCGGGCCGCCCTCGCGTTCCGGGGGTGGCCTGAACTCACTATCGAATTTCTCCTGCTGCTCGGGCGTCAACAGGGCGCGCACTCGCGCGCGGGCCTGATGCATCTGTTCGCGGCGCTGATTCTGAAACTCCTCGCGCAGGTTCATCACCTTGGAGCGCGTCTCGTTCACTATCTGGAGGATTTGATCGCGCTGTGCGGGAGTCAGATTCAGCTCATGCTGCATCCGTTCGATAAACGGCTCGTGCGGCGGACTCAGCCATCGATAGCGGTAGGCCAGACTGCTTGCGGCGAACCCTATTGCGAGGGAAGCTATCGCGATCGCCACCAGGAGCCAGCCATTACCTCTATCCGGCAAGATCGTTACTCACCGCGGGTATCGACGGAATCTGCTGTCCGAGGAAGTCGGTATCCGGCTGAACGACCGCCTCGGAAACCGAATCCGAATTGGCCAAAGCGTCATCGAAGGACTGCGAGGGCCTAGCCATCGAGACGTAGGCGAGCAATACCGCGGCCGCAACCGCCGAAAATCCAGCCGCGGCATCGCGCCATGAATGCGACGGGCGGCGCTCCGCAAGACGATAGACGGAAGCGCGCCGTAGGATCTCGGCCGAGCGATGAGCATCGGCAGGCCGGACGCCGTTCATATCGATAGAAACGACATCGCTCGAAACCATCTGCGGAGTGCTCTGCGCACCCTGCGGTATCGTGCTGATTCCAGACTTGTCCGCCGACGCCCCAGTGCTATGGAGCATCGGAGCGGTCAGCGCAAATGCCCGGAATGCCCGGTCACATTTGGCGCATCCCTTCAGATGCTCGCGCAACTCGTGGCGACGGTCACCGTCGAGCGCGCTCTGCCAAAAGCCCACAAAATCCTGACGTGCTTCAAAACAGTTCATGACTTACTCTCCGCCTTGCGCGGCCGGACCAGGCGAGCCGCTTGACGGCGCAACGCCTGTCGCGCCCGAAAGGCGCGGATTTTAACCTTAGCCTCGCTCCAGCCGACGATCTCGGCAATTTCGCTGACGCTGAGATCTTCACCGTTCTGCAGCGTGAGCACCAGTCTATCCTCGGGCCGCAGCGTTGCCAGCAGCTTATCGGCCAGCGTCTTGGCCTCTTGCCGTTCCTGGGCCGCCTCAACCAATTCCTCAGGAGTGGCTGTATTGACCAACCCCACCCAGTTCGCTTCGGCCGCGCTGAAATCGGCCACCAGCTCTTCGGGCCGACGTCGACGACGGCGCAATTCGTCATAGCACAGGTTGGTCGCGATGGCCCGCAACCAGGCGCCAAACGGAATTTCGGCTCGGTAACCCTTCAAGCCGCCGTAGGCATGGATGAAGGTTTCCTGCGCCAGATCCCGGACCTGTTCGGTGTCGGAAAAGAAGCGCTGGCAGATGCGCTCGACGCGTGGGCGATGACGGGTGGCAAGATCCGCGAAGGCCGCGGAGTCGCCGCTCAGCGCCCCCGCTACCAAGTCCTGGTCCGATGGCTCCGACACACTACGCGCGAATCGCTTGAATGCAAGTACGCCACGCATACCTGATAGAAAGTACGACGGCTCCGGCAGACGGTTACACACAAAACCGACCAATTTCCTGACAAATTCATCCTCATCGAGCGTATGCGCCCAAGCGAATCTATTCGCACCTTGGTGGACGGGCGAGACCAGCCCGTTCCAGGTCTTCAGGCGTATCCAGGTCGATCAGCACGCCGGGGTCGTCAACGTCGACATAGGCGACCCGAGCCGGGTCCCTGTCCACGACTACCCGGGCTCCTTGGTCTTCAGGTGCGGCCGCAAGCTCGCCCAGCACCAGCCTAGCAAACAGCACCGGATGGCCGCGGCGCCCCTGATAACGCGCGATCACTATTGGGCTGCCCAGACGCCGATAACCGTCGATAAGCGCAGCGAAGGTCTCCGCCCGAACCATCGGATGGTCCACCAGATGAATCAAAACGCCGCCCGCGTCCGCGCTAATATGCGGAAGCGCGGCCTTGATCGAGGAAAGCTGGCCGCGAAGATAGTGGGGATTGTCGACCACGGCGATTCGCGGATCCGCGGGAATCGGGCCGCGAACGGCGCCGGCATGCGCTCCGACGACCACAATCAACCGCGCCGCGCTCTGGAGCATCGCCGCCGCAAGAATCTCGACGAATGTGCGCGAACCCAGCCTGAGCAACGGCTTGGGATAGCCCATCCGGCGCGATTCGCCGGCCGCGAGCAAAATCGCCTCGAATGGCGCTTCGCCGACCGACGGTCCTCTTCCGGCCTGACCGGCCGCCAACGCAGAATCGCTCCGCATCCGCGCGCCTAGCCTGAATGCCGCAGCCGCCCGAGTTTTACCCCAAGGCTGAAGGGGTCGCGCGCGCGGGTACGGCGCTCACGGATGATTTCGGCGATGATCGAAACTGCTATCTCTGCGGGCGTCTCGGCACCGAGGTCGACGCCAAGCGGCGCATGAACCTCGGTCAACTCGGAGGCTGGTACGCCATCTTCGGCGATGCGGTCGAGCGTCGCACGCACCCGGCGGCGCGAGCCGATCATCCCGATGAACGCGCCGTTGCGCCGTTTCAACGCGGTGCGCAGCACTTCTTCGTCGAACGCATGGCCGCGCGTGACCGAGAGCAGGTAGCAATGGCGGTCGAGTTCCAGGGACTCGATAGCAGCGGCGAAGGGCCGCACAATTATCTGATCGGCTTCGGGAAAGCGCTCGCGATTGGCGAAGGCCGCGCGATCGTCGATCACCGTGACGTGAAATCCCAGCATCGAGCCCAATTGCGCGAGCGGCTGCGCGATATGGCCGGCGCCGGCGATTATCAGCCTCTGCGCGCCCGTGATCGGATCCAGAAAGACCCGGGGCGCGCCGCTCGGCTCGACGCGTGTGGCCGGCCGCACCGCACCGTCAGCGCCGACCTCGAACAGCGCCGCAACCGCATCCGCGGTCCGTTCACCAAGCTGCTGCGCCGCCGTCGCGCCCAAGCCCGCGAAACCGTCCAGCGGCGCCGCGCGCCGCGATACATCGACCACCGCGCGCTCGCCAACTTTCGCGGGCGATCCAGCTCCCGGAAAGCTCCCGGACGACCTTCCCGGATCGACCACCGTGATCAGCGCGGCGGGCCGGTTATGGTCGGCCGCCTCGGCCAGGCGCCGCGCGATCTCGAGGTCCGCGCGCGGCCGCCATAAGTCGATGAACACGTCCATCACGCCGCCGCAGGTGCCTATCTGTTGCTGGTCAAAGTCGCCGGTCAGGTCGACCTCGGCCAGCCGAGCCTCGCCACCATCTTCAAGTAATAATCGAGCTTTGCGAAAGACCTCGGCCTCGCCGCAACCGCCTCCGATGGTGCCAAACTGGCCGTCGTCGCGCACGATCATCTTGGCTCCAACTTCGCGCGGCGTCGAACCTCGCACATTGACCACCGTGGCCAGCGCGAACGACTTGTCGCGCTCCAGTGTTCGGACTGCTTCGGCCCAGATCTCTTCCGGCCCCACCATGCTCAACCTGCTCACCGACGGCTCCGTCGATGCTGTTTTCTGCAAAACACGTGCGATCGGTCGATGCCTCGCTATCCAGCCGAAGCATCCACTCTCCCGTATCCTTATTCTATCTCGATTCTATCTCGTATCCCTATTGGTCTTTATTGTGGATCGAAAGCCATTGCCGTTTCCACCGGGGCCAACCGTCCGGCGATGGCGCGCCGCCTGACGGCCCCGTCCCAGCGTTTTTTTAGTGGCGCTTCGGTGAAAAAACTCGCTCGGATCTGTCACGAGGGCCCGCAAGGATCGGAGAAGAAATTATCTGGCAGGAAGCCCTTCTCCGTGCGCTTCAATAAGAACTTGACGCCCGCCACGGTGTCTAGCGTGAAGCCGAATCGCGGCCGATCTGATCGATACCGTAGCGCGCGAGCATCCGGTAAAGGGTCGAGCGCGAAATTCCGAGCTGAGTGGCGGTGCGGCGGCGATTGCCGCCGGTCTCGCGCAGCGAACGAATCAGGGCCTGCTTTATGATCTGGTCGAGCGTGAGCGGCCACGCGGCCATCTGTTCAGTTTCCGATGCCGCCCGTTCGGCCGTGAGACACTTGGCTGACGTGTCTGGCTCATCCCCCTGCGGCGTGACTTGCGCTGTTGAGGTCTCAGGGGACGTAACGGCTTCGCATGAAGCCGCGCCGGGTTGATCGTCGTTAGTTTTCGAGCCGACAACACCTGATTCCCTGGATTTGGGAGTGACACAGCGCGGATTCATAGCCGACAAGTGTGCAAGTGATGCGCCACCGTCCGAGCTGTCTCATTTGAGAAGAGCCGAGCGAAGCGAGGGTTATACGTCGAGCACGCCTGCCAACACTTGCGCAGCATGATCGCGCGGATCGACTTGGTCGTAAACGCGTTCGATTCGCCCTTCCGTATCGATAAGGAAACTGATGCGCTCGGCGTACCTTGCCTTGAGGCTGTCGCACGCGCCGTAAGCCAGGGCGACCTCGTGCGTGATATCGCTGAGCAGCCTGAAGCCGAAATTGTGTTTGCGCGCGAAGGCGGCGTTGCTGGCGACGCTGTCGAAGCTGACGCCGATCACTTCGATTCCGGTTTGATCGAAGTACTCGCGATGATCGCGCAGCCCGCGTCCTTCCAAGCTGCAACCCGGCGTGTCAGCCTCGGGAAAAAACCACAAGAGAACTCTGCGGCCATGGAAGCTCGACAACTCGACCCGTGACCCGTCATCGGCCGGCAAGGTAAAGCCAGGCGCCCGGTCGCCCGCTTTCAGCATCGTTGCACCCTCTCCTGCCGCATCGCTCGACCGATCAGGATACCCAGGCGCTGCGCTTAGTTGAGGGTCGCGCGCAGCCGGGCGATATAGGCTGAGCAGGTCGGCTCGCCCGGTTGAAGTTCGAGCGCGCGTTCGAACTCGCGGATGGCTTGCTGCAGCATCCCCTTAGCGGCGTACAGGCGTCCCAGGTTCATGTAGGGAAAGTGGCGCGGCTCGTAGCGCGGAGCCTGCTTGGCCTGCTCCAGCCAGGGCACCGCGTCGTCGAGTTCGCCCTTGGCGATCAGGTAGGCGCCGATATCGTTGTAAGGATTGCCAAAGCCCGGGTCGACCTCGATCGCCTTCTTGCACTCGCCGATCGCGTCGTCGACGCGGCCGAGGAAATTGTACGCCCAACCGCGGAAGGTGTAGGCCTCGGCGGTCGGGCAGACTTCGATCGATTTCGTGTACAGCACGATCGCGCCGTCGAAGTCGCCGTGCATATGATGCTGAACGCCCTCATTCCACAATTCGAGCGCGCGCTGTTTGATAACGGAGTCTTCCATTCGCCTCGCGACCGCCGACCGCCTCGCTACTGCCTTGGTTATTGCCGCGCACGACGTGCGTCAAGACCGATTATCCGTCCCGACGCGATGCGCTTTATCACTATAGCTTAGCGGATGCGCGCATAGGAGATCGTATCGCCGGTGCCGCCGGAGATAGAGAGGCTGCCAGAGGCCGGTGTACATCTTACCGGGTTCGCCGCGGTGGTGTCGGTGCACATCACGATATTGTCGGACCCTGTGAAACAGGCGTCGCTGACTGACGCCGTCCCATCGCTTAGCGTCGCCTTGCCAGTACAGGGCGCCCCGGAGGACATCGAAAAGCCGCCCATAGGTCCCCACGAACTCATCGTCGTCGGCGGTACCGGAGGTTGTGAAGCCACCTGCAAGCACCCGGGCGCCATCAGCAATCCGGCCGCCGTCAGCCCCACGATCATCAAACAAGAAAACATAGCGCTCCTGGAAAGCGCCGACATCGTAACCCTCGTAGATGGCCCACGCATCCGCCCACCTCCTTCAGCCCGGCACATGACGACGGCTCAATCGGAACTCGGACATTCCCATTGTAGCCACTCGCGACAATCGAGTCGCAAGTCCGCCTGGTGCGCGGGAATTCGGAAAGAGATCGCGCGTCGGGAAAGGGAAAGGGGCGCTGATTCCGGCTAGCGGATTGCCCGGCCCGTGCAAGCGGAAACCGTTTAGAAGCTCAGCGTACGAATTGTTTCCACGATTGCGGGACCCACGATGATAAGCAGCATCGCCGGCAAAATCATCAGCACCAGCGGGAATAGAATCTTGATTGTCGTTTTCTGGGCTGACTCCTCGGCGGCGAAGCGGCGCCTGGAGCGGATCGAATCCGAGATCGCGCGCAACGCGGGTCCGATTGCGGCGCCCAGTTGCTCGCTCTGAATCAGCGTCGCGGCGAGCGGCTTGATATCGGCGACTCCACTGCGCTCGGCGAGCGAGCGCAAAGCCTGTCCCAGCGAAGATCCCGCGTTGACCTCTCCCGCCACCTGCGACAGTTCGTCTCCGATGACGAGTTCCTGCGCCTTGGTCTCGTCGCCGACGATTTTGATCGCCTCGAGCAGGCCAAGGCCCGCTTCCACACATACCACCAGCAGATCGAGCACGTCAGAAAGCTGGCGTCCGATATCCATCTGACGGCTCCTGGCGCGCTTCCCGAGATAGTAGCCCGGAAGGAAGGCGCCCGCGGCGGCGCCCACGATCGTGAACAGCATCACGTGGTTTCCGCTCATGCCAAATATCAGGCTTGGAATGAGCCCAAGAGACAACCCGCAGACCGCCGCGAACAGCCTGCAAACTTCGAACACGGCCGCGTTAGAGGCTTTGAAGCCGGCCTGCACGAATAGCTCGGCGCGCCTTTGCTCACGCCGCGTGGGCGCCCGGGAGCTGGTCAGCCATCCGGCCGCCCGCTCAAGCAGCGTACGGGTGCTCCGCGGATCGTCCGAGGCCACTGCCGCGCCGGCCGGGACCATATCGCGGCGCGCTCTGAACCCGACATTGTTCATCTGGACCCGCATCACGTGCTGACGACTCGTGGCCGAGATGTAGATCGCGATCATGGCGCCGGCGAGCACCAGGAACACCAGGGAACTGATTAGCAGAGGGCCCATGGGAGACCTGGATTAGAATTTGACCTTCAGGAGCTGTCGAATCAGCAGGAAAGCGCCGAGGTCGAGTCCCAACGCGACCTTGAGGATTAACTTGCCCGTGGGATCGAAAAACAGCATCTCGGTGTATGTGGGCTGGACGATCCCGAACATCCCCAACACCACTATCGGCAGCAGCCCGACGACCATCCCACTCATTCGCGATTGCGCGGTCAGCGCGCGAATCTGCGAAAACAGGCGCTGGCGCGTGCGCACGATGTCGCAGAGCCGCGCGATGATCTCGGCCAGCGAGCTGCCCACCGCCGCTTGCACCTTCACCGCGACGACGAACAGGCGCAGGTCATCCAAAGGCACGCGCTGCAGCATGTCGGACAGAGCCTCACTGACCGGCAGTCCAAGCCGCGTCTGCTCGACCACGGTGCGGAATTCGCCGCCAAGCGGTTCGGCAAACTCCTCGTCCAGCACCTGCATCCCGCGCTGCAAAGTGTGTCCCGCTTCGAGCGACGACTTCAGGAGATCGAGCGCGTAGGGCAACTGGACCAGAAAGGCCTTGAGCCGGCGGCTGCGCTTCAACTTGACGTAGAGTATCGGGGTCAGAGCGAAACCAAGCCCCAGGCCGATCGCGATGAGGGTGTCCCCGGCAACAAAGATGCCCAGGCCGACACCGGCCAGCAGCAGCCCGCCGATTACCAGCAGGACCTTGCGCGCTCCCTGATGCATCCCGGCCTGCCACATCTGTTGCTCCAGCCGGCGCATCAGAGCGAAGCGTGGCAGGCGATCGAAGAGTCCGTTCGCGGCGCGCGAGGGCGGACCTTGACGTGCGAGCGGATCCACGACGACCGCGGAGCGGGCGACCTCGCCCATGCGATTCGAAGCCGCGGAGCGAGCGCCCTGGCGGTTGACCAACATGGCGCCGACACCCGCGATCAGGAGAAAGACGGCACACGTGATCAAAAGGTCCATCAAGTCGTCGCTATTCGTGGACCGGCTTCGAGCTTATAGCCGGCGCGCTCGATGCGTTGCGCGTAGGCGGATCGAATGCCGGTGGAGCGGAAGTGACCCTGGACTTTGCCGTTCTCGTCGGTCCCAGTGTGCGCAAACTCGAGCAGGTCCTGCATCATGATGGCGTCGCCTTCCATGCCGGTGACCTCGGAGATCTTGATCACCTTGCGCGAACCATCCGACATGCGCGCGACGTGAACGATAATGTGGATGGCCGAGGCTATCTGCTGGCGCATCGCGCGCTGCGGGATCGAAAAGCCCGACAACAGCATCATTATCTCGAGGCGTCCCAGGCACTCGCGCGAACTGTTGGCGTGGATGGTACTGAGCGATCCGTCGTGGCCGGTGGACATCGCCTGCAACATGTCAAACACCTCGGCGCCGCGTACTTCGCCGATGATTATCCGGTCCGGGCGCATACGCAGCGTATTACGCACGAGGTCGCGCGCCGTGACTTCGCCCTTGCCTTCGAGGTTGGGCGGACGGCTCTCCAATCTCACCACGTGCGGCTGTTGCAGCGAGATTTCGGCAGAATCCTCGATAGTCACGATGCGTTCGTCTTCGGGCACAAAGCCCGAGAGACAGTTGAGCAGAGTAGTCTTGCCGGAGCCCGTGCCTCCGCATACCAGCAGGTTGAGCCGCGCGCGGATCATCGCCTGCAGCATCGCCACCATCTCCGGTGAGATGCTCTCCCTGGCGACCAGAGTGTCTATCGCAAGGCGTTTCTTGCCGAAGCGGCGAATCGAAAGCGCGGGACCGTCGATGGCGAGCGGCGGAATGATGGCGTTGATACGCGAGCCGTCCCGCAAACGGGCGTCAACCATCGGCGACGATTCGTCGACCCGCCGCCCGACCTGCGAAACAATCCGATCGATAATCAGCATCAGATGCTGGTCGTCGTGAAAATGGATGTCGGTGCGATGAAGCTTGCCATGCTTCTCGACGTAAACCTGATCGTGACCGTTGACCACGATGTCGGTCACGTCCTCATCGCGCAGCAGCGGCTCCAACGGCCCCAGACCGAGCAATTCGTCCTTGACCTCGTCCACCAGCCGGACGCGGTCGCTGTCAGTCAGCAGGCGCCCTTCCTCGTCGAGAGTCTCGCCGATGGCGGTTACGACCTTCGCCTGGATCAACGCCGGATCCATCCCCTCCATGTGCGAAACATCCAACGACTCGAACAGGCGATTGTGTACCTTGATCTTGAGCGAACGCGTGGCGTCAACGGTGTCGTCCTTGTGCCGAAATACTCCGCTACCGCCGATAAAGGCGCCCGGCTGCTCGGCTGGCCCGTGGCGATTGGCCAGCGATATCCTGTCAGTCAATCTCATTGAGCATCTCTCCTCACCCACGATTGCCGAGCGAGCCGATCAGCCAGGTGACGAAACCGTTCGCGGGGCATGCGCCTCGGCGCTCTCCCTTACCTCGACTGGTCGTCCGGCTGGGATTCATCCCTTGCAGCCTCACTCAGCGGAGACGACGGTCATTTGCGATCGCATCCTGCCCTCGGCGGCCGGACACGGTCTCTACGCGGTGCTCAGCGCGCTGTCGATCTTGTTGACCATAGATCCGATATCCTGGCCCATCACCTGGTAAGTGACGTACGCTACGATCGCCACAGCGGCCAAAATGAGCGCATACTCAGTCATCGTCTGCCCCGCGCGGATTCGTTTCAGTACAGGCTCACTCGCTCGCAAGTACATTTTGACTAACAGTCCCATACATTGTCTCTCTCTCCTGTCTCGGCAGACGCCGATTATTCGCTACTCTTCGCAGATCCAATCCGCGTTACGTCGCTCGGTGTTCACGCATTCAATCGTGAACTACCAAGTCCACTAATCAGGCCGATCGCGGGCGTATCTCCACATCTGGCACCTGGTGAATGTGCTTTTGGCGACGGCGCTCGTTGGAACGAATTCGGTTTCGCGCTCGGCTAGTTCATGGCCTGCTAATAAACAACAGCATCTCTCATGCCACTAAGAGCACGCGGTCGATGCCTTTCGTTTGTGGGAAGCTTTAAAAAAGTCGAGTTGGTAATGTCTCAGTATCGGACGATCGCTTGTCGAGACGCCCCTCAAGCGATTGCCTTAGTGTGCGAATTCGGAACAGTCGTCGGACGATAATAACCAGAGAGAGAATCGGTTCGCTCAGTACTGTAGCGCTCTGACTATTGGATGGCCCGCCAGATTGGTGGCGAAGCCTCCGACAAATCCGGCGTGACGGTTGAGCGCGTCAGAGGTCATCGTGTCATAGTCGCCCATGTAGTCGGGCGCGAGTAGCACGTCCTGCCCCACGACAGTGGGAAAGTTACTCGAAGTAATACGGCTGTTAGTCCAGTTTTTGCCGTAGTTTGAGGAGGCGCAGTAACGGTCGATACGAAAATTCGTGGGATCGTTTCTGCGATCATAGAAACAAATCGCGATAGTACCTGTGAGATCGGACGCCATCGCGGGCTCGAAATGGTCGGTCAGCGGCGCGGCACCCCCTTCGGGATTGTTGTTGACTCGCACCGGCGTCGACCAGGTCGTACCGCCGTTGCTGGATTGGGTGAAAAGGATATCGGTGAAATTGTAGGCGCCGGTCGTGGTCAGCGCGTCGGGTGACTGACGGTCGCCGTCGTTCCATGCCAGGTAGACCGTGCCGCTATGCGGGCCCTTGCCGATCGCGAGACTCGGACGCTCGTTGCTGTGGGCCAGGCCCTGCCAGTCGGTGCAGTCTCCCGCGCAACCGATCGTCGCTACCGTGACCGGCGAGGCCGGAAAAGTCTGCGCATGGTCGGCTGACTGAGAGATCTGAATCTGGCGTGCCGTCAGGCTGCCCGCGTCGCCGAACAATTCCCACGCCACATAGACCTGGCCGCTTGGCCCCACCGCCACCCGTGCGCCATCGACGAAAGCGTATTCATTTCCGCTGTCGGCGCAGACCTGCGCCACCACCACCGGTGTTGCAGTCCACGTCGCCCCACCGTCCGCCGAACTCACGGCCTCGATTGCGTATCGTGGCACCGCCGAGCCATTCTCGCTTCCACATATCGCGCCCGAGAAATCGAGATCGGTGTAAGTCACATAGAGACGGCTCGGCGTATTCTGATCGACCGTAATCCAGGCGCCGTCGACGATATGGCTGGCCGACGGCTGTCCCGCTATGACGACCGGGAGCCCGAAGGTCTTTCCGCCATTAGTCGAAGTTGAGAGACTCACCCCGGATATGCCATTGGTGCCGTCAAGAAAGCCCGAAACATAGTAGAAGGTCGTGGTGCTGGCGCACGCGACGACGGGGTCGCCGGACATGAAAGTGTTGGGATCGCTCGGCGTCGTCGGCGGTCCCATGTAAGTAAAGGTGGCTCCATAGTTGGACGACAGCGCGTAGCCATCCATGCTGACGCCACGTCCGGAAGCCATCGTCGTGACTTCCGCGCCAGTGTCATTGAAGCCGAGCACGACTTCGTTCCCACACCATGCGGACGCCGTTTCACTCTGGGTGAAACCCGAGTAGCGCGAGTTGCGAAGATTGGCCGCGGGAATCTGCGACGTCTGCACCGCCTCGGCGGCGAGCGATTGTCCGGGTCCCCCAACCGTCGCCGCGCCTCCGATCAGCCGTTCGCGCAGGACCGGCCACCGATCGGCGAGACTGAACAGGTTGCGGCCTGCCGCGGAAAGACGCGCGATATCGAATCCCGCGATATTCTCCAGTTGCCTGAGACGCTTCATCGTCGAGTCGATCGGCGACTGGATTGGCTGAACGTTTAGTTGAGGCGTCTGTATTTGTGCGCCTGGGCACGCCGTGCTATCGGTCCTCAATTGCTCCGCGCCGCAAACGCCCGTGCTCGCCAACACAGCCAGCATTACGCAAAGGATGCATCCGACCTGCCCCACTCCTTCCCGCCGCGGCTTTTCCCGGTCCATAACGAAATCGCTGATAACGGAGTCTCTGATTGCACGCTCACTAATCGCGCGGCACTCCATTCCCGCTCCGCTCGCATGTCGCAAAGCGCAACAATAGTGCCAAGTGGATATTCAGACGCGCGCCAACCGATCGCATGTGCGCGACAAAAAAGTCACGACATACCAAGAATCTTTCGACGCAGATCTACTGGCGAGAGCGCGAGAGCCCTACCAATTAATGTAGCGCCATAAAACGGGCGCCTACTAATTGACGGCTGATGCGGTCGGCCTCGCTCAAAGAAGCAGAGGACCGAAAAGCGCTATCATCATATTTCCGATTCGGATCCGGTGATTCGCGATGTGGCCGCGTGAGCAGGTATAGCGGAACGTGGCGGAATCGATTCCGTGATCGCCCGGTCTCCGCCGAGGATCGCAGACGTCCGCGCTGTCTGGCGGCCATCCGCCATCCGCCTACCGCGCAAAACTAGGGGCAGGTTTGCCGCAAGCCTAGTCCCAAGGAGAGGAAAACTGCTCGACTTCGCGGTCCACCGATCGCCGCGGAGTATCCATCGTGTACATTCCCGGAGTCAGCCATCTGAGCGCCGCGGCCAGCCGCCACATCCTCGGGCGCGGCTCGCCTTCGACTGCCCGGTTCATGTCCATTTCCGGATCGGAAATGCTAATCGCCCGCTTTCCATTCACAAGGCACCGCCTCGGGTCGTGACATCGGAGATCCGCCGCTCCTGCCCCCACCGACCCGAAACACAAGAAACGCAATTGTTATGCCATCAGGCGAAAATGCGATTTAGTATTGTTCCATCGTGGTTCATCGACTCGTGCGCACTCCCCCGGTTCCTGCCGAGCGCATGCGGGTTCAACTACGGCACGAGCGGCAGGACGCCGCCGTGTCTCTTCGGCTTTACCTAGTTTGGCATTGCCTAGTTTATCGCTGACAAAAATTCGATGATCGTCGTGGCGGAATCCTCGGGTCTTTCCCAGAAAAAGACGTGACCCGCGCCGGGTATTTTGTGGATACGCGCGCCCGGGATGCGCTCCTTGATGATGTCGGAGTTAACGTCCGGCACCAGCAAATCGGATGTGCCGGTGATGACCAGCGTGGGGGCCTTTATCTGAGGTAACCGCTCGAAAGTGTCGAAGCCTGCAATCGCTATCCCATGCAGTTGATAAGTGTGGGGCGGCGTAATTGCATAGTTCACCACTTCCGCGAGGCGCTCTTTGAGCACGTCCTGTCCTTTGGCCGAAGCAAGGAACGGTTTGGCGCAGCAGGCGGCGAGCAGGCGCTCGATTTGTGGCATCAGCGGCTCGGCAGGTTTTACCTCGAGCGAGGCGAGCGCCTCGGGATCGCCCGGTACGCTGTGGCCGATACCGCAGAACGTGCAGCCCAACACGAGGCCGCGCAGGCGCGTAGGATGGTTGAGCGCAAATTCCTGCGCGATCATCCCGCCCATCGAGATTCCCATCACGTGCGCGCGATCAATTTTGGCCTCGTCGAGCACGCTCGCCGCGTCGGCAGCGATGTCGGCCAAAGAGTAAGGCTTCTCCGGCTTGTCGCTCAAACCGGTGCCGCGGTTGTCGATCACGACGAGCTTGAAGCGCGCTTCGAGCAGCTTCAGGAACGGTTCACCCCATCCACGACTCGACCCGGCGAAGCCGAAGATGAGCGCGAGCGGCTCGCCCTGCCCCCGAACCTCATAGTGAATCTTTGTTCCGTCTGCACTTACTGCAAATGTTCCGAGGGACATCTGGTTTCTCCATCAAATCTGAATGGCAGCAGGCGGCGATTCTAACGCCCAGCCCCTACCAGCGCAAAGCGAGCAGCCGAGCGCCATTGCTTATTACGAGCGGTTCACTGATGCCTCGCGGTTGAAGCTCGCCTCGACAACCATGAGCATTTGCCTGTGCGCCGGCCTTTTCCGGAAGATCGTTCTTCTTCCAGAAAATCATTCTTCGTCTGGTGCGCCTTCATTACTCCCGGTCAGCCCGCGTTCGGCGGGAATCGAACTGTCGCCGATCGTCAGCCAGTCGGTGCGCACCTTGTCCCATTGCTGAATCAACACACCGTGCGCCTCGAACAGCGCTCGGATGCGCTCCGGGCTCCAGCCGACGATTTGTTCGAGAATGGGCACCAGCACGCTCAGCGCGTCGTCGCTGATGATCGTGCGCTTGGCGATCTGCGTGATGTACTTGGCCTGCGAGGCTGCGATCGTGAACCCGCCGCGATGATTCACCTCGAGCATGACGTGGATATCCGAACTGCCATCACCGACGTAGATGACGCGGTCGCTCGGAACGCCCAACGCCACGCGCAATTCATCGATCGCCGCCACCTTGCCGTAGCCGGCAGCGACCCGCGCGATCGATTCGATTTCGCCGGACTCCGCCGCATATTCGAGCCGGGTGCCGATAACGTGATCCGGCGGCACGACTCCATGCAGGGCCGACCGCACAACCTCTTCGGGAGCGGCCGAGATGACGTAAAAGTCGAACCGATGGCCCTCGATTCCATCTTCCAACAGCCGCATAAGGAGCGGAATATTGCGCTTGAGGCGAACCCGGCGTCCGACCTCGGCGAGATCCTGCCTGCGTACCCGCCGGAATTCTGGATCGTGGCGCAGAAGGTAGGCGAGTTCGCCTCCCTGCTGCACCAGGTTGAGCCGCGATAGACCGGTGACCTTGTCCTGGAACCCCTTGATACCGAGGTGTTCGCTCAGTGCGATACCGGAATCATTGAAGCTGAGCGTCTGATCGAAATCGCTTGCAAGCAAATGATGTTTCATCTGACCTAATGACAAACTTCTGACCTAACTACAAATTTCTGATCTGACTACGACCATGATAGCGCGAAGCGTTTCGCTATTCGCGAGGGGGATCGAAACGAGTAATGAGCATTCACGGGGTATTAATGGATTATCCGCCCCACCAGCACCGCACTCATCATGTTATCAGAGCAGCCTTCGTGCCAAAACTGGGGTACAGCCCGCAGACCAGCCATGCACTACTGCAATTCGCAAATAGAAAAAGGCGGCCCGCGCGATAGCCGCACGAACCGCCATCAAAATCAGGGGATAACGCCGGCCGGCGGAGCGCTACTTATCGCGACGCCGCACAGCTAACGATTGCCTCTCTACAGCCGCCAGAGCGAACGAGCCGTGCTAACACTCTGCTCGACCAGCTTGCGGCCGATCGACTGTTGAGCCTCGAAAAACGGGTAAATTGGGGTTTCCTTGGCCCATTCGGTCGCCTTGACCTGGAAATCCAGCGCCCTGGTCGCAAGCTTCTCAGTGGTATCGATATACCACGCCGCCGCCTTTTTGGCGCCTGCGGGATTGAAGCACTGCTCCGCGATCCGTGAAAAACCCTCGTACACTCCGCTATGTTCTTTCTCCGACATTAGTAATCTCCTCCGCGAATTTTTTTGAGCGCCTTGCTCTGCCTTTAAATTTAACCACGACTCCGCGATCGGCTCGGCGCGCTTTGTCGCACGCGCGACATTTCCGGGTGTTTGCGCATCCTCGTGATGCTTGCCTTTTTGCTTCCTGCTCAATTCGATCGCTCTCCCAACCATGCGCCGATCTGAGGCCACAGTTTCTTGTGCGCCGCACTGCTGACCATCGCGCCGACATGTCCGGTTGGGAAGGTCAGAGTGCTCCGATCGCCGCTGCCGACCCGGTCGGTCAGGCCCAGGCTGGAGCGCGGATGCACCACATCGTCGTAATCGGCGACGACATTGAGCAGCGCGCATCTGATTTGATCGACCTCAACCCTGCGTCCGCCGACTTCGAACTCGCCGCGCGCAAGCAGATTGCGCTTGAAGATGTCGCCGGACATCTCGAGGAATATCCGTCCGGCCATCGCCACGTCGCTGCTCATCCATCGCTCGAACAGATCGAACTGCTCGGCATAGCCGTCGCGTTCGGCGTTGCGATAGAGCCCGACGTACTTGTCGATCGCATGATGCATCGGGGCCATCGCGGTGAAGAACGACTGCACCATCCACGCCGGACAGTTGCCGTGAACTCGCGTGACCAACTCCATCGCCTGCTCGCTCATCTGATCGACGATGTTGTAGATGGGCAATTCGCGCACGCCCATGTCGAATGGCGTGGTCGCAGTAATCAGGTTGCGTACATTTTCAGGATGCAGCGCGGTATAGATCAGGCTCAGCAGCGCGCCGAAGCAGTAGCCGAGGACGGTAACCTGCGCATTGCGCGTCGTCGCCCGCACGAAACGCACCGCCTTGTCGAGGTCGCCATTGACGTAGGCGTCGAAGCCGCGCCAGGTGTCGGTCGGATTCGGCGGCAGCCAATCGGTCAGGTACACGTCGAAACCCGCGCCCGTCAGGTACTCGACCACGCTGCGGCCCTTTTGGATATCGAGCACGAACGGCCGCTTGATGAGCGCATAGACGAGCACGATGGGTGTGCGATGGGCCTTGCTGGAAGTCGCCGCGTAGTGGCGCAGCCGCACCTTGCCGCTCTCGAAGACCACGCGGTAGGGCGTGACCGGGGGCGGATCCGAGATGGTGGCGTACGCCCCTTTCTTGAAACCGTCGAGCGAGCGCATCGCGCCGTCGAGCAAGTAGCCGGCGATCGTACCGATCGGGGTATTAGTTTGCTGGAGCATCTTTACCTCGCTCGGGCGCGAACGGCCGGGCCGCCGGGCTCCATCCGCCATTCCACATAGCGGTCAACTGGTCGTCCACCTGACGGTCGCTCGAGACCACTTCGACCTCCGCCGCCTGCGCCTCTACGGATTCCAGGCGGGCCGCCGCCAGGTCGTCGCGGAGCGCGCCCACTTCGGCGCGAAGCTCGGTCAACTCGGCCGCCGAAGGCAACCCGACCGCCGGCCATAGCGCGGCGAAAAACGCACTCGCCGTCGCGGAGCCCAGACGCTGCAACTTGAGCGACGCTTCCATCGAGCGCCCGACTGAGGAGCCGACTTCGGGGCTCGCGTAGAGACCGTTGGCGGACTCGTTTAGAAGCTGCACCCAAGCGTCATAGGCCTTCCATCCGGCCTGCTGCAGTTTCTGTTCGCCGTCCCGGCCGCGCTCCCGCGCTACCATGCTTTCGACGGCCGCAAACGGTATTTCGAGCACCGCTTCGCTGAATTTGCCGAACTGTTCGAAGAATTTCACGTTCACCCCTTTTATCACTGCCTAGAACTGAGCAGCATTTATGCCAATCATTTAACTTGCTTGTTTGCAGTACCTGCCGGATGCGCAGCGCTCGTCTGCTCATTCATCGTGCGCGTGCCGCTATTTTGGGCGATGGCCTGGAGCCCTGCCGCGTTGCGGTTGCTATCTGATGAAGCTCGGTTTGCCGCTCGATGAATCATGGTTTCAGTGTTCCCGGTCAGTGAAGAGTACCTGATATTAGGAGAACAGCAAAATTAGTTTGCTTAACGTTTGTCGCAGGTGTGACCAAACCCCGGATATCCGGGACTAAACCTTGGGGTTTCGTCGCCTTGGCGACATTGCCCCCGCCTGTGCTAACCAATGAACGGTGATAGCCGAGACCTCCCAACAGAAGCTGCTCGGCAGGCTAAGGACTCTCTCTTGGATGTCCGAGGCACAACTCTGCAAACTTTCCGCCGCAACCATTAGCCGCCGCGTGCGGCGCCACGAAACAATCTTCTTCGAGGGCGAAGACGCCAACCGCGTTTACGTGCTGCTCTCGGGCGTCGCCAAATTAACTTTTCTCAACGCTAGCGAACGTATCCTGGTCTCGCTGGTCGGCCCGGGTGAGATCTTCGGCGTATCGTCGCTGCTGACCGTCGCCAAACGGCCCTTTCGCTGCGACGCGTTCAGCGATTGTCTGGTCGGCATTGTCAGTCCCGAGGCTTTCGTCGATTCGGCGCTCGGCGTGCGCTTGGAAGATTTGAGCCGCGTGCTCGACATAACGGTGGGGCGCTGGTGGGCGATGCTGTTGCGCTACACCAATTTTCTCGGACTCGCCCTGCGCGAACGGCTGGCGGGCGCGCTGCTCGAACTGGGGACCAAGTTCGGCGCGGAGGACGCGCGCGGCCGCCTTCTGACCCTGAAGCTGACGCATAGCGATCTCGCTGAACTGGTCGGTGCCTCGCGCCAGCGGATCACCGAACAACTCAGCGAATTCGAGCGCACCGGCGTGATCATTCGCGACGGCCGCCGCCTCATAATCGTTATCAGCGAATTGCTGGCGCTGGTGCAGGGCGATAAGCCTGCGCCCGGCGATCAGGGCAACGGCGCCGGCAGCGCGCAGTGAGCTAGCCGAACCGCGAAGCTAGCCGAACAGCTTAATCAACGAGCGGCGATCTGAAGTATTAGCAAATGTCACGCGGCGACATTGGAGCCGAACGGAGGGCACTGGTACCGAACCAGCGCCGAACGGAGGAGAGCCGATGAGTAACAGCCGAGCTCAAATCGAAGACATCGAAGCAATCAAGACTCTGAAAGCGCGCTACGGATATCACTGCGACGACAACTATAATCCCGACGGAATCGCCTCGCTGTTTGTCGAGGACGGCGTATGGGACGGCGGACAATTCGGGCGCCACGAAGGACGACGCGCGATTCACGCCTTCTTCCGCGACCTGGCGCGCGACAAAATCAGTTTCGCGATGCACCTGTTCATGAATCCGCTAATAGAGGTCAGCGGCGATTCGGCGACCGGTCATTGGTACCTGCTGGCGCCGTTGACCCTGCGCGACGGCAACCAGGCGACCTGGTGCGCGGGCCGTTACTTCGAGGAATACGTCAAAGTGGACGGCGAGTGGAAATACAAACTGTTGCGCTTCACTCCCTACTTCATCTCGCCCTTCGACCAGGGATGGGCGGAGAAAAAATTCATCTTCTAGAAAGTGCGGGCGGCGCGCGGGAGCTTCTATCGAAGCGAGTGCGGACCGAGATGGGCGAATCGCGCTGACCGCGACAGCCTGAAGAAGGGGGAGCGATGGCACACGAAATCCTCGGTCTCGACGGGACGGCTCAAGCCGAACTCGTGCGCAAAGGGGCGGTCAGCCCGCTCGAGCTCGTCGACGCGGCGATCGCCCAAATTGAAAACATAAATCCGCGGCTCAACGCGGTTATCACTCCGCTCTTCGACAAGGCCCGCGCGCTCGCCCAAAGCGGCGCGATTCCGGATGGGCCGTTTCGCGGCGTACCCTTTCTGCTCAAGGACCTGGGGGCCTTCTCGGGTGGCGATCCGCTTTATATGGGCATGCGATTTCTGCGCAAGGCCAACTTCGTCGCGCCTCACGACACGTATCTCGCCGCCAAGTTCAAGGCCGCTGGATTCATTATCCTCGGCAAGACCAACACCCCCGAGCTGGGGCTTCTCCCGACGACGGAACCCGAGGTCTTCGGCCCTTCCCACAATCCCTGGGACACCGCCCGGTCAACCGGCGGATCGAGCGGCGGCTCCGCCGCGGCCGTCGCGTCGCGGATGGTGCCCGTCGCGCATGCCAACGACGGCGGCGGATCGATCCGTATCCCGGCGAGCGAATGCGGTCTGGTGGGCCTCAAACCGTCGCGCGGACGGGTGTCGTGGGGACCGGACGTAGCGGAGGCCTGGCACGGCCTGGCTATCGAACACGTTGTCACGCGCTCGGTGCGCGACAGCGCCGCCGTACTCGACGCGGTCGCCGGCTATATGCCGGGCGATCCATATGCCGCTCCGCATAAGGCAAGACCCTTCACGCAGGAGGTCGGCGCGAAGCCGGGCCGCCTGCGGGTCGGCTTTATGAGGCGAGCCACCCAAGGCCTGGCGCCGATTCATGGCGACTGTGCCGCAGCGGTCGAGGACGCGGCGAAGCTAATGCAGTCACTGGGGCACGCGGTAGAGGAGTCGCATCCGTCCGCACTCGACGTGCCCCAGGCTGCCGGATTCTTTAAAGACGTCATCAGCGCCCACACCGCGGCGACGATCGAACAAATCGGGCTGCTGGCCGGCCGCGCCCTCAATGCCGAGGACGTCGAGCCCTACACCTGGAATTGGATTGCTGCGGGTCGTGAGGTCGGCGCCAGCCGCTATCTGGCGGCGATTCAATGGCTACAGCTTTGGGCCCGCGCGATTCAGCAATGGTGGTCTGACGGATTCGATCTTCTGCTGACGCCGACGATCGCCGAGCCGCCGCCAAAACTCGGAACTCTGATTACGGCGCCGATCGATCTCGACCAGGCGTGGCGGCGGCTGATGGACCTGATACCGTTTACTCCCCAGTTCAACGTGACCGGGCAACCGGCAATTTCGCTGCCGATTTATTGGAATTCGGCGGGATTGCCGATCGGCATTCAATTGGTGGCGCCCTTTGGGCGAGAGGACCTGCTTATCCAGATCGCGGCGCAACTGGAGCAGGCCCGGCCGTGGAAGGATCGCGTGCCGCCAGCCTGCACCTGAGCGAACTTCCGGCGCCACCGCGACAGTATTCGTTCTTGATCCGCGCGCTTTTTTCCCGTTGACGATCCATCGATTCCCTTTCCAGCCACCTATTGGAACTAGAACTACCAACTATTGATCCGCTTCCCGACTTCATACAGGTTCGGAAACCGGTTTGTGCCGCTCCCAAGATTCAATGAAATTTCACAGGGACGTAATCCGCGCGCTCGCCGGGCTAAGCTACCAGTCCACTTCGAGGTTTCCATATGAGCGCGAACAGGGTGGCATTGGCTGTAGTTGCGGTGATCATAGCGCTGGCGTCATCGACGCAAGGAATGGCGGCTGAATCCGGCATCCCTGGCTCGGGAAATATCAAGCATGTGCTGCTGTTGAGCATTGACGGTATGCATGCCGTGGATTTCTACAACTGCGCGCACGGGATTGCCGGGGTCAACAACGGTGATCCCTATTGCCCGAACATGGCGGCACTCAGCCGGCACGCGATCAACTATGTGGCCACCGCTTCGTCAATGCCATCGGACTCCTTTCCCGGACTCGCGGCTTTGGTTTCGGGCGGTTCGTCCAAGACCACCGGCCTTTACTACGACGTCGCGTACGACCGGTCGCTCGATGCGCCGACAATAACGACGGGCACCGGCCTGGCTGGGGGAACATGCACACTCGAGGGGATACCTACCGGAACAACGACCGACTACGACCAGGGCATCGAATTGGACGATACCAAGCTGAACGGAGGGGCACCGGGCGCTACGCTGACCGATGGCGGCGTCGCTTCGATCGATCCGAAGAAGCTGGTACGAAACCCGGCCGCGGCGTGTGCCCCTGTATATCCGTGGGATTTCATCCGGACGAACACGATATTCAGCGTGGTCCATGCGGCGGGCGGATACACAGCCTGGATCGACAAGCACGCGTCTTATTCGTTTGTGGCAGGGCCCGGCGGCAAGGGCCTGGATGATTACTATTCGCCGGAGGTGGACTCCACCGTGGTACCATTGCCCGGTGTAACGACCGCGGAAGGCGCTTCGTGCGCCACGATCCGTGACTCGAGTGCCAATCTGTCCTCGTGGACAAACAGCTTCGCAAACATCCAGTGCTATGACGCATTGAAAGTAAACGCGCTGCTGAACCAGATTGCGGGCAAGACCCATACGGGCGCGGCAGCGCGCATGCCCGCACTTTTCGGAATGAACTTCCAGTCAGTCTACATTGGACAAAGTGTGAAGGAGCCAACCGTAGGTGCAGGCGGTTACCAGAACGCCGCGGCCTTACCGAGCGAGGCGTTGCTGGGCGAGATCGAATTTGTCGACAACTCGATCGGCGAAATAGTCAATGCACTTAAGGTCGCGGGCCGCTATGACACAACGCTGATCATCATCACTGCCAAGCACGGAGAGTCGCCGATCGACCCGACTCGGTACGTTGCAGACGGCAACAATACGCCGGCTACGCTGCTGGGCGATGCTATCCCCTACTCGGAGTCGCCGCTGAACCCAACAGGTATTGGCGCAACGGAAGATGATGTATCTGTGCTCTGGCTGAAAGCGGGCGCAAGTGTGACCGCGGCCGTGGCGCTGCTCGAAACGAATGCCACAGAAATCGGACTAGGCGAGATCTTCTACGGGCCGACACTGGCGCTGAACTACAACGTCGGCGGTCTCGATCCGGGGCAGGATCCGCGGTCACCGGATATCATCGTGACGCCTAACATAGGCGTGACGTACTCGGGGAGCACTACGATGATAGGAGATCACGGCGGGTTCGGGCATGACGACACCAATGTCATCCTGCTGGTAACTAATCCCGGCTTCACAGCACAGACGGTCTCGGCCACCACGCGAACCGCGCAGGTAGCGCCGACCATCCTGGTGGCGCTGGGGCTGAACCCGCAGGCGCTGGACGCGGTAAAAAAAGAAGGCACGCAGGTACTGCCGGAGGTTGGGGCACAGATCGCTAAATAGTCGCCGGCCCGCAGGATCGATACTTCACGATCCTTTAACTCGGCGACACCCTGGCGGAAAAATTCAGCCGGTAGCCTCCGAAGGTTCAACCCTCTTGGAGGAGGTTACTCGACTGATGAAAAGCCTGAAATCATATTCTGGAAAACTGCGCGCAGGCATCGCGATTAGCGCACTTGCGATCGCGGTCGGCGCGTCACCCAAAATCGCCACCAATGCATATGGCGGCGACAGCAGGATCAATCATGTTCTGCTGATTAGCATTGACGGCATGCACGCGCTCGATTACTTGAACTGCGTCTCCGGAGTAGCGGGCGTGAACGGCGGGAGCCCATACTGCCCGAACCTGGCGGCGCTGGGACACACTGGGATCAATTACCTGAATACCTCGACCTCGAAACCGTCGGATTCATTCCCGGGTCTGATGGCGCTCATGACTGGCGGCACGCCGCGCACCATGGGCGTCAATTACGATGTCGCCTACGATCGCGCGCTCAACCCGCCGTTGGACACCACCGGTAATGGGTTGCTATCCGGCCCCTGCACAAAGGGGGGAACCCCTTCGGGTACCACGACCGAATACGACGAGGGCATTGAGATCAATCAAAACCTGCTTACCGGCGGCGACACGAGCGGTGACGGCGGGATCGGCGGAATCGACCCGACCAAGCTTGTCCGCGACCAGAATTGCGATCCGGTCTATCCGTGGAACTTCGTACGCGACAACACCATTTTCGGAGTTATACATCACGCGGGAGGTTACACAGCCTGGTCTGACAAACATGCGTCCTATTCGTCCGTCGGCGGCCCCACCGGCACCGCCTTCGATACTAATGTGGACGATTACTATTCACCGGAAATAAACTCGGATTCCGCGAACTTTGCCTCCCAGGCACCACCGCAATTGGTCATCCCCGCTTGCCTCAAAGACGGCCAGCCGTACCTGCCGGACCAAAACGATGTAACCGCGGGTGATGATTACACCGGAAGCTTCCAGAACATCCAGTGTTACGACGGCCTCAAAGTGAGTGCGATTCTCAACGAGATCAAAGGCAAGAACCACGACGGCACCAGCCATAAGCCCGTACCGAATATCTTTGGCATGAACTTTCAGGCCGTCAGTATCGGCCAGAAACTCATTTATAAAGACGGGCCGTCGGTCCCGGCGCCTTACTCGCTAAAAGGCGGTTACGTTGATTCGATCGGAACGCCAAGCGATTCGTTGCTCCAGGAAATTCTATTCGTCGATGATTCGATCGGGCAGATGGTCTCTGAGCTGAAGACTCAACATCTTCTCGATTCGACGCTGATCATCATCACCGCCAAGCATGGCCAATCGCCGATCGATTCCAGCCGCTACATCCCGAATGGAGCGCCCAACGATCCGGCTACGATCCTGAGCACCGCGCCCAACAACTACCTGGCGTATTCCGAGACATCAGCGGAAGCGATCGGACCGACGGAGGACGACGTAGCCCTGCTCTGGCTTACGAATCCAAGCGACACTGCCGCCGCCGTCGCGGCGCTCGAGAGCGTGTCTCCCGTGACGGACAATATCGCCGGCATCGGTCAGATTTTTTCGGGCCCGTCAATTGGTCTCTACTGGAATATCGGTGACTCGCGCACGCCGGATATCCTCATTACTCCCAATATCGGCGTGACCTATTCGAACAGTAAGAAGAAGCTCGCGGAGCACGGCGGCTTCGCGCATGACGACGTCAACGTAATCATGCTGCTGTCGAACCCATCAATCAAATCCCGCACGGTCACGCTTCCGGTTGAGACGCGGCAAGTGGCACCGACCATCCTCGAGGCTTTGGGACTCAATCCATCTTCCCTAAAGGCAGTGCAAACCGAAGGCACGCAGGTCCTTCCAGGGTTTTGATCCTTCAGTGATGCCTGTCATCCCGCTGAGTTTCTAAAGCGAACGAACGTAGGCGGACGCCCTCCAGGGCGTCCGCCTACATGTCTAATTGTAATCGCGATCCGGCATGCGCGCTCGCGCCGGCTCTATCGATCAGGTCTGGATTCCGCCCTGCGATCCGATCGGGATGCGCAAGTCGTGCCCGGTCATCTCGGCTGGCGCTTCGATTCCGAGCATCCCCAGCAACGTGGGAGCGACGTCCGCGAGCGTGCCCCCGGCACGCAGCTTTCCCTTGTACGACGGGTCGAACAGTATGAGCGGCACCGGAAAGGTCGTGTGCGCGGTATGCGCCTGGCCCGTCGCGGGGTCGGCCATAAACTCGGCGTTGCCATGGTCCGCGGTTATCAGCGCCACGCCGTGGGCTCGCTCGACCGCGCCGATGACTTTGGCCAGCGCCGCATCGGTGGTCTCGATCGCCTTGACGGTCGCTTCCAGTTTGCCGGTATGCCCCACCATGTCCGGGTTGGCGAAGTTCATCACGACCGCGCCGAATTTACCGCTGGCGATTTCGGCCGCCGCGCGCTCGGCTATCTTGTCCGCCTGCATCGTGGGCTCGAGGTCGTAGGTCGCGACCTTGGAGGACGGAATCAATACGCGCTCCTCCAGCGGAAACGGTTGCTCGACGCCGCCGTTGAGGAAGTACGTCACGTGAGCGTACTTTTCGGTCTCGGCGATGCGCAGGTTGTGCACGCCGGCGCGCGCCAGCACCTCGGCGAGCGAGTTCTTCACGTCTTCGGGACCGAAGGCCAGCGGCAACGCTAAACCGCGATCGTATTCGGTCATGCATACGTAGCCGACGTGCGGAAAGTGCGGGCGGGTAAAGCCGTCGAATCGTTCCAGCGCCAGTGCCGCGGTGAGTTCGCGCGCGCGGTCCGCGCGGAAGTTGAAGCATATGACCTGGTCGCCATCGGTAAGCGGCGCCCCGCCGGCGATCACGCGCGGCTCGACGAATTCGTCGGACTGATCGGCGTGGTATGCGTGTTCGACCGCCGCGCGGGCATCACTGTCGGCAATCCCCTCGCCGAGCGCGATCGCGCGCCAGGCGCGTTCCACGCGTTCCCATCGCTTGTCCCGATCCATCGCGAAGTAGCGACCGCTGACCGTCGCCACCCTGCCGCATCCGAGCGCCTTGAGTTTCGCCTCCAGCGCGTCGACGAACGGCAGCGCCGAGCGTGGTGGCGTGTCACGCCCGTCAAGCACCGCGTGAACCGCGATCTTACGCAGGCCCTCGCCGGCCGCAAGTTCGAGCAGGGCAAAAAGATGATTGATATGGCTATGCACGCTGGCGTCGGAGAGCAAACCCCACAAATGAAGCGTGCGGCCGCTATCGCGCGCGACGTGAATCGCGCCGAGCAGAACTTCGTTGCGTGCGAACGCCCCGGTCTCGACTGCCTTGGAGATCCGCATCACGTCCTGGTAAATCACGCGGCCCGCGCCAATCGTCAGGTGGCCGACCTCCGAATTGCCCATCACGCCCGCGGCCAGGCCGACCGCTTCGCCCGAAGCGTCAATTTCCGTGTGGGCCTGGGTCGCATACAAACGATCCATCGTGGGCGTCCGCGCCATCGCGATCGCGTTGGCCCTGCGCTCGGCCCGCAAGCCCCATCCGTCGAAAATCACCAGCACCGCCACCGGAGGACGCTTTGCCGCACCGCTCATCGGGCGCTCCCGCCGCGGTGAAACGCGGAGGCGCCGGGCCATGACGCACGGGCTCCCAACTCCTCGGCGATGCGCAACAGCCGATTGTATTTGGCGGTGCGCTCGCCACGGCTCATCGAACCGGTCTTGATCTGTCCGGCGCCGGTGGCGACCGCGAGGTCGGCGATGGTCGTGTCCTCGGTCTCGCCCGAGCGATGCGAGACGACGCAGGTGAACCCGGCGGCACGCGCCATCTCGATCGTCTGCAGGGTCTCGGTCAGCGTGCCTATCTGGTTAAGCTTGATGAGAATCGAATTGGCGGAGTGTTCGCGGATGCCGCGTGCCAGATGCCGGGGGTTGGTCACGAAGAGATCGTCGCCGACCAGTTGAACGCGCGCACCCAACTCGCGCGTGAGCGCTTGCCATCCAGCCCAATCGTCTTCGGCGAGTCCATCCTCGATCGAGACGATTGGATAGCGGCTAATCCAATCGCTCCACAAGCGGATCATCTGTTCCGAATCGCGCGCCTTCTTGTCCGAGCGCGCAAACACGTAGCGGCCGTCCTCGTAGAACTCGCTGGAGGCCGGGTCCAGCGCCAGTGCCACGTCGGCGCCGGGACGATAGCCGGCCTTCACGATCGCTTCGAGGATCACCTCGATCGGTTCCTCGTTGCTGCGCAGGTTGGGAGCGAAGCCGCCCTCGTCGCCGACGTTGGTTGAGTGCCCGCGTTTTTTGAGCACGCCGGCGAGCGCGTGGAAGACTTCGGCGCCCGTCCGGATCGATTCGGCGAACGAAGGCGCGCCGAGCGGGACAATCATGAACTCCTGCATATCGACGCTGGAGTCGGCGTGCTTGCCGCCGTTAAGCACGTTCATCATCGGCACCGGCATCACGGCGGCGTCCGGGTTGAGATAGCGATAAAGCGGCAGGCCGGCCGCCGCGGCGGCGGCGTAAGCGGCGGCGAGCGACACCCCCAGCATCGCATTGGCCCCGAGCGAGGATTTGTTCTCGGTGCCGTCGAGCGCGATCAGCCGCTCGTCGAGCGCGCGCTGCCCGGTCGCATCGGCGCCGCGGAGCGCGGCACCGATGGGTCCGTTGACGTTGGCAACGGCGCGAGTCACGCCTTTGCCGCCGAAGCGGCGCGGGTCGCCGTCGCGCAGTTCGAGCGCCTCGTGAACGCCGGTCGAAGCGCCCGAAGGCACGGCGGCGCGGCCGAGCGCGCCGCCCTCGAGCTTGACGTCGACTTCGATGGTGGGATTGCCGCGCGAATCGATGATTTCGCGGGCGCGAATTTCAGCAATATTGGTTGCGGCCATTGGCAGCTTGAGCCTCGTGCACAAAGCAAAGCAGGAAACGCGGCCGCGCGAAAGCGTGCGCGGGCGGCGCTGTAGCGCCGCCCGCGCACGCTTTCGCGCAGGTAGGATAACCTCAAGCGGCGGCCGGACCGTCGGTCCGGCCGCCGCCCTCCCCCGAGGCGCGGCCTGGCCGCACGCCAAGGCGCGCGGCCGGCCGCGGCGTGCGCGCGCGGCGTTACGCCGCGCGCCGCGGCCGCTGCACGTCCTTGGCCAGCACGCGATCAGCTACCGGCGTGAACATCGAGGCCGAAAGCCCCTTCATGTCGATCGCCGGGCTCATGTACATGTCGGCGGTTCCGATGCGCTTTTGGAGTTCGTTGAAGGCGCTCTTCAGGTCGTCGGTTTCGAGTTCGTACAGCGCCAGGTAGCGATGCGCCGGCTTGCCATCGGCAAACTGAGTTTCGGCGAGCTTGAAGCGCTGCGCCGCGACGAAGCCCGGCACATTGAGGACATCCGGGATATGAATCTTGTTATACCACTCGTTGTACTCGGCTTCCTCGGCGGGCGTCGTTGAGTTGCTCAATACTACGAACGTGTACTTGGCCATTGCGTATTCCTCCGCTGATGGTTGTTTGGTTAGCGCGCCGCGGGAGCCGCCTATAGCGGCTTCGATTGCCCCCGGGCAGCCGCCGCAGGGGGATTCTAAGCCCGGCGCTTGACGGCTGTCCAATGTCCCAGGGGTGCGCGCCGCGACCCGATCAGATAGCTCCCTCGTCGCGCAGCGCGGCGATGTCCTCCCACGAGTAACCGAACTCGAGCAGGACTTCCTCCGTATGCTGTCCCATCTCGGGCGGCGGCGGCGACTCGGTTCGCACTTCGCCGTTGTAGGTGATCGGCGTTCCCGAGACCAGCACGCGGCCCGCGATCGGATGGTCGAGTTCCTGCAAATAGCCGTTGACGCGCGCCTGCTCGTTATCGAGCAGCATTCGGTAGTTGGCGACCTCGGTCACGAGGATGTCAACGGCGGTCAGCTCGTCGAGCCATTGCCTGGTGGTTTTTTTCGGGAAAATCGCGTCGAGGACCTCGATCATTTTCCAGCCGTGGAAGTTGCGCGTCGGATTGTCGAATTGGGGATCGTCCTGGAGATGCTGGATACCCATCACGCGGCAGAAATCCGGCCATCGCTTGTCGTCAACGCCCGCGATGCAGATCCATCCATCGCTGGTCCGGTACGCGCCCCATACGCCATGCAGGAACTGATGCCCGCGCCCCGCGCGCAGCGAATCGCGGCCGCTCATCGAGACGAAATCCAGCTCGAACCCTTGCATAGCGATGAGCGTGCCGAAGATCGAAGCGTCGACTCGCTGGCCCTTGCCGGTGCGCTCGCGAGCGAACAGCGCGCCGAGCACGCCGGCCGCCAGGCTGAGCGCTCCCGAATGGTCGGCAAGGGCGGCTCCCGCGGCCAGCGGCGGATCCTCGGGCATCCCGGTTTTCGCCATCAGCCCGCTGGCCGCCTGCGCCAGCGTGTCGCGGCTCGGCCGCTTAACCCAGGGCCCTTTCGGCCCCCACGAACTCGCCTGCGCAAAGACGATTTTGGGGTTGTCCTTGAGCAGGTCGTCGAAGCCGAGCCCCAACCGGTCGAGCACGCCGGGCCGGTAGTTCGTGAGCAGCACGTCGGAGGATTTGGCCAGGCGATGGATGAGCGCGACGCCGCCGGCTTTTTTGAGATCGACCGTGATGCTCCGTTTACCGCGGTTCATCGCGGTGAAGTAGAAGGAGACGTCCTGATTTTTCGCCTCGGGACCGCCGATCAATCCGCAAGTCAGCCAGCGGCTGAGATCGCCGGTCTCGCGGTTTTCGATCTTGATGACGCTCGCGCCCATGTCGGCGAGCACCAGTCCCGCAAACGGTCCCTGGATTTCCTGGCCGACCTCGATCACCTTGATGCCCTCAAGCGGCTTACTCATCGTGTGCCACTCCCCGTGTGATTTTCGCCGCGGCGCGTCATGCGCGCGCGGTCCGCGGCGCGCCGCGGGCGCATTATCATGTGGTCGACATGAAATCTCAAACGCGCGGCGCGGCCCGACTATAGCGCGAATCGAGGTCCGGGCGTTCATCCGTATTAACCCACCGCGCAAGCGGCGTGGCGATCCGTCCTGGTTTTCGCTCCGTCTGGTCTTCGCTCCGTCCTGGTGCTGGTCCCGCCTTGGTGTTCATCCCGCGCCGCGGCTAAGCTGCATCCGCGATGGAGCCGAGCATCTACGAATACCCGGAGATTTTCCGCCGCGTGCACATGGAGAAGCCCGCCGAGATCGGCGCCGAAGTCGACTTCATGCGCGAGGTCTGGCGGCGCCATCTCAAGCGCCCCGTGCGCCGCGTGCTCGACGTCGCATGCGGCGATTCGCCGCACGGGATTGCGCTGACCCGCGCCGGAATCGCGGTCGCCGGTATTGACCGCTCACCGACGATGATCGCGGCGGGACGTAAAGCGGCCGGCGGCGCGCCAATCCGCTTCTATCGCCGATCGATCGAGCGCTTTCGCATTCCGGAGCGCCCCTTCGACGCGGCCTTCTTCATGTCCGAGACGTTCCCGATCATGACGGACAACCGCGCGCTCCTCTCTCATCTGACCTCGGTCGGGCGGTTGCTGAAGCGCGGCGGCCTGTACTGCGTCGATATCGATCGCCACGACGGCGTCGAGGTGGTCGGCGCGCGCAAGCTGTGGCGCAGGCGCAGAGTTGTCGCCGACGGCATCCGGGTGGACGTGCGCGAGTTTCATCGCCCGATCGGATGGTCTTCCGGGATGCACTCAATTTACGAGTTGGAATGCACGATTCATTTCCCCGCCGGTCCCGTGGTCACGCGAAACATCGTGCCCGTGCGCTACACGGTGCCAAGCCTTCTGGAGCTTGCCGGGCGCGCCTGCGGATACTTCTCGATGGTCGCGTGCTACGCCGATCTTTCGTTCGGCAAGCCGATGGAAAAATGTTATGGGCGCTGGCTGGGCGTACTGCGCCGCGTGTAGCTTTTTGGGTATGGACGGGTCGGCTTTGCCGCGAACCTTCGCAGCCGCATCGCATCCTGACCGAGAACCGAAAAGTCCTTAACTGAGAATCGAGAAGTCCAGGAGCAATCAACAATGCTGGTCGAACCCAAAGATATCGGCGATGGCGTGAGGATACTCGCGCTGAACCGGCCGCCCGCCAATGCGATCAATCGCGAGTTCAACCGGGCGCTCGCGGAGCAGTGCGACGCCGCGCGCGCCGACAGCACCGTGCGCGCCGTGATTGTCGCGGGCAACGGCAAATTCTTCAGTGGCGGCGTCGATCTGCGGGCCGGTGAAAGCGGCGAGATGGTCGGTAATTTAGGCGGCGGCCCGGAGGACGGGGTGTTCGCGTTGTGGACGCTGCCTAAGCCAACGGTCGCGATGGTCAATGGTCACACGATCGCCGGTGGCGTAATCATAGCGCTCGCCTGCGACTTTCAGATCACCTTCGAGGGCCGCCACAAGTTCGGGCTCAACGAAGTGTCGATCGGGCTCCCCTTTCCGCAGGGCGCGTTTGAAATCGCGCGGATGTCGCTCACGCCCCGTGCGCTCCGCCATGCGACCCTGGCCGCCGAGCTATTCGAAGCGCCGCGCGCGCTGGAGCTGGGAATCGTCGACGAGATCGTCGCGCCGGAGCGGCTCGAGGAACGATGCGTCGCGGTGGCGCGCCGGCTCGCCGCGCACGGCCAGAACGCTTACGCGCACACCAAGCGCGCGATCCAGCGCGAGGCGCTCGCGCGAGTGAGGGCGCAGCGGCGCGGCGATCTGCTCGAAGTCGCCGAAGTCACACGGTCGGAAGAGACGCAACGGCTCCTCGCCGGCCAGCTCGCGAACCTGGGTAAAAAATAAAGAGACTATCTACATGATAGTGAAACGCGATGAACTAACCCTACGTGATGGGCTGGCAGAAACACCTAAAGATCGAGTAGTCTTTCTAGTCGTTCCAAGATCGCCTTGTGATCTTGGGTGCGAAGAGGCGCTTGCGAGAAGTATTTTCTTTCCTCATAAGAAGAGCCCACCCGGCGCTCTATGGCGAACGGTTGAGGGTTAGGTTTCAGGTCATCGTTTTCGACCAAATCGAAATGCATTGAAAAACCCCCGAACTCATAGAGGGGACAATCTTTCAGGCCATAACTTTGGACAAAACTAGTGATTGCTCCACCCATTTCGCCAAGCTTTGCGAAATGCTCACTCAGTGGTTTTGAAAGAACAAATTCAACCTGACTGAAGTAGGCTCGCGGCAGAACTTCTTTGGTATCGAGTCCATATTCTCTTGCTGCCCATTCGATTACTTTCTCCAAAAATGATTCGGAAGCGTCACTCGATATCCGCGTTGATGCACCCAATGACGTTGCTCGATTTCCGACATACGCGACAACGAATTGCTCTATGCTCGTGACCTTGCCGTCGTATTCGAATTTACCGGCTTGGAAATCAATAGGAGCATTTGAGGCTGCGACATCAGGCTTGAGGAACTGATATTGTTGCTTTACCGCACTGATCAATTCCAAAGGAATAATCTTATCGAAGAGCCACGGCTTTAACGCTCGAAAGGCAGACGCTCGAATAACGCTAAACGATTCCATCGGGATGCACCTCGTTTATCAAATCCAGTAAATCGGATTTCTCTTGAGAACTGCTGCGCGGCCCTCTTGGAATAGGTAGAGAACTCGGTTCCTGTGGAACCAACGTTTGCTGCGTCATTAGCATCTCTGGTATTTCTACGCCTGGGGGGATGGCGGAAGGTTCACCAAACGGTAGGGGAGCAATCGTGTCGGGTGTCTGATTCAGAATCGTTTTAACATAGTCCGCTATCGATACGAACCTTACGTCCAACGCAATTTTATAGTGTTGGGCAAAACAGAATCAGAGTGCCTATATTGTATTTTCGATATTCAGGTTTTTCCATTTGGGAAATGGTCGCCTGATTCATGCCTATCTCGTTCGCCAATTTGTCCTGGCTTTTCCCACGACTAAGTCTCAGTGCGTTCAACTGCATAGCGATCTGTATACCGACATTAGCCGAGCGGTCGCCCACCGCTTCGCCGTCAGCCACCATTTACCCGTCCTGATTTTACCCTTCTGGATTTTACCCGGCCTGCAAAAACGCGCAGGCGCAAATGCGGATTTTCGTCGCCAAGTTTTGGTCGTCCCCGATAGCAATAGTGACCCCTGCCCCGTTTGTTTGAGTTCTGATTATTTCCCCGTTTGGTATCCGCCTTGCAATCTACCGAAGCTGGCGGTCGCCCGGGGGGCTGGGGGCTGAAAAGAATGTAGCGGCCTGGGCGGCGCTGGGCGCAAGGGCCAGTGGATGTACCGGCTTGGGCGGCGTGGGCCACATGGGGTGGAGGGGTCTAGCGGCTTGAGCGACGCGCTGGCGTCGGAGTTTGAGGGCCGTCGGGGGTGTGAAGGGGCATGGGGGCGCTTATGAGGTTCGGAATGAAAGACCAGAAGTATGAACTCGATGCGCAAGTCGTGACAGCAGAAGTTGAAGAACCGGAAGGTGGTACCGGCAAGTTACGTAAAAACGGCGAAAGAGTATGGCTGGCGCCCGCACTTTCGCGCTTGATGGAACCGCTGCTCTCGGGATTGGGAATCGAATTGCTGGCGCCCGGGGATCGCGAGCGCGCGACTATAACGGTCGAATCGTTCGCAGCGGACGATCGCGCCGACCCTTCCACGACTCGGTTTCGGATCGAGTTCGCCGACGGTCGTGTGCACGACGCCCCGGATACGCACGAGCAACGGACAGAACAAATACAGGAAGCCCAGCAAACAGAAGCCCAACAAATAAATGACGCGATGGAATTCGAGGGGCCCGGTCTGTGGGCCGCGGCTAGTTACCTCATCTCGCACGCCTTTGGAGTCTCACCACCACTGCTGACCGCCGACGCCGCGATGTTTGCGGTCATTCGCGCGGCTACCCGCGCCGGCCAGGTGGATTCGCCGGTCTTGGTCACCGGCGAGACTGGCACCGGCAAAGAATTGTTGGTACGCCTGATCCACGCCGCCAGCGGACGCGAAGGCGGAATCTCTTCGATCAACTGTGCGGATCTGAACGACGCCGCACTGCCCTCCCGGTCGCCCTTATTCTCCGATTCAGCTTTGTCCGATTCAGCCCTGAAAAATCCGCCCGACGGCGCGGGTCGCAGCGCGCCTGTCACCGAAACCCGGCTCGACGAACTATGCTCGGCTTCCCGCGCCACGTTATTCCTCGACCAGGTTTCCGAACTCTCGCCCGCTTCGCAGGGGCGGGCCTTGCGCGCGATCCTGCGGACCGGCGATTATGCAGCCGGCGATATCCGCACGGGCGCTCGCCTGGTCTCGGCAACCAACCAGCCCTTGGGTCCGATGGTCTCGAGCGGACGATTCAAGCGCGAGCTTTACGATCGGCTCGCCGTCCTGACCCTGAGAGTACCGCCGCTGCGCGAGCGTCGTGCCGATATCGGTCTGCTTGCCGCGGGCTTCCTGAGCCTCCAGGCGCCCCGCCTGAGCTTCATGCCCGCCGCGCTCAGGGCACTGAGCAGCTATCCGTTCCCCGGCAACGTGCGCGAGCTGCACAATGTCGTTACACGGCTTGCGATCATGCGGCGTGAGGGCGCGGGCGAGCATATCCATGCGTCCGACGTGCGAAGCCAGCTCCTCGGCCAGTCCGCCGGATCCTCGGCGGGCGGTGCGTCAATCTGGAAGTCGAGTCCCTTCGATATGCGGCGGGAGATGGCGCTGCAGGCGTTGATGGTATGCCGCGGCGACCGGGCGGCGGCGGCTCGCAAGCTCGGCATCAGCGTGCGTGCCCTTCAGCAGCACGTGGCATCCGGGGCGGCCCCACCGGCGTCGCGGGGCCGCTGACGGTTCAGGATAAGTGCGCGCGCGTCGCCAAATCGTCCCCGGCCTATCATCCGTGCGTTATCCCTTGGGCAGGCCCAGGACGCGCTCGCCGATGATGTTGTGCTGGATCTGGTTGGTCCCGGCGTAGATCGTCGGACCGCGCGCCGCCAGCATCCGATGCGACCACCATCCGCGGTCCATCGCGAAGGCCGCGCCATGCTGGAGCTGGCTATAGGGCCCCAGCAATTCCATCGCGAACATCGCGATCTTCAGCCCCAGCTCAGTCGCGCACAGCTTCATCATCGAGCCCTCTGGTCCCGGCGGCAGTCCCTTGAGCTGGCGCGTGAGATTGCGGAAGCCCGTGTACTTGATCGCCACCGCTTCCATCGCGAACTGAGCCACTCTCTGTCGCACGCCGGTATCGTCCCAGGCGTTGCGCCCATTGCGCGGCAGCCGTTTCGCCAGCGCCGTCAGCTCGCGCACCTGGCGCATCAGCCCGCGGTCATGGCCGCCCGAGCGCTCGAACATCAGCGTGGTGATCGCGACCTGCCATCCCTGGTTCTTCTGCCCGACGATATTTGCCTTGGGCACGCGGACGTCCTCGAAAAATATCTGGTTGAAGCCGCGCGCGCCGGTCATCTGGACCAACGGACGCACGGTCACTCCGGGCGTCTTCATGTCCACGAGCAGGTAAGTGATGCCCTTGTGTTTCGGCGCCTCGGTGTCGGTACGGGTGAGCAAAAAAATCCAGTCGGCGTGCTGCGCCGAAGAGGTCCAGATTTTCGACCCGTTGACGACGAAGTAGTCGCCCTCTTCGATCGCGCGGGTTTGTACCGACGCCAGGTCGGAACCGGCGTTGGGCTCCGAGTAGCCCTGGCACCAGATTTCCTCGGCAGTCAAAATTTTGGGCAGGTGGCGGCGCTTCTGTTCCTCGGTGCCCCAGTGGATGAGTGTCGGCCCGAGCAACGGGATACCGAAGCCGGTGTAAGGGATGGCCGTGCCGGCGCGCTCGAGTTCCTGCTCGTAGATGATGCTCTGGAGCATGGTCGCGCCGCGGCCGCCGTACTCCCTGGGCCAGCTAAGGCCGATCCATCCGCCTTCGTTGAGCTCGCGATGCCATCGGATGCGCGCGTTCCAGTCATCTTCGGATTCGTCAGCCAGCGGCTCGCGCGCGGGCGTGGCGTATTGGCGATGTAGTTCGAGCCAGGTCCGGAACTCGGCTCGGAACGCCTCGTCCTCGGGACTGTAATTGAAGTCCATCGATGCCTCCTTAACTCCCGGTGCCGGCAGCCTCTGAAATTGACTATCACATCCGGGATTTCAAAGCCGCTGGGTGGCTATGTGCGCGCCGGGCTATAGGTCACACTTAGTCTCCGGAGCACGAGCCGCGCGGGCGCGAAAGATTCCACCAGAGAGCACCCACGAGAGTACAATTGACATCCCGCGTCCAATCGCGGAAAAAGACCCCAGGCGGCCGGCGAAGAAAATCCTCGGTGAAATCCACGGTCAAACGTCCCGCGCGCTAGGCCGCGCGCCGGACGGCGCGCGAAAAAGGGAGAACCACGATGCGGTTTCTGCACACGATGATTCGAGTCAACGACCTCGATGAGACGCTGAAGTTCTATTGCGGCCCGTTGGGCATGAAGCTCCTCAACCGCAAGGACTATCCGGACGGAAAATTCACCCTCGCCTTCGTTGGCTACGGCGACGACAAGGAGAACACGGTCGTCGAGCTCACCCATAACTGGGACACCAAGAGCTACGACCTGGGGACCGCCTTCGGTCATCTCGCGGTCGGGGTCGACGATATCTACAAGACCTGCGAGGAGCTGAAGCACAAGGGAGTGAAAGTCACGCGCGAGCCCGGCCCGATGAAATTCGGCGGCGCGGTGATCGCCTTCATCGAGGATCCCAACGGTTACAAGATCGAGCTTATCGAGCGCAAATAGCGGACAATTAGCGGCGGCGCGAATCCACAAAAATTCCGCGCGCGGAGGCTGTCCGATGAAGGCCGCGGTCTACAAGCGACAGAACGAGATGGCCGTGATCGACGTGCCCCAGCCGACGGCGGGGCCGGGCGAGGTCGTGCTCAAGGTCCATAACTGCGGAATCTGCGGCTCCGATCTGCACGCGGTGCAGTATGGCTTCGGGATGCCGCCGGACTCGGTGATGGGACATGAGTTCTGCGGCGAGATCGTCGAACTGGGCCCGCAAGTCAGCGGTTACGCGGTCGGCGATCGCGTGACTTCGCTGCCGTACATCGGATGCAACACCTGCGAACAGTGCGTAGCCGGCCACGGGATGCACTGCGAAAACATCCGCGGGCTCGGCCTCGGACAACTCCCCGGCGCTTACGCCGAATACGTGATGTGCGGAGCGAAGAGCCTGTTTAAGCTGCCCGACAACGTGAGCTCGCAATTGGGCGCGCTCGTCGAACCGCTTTCCGTCGGGCTGCATGGCGTCAATCGTTCGGGCTTGGGTCCGGGCGCCGCGTGCGTCGTGATGGGCGCGGGACCGATCGGACTGTCAACCCTGGTATGGTGCAAGGCGAAGGGCGCCGCGACGGTTATCGTCTCCGAGTTGGCTGCGGGGCGCGCCAGGCTTGCCAAAGGCCTCGGCGCGACCGAAGTCGTCAATCCCAAGGTCAAGGACCCGGCCGAGCGAATGCGCGAACTTACCGGGCGCGGCCCCGATCTCGTCTTCGAGTGTATCGGCGTAAAGTCGACCCTGGACTCGGCAATCAACATGGTCTCGACGTTGGGGCGGGTGGTGGTGCTCGGAGTATGCATGGAGCCGGATGAAATCATGCCGCTGCGATGCATCTTCAAGGAGGTCAGCGTCAGCTTCGTGCTCGGCTATAACGACGCGGAGTTCCAGGAAACGATCGACGCGCTGGCCTCCGGGAAAATCGATCCGAGCCCGATGGTCACCGATGTGATCGGCGTGGACCAGGTGCCCGAAATGTTCCAGGCGCTGCGTAAGCCGGGCGACCACGCCAAGGTGATCGTCGAGTTCCCGCACTAGGCGACACGCCCGCGATAGCCGGCACCGCGCGCTGGTCACCCCGGCGGCGGGTCCCAGGGCTCTGGCGCGGCGCTGATATTGCCCGCGCTGAACGCCAATGAACAGGGGCGTCCGAAACATCGATTTCTCATTTTCCCCTTTCATTTTTCCTGTCCACATCGCCCCTTTGTTGACTTAATTCTCGCTAAAAGCTAAAAACTTAGCCTTTATTGGGCCAAAATGGACTCCTGAATACCAAGGTTACGATTTGTGACCTTTTAGGCTACTCAAAGCTTTTGTATCCGACATTCGACAAGGATTGTGCGCCCCTGGCGAGCGGGAGAGGCACCGTGAACCGCGGAGTTGGACTTGATGGAATCGATTACTTTCCCCGGTCTGCGCGGAGCCGCCCTGCTGACCGCTCTTTTAGGCGTCCTCACGAGTCTGTGGATACCGGCGGCCGTGGCGGGAACCGTCGCCGCCCGCGAGCTGGGACAGCCTGATTTTGCCCATCGGGCTTCCAACACCGTCGACGCGCAGGCGCTCTTTCCGGGTAGCACGCGCGTAGGAATTGCGGTCGATACTTCCTCCACCCCCAACCATCTCTACGTTGTCGACACGCAGAACAACCGGGTTCTCGGGTTTAATAGCGTCGCCGCGCTGGTTAATGGCGCGCCGGCCGACCTCGTGATCGGCCAGGGAGATTTCTCCTCGACCCTCAACAATTACGGCAGCGGGCTCAACAACGCCTCCGCGACCTCGCTGGCGACACCGCATGGCGTAGCCGTTGACAGCGCCGGCAACGTCTATATCGCCGACACGTCGGACTCCCGAGTGCTGGTCTTTTCGAATCCATTCGCAATCAAAGCGAGCACCGGCCAGAGCGCGGGATTCGCCGCCGAGGCCACGATCGGCCAGGTCGGCGACTTCGCCTCGGACGACTGCAACACCGGCGGCCAGATTCCCACTGCCGAGACGCTGTGCCTGCCGGAAGATGTGGCGCTCGATCGTTCAGACAACCTGTATGTCGCGGATTCCGGCAACAACCGCGTGCTCGAATATAACGCTCCGATCACCACCGGCACCTTCAGAGCGAGCCGGGTGTTCGGTCAGCTCGGCAACTTCATCACGAATGCCGCCAACAACGGCGGCACCCCCACCAAGGATGGCCTGAAGTACCCGGCCGGCGTCGCGATCGACAAATTCAGCAATCTCTATGTCGCCGACTTCAGCAATAATCGAGTGCTCGAATACAACACTCCGCTCGGCGCGACTGCGGTCGCCGGCAGCGGAGACACCACGGCTGATCACGTCTGGGGCCAGGGCGGCAGCTTCACCACGGCGACTTGCGACGGCGGTGGAGTATCGGCCGCGAGCCTCTGCTTTCCGGCGAAGGTCACGCTCGACGGATCGGCAAATCTCTATATTTCAACGTTCAGCGACAATCGCGTCCTGGAGTACAACGAGGGCACCAATCCTCCGGCCAACCTGACCGCCAACCGGGTATTCGGACAGACCACCTTCACCGCCAGTGGCTGCAACCTGGGCGCCAACACTCCGACCGCCGCCACTCTTTGCGAACCGTCCGGCCTGGCGACGGACCTCGCCGGCGACCTCTTCATCCTCGACGCCGACAACAACCGGGTGCTCAAGTACATAACCCCGCTTACCGCGAGCGCCACCGAGGGCAGCGGCGACACCACCGCCGACGTAGTCCTGGGGCAGCCCAACTTTGTCCACGGCCAGGTAAACCTGGTGGATGAGAGCTCGCTCGACCTGCCCCGGCAGATTGCGGTCGATTCGAGCAATCACCTCTACGTCGCCGACGCGTCCAACAATCGCGTGCTGGGATGGCGCAACGCCTCGGGGTTCAGCAACGGCGCTCCGGCCGACCTGGTGATCGGGCAGGCCGACTTCCTTTCAGCCGGCATCAATCGCACCGGCGCCTCGACTCCAACGGCGAGCACGCTGTGGTTGCCCTACGGGGTCGCCGTTGACGCGGCCGGCGACCTCTACGTCGCCGACGACCTCAACAATCGGATTTTGGAATTCAGCGCGCCATTCACGGCCTGCGCCGGCGTATTCCCGTGCGTCGGGGGCGCCGCCAACAAAGTATTCGGACAGACCGGCTTCACCACCGGAACCTGCAACGATGGCGGCGCGTCGCCTACTTCCGCGACGTTGTGCAATCCGCAACAGGTTGCCGTCGACCACCTGGGCAATCTCTATGTCGCGGACTTCGGCAACAACCGGGCGCTCGAATACAACACGCCGCTCACCGCGACGAGCGTCAAAGGAAGCGGCGATACGACCGCCGACCTGGTGTTCGGACAGGGACTGACCGGCGCAGGTACCGAGTTCACCACTGCCGACTGCAATCATCCCTCCGGCGCGGTGAGCGCGAACAGCCTGTGCGGATCGTTCGGTGTCGCCGTCGATCCGAATAACAACCTTTACATCAGCGACTACACGAACAGCCGGGTGCTGGAATACAACGAAACTGTCAGCGCGAGCACCGCGCCCGCCAACGTCACGGCCAACAAGGTATTCGGACAGGCGGGATCGTTTTCGCAGAAGACCTGCGCCGCAGCGAGCGCATCCACGTTCTGCGTGCCGGCCGGCGTCGTGGTGGACGCCTCAGGCAATCTCTACCTCGCGGACTGGACCAATAGCCGGGTACTCCAGTTCATCACTCCGCTGAGCGCGAGCGCCACGCCGGGCAGCGGTGACACCACGGCCGACGTGGTCTGGGGCCAGGGCGGGGATCTGCTGACCGCGGATTGCAATATCGGCGCGGCCATCCCCGACGCGTCGACCCTCTGCACGCCGTACGGAGTTGCGGCGGACTCGGCAGGCAACGTCTACATCTCGGATACCGGCAACAACCGGGTCACCGACTACGATCCGCTATTTCCGCCTCCCGGACTGCAGCTTCCTGAAATCTCGAACGGAGTACTGAAAGTGCAGCCCGCCCGGGTCGCGTTCGACGTAACCGCTATCGGCAAGCGGCGCACCAGTAAACTGACTCTGATCAACAACGGCTCTGTGGCCGTGCGAATCCGCAACATCAGCGCCGCCGGTGATTTCTCTTACGCCAGCGACTGCGGAACGCTTTTGCAGCCAAATCAAAGGTGCGAAGTACGCGTCACCTTCAGTCCCCTGACCCGGGGTGATCGAGGCGGCGTGCTCGTGATCGGCGATGACGCCGGCGAGGGCCCGCATCTCATCAGGTTGTCGGGCCATGGGAAAAAAGGACTGGCGTCACGATGAAGCCGCGCATGGAATCGCCTCGCAACAGGTCGCTTGCAAAGCCGCGCCAGGCGATATCGATCGCGCTCGCGGCACTGGCCGTAGCCGCGATGGTAACCTTGCTGCCCGCGGCGACCGGTGACACGATCGCCGACGGAGTCCTGGGCCAGCCGGACTTCGTGCATGAATCGCCCAATACAGTGAATGGCGCGGGAATGAGCGCGCCGGACTTCGTGGCGGTCGATCAAAGTGCGACTCCCAATCATCTGTATGTGGTAGATACGGCCAACAATCGGGTCCTGGGATGGAAGACCGCCGCTTCGTTTGCCGACGGCGCCGCCGCCGACCTGGTGATCGGCCAGCCCGACTTCTTTTCGAGCCGCCCGAACGTGACCAACAGCCAGCCCACCGCGAACACGCTATATAATCCGACCGGCGTCGCGGTGGACAGTAATGGCAACCTTTACGTCGCCGACTCCGGCAACAACCGGGTGCTCGAGTATTCCGCGCCTTTCAGCGCCTGCGATGATACCTTTCCCTGCGCCGGCCAGGGCGCGAGTACGGTCTTTGGGCAACTCGGCGATTTCGCCGCGAGCGGTTGTAACTTCGAAGGCTTCACTGTTACCCCCGACGCCGACAGCCTGTGCGGACCGAACGGGGTGGCGCTCGACAGTCACGACGATCTCTACATCGCCGATACCATCAATAACCGGGTGCTCGAGTACATCACGCCGCTGACCGCCAGCGCGACCCCCGGGAGCGGCGACATGACCGCCGACCTCGTGTTCGGGCAGGGCGCGAGCGGAATCGCGTTCACCGTCAACACGAGCAACAACGGCGGACTTACCGGAACGAGTCTGAGCGGGCCACGCGGCCTCGCGGTCGACGGATCTGATGATCTCTACATCAGCGATACCAATAACAACCGTATCCTGGAGTTCGACGAGGCCGCCAATCCGCCGGCGAACGTCGCCCCGCGCCTGGTCTTTGGCCAGAGCAACCTGACCACCGGTCTTTGCGGCAGTAGTGCCAGTATCAATGGCCTCTGCCAGCCCTACCAGGTTGCGGTGGACGCCGGGAACAACCTGTACGTGGCCGACCGCGAGAACAATCGCGCACTCGAGTACAGCACGCCATTCGTCAGCGGGATGTCTGCGGACCTGTCCTTTCACGGTCCCGCCAGCGCTTGCATAAACGGTCCTCTGACCGCTTCAACCCTATGCGCTCCGCAGGGCGTCGCTGTCGACGCCGCCGGCGACGTCTTCTTTGCGGACACCAACGACAACCGTGTGCTGAGATTCAACACGCCGCTCTCTTCGGACACGGTAGGCGATTCGGTGCTCGGACAACCGGATTTTACGCATCACGCGGCGAATTCGGTGGACGCGAGCGGAGTCTGGTCGCCGACCCAGGTGGCGATCGATCGCAGCTCGACTCCCAACCATCTGTACCTTGCCGATACCAACAACAGCCGGGTGCTGGGATGGACCAACGCGGCTTCTTTTGCCAACGGCGCTCCGGCCGACCTGGTGTTGGGGCAGCCTGACCTGTTTTCAGGCGGCGCCAATAGCGGAGGGACGGCAAGCGCCGCCACGATGGGTGGTCCGATGGGCGTGGCGGTCGACAGCAAGGGCAACCTCTATGTCTCCGACAGCAGCAACAACCGCGTGTTGGAGTTCAATACGCCCTTCACCACATGCGCGAGCCCTCCCTGCGCGGCAAACCTGGTCCTCGGGCAGGCCGGCTTCACTACGACCACATGCGCCGCCGTCAGCGCGACCAGCCTGTGCGTGCCCCGCGGGCTTACGCTCGACGGCAATGACAATCTCTACGTCACCGATTCCGCTAACAATCGAGTGCTCGAGTACATCACGCCGCTGAGCGGCAACGCGGCCGGGGGCGGCGATGCGATCGCCGACCTGGTGTTCGGGCAGGGCGCGAGCGGGACGGCGTTCACCAGCAGCGCGAGCAACAACGGCGGGGTTGGCGCAACGAGTCTGAATGGTCCGCGCGGCGTGGCGGCGGACGGGTCGGGCAATCTCTATATCAGCGACACCCTCAATAACCGGGTGCTGGAATTCAACGAGGACGCCAATCCGCCCCTGAACGTCACGGCCAACATGGTCTTCGGCCAGGGCGGAGTCCTGACCACGAATGCCTGCAAGTCCGCGAGTGCCGCCACACTCTGCGCTCCGACCCAGCTCGCGATCGATAGCGCGAATAACCTATGGGTGGCGGACACGAGCGAGAGCCGGGTGTTGGAATTCGATAAACCGCTCACCACCGATACTGCCGCCGACCGCGTTTTCGGGCAGGCCGACAGTCTAGAAGCGGCCCAGTGCAACTTCGGCAATACCAACGCCCCGGCCGCCGCCACGCTGTGCAGTCCAACCGGTGTCGCACTCGATAGCGCCGGCGATCTGTTGGTCGCGGATAACGCCAACAATCGCCTTTTGCGATTCGACCAGCCGCTGGTGGCCGCTCCGACTCCAAGCCCGACTCCCACCCCCGGACATACCCCGACGCCGACGCCGGTTTCGACGCCAACGCCGGCGTTCGCCGGCACACTCTCGGTCACCACGCCGGAACTCTTCGGCGCGGTTGGAATCGGAGCGGCCAAAACCGAGCTGCTGGCCGTCCATAATGTGAGCCCGCACAAGACGATGATTGTCTCTCTGGGCGCGCTCGGAGCGCCTTTCGCCGTGCTCTCGGGATTCGGTCCGTTCGAGATCGCACCGCTGCACAAGACGACCGTGACGCTTCAGTTTGCGCCAACCGCGATTGGCAAAGCGGCCGGCACTCTGGACATCGCCAGTACCGATCCGACTTTGCCCAACCATACCTTCAAAGTCGCGCTCTCCGGACGCGGAGTCGCGGGCACGCTCACGATTCCGGCCAGCGTTGGATTCGGCTCGATCGGAATCGGCGTCGCGCCTGGATCGACGACATTCGCGGTCAAAAACACCGGTATCGGGACGCTGACCGGGTCCGTCGGCGCGCTCTCCGCACCCTTCAACGTTAGCGCCGGCGGCGGACCATTCACCCTGGCGCCGGGCCAGAAACAGCCGGTCACCGTACAATTCACGCCGGCCGGCGCCGGTCATGTCGGCGCCAAGTTTACGATTACCAGCGACGACGCGGCGCATCCGAGCGTCAACCTTTCTATAGGCGGCACGGGAGTCGCCGGGCACCTGATGGTCAATCTGCCGGCGCCCGTACCGCCGGCGGTACTGCGAACGCTTGGCTTCGGGAAGGTCAAGACGAACGCCACACTTACCAGGACGTTCACCGTCACCAATTCAGCGATCGGCGTGCTCGATGGCAACGTGGGGACGTTTCCCGTCGGCAGCCCGTTCAGCATCACTCAGGGCGGCGGACCGTACACGCTCCAGCCGCACGAATCGTTGATGATCGGTGTTCAGTTCGCGCCGGTAGCTACGGGCAAGACGACCGCCACGCTGGTGATAACGAATACGGCGCCAGGCACCCCGGCTTCGGTCAAGGTGGCGACGTCCGGGAATGGAAGTTGATTTACTACTACTCCACGCGAAGGCGGCCGCGGCGCGTCACGCCTTGGCAGTGCCGAGGAAATCGGTAACCGCCGCGAGCGCCTCGGGCTCGACCAGTGAGGGCGCGTGGGCGACGCCGGGAACCTCGACCAGGCGCACGCCGCGCTGCACCTTGACCATCCGGGCCGCCGTGTCGCGCGCCAGGATGTCGCTATCGGCGCCGCGCACGATCAGAATCGGCGCCATCACGCGATTATAGTGCAGCCACAGATCGATCGGCCGCGCCGCCGAGCCGCCGCGCGGCGGACGGCGGATCGCCGGGTCCATCTTCCATAAGAGACCGCCATCGTCGGCCGTTTTGACCGACCATCGCACCCACTCGGTGAGCGTATCGTCGGAAAGCTTTACCGCGGGCGGATAGGTCTCGCGATAGTAAGCCCTCACCTCGGCCATGTCCTTGAAGCGCTCGGGCGCCTGCCCGACGTAGGAAATAATTCGCAACAAGCCGGCGGGATCGATATCGGGTCCGATGTCGTTGAGCACCAGATGCTCGACGGCTTCGGGATAGCCCCCGGCGAACATCATCGAGATCACGCCGCCCATCGAAGTTCCGATCAGGCTCACGCGCTTGATACCGAGCGCGTCGAGGAATTCCTTGAGGTCGCTCACGTAAACTTGCGGGCTGTAGTCCTGCGCCGGGCCCCATCCGCTGTCGCCGCGGCCGCGCACGTCGATCGCGAGCACGTGATAGCGCGCCGTCAGATGAGGAACCAACGCGTCGAAGTTATGCGCGTTGCCGGTCAGTCCATGAATACAGACCAGCGCGGGCTTTCCCTCGCCGCCGAAGTCCAGGTAATGCAACTTGAGTCCGCCGGCGGTCTGAAACTTGTCTTCGGGCATCTCGCCAAAGCTCCTCGCGGCGAACGCCGCACTACGGGACTTACGATTCGTACTCGGAATTCAGAATTTTCGCGATAGCAATTTCTCGCGTCAAAACAATCCCTCGATGAAGGTAAGACTCTTGAGTAATCGGGCGGCGATTTCAAGCCGTCCCAGAGCCGTTTTCGAAGCGATGCGACGATGCGAGTTTACATCTTCAGGCATTTTGTCCAGAATCCGTCGCGAATTGATTTCAAGGGAGCGCGAAATATGAAATTCGGTATTGGCCCTTTCAACCTGCAGGCACCGCAGGGCTCGGGAAAGCCGCACACCCAGGTATATCGAGAAATGCTCGAGCAGGTTGAGCTGGCCGAAGAGCTGGGCTTCGACTCCGCCTGGCTCATCGAACACCATTTCAAGGAGGACGGCGAATGTCCGTCGGTCCTCCTGACCGCGGCGGCGATGGCGGCGCGTACCAGTCGCATCAAGATCGGCACCGCGATGCTTCTGCTGCCGCTGCATCGCCCGGTGCGCATCGCCGAGGACGTGGCCGTGCTGGACAATATCGCCAACGGACGATTCATCCTGGGCGTGGCCGCCGGCTACCGCCCGATCGAGTTCGACGGACTCGGCGAGACGCGCAAGGGCCGCGAGGCGCGGATGGAGGAGCAACTCGAGATCCTGATCAAGTCCTGGACCACTGATTCCTTCGCTTACGAAGGCAAGCACTATCAGTTTCCGGAAATCTCCGTGATGCCCAAGCCCGCGCAGAAGCCTCATCCTCCAATCTGGATCGGAGCTTCAACCGAAGGCGGGTTTCGACGGGCGGCGAAATGGGCGGACGCGCTGTGTTCCTCGCCACGCCACCATCTAAACGATCTCAAGGCGCATTACGCAAGCTATCGGCGTTACCTGTCCGGATTCGGCCGCAAGGAACTCTGTACTCCGGTCATCCGCGAAGTCTATTGCGCCGAGACCATGAAGCAGGCTGAGCATGAGGGCGGGCCCGGGATGATCTACATTCAGGCTGGAATGTACGGGCGTTGGGCACAGGTGCGCGAACTCAGGGACGACCGCGGACAGGCGGTGTCCGGCGCGGGCGACGTCAACCTAGAGACTTTCCGCGAGCGCTTCATCCTGGGCGACCCCGACCATTGCATTCGCGAGATCGAAAAGTATCAGCGCGAACTGGGGATGGACTATCTGCAGTGCATGATGGACTTTCCCAATGTCGATCCGGAGTTGACCAAGAAATCGATGCGGCTCTTCGCGCGCGAAGTGATGCCGAACTTCCGCTAGCGCCGCCGGCTTCGGAAATAAACAAGCTCAGTGATTATTCGAGCATTCGATGATCGGATTGTACTTTTGGATGAGAGTGTCCGTGATCCCGCGGATACGCCGCGAGTTGCTAATGTACTCGGCCAGAACGTCGGAGCGCACGTCGGGCTGCGCCTTGCCGACTACCGGCAGGCGCTCGGCGAGATAGTCGTCGGAAAAGTCACTGAGTGATACCAGGCTTACCGGCCACGCATTGAGTTGTTGCGGCCCCGTCAATCCCAGCGTGAGGATGGTTCTGTATTCGAGCGCGTTTATGGACGAACCCTGATTCATATGCCCGACGAACATCCACTTCTGGCTATAGTCCGGCACCAGGAACGGCGGGTCGGCCGTATGAAACATACACTGCTCTTTGATCAGCGATTCTTGCACGTTGCTGCTGTCGGCCAGCAGTGCCGAGGGACTGATATATTCGAACTTGGTAGAGCGCGCCACAAAGTTGAATAGCGAAGGACCCGGAGCAACGGCAGTAGCAGCGGTTTCGGCCGCTCCGGCAGCTCCGGAAGAACTTGAGGTGGTTCCTCCTCCCAGTGAAGTTAATGCCGCGCAACCGGAAAAAATTGCGGCCGCCAGTAAAAGTTCAATCATCGCTAGCTTGCGCATTTCGAGTCTCCACGGGGCTTTTAGCCTCTCCTGTAGAAGAGTGGGATCAGGCTCGATTATTCTGTCGCAGCAAGATATGTACCGGTATCTCAGTTTGAACATTATTGTGCGTTCGCTATCGTCGCTTGGTAACGCAAACTGGCGATTTGTCTCTAGAAGGAGGTACGTCCATGGACCCGAGGGGCGTGGCACGTGAGGAAATCGAGCGGAACCGCAAGCCGTTAGTCGATCTCAGTCATCGCATCCATGCTCATCCTGAACTCGGCTTCGAAGAGGAGAAGGCGTGCGGATGGCTCTGCGAGATGCTCGACGGCGCGGGTTTCGAGGTCGAGCGCGGGATCTGCGACCTGCCGACGGCGTTCTCCGCGCGCGCCGGCGTCGGGCCGCTGCACCTCACGATCTGCGCCGAGTACGACTGCCTGCCGGCGATCGGCCACGCTTGCGGACACAACATCATCGCCGCGATGGCCGCGGGCGCGGGTATGGCGCTGTCCAAAGTTGCGGACGACGCCGGCCTTACAGTAACGGTGATCGGCACGCCGGCCGAGGAGATATGCAACGCGGGCGGCAAGATCCTGTTGCTCGAGCGTGGCGCCTTTGCCGGTACTCATTTCGCGATGATGGCGCATCCGGCGCCGGTCGATATGGCGGTGCCGCCGTTCATCGCGGTCTGTCAGTTCGAGGTCAGATATACCGGAAAGGAGGCGCACGCGTCGGCGTTTCCCGAACTGGGGATCAACGCGGCCGACGCACTCGTAGTGGCGCAGACGGCGATCGGCCTGCTGCGTCAGCATATCCATCCGACTGATCGCGTTCACGGAATCGTCACTCACGGCGGCGACGCCCCCAACATCGTCCCAGCCCATACCTCGGCGAAATATATGGTGAGAGCGCGCGACATCGCCGCGCTGGACGAGATTCGTTCGCGAGTCTTCAGATGCTTCGAAGCGGGAGCGATCGCGACCGGCTCGAAACTGGAGATCGAGGGCGGCGACAAGCCCTACGCGGAACTAATCAGCGATCTGGAACTGGCGGCGCTTTATCAGCGCAACGGCGAGGCGCTCGGACGGCACTTTCTGGTTCCGAGCGCCGATCTCGGCCGGGCCGCCGCCTCGACCGACATGGGCAACGTCTCGCTCGTTTTTCCGACAATTCATCCCGTGATCGGAATCAGCTCGCTGCCGGCGGTGAACCATCAGCCCGAATTTTCCGCGAGTTGCATCACGCAGGCCGCCGACCAGGCACTATTCGACGGCGCCCTCGCGATGGCGTGGACGGCGATCGACGCGGCGGCGGACGCGAAGCTGCGCGCGCGGCTGATAAACGCGCAGTCTCGACGATAGCCCAACATAATCCAACGGCGATTTTCGTCAGCCGCGAGCGCGGCGGCCGGGCGTCGTGAAAAAAGCGCTACGCGCTACCAGCGGACGACCTGCTCGTAGATCTTCGGCAACACGCGCGGCAGCGAGGTGATGTCGTCGATCACCAGGTAGCGTGACGGCGCGCACATCTGGCGCAGATAATCGTGGCCGGTGCGATCGACCGTGATGCAAAACGGCAGCACCCCCGCCATCTCGAGTTCTTTCAACGCCACCATCGTGTCCTGGATGCCGTAGGCGTTGGAGCGCCGGTCGTGGCCGTAGTCGAAATCCTGCGGGAAGCCGTCGCTCAGCAGGATCATATGTTTGGCGCGCGAACTCACGTCCTTGAACTTCTCGCGCACGTGGCGAATCGCCGCGCCCATCCGGGTCGATCTTTTGGGTTCCACGGCGCCGACGCGCGCCTTGACCTCATCGCTCAGCCCCTGGCTGAACTCCTTGATCACGTAGAACTCGACGTTGTCGCGCCCGTGGCCGGAGAATCCCATGATCGCGTAGGAGTCGCCGATTTCCTCGAGCGCCTCGGCCATGATCACCAGCGCTTCTTTGTTGACATCGATAATGCGGCGCGGCCGCTGGTTCTGTTGCGGGCGGCGCTGCCAGGCCTTCATCCAGTCGTCGCTGTGATCGTCATCGTCGGCGGTGGCTTTGCGCACCTCGCGATGAATCGGCTCGTCGGTCGAGGCCGACATGTCGAGCAGGAAAAGCGTGGCGACGTCGCGCGACTCTTTTTTTCGCGCGCTGTAGACGCGCGGGTCGGGGCTCTCGCCCATCAGGCGCGACACGCGGGTCTCGACCAGGCGCTCGAGGTCGAGTTCTTCGCCATCCTCGAGCCCTCGCACCATCCGGTATGAAGCTGGCCGGATACGCTGGAAGTGCCGGCGCACCTGCGGCAGCATCTCGGAGTAACGCGCGAGCGTCTGCGGGAAAAAATCGTTGTCGTCGCCGGCGAGCGGAACCTCACGCAGCCGGCACCATCCGCGCCGGTAATCCGCCTGCACGTAATCCCACTCGTCGTAGGAGTAGTAGGAATCCTGGTTGCGTCCGTGCATCAAGACGAGCCGCCCGTGGTTGGAGGCCGGGCCGATTTCGCCAAGCTGCTCGCGCAGTTCCTCGAGGTCCTGGGCCTGTTTGCCGGTGAGCTGGGTCAGGTACATCCCCTCGCCCTCGGCACCGCCCTCGCCCTCCGCGGGCTTGATCTGCGCGCCCTGCTCGAGCAGTTTGCGGATTTCCTCGGGACTGAGCGGGCGTCCACCGCGTCCCTTGGACTGCTTGCCCGAGACTTCCATCTTTACGTTCTGATTGGTCTCGCCGTCGCTGTCGCCCTCCCCGCCTTCGGGGCCTTCGCCTTCTTCGCCCTCGGCGCTGTCGAGACTGCCGATTAGATCGTTGCGCAACGAGTTGCCGTCGTCATCGAGACCTTCGGTGGCGCCGGCGCGGCGCGCGGCGGCCATCAACTCCTGCAGCCACGTGTACATCGCCGAGACCTGGCGCGCGCTGGTCAACACGTCGGCGCCGGGCGCGCGCAGCGGTTCGAAGAATCCGGCGGCGAGTCCGGTGAAGGTCCGCATCCCTGGGTCATCACCGCCATCGATCTCGAGCGCGCCGCGCACCAGCATCGTGCTGAGCGCGCGCGGATTCAGCTTCTCGACCAGCGCACGATTGAGCTTGGTGATGCGTGGGGCCAGGCCGCGGTAGCGCCGAGCCATCTCGCTGTCCACCCGCGCGGTTTCGCACAGGCGCATCAGGGCGCCGCCGAGCATCGGGTCGCTGAACGACGCGACGAAACTTTCGATCGCTTCCACGCCGGTTTCGCCGCGCTCTTCGAAGCCCGGCAAATCGGCGAGGCATAGCTTGAAGGTGCCGAACTCGTGACGGCCGGCCAACTGGGCGGCCGTCACGAGATAGTAGTCGTAGGCGAGCGCCGGCAATCCGAGCGGCTCTATTTGCTCGGGCAGGTGAATCATTTCGCCCGCCAGCAGCGGAAAGTGAAAGGCGAGCATCGGGCCGCAATTGGCAATCGAATCCAGACGGAATTCCTGCGGATACAGCATCCGCATAAATTTCGTCAGCACGCCCTTGATTTCGTGCAACGCCTGGGGGCGATCCTCAACCGGAGTGTCAGCCATCGCCCTGATTGTGACAAATCGGATACCCGCTATGCAATTTGATTTCGCAACTCGTGGAGCAGGTCGGAAACGAAGACGGCAGTGCCAAGGCTGACGATGGTCGCGCGAACCGCCGGGGTACTCGGCTTGACGGCGCGGCGAACGAAGTCTTAACTGCTAAGAGTCATGCTCATTTCAAAACGCAGCCTATTTAATCATCCGGTCTTTAATTATGCGGCGAATTGTACGGCGTTGACCTGCGCCCTGGCCGTGCTCATCGCGATCGGTACGCCGACCCGCGCTCACGCCGGAATCACCGACGCCGTCAAAACCGAAACTCTGCCCAACGGACTCAAGGTCCTGGTGCTCGAGAATCACAAGGCGCCGGTTGCGACCTTCAACCTGTTCACCAAGGTCGGCTCGCGCAACGAGAGCTTCGGCAAAACCGGGATCTCGCACCTGGTCGAACACTTGAAGTTCCGCGGAACCAAAAAATACGGCCCCGAAGAATTCTCCAACATCATCCAGGTGAACGGCGGGATGGATAATGCGTTCACCGGCGCCGACTTCACCGATTACTTCGAAGTGATCAACCGCGATCATCTCGACGTGCCGATCGGCCTCGAGGCCGACCGGATGGCGAACTTCGATCCCAAGGGCTTCGCCTCCGAACTCGCCGTCGTGGAAGAGGAGCGGCGGATGCGCACCGACGACAATCCGGAGGACGCGCTCGCCGAGGCGGCCGAGGCCCAGGCCTACGTCGAACATCCGTACCATTGGCCGGTAATCGGCTGGATGCAGGACATCCAGCGCCTGACGCTGGCCGACGCGCTCAAATACCATAGCGTCTACTACTCGCCGCAAAACGCGATCGCGGTGGCGGTGGGCGATTTCGACGCCGACAAGGTGCTCAAGCAGATTTCTGAATCGTTCGGTCCGATCAAGAACGGCCCCAAGCCGCCGCCCGTGCTCGAAGTCGAACCGCCCCAGCAGGGCGAGCGCAAGATCGTGCTGCGCCATGCCGCCAACCTGCCGGCCTTTGTCGAGGCCTACCACGTGCCCAACTATCGCATTGGCGGGCCCGACGCCTTCGCGCTCGAAATCGCCTCCGAGGTGCTCTCCGACGGCAAGAGCTCGCGGCTCTACCGGACGATGGTGCTCGACAAACGGATGGTAATCGAGGTCTCGGCGAGTTACGACATGACATCATTCGATCCGGGACTGTTCACGCTGTCGGCGCAGATGCGCCCCGGGGTAAAGACCGACGATGCGATCGCGGAGACCGACAAGGTGGTCGAGCAGCTCAAGGACCAGCCGGTCGGCGCCGAGGAGTTGCAGAAGGCCAAGAACCTCGAGCAATCGTCATTCGTGTTCTCCCAGGACTCCATCTTCGAGGAGGCTCTGCAACTCGGCGTGTGGGAGATGCTCGGCGATTATCATCTGATGGATCGCTATCTCGGGGAAATCGATAAAGTCACCGCGGCCGACGTCCAGCGAGTGGTAAAACAATACCTGGTCGAAAACAATTGCACGATCGGCGTGCTCGTACCGACCGGGATCCTGCCTCACGAGCAGGGCGGCGGCGGAGCCGGAGGCACGGTGCGTCACGCCCCCGCGCTCAAGACCGACGGCTCGATGCCGGAGACGGCGCCAATCCGCGTCACGCGTGCGGCGGCCCCGATGGACGAGGTGGTGCGATGAGGCGGCGCGGCGACGTGGTACGAGCGGCGCTGGCCGCAGTTTTTCTGATCGCGGCTTTCACGGCCCCGGCGGGCGCGCTCGAGATCAAGCGCTCGGTGCTTTCCGACGGCGCGGTGCTGTTGGTCTCCGAACAGCATCAATTGCCGATGGTGACCATGACGATCGCGTTTGACGCGGGCGCGCGGCGCGATCCCGAGGGCAAGGCTGGTCTCGCCTCGCTCACGGCGAGTTCACTGACACTCGGCACCAAAGATTTGAGCGCCGCGCAGTTCAACCAGAAAGTGGACTTCATGGGCAGCTCGATCTCGGTCGGCGCCAACCCCGATTACGCGCAGGCAAGTTTCACCTCGCTCAGGAAATATGAAGACGATACGCTCGGCTTGCTGGCGGCCGCGCTCACTGAGCCGGCACTCAGCGACGCCGAAATCACCCGCAAGCGCGACGAGCGCGTAGCCGGAATCAGGGCCGACGAAGAGCAGCCGGACTATGTCGCCGGCGTCACGTTCCAGAAGGCGCTCTACGGCAATACCCCCTACGGGCATCCCAGCGAAGGTACGGCGGAATCGGTAGCGAAGCTGACGCCGCAGGACGTGCGCGACTTCTACCACGCGCAGTACAAAATCGGCAGCGCTGTCATCTCGGTGGTCGGCGACGTCAATGCCGACGAAGTGAAGGCCAAGCTCGAGAAGGCGTTCGACGCGCTCAAGGGCACCACGCCGGTTCAGCCGGAGCCGCCGGCGCCGAGCGTAACGCCCGGAATTCATCCGACGCTGGTCGACCGCAACGTCGTGCAGGCGACGCTTATCCTGGGCTCCGGCGGCATCGCGCGCTCGAACCCGGACTACTATCGGCTGCAAGTGATGAACTACATCCTGGGCGGCGGCGGCTTCGCCTCGCGCCTGATGAAGATCGTGCGCAGCAAGAACGGGCTGGCCTACGGCATCTCGAGCGGGTTCGACGCCCGCAAATTCGCCGGCGCCTTCTCGGTCGACACCCAGACCAAGAACCAGAGCACCAACGAAGCGCTGCAACTCATCATCGAACAGTTGCATAGCATGCAGGAGCAACCGGTCTCTGACGCCGAATTGGCCTCGGCCAAGAAATATCTGATCGGCAGCTTTCCGCTGAAGCTCGATCGCCAGAGTTCGATCGCGAGCTTCATCCTGCAGGTCGAATTGTACGGCCTCGGCCTCGACTACGCCGAGCGTTATCCGAAACTGATCGAAGCGGTGACCAAGGACGACGTTCAGCGGGTGGCGCAAAAGTACCTGCATCCGGACGCGCTCATCCTGGTCGCGGTGGCCGACCAGTCCGAGGCGGCAATCAATATCGCGGACCTCAAGCGCGCCGCCGAGGGAACTTCCACGGGCGCGCCGGCCTCGAGCACGCCCGCTGCGGCGCAGCCGGTTCAGCCGGCCCCCGGCGGCTGAACTTTTTGCTTGACCGCGCGCATCCCGCGCATGCACGATACAGTCGAATTACCAGCGTGCCTCGGCACGCGAACGTACTTCATCAGCGAGCGAGGGCGAACCGCGGATGCGATCCGTGGGACCGGTCCGGGAGCGATCACCGATGGCTAACGAAAGTTGGAAAATCGAGGGCGAGTACTTCGAGTCCTGCAACTGCGAGCTGCTGTGCCCTTGTCTGCTGGCCCAGGCCAAGGTCCCTCCGAGCCACGGCCACTGCGATGTGGTGCTGGCCTTTCACATCAACCGCGGCAGCTACGGCAAGACCGATATTTCCGGGCTCAACGCGGTACAGGCGTTCACCACGCCGGGTCCGATGGCGCAGGGCGGCGGCACCGGCGGAGTTTACGTTGACGAGCGCGCGAATCCCGATCAGCGCGCCGCGCTCGAAGCCGTCTTCGGCGGTAAAGCCGGGGGGCCGCCGAGCCTGCTGGCTCCGATGATAGCGCATTGGCTGCCAACCAAATCGGCGCAGATAGACTTCAGCGCCACCGGCGACACGCGCAAGCTGAGTATCGCCGGCATTACCGAAATAACGGTGCAGGGTGTGGCCGGACGCGACGGGACGACGGTGTGGCTCGACAACGTGACGCATCCGTATTCCGGACGCCTGGCCGCCGCGCGCGGGACGACGAGCCACTACAAGGATCATTCGCTCAGCTTCGACAACAGCGGACGTAACGGCCACTTTTCAGCGATCAACTGGGCCAACCCTTAACGCCGCGCCTCGACGAGAGAGCAGCGTTTCCCGACAGTCGCGATGGGCTCAGCAATACCCACGACGGACGCACAGGTACTCACGCGCACGCTCAGTTTGCCCGACCGGCTGGCGATTTGGGGCGGTCTCGGCGCACTCTCCGCGCTCGCGTGGCTGTATCTTTGGCGGATGCCGGCCACCATGGGCGATACGTCCATGAATGGGATGGCGGGAATGGCAGGCATGGCCGCAATGCCCGGAATGTCGATGGCCTCGCCTTGGTCGGCCTCGGCGCTATGGCTGATGTTCCTGATGTGGTCGGTGATGATGGTGGCGATGATGCTGCCGAGCGCGGCGCCGATGGTCGGAACGTACGCCCTGGTTGCCGAGGGCCGCGGCTCCTCACCGCGTCTCCGTGTGTGGCTGTTCGCCGGCGGTTACGTCGCCGTATGGATCGCCTTCAGCGCCGTCGTCACGGTACTGCAGACCGCGATGGATCAGGCCGCGATGCTGACCGGTGCGATGCGCGTCGCGCCGCTCGCGGGCGGCGTGATCCTCGCGCTCGCGGGTGCGTACCAGCTCTCGCCGCTCAAGCGCCGATGCTTGCGGTTTTGCCAGTCACCGCTGGGCTTTCTGATGACGCACTGGCGCGACGGTGGCGTCGGCGCGATCTTGATGGGGTTCGACCATGGCGCGTTCTGCGTGGGATGTTGCTGGATGCTGATGGCCTTGCTGTTCGTGGCGGGCGTGATGAACCTGCTGTGGGTGGCTGTGCTGACGGGTTTCGTGCTGATCGAACGGGCGACAACATGGGGTGAGACGCTGGCAACGGTTTCGGGCTTCGCGCTTATCGCGGGCGGTCTCGCGCTGGCGGCGCTAAGTTAAGGCGGTGGGCCCCGACCCGTCCCGCCTGAAGCTTTACACGCTCGGCCATTCGACCCATCCGATCGAGCGCTTCCTCGAACTGCTCGGCGAGCATCGAATTGCGATCCTGACGGACGTGCGTTCCTTTCCCGGGTCGCGCCGATGGCCTCAATTCAACCAGGAGTCGCTGGCTCAGGCGCTCGGCCGCGCCGGAGTCGAATATCGATGGCTGAAAAGCCTGGGCGGACGGCGCCACGGCAAGCGTCCCGACTCGCCGCACGTGGCATGGACGGTCGCCGCCTTTCGATCGTACGCGGACTATACCGAGAGTATCGAATTCGCGGAGGGTCTCGAGCAACTCTTAACGACCGCGTCTTCCGCGCGCACGGCGATCATGTGCTCGGAGGGACTGTGGTGGCAATGCCATCGGCGAATCATCGCCGACCAAATGACGGTGCGCGGATGGAACGTCGAACACATCATGCCTGACGGCAAGCTGACGGCCCATCGATTGCCCGACTTCGCCTCGGTCGTCGAAGGGCGAATTGTCTATGACGGCGGTCAGCCGCCACTGCTGAAGTAGTGCGCGCTATTGCTTGCCGGCATTGCTGCTCAGGTAATCGAGCACGGTCTTGCGCTCATCGGGTGTGAGCGGCGCCAATCCCATCTGCTTGATCCGCTCCTGCATCAGGTCCACTTGAACGGCCCACATCGCCGCCGTCATCTGGCTGGGATTGTATGCCTGATGACATTGCCCGCATTTTCTGAGATATAGCTGCGCCGCGCCGCTGCTTTCGTCCGGGAGTTTGGCGCTCCGACAGGACGCGATCGAAACCACGGCACCCAGTATCGCGGCAATTATAAATGTTGAAGTCCGAGCCAAGCGCCCCGCCAAATCTTTCGTGTATCACCGCGCCGCATCCACCCTTGCGCGAGGCGATCCCGGAATCTATTGCACGAATCTAAACCATCGAGCGTGGGCCCGAGACCTGGCGGCGCAATTCGCCTCCGATGGTCTGAATCAGCGAGCGGCGATCGGAATCCTCGAGTGCCGCTTTGCGTTCCGCCTCGGGCCGTATCCATACCGGGGCCGCACGCATCACGTCCGTCTCGAAGCGCGGAAAAACATGCCAATGGATGTGCGGTTCCAGGTTGCCGAGGCATTCGTAGTTGAGTTTCAGCGGCCGCGTCGCAAGGGCGATTGCGCGGCCTACCGCGATCGTCTCGTCGAAAAGCGCGCGCGCCTCGCCGGGAGGCATCAGATGTATTTCGTTGATGTGCCGCTTGGCGAGCACCACGCAATACCCGCGATAGAACTGCGCGTCGCCCAGAATCACGAACGAATGCGGCAGCTCGGCGACGAAGTCCGCGAAGGCGCCCGCGCGGCATCGCTCGATGAGCGCGCAGATTCCGCACGGCCGCGCCGCGACACTTCCGTCGCCGCTCTCATGCGGGAGCATCCGGGCTCCCCTGCGGCACCTGCACCAGCTTTACCGCCGCGTAGCTTGCGCAATTCGCTCACGGTATCCAGCTTATACTCGCGGCCGTAGTAAACCGTGCGGATCCCGGTGTTGATGAGCACCTTGAGACAGTGGATGCAGGGCGTGTGAGTAACGTAGATGTCGGCGTCGCGGATCGCGGCGCCGTTTTTGGCCGCCTGCGTGATCGCGTTAATCTCGGCGTGAATCGTGCGCCAGCAGTTCTGCTCGATCTCGCCGTCGGGCGTGCGCGACTCGTAGATGAGGCATCCGACTTCCGTGCAGTGCGGCATCCCGGCAGGCGATCCATTGTAACCGGTGGCCAGGATGCTGCGGTCGCGCACGATCACCGCACCCACCTTGGCTCGCAGACAGGTCGAGCGCTCCGCAACCTGCCGCGTGATCGTCATGAAGTATTGATCCCAGCTCGGCCGCTTCCCCCCGCCGCTCATCTCAGAGCCCCCTCAAGCCTCACCGAAGCGGGCAGCCGCGGTGGCGCCGGCCGATATACGACGCTGTAGGTATTGTCCTTGGGCGGCGGCGACGGCTGCTGCGGGTTCGGACTCCCCTGGGCGTACCACGCCGGCACCGGGCTGAAGGTCACGATAAACAGCACGATCGTGGCCCACGCAAAAGCCCTGCGCCGGGGATCCAGCGGCGTATCCGCATCGACCGTGGCCGGATGGCCCAGACCAAGAAAGAACAGAAACACCACCCAGAACAACCATCCGCCCCAGTAGGCCGAGCCCATGAACAACGGTATGACCACCATCAATATGCAAGCCACGATGAACAGTCGTGCGATTGTCCGATGCCAGCGGCCGAACAACGCGTACACCACGTGCCCGCCATCGAGTTGGCCTACCGGCAACAGGTTGAGCGTCGTCACCAGCAGCCCGATCCATCCGGCGAACGCGATCGGATGAAGATTGACGTTGACCGAGTTAGGATCCACGCCCAGCACCGCATACGACAACGCCCAGAACAGGATCGAATTGCCAAGCTGCAGTCCGCCGCCAGACGCGTCGAGTGGCGCAACGTCGGAAAGTTTCAGCCCCACAATCACCGCGATCACCGCCAGCACGACTCCGGCCCACGGTCCCGCCGCGCCGATGTCGAACATCACGCGCCGCGTGCGCGCCGGCGATCGCATCCGGATGAATGCTCCGAAGGTCCCTATAAAAAACACCGACGGCAACGGCGCCGGGATGAAGTATGGAGGACTCACGTCAACACCGTTGCGCCGCGCCACCAGGTAATGGCCCATCTCATGCGAGAACAGGATCAGCATCAGCGGGATCGAAAACGAGAGCCCCGCGGCAAGATTGCCAAAGGTCGCAAACGGATGCGCCAGCGACACGAACGCGCCTGCCATGTCCGCCCCGGCCATCGTCGTGGTCAGCAGCGTGAGCAGGAAAAGTCCAATGTGAAGCCGGGTGACGCCGGACGGCCGTGAGCGCAAGGGCGCCACCACCTCGGGCTCGTAGACCGGCGCGGGGGTAACGCGCGGGATGTCCGTCAGAACCTGTGTTTCGTCGTGAGCGGCGAAGTCATCCATTATTTTTCATGTCGGGGGTTCGTTGGGACTTGAGTCCATGCCGGGCTATACGCGGCTGCGGCCGAACGGTTACTGTCGCGCCCGGCGCGGCGCTGAAATGCTGCGCGGCACTGCCGTCCCGCACGGCAATTTCCAGCAGCTCGAAACTTCCAAACGTAGCGAGAGGAACACCCTTGGGGGCATCGCCGTAAGCCTGAACTATTTCCATCGGCGCGCCACGATTGATCCTAACCGAAAGCCGCATAGCGGGAAAGCGCGCCCCGAACTGCGCCAGCGCATCGCGCCCGACATTGCTCACGAGATTGCCGTACCCGTCGGCGTACAGGACTTCGCCGCGCAGCTCGTCGAGCCCTTCGCGCGGCTCCGACAGCTCCAGGTGCGTCAGGCCCTCGCGTATCGGCGGCCCCAAGGAATCGAGTTTCACGCCGCGCCACAGATGCGCCGCGGCGGGCGCGAAGATATCGCGGCCGTGAAATGTAGCACTCACATTCGCGAGCCGGTAGCGCGGTGAGCGCAACTCGACCGCGCGCGCCGGACCCGCTTCCTCGAGCGCCAGCGAAAGCACGCCATTGTCCGGGCCGACGAAGCGCGCTCCCGCGCGGGTCTGGACCGCCACCGGCAGCCGCGCCGTTCCCACCCCGGGGTCGACCACCACCAGGAAGACCGTTCGCGGCGGGAATAGCCGCCAACTCTGCGCGAGTGCGATCGCTCCCGCCGCGATCGATTGCGCCGGCACGCCGTGCGTGATGTCGATTAGCGCGGCACCGGGCGCGATCGAGGCGATCACACCCTTCATCGCGCCGACGTAATGGTCGCGGTAACCAAAGTCGGTAAGAATCGCGATCGGAGCGGCATTGCCGGAGCGGCTCGACACGCGCGGCGCCATCGTCAACCTCGCCGCCGCACGGGCCGCGCGAGGTCCTCGCGCACTGCCGCGGCGAGCAGTGGAAACATGATCTCGTGATGTCCGGTGAGCGCGATTCCGCGTCCGCCCCTACCGCCGGCCGTCGGCCTTTCGACCACGTTGACCCGCGGCCGGTATTGCCTGATGAAGTCCATGTCGGCGGTGCATAAGCCCTCGACCCGCCGTCCCAGGTTGCGCGCGAGATTGAGCGCCTTGAGAAAAACCTCAGGCATCACCACGGCCGAACCCAGATTGAGCACCACTCCGCGGCCCAAAGTCCCAACCACGGCGACCAGCCGATGGAAGTCCGCCATCGTGGCCTTGCCGATAGCGGCGCCGTCGGCCGCCGGATGCATATGAATGATGTCGGCGCCGAGCGCTACGTGTACGGTCGCCGGAATGCCCGCGCGGTAAGCGGTGGCAAAAATGCTGGCGTCGCGGTAGCGCAAGCGTGCGCGAATGATTTCGCGGCCCACCACTTCGCCCAGTCCCCTGCCCTCCTCCGCAGCCATCCGTGCCGCGCGATTGAGGAACGCGCCAGTCTCCTCGGCCATCCCGAAGCTGCCATCGTTTAGGCCCGCGCCGACGTCTTCCGAGGTACGCCCGGCAAAGGCGAGCTCGAAGTCGTGGACGATCACCGCGCCATTGGCCGCAATCGCGCTCAGCACTCCGTCGCGCAGCATTCCACAGATAAGCGGACTCAGGCCGACCTTCAGCGGATGCGCCCCGGTGAGCATCAGGAAGGCTCGCCCGGCACGGCGCACCGCGGCGATTCGCCGCGCCAGCTCGCGGAGGTCGGCGGCTGCCAAAGCTTCGGGGAGAGCGGCGATAAATTCGCGCATCGTCGCGCCCGCGCGAAGTTCCCGCGCGAACTGGCCACGTTCGACTTTGCGCGATAACGACGCCAAAGGTGCGGTGCGCGCACGGGCCGGATTTATTGGCTTTATTGGCTGGATGCGAGGCGGTTTCATCGGTGCCGGAAATGAGTCGGACGCGGTGGCACAGCGTCCAGCGAATGTGTAAAGTTACCCGATGCTCCGGCGGACTCCAACCGCGCGCCCGCGCGATGGAGGCCGAGCACGAAGTGGGATGGCCCGACGGGGGTTGAGCAGCACGGGGAGGACGGGAAATAGTGGAAACTAAGCCATCAACCATAGCTGACAGCGTAGTTAACGGCAGCGTCGTGGAGATTGGCGGCACCCACTCTTCGACTGCGACCGCAGCGCCACAGCCGATCATCGACCGCCGCCGCTTCTTGCGAATGGCAGGGATCGCCGCCGCGACGGCGACGCTCGCACCAGCCAGCGCGCTCGCGATGCTCACCGCGCCGTCGACGCCACGCCGCCTCAAGTTCTACAACCTGCATACCAGCGAGCAACTCGACATCGTCTATTTCGAGAAGGGTCGGTACATTCCGCAGGCGCTCGCCGAGATCGACTACATCCTGCGCGACTATCGGCAGAACGTGGTGAAACCGATGAGCCCGGCGTTGCTCGACCTTGTGGTCGCAATTCGGCGCAAGCTTCACACCGACGCCGAGGTGGCGATTATCTCGGGCTATCGCACGCCGGAGACCAATGCGATGCTGGCGGCGCGCAGCGACGGTGTCGCACATCATAGCCTTCATATGGACGGACTTGCGCTTGATTGGCGCGTCCCGGGACGCACTCTCGAGCAGTTGCATCGAGTGGCCCTCGCGATGCGCGGGGGCGGCGTAGGCTACTATCCGAGCTCCGACTTCGTGCATACCGACGTCGGCCGCGTCCGCTACTGGTAATCTCTCACCTTCTCACTTTTCACTCTTTCACTTTCTACCAGCCGCACCGAGTGCGACGGTCAGCCAGCGCAATTGGGTATTCCTGCCGCGGTAGGAATCGCTCAGTGCCGGCCCACGGCTTCGTTCAAGCCGAGACGCTCGTTCAGCTCGGGCACCGGGACTAATCCGCCATCCCAGTTGAAGGCATGGTTGTTGCTCCTCTCTTACGTACAGTTCGTCAAGCAAAGCTAACGATGGCGAGCCATGTAGCAGGATCGAGATAAGGGGCTGCATAGTGTCGCAATCTCGCCCATCCGAGAGTTCAAACGAGAGCGGTGCCGAAAGCGCGGCACTGGATCTCTGTGACTTACGCAGGATGGTTCGAGGGCAAGTCCTGGTGCTCACCGCGATGGTAATGATCGCGTTAATCGGGTGCGTGGCCCTGGCCACCGACGTGGGTCTTTTCTGGACCGAGCGGCGGCAAATGCAGACGGCTACGGACGCGGCGGCGATTGCCGGGGCCACGGCGCTCAGGAACGGCGCAAGCATTACGTCGGCCGCACAAAATGTCGCAAGCCTTGACGGTTTCACCAACGGCGTCAAAAGTGCCACCGTAACAGTCAACAATCCACCATTGAGCGGTTTCTACGCCGGCAATTCGAACTACGTGGAAGTCATAGTCGCGCAGCCCGAGCCTAGCTATTTCCTGCGTGCGCTCGGTCACACTTCGGTAAACGTTAGTACCAGGGCGGTGGGCGGTGCGATGAATGCGGCCGGATGCATATACGCTTTGGATGCTTCGTTACCCAAAGCGCTCTCCGCCAGTAATGGAGTGAATATCACCTCCGCGTGCGGTATATACGTGGATTCCAAAAGCTCCGACGCATTCGACGTAGTCGGCGGAGCGATCATCAAAACGACGGGAGTGGGAGTCGTCGGCTCGGCCGTGATGAACAACGGAGGCCTCGTCCAGAACCTGTTAGGCGCATCGTTGACGGTGAGTCAGAATATCGCGCCCGTGGCAGACCCCCTCGCCCATATCCTCCCGCCAACCGTCGGCGGATGCACATATACCGGAACTCAGAATTACAGCTCGTACACCGCCCAGCAGTCTCCTCCTTATAGCGGTCACTACGTTATCAGCCCGGGTGTCTATTGCGGCGGAATTAGTGCCAGCAACGGCACCAGTATCACTTTCAATTCCGGAACCTACATTCTGGCCGGCGGCGGGATGTCTCTGTTAAACGGCGGCGGCACTGTGACCGGCACCAATGTCACTTTCTATCTGACGACCGGCGCCAAAGCCGGTTATTCGGGGGCAAACAGCGCCTACGGCGGGATCACTATCGCCAATGGGGTCACGGTCAATTTTTCCGCTCCGACCACCGGTGGAGCAAATTCGTTGGAGGGAATTCTTTTCTTTCAGGATTCCAACATACCGGCCGGATCGGTGGCGAGTTATTTCGCCGGGGGCGCCAACATGACCCTGAACGGCGCTCTCTACTTTCCGACCACACAGCTCAACTACTCGAACGGGATCAACGCCGCCTACACAATCCTGGTCGCGGATACTCTGATCTTTACTGGAGGCGCGACGATAAACATAAGCAACAATTATACTTCACTTGCTGACGGCTCGCCGGTTCAGTCGACTTCGCTTTATGAATAGCATTTGTCGTAGGACGGAGGTTCGAAGCGTTTTTCGGCGCGACTTTCTAGCTAGAGGACAAAGCGCCGTTGAACTTGCGATGGTCGTCCCTGTTCTGCTGCTTTTGCTGCTCGTCGCGGCTGATTTTGGCCGGATCTTTTACATGAGTATTGGGGTGATGGATGCCGCGCGAGCCGGCGCCCAGTATGGCTCACAAACTGTAATCACCGCCGCCGATTCTCCCGGCATGATTGCCGCGGCAAAAAAGGATGGATCGAACCTCGCCAATCTCAGCGCGACCGCGTCCCAGTGCACTTGCGCGTCGTCAGTCACTGTGACCGCCTGTCCCTCGAGTTATTGTACCAATGCCCCGCAAGCGACCTTCGTCGAAGTCGACACCCAGGGCCTATTTCAAACGCTGGTGAGTTATCCGGGTATCCCCTCCTCAACCACGCTATCGAGCAAGGCGATCATGCAAGTTGAGCAGTGATGAAAATGCGCATTGTCTCGCTCGGCAGCGCTGCGAAATCTGATGGCCAAACAATGATGGAATTCGCCATGGTGGCGTCGATTTTTCTCCTCCTGATGTTTGCCATCATGCAAATGGCATTGATCGTATACAATTATAATACTGTCTGCATGGCGGCTCGTGAGGCGGTACGTTATGCCATCGTGCATTCGCCCGCCAGCCGCAATCCCGCGACCACGGCTCAAATTCAGCAGGTCGCCATCAATAACGCCGTTGGTCTGAATGCCGGCCAGCTCAACGTTACCGTTAACTGGCCTGCGGACGCCGAGCTTCCCTTGCAAGACGATGCTCAAGTCAAGGTCTCATACCAATACCAACTGAACATACCCTTTCTGGCGCCGGCCACCATGACGCTTGCCAGCACCTCGCAGATGCTGGTTTCGCAATGAGCTTCCGAGCAAGTTCAGCAACGCGCGCGGGCCTAAGCAGCGGATGTCTCAAAGCTCTCCGACGGCGTTCTCCCTCAAAGCAATTCGCGGGAGATTCCGATCGCTAAATGCTCGAAGGCCGGCATTTGACACGCTGTTGCGGCGACTCTAGACTTTGCAGCGCGCGGGCGTAATTCAGCGGTAGAATGCCAGCTTCCCAAGCTGGACGTCACGGGTTCGATCCCCGTCGCCCGCTCCACCCTTTCTCTGCATAAAATTGCTTGATTCTGCGCCGAAGCCCCGTCACCTCTCGGTCGAGGCCAATCTCGTGCTCCTACTGGGTTCGCGTGCCTCGTGCGTTCGGAGCCTTTCCAAGCTGAGGACGCTGAACATGCGGCAGTCCTCGACGGCCACCTGCCGCGAGAAGCCGAAACTTGCACTTCCTGTTCTCGAAGTAACCACCTTCCAGGAGCCGCGCGGTCGCTCCTGCATCCCTTTCCATGTACCATTAACAAGTTGGAATCGATATAGGAATCGAGATCCGCCTTTGATCCAGCCCTGCGTCTGGTCCTCATATTCGCCTTGGACCGCGTTCCGCTAGACCAATTTGATAAACGCAAAGCAGAAGACCCGTGGTCCTTCGAATTCTGGCCGCGGCGGAAGCTGACATAGCGGCGTCTCCCAAGCCGCAAAGAAATAAGATCTCGACGTGTAACAACGGTATCGGTTTGAGAGACATCTTAACGCGCAACAGGAGGACATTACGATGAGTGGAACAACCGACCAGATCAAAGGCCGCGCGAAGGAAGCAGTTGGTGTTGTGACGGATGATCAGCACCTTAAGAACGAAGGACGAAAAGATCAGGCCGTCGGCAAGGTAAAAAAGCTGATAGAGCGCGTAATCGATAAAGCAAAGAAATGAGATGAGATGACGTACCACGCCGCCTCAGAATGCGGCCCGTCGTACCCCAACATTTTAGCACTTAAAGTTCTAATGAATGAGGTCAGAGTCATGAAGTGCACAAACGGAATATTGGCTATAGTCCCGGTGATGGTCCTCGGAATCGGGCTAGCAATCCCGGCCTTCGCACAGGATACGAGTACCAGCTCTCCTGTTTCAGCCAGCACTTCGATGGATCGGGCTGGGCAGGACACCAAAGGGGCCGCGACAAACGCATATGACGGCACCGCTACGGCGTTAAGCGACACGGAGATCACTACAAAGCTGAAGTCGGCCTATGCAAGTGGCAAAGGCATCAAATCCAACGATATCCATGTCGTCACCACCGCGGGTGTCGTGACGCTTAGCGGCGAAGTCCAAACTTCACACATGGCAGCACGCGTTGTGAGAATCGCGAGAAATACGAAAGGCGTACGGAGTGTTACCGACGATCTGCGCGTCTCTTCGTCAATGTCCCAAAATTGAAAAGAACAACAGCGGCGAGAGTCAGTTGAGGCGGCGGACGTGGACGCGGCCCGATAGGCCCGACTTCCGAACTATAACGAGACTCTTTCCGGTCGCTCACAAACGAAATGTCAACACTTTCTGTCTATGAGGCTAAGGAATGATAAAACTCCGCCACACTGCTGCGCTGGCCCTGATGGGCTGGTATTTGTTTGTGCCGCCGCAGACGCGAATTTGGTGGATCGGCGACAAATACTATGATGCCGCTGCGCCGCTCAGCAAGTGGACAGTCGAGCGCTCGTTCGATAAGGCCCAGGTATGTGAAGCGGCTCGATTGGCTATTCAGGAGCAGTCCGGGGATGCAGCCAACCGCATGAGCCATGCAATTTGTATCGCGAGCAATGATCCGCGCCTGAAGGTATATTAGATAAGTGAGCTTCGGTCAAAGCGATTATAGAAGCTGACAGCCATCCTTGGTGGATAAACGGATTCTCGTTCAGGTCCAGGGGCTTCTGCCTTTCGCGTCCTGTCGCTTTACGCGCAAGGCATGTGATTTTTGTGGTTGTACCATTCGTTTCGTCGACCTTGTAACGCGTTCCTGCGTCTCGCAGATCGGAGGAGCCGTGGTGTCAGGTTCGTAAGTCGAGCGAGTGAAAGTTTCGGTGCGAAAAAGGGCACTGCAAAACCTTGTCGCCTATATGGTCGCGGCCGCGGTCGTCTATTACGCCGCGCGCAGCGTCTCGTGGAGCCAAGTCGTCGAGGTTTCGAACCACGCCAGGATCTGGCTTTTTTTAGGCGTTAGCCTCGGGGGCTTTTTGTGCTGGTTTGTAGGCGAAACCTTCCTGTATTCCCGCCTGTTTAGTTATTTTCATGGCCCCACCCGGGCGCGCGAACTCTTGCCCACCATGGCCACCGTCTACTTCCTGCAGTTGATCAACTCCTACGTGGCCGGCAGCGCATACCTGCTTTTCTTACATACGCGCAAGCGGGTTCCCTGGATAATGGGCGGATGCACCTTGCTGTTTCAGGCTTACATCGATGTGATTCTGTTGGCCATACTGTCGCTGGTGGCAATCGTTTTCGTGCCTACCTCACCGATCCGGTTCGGCCGCTATTACGCGGCAGGAGTACTAGGCGCAGGTTGTCTTATCGCCACGTTCTGGCTTTTCTGGGGCGCACGGCTCAATCGTGGCAGTTGGCTCCGATGGATTTACGATCGGCCCTCGATGTTGAGTTTCCGTATGGCGCAGCCTTCGCAGTATGTGAAGCTGGCCGCAATCCGATTTCTGATTTCTCTCGGAGCAGGCCTCACGTTGTACGGCCAATTGGCAAGTTTTCATATCTATGTTCCCCTAGCGCAGGTACTTGCATTGGCGCCATTGATCGTGGCGATAGGCAATTCACCGTTCTCGCCCGGAGGAATAGGGACGACTCAGCTTGTGTTCACTATGGGATTTGCCGGGTATGCCCATAAAAGCGAGTTGTTTGCGCTGTCGCTTGCCGTGAGTGCCTTTAACGTTCTAGCCCGGATACCGATGGGACTGGCGATGGGATCACCGCTTGAAGACGTGGTCGAAATCAAGCGCGAATTCAGAACGGAGCGCGTGAAACCGGTGAACCTATTACAAGGCGACGCTGGCCGTTAATCCTTGCGACTCTTTTCTTTGCTCATATTTAAGGTAGGTCTGTTATGCGATGGAACAAAGCGGCTCTGGCCGTGCTACTTGGGCTGCTCTTCCTGAGTCTGGGAGAGATCTCTCAGGCCACGAACGACAATCGGGCGGGTGAGATCGTCGACCGCGTGGCGCGGCTTTTTACCGGCAAGTCCAGTATCGCTACGCTGCAAATGCAGATCTCCGGCGAAAATGGGCAACGCGATCTGACGTTGAAAATCTGGACCCAGGGAGACGACGCTTTGATTCGGATAGTCAGCCCCGAAAAAGATGCGGGTACGGCCATCCTGAAGATAGGCACCGATATCTGGTACTATCTGCCCAAAGTAAAGCGCACAATCAAGGCTCCTTCCTCAATGACCATGACCTCATGGATGGGAAGTGATTTCACTCTCGATGATCTGGTGAAAGAAAGCGGACTGGAGCGCGACTATTCGGTCGCGAACTCCTTCGAGGGTAAGCGGGGTGAGGTTCCGGTATATGAATATACTTTGACGCCCAAAGCCGCCGCGGTAGTGGTGTGGGGGAAAATCGTGTTGCAGGTCCGTCAAGCCAATCTGATGCCTGCGTGGCAGGGCTTCTATGACGAAGACGGAAAGTTGGTTCGAGATTTGACATTTTCGGATTACAAAACCGTCAACGGAAGGCTCATGCCTACCCGCCTGGTCATGCGATCAGTAGATAAGCCTGGTCAGCAAACTACCATCCTGTACCAGGAAGTCACGTTCGACACGCCGATCAGCGCGGAGACGTTTACCCTGTCCAATCTGAAGCGATGAGCGCGCGCCTACTTCAGCTTGCCTGGCGCAATCTATGGCGCAATCCCCGGCGTACGTTCATCGCGATGGCCGCCATCGCTCTGGGCTACACTATGCTGCTGTTTGTCGCTTGCCTGATGGCGGGCCTGCGCTGGCAGATGATCGAGAACGGGACGCGGCTTGTTCTTTCCGAGATCCAGGTGCACGCCCCGGGCTACTACCCCAGCCGTTCTATCCAGGAGACCATAGGAGGGGCAAATGGAACCGACGTCAGCACGCTGCTTGCCGCCGTCACTGCTGACCCCCGAGTCTATGCCGCCGCTCCCAGGGTATATGGCTACGGACTGGCTAGCGCTTCACATGGTTCTTCCGCCGGAGTTGCGCTTATGGGAGTGGTGCCTGAGCAGGAACCAAAGATTACTGTTCTGAACACGCAGATAGTAAAGGGAAGCTATCTGACAAAGCCGATGGCGAACAGAATCGTATTGGGAGACAAACTTGCCGGTGTGATTGGCGTCGATGTAGGGTCGGAAATCGTTTTGCTGACGCAGGCGGCCGATGGCTCAATGGGGAACGACCTATACACGGTTTGCGGGATTTTCCACACTGGCCTTGATGTCATGGATCGGAATCTGGTGCTGATGACACTCCCCGCCCTACAGGATCTTTTGCGGTTGACCCCGAAAAGGATCCATGAAGTTGGAATTAAGCTGAACAACATTACGGAGGCTACGACGGTGGCGTCGGCCCTGCAGACTCGACTGAGTAAAACGCTTCCCGTTGAGGTGAGTCCATGGCCCGAACTGGCGCCCGAGCTGGCCGATTACGTGCAGTTCAATCACGGCGTGACGTTGGTGCTCTTTTCTATTTTCTTTCTCTTGGCGGTCATCGGCATCATGAACACTATGCTGATGGCGGTCTTTGAACGTACCCGTGAATTGGGCATGCTGATGGCCCTCGGAATGCGTCCGATTCATGTGATTGGCCTTATCATGGCGGAGGCGGCAGGTTTGGCCGTGGGAAGTCTGGTTGTTGGAGCGGCGATTGGCGCTCCGCTGCTTTGGTATTTACAGGCGCACGGACTGGACCTGGGCGGGTCCACTGGCGAGGTCGTCTCAGTAGCCGGAGTGGTCGTGGGCCATCTCTGGTACGGCCGGCAGGATTTTTCCGCTTACGCCGAGGCGGCCGTCGGGCTGGCTCTCACAGCGCTTGTGTCGGCGCTCTATCCTGCATGGCGGGCCGCGCATTTTCGGCCTTCCGAAGCGATCCGCAAGGTCTAGCAGTGATAAGCTTTCTTCTTCTGGCAAAAATCAGCTGGCGTAATGTCTGGCGCAATCCTCGAGGTACTCTGTTGACCGCCCTGGCCCTGGGCCTAGGTCTCGCCCTGCTGCTGATCTCATTGGGGCTGCTCGACGGCGGCCATGAGCAGACGATTGCCAACGGGGTCAGGTTTGGCCCAGGAGATGTAGTCATCCAGGCCAAGGGCTTTCAGGATTCTGGCTCCCAGGAACTGCTACTTCCGGCCCGCGTGGTCTCGACGATCAACGAGTTCCTTAAGACCGCACCAATGAAGCGGGTTCTGTTGGGCGCGAGCCCCCGGCTTCTGGCGACCGGACTCCTGAGCTCCGCAGCAAACTCCGCTAGCGTCGCTATTTCAGGCGTTATACCCCGAGAAGAGCGCGCGGTATCTCTCATTCCTCAGCGCATCGTGGAGGGAACCTATCTTAGCGACGACAAGGGCACTGGAATAGTCATTGGCGCCGAAGTGGCACGCAAACTCGAGGTGAAGACGGGTTCTAAAGTAGTGCTTATGACGCAGGCTGTCCGACAACCTGGTACCAAGGTCAAGGACATAACCGGGGGAGAAATGCAGAGTACCCTGCTACGGGTGAACGGGATTTTTCGCACCGGTATAGATACGATAGATGGCGACGTTGTCGATCTGCCCTTGCCAGAGGCCCAGACTCTGCTCGGAGTGCCGGATAACCAGGTGACCCAGGTCGCGCTCTTTCTTCGACAAGAAGGTGACTCGCTGATGGTGGCGAAGGCTTTGCGCAAACGATTGGCCGGAGAGCCGGTTGAAGTTCTGACCTGGCGGGAATCGATGCCAATGCTGGCGCAAATCCTCGGGCTGGATCACGCTTTCAATTACGTTATGAACGGTGTGGTATTGGCGATGGTTGGATTGGGAATACTCAATACCATTCTCATGCGAGTTCTGGAACGCCGCTATGAATTCGGCGTATGTAAAGCTCTCGGCCTTCGGCCCGCACAGCTCGCAATAATGATAGTCGGTGAATCCCTTGCGCTAACGGCGATCAGCCTCGCTTTCGGACTCGCGCTGGGCTTGGGTGTCGAACACTATTTCGCGACGTCCGGATTGGATTTGCGACTCGTATTCAGAACCGGCCTTCCCCATGCGCTGGTGGTCGATCCCATTCTCTACTCGCGCCTGAGCGTCTCGCGAACCGTTTCATCTGTGATTATCGTGTTCATAATGGCAACGGTCATATCGTTCTATCCTGCATCAAAGGCGGCGCGGACCAAACTGCCCGACGCTTTGAAGGTGCTCTAGCGAAGGCAATCCTCCCGGACCGGAGAAAAATGAATAGGAGATCGATTTGATCCAGCCGGCTGTCGAACTGAAGGAGCTGACAAAGACCTACCGAACGGGGCCGATCGAGGTTCCGGCGCTACGTGGGATCTCGCTGCGGATTGTTCCGGGAGAATTCGTGGCTACCGCTGGTCCTTCCGGATCCGGCAAAACCACGCTGCTCAATATAATCGGCGGTCTTGACCGCGCTGACTCGGGAGAAGTATGGGTGGCGGGAAAGAACCTTCAGCTCTTGTCTTCGGGTGAGCTGGCTCGCGTGCGTCTGCAGCGTATCGGCTTTGTCTTCCAGACCTATAACCTGCTTCCCGTCCTTACCGCGCTGGAAAATACGGAGTTCACCCTACTTTTACAGGGTGTGCCCGCGCGCACGCGCAGAGCAAGAGTCGAAAAGCTTTTTGCCGAAATAGGTCTCGCAGGCCTTGAAAGCCGCCGTCCCGCGGAATTGTCCGGCGGGCAGCAGCAACGAGTGGCGGTCGCCCGGGCTATGGTCACAGAGCCCGCGCTCATCCTGGCGGACGAGCCGACGGCGAACTTGGATTCGGCTACCGCTATATCGCTGCTCGACGTGATGGAACGCTTGAATCGTGCCACAGGTACAACTTTCGTATTTTCCACTCATGATCCGCAAGTCATGGAGCGGGCGCGACGGTTGATCCATTTAAGAGACGGTCAAATAGCAAGTGACGAAGCGCATGGCAATTAACCGGCCGTCGTGACCAAGGGGAATGACGCAATCAGACTGCGGAGAAATTCTTCACTGGGCTATCGACGAAGTTCCGAGCACCGCGGTGATCGGCGCGCGAGCGGCTGCCACGGCCGGCACGGTCAGTACCGGCGGCGCACCCGCGATGTAAAAGCGAGTCAATTCCGTGGTGACCTCGGGGCCGCCGACAAAGGTGGTGCCCTCCTGCTTCAGAAGTCTGTAGGGTGGCTTCGCTTCGAAGTAAAGTATGTTCTTGGGAATTGCGGGTTTGATGACGTGCAAAACGAAGCGCGGCCAATTTGGCATCACGGTAGCGATGTCGACCTGTGCGACGACCTTGAGGGCGGAAAAGCTGCCGGCCGGCACAGTTATCTGTTCGACTTTCGTCGCCCACACATCCTGGCCCACGTAACTATATGGCGTTATCTGCTGATTAAGTATGCCTTCGGCGCCGGCGCGGGGCGCTCCGAGAGCCCGCAAAAAAGCTATCCAAGGAACCGCGTCGGGATACAGGTCGTGTGGCAAATCGACAGCTCCAGCCAGCCGGAGCACCGCCGCATCGTTGCGCCAGAACGAGCTCTGCAGAGCACGACCATGATCGTACAGCGTCCACTGGTACATGGTGCAGCCCTGACGATGACTGGGAAATAGCCAGAAACCGACCTCGAACTGAGCGCTCGGTAAGGTTGTAATCTCGATGTGGATCGTGTCGCCCCCGATCATCTCGTTCCACGACGTGGCATGCATTACCACTTCACCAGTGCGGTTCTCCGTCTGCCTGGTTTCGTCGACTTCGACACCGGACGGTGGCTTCATCGCGTTCCGGCCGGTTTGCTCACCGATCATTCCACGGCCAATCAATCCGCGCGCAACCAGCCAGGCATCAGTAGCGCCGCCGGCGCTCGACTCCGTGCCTGGCACCTGCGTGGTATCTGCACGACCTGTCGCGGCCCCAAGGCTTAAGGCCATCACGAACACGGCCAGCGATAAAAAGCATCGTCGAAGCGACAAGATACTCATATCAAGTTTCTCGACTCCTAAACACGAGCGTTGAAACAAACGTAGCTAGCCCCGTTTTTGCGCATGTCAGCTGGCTCGGAAGCAGCCACCGGCGCTCGCACGCAGCCAGTTCGCCGCCCCGAAGCAGTCCGGGGCGCATACCGGAACGTCATCATTCCTCGGGCAGAGTGTTGAGGATATTAGAAAACTCCCGGGCGAGGTAAATAGATTATATGTTCTTAGAGTGTGAGACGCAAAGTAAATCGTCGGCAAGCCGCCGCGCGACTAGCGCTCGAACGTTACCCTGGCAAAGCTAACATTTGCCCGCGCACACGCTATTTCCGTGCTGCAAATGATCGACGTGCTTTAGAATCCCTCATTTGCGTTATCCACGTAACCAAACGTAGATGGTCTTGCACTCGCACTCGATGTATTGTGAGTGGGTCGGGATCGATAAAGAATCGAGTCCCTCCTTGATCCAGCCTCTCGCAATCAAGCAACGCGCGAATAGACAGGAGATACAGATATGCTGCTTTTGATTATTGTGTTGATTTTGTTGTTCGGTGGCGGCGGATTTTATGGCTACCGTAGTGGCTACTACGGGAACCGCGGTATGGGAGTTGTCGGCCTGCTGCTAATCGTGCTCGTGGTCTGGCTGGTCCTCGGTGGCGGCGGGTTCGGCCATGCGATGTACATACGGTAAGCCCGAGGCTGTGTACGTGGCGCGTTAGGCGCAGGCGTATCCTGCACCTAACGCGAGTCACGTGCGATGCGCACGATCTCTCGAGGGCCGTTGCGAAGCTTGGGCGCCCGCCTGTGCGTCGCACTCGAAGGCCGAACGTAAGGCGAAAGGCCAACACCCGTATGGAGTATCTTTCGCATCAATTAGCCTCTATGCGCCGATCGTCGGGAAATCGATGCGCTGATTTTGGTTCTTTATGTTACAAATTTCTATGCTCCCGGGTTACCTTCCGCTTCGCCTTGGCTTCCGACGGGAGTAAGCTCAGGTAGTTGATCGGTGCGATTTGAACCAACGAGAGAAAGTGCATGATACGAACCTCCATCGGTTGATTCGGCTGAAAGGTTTATCGCGGCTTTTGATCCCAAAACCCGCAAGGCCCGTTGACGAACCTGCCGCAACTGACTTCAAAAGCCAGGAGACGCTGACGGTCAAGCGTTTTTCCTGGGGACAGAGACAGGTTTGCGGGAGGGACGTTCATGAATAGCGGCCCGACCAATGAATTGCACAGCTTTTCCACGCTCGCCGAAGTCCTGGCCTGGCGTGCGCTTAGGCAGCCGGGGCAGCTCGCCTACGCCTATCTGCTCGACGGAGAGGTCGAAGGTGGTCGTCTGACCTACGCGGAGCTGGACTGGGAGGCCCGTGCTATCGGTGCGCTGCTTCAGAGCTATTGCGCCGGCGGACAGCGCGCTCTGCTGATCTATCCGACCGGTCTCGAATTTATCGCCGCTTTTTTCGGTTGCCTGTATGCCGACGTGATTGCCGTTCCTTTGCCTCCACCCACCGCCACTCAACAGCAACGGTCGTTTCCCAGGTTACGGGCGATCGCCAACGACGCTCAACCGTCGGTGGCGCTCACCACGTCGTCGATCCTCGCCAAGGTCGAAGCCCTGTTCACCCAAGTTCCGGAGCTCGCGACCATGCGCTGGGTGGCAACCGACAAGCTCACCACCGGGCTCGCGTCGGAATGGCGGCAACCCGCGGCCACCAGCGACAGCCTGGCCTTGCTCCAATACACCTCGGGATCGACCACCGTGCCGCGGGGTGTAATGGTCAGTCACGGGAACCTTCTGCACAATTCGGCCAACGTCAATCACGCCTTCGAGCTCACACCGGACCGCGGGGTATCCGTGTCGTGGCTGCCGGTCTTTCACGACATGGGACTTACTAATGGAATAGTCCAACCGACTTATGTAGGACGTCCATGTTATATCCTGCCACCCCAGTCCTTTCTTCAGCGGCCGGTACGCTGGCTGCGCGCTATTTCGCAGTACGGTGGCGCCGTCAGCGGGGGCCCCAATTTCGCCTACGAGCTGTGCGCCCGCAAAGTTACTCCGGATCAGTGTGAAAATCTCGACCTCAGCAGTTGGTATGCGGCTTACAATGGCGCGGAGCCGATCCGCGCGGATACTCTGAAACGGTTTTCCGAAACCTTTGCCGGATACGGCTTCCGCCCAAGCTATTTATATCCCTGCTATGGACTCGCCGAGGCGACTCTCATGGTCTCGGGCGGTCCCTTGAAAGCCGAGCCCACTTTGTACGCAGCACAGGCGGCGGCGCTTGAACAGAACTGCGTGGCGGAGGCGTCCGATCAGCAACAGAATGTGCGAACCCTGGTGGGCTGTGGCCATGCGATGCCCGATACCAAAATCGTCATCGTTCATCCCGAATTCCTGACCCGTTGCGCCGCCGAAGGCGTGGGCGAAATCTGGGTATCGGGCCCGACCGTTTCGCGCGGCTATTGGAACCGCCCCGAGGAGACGGAGCGCACGTTGCGCGCCTATCTCGACGACGGCGAGGGGCCATTTCTGCGCACCGGAGATTTAGGATTCCTCAAAGACGGCGAACTGTTTGTCACCGGCCGGCTGAAGGACCTGATTATTATCGGCGGCCGCAACCTCTACCCCAATGACATCGAGTTGACGGTGGAACAGAGCCATCCCGCGATACGATCGGGTTGTTGCGCGGCGTTTTCGGTCGATGTCGCCCATGAAGAACGCTTGATCGTCGCGGCCGAGGTCGAGCGCCGCTACCGTACCGCGGATAGTCAGAATCGGAATCGGACACCACAGTTGCATCCGCGACCGTTGCTGGATATCGGTGCGATGGTCCGCGCGATTCGGCGAGCGGTGGCGGAGGAGCACGATGTGCGGGTGCATGCGGCGGTGCTGCTCAGAGCGGGGAGCCTGCCGAAGACCCCAAGCGGCAAGGTTCAGCGCAATTTGTGCCAGGCGAGCTTTCTGAATGGCACGCTCGCGAGCCTGTAAAAAGGCGCGCGATGGCGGAGAACTCCACCAACGGCGCCTCGCCACATTTTTCCGAAGAAAGTTCCGCCGATCGGGACCGCCGTGATCGACTAAATTTATCGCCGGATTCCCAAAGCCCGGAAGCGATTCAAGCCTGGTTGGTTTCCCGGCTATCCGACCTGCTGGGAATTGATCCTCGCGAGATCGATGTCCGAGAGCCTTTCGCCAGCTATGGCCTCGGGTCAACCGAGATGGTCGGTCTTTCTGGCGAACTGGCGGATTGGCTTGGACGACAGATTTCTCCCGCTCTCCCATACGAGTGCCCTACCGTTGAGACGCTCGCCCGGCATCTGGCAGGCTCGACGGATCCCGCGGAGTCAGCCGGCGCGATTAACCATCAGCGCGAGGCAAGCAGCGAGCCGATCGCAATCATCGGCCTCGGCTGCCGGTTTCCCGGAGCCGCCGACCCACGGGCGTTCTGGCAATTACTCAGGGATGGAGTCGATGCCATTACAGAGGTCCCGGCGGATCGCTTCAAGCTTGAGGCGTTTTACGACCCGGACCCCGCGGCTCCCGGGAAAACCAACACTCGCTGGGGCGGTTTCCTTCGGCAAGTCGATCAATTCGATCCTCACTTCTTTGGCATCTCGCCCCGTGAAGCGGCGCGGATGGATCCCCAGCAACGCCTCCTCCTGGAGGTGGCGTGGGAAGCGCTGCAAGACGCAGGACAAGTGACCGAACTCCTCGCCGGTACCGACGTCGGGGTCTTCATCGGCATCTCGAACAATGACTACGGGCGGACTCAATTCGGCGACCCGCGGCGCATCGATGCTTACGCGGGCACCGGCAACGCACTGAGTATTGCGGCCAATCGTATTTCCTATCTATTTGATTTCCGCGGGCCGAGCATGGCTGTCGATACTGCGTGTTCCTCGTCGCTCGTAGCGGTCCATCTCGCTTGCCGCAGCCTCTGGAACGGAGAGTCCAACCTTGCTCTCGCAGGCGGCGTGAATCTGATCCTCTCGCCCGCGATTACAATCAATTTCACCAAGGCCGGGGTGATGGCTCCCGACGGGCGCTGCAAAGCTTTCGATTCCCGAGCCAACGGCTACGTCCGCAGCGAGGGCGCCGGGGTCGTCGTGCTGAAGCCCCTCTCCAAGGCTCTCGCCGACGGGGATCCGATCTACGCCGTCGTGCGGGGCAGCGCGGTGAACCAGGACGGACGCAGCAACGGCCTGATGGCTCCCAATCCGCCGGCCCAGGAAGCCGTTCTGAGAGAAGCCTACCGGCGCGCCGGAGTGTCGCCTGGCGACATTCAATATGTAGAGGCCCACGGCACCGGCACGTTGCTGGGCGACCCGATCGAGGTGAAGGCTCTGGGCGCGGTGCTTGGCCTCGACCGTCCCGCGGGAAGGCTATGTGCCCTGGGCGCGGTCAAAACCAATATCGGTCACCTCGAGGCCGCGGCCGGTATCGCCGGCTTGATCAAGGTAGCGCTCGCGCTCAAGCATCGGGAGATCCCGCCGAACCTGCACTTCGTAGAGCCCAATCCTCACATCCCATTCGACGAGCTGCCGCTGCGGGTGCAGACGACGCCCGGTCCGTGGCCGGTGGAAACGGGCCGCGCTTTAGCCGGGGTGAGTTCGTTCGGTTTCGGCGGAACCAACGCTCACGTGGTTCTCGAAGAGGCTCCACAGCCGGGTTCGATGATTCGAACTGCGGAACGCGGGACGGAAAATAGCGAGATCGACGATACCAGGTCGCCGCACTTGCTGCCGCTTTCGGCGCGCAGCGCCGAAGCCCTGCAGGCTCTCGCCCGGTCCTACCAGGATTTCCTGGTATCAGAATCCGAAGTGCCGCTGAATGATATTTGTTATTCGGCCGGCACGCGGCGCGATCACCACGCCTACCGTCTCGCCGCGACAGGCTATTCGCGCGATCAACTGAGTAGCGCGCTTCAGGCTTTTTTGCGTGGAGAGACTCATCCCGGTTTGTCTTCAGGTCGCCGGGATTCAAGCCGGCAAAGAAAGCTTGTTTTCGTGTTTCCCGGACAAGGATCCCAATGGTTTGGGATGGGGCGAAGACTGCTGGAACAGGAGCCGGTTTTTCGCGAAGCCGTGGAACGTTGCGACCGTGCGATGCGGCAGTACGGAAATTGGTCTTTGCTCGGCGAACTGACGGCAACCGACCCGGCTCGGTCCCGTTTAAACGAAATCGATATCATTCAGCCGGTCCTGTTTGCGATTCAGGTTGCTTTGGCGGCCCTGTGGCGCTCCTGGGGAGTCCAGCCACAGGCCGTGGTCGGCCACAGCATGGGAGAGGCCGCGGCAGCGTACGTCGCGGGCGCGATGAGCCTCGAAGATGCGGCACGGGTGATTTGCCATCGGAGCCGGCTGGTGAGGCGCACGGTCGGACGGGGAGCGATGGCCGCGGTCGAGCTTTCCATGAAAGAGGCTCACGGCATTCTCGCCGGCTATGAAAATCGCGTATCCATAGCAGCGAGCAACAGTCCCAACTCTACCGTATTGTCGGGTGATCCGGCGGCGCTCGAAGCAATCCTGGATCAATTGCGGCGCCGCGACATCTTCTGCGCGATGGTGAAAGTGGATTTCGCTTCCCACAGCCCGCAGATGGATCCCCTGCGTGCCGATTTGCTGGACGCGTTGGAAGGACTAGCACCGCGGCCCGCCGAGATACCTATCTATTCGACCGTGACCGGCATGGCCCGCGAAGGGATCGAGTTCGACGGGCGCTATTGGGCGAGAAACCTGAGAGAGCCGGTGCTTTTTTCCGGAGCCGTTCAACGCCTGTTGGAAGATGGATATGACACCTTCGTCGAAATCAGTCCGCATCCCGCTCTGCTAAGCGCCATTCAACAGGGGCTCAATCACCTCGGCCGCGAAGGCGCCGTGGTGGCATCGATGCGGCGTGATGACGACGAACGCGCGGTGATGCTGGGGTCTCTCGGCGCGCTTTACAGCCTGGGATACCCGGTCGACTGGAGTCGCATCTATCCGCGCGGCGGCCGCTGCGTCCGGCTACCGCCGCATCCCTGGCGGCGAGAGCGCTGTTGGATGGAAATTGCGGCGGCGCGAAGATGACTCTCGATTGGACACATACGGCGCGAAGGGGCGGCATCCGCTGCTGGGCCGGCATTTCAAATCGGCGCATCCCGCGGAAACTCACTTTTGGGAAATCACGCTCGACCGGCGAGCCCTGCCCTATCTGGATGACCATCGTATACAAGGAGTCGCGGTGCTGCCCGCCTCGGCTTACCTCGAGATGGTTCTGGCCGCAGCGGTGGAAATCTTCGGCGAAAAATCTCTCGCGCCGGGACACTCTTTCACGCTGAACGAAATCGGATTTCATCGCGCTCTTTTCCTGCCCGATGACGAAACCCGCCTGCTCCAGCTAGTCTTTTCTCCCAGCATCGATGGAGCGGTAAGTTTTAAGGTTCACAGTTGCCCCACGGGAACCGGCCGATCCGGTAAACCCTGGACCTTGCACGTGACCGGCCGAATTTCTTCTCAAGCAGATGGCAGCGCGTTAGCCGCGGCGCACGAGACGCCCGCGCAGATCCAGGCTCGATGCCCGGAACAAATCTCCGGACAGGACTATTACGCCAGACTGAGCGCCAACGACATTCACTACGGTCCTTTTCTTCGGAGCATTACTCAGTTGTGGCGCCACGACGGAAATGTGCTGGCTGAGATGCTGGTGACCCAGAGACCGGAGACTGAACTTAGTGCCTATCCGATTCATCCGGCGATCCTGGACGGCTGCTTGCAAGTTGCCGGAGCCGCCGTTGCGGCCGAAGCCATCGCCGACGGCAAACAAGACATCCTGATGCCGACGCGTATAGATGTGATCCGAGTTCACGGCCGTTCGGGGCCGCGTCTCTGGTGCCATGCCCGTTTGCAAGAGCGGAACGATACCGCGATCACGGAGGAGGTCCGGCTGCTCGATGAAGCCGGGCACGCGATAGTCGATATCGCCGGACTGCGTTTCGAATCCCTGGAAAGCGGCACGGGGCACGCACTCGAACCCATTACACGAGATAATATACAAAATAATACAAATGACTGGCTATATGAGTTTCAGTGGCAGCGCAAAGAACGCGTCGACGAGCAGGGAACCGCGGAAGCTGCGTCGCATTCCGATCGAGGAAGCTGGCTTATCTTTGCCGACAGCGAGGGCGTAGGAGAAGCTCTCGCGCTGCGGCTGAAGGAGCAAGGCACGAGAAGCGTCATGGTCGCGTACGGCGATTCGTACGAGGCCGTGAATAGTACGTATTTTCGTATTCGTCCGGAACGCCCGGAAGACCTCTCGGAGCTTTTTGCCGTGGCGCTCCCGGCGAATCAGCCGCCTTGCCGCAGGATCGTTCATCTATGGAGTCTCAATAGTCCTGATGTTCCCGCGTCGCAGGATACCAACACCGCTTGGTTGGCTAATGCTCAGAGTCTGGGCTGCGGCGCCGCGCTGCAGTTAGTGCAGGAACTGGCTCGACAAGAACTGGCTCGACAGGAACCGGATCGAATCGGCTTGCACGATCCTCCAAGCTTGTGGCTGGTCACCCGAGGAACTCAAGCGGTGGAAGAAAATCCGTTGCCGCTCAATGTGGCGCAGGCGCCTCTTTGGGGGTTGGGCCGCGTCATCGCGCAGGAACACGCCGCATCCTGGGGAGGACTGATCGACCTGGAGGCCGCGGCCTCGCCGCCTGACACCATCGCCAGTCAATTGTGGGAGGAAATCTCCAATCCAGACGGAGAGGATCAGATTGCGTTTCGTCAAGGGCAGCGATACGTGGGGCGCCTGGTGCGCAAGCACCAAAGCGTCGCGCAGCGTCCTCCGCTCGAGTGGGCGACCGACGGTAGTTACCTGATCACAGGCGGATTAGGCGACCTCGGTCTCGCGGTCGCCCGTTGGATGGTCGCGCAGGGGGCCCGCCGGTTGATTCTTTTGGGTCGCACGAAGTTGCCGCCGCGCTCGAGCTGGAGTGCGGCGGAGGCCGGAAGCCGCCTTTGCTATCAGGCCGGCGTCATCCGGGAACTCGAAGCATTGGGAGCGAGCGTGCACCTGGCCTCGGTGGACGTGGCGGACGAAGCACAACTGAGCGCCTTCCTCAAAACATTTGGCGCCGAAGGCTGGCCGCCGATTCGCGGCGTGGTACACGCGGCGGGAGTACTGCGAGATGGACTGCTCTCGCAACTTGATCAGGCCGCGCTGAATACCGTCTTGCGGCCCAAGATGATGGGCGGTTGGCTGCTGCATCGCCTGCTCGAAAACGCTCCGCTGGATTTCTTTGTACTTTTTTCCTCCGCGGGTTCGCTTCTGGGTCAGCCCGGTCAGGGAAACTATGCCGCCGCCAATGCTTTCCTCGATGCTCTGGCGCATCACCGAAAAGCTCAAGGCCGGCCGGCCTTGAGCGTCAACTGGGGCGCCTGGGCAGGGTTGGGCTTTGCGGATACGAGTGGCGGCAAGCGTCTTGCCGCAAGCCTCGCGCTTGTCGGAGTCAGCAGCATGGCGTCCAAACAGGCGCTGGAAGTACTCGCACGGATGCTCCGGCAGGACGCGGCCCAGGTCGCGGCGGTTCCCGTCGACTGGAGGCAGTATCACCGGTTTTACTCAGGGCGTCGTGAGTCGCCGTTGCTCTCTCAACTGGCTAATGAGGACATCGAGTCCCGGCCGCAGGCGACGCCGCCGGGAGAACGGAGAGAAGCCCTTCTGGCCGCAGAACCCTCGGCGCGCCTTCAACTGCTGCGTGCCTACCTGAGCGAACAGGTCTCTCGCGTACTTGGATTTTCCGCTTCGAGGCTGGACGTGGAGCAGCCGATCGGCAATCTCGGGCTGGATTCCCTGATGGCGGTCGAGCTGAAGAACCGCATCGCGGTTGACCTGGGCGTGAATGTACCGATGGTCAAATTTCTCCAGGGACCGAGCGTCGCACAGGCGGCGGTGCAGATCCTCGATCAATTCACGGCGGAGCTTTCCACCCCGGCAGCCCTGTCCGCTCCTTCGGTCGTGCAACCGTGGGCGGAGCATGTCAATGGCGATACCGAGGTACAGCGGTTGGCGCAACTCGATCAGCTTTCGGACGAGGAAGTGAATTCACTACTCACCGAGCTGTTGGATAAAGCGGAAGTTAGTGAATGAGTAACGCTTCGCAGCGAATCGCCGATCTCTCGCCAGAAGACAGGCGCGCTCTGCTGGCAACGCTGCTCCGCAAAGACGGGAGCGCGGCTCAATCGTTTCAGCCGTTATCCTATAATCAACAGGGCATCTGGTTTCTCTACCAGCTCGCGCCGGAGAGCATGGTTTACAATGTCAATTTTGCCGCGCGCATCCGCTCCGCAGTGGATATTCCAGCGTTGCGGCGAGCGTTTCAGGCACTGGTCGATCGCCATCCCGCCCTGCGGACCACCTTTTCGATGCGTTCCGGCAAGCCCGCTCAACGGATCCATCAACACCAGGCCCTCCACTTCGTGGAGACTGACGCATCGGCCTGGACCGGCGACGCTCTGAAAGCCCGGCTGCTCGAGGAGGCCTATCGCCCCTTTGATCTAGAACGCGGGCCTGTACTGCGGGTGAATCTGTTCGCCGGCCCGGGAACGGAACACGTTCTGCTCCTGACAGTACATCACATAGTAGTTGACTTCTGGTCTCTCGCGTTGCTCCTCACTGAACTCGGTTCGCTGTATCGGGCAGACACGACCAGGGTTCAAGTGCAATTGCCCGCGCTGGGTACTCAGTACACCGACTACGTTCACTGGCAAGCCGAAATGCTCGCGGGCCCCGAAGGCGATCGACTATGGGCCTACTGGCGCAGGCAATTGGCTGGACAGTTGCCCCTGCTGGAGCTTCCAACCGATCGGCCGCGGCCGGCGGCGCCGACCTATCGCGGCGCTTCGTACGATTTCAATTTGAGCGATGAGCTAAGTTCGCGGCTGAAAACGCTCGCGAAGGCCCATGGGGCAACGCTGTACATGGTTCTCCTGGCGGGGTTCCAAGTGCTACTGCATCACCATACCGGGCAGGACGACCTGTTGGTGGGCTCTCCTGTGCTCGGCCGGAGTCGAGCCGAGTTCGAAGGAATAGTGGGTCTCTTCACCAATCCCGTAATCTTAAGAGCGAATTGCTCCGGGAACCCGACCTTCGAGGGCTTCCTTGATCAGGTGCGCAAAACCGTATTGGCCGCGCTCGAACATCAGGACTATCCAACTCTGCTCCTGGTTGAGCGGCTGCGTCCCGCCCGGGATCTCAGCCGTCCACCATTGTGCCAGGTTATGTTCGTCCTGGATAAACCTCATCGACTAGCCGAACCAGGAACACCAGCGTTCATCCTGGGTGAGAGCGGACTGCGTATGAATCCGGGCGGCCTCGATTTGGAAGTCCTCCCTCTGGAACATCGGGCGGCCACTCTCGATCTGGTGATGCTGACCATCGAAACGCCGCATTCGCTCTCTATTTCGATACGCTACAACAGCGACCTGTTCGAGGTGGCTACCATCGCGCGGATCGCAAAGCATTTCGATACACTTTTGCACCATGTGACTACGCATCCCCGTACCACACTCGACGCGCTAAGTGGCGTACTTTCGACAAGCGATCGGCAACAATTAACGGCGGCTCTGCAACAGTACAAAAAGGCAGGCCGAGAAAGACTGAAGGCCGCCAGGCGAGTAGCTACCCACATATTCGAACATCACACCGATAACGCGAACAGCTATGTAACGCATCGTGGGCTGGGTGACCCGTCACATCCAGGTCTCAACGGATCGTCCGCCGCTTCAAAGCACTGAGCAAACGACGGCTAAGTGCGACTCGCGAGCCCGATGATTGAAGGATTTCGACTTTCGCCCCAACAAATGCATCTGTGGTCGTCGCGACAGACGGACCACGCCTCACACTATTATGCCCAGTGCACCGTTCTAATCGAAGGGACGCTCGACGTAGAGACACTCGAAGCGGCCTTGCGGGAGGTCTTCGCCCGACATGAGATTCTTCGCACCACGATTGTCTGCCCACCCGGAACGACCGCTCCAGTCCAAGTTATAGCCGCTTCAGCTACCCTTTCGATCGAGCATCATGACCTGTGCGGCCTCAACGCTAGCGAGCGAGCGGAAGCGCTCGAAGCGCTTCTTCAAGCTGCCTGCGCATTGCCTTTCGGCCGCGGAAATCACCCGCCTACGCATATATCGCTGACTGCGCTGTCGGCCGAGAGCCATATCCTGGCCATCACTCTATCCGCCTTTTGCGCGGATATCGCGACGCTTGCGATTTTTGTGCGTGAATTAAGTCTTCAGTATTCAGCCCGCCGGCGTGGCGAAACACTGGCCCCTCCAGCACTGCAGTACGCTGATATCGCGCAATGGAATTGCGAACTGTTGGAGTCACCGGAGACGAGTGCGGCAAGAGATTACTGGCGTAGGCAAAATCTTTCTTCTGTACCCCGTCTGAACCTGCCTTTTGAGTGTCATGCGTCCTCGGTCGTAGGTTTCAATCCACAATTTGTCAGTCTGGGGCTCGAGGCCGGCTTGATGGCGGCACTCGCAGCGCAGTTTAGAAGCTATAACGTTTCGGCCTCTGTATATCTCTTGGCCTGTTGGCAAACTCTGCTCTGGCGTCTCAGCGGCCAACCGCACTTCATCGTCGCAATCGATTGCGGCCGTACGTACGAAGAGCTTCGAGAGACCCCTGGGCTGTTGACGAAGTCCGTGCCGCTTCAGTGCCGACTGGAAGAGCGGCTCTCCTTCAGTGAGCTTTTGGAACGAACCAGAGAATCGACGCGGGAAGTGCTCGAATGGCAGGAGTACTTTGCCTGGGACTCGGCTGCCCAATCGAATGCTCCCGGCGAGGCCGCGTCCCGATGGCCGGCGAGTTTCGAATTTGACGAGCCGCCCGCGCAGTATTCCGCCGGCGGCGTGACATTTGCTCTCCAGCGACGACATGCCTGCACAGAGCGGTTCGCATTGAAGCTCTCCTGTGTAAAACAGGCCGAACAGTTAAGTATCGACGTTCATTACGACTCCAACGTGTTCCGAGTGGGAGATATGCAGCGCCTGCTCGAAGAATTTCGGGCTTTGCTGGAAAGCGCCAGCAGTATTTCCGATGCGCCGATCGGTGAGCTGGAGATTCTAGGCGCTACTGAACGCCAGCGGCTATTGGTTGAGTTCAACGATACCGGGACCGACCATGCAAGAGAGAAATGTATTCATCAACTGTTCGAGGAACAAGTTGAGCGTACTCCGAACAATCTTGCGATCGCTTGCGCCGATCTGAGTCTGACCTATGCTCAGCTCAACGCTCGCGCCAATCAACTCGCCCATCACCTGCAAGCGCGGGGCGTCGGACCGGAAGTGCGGGTGGGGATCTGTATGGAACGCTGCCCGGAGATACTGGTCGCGATCCTCGGGATTATCAAGGCTGGTGGTGCGTACGTGCCGTTGGACCCTGCGTATCCGCCCGAACGGTTGGCTTTCGTGCTGGAAGACGTCCGCGCGCCAGTGCTGCTGACGCAGAGGAGCGTGCTGGAACACTCCATAAACTCGCCCGCGGTCCAGATGATATGCCTGGACTCGAACTCGGACGCGATCGCTCGCGAGAGAGAAGAAAATCCGGTGGTCGGCGCGAGCCTCAGGAATGCCGCTTATGTCATTTACACTTCAGGCTCGACTGGACAGCCGAAGGGCGTCGTCGTCGAACATAGGGCACTGGTCAATGCCGTAAATTGGTTGACCGACGCCCTGGAGTTGTCCGATAGGGATCGGTGTCTTTTGAAAACGCCGATCACCTTTGACGCCGCCGGCCGTGAAGTCTTTCCGATTTTGATGGTTGGTGGAAAGCTCGTAATAGCCGACGCCGACGGTCATCGCGATTGCCGCTATATCGCCCGGACACTCCGGGACGAAGGCATCACGGTTCTTCATTGCGTTCCGTCCTTTCTTCGTCTTCTGCTCGAAGAATCCGCTTTCGAGGCCTCTTGCAGTCTGCGCGCCGTCATGTGCGGCGGCGAAGCTTTGCCGCCTCAAGTGGCAACGCGATTCCATCAACGCTCGCAGGCCAAACTGTATAACGTATACGGGCCCACCGAAACCACTATCGACTCGACATATGGTCTATGCGACAGAGATACTGTTCAACCTAGAATTTCGATTGGACGACCGATACCGAATGCAGTCGTATACATCGTCGACGGAATGCTTCACCCGGTGCCTATCGCCGTCGCCGGGAACCTTTACATCGGAGGAGTGGGTCTGGCGCGCGGCTATCTCAACCGCCCCGATTTGACCGCCGAAGCATTTATTCCAGACCCGTTCAGCGCCGAGCCCGGGGCGCGAATGTATAAGACGGGCGATGTAGCCCGCTATTTGTCTGACGGGAATATCGAGTTCCTTGGCCGTGCGGACCACCAGGTGAAAATCCGCGGTTATCGGATCGAACTCGGAGAGATAGAGGCGATGCTTCGCCAACACCCGGGCGTTCACGAGTCGATCGTCTTGGCTGAGGATGATGCGGTTGGAGGGAACCGTTTGGTGGCCTATGTGGTAGGCAGGCAAGAGTCTTCTCGCGACGAGTTACGCGGCCTTCTCAAGGCGAAGCTGCCTGAGTATATGGTGCCCGCGGTTTTTGTTCCGCTCGATGCCTTTCCGTTGACACCTAACGGAAAGATTGACCGGCGGGCGCTTTCCGCGTCCGATCGAACAGGACCCGAACTGGACAAAGAGTACGTAGCGCCGCGAAACGCCACGGAAGACTTCGTGGCCCAGATCTGGGCCAAAGTGCTCGGAATCGAACGAGTGGGTATTTACGATAACTTCTTCGATTTAGGTGGACACTCGCTCCTTGCGACTCAGGCTATTTCGCGGATACGCGAAGCATGTGCCCTGGATATACCGCTCCGCCGTCTCTTCGAAGTGCCTACCGTGGCGGGCTTGGCTGAAAGCATCGCGGCGGCTCGGCAGACCGGACAGAATACGCAACCTCCGCCCATTTTGCCTGTCCCGCGCGACCGGGATTTACCTCTTTCCTTTGCCCAGCAGCGGCTGTGGTTTATCGATCAGTTGGAACCAGGCAACTCCGTCTACAATTTTCCCGCCGCTGTCCGCCTTAAGGGCCCGCTCAACATGGTGGCGCTGGAACGGAGCATCAACGAAATCGTCAAGCGCCATGAAGCCCTGCGAACGACTTTCATCACGGTTGACGGGCGGCCGGTTCAGTTAATCGCGCCAACGCTCACTGTCAAGCCATCGAATGTGAATCTTGAGAAGGTACCTGACCATGAGCGCGAGACCGAGGTTCGACGCCTGGCAACTGAGGAGGCTCGGCGGCCGTTCAACCTGGCCCAGGGCCCGCTCTTACGCGTCACCCTGCTGCGGCTCGCGAAAGAGGAGCATGTGGGCCTCCTGACAATGCATCATATCGTCTCCGACGGCTGGTCGACCGGAATACTTATCCGGGAGCTGGCCGCGCTCTACGAAGCGTACTCAAACGGGAGACCCTCGACGCTGCCCGAACTGCCTATCCAGTATGCGGACTTTGCTCATTGGCAACGGCAATGGCTGCAGGGAAAGGCCCTGGAAGACCAGCTTACCTATTGGAAGCGGCAACTCGCGGAAGCTTCGCCGCTTGAGCTACCGACCGACCACGTCAGGCCGGCCGTGCAGACTTTTCGGGGTTCCCTCCAATCGCTGCTCTTGCCCAAAAGCATTGGCGACGGCCTGAGATCGCTCTGCCGGCAAGAGGGTATTACTCTGTTCATGGCATTTCTGGCGATATTCAAAATTCTGCTGCACCGCTACACGAGCCAGGACGACCTTGTCGTCGGCACACCGATTGCCAACCGCAACCGGCTGGAGATCGAAGGCCTGATTGGATTCTTCGTGAACACGCTGGTTATGCGGACTGACCTTTCAGGCGATCCGAGCTTCCACGAGCTTTCGCGGCGCGTTCGGGAAGTATGCCTGGCAGCCTACGCGCATCAGGACTTGCCGTTCGAGCGACTGGTGGAGGAATTACACCTGGAACGGAGTCTCGGGCGCAATCCGCTATTTCAGGTGATGTTCGTACTGCAGAACGGGTCGCGGCAATCGATGGCTCTACCAGGCTTGACGTTAAGTCCGGTGGAAATCGACAGCGGAAGCGCTCACTTTGATTTGACCTTGCATATCGCGGATACAGACCAAGAGCTGATCGCAACATTGGCCTACAACACAGATCTGTTTGAAGATGCCACGATCGCCCGAATGCTCGTCCATTTCAGAACCTTGCTCGAGTCTGTGATCGCTGACCCTTCGAGGGGGCTTTCGACTTTACCACTCCTGAGCGAAGGGGAACGGCAACAACTGCTTGTTGAGTGGAACGGTGCCAAAACTGACTACCCCGAAGAGCTGTGTATCCAGCAGATTTTCGAAGCGCAGGCCGAGCGAACGCCGGACGCGATCGCGGTAGTCTGCGGACGAGAACAGTTGACATACGCGGAGTTGAACCGTCTCGCCAATCGACTGGCGAATCACCTGCGGGCTCTCGGAGTGGAAGCGGAGATACCGGTTGGAATCTGTCTGGAACCCTCGACGGACACGATTGTTGGCTTGCTGGGCACTCTGAAGGCCGGCGGAGTATATCTACCGCTGGACCCCACGTATCCGAAAGAGCGCCTGGCTTACATGATCCAAACGGCCCGGGCACCGGTGCTGTTGACGCACCAGCGGCTGCTCGCGGAGCTGGCGCGATGCGATACCTCAATAGTCTGTCTGGACTCAGATCACGCGAAGATTGAACGGGCAAGCGAGCGCAACCCGATTGGTTCTGTCAGGCCTGCCAATTCGGCCTACGTAATCTACACCTCCGGATCCACGGGTCAACCAAAAGGAGTTTTCGTTTCACATGCGTCGTTGGCCGCTCATTGCCGGGCTGTTGAGAATTGCTATGAACTGGACTCCAGTGATCGCGTGCTTCAGTTCGCTTCATTGAGTTTCGACCTGTCATTAGAACAGATTGTACCTACCCTGCTCACAGGAGCCCGGTTGGTTATGATGGGTCCGAACGTATGGCATACGGCGGAATTCTATAGAAAGATCTCCGAATTTGGATTGACGGTACTTAATCTTCCTACCGGCTACTGGCAGGAACTGGCGCGAGAGTGGTCGGAGTTCCCGGATCTGGCGTCCGGCATTCAGGCCAGGCTGTTTACCGTGGGCGGAGATATCCTGCCGCCTGAGGCTCTCAAGCTCTGGCATCGAACCCCGGCGAATTCAATTCGTCTCCTCAATGCCTATGGCCCGACGGAGGCCACCATAACGGCTACCGTTTTTGAGATTGATCCTTTACTTTGCGAGATCGCGAGTCCTCAGAGAATTCCTATCGGCCGGCCCCTCGCCGAGAGACAGATCTACATTCTCGACAAATATGGCAGTCCGGTTCCTGTTGGAGTTCCCGGTGAATTGCATATCGGCGGAGCGTGTCTGGCGCGAGGCTATCTGAATCGGCCGGATTTGACCGCCGAGAAGTTTATTCCACATCCTTTCAGCGCCGAACCGGGAACACGGCTATATAAGACCGGGGACTCGGCACGTTACCTGCCCGACGGAAATATCGAGTTTTTGGGCCGAATTGACCACCAAGTCAAGATCCGCGGATTCCGTATCGAGCTTGGCGAAATCGAGGCGACGCTAGGCCAACATCCAAGCGTTCGAGAATCTGTAGTGCTGGCTCGGCAAGACACTCCCGGAGAAGTGCGACTGGTGGCCTATGTGATCGCTAAGCGGGATCTCCCGCTTACAATTGATGATCTGCGCAGTTTTCTAGGCCAAAAACTACCACTGTACATGGTGCCCTCGGCATACGTCTTGTTGGACGCGCTGCCCTTGATGCCCAACGGAAAGGTAAACCGCAGTGCGCTGCCTTCGGCCGTTCGCAGCAAGCCCCAGTTGGAGCCGGTGTTCATCGCTCCCCGAGACGCTCTGGAAGTTCAGCTCGTCGATCTGTGGAAAGAGGTTCTGGGCGTTGAATCTATCGGGGTACAAGATAATTTTTTCGCGCTCGGCGGGCATTCTCTGTCGGCGGTCCGTCTGTTTGCCCTGATAGAGAACAGGCTGAGTAAAAGACTTCCTCTGGCGGCGATCTTTGAAGGGGCTACTATTGAACATCTTGCTACGCTGATTCGCGAGCAGGCCAAGCAAAGTCCCCTATCCTGTTTGGTGGCTATTCAGCCCCATGGCGACAAACCACCGCTCTTCCTGGTACATCCGGCCGGTGGCCACGTTTTCCCCTACGTTCAGCTAGCGCGGCATCTCGGGGCAGATCAACCATGCTATGGGCTACAAGCAAAAGGAATCGAAGAAGGACAAGACCCGTGCTCGCTCATCGAGGATATGGCTACCTACTACATAGAAGCACTACGGAGCGTACAGACTGAAGGCCCGTACCGTCTTGGGGGATGGTCTATGGGAGGCATGGTAGCCTTCGAGATGGCTCAGCAGCTTCACGCCCAGGGTCATGCGGTAGCCTTGCTGGCTCTGTTGGACAGCCGGATTCCCGCCCCTTACGAGAGGTTCGCAGAACAGGATCTTGAAGCAACGCTATTGGCCGATGTTGTCCGTTACTTCGGGCTCCCCTTGAACGTTGGAAATATGTTGCTACTTCCAAAGACCGAAGTACTCGGCCTGGTGCTGGAGCAAGCCAAGAAAGCCGGCCTCGTGCCTCCGGAGGTCGAGGTTTCCCAGGCACAGCGGTTTCTCGAGCTCTGCAAAGCCGACTTTCGGGCCACGCGGAATTACACACTACATCGCTACCCCGGTCGAATCACTTTATTTCGAGCCCATGACGAACCCGCGGGAGTATCTCCCGATCCAACCTTTGGGTGGGACCAGTGGGTCGCAGGAGGAGTTGAAGTCCATGTCGTTCCGGGGAATCACGCCAACATGGTTTACCCGCCGCACGTTGAAGTATTAGCCGAGAAGTTGAAAACCTGCCTTGCGGAGGTGCATTCGGCCAAGGAATGGTTCCTTGTCAATCCGCAGCCCAACCTGATGAAGGATACTCTATGAATGCAGACGATAAAGAAGACAACATGCACTATAACGTCGTCGTGAACCATGAAGGACAGTACTCGATCTGGCCGGCCGGGCGCGAGAATCCCGTCGGCTGGACCAACGATGGAAAGAGCGGGTCCAAGGCAGAATGCCTTGGTTACATCAAAGAAGTGTGGACGGACATGAGACCGCTGTCGCTGAAGAAAAGCATGGAGAAGCTTGAGCGATAGGCCTATCGCTAAGAGCGCCGACGTAAGCGCTGCGTGTTTTCCTCCCGGCCAAGCCTTGGTTCTAGCCCCCTGGAGAAGACAAGGTCGCCCCCCACCAGCCCCAATCCAATGCCGCATTTCAGTCACTCCACTGAGATTTGCGGTTACTTGGTACCCTGGATAACACAAGCGTTCTGTTGGCCTCGCTCCCACTGATACTTTCATTGCTTCGGCGCATCAACCCGGGCTACGGTCAAGGTTGTGGCACCTTCACCCGAACGGGGTGCACTCACCGGCTCGGGCGACCTGCGAGCGGTGACACTCAAGTCAAAAATCGGAGGTTCAGCAAGATGAGATTGTTTGTGCCACTAATAGCAACAGCGGCCGTCGCGGTATGTATCGGTGCAAATGGAATGGCTTGGTCGCAAACGACCGAGAACTCGAGTTCTCAGACGACAACCACGGCTCCCATGGCGCCCGCAACGGTGACGGAAAAGACTACTACGCTCGCCGCGCCCGCCGCGACCAGTCAGACAACTACTACCACTGACACTGCTCCGGCTCAGCCCTCGTCCGTAGAGGAGAAGCACGCTGAGACTACTACGTATGCGCCGATGGGTAATAAGACGGAAACCCATGACAGCTCGACGACCTACAGTCCGTGAGTCAGAGCGTCCGGATGTGCGAACGTTTTGCGATCCGGTATTGCTGACTACGCCGAGGTAGAGATAGCAGCATGCCCGTCAGGTTGGTATTTCCCCCACTTCGGGGCTGGCGGGCATCTCTTTTACGGAAATAGTTCGCAGAAGAGGCGTGGCTTTTACTTGAGCCGTGCTTGACCCTTCACAATTTGCGACACTACAACCTTTGACCGCCGGAGCGCGGATCATTGCAGACAAGGGCCAAACTATTATGATTCACAAGCTTACCATGTTGATTCTCGCGGCAGCATTGCTGGGAGGCTGCTTTTCGATGGAATCTCCCCCGCAGCAGCAGACCACGATGACGACCACGACGACTTGCCCTGGCGGAACACAGCTTCAGACCGATGGAATGTGCCGTTAGGACGTCCGCACTGTGAGCAGCGAGAAGTTAGAACCCTGACGTGACGGCTATGCCGCTTTTTGGACTGATCTGGCGAGAAGTGGTCAAGCTGAACGCCACGGCCGCCGTCAGCCGAGTCAAACCCGGCCATATGGCTCCATATGGCCTCAGACTTAGCTCACCGAAATAGCCCAGGGACAGAGCAGCCGCACCATCGGGGCTGCTTCAACCTGAATCAGTCGGGCCCACGCAATCGCCACCATTACTCAGCCGCACTCGATGGTATGAACCCTACTTTACCGCTCGATAGCCGGATCCGCAGCCAATCGCCGGTCACACCCGTAACGCTTACATGAGTTTTGGCGTGTACGTGGCCGACGACTGCGCTAGTCCTATCCGGCTGCTTGTATACCGCGGAGCTATGAGATAGCAGGAACCGTTTTTTTACCGGCTTAAGCTCGGCCGCACTGGTTGGGACAGCGTTGGGCGTCGCCGTAGGAGCTGCCGAAGTGGCGCCGCTTGGAATAGCACTGGGAGACTCCGCTGCCAAGATTGCGGCCGGGGTAAACGACAATATGACCGCTGTCGTAGCTATTGCTATTAGTTTCATGGTTTTTGCTTTGATCTCTATCCGGCTCCCATCCCAAGTCCATAATTGCCTGCCGGTTTGTCAGCATTCCCTTGTTTCCAGGCGATGTCATTGAGCTCTTTGAGGACGGCTCGATTTTTCCAATGAGGCTTCAGGTTCCCGTCTCTCAGCCTCCGGCTTGAGCGCACCACAGATACAGTAGCTGCGATGCACGAGAGCGTTCTGTTTGCTCCGGTCCTGGCCGACGAAGAACTCAAGTATTCTCGATAGTGCCGTCTTCATAGCGCTCTAATCGCTCCCGCTAATAAAGTCGTTTTGTGAATGTCGCGATGGACGCCACGGCCGGAACCTTTTCGCCGTTGCTACTCTCAAATAGTTTATGCTGACCTTACTTGCGACGCTATCAAGACAGAATTACGTTTGGTTATCCGAGGAACAGACTATGCCGATCGAAAAATGCTCGTGGATTAGACCCGAGGGAGCCGCAAGAACCTCTTCGCGCGGACAGCCGCGCGAAGAGGATTCCCGGCGATTATCACTTATAGTAGTTTCGCGGTTTGCTCGTGCCGATTAGACACTCGTTTTGAGCAGTACGTCGACGCGGCGATTGCGCCTAAGCCGCGGGTCACCGAACGCGCCCGTTTGGATCTTGGAAGCGGGCACACCGGCCTCTACCAGCGCGTCACGAACGGCGCTGACCCGGCGGTTGCTGAGATCCTGACTTGAAGGCTCCGTGCCGGCCGAATTCATCGAGCCGTCAATTCCGAGCTCGAGGGACGGATTCCGAGCCATGTAGGCAGCGATTCCAGAGATCGTGCGCATCCCGGAGGGCTCAATATCCGTGGCGTTCCTGCCGAACGTGATTTCGCGGTAAGGAGTCCAGTTACTGACAGCTCCAACCTGCCCCTGAGCGCCCATCGGGCCTGCCGGGCCTTGCGCGCCTACGTCACCCGAGGGACCTGCGGCACCAGCGCGTCCGGCCATCGCGTATCCTTGCGCTCCCGTCTCTCCACCGGCGCCCTGTGCACCCCACGGCCCAGGACGGCCCTCAGGACCAGTCGGACCAACCAGGGTCGCGCCGTTGGCGCCCATCTGGCCGGCTAGTCCCTGTGCGCCAGCCGGACCGGCGGGGCCACTTGGGCCGGCCGGACCGACCATGCTGGAGCCTTGAGCGCCCGTCATTCCGGAAGGACCCTGCATACCGGCAGGTCCGGCGTCACCGGTCGCTCCACGAGCACCGGCCACAACGGCGCCCGGCGCGCCGACAGGTCCGGCCGGACCTTGGGCGCCCATCGGACCCATAGGACCTTCAGCCCCGGGAGGACCCGCCATCACGTAACCTGGAGCGCCCGTCGCTCCAACGGCGCCCTGCGGACCCGCGGGGCCAGCCGGACCTTGGAAGCCCTGTGGACCGACCAGCGGTGCCTGAACTGGCGTCATCGCCACCTGCGCCGGAGGCTGCGCGGTGCTACAGCCCACCGCGAACATCGCAGCCGCCGCGACCAACATTGTACGTCTCGACGGCACAAGGTCCATTCGTCGTACTATTCCTGGTTTCTCAATTCCACGTTCCATACTATTACCTCCGTTTCTAAGAAGAACAAACCGGCTCGCTTTTGATAATGGCCGTACATGTCAGTTGCGCGCCGTTCACCATTACTTAATTGAGCATTCATAATTATTCTGTGAACCTGCATATGCTCGGAATATACTGCGCCAACGAGTTCCATGACCATCTCGTAATTTCGCCCTTGCACCATCGTGTACTTGCGGTTTGAGCGACGCAAAGGCTTCGTTCGCATTTCGACCGTTGGAGTGCCACGGAGAACCGATCCTCTCCAACCGGCGCGCTCGGCGGTGCCACTACTGATACACAAACTGATCTTATGATCGTTAAGCGACATCGCTGTCTCCAAGATAACCACTACCAGCTGTCGTCTCGCGACGGTCCGAGATACATATAATAGTGTGATCTCAACGAGTACGTCGAAGACAGTGGTGAGCGTAAGCAATCGCTGCCGCCTGTCGGCTTGGAGGCGAGGCCGAACGTTTGGCCCTTCAGAAGGCGTTAGGTTGCTGTTGCTTGCGGCGGTCATTTGGATGCTCGCGCCAGTCTCGCTCTCGAAGGCATCCGCCGCGAACGTCACGGAGGCTCGGACCTGCGATCCCGCGGCCGATTATTTTCTCCGTATCGAGGACTACCGTTCATCGATTCGCCTTCATCGCGAAGTTTTGAAGACCCAGCCCTTAAATCCGCTGACCTACTACCATCTGGGGTTCTCCTACGGAATGCTGCACGATCAGCCAGATGAAATCCGTGCGTACCAGCAAGCAATCGCGCTCGGACTGATACGCTGGGATTTGTTTCTAAATCTCGGCCTCGCCTACCTCCAGACTGGCGACCTGGAAGGGGCTACGCACTCTTTGCAACTCGCGACGCTGCTTGGCCCCGACCATTCGGAACCGCATTTCAATCTTGGGCTGGTCTACGAACGCCGTGGGATGTTGGATCCGGCCAGGCGCGAGTTGCTGGTGTCGCTGTGGCTCGACCCGCGGCAGCCGGACGCCAGCAACATGCTGGGCGTGATCGACGCCGAGCAAGGAGACAAGGCGGGCGCGTATGCCGAATGGCGCGACCTGCTACAGGCCTCGCCTGGATATCTGCCGGCCCGCATTAACCTGGCGACTCTGAATGCCACTGATACTGTCGACGCAGCGCAGCGCCGACGACAACCGGTTGAAGTAGTATCCAATCCCGCCGCGCAGGCGACCCACTCCTCTATTACGGGAGCACAGCACTGATACCATATATGGTTGATATAACTGTCACTTACAGCGACGTTGGCGGACTTGAACCATCGCATATTCGCAATGAGATGAAGGCCGCCGAATCCGATTGGGGGCGCTTGGCCGAAGGGATATGGAATTCTTCAAGACAGGTGAAGAGTTTGAGCCTGCTGGCGGGATACGTTGCGGGCGAGGTGTACTCGATATATGCCGTTTTCTATACTCACGCCTTGATACCGGTGTCTGCCTACCTCGCCAAGCAAGGACCGCATCTATCGGTGGTATCCGGCAAGTATCATGAAGTGTTCGACCTGAGCGGCTTGCTTCCCGTGCTCGTAACTTCACTGATGACATTCGCGCTGGCCTGGTGCGTGGTACGAGGAACCGCCTTGGCGCTTTCCAGTTCCGAACTAGGCGGGCAACCAGGGGCGCCCTCTCGGCAGCCGCGAGAACCGGACGCCCGAACTTTCCTTGCTTGAGCCCTCTCTGAGAGCCCCCGTCAATTGCAGATTGCCGTCTGCGGCTCCTCCGAGAATCCTGGACTATATTTCCGAACTGAAAGGGCTCGCGATTTTCGTAGGCCACCATCGCGATTTCCGCGGCTGACCCATCCGGTTGCGCAGGACGCCGACGCCGGGGAGGTCCAGCTCGACCAGGTCACCAGGGCTCAGGCGCTCGCCGAATTCCAGCCGGCAGCCGTTGCCCACCGTGCCGGAACCAATGATGTCACCGGGATGAATCGTGTCGGCCTGCGAGATATAGGCAACCAGTTCGCGCGGCGTCCACAACATCCGCGAGGTATCGCCTTCGGTGGTAATTTTGCCGTTGACACGGCCGACCGGTTTGAGTTGATCGATCCTGAGGCCGTCGATACCGCCGAATTCGTCGATCGTCGTGATCCACGGACCAAGCGCGGTCGCGAAGTCCTTGCTCTTGGTGGGTCCTAGACCGAGCTGACCTTCTCTCGCCTGAATGTCACGCGCGCTAAAATCATTGTATATAGTCAGTCCGAAAAAGCAGGCCCCCGCCTCTTCGGGAGTCAGATTATGTGCGTTACGGCCGATGACGAATCCGAGTTCGAACTCGTAATCCAGATATTCGCTATAGCCGGGCCATTCCACTTCGGCTTCATGGCCGATGAGGGTAGCTGCCGAAGCCTTGTAGTAAGCCGGAAGCTCCAGAAAGAGTGGACTAATCTTCATATTGACGCGCTTTACCGCCTGCTCGATATGCCTGACGAAAGTCAGGCAATCGCGCACGACCAAAGGGTCGGTGGCGGAGAGCCACGTCAAGCCGGTGATTGGCCGCGAAGCATCGGCGCCATGAGTCGCGTCGGCCTCGCGCGCGCTGTCGAGGAAACGTTCGCCCAATGCAATTGCGGCGGCCATGCTTGGAGGAAAAACGGCAGCGGCATATCGCCGCGCCGCGCTCTCATTTGCTCCGTGCGCCATCAGACGGCGCGTTTCGGCGGTTGCGAGATCCACGACCCTGCCCTCCTCCGGATGCACCGCGACTATTCGGCCCACCGGACCGTCAACGCTCAGCGCCGATATTCTTCCTAGTTTCATTTTTGCCTCTTTGCCCCGCTCGACAGTTAGCAGGTCCAATGCCGATCACGATATGCCGTGATTCGCGTGAGTGCCGCCTTAATCGTCAGTTCTATGGTTTTTCCGGCCGTTAGCACCGTCGCCCCGCGCGATTCTAGCCAAACAATGGCGAGGGCTACTACCGCCGCGATTCATCGAAGCGCCAAACACGAATCGACATTTCGATTGCATCCCGGCTTGCCGAGCCCGCAACACCCGGATATGAACGGAGCGCATGTCACAACGGGTTTTCAGGCCGCTCAAATGGCTGACGATTGATTACTCGCCGCATCCCGAGGAACGGCCGTTCATGGCTCGGGCACAGACCCGCCAGGATGGCGACATCGAAGCCGTCGTCGCGGTGCCGAGCGACCGCGAGAGCGAGCGGATATTTGGGGTCAGGCTGGCGCACCATTCGTTGCAGGCGGTCTGGCTGGAGGTGGCGAACGGTGGCGGAGAACCATTATGGCTGGATCGGGTCCAACTCGATCCCGACTATTATACTTCGCTGGAGGCGGCTCACCTGGTGCACTTCGCTCTGGGCAGGCGGCTGGTCGCATTCGGATTACTCGGATGGATGTTTCTCCCACTTCTGCCACTCGTTCCGCTCAAGCTTCTGGGCGCGCGCGCCGCTAACCAGCATCTGAACAGACTTTTTCGGACGGTCGGGTTTCCTGCCGGCCTCATCCCGCCCGGAAAAAAGGTCAGCGGCTTCCTCTTCACCCCCCTGGACGAAGCTGTGAAGCGAGTCGACGTGCGCTTGCTGGGCCGCAGCCGCTCCCTGGACTTTCCGTTTACGGTCGAGGTGCCCGGACTGGTGCTGCCGCATCCGCCAGCGCGAACGCAAACCGCCGGCGAGGCCGAAGAACTCGACGAAGCGGCACTCCAGCTTTGGTTGGAACGGCAGCCGCGATGCACCAGCAACGCGCGCGGCACGATCGAGGGTGACCCACTCAATCTGGTGATTGTCGGCGACCGCGCGAGCATCCAGGAATGCCTGGGCGCGTGGGACGAGACCGAATCACTCACTTTCGGCACCGCATTGAAGACCGTCAGGGCCTTCCTGATGGAGTCGCGGTACCGTTACTCGCCGGTGAGTCCGCTGTACCTCGACGGGCGCCAGCAGGATCTCGCGCTGCAACGAGCCCGCACGAGCCTCAACCAGCGCCTTCATCTGCGGTTGTGGATCACGAACCTTCTCTTTGACGGGCAACCGGTATGGATTGGCCAGGTCAGCCGCGACATCGGCGTGCGCTTCACGCTGAAAACCTGGAACCTGACGACGCACCTGATCGACCCCGATGTCGATGAAGCGCGGGACTATGTATTGGATAGTCTGCGAGCCGCCGGTCGGGTCGCTCGCCTGGGCTACGTCGCCGGCGTGCAGGCCGCCGCCGTGGATGCGCCGCGCCGCAACCTGACGGGCGACCCGTACTTTACCGACGGCCTCCGAGCGGTCGCAGTGCTCTCGCGCACGCGCACGAACCCTTCGCTCTTATCGTGGTCCGCACCGGCTAACCTGCCCGGCGAGCGGTTGGCTCCTCGCGGGTAACCAGGTAACCGTCAGGCTGGGTGGCGGCGCGCCATAACCATTCAATCGCGAGCGCGGCGCACCTCCTGCTTCAGTGCTTCACCCCTGATAAGTCATTTCGTCAATCAGGCGCTTGGTCTCCACGATGTTGGCGCGGCTCGACGCACCAAACACAATCGACAGGATCTCTTTTTGGCCGCACACGTATTCTATGGCCTCTCGCGGCGGTATCGCCCCGGATGCCAGGACTGACATTGCCACGGGGCGAAACTTTCTTGTGGCGATCGTGTCCTCATAGACCTTGACGCCACCGCACATGCGGAATCCCTTCTTGTTGATACTGGCGCAGATGATCGGGTTGGAAATGCCTTCTTTTTCCAGAACATCGAGCAAGCGCGGCATGTTCATCGTGATGAAACCAGGTTCGGCTCCATAAGACCGAGTCACGTGATCGGCGAACATTCGAAACGCCTTCCCGAAGCCAAGTCCCAGCAGCAGATCCGTCACGACGTTCTGGAGAAAGATGACCGGCGTGGAAAGACCGGCGAACATCTTCATCTCGGCGTCTATCAGTAGCTGCGCGATTCCCTCCATATCCTTGGTGGCGATCGACATCCCACCCTTGAACAACGCGCTCAATGCTCCCTGCTCCGGAAGGAAACGCTTCAGTGCGCCGATCATCCCGTGCTCAGTTACAGCGTCCGCGTATTTGTGCGCATAAGGCATGCACGGGTAAAATTGAAAACCCTTGTACCGGTCGGGGTTACTACGCACGTGATTGCAGATTGCCGCGACCCGTTCATGGGTCGTACACATGAAAACGCGGACCCCCGCTTCATACGCGCTATCCAATACTTCGATGATGCTGCTGTCATCCCTGAAGCGAATGAATTGCGCACGCGCCTTGTCCTCGGACATATGGTTTACGCCGAAGAACTGATTGTCCCCAAGCAGTACTCTTTCCAATGCGACGGTAGTTTGAATTGAATCCATTAGACCAGCAACGCCTTCATCCGGCGCAAAATTCCAGGCCTGCGCGCGATTGTTCTATCCTGTTGCGGACGACGCCTGGTGGTCAGCTTCATGCCCGCGTCAGCGTCTTCCAGCATCATCGCCATGATCCGATCCGTCGCCACGGCGGAAACGAACGGAGAGATCGTCTCCGGCTGCTTAGTCTCGATGCATCCTACGAAGTGGTCGATTTGCGCTGAGTATTCCTCGCCCCGGAGGTAATACCAGACTGGGTCGGTCAACTCCGTGGTATAGACAATGTTCCAGCCATCGTTGAGCGTGCGGTCACCGTTTAGATTATCGCGAAGAAACAGCCGGACTTCCTGCCTATCGACCGAAAGCACGCCGTTGGTTCCCCAAATGGACACCTTGGTCGACAGCTTCCTATAGCTTTCGTCGCTCCAATTCGCGGAAAGCTGCCCTGTCATCCCGTCGGGAAAATATAGCGTCGCATAGGTCTCGTCCTCGACATCCTGGGAGAAAATCCGATTGAGGACCGACCCGCCCACATGGTCGGGAGTACCGACGAGATAAGTCAAAAGATCGAGCGCATGACTGGCATAGTCATGGAGACAGCCGCCTCCTTCGCTTTTCTGGCCACGCCACGAGGCCCCTTTGGGACGCAAAATAACCGGTCCATATGCCTCGGTGCGAACATGATGTATACGTCCGAGCACGCCCGCAGTGACTAATCGTTTAGCCTCCTTGAACGCGCCGACGAACCTATAGTGGTAGCCCACCTGGTTGACGAGCCCTCGAGCCTGGGCCAGCGCGGCCAGTTCGGCGCCTTCGTTGGGATCCAGGCAGAACGGCTTCTCACAAAATACGTGTAGATTGCGATCCAGCGCCGCGCGAACCATTTCGCCATGAAACCGCGGCGGCGTTGCGATGACGACGGCGTCCAGATCACCCTGGGCGAGCACCTGCCGATAGTCGGAAGATACTGTTATTCCCGTATACTTGTTCAGGGTGCTCGAGACATATGCATTGGTATCGCAAACGGCTACCAATTTTACATCAGGATGGGAGTTGAGAATCGCGAGATGAGAGATCCCCATCTTTCCAAGGCCTATGAGCGCGAGACGTACCATCAATTCCTTCCTTAAGAACGGGACAAAGCTAAAGTGAATCGCTAGGGAACGAGGAAATTCCTGATCCGGCCAAGGAATGGCGGCGGCGCGTACGGTGTCGATTGGCTTGCCACCAGACTTCCAGGCGCTAGGGCTCTCTCAATCGCGGCCGGCAGTTCCGCTTCCGTCATCGCAACGTAGACTCCGCGCTTGTCGCTGAGCCATCGCGCAGTGTGAACCTGGTGATCGGTCGTATGTTCATGGTTCGCCGACAAGCGCGGCAACATCACCACTGCCTTCCCCGTTTCAGCAGCGAGAAAAAAGCTGCCGGTGCCAGCATGGGCGACGATGAGTGAGGACGCCCGCACGCGTTCGGCGAACTCGCCAGGAGCAAGGAACCGGGTCCAGCGCATGTTCCGAGGTTCATAGGCGCCATCGCCGATCTGAGCGAAAGTCTCCACCGACGGCTGCTGCTCCGCCCAAAGATCCATCGCGCGAACAAGACGATCGAAAGGCAGCATTGTGCCTGTGGTCACAATAATCACAGCACCGCCCCCCAATATGACGGGCCGGTCGGCTTCTCGAGGAGCGGCCACTGCGTCAACCATACGTCCGCGACGTAACGTGCTCGCATCCCCGAGGAGGAAAGCTGCTCGCAATTCGCGATGCTATCGATCCACATGGTTCGTGCGCGTAGCAGCAGCTTGGCAATCGTGAGGGCGAACAGACCGGGCGCGGAACCGGTGGTGATTACAACGCTTGGCCGTTCAATCAAAAGTATTCTCAGGAGTTGGGTGGTTAAGACCACCAAGCCCCAGCGATCCCAGCGGGTGACATCCCGCACGACATAGAACCGATGATTCGGAACCTGTTCGGCGTAGGCGGGATGCACGCTGACAAATGCCGTATCCAGATTCTCGAAAGCTGGATAGAGGCGGCGCATCTCAAGCCAATGGCCACCGCCGGACGCCACGGCGAGAACTTTGCCAGCCTTTCGCTCTCCTTCAAGCATAATATAGCCCTAATTGAAGTATCTGAACGTGCAAATCAATGACATAAGTATGCATTGAGTCCAATGAGTGGTCAATAGCTATGATAGCTTAAAACAGGTTAAGTCTTTCGGGGCGTTATAGGCGGAAGGTCTGAATCTCGGACATGTGACACTGTGAGCGGAGTGCCGCCACCCGCAGGCCGCGACGTAAGGGCCGCCCTCAATTAACGACCCTGACAGCCTGGCCGGCGTGCCTTGCCCGTGGTTATCGTTCAGTGCGTACCCAGGGGGTATCCAGGGAAGCCGACTTGAGAATCTTCGGCGCCATTTTTAACTTCCAAAGGATATAAGGCGGAGCCGCCATCAGCGCGGCGAAATCGCGCCAGCCGCCGCCTCCGACTGCGATTCCGGCGCAAATGTGGCATCCAACCAGAAGCAAGGCGATAAAGCCGTAGAGCCGCGCCGGAGCAAAGGGGACTGCCGCCGTAGCGGCGAGCAAAATTACGTGAAACGCGAGCGGCAACAGCAGCAGATCGAGCAAAGGCTCAATAAGCGCCGGTCTGCCCTTAACTATTTCGCGGGCAAGGGCGGGTGCATTCTGCGCGATCATGCTAAATCGGCCGCCTTCCCATCGCACCCGTTGAGTTTCTACCCCCGATTTAGTGCTCGGCATCATGCCGCGTACTGTCGTACCGTCGACGAAAGCGATCCTGCGGCCCGACCGAACCACTCGCAGACCATACTCAAGATCTTCGACGATCGAATGCGCGTCGTAAGGGACAGCCGCGAGGGTTCCCGCGGTCAACGCAAAACCGTTACCGAGGATGCCTACCGACAAACCGAGCCGTTCCCGTCCGCGTGGACGAAGGACATTGACGGCCATCAGCGCAGTGTTCATCAGACGGCTTCTGATCGACGCCTCCGGGTCGAGCACACCGTAACGGGTCTGCGCGCCCGCGACTCCCGTTTCCAGCACCCGGATAATCTCGACCAGAAGGTTTGGTTCCACCAGCGTATCCGCGTCGATTACCAGGACCGCATCAAAGCCCTCGGCGAGCAGCCGGTCGAAGCCGAACCGCAGCGCATAACCCTTGCCGCGCCTGGCCTCGTCGATTCGCTCAATCACCCGGGCGCCGGCGCGTCGAGCAACGGTGGCGGTATCGTCGGTACAATTATCAGCGATCACGACGATATCGAGTTCCGCCAGGGTCTCCGGGCGCCGGCAACGCGCGAGACTCTGGACGGTGCTCGTAATGTTCAGCGACTCGTTATGTGCCGGAATAACCACCGCCAGCTTGCGGACCAGGACGTCCGAATTGCCGGACGGGCGACGATTTTTTCGCGCGGGCAGAATTCCGCCGAGAGTCAGCAGCCCCAGCTCCAGACTTCCCGGCAGCGTGAGCATGATGAGAACAACGCCCACCAAGGCAACGGTCGCGTGGATCACGGAATTCCGTTTTGCCTCATACCGATTGCGACGCGATCGCTTTGGCCGAGGCGTGCGACAAACAGCCGCTTCAAACGCTCGACGTTTCTATCAAGATCGTATTCTTCGATTATCCGGCGCCGCCCCGCTTCGCCTAAACGGCGGCGCAAAGCCTTGTCATCGATCAATCTGCTGATCGCATCGGCGAGCGCGCGATCGTCCGACGGCATAACCAGGAGGCCGTCGATTCCATCGCGGATCAATTCCGGAATTCCGGCAACTCTGGTGGAGACACAAGGAATCTCCATCGCCATCGCTTCCATCAGCACCACCGGAATGCCCTCGGCGAAGCTCGCCAGGGCGAAGACATCGGCTTCCTGGTAAAACCGGGCGATTCGATCCTGGTTGACGCTACCCTCGAAGAGTACGCGTCCTCCAAGTTTCCGGGCTTCCACTTCACGCTCGAGACTCCCGCGGTCAGGTCCGTCGCCGACGAAGCGAAGGATGACGTTGCGTCCTCCCTTCACCAAGCGATCCACCGCGGCGATCAATATGTGTTGTCCCTTGGCTGGGACCAGACGGCCAACACAAAGAATGCGGAAAGATTCCGTCCCAGGACGCAGCGGCCGTTTGGTGAACACTTTGAGATCGACGCCTAACGGCGCGACCTCGAACTTGCTCCAATTTCTAACGGCCGAACTCTTCATGAGCTGACTGCGCGCGAACTGCCCGATGCAGAACACGAACGACGCTCCTTCAAGCTTTTCGCTCAGGCGCTGGCCGCGAACGTCGTAGAATTCATCCGGGCCGTGAACCGTGAATGAAAATCCAACCGGAAAAACCCTGCTTGCGATAAGCCCTACTGTCGAAGCGGCGTTGCCGAAATGCACATGCACATGATGCAAGCCCTGGGCTTCCATCCAGTCGCCGAGAATCAGGGCCTCGGTGAAATAAAATATTGCGTAGAGCAGTTCTCGAAGGTCGGCCCCGCTCAGCGAAAGCGCGAAAGTGAGGCCCCGAATATAGGCGGCGGGTCTGCGCATGAGCGCTCGCAGGTGAGCGCGGATCGCACCTGTAACACCGGCTCTTTTGACATAGAAGGTGGTCGCAGCTTCATCCCGATCGTCCGCACTCATTTCGCTGACAGGTTGGCGGGGAGAATTGATTGAGGCGGCTTGAAGGTCAAAATTCATCGCGCGCAGGCGTTTCACCTCACGCAGGATGAAAGTGTGCGAAACAGCCGGATATTCGCTCACCAGGTAGGCCAAGCGCACCGACTTTTTGCTCGAAACGAGCGGGGATGAGCGTCGGATGCCCGAATCGCTTTGAAGTGCGCTGCTTTCCAAAACCATCATCATGCCTGATAGAATTTGAGCAGATATGCTCGTCTATAGCAAGGATGAGATAATTAGACCTATAAAACACTATCAAACATCCTCGAAACATGCTTATATGATGTTAGCAGTTAAAAAACGTGACGCAGGAAGACTGAGCTTATGATTCTAAAAACGGGACCGGCACCCTTCTGGTTCATCGAAGAAAGCTTTGGCAAGGCCGGCAAGGAATTCCACGCCGAATACGCGGCGGCGCAGCCCTTTCCGCATATAGTTATGGATAATTTTTTATCCGAGCCGCTGGCCGACCTCTGTCTGGCGGAGTTTCCGGTGCGCCCCGCCTCGAACGCAAGATATGCGCGGCCTCAAGAGAACAAGAAGTTCGAGTTCAATCCTGAAACATTTTCGCCATCTCTTCGCACTCTGTTTTATTCCTTCAATTCGCTTCCTTTCATCGGGTTTTTGGAGAACGTAACGGGAATCAAAGGGCTAATTCCCGATCCATATTTTGCCGGCGCGGGATTCCACGAGATCGCCAACGGCGGCCATCTGAACATTCACGCCGACTTCAATCATCATGCCCTGCTGGACCTTGAACGCCGCATAAACGTCCTGATCTATCTGAATCGAGATTGGAAAGAAGAGTACGGCGGCTGCTTCGAGATCTGGGACCGTACGATGACTCAGCGCTGCTTGCGTGTCGTACCGCTGTTCAACCGCTGCGTCATATTCAACACTTCCTCGACCTCGTTCCACGGCAACCCGGAACCGATCAATCACCCGGCGGGGACTTCGCGGCGCGCCATCGCGCTCTACTACTACACTTCCACCTGGGATAAGACCCGCAGAGAACATTCGACCCAGTTCAAGGTGCGGCCGAACTCAATCGATCGATTCGACCTTAGCCTTCGGCTGCGGGAGATCGCGAATGAGATTACGCCGCCAATCGCGACTAGAGCATTCAGAAAACTTTTAAGAGGAGGCAGGCGCCGCCAGGTAGAGGGTAATTTAGGTTAGCAGGAATGTGGCGATACCCTAAGCGTGGGGTCGAGCGATGCAACCAATACAACCGTCGAGCGCAGCCTCGTTTGGGAATCTGTGATGCGAACAGTCGGACGAAACTCTTGCCTCAAGGATTAAATATATGGTGGTAAGGCCAGCAATAATATCTCAATTCGAAGTCGTCGCCAAAGAAAGAGAACTGAAACTGCCGCCATTGACCGATGATCTGGTGTTGTTGGAATCGGGGCTCGATTCCTTATCCTTTGCGATCATCGTCGCGCGTCTCGAAGATCAGCTTGGATTCGATCCGTTCAGTGCGGACGAGGATCTCGAGATTCCTGTTACCCTGGTCGACTTCATCAGGATTTATGAGAATGGCGCAAAGTGATCGGAGCTCGCTCTGGGATGCGTTGATTGGGGCCGGGCATCTCGCGCACCGATCGATCCGGAGTGCGGCGTCGAGCGCGAGGTTGAGCGATTTGGTCCATGGCTCAAGCCTGGGCGGACGCCTCGGCGAATTGCATGATCGCTCGGTACTCATTGCCACGAAGGATCAATTATCAACGGCGCTAGCTCTCATAGAATTGGACGGGGTCGCACGCCGAGTCGTTCTATACCCGAGCGACCTGTCGCGTGCCCATGCCTCCTCCGTTGTCGCCACTGCGGAAATCGACGCGCTGGTGTCCGATTGGGACGCAGCGGAAATTATTCCCCTGGACGTTGCATGTGTAGTCACTTGCACTCCGTCGCTTACCGCCCTGGATTGCGAGCGCCGAGGCGAGCGGCGTACCGAATGGGTGCTGCTCACATCGGGAACAACCGGCCTGCCTAAATTGACGTTGCACACATTGTCTAGTCTGACGGGGCCAATCACCGGCGATACGGCCCAGGGAAGTTCGATCGTCTGGAGCACGTTCTACGACATTCGCCGGTATGGCGGCCTGCAGATTTTCCTGCGCGCACTGCTGGACGGCGCTTCGCTGGTGCTCTCGAGCGCGCAGGAATCCACCGGAGACTTCCTGACGCGGGCAGGCGCTGAAGGCGTGACACACATCTCGGGGACCCCCTCGCACTGGCGTCGTGCGCTGATGAGCCCGTCGGTCTATAGGATCGCTCCCAACTACGTCCGCCTCTCGGGAGAAATCGCCGACCAGGGAATTCTGGACAACCTGCGGGCTTTCTTTGGAGACGCCACGATTGTCCATGCCTTCGCCTCCACGGAGGCGGGTGTGGGATTCGAGGTCCGCGACGGTCTCGCCGGATTTCCCGCGGAAATTATCGGAAAGCGAAGTAACGGCGTTGAGTTGAAGATCGAGGAAGGCTCTCTCAGGATACGCTCCGCGAGAACCGCGGTCCGCTACCTGGGAGACGCGACGCTAGCGGCCAAAGATGGTTTTGTCGACACCGGCGACTTAGTAGAACTACACGGTGAACGCTATTACTTCGTTGGCCGGAGGGATGGAGTAATTAACGTCGGCGGCGCCAAAGTTCATCCCGAAGAGGTCGAGGCGGTACTCAATCGCCATCCAGGCGTGCGGATGTCGCTCGTAAGAGCTCGAAAAAGTCCGATCACCGGCGCAATCGTGGTCGCTGATATCGTCGTGAAGCGCAGCGACGGCGGCGAAGCAATCGCCGAGACGACCGCGTTCAAAAACGAACTCCTCGAAATGTGTCATCGCGCGCTGCCTCCCTACAAGGTTCCCGCCGCGATCCGCTTCGTTTCTTCATTGGACGTAACGACCGCCGGCAAGCTGGCTCGTATCAGTGCTTAATATCGTAGTGACCGGCGGCAGCCGGGGCTTGGGTCTGGCAATTGCGCGCAAGCTCGCGGCGGCCGGTTACAGCGTTGTCGCAATTGCGCGGCGCGAAAGCCGGGAACTGGGCGCGGCCATGCGCGAGGTCGAGCGCGAAGCTCACGGCGTCCTTCATTTCAGATCGTTCGATTTGGCGGCGCTCTCCGGTATTCGCGATTTGGTTAAGGGGCTACGCAAAGACTTCGGGCCGATATACGGACTTGTCAACAATGCCGCACTCGGCACGAGCGGCCTTCTAGCCACGATGCACGACGCGCGGATCGAGAGTCTCGTGCAACTAAACGTAGCGTCCCCGATTATTCTTACCAAATACGTGGTGCGGTCGATGATGGCTGACGGCGGCGGGCGTATCGTGAACGTCGCTTCGATTGTCGGCTTTACCGGGTACAAGGGTCTTTCCGCATACGCCGCGACCAAGGCGTCTCTCGTTGGTCTCACGCGCTCGCTCGCCCGGGAAGTTGGATCTCTAGGAATAAATGTAAACGCTGTTGCACCCGGCTTTATGGATACCGAGATGACGGAAGGTCTGTCCGGCAAGCAGCACGATCAAATCGTGCGCCGAAGCGCGCTTGGAAGACTGGCCGAGGTCGACGATGTAGCCAACTCTGTCGAATTTCTCCTCGGAGACAAGGCGCGCAACATCACCGGCATCGTGCTGACTGTCGACGCCGGTAGCACCGCCTAGTCAGACCCGCATCATTCACAGGCGCATTTCGCCAGCCTGAAGGTTCTCGTACAGGGCGCCGTCGAGCTTCACAAAGGCCTGTCGGGCCCGGTCGTTGAAGAAGACGGAGCCGCCGGCGAAGTCCGGATTGTAGCCCTCACGCGCGAGTTCCTGAGACTTTGATTTGAATGTCGCCGTGGTTTCGATCCGATCGCAAATTCGCAAAAACAAAGGCCGAGCGTAGTCAGGCATAGTCTCCGCGATATGCCTGTAGAGCACGCCCAGATCGAAATCCTTGCCGGCCACCACAGCGGCCATTCCGGCGCGCCCTTCCGTTCCCGGGATGGACACTCCGTAGACGATCGCTTCGAGCACGCCCGAATATGCCGAAATTTTCGTGGCGACCTCGGCGGTCGATACATTTTCACCTTTCCAGCGAAACGTGTCGCCAACTCGATCGACGAAATAGAAGTAGCCTTTCCCGTCTTTACGCATCAGGTCGCCCGTGCGAAACCACGCGTCGCCCACTTTGAATACGTTGCGGAGAACTTTTCTTTCCGAGGCGCGCTCGTCGGCGTAGCCTTCGAAACGGCCCGTCAGATTGGATCCGCTCTCGGGCATCTTGCCGATCGCCTCACCGATTTCATCTGGACCACAACGCAGGCAAAAGCCCTTCTGGTTACGCAGTGGCTCCCCGGCTTCGACGTCGAACCTGACTAGCGCCAGGTTGGAGCGATGGCCGAGAAAGGACGGAACCTTGCCGACGGCACCGGGCATACCTTCACAATTGTAAAGAGAGACGTTACCCTCGGTGGACGCGTAGAACTCGAGTATTCGCGGGATGCGGAAGCGGCGCTTGAACTCAACCCATACGTCGGACCGAAGCCCATTACCGCAGCACAGCCTGATGCGGTGCTGGGTTTCTCTGGGATGCGGCGGCGCATTTACCAGGTAGCGGCAAAGCTCACCAATATATTGAAACAGCGTGCAATCCCATTCGGCAACGTCGTCCCAGAACCGGCTCGCCGAGAATCGCGGCCGGATCACCACCGATCCTCCTTTTACGAGCACCGCTCCAATAGCCACCACGCCACCGACACTGTGATACATCGGCAGACAATTCAACATCCTGTCGGTCGAGCGAGTATCCATGAGACCCGCGAACCAATAGCTCCATTGCATCAGGCGGAAGTGGCTAACGTTCGCCGCTTTGGGCAGACCGGTCGTACCTGAAGTGTAAATGTAAAGAGCCCGATCTCTGATATAGGGCAGTGGATATTCGGCGCGGCAGAGCCGTGTCCCAGCCTCGTGTTCTATTTCACAATCGAGTCGCCGAAACCCTTCGCGTCCTTCACCCTGGACCCAGATCTCGACCGTCGAGGCAAGCTGGGGCAGCGCGGCGGCGAGGCTCTCGGCGAGTTCCGCGCCGACTATGATGTGGGTCGGCGCCACGATATCGATCGCGTGGGCGAGTGAATCTCCAGTGAGATTCGTGTTCAGCAGCGACACGATACCACCGATACGCGTTATCCCGAGCCAGATGGCGACGTATCGAGGACAGTTCTGCATCAACAGACAGACCACATCTCCGGCCGAGATGCCCTGTCTTAACGCCCAGCGCGCATATTGATTGGATGTCTCCGCAAGCTCGCGGTAGGTCATGCGCTCGTGGTCGTCGGCCAAAGCGAGAGCGTTGCCAAATTGATCGGCCAGGTCCTCTATGACCACCGGAAGGGTAACCGAAGGATGCCGCTCAATGGGTGCCGTCAGCTCGAGCGCTCGAACCCAGGCCTTAAGCGGGTAAGAAGTGTCGTTTTCGGCCTTGAGTTCCATTCGGTCTTATTCTTGAAAAATCCATCGTAGAGAACGTCAAGAATGCTATGTTATGTCCAACGATGGTGTGGACTTGAATGATATGGTTTTATCATCTTTTGAATTCAATTACTACCAATTTTTGGTGCTTAAAATGTCAGGTTTAAACACTTGACACCGTTACAAGAGAAGCTTACAGTTAGTTTAGCCTATATATGCGAAGCTTACGGGTCTTTGATTCTCAATGAAGAGGTAATTCGTCGGAGTGCGGAGAGAAACGATTGCCGTCCACGGCGGATACGAGGTCGACCCGACCACCAGGGCCGTAGCCGTACCGATTTACCAAACCGTTGCCTACGCGTTTGACAGCGCGGAGCACGGCGCCGCTTTGTTCGATCTTGAAGTCCCCGGACATCGATACGGACGCATCAGCAATCCCACCAATGACGTGCTGGAGGCTCGTGTCTCGGCGCTGGAGGGTGGCCTCGAGGCTCTAAGTGTCAGTTCGGGACAGGCTGCGCTGCACTTCGCGATCCTGAATCTCAGCCAGATAGGTAAGAACATCATCTCCGTTCCCCAGCTCTACGGCACTACTCACACCCTCTTCGCCCATATTTTTCCGCAGCTTGGTATTACTGTCCGACTCGCCGAATCTGATGACCCTGGTTCGATTGAAAAGCTGATTGACGATGATACCCGTGCGGTCTTCTGCGAAAGCGTCGGAAATCCCGCAGGGAACATTTGCGACCTCGAAGCGCTCGCGAACATTGCTCATCAATACGGTATTCCACTCGTCGTAGATAATACGGTAGCCACTCCTGTACTGCTGCGCCCTTTCGAGTACGGGGCGGATATTGTCGTTCATTCTTTGACCAAATTCATGGGAGGACACGGCACCACTCTGGGCGGCATTATCGTCGACAGCGGCAAGTTCCCCTGGGCAAAGCACGCTCGACGCTTCCCGATGTTCAATGAGCCCGACGCTTCCTATCACGGACTCATTTATACTGAACATTTCGGCCCGGCAGCCTACATTGCGCGCTGTCGCAGCGTCTATCAGAGAAACATGGGCTCCGTCCTCTCGCCTATGAGTGCGTTCATGCTGCTCCAGGGAATCGAGACAGTGGCTCTCAGGGTCGAGCGTCACGTCGAGAACGCACGGCGAGTAGCCACATTCTTACGTGAGGATCCGCGTGTCGAGTGGGTCAACTATGTAGGCTTTGAGGACAATCCCTACCATCAGCTCGCGCTCAAATATCTTGGCGGCCGGGCCTGCTCGCTAATCACGTTTGGTGTCCGCGGCGGATTCGATGGGGGATGCAGGTTTTACAACGCACTGAAGCTGGTCAAGCGATTGGTCAATCTGGGCGACGCCAAATCCTTGGCCTGTCATCCGGCCTCGACGACGCATCGCCAGATGTCCCCGGAAGCGCGGCGGAAGGCGGGGGTCACGCCCGAGGCGATCCGCCTCAGTGTAGGAATTGAGCACGCGGATGACATCATCGAAGACCTGGATCGTGCGCTCGAAGCGGCGTGCGCCATGCCTTTGGAACTGAACGGAGCTCAACGTTCCGTGGACGCCTAACGATGCTGCTCGTGAGCCAACCGCCTGTCGAGCCCCTGCCCTCGGACGAACCTGTAGTCATTGGGCTCGTCAACAACATGCCCGACGCGGCGTTGCGGAGTACCGAGCGGCAGTTCCACGAGTTGCTTTCAGCCGCGTCCCAAACCCATGAGGTGCGCATCAGGCACTTTACTCTCCCGGAGCTTGTTCGCGCGCCAGCCGCTCAGTCGCACATCAATCAACACTATGAGGACCTCAGCGAACTGTGGGCGAGCCAGATCGACGGCTTGATCGTAACGGGAACTGAACCACGCGCTTCGGCGCTTACGGAGGAGCCTTACTGGGACTCGCTGACCAGGCTTGTCGATTGGGCACAAGACCATACCTTCGCGACCATCTGGTCGTGTCTTGCCGCCCACGCCGCGACACTACATATCGACGGAATCACCCGGCGACGGCTGCCCAAAAAACTCTCCGGAGTCTTCGGATGCGTGAAGGCCGAGCACCATCGAATCGTCGCGGACATTCCTGCCCGATGGAGCGTACCGCATTCCCGGCACAATGATCTTGCGGAGGAAGAGCTGATTTCGCGTGGTTATCACGTCCTGTATCGATCCGCCGACACGGGAGCGGATGTGTTCGTGAAGCACGAAAGCTGTCTGAATGTTTTTTTTCAAGGCCACCCTGAATACGAACCGGATACGTTGCTTCGCGAATATCGCAGAGATGTTGGACGATTTCTTACTGGCGAAGCAGATAGCTACCCTGAAATGCCATGTGGCTATTTTGACGGAGATGCGGTAGCTGCTCTGGCCGCGTTCCGGCGACAGGCGCTGTATCACCGCGACGTTAATCTGCTCCCGGATTTTCCCATGGTGACGGCAGAGCAGAGACTCTCGTATCACTGGCGCGTGCCGGCGGTGAGCATCTACTCGAACTGGATGTCCTATTTGGCAGATCGTAAGACCTTCAGCCTGAAGGCATCTGACGGACGAAATAGGTAGTTTTATTCAAGCGCCGTTCTCGAGAGGCAAATGGCGCTCGCCGCATGGAACGGCGTCGCGGGTTGACGGTAGCGGCCGCCGCGCCTGCGGCTTTGACATAGCGGGACGCCCGACCGGCTAACGCTTCACCAAATGGAATGAATCGCGAATTACCTAAACCGCCGTCAGCGCTGTTTCCGCAGCCCGAAGATCGCGAACGATTTGACGACTTCCTCACGCGCGAATTGATGCGTGCGAACGAGCGGATCGCGGAAGGCTCGGTGATGCCGACGCTCGATATGCCCGGCTTCAGGCGCGAGCTTTCCGGTTTCGATTTTCGAGCGCCGCGCGCGCTCGATGAAGTCCTGACCTGGACCATCGGCGCAATGGAGCATGGGTTGGTTCAGGTTACTCATCCGCGCTACTTCGGACTATTCAATCCCGCTCCGACCTTCCCTGCTCTATGCGCCGACCGCCTGACCGGCGCCTTCAACCCACAACTCGCGACCGCGACGACATCCCCGGCCGCGGTGGAAATCGAGGCCCATGTCATCCGCTCTGTCGCTCAGCGCGCCGGGTTTCCATCCGGTAGCGCAGGTCACTTCACCTGTGGCGGATCAGAAGCGAACTATACGGCCCTCATCTGCGCCTTGACTCAATCGAATGAGGAGTTTGCCACGAATGGAGCGCGGGCTTTCAACGGCCCGCCGGTATTCTATGTATCGCGGGAAAGCCATCTAGCCTGGCTGAAAATTGCACATCAGTCCGGAGTGGGCCGCGCGGCCGTGCGGCTCGTAGCGACCGATGGATCCGGGCGAATGGATATAGAGGCTTTGGCCAAGGCCATTTCCGACGATCGCCAACGAGGTTGCGTTCCGACAATGATTGCCGCCACGGCGGGGACGACCAACGCGGGAATGATCGACGATCTTGCGGCGTGCAGTAAGCTTGCGCAGTCCGCCGGTGTCTGGTTTCACGTGGACGCGGCCTGGGGTGGAGCACTGATCGCGTCCGATCGGCTGAAAGGCATTCTCAGTGGGATGGAGAAGGCTGACTCGGTAACGATCGACGCTCACAAGTGGTTCGCAACGACCATGGGATGCGGCATGTTCATCACCAGGCATGCGCCTATACTTTCGTCGGCCTTCCAGGTCTCGACCGGTTTTATGCCTTCCAATGTCGCCGGGCTCGACCCCTATGTGACCTCGGTCCAATGGTCGCGGCGCTTTCTCGGTCTGCGCCTCTTTCTGTCGTTGGCGGCCGCCGGATGGGCCGGCTACGCACAACATGTGGAGAAGTCGATTGAACTAGCCAGTCTGCTGAAGGAAGAACTTCTGAACAACGGATGGACAATAGCCAATGACTCGCCACTTGCTGTCTTATGTATAAAGCCTCCGTCCAGGTTCGGTGATGCGAGAGCGATCGTGGACAGGGTCCTCGCCAGCGGCAAAGCGTGGATCGCGGTCGCGAAGTACGAAGGAACCGATGTCATCAGGGCATGCGTCACTCACGGAGAAACGACCCCAAACGATGTCTACGAACTCGTGATCGCCTTACAAAACGCGGGCGAGACGAACGAACGGATCCATCATGCGGATGGCTCTGCCCGGGCGTGACTCTTCAACGGGGAACAAAAAATTCCAGGTAGGACGATATACGGCGGCTTTGGATTTCCACGAGATCGATGAACTCGGTGGGCACCAGACTTCCCGTGACCCTCGAGTAAACGTCCGCGCGCCAATGCGCGGCAACCTTTGGGCCATCAATTACCAGAGAGAGAATCTCCTGATTAACTATCCTGAAAGTCCTCATCAAAAGCGTCAGCAGAGGACGAAGCTCGCCTGTCCCATCCGAGTGGACTGCCAGGCGATTCCCGTTGCCGGCGGAAGCGATCTCGAATCTGGCCTCATCGGAAAACAGTCGACAGATCGCGTCGAGGTTGCCCAGTACTCTGGCGCCATACAGCTCTCGCATCAGAGCGTCGATCTCGATCCGCGAGGTCACGATTTCGTTCTTTCTTCGTGCACCGAGGATACCGATGAAGTCTCATTCAATAGCCTGCTAACCAGTCTGCTGATGGTCGAGATCGATCGGAAGTTCGCTGGTTTAATGTCGGGAATGGGGATCATCAGGTCGAATTCCGATTCCACGAGCAACACGATCTTGACCAGATCCAGCGAAGTCAGCCCAATCTCCGCCAGAACATCGTCCGCACAAACCGATCGTGCGATGGAGCGTTCCTCAAACACCTGCTGCACCACGGTGACCACTCGATATTCCGGCGAAAAGCCTTGATCTTTGGTTTTCACACTGGCGATATTAGCCTAATTATGCTAATATAGCTAGCAAATGCGATGCGATGGCCGAACATAGGTTTAAAAAGCGTATGTTTACAGACGATCTCAGACTAAGAAGCGAATCAGTGGCGAAAATTGCCGCAGAAAACGCCGAGGCCGTCGATAGAGAGGCGCGCTTTCCTGCGGAAGCATTCGCGGCCGCACGCACGCAACGGTTGCTGGGTGTTTTGATTCCGGCTGAATTCGGCGGTGAAGGCGCGAGTGTCGCCGATGTAGCCGACCTTTGCTACATGCTGGGCCGCGCATGCTCCTCGACCGGCATGATTTTCGCCATGCACCAGATAATGGTGGCGATTCTGGTGCGGCACGCGCACGGCAGCGCGTGGCATCGCCGTCTGCTGCGCGAGCTTTTATCGGATCAACTCCTGATCGCTTCATCCACGACGGAAGGTCAGACCGGCGGTGATCTGCGTTCCAGTGTCTGCGCAGTGGAACGCGACGGAGAGCGCATCGCCCTCGAGAAAAGCGCAACGGTCATGTCCTATGGTGCGCAAGCCGACGCTATCTTGACGACCGCCCGGCGCTCCACCGACGCTTCACCCACCGACCAGGTGCTGCTCGCCCTGCTTCGGAAGGATTATCAAGTCGAGCCGATCGTCGACTGGCAGACCCTTGGGATGCGAGGCACCTGCAGCTCCGGTTTCATGCTCAAAGCTACAGGTATGACGGATCAGATTTTCCCTGATTCGTACTCCACAATTCAGACGCATACCATGATGCCAGTCGCTCATCTGACCTGGAGTGCGGTTTGGTCCGGCATAGCAGCGGGCGCGGTTGAGCGCACGCGACGTTTCATGCGGAGTGCCGCCCGACGTGCGGGCGGCCAGTTGCCACCCGGTGCGGCTCATCTGACGCGCGCTACCATGTCACTTCGGACCCTCCGAGGCATTGTCGCGTCGGCACTCGATCGATTCGAAGCCATCGGGACCGAAAAAGAGGAACTCGAGTCACTGGATTTTCAGAACGCGATGAACCTGCTCAAGGTAAACGCTTCTGAATTGGCAATCGCCACAGTGATGAGCTGCATGCACGCTTGTGGACTGGTCGGCTATCGGAACGATGGAGAGTATAGCGTGTCTCGCCACCTTCGTGATGTTTTGTCGTCGTCGATCATGATCAATAACGACCGGATACTGGCAAGCGCGACGACCGCCTCATTGCTTATTGAGGTTCCATCTTCGGTCAGAAGCTGAGGGATAGCTACTGCGATAATTTCCGACTATTTCACGACTGAGTTTAGAGGGACATTTCGACATGAGCCATATCACCAACAATCGAACAGCGCAAATTATGCATGCTTTGCTCAGACCCAGCGGTAGCGCCGGCGTGTATGCTCGAACAGCGCTGTTCGAGCAGGTGATCGAAAGTCTCTCCGTCCTTATCGGCCGGTACCGCGATCCCGACACTGAAGTTCTGCGATTTCCGCCAGTAATGAGCCGCCAAATGTTGGAAAGCTCGGGGTATCTGCATAGTTTCCCACACTTGCTGGGTTGCGTCAGCTGTCTTCACGGGACTGAGCCGGAGATCCGAAAGTTAGTGGATAAAAGCGATTGGGTCACTGGCTTAAGGGCAACTGACCTGGTCCTTTCACCTGCCGCCTGTTATCCAGTATATCCGCTCCAAGCGGCCCAGGGACCTTTACCGGTGAAGGGCAAGCAATTCGACGTTGCCGCCGATTGTTTTCGCCACGAAGCTACGAGCGAGCCCGGCCGCCTGCAGTCGTTTCGGATGCGGGAATACGTTTTTTTGGGCACCCCCGAACAAGCGATAAATTTTAGATCACAATGGCTCCCGCGCGCCGAACGCCTCGCGAAACAATTGAGCCTGCCCTACACGATCGCTCCAGCGAGTGACCCCTTCTTCGGAAGAGCAGGCCAATTGGCGGCATTGAGCCAACTGGAGCAGTCACTGAAGTTTGAGCTTTTGATTCCTGTGAACTCGGAAGAGCAGCCGACCGCCTGTATGAGCTTCAACTATCATCTCGATCATTTCTCGACCGCCTGGAAACTCAGTTCCGAAAGTGGCGAGATAGTGCATACGAGTTGCGTGGCTTTCGGTCTCGATCGACTTGCGCTGGCGCTATTCACGATACATGGACTCGATGCGCAGGGATGGCCTGAAACAGTTCGTGAACATCTTTCGATGTGACAAGCTGGAAGACGGAAAGACCAGTCGTATCTGACTAATCCATACGCCTCAGTGATGATTAAGCAAATTCACCGCATACATTATCCGGTTCTCCCAGAGAACTTCAGGCCTCTGGCGGTGAAGGGACTGTTACGTGGATAGCGAGCGATCTCCAACCTACTCCTCCGCGATTCACGCTCGTCGCCGGCAAATCGCCCGCGCTTGGATTTCCCGAATGCGGTCGGGAGCGTTGATCGCGCTCAGGCCTGGGGGCTCACGCAAGCTTTTTCTCGTACACGATGGCGAGGGCGAGACCTTAGTCTATTTGAATCTGGCCCGCCGCATGCCGGACAATCTCGCCGTGTTCGCCATCGAGCCGCACCGAATTGCACGAGTACCGCTTGCCCACACGACGATCGAGGACATGGCGGCATTTTATATCGGAGAAGTGCGCAAGGAGCAGCCTCGCGGACCCTACCTTTTGGGAGGACTGTGCGCGGGAGGCGTCATCGCTTACGAAATGGCTTCACAGATGGTTCGCTCCGGTGAAAGCGTTGAGCTTTTGGTTTTGCTCGAAGCAGCGACACCGGACGCTCAGGAGCGGCCTGGGCGCATCAGGGAGCAGCGTCTCGGCCGTCTGAGGCAGACTTTTGTGGACGCTCGACAGCGTGCGCCTTGGAAGCGTGCGGCGGTCGTTGCCGGGGCTATCTCGAGAAAACTGATGAATGCCCTACGGTGGGAAATTGCGCAACGCAATAGACAGTGGTGGGCGCGAGCCCGCTATCATCTGTTACGCGGACTGCTCACGCGCAAACTCCGGTGGCCTCGGCTAATACCCGAACTCAGCGTGCGCCAGATCTATGATTCCGCTCAGGCGCGTTACCAACCAAAGCCCCTAACGATCGCGTCCATCGTCTTGGTGCGTGCCCGCACGGGCGAAGGAGACGACACGCCCAATCGAAACGTCTATACCGACGAGACGTTCGGTTGGAGCAGCATTGCCCGTGAACTCACCCTGATCGACGTTGAGGGCGGTCATTCCACGATGCTGGAGGAGCGCTTCGTCAATTCCCTGGCGGAAGCGATTCTGCCTTACCTGCAACAAAACCACGGGTCAATCCGTGAACGCCCGCTCGAAGTGAAGATGGTATGAACGGAATCGACGTTGCCGTCGCTATTGTCAGCTACAGATCCGCGGAACTCACAATCGACTGCCTGCGCTCGATCGATGCCGAGCGATCCACCGCGGGCATATGTATCAGGGCGATTGTCGTTGATAATGCATCCGGAGATGCGCCTGCGATCGCTGAGGCGATTGAGACAAATGCCTGGTCGTCGTGGGTGACCCTCGTACGAGCGCCGAGAAATGGTGGCTTTGCGTACGGTAACAATCTGGCGTTTCAACGCGCGCTTGCCCATGGACGACCGGATTACTTTCACCTCCTCAACCCTGACACGGTCGTGCGCAAAGGAGCAATCGGTGCCCTGGTGCACTTCCTTGAGGAACACCCGGCGGTTGGTATCGTCGGAAGCAGTTTCGAAAATCTCGATGGCAGTGAGTGGCCGACAGCCTTCCGCTTTCCTTCAATCCTAAGCGAGATCGAGAACGGACTGCAATTTGGACTCGCAACCCGCATCTTGCGACGCTGGGTGGTCCCGGTGGTAATGAGCCCGGTGCCGCAACCAATAGATTGGGTGGCAGGCGCCTCGATGATGATTCGCAGCACAGTGTTCCATTCAATCGGTGGTCTCGACGAAAAGTACTTCCTCTATTTCGAAGAGACGGACTTTTGCTTCCGTGCCAAGAAGGCGGGCTTCTCGACTTGGTACGTACCAAAGAGTCGCGTTATGCATATCGCGGGGCAAAGCACCAAAGTCACGGAGCGTAATGTAGCGCTGAAGCGACTGCCGGCCTACTGGTTCGAGTCGCGCCGTCGATACTTCACCGTAAGCTACGGTATCGCCTACGCGACGGCTGTCGACATTGTTGCCCTGCTCGCGAATGCGATAGGCTATCTCAAGCGCATCGCGCAGCGACGCACAGATCGTAGGGTTCCGCGTTTCGTCACGGATTTGGCATACCACAGTGCCTTATGGCCGACGAATCGCAGGTTAGCAGCGAGCGAGCCTCATACGCCGCACTTCTCGGATCTTCAGTAGAACTTCCGTCGCCAGGCGCGTATCCCTGGAAACTATCCTATGGCTATCATGCTCTCACGGAATCGTGGTGCATACGGCACTCTGTAGGTGGGTTACTGCCCGAGTCCGTACGGCAACGATGAAGTCAGTCAGGGCATAAAAATGAAGAAGATTCTGTCGGAAGTCGATACCGTTCTTAGCCTGGGCTCAAGATGTCCATCGATGCTAAGCGGGCCATCGCCCTCAATATTCGTATTCATCGAGGTCGCGTTCAGCCTACTCCAGGCCCAGACTGCTTAGGATCGCTACTTATACTCGATAAGCGCGGCGCTTTGGTCCCTTAAGCGATTGTATCTATATCGCAACTGTCCAAATAGCATCGGTATCTGGGCCAAGTGCGAATGAAACCCGTAAAGTAATCGAGTTTTCAGGTCAGCGCACTTCCATTGCGACCGAATCGCAGTCCTCACCGCAAGTCCCGCAATAATCAGCACAACCGTCGTGATCGGCAGTATGGACCTAGCGGCCAAGCTCAGAACTAGCGAGCCCGCCAACATCGCCAGCGTCGCGCCGCCCCGGACGCGATTACTATGCGCCTCTCGAGACCACACAGGTAAAGCGCTATTCCGGAACCTCTCGGAGACTTCAGCATAGGCATAACCGGTGCGCACCGAACGCCGCCAATACTGGGAAAATCGATGGATCGCCAAATCATGCCCGACCATCCGACGGTCAAGATGTATGACCTTCCAGCCCAACGCACGAATTCGTGAGCACAGTTCTGCGTCTTCCCCGGCGATCAAACGTTCGTCGTAGCCATTGACCCGCTCCAACACCTCGCGACGAATTAGCGCGTCTCCGCCGCACAGTTCGATGGCGCCACGCGGCGGGATCCAGTCCAAGTCCAGTACGCGATTATAGATCGAAGTATCTGTATCAACCTCGCGGCGATCACCAAATACGACCGCTATGTTTGGGTCAGCAAATTGCTGGATGGCATAACCGACAAAATCGGGAGCAAGAATCGTGTCGCCATCCAGGAAGAGCACAATCGCCGCACGCGCAACACGCCATCCGGCATTGCGTCCAACTGCAGCGCACGGCCGATCGGGATGGACTTGAATAACTGTCGCTTTAAACCTGCCGGCACGCTCCACGCTGTCATCGCTCGAAGACGAGTCGACGTAAATAACCTCGAAAGCCTTAACCGCGACGCCTATGGCCATAACCGACTGGAGGCATGCACTTAGGCGTTTTCCTTCATTGCGGCCAATGACCACGACCGAAAGGATGGGTTCTTCAACGCTGCAGTGGCCCTGATTCGCATCCATATCGGGACGACCCGGAGCTGACTTATCTATCAACATTACTGAACTTTAGCCGCCTTCATCAAAGCGTGAAGGACGGTGCAGTAGTACTTGCTTCTCACGCTACCACTTTTTCGAGTATCGCGACGCCCGTCAGCTCTGCTCGACCCTTTCGCTCCGCCATAAGGCTAGTCGCCGACTAAAGGGCGTCCGATAGCCGATGGCGGCATCTATGCCATAACTCGCTGGAACCTGAACGCGCGCGCTTGCACAACCTTAGTTTCTGCGATCGTTTTCAGGGCTGGCGCCAGAATCAGCGCTTCACTCAAGCCGGAGACAAGAAAAAGCAGTTGGACAGTTTGAGCACCCAGCCACACCGTGGCGATCGAGACTGCGATTAGGACGTAGATCCCAAGAAAGGTGATCGCGAGGGATCCCGGAAATTCCGCGCCAGCTTTAGCCCTACAAAACAAGAGCAAACGCGTCATCATCCACAACAGAATAGCCACGAACAGAGCAAGAACGTATTCCCCATAGGTAAGAGCTAGCAGCAGGTAATGATTATCTACCGACCGCATGCCGTTGATCGTAGGAAAATTGTTTCGGCCCCAACCCCAAAGCGGGCGTTCCTCCACAATAGTAATGTATCGTTGGATCAGTTCATGCCGATAAGCAGCACTCTCTTCCATCGCGCTGACAGCCTGCGTTCGCTCCACCCAGACGTAAGACTTGAACGCCTGGCCCAATGGAATGCCTATAAGCAGGATTGCCAACGCCGTCGTTGCGAGTGTCTGCCGACGGTTTCTCGTACGGCCTACGAATACCACCAGCGCCCCAATTCCGGCTCCTAACCAGGGCCCGCGGCTCATTGTCATGAGAATTCCCAGCAAGAGCCATAAATGACAGAAACGGGTCTTGCTCATCGGAATCAGCGGTAGGCTGCCTGGCCAGTATTTTCCCCATTTTAGCCACTGGACCAGCCGCAGACCGATTGCGAGAACGATTCCCGCTACGATGGCATGGCCGTAAGGTCCGGCCGGTCGGGCATATCCATAGCGGGCTATCCATACCGCGGATGGCAATTGCCCCGGGAAGAAAGGCTTCAGAAGCAAGTCGAATGGGTTACTTCCCATGCGGAATTCATAGACACCGATGATTGAAACGATAGTGAGACAAACTACAACCCGTTTCGCGACCTCCGCGTAAAACCCTTCGCGCACCGGAATACTTTTGGCGACCACGTAAGGTAGAATCGACCCACACATCGCCTGAAGTGCAACATTTCGGGCTTCGTAAAAATCCTTGTTAACAAATTCTGACGCGACCGACATCGCTACGTAACCCGCCACCAACAGATCGGTCACGCTCCATTCCCAATCACGCCACGACCGAGCGATCGCAAACCCAGCGATAGGGATTATCGCCGTTTGATTAAAAGTTAAGTGACCGGTAATCGTCCAACGATACGCATCCGGTAGCAACAGCAACGCGGGAATGTAGACATCAATCAAGGCACGTTCCCACCCGCGCCGGACACACACCAGCAGAGCGAGAAGGCCCGGTATTATGGTTATCAGACTCATCCCTCGGTGCAGATTCTCGCTATAGCGAACACTCCGGCCATCACGCCGCTCCGCCTGGTCCGCTGGTAATCCGTGCCTCTTCTCGATCGGATCTCCACAGCTTCGGCACGATCAACTTCAATTCTCGAACAACCCGACTGATTCACGAAACCCGAGCACCCGAGGAGCAAACGCTCAACCCGTGGCCTGAGACAATCGTCGGGTCTCTTTACGGACAAGCGCAATGCCAGCCTTTCGTTCATCTCGATTTCTGCACTACGAGAGATGAGAAAAACCCTCGTACGTAACTTCGGAAAAAGATCCCTCCGACACGTCTTCTGAGGTGGATACGACAGAAGCCCGGCGTTTGCTCTCAACCCGCGCCGTAGCGCCACTGTCGGTCCATCGATCACCTCGGAGCACCACTCCAACCACGGGGGGTGATAATCTATTCAACTCTTGAATAGCGGCCGTCACTTCCGGTATGTGATCTCGTTCTGCGCGAACGACAACGATCACGCCGGCAGGGTTCTGCACGAGCATCGTGGTATCTGCTGAGGTCAAGATCGGCGGTGCGTCCACGAGTACGACGTCGTGGCTTTGCAACCCGAGCTCGAGCACCTCCCGAACGCACTTCATAGCCAGCCTATCGTGCTTCTGATGCTGACAAATTGCTATTCTGTCCGGTAGCGACTCCGACCTGCCTACTATCGTGTGAGCACAGACGGCGAAGGAACTTCTTTCAGCGACCGCTCCTTCACCGACGCTGTGCAGTGGTCGACCGGTGGCTTGGCTCAGTCCGTTTGATGAAATAGGAGTGCGACCTGCACCGTTTGCCGGTTGCTTTTGAAAGCGAATATCTGGACAACCTGCGTTCGCTTCGACCGCCACTGTCGACGTGCCAAGTTCCGTAAGCTCATTCGAGAGCGCGAGAGTCAGGGATGAGGTCCCCGCCCCTGCTGTCACCCCAGTGACGACAAACACTCGCGTCCCCGCCTGCCGGCGCTCGCGTATTATACTTAATGCGATCCGGCGCAAGGTGTCACGAACCGAGGCCGTGTCGAGCCCCAGGGTACTGCCCAGCACGGGCATTTGAAGTATGCTCTCGAGCTCCTTCGACGATCGCACTCGTGAGTCAGTAAGATCGACGAGGGTAGGTAATAACACGCCAAACAACATTGCCAGAACAATTGAGAAGCCCGCGATAACTTTCCGTTTGCCTCCCTCTGGCTTATCGGGTACTTGCGCGGGAAGCTCGAGGCTCGCGACGCCCGGCGACTGGCTTTGTAGCCGAAGAACCTCTATCCGGTCATCGATCTCGCTGAGCGCCTTAAGATGATTTTCGTACTGTTCATGCAGGGCCAGCGCATGATTGTACTTGGCTCCAAATGCAGCGACGCTGGTCTTCAAAGTCGCTACTTCCTGCTCGATCCCGTCGCGAGCACGCTCTGCCTGATCAACGCGAAGCTTTGCCGAAATTATTCTGTCGTGGATGTCTGCCGTGCGAGTACCCAGCAGAACCGCCCGAGCCTGCTTCATCGCCTTGCCGTCGATGAGACTGATTTCTTCGTCGATATTTGCGATTTCCCGCTCCAGCACGGGCCGTCCGGGATGACTTGGAGCAAGTCCCTGGAGCTGGAGAAAAATAGACTCACGACGGCTTCCCAACTCGCTTTTCTGAGCTGCCACGTCCCGATCGTCCAGCAATATCTTTTGCGCTAGTGCGTTCACGTCGGCGTCTGCGGGGTGACTATCTTCGGCTTCAAGAGCTGCCAAATGCGCCTGTTCGATAATCAAATTGCTCTGTTCCCGCTCCAGCGCTAAATTCGCATCGCTCAGCTTGCGGTTGTACGGGTCGGTGGCAGTAGCAACAAAGGTGGAGACACCCAACTCCTGCGCCAACTGACCGAGCTCTGCGCGTTCGCCGTTCACCTGGCCCTGAAGATCGCTCTTTCGCTGCTCAAGCAACTTGACATGCGTGTCGGCGCCACTCAGCTCTTGCCTCTCCTGACGGGAAAGATACGCATCGACTACCGCATTAACGATCTGATCCAGACCCCGAGCCTGCGTGCCCTGAAGACTAACGGTGATTAGGAACGTGTCAGGAACCCATTCCACCTTGAGAAACTCGAGCAGTCGCTCGGCCGCATGTTGATCGGTTTCGCCCGGCAGTTGCCATAGTGCGGCCTTCGGCCCGAGCAGCTTGAGCGCTTCTATAATTGTTTCAGGGTTGCCGATTTCAAAAACCTGTTGTTGAACAAAGCTGCGGTACTCTATGTTTGGAATCAACGAAGGTTCGAGCCCCGTTTCGAGACGCGTATCGTAAGTCGGCAGGACCCTAACCGAGGCAACCGCCCTGTATTTTGCGTGGCCGAATAGTAATGCACCGGCCAGGCCCAGCACGAGAATCGTCAGCGCGGTTACCACGGCCAGGCTTCGATGATTTCGGAAGCTCTTCAGCGCATCAATCCGCCGGCCCGGCACAATCCAAGCGCTCGGCGCCGAATGCAACTGCAGACTCTGTTCTTCAGTGGGTAGATTCATCAGATTCTCCAAACCCTATCGTACCTGTCACTCTCGCGAGTTCGCGCCGGACCAGGCCATGAAACCAATGTCTTTCGTCGGCGTCGAACACCGCCCGATCAATGGCCAAGGCGAGCATAAGAGCATAAACAAGACCCCCCGCCGCAACGATGACCAGCGCGTGCCAACGACTTCCTTGCTGAGTGAATTTCCAGACAGGGATGCCGACCAGGATGCCGATGAGATAAGGAACAAGGCCGGGCGCGACGACGATCTTCAGATACCTACGCCAAGACACTCCCAAGATGCGATTCGCATGAACGACAAAGAACAAGGCTGAGCTCACCGTAGCGATTACGACCGCGCTGCCAAGCCCCGCGGCGCTCCAGTGTCCAAGCACCAGCCGCGAGAGTGGAATAGCCACTAGTGCCATCAAAATGTTCGGAATCAGATAGTACCATTCATCTCTCGGCCGGCCGATTCCCTTTAGGATCGATGTACCGGGACCTGTCATATGGTGAATGTTCTGTTGCACAGCGAAAATCGTCATGAGATAAGCGCTCGCCGGGAATGCCCCGCCGAGCCAAGCCATCAGCAATGGTCCTGATATGGTAGCCAGAAGAGCGCAGATAGAAGACGAAGCCAGGTTCATGTAGCGACCGCCACGCAGATACAACTGCACGACGGTGGCGTCACCGGTCCGCTTCTCCGTTCGCCCGCCTTTCAAGTAGGAAGCCGCGGGCAAAAACGAGGCCGCAAAAGCGTCCGCGATCATGCTCGACATCGTCGGCCATTTATCGCTCAAATCCAGTATTCCGACGGCACTAAGACCTATCAGAGGCGCTGCGATAACCCGTTCGATGGTATTGAGCGCGATGCAGAAAAAAGAGCTCAACTGTACAACGCTGCCGAACCCCGCCAGCGTACGGAGTGAATCGAAGGAAATCCGTCGTGGCGAAATACGAAGCCACGGCAACATCCGGAAAGCCAGCAAACCATTCAAGCCAATCGAAAGCACCTCACGAACAACAAAGGCTTCGGCCAATCCGATCAGTCCGTGCCCGGTGCCGACCAGGTAAAAAATCAACACCATCTCAGACACATAAGAAATAACCCATATACCCTGTGTCTCAGCGATTTTGTGCGATCCGGCAAGCGCCCGAGGAAAGACACTGAAGACCATGTCACACAAAAAAGCACCGATGACCAGCATGACCGCGGTTTGTGCCTGAGCAAAAATATGCGCGGGCACTCGTAGCCACACCAGAACAGGATGCAACTCAAGCACCAGCAGGACGAAGCATGCCCCGCATACGGCGGCCATCGAAAACAAGCCGGTTGATAACAGCGAATTGGCTTTATCCGCTTCACCGCGCGCGGTGAACTCGGCTGTGTACTTCACGTACACGACCGAAAGGCCCATCGTGGTCACGCCTACATAGGAAACCATAATAAAAATGGCCGACCACACGCTGTAGGCCGAGAGCCCAATTCTAGCGAGCACGAAAGATGGTATAAGTATCCGCGTTAACAGATATCCGACACGCGCCGCCGCGTCGCGGCTGATATTTCGCGCCAGTGCTCCCCTGACTACGGCAATCTGTTCGGCCCGATCGCTCGCGTCGTGCTCTTCAGCGCGGGGCTGTAAACTCGCACTCATTAAAAAAGCGCAGCTCCGAGTATTAGCGAACTAGTAAGCGGACTGAGCTGCTGCAGCACGTAGCCTACCTTTGCTAGCCCACTCTTAGGCACAAATATTATGTCGCCCTGCTCGAGCCGATAGTTCGCCGCGCCATCGCCTCCCACAAATTTCTTAAAATCAACGACCTGCTGTATGTTCTGGCGCGGCCGGGCGAACACAATCTGAGTGGGCTTTGCGGCATCGCTTGGACCACCGGCCAACGCCAATGCATCGAGGAATGACATGTTTGGCGTGAGTTCGTACGCGCCGGGCTTCGTGACCTGACCCATAACATATATGAGCTGTTCCGAGCGTTGGGGCACGTACACCATATCGCCCCGCCTCATCGTTACATTTAGCGCCGAATCATCGCCGCGATAGAGTGGAGCAAGGTTAAGCCATAAAACACGGTCGTTGCCGCGGAAGACCGCGCAGCGCTGGATGTCAGTCGCTTTACTGTCCGTTGCTTGCGTTCCCGCTCTCGCCAAGACCTCAAGCAAAGTCGGATTGTCAGTGAAAGTGAGCAGCCCTGGATGTGCGACGTGGCCAAGAACGGTAACGGTGTTACCACTGTAGTTCAACATGGTAACAGTCGCGTAGGCGCCTACATAATATTCTGACAGCACCCCGCTCAGTTTGGTACCGGCCTGATCAGGCGTTATGTCTGCGATTGGGACCGAGCCCACAAACGGAATCTGGATGTCACCGTCCGGCCCGACCACATGCGCACCTGACAATTCCGGACGCGCCCAGACCGTTACTCTTACCCTGTCTCCGGGTCCGATGGTGTAGCGGCTCTGAGTGCCTTCTTCGAATTGACTAATCGCTTCCGCCGAGGACGAAGAGAGATGGTCCTGGTAGGAGTTATGAAGTGCCTCAGTGTTAGATGGAAGTTTGGGTACAGCCTGAGTAGCGCACCCGATCAGTAGCAACGGCGCGATTAGTAAAAGCAGCGCACCCTGATGCCTGAATGCATGTCGAAGCCGATTCTTTCGCCTAGTACCGTCGCCGAGAGCGAAGTTGACGTCGCCTGGAGTTTCTTTTACGAATTGATACATGTTTGTTACGCACTGTCAATGACAGTAAATGTGAGGCGAACCGTGGTTGATCGTGCTCGCGAGGCCTATCGAGGATATATTCCCAGACGGGCTCTCGGTTGAAAGCGTTATTTCCTCGGTGCGCAAATCCGCTCGGGTCTCTTTACCAGCCCTCACTTAGCCGCGAAGCGCAGCAATAGCCATCTCTTTGTCGGGAAAAATCCGGAGAACCTTATCCAGCCTGGTGAGCCTGAAGATACTCATAACGGTTCCCCGGGCCCCCCCTATCACCAATTCCCCATTGCCGCCGATCCGCTTAAGGACCCAAACTGTCGCACTTAACCCGCTCGAATCGATGAGTTCGACGTCGGAGATATCAAGCGCTATGCGATAGTGTCCGTCGCCGATCAACGCGGCAATTCGATCCTTAACGAGTGGGGCGTTGCTCGCATCAAATCGCGAGTCGAGCAACTTGACTACCAAAGTATCGCCGTAGCGCTGTTCCTCCAGTCTCATGCTAGTTCTCGACGCTGGATAACCGGGTGCTGCCGGTCGGGGGAGACATTTGGATTTCGTCTTCTATCGGTTGGATGCTGCGTTCGTAGGCACGTCCGAGGATCGCTACGTCATGACGGATCGCCACGGCGCCGTTGTTCGCGAGTCTCAGCTTTATGGGAACTAATTCAAGTTTGAGGTGACTGGAGATCCGCGCTGCTACGTCGGCCCGGTCGAAAGGTTCGGTGAGGTAATCGACAGCTCCCAACCTCAGGCCTCGCATCTTCTCTTCGGCTGCAAGACCTCGTGAGAGCAGAATCACGGGGATGTGCCGCAGGCTCGTAGGTCGATTTTCTATTTGACCGCTCATCTTAAAGCTTCTACGAACTGCTTCCGCACAATCATGTCTTAAGCACTGAAGTGTCGCTGTGTGTTATTTATACTCCTATAATCTCATCTATGCTAGCTTCTAATAACTGAATCTTAGCTTTTATCTGATATGAGAAAGAAATCAAGGTCATTTAGCGATTTGTGGCGTCTAATAGGACTTTCGACGCGCGACGGCACTAGAAATTCGTGCTGCTTAGGCTTTCATCCAGCGAATTGAGGCCTTATTCAGCTCCCAAGGCATCGCGTTTCGGCTCGGGCTCCGATGCAGTGAGTGACATTGCTCCAAAAGCTTCGAATTCGATTTTTCTTCGTCTACTGGCCGGATATGCGACAGGTACGGCTTCCGTGGCCGTGCTTGGACGATCGGGAGCGGTCGAAGGCCTCGTCGGACGCCACGCACGGAGGCTTGCAACAGCGGCAACGGCCCGAAGCATCCATTTCAAATCTTCAGCCATCGAGTGAGTGGTAACGTAGCTGGCCTCGGTGATTCGGCAATCTTCTTCTGGAGTGTCACGTGTGGCGCTCAACTGCACCGGCCCAAACAGTCCCACTTTTGATTCATCGCGAACCCGCTCCCATTCCTCGGTGCGCACAGTTACCGTCCCAGCTTCGAGCGGCTCGACACCGACAAGACTCAGATGTCCCGACACGAGCGCCAAAACATAGGGTAGATGACGCAGGAGGGGAACCGAGGTCGCGAACTCGTAGACCTTGAATTCACACGTCGCCGAGCCGGACTTCCGATTTCCATGCAACAGTCTGCTGCGTATTGGTTCACTGGGATTCGCGCTTATCGCCGCGATCATGGCGATCGGCCAAAGGCAAAGTGACGCGAGCAATAAGCCCACTCCGACGACGCGATCGGCAATTTCGCGAACCCGCTCGCCAATTTCGCCACTGCGAATACTGGCAAGCAGAAAACTGTCGACGACGTTGGTGACGGTGCCGGTATCGACGTGAATCAGGCGATTACCCGCGACGATCGCATTGGTAACCTCCACCAATTCGCCAATGTAGGTGTTTGGCATGACCACTGAAGAGCGAATTACCGCGCGGGAGTCGATCACGACGTCGTTGGAAATTACGACTTCACCATCCAATTCCGCGTTGTCCGCGATACTGCAACGCGCGCCGATCAGTACCGGTGTCTCTTTAATTGCAGCCGCAGGAACGTTCGTCCGGCGCCCCACTCTGACTCCGCGCGCAACCTCTCTGCCAGGAATAATGAGCCCGGCAAAATGACCGGCCAATATGTCGAGATTCGCTCGATGGAAGGCGATCAAAGAATCGAGGAGTGAAAGGCGGGCTTCCGGAAATTCGATTCGGGTTTCGGCTTCACGGTGGAGCTTCGGATTAGCCACACCGTTTGAGCTCTCTTCCCGGAATGCTGGAGCTCCCCTGACCAGCTTTACTCCAGAGTCGACTCCTCCAATAGTCGCGACAGGCGATCCAGATTCGATTAGCCGAGCGCGTTCAACAAACTCGGCGATTATCGGTGTGCGCAGCATCTCGCCGCGCACGAGGAGATACTCATCACCGAGCCTGTGTTTAATCCGTTCGACCGTTTGCTCGTCAGATTCTCTGGCGGGCGCCAGCACGTATTCCAAGCGCACACCCCACCGGGCTCCGTCGCCTAATGCGGCCTCGACCGCGTAGGCATGGGGTGACACGATCACGATCACATCCGTGAGTCCTGCCATTGCGAGCGCTTCGACGCTATGCACGATGAGCGGCTTGCAAGCCACGTGCAAGAGCGCAAGACATGACGCATCCGTCAGTGGGGCGAGGTCGGGAACCGCGCGCGTAGCGAAGAGGACGGTCTTCATCGAAGCGCTCCGCCCACCGCCAGCCCCAGGCGTTCGCCTGCATACTGACCCTGCTGTACGCTTCGGCACCACTCCAGATTTTCAAGATACCAGGCGACTGTCAGCCGAATTCCTTCGGCAAAACTGACCTTAGGTGTCCATCCCAGCTCCCGGCCGATAAGCGAACAGTCAATAGCATAGCGCCGGTCGTGACCGGGGCGATCAGCCACAAACGTGATCAGCTCGGAATAGTTCTTTAGTCCGTGTTCGGCGACGGCTGGGTTGGCGCTGGCGGGGATCAGGTCATCCAGCACTCGGCACACTTCGCCGACCACTTCGAGATTGGTCGACTCGCTATTGCCGCCCAAATTGTATTTCGCGCCCGGACGGCCTCGCTGCAGAACGGCCAGTAGTCCTTCGCAATGCTCGTCCACGAACAGCCAATCACGCACGTTGCTGCCGTTCCCGTAAATCGGCAACGGCTTGCCACTTATGGCATTGACAATCGTTAGAGGAATCAGCTTTTCCGGAAACTGAAAACGTCCGTAGTTGTTCGAGCAGTTCGTAACCAGCACCGGCAAGCCATAAGTCTCGTGATATGAGCGCACGAAGTGATCGGCGGCCGCCTTCGAGGCCGCATACGGAGAATTTGGCGCGTACGGAGTGGATTCTTCGAACTTCCCGCCTTCGCCAAGAGAACCGTACACCTCGTCGGTGGATACCTGAACAAACCGGAATTGCGCACGCTTCTCCGGGGTGAGGCCATGGTAATAGTGCCGCGTCAGCTCGAGCAGCTCGAAAGTGCCTACCACATTAGTCTGGAGAAAATTCCGTGGTCCATCGATCGAGCGGTCCACGTGCGTCTCGGCCGCGAAATTGATGATGGCTTCCGGTTGCCAGCGCCTGCATAGCGATTTGAGTTCGGTGCGGTTAGTAATGTCTCCCCGGACGAACTCAAAGCGTGAGTCCCTCTTCAGGTCACGAAAATTCAGCAGGTTACCCGCATAGGTCAGCTTGTCGAACACAACCACGCGCAGTGCGGTCTGCGCCAGCGCGGTCCGTACAAAATTCGATCCGATAAATCCAGCGCCACCGGTGACTATTATCGTTCGCATCGAATAATCTCAGTAAGCACCGCGGCCAATCAGCACCGCCGGGACTGTTCTCAGCAACAGCTTAAGGTCACCCCAAACTGACTGGGATTCGATATAAGCGACGTCCATATCAACTTGCTGGCGGAAAGGAACTTGAGAGCGGCCAGAAACCTGCCAAGTACACGTGATTCCGGGCTTGGCGTCGAGCCGCCGCCTCTCACTCAGTGAATAAGTATCCACTTCGGCTGGCACCGGTGGACGAGGACCTACCAGCGACATCTCTCCTCTCAACACATTCCATAGTTGAGGCAATTCGTCGAGCGAGCTGCGTCGAACGAATCTTCCGACTCGCGTCACCCGCGGATCGTGCTTCATCTTGAACAAAACCCCGCCCGGCACTTCGTTTTGTTTAATTAGTTCTTCCTTGAGCCGCTCGGCGTCATAGGTCATCGAACGGAATTTGTACATGGTGAATCGCTTGCCCCATTTTCCCACCCGAAGCTGTTTGAAGAAGACCGGGCCGCGGGAATCGAGCTTGATCAGGATTGCGATTAGCAAGAAAACGGGCGATAGCGCGACCAGAAGTAGCCCGGCGCCTGCTAAGTCGATAATTCTCTTGCCGGCGTCGGCACTGGCATTGGCAATTGCGCGGACGAGGCTTTTCAGTTGGAACCTCGCCTGATGTCGAGCAATTTCAGATTCAAGTCCGGCGTATCGATCGACAACCAGGCTGAGAAGCTTCTCGTTTAGGATAGTTTGCTGCATGAGTCTAATGTACTAATGCGAACGGTATTTCTTCGTCCGCTCCTCTCTGTCGGGCTATAATTCGCGCCGGAATCCCGACCGCTATCGAGCGCGCGGGCACGTCCTTGATCACCACTGCATTGGCCCCGATTATCACGTCGTCACCGACAATGATGGGCCCCAGTATTTTTGCCCCGGCTCCTATATCGACCCGATTACCGATGATTGGTGAACCGCGATTGCCGGTATGTCTCAGGCCAACTGTGACTCCATTGCGGATTGTTATGTCGTCGCCGAAAACAGCATCACCGCTGACAATGACGCCGCCAAAATGCTCTATCTTGAATCGCCGGCCGATTTTGGTTTCGCACGGTAGCTCGATCCCGGTAAGGATTTGCACGAACGTGAAAAGGATCTTGTATAGGAACGAGAATGGCGCCCGGGTAATTCTGTGCTTGAGGCCGTAGCGCCAACGGCCGAATCGATAAACGACCATCACCCAGAGGCCTTGACGCCAAGGATCGCGCTCGTGGGTTATCCAATCTTCTCGAAGATTCTCGAACATGAAGAGTTTGTGCTTGCTGCGAGACGATGGGACGGTCGCGGCTCCAATTGCGCGGAACCTTTGCTCTTTCGCTCCGATCGTCACCGAAATCCCTGAATCTTCGCTTTTCAATCGCCTGATGAATCGGTAATCGATACGGATTGCGGAACGGCTAGGAACTGACACCGTCAACTTGATGTTTCTGAGGGATTTCCCTATGTTCAATGAAGGTAAAGCAAATTACGACTTTCAATCTTCATCTATTAGGTGCGACGCCATCAGCCTCTCGGTTGAACGCATAGGGAATGTTACGCAAAAGATTGATGTAAATCAAGTGGCAAAGCCAATCAAAGATAATCAAGACTCAAGACCAGCTAATTGAGCCCTGCGAGGAATAAATAAGGGGGGTGCTGCTTAGACAACGGAAGCTCTCAAGCAACTCGGACGGTAACCGGGGTGATCACCTCGAAATGACGGGATGGCTCGCTGATGACTTGAGGGCCAGACTGGCCCCAGGATCCCACGCCATCAGTTATGTTGCTTCACAGTGCGATGCCGCTGCGGCCAACGACTCTCGTTGGTCCGGTTCGGGTATATCGGGCAGGCGACCGCGCGAAATTCATGAGTCGGCATCCTTGCTGGATGGCGAGAGCGCCGGGCCACTCTCTGTCGAGTAGCTCGCCTCGCGCATCCGTGGCCCCGTCTGCTCCTTACTTGAGCAAATCGACTTCGATGGCGAGATGACCCAACCCTGCGCCCTAGTTCAGGGATTGCGCGCTTGTATGGTCCTTCTTTAGGCCCTGCCTCCGCTCGACTGCCTAGGAGAAGCTACACGCCTGCCCCACTGCCTCCCGCGTGCCGGGATCGAGCCAGGCAATCCTACTGCCGAATCTCCACTAGCCGGGCCTCCCCTCGCGCGAGTTGTGTAGGTTGCTAGCGGTGATTCATAAATGCCTTGCGTCGGTGCTTACACGTCCGGTTAGCCTATCAAACTGCGGAGCGACGCCTTCAAACACGATCATCGGGATCCAGCTTGTCTGGGTTTTAAAGGACGACGTTCATCGGACCGTGACGCAAACTGATGGAACGTCAAAGGGGACCATCGAGCAAATGAGTACACGATTGGTAAATGACGCTTACCAGCAGGCCACAGAACAAACCAAACTTTGAGGCGAATCACAAGAATTGCTCAGATCGCCTCATCAGACTGACGTAGCTGAGTTGTGAGAAAGCGAAACCAGTATCCCTCGCGCCGGTGAAGCCAACGGAATCGCTAAGCAGCCGCCCGGATCAGCTCAGAGTCATAAGATGGTGCTTTAAGTTTGAGCTTCCATACGGCTACCTTTCATGAAATTCGCCATGCTCACTTCTCACCGCCAATGACTTTCTCAAAGCATCACTTCGCCAGCGGAGCCGACAGCGTTCCGCTCGGGCCGACAAAGTCTTTCTTATCTAGGCCCAGCTTGGCGCTGCACACTCGTATAGAAAGGCGCCCAGCGCTTTAGTCGGAATGCCCAGCACACGGCTCTCGGCTCTCTCCTTCCTTGGGAAGCCATCTCGCTGGAAACGCCCAAGGCCTGGAGCATCGTTTCGTTTCCAAAACGGCAAACATTTAATAGATTCTAAAGTTAGTTATAGCTAACGTTACGTAGTTAAGATTATTTGTCCCCCATAGAAGAATTCGTAGCACTTTCTAGCCGAGCTAGGCTTTGTGCGATTGCTTAGAAGTTTTCGTTGCGCTCGCTACTACTAAGTTCTCGTCTCTACAACCGCCACATCGTTGATGACCTGCTTTTGCGGTGCTACTGTTCTGCTCGCGTTTGTAACAACCGCGCGCCACAACAACTTCCCGGGGGGGAGGGAACCAACGACAACAACGTTGTCGATGGTGGTGACTAGTTACATGAAAACATATGTCTCCTGGTTCGTCGCCGCATTAATGACCCTTCTGGTCAGGGAATGCTTCGCACAAACTAACGTCGCGGTCATATCAAGCTCTCCCGCGGTCACGAACCTGCAGGGAGCCGGAATAAATCTGTATCAACGAACCTTCTGGGATGCATCGGACGACTATCTGCAAAATATACTTGCGAATCCCGGTTTTGAGCCGTCGAATTCGGGTCGCGTGGTTGCCGTGCCTTCAAACGTCACTTCCACCACTTTCTGCGATTCGAACAACTGGTTCGCGATGCCCTCCGGCTTTTATAACGGGGCCACCTTTGAGGACGTCTATGTCACGGGTTCCGGTTCGAACGCAGTCGCGGCCAGCCGCGGTACCGGAACAATAACTGCTTACAACCCCACGGGCTGCGCTTCATCCACGCCGCAATTTACCTATTCGGCCTCATTCACTATTAGCGCGGGCGACTACATTCGCTTCCATGCAATTGGCAGTCTGGGCAACGCCGGCACCTCGGCGTACGCTCCCGTGGGATGGTGGAATTCAGACGCGGCAATCACTCTCGTCACTGATAAACAACCGACCAGCGACGGCGCCCAGGCGCTTGACTTCGCGCTGAATGGCTCTGCTCACACGATCAACCAATACCAGGACGCTCCGGACGCAAGCTATACAGGCACTCCCAGCAACTGGATTCAGGTGAAAGGCTCGTGGACGGTCTCGTGCTGGGCGAAGGCAGTCAACGCGGTATCGCCCTCGTTGACGCTCAGCTTTGGACGAATTGGCTCGACTACTTACTTTAAGCAAACCGTCGTACCGACCTCGAGTTGGACACAATATTCGAGCACCTTCACCGGATCCGACAGCTCCCTTACATCAAACGTGGCCGAGCTCCAATTCCAGCTAACGGGAAGTGGCTCGTCCGGAGATATTCGCGTCGACGACTGCTTTGTCGGCCCCACGGCGGCTACGACTTCGCCATGGTCCAACGATATGGTCAACGCGCTCAAATCCCTCAACCCCGGTTTTATCCGGGATCAGCAGGGAGCGCAGGGCGACTCCTACGCGAACTTCGTTGCCGACGACACCGCGCGCGGGCCGGCCAGTTTTCAGGGCGGGGCTTTCACTTGGCTTTACAATGTCGATCAATTTTTCAAACTGAATGCCGCGGTAGGATCGACTCCCTGGGTGATCATTCCAGTAGTACTGACTGATAGCGAGTATCAAGCGCTTGGTTCGTATTTTGCGAAAGAGGAGGCTATCTACAATTTCCCTCAGATAATCATCGAGTGGGGAAACGAGATGTGGAATGGTGGCTCGTGCGGTGGAGTGTGTTATTCATATCAAGGCGACCAGTATTCCGCGGTTGCGAAGCGGGATTTCAACTCACTCCTGGTTGGCGCTGGTTCAAATTCCGGCACTTATCTCAAGTGGGCAGCCGGCGCACAGTATGGCGCTTACCCACCAAACCCGGGCCAGATCACAGGGGTTGAGTCGGCCGCAAGTACTGCTACGTATATTGCTGGAGCACCATACTATTTCTTTTGTTTAGATACGCAGGTGAGTCTTGCGAACGATATGTCGCTCTTGCTTGGCGACCAAAATCTTCAGCTAAGCTACATGAGCCAGATCACCAACGCAGTCGCAAGCGGAGGACATCAATTCGCGACCTACGAGGGCGGGCCCTCGACCTGGTGGGGCAGCGCCTCGAATACCGAGCGTAACGGGACTATCGCAGGCGCCGGAAGCGCCGCCGCCGACGCTGAACTAGCGCTGAACTTGTGGACCTCCGGGACCGCAGTCGTCAATTTCTGGAACCTGGCGCAAACCACTTTTACTTGTAATGGATCCGGCTGCGCCAGCTCTCCGATTGGGAATGTCTGTACCGGCACGCCACCGAGTCCGATGAGCGCGGATATGTGGGGTGTCGCGCACGATTTGCCGACAGGGCGGCTACGGCCGCGCGGTCTCGCGCTTCAACTCTTGAATAATTATTTCATCACTTCCAACACCGGCAGCTATTATCCGACCAGTTCAAACACCTACGCCGGAGTCACCGTCGGCGCATGGCATGATTCTCATAACCTGTGGAACGTTGCGATCGTAAATTCAAATTCCAGCCCGCAGAACGTGATAGTGCAATTTCCAAGCACGACTGGTTTGCCGACTGGAACGGTACAACAAATCAATTATACTTCCTCGATCGCGGACACGAACGAAAACTCGGCCCTCGTAACAACTGGCAATGGCGGAGCGGTAATCACAGGTCCCAACTCAAATCAGGTCACAATACCGGTACCAGCCTATGGACTGGTCGTAGCGCAGGCGGCCGCGTCGGATCCGACAGCGACTCCGACACCGACCGCGTCTCCGACTCCCGTACCGACCGCGTCTCCGACTCCCGTACCGACTGCGTCTCCGACTCCCGTGCCGACCGCGTCTCCGACTCCCGTGCCGACCGCGTCTCCGACTCCCGTGCCGACCGCGTCTCCGACTCCCGTGCCGACCGCGTCTCCGACTCCCGTGCCGACCGCGTCTCCGACTCCCGTGCCGACCGCGTCTCCGACTCCGGCCGCAGTGAGCATCACGAATCCAGCGGCGAACAGTTCAGTCTCCCGTACGGTGGTGTTCGGTTGCACTGACTCGGCGTCTTCTAGCACTGTCAACATTTACGTGGACGACGTGTATGTTGGGGGCGGAAGTTCACCCTTGTCGTATACGTGGAACACGACCACGGCATCGAATGGGAGACACTATCTCGTATGCAATGGCTATGTCGGCCACCATGTGAACGGCAGCGTGGCTGAAAATGTGACGGTGCACAATTGACAGTGACGGTGAGAATCACGTCCCGCAGCGGCTTCCGTCTGAAAGCGCATCACTCGATGATCGGATGATCCATCGATTGGCTGATTAGAAAGGAAATTCAAGGTTGAACGACTCCCCACGCCAACTCTCGCCTCGTTCCGAGGGTTTGATCACGCGGGAAATCGAGGCTGCGCTGCCCTCCTACGGTTGAACCTCTGGTGAAGTTGCGCGTAATGCGCCACGAATGCGTAGACGCGTCGCGTGCGGAGTCAACCTGGTCTGAAGAGAATTCGGATGCCGCCAATTCGTGTGTTGATAGTCTCGGAGAACATCTCGATGCAGATGGGGGGTGAGGCAAGCCTTCCCTTTTATTACGCGAAGTTGTTTACGCGGCGCGGAGCCGAAGTCTGGCTGGCTTGCCATGAGCGGGTCGAGACCGAGTTGCGCGCAGCGTTTCCCGAGATTGAGCCTCGCATCCGGCTCGTGCGCGACACACCAGCGCAGAGAGTCGTGTTTCGCTACGGCAATGCTCTGCCCTACCGGATTCGCGACATGTTTGTCGAGCAAATGATCCACTACTCCACACAGGCGAGGATCCGCAAGGTCGCAATCGAACTCGCCCGCGCCGGCAAAATTGATGTGGTGCTCGAGCCCGCGCCGATCACGCCTAAGGGCCTGAGCTTTATGTATGACGTTGGCGTGCCGGTCGTGATTGGCCCGTTGTGCGGTGGGATGAACTTCCCTCCTGCGTTCGCGGATCTGGATTCACTCGTCACGCGCGGCTTGATGGGACTAGGCCGTCACTTCGCACAGCTCGCCAACCAGCTAGTGCCCGGCAAGCTCAAAGCTGACGTCCTACTCGCCGCAAACGCTTCAACGGTGAGAGCGCTCCCAAAAAGGCATAGGGGTCGGGTCGTACGTTTATTCGAGAGCGGCGTTGATCTCGATATCTGGAAACCCACAGATCCGGAACCAAGCCGGGCCGACGGCAACGTGCACTTTGCGTTCTCCGGCCGATTCGTCGACTGGAAGGGTGTCCAATACCTTCTGCAGGCGTTCGCCAAGACTGTGGCGCAAGAGCCGCGCTGCCGACTCGATCTGATTGGGGGCGGAGAGCTTGAAGGCGAAGTGAAGGCCGTGATTGACCAACACAAACTCGCCGAAACGGTTCGCTTGCACGGATGGGTCAGTCGACCGGATGCCGCCCGTATAATACGCAAAGCCGACGTGTTCGTCATGCCGTCCCTGCGCGAGTGCGGCGGCACAGCGATCCTGGAAGCCATGGCTCTCGGCAAGCCTGTGATCACGACCAACTGGGCTGGTCCTGCGGATTACGTCGACGCGACTTGCGGCGTGCTCGTTGACCCGATCTCGAAGACGGGCTTCATCGATGGCCTCGCCGAAGCCATGGTGCGACTCATTCGTTCACCCGAACTGCGTAAGTCGCTCGGCGAAGGGGGCAAGCTACGCGTGCGCAAGGACGACCTCGACTGGAACTCGAAGGCCGACCGCGTGCTCTCGATCCTGACCGAGGTTGCGGGCCACAACTGAACCGCTCGACGACAACTCACCGATACCAGTTTTGGAATTGATCATGATCCACTGGGCATCGCGATGACGGAATATCGGCACCTGTTACGACGCTCCAAAAGCGATGTTGCAGAACCCAGTATTTGCTGAGCCATCGCCCAAACGATCCCGCCCTTCTTCCATTTCTGATCGAACCTGAGCGACCGCGACAAACGATGAACACCTAAATTCGAACTCGCCGCGGCACCTTTGCATCCAGGCCGGTGGAGCTAATGGCGAGCAGAACTGGGATTGACTCACACGCAATGTCAATCTATACATAGCAATAATTGGTATACTAAATCTGTGTTAACTTTTGACCTCGGCTCCATAGAAGCGAACGAACGGTGAAATAATCGGACCTTCGCATCAGCGAGCACGCGAATTACGTCAACTCCCAATTCAAACCCAGGCTCGCCGAACGCCGCAGGTATGTTCCCGTCATAGTTTCAGTTCGATCGCTCGTCTCGGGTATAGCGGAGGGCGCCAAGGTCAGTTGCTCGGGGAAATTGAAAACCCCGGGGTCCGAGAGATGACGACGCAACGCGGGAAAATCCCACCGGGACCTGCGGAGAACTACAGCCCGGCAACCGACCTCCTGAGTTGGATGGGCGATCAGTTCGGCCGATTCGGGAATACCTACAAAGCCTCGATCTATGGCAACAGCGCGTACGTAATCAGGGACCTTGACCACGTACAACATGTCCTCCGCGAGAACTGGCAGAATTACACAAAGGGCCTTTTATTCAAGCGTGTCGCCCTGCTTCTCGGCAACGGCATCGTGGTAAGCGGGGGAAAGCTATGGAAAACTCAGCGGCGAATGATCCAGCCGGCTTTTCACCGCAAAGCCATTGGCGAACTGACGGAAATCATTAGAAGGTCCAATCTCGCCCAGCTCAGGCGGTGGGAGCAGGCGGCTCGCAAGGAGCTCAGTATCAACCTCACGCGCGACATCAGTGGTTTGGTTCTGGAAGTGACGCTGACAGCAATCTTTGGATCCGACTACGAACAGGTCGCGCCCCATTTTAATATCCTTTCCGAAGAATCGGCGCGGACCTTAGCGTTCGCGCAGGCGTTCAGGTCTTTGGGAAAAATCCTCCTCGAGCTTTTCGCGCAACGGCGAAAAGAAAAAACAGTGTCCGTCGACATTCTTGGAAGGCTCATGGACGCGCGCGATGAGAAGAGCGGCCAGGCGATGCCTGATCGCCAATTAGTTAACGAAATCCTGACGCTCATTGTCGCCGGGCACGAAACTACCGCCAGCACCTTGAATTGGACCTGGTATCTGCTATCCCAGCACCCGGAGGCCGAAGAAAAGTTGTCGAGCGAGCTCGATAATCTTCTCGGGACTACATTTCCCGACCTGGCTGATCTGCCGAGATTTACCTATACCCGCCAGGTCATCGACGAAACGCTACGTTTATATCCCGCAGTTTGGCTGCTGACGCGCCGAGCTCTCAAAGACGATTGTCTGGGCGATTATTTCGTTCCCGCCGGAACGGAGATATACATCTCACCTTATTTCATCCAGCGGAATCCTGATTTGTGGGACGATCCGGATCAATTCAATCCCGATCGGTTCGCTGCCGGCGATGCGGGGAATCGGCACCGTCTGGCGATGCTCCCATTTTCCGCAGGCCCGAGAAACTGCGTCGGTGAACTCCTTGCTCGAACCGAAATGGAGATCCACCTAATTACGATCGCCAGTGAATTGCGGTTGCGCCTTGCCGAAGAGCAGGCTCCCGAACTCGATGTCGGCGTAAATTTGCGTAGTAAACATGATTTTATCATGAGTCCGGAACTCAAAACGTCACGGAGGCTGCCGACTCTGAATTGAAGAACTAACGGCTGCCTCATCCGTGCGGCCCGCTCTCTAGTCGTCCACACGGGTCGCATTGGTGGACGCGGGTCAGCTCCAGAGCGACCAGTGGCCAGTGGCGATTACATATATGGCTAGCAGCGCATTAGCGGTGGCATGAGCGGCTACTGCGTCGGCGAGCCGGCCTCTACGATACATCGCCAGCGCAAACAGGCCTCCCGCCAGCACTCCCGCGATCCAGTTTTGATGCAGCGCGCCAAAAGCTAGCGACGAGATGATAAACGATACCCAGGTAAAATTGTCGAAGGGTATTCGCTCGAAATCTCGCGCTATGAGCTTCCGCAGAAGGTAACCGCGAAATGCCAGTTCCTCCGCAATCGGCACGGTGACAACCGCGCCGGCGAGACGGAACAGCATCCAAGCCAATAGAGCGATGCTCGGGAGGCTCCCCAAATGCGACGCGATCGCGGCGTCAGCGCTTGGATCGGGATGCGATAAAATGATCCAAAGCAAAAAACATAGAACACCGAGGACGACGCTCATCCGCGAGAATCCTGCCAGCGCAGCGCCGATGCTATCGCGGTACCACCAAATGGCGAACGCCGCACCCATCACGCGCACCGGATAGCCCGCGTCAAAGCCGTCAGCGAACGGCGCTGTGAGCATCGCGGCCCCGATCGTTACCAGCAGTGGCATCAAATAGGGAAGCGCGGGATTCGACACTTCGACGGCTTCGCGGCTGACATGAGCCTCGTCTTTGCGGGCGAGCCAACCGATATGCCGGCTCGCGCCGACGAGGCCGAAGGCGACCAAATTGAAGAAAATCCAACCGGCCACGGAATGGAATCCGGTTACTGCGATGTCACCATACCATTGTCCAATCACTATCAGAGCGGTGATTCGGGCTGCGTTGAAAATCCAGATGCTCGCGATGCCTGCGGGAATCAGTACCAGGGCGGCGGGAAAGCGATATTCATTTCGACAGAACCACAGGTAAGCCGAGACGAAGACGCAAATCAGCGCGATTCCCTCCAACCCTGAGCAAGCGGGTGCGATCCAGACGGTGAAGCTTGGGGTGCCGAGCATGCCGCGGCCGGCATCGCTGACGACCGACAGGCCCAGCGCGCGGAGCATAAGAGCCACGGTGAGGAAGGTGTAATGGCAAAGTGGCGGCCAGAGCATCTGGGTCAAGTGGCCGACAGAGCGCGTCAAAATACCTACTAGCGCACCGATAGCGAGAGCGTCAGGGCTGCGCGTCAGCCAGCGCGGCCAGAAAGTGAGAGGCACGATCGCGGCTGACCAGGTAATCGCCGTGAGAAGAAGAACAACTAGACCCGCGAAGAACCACAACGCGGCACCAATAGCGGTGAAGGTGCCGCCGCGCATCCCGTAATCGAGCCACATCGCGGCCAGCCCGACGCATACCAGATGAAACCCAAACCAGAAATTGAGGCGCCTGGATTGGGCCTCGTCAATTGCTTCGGCGAGTGACGCGCGAAAGGCCGGCCAGCTCAGAAAGATCGCGACCAGCAGACCGCCAATAGCCGCTTCGGCCAGCGGGCGACCGTTCCAGATGATCGGCCACCACCATCCGCGCAGTGTCGGATTGAGATACGGGAGCAGCGGAATTCCCAGATGGAACAACTCTCCCGCCAACAGCAGGAAAAGGAGGCCGAAGCGTACGACACGTCCCAGGCCCAGCGTTGACGGAAGCGCGAGCGGACGGGGGAGGATGGCTATCTCAGCGTTAGGCATGTGAACGGCGGATTAACGTCGTGGGGACTCGGGTCGGCAATGGCTCTGGCAACGCGTTCGTTGATGATACAACTATGGCGCTTGAACTCACCGTGCAGAGAACTTGCAATATATAGTGCCTATGTTTTATCCGGCTCGTCTCTCAGAGTTGAATCTGACTCCGAACTCATCAGCCAAGAAAGTCGCCGCAATCTCATCGAAGTAGCCGCGCAATTTCTGCGCGACCAGATCTCGATCTAACTCCGACTTGAAAATCTCGAGATGCTGGTTCGTGCTGAGCTGGCAGACTTCAATTTCACCGGCGACGGTATCGCCCCATCCCAGATGAACGTCGAGATAGCGCCCGCCGAAATCGCGGTGACGTTTGAAGAGCAGAACTCTCCCCGTATAGGTCTTCGGTCGATATTTGCGGGCAGCCGCGATACGCGCGTATGAGAGTCCGAACTGCGCAGTGCTTTCGGCTTGACCATTCCTCAGATGTTGATCTTCGGCTTCCGCGAGAGTTGTCGCGCGCGCATGGGATTGCCTGGCAACCAAACCCGCGAGTTTAGCCACTATCCTTCCGGTGACTTTACTCCAGTGTATCCGTTTCAAGGCAGATCGATGATAGACGAATCTCCTATGCAGGGTTGAATACTCGCGCATGAAGTATGGATTGACTGCGTCGAAAATAACGAGCAGTTCGACCTTGTGCCCGAGGTCCTGAAGTTGCTGCGCGATCTCGTACGCGACGATCCCAGACGCGCTACAGCCACCGAGCATATACGGTCCCTGCGGCGCACGTTCAAGAATCGTTTGAACATGTACCGCAGCTTCTTCGGCAATCTTGTAGCTGGATGATGCCTGCTTCACTTCTTTACTTACCAGGCTCAGCACGGGTTGATCGGGACCAAACGCTTTCACCACGTCTATAAAATAGGGAAAGGAATCGACGATGAAGAAAGGCGGTCGCCGCTCCGCTGCCTGGAGCGTTAGCAATCGGTCATCCTCAGGGATGATAGCCAGGGACTTTACCCCTTGGCGAAGAACTACGTGAAGAGCTTTTTTCGTTTCTTCGACTTCGACCCGTTTCTGCCCCTCGAGAACTCTCGCCATCCCTTGGATCGTAGGTTCGCGGAAGAACCGGGGAATGGAAATCTGGCTATTGAACTCTTTTCGGACTTCGAGTGTCAGCCGCGTCGCCATCAGTGAGTGGCCGCCCAGAGCAAAGAAATCGTCGTGGGCGCCGACCTGCTTTAGCCCGAGAACCTTGCTCCATATCTCCGCCAGGGTTTTCTCCATCGGTGTGCGCGGAGCAACATAATCAGCAACGGAACTCGACCCGCCCAATTCCAGCGCGGTTAACGCCTTTCGGTCGACCTTTCCGTTCGAAGTCAACGGCAGCTTTTCCAGCATCACAAAAGCCGCCGGCACCATATACTGCGGCAGTTTATCTGCTAACCACTCGCGCAGATGCTCAGCGTCCGGGGCGCCGTGTTCGTCAAGCGGCACGAGGTAGGCTACCAGTTGTTTTTCGCCCGTATGGTCCGGCCGTATCATTACGACGCACTGACCCACCCCGGGATGCTGTCGGAGCCTGGCTTCGATCTCTCCCAGCTCAATGCGGAACCCGCGTAGCTTGACTTGATTGTCGAGCCGGCCGAGGAACTCGATGTCACCGTCAGCGCGCCGCCGCACCAAGTCACCGGTCTTGTAAAGCCGTACGGATCGAGAATCGTCGAGCGCGACTGAAATGAATTTCTCTGCCGTCAGTTCAGGCCGATTGAAGTACCCGCGCGCCAGACCGACGCCACCGATGTGCAGCTCTCCTGAAACGCCGAGAGGCGCGAGCTGTCCGGCCGCGTCAAGCACGTGGAACTGAGTATTGTCGATCGGCCCCCCGATTGGCACGGGACCGTCTCCCCGCTCGACCCTGACCGTCGACGACCAGATCGTCGTCTCGGTCGGTCCGTACATGTTCCAAAGTTCCGTGTCGCGCGCGAGGATCTGGTCGGCCAGATCCCGCGAGAGCGCTTCGCCGCCGCAGAGGACCTTCATTGCCGGCTTGCCGTTCCAGCCAGCCTCAATCAGCAAACGAAAGGTGATCGGTGTCGCCTGGATGACTGTTGCGCCGGAACTGAGCAGCAGATCGAGCAGGAGCGCGCCGTCCATGGCGATCTCACGGGTCGCGACGACCAGCTTTGCTCCGACGCATAACGGAAGAAACAGTTCCAGCGCGGCGATGTCAAACGAGAGCGTCGTCACGGCGACGAGAATGTCGTTAGCCGCGAGTCCCGGCTTCTTTCTCATCGAGCAGAGGAGATTGACCACCGCGCGATGTGGGATCTCGACGCCCTTGGGTACGCCCGTGGACCCGGAAGTGTAAATGACGTACGCGAGGTCATCCGGACCCACTGCCGCAGCGGGAAGCACTTCACCAGCGCTTCCGGCGACGATCGAGTCCCAGTCCCGGTCGAGACATACGATCTCGGCGTGCGAGACCGGTAGGTCCGGCACCAGCTTTTCCTGCGTGAGCAGGAACGGCGCCTTCACGTCGCCCAACACGAACGACACGCGCTCCGCCGGGTAGGTTGGATCAATCGGCACGTACGCGGCGCCAGACTTCATAACGCCGACCAGTGCGATTATCATGTCGAGCGATCGTTCGACCATGACCCCGACCAGCACGCCCGGCCTGACCCCGTGCTTGCGGAGGTAGATCGCGAGGCTCTCGGCTTTGCGGTTGAGCTCCGCGTAAGTCAGGCGGTCGCCTTCGCAAACGACTGCGATCCGATCGGGGGTGCTGGCCGCCTGCTTCTCGATCAAGTGATGTACGCATTGGGTCGCAGGGAAATCGGCCTGAGTATCGTTCCATTCGACGATCGAACGCTCACGCTCCTGTTCCGATAGGAATGGCAGCGCGGTGATCGCGCGCGTGGCGTCCTCGGCTATCCCCGTGAGCAGCGTAACGTAGTAATCCAGCCAACGCTGAATCGTCGCTTCGTCGAACAGGTCGGTGCTGTATTCGGCTTCCAGCCAGATCTCGGATCCGAGGTCGGTCACCAACAGCGTCAAGTCGAACTTCGAGGTTCTGGTCTCGGCCAGCAACGACTCCACCAGCGAGTCCGTCCAGACCGATAAACGAAGCCTGCTGATCTCGATCGCGCCAGTTGATCATCACTTGGAACAGTGGAGCGTGGCTCAAGCTGCGCTCCGGCTGGAGCTTCGCTCACTACTTGCTCAAAGGGAACTTCGCGATGGCTGTAAAGCGCCAGCAGGCCTTTCTGCACGCGCGCAAGCAACTCGCGAAACGTCATGCTCGCCGACAGTTCGGTCCGCAAAACGTGGGTGTGGAGAAGAAAGCCGAAAGCCGCCTGCAGTTCCTGACGATCCCGGTCAGCGAGCGGGATTCCGAGCAGGATGTCTTCGCTTCCTGTTAGCGATAGAGAAGAGTATTGAGCGCAGCGGCAAAGACAGTAAACAGACTAGTCTTTTCCCGTCGGCTGCAATTGCGCATCGCTTCGGTCAAGGCCGGCGTTGATCCGCAGACGCAGTCGACCGCCACTATAGGATTGCACATTCGGACGGGGTCGATCCGACGGCAACTCCAGCAGCTCGGGCGCGCCGCGCAGGTTCTTCTCCCAGAACGCCAAATCTTCGGCGAAGTTCGCCTCATCGATCCTTTGTTGCTGCCATACCGCGTAGTCTCCGTACTGTATCGGCAAGCGGCTCGCGGCAGGCCGTTCACCGTGTGAAATGGCGCGATAGTTAGCGCTCAATTCGCGCCAAAAAACACCCATCCGATCCCAAATCGCAGACCAGATGATGCATCATCAGGATGAAAACATGTTCGCTCGGACCCAGGCGCAGCAGGGTAGCCCGGATTCCCGGTTCCGTCTCGAGGTGGTATGGACGCCGCGGCTCATCGATCAGCAACCGCTCCACTTCCGTCGCTCGCTGCTCGGGCGCCAGAGCGCTCAGGTCAATATGCTTAATCCGTAGCGACCAATTTTCGTGGACGATCGCTATAGGCCGCTCTGCCGCCATCTGAACGGTCGTGCGCAACACTTCGTGCCGCGCTACGATCAGGTTGACAGCCTGCTCTAGCGCCTCGACCCGGAGTTCGCCCGACAAACGGATAGCCTCGGACTCGTTGTATAGCGGCACCCCTGGCACTAGCTCTTCGAAGAACCAGATTCGCTGCTGTCCCGAGCTGAGCGGATAGGGTAAATTGCGCCCTCGCGACAAGATCGGATGTGGCCCTGCGGACGCTTCCGGACCTTGCGGCCGGACCTGCCTCCGCCCCGGCGACGAATACTCCCGAGACGATTGACCACCGTTACTGCCGACGGCGGAGAACCGATGTCTGACCAGAGCTGTCTGCTGCGCCACCGTGGGGTTCTCAAAGAAATCCGATAGCGAAAGCATGATCGGCAGCTTTTCTCGCGTGGCTGACAGGCAACGGATGGCCATAAGCGAGTCCCCGCCCAGCGAGAAAAAATTGACGTCCGGTTCGATTCGTGGCTGCCCGAGGACCTCCGCCCAGCCTCGCGTGATTGTTTCCTCGATAGTCGATGCGGCGGCCGGCGATGCGCCGTTAGCAGCATGGCCATTGCTGTATGCCGGCCCCGGCATGGATGGCTGTCCCGCCTCGTCCAGTAACCTCAACCGCTGTACCTTGCCGGACGGCCCCTTTGGCAGGTCGGGAACGAAGTGGATACGCGTGGGGGTTTTGAAGTGGCCCAAGCGGCTCTCGCAGAAGGAGAGCATCTCTTTTTCGTCGCCTTCCATTCCGGCGCGCAACACGGCGAAAGCGACTATATCTTCGCCCACGTAGTGGTCCCGAACTCCAACCGCTGCCGCCTCGAGAACCGCCGGGTGCGATTCCAGCACGTCGTCGATTTGGCGCGGCGCGATGTTCATCCCGCCCTTTATAATCAGTTCCTTGGACCGGCCGACGACGAAGAAGTAGCCGTCCTGGTCTTGATAGGCCAGGTCTCCCGTATGCAGCCAGCCGTCGGCGTCGAGCACGGCCGCCGTCTGATCGGGATCCTTGTAATAACCTTGCATCACGGCATCGCCGCGAATGAGAACTTCTCCGGGTTCGCCCACCGGCACGGTGGCGCCTTCGGGACTGACGATCCTGGTCTCAAAGCCCCACGCCAAGCCCGGCGTTCCAATTTTATTTTCACCCGGCGGCTGCGGATTGGAGAAGATATTCCCAGCCTCGCTCGAGCCCATGGCCTGAATCAGCAACAGGTCAAACTTGCCCAGGAATTCCCGCTGCATCGAAGGCGACAGTGGCGCCGACGAAGAACGTATGAATCGAACGCGCTTGAAGGCATCCTTGCGAAGCTCCGCGCGCGGATCTTTCCAATCCAGAAACTGCGCGAGGATCGTCGGGACCACGGCTGACCACGTGCATCGATACTCGTCCAGCCAGTCCCAATACTGGCTCACGTTGAAGTGGTGGGGTACGACCACCGAGCCGCCGCTTCGCAGGGTCGGCATCAGAGTCACGCACTCGGCATTGATGTGGTAGAGCGGGAGTACCAGCAGGGAGCGATCCGCCGAGGTGAGACGGTGAGAACAGACTGAGTTGCTTCCGTGGGCGAGCAGGGTTCGGTGGGAATGTATAGCCGCCTTCGGCTGGCCGACGCTGCCGGAGGTGTACATCAGCAGCGCTACATCGTTCTCGGTGAGCGTCTCCAGCGGCATGTCGTCGAGTGTCGCGCCGCGATCTGTGGCAAAGGAATCGACATCGGCGGGAATCACCTGAACCGTCCGGTTGACGCCAGCCAGGACTTCACCAGCCAGGGCGGCGTACTGATCCTCGACGAACAGAACCTTGGCGTCGCAATGATCCAGGGTGTAGGCAAGTTGCGAGACACCGGCGCGCACGTTCAAAGGCACGGAGACAAAGCCGCCGTACATCGTTCCCAAGAAGAGCTGGACGGTAAACAATCCGTTGTCGAGCATAAAGGCGACTTTGTCGCCGGGTTCCAGCCCAACTTGCCGCAGACGTGACAAAATTGCTTTAGATTGCTTTTGCAGCGCACGGAAGGTCAGAGACCGTCCGGTCTCAGGACTGATAAGAAAGACGTCCCCGCCTCGCGCCAGAGCCATCCGATCGATCAGTTCTCGGATAGTCTCCATCTCGCGTTCTTCTGTTACGAAGGTATCCATTGGCGGCTCTCTCTTTTGTTAGAAGCTAGCGCGAGAGGCAGCAGTCCTCGGTTGCCAATCTCTGCCTCACAGAAGCTAAGATTATTACAAATTAGATAGTAATGCTAGATAAACATCTTAAAAAGATGTCTAAGTGAGATAAACTTAAAAGAGATTGGACTTGGCGATTCCGCCGGTCGCCGATTCCCGACGCTTAGTTTCGCTGTGTATGGAACTGAAGACGCGTAGAGCCCTTTCCTGGCTCCTTCCCGAACTTGCCCTGGCACTCCAAAGGAGTTTGAAGTGCCAGGGCAGCGGCTTAGGCCGCAGCTGACCGAACCCAGAGCGTGCTACTTTTGCTTGAGGCGGCGCCGCTCGTTAAGCGCCAGGAGCCCGCCTGCGAGCATCACAACACCTGCGCCGAGGGACGAGGGATCAAGCTCAGGCGCCGACCTTCTTGGGGGGTTCGGAGGGGGATACGGGAATGCATTAGCGGCGATAACGCCAGAGAAAAAGAGACCACCGGTTAAAAGCAGAGTTCCGACAATACGTGCAACCATTTCGCTAATCCTCTACAGCGCGGAGATGTGGATTCCTGATGACGATAACTCTAAACCGATGAAATTTGGCTGTCAATAGCAGATATGGATAAAGATAAGATAATTAAATAGAATCAAATTGACCGAAGACTCGCGTAGCAGCAGAGAATTCTTGAAGTTCCTCGCCATTTCCTTGGTGAGATAAAGCGTGCGATTACCTTCGGTTGATAACTTCTTGGGCTAGTGGGCCGCCGGTAGTTCATCAGCGCGTCGCTGGGAGGTCTTCTTTCGCTTGAACAGAACCGTGAACACACCGAGGCAACAGATCAGCAGAGCCACGCACGGCAACAGAAATCTTCTAGATGACTCGAAGAGCGGAATCACACGAAGCCACAGAATCTTTTGCCATAGGTAAGGGGGCCATGTGAGCTTTTGCAGCGTATAACGTGGCTTCTGAACAATAACCGCCCGGATTGGCAAACTGGGTGCGTCGGTGTAGAGACGCAGGTTGTGGCGTATGTTTGAAAGGCCGTTCGCCACGGTGATCGTTTCATTGGCCCCCGCAGGCGACCACTGATCCGCGCTCATTGGCAATACTCGCCATCGGATCAACTGCCCGGGCTTAAGCAGATCTTCATTGTGTGCGCCGACCGTCCACCAGTCCTGTGCCTGAAGCGTGACGCGGCCGGATGCGGAAACGAAGTTTCGGTCCGTCGACCCTTGACCATCCTCCCCTGTCACAGATCCCAGCAGCTCAAACTGCGCTACGTGAGAGTGCTTATTCACGGAGTTGATCTTAATGGTCCATAGTTCGGGAACGAGCGGAACTCGATGACCTACCGCAATTACGCCCCCCAACTGCCACGGCCAGTCTTTGCCAGGAACATCGTTGGGGCGCGAAATGACGGGTAACTCGCTGAACTCGGAGGGGCGCTTGCCGTCGATCAGAAAGTGAACGGGAGTTGTACTCGCTTCTGTCGCGACTAGATCAACGCGATTGCCGGTAAACGTAAAATCAAAACTGGGGCGCGCGCTGGGAACTGCGACTACTGAAAGGGGCTCGTAAGGTTGCGGAAGTGCCGGATTGTATTGCAAATACTGCTCGACGAGGTCGCCCATCAGTTTCATGCCCCGGGCGTTCAAATGGATATAGTCCGCGAGCAAATCCCGGGGCTCCAGCTTGTTTTGCGTCAAATAACTCTTCCATGCCGCCCGTATATCGATCAGTCCGCAACCATACTTGCGTGCAATATCCCGCAGCCAGACATTGTTATGCCATTCAGTCCAGCGAAAATCCTTCGCCTCTCCTGGTAGCGTGCCCCACGTGATCAGATGATCACTTTGTAAAGCGACTTCCGCTTTCGTGCGCGAGCGGATCCCTCTGATGATGTTCTCGTAGTCGAGTTCGTCACCGTAATCGTTAATGATGACCAGATCGGGATCAGCCGGGTAGATATCGTATTCGGCAGTCTTCACCAGGAGTTGGGTTGCGAAGCCTCCTATAGCTCGATTCTCAATCCTCAGCTTAGCCGAAGGGAAGCGCTCCCTCAGATCGCGCGCCACATCTAACCACCAGGGTTGCTTGGATATGGATTGCCCATAGAAAAGTATGTAGACGCTATTTGGATGTTCCGGCGTGCTGCTCGCAAGCAGGCGCATAGTGCGCTGGATTCCAGTTCCCGGCGGAGGACTCGGCGGGAGCTGGGGGGTTGCATAGCTGACCGACGCCTGAATGCTGATCAGTGCCAGAAAAACCAGGCACTTCAAAATCAGAGCGCAGTCGGCGACTTTAGCCGAGACGCTCGCTTTATAAGGCATCTGCAGCGCTTTCACTCAAGTTCCGGAAACCAACGCCCGAAGGTGGCCCGTTAGACGGGATCATCCGAGCGTCCAATTTGTAGCGAATAAAGCAGAAATAGGCTTATTTTGGAAGGATTAACATCTTAAAGAAAGTCCGAAGAGGAAAAACTAAGATACCCTGAAAGCGTGGAACTCTGGCTCCAGCCGTCCCGTGAATGTCTTGGCGCGCCAAAAGCCCATTCATCAGATATCCTCTTCGTAGATACTTCCTTTCGCCTAGAGAATTCTTGGCACTCCGAACCGGATCGAAGTGCCAAGATGGAAGTTCTAAGCGCGCGCAAGTCGTCGGTAACGAAAGGGGGTTATTTCTTCTTCCGGCGCTGCTCTCTAAGCGCTGACAAACCGCCAATCAACATTAAGATACCCGCGCCAAGAGAGGACGGATCGAGTTCAGGAGCCGACCTTGATATGGGGGCCGGATTGACCGGCTGTACTGGCTTTGTGTGAATCATTCCTGGGAAAAGACCACCGACGGAAAAAACGAATCCGAGAATACGTGAAAACATGTAATTCTCCTACAGCACCAAATTGCTCCTTATGAGATGTTATAGCTATAAGCTGATTAAATTGGATAGTCAATAGACGATTTAGCGGCAGATGGCTTGCTAACGGAGCTCAGTTCTGTATCCGGGTGGTGCCGTGTACGAATACTGCAGGCTTTCGCGGGCCGGGCTTTGCGCATGGCGCGGTCGGCCGGAGCCGGGATACACGGGTCAGATCGAAAACCTCGCGCCGGCGGCTGCCGCCACCTACCTGCGGAGAGGCGAGGCCGCTGGAGCACTCCGCGTATGCATGCGGGACCCCGCGCGGCCGGATGCGCGAGCGCTATCGCGACGCCACGGATTCCGGGCATGGCGATAATTGATAATCTTTCGCCTGGCTCTTTGCGGCCCTTAAGCCGAACGGCGCCGGGTCACCGCCATCACTCATCCGAGGACCCTGTCTGGAGGTCCTGAATCTGTTCTCACCGGGTCGGTGAATGTTTTGCTCGCGATCAGCGGCAGCGAATATTGCCGCAGCCAGGCGTCATCCTCGACCGTGCCGCTGAGCCACCGTGTGATTACCTGATCCCACTTGAGTGGACCGTGAAAATGCGAGGCGTTGACTTCCGCGTCCATGGATAGTTGTTCATAGAGCTCGGAGTCGTGTACCAGATCGTGAACAGCCTGGTAGAGCGATTGCGGGTTCGCGGCGCCAAAGCTGAAGCCGTTCTTCCGATGCACGATTCGCCCAGCGAACATCGGATGGTCCGAAACCACTAACGGTGAGCGCGAGACCAATGCTTCGTAGATAGTCTGCGGCATACCTTCCGGATATTCATGCCTGCTCGCAACCACGACTAGATCGCCGGATTTCATCAACTCCAGCACCCTCTCGCGGGAAACAGGACCGACGAAGTTGACTGAATCGGCCACACCCAGCCTTTGCGCATGGCGGCTGAAAGCTTCAATCTCGCCCTTTCCGGCAAGAATTGCTCGATAATGCTCGCCGTTGGCCTTGGCGATCGCAACCGCTTCGATCAGATCGCCTACTCCTTTTGACGCAACAATCTGTCCCACGTAGGTCAGAGTGATAGAGCTGGCATTCGCCGGGGCTTTCTTGGCGGGAAAATTGGACGGCGAGCCGAAAGACGGCCAATCGAACGGTAGCAATTTGCTGGCACTAACACCGATGCGCGCGAGATCGACACAAGAATTGGGCCCATGATTGACGACCCATCGGATCTCCGGATCGTTGAGAGCGGCCGCCAGGCGTCGATACCTTATTTGATTTCGTATCCCGCGAGCTCGAAAGCTGTCGGCCAGCAGCGGCAACGTCTTGATTCGATTCTGCACCGCCCAGCGCAAAACCTCGGAGACCGGGGAGTGCAAAAGCAGGTGCGTCGGCTCCCATTCGGCAGCCATCCGAACAAGATACCGCGTGCGCGGAGCCCGGAAGCGACCCGGGTACAAGCGAAAGCCTCCTGATTCTACTCCGCTAGGAAGCCGCTCCAGAGGGGCGTCTTCGCCGAGAGAAATCACTCGGACCAGGTAACCCTCGCGAACCAAAGAGGCCACGTAGTCGACGGTATAACGTTGAGCATAGTAGTTCTCGCCCTCTCCGCGAGCGAATCTATGCTCAGCCTCGGCATAGTTGCCGAACTGGAGAATCAAAAGTCTGGCTGATTTGCTATCCACGGATGAGGTCGTCCTCCTGCATCCCGGCTGACGCGGCCTCGCTGTGCCGTAGCTATCGCGGCATTTTTCATGAGCTTGCCCATCGCCACAGCGCCAGCGACCAGTCACTTCCTTCCACGGCAAGAGCGGCTCCGTATCCTGGCGGCTCAATCGTAAGGTTCCTTAGAGACCAGCGACGGGCTTCGAGCGGATCTGGCCGAGTGCCCAGCAACTCTGCCGGCTCCCCAGGTTTCAGGGACACGTCGAACTGATCCAAGGGCAATGAAAGTCCTTCACCTCTTGCCTTGATGTAGGCTTCCTTGCGAGTCCAGCAGAGAAAGAATCCGTGTCTCTGCAAGGCCGGCGGGAGCGCGCGCAGCGTCGAGATCTCCTCTGACGAGAAGAATCGCTCGGCTATCTGCTCTGCCTGCGGGCTTCCGCTGATAAATTCGAGATCGATTCCTACCTCGCGTCCGCGAGCGACCGCATAGAGCGCCATCTTGTGCGAGTGAGACAGGTTAAAGCGGATCGCTTCGCCGCCGGATCCCAAGTCCAACGCGGGTTTCCCATAAGAGGTGTAGCGGAACGACAGGAATTCCGGCGCCTTGCGCAGGTAGAGGCCAAGAATACTCCTGAGCACTCCCCGAGCGACGATGAAATGCTCACGGTCTTCCTGAAAGTGAAACCGATCAGCCCTCGCTCGTTCATCCGCCGAAAGTGTGCGCAAGTAGCTATCCAATTGCGACGGACTCTGATCCAGCGCTGCCTGCCAAACATGTACCTCGCGATTCCCGAGGATCAGCGCCTTCGGTGGATCGCGCCACGCATCGGCGGGAGAGTTCGCGGGAGCGCTATAGGACAAGGTTTATTGGCTGTTGAAGCAGATTTTTGAACTCAGCTAGAAACGCCGCTCCGGCCGCGCCGTCAACCACCCGATGATCGGCCGACAGCGTTGCAGTCAGCATCGTGGCTATTGTCACCTGATGCTCGCGGACGACGGGCCGCTCCTCGCTCGCGCCTATTCCAAGAATACAGCTTTGCGGCGGATTGATTATCGCGTACAGACTCTGGACGCCGTACATCCCGAGGTTGGAAATCGTGAATGTTCCACCTTCGTAGTCGCGAGGTGCGAGGCGGCCTTCACGAGCACGGCTTATGAACTCCTGCAGTTCGCTGGCGATCGCGACGACTCCCTTGCCTTGCGCTCCCCGGATAACCGGTGTGACCAGTCCCCGCTCCGTCGCCACCGCGACCGCGATGTCGATGCGGCCGGGAGCGAGGATCGCCTGCTCGCTCCAGGCGGAATTGACCGCCGGTTCCTTAATGAGAGCAAGGGCCGCTGCGCGAATCAGGAAAGGCGTGACCGATATCGGCGGCTGGCCGGAGCGGCCATTTACCATTTCGCGCAATTTGAGCAGCGCGTCCAGCGAGCAATCGACGGATAGATAGAAGTGAGGCGTGGTCCGCTTCGACTCGGCCATCCGCTGCGCGATAACCTTGCGCGTGCGGGTCAGCGGAATCGACTTTGCCTGATCCGGCTCAAACTCTTGCGAACCTGTTCCCTGCTCGGACCTGGGCTGAGTCGCGAGCGGCAAACTGCTGGCAATTCCGAGCGCGGCCTCGACGTCGGACTTACGTATCCGTTGTTCTCCGCTCCTGGGGCTAATCGCAGCGATATCGATTCCCGCGAGCGCCGCCATCCGCATCGCGAGTGGAGTAGCGGACCGCGAAGCCGCACTCGGCCGCGCGGAATGAACCTGTTGAACCGCTCCAAGTCGAGGCGGCGTCGTCGACTCGACAACGGCTGGTATCCGCACCGGGGCTGGTGCCTGCGACTGCGCCGTCGACTGCACCGGCCTGGGCACCGCGTGCGGCGCCGCTGCTACGCCCGGCTTCGAATCTTCGACCAGCGCGATCATATCTCCGACCCGCAGAGCGCTGCCTTCGGGCACGAGCGTCTTTTGCAATATTCCTTGCGCCGGCGACTCCAGTTCAACGGTCGCCTTGTCGGTTTCCAATTCCGCGATCGGTTCGCCCTGAGCAACCGGATCACCTTCCGCCTTCAGCCACTTTATGAGCGAGCACTCGTCGCTGGAGTCCGACCATCGGGATATACGAACTTCGATTGGCATAACCTCAGCGCCCTTCGGTTGGCGAAGTATCACGCTTGCCCAGCAGAATCCGCGCGACCGTGTCCACGATTGCGTCGGAGTCGATCTGGTATTCCGCAAAAATATCCGGGATATCGCCCGACTGCCCGAACCGGTCGACGCCCATCGGGAAAACGCGATGGCCTGCCACGCTGCCGAGCCAGGAGAGATTAAGTGGATGGCCGTCACACACCGTGACCAAGGCCGCGTCCGGCGACAGGCGCGCCAGCAGAGTCTCGACATGAGCCGTCGCGCGAGAGTGATTTCCTGCGCTTCGCTGGGCAGCCAGCCATCCGGCGTAAAGTCGATCAGAGGACGAGACCACCAGAAGACCGACTCCCTCGATGTCCTCGCGCATCTCCTGCCACGCTCGCATCACTTCGGGAACCACGACGCCCGTACAGATAAGCGCGAGGCCGGCGGCTCCTTCGGGCTCGACCAGCCAATATCCGCCGTCGACGACGTTCGCGGCGAGGTCCGCCGTCATTTCCCGATGCGGCTGCTCTAAGCGCCGGGTCGAGAGGCGCAGGTATACGGAACCGCCGTCTTCGCGCTGCATGTGCTCGAAGCTCCAGTGCATGATGGCGGCGACTTCGTCGACGAAGCTCGGCTCAAAAAACGTCAGTTTCGGCTGTCCTATACCGACCAGCGGAGTAATCGTGGACTGATGAGCGCCACCCTCGGGCGCGAGTGAAATTCCGGAAGGTGTGCCCACCAGCAGAAAGCGCGCGTCCTGGTAACATCCGTAGTTCAGGGCGTCGAGGCCTCTGCCGATGAAGGTGTCGTAAACCGTTCCGATAGGAAGCAACCTGGCGTTGTGCAGCGGCGCGCTGAGACCGAGCGCGGTCAGGGTGAGAAAAAGATTGTTCTCCGCGATTCCAAGTTCGATATGCTGACCCTCCGGCGAGATCAGCCACTTCTGTATCGACCCCATTTCCGCGGCGCTGAAATCGTCGGCCGGCGAGCGCCGGTCGAAAACTCCCCGCCGGTTCACCCACGCGCCGAGATTGGTAGACACCGTGACGTCGGGCGAGGTGGTCACGATTCTTCGGGAGAATTCGTCCTGGGTTCTCGCGATGTCGCTTAAGATTCTGCCAAAGCCTTCCTGGGTGGATGCGCTGGGCCCGCCCGATGGAGTGTGAATCGGTGGTACCGGCACGACCGGCGGTTCATGCCGCCGTGTCGCTTTGCCGGAAAATGGGCAGGCGTCAATGAATTCGCGGAGTTCATACGCCGGGACTTCGAGGCTGGCGAATGGCTCCCATTCGGATCCGTCCTCGATCCCCATCGAGCGTTTGAAGACGTCCATTTGCTTGACGCTCATCAACGCCGCGTGGTTGTCCTTGTGGCCGGCGAAAGGCAAGCCATAGCCCTTGATCGTGTAGGCGAGAAAGCAGGTAGGCGCGTTGTCTTTCGCTCCGTGAAAGGCCTCGAGCAGCGATTCAATATCGTGGCCCGCGAGATTGGTCATCAGGCTCGCCAGCGCGTCGTCGTCGTACTCATTCAGCAGCGCGCGCATACCCGCGATCTTCCCAAGGTCCGTTTTCAGGCGCTCTCGCCAGGCACTACCGCCCCGGTAAACGAGCGCCGAATAGAGACCGTTTGGACAACTGTCGATCCAGTCCAGCAGGGCGTCTCCGCCTTCCCGCGCGAAGGCGCTTTGGAGCCTTTTGCCGTACTTCAGAACGACGACATCCCATCCGAGCGCTTTGAGGATTTCCTGAATCCTGTGGTTGCTGCCGTCCTCGATGACCCGATCCAGGCTTTGCCGGTTGTAATCGACGATCCACCAGACGTTGCGGACACTGTGCTTCCAGCCCTCGAGCAGAGCCTCGTACAGGTTTCCCTCGTCCAGTTCGGCGTCACCCAAAAGCGCGATCATTCTGCCTTCGCCATCGCCGCCGCCGCCGTTCAGGTTTTTGGCGGTCACGTATTCCTGAACGAGAGCCGAAAAGATGGTAAGTGCGGCGCCCAGACCTTCGGACCCGGTCGAGAAGTCCACGTCGTCGGAATCCTTCGTTCTCGACGGATATGCCTGCGCTCCGTGGAAGGCGCGAAAGTTCTCCAGGTGCTCGCGGCTCTGGCGGCCGTTCAAGTACTGAATCGCATGAAAAACCGGGCTCGCGTGCGGCTTCACCGCGATCCGATCCTGCGGCCGCAGCACGTCGAAGAACAGCGCGGTCATTATCGACACGATCGACGCGGAAGAAGCCTGATGCCCGCCCACCTTCAGCCCGTCGCGCTTGGACCTCAGATGATTGGCGTTGTGGACAATCCACGAGGACAGCCAGAGAATTTTCCTCTCGAGCGCATGCAAGTTACGAATCTTGCTCGGCTCCGCGGGCCGCTCCGGACGGTTTGAACCAGATAAGGCGGTGCTTTTCATGAGCGTTGCGTGAGCTTCCTGACCGTCGCGCCCACGGCTCAGTTACACGGAGGAACGGAAATCGTCCGGCGTCCGCTGAATATACTTCGTCGAATCAAGCAATGCCTCCCGCCGTAAACCTAGCTTGAAATATCTGGAATCCCCGGCTCAACCTACAAGCGATGGGCGTTCGAATCAACTTGCTATTCGATGATTACCTATTGTGCGGCGGACGAGATCATACTCCAACCGTGTTCGTTCCTTCGATACGAAAGCTTCATTGCGGTGAAAGTTTCACTTCGCCGTTCGCGGTCTTCTGACGCCTGAAGTGGCGCGCGAACTCCTTGACGCCCTCCTGCCATGGCGGCAGCTCGACGCGGGGGTTGCGGGCGCTCGTGAGAACCGAATAGGAAGGACGCCGCGCCGCCGCCGGAAACTCCAGATGCGACACCGGCAGCACTGGAGTGGCGATTTCAAGATTGCGAAACAGCTCATTGACCAATTCCCAGCGAGAAGCGCCGCCCTGCCCCGCGAGGTGATACGTTCCGTACGCTTCAGTCTCGATCAACCGTTTGATACCTGCCGCGAGATGCGGGACGTAGGTCGGCGATCCGTATTGATCGCTCACCACCTTGAGCTGTGAGCGCCCGGCCAGGCCATACATGGATAACAGAAAATTCGCGCCGCTCTCCCAAAAGAGCCAGGCCGTCCGTACCACGTAATGCTTCGGATTGATCAAGCGCACCGCTTCCTCTCCGGCAAGCTTGCTAGCTCCATAAACCGATAGAGGATTCGTCGCATCGAATTCATGATAAGGACGCTGGACGCGGCCATCGAACACGTAATCGGTCGAGACGTGGAGCACCGGTATTCCGTGCGTGGCCGTTTCGATCGCAAGATTGCGAGGACCGGCCGCGTTGATCGCGTAGGCTTCCTCGCTGCGTGATTCGGCCCCGTCCACGTCGTTAAAAGCCGAAGCGTTGATCAGAAGGTCGGGCCGATGACTATTAATCGCATCGCGGACTTTTTCGAGTTCCGTAATATCGAGCGCACGATGGTCGAGCGCGACCACTTCGTGAAGCTTGCAGGCCGCGACGAGACATCGGCCTAGCTGCCCGGCGGCGCCTGCCAGCAGGATCTTCATCCGTTGGCCCCGTTGAGCAATGGCAGCAAATCAAACTGCTCCTTGAGCGTCCGCGCCTCGCTGTCTTTCGGAGAAAGAATCGGGGTCGTGGTCGGCCACTTGATCCCGATGGAGGGATCGTTCCAGATAATACGCAACTCGTCCTCGGGATCGTAGTAGTCGGTACATTTGTATTCGATCTCGGCAAACTCACTGACTATGCAGATGCCGTGGGCATAACCGATTGGAACGTACAATTCGCGGAAATTCTCCGCGGACAATTCAACCGATATCCATTGCAGGTAAGTGCTGGAATCCCGCCGAATATCCACCACGACGTCGATGATCGCGCCGGCCAGCGCCCGCACCAGCTTCGCCTGGGGATGCCGGCGCTGCGCGTGCAGTCCACGAATCGTGCCTTTTATCGAACGGGAATGGTTATCTTGCACGAAGCGGGCTTCGATTCCGCCTTGCCGGTATTTGGCGGCGCTATAGGTCTCGAGAAAGAACCCGCGGTCATCGCGGAACACGTCAGGCTCGACTATCGTTACTCCGTCAAGTTTGGTAGGAACAAATTTCATGATATTAATGTTGCTGAACGGCGATCCGCATTAGATACTGGCCATATCCGCTTTTGCCCATCGATTCCGCAATCCGCAGCATAGCGCTCGTCGTAATATAGCCCATTCGCCAGGCTATCTCTTCGATACAGCCGACCTGCAAACCCTGCCTCTCCTCGATCGCCTGGATAAAGTTGGAAGCCTGCAGCAGGGCATCCTGCGTTCCGGTGTCGAGCCATGCGATTCCGCGGCCAAGTTTCTCCACTCGAAGCATCCGCTCGCGCAGGTAGTGCAGGTTGATATCGGTGATTTCCAGTTCACCGCGAGCCGACGGCTTGAGTCCCGCGGCTATGTTGCATACTGAGTTGTCGTAAAAGTACAAGCCCGTAACCGCATAGGATGATTTCGGATGCTGAGGCTTTTCGACCAGGTCGATAGGCATGCCGTGCTCGTCGAAATCGACGACGCCGTAGCGCTCCGGATCCTTTACCCAGTAGCCGAAAACGGTCGCGCCCTCGGAGTATTTGGTCGCGCCGCGTAGACTGTCGGCCAGGCCATGGCCGTAAAAGATATTATCTCCGAGCGCGAGCGCGACATTCGCGTCACCGATGAATTCCCGGCCGATCAGGAAAGCCTGAGCGATTCCGCCGGGATGGGGCTGTGTGGCGTATTCGAAGTGCAATCCCCACTCCTCGCCCGTGCCGAGCAATCGGCGAAAGGCCTCCTGTTCGTGCGGCGTGTTGATCACGAGAATGTCGCGGATCCCCGCCATCATCAGCGACGCCAGCGGATAGTAGATCATCGGCTTGTCGTAAATCGGCACGAGTTGCTTGGAGACCGCCCGCGTCACCGGGTAAAGCCGCGTGCCCGATCCGCCGGCCAGAATGATGCCTTTCCAGGCAATTCGATGAGTGTTTGTTGCTCGATCCATACGTTTTAATCTATTGGGATGGATAGTCTCCGCCAGTTGCAGGTCCGGCGTCTGTCCCCGACGCCCCTGATGGTCTCACTTGAGTGCTTACCTATGAAGGCTCCGCGGGTTCGAACGAGTCTTCTTCGCCTCAAGGAGCATCCTATCCACCAGCAATCGCTCGTTCTTCAAGCAGATGATTTAAGTCGCGATTATCAGAGTGAACACGTTTTGTTGTCATTAGGATAGCGTTAGACAGCCCATAATGCAACTAAATAGAGAATCATGTCATTTCACAAATGGTTTTAGGCTGTTGTAAGGAAGAATTGAGTCAATCGTCTAATAGAAATAACTCTCGACATCAGATATCGCCCCGCGATATCCGTTTCCTCTATGAGTCTCGGACGGCGCGATCATGCCATTGACTCCCAAGTTGCGGTCGAAATGGGGCGCCGCCCCGTGGCAACGACCCCTGTCTTTCGCGGTCGCTAGCAAAGCCCTGCCCCCGACGGCTCCCGATGTCGCTATCGTCGGCGGAGGGTTGACCGGCGTATCCGCCGCCTATCACCTGGCCAAAATCGGGATCCGTGCGGTTTTATTTGAGGCCGGTCTCCTGGCTGACGGCGCGAGCGGCAGAACAGGCGGCCTGGTTCTGGAGGGCACTGCGGTCGGCATCCTCGATTCAGTGGACACCTGCGTGCCAGGCCTCAATCGGGTCGTGGATGAAATCGGAATCGACTGCGATCTCGCACTGCCCGGATGCTGGGAAATCGAGCATCGAAAGGCGAAGCCTTCGCGCATGCTGCCATGGTCGGACGATGGGCGTCCCGTTTCTGTAGCGAGAACGGTCAGCGGAGGGGTCGTACAACCGGCGGCGTTGACGCTCGGGATTGCACAGGCGGCAGCGCGGCTCGGAGCTATCATCCGCGAGCACTCGCCCGTGACGCGAATCAATCTTGGACCCGAGTTGTCTCTCGAAGTCGGTGGGCAGCGAGTCAACCCGGGGCACGTTGTGGTCGGGGCCAATGCATGGATTAACGCGATACTGGCCGATACTCCACCGCTGCATAGCTCGCTAACCTTCGCGTGCGTGACCGAACCTCTTGACGACGCCACGCTGGCCGCAATCGGACTGGATCAGGGCGTGCCGTTTTACACCAAGGACCTCCCCTATCTTTGGGGTCGTACAATTCGCGATGGGCGGGTAATTTTTGGCGCAGGACTGATCTTCGGCGAGGCGCCCGACCTCGAAGAGACCGACGTTCGCGAAGGCGACTCCGCCGCGGTGCTCGATCGATTACAGAAGCGGGTGCGCGGCCTACATCCGGCGTTGCGCGAGATCCGGTTCGACGCGGCCTGGGCGGGACCGATCGCCTTCGCAAAAGATTCGATTCCGCTGCTGGGGCCGTATCCGGCAAACCCTCGAGTGCTGGTGTCCGGCGGATACGCCGGCCATGGTGTCGCACTCAGCGTGCGCGCGGGCGAACTACTCGCCCTCGCGATTGGAGAGAACCGGCCGCTACCCAAGTGGGGCGCGCTCTCGGGCAGGGAGTCGGAGAACGTCGGCGGAAGGTAGTCCGTCGCGCCGCGCTAAAAAAAATGGATTTCCGCGGTTAGGCGACGAAATAGGCCAGCGCCGCTCGCCCGGTGATGAACCACACCGCGAGGGTTGAAAAGAGATAGAGGTAGAATCGGAGCATCACGAGATTGAGCGTGCAATGGACGGCACTGTGCATGGCGCGAAAAGCAACAAACATCCAGGCCGCATCTACGTACAGTGCATCCACTTGCTTTGTGGCAAAGAGATAGAGCGTGAGCGCGTAGAAAAGCACCGGGATCTCGAACAGGTTCTTCAGGTTGTCCGATGGATTCGACACTGCGGGAGGCGAGAGCCGCGCAAGTTCACCAGGCACGGCGAGATCTTTCGGACTAATCTGGTTGCTGGTGATGAAACCGATGCGACGAATGTACATGTACATCCAAACCACGAGCGTCAGAAGCATCGTCGCGAAAAAGGGACCGAAGATCATTGTCTGGTTCATGTTTCCCCGCTGCAGGATCGAAAGATCGAACTGGCCCTGACTACATCGCCTGCCCCGCGCACCACCCGCTCGACCAAGCCCACTGGAAATTGTACCCGCCGAGCCATCCCGTGACGTCCACCGCCTCGCCGATGACATAGAGACCGGGCACCTCGCGCGCCTCCATCGTTTTGGAGGACAGCGCCGCGGTATCGACACCGCCAACCGTCACCTCGGCCTTCGACCATCCCTCCGACCGCGTCGGCACGACCTGCCATCGCTTCAGCCGTGCGGCGACCGCGGCCAGGTCGCGGTCCGGTAGATTCGCCATCGTCCCGCCTGCGGTCACCGTCTCCGCTATCGCCTGCGCGAGGCGCGCGGGCAGGACCTCGGCGAGCACATTCTTCAATTCGGCCCTGGGACGGCTACGCTTGCGCTCGCGCAGAAAGTTTTCAGCGTCGAGTCGAGGCGTGAGATCGATCGAAAGCGCATCACCTTCGCGCCAGTACGAGGAGATCTGAAGAATTGCGGGGCCCGAAAGGCCGCGATGGGTGAACAGGATATTTTCGCGGAAGCTCTGCCGGCCGCATGAAACGATACCCTCTACTGAGACGCCGCTTAGCCACTGGTAAAGCGCGAGCATATCGCCCGTGAACTTGAGCCCTACCAGCCCAGGCCGCGGATCGATTATCCCGAGACCGAAGCGGCGGGCGATATCGTACGCAAAGCCGCTCGCGCCCATCTTCGGAATCGAAAGTCCGCCGGTCGCTATCGCCAGCGCGGGCGCGGCGAAGCTGCCGTGGTCGGTCTCGATGCGGAAGCGGTCGGCGCGCGTCGCGGCAGTGATGTGGTGGCCGACGCGCAGGTCGACTGCCGCCGCCGCGCATTCCTTTAGCAGCATCGCAAGGATCTCGCGTGCGGAGCCGTTGCAAAATAGTTGGCCGAGGGTTTTCTCGTGGTAACGGATGCGATGCCGCTCGACCATCGCGATGAAGTCGCGCTCGGTGTATCGGCTGAGCGCGGACTTGCAGAAGTGTGGATTGGCTGAGAGAAAGCGGTCGGGCGTGACCTCGAGATTGGTGAAGTTGCAACGTCCGCCACCGGAAATCAGAATTTTGGCGCCGGCCTGCGCACCATGCTCGAGCAGCAGCACGCGCCGGCCGCGCCGGCCCGCGCTTATCCCGCACATCAACCCGGCCGCTCCCGCGCCCAGCACGATGGCGTCAAACGCTTCCGGCGTCGAGCCCATCAGCCGCCGCACTCCGGTGGCGGTGTTATGCAACCAGCCCCGAATTTCGCTTGACAAAAGGCCTGTCGGCACGCTGGTATCGGGCGAAGTTTCGTTCGCGCGTCCGCTTCGATCGCGGCCGCAAGGAGACTAGAGCAATGGAATTCGCAATCGCGTACCCGGCCCGCCCCGACGCCTGGAAAGACCTGGTAGTGGCCGAGGACCACGGTTTCAGTCACGCCTGGTTTTACGATTCGCAGATGATCTACAGCGACGTCTACGTATGCCTCGCGCTCGCGGCCGAGCATACAAAGCGAATCAAGCTCGGCACCGGCGTGGCGATTCCCTCCAACCGCATCGAGCCGGTCACCGCGCACTCGATTGCGACCATCAATCTGCTCGCGCCGGGTCGCGCGATGCTGGGTATCGGCACGGGCTTCACTGGGCGGAATACGATGGGTCTGCCGCCGGTCAAGCTCGAACGGATGCGCGAGTATATCGAGATGTGCCGCAAGCTGCTGCGCGGCGAGGAAGTGATGTACCGCGAAGGCAAGCGCGAGCGGGCGATCCGCTTTCTGCATCCCGATCACGGCTATATCAACCTGAAGGATCCGATTCCCATCCATGTCGCGGCCAACGGCCCCAAGGCGCTCGAGCTCACGGGAGAGATCTCGGACGGATGGATCACCGCGCTCGCCGACCCCAACCAAATCCGCGCCGACTTCAAGCATATCGAGACAGGCGCGGCGCGCGCCGGCCGCAAGCTTAGCAACTTCCCCGCGATGCTGCTGAGTACATCCTGCGTGCTCCAGCCCGGAGAGCCCGCGGATTCGGCGCGCGCGATTCGGCGGGTCGGCCCGTTCGCGATGGTGTTGCTGCATGCGATGTGGGAAGCCTCCGCGATCACGGCGTCGTCTTCTTCGCCGTTTCAAAAGCAATGGGAGCGCTACCGCGGCGAGTACGTGGCGAAAATGAAAACCCCTCCGGATCGGCGCTACCTCGAAGTTCACGAGGGCCATCTCATCTATCTAAAACCGGGGGAGGAAAAATATCTCGACGATCCGCTGGTCCGCGGCAGCACGCTGACCGGTACCTCCGAGGAGATAATCGCGCGAATCAAATCATTGGAGGCCGCGGGGCTTAGCCAGGTAGCGATCCAGGTAGTCTATCCGCAGGGTCGCGAAATGATCGAGGAGTTCAGCCGCGAGGTGATCGCCAAATACTGAATGACCGGGCATCTCCTGGACTGCGTGGTCAAGGAGCGACAGCAGGAGCGGAGACTGAAAGGCTCTGGACGCGAACAGGGCAGAGCTGCGCTAATCGGCCACCATTCGCGGACGGCGGATGCCGCAGTGCGGCGCGATTCCGGTGCGCTCGTAGTAGCGCTGGTGGTACTCCTCGGCGCGGTAGAAGACTGAGGCCGGGACTATCTGGGTGACGACCGGTCCACTCAGCTCGCCCGACTCGTCGAGGCGCTTGAGCGACGCTTGAGCGGCCGCCTTCTGCCGGGCGTCATGGTGGAAAATGACGGAGCGATACTGGGTGCCGACATCAGGTCCCTGCCGATTCACAGTCGTAGGATCGTGAATCTCCCAGAACAGCTCCAGAAGCTGTTCGTACGATACCACCGTTGGATCGTATTCCACCTGGACTACTTCGGCGTGCCCGGTCTGGTCGGTGCAAACCTGGCGATAGGTCGGGCTCTTCAACCAGCCGCCCATGTAGCCGGAGGTCACCGCGATCACGCCCTCGAGCTCGCGAAAGGCGGCTTCGACGCCCCAGAAGCATCCGCCGCCGAATGTGGCTATTTTTTTTCTGGCCATCTCGGGCTCTCAGTTTACATAGACCGTCCTGATTCACGTGTAAAGCAGAAAATCGCGGACCTCGATGCTTCCAACCGACTCAGTCCGCCGCCGCTACCTGGCTTTCCAATAGCGTCTGCTGCTTTTCGAGAACCGCTTTGAGCACCCGCGGCGGTGACATCGGAAGCTCAGTCATCCGAACCCCTACGGCGCGGTAAATCGCGTTGGCGACGGCCGCCGGAGGCGGAACGATCGAAACCTCTCCAACGCCTCGAACGCCGAGAGGATGTCCCGGAGTCGGAACCTCGACGATCGCGGTTTCAATCATCGGCAGATCGAGACAGGTGGGCATCCGGTAGTCGAGCAGGCCGATGTTACGCATCACACCTTTCTTGTCGTATACGTACTCTTCGTTGAGAGCCCAACCGAGGCCCTGTGCCGTGCCGCCCTGCATCTGACCTTCCACGTAGCTCGGATGAATCGCCCTTCCGACGTCCTGGGCAATCGTGCAGCGCAATACCTGCACCTTGCCGGTGTCAGGATCGACCTCGACGTCGACCAAGGTCGCGGCAAAAGCTGGTCCGACACCACGCGCGCTCACGGTTGCGCGTCCCGTCACCGGACCGCCGAGGCGAGCCATGCGAGGCGCCAACTGCTTCAACGTCATCGGGGTTATACCCTCGCCCGCGGCGGTGAAGGTTCCGTTTGCGAACTCGACTTCGTTCGGCTTGCGTTCCCAGAGCTTTGCCGCTCGTTCCTTGAGCTGGCGCACCGCGTCCTGGGCCGCTTCGAACACCGCCATCCCGGTGGCGAAAGTCGTCCGGCTGCCGCCGGTCACGTCGGTATGGCCGATGGCATCGGTATCCGCGACCATCGGACGGACTTCGTTGACCCCGAGTCCCAGGACTTCCGCCGCGATCATCGCCATCGCCGCCCGCGAGCCACCGATGTCGACCGACCCTGTCACCACGCTGGCAGTACCGTCGGCCTGAATGTTGACGACCGCCGAAGACTGAAGACCCGCGTTGAACCAGAATCCCGACGCCACGCCCCGCCCGCGGTTCGGGCCGGTAAGTTCGGATTTGTAGTGCGGGCTGTCCTTAATCGCATTGAGCGTTTCGATATAGCCAATCCGTTTGTACGGAGGCCCGACTGTCTGCACGCTTCCCTCGGTAACTCCGTTAGCGATGCGAAAATCGATCGGATCTATCCCGCATTTTCCGGCCAACTCGTCGATGATGGTCTCCGAGGCAAAGGCTGCGTTGCTGGCGCCGGGCGCCCGGTAGGCCGCGGTCTTGGGCCGATTCACGACGACGTCGTAGGCATCGATTCGTAGATTCGGAATGTTGTACGAGTTGATGATCGTCATCGCGCCGGCGCCGACCGGTGAACCGGGAAATCCTCCCGCTTCGTAGGCCATCCAGATTTCCGCAGCGACGATCTTGCCGTCCTTGGTCGCACCCATCTTGCAGCGGATCGTCGAACCGGAGGTGGGCCCCGTGGCACGCAGCACTTCGCCACGTGTCATCACCAGTTTGACCGGCCTGCCGGTCCTTTGCGAAAGCAGTATAGCCAGCGGTTCGAGGTAGATGGTGGTCTTGCCGCCGAACCCGCCGCCAATCTCTGCCGGTACTACCTTGATATTGCCTTCTGGTATGCGGAGAACCTGCGCGGTCAGCGAACGCACCGTGAAGGTGCCCTGGGTCGAGCAATAGATAGTCGCGAAGCCGTCGGCGTTGTAAATGCCTATCGCGTTCTGGGGTTCCACATACCCCTGATGAACCATCGCGGTGCGGAATTCACGCTCGATGACGTAGTCGGCCTCTTTGAAGCCTTCGGCCAGGTCGCCGCGTTTGAACTGGATATGATTGGCGACATTGGTCTGCTTGTCCGGCCCATCTTCCTTGTTACGAAGCTCCTCCAACAGAATGGGAGCGTCCGCTTGCATCGCTTCTTCGACGCTCATTACCGGCGGCAGCACTTCATAGTCAACTTCAATCAGACGGAGCGCTTCCTCGGCCGTATTCCGATCGCTCGCGGCGACGGCGGCGATCGCATGACCGTCGTACAGGGCCTTGTCCCGTGCGAGAATGTTCATCGAGAGGTATCGGGGATTGACGGCGCCTTCTCCCACTTGCTCGGTCTTGCTCGCGACGTCCGGCAGGTCGGCGCCGGTTACAATCGCGAATACTCCCGGCAACTTCAGCGCCTTCTCGAAATTGATCGACTTGATACGCGCGTGCGCGTGGGGACTTCGCAAAACCTTGCCGTGCAACATCCCGGGAAAAGTGTAGTCTGCGCCGTACTTCGCCCGGCCGGTGACTTTGTCGACGCCGTCATGGCGTACCGGCCGGCTACCGATGATCTTAAAGCGAGGAGTCTCGATCGCGTCACTCATAACTTCCAACCTCTAGCTGCTGCGCAAGTGCTCCAACCCGGATGTTCTTACCCAAAGATATTCTCTAGCCCGAAAGCTTTATCTAGCCATTGATCAGGCGCATCGTCACCGCCGGGTATCGATCGCCAATGGCGGTTCCGCGGGGCGCCGCCTGTTCGATGCTTCGCAGATCGTCCGCGCTCAAATGCACCTCGAGCGCTCCCAGGTTCTCTTCGAGATAAGACCGGCGCTTGGTTCCGGGGATCGCAACGATGTTTTCGCTTTGCGCGAGAACCCATGCGAGCGCAAGTTGCGCCGGGCTACAGCCCTTCTCACTTGCTATCTCTTTGATTCGATCCACCAGGGCAAGATTCTTTTGAAAGTTGTCGCCTTGGAACCGCGGCGAAATGCGCCGGAAGTCGTCAGGCGCCAGATCCTCGAACCGCTTAATCTGGCCGGTCAAGAAGCCACGGCCCAACGGGCTGTAGGCAACGAACCCCACGCCCAATTCCTCGCAGAGCGCGAGCAGTCCATCCTCGGGCTCGCGGCTCCAGAGTGAGTATTCCGTCTGGAGCGCGGCTATCGGATGAATCTTGCACGCCCGCCGCACCGTCTCAGGTGCCGCCTCCGAGAGACCAAGATAGCGAACCTTGCCTTGCTCGACCAGCCGCGCCATCGCTCCGACAGTATCCTCGATCGGCGTGTTGGGATCGACGCGATGCTGATAGTAGAGGTCGATTGTATCGATGCCAAGCCGTTTGAGGCTGGCCTCACATGCTTTCTGTATGTATTCGGGCTTGCCGCTGACGCTGCGGGTGGCCGGATCGGGTCCCCGGACGATGCCGAACTTGGTCGCGATTATTACCGCGTCACGATGACCCCGAAGCGCGCGTCCCACCAGCTCCTCGTTGGTGTATGGACCATATGCGTCGGCGGTGTCGAAAAAATTAACTCCCAGTTCCAGCGAGCGATAAATTGTCGCGAGTGACTCCGCCTCGTCCCCGGGGCCATAGAATTCCGACATGCCCATACAGCCAAGGCCGATTGTCGAAACGCGAAGCTCGCTTCTCCCTAGTCTCCTCAAGTCCATTAAGTGCCTCCTCGACCGCCCCGCCCAGGGTGCGTATCAAGTTCTGTCTTCGAGATGTTGATTTGGCGCGCGCGGCTCGGGAGCGTCGGATGCAATCGAGCGGGAGTTCTTCGCGTTACGTTCAAGCCCTGTCCAGTCCGCAGGCCGGATGAAAGGGCACCCTGCCGAGGGTGCCCTTTCCTGTCCGGGAAATCATCTACAGCTTGATGTAGACCGTCTTGATTTGTGTATAGAGCTCGAGCGCGTATTTGCCTAGTTCGCGGCCGAAACCCGACTCCTTGTAACCGCCAAATGGCGAAATCGGATCGATTATACCATAGCAATTGACCCAAACCGTGCCGGCTTTCAGCGCGCGTGCCACTTTGTGCGCACGACCGACGTCACTGGTCCAGACCGCGGCGGCCAGTCCGTAATCGGTGTCGTTGCCCTGAAATACCGCGTCGTTCTCATCCTTGAATGGGATGGTCGCTGCGACCGGGCCAAAAATCTCCTCGCGCGCGATACGCATACTGTTGTTCACGTCCGCGAAAACCGTCGGCCTGACGAAGTAGCCTTTACCGGCATCGGCCTCGCCACCGACCGTCACTTTCGCGCCTTCCTTCTTGCCCAGTTCGAGGTAGCCCTTGACCTTGTCGAACTGCTCCTTGGAGACCAGCGGTCCGACGACGGTCTTGGGGTTGAGCCCGTCGCCCACGGTCACGCCGGCGCTGAACTTGCTGAGCGAATCATTGAACTTGTCGTAAACTTCCTTCTGCACGAAAATCCGCGTGCCGGCGCAGCATACCTGCCCCGAGTTGAAGAACACGCCCATCATCGAGTTCGGAACCGCCTGCTCCATGTCCGCGTCGGGGAAAATGATGTTGGGTGATTTTCCGCCGAGCTCGAGCGACACGCGCTTGAGGTTGCCGGCGGAGGCCTTCAGGATGATCTTGCCCACCTCGGCCGAACCGGTGAACGCGACCTTGTCGATGTCAGGATGCTCCGAGATTGAGCTGCCGGCGCCGGGGCCGAAGCCGGTGACGATGTTCACCACGCCCTCGGGCAGGCCCGCCTCGAGAATCAACTCGCCCAGCCGTAGCGCCGTAAGCGGCGTTTGCTCGGCAGGCTTCAGAATCACGACGTTGCCGCAGGCAAGCGCCGGACCGAGCTTCCACGATGCCATCAGCAGCGGGAAGTTCCACGGGATGATCTGACCGCACACGCCGACCGGCTCGCGCAGCGTGTAGTTAAACATCGACGGGTCGGACGGATTGGTCTCACCGTAAAGCTTGGTGCACCATCCGCCGTAGTAGCGGAAAGTCTCGGCCGAGCCCGCGATGTCGATCGCAAGCGCCTGGCTCTTCGCCTTGCCGTTATCCAGCGTTTCGAGCTCGGCCAGCTCATCCGCGTGCTGGTCGATCAGGTCGGCAATCTTGAACAGGTAGCGGGCGCGCTGATGAGGTCCGATCTTCGACCACTTGCCCTCTTCATACGCCTTGCGCGCCGCCTTGACGGCTTCGTCGACGTCGGCCTTGTCGCCCTCGGCAACCAGCGCGAGGACTTCCTCGGTGGCCGGGTTGAGTGTCTCGAAGGTCTTGCCTGATTTAGCCGCGACCCATTTGCCGCCGATAAGCAACTTCTTGGGCGAAGCCTTCAGAAACTCCAACGCGGCGCTGGACCGCGTGACGTTGCCCGCCCTCTCTACCGATGGTGTTGATGCTGCCATTAGTTTAGCTCCTTTCTGTTCGATGGCCTGGGCGCCATGGTTGAGAACGCCAGTGTTATGCCTTTGCTATGAGTTGAGGCGCGCAATGACCTGCCCCATCCGCGTGGTGTCATAGGCGCACAGCCTGCTTACTTCCTCGGCGAAGCCGCCCGAATTAAGCGCGTCCAGCATCGCGCGCACCGGCGGCGAGTTCATCTCGCGTTCGAGAATCACCAAATCATAGCGCTCTTCCCGTACGGGGACAAAACCCAATCTGAAGGCTTCCGCGGCCACCCGCAGCGTCAGCCCGGTATCGGCCTCACCCGACGCTATCGCCGCGGCAATCTCGAGATGTCCGCTCAGTTCCCGCGTGTAGCCGGTAACCCGGCGCGGCGCGATTTTCAGCTCCGCCAGCCCCTGGTCCAGCACCTGCCTGGCACCCGAGCCAGGCTCGCGATTCGCGATGCGCACGCCGGGCCGCGCGAAGTCGGCGATGCCGCGCAACGCGAGCGGATTGCCAGGCCGCACGCCAAGCCCGAGTTCCCAGCGCGCGAAATTCACCATCATGGCGCGCCGGCGCTTCAGTGCCTCGCGCACCGCCGACAGGTTATATTCGCCGCCCTTGCGGTCGCACAGATGTACTCCCGCCGCATGCACCCGGCCCTCGAGCAACGCTGCGAGCGCCGCCCGGCTGCTGCGAGTGATGGGCGCGAGCGTCATGGCCGGACGATGACGTGCCATCCGGTCGGCAAGAATGGTGACCGCCGGATCGCATCCCGCAACAAGCAGCGTCGCATCGATCTCCTGCGAAGTGCGAAATGATGCCACGCGCGCATGCCTGCCCTCCGCCCGCTCAAGCATGCCCGCCGCAGGCGCCAACCGCATCGCAGGCCGGGGCTGCGCCAGCGCGATTAGCCGGCCGCCCACGCGCGCGAGTGCGACCGCTTTGGCCGACGGCTCCGTCTGTCGGCCTGGCGCCTGGCGCTCTTCGATCCAATCGGCCTCGAGCTGCGGAAGCTCGGCCGGCATGCCAAACAGCGCCTCCACGGTATGGCCGAGCTCGCGCGCAAGCGCGAGCGCCGCGCCGACGCCAGGCTGGTAAACGCCGGACTCTATCGCGCCCAACGCCTGGCGCGAGAGGCCGGCGCGCCGCGCCAGTTGGTCCTGGGTCAGGCCGCGCGCGATACGAGCACGGCGCACCACCGCACCATCTGCCATCATACTTGTCAGCTCGCTCGCATCATGGCATAGCTCTGGAATATGAAAAGTCTACTAAATCTTCGGGTTTCACTGACTCGTGCGGCTCTCGCGGCCGCCGCCGTTACACTCTCTCTGATACTCTCGGCGCAGGTTAATGCCCAGACTACGCCACCGTCCTCCAGCACCGCCACCTCTTCGAACGCGACGACCGCCGCGAACCCGCCTCCATTATCGGATCCATCCCTGATGTCGCCGATAGTGCAGTACTTCGCGGACTGGTTTCCACGCGTCACCCGCATCCAGAGCGAACAGCCGCATTGGGTAACCCCGCTGGTGACGGTAACGCCGCGCCTGGAAGAAGAGTATCGCTACGATCAGTACTGGGAAGCGCAGCCGCATGGCAAGGCGATCGACAACTTTGGAGCCAACAAGGGACTCGAGCTGATACCGTTCGAGAACACCGAAATCATCCTGGGTGTTCCTGGATGGATCGCTCATAATGGAACTCTTCCGCCACCACCCAAAAAAGGCGCGGAAAAGCCGGACGTCGACGGCTGGGCCGACGAAACCTTTCTCGTCAAATACCGCCTGCTGTCGGCCAACGAGGAGAACGGCAACTATATCCTGACCGTCTTCATGGGTTTCAGCGCACCTACCGGAAGCGACGGCAATAGTTCGCGCCACGCGCTCTTCACTCCGACGGTGGCGTTCGGCAAAGGCTGGGGCGACTTCGACTTTCAAAGCACCCTTGGCATAGCGGTTCCCAACGGCGGGATGCAGCGCCTCGGGGCGCCCCTCGCCTACAATACCGCATTTCAGTATCGCCTCTTCAGGTTCTTCTGGCCGGAATTCGAGGTGAACTACACGTGGTGGCCCAACGGTGAAAAGACCGGAATAAATCAGGTCTACCTCACGCCCGGCCTCATCATCGGGCGTATCCCGATCCATGACCGAATCGGTATGACCTTCGGCGCAGGCTACCAGGTCGCCGCCACGCATCATCCCGCTTACAACAACGCCGTGATTGCCACCGGGCGTATCCCCTTCTAGCGGGGCACGCGAAACCCTTGATGAAATACAGTCGCAGACGGTTCTTGCAGGCCAGCATCCTGACCGCAGCAGGCGCTTTCGCCATGCTGATGGCGGGCGTGGGCGCCACCAAACCGATGACGCCACTTCAAGTGGCTTACGCGGGATCGATGAGTTCGATGATGGACGGCGGGATCCGTCCAGCCGTCGCGAAGGCTCTGGGAGCCGAGATGCAAGGGCGGGCGCAGGGCTCGACCGGCCTCGCCAACATGATCATCGCGGGAAGCATCCGGCCCGACGTGTTCATTTCGGTTACGCCGGGGCCGATGCGTATCGTGTTGAAGGCAAGCAAGGCGCAAAGCGGAATACCGATTGCCCGGACCGAGATGGTGATCGCTTACAGTCCAAGGAGCCAATACGCGGCGGCGCTGGCGAAGACCGGCGAGCCTGGCGCCAAGCCGTGGTGGCAAATCCTGGAGACCCCGGGCTTTCGTTTTGGACGTACCGACCCGAATACCGACCCGCAGGGATTGAACATCATCTTCATGATGCAACTGGCGGCGCGCTACTACCATCAGCCCGACCTGGTCGAGAAAATCCTCGGGCCCCAGATCAATCCGCAACAGATTTTTCAGGAGCCCCAGGTGATGGCGCGGCTGCAGGCGGGGCAACTCGATGCCAGTTCGGCTTATAAGACCCAGCCGGCGGCGCTTGGCCTCCCATTTATTTCGTTGCCCGCGGAGATCAACCTTGGCTCCGCGGCGATGGAGCACGAATACAAGCAAGCGAGCGTCAAGCTGAACGGCAAGACGCAGCAACCCGCCCCGCTCGTCTTCTATGCGGCGGTCCTCAAAGACGCGCCCCAGCCAAAGCTGGCCAATCGTTTTCTCGCTTGGTTGCAAGGGCCCGCTGCACGCCAAATTCTCGTGCGCTACCATTACGACGGTCCTGGTGACGACAAGCCTCTGGTCCCATAATGTAGGTCTTCGTGCGATCCCCATGGTGGGCCCGAATGGGCATGCTGGCGTTCACGCTGGCACTGCTCTATCCGCTGCTAGGACTTTGCGCTCCGGTTGGCCCATGGCAATGGGACGGCAGTATTCCGGGATCGACCGGCTCGTCGGTGAGAGTCTCTCTGGTCCTTACCGTCATCGCGCTGCTGGTTGACGTGATCCTGGGTACCCCGGTCGCGTGGTATCTCGCGCGCCATACCGGCCGCGACAAAATCGCGTGGGAGGCAGCGGTGCTTATCTCGGTGCTGATGCCGCCGCTCGCGCTGGGAATCCTGCTGTCGCTCGCCTTCGGGCCCACGACGGCGCTAGGCGCGTGGCTGCTGCGGATTGGGCTGCCGACGGCCAACAGCCCACTCGCGTTTGCCGCGACCCAGGTTTACGTCAGTATCGGCTACTACATTCTCGCGGCCCGCGCCGCGTTGGCCGCGGTGCCCGACGACCTGGAACGAATAGCGGCGCTGCTCGGATTGCGACCGTGGGAGGTGTTCCGCCGTGTGACCTTTCCGCTCGCGCGACTGGGCTTCGCCGCGGCATTGAGCCTCGCCTGGGTGCGCGCTTTGGGAGAGTTCGGCGCAGTAATCGTCACCGCCTACTATCCGAGCGGGATGCCAGTGCAAATATGGATCAATCTTCAGGATGGCGGGATGCCGGCCGTGATGCCCTTGTTGGTCGTGTTCCTGCTCATCGCGCTGCCACTGCCGTGGGTAATCCATCTGCTCGCGCAAAGACGCTATCCCGATGCCAACGCTTGATGCGCATATAGTGAAGGCGCGCCACGTGCTCAGCGTGGATGTGCATCTGCGCCTGGAGCAGGGAGAACGGCTCGCGCTGTTTGGAGCTTCGGGCGCAGGCAAAAGCACCATTCTATCGTGCCTGGCGGGAATCGAAATTCCCGATGCCGGGCGAATTCAGTTTGGCGACGCGACTTTCTTTCCGCCGAGCCTGCCGCTTTACGAACGCTCACTCGCATATCTAACGCAAAGGGACTCGCTTTTTCCGCATTTGAGCGTGGCCGAGAACGTCTGTTTTGGATTGCGCGGCCACGAAAACAACGGCGCGCGCCAATGGGTCGAGGAACTCAAGCAGCGCCTTGAACTTGGGCCGCTGTGGCACGAATCGGCTCGGCAGATTTCGGGTGGCCAGGCGCGCCGGGTCGCCCTCGCGCGGATGCTCGCGCGCCGACCGCCGCTGGTGCTGCTGGACGAGCCGTTCACCGCCCTTGATCGCCCCACGATTGGCGACTTGGTCGATTCGATCCTGCAATGGCATCGAGTGCTCGGCTTCACACTCGTCGCCGTCGACCATCGTATCGATATCCTCGAAAAGCTCTGCACGCGCGCGATGGCGATCGAAGGCGGCCGCGTGGTCCAGGAGGGCGCGTGGTCGGAACTCACGGCAGCGCCGGCGACCTCGAAGCTGGCTCGCTTGCTGTCCGCCTGATACCGAACATCGACCCTGTTGATAAGTTTGTCGATAGTCTGTGGACAGGCGCTTGCAGTAAGATCCGTGGCTGAGACCAGAGCCTCCTTTTGAACTCGCTCCGAGGGTCAGACTCCAAGCTGCCCTCTAGGGCTCGTACCACTCGCGGCCGTCGGCGCGAATCAGATCGTCGGCCGCTTTCGGACCCCAGGTTCCAGCGGCGTAAGGCTCCAACGGAATTCCCGGCTCGGCCTGCCACTGATCGAGAATCCCCTGCACGAATTCCCACGAGCGTTGGACGAAACGGGCGCCGAGGAACAGCGTATGGTCGCCCGCCATCACGTCGAGCAGCAGCCGCTCGTAGGCGTCGGGCGAATTGTTGCCAAACTCCGCCGAGTAGTGGAGATCCATCCGCACCGGCTGAATCGAAAGGTCCAACCCGGGCCGCTTGGTCAGCACCTCGAGCGAGAACCCCTCGTCCGGCTGGATACGGATTGCCAGCACATCGGGCGGCAACGAAATGCGGCGGTTGAACAGAATTTCGGGCACTCGCTTGAGCTGTACGAAAATGGTGCTCGCGCGCCGCGGCAGACGTTTGCCTGTGCGCAGGTAGAACGGCACACCCGACCATCGCCAGTCGTCGACCAGCGCCTTCAGCGCTACGAAGGTCTCGGTGCGGGAGGTGTCGTGGATACCCTCCTCCTGGAGATAGCCGGGAACGCGCTTGCCGTCGAGCGTGCCCGCCCCGTATTGGCCGCGGACCACGAACTTGCGGACATCATCGGGACCGAGCGGCCGCAGCGAGCGGATGACGTTGACCTTGGCGTCACGCACCGCGTCGGCGGCAAGCGACACCGGCGGCTCCATCGCGGTCAGCGACAGTACTTGCAGCATGTGGTTCTGCACCATGTCGCGCAGCGCTCCGGCGCCGTCGTAGTACATCGCGCGCGTGCCCAGTCCTTCCTCCTCGGAGACAGTTATCTGGACGTGGTCGACGCTGCGGTTGTTCCAGAAGTTCTCGAAGATGCTGTTGGCGAACCGCAGCACCATCATGTTCTGCACCGTCTCCTTGCCGAGATAATGGTCGATGCGAAAAATCTGGGTCTCGTCGAAATACTTGCGCATCGAGGTGATGATATGGAGCGCGCTGTGCAGGTCGTGGCCGATCGGCTTCTCGACCACCACGCGAGTGAAATGCGGAGCCTCGGGAGGTGCGATCAGTCCAGCTTCATGGAGTTTCTCGACCGACTCGGTTATCGCTTCGGGCGGAACCGACAGGTAATAGATGCGATTGGGCGGCAGGCCCCGCTCCTTTTCGATTTCCTCAAGGCGGCTCTTGAGCCGCGTGAAGCCGTCGGGACGATCAAGTCCGGATAAATAATTGAGGTTCTGGGCGAAACGGCCCCAGCAGTCCTCCTCGATTTTCAGGCGTGAGTAACGTTCCGCAGCTTCGCGCACCTTGGTGCGGAACGCGTCGGGCGACATCTCGCGGCGGGCGAAGCCGAGGATTGCAATCTTGGGCGGTATTGCGCTCTGACCGCAATGCTCGAGGTTATAGAGCGCCGGCAGCAACTTGCGCGCCGCCAGGTCACCAGAAGCACCAAAAATAACCACCGTGCATGGCGGCACCGGATGGGTTTCCGCGATCGTCCATGTTTGGCTCATAAGCGCTAAATTCCTTTCCTGAATACGTAAATCGCGAGGCCCGCTGCGGGACCGTCGAGTTTATCCACCCTCTTACCCATGCTAGCCTTGAGCACTGGCCCAACGAAATAGTGCGCTCACGAAGTGGGGCCGTGCGCGCTCACAAAATGAGTTAAAATATGGCAAGGACCAAGGAATGAGCGGCGCGGTCGCGGTAAATTCTGGTGAACCGAACGGACGATCGTCGACTAGATGGATGCCGGTGCTGATGTGGGCGGTCGCGATGTTCGTGCTTTCGACTTCGTATTTTTCGGCTGAAAATACCTCGAAGTTCATCGACCCGATCCTGCGCCTGCTGATGCCCACCGCCTCGGCGGCGACGATCGCGCTGGGGCATAACCTGGTGCGCAAGGCCGCGCATTTCACCAACTATGCGATCCTGTTCTGGCTGCTGGTGAGCGGCCCGATGCGCGAGCATCCATACCGCGCCTTCGGATTGTGCGTGGTCTATGCCTTCCTCGACGAAGGCCACCAGATGTTCGTGCCCGACCGCACCGCGTCTCTCTACGACGTGGCGCTGGACTCGAGCGGCGCGCTGTTCAGCCGCTTTCTGCATGCGGCCGTATTCGAGATCACCTAAGCCCCCGTATCGTCGAGCGACGCCGTGATGCGATCGAGGCGGCCATAGTACTCGCGCAGCCGCGGTAGTTCGTGCGGAATCTTTAGCACGCCGGTGAGCGCGAGGAAGTGTAGCTGCCCATAGAGCGCGAAGTCCGCCAATCCCGCACCGCCGAGCAGGAACGCGCCGTGCTCGAGCGCCATCTCGTATGGCGAGAGCACCTCGCGCACGCGCCGCAGGTTGGCCTCATGCTCGCGCGCCATCCGTTCGCAGAATCCGGTGCCGTACTTGCGCTCGCGAATCAAGCGGAAGAACGCGAGCCGGTCTGCGCCCTGACGCGCGAAGTACGCCTCCTCGTCCGGCACCGCGGCAAAAAACAGCGCCTCTTCGACTTCGCTCTCGATGTGGCGGGTGAGCGCGAGATGCAGGCCGCGGCTGCGCGGCGGAAGAATCGTGGGCACGGGGAATAACTCCTCCAGGCGCGTCGCGATATGGTCCGAACCGACGATCGTTTCGACCCCGCCGCCGTCCACGGCATCCCGTGCCTCTTCGATCCTCAGTGCCGGAACCATGATTTGGCCCGACGCCGCGATCAATTCCTTGCGCTCGACATAGTCGACCTCGACGACCTGGTAGTCGAGCCCCTTGTAGTCGAGAATCTTGCGGATCTTCGAGCAGAAAGGACTGGTTACGAACTGGTAGAGCGTGGCCTTCATTGCTGTTTATCCCAGTTGCCGGTTGCGTCGATTTTGCGCCACGGCTTTTTGCGGAAACTCAGTGCCTGAGCATCTGCGCCATCGTGGCCGCGTTCATCACGCCGAAATTGCTGTAACAGTTATTGAAGATGACGTTTGCACGCCTTATGCCGGAAAGCGACTTCAGCCGTTCAGCCCACGGCGCCAGTTCCGCCTCCGCATAGAGGTACTTGAAACGCTCGGCAGCGCCCCCATCGCGTCGATACCAGTTTTCGCGGTTGCGGCCGTGGAAGCGCACGTAAGCCTCGGAGCCGGTGACTTCGAAGACGGACTCGACGGTCCCGGGCGGTGTGTCGATCGAGACGAAGGTGAGTCCGTGGCGGTCGAGGAAGCGGATCGTCTCGGCCCTTTGCGCGCCGTCGAACCAGCTATTGTGGCGAAACTCGACCGCGATCGCCGCTCCCGGCATCCGCTCTCTAAGCCGGGCGATATAGTCGAGGTTGGAGGCGCGCGCCGTGAAGTACGGAGGAAACTGGAACAGGACATGGCCGAGCTTGCCGGCCGAGCGCAACGGTCCAAGCGCGCTCCAGAACATACCGAAGGCCAGTTCGAGGGCCTCTGAGCCTGGATGCCGCAGGCGTGGGGCCGCGCGTTCCTCTGCAGACAGTATCGCCTTCAGCGCGGCCGGCAGCCGCGCCGTGTCCACGGGATGCTGCGTCAGCATCGCGAAGGCCTTGATATTGAAGATAAAGCCCGGCGGCGTCCGTTCGGCCCATAGCTCGGCGTTGCGCTCGGAGATTAACGCGTAGTAGCTGGCGTCAACCTCGACCGTGTTGAACTGCGCGGCGTAAAAGCGCAGCCGCTCCTCGGCGGTCCTGAGCGCGGGCGGATAGAAGACGTCCGACTTGACCAACGTCGGATCGGTCCACGAGGCGGTGCCGACCAGGAATTGCGGCCGCGAGGGCATCCCGCTCCGCGTCAGGCGAACATGTCCACCGCTTCGAGACCTTGTCCGAGAGTCGACTTGAAAATCTCAAAAAGCTTGTCGATGTCCCAGGGACCGTCACTGAAGATCACGCGTTCCGTCTTGACGTGCGTGTAGCGCGTAATCCGGTAGCCGGAAGCGCCGAAGCACTGTCCCGTCACCCCGGCCGCCTGGTCGCTCGCAAGATAGACGACGATCGGCGCGACGTTGGCTGGGTCGCGCGGCGTACCTTCCGCGCTCTCGCTCGCCGCGAGACCGCTCGCTCCGGGCATCCGGCCCGCGGGAATCGAGTCGGTCATCCGAGTCGCCGCCCCGGGCATGATGGCGTTGGCGGTGATGCCATACTTCTGGAGCGAAACCGCACAGCTATAGGTCAGTCCGAGAATTCCGGCCTTGGCCGCGCCATAGTTGGGTTGTCCCGGGCTGCCAAGCGCGGAGTTCGAGGAAAAGTTGATGATGCGGCCGGCCTTGCGCTCGCGCATATGGGCGCTGGCGGGGCGAATCGTGCAGTAGTGGCCCTTGAGATGTACGCGGATGACGTCGTCCCACTCCTGCTCGCTCATGTTGAAGATCATTCGATCGCGCAGAATCCCCGCCACGTTGACCAGGATGTCGAGCTTGCCGAATTCCTTGATCGCCTGATTGACCAGGCCCTCGCCACCCGCCACAGTCGCGATATCGAGATGATTGGAGACGGCCTTGCCGCCTGCGGCCACGATTTCCTTTACCACATCGTCGGCGGGCGACACGGTTTCCTTCTGTCCCTCGAGGCTCACGCCGAGATCGTTGACCACCACCGCCGCGCCCTGCGCGGCCAGCGCGCGAGCCACTCCGCGGCCAATACCACGTCCGCCACCAGTGACAGCGGCAACCTTACCGTCAAGCTTACCCATCGCTTCTCCTCGATTTTGCTCCTGGATTTTCCGCAAAACTGAATCGATTTATAGCGTAAAACTTTGGCGTCGGAACAGTCCCACTTACCGGGTAGTGAGGCAGCCGGATCAACATCAAGCGCGAGCCGATATTAACCAACGATCGACTGTCAATATGGTAATTGAGTTTAGAAGTCTGAAGTAGGTCGCCCCGATGATTGCGAGGCCTTCGTCTTTGCAACGAAGTTCACCCTTTCAGATCCGAGTCTCTTCGGTCATGAATCTCTTCGGTCATCTTGAGCGGAGGCTGCCGGAGTCGAAAGATCTCGCGCGGTCCTCCGCGCGTAGTCCACGATTTGTGTACTCTAACCGTGGAGGGGATCGAACCTGTCGCATTCGGGACATCCGTTGAACCATCGATCGCGTCGCTTTGGACGCGCCGAGGACCGCGCGGGATCCTTCGAGTCGCGCAACGCTCGCTCAGGACGACCGGCTCCCGACGCTCAATTTCCAGCTCCTGGCATTGTGGAATTTTTCGACTGCGCTCGCGGACTGGATGCGCTCAGATGACCAGCTCATGGCAGGTCCGGCAAAGAAGATCTGCGTAGATCCTTCGCTGCACCTAGGATGACAGAATAGGCATATTCGTCAGCGCCGCGACGGCCCTCGCCCCTTCCTTCAGTGACCTTCGCAGCGACGCGAATATCACTGAATCAAGACTGACCTCCCTATCTCGACGAGATCACCCGCCATGACGTGCCCGCCGGTTGGGCGGCGTCGATGTCTGTATTCCGGTCATCGTTCACCCACTGAGCAAGTCGAGCGAAAGAGCCCGATGGCGCATCGCGTAGGAGCGTGAGCCCAGGTCTTTGCTCTTGATGCTGGCCTGTGCCCGGTTGACCAGCAAATAGCGCAAGTCAGGATCCCGCTCGAGCGCCAAAATGGCCTCTCTGAGTGCGTTTGGCTCGCCCAGTGCGACGTAGCGCAACTCCTCGTCGGAGAAGTACGCACGAAGTCCTCCCGTATCCGTGCAGATCACAGGAACGCCCGAAAGCACCGCTTCGGAGATGACGGTAATGCCCGAAACGTGAGAATTATACTTGAGCGGAACGACTACAAAGTCGGCCCATTCATAAAGTTGATCAGTCTCGGCGGCGGTTTTTGGCGTGACGATCTGTAGATTGGCGAAAGGGCGCGTCCGGTTCGTGATATGGCGTCCCACACGCTTGCCGCCGATTCTGACTTCGCATTCGCTCCAACCGCCGAGCGCCTTGATCAGCGTTTCCCAATCTCGATGCATATCGTTGCCCAAGGACAGGATATGTATAGGGCGCCTTAGCTCGCGAGGCCGCGCAGAGAGCATCCTGCTCGAGTCGATTCCGAAAAACACCAACTCCGAACGCTGGGCGGGAAACAGTTCGCGCGCGATCCTAAGATTCTCCGGAGAGTGCACCGTCAGGATGTCGGCTTGTTCGAGCAGCCGCCGGTAGGCCCATCGTTTGAGCGGCGAGAAATGGTTCCAGCGATCGAAGAGCCAGATACTCTGGGCGATGAGCTTCGGCCGCCGTTTGCGCGCGAACCCGAGCTTGAAGAGCAACAGAACCGCCAGATGTTCGAGCTCGGTATGAGTCCAGACGACGTCGGCATCCGCGATGCCCCGACGGTTGCGCCACGCGTGGATCAGGTCAAAGCCGAGCAGACGCCGTAGGCATCTTCGAAAAAACCGAACCAGGCTGTTTTCAGGTGCATCTTCGGAATACCGAACGACACAATCTTCGCTTGCGCAATGGAAATAGCCATAAGGCAATTGTTCGAGAATACCAGCGAGTTCCCCGCGAGCCCAACTCTCTTTCCAGCTCTGCGCTCCAAAGCTATACGCCAACAAGACGAAAGCACGCATAAACTTCTCTCTTCGCCAGTACTAAGAAACCGATTCTGAAAAATTTGAAAGACCCAACAAAAGACGACCTCACGCAAGGCGCATGCCAACTGTTCGAGAGTCACCCGCTGCCAGCCTTCCCTCTCATCGCGAGAAATCTCAAGAGTCTCGACTTGAGTTATGACGGCACCGCGGTGTCGCGTAACCGTCTCATGTTGAATTGCTGGCTCTGCGAGCCAACCAGAGCCAAACCGATTTAAAGCGATACATACTAATTGTCGACAATACGACCAAGGCCGCGGCGAGAACAAAATCGGCTCGGCGAGTCCTGGCTAACCCTTCACGATTCCAACTCCGATCATATCAGTATCACCGGTCAGGAAGTAACCCTGGCCCACCAGCGCTTGGCTACGGTCAGTATCCCATCGCCGGCGAAGGCACTGGTCCCAAATACAAAAAATGCATGTTCGCTTTGGCGGGGGGAGCGGGGAGACGGGCCTGAGGCAAATCAGTTACCCGTCGTGCGCGACGAACTTAACGCGTAACCGGCTTCTTCGCCGACAGAGCACGGGAATTAGCGCTAATCCGCCAGCTTGAACTCGGTCAGGACACCGGCCGGCGTAAAGCGCGCGATCTTTCCCGTCGGCTCGGTAAAATAGAGATTGCCGTCGGCACCGTCGGCGATGAAAGCCGGGATGGCGGTCTCCGGCAGATGGAAGCAGGTAATCGGGGTGCCAGGGCGAAGACGGCAGATCGCGTGCGCCCTGGGCACGGTTATCCAGATGGTGCCCTCATTGTCCGCCACGATGTCGAGCGCGGGGCCGGCGACCGGCAGGGCTATCTCGGAGATGCGCCCCCGCGGCGTAATTCTGCCTATCCGGCTCGCCGCCAGTTCAGTGAAGTAGACATCGCCGTCACCGCCAACCGCCAGGCTGTTAGGATGGCTGTGCGGTAAGGGCAGCGGATACTCGTCTATCACGGCCTGTCCGGCGCCATGCGCGAGCGTGATTCGACCTATGCGGTTGCCCGAGTTTTCGGCAAACCACAGGCTGCCGTCCGGAGTGGCAACGATACCCGCCGGGCCGCCACCGAGCGGCAGCGCAAACTCCGTGAAGCCGTGGTTCCCCGTAAAAGAATGGTTGGCCGCGGCCGGGTTGAGGATTGCGATCTGGTCGGCGGCATGTTCCGTAAACCAGATAGAGCCGTCGCCGGCGACCGCGATGCTGGCGGGGCCGCTCTTGGGCGTGGGCACGAAGTAATAATCGGCCTTATTGCTCTCGGGGAAGATCCGGCCGATGCGGCCGCCCTGAGGATCGGTGAACCAAACCGCTCCGTCACGCGCGACCGTCAGCCGCTCCGGAAAGCCGTCGACGTCCAGGTCCACCCGCTTGAACTCTCCCGCGGGCTCCATCCGCCCCAGCATCGTGGCGCTGTACTCGGTGAACCAGATGTCGGTGCCGCCGGCCGCGATCGCGTAGGGAGAGTGGATACTCAAAACGACCGGTTGAGAAGGAGCGCCGGCCGGCGTGTTACCTTCGCGGCCGGTCTCGACTTGGTTGCCGAGCTGATTCGTCGCGCCGTGCCACGGTATCAAGCCGCAAGCGGAAACACTCAGCGCGACGAATCCTGCGAAAGTCAGCAGGCTGGCAATGCGAAGCGATAGGCTGGCGGTTTTCGTGGAGTGGCTAATCGTCTATGTCTCGTCGACGGCGAACCAATACGCTGACAGGTAACCGGCCATCATCGCAACCGACTTGCTCTCTCCCACTATTATCACGAATACGACCGGAAGGCGCGGATCGAGAAAGCCCGTCCCTGCGAAGGCCAACATGCTCAAAAAATAGCTCACTATAGCCGCCCATATCGCTCGGCCGCTTACCCGGTTGCGCATCGCCGCGGACGCCATCAGGGCGAATGGAACGAACAACAAAGTATTGTAGTTAAGCCACGAAACGGGCAGGACCTCGACCGCCGTAACCGTCCATAGGGCGAACAACCGCCAATCGCGGTCGAGACCGAGCGCTCGCCTGAGCGTGGCCTTCACCGTGAACGCCATAAAGGCCAGTGAAGCGATATACCCTAACGCGCGCGCGATGCGATCGCCGGCAGTCCCGAGGTGCCATCCGTTGACATATAGGCACACGCGCCAGACCAACGACGCGGGCGCGGTATTCCACGCGGCGCGCAGGAATTCACGATTCACGCCCGTCGAAGCGGCGCCCCGCGGGAAGTCCGCGACGATGTTCCATCCCAGCAACGCCACCGTCACCGCGCTTGCGCCGATCGCACCCGCGATCATGAACGCGAGCGCGCGCCATCTACGCGTAAATATCAGGTAAAAGCCGAACAACCCTGGATAGCCGCGCAGAACAGTCAGCATCGCGAGCGTCAGCCCGGCGGCGCCGTCGCGTCCCGTCCCGAGCCATCGAATGGTCAGCGCGAGCCCCAATATCACCAGCGCCTGGCTCTGCGCGGTCAGAAAAAGGTCGATGAGCGGCGGATAGACCAGGGCCAGGGCGATAAGCAGACAAACGTCCAACGCCCGCAGATCGCTTCCAGGACCAAGCAGCAGGTAAAACGACGCAACCAGAGCGGTAAAATTGATCGCGATCCAGGTCCAATAGGCCTGTGTCAGCGGCAGCGCTCCCAGCGCTTTCAGGCAAAGCAGGAAGGCGGGCGTTTCCGGCACGATAGCGTCGTGCTTCGAGGTCTTGGTGTGCAGGCCAAGGCTTGCGCCTACGGAATCGAGCGAAGTGCGATAGGGATTCAGCCCTTCGCGCACAATCGTCGCGGCGGCGTAATAATCAGCGAAATCCTCCTCGTGAATGCGGCTGGGGAGCGCAGCGGCCACTCTGAACACCTGGATCAGCGCCGCAAGCGACAGGGCCGCCACCACCAGCGGATGGCGGATTGCGGCCAGAATTCCCTCGCATGGAACCCCTTCCATCGACGACGCGTAATCGCGCCCGATCGGCCCCGGGCGATGCGGCGGACTCTGCTCTCTGCGCGCTCCGATAAGCGAGCGTCCTCCGAACCGAGCGACCCGGCGGAAGCGCTAGGCGGAGGCCGCGGCCACGCCGGACTTGGAGCCTGTACGGCGCGCCTCGAGATACCACTGGATCGTTCGCCGCAGGCCCTCTTCGAAATCGGTGACGGCCGTGAAATTGAATTCGCGCGCCGCGCGCGAGACGTCCAGGCATCGGCGCGGCTGACCGTCGGGCTTTCCGGGATCCCATACGATCTCGCCGCGAAAGCCGGTCAGGCGGCCGATCAGTGTCACCAGGTCGCGGATGGTTATTTCGCGGCCGGCCCCCAGGTTGACCGGCTCGGCGCCATCATAGTGTTGCGTGGCGAGCACGATCGCGCGGGCGCAGTCCTCGACATAGAGAAATTCGCGACTCGCGAGGCCGGTGCCCCATACTTCGATCCGCGGCGCGCCGTCTTCGATCGCGTCCACGCACTTTTTGATCAGCGCCGGGATCACGTGCGAGCGGGCGGGATCGAACGTGTCGCGCGGGCCGTAAAGGTTGACCGGCAGCAGGTAAATCGCGTTGAAGCCGTACTGCTGGCGGTAAGCCTGAGCCTGCACCAGCAGCATCTTCTTCGCCAACCCATACGGAGCGTTGGTCTCTTCGGGATAACCGAGCCAGAGGTCGTCCTCGCTGAAGGGCACCGGCGTGAACTTGGGGTAGGCGCATACCGTGCCGACGGCGACGAATTTTTCGACTCGATGCAGGCGCGCCTGCTCCATCAACTCGACGCCCATGATGAGATTTTCATAGAAGTAGCGCCCGGCATTCTCGCGATTGGCGCCAATCCCGCCGACTACCGCCGCGAGATGGATAATCGCCTGCGGCCGTGCCTCGCGCATCAAGCTCGCGATCGCTTGCGGTTTGCGCAAGTCGTACTCGGTCGAACGCGGCGCGGCGACGTTGTGGAATCCGGCACGCGCCAGCTCCTCGATCACAAAGCTGCCGAGAAACCCGGCACCGCCGGTGACCAGGATGCGCGTGTCGTGGGGTAATCCCCCTTTGCGATTTTCCATCTCCCCGCCTCTCATGTTCGTACCGGCCTTACCGCCTGCGACGCCCGCAGGGGCGGCGTCCGGCACGAACCTAAATCTATTACAGGAATCCGGCCCCGGCCTGAAGCTTCCGGCGCCGCCTGGCCCTCATACGAATTTGAGCCGTCTTAGCGCAAAACCGAACATCCGCAGCAGCAACATTCCGTGCCGCCAGCGTTGGATATTGGTCTGGCCGTAGGTCCGATCGTGATAGCGCACGGGAATATCGACGATCTTGAGATCGAGCTTGGCGGCGCCGAAAATAAGGTCGAAATCGCCGAACGGATCGAAGTCGCCGAAGTAGGCGCGATTAGCGGCTATCGTATCGTAGTCCGCCCGGCTCAGCACCTTGGTCCCGCACAGGGTGTCCTTGACGTTCTGCCCGAGCAGCCAGGAGAACGCCAGACTGAAGAACTTGTTACCGAGGAAATTCAAAAAGCGCATCGCCTGCTTTTCCATCGGATAGACGAAACGCACACCGTTGACGAACTCCCCGCGCCCCGAACGCAGGGCGTGATAGAACCGCGGCAGATCCTCCGGCGCAACCGTCAGGTCGGCATCCAGGATCATCAGTACCCCGCCCTGGGCCTCGGTAAAGCCCAGGCGCACCGCGTCGCCCTTGCCCGCGCCGTCCTGGCGCAGCAGCCGCATCCGGCGCTCCGGATGGCGCGCGATAGCCGCCTCGATCGCGGCGTAGGTGTCGTCGCGCGAGTGCCCCTCGACGAAAACGATCTCGGTGCCGGCACCCATCTCGGGCACCCGTCGCACGACGTTTTCGATATTACCGGCCTCGTTGCGGGCGGGCACGATTACGCTAACCAGCGGCTCCGGCCCGCGCACCTGCGCGGAAGTTTCAGACCCCAGCCGGGCGACGATGAAGTTGGTGAGCCCCAGGTACCGAAGCGGCCAGAGTTTCACCAGATAGCGATTGCAGAGTGGCGCGGCCAACGGCAGCCGGAGCGGTAACAACATCTCCTGCCACTGGCGGACGACTTCGAAACCGCTGAGCGCGAGCATGTTCTCGACATCGGCCAGCGTCAGCCAGTTCTGCCCCAGGGTCGGATTGGCCAGGTGCGCCCGCGCGGCCATCCGCAGCGGCAGCTCCCATATCCGGCTGTAAGTGTTGATGATCACCCGCGTCGCCGGCGTGCAGACCGACGCGACCCGTTCGATCGTCGTCTGCACATCCCACAAGTCGTTGATCAGGTCGGAGAGGATAACGTAGTCAAACTTGGTATTCAGACTCAGCTTGCCAACGTCGCCCTGCACGAAATGAAGTTGCGGATGGCTCCGAGCGGCCCGCTTGAGCAGTTCGGGGGCGAAGTCGATGCCGACGCCCAGCGACGGCTCGAGCGCAGCCAGCAGATCGCCCGTACCGCATCCGAGTTCCAGTACCCTGCTCCGCACAGGAACGAGGTAACGGTAAATTTCCGCGAGCCGCCGATGGTAGCCGGCGCTCGCCGGTTTGCGGACATAGGAGTTCCAGAGTTTGACGTGATCCGCCCGATAACGCGCGGCATCCGACGCTTCGCCGTCGGTAACGCGCAGGGTCGCGCCATCGCTGCCATCGAGGCGGTCATCATCCTCGGACCGCGGTGCAAGGGTGCTCTGCCTCATCTATACAGGTAGCAAAATCGCTCTAAATTTTTGCGTTTTGATTGTTGGATGCGACGGCTTGTGACTTTCCATGCCACGCCGGCCATGCTTGCGCACTCGCGGCAGAAGGGACGCATCGACTCGAACGCGGGCTACCTTACGTCATTTGGACCCGAGACTCAACGCGCTCGTACTTCGACCAATTGGAGGCGTTTGAGAACCCGCGGATAGCATGCCTCGGCCGTTGCCCACTGTTCGTTTGAGATAATTCCCCGCCCGCTCAAGATCACCACCGGCGCCGGGCTGCACCCGCTATCCATTGCGACCGCGTCGCCGCGACGCTCGGGCGGCAGGTAAAACTGGACCACGTCCATGTTGAACGACGGACAGACCGCGATCTGCCCGCCGGCCGCACTGCGGTTGGCCAACTCGGTCGCTTCCCGCCAGGCGCCGTCGCGCAAGGTCTTCAGCCAGCCGCGCACCTGCGGCACCGCGAAGTGAACAATCATCACCGCGAGCAAGATACGGACGGCGGTACTGCGCACGCTACCCGCTCCGAAGCCGGCAAGCGCGAACATGCCGACAAAAGCGATCAGCACGTAACGCGGAAATTCCATCGGCTGAATGGCGTAGCTTATCAGAAATACCGTCAGTATCGGCCCCAGCATCCAGGCCGCCAGGAATCCCCAGGCCAGGCGTCCAGCGCGCCATCGCCATACGATTCCGAAGACGATCAAGGCGGCCAGGATGCGAAACATGGCGGGCCGGCCGGCCACGTCGCTAAAGACGGTGAACGGCCATGAGGCCGGCTGCAGTTTTATCCAATTTACCGCGCCCGAATGTACGGCGTCACGCGAAGAGGCCAATATCCCCGGCAGCAGCGGTGAGAGCAGGGCGATACCGCCGATCACCGCCAGACCCGGAGGAAAAATCGCGATCGCGCGCGCCCGCGGCGAGCCCGCCAATTGGCCGACCAACAGGCACCCGAGCCATAACGCCTCGGCGAGCAGCAGAAAACTCGAAGTGTAGTTAATAGGAAGCATGATCGCGGTAAAGACCGCGATGCCCAGGTAATCCGCCCAGGCGCGACGGCGCTGGGCGCGCACGAAGAAAATAATCTGTGCCAGTTCAGCGACCGTCAACAGCGGGAACTCGCGCGCCGTGCGGTCCGACACCACGATCGTTAAATTCAGCGCATAGAAAAGCGCGGCGAATGCCCCGCCGATTTCGCCGATTTCAGTGAACGCTTCGCTGCCGAGCGAGCGGCAGACCTCGCGCACCGTCACGAACAGCAGCATGATCGCGATCGTCCCGAGCATCGCCGACATCGCGCGCATCGCGAACAGGCTGTCGCCGAAAACCCTGACCCATCCGTGCAGCACGATATCGAAGAGCGGAAGCTTGCCGCCGTTCTCCTTGACCCAGAAGGTCGCTACCACCTGGCTCACGGTCGGCTTCACGACTGCCGCCCACGCACTGCCCTCGTCACCGTTCATGTCCCACCTTTGCAAATTGTGGAAACGAAAGTGACTGCCGAGCAGCACCGCGACCACGAGCACGACGATCGAGAACAGCCGGCCGGACTGCCACGCCCCGAGCGACACGTCGAACAAACCCTGCCACGTGAGCGGCGGCCACGCCGCCGTCCAGCGCTCCGTTGGGGTCAGCCCCGCTCGCTCACTCACGCTATCGGCTCCTGCTCGCGCAAACTGTTGTCTCTTGAGTCACGAAGCATTCGCCGCTACGCACAAATCGCGGATCGTCGTCCCCGAAAGCCTTTAGCATGGGGGTGACCGCCCCGATAGGGCTCGCATTCTTTCCCGGCCGGTTGGAGCTTCAATTGTTGTCAACCGCTGCAGGAGCGGGCCGCGCGATTCGTGGCGAGGCGGCTGCAATCCCTAACTCGCGCGGCGAGTGGGCCGAAATGAAGGCACTGTCGATCGCGAACCAGTAGAGCGAGAGATAAGCGAGCAGCCCCACCGGTGAGGCACCAAGCCGCCAGACCAGAGTATCCGGATGCAGTCCGAGTTCGGGTGAACGCATGTCGACCGCCGCGAAATAGATCCACGCAAGCAGGTAGGCCGTGACTCCGGCACACACTGCGCGCCGGCTGGTCCGGCCGTTAGCCGCGGCGGCGCTCAATCTCACCATCGGAATCGCCAGCAGTACCAGGTAGTAGAACCAGGAGGTGGGCGAGATCAGGATCGCCGTCATGATCCACAAAATGAACCCGCGTCCATCGCGATCGTCAGTGGAAGGCCGCGCGACAGTGGCCCTGACGGTCAAGGCCAGCAACCCGAGTTCGACTGCCAGCGACGCGGCCTGACTCACCCGCTGAAGTGTGATTCCTAATGGCGCGCCGAAGATGTACCAGAACATCCGCAGTACCGATGGACCCAGAGCGATATTGCTCGGCAGCGCCTCTCTCCATCGCTCGGTCAGGTAACCCGGAGCAAGCACGAAGCTCAGCGTGTTTCCGATACCCATCAGCGCCAGGGTCACCAACCCACCGGCGGCGAGTCCGAGCATCGTATATGCCACGGCACGCCATCGTTTCATCAGGATCAGGTATCCGACCATCAGCAGCGGAAATGCGCGCAGCAGCGTTGCGAACGCGAGGATCAGGCCAGCCGCGGCATCCCTCCCGCACTCCAGCCATCGCAGCATCAACACGAACATCAGCAGGACCAGCATTTTGTTCTGGCCCCACACCAGGTGATCGATTACTGGCGGAAAGAGAATCGCCAGCGCGGCGATCGCTAAAACGGCATCGTGGCCGAGCCCCGGAGTCCATCGGAATAGCAGGATGAGCGCGATCAGGAACGCGACGGCGTTGATCGCGGTCCACACATAGAAGCCGGTACGCGGCCGCAACAGGGTCAGCGGCACGAAGCACATAACGAAGGTCGGCGGGTCGGTCGCGTGATTGATCTTGTCCAACTCAAAGCCGCGCGAATGCGCGAGCGGCGTCAGGTCGGCCGTATAAGGATTCATCCCCTCGCGCAGCGCCAGCGCCGAGGTGTAGTAGATGCTGTAATCCCATTTGGCGGCGCGGCCGGGTAGCGCGCGGATCAGGATGATTGCGCCGATCGCGACCGCGGCCCACAAGGGAACCAGAACTGCCGTGCGGAGCAGTAAGCTCCATTGTTCCGGCGCGGCAGCCGGAGTTTCGATCTCGAAGGAGCCGCTCATTCCCGAATCCCCGGACGGAGCGGCCCTGCCGGCCGGTTAAAGACCGTCCTGAATTTCGCGCTATGGCTATTGGATGCGACTGGTGGATGCCTCCGTACGGGACGCAATCACGCGTCGATACACGGCCTGCGCGATTTCGCGGCGATCTATCTCCCGCCCCGCGCCGCCATCTCGTGTAGCTGGATTATACGCGCCGCCAGCCCCGGATCGTTGTTCCAATCTTCGATCGCAAGCGGCAGGCGCCACGACCAGTTCGCGGGTCCCACGGTGCCCGGGACATTTATCCGCTCACGCCATCCGAAAAGATCCTGAATCGGGATCATCACCAGCCGCGACGGCGCCGTGTACAACGCCGCCAGCATCGCGTCGCGGACCGCATCGAACCCGGCTTCTCCGCGAGGCCCCGGCGCGGCCGGAAACCCCAGTAGTGCGAGCATCCGCGCCCGTTCCCCCGCCGGCGCCTCGTCCCACCACTCGGCGAGCGTGTCGGTATCATGCGTGCCGGTCGTAGCGAGCGAAAGTTCTGGATAGTTTGCCGGCGACTTGAATGCCTCCGCCGGCGTGCCCTCGCCGATTTTCTCCCAGCGCATCACCTTGTAGCCCGGTACACCGAGGGCGCTTAGCGAGGCGCGCACGAACGGCGGTATCACCCCGAGGTCCTCGGCGATGACGGTCGTGGGACCCGCCTCATCCAGGATCGCGCGGAGCACCGCATCGCCCTGTGCGCGCTGCCCGGGCTCGTCCGGCGGCGAGAAGCTGCCCTCGGCCTGCGAGACCAGCGCGAATGAAAAGGTGCGATACAACCCGACCACGTGATCGATTCGGATAAGATCGTAAAGCTCGCGCGCATGCCGAATCCGCTTTCTCAGCAGCGCGAATCCATCGGCGCGAATCCGATCCCATCGCGGCGCCGGCAGGCCCCAATGCTGACCCTTCGGATTGAAGTCGTCGGGCGGCGCTCCCACCGTGCGCTCGAAATCGAACAGGTCCTGGTTGGCCCACACTTCGGCGCTGTCGCGGCCCGGCGAAAAGGCCACGTCGCCGCCCAGTTTCACGCCGCGTGCGCGGGCATGCGCGCGAACCTCGGCCCATTGACGATGCGCCAGGAACTGCCAGTAGACATATTTGCCGATTGGTATTGCGAGCTCGGCTTTCGCGCGGCCGAGCGCATCGGGCGCGCGCCGGCGTAGTTCCTCCGGCCACTCCTCCCACGCGCTGAAAGCGTAGCGATCCTTGAGCGCGCGGAAGAGCGCGTAATCGTCGAGCCATTCGCGGTGCCGCTCGGCGAATTCCCCCACCGCCGCGCGCTCGCCGCCGTGCGCCATGAAATGGCTGAACGCCGCTTCGAGCACTTCGAGGCGCGCCGCGCGAATCGTCAGCCGATCGCTCGGCGGCACGCTCGCCAGCGCCTCGCGCACGCTTTCCGTCCGCCGCGCGTCGACCCCCGCGAGTCCGTCGAGGCCGATATAAATCGGGTCAACCGCAAACACGCTGAGCGCGCTGTAGGGACTCGCGAAGCCGGGCGCGGTTTCATCCAACGGCAGCAGCAGGATTCCGCGATGCCCCATCGCCGCCGCGAGGTCGGTCATCGCGCCGAGCGCCGCGATGTCGCCGATCCCCGCGTCCGCGCGCGTGCGCAGGGAAAACAGCGGCACCACCACGCCGGCGATGCGCTCGATTGGGGGTCGCGGGTTCATAACCGGGGATGTGCAGCCGGATATTTCAGATCACATAACCGCCGTTGGGGCTGATGACCTGCCCTACCATGAACGACGAATCTTCACACGCGAGGAACAGGGCGGCGGCCGCGATGTCGTGGGGTTCGCCGAAGCGGCCGATTGGCGTCCGCGCGATTGCCAGCCGCCGCAGCTTGGGCGTCAGCGACGCGGTCATCGGCGTCTCGATGAAGCCGGGCGCGATGCAGTTGACCAGGATACCGTGGCGGGCGACCTCGCGCGCGACACACTTGGTGAACGAGATTATTCCGCCCTTGGCCGCGCCATAGTCCGCGGCCAGCTCGACCCCGGTGAGGCCGACGATCGAGCCGAGGTTGATGATCCGTCCGGATTTGTTCGCGGTCATCACCTTCAGCGCCTCGCGCGTGCAGTAGAAGGTGGCGTCGAGGTGCGTGGCGAGCATCCGGTGCCAGTCCTCGTCGGTTTTGTCGGCGGTCGGGGTCGCTTCGCTGCCCGGGCGCACGCGCGCGATGCCCGCGTTGTTGATCAGGACGTCGACGGTGCCGAAGGCGGCAACGAACTCGGCGAACATCCGCCTGACCGCCGCGCTATCCGTGACGTCGGCGACCAGGCGAATCGGACGTCCACCCGCCTGTTCGATCTCGCTCACCACGTTCTGCGCCGCCTCGGGCCGCACGTCGTTAACGCCGACGCGCGCGCCTTCGCGCGTGAACAGCAGCGCCATCTCGCGTCCGAGCCCCGAGCCCGCGCCGGTTATCAGCACCGCCTTGTCTTTGAGTTTCACTCCCGCCTCCCGTCGCCGCTTACTTCTTTCCGCCCGCGCCTTCCTTGAGTTGGCGCTTCCAGTCCAGCCGCCGCGCTTCGGCGCCCGCCTCTTCGGCTTCTTTTATCATCCCCTTCTTCTGGTAAAACATGCTGAGGTTGGTAAACGCGAGGATGTCCTCGGGCTCCTGCGCGATATATTTTCTGGTCAGCTCGATCGCGGTATCGAGGTCGCCCTTGGCCTGGTAGCACATCACCATCCCGTGCAGGGCGTCGGTGTAAGCCGGGTCCTGCTCGAGCGCGCTCCGATACAGCTCGATCGCTTCGTCGTACTTGCCGTCGGCGTAAAGGTCGATCGCCGAATCGTAGAGATCCTCCTTGTCGGGCATCCTGCGCCTCCCTAATCGATTGCGGTTCCGGAGCGCGGGCAGCCGTCTTGCCGTCCGCGACCCTCCTATATACTACAGATATTGGCACCGCATGCTCGTGGAAAGCGCGATGGCGCGGGCGCGGGCCGCGCCGGTACTTCCGATGTACAACGAAGAAGAAGTCTACGAAGTGCTGCGCGAGTGCTACGACCCCGAAATGCCGGTCAATATCGTCGACCTCGGATTGGTCTATCACGTCGGCATCCAGGGCGGCGTGATCACCGTTGAGATGACGCTGACGGCGCCCGGCTGCTCGATGGGTGCGATGATCGCGAGCGAGATCCAGGACAAGCTGCTCGGCATCCCCGGCTGCGAAGAGGCCAACGTCGAGATGGTGTGGGATCCGCCGTGGACTCCGCACATGATGAGCCCGGCGGCGCGCAAGGCGCTCGGCCTCGACGACGATTGAGCGCGCCTCGGCGCCCTCCTCCGCGCGTCAGCGCTCGGGGTCTATCAGCACGCCCGGATTCAGAATCGCATGCGGGTCCAATGCGCGCTTGGCCGCCTTGAGCGCTCGCGCGAAGCCCTCGGGCCGTTGGCGATCATACCAAGGGCGATGGTCGCGGCCGACGGCGTGATGATGCGTGATCGTGCCGCCAAACTTCACGATCACCTCCGATACCGCTGCTTTGATTTCGTCCCATTGCTCCAGTTCGGAGCCGCGCTTGCCCGGGGCAAGAATCGTGTAATACGGCGCGGGTCCGTCGGGATAGGCGTGAGTGAAGCGGCAGGTCATCGTGCCCTGGCCGCAGATGCGGCGAATCGCGTCGGTGCCGGTCTCCATCAGTTGCGCGTGATAACCAGGGAAGCGGTCCCAGGTGATCGCGGTCTCAAAGGTGTCGTTCACGATGCCCATCGATATCAGCACATCGCGCAGGTACGGCGCTCTGATGAACGCGTTGCGCCAGGCGCCGGCCGCGCCCTCGTGCGTCGCCGCCGCGTCGGTCCGCGTGCGGCCCGCGCCTTGCGGAACCTTTCCGCCGAGGTCGGCGCATACCTCGAGCGCGCGCTTCATCCAGGGCTCCAATTCGTGGTCGGCCGATTCGAAGGCCAGCACCAGCACGGCGGCCTCGCCTTGGTTGGCGCCGGCGTTGGCGGCCTCACCCGGATCGAGCAACCGGCAGTTGGCCGGATATAGCCCGGCCTGCGAGATCGCGCGCACGGCATTGGCCCCGGCGACGAAGTCGGTAAACGATACCGACGCGCCGGCGCGAAACTTCGGACGGTCCTGCAGGCGCATCCAGGCCTCGGTGATGATGCCGAGAATTCCCTCCGAGCCGATGAACATGCGGTCGGGGCTCGGCCCCGCGCCCGAGCCGGGCAGGCGGCGCGATTCGACGATGCCGGTCGGCGTGAGCACGCGGACCGACTCGACGAAATCGTCGATATGGGTGTAGAGCGTCGCGAAATGGCCGCCCGAGCGGGTCGCGATCCATCCGCCCAGCGTGGAAAATTCGAACGACTGCGGAAAATGGCGCAACGTGTAATTGTGCGGGCGCAACTGGTCTTCGAGCGAAGGGCCAAGTACACCGCCCTGGATTCGCGCCGCGCGCGAAGCGTGGTCCACTTCGAGCACGCGGTCCAGGCGCGTCAGGTCGATCGATACCGCGCCGCGCCAGTCGCCACCGGTTGGCGGCTCGACCCCGCCCACCACGCTCGAGCCGGCGCCGAAAGGCGCGACCGCGATACGCTGTTCGTCGCACCATTCGAGCACGCGTCCAACTTCGGCCTCGTCGCGCGGAAACGCGACGGCGTCGAACGGATTGGGATAGTGGCGGCGAAACGCGCGCACTACGTCGCGATAGCCGCGTCCGTAGCTGTGCCCGGCGCGATCGTAGACGCTGGTCGAGAAGATCGCGGCGAGCGCGTCGGGCGGCTTAATCCGCGGCTCGCGCAGGTTGAGTTCGTCTTCGCGCGGCGGCGGCGTGATCGTGAGCGGAGCGAGACCGAAGCGCTTGGCCACCCGTTCCGCGATTTGCTTTTGCTGCTCCGCGTCCGGATGCTGATCCTCGTAGCCCCATCCCCAGAACTTGCGCTTGCGCTGCTCCGCCATCGACTATCGCCCTCCACTGCTCGTGAGGCGACAATTGTGCAACCGCCGGCCCTTTCGAGGCAAACCGAATCACCCGATTCGCCGCCGCTCGCCGAGCCGTCTGCCGCCAGTAATCACCGCGCACGCCGACTTGCGCCGCGCGCTCGACGGTCGTATCTCTCGAAGAACCTCTTCGAGGAGCGAGCAATCATGAGCGAGGCATCAACCATTTCGGCCGCCGATCCTTACCCCCGCAAGCGACTCGACGCTGCCGGCCTCGAGATGGCCTACGTCGACGCCGGCCAGGGCGACCCCGTCGTGTTTCTGCACGGCAATCCGACCTCGTCCTACCTGTGGCGCAACATAATTCCGCATCTGACGCCGCATGCGCGATGCCTCGCGCCCGACCTCGCCGGGATGGGCGAATCGGGCAAGACACCGGATGGATCGTATCGCCTGGCGGACCATATCCGTTACCTGGACGCGTGGTTCGCCGCGCTCGATCTCGCGCGGCAGAAGGTGACGCTGGTGATTCACGACTGGGGATCGGCCCTGGGCTTCCATTGGGCGAGGCGCAATCCCGGCGCGGTCAAGGGACTCGTGTACATGGAAGCGATCGTGCGGCCGCTTAAGTGGAGCGAATGGAACGATCAAGCGCGATCGTTGTTTCAGGCGCTGCGTTCACCGGCCGGCGAAGACCTCATCCTGCAGCGCAACACTTTCATCGAGCGCATCCTGCCCGGCAGCGTGATTCGGAAACTCAGCGGCGCCGAAATGGAGGCGTACCGCCGGCCGTTTCTCGAGCCGGGCGAATCGCGCCGCCCGATGCTCACCTGGCCGCGGCAGATCCCGTTCGACGGCGAGCCGGCCGACGTTACCGCGATCGTCGACGAATACTCCGCGTGGCTCTCGCAGAGCCCGATCGCGAAGCTCTTCATCAACGCCGAGCCCGGCGCGATCCTGATTGGCGGGCAACGCGAGTTTTGCCAGCGCTGGCCCAATCAGCGCGAAGTCACCGTGAAGGGTATCCACTTCATCCAGGAGGATTCGCCGCACGAAATCGGAGAGGCGATCGCCGAGCTGGTATCGTGCGCTCTGACGAAAGGCGCACGCCCGGTTGCGCGCAGACGACTTGGTTGATCTAATTGCGCGCAGGATTCGAGCAAGGTCCGCAACAGGCCCGGAGGAAATCATGGCCGAATATTCGACGCTCCTCTTCGACGTGCGCGACAACGTAGCGTACATCACGCTCAACCGGCCCGAGGCCGCCAATGCGCTCAACGCCGAACTCGCGCACGACCTGATGGAAGTGTCGCTGCACTGCGAGGAAGATCCCAGCGTCCGCGCCGTACTGATAAACGCCGCGGGCAAAATCTTCTGCGCCGGCGGCGACCTCAAGAGCTTCGCCGCGCAGCCCAAGGAGATGCTGCCCACCTATCTCAAGAAGGTAACCTTTCATCTGCACAAGGCGATCTCGCGCTTTAACCGGATGAAGGCGCCGGTGGTGCTGGCGATCCATGGCGCGGCCGGCGGCGCCGGGATGAGTCTCGCATGTTCGGGCGATATCGTGATCGCGGCGGAGTCGGCGCGGTTCACGATGGCCTACACGCGGGCGGGACTCACGCCGGACGGCTCGTCAACCTACTTCCTGCCGCGAATCGTGGGGCTCCGGCGTGCGATGGACCTGACGCTCACCAACCGGGTGCTTTCGGCGCGCGAGGCCTACGATTTGGGCATCGTGACCCGCGTCGTTCCCGACGCCGAGCTGATGGCGACCGCGGAGGGCTTGGCCAAGGGTTTCGCGCAGGGCCCGACGCGCGCCTACCTGGGCGTCAAGCGCCTGTTCGCCGAGAGCGCGACTCGGACACTTGAGGATCAGATGGAACTGGAGACCGACTGGATCGCCGACATGGGGCGCACCGCCGACGGCTCCGAGGGCATCAAGTCATTCCTGGAAAAGCGCCCGGCGAAATTCAAAGGCGAATAGCTCGGCGGATACCGCATCGAGCTTGGAAACCAACGGCGCCGGCCCGATCGCCGGCGCCGATTTGCCGGCGCCGTTTTTTGTCAGCGCTTTAGCGCGGCGGCCAGATTCGCGCCTTCGCGCTTGCGAAACGCCACTGCCACCCGCAGCCGCTCGAGATGCTGGTCGATTATCTTGCCGCCGAGCCTCACCCGATGCGCCTGGAAAAAGTCGTGCACCTCTGCGTCGCGGTCGAGCAGTCCCGCGATCGCCTCGCACATCCGAGGCAGTGCGTTGTCGGGGAACTTGCGGATCATCTCCTCCCAATGCTTCTTCACGAAGTCCCACGCCTCGTAGCGCGAAGAGGTGTTGACCAGCAACGCGTGCATCAGGTACGGCGCGTTCTGCGTCCGCACCTCGCCGGTGAGCGTCATCTCCATGGTCGCGCGCGAAAGTTCGGCGCGGCGGAAGTTGGCAAGCGAAAAAAGGTAGCGCTGCTCCTCCTGGGGGGTTCGGCCTGATTTAAAGTGTTGCTTGAATTCCTCGTAACGCGCCCGGTCGCCCGAGTAGGCCAGGATGCTGATTACAGGCGGCACCAGGTCGCGATCCACGGAGGCCGGATCCTTGAGATAACGCGCGTAGATTTCGGCTGCCTGCCGCTGCACGCCGTGGTCGTCGCCGAGCGTGCCCAGCGCGCCCCATAGCGAGCCGCGCAACTGGCGGGTCAACTCGTCCTCGCCCGGTTGCGGGTCCCATCCCAGGCGCGCCGCCGCGCCGCTAACAATCTCGCGAACGGCGGCGGCGAGCGCGGGACGCTCCGCCTCGCTCACAATCGTGTCCAGATAGCCGAGCGGTGCGAGCATCGCGCGCCACACGTTCAGATCGGTCTCGCCGCGCATCGCGCGCAGCATCGCCACGAATTCCTTGAGCGGCATCATCCCGGCGACCGTCGCGGCCCACGAATCGCTCACCAGCGAGTAGCGCTCGACGGCATGCAGTTCGCCCAGGTTGCGGCCCAGCGCCGCGAGCAGGCTGGGCGCGTAGCGCACCCGGTAAAATCCATGGCTCCCCTCATTGAGCAGCGCCCATTCCACCTGCCCGCCCAGATCGAGCGTCGCCTCGCGCCCGTCGAGCAGCAGCCGATGCGTCGTGATGCCGCTTGCGGTTTTCGCCCGCACCATCACCGGCACCTGCCAGAGTTGGTCGTGGCCGGCGGCGGCGTTGTCGGCGAGAAAGAAAAAACGCCGCTGACGCACCACCAGCGAGCGCCCGTCGGCTCCCAGGGCCGCCTCGACGATCGGGAAGCCGGGCTGGAAAATCCACGAGTCCATCAGCTTGCGCACCGGCTGGTCGGAGGCCCGTTCCAGCGCGTCCCACAGATCGCCGGTCTCCGCGTTGGCATATTGATGCTTGCGCAGGTAGGCGGCGATACCCTTGCGGAAAATTTCGGCACCCAGATACTGCTCGAGCATCCTCAGTACCGAAGCGCCCTTCTCGTAGGTCAGGACGTCGAACATCGCGCGCGCGTCCTCGGGGCTCAGCACGGTGAACTCGATCGGCCGCGTGCTGCTCAGCGCGTCGATCGCCATCGCGGCCGAGCGCGAGATCGAAAAGCTCTCCCAGCGTTTCCAGTTCGGCTTCCAGGCGTCGACCGCGAGCATCTCCATGAAGGTGGCGAACGCCTCGTTGAGCCAGATGCCGTTCCACCACTCCATCGTGACGAGATCGCCGAACCACATGTGAGCGTTCTCATGCGCGACGACGTCGGCCACGCGCTCGAGCTCGGCGCGCGAGGCGGTATTGTCGTCGATCAGCAGCGCGGTCTCGCGAAAGGTGATCGCGCCCAGGTTCTCCATCGCACCCGACGCGAAGTCGGGAATCGCGATCAGGTCCAGCTTGTCGCCCGGATAGGGCACCTCGTAGTAATTCGCGAACCACTTGAGCGAGAACGCGCCGATCTCCTTCGCCCAGGCGGTCAGCGCGTGTTTGCCCGGCACGTGCGCGACGCGCAGCGGCGTCCCGGCGTCGGTCGGCTCGGTCGCCTCGAACTCGCCCACGATGAAGGCGAGCAGGTAGGTCGACATCTTGATCGTCTCTTTGTAGACGACCTCCTTCTTGCCGCCGCCGAGGCTGCGCTCGCTCTCGACGCCGGCGTTGGAAATGGCGGTCAGGCCCTCGTCGATCACCAGCCGCACCTTGAAACGGGCTTTCAGCGCCGGCTCGTCCCAGCATGGAATCGCGCGGCGGGCGTCGGTCGCCTCGAACTGCGTGCTGGCGACCAGATGAGTATTGCCCTTGGCGTCCTTGTAAGTGCTGCGATAGAAGCCATGCAGCTTGTCGTTCAGGATTCCGCGAAAGGCGATGCGGAGCGTCCAATCGCCCTGCTCCAGCGCATGATCAAAGCTCAGGCGCGCGCGCTCGTGCGCGGGTTCCAGCGTCGCTTTGCCGCCGACGCTGACGCCGCCGCGCTCGGCGCTGACTTTATCGATCTCCAATTCGAGCGCATTGAGCACGACCTCGGCGGTCGCGGTGACAACCCGCACCGCCACGCTCTCTTCACCGGCAAAGGTGAACGCGCGAAGATCGGGCGTGAGGCTTATTTCGTAGCGCTCCGGCACCACGTTCGACGGAAGCCGGTGTTCGGAAGCCTTGTCGGCGGCGAGCGGCGCGCCCTCCTGATCAATCATTTTAATCGCCTTCCTGAGGTTAGAACTTGTTCAATTTGCGGGCCGAGGCTCTGCCGCCGCGGCCGTGTCCCCGTTAGATTACCCCGCGGCGCGGCGGCGGCCAATCGCGCGCCGCTGGCAAGCCGTCTCCCGCCGCGAGCTGAGAGCCTCAGCCTAAAGCGAACCGCGCGCGACGGCCGTACGGCTGGTCTCCGCACCGGCGATCGCGGCGAAATTTGTGAGGCGCACGCCCGCCTTTTCTAGCGCGATCGGGAGTAGCGGGCTGGTCAGTATTTCGACCTCGCGTTGCGCGCTTATCGGCGGTTCAGGGCCGCCGATAGCGGCCGCCGGATGAGCGTAAATCTCGGTCAGCCCCGGACCGAGCCGCGCGATCACGCCCAGCATGTATCGCTCGGTCAGGTTGCCGCTCTGATGCAGTCCGAAGAGCCAATCGGTGGATCTGATTCCGCGCGCGATCATTTTGCGGCGCGCCCGCCGTGAGAGCGCCCGGAAGATAACCGCCTCGACCAGCTTGCGCGGCGCGTTGTCGCGCGCCAGCGCGAGCGTCGTAAACACCGGCTCGCGCGGCAGCCGGATGCATGGCACGCGATACTCCGAGGCCAGGTCGAGCAGGATGTCGTTGATAACCGGATGGACGTGAAAATTCAGATGACCGTCGATATGGTTGAGATAGCCGACCAGCTTCAGATGCAGATCGATCTGCGCGCGGCATTCGTCGGCGATCTTGCCGCGCAACCCGCGGTTGAAAAAATACCGCATCCCGCCGTGCACCGGGTTTTCGACGAAGCGGCCGGCGCCGTCGACCAGGCCGCCCAGCCGCGCCGGCGGCAACACGCTTTGTCCCTTGCACACGACGAGATGAAGGCCGACGTCGAGGCCGGGGCATTCACGCGCCGCCGCGACCGCCGCGTCGCGCGCCGGCGCCGCCACCATCAGGCTCGTGCCGCGCAGCACGCCCTCGCGATGAGCCCGCAGGATGCCGGCGTTGACCTCGGCGGAGGCGCCAAAATCGTCGGCCGTGAAGATGACGGATTTCGATTCCGTCATCGGGAAAGTCGCGCGCGCACAAGCCGCCGCGCTTGTGTCACAATCCCATTGATGCGCGCCCCCACGGGCGCAATTTTGCTAGCAACCGCGGCGCGGCTCAAGCTGAGATTCCTGGTGATCCTGATTTTTTACGCATTCGCGCGCGAAGCCGGCGCTTTCAAGCGACGGCTTACTGACCGCACCGTCCTGGAAATCGGCGGGTTGCGAGGATTTCGCGGCCGGCTCGGCTCGACCGAGATCGTCGGCGTCGCCACGGGGCTCGGGATAGATCGGGCGGCCGAGACGGCGCGGCGCGCGCTGCGAGCGTTCGCGACGGCGGATCTCGTGATTGCAACCGGCCTTGCGGGAGCGCTGAACGAGGATCTGCAGCCGGGAGATCTGGTGCTCGCGGATCGGCTCATTCTCGATCGCGAGGGTCCCGGTTCCGCACCCGCGGCGATTGCGATTCCTCCAGCCGCCCTCGCCTCTTTCGAAGCCGCGATGAGAGCCCAGCCGCTCGAGTTTACAACCGGCACGATCCTGACCGCGGCGCGGATTCTCAAAGATGGCGTCGCCAAGCGCGCCGCGCACGCCAGGACGGGCGCCCTCGCGGTCGATATGGAAAGCGCGGCCATCGCGGCCGAGGCGGATCGATGCGGGATGCGCTTCGCCTGCGTGCGCGCGGTGCTCGACACCGTCGACGAAGAAATCGTCGGCGCGGAACTGGCAGGACCGGACGGCGAGGTGCGGCCGCTCGCGGCCGCGGGCTTCGTGTTGCGCAATCCCACGGCCGTCATCGGACTCGCGCGCATGATGCGCAGTCTCAATCGCGCGACGGCGGCGCTCGCCGCCGCGCTCCAGGCGTTGAGCCGGCCGCGCACTTGACGAAATGTGCGCCCTCACGCCGCGCCCCGGCGTCTGCCGGAAGCCGGCAGCGCCGGCGTCTCCCATAGCGTGAGCGATCGCTCGTAGGGAAAGTCCATCAGATGGCGCTCGACGGCGGCCGCGTCGCCCCAGCACTCCGCGCGAGTCGTGATATGGAGCCCCAGCGCCAACAGCGGAAGGAAGATAAAGATTCCCGCCCAGGCAATTTCGGGCGCGTCGATGTGGAACAGCATCACGATCACGAAGCCGACCACTCCCGCATACAGACCCGGGCCCAAAAGCGCGCGCGACGGCACCGCCGGCATCGCGCCCGTCGGCCTGCCGCCGCCGCGATTCAGTCGCCTATCCAGCCACTGAAAAATCGCGATGGTTACCGCCGCGACGAAATACCATCCGAGATAGTTGCTGATCGGCACGCCAAAATGCGGCCCAGGCGGGTCGTACCAGAAAATCCGCCCCAGGAACCACCGCTCGCCGAGCACGCTCAGCGGGTCGGTCACCATGTCGATCATCACCATGAACAGCGCCGCCATCAGCCACACCCGCGGCGATCGCCGGATCTTCCAGGTGTCAAGCGTCCGCAGATCAAATCCGCGCCGATAGAGCGGCGTGCTCAGCAGCATCGCCACCGTGTAGCTGGCGAAGGAGAGAAAGGTGAACGAGAGCGAATCCATCAACGGCACGCCGGCGACCCAGACCTCGCGGCCGCGCGTCGCCTGAATGTAATGGTAGAGGCCGAACGGAAAGCCGTTGTGTACCGAACTCAGTTCGCAAGCCCACGCGACCGCGTAGGTCAGCACCGTGAAAAGAAGGGTCGTGCGCAAGCCGAAGTTGACGATCGCAATCGCCAGGTAGCATCCGAGGAATACGAATACGTACGGGCGCAGGGCGATTGTGGAAAGCAGGAGATGCATCGCCTACGCCGGTTGTGCCTCAAGCCGGACGCCAACGCGCACGCCGCTGAGGCGCAGCCTGAACCGCGCCGGTTGAACGAAAAAACTCGATCGCCCGCCCGAGCGCATCATCGATCGGACGTGCGACGTATCCCAACGAATCGCGCGCCTTGGACGAATCGAAGAACATCATCTTTCGCGCCATCCGTACTTCGGTCAGGCTCGCGCGCGGGGCGCGCCGGGTAATCGTGCGCGCGACGATTTCCCCGCCGAGCGCGAAGGTCCACGCGACCGCATAGGGGACGCGAATCCTCGGCGCGCTCAGGCCGGACAGATTCGCCAGCCGGCCGAGCATCTGTTCCAGCGTCAGGTTTTCCCCGCCGAGGATATATTTCTCGCCGACCACGCCGCGCTCGGCGGCCAGCAGATGGCCGGCCGCCGCGTCTTCGACGTCGACCAGGTTGAGCCCGGTGTCCATGAAAGCAGGCATACGGCGATTGAGGAAATCCACGATTATGCGTCCGGTAGGCGTCGGCTTGTAGTCGTGAGGGCCGACCGGCGTCGAGGGATTAACGATCACGACCGGTACCCCTTCGCGCGCGGCCTTGAGCGCTTCCTGCTCGGCGAGAAACTTCGATCGCTTGTAGTGTCCGACCATGTCACCGAGCGACACTGGCGAGTCCTCGCGCCCGGATTCTCCATGCGGGATGCCGATTGCGCCAACGGTACTGGTATGGACCACGCGGCGGACCTTGGCGCGATGCGCGGCGTTCAGAACATTGCGCGTGCCCTCGACGTTGGCGGCGTACATCGGCGCGGGATCGGGAACCCACAGCCGGTAGTCCGCGGCAACGTGATAAACTTCGTCGCATCCGTGTACCGCCTGCTCCACCGCTTCGGCGTCGCGCAGGTCGCCCCAGGCAAACTCGCATGGCAATCCTTCGAGTGCCCGCAGGTCGGCGCCCTTGCGCACGAACGCACGGACGGGCGTCCCGCGCGCGAGCAGCGCCCGCGCCACGTAGCATCCGACGAAGCCGTTGGCCCCGGTGACCAGTGCGATTTGCGAAGCCATAGGGCTTATGGCGGATCCGGCGGATTCACCGAATCGGCAATGCCGACGCGCCCGGCAACCGCGGCGGCCGCGGCATGTCCCGACGCGACGGCGCTCTCGATCGTGGCCGGCAGGCCGGTATGAATCCAGTCGCCGGCGAGAAAGAAGTTTGCGATCGGCGTTGCCAGGCTCGGCCGCAGGCGATCGCACTCGGGCGACGGCGTCATCGTCGCCGCCTTCTCCTTGAGGACCAGCGCCTTCAACAGGCGAGCGTCGCGGGCCGCCGGAATCATCGCATTGAGATCGCCGATCACGATATCGAGCAGCTCTTCGCTGTCCGCGTCGACGAGCTTGCGCGCGCCGCTGATGACGAAACTCAGGTAGCCGTTGGCGCGCTCGCCGCTTTCGGCAAAAATCCGCCGCTTGTTGAACAGCCATTGCGTGGTCGTGCCGACAAAGCCGACAAAAGCCGAGCCGGTGATTTCCCGATCGAACCAGGCATGGACGCAGATAATCGGCGACGAAGTGATCTCGCCCAAGTGGGCGAAGAACGGATCGGCCCCTGCCCCTTCCGGCAGAAGACGCATGAGCTGAGCCGGCGGGACCGCCGCGATAAAGTTGGCCGCGCGCAGACGGCGGCCGTCGCGCAGCCGCACGCCTGCGATGCTGCCGTCGGCGCTGAACTCGAGCGTTTCGACCGTGGCGCGCGTCTCGACCAGGCCGCCGCTCGCCTCGATCAGCCGAACGGAGGCGGGACAATAGAGATCGCTCAGCCCGACCTTGGCGTAAACGTAGGCGGAATCGGAACGCTGCGCGAAGAACGCGCGCTGCAGCACTTCGGCCAGCAGAGCCGCCGAGGCGACTTGCGGATCCTCGTTGAGCGTCGCGATCGCCATCGGATACCAGAAACATTGCCGCGCCCGTTCGCCCTGCCGCAACTCGTCCATCAGGGTCTTCACGGTTATCTGGCGCAGATGCGCGCGGTTACGGCGGTGCATCCGCAGCATCCTCAACCCCGCGACGATCGCGCTCAGGCGTTCGCCGGGCGTCAGCAGCCCATAGCGCAGCAGCGCGGCAGTCATGTGCAGAGGCCCCGGCAGGCGCGCACTTTTAAGCACGCCGGCGCGCCCGCCGCGCTCCAGCATCTCGATCGCGAGATCGTGTTGGAACACCAACTGCCCGCCCTGACCGATACGTTCGAGAAATCTGAAAGTCTCGACGTAGCATCCCATCAGCACGTGCTGGCCGTTGTCGACGAAATCGCCGGTTTCGGTATCGGCGAAGGAATAGGCGCGGCCGCCGAGGGCCGGCTTGGCTTCGAGCACGGCGACGCGAAAGCCCCGCTCGGCGAGCGCGACCCCGGCGCTCAAACCCGCAAAGCCGCCGCCGATTACGACGACGTCGCGCGCCTCGACCATCGCAGTCTAGCTCCTCGCCCGCAGCCGCGTGCCGGCCCAGGTGCGGCCGACCAGGTAGAGCTTGCGCGGAGTCGAGAGACGATGGCGCCGGCCGACGACCGCGCAATCCCTACTGGCGATCCGCTCGAGCAGGGCGCGATAAACCGAACGCATCGCTTCCGCGCATAGCATCGCGGCGCGATCCTCGGCGGGAAGCCCTTGTTCGGCCAGCCCATAGAAGGAGCGCGCACGGTCGACTTCGAACTTCAGCAGGCGCCGGAGTTCAGGAGTGTCGGCGCCGCGCAGAATGTCGTCCTCGGTCACTCCAAAATTCGCGAGGTCCTCGAGCGGCAGGTAGATGCGGCCGCGGGCGGCGTCTTCGCTCAGATCGCGGATAATGTTGGTGAGCTGGAAGGCGATGCCGAGGTTTTCGGCGTACACGCGGGTGCGCGGGTTCCGATAGCCGAAAATCTCGATGCAGATGAGCCCGACCGCGGAGGCGACGCGGTAACAGTACAGGCGAAGCTCCTCGAACGCCGGGTAGCGTGTGCGCCCCAGGTCCATTTCCACGCCGTCGATTATTTCTTCGAAATAGCGCCGCGGAATCGCGAAACGGCGCACGTTATGCGCGAGCGCGCGGGAGATCGGATGCCCCGGCGAGCCGTTGAAGACGCGCTCGAGTTCCTCGCGCCAGCGCGTCAGCAATTCGGCGGGCTGGCCCACCGATCGATCATCGGCGATATCATCGACGAAGCGGCAAAAAGCGTAGACCGAGTAGAGCGCATAGCGGCGCTCGGCCGGCAACAGCATGAAGGCGTAATAGAAATTGGACGACGAACGGCGCGTGATCGATGCGCAGCGCGCGTAATCCTGGCGCAGCGCCGCATCCATTTCGGGCATCGGCACCGCCGCGATGCTCTCAGGTTTCAAGCCGCCCTCGCAATGCTCGCCATCCCAGCCGCAAATAGTCCAATTTGCCAAGCGAGGGACGGTGGCTGAACACGTCATAGTCCACGCTCTCGATGGCGCGCAGGATCGCGAGGCCGCCGCCCGCGAACATCATAATGTCGCGCGAGAGCCGGTTGTCGACCAGCTTGCCGAGCGCCGCCCCTGAGACCAGCAATTCGCGCGCGCGGGCGATCTCATGCCGCATCAACGCTGCGAACTTCGAATCCGCGTTGTGCAGGCGCAAGTCCTCGAGACTCACGCCGAAGCGCCTCATGTCATCCCGCGGCAGGTAGACCCGCCCCTTTTCGAGGTCGACGGCGACGTCCTGCCAAAAGTTGGCGAACTGAAGCCCGCTGCACACCTGGTCGGAGAGAAGCTGGCGATCGTGGTCGCGGTAGCCGAAGAGGTAAAGCACGAGGCGGCCGACCGGATTGGCCGAGTAGCGCGAATAACCCAACAGTTCGTCGAAGGTATCGAAGCCGCGAAAGTCCAGGTCGGAGCGAAAAGCGCGTAGCAGGTCGGCGAACGGCTCGCGCGGAATGTCGAAACGGCGCGCGGTGTCGGCCAGCGCGACGAACACCGGATGACGCGGTGCGCCGGCGTAAGCGAAGTCGAGCTCACGTTCCCATTGATCGAGCTTGGCGGGATCGTGCTCCTCGTCGGCAAAATCATCAGCCATGCGCGCGTAAGCGTAAATCGCATGCATGTGCTTGCGCATCGCGCGCGGCATCAGCCACGACGCGACGGTGAAATTCTCGTAGTGCGCCCGTGCCATACGCGAACAGAATTCGTAAGCCTGGGCGAGCGCGGCGTCGTCGGGCGGCGCCGGCGGAATAGCAGTGCGCGCGCCGGGCGGGTCCGCGCAGGTGGAATTGGCGGCGCGCTCGGCGTCCACGTCAGGGGCTCGCGGCAGGCGCCTGTCCGATCAGCTCCCGCGTTTGGGCGCGAGCCCATCCGTCGACCTCGTAGAGATCCTCGAGGGTACGCGCGGAGCAGTTGTGATGGCGCGTCATCACGGTCTCGATATGGCGCGGGATATCGGCGAAGTCGGCGCGTCCGCCCAGGAAGGCCGCCACCAGTTCCTCGTTGGCGGCGTTGAGGCAAGCTGCCATCGTGCCGCCCGCCTCGAGCGCGTGGTATGCGAGCCGCAAACACGGGAAACGCGCCGGGTCCGGCTCTTCGAAGGTCAGATTGCCGCGCTCGATCAGCGATAGCGGTTTCAAATGGTCGAGCGGCAGGCGGTCGGGAAAGGCCAGCGCGTAGGCGACCGGAATCGCCATGTCGGGCTCCGCCATCTCGGCGATCACCGACCCGTCGATCATCTCGACCATCGAATGGATGACGCTTTGTGGATGGACAATGACGGCGATCCGATCGGCGGGAAGGCCGAAGAGCCAGTGGGCCTCGATTACTTCGAGGCCCTTGTTCATCAAGGTCGCTGAGTCGATCGTAATCTTGTTGCCCATCCGCCAGGTGGGATGGTTAAGCGCTTCCGCCACGGTGATCGACGCGAAGCGGTTGGACGGGAGACGAAGAAACGGACCACCCGAAGCGGTCAGGATGATGCGCTTGAGCGAGGCGCGGCCGCGTCCTTCGAGGCACTGGAAAATCGCGTTGTGCTCGCTATCGACCGGCAGCAGGCGTACCCCGCGCTCGCGCACCGCGGCGGTCATCATTTCGCCCGCTATAACCAACACTTCCTTATTGGCGAATGCGATATCCTTGCCGGCGGCGATCGCCGCGAGCGTGGGTCCGAGTCCGAGCGCGCCGACCAACGCCGAAACCACGATTCGGCGTTCGGATGAGTCGCCACGGCGACCGCGCCCTCCCGTCCATGATGGATTTCCGTGCGGTGGGAAGGACCGAGCCGCCGGCTGAGCTCACCCGCCAATTCGGCCGTGGCGACCGAGACCAGTTCCGGCCGATGGCGCTCGATCTGGCGGACCAACAGATCGAGATTGCGCCCGGCCGCCATCGCTGCCACGCGAAAGCGGTCGCGGAAGCGATCCACCACGTCGAGCGTGGTGACGCCGACCGAGCCCGTGGAGCCGAGAATCGCGATCGACTTCACGTCCGCCTCTTGTGCTTCAATGCGCGGCGAGTTCGGCGATCCGCCTGCGCAGGCGCCCCAGCGCCATCAGCGGAAAGTAGTGCGCATAAAGGTGGTAGCGCAGGTAAAAATGATTGGGGAAGCCGGTGCCGGTGAATTCGGTCTCCTCCCAGTCCCCGCTTTCGCGTTGGCGTTCCACGAGCCATTGCAGGCCGCGCATCAGATGCGGACTGACCCCGTCCTCGCCGGCCAGCAGCCCGATCATCGCCCACGCGGTCTGCGAAGGAGTACTGGTGCCGCGCCCGCGCCAGGCCGGGTCCTTGTCACTCAGACAGCTCTCGCCCCATCCACCGTCCTCGTTCTGTTTCGACTTGAGCCAGGCGACCGATCGCTGAATCCAGGGCTCGCTGGGCCGAACTCCAATCGCGCGCAATCCCGAGAGCGCCGCGCTGGTGCCGTAAATATAATTGACGCCCCAGCGTCCCCACCATGAGCCGTCGTCCTCCTGCTCGCGCTTGAGCCAGTCGATTGCGCGGCGCGCGACCGCATGGTCGGTGCCGTAGCCGACCGACGCCATCATCTCGAGCACGCGGCCGGTCAGGTCGGGGCAGGTCGGGATCGGTGGCCGCCTCGGTATCGGCGGCGAAGGTCGCGTGGTTGAACCAGGTCGCCTTGTTGTCGACATCGAAAGCGGCGAAGCCGCCGTCCTTCGATTGCATGCCCATCACCCAATTGGCGCCGCGGCTGATTGCATTCTCGCGCGCGACGGGATCGTAGTGCTGGAATCCGCCAACACCATCAGGATAACCGCGGCGTCGTCGACGTCGGGATACCAGTCGTTGAAAAACTCGAAAGCCCATCCGCCAGGCTCGAGGTCGGGCCGCTTGACCGACCAGTCGCCGGGCTTGAAAATCTGATGATCGATGAGCCACTTCGATGCGTCGCGCAGCGCCGGATGCTCCGGCGCCAGGTCCGAATCGATCAGCGCCTTGGCCGCGAGCGCGGTGTCCCAGTTGGGTGAAACGCAGGGCTGGAAAAGGATCGAGTCGCCCTGATCCCAGACCAGCTCATGCGTCGCATCGAGCGCCTTTTTGATCACCGGATGGTCGTTGCGATAGCCCAGCCCCTTCAGCGCCATCGTGCTCAGCAGATAGCAGGGCTGGATTCCGCCCCACGATCCGTTGGCGTCCTGATGGTCGAGCAGCCAGCGCTCGGCCGCCCCGATCGCCTCCCGGCGCAGGCGCTTCAAGTGATGGCGGTCGTACAGACGCAACAGCCGGTCAGCCAGGTTGAAAAACTGGCGCGGCGACCGCCAGTGCCCAGGCCGCGGCAACTCGAACTTGGTGAAATGCGGCGGCTGAATGTAGAGTTCGAGCACGCCCTCACGCCAATCGATTTCGACAATCGGACGCCCCGCGCGCAGCAGCATCAGCGCCACCAGCGTGCCCCGCGCCCAGGAAGAAAGCTCGTAAATGTTGACCGGGAGCCAGTTGGGCGTGAGTATCCATTCCACCGGCAAGGCGGTCGTGCAATCCCAGGGCACCTGGTTCATGGCCGCCAGGTAGAACCGCGCGAGCGTCCCCGAGCGCGCGATTCCGCCGCGCGAGAGGATCCATCGGCGCGCCTGCATCATCTGCTCGTCGCCAGCCCGCATCCCGGTCAGCTTGAGCGCGAAGTAGGCTTCGATCGAGGTCGACAGATCGCCCTCGCCGCCGGGAAACAGATTCCAGCTCCCATCGGGCTGCTGAAGGTCGAGCAGATGGCGCTTGAGCTTCGCGTCCATCTCGGGATCGCTGACGCCCATGAAGCGGTTGAAGATGATGTACTCGGCGTTCATCTCGCCGTTGGCCTCGAGCGGCGCCTGCCAGTACCCTTCGGGACGTTGCAGCGCGAGCAGCGCGCGCTGCGAAAGATCTATGGTGGATTGGAGCTTAGCGGCGAACTCGTCATGTGGCGCAGACGCGCCCAGCGTCTGATTCAGGGCTCTGCCGTTAGCGATTTCGATAGCTTCATTCATAGAATACGAGATTCCTGCCGGTCATCGGCGTGTTATCGGTAGGAGAGCCGCGTTCGGATCTCCCCCACACACCCCCCCTCCTGGCACGGTCACTCCTTCAAGGAATGACCGCACACTTCAACACCGTACCACGCTCGAGCATTTCAAAGACTCCGGAAATATCCGCGAGCGGACGACGCGCGTTGATGATGCGGTCGGCGCCGAGGCGGCCGTCCGCGAGCAACTCGTACGCGCGGCGCACGTCGCGCGGGCGGAAATGAAACGGAGCGATGAGCGTGAGATTGTCGTAATGCATGCGGCGCGTATCGATTTCGAGGGCGGTTCCGGCGGCACATCCGCCAAAAAAAACCACCCGGCCCCCGCGCCGCACCCGCGCAAACGCGTCGCGCCATCCCTCGACCTGCCCGGTGCATTCGATTACCAGGTCGGGGCCGAAACCCTCGTTCAGCCGGGCGATCTGGGCGGCGGGATCGCCCGAGGCGGTGTCTATCACGTGGTCGGCGCCGAGCCGCGCCGCCCATTCGAGACGGCCCGCGCCGCGCCCGGCGACCGCGATCTCGCGCACCCCGGCCGCGCGCAACGCAAGCATATGCAGCAGGCCAAAGGCGCCAGCGCCGATTACCAATACGCTCTCGGCGGGCTCGGGCCGCGCGAGCGCGTGGGCATGAACGACACAGGAGAGCGGCTCGAGCAACGCGGCCGCTTCGAAAGAGAGCGCGGCCGGCTTGCGGAAACTGTTGCGCGCGACCACATGCGCCGGCAGCAGCAGAAAATCCGCATACGCCCCCATGACCATCTTGTCCATGGTCTGCGGGCAGAGATTTTCCTGTGCGCGGCGGCAATAGAAGCACGCTCCGCAAGGCGCGGTCGGCGCCGCCATCAGTTCATCGCCGGCCTTGAACCCGCTCACGCCTTCACCCGTCTCGACCACCACTCCCGCAAATTCGTGGCCGAAGGGCGTCGGCAGACGCCACACCGGATGGCCGCGCCGGTAGGTCTTGAGATCGGTGCCACAACTGAGCGCGCATTTGACCCGCAGTAGAATCTCCCCCGGACCCGGCCGCGGCGGCGTGAAATCGCACAGCCGCAACTCGCGGGGCGCAAACAGCACCGCCTGGCGCGCGTGGGCTGGCGCCGGCGCGCGCGCCGCGGAAAAAGCTTCGACCTCGGCTGGCTTCACAACCTGCGCTCCACGGTGAAACTCGCAAGCGCCCTCAGCGGATCGGCGCGATCGTCGAACTCATCGAGTGCGCGATGCGCGCGGCGCTCGAGATCGCGCGCGAGCTCCCACGATTTGTCGAGGCCAATCAGCGCGGGATAGGTATTCTTGCCGTGCGCGGCGTCCTTGCCCGTGCGCTTGCCCATCTGTTCGGTCGAAGCCTCGACGTCGAGGATATCGTCGATGACCTGGAAGGCGAGTCCGAGCGCCTGCGCGTATTCCTCGAGCGCTTTGATCTGACGCTCGCTCGCTCCTCCCAGGCGCGCGCCGCCGCGCACCGCGGCGATGAATAGCGCACCGGTTTTTCTGCGATGCAGATATTCCAGTTCTTCGACCGTCATGGTGCGGCCTTCACCGAGCAGATCGATCGCCTGCCCCGCCACCATCCCGGCCGATCCCGCCGCCTCGGCCAGTTCACCGACCGTCGCGATCAGCGCCGCGGCCGAAAGATGGACGGGCGTGGCGGTGGATTTCGCGAGCATCCAGAACGCGTCGGTCAGCAGCGCGTCGCCAGCCAGCGTCGCGATCGCCTCGCCGTAAATCCGGTGGTTGGTCGGACGCCCGCGGCGCAGATCGTCGTCGTCCATGCAGGGCAGGTCGTCGTGGATGAGCGAATAGGTGTGGATCATTTCGATCGCGCACGCGAACCCCATCGCCGCTTCCAGCGAACCGCCGACCGCCTCGCACGCCGCCAGGGCCAGGACGGGGCGCAACCGTTTACCGCCCGCGAGCAGGCTGTAGCGCATCGCCTCGAAAAGCCGTCTCGCGGGGGCGTCGCTCTCCGCCACTGCACTGGCGAGCGCCCGATCGACGATCGCAGCGCGTTCGCGCAGATAGCGCTCGATTGGCACCGACTCGTTGCCGCCGGCGGCGATCGCATGCCCGTTGGCCGCTACGGCGTCCGGACGCGCGTGAGCCGCGGCTTTACGCCTCGGCGCGCGCGCACGATCGGCCTGATTGGGTTTCGCTTCCGCCATCTGGTTATCGTCGTCTGATTACCAAAGCCATCGCGTGGAGCACTCCCGCGTCACTACCGTGGCGCGGGGCTCTCGTCGGGCGACAGCCCCGGTCAGGACACGTAGTGGCGCACCATGCGCCACGAGTCTTTCAGATTGTCGCCAAACTGCAGCGCGACAGTGCCCTCGAAGCCGGAGTGCAGCTTGCAATCGCGGCATCGAATATCCTGCTTGGTACGATAGTACTCCCAGTCAGTAGCCGCGTGCATCTGAGTGAAAGTCTTATAGTGGCCGTTGGTAATCAGGTAGCAAGGGCCCTTCCAGCCCTGCGGATTGCGGGTGACGGTGGTCCAGGGGCTGCACAGCAAGTCGCGTTCGCCGACCAGGTAATCGAGATAGATCGGAGTGTTGATGATCTTGTAGTCCTCGGCGAGCTTACGCACGCGCTTGAACTTCTGCGGCATTTCCTCGCGCTTGAGATAGATCTCATCGTTGGTCAGCACCTGGTAGTGATAACCGGGCGTAAGCAGCATCCCGTCGACGCCAAGCCCGCCCAGCATCTTGACCAGATCCTCGATCTCCTCGGCGCCGGTCTCGCGGAAAATCGTCGAGTTGGTCTGCACGCGGTAGCCCTTCTCCTTGAGCAGCTTGATCATGCGCACGCAGGTGTCGAACACGCCGTCGCGGTCGACCACGCGGTCGTGGGTCTCGCGCATGCCGTCGATATGGACGTTGAAGCTCAGGTAGGGGCTGGGCGCGACGTTACGAATGAAGCGCTCGAGCAGAATCGCGTTGGTGCAGATCTGCACGTGGCGCTTGCGCTCGATCAGGCCCTTGGTGAGCGGCACGATATGCTTGTACATCAGGGGTTCGCCGCCGCAGATCGAAACGATCGGCGCGTCGGCTTCGTCGGCGGAGGCGAGCGCCTCCTCAAGCGGCATCTGGTCGCGGATAGTGTCCTTGTATTCCACGATCCGGCCGCATCCGATGCACGCGAGGTTGCACGCGTGGAGCGGCTCCAGCATCAGCACTAACGGAAAATACTTTTCCCCCGCACGCCGCTTGCGACGCATGTAGCGTCCAAGATCCAGCATCAGCTTCAACGGTATTCGCATCTTGACGGTTTTCCTCAGTCTTCTTCCTGGAAAGCAGGGTTAAGCGACGGCTTTGCCGCCCTCGGTCGAGCGTTGTGCGGAATCGCGGAACAGCCATTCTTCGAGCATCGCGACCACCCGGCCTAATTCATCGGCCGTGCCGCTACCGGTGAATAGAAATCCGATAAGCGAACCGTTAAGTGCGGATACCATAAAACCGGCGGCCGCTTCGGGCGCGATGTCGCGCGGGCAAAGATTTTTGTCCTGGGCCCGGCGGACGATGTCGACCAGCAATTCCCGGTAGCCGTCGTACAGTTTCATCACCTGCGTGGCCAGTTCTTCGGGAACCTTTTCACCGTGCAAAAGTTGGCCGAGGAAGAAACGCACTGAAGGAGCATTGTCGCGTACGAAGAGCAGATAGGAGTGCACCAACTTTCGCAATTGTGCCCGCTCGTCGAGCGCTCCGACTTCCTCGGCAAAATCGATAAAGTACGGCTCCAACAACTTGTTGAGGACCGCGAGGAATAATTCCTCTTTGGTCTTGAAGTGCCAAAAGATCAGCGCTTTGCTGACCTTCGCGTCGCGCGCCACCTCGGACATCGAGGTCTCGTGAAAGCCGCGGCGGGCAAACAGACGAATACCCGCCTTGAGGATTTCATCCCGCGAATCCTGAGATTTTTCCAGCGAAATCGAACGCGACTCAGACGCCATATTCTCCGGCGGATGCATTCTGGTGCCCTTCCTTAAGTCGCCCGGGCCGACTTTCTGGCCGGGCGAGTGGAAAAGCCCTCGGCGCGACTCAAATGTCCGTCAACCGTTCGCTAACCTACCGGTCAATGAGCACTTTATAGTCAGATTTCCTAAAGTCAATAGGGCCCGGCGAGCTAAAGTAACAGGCAGTTCACGCCAACTTAATCTGACCGCCGCCCTGCCGGCTCGATTCCCTGGCGCCCACGGTCATGCCAAGCGCGACACGCGCTTCCGCCAGATTTTCCGCCGCGATGGCCGGTTCCGCACTCTCGTTGACGCTCTGGCGAACTGCGCGCTCGAAGTCCGCGGCCATGCCAGCGAACCAGGTAGAATGATAGGAGTCGTCGGTTTCGGTCGACACGGAGAGGTCATCCGAGTGGCCCGACCGCGCGGTCAGCACTACGCGATCACCTTCGATTTCGAGCGCCGCTTCGCTGCCATATATCATCGCGCGCGTGCGCCGCACCGGTGAACGCCAGCTCAGGTGGGCGGAGGCAATCCTGTCACCGGGAAAAGTCACCCGGAGGTCGGCCACGTCCTCGACCGCTGCCGCGTCGCCCGCACCCATGTACGCCGCGATTGCGGCGGGGTCCAGCCCGCCCATCAGCCATCGCATCAGGTAGAAGACATGCCATCCGTGATCGATCAGGATTCCACCGCCGCCAGCCGCTCCCAGCCGCCATCGGCCGCTTCCCCCGATGCCGATTCCCGCGGGTACCGTGCGCAGCCGGTCGAGCGCGAGGTAGCGGATCTCGCCGAGCCGCCCCGACCGGACCAGATCATTGGCGAGCCGATACACCGCGGCGTACTTCCAGTTATGCACGCACATCAGCACGCGGCGGCGGCTCAAGGCGGCGGCATGTAGAGACTCGAATTCGTTGACCGCGAGGCAGAGCGGCTTCTCGACCAGCACATGAGTCCCGGCCGCGAGCGCCATCCGCGCCGTCGCCGCATGATAGGCGGGCGGGCTCGCGACGTCGACGAAGTCCAGACGCTCGCCGGCGAGCATCAGCTCGAGGTCGTCGTAAACGCGGATGTTCTGGATGAGGCGCATCGCATGATCGCGCCGCTCGGAGACCGGGTCGTGAATCGCGACGATATTGACCTCGGGCCGCGTGCGCCATCCGGCGAGATGGGCCTGCGCGGCAACTTCGCCAAAACCGGAAATCGCTCCGCGCAGCATCGTCGTCAAACCGGCAGTCGCTCGAACCGGCAATCCTTCAGACCAATCCTTCAGACCAATCCTTCAAACCGATGCTTCAGACGTAGACCTTCGCGAGCCGTTCGAGTTCGGATGCGTATTTGTCCGAGCCGAGCGCGCCCGCGACGAGCGCGACGACGAAGCGGCCGACGCCGAGCGCCGCGTACTTGCCGAGTTCGTCCTGGGTCTGTCCGCGTTCGGCGCCAAGCGCGCCCATCACGGTCAAATCGATTTTGCCGTAGTCGCGGCCGGCCTTGTCGCACTCCTCGCGCAACTCGACCGTTGCCCGCTTCATCTCGTCGACGCTGATCCGAATCGGGCACCATCCGTCGCCCCACTTGGCGACACGTTTGAGCGCGTTTTTGTCGCGACTGCCGAGCAGCACCGGCGGCCCGGCCGGCTGCGCGGGGCGCGGATAGGATCGAATCGCCGGAAACTTGACGTACCTGCCCTCGAACGACGCTTCGCCCTTGGTCCACAGCGCGCGCATCGCGGCGACGTACTCAGCAGTCTGCGTCCAGCGATGCGGAAAGTCGCCGCCGAGCAGCTCGGTCTCCTCGCGCAACCATCCCGCGCCGATGCCGAAGATAAAACGGCCGTTCGAGAAGTTGTCGAGACTTCCGATCTGCTTGGCCAGGATCATCGGATTGTGCTCGGGCACCAGGCAGATGCCCGTGGCGAGTTTTAATTTTTTGGTCACCGCCGCACCCATGCTGAGCGCGATGAACTGGTCGCCCATGTGCGAGTAGACGGGCGGGATTGGTCCGCCTTGGGGGAAGGGAGTCTTGGGATTGGCGGGAAGAATCGGATGCTCCGGCACCCACATCGACTCGAACCCCAACTGCTCGGCGGTGCGGCAAAAGTCCGCCGGGTTGGCCGTGTCTTCGTTAAATGGCATCAGCAGTCCGATCTTCATGCTGTCACCCCTTGCTTCTATCCGATGAGAGACGTGATCGACGCTGATTTCTGTCAAAAAGCGGCACCGAATGCCAGCCGGAAAATTCGCTCACTGAACGCTTATCGGAATTCGCACGTCGAACGCCGAGTTGATCGCCACCCCGCCCTTCATCGCCGGAAAAAAGCGCCACTGCTCCAGGGTGCTGATCAAAATCTGGTTGAGCCGCGGATCCGGAGTCGGCTTCACGAGAGTCACCTTCACATTGCCGTCGTAGGAGACCTCGAAGTGCGCGACGGCCACCGCCTGAAAGGCCACGTCGCGCAAGTCGTCCGGAATCGTCGGCACCGGCGAATAGATCGCCCGCGCGCCGAGGCTGTCGCTGCCCAGCCCCGACCCGCCGCTGGCCCCTTCCTTTCCCTGAGACGCGCCGCCGCTCTCGGTACTCGGGCCCGTCGCCGTCTTGGATGCCGTAGTGCTCGACTCGGCGGGCGCTTTCCGCGTGCCCGATAGCGACGGCGCTATTTCCGGCACGGGCCGCGCCTTGTGCGGATGCACCGGCGCGATGACTTTGTGCCGCACTTCGACATGCGGCTTGGGTTTTGGCGGCGCCGGGGCGGCGGGATGCGGCGCGGCGGCGGGGCCACCCTGCAGACCACCGACCGCCGGAGGCAATTCGACGATCCGCGCGTCGATGGGTTTGAGCTCCGGCAAGGGTGGCGCCGTCTGCTTGAGCAGCATCGCGAAGCCGAGCAGCAAGGCGAACCAAATCGCCAGCGACAGCGGCGCGATCCAGGCGAACCGCCGCCAGGGTTCGTCGAGGAACGGCGAAGCGGGTTGCAACGCCCCGTTCATTCGCGCTTGACCGCGATCAGAAAATGCTCGACTCCGGCGCGGCGCGCCTGGAGCATCGCTTCCACCACGATACCCTCGGGCGCGGCGCCGTCCGCGTTGACCACTACTCCCTGATCCTGTCCCTGCAGCATGCTCTTCAACGTAAAGGCCATCGTCTCGAGCGTGGTCGGCGTCTTATCGAGGAATATCTTGCTATCTTTCGTAATAGTCAGTGCGACCGGCTCCTTGTGCTGCAGGCTCGGCGCGTCGCCCTGGGGAAGATTGACCGTTATCGAGTTGAGACTCTGCATCGACAGCGACGCCAGCATGAACGTCACCAGCAGGAAGAACATCACGTCGATCATCGGGATGATCTCGATGCGGCCGCGCCGATAGCCGCGGCCCTTGCGCAGCTTCATCGCTTGATCCTCCCCTCGCGCGAGGCGAGCGGGGTCACGTTGGCGATTGTCTGCTCCCCTTCGGTCTCTTCGTCCAGGCGAATATGGTCAATCAGCTTCGACCCCAGCCGTTCCAGATGATCGAGCGCCTGCGACTGCGTGCGCGCGAAGAAATTGAATCCGAACAGCGCGAAGAGCGCGATCAGAAGCCCCAGGGCGGTCGAAATCAGGGCCTGCGCCACGCCCGAGGTGACTTGCGTCGGGGCGACCAATCCCGACCCGCCGATCACCTTGAACGCCTGCATCATGCCGGTGATGGTTCCGAGCAGGCCCATCAGGGGCGCCGCGGTAACCACGGTTTCGAGCACCCACAGGCCGCGGCCGAGGCCCTTCTCGATGTCGCCGGCTTCGTCGCCCGCCCGCGATTCGACCCACCATGCGGGCTTTTCGCGATTGTCGCCGATCACCCCGAAGAACCGCCGGTAGATGTTCACCGGCGCAAGCGCCGCCAACTGCCGATCGAGATCCGCCCAGGAGAAGCCGTAGGTCTCGACCAGATCCGCCAGCGAACGAGGCAATCGCAGGCATCGGTAATAGGCCACCGCCCGGTCCAGGATGATGAGCACGGCGACGACTCCGAGAAACAACAGCGGATAGACCATCGCGCCGCCATATTGCAGCTCAGCGAAAGCAGACCTCAGTTCATTCATCGGTAGATCCTCGCGCGCAGCCTTCTGGTCTTCAGGTCAATATATCTGACAATGATTCTCATTATCGAACGTTCCCGTTCATTCCCTGTCAAGCGGCCGATGCCGTCAGCTTCGGTGCGTCATTGCACGCTGGTCCGGCTGAACGAAGGCAGATCCCACTTGATTCCGCTGTAGAAGGCGCGGCGCGGTCCGTATTGCGCCGCGAACACGCCGATCCCGGTACCGTTACGAATCTGGTACGTCCGATCGTTGAGATTGACTACGGCGGCGCGCACTTCCATCGCGCCAGCATTGGGCAGAACGAAGCGCTTGGTGACGCCAGCGTCTATCTGAATATAGTACGGCAGATTGCCCGTATTGGCGAACCCGTCTCTCAGGCCGCTGCCGTAGATTCCGTCAATACTGAAGGTAAATCCGCTCCAGTTGTAGACCGCGCCGGTCGAGGCGGAGAAGGTCTGATCGTGATCCAGGAAGATGTAGTGATCGCTGATGTATTTGAGTTCGTCGGGGGCGAAATTGAACTGCCCCGACTCGACCTGGGTGCCCTGCGCGACGCTGTAGTCGAAGTTCTCGTACAAGTACAGATTCTCGTGACTGTACGAGCTGGTTTGCTCGACCCCATAGACGCGGCCCTTGGCGTAATTGAAGGTTTCAAAAATCAGCGCCGGCCCGAACTGGCCCTCGTCGATCAGATCGCGCGCCTTTTTGTAGTAGGAATCGATCCCCACGTTAAGACCGGGAAGTAGCTGCTGCGTTGCCCCGGCGTCGAAATAATGGTCGCGTTCGACCGTCGGATTGCCGTTGCCGAGCGACGCGGGAGCGCCGGTCGTGGCCGCGAATTTCTGAATCGACTCGACCGTCACCAGTTCGGTCGGTGGCGGCGTGAAATAGCGGGCGTAAGCCGCGTGCAGCGTCGTGCCTTTGAACAGGTTGTACACCGCGCCAACCCGCGGACTTGCCTGGTCGGCCCGTTCGAGACCGTCATACAGGTCGAAACGCACACCGTAGTTGATCGTCAGCTTCTCGACCGGCTTCCATTCGTCCTGCGCGTACACGCTGTAGATCCAGGTCTGGAGTGCCTTGTTATCAACGATCGAGATGGGAACGGTCGACGGAATCCCGGTTAGCTGATTAATCGGGAAGGTCGCCTCGTGATTGTCGATTTCGGCGCGCTCGGAGTCGAAGTAGGCGCCGAGGCGAAACGTATGGGTCGCGAACGCCCGGTAGGTCGTATCCACCTGGACGCCGTTGCCCCAATCGCTTCGGAATACCCTCGAGGCGGCGCCGTTATAGATCAGGTCACCGTCGAAATCCGGGTAGAACGAGACCGTCGAGTAGCGGCTGAAAGGCGCGATCTGATAGTCGAACTTGGAACCGATAGTGCCCTGCAGCGCCAATACCCCGAAGTAATTCTGCTCGAACTGGTTTTCGTCGACGCCAATCGACGGATAAGCGGGCACTCCCGAGAGCGTATAGACCTGCGGCTGGCCAGGATTCGCGGGAATCTGAAAGTGATTCGCCGCAGATCCCGTGATCAGGCTCAGGCGCGTCGTCGGATCGAGAAAATACGAAAAATAGCCGAATCCCTGCCCCTGATAGGACTGGTCGTGAATCGGAGACGGACCCGGCGTCGGCGGTTCCACGCCGCGCGTGGTGCTGAAGTATTGGCCGGTCACGAAGTAGTTGAAATTGCCCTGCGATCCCCCGTACTCGAAGCTCGGCTGAACCGTCGACCGCTGCCCGCCGTAGAACTCCACGTCGCCGCCGTTGTCCAGCAAACCCTCCTTGGTCTGGATGTCGATGATCCCGGCGGTGCGCAGTCCAAACTGGGCCGGAAGCGCTCCGGTTAGCAGGCTGATGTTCTGCGCGAAGCGCGGGCTTAGCACCTGCCCAAATCCGGTGATCCCTTCCGGCAATTGAACTCCGTTTATCCGGTACTGGAGGTTGGCGTGGTCACCCCGGACATGGAGTTGGCCGTATGAATCCTGCACGACGCCGGGCGCCTGGAGCAGTACCTGGTTGAGCGCGGTATTGTTGCCCTGGGGCAAATCCTGAAGCGCCTTCTCGCTGAAGCGGTAGACACTGCCGCCGGTTTCAGGGGAGAGGCTGTTGCGCGCCTTGTTCAGGCGCTGTGCGACTACCGCCAGGCTGAGCGCCGCTTCCGATTGGAGCGCGAGCGTCATCGGCTTTGCGCCCTGGCTGGTGACGTTGACGATCGCGGTCGCGGTCTTGAAATTCGGTTTTTTGGCGACGATCGCGTAGACGGTGGGCGTAAGACCCGCGAAACTGAAGCGGCCCTCAGCGTCGCTTTTCGCCTTTGCGACGATCTTGCCCGCGCTGTTCTGAAGTTCGAGCCCGGCGCCCGCGAGCGGCCTTCCGAGCGCGTCTGTAATTGTTCCAACGATGGTTTTTCCAGCCGGCTTCGACGTCTTTGCGCCTTCGGCCGGCACCGCAAATAATTGGGTCAACAGGGTCGCCAACCCGAGCACAAGGATTGGGAACGATCGCATCGTGTACTCCTCCAACAAAGCAAAGGGGTTCCCGCCGCGGTAATCTCATCCGCGCGGCGTTGCTCGTGGCCAAAAAAAGCCACGCACATCAGGCATTCAGCTTTTCGAGACGGGGGAGTTCAGACCGATGCGGGCGGAGCCCTGCCAAAGAGACACGAACGGTACGAAGAAAGTGACTCGGCGCCTGCCGGGCGCAGAGCCGCCAATTCCGTCAGCGCCGGCGCCGTCGTATGCGGCCTGACGATGAATGCCGCCGGGCTGTGGAAACGGACGAGGCAGAGCGCGCAAAGGCCGTCGACACTGACGGTAGCGCTCGTTACGAAATTCTGTCGCGACGGTAGCGGATGGAGATGCGCGGCGCCGAGCGACTGCGCAAGCAACAGGATAATAGCTACCAGGCCAGCTATCCTGCGCCTCCAGGGTCGACGGTGTATCTCGGATGCTCGCCGCATTCTACTCAGGTGGCATTACCTGTCGTATCGATTAGACTTTGCCGTCTTTGATCTGACCGGTCAAGGCGCCGGCCGCAGTCAACCCAATAGCAACAAGCTCAGGGACCCGAACAATACGCAATAGATTGCGAATGGGGTCAGCGTCTTCGTTCTGAAATGCCTGGTCAGAATTTTTACCGCGACAATTGTGGCGATCGCCGCGCACAAAGCTCCAAGGAGCGCATTATGGATCGCCGCGCTACTACCTGAATGGAACAGCCCGGGCAGCTTAAGCAGTGCCGCCGCTCCGATTATGGGAGTACCCAGCAGGAACGAGAATCTCAGGGCGTCTTCATGAGAAAGCCCGGCTAGCAGTCCGCCGGCAAGCGTGGACCCCGTTCGTGAAAATCCTGGCAGGAGCGCGATAACCTGCATCATGCCAATTTTCGCCGATTGCCACCATGAGATTTCACTGGCGATACGCCGATCCGGATCCGAGATCTCCACGCTCAATGGTGTCCGCCTCCTCAGCATTTCCGCGGCATAAAGTAATCCGCCATTGAGCACCAGAAAGGCCGCTACTATCGACGGTGAGGCAAGCAAATGCTGCACCGGCTTCTGAAATACGATCCCGGCCACGCCGGCCGGAACCGTGCCGACGATCAGCAGCCCTCCCAACTTCGCGTCGGCGTCCGCACCTTTGATCTCTCGGCGCCGGATAGATCGGCAAACACCCGCGATGATCTTTACCCAATCCTTCCGGTATACGACGAAAAGCGCCAACGCCGTGGCGAAATGAGTGGCCACGATAAAAGTCAAAAAGTAATTGGCGTCTTGATCGATACTCCAGCCCAGCAGACCCGGCAAAAGAACGCTGTGCCCCAAGCTTGAAATCGGGAAAAGTTCCGAGATCCCCTGGACCAGGCCAAGTATTACCGCTTGAAAATGCGAAAGCACTCTTTATCTTAACGCAGAACCGCGGCGGGCTGCGGCAGACCTGCTATCTTCCAGCGCGTCATTAGAGAATCACAGACTACCCCGAGAAAATTACAAACTACTCCCGCGTGAGCGCAAGCACCCTCGATGACACGATGCCCGCGAGGGCTATCCTAACGGCGCCGCGTGATTTCAGCCGGCCTCTGGAAGAGTCTTATCGCTCCCAAGTAATCTCTAGAGCGCCGGCCGGTGTCACGCGGCGGCTTTTTATCGCGGCGGGCTTTTTCGCTCGTACACGTCGTCTTCGTACACGCCATCATGGGCGGGGAGAATTCATCCAGGATGCCGAAGCGTCAGCTTTCCACTGGACCGAAGCTGGTCACCCGACGACAATTCCTGATGACGGGCGGCGCGTTCGTGGGAACGACGATGCTCGGCGGCGCCCGTGCGCTTGTGGAAGCCGCGGAACGTGAGGCCGGGACGGATCGATACGCGCTTTCGATCGGCTACTCCGAGCGTAAATTTGGCGAATTTCTTCTACGCACCCGGACCTACAATGGCGGTCTGCCGGGGCCGCTGATGATCACGCGCCCCGGACGCAAGCTGCGTATCGAGGTGGTCAACGAGCTTCCACCAAATCCTTCAGCAACACCTCCGCCCGGAGTCGACCCGGAAAACAATCCCTACGATTTCAATACGACGAATCTTCATATGCACGGCATGCAGGTGATTCCTCACCTGTTTGCGCCCGTCGGAACGAGCAACCCGGCCTCGCGCATGATCGCGATCAATTCCGGCGAGCGATTGATCTACGATTTCCGCCTCCCGGACGACCATCCGTGCGGACTCTATTGGTATCATCCGCATCATCACGGGTCCGCCACGGTGCAGGTCGGCGGCGGGATGGCGGGCTTGATTCTGGTCAGGGGACCGATCGACCAGGTTCCGGAAATTGCCGCGGCGCGCGATGAACTGCTGGCGATTCAGAATCCCAAGGTGAATCCGCTGGGGGACGGAAAATGGGGATGGGAACCGGTCGCGTATAAGCCGGCCGCCGAGGGCGGCTATTCATTCTCGACGGCGGTCGAGTTCATCACGGTCAACGGCGAACCGGTCGTCGTGATCGATCGACGGGGCAAAAAGCCGGCCACTATCGATGGCAAGCTCAGGACCTTCAGGATGAAGCCCGGCGAGGTGATGCGGCTTAGAATCCTGAATGGGACCGACGGCATCCCGATGCAATTGGTGCTGCCGGGGTTCGAGGTCTTTGTCATCGGGCAGGACGGGGTGAATCTGCTCAAGCCGGAACGGGCGGCCGAGGACGCGAAGACCGCGATCCGGATGGCGCCGGGAAATCGAATCGAATTGCTGATCCGCGCGCCGCGGCATCCGGCCTCGGCGATACTGAGCGCGTTGCCCCGGATGGCGTCGTCACCCGCGCTGCTAAGCGAGGCGATGGGCGAGATGATGGCGATGCCGGAGATCAGGCTTGCGAGTTTCGCCGTCGCGGGCACGCCGCGCAAGATGGAAATTCCCGAGACTCTGCCGGCGCCGCGCCGCGAATATCCATTGATTACCGATAGCGAAATCGTCGCGCGCCGTCGTGTCGAATTCACCATGCGGACCGGCAGCAAGCGCATCCTGACTGGAATCGAGTTTTTGATCGACGGACGGCTCTACCGGGAAACGCGGGTCGACACCTCGGTGAAGCTCGGCACCGCCGAGGAATGGACGCTCGCCAACAAGTCCGACGGGATTCATCCGTTCCACCTGCATGTGAACTCGTTCGAAGTGATCGGCACGCCGTGGGATCCGAGCTATCACCGGCTGCACGACACGATTTGGCTGCCGCCGTTTTCGGAAACGAAGATGCGCGTGCGGTTCAAACAGTGGCGGGGCAAATCGGTTTATCACTGCCATATCCTGCCGCACGAGGACACGGCGATGATCGCGAATTTTCTGATTAAGTGACTTACGCGTGAGCTGCTCGCACCGGACGGTTCACTTCCAGCCGAAAAAATCGCGCGCCCAGACGAAGTGACCGACGCCCGCCGCGCGCCCCGCCGCGGCGTCGATCTCCTGATCGCCGACCATCGTCGAGCCGGCCATGTCCACGCCATAGATCGCGCCCAACTCGGTCAGCATCCCGCCCTTGGGCTTGCGGCATGCGCATTGGTCGGCGTCGTCGTGCGGACAGATTTGCCATCCGGTCAGGATGTCGCCGAGCTGGCGATCGAGTTCGCCGATCGCTTCTTCGACCTGTTCGAGAGACAACCGCCCGCGCGCGATACCGGCCTGGTTGGTAACGACGAAGATTAGATGATCGTGTATCGGGGCGATCTTATGGGCGACGCCCGGCAGGAGCTCGACCACTATTTTTCCGTCGGCGCCAAGCGGAAGCTGGCGAGTATCGTCCATCCTTACCAGCGTCCCCGCCAGGTCGAAAAACAGTCCACGGTTTCCAGCATCCTGAGCCATGGCCGCCTCAGGATGCGCCGCGCCAGTCGAGATGGTCGCGGACGTGGGCGAAAACTTCGTCCAGAATCTCGACTCCCGCTTCGGCCTGCTCGCGCGTGATGACCAGCGGCGGATTGATCCGCATACGCGGGAAATAGCCCATCACCAGGAGGCCGCGCTTAAGCGCTTCCTTGAAGATGGCCTCGGTTATCGAACGGCCGAGCATCTCCTTGGTCTTGCGATCGCGCACCAGGTCGAGTCCGATGAGCAGGCCTTTGCCGCGCACGTCGCCGACGAATTCGTATTTCTCTTTGAGCCGCATCAGGCGCTCGAGCATGAACGCGCCGACGATTGCGGAGTTTTCGACCAGCCCTTCGCGATCGATCGTGCGCAGCGTCTCCGCGACCGCGACCGCGGCCAGCGGATTGCCGCCGTAGCTTGACGACGACGCGCTCGGCTTGCCGAACGGCTCACTCCGCCCCAGTTCGTCGCCAAGCAACACCCCGGAGACCGGGAAGCCCGAACCCATCCCTTTGCCGACCGTCATGATGTCGGGCGCGACGCCGCTATGCTCGATCCCCCACATCCGCCCGGTACGGCCGAAGCCGGTGATCATTTCGTCGGCGATAAGCAACGCTCCGTGCTCGTGCGCGAGTTGCTTTACCGCGGGCAAATAGTCGTCGGGTGGAATCACGTTGCCCGCCGTCCCTTGCATCGGCTCGACCAGCACCGCGGCCAGCGCGCCCGCCGAGCTATGCTTGAGTTGCTGGCGCGCGAAGTCGACGCAATACATTCCGCACTCGGGATATTCCAGCTTGAACGGGCAGCGATAGCAGTCGGCGTACGGCACCATGTACTGGCCGCCGGGGAGCGGTCCGTAACCCTGCTTGGATTCGTCGCCGACGAGTCCAAGCACGCCGCCGGTCTTGCCGTGAAAGCCGCCCCAGAAGCTCAGCACCTCGTGCCGTTTCGTTTTAGATCGCGCAAGGCGGAGCGCCGCCTCAACCGCCTCGGCGCCGCCGCTGTACAAATGCGCGCGCTTGAGTCCCGCGGGTGAAGCCTCGGCGAGCATCCTGAAGGCCTCCGCGCGTTCCGGCGTGGCGAATGTGCCGACGATGAGCCGCGAGGCTTGGCGCGAAAGCGCCTGCGCCAGTGCCGGATGGCCGTGGCCGAGGCTGGCGACCGCGACGCCGGCAAAAAAATCGACGAACACATTGCCGTCGACGTCGGTCAGCGTCGCACCCTCGCCGTGATCGAACGCGACGCCGGCGAGCAGCGAGATACGCTGGCGGCCGGGTGCGATATGGCTTTGCTCCTCGGCGAATAGCGCGCGCGATTTCGGCCCGGGAACCGCCGAGGTGATTTTCGGCTGGAGACCGGGTCCGCGCGGTGCCAGCGAAATATGTGCGATCGTCGGTCCGTTCACGGCGATCTGGGATCCATTGGCGATCTCGGATCCGCTCCGCGACTCGTGTCCGTCCGCCGTACCCTGCGACCCGCCGGCCAGCTTCGGCGGCGGCGTTTGAGATTTGCTCATGCTGCGGTCTGTCTACCTCTTCCCGGAAACATATCGCTCAGAAACCCTGGCGCGGCCGGCGCGCGAGCATCAGGCAGCGCCGCGCAATCGCGCGCGCGGCGGCCTCGCGTACCCGGCTGAAGCTCGGCCAGTCGTTGAAATCGATCATCACGAACCCTTCGCTATCCACCACCGCGTCGCCGCCCCAGGTCTCGAGACCCAGCGCGGTGGCGGCTACCGCGGCGCTCCGCGCGAGTTCGAGCCGCACCTGGTCGGACATCGAATCCTGTTCGCCTTCCTCGTCCAGCGCCGCGAAAAATTCGCCGCCGCTGACGCCGTAAAACTTTACCACCCGGCCCTCGACCGCCTGCTGCACGTACGCGACCGGCACTCCGCGCTCGGCCATCTCGGCCAGCGCCGAGCGCAGCGCGCCCCGGCTTTCTACCCGCTGCACGTCGTCGGGCGCAAGCGCATGCAAATCGCCGCGCTTGACGAACATCGGCGCGTCGAGATCCAGCACGCCGAGCGGCGACAGGTCCGGCGGGCGCGATCCGGTCCTGACCAGCGCGCCGGCCGGCACGGGCACGCCGGCATGGATGAGGCCCGCGCACAGGAGATCGCGATAGCAGTTGCGAATCGCGAGCGCCGAGTTGACCGCGATCGCGCCTTGCTGCTCGAGCGCCACCAGGCGGCCGAGCGCACGCTCGCCCTGGCACATCGCGAGCACCAGGTCCGCGCCGGCCGGCGGATCGTCGACCAGCCGCGCCGCGCTGATTGCGGAAACTTCGACGCCATGGCGCTTAAGCTCGGCGAGCGCCGCGTCGAGAATCGCGGCGTCGTGCTCGACCTTGCCCGGCGAGAACTCGGCCTCGCGGTAGACCCCCAGCGCGCGCATCGTTATTCCCCGCTCCTGTTCAGCCTGGCGCTCCCGCCCTGGCCGAGCGTCATCGTATCGTCAACCATCGCGCGCGCGGCGGCAAGGTCGGCCGATTCGTCGACGTCGATCGTCGATTGAAGCTCGACCGCGGCCAGGCGCATCCCGCTCGCAACCGCCATCGCAAGCAGCTTGCGCATCGCGTCGAGGCGCTCGGCACGCGCGCGCGGCGCAAAATCGAAAATCGCCGCGGGCAGCCAATAGAAGCCCGCCGTGACCGTCGCGCTCTGGCGCTCGCCAAGCGACACGATCGCGCCGTCAGACGCGACTTCGGCGAATAGCGGCCGCTTGTCGCCACGCCATCGCACGATCGCGAGCGCGCCGTCGAAACGCGCCGTGCCGCCGCCGGTCAGCTCGAGCGCGCGCCGGGCGAAGCGGCCAAGCTCAGCCGCTTCGACCACCGCGTCGACCGTGGCAAGCAAAAAATGCCGGGCGCCGCCCAGATGCTCGCCCAGAGCGAACAGCGACTCCATCGAACTCGGGGTGTCGCGCACCTGGAGGTTCATCCATGATGGGATGTGAATCCCGCGGGCGGCGATTAGTCCGGCGGTCTCCGAGTTAACCAGCGCGACGACGGTTTCTGCATTGGCCTCGCGCAACATGCGCGCCTGTCGCACCAGCATCGTCTCGCCGCCCAGCTCGACCAGCGGCTTCGGAAGACCGTCCACCGCGCCGCGCAGACGTTCACCACGGCCGGCGGCGATAATTGCGCCGCGAAGCCCCGCTACCATTTTAGATCTCTCAACTCATCGAGCGTGTCTATCGTATGGTGGGCCAGCGCCGCGGCCTCGCGTGCCTGCGGATGCTCGCCGGGTCCCGCGTGCCGGCTGAGCCAGATCGCGCGCATCCCAAGCTTGCGCGCGGGTGCGCAATCCTTGTGCAGCGAATCACCCACCATCGCGACCTGGTTATGCGGCAGATCGAGCATCTTGAGCGCGGCCACGAAGATGCGCTCGTCGGGTTTGAAGACGCGCATGTGCTTGGAGTCGATTGCGACCTGGATAAGTTCGCGGATACCCGCCTCGACCAGGACGACCTGCAAGTTGCCATAGAAGTTGGAGACCACGCCGAGCTTGAAGTCGCGCGATAGCTCCTTGAGCAGGCCACGACTGCGTTCGAGTCCGTCGGCCGATTCCTCGGCGAAACCGGTTGCGATGCGATCGGCGAGGCGATGACGATCTTCACCGAGGTCCGAGAGATGCTCGCGAACGCCGTCGGGACCATGCCGATGGAGATGATCGAACTGATGGGCGACGAGGTACCTGACCAGCTCGTGCAGGCTGTGGCGATGGATTTCCTCGCCAGTCTGGTAAGCGGTGCGGGTGGCATAGGAATACGCAACGTCCAGCTCGGCGCGGGTGAGCTGCACGCCTGCCGCATGGTAGTGGCGCACGAAACGGTCCAGCCAATGGTGTGGATGGTCGAGCGTGCCGCCGAAATCGAATAGGATGCCCCGGGTGGGATTAGCCACCAGGCCAGCTTAGCAGCCCTCGCAATGGGCCTCCACAAATGAGACCGTTAGGAAAGTGGAGTGGCGGATTACGCAAAAGTTAAGAGATTTTGAACAGGCGTGGCGAGGGACGGTGGACGAAGGGGCGGGCAGACCGCACGGTCAGCGCATTGACTCTGCGTTCCAATTAGTCTAAAAGCCTTTGTTCAACAAGGCTTTCTTTGATTGATGTAGCTTTAATCAACGTTCCCGCCCGCGGCGGAAACATGATCTTCGGGCGATCGCTGATGGAGCGCCTGATGCTTATGTGCCAGCGCGCGGGAGTGAAGCGGTTCTTTATTGAGACCGGCGATCCTGCGGACGCCGGGTTGCGCGCCTCCCTAGGCTCATTCCGCGATCAGCCCGAAGTCACTTTTGTTGGCTCATTCGCTCAGGTTTTAGAACAATTGCCGGCTGACGCGCCCTGTATCGCCCTTAGAGGCAATCTGGTGCTGGCGGCTTCGCAGTTGCGCGGACTGCTCGCCAGTCAGGCCTCCCGGCCCGACGAAGTGGTAAGCTTGGTGAGCACCGACGTCGCGCGCGGCGGCAGCGTCGCGGCGGGGCCGCTCGGCAGACTCGTCGAGGGTTCGGGCCCCGTAGCGTCGCAGCTCAAGCCAGGCGGACAGTTGCCGTTCGCGCTCGACGGACGGCCCTCCGACGTCCAGGATGCCGAAATTCGCCTGGCGCGCGAGCTGCGCCGCGAAAGCGCCGACAAGGATGCGCTGATGGCGCGATGGGTCGACCGGCGGCTCTCGTGGCGGATTAGCCTTCGCCTCGCGCGCACCGCAATCACGCCCAACCAGGTGACGCTCGCCAACACGGCGCTGGGTCTCGCGAGCGCCTGGATGTTCAGCCTTCCGAGCTATTGGCCGCGGCTGATTGCGGCGCTGATGTTTCTGGTCTCGGTGACCTTCGACGGCGTCGACGGCGAGCTGGCGCGGCTCAAGATGACCGAATCACCGTGGGGCGCGCGGCTCGACGTGATGACCGACAACATTGTGCATGTCGCGATTTTCGCCGGGATCATGACGGGATGCTATCGGGCGAGCGGCAGCCGAACCTACCTGTACCTGCTCGTCATTCTGCTGGGCGGATTCGCGCTATGCGCGTTCACGACCTGGCGCGCGACCCGCGTCAGCGGAGAACGGGCCGAGCAGTTTATCGCGCAGGCCGAGCGGGTTAGCGGCCGCGACTTCGCCTATCTGCTGGTCGTTCTCGCGCTGATCGGCAGGATTGATTATTTCGCCTGGGCAACGGCATTTGGCACCTACATCTTTGCCTTCGTGATGTGGTGGATGACCACGCATCGAGAGGGGCAGAACGACCTTGATCGGCGATCCGCCTAACGCGGTGTCGCCAGGAGGCAGTGTGAAGAAACCGCGGATTCTGCTGGTACAACCGACGACCATCCATCTGGACGGTACGCCGCATAAAACCCGCTGGCGTCTCATCATGGGTTTGATGATCCCGCTGATGGCGGGGCTGACGCCGGACGATTTCGACGTGACGCTATGCGATGAGCGGTTGGAGGAACTCGACTTCGACGGCGGCTGGGACCTGGTCGGCATGACCACGACTATCGGCGCCTCTCTGCGCGCTTATCAGCTCGGCGACGAGTTTCGCAAACGCGGCATCCCGGTCGTGATGGGCGGGTTCCACGCCACGCTCCAGACCGAGGAAGCACTCAAGCATGCCGACGCGGTGGTTCAGGGCGAGGCCGACCTGGTATGGGAGCCGCTGCTGCGCGACTGGCAGGACGGCAAGCTCAAGCGGATCTACAAGGCCGACAAACTACACGACCTGAAGAAGCTGCCGCGTCCGCGCCACGAGCTGCTCAAGCTCAACCGTTACCTGTTCAAGGCGGTGCCGGTGCAGGCGAGCCGCGGATGCCCCTACCGCTGCTCGTTCTGCGAAATTCCGGTGTTCTACGAGGGCAGTTACCGCACCCGTCCGATCGAGGACATCGTCGAGGAAATCAAGCAGGTGATCGCGGTTACCGGCTTTCGCCGCTTCCAGTTCATCGACGATCAGATCACGGGCAAGCACAAATTCGCGCGGGAGCTGTTCCGCGCACTGATTCCGCTCAAGATCCGTTTCTCCTGCCTGTGGACGATCAACTCGAATCACGACGAGGATATGCTCGAACTGGCGGCCCAGGCCGGCGTTTTCCACGTCAATATCGGCGTGGAATCGATAAGCCAGGACAGCCTGCTGTCGATGAGCAAGATCCAGAACCACACCAAGGACTACAAGAAACTGCTCAAGCGCCTCGAGCATTACGGAATTTACTATTCGCTCAATTTCCTCTTCGGGCTGGAGGAAGACCATCCGCAGATCTTCGACGACACGCTCGACTTTCTCCACGACGTCAAGGCGCCCGAGGCGTTCTTCAACACGGTCACGCCGCGCAAAGGCACGCCGATGCGCACCAAGCTCGAGCAGGAAGGCCGCGTCATCATCCCCGACGCCGACATGTACACCAACAACTTCCGCTGCATGTTCGTGCCGAACAAGCTTTCGCCGCAGCAGGTCGAAGAAGGCGTGTGGCGCTGCACGAAGGAGTTCTACTCGTTCAAGTCAATGTTCAAGCGGCTGCTGATGCCGCCGGGCAAATTCACCTGGCAGGGGCTCACCGAGAACATGCTGTTCTGGTACGGCGCCAAGCGGCAGATCGATCCGGTGGATTATTACTAAGCCGCGCGGTAAAGGATCCGCGCGAAGCGGCTTTTGTCTCTATCGACATCCTGTTGGCTCGCCGGCCGGACGAAGATAGTCTGGTTGGGTCAATCCCGGACAGGAGTCGCGAATAGGGTTGCAAGTATCCGTTGTTCCGCCATTGCGGTCGTTGTTTCTGGCGGCGGCGCTGATGGCGTGTGCCTGCTCGGCTCAACCGGCGCCGCAGGCGCCGCCGACGCCGGTCCGCGCGCCGGATCGCTTTATCTATGTGTCCGCGGGCGACGTACCCAGCGAGTGCTATCACGATCTCGGCGATGTGACTTTCACCGAGCCCTACAGCGACGCCTCGATGGACGGTGACGGCGTGCAGATGGCAACCAAGCTGCGCGCGCTGGCGATCGCGAAATACCCCGACGACGCCGACGCGGTAGTCAATGTCCAGACGCAGCAGAACGACGTCGGCACAATCGTGACGGTAACCGGCGAAGTGATCGAGCTGCACTCGGGGCATATGGTGGAATGCGCGATGCGCAAGGCGCCCGGCGTCATCGATCGCACCGTGGCCGTGGCAGCCGGCGGGATGTTAGGGGCGGTCGTTGGCGGAGTGATTCCCGGTGCCGGGACGGCCGGGATGATGGCCGGAGCGGCCGCCGGCGTGGCCACGGTCGGCACTTACTCGGCAGTCGAGCAGCACCTGGAAACCCAGCGCGAACGAGCGAACCTCAAGAACCAGCTCGCAACGCAACAGGCCGAGATCGCGCGCCTGCTGGCGAAGCGTTCGAGCCTGCAAAAGTGCGTCGACGACGACGTCCCGCTCGCGAATTGCAAGATCAACCAGACCATCGCGGCCGTCAACGATTCGCCCAAGTCCGCCGACGCTCCTTCGTATGAAACGGAGCAGCCGCAATTCGAGCTTCAGAAGCAGGTTCAGGAGCAGCAGGGTTACATCCGCAAGCTACGGGACCAGGTCTTCGAGTTGCAAAAGCAACTCGGCGGCCCGTGAACTTCATTCCGCATCGCAGCCCGTCGTCCCGAACGAAGCGACGGATCGACGCGGAGCGATTTCTGAATCGATCCTGCCGCTACAGTTCGGCCTTGAAGCTGTCGCGCAGGCCGTTCGCGTAGGAAACTCGAGCGGGCTTGATGCGAATCAACTTGATCGCGTCATTTTTAAAAAACGGCTCCTCGAACGGGTTCTTCTTCAGAAAGATTGCCTTGAGCGGCTCCCACTCGGCACTCCCGCGCGCCACGTCGCTCGCAATCCCCTGCACCCAGGCCCGCACGATCTCGAAACTCGCCACGTTGCCAACGTCGCGATTGTCGACCAGCACCGTCGCCTCGGGACGCTTGAGCAGATTCTGATATTTATCGGCGTTACCGCCCATGATGAACAACAGGTCGAATTCCGGCGTCTCGGCAAACGCTTGCAGATTCGCAGTCGGCCACTTCTCGCCCTGGGTGACGAGCACGGCTACATGTTCCTGCGCGAGCAGCGCGGAAAGCTTTTCTTTCTGAGTAGCGTCCAAGGCCACGAATGATTTCTCCGTTATACGACTTCGCGCTGTTTGGGGATCGGCACAATTCGCGCAACTCGCAAAATTCGCGCAACGTGGATCGAGATGCTATGCCGCCGCGTATGAAAATCCAATCGGCGCCGATTCGACGTTCCGTTCACTCCGCCGGATCGATATCGAGGCTCACGACAATACCTTCAAGCGGCGGCGACGGCGCGCGGTAATACCGCATCACCAGTGGATCGTGGCCGGGAATGATATGGCGGGGCGACGCCGCCAGCCGTTCGACCTTGCGATAGGAGTCGATCGAGTCGCTGCTGTTTAGCACGCCCGGGAACAGGCGGTTGCTCTGCATGTTTTCGTAGTAGTGGCTGGAGTCCGAGGCGAGTACGACGTTGCCGCGCCGCGTATGTACCCGGACGACTTGAAGGCCCGCGGTATGGCCGGCCGCCAGATGCAGCGAGAGCCCCGGCGCGACTTCCACGTCGCCATCGTACAGCTCGACCCTGCGCTTGAAGTTCAATCGCACCATCCCGACGATTTCATCGACCTCGAAACCGTGAGCAAAGTATGGATAGCGCATGAAACGCCCGGTCGCGAACGCGAGCTCGCGCTCCTGGAGATGAAAGCGCGCCTTCGGGAGCTTGTGAAAGTTACCGACGTGGTCGTAATGCAGATGGGTGATGATTACGTCGGTGACCGCTTCGGGTTCGACGCCCACCAGCTTGAGGCTCTCGATGGGACAGCGCAAAAACTGCCGTTTGCGCCGCGCCGCGATCTCTTCAGTGAACCCGGTATCGACCAGGAACGTGCGATCCGGCCCCACCACGACCCAGGTGAAATAGTCCATCGGCATCGGAGCGTCATGCGGATCGCCGCCGACAAAATGGTCGGCGCGACGCGCGTCACGGGTCGCATAGCGGATGGCGAATATCCTGTATTCCGGCAACTCACCCGGCATCGTCGTACTCCAATCCCGCAACCGTCAGCGGCTACCGCGATCGCTCTTGCCGCGCGCCAGCGCTTCGCGTATCCGATCCTTGTCCACCGCGATATCCACGCCTGCCCGCTCCTCCTGCAACAGCATCGCCGCGCGCGAGTCGCGCTCGCCCCAGCCGCGGTTGAGCGCCGCGGTAAGTTCATCGAGGGCGAGATTCGCCATCGGCATCGGCACGTTGAGTTCCCGGGCAAGCTCGGTCGCGAGCGAGACGTCCTTGTGCGCAAGCCTAAGCGCGAAATCAGGCGGGTCGTAGGTCCCCGGAAGGAAGTGAGCAGCCAGCGCGTCGAACGTCCGCGCCCGCCCGAGCGCTCCCTGCCGCACCGCCTCCCATAGAGCGAGCGGTTCGACCCCCGCCTTGACGCCCATCGTGAACACTTCCGAGAGCACGCGGTTAATCGCATAGCCCGCGCAGTTGTGGACCAGCTTGGCCACGGTGGCCGATCCAATCGGACCGACATAGCGCGCCTGGTCGCCGATCGCGTCGAGCAGCGATTTATGGCGCTCGAAGACGCGCTCGTCGCCGCCGACCCAAATCGCCAGCTTGCCGGTCGCGGCGCCGCGCGGGCCGCCACTGACCGGGGCGTCCAGCATGTCGGCGTCTCTTTGAGCGAAAGCGGCGTGGACGCGCCGCACCACGCTCGGCGAATTGGTCGAGAGGTCGAAGTAAGCCGAGCCCGCGCGTATCCCCGCGAGCAGGCCGTCTTCGCCCGCGGCCACCGCCTCGACATCAGCCGGGGCCGGGAGCGAAGTGAACATCACGTCGGAATTTTGCGCAACCTCGCGCGGCGTGGCAGCCCACTGCGCGCCTCCCTCGAGATGAGCCGCGGCCGCTTCGCGCCGCGCGTCGTGAACCACCAGGCTCAGGCCGGCGCGTTGCAGACTCGCGGCCATCTTGCCGCCCATCGTACCGAGTCCGATGAATCCAACCCGCATATTCGTCTCCAGACCGTAACCGGACGGCGCTGCGCCTGCCAGGCGCCGCTATTGCTGTTTCTCGAAAACGTCCTTGGCGACAAACGCGGCCGTCATCGCGGTCGGCCATCCGGAGTAGAAGGCCATGTGGGTGATGATTTCCGAGATCTCGGTCTGGGTGACGCCGTTGCTGAGAGCGCGCGCGATGTGCACTCGAAGCTGCTCGGGGCGATAAAGGGCGACCAGCGCCGCCACGGTGATAAGACTGCGGTCGCGCTTGGAAAGCTCCGTTCGCTCCCATACGTCGCCGAAAACCACCTTATCGGTGAGATCGATGAGCTTGGGAACGGTGGCGCGGACTTTTTCACGGGGAGAATCCAGGGAAGATTTTTGGGCTGGTTTTTCAGATGATGACGAAGCCATTGAGATGTTCCTCCGATAATTTGAAAAACCGGCGCGCCGCTATGCGGCCGCGCCGGACGTTGGGAATCAAAACCATCTGTATCGCCGTCGCACGAAAACGACAAGGGAAGAATGAGCTCCGTCGCGGCGAGCTTAGATCAGCCGAAGCCCAGGAACAATCAACGCACACCGATGGGATCTGAGCGCCGTCCGCGAAACGGTCCAATTCCGAGTTTGCAACTGGTATCTGGACGAATCCTTGACAGTGAAAAATCGACTTTTCTAGCGATACGGCCAAGGTCGCCGACATCACCAACATAGAGAAAAGGCTAGGGACGCGAGAGTGTCGAGCTGAGGCTGTACCCTCTTGCATTTGATGATGATGTGTGATTGTATGCTGACTGATTGGCGTAAAACGCAAGGAAGCATCAATGAAAAAGGACCCTAAGACAGTCACCAGGAACGACGTTGAACGAGCGGCAGATGACATCGAACTTGGTGGGAGCGCGAAGTGGACGGTCATCGTCAAAGGACGCGAGGTTCCGGCCCGGCCAGTGCTACTCAAGGCATGTGGCGAATTACCCAATTCCAAGATCAATTCGCACAAGTCAGTCGCAATACTAAAAAAACTGGGTTTCCCGGTGATGTATCAAGGCAGCCCGGCCTAGCTGTAAACAACCGCAGTGACCTCGAAGCGAGCGACTGAAGAATGAGCAGCGAGAAGCATCACCCGCTCAGCGCGGCGACCGCCGGTCCAAAAAAAGCGGAGCATCGAGTTCGATGCTCCGCTTGAGAGATCCCGGCCGCGTCCTACTCTCCCGTGCCGCCTTCGGGCACAGTACCATCGGCGCTGAGGGGCTTAACTGCCGTGTTCGGGATGGGAACGGGTGTTACACCCTCGCTGTGGCGACCGGAAAGTCTGCCGTCTGATTTTAAAAGTCTACAGACGGACGAAATTTCCGACTAACTGAATAAGTAGGGATCTACAAGCAGCAGCTCCAGGAAGCAGGCAATGAAGGGACTGGCAGTCTTCGATGCGGGCTACGGCCCGGCGACGATCGCGATAACCATCGTCGCCTCTCAAGCCCACCTAGATGGGTTTGAGATTGGCGGTCAAGCCGCACGGCCGATTAGTACCGGTCAGCTCCACGTCTTGCGACGCTTCCACCTCCGGCCTATCAACCTCCTTGTCTAGAAGGGGCCTTTAGGACCTTGCGGTCGGGATACCTAATCTTGGGGTGGGCTTCCCGCTTATATGCTTTCAGCGGTTATCCCGTCCGGACATGGCTACCCGGCAATGCGGCTGGCGCCACAACCGATACACCAGCGGTCCGTTCGTCCCGGTCCTCTCGTACTAAGGACAACACCCCTCAAGTATCCTACGCCCACGGCGGATAGGGACCGAACTGTCTCACGACGTTCTGAACCCAGCTCGCGTGCCACTTTAATCGGCGAACAGCCGAACCCTTGGGAGCTACTCCACCCCCAGGATGTGACGAGCCGACATCGAGGTGCCAAACCTCCCCGTCTATGTGAACTATTGGGGGAGATAAGCCT